>NZ_VJXQ01000001.1:0-10237 GCF_007655485.1 Halobellus captivus
CACCACCGGGCGGGAAACCGTGAAGAGCATCGCGCGGAGAATCATCCTTCGCGAACGACGGGCATAACGAATCGATGTTCACAGCGACCTTCGATCGGACGAACTGTAGACCGTATACTCTCGATGCTACTTCTTCGAACGACCGCTTGTCCGCGCGCGAGCGACACCACGCGAGCGATTCGCGGTGCACGGCCCGACGCCCACCTGCGGATCGCGGTCGGCCAATTGCGAGACAGTTAACCCAGTTAAATCGGATTAATTGGGAAGAAGACGGCCTGAGCGAGTTCTCCGTTTATGGGGTATCCGTCGCAACGAGCGGTTGCAAATGACCCGCAGCAAGACACTCACGATCATCGCCGTGGTGGCACTCGTCGGACTGGCAGCGTTCCCGATGGGTGCGAGCGCGGCGACGGATCTCTCGGTCGACGTCGAACAGCAGTCCGAGACCGGCGACGCGACCGTGACTGTCACAGACAACGAAACCGCAGTGGAGAACGCCACCGTGAACGTGACGGCTTCGTCGGCGTATGACGGGAACGGCACGTACGAGACCGACGCGAACGGGACCGTCACGCTTCCGAATCCGAACGAGACAGTCACCGTCGAGGTAGCGGTGACCGCTGACGACGCCAACACGAGCCAGCAGGTCGAACTCGTTCCCCACGAGGAGTCACTCGACGTTGACGTGACGCAGGAATCCGATGGAACGGCGACTGCGACCGTGACGCAGTACGGTGAAGCGGTCGAAAACGCCTCCATCGAAGCCGCGGGCGACGCAAACTACTCGGCGACCGCAACGACGAACGAGAACGGTACTGCGACGTTCGAGCAGCCCGAAGACACCCAGGCCGTCACCGTGACGGCCACCAGCGATGACCTAACCGCCGAGACGTCGACCGAACTCGAGGGGTCCGCGCAGCTCGACGTCTCGGCTGAACAGCGGACCGACGGCGTCTTCGTGACGGTAACGCACGGCTCCGACGCGGTGGAGAACGCCACCGTCGACGTCGAGGCCGACGGCGACTACGCGGGGACCGGCACGTACGAGACCGACGAGAACGGCGAGGTCGCCCTCCCGCTTCCGGGGGAAAACGTCACGATCTCCGTGAACGCGACGGCTGACAACGAGACGGCCACGACGACGACCGATCTGACTGTCGAGTTCGTCGAGGAAGAGGGCATCTTCGGTCAGACGGTCTCGAACTTCGTTGCTGCTCTGCAGTCGGGCACTTTCGACGGCCCGCCGGGGCAGATCATCTCGGACTTCGTGACGAGTAACAACCCGGGGAACGCCGCCGAGGCACCGGGTCTCGCTGACGACGAAAACGAAACCGAGGACGCACCGGGTCGCTCCGGCGACGCCCCCGGACAGTCGGACGCAGCCTCCGGATCGGCTGACGCCCCCGGTCAATCGGGCGATGCTCCCGGACAGTCTGACGACGCGGACGACGCGGACGACGGCGAAGAATCAGAGACGGAGGATGACGAGGCCGACGAGAACGGAGACGACGAAGGCGATGCGGACGACGATGACGACGGCTCCAGCGCCGCCAGCGGCAACAGCGGATCGAGCGGTGCGCCCGGCAACTCCGGGAACGCCCCCGGTCGAAACTAACGAGCGACGCCGGGCGTAACCTGAGGACAGACAGTTTCTCGCGACCGCTGTTTTCCACGACCGGTTCTCCGTTATGGTCTCTCTTCCGGTGAGGACTCCCGATAGCGATCGAGACGCGCGGGTGACAGTCCGGCCTGCGACGCCACGACATCGAGGTCGACGTCAAACCGTCGCAGCGCGGTGAGCGCCCCAGCCACGACGAACTCGGTCCGTCGCTCTTCGGTTCCGGGCGTCCACGCCTCGACGTCAAGCCCGGTTTCGGCGTCTCCGTCCGCTAACGCGTGAACCGAGACTGTGCTCAGAAGCGACGCACCAAGGGGACCGACGCGGACGTCGTCCGCGGCCGTTCGCCCGATTCGGTCGAGTACTCCGGCGAGCGCGAAGTACTGTCGCGCCTCGCTTTCAGACACGAGCGCGCGCTGCAGCGCGGCGTCGATGACGGCGTCGAGCGCGTCGGTCACGACCCGTCCGGTCGTTTCCCGTCCTCCGGCTGCTCGCCCGTTGATTCCCCGCCTTCCGGTTGCGCACTGCCGGGCACGTCCAGCGACGCGTCGACGACGGTTCCGTCCGGGTGGAGCGTGACGTGTCCGAGCGTGACAGTCTCACCGACGCTGGCCTCTCTCGCGAGCCGACGGAGCGTCGACTCCCGATCGAGGCGGTCCCAGACCGCGCGTTCGACGTATCCCTGAAACGCCTGCGGATCGGTCCATCCGGAGTCAATATCTGAAGGAACGTGGACGACGAACTGGAACTCCGATTCGGTGACGTGGATGCCGACGCCGAAGGTGTCGCCCACCTCCGCCTTCTCGCTCGGCTCGTTGGCGTCGCTCGGTTCGCCGGATCCGCCGTCGACGGCGTCGGGACGATCTCCCGCCTCGTTCATACCGCCACGTCCGAGGCGGCGACAAAATACCCTGTCGGTGTGCGCCGTGTCATCGCATCACGACGAGACGTCGGATAGGACGGTTTTTGAGCCACGAGGGACTTCTGCGAGCAATGAGCTACAAGATCGGACTCGTCGGCAAGCCCTCCGTCGGCAAGTCCTCCTTCTTCAATGCGGCGACGATGAACGACGTTCCCGAAGGCGCGTATCCGTTCACCACGATCGATCCATCGGTCGGCGAGGCGTACGTCCGCGTCGAGTGCGCCGCACCGGAGTTCGACGAGACGTGTACGCCCTCCGTCGGCTACTGCGACGACGGCACCCGGTTCGTCCCGGTAAAACTCGTCGACGTCGCGGGCCTCATCCCAGGCGCACACGAGGGGAAAGGCCTCGGAAACCAGTTCCTCACTGATCTCAATGAGGCCGACGTGCTCGCCCACGTGGTCGACTTCTCCGGCGAGACCGATCTCGAGGGCGAACCGACCGAGGGCCACGACCCTCGCGAGGACATCGACTTCCTCGAGAACGAACTCGATATGTGGTATCTCGACATCTTGGAGAAGGGCCTCGAACGGTACCGGTCGGGCTACCACGGCGAGGAGAAGAAGATCGAAGAGGACCTCGCCGAACAGATGTCGGCGTTCAAGACCAACAAAGACGAGATCAAGCAGATCCTGCTCGCGACCGACGCCGGACTCGATCCCGAGGAGTGGGACGAGGAGATCAAAGCGCGCGTCGCCCGCGAGATCAGAAAACGAACGAAACCCATCGTGATCGCGGCGAACAAGATGGACAAACCCGCCGCACAGGAGCACTACGATTCGGTGACGTCCGATCCCGACTACGAGCACCTCACCTTCGTCCCCACGAGCGCGCACGCGGAGAAGGCGCTCAAGCAGGCGAACGAGGCCGACGTCGTCGACTATCAGCCGGGGGCATCGAACTTCGAGATCGTCGGCGACCCCTCCGAGGAACAGGCCGCCGGTCTCGAACAGATCCGCGAGTACGTCGACGACTTCGACGGGACGGGCGTTCAAGACGTCCTCGAATCCGCCCTCTTCGACGTGATGGGCGCGATCGCGATCTTCCCGGGCAGTGCGAACGGACGTGCCGACTCCCAGGGCGTCTTCCGGGACTGCTTTATCCTTCCCGAGGCATCGACCACCGAAGACTTCGCCTACCACCTCCACTCCGACATCGGCAAGGGACTCCTGCACGGCATCGACTGCCGCTCGAACCGGCAGGTCGGTTCCGACCACGAACTCGATCACCGCGATGTCGTCGAGATCGTCACGACCAACTGATCGCGGGAGAGCGTTTCCGACGGCGTTGTTGCCGAGGTTGTGATCGAATCAACGCTGGGCGCGGGGACAAGTAGGTTCTTGAGGAGTGAGACCGCTCCTCGAACTATGATCGATGAGGCCCCGATCGGGACGTTCCTCGACGACGTCGCCTCCGAGCGGGTGACACCCGCGGGCGGAACCGTCGTCGCAGTGTCCGCCGCGATGGGTGCAGCGCTCTGCGAGATGGCTTGCATTCACACGGTCGCCGCGCGGGGTAGCGACGCCGACGACCCTGATCTCACCGACCCCAGTTCTGGCGATCCCGATTTTGACGACCCCGATTTCGATGACTCAGATCTCGATGGCCTGGATCTCGAGGACCCAAATCTCGACGGTTTCGAGGACCTCCGCGCGGATCTCGCCGACCAACGCCGGAAACTCCTGCTGCTCGCCGACCGGGACGCGGAGCTCGTCGACGAACTGTTCGGCGGCGGTTCGCCCTCCGAACCGTCCGATCGGATTTCCAAGCGCGCGGCGGGCGTTCCGCTGGCGACCGCGGAGGCGGCGCTGGCCGTGCTCGAAGACGCGGCCGTCGTGATCGAACACGGGCGACCGGGCGTCGCTGCCGACGCGAGAGCGGGCGCGTATCTCGCGGACGCCGCGGTTCGAGCGTCGCTCGCGACGGTCTCGGTGAACGTCGAAACGCTGGAGGACCGATCGTACGCGGCGACGATCGAGGAGCGAAGCGCGGAGATCGCGACACGGGCGGCAGCGATCCGACACGACGTGCTGTGAGCGTCTGTCGTCGGGGTAGTGATGCCCGATGGCTGAACGGGGTACTAGATACGGATTTGACAGGATAGCAATTACTAAGACGGTTCCGCGTGGTGTGTGAGACGATGGACGGTCCGATCCGGGTTCTCCACGTCGAGTCCGACCCGCAGTTTCGGGATCTAACGGTCGATTCGTTGCAGAACGCAACCGATTCGATTACCGTCACTGCGCTGCCACATCCGGATGACGCGGTTCGGACACTCCGCGAGCGCGACGTCGATTGCGTGGTCACCGATTACGAGTTCACCGGGACGAAGGGTGACGAGTTCACCGGGACGAAGGGTGACGAGTTCACCGGGACGCCGGGCGACGAATTGGGCGGAACGACGGGCCTCGACCTCCTGGACGCCGTCCACGACGTCGATCCGAACATTCCGGTGATCCTTTTCACCGGGACTGGCTCCGAGGCTGTCGCGAGCCGCGCAATCTCTGCGGGCATCACGGACTACTTCCAAAAGACCGGCGAACAGAAGCAGTACGCCTTACTCGCGAATCGAATCGAGAACGCAGTGGAATCGAGAAGCCGAGAGCGCGAACGCCGTCGGAGCCGACGTCGCTTCGAGGCGATTTTCGACGATCCGAACCTTCTCGTCGGCCTCCTCGATACGGACGGAACTCTCGTGGACGTCAACCAGACCGCGATCGAATACGTCCGCGTCAGTCGCGACGACGTCGTCGGCGAGGATTTCTGCGACACGCCGTGGTGGGCCGACGAACGCCGTGACGACGTCCGAGAGTGGGTCGACGCGGCCGCCGCGGGAGAGTATGTGGAGTACGAATCGACGCATCCGAACCCCCGCGGCAGGCCGATCACCGCCGAAGGGTACTTCCGTCCGGTGACCGACACCGAGGGCACCGTGACCTCGATCGTGGTCTCGGCCCGAGACGTCTCGGAGCGCCGCGCTCACGAACGCGAACTCGAACGCCAGTACGAGCGCCTCGACGACTTCGCGAACTTCGTCTCTCACGACTTCCAGACCCCGATTTCGACGGCGCAGGGACGGCTGGAACTGGCCCGTACCACCGGGGACGACGAGCACATCGAGCGCGCGCTCGACGCCGTCGAACGGATCGACGACCTCCGCTCCGATCTCGCGGAGACGCTGCGGAGCGGGGAGATCGTCTCCGAGCCGACCGAGGTCCCGATCGCGGACGTGTTCGCCGACGCGTGGAGCGCGGTCGATCCTCCGGAGGAAGCCTCGTTTTCGATCCGCGAACCGCTGAGGGTCACCGCGGACAGGGACGGGCTCCAGCGGGTCTTCGAGAACTTCGTTCGGAACTCGATCGAACACGGGTCGACGGACGTCGACGTTCTGGTCGGACCGACAGACGAGGGCTTCGCCTACGAGGATTCGGGGCCGGGTGTCGCTCCCGACGTGCGAGAGCGTGCCTTCCACCCCGGGTTCTCGACGAAGCGAGACGACAGCGGCACGGGAATGGGGCTGGCAAGCGTCCATCAGATCGTGCTCGCCCACCGGTGGAAGATCGATGTCGGCGACGCCCGAACGCTCGGCGGCGCTCGGTTCGAGATTCACACCGAATAGGGCGTTATCGCACCGAACAGCGCATCATCGAATCCAATATCACGTCATCGAATCGGATGGCCCATCATCGAGCCGAATAGTGACGTTAATCGAATCGGTGCGTGAGGTGAGCGAGATCAGGACTCGACAGGCGTTTTGACTACGGTCACGGGCATCTCGGCCAGTCGGAGCACCCGGTCGGTGGTGCTACCGAGCAGACTCCGGTACTCGTCGGGTCGGCGTCGCGTCCCGAGGATTACGAGATCAACGTCGGCCTCGCGGGCGAATTCGACGATCGCTTCCGGGGGCTGCCCGTGCTTGAGGTGTCCTTCCACCTCGACGTCGCGCCCTTCGGCCCGCTCGACGACCGCGGCGATCGCCTCCTCACCGACGTCTTCGAGGCCGTGCTCCGGTCCCTCGTGGCCGTCGACGTACTCGTCGCCGCTGTAGGCGTCGTAGACGTCGCTGTCGACGATGTACAGGACGTGTAACGTGGCGCCGTGGTAGGCCGCTAACTCGATCGCGTGGTCTGTCGCGCGGTCCGAAGCCGCTTCGCCGTCGGTCGCAAGTAGTATCTTTTCGAATATGTCTTTCGATACGACGTTCGAGTGGAAAAATACCAGTGATCGTTACCGCTGAGCGGGGATATCTATAAATAAATATTGAAAGAATTCACAATACAATCTCCAGCATCTATATATCTTATTTCCAGTTTTAACGTAATTAGAATGGATATCTTGTGTTTCTGTAAATATATTTAAAAACTATATATTAGTTTCTTATTCACTAATAAACACGAACGGTGCAGCAATGCAACCGCAGTGTTGCTACCGATTCCACGAGGTTGACTCCGTCGGAAGGAAGGCTTTTGTACGATGGATACTGTAACGGCATTATGTTACGTGGTACCAGAAGCGGTCACGGTTATTCGACCGCGCTATCCGTCCAGCCCACGGAGATACCCGGACGACGTCGATGATCCGATCGACCGGAGTTTCAGTGTGCCACAGTGCACGATCCGTCTGCGATAATAGGTGATGATCCCAATGAGCACGAACGACAGCGAACACGGCGGCGGGACGAGTATATATCGGAACAGTCAATGCCCATCCAATGGGGTGAACCAGTAATGGATGGACGAGTAACCATCTCCGAACTGGAGAAGGTGTACGGCGAGGGCCCCGAGCGGACGAAGGCCATCGACGACCTGTCTTTCGACGTCGAAGGCGGGGAATTCGTCAGCGTTGTCGGACCGAGTGGATGCGGCAAAAGTACGCTTCTGTACCTCATTGCGGGGTTCTTGGACACGACGTCGGGGACGATCGCTGTCGACGGCGAGCCGATCAGCGGTCCCGGGACCGACCGAGGCGTCGTGTTCCAAGACTACGCGCTGTTCCCCTGGCGGACCGTCTTCGAGAACGTCACCTACGGGCTGGAAGAGAGCGGCGTCCCGAAAGAAGAGCGCCAGACCACCGCACAGAAGTACATCGACCTCGTCGACCTCGACGGTTTCGAGGATAAATATCCCAAGGAGCTCTCCGGCGGGATGAAACAGCGCGTCGGCATCGCGCGTACGCTCGCCTACGAGCCGAAGATCCTGCTGATGGACGAGCCGTTCGGCGCGCTCGACCAACCGCTCCGTGAGGCGCTGCAGGACCAACTGATCGATATCTGGGACGATCTCGGAAAGACGATCGTGTTCATCACACACGACGTCGAGGAAGCGGTGTACCTCTCCGAGCGCGTGTTGATTATGACGCGGCATCCGGGAACGAAAAAGACGGTCACCGAGATCGACTTGGATCGCTCCGGGTCGCGAGAGGACATCGTCACCTCCGATGCGTTCGCCCAGTACAAGAACGCCGTCTGGAAATCGCTCCACGAAGAGACCCAAACCGAGGTGACACTGTAGCCGTGGGGCACGCGACGTCCCAGCGGATCGAGACGCTTCCCGCCCCTCTCCAGGGAATCGTCCAAACAATCTTCGATTGGATCCCGCTCGGAATTTTGGTTGTGCTCTGGGAGTTCGCGAGCGGTACGTTCGTCGCGGAATCGATCCTCCCCCCGCCGACGATCGTTTTGAGCCGCATCGTCGAACTCATCGTGACCGGCGACGTGTTCTCGCACTTGTTCATCTCGCTGTTCCGGATCACCGTCGGACTCGGGCTGAGTATCCTCGTCGGGGTCCTGCTCGGGATCGGGATGGCCCGCTCGAAGCCGGTCGAGAACTTCTTCGACATCTTCCTGTCGATGACCTACCCGATTCCGAAGACAGCGCTCGTTCCGCTCGCGATCCTGTGGCTGGGCGTGGGCACGGAGACCGCGATTCTGATCGTCTTCCTCGCGTGCTTGCTGCCGGTCGTGTTGAACGCGTACAACGCCGCCAACGACGTAAACCAGAGCCTCGTGTGGGCGGCGCAAATGATGGGTACCAGCGAGCGAGCGATGCTGTTCAAAGTCGTGTTCCCCGCGACGATCCCCGAGATTATGACCGGGATTCGGCAGGCGGTTCCGATCGCCTTCGTCGCGCTCGTGAGCGCAGAACTCATCGCGTCGAACCAGGGGATGGGCTATCTGATCCTCACCTCCGGACAGATCGGAAACTACCCGCGGATGTTCGCGAACATCGTCATCATCTCGGCGGTCGCGTTCGTTGCCGTCCGTGGGTTCGAGGAGGCTCGTAACAGGGTGTTAGTATGGACGTAAACGCAGACGCAACGGACGGATTCGATACGTCGCGGCTCGTCGACATCGGCAAGTCGATCTACTCGCTGGTGATCGTTCTGGTGCTGTGGGAGCTCGTCGGCCAACTCGAGCTCATTCACTACTACTTCCTCCCGCCGCTTTCGGACATCATCCTCCGGTTCATCGAGCTGACGCTGTCGGGACAGATGCTGGAAAACGCGTTTCTGACGCTGTACCGCGCGCTCGTCGGGCTCGCGATCGCGTCGGTCTTCGGCGTGATCGTCGGCGTGCTTTCGGCGCGTAACGATTTCGTCGACTGGTTCTTCGATCCGATCATCAAGATCGGGTACCCGGTCCCGATCATCTCGCTGATCCCCGTGTTTATGCTCTGGTTCGGCATCGGCGACATCTCGAAAATCATTATGGTGGCCGTCGGGACGTTCTGGCCCGTCGCGGTCAACGCGCGAGACAGCACCCAGCAGGTGCAGACGAACCTCCTCTGGGCGGCCCAAATGATGGGCACGAGTGACCGCCGACTGCTCCGGCGGGTGGTGCTGCCCGCGGCGCTCCCCGGGATCATCACCGGGTTCCAGATCGCGATGCCGCTATCGCTGATCATCACGTTCGTCTTCGAGATGGTGGCCGGTGGCGGCGGACTCGGTGCGCTCGAAATTCAGGGCGTTCGCTCGTTCCAGTCGGCACAGGTCTACGCCGCGATCATCGCCGTGATGTTCATCGGCATCGGACTGGACCGCGGACTCAGATTCATCCGGAGTCGCCTCCTCCACTGGACCTGAGTTCCGGACCGCAGTCATAATCGGCTTCTTCCACGTTTCGCGGATCGGATCGCTCTCCCCGTTCGGCCGTCTCTACGTTGATTGGTCGGCGACGCTCCACCGCCGCCTGCTCTCTCGCCAGCGGAAGCACAAAAACCTAAATGGATGTACATCAAAGACGCGAGTGTATGCTAACGACCCTCAGTCACGGTTGTGTGGGCTGCGACCGTCTCTCAATGGGAGCGTGTTATGAGTACGGGCTTCGCGGGGAGGCGATGCGATGATCGATGCGGCCGAGGAGCGAGTCATCGACTGCGACTGGCACTATCAGGACTCGTTCAAGGAAGTCGCGGAGTACATGCCCGAACCGTGGAACACGAAATACAAGCGTAGTAACTGGGACGACGCGGGCGTCAAACAGAACCTCAGTTCGTTTTTCCCGACGTCGACGGGCGACAGACAGAACTACGGGAAAGTTCTGCGCGAGCACTCGAACTATCCGGACGCGCCCGAGGAACCCGAACGCGTCGGCGAGGGAATGGATTTCCTCGATATTGATGTCTCCCTACAGATCTCGCATCTCATCCTCGCGATGGGCGGCGTCAACGCCGACGACGAGCGCGTGCAGGCCTTCACCA
>NZ_VJXQ01000001.1:10247-10565 GCF_007655485.1 Halobellus captivus
CTATATCGAGTATATGCTCGAAGAGGTGCTCGATCCCGACGAGGGAATCTACGGCCTCGCGCCGATCCCCTACGGCGACGTCGACGCTTCCCTCGACATCCTCGAACGCGTCGAGGACGAAGACGCCTATGTGGGCGCGTGTTTCGTCACCGCGGGTGCAAGCCCACCATTAGGCAATCGGAAGTACGACCGGATCTACGAGCGCTGCGAGCAGATGGATTATCCCATCGTTTTCCATACTGGTGGTTCGGGTCTCGACGAGTACGTCCGCGCGGGGTACGAGGAGATGATCGAGACGCACACGCTCGGCTTTTTGGA
>NZ_VJXQ01000001.1:10575-106426 GCF_007655485.1 Halobellus captivus
GGCTCGACATCGTCTTCATGGAATCCGGCGTCACCTACATCCCCGGGCTCGTCAGCCGACTCGACGAGGAATACCTCAAGCGACCCGAAGAAGCTCCCTTACTGGACACGCGCCCGAGCGAGTACATCACTGACTTTTATTTCGGGACCCAGCCGCTGGAAATCTCTGCGCGAAACGACCTGCTGGAACTCTGCTTCGATATGATCGGCACGGACCGCCTGCTGTACGCGTCGGATTATCCCCACTGGGACTTCGACAGCCCCTCGACGATCAACGACCTCCCGATGCTCGACGACGACGACCGACGCGCGATTCTCGCTGGCAACGCCGAGGAGGTGTTCGGCCTATGAGCGCCGACGGGCTAGTCGAGGTCGGCCCCGAATCGGAGTTCGAAGACGGCGACCACGCGATCGTGGAGGTCGGGCGGGCGGAAGTCGGCGTGATCAAGGCGGAAGGCGAGTTCTACGCGCTGCGGAACCAGTGTCCGCACGACGGTGGTCCGGTCTGTAAGGGCAACGTCCAGCGCGAACTCGTCGGCGAGTTCACCGGCACGGGCGAGCGTATCGACCAGCACTACAGCGACAACTGCATCGTCTCCTGCCCGTGGCACGGGTGGTCCTTCGAGTTGGAGACGGGCAAGCACATCGGCGACGACCGGATCAGAGTCCCCACCTACGACGTCGTCGTCGAGGACGGCGTCGTCTACGTCGACGGCGGCGACTGAGCGAATCGACGGCGGTCGAGCGAATCGACGCGGCTTCGAGAGATGAAGCCGGTGTCGACTGACCGAATCAACATCGAGTTCTCGGCCGAATCGGTCGCGGGTGATCGTTCAGCCCGTTTGGACAATCTACTTGTATTCGAACGCCGACGTATCGCTATGCACGTCGCTATTATCGGCGGTGCAAGCACCATCGCAACAACCGTCGCGTACACGCTCGCGGGCGTTGAACCGACCGTCGACGTCTCGCTCGTCGACATCAACGAAGGCGCCGCGTGGGCGCACGCGAAGGATGTCACGCACGCGACCTACCACTTCTCGAACGCGCCGGGTTCGAAGATTTCCGGCGACGACGTCGGGACGATCCAGGCGGCGACGCCCGATGAATTGGAGGCGCTAAATCCCGATCTGCTCGTGTACAACGCGGCCGCCCCGCAGCCGGAGGATGCGACCGATCGCGGGGCGCGGGAGGCCGAACTCGATCGTAACCTCTCGATCGTGGAGTCGGTCGTCGAGGACCTCCGCCCGCTGGATCCCACGCCGATGCTCGTTATTACGAACCCGATCGACCGGCTGGTCTATCAGTTCTACTCGTTGTTGGAGTGGCCGCGGCGGTGCTTCCTCGGCTACTCGCTCTCGGAGTCGGCACGGATGGCCGACGCGCTCGGCTCGGAACTGGGCGTCGAACAGAACGACGTCTACTGTCCGATGATGGGCGAGCACGGCGAGAATCTCGTTCCGGTTCTCTCACGGGCGCGCGTCGGCGAGGATCCCGTCGAGACGACGGGCCTCGACCGCGAGGAACTCCTCGAGTACGTCCGCGACATCCCGTTTCAGATTGCCAAAGAGCGCGGTGTCCGAGAGACGTCCCGCTGGGTCACGAGCGCGGGCGTCGCGCGCGTGATCCGCTCGATCATCGCCGGGAGCGAGCCCGGCGGCGACTCCCACGGCCGTCTCGGCGAACCGTTCTGTCTGTCGACGCCGCTCGCGGGCGAGTACGGGTTCGAGAACCTCGCGCTCAGCGTCCCGGTCGACCTGAACGGCGGCGGCGTTTGCGAGATTCACGAGTGGGACCTCGATCCCGTCGAGACCGACGAACTCGCGGCCGCGGCCGACGCGATCCGAGCGGATCTCGAACGGATCGGCGCAGCGGGATACGACGATTGAGTTCGGCCGCGAAAGTACGGTGCTCCAGCCCCGATGACACTTGATTCGGTCTCGAACGCGTTGCGTACGTGACCCACCGTTTGCTCGAAAACGTGAGGATGTCCGGCGGACCGATCAGTTCGAGGGGAGGTAGTCGTTCGTCGCGTACTCGCCGACGTCGAAGCTCTCCTCGACGAAGCCGAGGTCGACGAGTTCGTCGATCGCGAACTGGAGTCGATCGATGTCGATCGTGATATCCTGGCGGTAGTAGTCGTCGTTCGTGAGGAAGAACCCGTCGACGACGGCCTCCGGAAGCTCGAAGTGTTCGGCGGCGAGCGAGACGACCTCCGAGCGGTTGTCGTAACAGTAGTCGACGAGTTCGTCGAGGTCTTCGCCCCACGCGGCGATCGCATCGCCCTTCTCGTCGAGGGCGTCGTTCGAGGCGACGGTGTAGGCGAAGGGATACGCTTCGTCCCAGAGGTCTTGACTCCGGTACACCTCGTTGAAGCCCTCCGAACGGGCCGCGACGGCGAACAGCGCCGGAAAGATGCCCGCGTCGAGGCGGCCATCGTTTATCGCCTCGACGAACGTCGGGAACGGGAGTTCGACGAGTTCCGCGTCCTCGCCGAACTCGAGGTCCTCCTGGCGCATCCCCTTCTCTAAGACGGCGTGGGTACCCGTGCCCTGCGCGTTGACGCCGACGTTCGCCCCCTCCAGATCGGCGATTTCGGTGATCCCCGAATCGGCACCGGAGAAGATCGTGAACCCGTACCATTCGGGATGGGCGTCCCAGAAGTCAGTCGAGATCATCGAGATGTTGCCAGGAACGGCCTCCTGACGGACCGCGGAGGCGTAACTCACCGTCGTCAGAAGCGCCATATCGACCTCCCCGGCGGCCATCGCGTTCAGCGAATCGGGCGTGCTCTCGTTACGGGTCACGCTGAGTTCGTACTCCGAGCCGAGGTTCGTGAGTTCGTCTTGGAGGTCTTCGATGGCGAACAGCGACCCGAGATTCTCGACTGGCACCGTGAACGCCAAGCCGAGTTCCGGTGTGCCGCCGCCAGTGATTCCCGAGATGCTCGAACAACCCGCGAGCCCCGTCAGCCCGACTGTTCCCGCGGCCGCCCCACCCTTCAAAAACGATCGACGCCGTATGCTATCAAATACCATCAATAAACAGGATATATTTGAGGGTATATAAATTCACCTCCCGTTCGAGCGGTTGAATGTCGATCCGCCGGAAAAACGATCGAATGATCGAGGCCTTGAAAAAAGGTACTGAGGGCGCTATCTCTGCGGACGGTATCGCTCGGCTACTCGTCGGACATCACGGTGACGACGGGAAGGTCGGATTCCAGAAGAATCGACTGCGTTCTGCTTCCGAACAGCGCCTTCCCGGCTGGCGAGCGCTTCCGTCCGCCGATGACGAGATACCGTGCACCGCGACGCTCCGCCTCCGCGAGAATCTCCCCGACCGGTTCGCCCACGCGGCCTTTGATGACCGTGTTAGCGGGCTCATCGAGCGTCTCTCTCACGACGTCGCGTGCGATGCCGGTCGCGTGTCGCTCGCCGTCTTCGACGGTGTAGTCGTCACCCCGGGCACTCTCCCGGGGAGTGCTATCGGCGTTCCCGTACGACGCGGGCGTCGTCATCGAGCGACTCGATCCGCTCGCGGACGAGCGGAAGTCCTCGAAAATCTTCTGTGGCATCACGTGCAGCACGACGTGATCGACGCCCAAGGCCGTCGCCAGTTCTTCGCCCCGCCGGACCGCCTCACTCGGAATCGTTTCGCCGTCGACCGCGGTCAGTATCGTCATACCCGGTAATCCAAGCGGGAACTAATAAATCGTGGTGGCGATTGTCGGATTTGCAGTAGGGGTAGCTGCTGGTGTGTCAGTTGTTCTTATCCAACGAAATACACATTCCATCGGCTGCGACTTCGATCTCTCCGTCAAAGACCGTGCGGGCTTTTTTCCGCATCGCGTCGTGATCCCGGTTAGGGAGAAGGTGGGTCAGCACGAGTCTATCGACACCTGCCTCTGCCGCGATCGATCCGGCATCTTCTGGATCGCAGTGATTTTGCTTGTGCTTCCGACGCATTTCATCGCTAATCGGGCCAGCGAGTCGGTTCGGGATATGATCTGCGAACGTCGAATCCGTCGACGTCGGAGCGAGACAGCAGTCCTGCACCAACAGATCAGCATCCGAGGCAAATTCGGATAACTCGTCTATTCGGCGAGTATCACCGGAAATGACGCATGTTTGCCCGGTCGACGTTTCGGTGAATCGATATGCGTACGTTTCGATGGAGTGCTCAACAGGAAGCGCCGACACGGACCACCGTTCTGTCGACATTGAAAATTCAGAGTCAACCGGAACGACGTCGATATCTCTGATTCCTTTGGCTCCGTGACCGAACCACTCTCTGTACTGGATGTCGTCCTCAAACAGATCGTATATCGCATTCACGAACCGTTCTGTCCCTTTGGGACCATACACAGTGAGCGATTCACGTCCGAGTGACCAACTCGAGATGACGAACTGGAAGAAATCGGCTGTGTGATCGATGTGATGGTGCGTGAAAAATAACGTTTCCACCTCTGTGGGGTTCACACCGTGTTCGAGCATTCGGTGAACTGCGAGCGAACCGCAGTCGACGAGTATCTGCTCTCCACCGATGGAGAGTGACACACTGGTTCCACCGCGATTCGTCATTGGGATTGGACTCCCCGTTCCAAGAAGACGGACATCCATACTGACCTTCACTCTGAATCACAAAATAAGGATAACGGTACTTGACCCCGGTGAAGGGCGATCTCGTACCCGAGAGGCTACTTCCCTGAGAACTGTTTCGAAAAAATGAGACCGACGGGCGCTAGTCGGTCGCGTCGCCTCGTGACTGCTGGAAGGCTGGCGAGAGAATTGACGCAACCGTGAGGAGAATCAGCAGAATCGACAGGGGACTGGACCAGAATATATCCAGCGACCCGCCTGAGATCTGCAGTGAACGGACGAGATTCTCTTCGGCGATTGGTCCAAGCACGACGCCCAACACGAATGCAATGATGGGAAAGTCGAACTCGCGCATATAGAACCCCACTATCCCGAAGACGATTACCGTGAGGACGTCGATCCAGTTGTTCCGAAGGCCGATCGCACCGACGATCGAGAGAGTCAGCACGATTGGAATGAGATAGTTGGTATCGATCTTCGTGAAGTACACGAGTCGGGGGAGAAATGCGAGGCCGACAAGTAGGATAAATACCGACGCCACCAGCAGTCCAATGAAGATGCTGTGGGTGATATAAAGGTTCTCGGCGAACAGGGCCGGACCTGGTCTGATGCCGTGCATCAACAGGCCGCCGAGGAGGATCGCCGTCGAACCACTGCCCGGAATTCCGAAGGAGAGCGTCGGAATCAACGCGCCGAATACCGTTGCATTGTTCGCGCCCTCAGATGCCATCACACCCCGTGGATTCCCCTCACCGTACGATTCCGAATCCTCGTCGCTACGGAGCGCCTCAACGTACGCAACGAAGTTCGATATTGACGCCCCCGATCCCGGGATCGCTCCGACGATCCCACCGATGAACGAGGATTTGAGCAGTGTTCGGGTGTTCGAGAGCACGATCCGGAACCCCGGCATAATCGGACCGCCGAGATCGAAGTTTTCTCGGGCAATACTGCCTTCTTCCGCGGAAAGCTTGATCATCTCGCCGACCGCGAATACGCCGATGAGGACGGCAACGAATGAGATCCCATCGTACAGTTCGATGATCCCGAGGGTGTACCGCGGTGAACCGGTTGCGATGGGGTACCCGACCGTCGAGATGAGCAGTCCGAACGCACCGACGGTGAGGCCTTTCACCATCGACCCTTTCGAGACCACCGCAATCAGCGAGAGACCGAACAGGGCGACGAGGAAGTACTCGGGGGATCCGAACAGCAATACCACCGCGACTAAAAGCGGCGAAATCAGAATGATTGTGATTCCGGCGAGGATGCCGCCGATCGCCGAGGAGGTCGCGGAGACGACGAGTGCCTCTTTCGCCCTGCCCAACCGAGCCATCGGATAGCCATCCAGCGTCGTCGCCGCGGCACCGGCTGTCCCCGGCGTGTTGACAAGAATCGCGGGAACGCTTCCTCCATACACCGATCCAAGGTAGATGCAGATCAGGAAGATGATCGCGTCGATGCCGTTCAGCCGGAAGGTAAGCGGCAGCAGGACCGCCATCCCGAGATTTGGGCCGAGACCCGGAATAGCTCCGATAACGATGCCGATGATCGTCCCGATCAGTAACCAGCCGAGTGTCGGCCACGAAAAGACGACCTCGAGCGCTTGGAACAGCGAACCAAACGTTACCATCTGCTGGTCACCATCTCGAAGATGAGGCCGGTGTCAATCGGAATGTCGAGCACGAGTTGGAACGCAAGTCCGATGCCGAAACCGACGAGCGCTAACAGAGCGGTCCGCTTTCGGGTGATGTCGAATCGCCACGCGTACGTCGCAATGAAGATGGGGATCGTCCAGAGCATGCCAACGAGATACGAGCACAGCGCGAAGCCCAACAGCAGAAGCGTCATAAACTGAGTTGGTGCGGTCTGACCGGTGTCGGAGGACGCTTCGTCTGCGGATTCCTCCCGGTCTGACCCAACGCTTTCGCTCAGTTCTTTTTCCGTTTCGCCGAACACGTCAACTGAACTGGAAATCGCTCGATTGAGACGCTCGGGGAGGTAGTTTTGCACGAGCAGGAGGACCGATCCGATGATCGTAACGATCGCAGCGAAGCGCGGGAACAGGTACGCCTCCCGCACAAAGGAGAACGATCCGACTAACATCAACCCGCCGACGACAATCATCGAACCCACGAGCACGTGTCTCAGCGTGAACCGCGTCCGTACTTCATTTGGAACGAAATCAGTGACAGCCATAGAAATCTGTGTGGCCTATTGGAGCGCTTCGATATCGATCGCGTTCGGGATTTCTTCGTAGGATTGTTCGACTCGGCTCAGCGTCTCCTCGGGTCCAGCCATGTAGCTCAGGGGGTTGCCCGTCTCCTCGGACCACGATTCGAGGCTCTCAATCGCGTCCTGCAGCGCCTCGTTGTGGGTCTCGATCCGGTCAGAGGGTGTCTCTGGCGGGGCGATGAACGCGCGGAAGAACTCGCCAATGAAGTCGATGTTGGGGTACCCAAGGTCGGTGATTGGCTGGAGGTCCGGGAACACGCTGCTACCGGAACTGGAGAGCGACGCGATCACTTCAGCGTTCCCCGAGTCAACGATACTCTGGGCGGCCGTCTCAGTTACGATCCCAACAGGGACTTCGTCCGCTGCGATGGCCTGTGAAATCGGGCCAGATCCGTCGTATGCGACGTAATCCTCCCAAGAAATGTCAAAGTCCGAGTTGTTCTTTAGAACGTTCCACAGCACGTGCTGGGGGCTCCCCGGCTGTTGTCCCGCGACCGAAGTCAGATCTCCGTTCTGATACCGTTCCACCAGATCGTCAAACGACTCGATTCCGAGGTCGGGGTTTGCGATGGTGACCCAAGAGCTGGCGGTGAACGTTCCGATGTACTCGAACTCGGTGAGCTCGAAGTCTGGCTCTTGGATGAGCATCTTGACAACGAACGGCGAGTTGTAGATTCCGACCGTGTATCCGTCGGGTTCAGCGTCGTAAATCGATCGGATACCGCGCATTCCGCCAGCACCGGTGATGTTTTCGAAGGCAACCGAGACGTCGTAGGACTCGGCGATCTCTGACCATACCTGTCGCGTGTAAATGTCGCTCCCGCCGCCTTGTCCCCAGGAGATGATCCCGCGGAGTTGATCGCTTGGGAACTCCTCGCCGCCACCAGTGAGGCTCCCGATACAGCCACTCAAGGAGATCCCGACACCCGTTGCGGCTGCACCTTTGAGATACGATCGGCGAGACAACCCACTCTCGAAGCTATCGGCATTGCTTCTCATACTGTACTAATCCCAGAAGGATTTCCATTATATATACCTATTGCTACTAATTTTCGATTCTGGCGGCCACAAATGAAAGCACCAGAACGTCTGTTACTGTTCGACGGCCGAGAGCGCGTCCCAGTCCGGTTCTAGACCGAGGCCGGGATCCTCGGACAACGAAATCGTCCCATTCTCCGGTTCCGGAACGGTCTCATACATCTCTTTGTTTGCCTCCCAAATCGAGAAGTGGAACTCGACTCGAGAACCGTTAGCAACACCCGCTTGGAGATGCATATTCTGGAACGGCCACCCGCCTCCGTTCGCGATTCGTAAGTGGTTCGCCTGCGCCATCGACGCGACACGCAGTCCTTCGGTAAATCCACCGACGAAGCAGACGTTCGGCTGGCTGATGTCGATCGCATCGTGCTGGATCAAGTCACGGTGTCTGAACGCGTGCCCCTCGTTCTGTCCGGCGGCAATCGGTATTCTCGTGCGCTCCCGTAGCGACGATAGCAATTCAACGTCGTTTCCATACACTGGCTCTTCGAACCAAGAGATGTGCTGGTCTTCGACCCGGTTACAAAGTTCGATGGCCTCCTCAACCGAGTACTGGTAGTTGGCGTCTATCATCAACTCAACATCACTGCCAACCACTTCCCGGACTGCTCGAACGCGCTTGGCATCCACAACTGGCGTGGAATCCTCATTTCCACCGACAACCATCTTCAGACGCGTGTTTCCGTCGGCGACGAGATTCTCGGCGAGCGTTCGAAGTTGGTCGATATCGTACTCGGGAAATCCGAACGTGATATACGCGGGGACCTCGGATCGCGCGCCGCCAAGCAGTCGCCACACGGGCTCGTCATACTGCTTTCCTTTGATGTCCCAGAGTGCGATGTCGATCGCGCTCACGCCGGTGCTCCAAACGCCGGTCTGGGCACGCGGGTTCAGATTTTGATATAGTTTCTCCCAGACCCGTTCCGTCTCCAAGGGATTCATCCCGATAATCTCCTCGGCGATTTCGCGCTCGATGAAGTCTGCAGTCGCTTGGGGGTTCAGGTATCCAGTTTCTCCGTACCCTGCGATGCCTTCATCGGTCTCAACTACTGCGAGAACTACTGGGCGGTCGTGCGCGGTTTCTGCGAGTGGTAGAGTGACAGGAACGTTATACACGTTCGCGGATATGTCTGTGATTTCCATCGGTATCAGTACCTACCTCGAACTCGTCCAAACTCTTATACTTTCTTGCTTTAGCCCCGTCACCGGGACCGCTGAAAACCGACTACGAAATCCTACCAACCAATTTATTACCGGGCCGGAACAAACCTGCGTCGTCGAATGAGCGATAGAGCATCAGACATACGAGCACCTCCGGCTGTCGGCGACGACGGCGGTGGCGAGGTGCGGTACCTTTCCCAGAGCGATCTGGAGGTCCCCACCCACCAGATCGTCTCGCCCGACGGATCGTACGACGACGAGGCGATCCCGGACCTCGACGACGAGGAGCTCTTGGACCTGTATCGGTGGATGGTGACGGATCGGGTGTTCTCCCGGCGAATGGTGAACATCCAGCGGCGGGGCGAACTCGGAACGTTCGGTTCCACCCGCGGTCAAGAAGCGAGTATCATCGGGAGCGCGTTCACGCTCTCTCCCGACGACTGGCTGTACGTCGGCCGCGCGTGGACGCCGATGTTTATGCGCGGCGCGTCGATGAAGGATATGATCCTCTTTTGGCGCGGAATCGAGGAGGGCCAAGAGGCCTTCGCGAAGGTCAACGCCCAGATCGCGATCTCGATCGGCTCGCACCTCCCGCTCGTCTCGGGCATCGCGTGGGGGATGCACCTCGACGACGCCGACGCGATCGCGACCGCCTACCTCGGCGACGGCGCGACGAGCACCGGCGCGGCGCACGAGGGGATCAACCTCGCGAGCTCCGTCGGCCTCCCGGCGCTGTTTTACTGTCAGAACAACCAGTACGCGATCTCGATGCCGTATGAGAAGCAATCCGGCGCGAACACGATCGCCCAGAAGGCGCTGGCGTACGGTATCGACGCGATCCGCGTCGACGGACAGGACGTCCTCGCCGTCTACGACGCCGTTTCGAGCGCGCGAGAGAAAGTGTTGGAGGGCGAGCCCGTCTTCGTCGAATCGGTCACCTACCGGCTCGACGCGCACACGACGAGCGACGACCCGACCCGCTACCGCACCGACGAGGAAGTCGACCACTGGGAGGAACACGACCCGATCGAGCGCTACCGCGAGTTCCTGAAATCCGAAGGGCTGTGGTCCGAAATCGACCACGACGCGATCGTCGAGGAGATCGACGCCGAGTTCGACGAGGCGCTCGCGGCGGCGAACGCGATGGAAGAACGGGCCGTCGCGGAGATGTTCACGCACGTCTACGACGAGCTCCCACCGGAACTGGCGCGTCAACTGGACGAGTTCGAGGAGCTCCTCGAACGACGCCCCGAGATGTACGACTTCATCGAACAGCGGCCCAAGGGATAACAATGCAGGCAACTATCGTAGAGGCGGTCAACGACGCACTGCACGAGGAGATGGATCGGGACGACCGCGTCGTCGTCTTCGGCGAGGACGTCGCCGAGAGCGGCGGGGTCTTCCGCGCGACCGACGAGCTCCTCGAGGAGTTCGGGAGCGAGCGCGTCGTCGATACCCCGCTCTCCGAAATCGCGATCGTCGGCGGCGCGACCGGAATGGCGATGTACGGCTACCGGCCGGTCGCGGAGATCCAGTTCTCGGGCTTTCTGCCCCCGGCGTTTGACCAGCTCGTCACGAACGCGAGTCGGATCCGCTGGCGCACTCGCGGCGAACTGACCGCGCCGATGGTCGTGCGGATGCCCTACGGGGCGGGCGTCCGGGCGCTGGAACATCACTCCGAGAGTTTGGAGGGGGCGTACGGCCACCTTCCCGGACTTCAGGTCGTCGTCCCGAGCACGCCTGCGGACACGAAGGGTCTGCTCACGGCGGCGATCCGCGACCCGGATCC
This sequence comes from Halobellus captivus, assembly GCF_007655485.1. GTDB lineage: Archaea > Halobacteriota > Halobacteria > Halobacteriales > Haloferacaceae > Haloquadratum > Haloquadratum captivum. The sequence continues at coordinate 21,399 of NZ_VJXQ01000001.1, forward strand.
GGTGCTGTTTATGGAGCCGAAGCGGATCTACCGCTCGATCAGAGAAGAAGTCCCCGAGGGCGAATACGAGGTCCCGATCGGCGAGGCCGCCGTCCGCCGCGAGGGCGAGGACCTCACGGTCGTCGCCTGGGGCGCGATGATGCCGCCGACGCTCGATGCGGTCGACGACGGCGACGTCGACGCCGAGGTGATCGACCTGCGGACGATCTCGCCGCTCGACACCGAGACAGTCGTCGAGTCGGTGAAAAAGACCGGGCGCTGCGTCGTCGTCCACGAGGGGCCGCGAACCCTGGGTGTCGGCAGCGAGATCGTCGCCCGCATCAACGACGAGGCGCTGATGTATCTCGAATCACCGATCGAGCGCGTGACCGGGTTCGACACGCCGGTCCCGCTGCTGTCGATGGAAGACTTCTACTTCCCCCACCCGCCGCGGATCCTCGACGGCATCGAAGCGGCGCTCGCGGACTGACTCGCTCTTCGTTTCCGTGACCCGTCGCCCCGTTTTGACGTCTGTCGCCCCGTTTTGACGTCATTCGCCCCGTTTTGACGTCTGTCGTCCCGTTCGGACGTCGGTCGACCCGTTCCGATCGACTGCCGGTCTGTGTTTTTCGACTTCCAACACGAACTGACTGCTGACTGATTGTTTCGCGCGAGACGCGCAGGGAAATACTGAAAGGGTTGTGCGTCGACCGACCGGTATGGTAGAACGAACGTTCGAGTTGCCGGACCTCGGCGAGGGGATCGCGGAGGGCGAACTCGTCTCGTGGCTCGTCGAAGAGGGAGAGTCGGTCGTCGAAGATCAGGTCATCGCGGAAGTCGAGACCGACAAAGCGCTCGTAGAGATTCCCAGCCCCCAGGAGGGAACCATCGCGAAGCTTCACTACGACGAGGGCGCGATCGTCCCCGTCGACGAGGTCATCGTGACGTTCGACGTCGCCGACGACGGGGCGGCAGGCGAACCCGCCGCGTCGACTCCCGAAGACGAGTCAGCCGCCGCATCCGACACGGACGACGCGTCCACGGCGGCCGACCCCGGGGAGTCGGCTGCGGATTCGACGGCGGACGCCGATTCGGGCGCTGCGGCCGGAGAAGGCGAGGCGGCCGTCCCGTCGGGCCGCGTGTTCGCGCCGCCGAGCACTAGGAAGCTCGCGCGCGAACTGGGCGTCGACATCGGCGCAGTCGAGGGAACCGGCCCCGGTGGTCGCGTGACCGACGCCGACGTCGAGGCGCACGCGGGCGGGGTGACAGAAGGAGAGCCGGACGCGGCGGAGTCACCCGCAGGTGGATCGGATGCGACCGCCACCGCGGCGACGGCGACGACCGCAGTCGAGAACGGCACTGCCGCGCGCGATCGCACGCTCGCGATGCCCGCGACGCGGCGACTCGCCGAGGAACTCGGCGTCGACCTCGACGCGGTCCCCGCCAGCGAGGAGCGCGAGGGCGAACCGTTCGTGACGCCCGAGGACGTTCAGCGGTTCGCCGAGGGCGGCGCTGCCGCCGCGGAAACGGCCTCGGAAGTCGACGCGTCGGCCGAACCCGCCTCTACTTCTGCGTCTGCGGATTCGACTGGCGGCGAAGCCAGCGAGGCAACTGCTGCTGGCGAAGGCGACCTGGCGGATCGCCCCGGCGAGCGCGTCCCCTACCGGGGCGTCCGGCGGACGATCGGCGAGCAGATGGCGCAGTCGAAGTACACTGCGCCGCACGTCTCGCATCACGACGAGTTCGACGCGACCGAACTGGTGGAGTTGCGGAGAGAGCTCGCCGAAATTGCGGAGGAGGAGGGCGTGAAACTCACCTACCTCCCGCTCGTCGTGAAAGCTGTCACGACGGCGCTGGAGGAGTTCCCGTATCTCAACTCCAGTCTCGACGAGGAGAACGAGGAGATCGTCCTCCACGACGAGTACAACATCGGTATCGCGGTCGCGACCGACGCGGGGCTGATGGTCCCGGTTGTGAAAAACGCCGATCAGAAGGGGCTCAAACAGCTCGCGGACGAGATTCAGGATCTCGCCGACCGCGCGCGAAATCGGAAAATCAAGCCCGAGGAGATGCAGGGCGGCACGTTCACGATCACGAACATCGGCGTGATCGGCGGCGAGTTCTCCTCGCCGATCATCAACCACCCCGAGGCGGCCATCTTCGCGATGGGACCGATCAAGGAGCGCCCGTGGGTCGTCGACAGCGAGGTCCTGGCTCGAAAGACGATGCGCTTTTCGATGTCGGTGGATCACCGCCTCGTCGACGGTGCCGACGCCGCGCAGTTCTCCAACCGCGTGAAGGAGTTGCTCGTCGAGCCCTCGCGGCTGCTGCTGGAGTAAGCGCAGAACAGTACCATCGACGCGGACGGATGACTTTTTGAACCGGGAGCGTGAGTGACTCGGTATGGTAATGGGCGACATCGCCACGGCGACCGATCTCTTGGTGATCGGTGCTGGGCCGGGCGGCTACGTGGCTGCGATTCGCGGGGCACAGCTTGGACTGGACACGACGCTCGTCGAGAAGGACGCCTACGGGGGAGCCTGCCTCAACCGGGGTTGTATCCCCTCGAAGGCGTTCATCCACGGCGCGGACGTCGTTCACGACGCGAGCAACGCCGAGGAGTTGGGCATTCACGCCGATCCCGCAGTCGATATCAGTCAGATGCAGCAGTGGAAATCGGGCGTCGTCGATCAGTTGACCGGCGGCGTCGAGAAGCTCTGTAAGGCCAACGGCGTCTCCCTCTTGGAGGGTACCGCGGCGTTCGAGGACGAGCACACCGCACGCATCGCCCACGGCGGCGAGGGGCAGGGAATGGAGACAGTCGAGTTCGAGCACGCGATCGTCGCGACGGGCTCGCGGCCGATCCAGATCCCCGGCTTCGAGTTCGCCGACGAACCGGTACTCTCCTCGCAGGATCTCCTGAATATGGAGTCGCTGCCGGACAGCCTCGTCGTCGTCGGCGCGGGCTACATCGGGATGGAGCTGTCCACGATGCTCGCGAAGCTCGGAACCGACGTGACCGTCGTCGAAATGCTCGACGACGTGCTGCCGAACTACGAGTCCGATATCCAACGGACTATCCGCTCGCGCGCGGAGGATCTCGGAATCGAGTTCCACTTCGGCGAGGGCGCGACCGGCTGGGAGGAGTCCGGAGACGGCGTCGTCGTCGCGACCGAGACCGAAGACGGCGAAGAGTCCGAATACGAGGGCGAGGCGGTCCTCGTGGCGGTCGGCCGCCAGCCCGTCACGGACACGCTCGAAGTCGAATCTATCGGCCTCGAACCCGACGAGAACGGCTTCCTCGCCACCGACGACCGCGCGCGGACCGACATCGAGAACATCTTCGCAGTCGGGGACGTCGCGGGCGAGCCGATGCTGGCGCACAAGGCCAGCGCCGAGGGAATCGTCGCGGCCGAGGTCGCAGCGGGCGAACCCTCCGCGCTCGATCAGCAGGCGATTCCCGCGGCCGTGTTCACCGATCCTGAGGTCGCAACGGTCGGGCTGACGGAGCGCGAGGCCGACGAGTTCGGCTTCGAGCCGGTCGTCGGCGAGATGCCGCTGCGAGCCAGCGGGCGCGCGCTCTCGATGGGCGAGTCAGAGGGCTTCGTCCGAATCGTCGCCGACGAAGAGAGCGGAATCGTCCTCGGCGGTCAGCTCGTCGGACCGAACGCGTCGGAACTCGTCGCCGAAGTCGCGCTCGCGGTCGAGATGAGCGCGACGCTCGAAGACGTCGCTGGCACGATTCACACGCACCCCACGCTCGCGGAGGCCGTGATGGAGGCCGCCGAGAACGCGCAGGGGCAGGCCATCCACACACTCAACCGCTGAGCGGCCTCGATACCGAACTGGCGAAGCCGGTGGCGTACCGCTTGCGGGTCGGACCCGGCCCGTCGTGAATCGGACTCGAACCGCTTACGAGTCGGACCCGAGGAACTATTTTCCCCCGCGCTGTGTGTCGGATATGGCACAGAATCGACCGATCGGACGCGTCGGGATTCACGAGTGGGGCACGCATCCGGTTCCGCCGGAATACCTCCGAGAGCAACTCGACGGCTGGGACGGCCTCGACTGCGAGTTCGAGCTGTGTACGGTCGGGGAGGCGGCCGAGTACGACGGCATCGTGACGCTGTTTCACCACGACGAGTTCCTCGACGGCGTCGAGTGGGTGCACAACGTCCGCTCTGGCTACGAGGACTTCCCGCTGGACGCCTACCGCGACGCCGACGTCGTGATGACCAACAGCACCGGCGTCGCGGGTGATCTCGTCGCCGAGACGGTCACGGGGTTCGTTCTGACGCTCGCGAAGGGACTGCACCGGTTCCGCGATCAACAGCACGACCGCGAGTGGGAACGACTCCCCTGGCAGCGCCCCTTCGAGGTGGGGAAGTCCTCGGCGTGCGTCGTCGGTCTGGGCGAACTCGGCGGGAGCGCGGCCACCCGACTCGGTGTGCTTGGGATGGACGTCGACGGCGTCGACATCCGGCCGGTTTCGGGGCTGGGGCTCGGTCGCGTTTACGACCCCGCACAGATCGAAACCGCCGTCGCCGACGCGCGCTTCGTCGTGCTCACGACGCCACTGAACGAGGCCACCCGCGGACTCGTCGATCGATCGGTCTTCGAGGCGATGCGGGACGACGCCTACCTCGTCAACGTCAGCCGCGGGGAGATCGTTGCCGAGGACGACCTCATCGAGGCGTTGGAAACGGACGAGATCGCCGGGGCCGCCTTGGACGTCTTCTACGACGAACCGCTCCCCGAGGACGCCCCCTTCTGGGAGATGGAGAACGTCGTCGTCACACCCCACGCGGCGGCACAGGCGGACTCCTACGGTGATCGCATCGCGGAGCTCGTGGCGACGAACATCGATCGACTGACGAGCGGCGGAACCCCGTGGAACCGCGTGGTTTGATCCGGTTCGTGAGGTCGAGTCACGAAAGAAGCGGTGGATCCGGTGTTCTTCATTTACGAACGGACAAGTAGCCCTCGGGAATGGGACAGTTGTGATTCGGTGAAGCTGTTTCACTGTTCGTATTATCCGAACTAACTGTGTGGATTTTTCAGGAGGTACCGGCGTAACTGCACCCCGGTCAAAGTGGGACTACGATACGCCCTCTGCATCGATATAGTATTCGAATATTACGAATATCTGTTCCCGCACGGTGAATTCTGGACGAGGGACTACGAATGCGTCTGATTAAGTTCGATGATGTTGGCCGCGCGACGGAGTTCAGGGAGAATCTCTTCGTCGATTCGCTCCTCGTCCATTCGGCTGACCGGACCCGAGACGCTCAACGCGCCGGTGATATCGTCACCGCTCAGGATCGGAACCGCGACGCAGTTGAGTCCCTTGATCCGCTCCTCTCTGTCGTAGGCCCGCTCGCGCTGTCGGATGTCCGCAAGTGCCTCGAACAGTTCGTCCCTGTCAGTGATCGTGTGCTCCGTTTTCGCCGGGAGGCCGTGACGGTCGATGATCGCCTCGACACGATCGCGAGGGAGGAACGCGAGGACGGTCTTACCGAGGGCCGTGGTGTGGAGTCGGACGGACTGTCCGGTGTAGGAATCGAGGCTGACGGCGTGTTCGCCGCGCTCGCGCGCCAGAAACACGCCTCGACCGTGTTCTTCGACGAGGAGGTTGGCGTACTCGCCGGTCGTCTCCGCGAGACGCTTCATTTCCGGCGTCGCCACGGTGTAGAGACGGTCCCGCGACCGCGCGTATCCGCCGAGATCGAGGAACCGAAGGCCGACCTCGTACACCCCGTCAGATTCGATGACGTACCCCTCGTGTTCGAGCGTTCTGAGGTAGTTGTGTGCGCTGCTCTTCGGGATGGCGAGATGTCCCGAAAGTTCGGTGACCGTCGCTCCATCGAGCGATTTGAGCGTCTCGACGATCCGGAACGTCGTCTGTGCCGTTTTCACCGGTGTGTTCGGTTCCGTGCTGTTCCCGTCCATACGGTACACACGTGAATTCACTATCTTAGTCTTTCTGTTCGCTTCTCTCGAACTTCCCTTCTCTGGAACTGTGCCGTCTGTCTCGGGTGTGTACTGATCGGGTGTGAAGCTCCGTGGTCGTGAATCGGTGCCCGCCGTGATCAGGCCACTCGATACACCGCCAACCGGACGCCGTTCGGTTGCCGGGTCCCCGACGCGACGAAGACGCTCTCAGTCAGCCACTGGAGGTCCGAGGCGGCAGTCTCGAACTGTGGGACCGAGCAGAAGTAGACGTCTTCGGGATCGACGGGTTTGCCGTCTCGCAGTCGTTTGCTCGTCTCGAGGTCCGCCAGTCGCATTCCCTCATTTTCGACGTAGACGCGGTCGCCGTCGGTCGTCTCGAAGGCGTACTTGGCGACGAGCTCGGTCGGCCGTCGTTCACGGTAGAGTTGGTAGTCCGCACCCGCATCGAGGACGGTGCCCTCGACTCGTCCCGAAACGGTTCCCCCGAGAATCGGAATAATCCGACGCTGACCGTCGCCGGTCTCGCCGATTTCGATCGGCGATTCGACCTCGATTTCCAGTTCCATCACGCGTTCGAGACCGAGTTCCAGGTTCGGATCGTCCGTCTGCCAGCTGTCATCTGCCATACGTCCCCTGGACAGGCGACCCACATAATCGTTGTGCGAATCGACTCCGTCCCGAGCGGTGACGATTGCCTGACGGTGCGGGTTTGAGGGTGAAAATAACATATGTACTAATGTTATTAGTGATTCCTTGATGAATATTATATTGTATAAAAAATATAAATAAGAAATATATAGATGAAAATCATCATAAGAAATTATCTATAATTGATATCAGCCCAAAACCGGATATATCGGCAATTAATCGGTGTCTAAGAGATCATCCATTACTTTGAAAATAGCAAAAATATGGATATTAGATAGATAGAAAATTTATCTTATAAAACAGGCCGCATCCTCTTCTAGAACAGCGCTGCAGAATCCGGAAGGATCTCCGCGGGGCCACCGACCTCCCACACGTCAGTGTCGACGCCGACGTCCGCAACGGCGGATTCGACGGTGTTGACATAGTCAGCGGTCGTGTTCACGTAGACGCTCGCGCCGGTGTCCGTCGAGAAGTACACCGGGACGTCGTCCTGCTCGCGAAGCTTCCGGACGGCGTTGAACACGGCGATCGTGTCCGGTTGCCAGTAGACCCACCCCGCGGGGCCGGTCATCGTCGTCGCCGTCAGCGACAGCGAGTCGTGCTCGGCCAACTCGAACGCTCGGCCGAAGTCGGCCTCGAAGAGGGCGTCGCGCATCTCGTCGATCTGGTGGTGGACGTGCGCCATCCGCGCTTGGAACATATGGCTCGCGGCCGCCTCCCGGTGCGCCTCCTCGGTCTCTTTGTAGGCGGGCACGTGCGCAGCCACGATTCGCAGGTCGTCTTCGAGGTCGGTTTCGATGCGCTTCGATCGGCAGTCCTCGTCGTTCATCCCGGAGTAGAGGTGCGAGAAGGCCCCGGTCACCGCGCGTGCGGCAGACGAAGAGCCGCGTCGGGCGATCGTCGAAACCTCCGGTCGGGTCATTCCGAGATCGGCGGCCGCCGCGAGCGCCATCGCCGCGGCGGCGAACCCGGAAGATGACGACCCGAAGCCGATGTTCGAGGGGAAGGAGTTCTCCGATTCGAGCCGAACGGCGTGATCGATACCCGCGAGTTCGCGGACGTAGTCGACGACGTCTGCGATGCGCTCTGCGCCGCGACCCTCGACCGGATCGCCGCCGATCCGGTAGACGTCCTCCGCCCCGTCGGGTCGGAATTCGACGGTCGTCTTCGTGTGACTTGGTGCGGTGCAAACGCTGATGCTGTCGTGGTACGGGAGGCGAAGGTCTTCGTCGCGCATCCCGTGGTACTTGATCAGTCCCTGAATCGGGTGCGCCTTCGCGGTCGCTTTCATATCCCTACGGGGGAGAGACGCCGGGTTAAACGTCCCGATACTTACGGAAGACGTCACGAAAAAACCCGCTCGCAGTCGATTCGCTGCCCGCCTAGAGACCGATGCCGATGGCGTAGGGCCACGCGGTCCCCGACAGCGCGAGGAACACCAGCGCGCCGCCCAGCAGCGCGACGTTCTTCAGGAAGTTCGTCATCTCCGCCTGCTGCTGATCCTCGGGGACCGCCCAGAAATCGTGCATCGTCGGCGTCGAGGCGACGAGGAACAGCGCGATCGCTCCGGCCGCGAGCGCGGGATAGACGCCGAGCGCGATTCCGAGTCCGCCGAACAGCAGCATTCCGCCGCTGAACAGGACCGAGAACCGACCGGCGGGGATCCCCTTCGCCTCGGCGTAGCCCGCCATTCCGTCGACGTTCATAAAGTGGTTCAGTCCCATAAACGCCAGGACGACGCCGAAGAGCACGCGTCCGAGGAGGAACGCGATTCCGGCGGATCCGGCGTCCAGTTGCAGTACCGTCGTGGAGATATCTGGTATCATCTCGTTAGTTGATTACGGAACGAACTGATATATCGTTTTCCGGACATCGGTGATACCGGGTTACGGGTATGTAACGTAGATCTCCCGTCAGCCTTCCGCCTTGCAAACCGGGCGGGAACGTCGATTCTGTTTGTAGAAATTTACAATACCTTATATACTACGGGTCCGATTTCCGAGTAACGACCGCAGTTTAGCTCGCCGACCGAGCGCTCTCGGCTCTGGTCGACGGGCGGGCCCCTCCCAATGAAACGTGAATTCATCGTCGGATTTTTCGTGGCATCGCTACTCTTGAGTGCAATTCCGGTGGCTGGATACACGACCTCGAATCCGGACATTCGCACGGTCACGCCCAACGCCACCCTCCAACCGGGTGGCGTCAACGGTCTCGACTTTCAGATCGTGAACGACCCAGACGGTCCCGACGACGAGGTACGGACCGCGACGAACGTGCGTGTTCGGCCACGTGACAGTGGACCGATCGACGTCGAAACCGACGAACTGTACGTACAGTCACTGGCCGACGGCGTTCCGGCAGACCTCTCGCTTCAGTTGGACGTCCCCGCCGACGTCAGCCCCGGCACGTATCGCATCCCGCTCAGATTGACCTACGAGTACGATAACGGCGCGGGCAACGCCGTCGAGCGACAGCGGACGATCCATCTCCCGGTTCGGATCGAATCCGGTCCCAGGTTTTCCGTCGTCGACACCGAGTCGACGGCCACCGTGAACGGGCAGGGAACGCTCGAAGTGACGATGCGGAACGTCGGCGACTCTCTCGCCCGCGATTCGACCCTCACGCTCTCGTCGTCGAACCCCGACGTGACCCTGGGATCGAGTGAGTCGAGCACGCGCTTCGTCGACGCGTGGGAGTCGGGTGAGAACCGGACCTTCGAGTTCGAGACCGGGATCGGTGACGCCGCTCGGGCGGGTAACTACTCGCTGGACGCACAGGTCGACTACGAGAAACCCGACGGCACGTCCGGATCGACGCCCTCGCTCACCGTCCCCCTTCGGGCCCACCCCGAGATGACCTTCTCGGTGACGAACGTCGAAAGCTCGCTTCGAGTCGGTGAAACGCGGACGCTTAGCGGCACGATCACCAACACGGGCCCGAACGCGGCCGACGCCGCTGTCGTCAATTTCGAGGATCCCGGGCCGACCGTGACGCCCATCGAGACGTCGGCCGCCGTGGGCTCGCTCGCACCCGGTGAATCGGCGGACTTCGCCTTCGACGTGGAAGTGACGACCGCGGGGAGCGCGGGTCCGAGACAGTTCGATCTCGGCGTCACCTACCGCGACGGGGACAACAGACAGCGGGAATCCGACTCGATCCCCACGCGCGTCGACGTCGCCCCCGAGACGCCCGAGTTCGACGTGGATCCCGTGAACGCGACGTTCGCGGCCGGGTCCGGCGACGAGTTCAGCGTGACCGTCACGAACACGCGCGAGTACGCCGTCTCAGATATCTCGGCGAAGATCTACACGGACTCACCGCTTTCGACGTCCGACGACGAGGCGTACATCGAGCGCTTAGAACCGGGCGAGTCCAGAGAGGTCGTCTTCCAGGTCAGTGCAGGCGGTAGCGCGACGGCGAAGACGTACCCGGTGAAGATGGACTTCCAGTACGACGATGATGGCGGCGACACCATCATCTCCAACACGTATCAGGTTCCCGTCGAGGTGACACAGACCACCTCGGAGGGGCTTCCGATCGTCCCCATCGCCGTCGTCGGCCTCCTCGTCGTCGGTATCGGCGGATTCCTCTTGTATCGACGACGGGACTGACCGATGCGTCTGGACTTCCAGCGGTTCGTCGACTGGGCGGACGACAACATCGTCAACCGCCCGCAGAAAGTGATGCTGGCGTTCCTGCTCGTTACTGTCGTGTTCGGCGCTGGCCTCGGCAACGTCTCGACGGAGGCGGGGACCCAACAGTTCGCCGAGGACATCCCGGCGGCGAACGCGCTCGACCGGATCGAAAACGAGTTCGACGCCCCGTTCACGGAGAGTCCCGGGAGCACCCAACTCGTCCAGCGGGACCGCAACGTCCTCTCGAAGCAGTCGATGCTCTCGATGCTCAGAGCCCAACGGACGTTACAGGAGCGCGACGATATGTACGTTTCCGGCACGTCCTCCTCAGCGGCGATCATCGCCCAGAGCATCGATCCGGGAGCGACCACGCTCGAACGGCAGATCACCGCTCTCGAACGTGCCCCGCAGACCGAAATTAGCCGCGCGGTCCGACAGAACGCCGACAATCCCGGTTTCACGGGCACATTGAGCAACGACTTTAACCGCCGGTCGGCGTCGGCGTCGGCGACGATCGGCGTCGTCCGGCACGACCTCCCCGGCGGGTCGGGCGGCGGGTCGGTCGGCCAGTCCGGCGAGAGTCCACTCACGTCGATACAGAACGACGCCCAGCGCATCATCGACGCGGAACTCGACACCGACATCACCGTCTTCGGGAGCGGGATCATCGCCGACGAGTTCGGGACCGTGATAACGGACTCGCTGCTCATCGTGACGCCCGCCGCCGTCCTGCTCATCGTCGGTTTCCTCGTTATCGCCTACCGCGATCTGCTGGATCTGTTGTTGGGCGTCACCTCGCTCGGGATGGCCGTCATCTGGACGTTCGGTTTCCTCGGCCTCGCCGGAATCCCGTTCAACCAAATTATGATCTCGGTGCCGCCGCTTCTCCTGGCGGTCGGGATCGACTTCGGCATCCACGCGATCAACCGCTACCGCGAGGACAGGGCGACCGGTCTCGACGTCGAAGCGGCGATGCAGGCCACGACCGATCAGCTCCTCGTGGCGTTCTTCATCGTCACGGGAACGACGGTGATCGGTTTCCTCTCGAACCTCGCCTCCGACCTCCCGCCGATCCGCGATTTCGGTATCGTCGCGGGCGTGGGAATCATCTTCACGTTCTTCATCTTCGGTATCTTCCTCCCCGCGGCGAAGGTGTGGCTCGACCGTCGCCGAGAGGACTGGCCGATCCCGACCTTCAGCCAGCGCCCGCTCGGCGAGGAGGGCTCCGTACTCGGTGAGGTGCTCTCAGTCGGGGTCACGCTCTCGCGGCACCTTCCGGTCGTGGTCCTCGTCGTCGCGCTGTTGTTCAGCGTGGGCGCGGCGGGCTACGCCACCGGAGTCGACACCTCGTTCACGCAGGAGGACTTCCTCCCGCCGGAGGAGGTCTCGCCGCTCCTGAAGACGCTGCCGGAACCGTTCGCGCCGAGCGACTACGGCGTCGTCGGGACGCTGAACTTCCTCGAAGACCGGTTCACCAGCACACAGGGAGGGTCAGTCACCATATACGTCGAGGGGCGGATGGGAGAGGACGACGCCCTCGAACGGATCCATCGCGCGGGCGAGGACCCGCCCTCGGAGTTCGTCACCGACGGGAACCGTCGCGCGGAGTCGACGAGTATCGTGACGATCATCCAGGATCACGCCGAGCAGGATCCGGAGTTCGCCGCGCTCGTCGATCGGAACGACAGAAACGACAACGGCGTGCCCGACGACAATCTCGGGACGATCTACAGCGAACTGGCGGCGTCGTCCTCGGGCGACCGCGCGTCGCAGTACCTCGCGGACGACCGCCGGAGCGCACGCGTGGTCTACACGGTGTCCGCGGACGCCTCCGACAGCGAAGCCACGGCGGCGGCGAACGAGGTCGCCGACAGGTTCCGCTACGAGGCGACGCCGACGGGCAACACGGTCGTCTTCCAGGAGGTGTCGGATCTCATTTTCGACTCCGCGATAACGAGCCTCGCGCTCGCGCTGAGTGTGACCGTCGTGTTCCTCGTCGCGATCTATTGGATCCTCGAGGGGCTCCCGTCGCTCGGTATCGCGAACCTCGCGCCGATCGTCGTCGCCGTCGCCGCCGTCGCCGGGACGATGCGCGTGCTCGGCATCTCGTTCAACGCGTTCACGGCGACGATCCTCTCGCTGACGATCGGCCTCGGGATCGACTACTCGGTCCACGTCGTCCACCGCTTCGTCGACGAGCGTCGACAGCGCGCCCTGCTGCCCGCGCTGCAGCGGACCGTCGTCGGCACCGGCGGGGCGCTCCTCGGGAGTATGGCGACGACGTCGTTCGGAATCGGCGTTCTCGTCCTCGCGGTCCTCTCGGTACTCGGCCAGTTCGGCGTGTTGACGGCGGTCTCGATCACCTACTCGTTCCTCGCCTCGCTGCTCGTGCTCCCCTCCGCGCTCGTCGTCTGGGACCGCTTCGCCAACGACGATCCGATGGTGCCGATGGGGCCCCGAGCGGAGTCGAAACCGCCGGTCGAAAGCGGCGAGAGCGCTGGCCCGAACCCCCGACCGGGACGCACGTCGGGGGACGGAGGAGAACTGTGAGCCTCGATCGCGACGACCCATCGGAACACGACGCGGTCGAGTCGCTGGAGCGTCTGGGTCTCTCGAACTACGCCGCGCGGGTGTTCGTCGCGCTGCACCGACTCGGGGTCGGGACTGCAAAGCAGATCCACGAGGAGACGGACGTCCCCCGCTCGCAGGTGTACGGGGCGGCCGAGGAACTCCTCGACCGGGGGCTCGTCGAACTCCAGCAATCGACGCCCAAGCGGTACCGACCGACGGGTCTCGACACCGCCCGCCGCCGACTCGCCGAGGATCTCCAAGCCGATGCCGACCGGGCATTCTCGTACCTCAAAGCGCAGCGACGCGCTCGTACCGAGCGGGAGACGCGAGACGACGTGTGGACGGTCCGCGGGCGCGAACCGGTCCACGGCCGCGTCGTCGAACTGGTCCGACAAGCCACAGAAACGCTATTGTTCGCGGCGTCCGCTCCCGAGTTCGTCTCCGACGAGATCGCGGCGGCGATCGCGGAGCGGCGGGACGCCGGCGTCGACGTCAACGTCATCAGCGAGGACCGAACGGTCAGAGAGCGGTTCGAGTCGATCGGGGGAATTGCCGTGGAAGCCCCTCGCGGATCGCAGACGATGGATTACACGGGGCGCGTGCTGCTCGTCGACGACCGGGCCGTCTTGCTTTCGACTGTCGCCTCAGGCAAGACCGGCGAAGAGACGGCGATCTGGTCGTCCGACACCGCGATGGCTCGAATCCTCGCGCAGGCGATCGCGGGCAGTATCGACTCGCTCGTCCGCGACCCGGACGACCAGTGAGGCGGTGGCTCGCTGACGGCCCTCGGAGCGACGTCCGCCGATCGCCTCACCACCGAACGTTGAAGCCGGACTCTCCCTCCGGTTCGTCGTACGTCACCTCGACGTCGTCGACCGAGGCGGCCGGACTGCCCGACTGACACCACTCGATTAGCTCCTGGACGGCCGGTTCGGGGCCCTCGAACACCGCCTCGACGCGCCCGTCGTCGAGGTTTCGGACCCATCCGTCGAGGTCGCGGTCGCGGGCCGCATCGCGGGTGGACGCCCGGTAGTAAACGCCTTGAACGGTTCCGCTGACGTACACGTGTGCTCGAACTCGCTCGTCGGTCATCACGCGACGCTACGCGCGTTGGTCGAAAGAGGATGTCGACTCCCGCTCTCGGATTCCGGGCACCGGCCGCTGAGATTCGAGCTAATGGTCTATTTGGATCACTGCGGCGACCCTCGAGGTCAACTTAACCACTCCATAGACCCCGAACACCGGCGATATAGATTGTATCCGATTGGTCTATGCTTGTATTCACTTACGTAGATCAGACCTTACAATGTGGACAGAATCCGTGTATTTGCGCTGAGATGGTCACCGGTGAGTTCAGAGAGCCGAGTCGTCAGGGGCGCGCGCAGGTCGCGGATGCGGACGTGATTTTCACTGCGCTGAGCAACCGCCGTCGTCGACTCGTCGTTCGCGTGCTGCGGGAAGCGGGTGAACCGCTCGACATCGGAGAACTGGCGACCCGTATCGCCGCGCACGAAAACGGTATCGACCCGGACGCCGTCACCCATCGCCAGCGGAAGAGCGCCTATACGTCGTTACACCAGAACCACCTCCCGAGACTCACCGACGCGGGGTTCCTCACCGTCGATCGGCGGTGGTTCGACATCCGGCTCACTAACCGTGCGACGGTGTTGGAGTCCTATCTCGGTGGTGACGACTCACAGTCCCAACCGCAGGTCTGGTCGGCCGCTCTGGCGTCTGGATTCTGTACGACGGCCGCGATCTCGCTCTATCCGGGATCGAACTTCCCGAGCGTCGTGCTGGCGACCGGCGGTGCGGTCTGCGCGACGCTCCTGTGCTACTGGATCGTCTCGGATTTCTCGATCTGATCGACGAGACTTCGCTCTGTAGACCCGTTATCCGACGCCTACACGCCTTGAATGGCCGGTTTTCTGGACGTATCGGACTAATACTCACGGTCGATATCGGGGTAGGTCTGAGTGACCCGGCCGTCCGAAACTGTCGCCGGGATGATACGTATGGACGACCCAGAGAGACCCAATTTCGAGATCGAACCGATATGACGAACAACACAACAAGACGCGTGTTGGCCGTAGCCGCGGCCATTTTTATGATCACCTCGCCGATGGCGGGACTCGCCGGTGCATCAGTCGTCACTGATGCGCCCGGCGGAACGCATCCGACGGCCCAGGTGGACGACAGTCCGACTGCGGCCGAGACGGTGATCACGCGCGTCAACGCGGGCGGCGGCACGGTGACAGCGCCGGACGGTCCCGACTGGTCGGGCGATTACGGCCAGTACGTGTCCGGAACCTCCTCAACGTACAACACCGGTGACTCGGTCACACTGGACTCGTCCGTCCCCTCAGGGACGCCGAGCAGCGTGTTCCAGTCGGAACTGTACGGCGGTCAGCAGTGGGAGTTCTCTGACGGCATCCAGAGCGGACAGACGTACGAGGTCCGCCTCTATTTCGCGGAGATCTTCCATACTGAAGACGGTCTCCGCACCTTCGACGTCGCCGTTGAGGGCAGTCAGGTCCTCGACGACTACGATATTCACGCCGAGGTCGGCCACGACGTCGGCGTGATGGAGTCGTTCACGGTGACGCCCGATGACGGCCAGATCGACGTCGATCTGTCGACCGTGGAGGACAACGCGAAGATCTCCGCGATCGAGATCGTCGACTCCGAACCCGAGCCCGACACGCTCGGCGGACCCTCCGACGTCGACTTCGGTAGCGTCGTCGTCGGCGACTCAGAAACCGAGACAGTCACGCTGACGAACCTCGGCGGCGACGGCGACGCCGACATCACGATCACCGACGTCTCGGTCTCCGGCGACAGCGCGTTCTCCGCGGGATCGGCCTCACAGACGACGCTCGCCCCCGGGGAGTCCGCCGACGTTCCGGTGACGTTTACTCCCGATGACGCGCAGGCGAACTCCGGTACGCTGGAAGTCGATCACTCCGGCAGCAATTCGCCGCTGTCGGTGGCGCTGTCCGGCGAGGGAACGAGCACGGCCGAAGTCGGATTCGGCAAGAGCGACCTCCAGGGGTTCAACCAGGGGCAGCTCACGGCGCTCGAATTCGGTCCCGACGGTCGGCTGTACGTCGCCCAGCAGAGCGGGATCGTGTACGCGCTGAATATCACTCGCGACGGCGAGAACTCCTACAGCGTCGAATCCCAGGAGTCGATCGACGTCATTCAGGACATTCCCAACCACGACGACTTCGGGACTTACACCCCCGGTGAGACCAACCGCCAGATCACGGGTCTGACAGTCGGTGGCACCGCGTCGGAACCGGTCGTGTACGTCTCCTCAAGTGATCCGGAGATCGACGTCGGAGAGGACGACGACGACACCGATACCAACTCGGGCTCGATTTCGCGCCTCACGTTCGACTGGGGGAGCGGAGACGCCCTGAACGGTGTCGACCACGACGTGATGGTGCTCGGGCTTCCGCGCTCCGAGGAGAACCACGCGACGAACGGACTCGATCTGAGCGACGACGGCGAGACGCTGTACGTCGCCCAGGGCGGCCACACGAACCAGGGTGCGCCCAGCAACAACTTCGGTCACACCTCGGAGTACGCGCTCTCCGCGGCGGTGCTCGAAATCGACTTGGCGCAGATCGAACAGAACTACCAGTCGAAAGCCCTCCAGAGCTACGACGGAAGCTATCCGAACCTCGACTTCTGGTACGCGATTCCGACGATCCAGAACGACGACGCCACGGACGGTGACGACCTTCCGTTCGGTGGCAACGACGGCATCAACCAGGCCAAGTGGGTCGAGGACGGACCGGTGCAGGTCTACTCGCCGGGGTACCGGAACCCCTACGACCTCGTACTCTCGGCTGACGACCAACTCTACGTCATCGATAACGGCCCGAACGGCGGCTGGGGCGATCAACCCGTCGACGAGGGGCCGAGCGGGATCTGTACGAACGAGCCGAACGACACCGGTGGCGGCTCCGGTGACCAGCTACACCTCGCGACCCAGGGATCGTACGGCGGTCACCCCGCGCCGATCCGAGCGAACCCCACGGGCGCTGACATCTACGACGCCGACGGGAACGTCGCCTTCGACATCAACGACTCGAACAGCCCCGTTCCGGCGTCTCTCGTGAATCCGATCGAGTGCGACTACCAGAGCCCCGCCGAGGACAACTCGATCGGCGACGAGTTCGGTTGGACCGGCGGTATGGACGAGTACACCGCCTCGAACTTCGGCGGCTCGATGGAGGGTGACCTGCTCGTCGTCGTCGGCTCCAGTTCGGTCGAGCGCGTCCAACTCGACGCCAGCGGGACGGCCGTCACCGATCAGGAGAGCAACTTCTTCAGCGACATCAGTGCGCTGGGCATCGCCGCACAGGGCGATGAGGGTCCCTTCCCGGGGACCGTCTGGACCGCCCGCGGCGACCTCACGGTGTTCGAGCCGAACGACTACGACGGTAGCGACACCGGCGGCGAACAGTGCACGGGTGCGGACGACGCGTCGCTCGACGAGGACGGCGACGGCTACGACAACGCCGACGAGATCGACGCGGGATCGGATCCGTGTTCGGCGGCCTCGACGCCCGCCGACTTCGATGACGACGGCACGTCGAACCTGAACGATCCGGACGACGACAACGACGGACAGCCCGACACCAGCGATCCGTTCGCCGTGGACCCCGACGACGGAACCACGACGATGCTGCCGATCCAGATGGATCTCTCCGAGACGCAACTCTTCGGTGAGAACGGCCAGGGCTGGACCGGCCTGATGACGAACGGCCAGACCGACTATCAGGGCCTCTACGACCCCGACGAGATGACCGTCGGCGGCGCGGCGCAGGTCCTCACCGTCGAGAACGTCCCGACCGGTGACGCGACGCAGGACGACCAGCAGTTCGCGTTCCAGCGCGGGTTCGACGCGCCCGACGAACCGTTCACGGTCTCGACGACGGTGAACGGACTGCCCGAGAACCCCTCGGACTTCCAGGGAGTCGGGATCTACATCGGAAACGGCGATCAGGACAACTACCTGAAGCTCATCACGGCTGCCAACGGCGGTTCCGGTGGCATCCAGTTCGGCGGCGAAACCGACGGCGGCTTCCAGACCGTCGAACAGCCCGACGATTCAGCCGTTGCGGGCCCCGGAAGTGACACCGACCTCGAAATGACGGTGTACCCGAGCAACAACACCGTCGAGGCGTACTACACGCCCGAGAACGGTGAGGAGACGTTCGTCGGCTCGACGACGATCCCCGAATCGTGGCTCGACAGTTCGGACGGATCCGGCACCGCGGTGGGCGTCATCTCGACGTCCTACAACGCCGGTTCGACGTTCGACGCCACGTGGACGAACCTCGACGTCGAGTACGTGAACCCGCCCGCGAACCAGCCCCCGGTGGCTGACGCGGGCGCGGACGCCACCGTCGACGCGGGACAACAGGTCACGCTCGACGCCTCGGGATCGACCGACCCCGACGGCGACGACGGGGCGCTCGGCTACACGTGGACGCAGACCGCCGGAACCCCCGACGGACTGCTGGACATGAGCGACGGCGAGCAGGTGCCGTTCACCGCGCCCGACGTCGACTCGGAAACGACGTTCACCTTCGAGGTGAGCGTCTCGGACGGTCAGGACAGCGACACCGACGCGGTGAACGTGACGGTGCAGCCGACCGACGATGGACCGACCGACGGCGAGGTCGTCCACCGGCTGAACACCGGCGGAGACGAGGTCGCCGCGACCGATGACGGCCCCGTCTGGGCGGCCACCGACGACACGAGCGAGTATCTCGCTGCGGGCGGCGACGTGGCCGGTCCGCAGCCGTACACGGTCGGCGACGTGGACGACTCCGTGCCGTCGAACACCCCGACAGCGGTGTTCGAGACGGAGATGTACGATCCCGTCGAGTCACCGGAGATGCTGTGGACCCTCCCGGCGCAGTCGGGGGAAACCTACGAGGTCCGGCTGTACTTCCACGACGGCTACACCGGCACCAGCGAACCCGGCGACCGCGTGTTCGACGTCGCGATCGAGGACGAGCAGGTTCTCACCGACTTCGACATCATCGCCGAGTACGGCGACAACACCGCGGCGATGGAGTCCTTCGAGGTGACGCCCTCGGACGACACCATCGACATCGAGTTCCTGCACGGCCAAGCGGAGAACCCGCAGATCAACGCGATCGAAATCGTCGCCGTCGGCGACGGCACCGGCGGGGAGATGACCGTCGCCGAAGCGGTGGCGGTGGGCGGCGAGAACGACTCGCAGATCGAAGACGCGGAGATTCAGCAGGCGATCAACTGGTGGTCGACCGACGCCGAGGTTCCGAACACCGGCGGACAGACCATCGGCGATTCCGAGATTCAAAGCCTCATCAACCTCTGGGCGACCGACGCCTCGGTCGGTGACGGTGGCGACGACGGGGACGGCGGCGACACCATCGCCTCCTCGCTCGTCGAGATCACGCCCGACAGCGGTAACGTCGACGCGTCCACCTACGGCGGCGGCACCTACCAGGTCACGAACACCGGCGAAGAGAACATCTCGTCGGTCTCGTTCGACCTGAGCACGGCGACGCTGCCGGATATGGTGTTCGATCCGCAGGGGACTGCGGGCGACCCGACCGGTGAAGGCCTCAATATCGCGAGCGACGGCGGCACCGGAATCACGACCGCCGAAGGCGGTTCGGAGGCGTTCTCACAGCCGCACAACGGACAGAACGCCGACGACGGCTACGACGTGATGACCGTCGAATTCGCCGACTTCGAGAACGGCGAGACGGCGACGTTCTGGGCCGACAACGACCCGACCAGCATCAAGGGTGCGACGGTCGGCTCCCAGGAGGCCGGACCGGTCTCCGGACTCGAACTCGCCCGTTCGACGGTGACTGTCACCTACGAGGACGGCACCACCCAGACGACGCAGTTGATGGGTGACGGCAGCGACGGCGGTGCGACGGCAGTCGTGACCGACGACGAGGCGACCGCGCCGACCGTCGACGCCGAGGGCGTCGCTCTCGACGCCGGAATCCTCGACGGCTACCACAGCGGTGCGACCGTCTCCGACGCGGGTCAGACCGTCTCGGTCACCGGCGAACCCGGAGAGACGGTCACGCTCGTGCGCGTCGAGGCCGAACTCGCGCTGAGTAACGTCCCCGACGGTGGCTACGACATCGAGGAGTTGGAGGCGAACAACGCCCTCGACGTCGAGTACGACACCGTCACGCTCGATTCGAACGGCGAGGCGTCGGTTCCCGTCACGCTGACCGACGCGCCCGACGATGACGACGAAGCGGGCTTCAACTACTTCGTGGCCGCGCAGGGCGACCCCTCCGGGGATATGGGACTCGCCTCGAACGTGATCGTCCTGCACTACGACGAGAGCGCCGGTGACGGCGACCCCGATCAGCCGGGTGACGTCGCCTTCGCCGTGAACGCGGGCGGCGACGAGTACACGGCTTCGGACGGTACCGTCTACCAAGCTGACACCAACTTCGACGGCGGGAGCACCTACAGCACGACGGAAGCGATCGACGGGACGCAGGACGACGAACTCTACCAGACGGAGCGGTACGGCGGCGCGCCCGGTTCGGCCCCGCTGAGCTACGACGTCCCCGTCGATAACGGCGAGTACGAGGTCACGCTCCACTTCGCCGAGATCTTCCAGGGCGTCGCCGACAGTGACTCACCCGACTCCACCGGTCCGGAGGACGGCACGAACGAGAACGATCGCCTCTTCAACGTCAGCATCGAGGGCGAGCAGGTCCTCACGGACTACGACATCTTCGCCGAGGTCGGTCCGCTGACGGCCACCCAGGAGTCGTTCACGACCGAAGTGACCGACGGCGAGTTGAACCTCGACTTCGCGGCGACCTACGACAACGCGAAGGTCAGCGCGATCGAGGTCACGGCGGTCGACAGCGGTGACGACAACGCCGCGCCGACGATCGACGCCATCGCCGACCAAACAGTCACCGAGGGCGAATCCGTGACCGTCCCGATCAGCGCCGACGATCCTGACGGCGACTCCCTCCTGCTCGCGGTGAACGGATCCGACTTCGTCAACCTCTCGAACGGAGAGCTGACGATCGCTCCGGAGTCCGGTGACGCTGGAACCTACACGGTCGACGTCACTGCCGACGACGGCACCGGCGGTACCGCGACCGAGTCGTTCCAAGTGACGGTCGAGGAGGCGGACGACCCGCCGAGTGCTCAGACTCTCCACCGCGTGAACGCCGGTGAGGGAACGACCGTCTCCGCGACCGACGACGGTCCCGATTGGACCGGCGTGGCGGACACCAGTTCGCCGTACCTCGCGTCTGTCGCGACTACCAGCGCCGACAACTACTGCGGCGGCGACGAGGTCACCCCCGGCGGTGACGTCCCCTCGTCCACGCCCGACGGCATCTGGGACTGCGAGCGATACGGGAACTCCACGTGGGAGTTCTCGGTCGACGCCGGAGCCGACGTCGACGTTCGGCTCTACTTCGCCAACTCGTTCCCCGGAGCGAGCGATCCCGGCGACCGGCAGTTCAACGTCTCCATCGAGGACGAGCAGGTTCTGATGCAGTACGACCCGGTAGCCGAGGCTGGTCACGCGACGGGGACGATGGAAGAGTTCACCGCGACTGACGACGGCGACGGGACGCTCACCATCGAATTCGAGAACGGCGCAGCCGAGAACGCGGAGATCAGAGCCATCGAAATCATCGAATCGGGAGGGAGCTCCTAGCGAGGCCCGCCGATGACTGAGAGCTCCGCACCCGCCGTCGCTGCGTGCCCGCACCCGACCTCGGTGGTCGGCCCCGCGAGCACCGGCGACGCGACACTGGGAACGACAGCCGACCCACGTACGGACGATACGGATGGCCTGCGACGGTCATCGGCACTGCTCGGGGGTAACCACGAGAACCGACACGTGCCGAGCGCGCGAAAGCGTGCTCAGCGATCGCCGCTCCGGCCGGTCGAACGGCCCGAGAGACGCCGTGGACAGCGAACCGAGCGACGACCGACCTCACGACACCAGCGAACTCAAGGAAATTCCAACGACAGATGAACGATACAGTACACAGACACCTCAGACAGACAATCGCGGCGTTCGTCGCGCTATCTCTCGTCCTCTCGGTCTTCGGACCGATCGGCACGGTGGCGGCGCAGCCGAGCGTATCGGTCGAGCAGTCGGCCGATAGCACGACGGTTTCGCCCGGTGACACGGTCTCCTTCACGACCGGTTTCACCGTCACCGAACTCAACGCCCCGCAGTTGCAGTCGACGATGCCGGACGGCTGGGAGATCGAATCGCAGTCGGCCGACGGTCCGGTGGCGTTCAGCGACGGCACGTGGACGTGGCTCGCCGGTGACAACGACGGCGTCAACGTGAGCTACACAGTCGAGTACACCGTGAGCGTCCCCGAAGACGCCGACCCCGGTGACTACGTCGTCGGCGTTGACGGGTCGGCGCTAAGTCCGAGCGATTCGAGCTCGACGGCCGACAGCGATTCGACGACGATCACCGTCGCGGAACCGGTCGAGAACGAACCGCCGACGGCGTCGTTCACCGCGAGCCCCGAATCGCCCGACGTGGGTGAGTCGGTGAGCTTCGACGCCTCCGGGTCCAGCGACGCGGACGGCTCGATTGCCTCCTACCAGTGGGACTTCGGCGACGGGGAGACCGACTCGGGAGCGTCGACCGCGCACGCGTACGACTCGGCCGGTGACTATACGGTCGAGCTGACGGTCACCGACGACGAGGGTGCCGCTGACACGACGACGGAGACGGTCTCTGTCAGCGAAGCGCCGCAACCCGATCCGGCGAGCTTCCAGCTCTCGGGACTGACCGTCGAATCGCCGGTCGAACAGGGTGACGACGCGTCGGTGACGGCGACCGTCGAGAACACCGGCGACGAGTCCGGAACGCAGACTGTCGCGCTCGACGTTGACGGGAGCGAAGTCGACGACCAGTCGATCACGCTCGACGGCGACGCGAGCCAGCAGGTGAGCTTCGACGTCGACACCACGGGCCTCTCCGAGGGCGACCACGACGTGACGGTCTCGACCGACGACGACAGCGTGACCGACACGTTCACCGTGACGGTCCAACCGCCAGCGAACGAGGATCCCACCGCGTCGTTCGGGTTCTCACCCGCCGATCCGGAAACGGGTGAGACGGTGACCTTCGACGCGTCTGGATCCAGCGACGCGGACGGATCGATCGTCTCCTACGAGTGGGACCTCGACGGTGACGGAACGGTCGACGCGGCCGGTTCCTCGCCGACGACCACGAACACCTACGCCGCCGCGGGCGACTACGACGTTGAACTGACGGTCACCGACGACGACGGCGCGACCGACACGGCGACGGAGACCGTCACGGTCGGCGAACCGGCCGAGCCGGAACCAGAGCTGTCGACGGCGGTGTCGCTGTCGCCCGCCGACGAACTCGTCGCGGTGAACGGCTCGACCACGTTCGACGTGGTCGTCGAGAACGTCGACGGCGGCGTCGGCGCGTACAGTCTGAACGTCGCTGTCGACGATGAAACGACGGCGACGATCACGGACGTCTCAGTCGACGAGAGCACGCTCTCGGACGTCCAAATAGCGGCCGATGGGAGTTCGGTGAGCGCCGACGTGGCGCTGCTAGACACCGACGACACCGGTGCGGTCACCATCGCGACTGTGACCGTCGACGGCGAGTCCGACGGAACGACCGCTCTCGCGCTGGACGTCTCCAGCCTCGGCACGGAGGCCGGACAGGCCTACGACGTCACGGAGACCAACGGCGCGTCGCTCACCGTCTCCGAACTCGTCGTCGGCGGATCCGAACAACCCGCACAGGACCTCGACGGCGACGGCGTCTACGAGGACGTGAACGGAGACGGCACCGTCGACGAACTCGACGTCCAACTCCTGTTCGCCGAGCGCAACAGCGGCGTCGTCCAAGGCTCGCCCGACGCGTTCGACTTCAACGACGACGGCGAGTTCGATATCCTCGACGTCCAGAGTCTCTACTACGAGGAGGTGGCCTGATCGACGATGGCCGCGACCACGACCCGACGTCGCAGTCACTTCGCGGCGTGCGCACTCGCGCTCGTCGTGCTGCTCGCCGCCGCGGTCAGCGTCGCGGCCGCAGCCGACACCACGGATATCGCGGTAGCGCCAGCCGCCGACGGCATCCAGTCGGGCGAAACCACGACGGTCGACGTGATCGTCGAGAACGCCGACGGGGGCGTCGGCGCGCTCAACGCGAGCATCACGCTCTCGAACCCGGACGCGGCTACCATCGAGGAGGTGACCATCCACGGTGATCCGAGCCTCGAAAACGTGAGCGAGCGACCTGACGGCGTCGACGTGAGCGCCGCGCTCGCCGACACTGCCGACACCGGCGAGGTCACGATCGTGACGGTCGTCCTTCGCGGCGGCTCGCCCGGAGAAACGGCAATCGACGTGAACACGCGTGTCTTGGGTGACGAGGACGGATCCGCCTACACCGTGGCGGACACCGAACGTCCCACGCTCAGCGTTATCGCGGCCGACGGATCGGGTTCGGGTGTCGATGGCGAATCGGTATCCGGTTCGGGCGATTCAGCAGGATCCGGTTCGAATGACTCGTCTGCGCCGGAGTCAGGCGGACCCTCGGATGCCATCGGCGCTGACGGTGAGACGACCGCCGACGGAAACGGCGGCGCATCGAGCGGCGAGGGTGCTGAACCGAGCGGCGACAGTGACGGCAGTGCCGGTGACAGCGATGGATCGAACGGCGGAGCGTCCGCCGGATCCGACGGCGGGGACGACGATTCCTCACCGGAGCGGCCGTTCACTCTGTACGGACCGGCCGGTGCCCTCGGTGTGCTCGTCATCGGTGCTCTCGTGCTCTCCCGATTGCGGTAGCGCCTTTCCTCTCTTCTCTCCGTCTTTCGGCTCTGCCCTTTTCTTCGCGCGTTTTCCGATAGCAGTGATCCTGTTGAACTCTTCGTCCGTGGACAATTTTCAACACCTCCAATCGCTCAGTACAGGGAATGGACAATTCAGTTGATCAAAAAGATATTTGTAATCGTCCCATCCAGTTCTGCTATGAGAAGGCGGGCCTTCGTATTTGGAACGGTCCCTCTCTGCACGGGGATTTCCGGGTGTTTAGGGCTTTTCTCCGATCCCTCGATGCTCTCTTTGACCGTCTTTAACCATACCGAGAGTCAATACACGATCGAGGTGACGTTTTTAGCGAGTGATGAGAACTCCTCCAGACGTGAAGCTCGAGTGTTTTCAGAACGTATTGATGTTGAACCGGACGATCAAACAGTACGAGAAGACGTAGCTGAAGTGCAGCCGTACATCATAGAGTATGGCCTCTACAAGAACAATAGTACTCTGACGGACCAAGACCACGTTCACTATTATCCCGGTGAAGAAGATGAAAGTGGGAGCCTAGCATTTAATATAAACTCCTCAGGGGACCTAACTCGGAGGTGAGCTATTTGTCCGTCTACCGCACGGTTGTTTCACCACCAATGAGGTCTACATAAGAGGATTTCAACGGAGTCATAGTAGCGGTTGTTCACGTCTCCGCTCTTCGATCACCGGTTTCGGGTATGTCTCGGTTTTATCATCCGTAACGCCGAACACAGCCTATGGTTCTCGCCGATCGACCCTCTGAGTCTGGGATCTTGTCGGCACTCGGAATCACGCTAATCTACGCCGTCGTGAGCGGCGGTTGGATCGCCTTTTCGGACCGGCTGTTAGCCGCTCTAGTGGCTGACCGAGCGCTCTATACGCAGTTGCAGACCGGAAAGGGTTGGGCGTTCGTCGCCGCCTCATCGGTGCTGATGTATCTCCTCATCTCCCGTCGCGAGGCCGAGTTGGCCGAACAGAACAGCCAGTTAGAGCGCGCGCTACAACAGATCTCTATTCTTCATCGGATCCTTCGACACAACCTGCGAAACTCGTGTAACGTCGTCACGGGCTACGTCGACCTCCTCAAGGAGGGAAACGACGTCGAAGTGGACACGGCGACTGAAGTCATCGAATCGCACGTCGAAGAACTCGTCCGACTGAGCGAGAAGTCACACCTCCTCCGCAATATCGTTCTCGACGGCCCCGGCTCCGTCAGAACCGTCGACCTGACGTCACTTCTCGAAGAACGCATCGCCGCCTTCCAGGCGGAACACCCGGACGTCGCCGTCGAGACCGAGGTGCCGAAAGAGCAGTTCGTCAGCGCCCATAGTCGACTCGCCGACGGCATCGACGAACTGTTCGAGAACGCCGTCAAGCACAACGACGCGAACCCGCCGAGGCTGTGGGTGTCGATCCGATCGGAGGTCGATGACACCGTCGATCTCGACGTCGCCGACAACGGCCCCGGCGTCCCCGAGATCGAGCGCGAGGTGGTCGAAAAGGGCGAGGAGAAACCGCTCTTTCACTCGCAGGGGCTCGGACTGTGGATCGCGCGGGCGTCCGTCGTCGAGTCCGGCGGCGAGATACGCTTCGTCGACAACGACCCCCGAGGATCGATCGCGCGGATCACGCTCCCGAAGGCGGGCTCGGTGTAGGTCTCGAAGGCGGCCTCGACGTGGGTCTCGAACGGGCCGCCGAGTAACCGTCCGTCGGCGTCACGGTCGCTGTCGCGTAAGCGTGAGTTTATAGGCGTTCGCGGGGCCACAAACGGTATGGAACTCTTCGGAACCGCCGGGATTCGCGGACCCGCGCGCGAGCGAGTGACGCCCGAACTCGCCCTCGCAGTCGGGCGCGCGGTCGGCGTTGATGCGGTCGAATCGATCGAGACGGAGGCCGCGACGGGACGGAACACCGCCGAGAACCCGGACGTCGTCGTGGGTCGAGACGGCCGAACGACGGGACCGGCGCTCGCGGCGGCGGTCGAGGCGGGGATCGAGTCCGCGGGCGCGGACGTCCGGCGCGTGGGCGTCGTCCCGACACCGACGCTCGCGTTCGCCTCGCGGGGACGACACGGCGTGATGCTCACCGCCTCGCACAACCCGCCGACCGACAACGGGATCAAGGTGTTCGTCGACGGCGAGGAGTACGGCCGGGAGCGGGAGGAGCGGATCGAGGCCCGCGTGGAAGCCGGGCGCGGGCCGACCGAGTGGGACGCCTGGGGCGGTTCGGAATCGCTCGACGTCCTCTCGTCGTACCGCTCGGCCGTCGTCAAGTACGCAGAGTCGTTCGGAGAAGATGCCGCGGGAATCGACGTCGCGGTCGACCTGGGAAACGGGATGGGCGCGCTCGGAACGCCGCAGGTCCTCCGCGAACTCGGCGCGCGCGTGGTCACGCTCAACGGGCAGGTCGACGGCCACTTCCCCGGCCGGGAGTCGAAGCCGACGCCCGAGACGCTCGCGGACCTGCGGGAGTTCGTCGCCGACGGCGCGTTCGACTTCGGCATCGGTCACGACGGCGACGCCGACCGGATCGTGATCGTCGACGCCGACGGCGACGTCGTTCACGAGGACACCGTCGTCGCCATTCTGGCGTCTCACTTCGTGAGCGCGTCCGGCGTCTCGGATCCGGTCGTCGTCACGACGCCCAACGCCTCGGGACGGATCGACGAGCGCGTTCGCGACGCTGGCGGACGGATCGAACGCATCCGTCTCGGTGCCCTCCACGAGGGAATCGCGTCGGCACGCGCAGACGGCGGCGACGTCGTCTTCGCCGCCGAGCCCTGGAAGCACATCCACCCCGAACACGGCGGTTGGATCGACGGCATCGCCTCCGCGGCCGTGCTGACGCGGCTCGTCGCCGCCGAGGGGCTCGACGGGCTCAGAGCGCCGGTCACGGAGCGCCCATACCGGAAGGTGAGCGTCGACTGCCCCGACGAACGGAAGACCGAGGCGATGGCGGAACTGGAGATGACGCTTCCCGAGTCGTTCCCGGAGGCCAGCGTGGACACGGAATACGGCGTTCGGCTCGAATTCGAC
Source organism: Halobellus captivus (assembly GCF_007655485.1). GTDB lineage: Archaea > Halobacteriota > Halobacteria > Halobacteriales > Haloferacaceae > Haloquadratum > Haloquadratum captivum. The sequence continues at coordinate 49,102 of NZ_VJXQ01000001.1, forward strand.
GACGGGTCGTGGACGTTGGTGCGCCCGTCCGGGACGGAGCCGTACGTTCGCGTCTACGCCGAGGCCGACGAGGTCGACGCGTTCGTCGCCGCGGTCTCCGACGTCGTCGCGGCCGCCGTCGCCGCTGCAGATTCCTAATCGACCGCCGGATCTCTGATCGTTGGGCTGTCGTCGGATCTCGAATCGCTAGGTTGTCGTCGGATCTCACACCCTCGAAGGAGTTTGTGATACGCTATCGGATAGCTGTCCACTTTTTCCCCGAAGGAATGCGGGTGCAGAGATAGAAGCGACGAATTTATGCACATCTCTCTACCCACTGTTGTATAGGTGTCCACAGCTATGGATAGACGTACATTCGTGAAGGCGACTGGGGTGGCGGGAATCGCGGGACTGGCTGGCTGTACTGGCGGCGGCCCGTCCGATGGTGACGGCGGCGACAATTCCGGCGACAGCTCCGGAGACTCCGGCGGCGACAGCTCTGGCGACTCCGGGTCCGACGAAACGACGACCGAGTCGGGCAGCGGCGACCCGGCGGCGAACATCGGAATGGTCTACGCGACGGGCGGTCTCGGAGACGGGTCGTTCAACGACCAGGCCCAGCAGGGCGCCCTGCAGGCCGAAGAGGAACTCGGGATCTCGTTCAACGAGGCCCAGCCCGACGAGGTCGCGGAGTTCAGCACGTTCCAGCAGCAGTTCGCGCAGTCGACGGACCCGAACTACGACCTGGTTTGTACGATCGGATTCCTTCAGGCCGACGCGCTCACGGAGAACGCCGAGGAGTACCCCGATCAGAACTTCATGCTCGTCGACTCCGTCGTCGACGCGCCGAACGTCGACAACTACGTGTTCGCGGAGCACGAGGGCTCGTACCTCGGGGGGCTGATGGCCAGCCTGCTCACGACGCAGGACTTCTCGGCCGGGGCCGGGTCGACCGATACCGAATCGACGAGCCTCGGGTTCGTCGGCGGCGTCGAGTCCGACCTGATCCGGAAGTTCGAGGCAGGGTTCGTCGCTGGCGCGGAGGCTGGCAACAGCGACGTCGAGGTCAGCACCAACTACGTCGGTGACTTCAACGACCCCGCTGGCGGGCGAGAGGCGGCCACGGCGATGTACAACGACGGAGCCGATATCGTCTACCACGCCGCAGGAAATACGGGCGCTGGCGTCTTCCAGGCCGCACAGGAGGAAGGGCGGTTCGCGATCGGCGTCGACCGCGATCAGTCCCTGACCCAGGAATCCTACGCGGACGTCATCCTCGCGAGTATGGTCAAGCGCGTCGACACGGCCGTCTACGGCGCGATCGAATCGGTCGTCGAGGACGACTTCGAGGGCGGCGACACGATCGAACTCGGCCTCGATCAGGACGGCGTCGCGCTCGTGTACGGCGACCAGATCGGTTCGGAGGTCCCCGACGACGTCGCGGACGAGGTCGCGACCGCTCGTGAGGACATCATCGCGGGCGACATCGACGTCCCGACCTCGCCGCAGTAAGGGATTCCGCGACAGTCCGAGCTGAGACTGTTTCGGAGAGCGATACCCGCCACACGTTTTTTCGACGCACACCTCTCAATCAGTCGTTACATCCGGTAATCCGACTGAACCGGCCGCTCAATATCCAAACCTATTCGTTCATCCCCCTTCCAAGGGAGAGACAGATCTATGGATACAGCCGTCCACCTCGACGGGATCACCAAACGGTTCCCGGGTGTCGTCGCCAACGACAACGTGGACTTCGCCGTCGAGCGCGGGACTGTACACGCACTCCTCGGTGAGAACGGTGCGGGAAAGACAACGCTGATGAACGTCCTCTACGGCCTCTACGATCCGACGTCGGGTCGCGTTCTCGTCGACGGGGCGGAACGCTCGTTTGAATCGCCGCGGGACGCGATCGACGCCGGAATCGGGATGATCCACCAGCACTTCATGTTGGTGGATCCGATGACGGTCACCGAGAACATCACGCTCGGGAACGAGCCCGAAAAGTGGGGCGGGCTCGCGGTCGACCGGGCGGCGGCCCGAGATACCGTCGTCGACCTCTCGGAGCGCTACGGGTTCGACGTCGATCCCGACGCGCGGATCGAGGACGTCTCCGTCGGCGAACAACAGCGCGTCGAGATTCTGAAAGCGCTCTATCGCGGGGCCGACATTCTGATTCTGGACGAACCGACGGCGGTGCTGACCCCCCAGGAGGTCGAAGAGCTGTTCGAGGTGCTCGAAGAACTGACCGCCCAGGGGAAGACGATCATCTTCATCACGCACAAACTGGGGGAGGCGATGCGGGCGGCCGACGACATCACCGTCCTGCGGGACGGCCGCAACGTGGGGACGGTCGACGCCGCGGAGACGACCCGCGAGGATCTCGCGGAGCTGATGGTCGGCCGGGAGGTGATCTTGGACGTCGAGAAGTCGCCCGCCGAGACGGGCGACGTCGTCGCGTCCGCCTCCGAGATCGTCGTCGAGGACGAGCGCGGCGTTCGCGCCGTCGACGGGGTCTCCTTCGAGGTCCGGGCGGGCGAGGTGTTCGGCATCGCGGGCGTCGACGGCAACGGCCAGTCGGAACTCACCGAAGCGGTGACGGGCCTCGAACTCCCGGACAGCGGACGGATCGAGTTCCTCGGCGACGACGTCACCGAAACGTCGCGGCGAAGCCGCATCGACGCCGGGATGTCTTACATCCCGGAAGACAGACAGGACCGGGGGCTCGTGATGGACTTCGACCTCGTCGAGAACGGCCTCCTCGGGAGCCAGCACACGCCAGAATTCGGTCCGAACGGCCGTATCGACTGGAACCACAGCCGCGAACACGCCGAAGCGATCATCGACGAGTACGACGTGCGCCCGCCGAACGCCGACGCGACCTCGGAGTCGCTCTCCGGCGGCAACCAGCAGAAGTTCATCGTCGGCCGCGAGTTCGACCGCGATCCCGAACTCGTCGTCGCGGCGCACCCGACGCGCGGCGTCGACGTCGGCTCGATCGAATTCATCCACGAGCGCCTCTTGGAACTCCGAGCACAGGGCGTGGCGGTGCTTCTGATCTCCTCGAAACTCGAGGAGGTGCAAGGTCTCTCCGATCGGTTAGCCGTGATGTACGAGGGCGAGTTCATGGACGTGGTCGATCCCGCGACGACGACCGAAGAGCAACTCGGCCTGCTGATGGCGGGCGAACATCCGGACGAGCGGGCGACCGGGAGCGAGGAGTCGCCACAGCCCGAACGGAACGCTGCCTCCGGCGGTGAGCACGCGTGAGTGTGAGAGACCGCGGCCGCGCGGTCCTCGAACGGCTCGTCGGCGCGTCGGCGACCGAACGAATTCTGATTAGCACGGCCGCGCTCGTGCTCTCGATTCTCGTCGGGGCCGTGCTCGTCCTCATCGCCGGACGGATGACGACGTGTACAGCGAACGAGGCGGTGTACTACTTCGGGACCGGGTTCTGTTACGACCCCATCGTCGTCTTCGATCGGCTGTTCTTGGGCGCGCTCGGCGATCCCTTCAGCGGTGGGTGGTCGCCCGATGGACAGTTCTCGGTGACGCTGCGGGAGACGACGCTGTTGCTCTTCACCGGGCTCTCGGTCGCGCTGGCGTTCCGCGCGGGCATCTTCAACATCGGAACGCAGGGACAGATGGTCGTCGGCGCGCTGGCGACCGCGCTCGGCGTTCTCTGGGTCTCGCCGCTTGTCTCCGGCGTCGTCGGCACGGTCCTTCTGGTCCCGTTCGGAATCGTCGTCGGCGCGGTCTTCGGCGGGCTCTACGGGGCGATACCCGGTCTCCTGAAGGCGTACGCCGACGCCAACGAGGTCATCACGACCATTATGCTCAACTTCATCGCCACCGGGGTCGCGCTGTATCTCGTCAGCGGCGCGTTCAAAGATCCGGAGAGCGCCGCCAATCAGACGGTGCCGCTGCCGGAGTACGCGCAGTTCCCCACGGTGCTCTTCGGCGGACGCCAGGACTTCTCGCTTATCGCGCTCGCCTTCGGCATCCTCGCGATCGGCGGCCTGTACTACCTGCTCGAACACACGGCGTTCGGCTACGACGTCCGGACGAGTGGGATCCAGCCTGACGCCGCCGAGTACGGGGGCGTCGACGCCGCGCGGACGATCGTCGCGAGCCTCACGCTCTCGGGGGCGCTCGGCGGAATCGCGGGCGCGATGTACGTGATGATGGTCCTCGGCACGTTCCAGACGGGCTTCCCCGACTACGGGTTCGACGGGATCACCGTCTCGATCCTCGCCGGGAACAACCCGCTCGGCGTCGGTATCGCGGCCCTGTTGTTCGGCGTGCTCAAGAGCGGGACGACGGTCGTCCAGTTCGCGACCGACGTCCCGCCGCAGTTGGTTGGCGTCCTCCGCGGCCTCATTATCCTCTTCGTCGCGATGCCGGAGTTCTTCCGATTGATCGGCAAGCGCGTCACCGACGCGGGATCGAAGCCCGTCGCCACCGACGGCGGCCGTCCCGGAGGTGAAGACGATGAGTGAGACGTCGATCGACTCCGCGTCCCGCTCCGATGACGGGTTCTTCGAGCGGTACTCTTCGCGAGCACTCATCGCCGCGGTGACGGTGTCTGCGATCGCGGCGTTGCTCGTCGGCGGCTGGCTCTTCCCGGACTCGATCGTCGGCACCTTCGCCGACGTCGTCACCAGCCGGAACACCCTCTCGTCGGCGCTCCGACTCTCCGTTCCCATCGCGTTCGCGGCACTCGGCGGGATCTTCTCGGAGAAATCCGGCGTGATCAACATCGGCCTCGAAGGCCTGCTCATCATCTCGGCGTTCACCGCGATTTACGTCACGGACGTCACCGGCGGCGTCTGGGTCGGATTCGGCGGCGGCGTCCTCGCGAGCGTGCTCTTGGCGCTGCTCTTCGCGGTCGTCACGATCGAGTTCCGCGCCGATCAGATCATCGCCGGACTCGCCGTCTGGCTCATCGCGCTCGGTCTCGCGCCGTTCGCCTCGCAGGTCATCTACGGCGGTCCGAACACGCCGACGGTGCCGACGCCGGGTTCGATCACCGTGCCGGTGCTGGCGGACATCCCGTTCTTCGGCGCGCTGTTCTCGGCGTCGCCGTCCGTCTACCTGCTGTTCCTCGCGGTCGGGCTCTCGTGGTACGTCTTCGAGCGAACGACGTTCGGCCGCTGGATCCGTGCGAGCGGTGAAAACCCGAAAGCGCTGGACACGGCGGGCGTGAGCGTCACGCGAGTCAGATACGCGGCGGTGTTGCTCTCGGGCGTCCTCTCCGGGATGGGCGGCGCGGCGCTCTCGTTGGACCTCGGTCAGTTCACCGGGAACGGCCCGACGATGGTCAACGGCAAGGGGTTCATCGCCATCGTGGCGTACCTCTTCGGCAACTACAACCCGATCGGCGCGTTCCTCTCGACGCTTTTGTTCGCGGGGCTCGACGCGATGCAGACCGTCCTCCAGTTACAGGGGATCGGCGTCCCCCGACAGCTCATCCGCATCACGCCGTTCGTCGTCGTGATCGTCGTCCTCGCCCTCGTCGGCCGCACTCGGATCCCCGAAGCCGCTGGTGAGCACTACGAATCCGGCGAGGAGTGACTGGCTGACTTCCGGGGGTGACTGGCCTGACTTCCGGAGGTGACTGGCTGATTCCCGGAGGTGACTGGCTGGCTCCCGGAATCGTTCGCGGTGAATCCGCCTTCTCCGATCGAGGGATAAAGAGTTTTCCGCTCGCACGCGAGAGACGGAACGATGAGTACCTCCCACGAGTACGACGTCGTCGTCGTCGGTGCGGGGACGGCGGGCTGCTACGCCGCGGCCACCGTCGCCCGCGAAGGCCTCGACGTCGCCATTGTCGAGCGGAAAACCGCCGAAGAGGCCGGGCATATCGCCTGCGGCGACGCGCTGAAGGGCGCGGACGCGTTCCCCGAAGCGATCCCGAAGTCGCAGATCGAGGACGCGTTCACGAACACGGGCGTCGATCACGGTCGCTTCGAGATTCCTCAAGAGGACACGGTCCTCGACATCCCCGTGCCGGGCGAACTGGCGGTCATCGACCGCTGGAAATACGGGCAGCTGATAATCGAGGGCGCGGAGAACGCGGGGACCGAGTTCCACTACGATACGGTCGTCCAGGACGTCGTTCAGGACGACGACGGGACGGTCACCGGCGTCCGTGCGAAACGCAAGGGCGAGGTCGTCGAGTTCGCTGCCGACGTCGTCGTCGACGGCGCGGGCTCGCTGTCGATTCTGCAGGACAAGACGGACTTCTCGAACGCCACCTTCGATACGAACGTCTCCTACTCGCAGTTCTGCTCGGCGTACCGCGAGATCGTCGAGGTGCCCGAGCCGGTCGAATGGGACGACGCGCTCGTGTTCAAGCCCACCGAACGCGCGGCGGGGTACCTCTGGTACTTCCCGCGGACGGAGACGACGATCAACGCGGGGCTGGGGTTCCAGATGAACGAGGAACCGATGAAGCTTGTCGAGGACCTGAAGCACGACCTGCGGAACCGCCCGGAGTTCGAGGGCGGGGAGGTTACGGATAAACTCGGCGCGGCGCTGCCGACGCGACGCCCCTACGACTCCGCCGTCGCGGACGGTTTCGTCGCCGTTGGCGACGCCGCCGGACACGTCAATCCCACGACCGGCGGCGGGATCGCCGGGGCCGCGTACGCGGGCACGTACGCGGGACAGCAGATCGTTCGCGCGATCGGACAGGGCGACGTGAGCGAGGGCGCGCTGTGGCACTACAACGAGCGCGTGATGGACCACTTCGGCGGACGCTACGCCGGGCTCGACGTCTACAACATCCTCTCGACCGCGGTCGACGTCGACGACTTGATGGGGCTGCTGGCGTCGCTGCCGGGCGAGAAGCTCGCGGAGGCGCTGTACTCCGGGACGACCTCCTTCGGCCCGGCGCTCGTCGCGAAGACCGCGAAGGACTCCTTCGGCTACTGGGGTCAGATCCTGAACTTCTACAAGACCAAGAACCTCGCGGACGAACTGATGGAGCACTACTCGCGGTACCCGCGTCGCCCCGAGGCGCTCGAAGTCTGGAAACACCAGCGCGACGTACTGATGGACGACATCTACGACGTCACCGGCGCGGATCCGAAGTACTGAACCCCGCACTCGTTTCGCCGGGATCCGCTGTTCTTCTCACCGTGCGTCGAGGCCGACGGCATCGGCGAGCAGTTCGTGCGATCGGAGGCCGTCGTCGTGGTCGGCAACGACGTGCTGGATCATCACCTCGTCGACGCCGATCCGATCGCCGAGTTGATCGAGGAGTCCCGAGACTGTCTCCGGGCTTCCAGAGATCGCTCGCGGCCACTCGTCCGCGTCCAGCGTCGACGGCGTCGGGTCGGGGACGCCGCCCAACTCGTCGATCGCCTCCTCGACAGAGGGCCGCGTTCCGACCTCGCCGCGCCGCAAGCGCGCGTACGACGCCTCCGCGACGGCTCGCAGTCGGGCCGCCTCCTCGTCGCTGTCGGCGCAGATCACGTTTGCCGCGACGATTCCCTCCGGTTCATCGGGCCCGCCAGGCAGCGCCGATTCCTCGAAGGATCGGCGGTACTCCTCGAAGGCGGGGACGGCGAACTGCGGGCGGATGAACGCCGCGAAGCAGTAGCGCAGTCCCAGTTCGCCCGCGATCGACGCGCTCGACGGACTGGAACCCAGCACCCACGGAACCGGCGGTTCCGCGTCGGACCGCGGCACCGACAGGTCGGCGTAGGCGTGCCCGTCCGGGAAGTCCTCGTAGAGGTGCGAAACCACGGATTCGATCTTTTCGCTGTGATCGCCGTCTGGATCCTGTACCTGCCGCGACGTGCCGAGCGCCCGATCCGCGGCTGGCGAGCCGTTCGCGCGGCCCAGTCCGGCGTCGATCCGCCCCGGCGCCAGCGCGTCCAGCGCACCGAACTGCTCTGCGACCTTGAACGGGCTGTAGTGGTTGAGGAGCACCGCACCGGAGCCGAGCCTGATCGCGTCGGTCTCGGCCGCGAGGTGGCCGAGCAGCACCTCGGGCGTCGTCCCCGCGAGGACGTTCCCCATTCCGTGGTGTTCCGCCACCCAAAACCGTGAGTACCCCAGCGCTTCGGCCTGTCTGGCGGCCTCGACGGTGTTCCCGTACGCCTCGGTCGCGGTGCCGCCCTCGGGGACCGGCGAGAGGTCGACGACGGAGAGCTTCATAGCGTCTCTCCGAGCGTGCGCTGTATAACGATTGGGCCCGACGAACGGTCGTGGACAGGTCGCGGTCCGGAACCAACCAGCAGACGGATGGACCCGATTTCCCCGCGGCTACCCGACTGTCGGGCCGTTTTTAACTTGTAGCCGAACGAATGGTAGGGATGCTATGGTCACGGGAGCCGATTCAGAGCCGACCGGTGCCTCGCTCTCCTATCGGAATATTCTGGAACGGGAGATGGAAAGCGCCCTCAAAGAGATCAATCGCCCCCCGAAAGGCGTGTTCCTTTCTGGCTTATCCGCCGGACTCAATCTGAGCTTCGGGGCGCTGCTGATGGGAATGGCGTTGACGTTTTCGGGAGGGTTCGAATCGAAATTCGTTCAACAAATCACTCTCGGTGGCGTCTCTTCGATCGCGTTCTTGTTCGTCGTTCTCGGTCAAACGGAGCTCTTTACTGCGCATTCGACGATGGCCGTCTTGCCGGTACTCGACGGACGCGCCACATTGCGAGGGCTCGGCCGAGTCTGGAGCGTGACATACGTCTCGAACCTCGTTGGATGTGCACTATTCGCGGGCCTCGTCAGTGTCATCGGACCGGCTCTCGGAATTATCGACCCAACGGTGTTTGGAACGTTAGCGTCCGCGCTGCTCCCGTACCCGTGGTGGGTGATCTTTTTGAGTGGGGTTATCGCTGGCTGGCTGATGGGACTGGTGACGTGGCTCTCAGCGGCCAGTCGAGACACTGTCAGCCGGATTCTGTTCGTGATTATCGTGACAACCGTGATCGGGTTCGGCCCCTTTCACCACAGCATTCTCGGGACGACCGAGGTCCTCTCTGCGATGTTCCTGGGTCAAGGTGTGGCCGTTGGCGAGTTCGGTCACTTCCTTCTCTGGACGACCTCCGGCAACATCGTCGGTGGGAGCGTGTTCGTCGGCTTACTCAATTACGGACACATCGCGCTCGCTGGCGAGAAACAGGATGTCGAACTTGACCAGGGTTGACAGAGCAGGTACGGAGAACGAAGTGATCTCATCGCAGAAGGCGAGTACTGGTCCGGTCTCCCGTCTCATCCACTTCGACTAACCCGTCTCCAGCCAAGTCTGAAAGCAGTTCGCGCAGCCACTCCCGCCCGTACTCTCCGTCGGGAGTGTAGTCCACACGGATTCGGTGGCCGAGCGCATCCAAATCCATCTCGTCGTGCTCGCCGAGGAGTCGAATCACGCGTCCGCGGAACTGTCGCCGACTCCCCTCAAAGCTCGGCTGCGTCGGCACGTCGGGCGCGGTGAAGTCGCCGGTCTGGTAGGCGTGACACCATTGACGCCACGGGCAACCCGCCTCGTCGCACCGAGGGGTCTTCCCGCAGGCGACGCCACCGAGTTCCATGATCGCGTTGTTCCAGACGCGCGACCGGTCGGCTGGCATCAACGACTGCGCCACGCGCTCGAACTCTGCGTCGTCGTCTTCGACGTCGAACGCGCGGTAGAGGACCCGCTTCACGTTCGTGTCGACGACGGCGTCGCCGTTGTTGAACGCGAACGAGGCCACGGCGTTGGCGGTGTAGGGGCCGACTCCCATCAGCTCGGAGAGCTCGTCGGGCGTTCGCGGGAACTCGCCGTCGAACTCCCCGAGCACCTGTCGCGCGGCCTCGTGGAGGTACTTCGCGCGGTTGTTGTAGCCGAGGGAGTGGTCGCTCCAGAACGCGACGACGTCGCCCCTGTCGGCGGCCGCGAGGTCCTCGACGGTGGGCCACTCGTCGAGGAAATCGCGCCAGGCGGCCACGACGCGGTCGAGTTGGGTCTGCTGGCTCATCACCTCCGAGACGAGAATCTCGTAGGCGTCGTCGGTCTCGCGCCACGGGAACGCGCGGTGGTCCGCTTCGTACCACGAGATCAGCGCGTCCCGGACGGCTCCGACGTCGTCGGCGAGCGCTGTCTCCCCCTCATCGAGTGCCGATCCCTCGCCGTCAGTCATTACCGACACGTGGGACTGCCGGGATTTGTGGATTCTGGTCGGCCTCGGCGACCGGCCGCCCTCAGCGTCCGAGTCGCCGCCGTCGCCGCGCGCCGCCGAGACGAAAGTCGTTTGCACGCCCCTCCCGAGTCACCGACGTATGAGTCTCGACGACCTCTCTGACGACGTGGAGTCCGCCTACAGCGACTTCAACGACGAACAGTCCGTCTCGCTCGACCGCGAGACTCGACACGAACTCGCGATGCTCTCGGCGGCGTTCGGCACCGACGACACCGACGAACTGCTTCGACGCGCCGTGCACCTGCTGTTTCAGACGACCGTCGACCGCGGCACGCTGGACTTCCACCTCCGACAGGGCTACGACGTCACCTACGACGAGTACCTTTACGCCACGTCGAATAATACTTACAACGATCAAAACGCTGGGAACCTACCGGGCGACGACGGACCACGTCGGTATCAATTCTAACTCCTCAAGCGTAACAGGAGTAACGGGTCTTTGCCTTCCATCAATTGAGTGTATATCGTGATTAGTATTTTCTAAAACTTAGCTGATGTACGTGAAAAACCTGTTACACCCGTTACTCACGCAAATATTGAGTGATAACCGTCCTGCAGTCACACCTCTTAACCAACATTGAAAGAACAGACGCATTATCGTTGGTTAAGGTAGGAGCTAGTGGATTGAATCGGTCTATCTTTTAGAAACTGGTATGGCTAATTTGAGCAACTCCATACTCAGCAGAGGTACTAGTTTCTTCGACCACTTCCCCGTTTTCGAGGATTTGGATAATCAATGTATCCGAACTAGCATCCTGCTTCTGAGCATTTGCTGAAATAATGTCCGGGCTTCCATCGATCTCTATCGTTTGGGATCCAGAACCGTCTACAGATCGGGATGAGCCACCAGTTGATATACTACCTTGCCATTCTCCGCTGTATTCAATTCTCACAGAGAACGAAGAACTAGAACCACCGCTATCTCCGCCACTACTAACATCATCTTCAGATGTTACCTGAGCCAGTCCGTATTCTGAGGACGTACTTTCCTCAGCAATCACTTCACCGCCTTGGAGTATCTGGACCATTAGCTCCCTACTGCTATCGTCCTGCTTTTGCGCGTTCGCCGAGACAATAAACGGATCACCGTCTATATCAAAAGTCCTCGTTCCAGAGCCATCGACAGACCGTGTTGATCCCTCACTTCCAATAGCACCGGACCATTCCCCCTGATAGGTTATTCGAACTTGGTAGCTGGAGCCACTAGCTTCTGTGGGCTCTTGCGTGGCCGTCTCTGTTGGTGTTTCCGTTGATGTCTTCGTCGGGGTAGATGTATCAGTTGGTTCTTCAGTCTGTGCGTTGGTTTGTGAATCGCCTGTATCCGTTTCTGTATCCCCACTACAGCCAGCCAAGGCGAAACTGGTACCAATTCCAAGGAGTACCTTACGGCGTTTGACCATAATTGAAAATATAGGTCCACTTACAAAAATGGTTGTGACCTATAGCGTGAATTACAACTTTTCTCAGCCTCAAATCTTAACCAACATTGGGGGGTCCAGACGGCGTCGATGTTGGTTAAGGTTCCTCCGGTTCCTCAAGATCGAGCGGCGGACAGTAATATATCTCCCCGGTATCTTGCCGTCGCTTGAGGTGTCGCTCTTTGTCGACTATTTCCCACTCATACGATAAGAGCAAAACCAAATGCGCTCTTGGGTACTCTTCGACTGTTTTTCCCTCTAAATCTTCGAGTTGCTGTTCTATCTCGCGTTTACTCTTCCGTGGCATTATCGGGCCTCAGTCCTTCGACCCACGCTTGTTTGAGAGCTTCCTCCGGTGGGTCCGGATAGTCGTCTAAAATAAACTGTTCAATGATCCCCACGTCGTCGGCTATCTCGCCGTCGTCCAACTCTTCAATTGTCGATTCAATCTCCCGCTTTGATTTGCGTGGCATAATTATAGGTCCAGCTTCGCCCGCGCCTCAGCCGACAAGTACCGTTCCGGGTCGGACAATACGGCCTGCTCACCGGGCGTTAACGGTCCACCATACACATTTTTCAAATCAGCCCATAGGAAAGCCCGAACGGACCGCTTGTCGTCTGTATCCAGATTGTCTAAGGCTGTTTCGATCTCCCGTCTACTCTTACGGGTCAATCTCAACCACCTCCCGCTTGTGGGTATTGCCGTCAGGATCTCGCCGTACAATCGCCACCTGTGTTGATGGTTCATCGGCCGGGTTCGGTTCTATCTCTTCAAGCTCTTGCTTGATCTCACGCTTGCTCTTACGAGTCAATGTCTCTGTGCTCCTCAAGCCGATCTAATCGTTCGGACAACTCTTCGAGGTCTTTGTCGGCCAGATACTTTCGTCGGGTCGACAACGCGGAGATAATCACACGCAAGTATTTCAGTCGGATTCGTTCCTTCTCCGGCGAGCGGATTCGACCCTCGCCAAGTGATTTGTACCTCGCCTGTTCGATTACGTCGCTTAACTCCGCTAAGGCGTCGTCGCGTTGAGATTGTATTTTATCGGATTCGTCTGTCATAGGTATTTACTCGGCTGATTTTTGCTGATTGCCGTCTTACAACGTGTTGCTTAGATCCCGTTTACACTCTGCAGTTGATTCCCGGTCAAAACCGCCACCGGGGTACTGAAAAAATAGGAATCTGCGGCTGGAAAAGGACCGATACAATGCCTGATTCCCTCGCCTTTCGGGTCATCGGCCGCTACAAATCAGGTACAGCCTTCGCGCGCTTCTTGTCCGATCACTCGGATCAACGCCGGAACGTCGATCATATGAATCCCACCAATAACGACAGCCGCCACGGTGCCATTTGCGGATCCAGTAAAGGCCATCAACGCCACCAGAACGGTCGCTATGGTGTTTTCATTGATTAGTTGAGAGACGTTCATTGATACGCTCCTAAGCCGCTCTCACGGGATTCACTCTCTTCGTCGCTCGAACCCGACTGTGGCTCTGGTGCGTCGTCGGTAAGGGTAATTCCAACGTAGCACCGCGTTCGGGGGATTCCGTCAACTGTCCTTTGCCGTTGAACCACGTCGCCGCGCTTCGTTACTTCTTGGGTGAATTTAGACTTGGATTCACATTCAACGCCGGTTTGACGGGCGAAGGCCACGTATGAATCATACGCGCCAAGTGTGTTGTCTGTCGACCGTTCCGGGATGGAAGCTCCCTCTTCGCTTTCAGTATAGCGTTCAATGAATTGCTCAATTGAGTTGCCATACCGCTCCCACTTCCGGCGATTGTCAAAGGGTAGTGGTTCGTTGGTAAATTCACCCTGAGCCATCAAGCGCCTGTAGCCTTCGATTGCCCAGTTGAGGATCCCGGCCGACTCTTCGAGGAGTGTTTGATCCAAGTCGTTGATTTGCTCATTCTTTGGAACCGCCTCGGGGAAAATCACCGTGAGCCATCGGTTCCAAAACGCCTCGTCGTCTACGTCGCGGTTCGGAACCCGATTTGCCGCGAAGATATGCTTTGCCGACGGGGTAAATTGGAATACCGGCTTTCGCTTTCGTTCGGCGTCCATACTATCCCCAGCGATTAGCTCTTTCACCTTCCCCGTGTTTTCGATCAATTCACTTCCCAAGTCGCTCCGGGTATTGATGGCCGTATTCACCAGTCGCGCCGGTCCCCAGCGTTGGTTTGCAAGATACTGAATTGACGTCGACGCCGTACTTGGGGAATCTTCGCCACCGAACAAGCCTTCAACCACGTCGATAAAGACGGATTTACCGGCGTCTGTCGGTCCTAACAGCATTAACGCCTTCTTATGCGGGAGACTCCAATGGTGTAAGCAATACCCGACAAACTCCTGCAGGAGCGGAATATCCGCGGCTTCAACTACGTCGCCAAGAAATTCCTTCCACCGCGGACACTCGGCTTCAGGGTCATACTCGGCTTCGATCCGCCACCGGACTTTGTCGGCCGGTTCAATCTCTCTGCAGTCGCCCGTCTGTAGGTTTACAAGCCCGCTTTTCGTGGCGACGGTTCCAATGGGTCCGCCACCGAACGCCTCCTCTTCGGCGCGTGTGCGGGCCTTGAGTTGGTCTACAACCTCATTCCGGAGCTGTTTACGATAGTGCTCTTGGAATTCGGAATCAAGCCATTGTCGGATATACTCCTCGCCGTGGCTATGCCATAATCCGTCGTCGTCGCACCAGAACCATTCTTGTCGTTTGGGGAGCCACGCAACCCGTTCTATTGGAATCTCACGTAAGGCCACGTTCTTCAACTCCTGTAGGCTAAGATCCGCGTATGGATCGGCCGGTGTTCTGGTTTCAATCTCCCACCCGTCAGGATTCTCCAAAAACGCCGCGCCACCTGCAGTTTCGTTAATTGCTAAGGTTGCCTTCGTTGGGAGTTGGTCCGGATCCTTGAAGAGGTCGACAAGTTCGGTGCTCTCGTACTCTTTGGTATCTTGCACCCGAACGATTTGGTTTTGCGTATCGAACCAATTTGGAGCTAAGGCGTTTTGTAGGGGTGTTTTCGCCGTGCTACTGTGGGGGTTAGTGCGCGAAGATTCACCTTTAGACGGCGTTGGTACGGTCCAGCCGCCTTCTTTCGCTTTGTGGATTAGGGTGCCAAGAGTAACGCCCGAACCGTCGGACGCTTCGGACCATATCCAGTCTATGCTTTGGGAAGCCTGTTTGTCGTATTTACTCCCTCGCCGGGACCACTCCTCGAAGAGCTTTCGCCCGGCCGACCCACTATCAAAGTCGTGGATAGCGAAACCGATCTTAATCCATTCCGTGTGTGAGACGTCCGGATCAACATAACTTAGAGCCTCTTCAATATCCGACTCAGTTAGATACTCTTCGTGCTCCTCGCCCGCGCGTCGTTGGGATTGACTCTCGCCAAGATCCGGCGTCCGGCCGTGGATCGCTTTGTATGCTTTGAAGAGCCACGGTGCGGGATTAACGTCCGTAATTGAATTGCCGCTTAGGTCGTGGGTTTGGCCGGTAAACGCACAAAATTTGTTCTGCAGTACATCAACGCCTTCGTGCTCTCCAAGTTGGCCATCGGTCCACCAGTCGGGAATCTTCGCGTTTTCAACGAAGATATGCAATCCCGTACCTGAGGCGGAATGTTCGATATACGTTCCCTCAAAGTGGTTTAGGTCCGGCACCCAGTCTTTGGGGGTTCTATCATCGGTAATCCCACCGTCAACGTCAATACAAGCGTATTCACCGGCTTCATAGTCGTCGTTTTCACCAGCCATTACGCGGCCGATCCCCCAACTCTCGCGGGGTTGTGCGGCGTCTCTCGCCTCCTCGAAGGTATGCCAGTCGTTCGGGTCGGACCAACTGATTCCGTAAAATTCGCCGTCCCAATGCGGTCGTCTTGGTGTGTCTGCAGAGTTATCCCACAAGAGCCATTGGTCACCCTGAAGCTCAGTCGGGATCGCGTCGTAGTTGGTCATTCACACCACCCTGCGGCCTTCGCGTGGACCTTACACACGGCCGTTCCGTTGACGTCGGTAAACGCCGGATCGTAGCACTTACCGCAAAATCTTTGAGACTCCCTGACGTAGTCTGTTCTGACGGAAGCCCCATTCCCGTCACTTCTCACCTTCCGCCACCTCCAAGAGAGCTTTAGCCAACTCACCCGCTGGAAGGTCCGTTTCGGTAAGGGCTTCGAGGTCGTCGCGTTTGTTTGCAATCTTTTCAGTCGCCGTTTTTGCTTTCTGAATACTCATTTATAGCAAGAGTTAGAATCACCGCCTGCAGAGGGTCGGTCCTCTGCATAGTTTGCAACGCCCGGAATCGGTGGCATACGGTTCCTAAGGCCATTCCCACCGACGGGCGTTCTGTTCAATACAACCGTTAGGGTTCATCCAAAACGTCGTCTGGAATGTGCTCCTCAAGCGCCTCTTGATACGTCTTTTCTGGACCGGCAAGCTGCCAGAGTTTGTTTCGGAAGTCTTTGCTAACTGTTATCGTAGTGTTATCACTCATAGTGTGGTGTTAGGGTCAATTAGTACGTGGTTCCGGTATTTCGGTTCCCAGCGATCACTATAGGAACGAAGAGAAACTGTCGCCAGTTTCTCACCCGACGCTGTCACCGATACCACTACGATACCACTACCTTGTCGGCTTATCACACGGTCCGGGAACCAATCCCGTTACCTATAACCGATATTGGGGAGGTGGCCCAGCGCCCGGCCGTTTGACGAAGGGGCGGACCTCATCCCGCCACCACGAACACAAGTTGAGATTTGCCTGAATTTCAAATGACAGCAACCGAGGCTGTCATATCTTAAAAAGGGGCTTCCGATTGGGTCAAATCTCAATTTGCCTTGTGTATAGACCTAACAGCCGGGTCAGTCCTCACATAGCAGACTTTCCCCCCGACCGCCTCTATTGGTGTATTATTCTGTGGTAATATAAATATACCGAACGATTCGGTTTTTCTAACCCTTGTATCACAATATTATCCCACAAAAATGCGGTTTAGAAACGAATACCTCAACCTATTCGGCGTCGGGTTCTCAATTCGGTAGTTCGGAAAAATAGGCGCTAATCTTCAAGCGATTTTTCTCAAGTAGCGCGACTTAACTCAACTCTTCAAGAATCTCGCGTTTCAAATCGCCCTTTAGTTCGTCTATCAGCTCACCTTTCAATTCAGGGTCGTCTCTCACCGCCTCAAGCACCTCATCAACGGTTTGGACCTGTTCGACTTGTTCCATATCCTCGGCTTCTTGGTACGACTGTCGCACCGCTTCGTCGGCTTGTTCCATCGCTTCTTTCGCGTCGGGCGTAAATTCAAGCCCGCACCACGGACAGAGCTTCGCCGTCGCCGGGGGATTGTCACCGCACCGGGGGCATACCTGCGGCGTTAGTTCGCTCTCCGGTTCTTCAACTTCCAAATCGAACGCTTTTCGAGCTTCGCGGATATGGTCGCTATCTTTCAAGTGAGCATAGGTCGATTCCATAACCCGACTCTCTGGTGCGTGGCCGAGTTGGTGCTTGATAGCGCTCTCCGGAACGCCGCGCCGGAGCGAAATAGTCACAAAGTTATGCCGAAGCGCGTGAGGATTCAGGGGCTTGTCAATATCCGTCCGCTCTTTCATACGTCTGAGTGTTTCGTAAACGCTTGATTCACCCATTTGCGTCCGCGCCGTCTCTTCGTCGCTAAGGTTTCGGTCCTCTTTGAACGGTCCACCGTTGGCAAACTGCGGGAGCGGACAAAACACGTACGCCTCAGGATCGTCCGCGTTCGGATGGCCGGTTTGGAGCCATTGACGGATTGAAGCCGCAGAAAGGAGTAGATCCCGCCACTTTCCGTTTTCGTCGGCACCCTTCAAGCCCTCCTCTTCGTCGTTCAGCCGGAATTTCTCTTCCTCAAGCTTGAGATGTTTGATTTTGAGGGTCCGCGTAGCGCTCGCCCGTTGGCCGGTATAGATTAGAAAGTCGAAGAGCGCTAAATCCCGGTTGTTTCGCGCCACGGACCGAAGCTCTTGGACCTCCTCGCGGGTGAGCATATCATCGGGATCGACGCCCGTATTTTCTTGTGTTGGAACCGGAATCTCCTCTTCGTCAATCCCCGCGTCGGTGTGGACCCTGTAGAATTTTCGTAAGGCCAGAGAATACAACCGGAGGGTTCCGTTCGTAAGCCCGTCGTCTTTGACGCTGTCGTGCTCGCCGTCTTTGTATTGCTGTAGTAGTTCCTTCAATTCCAATTCGGAGGTATTCAGTAGATCAACATCTTTAGCGAAGCGTCGACACTTTTTAACGTAATTCTCAAGCGTACTGGGAGCATTTGTCTGTTCCCCCTCCGGCACACTCACCAGCATTTGATCTTCGTCGTACGCCTTTGCCATATGTAGAATCGCCTCGGCGTTCGACGGATTCACAAACCCGTCTTTCTCCTCTTCGACTCTCTTCAATTCACGGTCGAATTGTTCCGTCTGTTTTCCCATACAACACCCAACAAACCGCACCCACAAAATAGTAAGTATTCTTCGTATCTACAGGAGACAACGACGAGTACCTCTCGGGGATGACGTTCGAGGAGATGACCGGCCAGAATCAGTACCCGCAGCGCGACGACGAGCGCCGGTACCAGATGTGACCTCACGCTGACGAGCGTTTATATAGGAGGAGGCGGCCACCCCCGCTGTGATCTGATGGTCGCCCCTCGTCGGGTTGCGGTTGTTCGGCACGCCGACGTGGGGGACGATAGCGACGACGGCGGGGGTGTCGTCGCGAGTCGCCAGCGCTGTGCCGACTGTTCGCCCCTCATCGCTAGAGCGGTGCGTTTTATTCCTCGGAGCCACCGATACCACGTATGGACACCGACGAGGTCGAACGACGCATCGAAGCCGCGATTTCGGACGCCGAGGCGACGGTCACGCTCCCGCGCGTCCCCGACGAGGACCACGAGGACGCCCACTACGCGGCCGTGGTCGTCTCGCCCGCGTTCGAGGGAAAGACGCTCGTACAGCAGCACCAGATGGTGTACGACGCCCTCGGCGACGCGATGACCACTGAGATCCACGCCCTGGAGATGAAGACCTTCACGCCCGAGGAGTACCGGGACCGAAGCTGATCGGACCGTCTACCGTGTCTGAGCGGCCCGTGGGCCACACGACTGTTCGAATTCCCGGATGCTCTCGTCGGTTCCGACGACGAGTCTGTCGTCCGACTCGATGCGAATTTCGGGGCCGACGTCGGTGACGACGCCACCGTTTCGTTCGACGGCGAGGACAGTCGCGCCGTTTCCACGCGTTCACGTGTGAAACGCAGACAGACGGATGTGTTAAACAGACGAAAGACGCCGGGACTGACTCTCCCGGGCGTGCTCTCGGCACCGGAACCGAACCGACGGGTTTTACGCGACGCCCGGCCGTCGATTCGGATATGTCCGACGACGAGTACCGCATCGAGCGGGACAGCCTCGGAGAGATGCAGGTGCCGAAAGACGCCTACTGGGGCGCACAGACCCAGCGTGCGGTCGAGAACTTCCCGATCTCGGGGATCGCCTTCGGCCGCCGGTTCGTCCGGGCGCTCGGGATCGTCAAGAAGGCGGCCGCGCAGGCGAACCGGGATCTGGGCCTCGTAGACGACGAGGTCGCGGACGCCATCGTCGAGGCCGCGGACGAGGTCATCGCGGGCGAGCACGACGAACAGTTCCCCGTCGACGTCTTCCAGACCGGATCGGGGACGTCGTCGAATATGAACGCCAACGAGGTGATCGCTAACCGCGCCGCCGAGAGTATGGGCGAGTCGATCGGCGACCGCGTCGTCCACCCGAACGACCACGTCAACTTCGGGCAGTCCTCGAACGACGTGATCCCGACGGCGATGCACGTCTCGGCGCTCGAAGCCGTCCAGAAGGATCTGGTTCCCGCGCTCGAAACCCTCGCCGACGCGCTCGAAGCGAAGGAAGCGGAGTTCGACGGCGTCGTCAAGACCGGTCGGACCCACCTGCAGGACGCGACGCCGATCCGACTCGGCCAGGAGTTCGCGGGTTACCGCACGCAGGTCGAGAAGGGAATCACTCGGGCGGAGCACGTCACCGACCACCTCGGCGAACTCGCGCTCGGCGGGACGGCGGTCGGAACCGGCCTCAACACCCACCCGGAGTTTCCCGAGCGCGCCGCCGCGTACATATCCGAGGAGACCGGCCTCGACTTCCGCCCGGCCGACAGCCACTTCGAGGCGCAGGCCGCCCACGACGCGATGAGCGAGGGCCACGGCGCGCTCCGGACGGTCGCGGGGTCGCTCAACAAGATCGCAAACGACCTCCGACTCCTCGCGTCGGGACCGCGGAACGGCCTCGGGGAGATCGAACAGCCCGAGAATCAGCCCGGCAGTTCGATTATGCCCGGCAAGATCAACCCGGTCGTCGCCGAGGCGGTGAACCAGGTGCACAAGCAGGTCGTCGGCAACGACGCCGCCGTCGCCGCCGGCGCGGCCGAGGGCCAGATCGATCTCAACCTCTACAAGCCGGTTCTCGCGCACAACTTCCTGCAGTCGGCCGAACTCCTGTCGAACGCCAGCGAGGTGTTCGCCGAGCGCTTCGTCGCGAAACTCGAAGCCAACGAGGCGGTCTGTGCGGAGCAGGTCGAGCGTTCGATGGCGCTCGCGACGGCGCTGAACCCGACAATCGGCTACGATAAGGCCAGCGAGGTCGCGAAGGCGGCGCTCAAGGAGGGCAAGACGGTCAAGGAAGTCGTCATCGAGAAGGGCTACCTCACCGAGGCGGAGGCCGACGAGGTACTCGACCCCGAGTCGATGACCCACCGCGGCATCCTCGGCGACGACTGATACCGAGCCAACGACTACTATCGAACCGGCGACTAGTACGAACGTACGCTTTTGCCCGTGCGGTCGTATGCGGACGTATGGCGGGCCCGGATCCAGACGAACTGTTGGCCGTCGTCGATCGGTTCCCGAAACCGCCCGAGTCGGACCGGTTCGACCGCGCGGACGACCTGCTCGACGGCACCTACAGCGCGATCGCGAACTCGTGGTACCCCGAGCTACAGCGCTACGCGGCGGCGTACGCCGATGGCGATATTCTTCGCGAGGCCGTGTTGGAGCACGTCGAATCGGTCCCGTCGTTCCGACTCGCCGAGGGAGCGACGCCGCTGACCAGACGGAGAGAGGCGCTGGTATCTGCTGCCGAAACCCTCGATTCGGTAGCCGCCGTCTCGACGTGGTACGAGGACCTGTGGTCGCTGCTCGCGGACACGCCGCGCTCTCTGGGCCGTCTCGAACGGTTGCTGCACGGTTTCGGATACGCGGCTGCGCACGTCCTGTTTCTCGGGGCGTCTTCCCCCGATGAAGTCGTGCGTCGGCTCCGCTGGGCATACCGCACCGTCGGCGTCCGCATCGACTCGACGGGTTCGCGCGCCGGGACCGAGCGAACGACGTTCACGTGTCCGTACCGGAACGTCGCGGCGGGGACGTGCGGGAACCGGTGGCTGTGTCACGAGAAACTGGACCGCGTCGACGACGGCTACGTGACGTACCTCGGCGAGCGCGGAATCGATTACCAGCGGCCACGGGGATGTGCCGACTCCGAGCAGTGCTACTCGTCGGTCGCCCGGGACGGGCCTCGGCAGTGGTGGCCGAGGACGCCGCCCGGTGCGGTCGAGGGTGATCCGTGATGTGGGGTGATCTGTGATGCCGCATCATCGAGGGGATGGACCTGCCCCGTTCGACATCGAGTCGGTTCGTCGAATCCGTCGCGAGTACGGCGCGTGGGCACCGGTCTACGACTGGTTCGCACGGGCGACGTCCTCGATCGGCGGCGTCCGCGACGGGTGCGTGGCCGCGCTCGACCTCGACCCCGGCGACACGGTCGTCGACTTCGGCTGCGGCCCGGGCGTCAACTTCCCCGCGCTCCGCGAGGCCGTCGGCCCCGAGGGTCGCGTCGTCGGCGTCGACGTCACCCGCCCGATGCTCGAACGGGCCCGCGGACTCGCGGAGCGACGCGGCTGGGAGAACGTCTCGCTCGTCCAGGGCGACGCCACGAATCCGCCGATCGAATCGGCCGACGCTGTGCTCGCGACGTTCGTCACGTCGCTGTTTCCGGACCCGTACGCCGTCTGTGGCTGGTGCGAACTCGCCGACAGCGTGGTCGTGGCGAACTTCGCCCCCCACGGCGGGCGAGTTGCGAACGCCGCTCTGGGCGCGTTCGCCCGGTTGAACGCGCGCCTGTTCGACTTCGAGGCGGCAGACCCGCTCCGGCAACTCGACGCGCGAACGGCCGAATCCCGGCGCGCGCTCTCGGACTGTCTGGACTCGGTCGACTACCGGGACTACGTGTTCGGCACGATCCGCGTCCACGCCGGACACCGGCGATCGGACGCGGAATGAATAGACGAGTGGCGACTCGGAAATCGATACGTTGATACTCGAAACCGTCGAAATCAGCGTATGCAGGGACTCCAGTACAGTCGGGAGCGAGGTCGCGATCTCCTCGAATGCCGACACTGCGGGGCGACGTTCCCCGAGGGGAGCGCGACGACCGACGGTTGGCACTACGCTTGCCCCGAGTGCGAGGAGGCGAGCGGGATCGGTGACGGGTTGCGCCGTCTGTAGCTGGAATCGGAGTAACGTAGTCGGAATCGAGTTTGCATAGTCTAGATCACGGTTATGTAGTCTGGATTCACGGTTACGTAGTTCGGGTCGCGTTAACGTAATCGGAATCGCATTAACGTAGTCGGTGCCGTATTTGTTTCGTCGGAGTCGCCGTTCGTCTCCACGGTGGATTCGTCGGCACGGACTGAATCATTTTTTACGCCGGGCGTGCGCACGTTCACGTAATGACTGCGTACGACTACGACGACCTGGGCCTCGTCGCGGGGCTGGAAATCCACCAGCAGCTTGACACCGCGACGAAGCTGTTCTGTCACTGTCCGACCGACGCCCGCGAGCCCGAGTCGGCGACGCGCTCGTTCACGCGCTATCTCCATCCGACGAAGAGCGAACTCGGCGAACTCGACGACGCGGCGCTCGAAGAGAGTCGCGTCGACCGGGAGTTCGAGTACCTCGCCTACGACTCGACCTGCCTCGTCGAGGAGGACGAGGAGCCGCCGCACCGACTCGACCAGGAGGCGCGCGCTGTCGCACTCCAGATCGCCGCGCTCCTCGATATGGAACCGGTCGATCAGGCCCACGTGATGCGAAAGCTCGTCATCGACGGCTCCAACACGTCCGGCTTCCAGCGGACGTCGCTCATCGCGCAGGACGGAGCCATCGAAACGAGCGACGGCGGCGTCGGCGTCGAGGACCTGCTGCTCGAAGAGGAGTCCGCCCAGCGGGTCGAAGAGCGCGACGACGGTGTCACCTTCTCGCTCGATCGACTCGGCGTGCCGCTCGTCGAGATCGGTACGCGCCCCGACATCGACTCGCCGGAACAGGCGCGCGAGGCCGCGGAGACCATCGGGATGTTGCTTCGCTCTACCGGCGCGGTCAAGCGCGGGCTCGGGACGATCAGACAGGACGTCAACGTCTCAATCGCGGAGGGCGCGCGCGTCGAGATCAAGGGCGTCCAGGCGCTCGATCAGATCGACGAGATCGTCCGTCAGGAGGTCGGCCGCCAGGTAGAGCTGCTCGACATCCGGACGGAGCTGCACGAGCGCGGCGCCAGCGTGGGCGACGTGCGCGACGTCTCTGACGTGTTCGAGGGGACCGACTCCGGCGTCATCGGCGGCGCGCTCTCGAGCGGGGGCAGCGTGATGGCCGCCCCGCTCTACGGCTTCGACGGACTCGTCGGCCGCGAGATCCAGCCGGACCGCCGCCTCGGGACCGAACTGTCAGATCACGCCAAGCGCCACGGTGCGGGCGGCATCTTCCACACGGACGAACTGCCCGCCTACGGCGTGACCGAGGCGGAGGTCGAGGCGCTGCGCGAGGCCGTCGAGGTCGGTGACGAGGACGCGGTCGCGATCGTCGCCGACGACGGAGAGACCGCTGAACTGGCGATCGAAGCGGCCGCGGGGCGCGCGGAAACCGCCCTCGAAGGGGTCCCCGAGGAGACGCGCGGTGCCAACGAGGACGGGACGACTCGGTACCTCCGCCCGCTCCCGGGCGCGGCGCGGATGTACCCCGAGACCGACGTGCCGCCGGTCGAACTCGACCCCTCCGACGTCGACACGCCGGAACTCCTGACCGAGAAGGTCGAGCGCTACCAGTCCGCGTTCGATCTAGACGCCGGGTTGGCCGAGCAGGTCGCCTACGGTCGCCGAATGCCGCTGTTCGAGCGCGCCGTCGACGAGGGGATCGACGCGACGTTCGCCGCCGGGACGTTGGAGTCGACGCTGACGGAACTCCGCCGCGACGACGTCGACGTCGCGAGCCTGACCGACGAGCACCTGCTCGCCGTGATGCGCCTCGTCGAGGACGGCGAGTTAGCGAAGGAGGGCGTCGGCGACGTGCTCGCGACGTTGGCGGACGACCCCGAACTGGACGCCGGGGCGGCGGTCGAGGAAGCGGGGCTCTCCGGTGTCTCCGAGGACGACGTCCGCGAGGCCGTTTCCGAAGTCGTCGAGCGCAACGCCGACCAGGTCGAATCCGAGGGGATGGCCGCGTTCTCGGGATTGATGGGCGAGGCGATGGGCGCGCTTCGTGGCAAGGCGGACGGCGAGATCGTCAGCGACGTCCTTCGTGAAGAGATTCAAAAGCGGGCGTGAGCTGACGGGCACGGTTCGGATTGGGCTGATTTCCGAAACTGATAACTGGCACCAAACTGTTTTAGCCGCCGTTACCCCGGGAACGGTATGGCTGGGGCTACGAGCGCGGACGGGGGAGTCTCGGGTATCGGTGACTCGATCCGGGAGACGGTTCGAAACGTCATCAGATACACGCCATCGGGGCATTCGATACCGGAGGAAACGTGGAGGCGGCGACATCGAAACATCGTCTTTCTGCTGGCGGCGCACATC
The DNA here is from genome assembly GCF_007655485.1 of Halobellus captivus. Classification (GTDB taxonomy): domain Archaea; phylum Halobacteriota; class Halobacteria; order Halobacteriales; family Haloferacaceae; genus Haloquadratum; species Haloquadratum captivum. The sequence goes on from NZ_VJXQ01000001.1 coordinate 73,623, forward strand.
CCGCTATTGTTCGCATTGGGGATGTACGAGGGGACGAACGCCTTCACCGGCGCGACGATTCCCGGACGCGAACTCTCACAGATCCTGCTTCGGACGGGCGTGCTCACGGCGCTCGCACTGCTCGCGAGTTGGCCGCGACTCGGCCGTCGAACGCGCGGGACGCTCGCGACGGTTGGATTGGCGACCGGCTCCGCGATTTTAGTGTACTTCTCGGGCGGCTACATCGAGGCTCACTTCCACTTCTTTGTCGTGATGGGCGTCGTCGCCGTGTACGAGGACTGGCTGCCGTTCCTCGTCGGCATCGTCTACGTCGCGATCCAACACGGCGTGTTCGGGATGGTGAACCCCGCGGAGGTGTACAACCACGCCGCGGGCGCGAACAATCCGTTCGTTTGGGCGGGAATTCACGCGGCGTTCGTTCTCGCGCTCGCCGTCGCGCTGATGACGAACTGGTACTCGATCGAACGTTCCCGGGAGGAGACCCGACAACAGCTCGCAGAGACCGAGGCAGTCGAGGAGGCGAAGGCCGACGCCGAGCGGCAACGCCGCGAGGTCGCCCGGTTGAACGAGCACCTCGAATCGGAGGCGGACCGCTACAGCAACGCGATGGATCGAGCGGCCGACGGCCAACTGAGCGTCCGGTTGGACGCCGACAGCGAGAGCGAGGCGATGACCCAGATCGCCGAAGCGTACAACGGGATGATGGACGAGTTGGAAACGGCGATGCGTGAGATCCAGGCGTTCGCACGCGAGGTGACGGACGCCAGCGAGGAGGCGAGCGCCGGTGCCGGAGAGGTCAAGCAGGCGAGCGCCGAGGTCAGCGAGGCGATCCAGGAGATCTCCGGGGGCACCGACCAACAGCGAGAGATGCTCGAAGAGGTGTCCGGGAAGATGACCGACCTCTCGGCGGCCATCGAGGAAGTCGCCTCGTCGGCCGAGACGGTCGCCCAGACGTCTCACGAGACCGCGCGGATCGCCGCGGAGGGCGAGCAGACCGCCGAGCAGGCGATCGAGGACGCGCGGGGCGGACAGGCGGCGATCGATTCGACGGTCGAGCACGTCGAACGGCTCGACGAGCGGATGGACGAGATCGGCGAGATCGTCGAACTCATCAGCGACGTGGCCGACCAGACCAACCTGCTCGCGCTGAACGCGAACATCGAGGCCGCACGCGTTGGGGCGGCCGGTGGCGGCGTCAACGGCGATGGATTCGCTGTCGTCGCCGACGAGATAAAGCAGTTGGCAGAGGAGACACAACAGTCGGCGAACGACATCGAACAGCTCATCGACGAGACGCAGACCAAAACGAAAACGACGGTCGAGGAAGCGAAAACAGCCGAGGGACACGTACAGGAGGGCGTCGAGGCCGTCCAGGACGTTCTCGAAGCGTTCACGCGGGTCGCGGCGAACGCCGACGAGACCGACAGCGGAATCCAGGAGATCAGCGAGGCGACCGACGATCAAGCCGTCAGCGCCGAACAGGCCGTCTCGCGGGTCGAGGCCGTCGCCGAAATCAGCCAGTCGACCGCGGGCGAAGCGCAGAGCGTGTCCGCGGCCGCCGAGGAGCAGGCCGCCTCGCTCACCCAGGTGAGCTCGAACGTGCAGTCGCTGACCGAACAGGCCGAACGGCTGCAATCGCTCGTCGGCAAATTCGACGTCGACGCGGAGCTGACGCGAGAGGGAGGAACGGAACCGCGAGGGTCACATTCGAGTGGACTCTCGAACGGGATCGAATCGTCGAATTTCGACGGGACGTCGCACTCGTCGACGGCGTTGGGCGACGGCGGCCGATCAGACGAGTCGAGCGGAGATCCACCTGAACCGGACGACAGCCAGTTCGATTGGTCGAAGGGAATCGAATCCGAGTAATCGAGCGTCAGCCGCCTCGAAGATACCTCAAACGGCAATCGATTAGGTCCGCTCGTTGCGGGCGGTTTTTCGCGACTCTTCGTCAACGTGATCGCCGAAGGTTCGATCCCCCAGCAACTCGTTCGTGCGCCTGAAGATCCCGGTGAGCGTTGCGATCTCGCGTTCAGTGGGATGGGCGCGACCGAGGAGTCGGCGTATCATCGTCGACGTCTTCTCGCGTTTGTGTTCCCGGCTCTCGATCGAGCGGTGGAACGTCTCGAAGAAGTCGTAGAAGCGATCGATTTCGGCCTCGGAGGCGCGCTCGCGCTCGACGTCGGGCAACTGCGTCTCGTCGACGGTCAGCGACCGGAGTTCGTAGAACAGGATCGTCGCGGCCTGTCCGAGGTTCAACACGGGATACTCGCCGCTGGCGGGGATCGAACACACCTCGTCGAGCCGTTCGAGCTCCCCGTTGTCGAGGCCGGTTCCCTCCCGACCGAACACCAGCGCCGTTCGCGTGTCGACGGTTTCCAGCGATTCCCGAACCTCGACGGGCGTCTTGAACGGGAAGCGGACGTGCTTTCTGCTGTCTTCGTTGGTGATCGCCGTGGTCCCGATCGTGTGGTAATTCTCGACTACTTCCTCGAACGTCACCTCCTCCGCGTTCGGCAGTACGTCCTCGCGAGCGTGCCCGGCGAACCCGTACGCCTCGCCGTCTCTGGAGAGCTCCGGCGGGTCGACGAGCTTCAACTCCGAGAGCCCGAAGTTCTTCATCGCGCGGGCGATCGTGCCGACGTTTCCGGGCGTCTCCGGTTCGACGACGACGACGATCGGCTTTCGACTTCGAACCGTGTTGTCGGCGGGTTCCGATAGCCGATCAGATGGCTGCTCGGCCGAGTCGGAATCGCGGTCGGCGGTATCGGAGCGACGGTCGGCAGTGGCTGCATCGACGTCGGACATCTACTTCGTGGGGTACTCGCGACCGAGGTCGACGTCGCCGAGCGAGGATTCCTCGTCGTCGGCGGTCGTGATCTCGCCGGTCTTGAGGTTGATCCGCTTGCGTTCGCCCTCGTAGTTCTCGTTGAGCCGACGGTTCAACTCCGCCGGGTCCGGCGGCGTCGGCAGCGTGGCGGGGTCGGTGTCGACGTGCTCCAGTCCGCCGTAGCCGTCCGGTGCGCGGTTGTCCGCGAGGAACCACTCGTGGAACGAATCGCGGAACGTCTCGGTCCCGACGGCGTCTTTCCCGTCCTCTTCGCGGAACCAATAGAGGAAGTCGGCCTCGTGGTCCGAACAGAGGAGCACCTCCTCCATCGGCTCCCCGTAGACGATCTCGGCCTGATTGCAGCGGCGCTTCTCGGCTTCGCCGTGAATCAGATAACACGCGTCGCAGGGTTTCTCCTGCAGATACGTCAGGCGGATGAGTCGCTTTCGGGTGTCGTCGGGCACCGAATCGAGCGGTCGGAACTCCCCCTCTTCGGTGAACACCTCCTCCTCGTCGAATCGCCAGCCGCGGAGACCGATGCTGACTTTAGCCATTACCGAGCGGTAGCGGCCCAGCGAATAAAAAGAGCGTGTCTCGGATGGGAGAGAGTGTGATTCGGTCCTTCCCAGAGCAGATCTCGGTCCGTTTCGCCCGCGGCGTGAGTGAGTTGGATCGTGACGGGGACCGGTTTGAAAGCCTCCGCGAGGTAGGTCGGAATGGACAGCCGGAACGTGCGGCTTTTCCTTCCCCCGCGAGAACGGAGGGGTATGGACCCGAAGCGGGAGCTCACGAGCGTCGACCTGGCCGCCCTCGTCACCGAACTGAACCGGTACGAGGGGGCGAAAGTCGACAAGGCCTACCTCTACGGCGACGATATGCTCCGCTTCCGGATGCGCGATTTCGACCGCGGCCGGATGGAACTGTTCCTCGAAGTCGGCGACGTCAAGCGGGCCCACCTCGTCGACCCCGAGCGCGTCCCCGACGCGCCCGGTCGACCGCCGAACTTCGCGATGATGCTCCGCAATCGGCTTTCGGGCGCGGACTTCGTCGGCGTCGAGCAGTTCGAGTTCGACCGCATCCTCATCTTCGAGTTCGCCCGTGGCGACGAGAACACCAAAATCGTCGTCGAACTGTTCGGCCAGGGCAACGTGGCCGTGCTCGACGAGGCGGGCGAAGTCGTCCAGAGCCTCGAAACCGTTCGACTGAAGTCCAGAACGGTCGCCCCCGGCGCACAGTACGAGTTCCCCTCCTCCCGATTGAACCCCCTCACGGTGAGCTACGAGGCGCTCGCCCGAAATATGGACGACTCCGACACCGACGTCGTGCGGACGCTCGCGACGCAGTTGAACCTCGGGGGGCTCTACGCGGAGGAGATCTGCACCCGCGCGGGCGTCGAGAAGACGACATCGATCGAGGAGGCCGGAGACGACGAGTACCGCGCCCTTCACGGCGCGATCGAGGAGTTGCGAACGCGACTCCGCTCGGGCGACTTCGACCCCCGCGTCTACACCGACGACGACGGGGACGTGGTCGACGCGACGCCGTTCCCGCTCGAAGAGCACGACCGGCGGGGGCTCGATAGCGAGGCGTGCGAGACGTTCAACGACGCGCTCGACGAGTACTTCTTCCGCGTGCGGTTCGACGACGGCGACGATGTCGAGGACGCGGGCAGTTCCCGCCCGGACTTCGAGGAGGAGATCGAGAAGAAAAAGCGGATCATCGACCAGCAGGAAGGGGCGATCGAGGGCTTCGAGCAGCGGGCCGAGACAGAACGCAGACGCGCGGAACTGCTGTATGCGAACTACGACCTCGTCGACGAGGTGCTCTCGACCGTCCGCGAGACGCGCGAGGCCAGCGTCCCGTGGGACGAGATTCGAGAGACGCTCGAAGCGGGTGCTGAGCGGGGGATTCCCGCGGCCGAGGCCGTCGTCGACGTCGACGGCGCGGAGGGCACCGTCACGATCGAACTCGACGGCACGCGAGTGGAAGTCGTGGTCGACACCGGCGTCGAGAAGAACGCCGATCGGCTGTACACCGAGGCCAAGCGGATCGAAGAGAAGAAGGAGGGCGCGCTCACCGCGATCGAAAACACCCGCAACGAGTTGGAGGCGGTGAAAACGCGGCGCGACGAGTGGGAGGCCGAGGACGAGGGCGACGGGGATGACGGACCTGACGGCGACGAGGAGTTCGAGGATCGCGACTGGCTCTCGATGGAGTCGATTCCGATCCGGAGTTCCGAGGAGTGGTACGAGCGGTTCCGGTGGTTCCACACGTCGGACGGGTTCCTCGTCATCGGCGGGCGCAACGCCGATCAGAACGAGGAGATCGTCACGAAGTACCTGAACAAACACGATCTGTTCTTCCACACGCAGGCCCACGGCGGGCCGGTGACGATCGTCAAGGCGACCGGACCATCGGAGCCGTCGGAGGCCGTCGAGTTCCCCGACTCGACGAAGGAGGAGGCCGCGCAGTTCGCCGTCTCGTACTCGTCGATCTGGAAGCAGGGGCGCTACGCCGGAGAGGCGTATATGGTCACGCCGGATCAGGTGTCGAAGACGCCCGAGTCCGGCGAGTACATCGAGAAGGGATCGTTCGTCATCCGCGGTGATCGAACGTACTTCAGGGACGTCGCCGCCGAGGTCGCCATCGGGATACAGTGCGAGGGCGAGACGCGGGTCATCGGTGGACCGCCCTCCGCGATCGAGGACCGCGTCGCCACGTCGATCACGGTGCGACCGGGGCGCTACGCGCAGAACGACGCCGCGAAGATGCTGTATCGGGAGTTCCGAGGGCGGTTCGAGGACCAAAAGTTCCTCCGCAAGATCGCGACGCCGGACAAGATCCAGGAGTTCCTCCCGCCGGGCGGGAGCGAACTGGTCGAGGAGTAGCGCTTCTCGACCGAAACGGAGGAGTATCCCCGTTCTCCCGAAACCGAGCCACGCGATCGGAGCGTCTCGGTACGTGAGAGGACGCGGAGTACAGTACGACGGTCGTACCCGGTCACGGTCTATCTTTATCTCCGAGGAGGGCGTAGTAGAAACCCTGAGCGAATACGGCCGACACGGCGTCGACGCGCCGCCTGCAACGGCGTCGCTGCGACGACGACGGCTCCGCTCGGTGAATACGATGATACAACAGTCATTACAGTACCTTCGCAACGACGAGGACAAGTGGGTCACCACCGTCCTCATCGGCGGCATCCTCAGCCTGCTGAGCGCCCTCGTGATCCCGACGTTCCTCGTCCTCGGATATCTCGTCCGGGTCGTCAGAGGGACGATGTACGACGACGACCGCCCGCCGGTGTTCGACGAGTGGGGTGAGATGCTCGTCGACGGCGTCAAGGCGTTCGTCGTCGTCTTCGTCTACGGTCTCGTGCCCGCCATCGTCGCTACGGTCGTGATCGGCGGCGGGATCCTCTCGTTCGCCGTCGGCGGCGGGACGGAGTCCAGCAGCCTCCTCGGCCTCGGGATGATCGGTGTCCTCGTCGGCGGCCTGCTCGCCTTCGTGCTGAGTGTCCTCGCCGCGTACGTCATCCCGGCAGCCATCGCGGCCTTCGCCGAGACTGACCGACTTGGGGCGGCGTTCTCGCTGCGCGAGCTCCGCCCGGTTCTCGGGTCCGGAACGTACGCCACGGCGTGGCTGTCGGGCGTCGCGATCCTGTTCGCGGCCGGGATCATCGCCGGGTTGCTGAACGTGATTCCCTTCGTCGGGATGATCGCCGGGGGGTTCCTCGGCTTCTACGCCGCGGTCGCCGCCTACTACCTGATCGGCCACGCGTGGGGCGAACTCCGCGATGTCGATCTGGCGGAGCGTGACGACACGATGGGCGAATCGCCCGCAGTGTGAGTCGCGGGCGGCGCGGTTCCGGATCTCGAATTTCGCAATTCTGACGGGTCTGTAACCTCGATTTCTGGTGTCTTTTCTCCGATCTCCGCGTTGCTCCTCAGAATAGTCGAAAGAATTACTTATTGGGACCGAGAGGAGCGAGGTGATGTTTGCAGATGCCCTCTCGTACCCACTCGACGGTGATAGTTGGATTCGAACGATCCTCATCGGCGGCTTACTGAGCCTGCTGACGGTGTTCGTGATCCCGATATTCTTCCTCCAGGGCTACTACGTCCGGGTCCTCCGTGGAGCGTCTCACGGCGATCCCGAACCTCCCGAGTTCACTGACTGGGGTGAGATGCTCGTTGACGGCCTGAAACTGTTCGCCGTGAACCTCGTCGTGGGCCTGGTCGTCTTCGTCGCGATGTTCGTCGTCGCGGCGATCTTCGGTGCCGGATCGCTCCTGTCCGCCGGTGGACCCGCCGCCGATCCCGGATCGGGTGCTGGCGGACTCTTCGCCATATTCGGTGCCGTCGGATTCCTCCTGTTCGTCGTGTTCGCGCTCCTGCTCGGCTACGTCGCCCCGGGAATGTTCGCGAACTTCGCCCGCGAGGATTCCATCGCGGCGGCGTTCGACGTGTCGACGATCATCGCGGGCGTGACGACGATCGAGTACCTCACCGCCTGGGTACTCGCTATCGTCGTCGCCCTCGTCCTCGGCTCGATCGCCAGCCTTCTCAGCATCGTCGTCGTCGGTATCTTCGGGATCTTCTACGTGCAGGTCGTGACGTACTACCTGTTCGGACGCGGTTTCGCCGACGGACTCGCGGACAAACGCGGCGGTTCGACGACGTACTAACCGCGCCCCCTTCACTGCTTTTCGGAACGATTCGGCTTCGGCCGATGGCGAAACAGCCGCCGAGTTGCCGGACTTATGTATCAGCCGCCTGGGAAGTTCATCAAAGATTATTATGGATCTTGGCTAACACTCGGGCTATGCTGGGGCACAAGCCCAACGCAGAGGAGACGGACCGCGCAATGAACATATTATCCCACTCCTGCCGCCGCCGATTGCTGTTCGAGCTTTACGAACAAGTGAACTCGGGGGGAGGAGAGTCCATCAGTTATATCGGCCTCACCCCGCTCGGGACTGAGAAGAAACGTACGCTACTGTATCACGCCCACCTCCCCAAACTCGAAGAATCCGGATACATCACGTGGAACGAAGCCGAGAAGACGATACAGAGAGGTTCTCGATGGGAAGAAATCGAACCACTTCTCGAACTCATCTACTCTCATCTGTACGAACTGCCTCCGTTCCTCCAAGGGACACGATCCGACAAGAACGGAATGAAATGCTAACTCTCCTTCTGCGTTGACATTCCGTGAGCTGATCGAGACATTGGATCTCGCCGGAAACCAGTCCGGCACGCTGGCGACGAATCGGGCGGAATTTCTCCCTACGGTGAGACGCGTTGCGTTTCACGGCCTTGATTCTCTCCGCTCAGTATCACAGGGTACCCTCGTGGAAACCCATCGTGGGGAAACTGTGGAGGGACAACGTAGAACCTATCTCCCTCCCCCGTTGACCACCACGTATGCGAATTTCGAGCCGCGGTCGCGGCGAGGAGGGTCGCGAGCGGATAACGCTGGTCCCCGAGAACGTCGACGACCTGTGGCACCTCTCGCACGTCCTCGAATCCGGGGATCGCGTCTCCGGCGACACCACCCGCCGGATCCAGCGCGACGACGAGAACCTCCGCGACACGGGCGGGCAGCGCGAGCACCTCTTCGTGACGATCGCCGTCGACGACGTCGAGTTCGCGCGCTTCGCGAACCGCCTGCGCGTCGGCGGAGAGATCATCAGCTGCTCCCGAGAGGACCAGCTCGGGCACCACCACACGCTGAACGTCGAAGAGCACGACGAGATCACGGTCGAGAAACATTTCAAGCCCGATCAGATCGAGCGAATCGAGGCGGCCGAAGAGGCCGCCGAGAACGCCGACGTCGCGATCGCGACCGTCGAAGAGGGGGAAGCGCACATTCACACGGTCGCGCAGTACGGCACCGAGGAGCGCTTTTCGTTCACGGCCCCGACCGGAAAGGGCGAGTACGCCCGGCCGCGATCTGAACTGTTCGCCGAGTTGGGGAAGGCGCTCGCGCGGATGGACGTCGACGCGATCATCCTCGCGGGGCCGGGATTCACCAAGCAGGACGCCCGCGACTACATCGCGGAGAACCACCCGGAAGTCGCGGACCTGCTCACCGTCGTCGACACCGCGAGTGTCGGCGACCGCGGCGTCCACGAGGTACTGAAGCGCGGTGCCGTCGACGAGGTCCAGACCCAGACGCGAATCTCGCGGGAGGCCGAACTGCTGGACGACCTGATGGAGGGTATCGCCACGGGCGAGAAAGTCTCCTACGGCATCGACGAGGTCGCCGAAGCCGCCGAGTTCGGCGCGGTCGAAACGCTGCTCGTCGTCGACGACCGACTCCGGCAGGAGCGGCAGGGCGACGGCGACTGGGACCTCGACGTCAACGAGGTCATCCAGACCGTCGAACGGCAGGGCGGCGAGGTGACGGTGTTCTCCGGGGAGTTCGACCCGGGGCAACAACTGCGTAACCTCGGCGGGATCGCGGCCTTACTTCGGTACCGGCTCCAATAGTGTCGGACCGGTTTCAGTAGTACCGGACCGGCTTCCCCAAACAGCTCCGGCTCGGTCTCGGTGAGCTTAGGGTCGGTCTCGATGAATTCCGGGTCGGCTCTCTTACTCGCCGGTCAGCGCCTCGCTGCCGGGCGCGAAATCGATCGTCTGGCCCAGCCCCTCCTCGCGGGCTTTCTCGTAGAGCAGGGTCGCTCCGGCGACCGTCTCGATTCCCGTGCCGCCGCTGTCGAAGACGGTGATCTCGTCGTCGGACTGTCGACCGGGGACCGTGCCCGCGACGACGTCGCCCAGTTCGCCGTGGATGTGATCCTCGTCGACGACGCCCGCCTCCAGCGCGTGGAGAAACGATCCGGCGTCCTGCAGCGCCCGTTCTCGGAGATCCGGAACGTACGTGGCTCGTTCGATCGTCGTCGCGTCGAGTTCGCGCTTCCCGGGGCTGTACTGGCCCATCGCGGTGACGTGCGTTCCGGGTTCGAGCGCGTCGCCGTCGAACACCGGCTCGCCCGCGCTGGTCGCGGTCACGACGATGTCTGCGCCTTCAATCGCGGCGGCGGCGGACGCGACGGCCGCCACGCTTCCGTCGAGACTGCGGTCCATCTCGCCCGCGAACGACTCGCGGTGTTCCTTGGTCGGCGAGTACACCCACACCGTTTCGAGGTCTCGGACTGTCGCCAGCGCGCGCAACTGTCCGCGGGCCTGCGGGCCGCTGCCGATGATGGCGGCCGACGCGGCGTCCGCTCTCGCCAGTGCATCGGCCGCGACTGCCCCGGTCGCACCCGTTTTGAACGGGTTCATACTCGCGCCGTCGAGCATCGCGAGCGGCTCGCCCGACTCGGCGTCGAAAAGCGGCGTGGTGAACCAGGCGTCCTCCGCGCCGAAGCCCGCGGAGTACATATACCCGCCCATCGTCCCCGTCTCCGGGAGAACGGCCGCGTACGTCGTCAGGAACCCCGGCGGGTCCGCGTTCGTGAGTTTCGTTCGCGGTTCGGCCGGTGCGCCCTCGCCCCGCTGGCGGTACGCCTCGCGGACGGCGTCGACGAACTCCCCCGGCGTCGCGAGGCCGTCGACGTCGGCACTCCGCAGAAACAGCGTTTGGGTCATACCCGCGGATTCGGCGGCCAACGGTAAGAACGTGCGGGAACCCCGGCCGGAAACGTGGCTGCGGTTCGATTGACCGTGCGTTGAGTTCTCGGGGCGCGGTGACGGCCGTGCCGGAAGCGCGATGAGAAAACGTCGTCCGCGTTCTACAGCCGAATGTCGTCGTCCGCGTTCTCTCGCTGAATCCGTTCTGCGACTGAGTCGCTTAGTCCGCGTTCTGCAACTGTATCCGCCCGTTCGTCTCCATCGGTTCCGAGGCGGAGGAACTCACCGGCGCGCGAACGAACAGGGCGTGGCCGACGATGGCGGCTGCGACGGCTGCGGCGATCGGAACGGCCTGCGTGAGCGTGAGGCTCGTCTGAACGAGACCGCCAGTGAGGCCGAAAAGGGTCAGCGGGATCAGGCCGAGAACGTAGTCGTAATATCCAGTCATAATATACTACATACTATGGGCGTTGGCCATATAATTGTTTTTCATCAATGACTGAAATATGTCCTGTCGCCATCTCTGTGAATTCTCATAACTTATACGCGATTTTCAAGAGAGAGGTTATCTCGCACGGAAAATTGGCAAATAATGATGAATGATGTGTGCGGGCGGAACTCCTGAGATCGCAGCGTTGAACTATTCGCTCGCGGATATTCGAACGTGAACTCGAACGATCGGTCGATCGTCGCGTTGGTGATGCTGGCTCACGGGATGGTCCACACCTACGAGCTGTCGATCCCGATCTTCGTCTCGATATGGCTCGTCGAGTTCGACGTGATCTCACTCGGTTTCACTGAACTCCCCGTCACGCAGGCGACGTTAGGTCTGATCGTAACCGTGGGGTACGGCCTGTTCGGCGTCGGCGCGCTCCCCGGCGGCGTGCTCGTCGACCGGATCGGCTCCGGCCGTCTCATCACCCTCTGTCTGTTCGGGATGGCCGGATCGTTCGTCCTCCTCGGCCTCTCGCCGAACCTGCTGGTCGTCGGGTTCGCCCTGGTCCTGTGGGGCGTCGCCGCGAGCGTCTACCACCCGGCGGGACTCACGTTGCTCTCGAAAGGTGTCACGGCGCGCGGCACGGGATTCGCCTACCACGGGATCGCCGGGAACATTGGCATCGGACTCGGGCCGCTCGTGACCGCGATCTTGCTCCTGTTCGTCGACTGGACGGTCGTCGCTCTGTTGCTCGCAGCGCCCGCGCTCGTCGCTGGCGCGTACGCGATGCGCGCGGAATTCGACGAGACTGCCGCCGTCGACACCGCAGCGGTTCGAGACGGCGGAGACGGTAGCGGCGGCGGGACGGACGGGTCCGTGAGCGACGACAGGGGGGCAACCGAAATCGCCTCGTTCTCGGAGTTTCTCACCGAGTCGAGACGGCTGTTCCTCGGCGGCTTCGCGCTGGTCTTCGTCGTCGTGATGGCGTCGGGGCTGTACTACCGCGGAGTGCTCACCTTCCTGCCGAACCTCCTCGAATCGCTGCCGGGGTTCGAGCCGATCCCGCTCACGTCAGTGTTTCCCCCCGTGGTGACCGACGCCCTCGGCGTCCAACCGGAATCGACGCGCGCGATCAACCCCGAGCGGTACTTCTACTCGGGGCTGTTGATCGTCGGGGTGCTCGGACAGTACATCGGCGGAAAACTCAGCGATCGGATACCGGTCGAAGCGGGACTCGTCGGCGGGTTCGGGCTGTTGGCGGTGCTCGCAGTCGTCTTCCTTCCGGCGGCGAACGCCGGGCTGGCTCCGCTCCTCGTCGTGGGCGCGGTCCTCGGCTGTGCGCTCTTCTTGGTCCAACCGCTCTATCAGGCCACTGTCGCGGAGTACTCGCCACCCGGGACGCGCGGGCTCTCCTACGGCTTCACGTATCTCGGGGTGTTCGGCGTCGGCGCGCTCGGCGGCGCGATCGCGGGTGGGATCCTGACCTACTCGACGCCGACGGTGCTGTTCGCGACGCTCGCAGTGTTCGGGGCCGTCGGTTCGGGCGTCGGTCTCTATCTGCTGCGCCGCCGTCGACGTACCGCGGTCTGAGAAGTCGTTCGCGGTTCTGACGGTCGTTCACGTCACCCGAATATCTTGAAGAACAGCCAGCGCCCCGCGACCAGCGCGACCCCTCCGGTGAGGAGCATCACGACGCCGAAGGAGAGCTGGAATCCCCCCGAAAAGAAGGGCGACGCGCGGAGCACGAATCCGATGACCGCGGCCGGGATCCACGCACGGATGGCGAGCGGGATGGCGGCCTTCGCCGATTCGGCCGCACCGGCGGAGTACGCGCCGATGAGCGGCGCGACGATGGCCCAACCGACGAGGAACGGGACGAGCGTCGAGAGCCAGCCGATCGGTTGAGTCGAGAGGTACTCGACGCCGTTGTGATTGATGACGCCGACAGTGAACACGGCGGCGAGCGCCAGCACGTCGACGAGGGCGAGCGGCGCGGCGCTCGCGTCGATGCGTCGGGCGAGGAACGACTCCTCCGTAGTTGACATACACGGGAATTCGGACGCACCCTAAAGGCTTTCTCGGATTCTCGTCCGCGCTCACTCTGGGACCGTTCCCGGCACATCCGGTGATCCCATTACGCTCATCCGGCACTCTCACTGCACTCGCCCGGCACTCTCACTGCACTCACCCGACACCCCACTGCACTCACCCGACGCTCAGATCACCTCATCCTACGGTTCAACCTGAGCCGCCGGTATCCGCCCCACGACCACGTATTCGAACCCCTCGCGGACGATCCGCGCCTCGAACCCCGCCTCCGACAGCACCGCGCAGAGTTCCTCGGGCGTCCAGAACGTCGAGTCGAAGCCGACGGCTCGCTCGGCGGCGACCAGCACGCGACCTAGCGGTGTTCGCGGGTGAAACTCCTGAACGACGAGGACGCCGCCGGGGCGGATGACGCGCGCCGCCTCCGACAGTCCCGCGCCGGGGTCGGGGAGGTGGTGAAGCGCGTCGACGACGACCGCGGCGTCGACGGAGTCGTCCGCGATCGGCAGCCGTCCGACGTCGCCTCTGACGACCGCGTGGCCCGCGTCGCGAGCGCGAGTGAGCATCCCGGCAGAGATGTCGACGACGACCGGGTCGATCCCGGTGGGTCGGAGCCCTCGCGAGGCGCGTCCGGTCCCGCCAGCCAGGTCGAGCACTCGTTCGATCGGCCGATCGGCGAACGCGAATCCGCCTCGGAGTGGCCGAACGCGCGCGGGCGGCATCGCGAGATCGTACAGTCGAGCCAACCGGTCGAAGAACCGAACGTCGCCGGGGCCGAACCGGGAGGACATACGCCCACTAGGACGCACTCCGAAAAGGAACTGTCGCACCGTCGGACTCTTGGGCGGCCCGCTCCTCCGTCCCAACGATGGAGTTCGACGTCCTCGGATGGCCGCCGGACGGGCCGACGCTCCGGCTCGATTACCGGGTGTTCGCCTACGCGGGGAAGTTCGTGATGTCGAACACCGGAAAGGCGGTCGTACGTGAGACTGACACAGCAAATTCGCGGTCGAAATCGGGTTCGGGCGTCGACAGCGGAGACTCCGTCGGCGCCACTGACGCCGACTACGACGTCGACGTCGTCGCCGCGCTTGCCTTCAACACGGACCGGACCGACGGATCGAGGCTCTGGTACCGGTATATCTCCGTTCGATCGGACGCGAAGGGATCGGGACTCGGGCCGCGGCTGGCCGCTTTCGTCGCACTGCGGGCTGCCGACCGCGGTTACGAGCGGATCGCCATCGCCGTCAACAACCCGTTCGCCTACGAGGCGATGTACAAGGCGGGGTTCGAGTGGACCGGCGACGAGACAGGCGTCGCCGAACTCGTGCTGGAACGGCCCGCGCGTCCGAACCGATCGGGTACGATAGGTCCTCTGCCGGGTGCGGACACCTATCGAGCGGGACTCGATCGCTACCGGCAGCGGGATCTCGGCGATCCCGAGGCCTCCTTCCTCCGCGAACGAATCGGTGCGGATCCACCGACTCCGTGTGACCCCTCGGATCTGAGCGACAACCCCGAGGATTAAATCCGCCGCCGACTCACCTCTCTCCAATGGGAAACGCAGACCTACGCAGTCTGGCGGTGCTCTCGGATGTCTCCTTCGACGAGATCGCTGGCAGCGTCGTCGCCGTCGACGCGCACAACTGGCTGTACCGATATCTGACGACGACGGTCAAGTTCACCCGCGAGGAGGCGTACACGTCCGAATCCGGCGAGGAAGTGGCGAACCTGATCGGGGTCGTGCAGGGGCTGCCAAAGTTCTTCGAGCACGACCTCGTTCCCGTGTTCGTCTTCGACGGCGGCGTGACGGAGTTGAAAGACGACGAGGTGGCCGAGCGGCGCGCGGCCAGAGAGAAGGCCGAGGAGCTGAAAGCCGACGCCCGAGAGCGCGGCGACGCCGTGGCGGCCGCCCGACTGGAGGCGCGAACGCAACGGCTGACGGACGTGATTCACGAGACGACGCGCGAACTCCTCGAACTGCTGGACGTCCCGGTGATCGAGGCTCCCGCCGAGGGCGAGGCCCAGGCGTCGCACATGGCTCTCCGCGGTGACGTCGACTACGTCGGCAGCGAGGACTACGACACCCTGCTGTTCGGCGCTCCGTTCACGCTCAGACAGCTCACCTCGAAGGGTGACCCGGAGCTGATGGACCTCCAAGCGACGCTTGATGAGCACGAGATCACCCGCGAGCAACTCGTCGACGTGGCGATTCTCTGCGGGACCGACTTCAACGAGGGCCTTTCCGGCGTCGGTCCGAAGACGGCGCTCTCGGCGATCAGAGAACACGGCGACCTCTGGGCTGTGCTCGACGCCCGCGACGCGTACATCGAGAACGCCGATCGGGTACGAGAGCTCTTTCTCGATCCGCCCGTCACCGAGGACTATGCCTTCGACGCCGAGATCTCACCCGACATCGACGCCGCCCGGGCGTACGTCACCGACGAGTGGGGCGTCGCGGCCGACGAGGTCGCCCGCGGCTTCGAGCGCATCGAGTCCTCGCTCGTCCAGACCGGTCTCGACGACTGGACCTGATGGGTCGTCTGCGGAGGCCTCATCGGACCGTTCAAGAGTAACTCAAATGCGCGTTCGAGCTACCCCAACCAGTATAGTCTCCTCGTTCGTAGATCGGGGAAATGCGTCGCCGCAGCGTCCTTCGGTCCCTCCTCGCCCTCATCGTCGGCCCTTCGGCGGGTTGTCTATCCCTCTCGCCGACGGGGACGACCACAGAATCCGCAACGACTCGCCCGCTTCCGTCGAGTGGCGACGGCGCGCTCCCGGAGTTCGACGCCGGAGAGCCGTTCGAGACGCGACGGGTCGGTACGGGGTCGGAAACGACCGCCCACCGAGCCGTGATCTGGAACGACGACGCCGACCGGCGAACGATCGGCGTCCGTCTGTACCGGGCTGACACCGGCGACGCCGTCGTCGATGTCTCGCCGACGTTCCCAGCGTACGGTTCGTTTCGCATCGACGTGTTCCGTCCGGCCGATTACGTCCTCGACGTCGTTCCGCCGACGGACACCGATCGTCGGTTGGGAGTCCCCGAGGATCTGGTCGACTGCAACGAGTCCGCGACGCACGTCGCGATCCGGCCGGACGGACGGGTGAGAGCCCGCGTCGTCTCGACAGCCGTCGCGTGCGGAGACGACATCCCCACGACGGCATCCCGACAGAACGAATCGACGACGTCGACCACCGAATAATCATCCCGCAGTGACCTGTGAGCGGTCATCCACACAGATCTGTGAACGATCACCTCGCGCCGATCTGTGCGCGATTATCCCGCGTCGGTCTGTGTCCGGTCACTTCGTACGCCGTGCGCGGTAGATTTTTGTTCTGTCGCGGCCCCCGTTTGGTATGTCCGTTCTCGGAATGGGCCGCTCTCGGATCTCTTGGTGGGCGGTCGGGCTCGCCCTGGGAGCGGCGCTGACGTTCGTCATCTACTCGTTCGTCGGCACGTTCGTGTTCGGGCTCTTCATTTACTACGCGACGCGGCCGATCTATCGGCGGATCAAGACGCGGATCCGACCACCGAGCCTCGCAGCGGCGGTGGCGTTGCTCCTCCTGGCGCTCCCGGCGCTCGCGCTCGTCGCCTACACCGGCGCGATCGCGGTCAACGAGCTCATTCGCCTGACGAACGCGGGGCTGTTCGACCTCTCGCGCTACCCGATTTCCTCCGAACAGTTGGCGCGGTTCACCGACATCGAGCGACTCATCGCGATCGAACCTGAAGCGATTTCGATCGATCAGATCCAGCAGATCCTCTCCTCGATCGGCTCTGCGAGCAACGTTCTGGCGTTCGTCGGCATCGGTCTCGTGCACCTGTTCGCGATGATCGCACTCGCGTTTTATCTCCTCCGCGACGATCGCAAGCTCTCGCGGTGGGCGCGAATACGCATCGCGGACGACAAGGGCGTTCTGGAGGCGTTCCTCGGCGCGGTCGACCGCGACTTCACGAACATCTTCTTCGGAAACATTCTCAACGCGGTGCTCACCGGGACGATCGGCGTCATCGCGTACTCGTTGTTGAACGTGGTCGCGCCGCCGGGAGTCGCGATTCCGGCCGCCGCGCTCATCGGGCTCTTCGCCGGGGTCGCGAGCCTGATTCCGGTAGTCGGGATGAAGCTCGTTTACGTCCCGGTCGCGATCTATATCGGCGCCACCTCGTATCTCGCAGACCCGACGACGATGTGGTTCACGGCGGCGTTCGTCGCGGTCTCGTTCGTCGTCGTCGACACCATCCCGGATCTCGTGCTCAGACCGTACGTCTCCGGCCGCAACCTCCACGTCGGCGCGGTGATGATCGCCTACACGCTCGGTCCATTGCTGTTCGGTTGGTACGGTATCTTCCTGGGGCCGATCATCCTCGTCCTCGTCGTGAACTTCGCGCGGCACGTGCTGCCGGTGTTGATCGCGCGTGAACGGTTGGTCCCCTACGCCGTCGATCCGGGCGTGGCCGCCGCAGGCGAACCGCTCCGTCCGGTGTCAGATCCGGATACCAGGCCCGCGGGGAACCGCACAGGCATAGCCGGGGCTGTCGGAGACGACGATCGAGAACGGTCGGAGGGCGAGAGAGGGCCGTCGACGAAGCGCGAAGGAACCGAGGCCGATGGGGGGACCGAGCGGCGAGTGTCTGGCGGTTTCGAGTTCGACGTCGACCTCTCCTGACGCCGTACGCCGATTTCAGTCGTCGATTCCCTCGAAGGAGACGTTGATGTAATTACCCTCCCAGTCCTTTCGTGCGGCGATCTCGCGGCGTCCACGACGGGTGAGCGTGTAGTAGTTCGTCCGCCGGTCGCGTTGACCCTTGTCAACGAGACCCTTCTCGACGAGCGTATCCAGATTGGGATAGAGTCGCCCGTGATGGATCTCCTTTTCGTAGTACTCTTCGAGTTCTTCTTTGATCGCGAGCCCGTGCGGTTCTTCGAGACCGGCAATCACGTACAGCAAGTCGCGCTGGAATCCTGTCAGGTCGTACATCGGGTTATTCTACTTGTATATTAGTGTTCTGCAAAATAAACATATCGACCCGCAGTAGCGTGCGGAACGGACGATGCGGCCGGGATATGTCGATCACCTCCCACCACCGTTGACTAAACATATCTACCAATTTACTTCTAGGGAGTCAGCAGATAAATATGTCTTTATTGAAATACTATTCCCAGTTCCATCCGGGTCGGGTCGGCTACTATCGTAGTGTTTGCAAGCCACCTCCCGCTCGGTCGAACAACACGTGTGGTCGGATAACAATCGGTTGTACACGCCACTGGAGGTCCACCCGACACGGTCGGGTCTGGCTCACGGCAGCGACTCCGCTCGTTCGGCTATCGGGACTGTACTACGCCTGAAAAGGAAGCAAGCCGCGTGAAAAGCACGCGGATGCTTGCCGCCCTGAATTGGTCCCCGCTGACGCTTCGGCCCTCCAAAGCGAAGCGTCACCCGATGCTTACCGACTGCTATACATAAACATACCGGCTACGGCGAACGGGTCGGTCCGAACACAGTCCGGTTCGATCTAATCCGCTTCGATAATCCGACCTCATTTCGTCGCGACGCGTTTTTCCGGTTCCCACCCCAGTGAGGCGTATGCGCATCCGTGGCCGTCGCCGCTGCAAGGAGTGCGGGCGCGAGTGGTCCTACTTCGAGACGGGGACGGTGAACTGCCCCGATTGTGAAAGCCTGCGAAGCGTCGGGATCGGCGAGCGCGAGCGCCACACCGACAGTGCGGTTTCGCTCGATCTGTCGATCCACCGCGCCGCGTTAGACGAGCACACCGACGCCGAGGACGTCGCGTCGGATCTGAAGGTGACGCTCCGAGACTACGTCCGGCAGCGTGGGTTCGTCCAGGCCGGAACGATCCGAGCCGTTGACGACACGGTGCTCGCGGCCGCGGAGCTTTTGCACGCCGTCGACGTGCTCGATCGGGCCCGAGACCCCGACGAGGCTGTTCGACTGTACGTACTCGAACTGCTCCGTGGGGCGGACGACGGCGAGCGACCGGACCCCTCGACGGTTCCAGACTCGATGAACGCCGCCCGCGGTCTGGCGTACGCCGAGGTCCTCTCGACGTTCTGCACCGATCTCGGCACGTGGCTCGAGGACCACCCCGATCGGGCCGCTGGACAGGTTCGCGAGACGATCGAAACGCACCTCCGACGCGTGGAAGCGATGCAGGGAGACGTGCCGGTCGCGACGTCCGAGCGCCTCGTCCGGGCGACGCGCGATCTCGTGGCCTATCTGAGGGATGACGACGAAACGGCACTGACGACCGCCAGAGAGCGACTTGCCGATCTCGACGAAGCGTGATCGACGGCGAAGACTCCGGCTGACGACAACGGGTGTGACTGACGACAACGACTTTGGCGGACGCCGACGCACCCTTCGGTCGATGCCGGATCGATTCGACCAACACGCCGTCCGCCACCGGATGAAGCTGCTCCGCTCGGACGGCGACGTCACCCTGTATGCGAACCGAGACGATGTTCCCTGCCCGGCGTGCGGGGAAGCCTTCGGACGAATTCTGCTGACAGAACGACGTGAACACTCGTTCGACCTCGCCGACGCCGACCGCCTCTGCGTGGCCCGGGAGCCCGACAGACTCGTCGTGTGCACGCACGACTGATGGAGTCGGACGCCACGGATATCACAAACGAGGTACACTTATCGGTCGGACTCGCGCACACTCGTTCGATGAACGTTCTCCACCCGGCGCTGAACGTCAGCGATATGGATCGGACGCTCGACTTTTACGAGAACCTCCTCGACCTCGAACGGACGAGAGAGACCGAGTTGGACGGTCAGCGAATGGTGTTCGTCGGCGGCGACGATGGTGCCGAAATCCAGTTCCTCGCCGTCGACGAACCCCAGGACCCCGCGGGATTCGATCACCTCGCTATCGCCGTCGATGACGTCGAGACCACGATCGAGGAGGCGGAAACCGAGTGGGACAGCACCGTCGTGATGGAGCCGCAGGTCATCGGCGGCGACGTTCGTCTCGCGTTCATTACGGATCCCGAGGGGTATCACGTCGAACTCATCGAAGAGTTGGCGTGACCTCCGGTCTGTCCGAGCCTTTTTATCCGAACGAGCGGCCAGCGCCCCCGTGAGCTGAACGTCGACCGCGACGGTCACGGCGGGTGCGCGGCGCGCCGTCGCGGTACGCCCTTTCGTAGCGTTTGCACGTCTTCACTGACGCGCTCGCACGCAGTTGTGCGATCGGCTCCGGACTCAGTTGCAAACGCGACGACATATGCGCCGCCTGTTTGCCCCCACGGACCCGCTCACGAGGGATCTGATGACTATCCCTTGATGTTGCAGACGGGGAACGTCCGCGCGACCTTGTCGCCGATACCCAGCTCGTCGGAGACGCGGACCACCTCGTCGACATCCTTGTAGACGCCGGGTGCCTCCTCGGCGACGGTCGCCCCCGACTGCGCCTTCACGTAGATCTTCTGTTGGTCGCGGAGCTCCTGCTGAACGGTCTCGCCCCAGTACTCCTGCTTCGCCTGCGTCCGGCTCATCGTCCGGCCCGCGCCGTGAGCCGTCGAACCGAAGGAAAGATCCAGCGAGTGTTCGCCGCCCCGGAGGACGTACGAGCCCGAGCCCATACTCCCGGGGATGATGATCGGTTGGCCCACGTCGCGGTAGGCTGCCGGGAGTTCCGGTCGGCCCGCCGGGAACGCGCGGGTCGCGCCCTTCCGGTGGACGTAGAGCTCTCGCTCAGCCCGGTCGACAGCCTCCTCGGGGCTCACAGGGATGCCGTCGGCATCGACGCTGACCTCGTGAACCTCCTTCTTGCCGATGTTGTGTGCGACGTCGTAGAGGAGTTCCATCTCCATCGCCTCCCAGTCGCGCTCGAAGACGCGCTCGAAGACGCGCCGCGTTCGGTGCATAATGAGCTGCCGGTTCACCCACGCGTAGTTGATCGCCGCGCACATCGCACCGTAGTACGACTCCGCTAACTCGGATCCGGCCGGAGCGGCCGCCAACTCGCGGTCGGGAAGTTCCGCGAGGAGGTCGCCGTGTTCCTTCTCGATCCGCCGCAGGTAATCCGAACAGATCTGGTGCCCGAGCCCGCGAGAACCGCAGTGAATGAGGACGACGACCTGGTTTTCCTCCAGGCCGAACTCCTTTGCGACCTCCGGGCGGAAGATGTCCGTGACCCGCTGCACTTCGAGAAAGTGATTTCCGGAGCCGAGGCTGCCGACCTGGTTCTTCCCCCTGTCTTTCGCCTTCTGCGACACCGCGTCGGGATCGGCGTCAGGACGCATTCCCTCGTCCTCGCAGTGCGTGAGGTCGTCTTCGACCGCATAGCCGTGTTCGAGCGCCCAGTCGACTCCTCGGTTCAGAATCTGATCGAGGGTGTCGCGACCGGCTTCGACGATGCCGCCGCCGCCGAGCCCCGACGGGACGTTGGCGAAGAGGCTGTCAACGAGTTCCTCCTCGTGGCCGACGAGGTCGTCGTAGGTCAGGTTCGTTCGCATCATCCTGACGCCGCAGTTGATGTCGTAGCCGATCGCGCCCGGTGAGATACAGCCGGTTTCGACGTCGGTCGCACCCACGCCGCCGACGGGGAAGCCGTAGCCCTGGTGGCCGTCCGGCATACAGATCGCGTGTTCGGCGATTCCGGGTAGATGGGTCGCGTTGCGGAGCTGTTGGAGCGTCTTGTCGCCGCTGATCTGTTCGAGCAGCGCCTCGCTGGCGAGCACTCGCGCGGGAACGCGCATCTCACCGTCGCGCGGTATCTCCCACACGTTCTCGCGGACGCGTTCGAGGCGGATGCCGTCGTATTCGCGGACCTCGCCGTCACTGTCGTCAGCGTGTTCGTTCATACGAGAGCCAACGCGTTGCCGCGAGGAAAGGGTTCCCTTCGGAGCGCCGAGTGATTACTCCTGATAGGCGATTCGAACCTGCTCCCACTTGCCGTTCGACTCCAGGTGCGCTTGGAGTGCATCCGCGTACGCCTGTGTCAATCGCTCGGCAGCGGCGATGCGTTCTTGGTCGGATTTTCCGCTCCCGGTCCCGTTCCCGAGGCCGAGGGCGTCCTTGAGCGAGTCGAGCACGCCGCCAGCGCCGCCCGACTGTTTCTCTCCCGGCGCGCCGCCCATCTGTGCCATCTGCGAGCGAACGTTATCCAGTTCCGGCATAATCTGCGGGAGCTTTTCCGTGTCGGCGACGATCCGCGCGTGCTCCGGGTCGTCGGCGTGTTCGATCTCCAGGTCGGTCGCCGTCATGATGAGTCCCCACTCCTGACTCGAGAACTCGGAGTTCTCCACTTGGTCGGTGAACTCGCGATCGACAGCCATTCGATCTCCGACGATGCTGTCGGTCCAGTTTGCCATACGCCTCCTAGGCAAGTCGGCGGTTTGAGCGTTTCCCTCGGCCTCGTCGGGGTGCCGTTGGCTTCCCTCGCACGCCGTCCCGCCGGTTCCGAGGAATGCGTTTTTACCGACGGGGGACGGGAACTCCGTATGGATCGGTACGATCTCCTCTATCGCCTCTACGAGGAGTACGAGACGGACACACTCCGCGATCTCCAGAACTTCGTCGACCTCTTTCCCCCCGTCGATTCACGGGTCGCGCTCGAGTACTGGCAGGACGCGAGCGACGAACTCGACGAGAGAAAGCGGGAGATCGCGCAGTCGTTCGCGGCCGGAGAGACGCTCGCGGAGATCGCCGCCCGCGCGACGCGCGAACAGACCTTCACCGCGCTTGATCTCCACTCGAAGTACGGCCGCTCGGTGAACGCGCTCGTTCTCGACGTCGACGAGACGCTTCGCTCCGCCGGTCGGACCGACAACGAGATTCCCCGGGAGACGCTGCACCTGCTGACCGAACTACACGAGACGGGAATACCGATCGTGATCTGCACCGGACAGACCCTCGAAAACGTGAAGGGATTTATGATCCAGGGGCTCGGGACCGAACTGGTCCACTCCGGCTCGTTCAGCATCGTCTACGAGGCTGGCACCGGCGTGTTCACCCCCGGACACGGATCGGATACCAAGCGCCTCCTGTATGAGACGCTCGACGACGAGATACAGGAGGTCTTCTCGCTGGTGCGCTCGCGGGTGCTCACCGCCGCGCCCGCAGAGCTGCGGCGCTCGTTACACCTGCAAGGAAACGAGTTCAACGTCACGCTCAAACCGAATTTCGACGTCGGCAGCGACGCCGCAGAGGCAGTCATCGACGAGGGCCTCGTCTACCTCATCGATCTCCTCGGGCGGACGGTCGTCGAGACCGTCGACGGCGTCGACGACGTCGGCATCGAAGCGCGCGGCGCGTCCGACGACTCCTTCGATCGAGCCGCCGAGTGGGCGCGTGCGTACTACGGTGACGCGGACCCGGAGATCGCCTCCGTGCTTGCCAAAGAGGGCGCAACACCCGACCGAAACGTGGACGGAATCCCTGACTCCGTCCGCGCCCGATTCGAGCGGATCGACGTCGGCTACTACCACGCCGACGCCGCGGAGATCGGCTCGCTCGACCTCGACAAACCGACCGGCGTACGAAGCGCGCTGGACGTCCTCGAAATCGACGATCCCTTCTGTCTCGTGATGGGCGACAGCAAGTCGGACCTCCGCATTATGCAGTGGGCCGACGCGGCCGCCGCCGGGCTCTCGGCCGCTCCGAAGCACGCCTCCGGATCCGTGCTCGAACACGTCCGATCAACTGACGAACTGATCTACGACCCCGGCGATGCGGGGTCGGTACTGCGCGTCGTCTCGGTGTTAAACCAGCTCTCGGAGTGGTAGCTCAGCCGTCACAGCAGGGGAACCGACGACGAGAGCGATTCCGTGGACTCGAAGGAGGCGTGAATCGATAGCGTCGTGCTGTCGGATTGGATCTCGTTGCCGACGCCCCGCTGGATCCGCCACTCGATGATGACCGAGACGGACTCATCGGGATCCAGATCGAGAGATCGGCTGGTCTCTGCGGCGTCAGCGAGCGGAACGTACCCGTCGCCGCCGACGAGGGGACGACGGCTTCCGTCCTCTCGTTCGAGGACGATCCTCACGTCGAGATTCTCGGACAGTTCGCCGACGTCTTTCGTCTCGTCGACTTCGGACTCGGGTTCTGTGATGCCGTTCTCCTCGTCGATCGGTGCGCCGACGGAGAAGGTCGCGGTCACCCGCTCCGCCGCGGGGTTGGTCACGGTTGCGACATCCTTCCCCATCGCTCCGGGCATCGCGTTCTGAGTGCCGAATAATACGGTCTTCCGATCTCCGCCGTCTTCGGGGGCGGGAGCATCCGGTTCGTTGTCTGGAGTGGTTCCGGAGCCATCGCTAACGCCGTCTTCGGGTTCATCGCCGTTCATCTCACCTCCGGATTGATCGCCGTTCGTCTCGCCCTCAGACTGTTTACCATTCGCATCGCCGTCGGATACTCCCGAAGTTCCCGCTCGGGATCTCTCAGTCCGATCAGTAGCCGGTGATTCACCGCGGTTCGCTGAATCACTGGACGACTCACTCGCTGTGGTTCCGGACTCACTCGCTGCGGTTCCGGACTCGCTCGTCGTCGACGCGGGTCGGTCGACGTAAAACGCGTAGCCGTCGGTGTCGGTTACCGCTCCGGATTCCTCGCCGTCGACGAACAGGCGTGCCGTCACGGAGATGTGTCCCTCTCGGCGCTCCGTCGATCCGGGCGTAGAAACGTCGAACCCGTTCGATTGGCTTGCATCGAGGTAGGTGGTCTGCGGGCCGCCGACCATCGCTCCGAGATCGATGATTTCCGTTTCGACTGACTCGATCGACGTCCGTTGTACGACGGCCCAACTGCCGTTCGGCAGTTGGGTCTGCACGACCACCCTGACCTGATCGACGGACGAATCGACGGTTATCGAACCATCGAGGTATCCGGCGACGACCCCCGCGTCACCCTCTGCGTCGCGGACGTTCGGCGGATCCGACGCTGTGATGTCGATCGCGGCAGTGGAAGCCTCCGGGTCTCCCGCACCCGGGGGGACGGGCTGGTCCGAACTGCCCGGGAGTGCATCCGGAATAACGGCCGGACTCGCGCCGACGATTACAACGGCGGCGACTGCGACGACGAGCAGGTGCGTCCCGGTAATCGGAACCGGCAGGTCGGCAGCGCTCATCGACTCACCACCAGTGGCGAGAGGGCGGCGGATTCGTTGTTCGCCGTCGAATTCGTGTCCTCCTCAATCTCGCCGTCGGTTCCATCGTCGTTCGATTCGACTGGTTCGTCGGGGGACGCGGGTTCGTCGTGGGACGTTGGGTTGTCGTCGGGTGATTTGCTCTCCTTGGTCGTCGACTCGGGTTCCTCGGCGGTCGTTGATTCATTCTGTTGGGCGCTCGCAGACGTTTCGTCCGGCTGGACGGGTGATTCGTGTTGTTCACGTGGTTCCGGAGCAGTGACTGCCGTTCCCTCGTCGACCTCGCCTTCGCGTGGCGACTCCGACTCGTTGGCGGCTCCGTTCATTGAGGTTGTCGTGTTCGGTCCGCTACTTCCGTTCGTGGGCGGACTGTTCCCGACGTTCTCCTCGTCGCTCGCGTTCCCGTCGATCGATTCGTTCTCGCCGACAGATTCGTTCGCGAGGGACGACTCGTTCTGCTCAGACGCGTTAGGGCCGACATTCGATGCGGTGCTGTCGGATGCTTCCACTCCGTCCGCCGATTCCGACTCGTTCGGGACGAACAGGCCGAACGGACTGAACCCGTCAGTCGTCGCTCGGAGCTTGTACGTGCCGTGTCTCTCCGCTTCGACGGTCGTCTCGAAGTACGTCCACCCGGATCCGCCGTCGTGACCGATCAGGACGTCGTCGACGTCTCCGGCGTTCTCGTCGACCCACGATTTCGACACCCAGACGGTGATTTGCGCGCAGCCGTCGCCGTGCACGTCGAACTCCGCTACGAGTTCGAGATCCGCTGCGGTCTCGGCGGTCGCTGGCTCACAGGACGTGAGCGGGGTGACGCGGAACTTCGAGACGTCCGACTGCTCGACGTCCAACTCCACGGTGACGTCCTCTCGATCGGATAACAGCGCGGTCGTCGCCGCTCCGGACAGCGACGCGACGACGACGAGCGCGAGTGCCGCGGCTAGTAGCTGACTGCCGTCGATCGGGAACCGACTCGAAGGCGTCATCGTTCCACCTCCGAATTTCTCGACGGGAGAGCGCGGTCCGATCCGCTGAGGCTCTGCTGTCCCGGTGGGTTCTTATCGGGCTTCCCTGGCTCTTTGTCTGCGTTCCCGGGTGGGTCTCCGGAATTACTGGATGAGGGACTACCTGTCTCGACTCCGCCGTCGGCGTCGACCTTCACCCAGTAGCTCCCGGGGCACGGATCGCTATTGCGGCGCGGCGGATCGCCGCTTTCGGGGTATTCGCCACCCTGCTGCTCGTAGGTGTCGACGAACGTGAGGTCCTCACTCCGACCGCCGGTGGTGACGGTGAACGGCGTCGACTCGCCGTCGTACTCGAAGACGTCGAGGTTCGTCGCGTACTTGAGCAGAACCTCGTCGACGTGGTCCGGAATCTCGGTCACTTCGAGCGTCGCGTAGCGATCGGTGTCGCCACATCGCTTCAGGGCGAACGAGAGGTCGTCCTCGTCGATCTGCTCGTCGCTGCAGAACGCCGCGAAACTGATGTCCTTACCGCACTCGGGGTCTGGTTCCTCCGGGCAGTCGTCGCAGTCCGGACGGTCGAACTCGTAGTCCAGTGGATTTCCGAGATGTCTCGCCTGCACCGCGCGGAACGAGAAGCCGAACTCGATGTCGGAATCGGTGGGTGCCAGGAGCGTCCACGTGAACGAGGCCGTCCAGATCTCATCCGATGGGAGCGCGTCAGTCGAGAGCGGCCCACCGGAGCTGAACTGCTCTCGGAACGATCGGAATGATCCCTCGAACAACACGACAGTGCCCGCAGACGGACTGGTGAGTTCGAGACGCACGTCGAGGTTCGACTCGATCGGCTCGCATGTCGGACACGGGGTCAGCAGCCACACGTACGCCGGATTGGTGTCGATCGACAGGTCGAACTCGGCGGTCTTCGATTCGTGCACTCCGATCGAACCGGTGTAGGAACCGTCACTCCAGGCTTCGGGGCGTTGCACGTCGACGTCCAGATCCAGTGTCCCGGCCGCAAACGTCGAACGGGTCCGTTCCTCGTCGGTGAGGAAGGCGGCGACGCCGCTACCCGAACCCGCCGCAGCGCCCACGGCGGCGACCCCATACAGGAGCTTTCGTCGGGAAAGCCCCGCTCCTCTCACATTGGTGTCTTCTGAATCAGTCATCCTCGGTTTCTCCCGTTTCCGTCGGCCCGACGGCCCCGAACGTCGATATATCGGTGCTCCGAGCTGTCTGCTCGATGATGCGATCACTGCGCTCATCGCCCGCAGAACGCCCCGGTTCGTCGGCGTCGCTATCGTCCTCGTTTGAGTCGGTAGTACCGTCCCGTCCAACCGACTCGTCGAGACCGTCATCCGCCCCGGTCGATCCGTGAGATCTCGACTCCCCATCCGAATCGGTGCTGAGCTGTTCGCCGCCGTCGGCTTCGACGCTGTGTGCGGCGGAATCCGGGACCGAACCCTCGGCGTCGTCTGCCGTGTCGGCCCCGTTCACTGTTCCCCCCTCGGTGAGGCTCCCCGCGTACAGGCCCGCGGCGAACAACAACGCGATTCCCGTCGCAACCGCAGCGGCGATCGACCACGCCTCCTTCGTCAGATACGCCACGTACGCGCTGTAGGGGAGGTACAGCGCGAACACGAGAGTGAGCAGTTGGATACTCGACGTTGTGAGGGTGAAGGACGCCTCACCGTCTGTTTTCGTATCGGCCGCCGAATCGATCTCCGGAGAGTGTGCTTCCGGATCTGTCCGCGCGTGGGTCGACCGGATGAGCGCCCGAAGCTCCGAGAGCGTGAACAGGAGCATCGGGGCGATAACGAGCGCCGCGAATCCGACCGGGGTGTTGACCAGCCGGACGACGTACCCGAGCAGTGGAATGACGAACAGCACCTCGCCGATCACCTGCTCGTGTTCGACCCGACCGGGATCCGCGTCCTCGTTCGCGTCACCCTTTGTCGCGTACGCGACGCTCCCACCCTCATCGATGACGTCGATCACGCGGTGCGTCGTCGGCGTCTCGCTGTCGGTCCGGTAGGTGATGATATCTCGCTCTTCGATCTCGTCGGCCGACGCCTCGCGAACGATGATGGCGTCACCGGGCGACATCGCCGGTTCCATACTCCCCGAGAGGACGACGAATCCGTGGTCCGCCCCGACGAGTTGGGGGAATCCGTAGACGAGGAACGGAACCACGACGGCGATCAAGAGTAACACTCCGAGCACGTTGGCGGCGGTTCGGAGTTTCGCTCGGTCAATTCGGCCCATTTGTCACCTCCGTCTCGATCGGGAGTTCCCCGACAGATTCGGGACCGAACTCGATAGCCGCTGGATCGGTCTCGCCACTCTCCAGATCGGTTGGTACACCCCGTTTGCTCGGTGTACGCCCACGACGGCTAATCGCCTCCGGCCCGTTGTCCCGACACTCCCCATTCACAGGAATCAGAACCGGTGTATGGGGCTTAGCTATCCACCGATTAGCCCGGTTCCGCATCGAGGTAACCGACTGTTTACCAGTGTGAACGGGCTGCGATCCTGAACAGAACCCCGGCGCATAATGAGCTAATACGTCGTTAATCGCGGGCTGCGCAAGTGAACGACACGACGGGTCAGGAGCGCATAGCCACCGCTCTCCGCGAAGGTGGCTTTCTCGTCGATGGCTCGCTTGCGACCGTCGCGTCTGGATCATGTGGTAGTCCTCCGCGAATCTCGATTTTCACACCGATTCGGACCGCTCGTTGTGGCGGCACTGTTCCGCGTAGAACCCGAGATCGAAGCCCACGCTGTCGCTTTGGACCTCGTTGCCGACGTCCTCGGGGAGCCACCACGCCACTCCGATGTAGTGGTCCGTCGACGGCTCGAAGCAGCAGTTTTCAGGCGTCGGCTCTCCGTTCTCTCCGTCGCTACCTGACGAGACGACGAGACAGAAGTCGACATGGCTGATGTCCTGACCCGTGGGGGTCTGGAGCCCCTCTCCTTCGGGGGCCTCATAGCTCAGCGCACCGAGCGTCTCGTCGTCGGTGAAGTCGTTGTAAGGTTCGTCTGGGTTGCCTCCCGCACTGCCGCTATTGTTGTCGTTATCGAAGCTGTAGACGTTCGCACCGGCAGACCCGCCGGGACCGCCGCCGCCCTTGACGATCACCTTCGCGACGCAGAATTCGGGCTGTCCCTCTTGGGTCTCGATCGACCAGTCGGTGACGGTCTGATCGCCATCGACGAGCGCGGTCGTCACCGTGATATCGCCGAAGGGCGTGCTGTACGTCTGCTCGCCGCTCTCCGGGAGCGGTCCCTCCGGCGCTTCGTCGGTCTTGAGCCCCTGGATCAACCCGAAGTCGGTACACCGCGGGTTGTCAGAGATCGTGTGCTCTGCGGGATCCTCTGTCAGCGGCGTGTCTACCGTGACCGTATCTCCCGAGACGTGGAGGCTGTCGTAATCCGTCCGTAGTGGGTCACACTCTCCCGATTCCGGCGGCTCAACGATCCCGTTTCCGCCTCCGGGACAGAGCTGGATCCCGTCGCCGCTTTCGAGGAGCAGGAGGAGTTCCCCCAGCGAGAGCGTCGGCGTCACATACCCGGCGTCGTCTGGGCTGTCGCCATCGACCTCCACGACGTTGTCCCCGTCGTCGTACCAGACACGGGTTCGAATCGCGTCGAGAAGTTCGCCATCGCTGTCCGAATCGGAATCACCGAGGTCGTTGTTTTCGGCGCCTGATCCGGCTTCGGGCTCCGTGACGTCGTTTTCGGCGTTGGATCGGAGGGAACCGTTGAGCCAGACGTATCCGGGATTGTCACAGAGGTGATAGCTCAGCGTGAGTTCGCCGAAGTCTCCCGGCTTGACGTCGTCGAGACTAACGAGTGGCTTGGGCTCTTTCGCCTCCGCATCCCACGTGTCGGCGTTCTTGGTTCGGAGAGCGTCCTCGATCGTCGGATCGAGGTCTCTCTCCATATCCGCGCCGTCCTCGCAGACGTAGCCGACGCCGTCGGCCTCCTCGCCGGGATTCTCTGCGAACGGATCCTGGACCCCGTCGCCACCGCCGTCGTCGTGAACATCGGGGTACGCTTCGATAGACGTGTTCCGCATATACGTCGCGAGATCGTCGCGGTGGACCCAGACGACGGGGTTCTCGGGATCCGGAAGGCCGACGTAGTCGGCGTCCTCTGGATCGGATCTGTAGACGGTGTGCTCCAAACCGGTCGTCGGGTCGTCGAACCCGTACACCTGTGGATGCGAGTAGTGTTCCTGCCAGTCGACCTTCAGGTCGAGCGTACCGGCGGTGAGCGTGTTGTTCTCGAACGATTCGGTGTCGTTGAAGTACGCGCTCGTGCCGAGGCCAGCACCCGCGGACGCGACCCCGATCCCACCGATACCTGCCAGCACGTTCCGGCGCGAGAGCCGGTATGATTCGGTTTCCTGAGTCATAATTGAATCCCCTTACGGGGGGAGACCCACCGGCGGGATCGAACCGCCGTATCGCCCGCGTCGCGACCCGAGGTCGGAACGTCGGCGACGAACGCCAGTGTGGGTGAGAGCCGCATCGCTAGGAGTTGTTGAACGGGTCCTCGTTGTTGCGGACCTGTTGGGTGTCGAACTGGAGGGTGAACGTCAGCGAGTCGCCCTGGACCTCGTTGCCGACGCCCAGCGGGAGATGCAGGAGTTGGTAGAACGTTGCACTATTAGGACCCCAACCGATCTCCATCGGATCGCCCGAGGAGTTCTCGAGGACCACGCCGTCCTGATAGACGCCGTGCATCTCGTTCATCGTCGTGTAGTGCGCGCCGCTATTCGTCTCGCCGTCGAGATTCTCCGGGTTCTCGTAGCTTGGGAGTTCGGTGTTTTCCTTGTCCGTCGACGTATCGAGGTGTTGGAGGTACTGTCGGTCCGTCTCTACTGGCTGGATCGAGTGCCAGAGCGTCGAGAGGAGTGCTTCGCCGAGGTTTCCGGGCGGCGACGTCTGCGTCGCCGCTTCGGGTGTCTCGCCCTCGTCGTTTTCGTAGTCGTCGTCGACGGAGGTGATCTGCAGGTACCCCGGATTCGTCGCGACCTGTGCGTTCCAAGCGATGATGAGCCAATCGCCCGGTTTGCAGTCCTCGACGACGATGCCCATCGCCGCCCCGTCGGCGACGTCACTCGGCGAGAATGAGGTGTTCTCGGCTACGATCGGAGCGCTGTAGCCCTGGATGTCCGCGCTGACTTGGAGATCCAACGTTCCCGCGGTGATGCTGTTCTCCTCGAAGGACTCGGTGTCGCTGAACAGCGCGCTCGTGCCGAGTCCCGCACCCGCCGACGCGAGCCCGACGCTCCCGACGCCAGCGAGCAGTTTCCGCCTGGTCAATTCGAATTTTTCGTCGCTCATTGTTGATCGCCCCCTTCACTGGGGGAGTCCCACCGACGGAGTCGAACCGTCTGCGGTCGGAATGACCGGCTACCGGCGCGGGGGAGAGAGAAATATGAATTTCAGGTACTGTTCTCGAGTCCGCGACCCTCACAGTTGCAGGCCACGCCGCCGCAGACCAGCAGGCCCACCGGGTTGGCGCCGCCGTTCGCGTCGTCGGCGTTCTCGACTTCCGCGATCAGCGTGTGTTCACCGGGAGAGACCTGCACGTCGAAGGTTTCGAGTGCATCGTAGGTTTCAGAGTCCGCAGGACCGCCGATCGAGCCGATCTCGTTGTCGCCGTCCACCTCATCAAGGTAGAAGGTCGCCTGGTTGTCGGTGGCGGCGTCGAACATCAGCATACACGGCCCGCCGCCCGCGGGGGTCTCCTCGAGGTCGACGTCGAAGGTGGTCTCGAAGGTGTAGGTTCCGATCGGGTCAACGTCACCGTTGGCATCGGTGTTCCCATCATCCGGCGGCGCGACCCATTCGCAGCCGTCTTCCGGATCGACCCACCGGTTGTGCGGCGTCTGTACGATCGACCCGCCGGTCTGTGGTCCGTCTGTAACGGACCAGTCGGCGACACCCGTACTCAGATCGATGTCACGCGGCTCACAGCCGTCGTTGTGACGGCACTGCTCGGTGTAGAACCCGAGATCGAAATCGAGCGTGTCGCCTTGAATCTCGTTTCCGACCTCTTTGGGGATCCACCAGCGCACGCCGATACAGTACTGCTGATCGCCGTCGAAGCAGTTCCGGGAGACGCCTTTCGAGGGGATGTTCCACCCGTTGATTCCGCCGTTGCTCAGCGGGATCAGGCCGCCCATATTTCCGAGTTCCTCGCGGGCCTGCGCGAGTGTGACGTGGTCGGTGTGCACGCCGTCGCCATCGCCGAGAATCACGGATTCGCCCTCGTCAAGCTTGTTATCGCAATCGTCGTCGTACCAGATCTCGACGTACATATTCTCCGCGAGTTCGCCGAGGTCTTCCTCATCACCCTCCAGTTCAGCCGCTTCGGGCTCGGTCGTGTCACCGGGGCCCTCTTCGATGTTCTGCAGTTTCATCCAGAGGAAGCCGGGGTTGTCACAGAGGTGGAGGCTGAACGTGACCTCTCCCTCGTCGCCGGGCTTCACGTCGCCCAGTTCGATGAGGTGCTCCTGTTGGTCGATCGGACCCGGCACCTCACGGTTCGGTGAGTTGTAGACACTCGGGATGTCGAGCTCTGCGCCGCTATCTAAGTCACTACATTCGAGTGTCAGGGGTGATCCAACCTCGTACTCGTTGCCGCTGGACGTGGACTGCCACCCGTCCTCGTCGTGGTCGGGGTAGGCGTTGACCGGCACCATCCCGTTGGGTCCGGTGTACGTCTGCTGCCAGTCGACCTTGAGGTCGAGTTCGCCAGCCGTGATAGAGTTGTTCTCAAACGATTCCGTATCGCTGAACAGCGCGCTCGTGCCGAGTCCGGC
>NZ_VJXQ01000001.1:106436-166455 GCF_007655485.1 Halobellus captivus
TGTATTCTGTCATCGTGGTCTCCTCGCTCGTGACCGTCTTCGCCGCGGTCGCTGCCCCCCACTCGGGGGAAGGCCCACCGGCGGAGTCGAACCGCCGGGCGCAATCGATGCGCCGCGCCCGCGTGGGTCGATTCGCGCGTGCAGGGACGCTTAGACCGAAGCCTCCGGTCGCGATCCGTCGCTATTGCGGCACTGTTGCGCGTAGAATCCGAGGTCGAAGTCCACGGAATCGCCCTGAATTTCGTTGCCGACGTCGGTCGGCACCCACCAGTGCACACCGATGCAGTGACCTGTCTCCGGGTCGAAACAGTCCCGCGCTTCCGCGGTGTCTCCGTCGTCGTATCCCATATCACCGTCGCCGTCGAGGGGCACCATCCCGCCGTTGTTCTGGATGATGTCCATCGCCTCCGCGAGCGTGACCGGATCGTCGTGCTCGCCGTCGCCCTCGCCGAGGATGACCTGCTCGCCGGAGATCACGACCTGCGCGATCTCGTCGTAGATCGTCTGGAGGTCCGACGAATCTGGGGCCGCGTAGGCATCGCTGGGGTTGGACGCGATGCCCTCCATGAAGTCCTCGTCGGGACCGTCCCCAAGTGCGATGGTGAAAATGCGGATGCCATCGTCTTTCGCATCGTCGGCGGCGTCCTCAGTGTCCGACTCCGAATCCGGATCGCCGTCGCCGAGGACGATCATCACCTTGTTCGCACCAGGAGTCGCGTTGGTTCCGCTCATCAGTTCGTCGTGGGCGGTACTGATGCCGTCGCTCATATCCGTCGAACCGTCGGCGGTGTAGTCGATTGCGTCCTTGATCGCCTGGTAGTCGGTGGTGAGTTCCTGATCGAGCGACGCGCCGTTGGCGAAGGAGATGGCGGCACCCTCGTCGGGCGTCGAGAGCTGATCGACGAAGTTCTTCGCCGCGGTCTCTAAGTCGCCGATGGAGCCGCTCATCGAGCCGGATCGGTCACTGACCAGCGCGACCTCCAGCTCTTGGCCTTCCTCGCCGCTCCGGTCGAGTTGGTTGTCGCAGTCCTCGTCGTACCAGATTTCGACGAACGTGTTCTCCGCGAGTTCGCCGTCGTCTTCTTCTCCCTGCTCCAGTTCCGCTTCCTCGGGCTCGGTGGTCGTACCGCCGCTCTGGCTGAAATTGTCCGCGGTGAGCCAGATGTACCCCGGGTTGTCACAGAGGTGGAGACTGAACGTGATCTCGCCCTCGTCGCCGGGCTTGACGTCGTTCAGCGAGACCAAGCTCTCCTGGTCGCCGAAGTTCTCCTCGTAGTTCTGATCGAAGTTCTCGCAGGTGAGCGCGTCGACGATGTTCTTGTCGTCGTCGCTGTACTTCACGACGCCAGTGTTTCCACCGAGGTCGATCGACTGTTCTCCGTCGTCGTCGTGATCGGGGTGGGCGTTGACGAACTCCCAAGACTCCGAAGCCCCGTAGTAGGACTGCTGCCAGTCGACCTTGAGGTCGAGCGTGCCCGCCGTGATGGTGTTGTTTTCAAACGATTCCGTGTCGCTGAACAGCGCGCTCGTGCCGAGTCCGGCACCGGCCGAAGCCGCGCCGATGGCTCCGATGGAGCCGAGCACTTTGCGCCGCGTTAGATCGAGTTCGTATTCTGTCATCGTGGTTTCCTCGTTCGTGACCGTCTTTGCCGCGGTCGCTGCCCCCACTCGGGGGAAGACCCACCGGCGGAGTCGAACCGCCGTTACCGGCCGAACAAGGTGATCTCGGTCTCCCGAGAGCCCTCGTCTCGAAATGGGTCGGCTGACTGTCGCGTGGCTATTCGAGCGTGACGTCCTGGTAGGTGCTCGCGTCGTCGAACCCGTCAGGTCCGAAGCAGAACTCCGGCGTCAGGTTCACGACGACGTTTCCGCTGCCGCTGGGTGGTGTCTCACTGGCGTAGCCAGCCTTTCCACCGAGAGAGAAGCTGGTACCCAGTTTACTCCGGTCGATTTGGATGGTGAACCGGGCGTTGCCGTCCGCTGACGCGCTGATGTCACTCGGAAGCGGTCCAGTATTTCCTGAGGCGACTGGTTCTTCGTATTCGAATCCGGTCCCTTCGGTGTAGAGAACCTGGAAATCGCCGACGTCGTCATCGTCGGTGTCGAACGCCAGCCCGAAATTGTCGGGGAACTGCCCATCAACAGGATCCTTCGCTAAATCGATCGTGATGACGACCGGGTCCCCGAACAAGGCGACGTTCATCACCTGTTCGTCGCCGAGGTCGCCGTAGGGTAGTTCGATCGGATCACTAAAGTCGCAGCTCTGTGAGTCCGTTCCGCTAAATGCCCGATTTATCCGGAAGGTCTCACTACACGGATTATCGGATCCGTCGTTGTTTCGCGACTGTTCAGCGTAGAATTTGAGATCGAATTTGAGTGAATCGCCCTGGATTTCGTTGGCGACTTTCCTGGGCACTTTCCAGTCCAGACAGAGACAGTAGTTTTCACCGTCATTGGATCCAAGGAAGGGAGATTGTTCTCCAGGCTCCGGGAACCCACCGTTCGGGACCGTTGCCTCCCCATCGAGCGTGATCCCCGACTGGCCCATCGAAAGAAGCTCTGCGAGCGTGCCCGACCAGGCCTTCGCGACTTTCGAGACGTCCTCCGGGCCGAAGTTGTCTCCGATTTCACCGACTTCACAGTACTTGACGTCGACGTGGATGTTTTCCTCGAGTTCACCCTCGCCGTTGCCGTCCTCCGGTTCTGGCTCCGTGTACCCGTTTTCGCTCGAATCGGTGAGCGCCCCGCACATCCACAGGTACGCCGGGTTCGTCTCGATCCGGGGACAGAAGGCGATCAGGCCGCTGTCTCCCGGTTTCACGTCTCCCAGCTCCGCCGTGACAGCTTCACCGTCGGCAGTTCCGGACACGGTTCCAGTGCCAGCCGAACCCTGGTCCCAGTAGGAGTAGTAATCGACCAGGAGATCGAGCGTCCCGGCCGTCACGATGTTGTTCTCGAACGATTCCGTATCGCTGAACAGCGCACTCGTCCCCAGTCCGGCGCCCGCAGATGCGACGCCGATGGTTCCGAGTCCAGCCAATGCTTTCCGCCGCGAGATCTCAAACTTCTCTGTCATGGGTCATTCTCCCCCCGTCTGGGGGATGCCCACCGGCGGAGTCGAACCGCCGCGTGCAGACCCTCACAGAAGAGTCGGCACGAGCCCAGTGTGGGTTGATCCTCATCTCAACCCCACCGGGACTATCCCCATAGCTAATTGCGGCTTTTCTGACCTAATGCGACCCTCGGTCGTTTAATACGATGATTTTAGGACCTTGAGCGGCTAATACGCGATCGAACGACGTATTATATATTCGATCAAAGTCCGTAGTATATGCACCACTTACCGTGAGAACCACCGTGGAAGCCTCCGCTTAGAGAAACAAGTCATTCCGTTAAGGGGTATCATACTCGAATTAACGGCACATTCAATCGAACAGTCGAAAATTATCCGAACTCATTACTATATTGTCATCTCCTTACCGGTGCAGTACGGGAGCCATACATGAGCTATCCAGCCATACAGCGCGAGCAGAGCCTTTCGGAGACCGACATTCACGATCTCCTCAGAAACGACCGACGACGACAGACGATTAAGTGCCTCCAGTCGCACGGGCGCGAGGTAATGTTACGTGACCTCGCAGAGGAGATCGCCGAACGGGAGACCGGCGAGTCACCGGCACCGCGGAACATCCGCGACAGCGTGTATATCTCGCTGCACCAGAGCCACCTGCCGAAACTCGACGACGCGGGCGTCGTGGACTACGACCGCGACCGGAAGACGATCACGCTTCGCGAGGAGGCGCGCACGGTCGACGTCTATATGGAAGTCGTAACGAAGTACGGAATGACGTGGGCGTCGTACTATCGATCGCTCGGCGTCCTCTCGTTGTTTTTGATCGTCCTGACGATGGTCGACGCTCCAGTCATTTCGGTGATCGACCCGCTCATCGTTGCGACCGTCTTTCTCGCCGCACTGGCCGGATCGACGCTGTACCAACTCTGGTCGCGTCGATGGGTCTACCTGAACCGACTCTCCTAGAAATCAGTCGTCTGAGGGCTATGGGGCCGACTGCGACACGACAGCGCCGCCGTGAGTCATACATCGGCGACAACGCGACCACACTGCCAGCCACGCGTCGACGCGTCAGGGATCACACGTCGGCGTCGTCAGGGATTTCCTCGGGCGGGCGGTCGTCGCTCGCGACGCCGAAGTACCCGGGTTCGTCGCCCACGGGATCGTTGATCACGAGTTCGTCGGCGTGCGCCATCAGCCAGGGAATCGTCCACGCGACGACGCGGTCTTCGCTGTCCGCATCGAGCCGGGCCTCGGGATCCAGCCCCTGTAGCAGCCGGGCGATTTCCGAGACGGTGTACATCATGCCCGCATCGAGGACGTCTTCGGGTTCGTACAACTGGTACGGATAGAGCGTCTCGAACTCCGATTTCGGTTTCGGCATACCGTCACGTTAGTTTCCGAGGCCAAAAGTCCCGACGAGTCCCGGGCGGCGCTTTCGTCGATTGGCGGCGGTTCGTCGAATCGAGCTATCCCATCCGACTGAACCGTCCCGCTGAGTCGACGACGATTCCTGTCTCCCCCCAAACCGCGAGCGTCCGGACACCACCCGAGTCCGCATCGCGCTGCCAGTCAGTATATGTGTCCGCCGTCCGAGAATCAGGTATGCGAACTGTGGACGCCGCCGGGCTGTCGATCGGCGACGAGCACCCGCCACGGGTTATGGGCGTACTGAACGTCTCGGAGGAATCGCCGTACGACCCGAGCGTTTTCGACGACCCCGGCGAGGCCGCCGCCTACGTCGATCGCGAACTCATCGACGAGGGGGCCGACATCGTCGACGTCGGCCTCGAATCGGCGAACAAACGCTTCGAGGTGCTCTCCGCGGAGGAGGAACTCGAACGGCTCGATACGGCGATCGAGGCGATCGAAAGCGTCTCCGGCGACGCCGTCTTCTCGATCGAGACGCGGTATCACGAGGTCGCGGCGGCGGCGCTCTCGCGCGGCTTCGAGATGGTCAACGACATCTGCGGGTTCGCGGATCCCGAGATGCCGCGCGTTTGTGCGGACTACGATGTCGCGGTCGCAAAGATGGCCTCACCGCCGG
The DNA here is from genome assembly GCF_007655485.1 of Halobellus captivus. Lineage (GTDB taxonomy): Archaea > Halobacteriota > Halobacteria > Halobacteriales > Haloferacaceae > Haloquadratum > Haloquadratum captivum. The sequence goes on from NZ_VJXQ01000001.1 coordinate 111,557, forward strand.
ATCTCACTCGGCCCGGAGCGGTCGAATCCACGGACGGGGCGGCGCGTAGCGCCGCCGAACGGGAGCGGAGCCGGAGCTACGCTGACGACATCTACGAGGCGCTCTCGCTGAACGGCTTCACCGACAAGACCATCGTCGATCCGGCGTTCGGCGGCTGGTCCGACGAGAAGACGCTCGAAGACGACCGGGAGACGTTCCGTCGCCTCCGGGAGTTCCGCGGTCTCGACCGTCCGATCCTCGTCTCGATCAATCGCAAGAACTTCCTCCGAGAGATCGCCGGGCGGTCGACAGAGGAGTCCCTCCCGGTTTCGCTGGCGGCGACGTCGATGGCGGTCGAACGCGGCGCGCGTGTGGTCCGAACGCACGACGTCCGAGAGACGCGCGACGCGGCGCTGATCGGATACGAGTTTGCGGCCTCCCGCTCTCGCAACCGGGCGTCGTCGCACGGTGCCGACTCCGGCGACGTCGCCGTCGAGGAACTGGATGTGACGACGACTCGCGAGGCGCGGCGACACCTCGAACGCGTCGGCGTCGAGTCGTCAGTCGACGCGTCGAAAGACGCGGTCGTCCGCACGTTTGAACTATCCGGACTGTCGGATGCGGCAGTCGGACGGCTCTCGACCGCAGCCGCCGAGGCCGGTGTAACAGTCGTGCCAAATACGGCGGCGGTGGCGAGCGCAACGACCGACGGCGGTGAGCCCGGCGGGAGGAGCCCCGGTCGAACAGTTCTGCTGTTCGGCACGCCACGCGGATACGCGACGCTCTTGAGGGTCTTCGAGAGTCGGTTCACCGACGACGGCCTCCTCGCGGCACTCGAAACGATCAGCGAATCCGCACGATGACTGTCCGGCTCGCTTCGTTCGTCAAACGCCTCAAACCTGCGATTATCCCGATTTCGCGCGTCAGACACCTCGTATCACCCTGTCTGAACCGAGTGAACACGGGAAAGCTTATGACGGATCGATTTAAACCCGACATCTGGAAGCCGGAAGGGCACGCGGGTAGGGGTACTTGGTGCCATTCCGGCTCGTACCGTCACGCCCGGGAGCGACAGCTATGAACTTCCAGACGTGGGAACCGGTCTACGAGTCGATCCTCGCGGACTTCGGCTACCCTCGCGACGGCGACGAGCGCGCTCGGGACGTCATCGCGGCGTATGCGGAACCGTTCGATTTCGACCGCCTCGACTGTCGCGGCGAGACGGTCGCGATCGTCGGGGCCGCGCCGTCGCTGCCCGCGGAAGTCGACCGCGTCGATGACGCAGACCGGGTTTTTGCCGCCTCGACGGCGACCGACGTCGTCCGTGAGGCCGGATTCTCGGTCGATCTGATGGTCACCGATCTGGATAAGAACCCCCAGACGGCCCTCGAACTAACGAATACGGGAACGCCGGTTGCCGCGCACGCGCACGGGGACAACGTTCCCCTCATCGAAGCGTGGGTCCCGAAATTCGAATCGGCGCACACGCTCGCGACGACGCAGGCGGAACCGATCGACGCCGTCTACAACTTTGGCGGATTCACCGACGGTGACCGGGCGGCGTTTCTGGCTGACGCCCTCGGGGCGGCAAAACTCCGCTTCGTCGGCTGGGAGTTCGACGATCCGGACGTCTCCGAGTCGAAGGCGAAGAAACTCCGGTGGGCCGAGCGACTGCTCCACCTGCTCGAACGCCGCCGCGGGGAGCGTTTTTCGCCCCTCGACGGGCGGCGCGATTCGATCGATCCGATTCCGACGCCGTAGGGCACGCTCGGACAGATCGCGCTCGTATGAGCCATGCGAGTCACGAACGAACGGGTCGCAGTCGAACGGGCACCAATCGAACGGATTGTGACCGCCTCGCCGGATCGAATCTGCCGTTACGTTGACGGGGCGCGCGTCCGTCCGCTCGGTATGCAGATTCACTGGCACCGCAGAGACCTCCGAGCGTCGGACAACCGGGCGCTCGCCGAGGCGACCACGGCGGCCACACCGGAAGGCTCGGCTAGTGCTGGCTCCCTCCGCGACCCGGTTCTCCCCGTCTTCGTCTTCGACGATTCCGTCCTCGAACACGCCGCGGCGCCCCGCGTGCGGTATCTCCTGGATTCGCTCGCCGAACTGCGCGCGTGGTACCGCGAGCGCGGTTCCGACCTCCTCGTCGCCCGCGGCGATCCCGTGGACGTGATCCCCGAAATCGCCGTCGAGTGCGACGCAGAGCGCGTCGTCTGGAACAGCGACTACTCGGGGCTCGCCACCGAACGCGACGCGGCGGTCCGAAAAGCGCTCGACGACGTCGATGTCGACAGGGCGTCGTTCCACGACGCGATCTTCCACGAGCCCGGCTCGATCACCACCAACGAGGGCGAGCACTACTCCGTGTTCACCTACTTCTGGAAGAAGTGGCGCGACCGCGAGAAGCCGAACCCGTTCCCTGATCCCGCCGCCAGTGCGCTCGTCGATGCCGACGTACTTACTGACGCCACTGATATCGACGCCACCGACGAACTACCGCCACCGACCGCGGGGGATTCGCTTCCGACGATCCAAGAGCTGGGCTTCGACGAGCCCGATGCCGACATCCAGCCCGCCGGAACCGAGGCCGCCCGGACGCGACTCGACGACTTCTGCGCGGGCCCGATCTTCCGGTACGAGGCGGATCGAGATTACCCGACGCGCGAGGCGGTCTCGCACCTCTCGGCTGATCTGAAGTTCGGGACGATCGGGATTCGAGAGGTGTACGCCGCGACCGATGACGCGGCGGCCCGGGCCGACAGCGACGGCGACACGGATTCAGTCGAGGAGTTCCAGTCCCAACTCGCGTGGCGGGAGTTCTACGCCCACGTGCTGTTTTACAACCCCGAAATCGTCTCCGAGAACTTCCGTGAGTACGACAACGACATCGAGTGGCGAAACGATCCAGACGAGTTGCGCGCGTGGAAGGACGGCGAAACTGGCTATCCGATCGTCGACGCCGGGATGCGGGAGTTGAAAGCCGAGGCGTACATACACAACCGCGTTCGGATGATCGTCGCCTCGTTTCTCACGAAGGACCTCCTCACCGACTGGCGGGAGGGATACGACCACTTCCGGCGGTACCTCGTCGACCACGACACCGCCAACGACAACGGCGGCTGGCAGTGGGCCGCGTCGACGGGGACGGACGCGCAACCGTACTTCCGCATCTTCAATCCGATGACGCAGGGCGAGCGATACGATCCCGACGCGGAGTACATCAAGCGGTACGTCCCCGAACTCCGCGACGCCGACCCCGACATAATACACGAGTGGCACGAACTGTCGCCGACGCAGCGGCACCACGCCGCGCCGGAGTACCCCGAACCGATCGTCGACCACGCCGACCGGCGGGAGGCCGTGCTGGCGATGTTCGAAGCTGCTCGCGGCGACGACTGATCTGCGGAATCGTTCCGGGACGTGCTTTGTTATCACACCCCCCTTAAACTTTAACAGCGATCCGAACGTGTGATAGAGCGGAGGCTATCTTAATGAGCTACGAACTCGATCCCCTTCCGTACGACTACGACGCGCTTGAACCGCACATCTCCGAGCAGGTCCTCACGTGGCACCACGACACCCACCATCAGGGCTACGTGAACGGCTGGAACGCTGCCGAGGAGACGCTCGAAGAGAACCGCGACGACGGAGACTTCTCCTCGTCGGCTGGCGCGATCCGGAACGTGACCCACAACGGCAGCGGTCACGTTCTCCACGACCTCTTCTGGAACTCGATGTCGCCGGAGGGCGGCGACGAACCGACTGGCGCGCTCGCGGACCGAATCGAGCAGGACTTCGGCTCGTATGAGGCTTGGAAGGGCGAGTTCGAGGCCGCGGCGTCCGCCGCTGGCGGCTGGGCGCTTCTCGTCTACGACTCGTTCTCGAACCAGCTGCGCAACGTGGTCGTCGACAAGCACGACCAGGGCGCGCTCTGGGGCAGCCATCCGATCCTCGCGCTGGACGTCTGGGAGCACTCCTACTACCACGACTACGGCCCGGCCCGCGGCGACTTCATCGGCAACTTCTTCGAGGTCGTCGACTGGGAGGAACCCAGCGCCCGCTACGAGCAGGCTGTCGAACTCTTCGAGTAAGCGACGACGCGCACATCCCGACATTTTTTCCGCGACCTCGACGCCGTGAGTGAAATCGCGGTGTGAGTCTCCCGTAGTCTTATTTTCCGAGTCGACCGTCTTCGAGTATGGCGTTTCACCTCTCGCGCGCGTTCGTCGACGGCATCAGGCGAGTCCTCACCCGGACCGGCGCTGTCCTGTTTGTGGTACTTCTCCTCATTCAGTTTCTCGTTCAGGCGTCGATCAACACGGCTGTCCTCGGAACCTTCCCGCCGGAGGCGTCCGAACAGGTCGGCAGTCTCGGGCTGACGTTACCCGTCTCCGGGTCGGTCGGTTGGGGCCTCTTCGCGGCCGCGTTCGTCCTGGTCTCGATGTACTTCGTGGCGCTCTCCAGAGCGTTCGTCCGGCCGATGGAAGAACTGTCCGCGTTCCCCGGAGAACTGTATCAGCGGAGAGTTGGCCGTGCGACCCTCTCGATGATCGTCGGCGGAGTCGTCGTCGGCGTGTCGGTCACGATCGGACTGGCGTTTTTCCTCCTGCCGGGCATCTTCCTCGCCGCCTGCTTTCTGTGTTTCATCTTCGCGGTCGGTGTCGAAGACTGCGGCACGCTCAGTGCGCTCAGACGGAGTTGGGACCTCTCGCGAGGCAACCGCCTGAAACTCTCGGCCATCGTCGTTCTCAGCGGCGCGATCGGCGGGACGATCGGCATCGTCGGGACCGTCTTCGATCTCGCCGCCGCCCCCGTGATCGCGGAACTCCTCACCAACACGCTCAGCACCGTCCTCTTCGTTTTCGTCTACGGGGTTATGGCGGCCTCCTACCTGCAACTCCGCGAGGAGCGGGCACAGCCCGACTCCGACGAAACGGCGGGGACTGCCATCGACGGAGCGCAACGCTAACCCTCACGTCGAACAACGCTGCGATTTCACCAGTCGGCGGTCAACGGTGCAGTTTCGCCCACTGACCGTGCGGTTCCGTCCATCGTCGGTGCGGCTTCGTCCATCGACGGCCTCGGATCACGACAACGGCACCCGCGACTGTCGTGGTACCGTGACCCGCACAAGTCTTATCCGTGGACGGGGTGTACGTTTGTTTGCAATGGCAAACGGTAAGGTTGATTTCTTCAACGACACAGGCGGTTACGGTTTCATTTCGACGGACGACGCTGACGACGACGTTTTCTTCCACATGGAAGATGTTGGTGGCCCGGACCTCGAAGAAGGACAGGACGTCGACTTCGAGATCGAATCCTCGCCCAAGGGACCGCGCGCGACGAACCTCGTTCGTAACTAATACCGACTTCAGTCGCCTCACGGCGACGATGGACGGCACATAATTTTCCCGAGTTCACTCGGGTAATTTCCACACTACTGAGCCGCAGGTCTCGGCTCCGACTGGGGACCTCGGGTTCACTGAACAGATCCAGTTCTCACGAGCAGTCCGAAACGCTCAGTTTCGCGGCGCGCTTCTCTTCCCTCGTGACTGCCGAGCGCGACGCCGCCGACCGAGCGGACGACGAGGGGGACCGACAGGACAGCGAGACCCGAACCGGTGCGTTCGTGGTTTCGGACGACGCCGAACGCCGGGACGCCTTCGATCTTCGACGAGCCGTGTTCGTCGAGGAACAGGGCGTCGACGAGGAGATCGAGTGGGACGAACACGACGAGCCGGACGCCGATGCGACGCACTTCGTCGCCTACGATGACGGCGACGTCGTCGGGGCGGCCCGATTCCGAGGCGTCGACGGCGAAGTCGGAAAAGTCGAACGCGTCGCCGTCGCCGCCGACAGGCGGGGCGAGGACTGGGGCCGTCGCGTGATGGACGCCGTCGAGTCGCACGCGCACGCCGATGGTTTCGATCGACTCGCGCTCCACGCGCAGACGCAGGTCCGCGGGTTCTACGAGCGACTCGGCTACGACGCCTTCGGAGAGGAGTTCGAGGAGGCGGGGATTCCGCACATCGAGATGGAGAAGGAACTGGCGTCGAATCGCTGATTTTGTTGCTGACGTTTTTATACCGGGACGAGGCCAACGCCTCTATGATCTGAGAGCTGCTCCGCGTCGTGCAGCGGTTGCTCGGCACGTCGGCGCGGTGTGATACGTGATGGCAATGCCGCGAGCGAGGCCGTCGTCGCGAATCGATAGCGGGTGCCGACTGTTCGCCAGTATTCCACGATTCGACAGTCAGGACAGTCGTTTCGAGACGTACGGCCCGTCCTGATGGTACCCCAGCTTCTGCCGGTAGTACTCGCGCGCGCCGATGCCGGAGATGATCGCGAGCGCATCGTAGCCCGCGTCGGCGGCGAGCTCCTCCGCCCGCCCGATCAACCGTCGACCGTACCCCTTGTGCTGCCATTCCCCCTCGCCGCTGCCGATTCCCGCTTCGCTCCCGTAGACGTGTAGCTCGCGGACGATCGCGGCATTTTCGAGCTCTCGGCGAACCGGGTCGTTCGGGAAGCGGAGCCGACAGAACCCCACCAGCAAGTCCTCGACGGGGTCCTCGAACGCGAGGAAGTGCTCGGTGCCGCCCGCGACGTCGTACGTCTTCACGTTCAGCTCGACCCGCTCGGGATCGGGATCAGCATCGTTCATCCCGGCTTCGCGAGCGCGGATGTCCCTGACTTCGATCCCCTTCTCCTCGGCGCGCTGCTCGGCGAGTTGCCGGAGGTTCGACTTCCAGACGCCCGCGTCGATGAAGTCCGCGGGAATGTCGCGTTGGACGCGCTGGAGGCGCGTGTACTCGGGTATCATCCCCATCACCTCAGCGACGATCTCCGCGGCCTCGTCGTTGCCGAGGGGCTCGAACTCGTCGCGGCGCCACTGGTCGTAGACGCGCGTTCCGCGCACGACGAGCGTCGGGTAGATCTTGAGGTAGTCCGGGCGGTACTCCTCGCGCTCGAACAGTTGCCGGAAGTCCTCGAGAATCATCTCCCTCGTCATCCCCGGCTGCCCCGGCATCATATGGAACCCGACCTTAAACCCCGAGTCCCGCAGCCTGCGGTTCGCGTCGATCGACGCCTGCACGCCGTGGCCGCGGTGCATCTCCCGATTTATCCGCTCGTAGGTCGTCTGGACGCCGACCTCTACCTTCGTCGCACCCAGATCGAGCATCCGATCGATCTGCTCGGGATCGCACCAGTCGGGTTTCGTCTCGAACGTCGTGCCGATGTTTCGGATGTCGGCCGTCTCGTTCTCGGCGATGACGTCCCCGACGTATCGAAACTCGACGTTCTCGGGATCGGGCTTGAACGATTGGTCCTCCGCGGGACGGGGATTCGAATCCAGGTCGTAGTCGTTCAGCGCCTCCAGCGCGCGCTTGACGAACCACTCCTGGTAGTCGTGGCTCCGCGCGGTCATCGTCCCGCCCATCAGGATGAGTTCGACCTTGTCGACGGGGTGGCCGATGTGTCTGAGCTGTTCGAGCCGGAGCGTCACCTGTCCGTAGGGGTCGTAATCGTTCTGCTCGCCGCGGGCGGCCGCGGGCTCGTGGCCGGTGTACGACTGCGAGGAGTCGAACTCCGAGGCCGGGCCGCCGGGACAGTACAGGCACTTCCCGTGCGGGCACATATGCGGCGACGTCATTATCGCCACCGGGGAGACGCCCGAGGCAGTTCGGACGGGCTTTCGGCGCACTACCTCCTTGACCTTCTCGCGCCGTCCGTCGGGGGCGTACTGGAGGATCTCCGCGTTCTTCGGCACCTTCGGCGAGGAGTGCGTCGAACAGGCTTCGAGCTTCGCCGACTCCAAGTCGTCGCGCTCGACGTCTCCATCCAGGATTCGCTCGACGAGGGCCTCGCAGGTGCGTCGGAACGCCTCCGATTCTGTGGGGTCCGCCTCCGACTCGGGGTCCGACCCGGCGTCGGTACTCATCGGGAAATCACCTCGCGCGGTCGCGACGAGCGGCGGTTCATTACTCCCAGTTGGTCCCGTTTCGCGGTTAAGCGTGTCGCTCCGGAGCATCCAACCATCTGTCGAAATCACGCCGAACGGGTCGGAAACCCGACCCGAGCGGTGTCGGGATATCACTTTGGCCGTGGTCGGCGGAATCTCAGCGTGGATTGACGGCAGCTCCAGCGTTGACCGACACCGTCTCAGCGTTGATCGGAGACCGTCACAGAAAAGCTGGGAACTGTCTTCAGAGCTGGTCGACGACGGCCTCGGTGACGGCGTCGACGACGGCGTCGCGCGCGCCGGAGAGGAACTCGACGCGGTTCTGCCGGATTCCGACGGCCGTGATGCCGCCCTCGGGAACCGCCTCGTCGGCGGCTGCGGCGGCCTCTCGAACGTCGACGTCGGCGTCCGCGCGGACGAACAGTTCGTCGGTCGCGTAGACGACTGTCACCGACCGGTCGTCGGCCTGCCGGTGCAGCGCGTCCGCCAGCAGCGACGTCGGCGGGAAGTCGAATCGATGGCTGTAGGAGTCCGCATCCAGGACGGCGAGGTCGACGCCGTCGACCTCGCGACTTTCGAGGTTCGCCTCCGCGGTTTCGACCTCGTCACCGAGTTTGATCCGGTACTGCTCGGAGACGTGACCGGCGAGGCCGCCGTCGTCCTCGAACAGGAGGTCGGTGATGAGTTCCCGCTTGTCCTGATACGACTGGTAGTACGCCTCAAGGGCGACCGCCTCGCGGAGCTCTCGCGTCCGGTCGACGTCGTATCCCGCGTCGCCCGCGAGGTCGACGTACGCCCCCGGCGCGTTCTCCCAGTAGCTCACGGCGGGCAGATGCGCGAGGTCGTCGGACACATCCGCGTTGACCGCAGCCGCGAGGTTGGCACCGAGTGCGCCCGTCGAGAGGTCGCTTCCGTCGACATCGGCGAGGCTCGGCGAGACGAGCGCGCTCGCCTCGTCGACGATCTCCGGATCGACCGCCTCCGCGTCGACGATGACTCTGGAGGCACCGTAGACGCCGAGCAGTCCGAGGCCGTCGAGGGAGTCGGTCGTGCCGCCGACGCCGACGAGGACGACGAGCGGCAGTTTCTCGTCGTGGCGCTCGTTGTCCTGCAGCATCCGCGTCACGTCCTTCGTCGCGGCGTCCATCCCGTAGACGGGGTCGTCGAGCGGACGCCGCGTGAAGAAGTGGTACTCCGCGTCCGCGCGGGCGTGCTCCTCGCGAATCAGCGGAAGCACGGCCCGTTCGACGGCCGCGCCAGCGACGTAGCCGTCCGCCGTGGCGGCGTGACGGACGACGATCGGACGCGACTCCAACACGGCCGCGCGGATCTCCTCGGCGGCGTCAGCGAGCTGGTCGGTGACGGCCTCGACGGCGTCGTCGTCGGCGAGCGGTTCGACCGACTCGGGGCGGGCCTTCGCCGAGAGCGCGTCCGCGAGCCGTTCTTCCACTGCCTCTGCCTCGTCACCGGTGAGCGCGACCAGGTCCTCGGTCTCGATCTGGAGTTCGCCGCGGCGGAGCTCGACTTCGCCGTCGAGTCGCACCGCGTCGCCCTCCTCGATCTCGGGGTAGGCGCGGACGCCCGCCTCGACGAACGCCGCGCAGTCGACGACGCCAGTCTCGTCTCGCACCTCGAAGATCGTCGGACCGCCGGTCTGTCGCGCACCGACGACTTCGCCCTCGATTCTGACGAGGTCGCCGACGCGATCGTCGAGAGAGTCGACGGAGGCTCGCTCCGGTTCCTCGTCGTCCGCCGCGGCGGATTCCGCGGCATCCGGTTCCTCGGCGGCATCCGATTTCTCGGAAACATCCGATTCGACTGCATCGTCGGATTCAGGCTCCGATACATCCGCTGCGTCCGATTCGGTCGTCGCGGCTCCGTTCCCCGCCGCCTCGCCCGCCGATGCGCCCTCGGACGTGGCCTCGTCGAACTCGAACGCGCTCTCTTCGGTGCGCTCCGACCCGGCGTCGTCGGATGTGCTGTCTGCTTCCGACTCTCCCGACGCTTCCGATTCCCGCGTCGCGGCCGCCTCGGTGCCGTTCCCGGTACGTGATGCCGTTGAGATCCCCTTCGGCTTCTTCTTCACCGGCGTCGGACCGTCGTCGGACTCGCTGCTGTCGATCTCCGCCCCGTCGTCGTCGCCGTCGGGATCGTGAACCCGAGCGCCGCGGAACTCCGATTCGGACTGGCGGATCGACCAGCCGAGGTCGATGTTGCCGTTGCTTCTGACGTTCTTCACTTGCACGAACACCGTGTCGCCAGAGTCCCAATCGAGACTCTCCAAGCGGCGGTCGAGTTCGCTACGGTGCAGCAGCCCGGTGACCCCGGGTGCGAGATCGACGAAAACGCCGAAATCCGCAAATCCATCGACGGTACCCTTGTAAAACCGCCCCGGCGTGAGTTGTTTCGGGGAATTTCCCCTGAAATCGAACCAGACGTCCTCGTCGTGCGTAATCCAATCCATTGACAGAGTAAAATGGGTCGCGCCTAAAACGACTGTCGAATTCCCGCTCGCCGATCGGGCAGTCGTCGCCGGACTACGCCGTCGGCGTCAGATCATCCCAGCGAGGCGGAGAACCGCCTCTCCGGCGTCGAGACCGCCGAACGCGGATCCGAAAAGCAGCGTCGCCGGAACCGCAGCCGACGCGAGGGCGCGACCGGTCGTCGTGCCGTGCACTTCGCGCAGGCCGAGAACGAGCAGTGCCGACCCGTAGAGCGCGCAGACGAGCCTGAGCGTCGGGGAGGGGATCCCCGCGAGGACGCACGGGGCCGTCGCGTACGCGATGACCTGCACGGTTTCGCTGATGCCCGCACGGTCGCGAACGGCGATGATGAGAACGACCGTCTGGAGCGCGGCGGTCAGGTGCAGTACCGCTGGCGCGACGACGAGCGCGACGGCTGCGAGAGCGATGAAAGCGGAGACCGTTCGGCCTCCGGCTAGTTCCGGAATCCGTTCGGGTGAGAACGTGAACAGCCCGATCGTGTACGCTACGGCGACGACGATGGCGAAGACGAGTCCGGGGGCCTGATCGCCGGGCGCGACGCCGGTCCTGAAGAACTGCCGCGGCCGCAGGATCACCTCGACCCACGCCCGCGCGATCCCGCGCGCTCCGCGCTCTCGCCCGCCGCTCGGATCCTCGACCCACGTGGTCACGGTCTGTCTCCCCTAGTCCCTCCGGAGGGTATGACAGTTGCGGCACCGCGCCTCGTAGGATTCGTCGGCACCGATGACGACCGTCGGCTCGTCGACGTGTGCGGGGACGCCGTCGACGAGGCGTTGGTTCCGCGTCGCTGGCTCGCCGCACAGCGCGCAGATCGCCTGGAGTTTGTCGACGTACTCGGCGACGGCCATCAACTGCGGGAGCGGCTCGAACGGCTCCCCGCGATACGTCTGATCGATTCCGGAAACGATGACGCGGCGGCCGTCGTCGGCCAACTGCTGGCACACGTCGACGAGCGCGTTCGAGAAGAAGTTCGCCTCGTCGACGGCGACGACGTCCTCGCCGTTGAGATGCTCTCGAATCTCCCAGACGTCCTCGCCCTCGTTGGCCACGACGCTTGCCTCCCACTGGCGGCCGACGTGCGACCCGACGGTCGTCTCGCCGTAGCGGTCGTCGATCGCGGGCTTGAACACCGCGACCTCCTGGCCCGCGATCTCCGCGCGTCGCAGTCGGCGGAGGACCTCCTCGGTCTTCCCCGAGAACATCGAGCCCGTGACGACCTCGATCCATCCGCTGTTCGTGATGGCGTGCATACGACGTTCGAGTGCGGTGGAAGGTCAAAACCGTTGTTCATTCGCTCGAATTCGGGAGTGGCGGTGCAGTCGGTTGGCACGGCGAGTGAGGACAGTACGGCGAGGAAGAGGGGGAGTCGAGGAGGTGCAGCGGGGAAGGAGACGAATCCGTAAATGCAGGGGCAGAGAGACGGATCCGTAAATGCAGCGGGCAGAGAGATGAATCCGGGAAATGCAGTGGATGAGGTGTCCGGATGGAGCCTCAGCGACCGGCCCCGCCGACGTTCTCGTCGGCCTCGAAGGTCGACGGATCCGGTTCGATCCTGGCGTATTCGACGACCCGCTGACCGAGAAGGCGAACCCGCTCGTCGAGCCCTTCGTCGACGATGTCGTCGCCGTCGAAGCGACGGGACACGTTCGGCAGCGCCGCTTGGTGCGGCAGGACCCACGCGTCGAGCGCCCGGCAGACCGAGCGCAGGTGTTCCAACGCCGAGACGGGAAAGCCGCCACCCGCGACCGCGAGGAGCCCGACCGTCTTGCCCTCGAACTCGTCGAATCCGCAGTAATCGAGCGCGTTCTTCAGCACGCCCGAGTACGAGCCGTGGTACATCGGCGTCCCCAACAACACGGCATCCGCTTCCCGGATTTTTTCGACGACGGCCGCGCTGTCGCCCTGCTGGTCCATATCGGCGTCGAACACCGGCAGCGAATACGCCCTGAGATCGAGCACCGCTCCCGTTCCTCCCGCCTCCTCGACCCCGTCGAGGGCGCGTTCAAGCGCCCGTCGCGTGTAGCTCTCGTCGCGGAGGCTCCCGCACACGGCGACGACGGAGACCGTCGGAGACGACTGTCGATCGGACATACGACTCGGTGGTGTGGACGTCTCAAGAATCCACCGCCGATATGCGATGTCCTGTTAACCCAGTCACAGTTTGATGGTTCCTAACAAACCCGATCCGGCGTTTTGCGCGTACATATGCCTTCAGTGAAGGAGTTTCTGACCAGGTTGCAGGGGAAGTCGATCCTCGATCTACTTCGATTAGCTCCGCAATTCGTGTCAGAAGAACTCCGCTCTCGGGTCGTCGAGGCGTTTTACTGGCGCCGACTTCACGCCACGGCGACTGTCCGTGAGAACCGTCGGCGAGCCGCAGTCAACCGATTGACAGATTCACGCACGATCCTGTTTCTGTGTCATGGGAACGTCTGTCGAAGCCCGTTTGCGGAGCGCTATGCCCGGAATCAGTTGGCCGCTCGCGGTATTGACACCCTCGACGTGAGATCCGCCGGAAGTGCCGAACTGTGTGATCCGCGTTCACCCCTAACTGCCCGGCGGACGGCCGAACAGTACGACGTCGATCTGACGGACCATCGAGCGACCAGCGAAACGGCACGCGAGGTCGACGAGGCTGACTTGCTGCTCGTGATGGACTACCGCAACTATCACCACTACTTGAACCAGTATCCGGAAGCGACTGGGAAGCTGTTTCTCCTTCGCATTTTCGACGGCGGGAACGAAATACAGGTTCCCGATCCCCACGGCTACGGTAACTCAGTGTTCGAATCCGTGTACGCCGATATCGCTGCCAGTGTCACGTCACTTCTCGACGAGTACGAGACAGTCGTGACCGCCGACGAAAGCGTGGAGCGGACACATTTGGATCCGAGATCGATAGTCGATTGAATGCTGCCCGGCAATGGTACCATCTGCTTCTCGTCGGTTGTGGAATCTCCGGCCACGACACAGGTTGAGACGCCTGCAGCCGTTCGATACGTCGGAAACGGCGGAATTTTCTCCAGAGAATCGTCTTTCCGAGGACGAGGAAGAACGCTGCGGATGACACGAGCTGGTTAGCGGAGTCGGCCGAGCAGCTCGTAATCGTGATCTGGCGTGTACCGACGGAACAGGAGACTGTTCGACAGTACCGACACACTCGAGAAGGCCATCGCCCCGGCGGCGAGCACGGGCTGGAGGAGCCCGAGCGACGCGAGCGGGATCATCGCCGTATTGTAGCCAAGTGCCCACACGAGGTTCTGCTTGATCTTCTGGAGTGTCGCGTCCGAGATACGGATGGCTTTCACCACATCGAGCGGGTCGTCGCGCATCAGCGTCACGTCCGCGGCTTCGATGGCGACGTCCGTCCCGCTCCCGATGGCAGTCCCGACGTAGGCGACCGCGAGCGCGGGCGCGTCGTTGACGCCGTCGCCCACCATCATCGCCTTGCGACCTTCGTTCTGAATGGCCTCGACGGCGTCGGATTTGTCCTCGGGGAGGACCTCGGCGCGGACGTTCTCGGGGGCGATCCCGACCTGATCGGCGACGGCGCGGGCCGTGCGCTCGTTGTCGCCGGTGATCATCATCACGTCGACGCCGCGCTCCTGCAGTTGGCTCACGGCCTCGGCCGCGCTCTCTTTGATCGTGTCGGCGTCAGCGACCACCCCGACGAGTTCGCCCCCGTCCGCGCCAGCGGGCACGCGGGCGACGAGCATCGCCGTCTTCCCCTCGTTCTCGAGACGCTCCATTGTCTCTTGGGCTGGCGAGGGGTCGATCCCGTTGTCACGGAGGAGCTTTCGGTTACCGACCAGCACTTCATTGTCGCCGACGGTTGCCCGGATGCCGTGGCCGGGGACGTTCTCGAAGCCATCGGGGTCGCTCACGTCGATGCCGCGGGCTTCAGCTCCGTTGACGATGGCCCTCGCGAGCGGGTGTTCGCTCCCGCTTTCGGCCGTTGCCGCCAGCCGCAACACGTCGTCCTCGGTGAGGCGGTCACGTGCGGTTAGTTGGCCGCCGTCGGATCGGCGGTCCGACGGGGATCGCGAACCGTCGATTCGGTCACCGCCGTCTGTGCTCGACTGTCCGCCACCGTCGAAGACGACGACGTCGGTTAGTTCCATCTCACCTTTCGTCAGCGTGCCCGTTTTGTCGAAGACGACCGTGTCGACGTCTTTCGCCCGTTCGAGGATGTCACCGCCCTTGAACAGCACACCGTTCTGTGCTCCGATAGTCGTCCCGACCATCGTTGCAGCGGGCGTCGCTAACCCCAGCGCGCAGGGACAGGCGATCAACACGGACGAGGCGAAGACGATGAGCGCGAACTCGAAGACCGAGACAGTGCCACCAGCTACGGCTGGTCCGCCAGCGACCGCCCCCCAGAGCGGGAGCCAGTCGACGACTCCGGCGAGTGCGTCGGGGAAGAGGAACCACACAGTTCCCCACAACAACGCGTTCGCGATGACCGCCGGGACGAAGTACGCCGAGATACGGTCCGCCAGATTCTGGATGTCGGGTTGTCGCGACTGGGCTTCCTTGACTGTCTGGACGATCTGCTGGAGCGCCGTGTCCGCACCGACCTTCGTCGCCTCGACGACGAGGACACCGTTCTCGTTGATCGTCGATCCGACGACCTCGTCGCCCTCGCCTTTCTCGACGGGGACCGACTCGCCGGTGACCATCGATTCGTCGACGGCGCTCTGCCCGTCGACGACGACGCCGTCGGTCGGAATCTGCTCGCCCGGACGGACCTTCATACGGTCGCCGACGGTGACGTCCTCCAGCGGCACTTCGTCTTCGGAACCGTCCTCGTCGACGAGGGTGGCCGTCTCGGCCTCCATTTCGAGGAGCTTCCGAAGGGCGTCGCCCGCCTGCCCTTTCGATCGGGCTTCGAGGTAGTTCCCGAGGGTGATGAACACCAGGATTAACGCGGCAGTGTCGAAGTACAAGCTCCCCGCGATCAGTCCGACAAGTACCGCGACCGAGTAGAAATACGCAGTGGAGGACCCCAGTGCGATGAGAACGTCCATGTTGGCGCGCCTGTTGTTGACCAGCGCGTTGTAGGAGTTCTTGTAGAACGGCCAGCCGAGCACGGCCTGTACGGGCGTCGCCAGCAGGAACTCGACCCAGCCGAATTCGACGCCGAAGATCGTCTCCGGGAGAATTCCCCCGCCGAGCAGGAACCTCTCTGCGAGGAAAAACAGCATCGGGGCCGAGAGCGCGGCTCCGAACAGCGTCAGTCGAAGCTGTTTTCGAATCTCACCCTGTCGTGCGGCGTCCCGAGCATCCTCACCCGATTCACCGCTGTCGCTGTCTTCACGGACCGGCGAGTACCCGGCGTCCTCGATAGCGTCGTAGAGCGCGTCGAGTGACGTGTCCGCGGGGTTGTACCTGACCTGCGCTTCGTCGGTGGCGAAGTTCGCCTCGGCCGCGATAACACCCGGCGTGTTCTCGAGTGCGGTCTCGTTCGTCTGCACACAGTTGGCACAAGTCATATCGGAGATGCCGATGGTCACCGTGTCAGACACCGCACCGTATCCGGCGTCCTCGATCGCCTCGTAGATCTCTGCGAGCGATACCTCGTCAGGGTCGTACTCGACGGAGCCCTCGTTCGTGGCGAAATTGGCGTTCGCCTCGATGACGCCGTCGAGTGACTCCAGGGCGTCGCCGACCGTCCCCGAGCAGTTGGCACAGGTCATCCCTGTGATGTCAAGATGTGCGATGCGTGATCCCATTGTTATACGATAGGGGCTACTCCGTTAGGTGGGTTTCCACTTGGATAGTGGGGGTAATCAACGGCGTTTACTTTCGATTCCAAACCGAAGTCAGCGCCATCGAGAAACGGGTTCACCCACGGCCGGACGTTCTGTGCGACCCCGTTGATAGCACCAGCGTTCTCCCTGGGACGTAATGGGCACGTGTTCGACGGCGTCGTCGGTTCTGACACGCTCGCGTCCCGCGTCGAATGACTCAGACGATGGGTCTAGCCCGACGACTACCGGTACCAGCTTTGCATTTGGTACCTCCATGTCGGCACAGTCTGAGGGTCGAGTTTATGTTACCTCCGCCCGTCGTTAGCTCTAGAGAACCGCAAGACACGAGGCTCGTAAGTTGGAATCGATATGGGGCATAACGAACTGTCGGCGGAGTGGGCGGCTATATTTATAAACGCCCCGCCGCAGTACGTCGATTGCTAACCGTTATGTGGCAGAATGGGCGCTGCAGGTTTCTGGATTTGAACTATGCGCTACCCCTTCGATACCGAGTTGTCTACTAATCATTCTTGGAAAAACCTCCATCGTCGATTTGCCTTCTCGCGCCTCGAAGCGCGATCATAGTGCTTGTCGAGAACCTGTTCAGACGCGTCCAACCGATCCGAAACCGCCGCTCGAGGAACCCCGTCGTTCCGATACTTCGTCACCCGAGCCTTCCGCGCGTCGTGCGGAGACCGCGACGACGGGCACTTACTCTTATGTAGGAACGACGTCGCCTCGCACGTCTCCGGATCCCGATCGTGCGGACACTCCTTCCCAATGAAACACGGCCGCGTCCATCGATAGAACGAATCGCGGATACTCCCACCCGACGCACGGCCGTAACTCGTCGTCACCAACGGAGCACGTCCGTACTCGTCGAGAACATCCTTCCGCGGGCCATCGATATACGACCGCAGCACCTCCGCCACGCGCTCAGTGATCCGATTGAAACGCGCGCCCTTCTCATCGTTCTTCAGCGGCGTCTCAGACTCGGGCCGGTGCTTGTAATCGAGGCCAGGCTCCGGGCTATCAAGTTCGACGTCACCCAAATCGAGCGCGCGGATCGCACCTACGCGAGCGCCCGTATGCCAGATCAACGTCCAAACGACGTGATCACGGCTCGCATACTCATAGCGACCGAGCCAATCGAGGATATCGAGAACGCGATCCGGGTCAATCGTCGAATCAGAAACCTCCTCAGCATCCGACAGCACCGGGAGCGCGACCTTCTCGTACAGATCCTCCGGGACCGCCTCGATCTGAGCGCAAAACCGAAGGAACGACCGGACCGTCGCGAGCGCCGAATGGAGTGTCTTCGGCGCGATCTCCTCGTCCATCCCTTTCGAGTAGCCGCCCTCGCGACGCCAGACGCGGAACTGGTAGAGATCCCGGCCGGTGAGATCGTTCATATTATCGATCCCACCCTCCTCACGACACCACTCGACGAACGCCCGCAGGTGACTCCGATGCGACGTCTGCGTCCACGCCGCGGAATCGTCCTGCATCGCCTCGAGGTGGAGATCGCGCGCTTCGGAGGGAGTGATCGGGACGAGGTCGTCCTCACGACCCACCCGAGTCACCCCCGCCGATCTCCGTGTATTCCACCGCGTGATCAGTGCGCTTCCGATGGACGATCTCGTTCACTGCCGCGAGAACGCGATCGCCCTCGACGATCTGCTCGAAGGGGCATCCGTGACAGACGACGTGATAGACGTCGTCACCGGGTCTCTTACTCACAGTGAACCACCTCGGCTATCTCTCGCTGGTAGGTCCGGCACCAGCGACAACAGCCGTCTTCTCCGGTAGCAGCCTCACGGCCACAGAGACCGCAGCTCTCGGTCGGAATCGTGACGGCATCGGCGTTAAAGTCGTCTCCGAGGTAGCGGCGGGCAAGACGCTCTTTTTCGCCCCCGAGCCGATCACTCACGCGATTCACCCCACGGCTTACACGGCGTGTCGTTCGGATGGATACACCCGCACCCGGCGCAGGTGATGATCTTCCCCTTCGGGGCTTTCGAGGTTCGGCCGCCGTCAGTGACAAGCCTCGAGTGTTCCGCTCTCTCGACGTCCACGCGCTCGGAGAGCCAACCCATTTGTTCGCCGATCCCACCGAGATCGTTCGTCTGAAGCGGGAACGTCACGGTCGGATCAATCCCCGCCGAGAACGCCTCGCGCTCGTGAAGGGGATCGATGTACCTCCGACCCGCGAGCACGACGATCTCCTCGACGTCGACGCCCTTCCCGATCTCGTTCGCGATCCAGTCGATCAGCGACATCCCGACCTCGTGCGCCAGGACGTCGAGCTCGTCCTCGTCGAGATCATCGATGTTCGTCTCGTACGGATCGATCACTCGATCAGGGGCGATGAGCCCGTGCTCCGCCGAGAGGACCAACCACGCGTCGCCGATCGTCTCCGCGTACTCGCGCTTCTTCGCGAAGTACGTCGACGTGTACAGATCCGAGGCTGGTGTCGGCTCGTCGCGCTTCGCCGCGCCACAGCCGACGATCACGAGCTTCTTTGAGTAACCACTCACCGCTGCTCACCATCCTTCCCGCCGCAGTGACCGCACTGCTCTTTCAGACAGAACACCCGCGACCCGACGCGCTCGCACCAGTGCGACGCCGCCCGATCACGGCGACGCGTCGGCTTGTCGTAAGTCAGCGGTGCGCCGCGTCCGTCCGCTCGTAGGCTATGCCCCTCGCTCGTGGGTGTGTTGTTTCCGTACATCGTACTCGCTCGTAGGAATCCGGTTTCGTGACCGCAGGGTTCGAGCGTGCGTCGCCCGGGAGCGTCCGCGGAGATCCCCGCGACCTCGCGCCCGCGCTTCTCGCACGTGCCGTGATTCGTCGTCGATGCGACCGCCGTGTCGGGGGTTTTATCCACGCCCCCAACGTTTCCGTAATCGGTTGTCATAGGATCTGACGACCACTCACCGGACCGCTGTCCAAAGCAGCGGTCTGTGTGTTTTCCAGACCAAATTGGCCCGATGAGCACCGCCACTATCCACGATATAACTGAGGTATTATAAATCTTGACTACGAACGTATTCTTAGAAAGAATATGAACGTGGTTAGATCTAACAACGATGCTGGTGATTTTTGCACTATGTCGACAGATGCTCTCAGAGAAATGGTGGAACGGATACCGTGGTTCTCGCCAGTTGATTACGAGATTTTTCTCTTTTTGGAGAATCACGATATACTGGTGTCGCCAAAGATACTCGCTGAAAATATCGAGTATGACCGACAGTACGTCTACAAGCGCCTCCGGGTGTTGACTGAGGCCGAGCTTATCGAAAGCAATGATGGCATCTACGAGCTGACCGACTTGGGTCGGGAGTTCCTCGCCGGTGACGTCGGTGAGGACGACCTCCCCGAGCCGTAGCGACAGAACGCTTATCCCGAATTGTCGTCTACTACCGAGTATGAGTATGGGCCGCGAGATCCGCCTGATCGAGGAGGACAGAGGCGGCTGGTCGGCGATCGACGAGGAGACCGGTGTCGCATCGTGCGGCGAGACGCGCGAAGAGGCGTTAGAAATGCTCGACGAAGCGGTCGCCCTCCACACCCGCGAAGCTGGTGAACCCGTCACAGACGAGGATCTGGAGGAGTGGGGCCTCGATCCCGACTCGGTCCCGGACGAGGTCAGCGTCCCCGAAGCGCCGTGGTTCGACGAAGCCGAAGAGCAGGCGTAACTGTGGTCCGGCAGCATTTTACCGGGAAAGAGATCGTCTCCACACTGACGAGTATGAACTACACGCCCGTCGACCGGACGGGCAGCCATCTGAAACTCCGATACGTGCATCCGAAAACCGGAGAAACCCGGAACGTCACCGTCCCGATGGGCCACGAGATCAGCGGCAACACCCTCCGAGAGATCGCCAAGCAGTGCGGCGCGAATGACTTCCACGCGTGGTGCCGCTGGATCGACGAGCATCGCTGACGCGCTCACGCGTCCTCCGGATCGAAGTTCATCACGAGCCGCTCTTTCGCTGACTTCGCAGACCCGGACGTCCCGTTGTTGATGAACCGCTTCTCGTCGCGATCGAGCACGTAGACGTCCTCGAAGCCCTCCGGCAGATCCTCGTACGAGCAGAGGTAGCGACCGTCGAGATCATCGAGCGCGTCGACAAACGCCTCGTGACTGATCGTGTTGACGAGGTAGTAATCCTCGTAGCCGACGTACGGCGGATCGCAGTAGAATACGGTCTCGTCGCTGTCGTATTTCTCGAAGAGATCCGCCCAGTCGAGGTTCTCGATGACGACCTCCGCGAACCGCTCGGCGAACTCGTCGAGTCGATCGATCTTGTTCGAGTAAGTGAGCGCCCGACTGCTGACTTTCGAGGTGCCAAATCCGGCTTGCTTGCTATACTTGCTCCCCCACTGCGAGTATCGCAGGTAGAAGAACTGGCCAGCGCGCTTGATCTCGTCCGCCGGGCGGTAGCCGTTGAAGAACTTGTGCGCCCATTCCTCGTGTAGTTCACGCGAGTAGGGGACGCGATCGAGCCACTCGACGAGCTCCTCACACCGATCACGGAGGACCTCGAAGAACTGAACGAGGTCACCGTCGCGATCGTTGTAGACTTCGACCGTGCTCGTGCCCGGCTCCTTGTTCGCGAGGACACCCGCCGCACCGCCGAAGACCTCGACGAAACACCTGTGCTCGGGAACCTGTTCGAGGATCCACGAGGCGAAGCGACTCTTTCCACCCGGATACGGGAAAATCGCGTCGGGCATTACGCTTCCTCCTGTTTTGGCCGTACTGCTCGAATCCCGATCCGCGAGAGGACCGGCTCGATCCACTCGGGCAGTTCGCGATGATCCCAGCGGGCGTACGCGATCTCCTCGTTGATCACGAACTCCCACGTGTCGTTTGCGTCGACGACGACGCGGCTATCCGGATCATCGAAGACAAACAGCGTGATCGGGCCGACGCCGTCCCCGTCGACGTCGTCGGACTCGATCGTCGTGACGTGGTCCGCGTTTCGTGGATTTGGTGTTGTTCGGTGCATCCACGTGATCCGAGAAGGGGTATCTAAAAAGTGAAACCGGGCGTCATATCGGAAACGGAATGCAAACGTCTATTTGGGCGTTCTAAGTAGTTCGAGACGTTTGTAAACGGCAAAATATCGGAAATATCGGAAGTGCCGCAGTGATGCGATTACCGGAATATCGGAAACATCATTTTCAGACCTGCATCAAGTGATGCATCCGGTAAAACACGACTGTGCATCAAAAATACTAGAAATGTTATGTGTGTATTAAGAGCGGTCATATTTTCCAAGTACGTAGCCGATAATCAATAATAACAATCCAGGAAGGAGCAGACATTGAGGCGAAAGGTTGAGAGCTTGTAATCCAGCCAGAGTTTGACCAAGTGCTCCTATGGCTAAAACTACTGTAAGTAATATAATGGAACTATTGTTCTGAAGTTCCTTCTCTTTTATTTCCCGTTCATAAGCCACATCAAACCCTTTCGAGGTAAGTTTAAAATATCCGCTACTATCTTCCTCGATAAGGTCGTGTCCCTCAAGGAATGACAAGGCTGACTTTACTTGCGATTTATTGAGATTCGTCCGCTCTACTAGTGGATGATCTGAGTCTATAACTGGTGGATCTCCTCGTCCAAAATTTTCCCATTTTGACTCTTTAGAGTATAAAAAGAGTAGAAGGTCTGCCCAATACTGCTGTTCAATTTGTCTTCCAGGGAGTTGCATTTTCAACATATAATCTACACATCCAGGTGGTTTGAACAATGTTGTGACTCTACTGAGCGATTCTCCCCACCAATCAGGGCTCACTAAACCGATACGCCCTCCCACGGCCAGATCCCGATGACTCGACCAACTTGTAGTGCTCTAGCGACTGGAGGTATTTCCGACGAGTTGATCTCACCCTCGGATCCGCAACGCGATCCTCGTATCGAGCGTGCAACGTCGACGCGTCGATCTCACTCGCGTCCTTGATGATCTCGTAGAGGTGTCGTTGATGCGTCCCGAGTGTGTCGACGTGGCGCTCGTGGATCTCCTCGCGGGCGTCCTCACGAATCGGGACGACGTGCTGAACAGTCAGCTTCTCGTCTCCCTTCTCGACGGCCTCACGGACCGCACGTCTGAGCAGCGTGATCGCGTGGCGGGCGTCCCCGGCGGCGACATCGGCGATGTACTCGACGGCCTCCTCGTCGACGACGCCCGACGCGAGTCCCGTGTTGATCCGACTCCAGAGAATTTCGACGAGCTCCTCGTGTTGGTACTTCGAGAGTGAGACCGTCGCCGCGCCGCGGATCCGAGACGCGACGCGGGAGTCCAGGTCTGCAAAGAAATCGTCGTCGTCGACGCAGATTAGGATCAGCGTGAGGTTCGGGATCTCCCAGAGCGCTTGGATCGTTTGGTCGTCATCGAGGACGTCGACCTCATCGACGATCGCGATGAAATGGTCGTCGAGATGGCGGAGGCGATCGAACATTACACCCGTCGGCGTCCCCTTCGCCCGGAGATCGTTACCGCGGCCAGCATCGCGTACAAGTGAGAAGACGACCGACGACATCGAGGTTTCGGAGATCGCGTTCACGTACCCCCAGCGGATCCCGAGGACCTCTTGTTCGAGCTGGCGAACGATGTACTTCGCGATCGTCGTCTTCCCGGCTCCAGAGGGGCCAGTGATAAGAATCGCTTCCGCGCCGAGACCGTGTACAATCGGCTTCAACTCGCCGGAGAGATGTTGTAGTGAGCCTTCGCGATGCTTGAGTTCTTGGGGGACCCAGTCCTCCCTTAGGACGCGGGCGTTTTGAATCACGGCTCGGTGTTCTCGATTCGGTGACTAGTAAGCGAGCCGTCCGGAGTGGAAGTAGTTAGAGATTAATTGGTGTGAGTCATTAAATCAACCCGGAAAACATTTATTAATTAATATGATGATAATTGATTGATGGCATCACAATACCGCCGTCGAAACGGAAAAGACACGTGGCATTGGTGTTCTAATTGCAGCAATTACCCTCGTTCGGGTTACGAAACCAGTGGATCGAAGCCGACCTCAGGAGAATTATGCAATCAGTGTCTATCTAAGGAGGACGCCAACAACTGCAGATAAGACGCAATTTGAGGATACAGGCGGTTCAAATCACGTCTCGGGATATTTAGCTACTTTCTGATATCCGACATTTCGGTGTGGAAGTAGGCAGTGGATACTGAGCTGGTAGATAACCCATAACTTTATTACTAATAAGACGGAATCGCTTAAGCGGTTACAAGAAATGGTTGACGAAGATACCGAGGGAACTTCTCTCCTCGATCTCGGATCAGACTCCGTTAGTCGTGAAGATTTGGATGACACTCGGCAGAAGGACCCCGACGCCTTCACCGACAAATACCGTGAGAGTGTCGCCCTCGATCAAGTAAGAGGTGCTGTCCGGCAGTACGGGGAAGACGGAATTAGCGTCTCAATGATCGCGGATCTCCTCGAAATGTCGAACGAAACCGTTCGGAAGCATCTCGAGACCCTGTGTAGTCTTCGCGAGGTGTACAAGCAAAAAAAGAACAAGCAGATGTACTTGTACTATCCAAACGGAAAGCCGCTCCACGGACTCGGGACCCGTCGAATCGAATCTGACGATGGGGATACGATCATAGAAATGCAACTGGCTCAGGGGCGGAGAGAACAGTTATTCGTGCACGTTACTGAAAAGCGGTTCTCGCTGCTTGAAGGAGAGCGAACAGAGGGAGCTGTGATGTTCCCGCTGAACAAGCTTGACGAGTTCTTCGCAGAGCTCGACGACCTTGCTGATGAGGTAGACCAAGAATGAGCGTTGCCAAACCATTCCTGACACACGACTCGGACGGACTCGAACAGTACCGTATCAGCACTGTTGACGATATCAAAGCACCAGCGTTCTCACCCGAGATCAAAGGAGCCGAGGATCTTCACGTGGTGCTTCAGAATCTGGGAGCTCTCGATGATAACACCCCCATTACGGTTCCCGGCTACACCTGGGAATCTCTCTGGACTAAGAACGAGTTTTCCCGTTACGATATCGAGATCCGTAACCTCCACGACCACCCGTTCGTTTACTACGAACCTCCGGAGCTGTTCCGGTACAAAATGCCGGGGGTTCTGAAGACGTATGCACTTCGTCGGAGCCGAGGGAAGGTGCGGAAGTTCAATAAGAAGCTTCGCTCAGGGGATGTTGATGGTGCAATAGAGGTTCTCCCAGAGTTCTTCCAGCCGTTTATGGAACTTCAGCGCGAGAGTCTTCTCGGCTCAGAAGACGAGGCGGTACCTCCTCGCTTGGAAGATACCGACGGAAAACTCGTGGATGGCTGGCGGGACTCACGAGCGGACAACGGCTACGAAGACTACTTCCGTCAGATCGTCGAGGACGCCTCCTCGACGCGAAACGCCCACGTTGTTCCCCCGGTCCCTGCGGTCCTGGGAAGTAGTGATCGATATGTACTCCAGCGGATGCACGGCAGTAACGTGGCGATGTCCGCGATGTGTGATGCCGCAAACAAAGGATTTGGAAATCCAGTCTACCCCTATTACCACGTCTACGTGGACTATGGGGTATTGAAATCGAATAGCAGGAACGACGGAAAAATCATCGACAAGATCGAGAAGGGGCTCGACAACCACAGATTCGCAGGTGTCGCACTGACCTTCTCGGGGTACGAGAAGGTTTGGGACAATCAGCTCGGAATACGGCTGAGTAAGTTCGTCCAAGACGTGAGTGACATCGCTCGGGCACGGAATACTCCGCTAATCTTGCCCCGGTCAGGCTGGTACGGACTGCACCTATCCGACAAAGGGGCTCACGGGTTCTCGTCTCTCTTCAACGGCAAAGAGAGATATACACGCCGAAGCGGAGGTATGCCGAAGGACAGCCCTGGACTGAAGTACGGCAAGACACCTCTGTACGGAGAAGCGGTCGAAATTGACCTCCACGACTTGGATACCTATCTCCGGAATAACCAGGGACAGGTGACTAAGATCTCTGGTCTACCGAGTCAACCTCATAAGCATAATACTGCAGCATCAGGCGTCAAAGACCGATTCGGGAAGGCTCGTGACTTCAGGATCAAGTTCTCGAAACCCCGTCGGTTGATCCACGCAGAAGAATGCCGTGAGGTACGAGAGAGTCTTCGGGGCGGTCAGCGGGATCCCGCTCGACGCTATCTTGAGCGAAGCGAACACCCGGATCTCTCGTAAGCGATAAATCCGATTTGAGTTCGAACCTTCTGCTCTCACTGTTCCCGACCCACACCTTCGTCTCCACCTCTACGGAGAAATCCCGCGCGTTGAGGGTCTCCGCGATCTCCGACGACGTGAGCGATAGTACAGTCGTTCTTGAAAGGCGGAGAATCCTTACTCTATTGCCAAGTCTTTTGCATTCTAAAAAATAGTATTCTCAGTATGACTTTCCGGCGTGATTTGTTGATGGGGGTAGGGGCTATTCTTTCTCTGGCGGGGTGCGCTGAACCTCAAGAATCGGACTCGACAACTACTACAACTCAAACACAAACAGAGACCACCACTCAAACAACCGACGAGCCAACCGAGTCGGCAACATCGAAGGCTACAGAGACTGAGACTGAAACCGAAGTTTCGACTCCTGATCCACGCGTAACAGCTCTCGATAGCATTGAACAGAAGATCGTTGCTGAACTTACGGATTTCTCGATCAATGCAGAAATCGACACGAGGTCGTTAGGGGCCACTGTTCAAGATGCCGGGAATAACGACCGTCTGTATGAAGCTCGCTCTGAACGGGGGGATATCGATACCGATGATCTGACGAGCGATCAGCAGGAGCGTTATTCTCGCCTAGAGAGCGCCTACTGGTTTGTGTGGTGGCTCGAGCTCTTGCATAATGACGCGGCGGTGATTATCGACGCCGTGCCGAACTCGTGGGACAATGAAAGAGGATCCTCAGGAACGGGTTTGCCCGTCGATCCATTACGAGAGACACTCTCTACAGCGTCTGGCCGTCTAGAGGATTTGAAAGAGGACTCAAGTAAAGAAGGACTCGCTGAGTTGGAGGGGTATGGGATCGAAGACTACGATGCGGTTGTAAGCCGGTACGAGCAGGTGATCGACCAGGGCGAACTGCTGATTGAACAGATCCGTTTGCATCAAGAGGCCAATGGGATCTGGCAAAAGGAAGAATACGAAAAAGCGGAGGAAAAGTACCGGAGCAACGCTGAGTCGTATGCTGGTATGGATTGGTTGAACGAGTACCAATCAACCATCGATGAGATGATCTGCTACGCTGAAACGATGGTTGAACGCTCACAAGCATTCTACCGAGCACAGAGCCTCGAGGAGGCCGGTGAAACAGAAAGCGCAGAGGTTGAACGGGAGCTCGCTCCTAATCCCGAAGAGGAGTGTAGTTTTGGAGACGAAGAGCAAACTGAGACGCCCCAAGATCAGATTCTCAATCCGTTTCGGTCCCGATGAGAACACGCGATTCGTGTGTAACGGGCAGCTCCCGAGCATCGAGGATATCTGAGATCTCCGATGCCGTGAGCGAGCCTCGCTCGTCAGCCGTCCGAAGTAATTCCTCGATCTTCCCGGTTCCGTAGGCCGCGACGTCGCCGCGCATCCGACAGTAGTACCGGGCGGCGTCGTCGAGCGCCTTCGACTTGGCGGACTGATCGGTCGCTTCGAGAAGATTCTCCCACAACCGTTGCCGTTCGTCGGTCGCTTCGATCCTCATTTCTTGCACAACCCCCTCGAATCGGCGTCGATTTCGACCGAGCGAACAGAGCCGAATACACGTGCGCTTATATACCCCCGACGTGTCCGCCGTTCGACGTCGCCACGATCACGCCGAAGGCCGACCGCTTTCGCACAAGTTTCGAGGAGTCCCTTGTGCAATTCGAGGGATCGTGTTTTCTCTACGTGTGACTGCGAGGGTGCGCGCCGAGGTCGGGCCTCCGAGGTGTTCACGAGCATCAGTCCGCGGTCTCCGGTCGGATTCCCTCGTTGAACAGACGCTGGGCGGCGAGCCGCTCGACGATCTCGGAGTTTTGGAGCTCGGGGAGATCGCCCTCGTCGGTGATCCGGACCGAGTACGTTCGTCGACCGAGCCGCTCGACGCTCACTTGAACATCGGGGATTTCGCCGTCCTCGAGGACGTCGTCCTGTTTCAGGAACGACTTCGGGATCGTGACGAGACCGGAACCGCTGTCTTTTCTGAGTTTCTGCATAGCCGTCGGCTGACGACCTCCTGTCATAAAACTACCTCCCGGCCAGTGTTCGCGGAGTGAGACACCCGTTTAGGCTGAATATCATAGGGAGGGGTCGTCACGCCCGCTCTATCGGTCGAAGGATTCGACCGATAGAGAACTATGCACGGGACCAGACGGGGTGAGCCCCTGACCGAGACCGACCGAGGCGAACAGACAGACGCGGGGCGGCCGTGACCTGGAGACCGACCGGGATCGTGGTCGGCGAGGCGTTCTCCGACTACGTCGCACGACTCCGAGAGACGTACAAGCACGCCGCGGACGGCGGAAACGTCCATTCTATCGAACCTATGCCAGAAACACACACTGACGACGAACAGACGCAGGACTACCGCGACGCCTTCCTCGAGGCCGCCCATTACGCGCGCCCGGAAGCCGTCGACTTCGCGATCCCCTCGCTCTCGATCAACCAGCCGATGACCCGGAGGACGTTCCTCTACGGAGTCGGCGCGGCCGCCGCGACAGCCGCGACCGCGGGTGTCGGAGCCGCACAGTCGGATGCCGTGCCGAACTTCGACAGCGAGTACACGCCGATCCCGCACGTCGAGGGCGCACAGTTCCGCGTGGGAGAGCACGACGCGAGCGATATGGGCGCGCTCGACTACGTGGACAACGACGGCAACGTCCAGTCGTTCACCGACGAATTCGGCGCGGTGCTCGCGCCGGACCCGGAGGACGAGGACGAGCCGCACAACCCGGTCGGCTTCCATCCGAGCCGAATCCAGACCGAGGAGTACACCGCGTTTCCGCGGGGCGAGACGTACGACGACGGCGACGACGAGGACGCGCCCGTTCGCGCCGTCGACTCGACGCACTGGTCGACCGACGAGGCGGACACGTCCGGCTCGATCACGGTCGAGGACGCGGACGATGACGCGCTCTCGATCTCGACGAGCGGGCAGGGATCGGGCGACGTCGCTTCGGCGACGTTCTCGGACTTCGAGATCGGAAGCGGCGAAGCGCGAAAGACGATCCAACTCGTTCTCGATATCGATCAGCTCGAGGCGGGCGCGGTCGTCGACGTGAACGTCGTCGACGCGAGCGGTTCATCGGTGACGGCGTCGATCGATCCGGACGCAGACGAGGCGGACGATTCGACGATCGCGATCGAACAGGGGAGCGGGATCGTCTATCAGACGGAGATCGGCGAGCTCGACGGCGGGACCGATCTCGACACGCTCGACGAGCTGATCGTGGAGGTTTCCGAGGCGAACGCGGAGCTGACGATCCACGGGATCAACCTCGAGCTCGATTCCGAATGGTCGTTCGGAACGCGGGAGACGTACGATTCCGAGGACGAGGAGATCCAAACCGAGACGCTCGTCGAGCCCGCGGGGATGACGTGGATCACGTCGCTCTCCTCGCTCACCGAACAGTTCGGCGACGCGACGATCGTCGATCTCGAGTACGAGGTCGAAGTGCGCGCCGACGAGGCCCCGCTCTCGAACTGGGAGATCGAAGTCTCCGACGTCGAGCGGAGCGAGGAGACGAAGAAGTACCACCTCGTCGGCGGCCTCGAGATCCCGGGCGGGCTCTACGAGGTCGAAGTCGTCGAGCCGGGAACGCTGGTCGACGAGGTGCGTCACCCCGACTCGGTCTACCAATCCGTCGAGTATGCACACGACCTCTCGGAACTGCCGACGATCGACGAGGTCGACAACGTCGAGTGGACGGACGCGACGAGCGTCCTCGAGGACGGAGACAGTGACTCGGAGGTGGAGATCTCGACGACGGTCACGGCGGGCGATACGATCGGCCTGAACTACGACCTTCGCGAGGGCGAGCAGATCGTGAACGCGATGGTCGGTTCCTCCGGCGGCGGTGGAGCCGCACCCGCATCCGGTGGCGGGTTCATGTCCTCGATTTGGGGGTGGGTCACCGCGGGAGTGACGGGAATCCTCGGAGCGATCGGGATCGCTTCGTGGATCTCCTCGGACGATACGGGGGCGTAGATGTCGTCGAGTGACGACTACACCGCTTCGGACGCACTCGAGGACGGGACGGAAGGCGTCGACGAGCGGGGAGTTCCTGGGTATGCTCAAGCCGCGGTGATCGGTGGGATTCTCGCCTCACTCGGCTATGCGATCTCGGACCTGATCCTCTCGGTTCAGGGAACGCTGTTCGCTCCCGTGCGGGCCTTCGCGGATGGTATGGCGACGTTCATCGGAGGGACGCTCGGCGCGCCGATCCTGATCACCGACGCGGGCGCGGAAACCTCAGCGAGTTCCTTCACGAGCGGGACAGCGGCGCTACTCGGACCGGCCGCGTTCCCGGTGGCGGTGGCCGTCTCTGTCGCCGGGATCCTCGTGTTCCTGTGGTTCCTCTCGAACAACTCGATCACGCCGTGGTCGATTCTGGGAGACGAGGACGAGTAACGATGAGCGGAGCCGACACCAGCGAGATCGAAGACGACTACACCGACGGCGGGAGCGTCCTGTGGGGAGATCTCGCGACAGGCATCGCCGGGATCGGGATCGCGGTGTTGGCGTACGCGTACGCCTCGGTGATCGGGCTCCTTCGTGACGGGGTGACCGGATTCGTCGACGGGATCGGCTCGTGGTACGCGTCGCTCGTCGGCGCGCCGTTCGACGCGGGGACCGAACAGTTCGACCGGGCGGCACAGATGGCCGCCGACGGGCTCTCGCTGTTCGGACCGGCAGCGTTCCCGGTCGCGGTCCTCGTCGCGATCGCGATGGTCACTCTCGTCCTGTGGGGGGTGAGTCGGTATGTCTAGTTCGAACCGTCTCGTCCCCGATTCCGAGGAGGTCGCCGAGAACAACGGCACGGCCGACGATGACGGCGGACTCATCGAGAGTGAAGTCCGGAAGATCGTCGCGGGTGTCATCGCCACGGGAGTGCTCTCGCTGTTCGCTACGATCGCCGGATTCGGTATCGACATCATCGACACGATCAGGACGTCGCTGACGTCGGCCGGAGCGGGGATCGCGAGCGAGGCCGGATCGATCGGTTCGATGATCGTGGAGGTCGTGATCGAGACGCCGATCGAATCGACCGGCGATCTCGCCACGTCGACGTGGATCTTCGCGCCGATCTCCTCGGCGCTGGTCTTCGCGCTCGTCGCCGCGATATCGGCGGGCACGGTCTACCTGACGTGGCGGGCAATCGTGGTGATAATATGAGCGCCCGTGACGGCCTCGGAGCGCTCTCCGTCGGCGGGACGTTCGCGGCGGCCGCTGATCTCGTGGTTAACGGCGGGGACGTCCTCGTGTTGCTCGCGACGTTCCTCCTCGATCAGTCGGGGCTCATCTATCTCCTGGTGGCGCGGCTCTCGGCGGCGGCTCCGAACGTGTCCTGGCTTCCGGCCGGAACGCTCGAGGCGGCGTCGACGGCGATCGCACTGTTCACCGCGGTTTACGCGCTGTATCGACTCACAAATAGATTCACGGACAGATTCGACGATGACTAAGCACAACACCCAGAGCGGTGCACAGATCCCTCCGGATGCGGGGCGGAGGAGAGACAGATGATCGGATACGGCGCGATCTCGACGATCGCAGTGATCGTGGGATTCGGTGCCTTCGTCGGGGTAGTCGGGCTGTGGCTCCTGAACTACCGACGAACGGAGGACGCGACCCGGGCGACCGACCGGACCTCTCGGAAGGTGATCGGCGTGATCTCGGCGGCGGTGTTCGCGATCGTGATCGCCTTCTCGAATCTCGCGGGGCTCTTCGGTGTCCTCGGGGACATCGTCTCGACGTGGCCGGGAGCGGTCGGTCAGTTCGTCCTCGCCACGCTCGCGGTCGCGGGCTTCGCCGGATACGTCGAGATGGGTGTCGTCGCAGGGACGATACTCGTGCTCGCGATCATCGCCGGAACCGCCGCGGTACGGAATTAAGATGACGGGAACCTCTCGCGGCGTCGTCGTCGCGATGGTGGTGGTCGCTCTCCTCGCGGTCGCCGCGGGAGCGACGGGCGTCGCCGCCCAGAACGGGACCAACAACTCGTCGACGAACGCGACGGCACAGACGGGGCCGTACGAGCTTGAGGAGCTTCGGTCGTGGGGCGTCCGCGGCTCGGAGGCGGCACCGCCGTCAGTCCGCCGCTACGGCGACGGGCAGCTATGGCTCAGATACGCGCCCGCCTCGATCGGCGGCAACCCCGACGACTCGCAGACGTACCAATATCTCACGAAAGGCACGACGATCAAGCGCGACGAGGTCTACCTCGGCGGGTTCATCGGCTGGGGTGCGAACGAGGAGCTCGACGTCACGATCGTCTACTGGAATGACGGAGAGCAGCGCGTCGAGGACGACGAGGGGAACGTCCGGTACGTACCGGCGGCGGTCGATCAGACCGTCGACGAGACGAGCGTGACGCTCTCCGGCGGGTACGCCGAGGAGGCGATCGAACTGCGCCCGAGTTACGACGAGGCGCGGCACGTGACGATGTTCGTTGAGGGCGAGGAGGGCTCGGCGACGTGGCGCTTCGACGTCAAAACCTCGCCGACCGCCGAGCCCGTCAACGTCGACACGGCGGGCGATCTCGCGCTATGGGCGGTCGGTTTTCTGATCCTCACGCTGGTCCTCACGCTCGCGTTGATGAAGATCGCGCATCGGTGGCACGAGCGAGCCGGGAAGGGGCCGGGCTATCCGATCTGGCTCTACCTCGCCGGGGTCGTCCCTGTCGGCTTTATGACGCTGATGCTCGGCTACCGGAACGTACTCGATACGATCGCACAAGCGCCGTGGATCCTCGTCCCGGGCGTCGCGCTGTTCGCGACGATCGCGGCGATCAACTGGTGGGGAGACGACACCGAGCGCGTCGGCATAATCCACGTCGATCTGACCTCCCCGCAGGCGAACGAGGACGGATCCGGGGAGATCCCGGTCAACGTGCGCACGTATGAGATCGCCGAGGTCGGCGGTGTCCGTGGCCTCGTCGTCAACGGGATCACGCCGTACCTCGCCCGGGCTCGAGGAGCGATCCCCGAGCTTCGGCTGTTCTGTATGGGCGAGGAGCGAACGAGCGACCCGAGCCTCGAGTTCTCCGGCGGGACGGGGATTTTCGATACGATCTACTTCGCGGACCCGTTCGACGAGGATCCGCTCACCGTCGAGCGTGAGGGGTGGTCGTTGAGCCACCTCTACGACGCTCCGGAGATCGATCCTGAAGCGTCGACGGTCGACCGAGTGGCCGTACACGCGAGCTCGATCGCGTGGGAGAAGATCATCCCGGCGATCGGGATCGTCGCGGCCGGGTGGATTCTCGGCGGCGCACTCGCGGCCTCCGGCGCGATCGGGGCGCTCGTCGCGCTCCTCCCGGCCGGGATGTGGGTGGGGCGTCCGATTAAGGGCCGCGCGGAGTGGCACGTCGCGCCGTCGTCGTTCGGCTCGGTGATCGTCTCGCTCATCAACGCGACCGAGCAACTCGAGGAGGTCGCCGACCGCGACTACTTCAAATCGAAGTATCAGGAAGAGCTCGGGAAGAACGTCGCCGAGCGCAAGAAGACGAAAGAGGAGACGGAGCTCGGGAAGTTCGACGAGGTGTTGTCAGCGATCGAGGAGGGCAACCCCGAGAGCCTCTCCGAGGCGATCGACGACGCCGACGTCTCCGGAGGTGCGACGGCGGATGACTAACGCGATCACGTGGGGCGTCGATCCCGACGTCGACGAGGACTCGGACGCGGGGACGTCACCGAGAATCGATCCGCCGAGCTTCAACAAACCCACGCGCCCGGCGCTCGAAACGCTCTCGCGGGATCAACGTGAGCTCCTCCGATCGTGGCTCGCGGGCTTCGCCGATCGGGCCGGTCTCCTCCGGTGGTGCCACGAGGCGACGATCGCGACGCTCGGACAGCTCCCGCCGGAGTGGCATCGAGACCGCTTGATGTCGCTCTCGGAGCTGACGACGCTGGTCGTCGTCGACGCGGAACGGGAGCGGTGGCTCGACCAGGACGCGCTTCTCGACGCGGAGCGGGCTCGGGAGTGGCGGCTCGCGGTCGCGTCGAGTGACCTGATCCCCGCGTGTCAGACGGCGCTTCGTCGGATCCGGTGGTCAGCCGTGGAGTACACGAGCGACCACGACGACGACAACCCGGCGTACGTCGACGTCGCCGACCAGGACGAACCCGCGATGCGGCCGGGGCTCGGAGAGACGGCGACGCGTCAGCGGTGGGTGATCGAGCGCGGGCTCGCGGGCTTCGACTCCCGAGACGAGATCGTCGAGAGCTGGATCCCGGTCGCGATCCACGCCTCGTTTGGCGAGCTCGACGAGAGCCTCGCGTCGGCGTTCTGGTCGGAGCGACCGCTCCGTGCGATGTTCGTCGATCGCGACGACCCGGCCGCTCAGTTCTACCGCGAGTCGTTCCTCGCGCTCGAGTTCTTAC
The DNA here is from genome assembly GCF_007655485.1 of Halobellus captivus. GTDB lineage: Archaea > Halobacteriota > Halobacteria > Halobacteriales > Haloferacaceae > Haloquadratum > Haloquadratum captivum. The sequence continues at coordinate 145,348 of NZ_VJXQ01000001.1, forward strand.
CCGCGTTCAATGCGGCCGTCGAACAGCTCGCAGACCGCGCCGGAGAGGCTGTCTCCGGCGGAGAGAAAACCGACCACAGTCCAGCGAAGTACCCGACCCGATGAGCAAAGCACTACACTCCGCGTTTCGCGCGGTCACGACCGAGTCGGAGATTCGAGACCAGCTCTCTCGAGTGTTCGACTTCCACGAGAAAAGCGCGCAGGCGTACGGAGACGCCACGCTGAACCGACACAACGACGGGCAAGACATCTACAAGGATCTCGGGATCGCGCCGTTTCACAAGTACCTCGCGCTCAACGAACGCGAGGGAAAGAACGTCGCGACGTTCCCGAGTGCGTGGGTGACGCCGCTGGTCCACCTCAAGGGCCGCGAGATCGACCTCGTCGAGTCGTTGGCCGGAGAGGTGGACTACGACCCGCAAAACCCGCACCCGTCACACGAGGCACTCGAGGACTTCTCGCGGCCTCGGGCGAAGGTGCTCGAATGGATCGCCGACGACGACGGCGATCGGACCGGGTTCAAAGCTCAGGGGAAGCGGACGATCGACGCGTGGACCGCGGGCGGGACCGACTACTTAGCGTACGGGAAACCGGGGAGCGGCAAGTCGACGCTGATGGACTTCACCGCGGCCGTGCTTCAACAAGTCAACAACGAGACGGTGCTCCTCGCGGACACGCTCGACGACTCCGGAACGAACGAGCGCGCCGAGTGGCTCCCCCTCGCGCCGTGGACGACGATCGCGATCCCGGCGGGGATCCCCGTCGAGGTCCGGATCGTTCCGGAAGCGCCGGAGGTCTCCTCGTTCACGATCGACCTCGAGGAGATATGTCGCGACGTCGTTCGCTACTCCTCTCCGGTCGATCTCCTCGGCCAGCTCGTCGAGGGTCAGTTCTACGTGGTGTTCCCGGATCCGCTCCACCGCGGTTGTGAGGACGTCTCTCGCTATTCCTTCCACGGACCGGAGCGAGTGACGCCGGTGGGAGAGCCGGGACCGAGCTCGCCGACTCCGGCAAACCAGTGGTGGTTTGCGTTCGTCCAGGCGCGGATCAAGCGCGACATCTTCGCTCACTGGACGTCGATCCTCTTCGACGAGGCGGGGAACCTCTTCGATCCGGACGCGGAGAAGGACGAGCACGACGAGTATCAGAAGATCCGCCAATGGGCGAAGGACTTCGCGGACGCGCGCAAAAAGGGCGTGAGCGTGTTCACGTACGCTCACGCGCTGAGCGAGGTCTCGCACTTCTTCCGAGCGAAACAGCGCTGGTGGGTCACGATGAACGGCGCGACGCCGCCGGTCGGGAAGTCGCTCCCGGGCGACAAGTCGTGTCCGATCCCGACGACGCGCTACTCGCGACAGATGGAAAGCGGCGAGGCGCTCGTCTGGAATTCGACGAACTACGCTTCGATCAACTGGCCGAACATCAAGCGGGGTGCGCGGCTCGACGCGGAGGTTTCGATCGATTTCGATCTCGAGGCGGTGGGGCTATGATTGATTTCGAAATTCGATTTTTCGAGAGAAAATCGAAAAAGAACGATCGAACCCGTGGGTCGAGATCGGGATCCACACCTCTCGCGGCTGACAGACCGATCGCGAGCGCGCGATCCGAGCGCCTCGCACGCGCGCGTAGCTTCAACTACTACGCCGACCACCCCCCTACCCCCCTGAATAGCGACGTCGGCGAACGATTCGGTGATATGATATGACAGACTCAAAGAGATTCATCGCGACGCTTCTCGCGTCGTTGATCGTGGTTTCGAGTCTCGGCGGCGTCGCGATCTCGCCAGCCGGAGCAACGAACAGCGGACCCGCGGGGATGCTCGCGCTCGGGGACGCGCAGGTGTCCGAGGACATAGCCGCGGGCGCTGACGTGCCTATCCGCGCGAGCGACCTCGAGGGCGCGATTTACGCGAGCGAGCACGCGAGCACGCTCGAGGTCGTGCTCACGACGCCCGAGCGGGCGGACGAGTATATGGGCGAGAACGCGAGCGTGCTCGCGGACGACGAGATCGCGATCGTCCTCCGTGACGACGAAGTCCACGAGGGCCGCGACGTCGCCGTCGACCTTGACGTCCTCGAGGCCGGAGTCGGGTTCGTGCCGAAGGTCGCGTACGGGACGCACGAGGACGGGGAGCGCTGGGAATCGGCGATCGAGCGCGACGGGATGGTCGGAACCTTCCACGTGCCGCACTTCTCGACTAATACGGTCTCGTTCACGGGCGGCGTCTCGATCAACGCGAGCCCAGCCACAGACGGTTCGACTTTCGAGTACGAGCTCTCGGACATCAATGCGGTGAGTGATCCGATGATAAATTTGACAGGGAATACCACAACGGAGAACGAGTCTGTGTCGGGATCTGTGTCGATCGGAGATCCCTTTACCGTGGATGTTGAGGGCAATGCCGATCCGGAGGGACATACGATGCCGGATTCTCAAATCTCCGTAACCGGCGGGACCGTCTCGGAACGCATCGCAACGGACACACAGGGATCGGTTACCATAGATTCCTCGGAGGTTAGTTTTGACTCGCTCGGACGTGTCTCTGGGGATCTTTTCGTGACTGGGGGATCCTGCAAGTGTGACGCGAGTGATGTAACTATTACACTGTCCGTCGATGGGACTCAAGTCGCGTCGAACAGTTGGGAGAAAGTTTACGATGGACAGTATGAGATTGGCTATCCGGAATACGATGGTGGCGTGGGTTTCGGTTTTGATGTTCCGGATGAACACCAAGATTTTGACTCGGCAACGGTTTCCTACTCGTTGGACAACCCACCGTCAGAAGACTATTACCCTCAATTTACGGTTAATGGGGTATCAACTGCTCCGGATAACGTCGCTGTCTCTGTCAATGGACTAGAAAGCGCCTCTCTCGGCGACCTTGACGATGGAGAGACAAAGACCACGGCGCTCGATTTGTCGACAGGTAGTAACGATATCAATATCACGGGATCGGTGGGAACAGTCGATTACACGCTTGATTATATAGAAAGGACTGTTACGGAAAATCCCACAGTCGAACTTAACGGCGAGACCGTCTCGCACTCGGGAACACTCTCCGATGGCGAAACGACTACTCTATCGCTCGATTCGTCGGCACTCGAGGAGGGAACGAACCGAATCAATGTCTCTGTCGGCGACGGTACACTCTCCGATGGTTCACCAGATCCGAGCGTCGGGCTTGAGTACAGCCACGAGGCCACCGACGAGCAAACCGTCGACTACTCCGCGGAAGCGTGGAGCGAGCGCTACAACGTCTCGCACACGTTCGGCGATGCGAGAGAGGATCCGACACTGACGATCCCGTTCGACGGCGAGGTAGTCAATATTGGTTCCGTAGAGGTCCGCCGAAACGGTTCCTCTTGGGAGCTCCCGAAAGAGTGGGTTCACGACAATACGACGCTGATCGTCGGCTTCGATCCCGTCGAGAGCTCGGAAACGCTCGAGGTCCGGGCGACCGGTCGGAAGGTCCGAACGCTGAACGGTGAGATCACGGTCACCGACCCGACCGTCGAGGGCGACTCGCTCAACTCGGAGATTGAGATCATAGACCGCTCGGAGGACTTCGCGATCGACGTCTCCGGATCGGACCGGATTCACTACACGTCAGAAGAGTCCTGGTCGGCCTCCCCACACGTCATCGTCGACTCCTCGGGAGGTCAGGAGCTCCGACTCCCTGATGCGTCGGAGGGCTCAACAACGCGCGTGCGTACGGCTCCGCTCAACGTGGTTCCCGAGTCGGGCGAGTCGGAGGTCGTGATCGAAGATCCCGACGAGCCGCGGTTCAAGATCCGCGAGGGCAACACGACCGGCGCGTCGAACGTCGACGTGACCTATTACGACACGCTCTCCGGTGAGCGCTACGTTCTGTGGAGCGAGACCCAGGATCGAGAGATCGACGCCGACCGAGCGGAGAGCCCGGTCGACTTCACGACGGACGGGAACGCCGAGACGTACACGATCCGGCAGATGGACGCACCTGGTTCCGGAGTCGGTGGCACCGCTCCACCCCGGACTCAACAAGCTGGCGCGCCGCTCGTGTTGGTCGTTCCGGCCGTGGGTCTCTCCGTGACGGGGCTCTTTTGTGCCGGACGTCGGTTCGGCGGCGCGAGCGGGATTCGAGGGAACGCGCTGCTCCTCGTCGGCTCGACAGTCGTCGCGATCGCCGCCGTCGAGCTCGTTGCGCCGGGCACGCTCTCGTCGATGTTCTCGACAGTCGTGTTCGCGGTCGGGGACTCGATCGCGGGCGGGATCGGAGCGGCCTTCGCCGCGATCGCGGTGTTCCTTGCACTCTGGCAGATCCAAGCCCGGACCCGGGCGACAATCCCGTGGTGGGTGATCGGTCCCGCGATGGGGATCTCAGCGATCGCCGCGCTCGAGGCGATCCGACCGGGATCGATTCTCGGGGCGCTCGAAGTCGTGCTCTCGGAGTACGGCGGGCTCGTCGTCCTGGCGACCATCGGGCTCGTCGGGTATCTGATCTACCAGCGGCGACAGACCGCACAAGCCGAGGCGTCGACGCCGGATACCCAGGTCACGCTTGATCTGAGCGGGAACAGCGAGGAGTGAGGATGTCCGCGATCATCGAGGCCCTTCGTATCCTCGGGCTCCGGGGGAGCGCTATCGGGGCCGCCTCGCTGGTTCTCGTGGCGTTCTATCTGTGGCGGGCGAAACGGATCGGCTCGCGCGCGGCGACGATGAGCGCGGCCGCGATCGCGTACTCGGTGGCGAGCCTGGTCGTGCTCGCGCTCGTACTCGCGCTCGGATGGGCGGACCCAAACCCGGGTGTGGCTATGGAGCACGTACGCGAAGGCGCTTCGGTCGCGATCGAGCGCGGAACCGAGCCCGCGCGCCGCGTGTTCCGGTGGGTCGTGGAGATACTGTTCTAACCGACGTCGTTCTCACTGCGCTTCCGAGTGGTCATAGGATGATTCACAAGCTGGTTGATTTGAGGACTGTCTGAAGTGAATTGCCTGTTCAGTAGCTATGCGTATCGACGGTGGGGTTAGAACGCTGGCTAGAACGGAGCACAGCTAGCGTCCCACATAGATTTATATAAGATATACGATTAGTGACGTAGATGTCTACCCATTCATCCTCGCGTACGGAGGACGAAGAGCCACCATCACGGAGGGATGGCTTTACATCACGTATTCGAGGCGTTCCGCCGAAGCAATGGATCGCTGCCATTCTCACCGGGTTCGTCGGCAGTATCCCCCTTGGGCTAATGATGCAGTACGGTAATCCAGAACCGCTCATTGCGCTTGCACTCCCGAATATGTACGGCTTAGCTGGTCCGAACCTCCTGCTTGGGTGGGCCATTCATCAGTTCCACGGGGTTGCCCTTGCAGTCCTCGTTATTGCAGCCGTCCAGTGGTCGCCCATCCGATCACTCGCAACGACGGTTCGTGGCGCACTCGGATTGGCCGTTCTCGTCGGCGTCGTGACCACCGCACTGCTTTCTGTCCTGCTGATGCCTCTGTGGCTCCAAGCCGTCGGGTATCCGCACGCGCCAGTATTCCCCGACTTGACGATGCCGGAGAAGGTATGGAGTGTCGGCGGCCACATCGTCTACGCGCTCCCGGTGACCGTCGGGTACGCCCTGTTGGCGAGGGAGTAACTCGTGACAGCCATCGAAACCCTCGACTCACTGACGCTCAGTCTCCACATCGTGGCGGGGTTCGTCGCGTTGTTCGGTGGTGCGGGGGCGTTTCTCACGAAGAAAGGCGGTCTCACGCATCGACGCTTCGGTCGCGCATACGTCTATTCGATGGCGTTCGTGGCGGCATCTGCCCTCGCCCTCTTCGTCTACGATGCCACGCCGACACGGCAGTTTCTTGCGCTTGTCGCCGTGTTTAGTTTCTACTTCGTGTTCTCGGGCTACCGTGTCCTCTCGCGGAAGCGACCAGCTGACACACCAACTGGTCTCGATTGGGGCGCGGCCATCACACTCGTTGCCGTCGGCATCGGCCTTCTCGCACTCGGAGGCCTACGACTCTTGGAGGGAGAGTCCTTCGGTACGGTGATGGCAGTCTTCGGTGGCATCAGCGTGGGATTTGGCGTCCGTGATGTTGGCCTGTTTCGAGACGGCCAGCCCGAATCGCGGGCGTGGCTGTACGAACATCTTTCCCGGATGGGGGCGGGGTACATTGCGACGGTCACTGCGTTCTCGTCCGTGAATTTCGTCTTTCTTCCACCAGTTGCCCGCTGGTTATGGCCAACGGTCATCGGTACACCGCTCATCACACTCCTCGTCAGGCGGTACTAACCCACATTCAAATCGCCGGTCAAATCGATTCGTGCATCCGCTGCACTAACTGATACAGCTTTCGTCTGTACTGAGCGAATCGACGGAGCGGAAAACGAGTAGAAGAACCGTTGTATTACACCCATTACTGCGTTTCAAATAGAGGGTCGAATTTTTGCGCAGCCGCAGGGGTATTTCACTTTCACCCCGGTTACGATACTTTATTTTTCATTGCCATATCATTATTCAATACCTGATCGCAAGGAATCCAAATATGCCAATAAGTAAGAACTGGAGTAAAGCGACAACGAATCACATCCAATCAAATGCACCGAACAAAAAGGGGATCTACGAATTGAGATCTTTCGGCGAAACGGTATATATTGGTAGTTCAAAAGATCTGAAGAATAGATTACTGACTCATCTTAACGAGCGAAATCCGAATTATTACCGTTACCAGACGGTCGGATTTCTAACGAGCCCGCAAAAAAAGGAGAGGAAGCACTATGATCAACACGTCGAGAAGACTGGGTCGTCTCCCAGATGGAATGACAGACGTCCTTAGTTGAACCTCAGTAACGCACTGTTTCAACTGAAGGGTTCGAATTTTTGCGCAGCCGCAGGGGCGGTGGTCCGTCCGAGGGCGTGCGGAGTCTTTTGGACTCGTGGCCTTAGCCACACGTTCTAACGGACGATCGGCCTCCCCCCGGCCGATCGTCCGCGACCGAGAGCTCTCCTCGTCGTCGCGATCGCGGTCACGGTCACAGCAAAACTAGGGTCGAACCCGGGAAAATTGTCGCGCGAGCGCCGTAATCAGGGGTACAGGATAGTGATGCCTCTCACGAGGGACCGCTCTACTCGGTGACGTCGTCGATCACCCTCCGACGTCGGGCGTCACAGAGCTCATCCAGCGGGCGGCCGTGTCGTTCTTGAGCGAGCTGCTCGGCGTCCTCCACCCAGTCGGGCTTACTCACTTCTCGCGTCGTCTTCGCCGCTGACGGTCGCCACGAATCGAGGTTCGTGATTCGACGGCGTTCCCCGTCGATCGTCGTCACCTCCAGGGCGAACCGACGGATCGAACGGTACCGCTCGCGAGCGGCGAGCCGAATCGACCGAATAACCTCGGCCAGATCCTCGCGATCTTCGGGACGGTACCCGACTTCGAGCGTCTGTTTCACCTTCCCCTCGCTGATGCTCACGTTGTAACGTTGCTTGACCTCAGACCACTTCGAGCGCGCCCGGTCCTCCACGGCGTCCGCGGCGTTCATCACCGCGTGCTCGACGCTCTCGCGGAACTGTGATTCCGCAGTCCGAACCCGCTTGAGGAGCATCTGCTCTTTGTGCTTCGAGTCGATGCTCAGCCCGTCGTAGGCATCGCGAACGACGTCCTCACAGCGGTTCACGAACCGGCGAACCGTGCGATACGAGTAGCCCGTCCGATCGGCGAGCTCGTCCCGCGTGGGACGACCACCGTCGGATATGAGTGAGTCAATAAGATCCCGGTCCGATTCGAGCGTGTTTCCCCAGAGACGCATCACGACGTGCTCTTGTTCGTCCTCGACGTCGGGCAACGGACATTCAACGAGCTTCACCGATCGGTGCGACTCCGACGTGGCAGAGAAATACTCGTCTGTAACGAATACGTCGCCGTCCGCTCGAACGGGAAGGTCCGCCCAGTCGAGATAGTTGTAGAGCGTCGTATCGAGCTCTCGAACCGCTTGGTCAAGCTCACTCCATCGAAGCGTTTCGTCCGTTCGCTTCGTCTGATAGGAGACTTCGAGCTTCGGGTGATACAGCGCGTCGCCGGGTTCGAACGACGAGGGATCCTCGGGGTAGTAGTGTTTGATCTCCTTGCCGAGCTGGTGGCCGGGAATGATGTCCCGGGCCCGCTCGTCGTCGACGGTCGTGGTCACGAAGTAGCCCGGAATCTTCGTGTGGTCTTCGACGTGCTTCCGGTATCCCTGCTGACCGGCCTCGAGCACCGCGTGGGTGCGGGCGATCGGACCATCCGCGGCGTGCAGCGGGCTCGACTTCGAGCGGTGCACGCGAACGTAGCGGGCGAGGTCGATGACGTTGCTCATCTCGTGCGGCTTCTCGAAATACCGATACGAGACACCGAACGCGGCCATTGCCGTTTTCACGAGCTCGAGATATCGCGAGTGTTCGATGTTCGACGCTTGTACCTGAACGTCGATGTACGGCTTTCCGAGGTCGGGTACTCCCTGAATCTTCTTGCCGTCCTTCGTCATCCCGGGCCACCGAGGCCGAATCGTCATCGTCCCTCCACGAACGCGCTTAGACTTTTGCGCTGGTTCTCCGTCGTACAGTCCGTCCTTCGCGACGAAGTAGATCCGGAAGAGCGGGACCGACTCCATTCGGTAACTCTCGTGGTCCCACGGATCGACCGGTTGTTGATCGTAGTCCGCGGCGAGCGCCCAACTCTGGCCTAAGAAATCCATCGTCTCGGTCGGCTTTCCCTCGGTTTTCCAGTCGTCGTACTGAACGCGGATCACCGAGTTGAGCGCGTAGTAGGGATCTAACCCGTCCTCGTCGAAAACAAAGTGAATATCGGCCTCGTGAGATTGCGGCTCGACGAACTCCCCCGTAGTCATCGGATCTCACTACCTGACCGTCGGGGATCGTGACCGAGGACGTCGACGAGCGTACCGAGACCGTACCCGCAGTTCACGCAGACCTTCGTGTACGGCGCTGGTCCGTCGACGAGCTCGTGTTCGCCGGGATCACACGCGACCTCGTCGACGCGATGGCCCGGATACTCGTTCTCCTTCGGTGGGAGTGAGACGTCGGTCGAGAACGTCACGGTGCGGGCGTCCTGTAGCCGTTGTCGGAGGAGTCGACGGTGACACCACCGATCGGACGCTTCCCAGCAGACGAGCCACACGGCGCGCTGTGCGGCTTCCTGTTCGACCGCTTCGAGAACTTGTTGCGTCGGACCCTTCTCGAGATACTCGTGAAACCGAGCCTCGAAGTCGACACTCTTCCACGCGACGCGACGAGGTTCCTCGTGACCGTCTCGGTCGGCGGCCTCCTCGACTTTCTTGTAGGAGTCCAGGAGATCGTCCGGCGGCGCGAGCGTCGGGACGTGACGGTCGACGAGCTCCTCCGCCCAATCGGGAAGATCGCGACGGACGACCGCGAGTACCTTCGACTCGGGAGCGGGCTCGTCGTAGCCGTTCGCCAGCGCCGAGAAGTACGTCGTTCGGATCACCGACCGTCACCCCCGAGGCGGTCGAAGACGTGCGTCCAGGAGAGCCGAGCGAGCGTTCCCTCCGAGCGGTCGATCGAGTACCAGCGATCACGGAGGAGCTCGTCGACGATCGACGCGGGGACCACGGCGACGGCCAAGAGCTCGCGGTCTCCGTCGACGTCGTCGTAGACCGACAGCGCGTAGTAGGCACTCGCCTCGAGGAGCTTTGCGTGCTGTCCGTCGTCGCGACCTTTGAACAGCCACCGTCCCGCGATCGTTTGATCGCCGCCGTTGGACGTCCGGCGCTTCGCGCTCTTCGTCTCGATCTCGGTGCCGACCTCGAGGAGCGGGACGCCGAACCGGATCGGGAGATCACCGGCGACGGTGTCGGGAGCGAGGACGCTGGTGGTGACCGCGTCGTAGTAGGCGTCGGAATCGTCGGCGACGCGAACGGGGCCGAGTGCGTCGACGACTCGGAACTCGACGTCGACGCCGATCTCTTTCGCTCGGGCGACCCGCGGTGAGACCTCGGTGCTCAACGTGGATCACCTCCATAGGAGCGGCCGGTTCCGTTGGGAGTCACCCGTCGTCACCTCCTATGATAACGGCCTCAGAAGCGCGCACACGCGGGCCGTGATTGCGTCCCTGCTGCTCGGCGGGATCGGGGTATCTGACGTGCTGACCAGCGCCGGATCCCTTCTGTAGACGGGCGCGGCTGTCACACGCGAGACAGCGGTGAACGTGGCCGTCCTCGTCGCCGAAGGTCCGCGCGAAGTCGCGGCTGACGTGTGCGCCACAGTTGTGGCAGTGGGATCTATCTCCAGGTGACCACCCCGAGAGATCCATCATCGGATCTCACCTCGGGTTTGCGAAACCGACCGCCGGACAGCGCGGACCCGCGGATTGTCACAACATTTGATCGGCTCTGAGAGGAAAATATCAGATTCCTCAAAACCAGATAACAAGCCTATAGAGTCCTCTAAGGCCAGAATAGCATTAGGGAAGAATCGCCTTGTTAGGCCATGGGCGCTGCAGGATTTGAACCCGCGACAACTTGGTCCGAAGCCAAGCACTCTGTCCAAACTGAGCTAAGCGCCCTCACTTCGGAATAATCGCGTGGGTCGGTTTAAACCCACGGATTTGCCACGCCGTCTTGGCCGAGAATCCGACGAAACACGTCGTCAAAACCAGCCGACAACGGGGTCGTAGACGCACGAATAGCCATCAATCAGTAGTAGTAGAGATTCAGCGATTCTCTCGTTGCTCTACCTTGTTCAGGTAGCTAAAATCCACTATACATTCGAATGGAAAATACAGAGATCCACGTCATGAAACCCCGGAATACGCCAACTTAGGCCCTGAGGCAACGGCGCATATAAATAAATCCTACTGGGCGGTCGATGCAGTCGTACTTGCAGGCGGGGGAGGATGACTTAGAGGAGGGGGATGTTGCGGAGCGGGCTCAGTAGTCGGGGGAGTCGTTTTCTGCGTAACGGTTGTTCCTGTGAGTGAAGTCTCCTTCGTCGTAGATGAAGCTGTTTTCGACGCCGGAGGTGCGGTGTCCGATGGTGGAGTCGTAGGTCATGTCGAAGAATGCATAGCTCGTATTGGGGAACCCACTGTTCTTCATGTCGTCGGAGGGTTCGACGAGGAATGCGGAGTCCCTATCGAATCCGCTTCCAAGGTCATCTACGTCGAGGCCAATCGTCCAGTGACCAACGCCGCTGATTTCACAGTCGATGTATGCGGGCATCATACTCCACGGGTCGTTCTGAAGGATGCATGCCATGAGGACGGACTTGGATGAGCAGTCTCCGTAGTGTTCGTACAGGATGACGCTGGGCATCGGGTCAGTTCCCTGTCGGAGGTACGGAATCATCTGAATCATGTCCCCGAGGACTTCAAGGCGGTTGTTCGAACCCTTGACGCCGATGTCAGCGATGGCGGTGTGGGTTTTGGTGGCGAGTTCTTGGAAGTGGCTGATTTCGGTTGCGTGGTGGGCTTCGTACTGCTGGCCGTAGCGGTACTGATACCGGTGGCTTCCATTCTGGTAGCGGTTGATGGGTTCGTGTTTGATGTGGCTGGAGACGCCGAAGATTTCGCCGTTATAATTCGTCCGGGTGACGAGGAAGACGGTGCGTTCGTTGTCCCCATCGCGGGTTTCAACGTATCCGGCGGGTTCGGAGGTTTCGCTTCCGCCGCCGATGCCTCCGATTCCTCGGGGGTTGTCGTGCTTGCGGAATCCGTCGGGTTCTGTGTGATAGGTGTGGTTGAGATACTCGCTGTTCACCCAGTTGACGCCGTTCTTGTGGCCGACGCCGACGAACTGGTGGCGTTTGATGATGAATTCGTAGTCTTCGTTGAAGGTGGCGTCTACGGCGACGAGTTCACAGATACTGCCTGCACCTCGTGGGAGATTGATGTTGGAAATATCGAACTCGATTTCGTGTGTTTCGAACGTGTTGCCTCCGCTCGATTCGAGCGTCTGGGTAGTAGACTTAAAGTTGCCGTAGGTGTCACGAACGTAGAGGCGGAGTTCGAGGTCTCGTTCTACCTGCGTCTGTTCGAGGGTGGCCGTTGCCATCTGCTCACCGTGAACTTCGATGGTGAACAGCGTGTTATCGGGGTGGTCAACGGACATATCGTCCGGGTCTGGGCGACCTTCGGCAAGGGGCAGGCGATAGAGCGTGTAGTCCCTATTCGGGGCGTTGAAGCTGAGAGCGGCGGTGGGCGTGTCGTTGGTATCGCCGTCGGGTTCGGTGTCGTTTTCGGGCGGGTCTTCGTAGTCCTCTCCGGCGCTACTCCCGGGGTCTTTATCGCTACAGCCGGCGATGCCTGTGCTAAGACCGAGAGCGCCTAGCTGGATAAGGCGGCGACGAGTATACCCCGGTCTGTTCATGACCAAATCATATCAGAACGACCTAAAGTCGTTTCCTTCGGATTCTAACAAACTCGGGACTCAAATGTATACATCGCGGCTAATGACTACCGCTATTGAGAGGAATCGATCCCGTTGGAGGAACTCAGTCGGCTTCACGTTCGGATTGAACGACAGCCGCCGGACATACAATTGATAGCCTACAACGGGAGAGAACAGCGATATCAGCGGCTCTCGCGCTGTTCGACCTTGTTCAATTCGATGAGCAGGCGAAACACCGCTTTCACGAGATTCGAATCGACATCGAAGTTCTCCGCGTTGCGCCCTGCGCGTTCCATCACGCGTTCTTCTTGCCCCTCGTCCGTCGTCGGCAGTCCGCGGTCGTCTTTCACCTGTGCGACAGAATCGGCCACGTACGTCCGTCGAGCGATCAGTTCGACGATATCTCGGTCGATCTCTTCGATCTCCTCGCGCAGTTCGTCCAGTGAGGCCGCGTCGGCCTCGGCGTCAATGTCCGATTCGGGTGTGTCTTGACTCATAGAATGCGTGCTCCGTCCGTTCTGGTCGTCGTTCGCCACGTTCGACCGCTTCGTTCGTCCCAGCGCTTCTGCACCGCGTCGAGCCCTTCGTCGTCGCCGACGGCCACGACGCTCGGACCGGTGCCCGACAGCGACACCCCAGCGACGTGCGGCATCGCCTCGATCGCCGGTTCCGCCGAAAACCCGAGCGCGGCCGAAAAGGCCAAGCCGTTCACGGTCATCGCCTCGGCGTAGCGCCCGTCGAGCGCCAGGTCCGCGACGAGCTCCGCCATCGACGCGACGTTCGCGCAGCGCTCGACGTCGGCGTCGGCGCTGTAAGCGCGCTCGGTGGGCGTCCAGACCAGCACGTCCCACTCGACCTCCTCGCGGGCGAGGAGCTCATCGGTGTCGTTGTCGGTGACGGTCACGCCGCCGAGCATCGACGCCGACGCGTCGTCGAACGCGCCGGTGACGGTCACGCCGACGTCGTGAGCGGCTTCGACGCCGAGGCGGCACGCTTCCAGCTGCTCGGGGTCGGCGCCGAGCGCGTCGGCCGTCGCCAACACGGTCGCGTTGGCCGCTGCGCTCGAACTTTTCAACCCCGCGGCCATCGGGACGGCGCTCTCGGTTCGGACGCTCCCGCCGTACGTCGCGTCACCGTCGCCGTACGCCTCGATCGCAAGTTCGACGCACCGCTCGATGAGACGGGTGTCGGCGTCTCCGTCTTCGGCGACGGTACCGGTGACGGTCTCGGAGTCGTCGAGTTCGACGGTCGCCGTCGTCTCGGCGTCGATCGCGAACGCGGACCCGACGCCCGTCGAGAGGGCGTTCAGCACGGTGCCCGCCCCCAAGGCGACTGCACGGCCGTACATACTCGCTGACTGTCGACCGAAGGGAAAGGTGTAGCGATTGTTCGTTGTGAACGACGGCCTCACTCGGCCGCGTCGGCGTCGGCATCGCCGCGTCGAATCAGCCCCAGCACGCGCCAGGAAACGACCGGTTCTCCCGCCGGATCGCGTCCCGTCACGTCGACGTCGACGTAGCCGCGCCGCGGGTCGGAATCCGAGGGACGCATTGCGACGACCTCGACGTCGACGGAGAGGGTGTCGCCGGGTTCGACCGGTCGGAACCACCTAAGATCGTCGACGCCGCGGCCGCCGAGGAACGCGACGCGGGCGAAGAACGCCGCCGTCGCGAGCCGGTTGCAGGCGCAGTAGCTGTGCAGGCCGCTCGCGACGAGACCCTCGAAGGGCGATGCGTCGTCGGCCTCGTCGCCGAGGTGGAACGGCTGCGGGTCGTACGCCGTCGCGAAGTCGACGATCTCCTCGCGGGTGAACGCCACTGTCTGATCCGCCTCGAAGCGGTCACCGACCGAGAGATCGTCGTACGTCAGCGGCTCGTCGGGCGGGGAAATCGGCGTTGCGTCCGAGTCCGGCGGATCTGCATTCGTCATAGCGTAGTCGTCGATGAGCGCGGTGAAAACGCCTGCGCTCGCCGCGGTCGCCTCGACGGAACGAAGGCCATTCGCAGCGGGCGTCGCCATCGCGTTCCTTTTGAGTCGGCCGCTCGTGTCTCGACATATGAGCGCGCGCAACGACGTCCCGCCGAGCACCGTCGGCGTCGAACTCCTCGATTACGGCGTCGAGGTCGAGTACTCCGACGGCCGGAAGACCGTCTACCGGGGCGTTCCTGAACCGGTCACCGACACGCTCACCACGCCCCCGAAGAAGGAGACGCACGTCCTCGTGACCGATCCCACGGAGACGGAGGGCGTGATGCTGTACGTCAACGATCTCAAGACCCACGACGACATCCTCGAATCGACGGGCGTCGGTCGAGTGATTCTCGACGACGGCGACGCTGAGGAGATCTTCCCGGGCGTCACGGTCCGCCGTCCCGGCGGGATGCGGACCGAGATCGAAGCCGATCCCGAAATCGCGCGCGGCCGGGTGTTCGTCTTCGTCGAGGACGACTGGAGCGAACAGTCCTACGAGTTCGTGCAGAAAGTCGAAGAGAGCGCTGCCGACGACCCAGCCGACGCCGCTGAGAACACCGACGGCGAGTGATGGCGCTCAGAAAAGGGTGGGAACCGCTGACTCGCAAAACGGTCGGATCCGCACCGGAGGCGTACGGAATCGTCGAATTCGGTGACGGTTCGGGAACCGTTGTCGAGGCCGCGGCGGGCTTTCTCCCGGACGAACTCCGCGAGGAGTTGGCCTACGGCGACGCGGAACAGGTCCGGTGGCAACGAGCGCAGTCGTTGGAGCACGCCGAGACGTTGCTCGACGAGCGGTAGGATTCGGGAGCGTCAGTTCTCGTCGGTCGGATCCGTCGGCGTCCCCGAGAGACTTCCGTCCTCGTCGAACCGCTTCGCGCGCAGGAACCGCGTCCGGTAGCGGTTCGCGCCCTCGTAGACGTCGGCCTCGCGGATTTCGTCGATTCGGCCGTCCGCGACGGCGTCGACGATCGCCTCGACCTGTTCCTTCTCGGAGGGTGTCAGCTCGAACTCGTAGGTGTGCGTCTCCTCTTCTTCCAGTTTCGTCCACTTGCGCGCGGCGGCGACGACGAGCGAGCAGGGTTCCCGGCAGGGGAACGCGCCCGCGCCGTTGTCGGCGGCGAGGTCGTCGCCCTCGTCGTACTGCCACTCGCGGCGCTTGAGACACTGCGAATCGACGCAGCACGCCTCGGCGACCCACTCGACCGCCTCTCGCGGGAGGTCCTCGATGATGTCGTAGATCCCCGTCTGCCGCTCGGCAGTCTCGCGCCAGTGAGTCACGTCGAGTTCGTCCTCGCGTTCGAGGTTCCAGTTGGCGACGGAGGCGGGGTAGAGCACGTCGAGCGTCTCGACCGCGTCGCGACCGCCGAGGTTCTCGAAGATCCACCCGGAGATCAGGGTCGGCGCACTCTTGAGGGGCCGGTACCGCCCGCGGTCGTCGTCCGTCGCTATCTGCCTCGCGTCGAGCGGGTCGTCGTAGCCGTCGAGTTCATCCTCCGCGGCGCCGACGTCGTCGGCGTGGCGGATCTCATAGCGCCGGTCCCCGTTCTCACCGAGCGTCGCGGTCACGACGACCTCACCCCACTCGGTCTCCATCCCCGAATCCAGGTCGACGTAACGCGCCGGAACCGACCGCTCGTCCGCCGCCTCGGCGCGGCGGAGGAAGGCGCGCCGGTGCCGACCGCGGTGGCCGACGGTCTCCTCCCAGTAGTGCCAGTTGGTGACGTACGGCGCGACGCCGTCCTCGGTTGCTGCTGCTCGGAACTCGGCCTCGGAGAGTCCGCGATGGTCCCCGCTCTCCGGTGTCGAGAGCGCGTATCCGTCCGCGTCGGTGGCGGCGGACAACCCGTCGAACTCGATCGGACCGTCGTTCGAGCCGAGCCGTTTCAAGAGCGCATCGACTTGCTCGTCTCTGACGTCGACAGCTGTCGCCTGCACGTCAGTCACCCGCCGCCTGCGTCTCTCCGTCCGTGTCGGTCTCTCGCGGTTCTCTGTCTGTGTCGGTTTTCCCCGGCTCCCCGTCCGCCTCCGTCTTGCGGGTCGCCTCGCGCACCGTCGCGATGGCCGATTCGATGTCGGCACCGGCGTCGGCGGCGCGTTCGAGGATCACGTCGGCCATCAACCCCTCAGTGCCGACGGCTCCGGCGTACCAGATGCGGTGGCCGTCGACCTCGCTGGGGACGTCGTAGCCCGTCCGGTAGTCGTCTGTGAGTCCCATATCCTCCGGGATATCCTCCTGCGTGTGGAAGCCGTCCGCGATGAAGAGCGGCACGACGACGACGTCCTCGCTCTCGAAGTACTCCGTGACGTCGTCGACTTCGGGCTCTTCGTCCATATAGAGCGCCTGGACTTCCTCGAACCGGTCCATCGCTCGGACGCGCTCGGCGTGGTACTCGATCGCCTTTGCAGAGTTTTCGTTGCGCTCGGTCCCGTGGCCGACGACCGCGAGCCCGAATCCGTCTCCCACCTCGGGGTCGCCCGTCACCGTCTCCGCGCGGCGGACCAGCACGTCAGTCATCGCCTCGTGCGTGCCGACGGGTCCGCAGTAGTGGACCGTTTGGCCGGTGTCTTCCGCGACTAACGTCGCCGTGTCCGCGCTCAAGCCGTCGGAGTCCCACGCCGAGACGTCCCAGCCGTCCAAGCGGAGTTCGCGCGGGATCACCTGTTCGGTGAAGTAGCCCTCGCTGACGAACAGCGGGATCACGAATACCTCCTCGGACTCGACGGTCCGGAGGACCTCCCTGAGGGAGGGCTCTTCCTTCCAGAATCCCGTCTTCACTTCGTCGAACGCGCCCGTCGAGCGGATGGTGTCCGCGTGGGCGTGCGTCGGGGCCGACGAGTCGGGGTTGAGATGCGACCCGTGCGCCACGATGACCAGCGCTTGCATACCTGGAGAGGAGGACGGAACGCCCTTAGGGACTTCGGCCCCGCGGGTGAGCGCCCGGCGAGTTGTGGGGATAAATGACCCGCGGATTTTTCTCCCTCTCCCGCGTGCCGGGTGATATGTCACTGGCCGCCGACACGCGGGCCGCCGTTCGCGCCCGCCCGTGGCTCCTCAGCGCGCTCCGCGCTGGCGTCGTGAACTACGCGGCCGCCGCGGAGTCCCTGGACGTCGACGGCGACGCCGACTCCGTCGCGACCGCGCTGCGGCGCTTCGCCGACGACCTGACCGAACTGGAGACGACCGACCGAGACGTCACCGTCCGAATGCGGAGCGGCGTCGGCCTCGCGGGCGTCGACGTCGACGGCGACGAATCGGACCCGAACGTGGGTGACTCCGCATCCGACGACGTCGACGCGCTGCTCACCGTCGGCAACGCGTCGATCGTCACGAGCGACGGGAGCCTGACCGCGATCGTCGTCGACGGCGACGTCGACTCGAAGGCGCTCGCGTCCGTCGTCGAACGGCTCGCCGCGGAGAACGTCCTGGTCGACGCCGCGGGTGTCGCGGGCGACCAACTCGTGGTGGTCGTCCCGCGCCGGGACGGCGCGAACGCGCTCCGACACGTCGAGTCGGCGCTCGAATCCGTGCCCGCGACGTGAGCGGCGCGAGCGGCGTGAGGAACGTCCCGGCTCCGTTCCGACGATTTAACAACGACCACGCGAGTATTCTCGTCCGATGACGCTGTCCGTGACCAACACCCTGACGGGCGAACGCGAGGAGTTCGAGCCGCGGAACGACGACGAAGTCCTGCTGTACGTCTGTGGGCTCACGGTCTCGGACGACGCGCACCTCGGGCACGCGCGCCTGTGGGCGCAGGCGGACGTGATGCACCGCTGGCTGGCGCACGAGGGCTACGACGTCCGACACGTCGAGAACTTCACGGACGTCAACGAGAAGATCGTCGCCCGGATTGGGGAGGACGAGTTCGGCGAGACCGAAGACGACGTGGCCGAGCACTTCACCTCGCACGTGATTCGCGATATGCGCGGACTGAACCTGCTTCGCGCTGAGGTGTACCCCCGCGTCTCCGAACACGTCCCCGATATCATCGACCTCGTGGAGACGCTCGTCGACCGGGGCTACGCCTACGAGTCGAACGGATCCGTCTACTTCGACGTGACCTCGTTCGAGGACTACGGAAAGCTCTCGAACCAGCGCCTCGACGAGATCGAATCACAGGGCGTCGAAGACGAACGCTCGGAGAAGCGCCACCCGGCGGACTTCGCGCTCTGGAAGGCGGGTGCCGTCGATCCCGACGACATCGCTGAGCACCGCCACGCCGACCTCCCGTCGATCGACGATCCCTGCGGACAGACGTGGGAGTCGCCGTGGGGTGAGGGCCGCCCGGGCTGGCACGTGGAGTGCTCGGCGATGTCGATGACACACCTCGACGAGACGATCGACATCCACGTCGGCGGCCGCGACCTCGTCTTCCCGCACCACGAGAACGAGATCGCCCAGAGCGAGGCCGCGACCGGTCAGCAGTTCGCGCGCTACTGGCTCCACGTCGGTTTGTTGCAGACGGGGGGAGACAAGATGTCCTCCAGCCTCGGTAACTTTCTCACCGTCGACGGGGCGCTGGAAGAGTACGGCGTCGACGTCGTCCGGACGTTCTATCTCTCCACCGCCTACCGCAGCGAACAGACGTTCGGCGAGACCGAGATGCGCGAGGCCGAGGAACGCTGGGAGCGCCTCGAACGCGCCTACGAAGCCGCGGTCGACGCCTGCGACAGCACCCACGCCTACGCGAAAGTCGAAGACGAGCGGTTCCGCGAGTCGCTGGCGGAGTCCCGAGCGGCGTTCCGCGAGGGAATGAACGACGACTTCAACGTGCGCGAGGCGATCTCGGCGCTGCTCGAACTCGCGAGCGCGAGTAACCGTCACATCGACGAGCGCGATGAATACGACTTCTGGGCGCTTCGAGAGACGGTCGAGACGTTCGAGGACCTCGGCGGCGACGTGTTCGGGCTCTCGTTCGGGCGGGACGGCGAGGAGGGAGGAACCGTCGCGCTCGCCGAGGAACTCGTCGAATTAGTCTTAGAGCTCAGAGAAGCCGAGCGCGAGGCGGGCAACTACGAGCGCGCGGACGACCTCAGAGACGACCTCGCGGCGCTCGGCGTGGAAGTCCACGACGGCGGCGACGGCCCGTCGTTCCGCTTCGAGTAGCGCGTCGACTGGGCTTTCCGCCAACGATCACTCGTCGGACCGCTACGTCATCGTGAACAGGTGCGTCTCGTCCGGAATCTCGAACAATCCCATCCGAACACCAGCGTCGAGCCATCCGTACCCGTACGAAAAGGCCGCGAGCGCGTTGACGGGGTCGTCGGTCTCGCGGAAGTGACGGCCGTCTTCGAGGTACGACAGCGCCATTTCTCGGATTTCCGCGGCGGCGTCCCCCAGCGGGGTCGACGCCGGAACTGCGATCTCTGCCTCCGCGAGCGCGTCGGCGAACATCCCCTCGTAGCGGTCGGTCTTCTCGATCAGATCCGCGGGCATACGCTCTTCTCGTCGCTCCGGCGGTAAGAATACACCCGGATCAGATCAGTATTGTGAATATACAGCAATACAGTATGGCGGCACCCTCGCACGACAGCGGAACCTAAAAGGATCGGTCCGACGAAAGAACGGATATGACAGACAACGCCGACGACGCCGTCGAACATCGACCGCTGATCGTGTCCGGGTCCGGAATCGCGGGACTCTCCGCCGCAATCTACGCCGGTCGGTCGAACAACGAACCGCTGGTCTTCGAGGGCGACGAGCCCGGCGGACAGCTCACTCTCACCACCGAGGTCGACAACTACCCGGGGTTCCCCGAGGGCATTTCCGGCCCCGAACTCGTCCAGAACATGAAGAAGCAAGCCCAGCGCTTCGGTGCGGAGATCAAAAACGGCATCATCGAGTCCGTCGACGCCGACGACCGACCGTTCACGGTCCGACTCAAGAACGGCGACGTCTACACCGCCGACGCGATCATCGCCGCCTCGGGTGCCTCCGCCCGCACCCTCGGTATCCCCGGCGAAGACGATCTGATGGGCTACGGTCTCTCGACGTGTGCGACCTGCGACGGCGCGTTCTTCCGCGACGAGAAGATTATGGTCATCGGCGGCGGCGACGCCGCGATGGAGGAGGCGAACTTCCTCACCAAGTTCGCCTCGAAAGTATATCTCGTCCACCGCCGCGAGGAGTTCCGCGCGGAGGACTACTGGATCGACCGCGTGATGGAGAAAGTAGAGGCGGACGAAATCGAGATTATGCGGAACACGGAGGTGACAGAACTCCACGGGAGCAAAGCGGACGGCGTCGACCACGTCACGCTCGTCAGCCACCCCGAAGGCCACCCGACCGCGAAGCTCGACGACCCCGAGACCGAGGAGTTCGACTTCGACGTCGGCGCGGTGTTCTACGCGATCGGTCACACGCCGAACACGTCGTACCTCGAAGGCACGGGCGTCGAACTCGATGACGAAAACTACCTGATCGCACAGGGCGGCTCCGGCGGTAACCAGACCGCGACGGACGTCCCCGGCATCTTCGGCGCGGGCGACGTCGTCGACTCTCACTA
Organism: Halobellus captivus; assembly: GCF_007655485.1. Taxonomy (GTDB): domain Archaea; phylum Halobacteriota; class Halobacteria; order Halobacteriales; family Haloferacaceae; genus Haloquadratum; species Haloquadratum captivum. The sequence goes on from NZ_VJXQ01000001.1 coordinate 166,202, forward strand.
CCAACAGGCGGCGACGGCCGGGGGGATGGGCGTGATGGCCGCGCTCGACGCCGACGACTACCTCGAAGAGCTGAAGCGCGAACAGAAGGCCGCCGCGACGAGCGAGGTCGCTGCCGCCGAGAGCGACGACTAGAACCTACCTTTTTACTGCGGAGGGGTCCGCGGGACCCCTCCGCGCAAAAACCTAGAGGGAAAAACTCCCCGCTCGGTTCGCTTTGCGAGCCTCGCGGTGAACGCCGCGCTCCGCGCGGCGA
>NZ_VJXQ01000001.1:166465-254632 GCF_007655485.1 Halobellus captivus
ATACCCGGACCGATCCAAGAGCCCCTGCGATGAGAATTCCAGACCACACCTTCACCCCTCTCGGTGGAGTGCCCAATAGCCGACGACGGCGACCGTCACGACCAAAAGAACGGCAAGACCCCTTGACGTCTTCAACACCGGCCAGATCTGTACCGCGATCAAGACGAGCAAGAGCCAGATTATGAGATCCAGTCGGATTCGTAGCGATTGCAGATCCATTACGCGGTATGTCAAAGAAAGCCAGCAAGTATTTTCCGCCACTCTGTGACAACTGCGCTCTCGACGACCGCTCCCCGAGAACGGAAACGCTTAGCTTCGGGAGGCCGTCGCCGTAACCGTGTCACGGCTCCGTCGCAGCGGTACCGCTCTCGCTCGCACGCTGGAAACGACGGGCGTCATCGACGAGTCGCGACTCCGCCCGACCGTCGATCTCGCGTGGCCGCGGATCGTCACCGGCTTCGCGATTATGTCGAAACAGACCGTCGACCTGGCGCTCGTCGGCCTCGTCATCGGGCCGACCGCCGTCGCCGGACTGACCCTCGCACACGCCTTCTGGATGGTCGCGAAGTTCGCCGCGATCGGGCTCGCGGGGGGCACCGTCGCGCTCGTCTCGCAGAACTACGGCGGCGGCGACAACGCGCGGGCGGCGGCGGTCGTCCGACTGAGCGTCATCCTGTCGGTTGTGCTCGGCGTCCCGATCGTCGCGGTCTTCAGCCTCGGCGCGGAGCCGCTCGTCGGCCTCGTCGGCGACGACCCGTCGAGCATCGGCCACGGTGCCACGTACCTCGCGGTGGTCGCGCCGGGCTTACTGTTCGAGTTCCTGAATCTGATCGCCAGCCGCACCTACGCGGGCGTCGGCGACACGGTCACGCCGATGGCGGTGCGCGCGGGCGGCGGCCTCGCCAACATCGCGCTGTCGGCGACGTTCGTCGTCGGACTCGGGATGGGCGTCGCTGGCGCGGCGCTCGGCACCGCGCTCGCGACGTTCCTCGTCACGGTCGTCTTCGCGTGGGGGATGACCGGGCGGAACTACGCTCGCGGACGCGGCGCGAGTCCGGTTCCACTCACGCTCTCGGGGCCGCTGGTGGACGCCGAACTGCTCCGACAGATCGCGCGCGTCTCGACCCCGCTCGTCGCCCGGCGGGCGGCCCAGGGTCTGGTCGTGTTTCCCCTGCTCGCCATCGCGGCGACCTTCGGCCCGATCGCCGTCGCCGCCATCGGCGTCGGTCGGCAGGTCCGCGCGCTGCTCGAGAGCTTCTCGTGGGGCTTCTCGATCGCCGCGTCGACGCTCGTCGGCCAGACGCTCGGCGCGGGAGACGAGGGGGAGGCGAAGGCGTACGGGTGGGGGATCATCCGACTCTCCGCGGTCATCTACGTCGTCGCCGCCGCGGTCGTGGTCGCCCTCGCGGACCCCATCGCTGGCGTGTTCGTGAACGAACCCGAACACCGAGCGCTGTCGGCGCAGTTCGTCCGAATCGCGGCGATCAGCGTCATCGCGCTCGGGATCGACGGCTCGATCACGGGAGCGCTCCGCGGCGCGGGCGACACGAACGTCCCGTTCATCGCCGCGCTCGCGGGGCTGTATCTGGCCGCGCTGCCGCTGGCGTGGCTCGGAACCGTCGTCCCCGCGCTCGGCATCTCCGGGCTGTTGCTCGCGCTGCTCGCCGAAACCGCGGTCCCGATGGTGGTGAACCTCTGGCGGTTCCGCTCGGATCGCTGGCAGGAGATCAGCCGGTCGTACCGGCCGACGCCGAGCGATTGAGCCCCGGATCGGGTGCCGACCCCGGGCCGCAAGCGAGCCGTCTCCGAACGTGAACCGCTCGCCCTCGCGTCGTCGTCGTCCGATTCCCACAGACCCTTATGTCGAGCCGTCGGATGGACGATATGGTCGAAACCGAGACCTACACCATCGAAGCGCCGAACGGCGATACCGAAGAGATCGAACTCCCCGCGGGCCTCGTAGACGTCTTCACCGAACAGGGAGAGTCACCGACGGTCGTCGTCGGCGACCTCCTCATCCAGTCGTTCGCCCAGCAGGCCCACGGCGTCGTCCACCACAGCCAGGGCGAGACGCCTGCCGACCTCGAGGCGCTCAACGAGAAGATGGAGGAGCTATTCGAGGAGCGCTTCGGCGTCTCGCTCGGCGAGGCGATGGGCCACAGCCACTAATACAAGCGCCCGGGGCCACCGCACCTCACGGCTATCGAACCGTCATCGCTACCGACGTGAATCGGTACAGACACGGCTCCGCTTCCGGCGTGACTCCTCCGACGCGAGCTTTCTTCGGACCGACGCATTCGAGTGTCTCAAATAAACGCCAGCGGAAGCATCACGGCCACACCGGCGACGAGTCCGCCGATCAGCTCTCGGCGACCGTCGTCCGGGAGCGATCGACCGACGTCGCGGGCCTCCGGAATGAACTCCGTGAGGACCAGGTAGATCATCGCCCCGGCGGCGAAGCCGAAGCCAGCGGGGAGAAACTCCCGCGCGGTCCGGACGAAGTAGAAGGCGATCACCGCGCCGATCGGCTGCGGGAGGCTCGAGAACACCGACCACCAGACGAGCTTCCAGTTCGGCACGCCCATCGAGCGAAGCGGGATCGAGATGGCGACTCCCTCCGGGACGTTGTGAATCGAGATCGCGATCGTCATAAAGATCGCCAAGAGCGGCACGACGAACCCGAAGATCTGGGTGCCCCCTTGTACGCCGAGATCGGCGAACGAGACGCCGACAGCGACGCCCTCCGGGAACGAGTGGACCGTGAGTACCCCGAGTATCAACACCAACTTCTTGAAATCGGCTTCGGCGTACTGCTGTGGGTCGACCTCCGCGGCTTCGATGACGTCGTGGGCGACGTAGACGAGGAGGACGCCGGCGGCGAGACCGCCCGCGAGCAAGAGCAGATCCTGATGGGGAATTGGGTCGACGGAGAGACCGCCCAGCGAGACGTGCACGTACGCTCCGAGCGCTTCGAGAACGAGACCGAACACCGACGCCGAGAGCATAATTCCGGATGCGATCCCCCACAGCGCGACGTTCCAGCGGTCGCCGATATCCGAGAGAAAGAAGAACGGCAGCGCTCCCAACCCGGTCGCGAACGCGGTGATGAGTCCCGCGACGAAGACGAATCCGAGCGACCACAACTCGACCATATCTGAGAGAGGTCGTCGACGACCATAAACATTTCATATTTCTGATTATTTTGGCCGACCTAAAATATGATTTCGTCCGCTGTCACAGAGGTTTCTGCTACGAACTCCAGTCAGATTATGATCACAAATGCGCGATGCTGGATCATCGGACAGTCGGAAGTCGGGGCTGATGTCGGTATCGCTGCCACGTTGCCTCGGGGTCGAAGCGCTCTTGAAACGGCGGATCACAGTGACCCGTATGCATCACCGAGCAGCCGAGTTCGTCGAGCAGGCGCGCGAACGCTACGACCTCGAACCGACTGTCGAGGAGTTCCCGCAGGGAACGAAGACGGCCGCCGACGCTGCCGAAGCCGTCGGCTGCGACGTGGGACAGATCGCGAGCAGTCTGGTCTTCGATGCCGACGACGACCTCGTAGTCGTCGTGACCAGCGGCGCGAACCGCGTGGACGAGAGCCGCCTCGCCGCTCATCTCGACGTCGCCGACGTCTCGATGGCCGACCCCGACGCGATCGCCGAGGTCGTCGGCTGGAGCATCGGCGGCGTACCGCCGATCTGCCACGAGACGGACGTTCCGGTCTTTCTCGACGAGTCGCTCTTGACCCACGAGACGGTTTGGGCCGCCGCGGGAACGCCCTCGGCGGTGTTTCCGATCGAGCCCGATGAACTTGAACGCCTCTCCGGGGCCACCCCGATCGAGGTGTGACCCTCGATTGCGTGATCTCGTCTGAGAGGCTGTTTCGTTTCTCGGGTCCTGTCTCGCTCCGTCTATAAGCTCGTCGACAGTATTTCCTCGTACGCGCACGTACTATCGATATGGAGTCCGAACCGACTACGAGTGCGTCGAGGGACGCCGACGAGCGCGAACGGGTCTGGCTCGTCGAGCGGACCTACTCGGACGACGAGCAGAACATCGTTATCCTCGTGTACGCGACACCGGACGGATCGCGGTACCTCCGAAAGGAGCGGGCGCTGACGAGCTTCGACGACGCGCGCGAGACCACTGCGTCCGTGCTCGCCCGCGAGTCGAGTCTCGGCTCGGTCAACGACCCCGATGAACGCGAACGCTACGCTCAGGAGGCGAAACGGACCCGAGATCAGTACGCCGCGACCGATCGGATCTGAGCGTGCTCGCGAGGGATTCCGGAAATGAATACTCGGAACCGAGAACTGTGTACCCGAATTTAACCACGGTCCGTGAGTAGGAGTACCCAATGGGAGCACTATCCACGCTGTTCGCGCCCGGACGCATCGCCGTCGTAGGGGCGACGGACCGCGAGGGGTCGGTCGGTCGAGCGATTATGGAGAATCTCCTCGACTCCTTCGCCGGTGAGGTCGTTCCCGTAAACCCGAGCCGAGAGGAGGTGTTCGGGCGCTCGGCGATCGACAGCGTCGGCGACGCCGACGCCGACCTCGCGGTGATCGTCGTCCCGCCGAACGTCGCCGTCGACGTCGTCCGAGAGGCGGGCGAAGCCGGAATCAGAAACGTGGTCGTCATCACGGCCGGGTTCGGCGAGACCGGCAGCGAGGGCGCCACCCGAGAACGGGAACTGATCGACGTCGCCGAGGCGTGCGATATCGACCTCGTCGGCCCGAACAGCCTCGGAATTATGTCGACGCCCGTCGGGATGAACGCCACCTTCGGCCCCGAGAACGCCCAGTCGGGTCGGATGTCGTTTATGAGCCAGTCGGGGGCGTTCATCACGGCGGTCCTCGACTGGGCGAACGCCGAGGGAATCGGCTTCAAGGACGTCGTCTCTCTCGGCAACAAAGCGGTCCTCGACGAGTCCGACTTCGTCGAGGAGTGGGGCGACGACGAGGAGACGGAGGTCATTATCGGCTACCTCGAAGGGATCGACGACGGGCGGCGGTTCATCGAAACCGCCCGAGAGGTCACGCGGGAGACCCCCATCGTGCTGGTGAAGTCAGGCCGTACCGACGCCGGTGCACAGGCCGCTTCCAGCCACACGGGAGCGATCGCCGGATCCGACGAAGCCTACGAGGCGGGGCTCGAACAGGCGGGCGTCATCCGAGCCGAATCGGTGCAGGAACTGTTCGACGCCGCGCGGGTGCTAGAGAGCCAACCAGTCCCCGACTCCGACGCCGTCGCCGTCATCACGAACGCGGGCGGTCCGGGCGTGATGAGCACAGACGCCGTCGGCGATTCGCGGTTATCGATGGCGTCGTTCGCGGACGAGACGCTCGACGCCTTCTCGGAGGCGCTGCCCGCCGAGGGGAACATCTACAACCCCGTCGACGTCGTCGGCGACGCCGGTAACGATCGGTTCCGCGACGCGCTCGACGTCGCCCTCGCCGACGAGAACGTCGGCAGCGCGCTCGTCCTCGCGTGCCCGACGGCGGTCCTCGATTACGGGCGGTTAGCGGAGGACACCGTCGAACTGCAGGCGACGCACGGCAAACCGATCGCGGCCTGTTTTATGGGCGGAGACCGCGTCACCCCCGCCGCGAAGGTCCTCTCGGAGGCCGGGATCCCGAACTACTTCGATCCCGCTCGGGCGATTCTCGGACTCGATGCCCTCGCGCGCTTTCGGGACATCGCCGAACGCGAGTACGAGTCGCCGACGACGTTCGACGTCGACCGCGAGCGCGCCCGCGAGATCCTCTCGGCCGTCGAAGACCGATCTGACACCCGACTCGGCGTCGAGGCGATGGGACTGTTGGACGCGTATGGCATCCCGACGCCGGACGGGGAAATCGTCGACTCGCCCGCCGACGCGCGAGAGGTCGCCGCGCGCATCGACGGCGACGTCGTGATGAAGATCGTCAGTCCTGACATCCTGCACAAATCGGACATCGGCGGCGTGAAAGTCGGTGTAGCCGAGGCTGACGTCGAGGACGCCTACGAGGACCTCGTCTCGCGCGCTCGCAACTACCAGCCCGACGCGACGATTGTCGGCGTGCAGGTGCAGGAGATGGTCGACCTCGACAGCGGCGTCGAGACGATCGTCGGAATGAACCGCGACCCGCAGTTCGGCCCGCTCCTGCTGTTCGGCCTCGGCGGCATCTTCGTCGAGATGCTCGAAGACACGACGTTCCGGGTCGCGCCGGTCTCCGGTGTCGAGGCTGACGCAATGACTCGCGAGATCGACGCCGCCCCGTTGTTGCGCGGCGCGCGCGGTCGCGAGCCCGTCGACGTCGACGGCGTGACCGAGACGATTCAGCGCCTCTCACAGCTCGTGACCGACTTTCCGTCGATCCTCGAACTGGACATCAACCCGCTCGTCGCCACGCCCGACGGCGTCGAGGCCGTCGACGTGCGCCTCACCGTCGATCCCGACCGACTCGAAGGAGCCCACAGATGAACACGAACACTCTACTCGTCACCTCGATCGAAGACAGCACCGGCAAAACGGCAGTTACGCTCGCGCTCGGACGGCTCGCACAGGAGCGCGGCCTCCGCGTGGGATATATGAAACCAAAGGGAACGCGGCTCCAATCGAACGTCGGCAAGACGCTCGACGAGGACCCGATGCTCGCTCGGGAACTCCTCGGACTGGAGAGCGAGATACACCAGATGGAGCCGATCGTCTACTCGCCGACGTTCGTCGAGGGCGTGCTCCGCGGCCGGGAGAGCCCCGACGAACTCGGCGAGATCGTCGAGCGGTACTTCGCCGAACTCGCCGCGGAGACCGACCTGATGCTCGTCGAGGGCGGCGGCTCCTGGACCACCGGTGGGATCGTCGACCTGACGGACGTCGACGTCGCAGACCGGCTCGATGCGGGCGTCCTTCTCGTCGCGGACTACGGACAGGCGAGCGACCTCGACGACGTCGTCGCGGCCGCGGACGCCTTCGGCGACCGCCTCGCGGGCGTGCTGTTCAACGGTGTTGCCGACGCGTCCTTCGACGAACTCGAAAGCGAAGCCGTTCCGTTCCTCGAAGGACGCGGCGTGCCCGTCCTCGGCGTCGTGCCGCGGGAGCGAGAGCTGGCTGGCGTCCGTGTCGGCGACCTCGCGGCCGAACTGGGGACGGAGGTCGTCACCGAGGGGGACTCCGACGCCTACGTCGAACGCTTCCTCGTCGGAGCGATGGGCGGCGACACCGCGTTACGCTACTTCCGGCGAACGAAGAACGCGGCGGTGATCACCGGCGGCGACCGCTCGGAGATCATCACGGCCGCGTTGGAAGCGCCGGGCGTCAACGCCGTCATCCTCACCGGCGGGCACCGACCGTCGGGCGCGATACTCGGACGTGCCGAACAGCGCGGGGTGCCGATTCTGCTCGCCTCGGGCGATACGCTCTCGGTCGTCGACCGCGCGGAAGCGATCGTCAACACGGGCCGCGCCCGCGACGAGGAGACCATCGCCCGAATGAGCCAACTGCTGTACGATCACGCCGACGTCGACGCGATCATCGGGGTCGACGGCGACAGTGAGAATGTCGCCGGAAGCGGGGATGGCGAAGACCGACGCAACGAAGACGGCGAAGATCAACCCAACGAAGACGACGAAGATCAGCCCAACGACGCTGGCGGAGACCAGCGCGGCGATCACCACGGCGACGAACACGAGTAACTCTGCGAGCGAACCGCTCGATCCACGTCCGTGTAACTCGTTCGCGCCTCGTCATTCCGTCGCCTCCTCGACGGCAAATAAGCCGAAATCCGCTCGAAGCCCGCGTAACCACTCATTAACTATTACCACATACTCCGAGATAGGGGTATGGATTTCGACTGGCCCACCTACTTCGAGTGCGCGGCGTGCGATGCCGAGTTCCCCGCGGACGCGGTCCGATACGACGATCTGGGCTATCCCGAGTGTCCCGAGTGTGCGGCGCGGACCGGGCCACTCGCGAGTCTTGAAATCGTCGACGGTGCCGAACCCGAAATCGCCGACTGAGACCGTCCGATCGCCGTTGGGAAGCCGGAACATACAGGCTCCTGAGCGGCGATCGGCGGGTATGGAGTGGACACGGAGCCTCTATCGAGACGGTCTCGTGGAGTGGACACGCGAGGACGGGTGCGCGACGATTCGCCGTCGTCGCCGCCCCGACGGCCGATGGATCGTCAGGTTTGATCGCCTCTTTCAGGCATCCGCGGGCGGTGGCTATCACCGCGAGCGCGTCGACGACCTCGACGCGGCGAACGAGTTGGTGGCGGCGTGGAAACGCGAAGATCCGATCGAGTGATTCGACTGGGTGATCCAATCAAGTGATTCAATCGAGAAACTCGACCGGGATGTCCGAACCGTCCGTCCCCGAAACCTCACTCCTGCAGCCGATGCGTCGTCTCGATCAGCGGGTGTCGGCCGTAATCTTCGATCTCGATATCTTCGATCGAGTGCAGCCCCTCGTTGTCGGCCGTGCGTTGCATCCCGAGTTCGACCGGCTCGTCCAAGACGATCACGGAGGCGTCCATCTCCTCGATCCCGAGCTGATAGGCGGCCATCACGCGGTGGTGCCCGTCCGCGAGGAGGAGCTTTCCGCTGTTGTCGATCACGACCAGCGGCTCGGCGAGCCCCCGTTCGAGCTCGTACTTTCGCCCCTCGAGTTCGTCGGCGTACACCCGTCCCTGCGTCGGCGTGAGATCGCTGAGGTCGACGACGCGAGGTTCCTGGTGGAGGCTCGTCTCGTGGATCTGTTCGAGCGTCCGCATCAGCTTCCCGACCTTCTCGGGCGTCGCGCGCTCGATCTGCGACCGCACGACGTCCGTGTTCGAGATAATGCCGACGAGGTTGTCGGCGTCGTCGACGACCGGAAGTTTCTGAATGCCGGATCGGAGGATCACGCGCGCGGCGTCGATCACGTCCATCTCTGGGTGGGCAACGATGATATTCTCGGTCATCACGGTGAAGATGAGCGCGTCGTCGTCGACCAACAACAGGTCGCTGGCCGTGACGAACCCCTCGACCTTTCGACCCTCCGAGACGGGAAACCCGTTGTGTCCCTCGCTCTCTTTGATTCGGCGCGCGACGTCCGCGACGGTATCCGTCGGTGCGACCGTCTGGACCTCGCGCGTCATATACTCCTTGACCTTCGGTCGCCCACTCATCGTCTTCGATACGAGCGCAGCACGCAAAAGCGTACGGCATCGGTCCGTCCACTCGCGTGACCGCGGTACGTCTCCGCTGTCTCCGCTCCTCACTCTTCGAACGATTCGAACGGCGACTCGAACGTCCACTCTTCGCCGTCGCCGACGTTCAGAAGCGTCGTCGCGTCTTCGAGCGTCTCGAAGAGCCGACCGGCGATGACGTCCGTGACGATGCTCGTCAACTCTGCGGCAGAGTCCTCGTCGGCGTCGGCGAGAATACCCAACGGGACCTGCGCTCCGGCCATATCCGCGTGACCACCGGCGCTTCCGATGGCGTCGAGCGCGTCTCGCAGCGTCTCGCCGAGGTCGACGTCCGTCCCGCGGGCCCGCCCGGAGACGTAAACGGTCCCGTCCTTGAACCCGTAGACGACAGAGATACGGATTCCCTCCATATTCAGCAGGCGGTCCGCGGCCTGCGCGAGGGCATCGCGGTCGGTGATCGCGCCGACGTTGGTTGCGAGGGCGTCGCCGCGAACGTCGCGGTTACGGATCGCCCGCGCCAGCGTTTCCACGACTGCGGGGGTCATACTGGGTGATTCGACTCGATCGAGCAGCGACAGGTCCGCGTGTGTGAGCAGCCACGCCGCGGCCTCGAAGTCGACGACCGAAACCTCCCGCGAGAAGTCGTTCGTATCGATTCGGATGCCGAAGAGCAGCGCCGTCGCCAGTGATTCCTCCGGGTCGATCCCCGCGCGGCGGAGGTACTCCGCGAGGAGCGTGCTGGTCGAACCCACCTCGCGTCGCAGATCGACGAAGTGCGCTTCGACCGGCGCGCGCGGTGGGTGGTGATCGACAACGATGTCGACCTCGGTCTCCTTCGAGAGCCCGTCGTTGACCCCCGGCCGCGAGTGATCGACGAGCGCGACGCCGCCGTACGCGTCGATGTCCTCTTCGTCCTCGAGTTCGGTTAGATCCAACCCCAGGAGGTTCACCAACGCGCGGTTCTCTTGGTGGGATATCTCCCCGAAGTAACACGGATCGGCGTCGATCCCCACGGCGGCCGCGATGCGCACGAGTGCGAGGGCGCTGGCGATCGCGTCGGGATCGGGGTTGTCGTGCATCACCACCGCTAACCGGCCGTCGATCCGTCGGAGCGCGGAGAACAGCCGCTGTAATCGATTCGCACCGAGTCCGATCGTCACGTCTCGAAACCGGTCGTGAAGGGCCGCCTCGGCGTCGATGATCCGATCCGCGATCGACTCGATCCGCTCCCGCGCGTCGGCCCCCGTGTCGACGCCGACGTACGCGATCACCTCCGCGTTCGGGTACGTCTCTCTGGCTTTCGACGCGGCCGCCGCGTTCGTTTCGCCGTCGTCGCTGGCGACGAACACCAGGTCCGCTCGGGCCGGAAAGACGGACGTGTCGTCGGGACCGGTTCGATGGAAGCTGATAGCGCCGGTTCCCGTTCGGAGCGTGTCCGGATCGCAGTCGGCGATCACCGTCAGCTCTCCCGGCCACTCGGCGAGCCGTTCGATGGTTCCGCGGACGGGCGCTCCACAGCCCAGAACCAGCCGCCGTTGCATAGTTCGTACTCAGACTCCCGGCGGCATAATCTCTGCCATCCCACCTTGTTCCGCCTCGGGTGCGCCTTCGGCGCTCCGCGCTCTACTGGCGACCCGTGAGTCCCTCGGGGGGAAGCGAGACGGCTCTGCCGTCTCGCCCTTGTCGCAACACCTGTCTCGCTGAGCGGATCGAGGCAAGGCCTCTGAGACGCGCAGCGCCTCCCGGTCGGAGAAAACTGGAATTTCACCGATACACGATGGTCCATTCCTCGGTTATTTCCCATCACCCCGGTAGTAACGAGAGGTATCGGCTAATTACACCGTAAAAACGAACATAGCTACTCACGGCGTACGTTGGCATCCCTACGGAGGGAAATTATGGCAGTCGAACAGGGATACACGGAGGCGAAAGAAGACCTCGAAGAGACGTTCGGGATGGTTCCACCACCGCTGGATACGATTCCCGAGGACGATGCGGTCCAGGAGTGGCCGACGTTCAAAAAATACACCGTCGGCGAATCGGAGATTCCACCGAAATATCGGGAACTGATCGGACTCGCTATCGCGGCGAATATCAAGTGCCCGTACTGTGCGCATTTCCACGGCGCGGCCGCGCAGCTACACGGCGCCACCGAAGCGGAACTTGCGGAAGTGTATTCGCTGTCGAGTTTCACCGCCCGCTACAGCAGTATGCTCCACGCCCAGCAGTACGACTTAGACGAGTTCGAGGACAAAGTTCAGCAGATCGGCGAACATCTTCAGCAACAGATCGCGGCGGACGATTAACTCTCGCCTACCAATTTTTTCATCAATAGCTACGGACCAGACAACACCTCCACTCGCTGGAGGCTAACGCACTTCGCCACCGCCGACGAGCGGCCGCAGGGCCGCAACGTTGGCGGCATTTTCCTTCCAGGTTTTTACGGGGGTCCGAGGCCGCGCGTAGCACGGCCGAAGGCCCCGAGAGAAAGGTGGTGCGAAAAGGAGGGTGTCTAGAACAGCGCCGCCGCGACCGACTGCGCGGTCTCGATGACCGGACCGAAGCCGGGGAGCAGCAGCAGCGTGGCGAGTCCGGCGAACAACACGGCGGCGTAGAGGCCGACCGGTCGGCTCTGGATCTCGAAGTCCTGCGCGGGCGACTCGATCCACATCGCCTTGACGACGCGGCTGTAGTAGAACAGCGACAGCGCGCTGTTGATCGCGCCGACGGCGGCGAGCCACCAGAACCCGGCCTCGATGGCCGAGTAAAAGAGGGCGTACTTCGAGAGGAAGCCGCCGAACGGCGGCAGACCCGCGAGGCTGAACATGAACACCGTCATCGCCACCGCGGCGATCGGTGCCGTCGTCGCGAGGCCGTTGTAGTCCTCGAACGTCCGGCCGACGCCCCAGTGTTCGACCATCGCGATGAACAGGAACGCGCCGGTGTTCATGAAGCCGTACACGAGCAGGTGCGCCATCGACGCGCCGAGGACGTCCCCGTTGGGACCGCCCGCGGTCAGCGCCGCGAGGCCGATCAACGCGTAGCCCGCGTGTCCGATCGAGGAGTACGCGAGCATCCGCTTGACGTTCTCCTGGGTCGCCGCGGCGAAGTTCCCGAGCGTCATCGTGACGACGGCGAGAACCTGGAACGCGAGCACCCAGTCGACGCCCGCCGGGATCGCCCCGAGCGGGAACGCCTCGACGAAGACGCGGAAGGCGATAGCGAAGCCAGCCGCCTTCGACGCCGACGAGAGGAACGCCGAGATCGGCGCGGGCGCGCCCTCGTAGGCCTCCGGCGCCCAGAAGTGGAACGGCACGGAGGCGGTCTTGTAGGCGACCCCACCGACGATCATCAGCACGCCCACGCCGAGGACGCCCGCCATCTCGGTGTCGCCGAGTGCCGCGGCGACGTCGCCAAGTACGAGCGATCCCGTGACGGCGTAGACGAGGCTGATGCCGAAGATCATCACGCCGGAGGAGACCGATCCGACGAGGAAGTACTTCAGCCCCGCCTCGACGCTGCCACGGTTCTTCTTGAGGAACGCGACGAGCGCGTACGAGGGCAGCGAGGCGAGTTCGAGGCTGATGAAGACGGTCGCCAGCGAGTTCGCCATCGACATCAGCGTCATCCCGGTCGCGGCGAAGAGCACGAGAGAGTAGAACTCCGCGCGGTGGGCGTGATCGCTGAGGTAGTCGTAGGAGGCGACGGCGACCATCGCGGTGACGATCGTGACGATGAGCGTGAAGAAGAGGCTCATCCCGTCGACGACCATCGTGTCGCGGAACAGCGAGATTGCGCCGCCGGTGTGTTCCTGGCCGGTGCCCGCCACGAGGAACCACGCCGCGACGCCAAAGGCGAGCAGCGAGCCCGCGGCGGACACGCCCGCCAGGAGGGTGTTGCTCGTCTCCTCGGGGTACAGCGTGTCGATGCCGAGCAGCGCGAGGCCAGTGAGGCCGAGCAGGATCGCGGGCAGCATCGCCGTCCACGCGGCGGCCGGTTCGGACTGCAGCACGACTGCGTCGAACATCATAGCCCACCTCCCGTGAGGATCGGATTAACAGCGTCTTGGATCATCCCGAAGAACAGATCGGGCGCGACGCCGAGCACGATCGTGAGCAGCAGCAGCACCGCCAGCGGCGCGACGTCGTGGAACGGCGCGTTCGTGATCTCGTACTCGCCGTCGAAGCTGAACGGTCCGAACAGCGTCCGCTGCATCGCGAACAGCAGATAGCCCGCGACGATGACGATGCCGAACATCGCGGTCGCGGTGAACAGCGGCATTCCGGCGTGTACGGTCGACTCGAACGAGCCCTTGAAGATGAAGAACTCGCCCGCGAAGCCAGCCATCAGCGGCAGGCCCATATAGCCGAACGCGCCAGCCACGAAGATGCCCGCGGTGACGGGCATCCGATCCGCGATGCCGGACATATCGCCGACCATCCGGGTGTGTGTCGTGTTGTAAATGACGCCGACCGCCATAAACATCAGCCCCGAGATGAGGCCGTGGGCGATCATCTGGAAGGTCGCGCCGCCGACCCCGTAGGTCGTGTACGCGATCAGACCGAGGATGACGTAGCCCATCGACGACACGGAGGAGTACGCGACGATGCGCTTGAGATCCTCCTGTGCGAGCGCCAACATCGCGCCGTAGATGACGCTGATGACGGCGATAGCCGCGATCGGGACGACGAGCGCCGTCGCCACGTCCGGCATCATCGTGAAGTTGAACCGAAGCAGCGCGTACGTCCCCATCTTCAGGAGGACGCCCGCGAGCATCACCGACACCGGCGTCGGCGCTTCGACGTGTGCGTCCGGCAGCCACGTGTGCAGCGGCGCGACCGGGACCTTCACCGCGAAGCCGAGGAACATCGCCACGAAGGCGACCGTCTTCAGCGTCGCGGCGTCGAGCCCGGCGAACGCGCCGAGTTCACCGGCGCGGAGCGCTTGGGCGATCTCGGGCAGGCGCATCGACGACACGGAGTCGCCGAGACCGAACACGAGCGCGATGAAGCCGATGAACATCACGAGCGACGCGATGTTCGTGTACACGAAGAACTTGATCGCGGCGTAGCGGCGGTTCGGGCCGCCCCAGACCCCGATGAGGAAGTACATCGGGACGAGGACGGCCTCCCAGAAGATGAACCACGCGAAGAAATCGAGCGCGGCGAACACTCCCAGGAGGTTCGCCTCCATGAAGAGCATCAGCCCGTAGAACTGCGACTGTCGCTCCACGATCGGCGTCCACGCGCTGACGATTGCCAGCGTCGTGAGGATCGTCGTGAGGACGATCAGCGGCAGGCTGATGCCGTCGACGCCGACGAACCAGTGGAGGTCGAGGCCACCGAGCGTCAGCCAGACGACGTCTGTCTCGAACGCGATGGAACCGCCGAGCAGGGCGTTTCCGCTCGCGTCGTACTGTGCCCACATCCAGAGGCTCCCGAGCACCGGGAGCGCGCTGAGTGCCGCCGCGAGTCGACCGGCGTACTCGTCGGGAGCGACGAACACGACCAGCGCGGCGAGGAACGTGACCGCAATGAGCGCTTCAATAATCATACGAACCACCCTCCGAGAATCCCGAAGGCGAGAAGCAGCGCCGTCAGTCCGAGCGTCAAGAGCGCCGCGTAGTTACTGACGACGCCCGTCTGAATCCGGCGGACGCGGCCGCCAGCGAACAGGCTGACCCCCGAGACGCCGTTGACGACGCCGTCGACGACGCCCCCGTCGAACTTGTTGGCGACGCGGGCGAGAGGTCGGGCGACGCCGTTCGCCAGCCAGACCTGGTACTCGTCCTGGTAGTAGTTGTTGTACAGGACGGCCTTGATGCGACCGAGGCGGTCGGTGTGTCGGATCGGCTCGGGCACGTTGTACAGGAGGTACGCGAGACCGGAACCAGCGAGCGCCAGGCCGAGCGAGACTGCGGCCCCAACCGCCACTGTCGTCGCCTCGGAGCCGATGTACGACGAACTGTACGGGATGAGGTCGGCGTAGTGGTGCGCGGTCAGCCCCTCGAAGCCGCCGTCGAGCCACTGGTGGAGGAAGTCGATCCCTCCGATTCCGAGCAGTTTCTCGATCGGCACCATATTGACGACGCCAGCCACGGTGGCAAGAACCCCGAGGACCACGAGCGGCCCCTTGACGTTCCAGCGCACGCCGTGCGGGTCTTCCGCCGTCTGTGACCGCGGGTTGCCGTGGAACGTCAGGAAGAACATCCGGAAGGTGTAGAATCCGGTGAAGAAGACCGCGAGCAGTCCCATCGCATACGCGCCCAAGAGCAACGGACTTCCGCCGAGGCCGTGGATGAGCGTCTCATACAGGACCTCGTCCTTCGACCAGAAGCCAGCGAACGGGAAGATACCCGCGAGCGCGAGTGACCCCGCGAGGAACGTGTAGTAGGTGACGGGCATCTTGTCTTTGAGCCCGCCCATGTCCCACATATTCTCGTTGTGGTGCATCGCGATGATGACCGACCCGGCCCCGAGGAAGAGCAGCGCCTTGAAGAAGGCGTGCGTCATCAGGTGGAAGGTCGCAGCGACGTAGCCGCCACCGCCGAGTGCCAGCATCATATAGCCGTACTGCGAGATCGTCGAGTACGCCAGCACCTGCTTGATCTCACGCTTGACGAGTCCCATCGTCGCCGCGAACAGCGCGGTGAAGCCGCCGATGAAAGCGATGATCGCGAGCGCGGTCGGCGAGATGGCGTAGAAGCCGTACATCCGCGCGACGAGGTACACCCCGGCGGCGACCATCGTCGCGGCGTGGATGAGCGCCGAGACCGGCGTCGGGCCCTCCATCGCGTCCGGAAGCCACGTGTGCAGCGGGAACTGCGCGGACTTGCCGATCACGCCGCCGAGAACGAGCAGACCGACGATCGTGAACCACGTCTGCGGCTCGAAGCCGAAGGTGGTCACGCTCGCCTCACCGTTGAGTGCGGCCTCCGCGAGCGCGGGGAAGGACTCCGATCCCGCGAACGCCGCCGTGCCGAACGTGGCGAAGACGGCGACGACGCCGACGAGGAAGAAGTAGTCCCCGAAACGCGTGACGAGGAACGCCTTCTTCGCGGCGCTCGGCGGACCCGGTTCCCGGAAGTGGAAGCCGATGAGCAGGTACGAGCACAGCCCGACCAGCTCGAAGAACATGAACGCCATCAGCAGGTTGTCGGCGACGACGAAGCCGAGCATCGACGCCGTGAACAGGCCGAGTCCGGCGTAGTAGCGCGGGAGGCCGGTCTCGCCCTCGTCGTTCATATAGCCGAGACTGAAGACGTGGACGAGGAACGCGATGAGCGTCACGATGAGCAGCATCATCGCCGACAGCGGGTCGATCAGGACGCCGAACGTCAGATCGACCGCGTCGATTCCCTCGGCCCACGTGTAAATGGTCGCATCGTACGTCTGTCCCCCGGCGACGGTGAGGACCGTCGCGATTGCGAGGACGAGCGAGCCCGCCGTCGCGGCGATGCCAGCGAAGGCACCGCCCTTCGGCAGGCGGTCGCCCACCGAGAGCGCGACGAGGAACGAGACGAACGGCAACAAGACGATCGCGGGTGCGAAGTCGAGTATTCCTGCCATCTTACCACCTCATCGTCGTCGCGTCGGTGACGTCGACGCCGTCGAAGTTGCGGTACAGCACCAGGATGATCCCGATGCCGATCGCGACCTCGGCGGCGGCGAGCGCCATCGTGAACAGCCCGAGTGTCTGCCCCGTGACGTTCCCCCAGACGTAGGAGAACGCGACGAGGTTGATGTTCGCGGCGTTCAACATCAGTTCGACCGACATCAAGAACAGCAGCGCGTTGCGCCGCGTCAGGATGCCGAACAGTCCGATACAGAAGACCGCGGCGGAGAGGAGCAGGTAGTACTCCGGCGGGACCATCACTCCTCACCTCCGAACAGCTGCTCTCTGAGGGCCCGACCGCCGTCGGCGACGAGCCCCCGGTCGCTTCCGTCCTCGCGACGAGCGAGATGGACCGCGCCGTCGAGCGCGACGTCCAGCGTGATCGCGATGAGGATGAACGCGACGAGGAAGCTCTCCCCGGCGACGTCTCCGAGCTCCAAGTTGAACATCGCGTAGCCGATGCTGGCCGTGATGTTCGCACCGTCCGCGAACCCCTGCGGCTCCGGCATCGACGCCGACAGGATCGCAGCCGCCATCACGACGAACAGCGCCGCCGCGGCGAGTCCGGGAACGAGATGCGAGCCCAGTTTCAACTCGGGTTTCGTAGTCATGTGTTACTCACCTCCGGTTGTGTACGCGTCAGCATCACGGCGAACGTGATGAGGATGAGAACCCCGCCGACGTAGACGAGGATCTGCATTGCGGCGAGAAACTCCGCCTGCAACATCACGTAATGCACCGCGACGCTCAAGAGCGCGCCCCCGAGTAGGAGTGCGGAGTGCCAGATGTCCCGCACGAGGACGACGCCCAGGCTGCAGCCCACGGTCACGAGGGCGAACAGCGCGAACGCGATGGTCTCATAAACCATTGTGTGTGTCTCCTTGAGGTATCCCTTTGAAGATTTCGAGAAGTCCGCGCCCGGGATCATCCCGGCCGAACGGACTTTGATCGGCAGTCTGTCCCGCTCTCTGTGAGCGGTCACCTCACTGGTAGTCCACCTCGCCCTCTCCCTCGCCGATCCACGCGCCGCGGTCGGGTTCGCGGGAGTTGAGCGGGTCGATATCCTTGTACCACGGGACGTTCTTCAGCTGCTCTTTGTTGTAGACGAAGTCGTCTTTCGTGTCGGCGACGAACTCGAAGTTCTGCGTGAGCAGGATTGCGTCGACGGGGCAGACCTCCTCGCAGAGTCGGCAGTAGATGCACTGCCCGATGTGGAGGTTGTACTGCTCGCCGTTGCGCTGGTCGTCCTGAACGATCTGGATCGTGTCGTTCGGACAGACGTTCTCGCACTGTCGACACCAGATACAGCGCTCCTGGCTGAACTTGTGGACCCCGCGGAACCGCGGGCTCACTTCGGGTGCGACGTCCGGGTACTCGACCGTGAACGTCTCGCCGTCCAGTGCGTGCTTCATCGTCGTCGCCATCGATTTGAGTACGCCGATCATGCTATCACTCCCACGATTACGGCCGTGAGCACCAAGTTCGCAAAGGAGAGCACGAGCATCCCCTTCCAGCCGACATCGAGGAACTGATCGATGCGGAGGCGGGGGATCGCCGAGCGCGCCCACTGGGTGAACAGGTAGAATCCCCAGATCTTGATCAGGAACCACACGAATCCCGGCAGGACCGGTCCGGCCGGACCGCCGAGGAACAGCGTCGCCGCCAGCGCGCCGCCGAGGAAGATGTGGATGAACTCGCCGAGGTAAATGAGCACGAAGTAGACCGAGGAGTACTCGGTCTGATACCCGGCGACGATCTCGGTCGGCGCTTCCGGCACGTCGAAGGGGTTGCGACCGACTTCCGCGAGGTTCGCGACCACGAACAGCACGAACGCGAACGGGTTGACGAACGCGAACCACTGGGGAACCGTGACTCCCGCGATCGTCAGCAGCGGTTCGGTCTGCTGGGCGACGATCTCGCTCATCTGTAGCGTGCCGGTGAAGATGATCACCGACGCCGCGGTGACGATGAGCGGGATCTCGTAGGCGATGTTCGATGCGATCGCGCGCAGGCCGCCGATGAGCGAGTACTTGTTGTTCGACGCGTAGCCCATCATCACGAGTCCGAGCGACGCGATCGACGAGGCCGCGAACGCGAACACCGCGCCGGTTTCGGGGTCGGCGAGGTGGATGCCGTTGCCCATCGGAATCACGGCGAAGCCGAGCAGCGCCGAGAACGGAACGAGAAGCGGGCCGAGGTCGTACGCGGGTCGGTCGACGCCCTCCGGAATGATGAGCTCTTTCGAGAGCAGTCGGACGGCGTCGGCGATGATCACGGCGAGGCCGAATGGACCGACGCGGTTGACCGCGATTCGATCCGTGAACGCCGCGGTGATCTTCCGCTTGGCCCACGGACCGGCGATAGCCGTCTGTACCAAGAGGAGATTCGCGATCAGGAACGCGCCGAGCAGACCGCCGACGATCTGTCCGACCGTCCCGGAGAGCCCGAGGAGTCCGGCGATTCGCTCGGGGAGAAGTATCTCCGATTGCAGCGGCAGCATCACCGGTCCACCTCACCGAGTACGATGTCGAGGCTCCCGAGCGACGCGACCATGTCCGGGATGTACTCGCCGTTACTCATCTCGGGCAGCGTCTGCAGGTTCGAGAAGCACGGACTGCGGATCTTGAACCGGCCGGGCTTCTCGGTGCCGTCCGCGCGGATGTAGATGCCGAGTTCGCCCTTCGCGCCCTCGACGGCGCGGTAGATCTCTTTGTCATCGTCTGGGCGGAGGGTCCGCGGCACGTTCGCCTGGATGTTCCGCTCCTCTTCGGGCCAGTCTTCGAGCAGGTCGACGCACTGCTCGATGATCTTCGCGGACTCTTCGACCTCTCGCATCCGAACGAGCAGGCGACTGAAATTGTCGCAGCCGTCCTCGGTGATGACGTCCCACTCCAGTTCGTCGTAGTAGCCGTAGGGGTCGTCGCGTCGGAGGTCGTAGTCGATGCCGGAGCCGCGCGCGACGGGGCCCGTCGCGCCGTAGGACTTCGCGACCTCCGGCGGGAGGACGCCCGTGTCGATCGTCCGCGACTGCAGGATCTCGTTGGACGTGATGAGGTCGTGGTACTCCTCGACAGCTTCCGGAAGGTCGTCCAGGAAGTCGCGGATCAGCTCGAAGAACTCGTCGCGGGGCTCGGGGAGGTCCCAGACGACGCCGCCCAGCCGGAAGTAGTTGAACATCATCCGCTGGCCGGTGAGATCTTCGAGGATGTTCTGGGTCTTCTCTCGGTCGCGCATCGCGTACATAAAGATCGCCGTGAAGTCGCCGTAGACGTCGAGAGCGAAGGTTCCGACGGCGAGCATATGCGAACAGATGCGACAGAGTTCCGCGCCCATCGTCCGGATGATCTGCGCGTACTCCGGAACCTCGATATCGTTGAGATCCTCGGCCGCGCGGGCGTACGCCCACTCGTTGAGGAGCCCCGACGACGCGTAGTCCCAGCGGTCCGGGTACGGCATTATCTGGTGGCGGTACGTCTTCGTCTGACACATCTGCTCCTCGCAGCGGTGGAGATAGCCGATGTCGGGGTCGACGTCGGCGACCTGCTCGCCGTCGAGGACCGTCTTGACGTGGAGCACGCCGTGGGTCGCGGGGTGGTGCGGTCCGATGTTGACGTACATCGTGTCGCCCTCGTCCTCGCGGTGGTCCTCGGCGAGCGGGTTCTCCCACTCTTTGAGCGTGACGATCTGCGGTCGGTCCTGATCGTAGTTCTGCGAGAGCGGGTGGCCCTGCCACGTGTCCGGCAGGAGGATCCGACGGAGATCGGGGTGGTCGTCGTAGTCGATGCCGATCAGGTCGTAGGCCTCCCGCTCGTGCCAGTCGGCCGTCCGGAACACCGGTTCGGCGGACTCGCTGACGGGGTCGTCCTTCGCCGTCGGGACGATGACGCTCACTTCGCGCTGTCGGTCGTCGAAGCTGGTGAGGTGGTAGATCGATTCGTAGCGATCCTCGCGCTCCTCGGCGGTGACGCAGGAGAGGTGGTCGAACCCGGCCTCATCGCGGAGGCGGGTGAGCGTCTCCTGCACCGTGTCGGGTCGGATGACGAACCCGGGCGCGTTGACGTGCTCCTCGCGATCGACGACGAGGTCGCCGAGGAGGTCGGCGATCTCGTCGCCCTCGGTCGGTAGCACTTCGACCGCACCGTCTTCGGGGGTCGGCTCTTCGAGGCTCATGGCGAATCAGCCCAGTTGTATCGCATCACGAGGTCGTCCTCGTCGATCTGCTCGGCGAGTTTGTCGACGATCTCGTCCTGTTCGAGGTCGTTGAACTGTTCGAGTTCGTACGGCTTCACCGTCACCGGGCTCGACTCGCCTTCGGCGATGCGCTGCTGCAGCTTCGCGACGCCGTAGATGAGCGCTTCAGGACGCGGGGGACAGCCGGGGACGTGGATGTCCACGGGGATGACCTCCTCTGCGCCCTTGATGACGTTATAGCCCTCCTGGAACGGGCCGCCCGAAATCGTACAGGAGCCCATCCCGACGACGAACTTCGGCTCGGGCATCTGGTCGTAGACGCGCTTCATCCGCGGGGCGAACTTCGAGACGATCGTCCCGGGGACGATGATGACGTCCGCCTGCCGCGGCGATGCACGGGGAACCCCGGCCGCGAACCGGTCGAGGTCGTGCTTCACCGAGTAGGTGTGCATCATCTCGATGCTGCAGCAGGCGATTCCGAACTGCAGCATAAACATCGAGGAACCGCGGACCCAGTTCATGAAGTTGTCGAACTTCGTGAGGATGAACGGCGAAGAGCCGAACGCCTCCCGAAGTTTCGAGTTGAACCGGTTGTCCGCACCGGCGCCCGTCATTCGGGCGTCCCGCGTCTCGGTCTGTACCTGCGTGTCGTCCGTGACGAATGGTGTATCTCGTTCGCTACTCATGCGTTTCTCTCCGTCTTCCGGCGGTTCGCCAGCGGGCTTTTGACCCACTCGACTGCGCCGTTGCGCCACGCCCAGACCAGTCCGACGACGAGCACGCCGACGAATGCGAGCATCGGCAGCAGGACCGTCGAGAGGGCAACGCCCTGGTCCAGTGCGGGCCGATAGATCACGGCCCACGGGAAGATGAGAACGGTTTCGACGTCGAACACGACGAACAACAGCGCGACCATGTAGTACTGGATGTTAAACTGGACGCGCGCCGTGCCGGTCGGTATCTCACCGCTCTCGTAGGTGGCGCGTTTACCTTGTTCGGGAACCGACGGGCGAAGTATCGCCGAAACCGCCATCATCCCGAGCGGGATTCCGACGGCGACGAGCCCAAGGGCCCCGATTGCTATCCATTCACTCATTCCGTAGTCTCCCTGACGTTCGAGGGTTAGAAGCGCCCCCCCATAAGCGTTGATTTATACCGCGGAGAGAGTCGCGGGGGCCGAAGCCGCCGCCTACTCCTCGTTTCGGCTTTCCACATACGAATCGACGCCGAGGTCGTGGAGGTCGCGGGAGTCGCGAGCGACCCGCCCGACGAGCGACTCGTGATACTCGACGAGCCGCTCGCGCAGTTCGTCGTGCTCGCGAGAGAGAATCTGTGCGGCGGACAGCGCCGCGTTGAACGACTTGCCCGCGTCGACGGCGACGATCGGCGCGCCGGTCGGCATCCCGATCACGGAGTCGACGGACTTCTCCTGCACCGGCACGCCGACGACCGGAATCGGATACGCGATCGAGGCGGTCATATTCGGTAGATCGGCTGACTTCCCGCCCGCGCCCGCGATCACGACGTCCAGGCCGCGCGCTTCGGTGGTCTCGCCGTACGCGTACATCAGCTCCGGCGTCCGGTGCGCGGAGACGACGTACGTCTCGTAGGTGAAGCGCGCGTCGGGCGCGTCGTGGAAGTCGGTCTGTTCGTCGAAACCGAGTTCCGCGAGCGCCTCGTGCGCGCCGGACATCACGTCGAGGTCCGAGTCCGAACCCATAATGATCCCGACGTCGGGCGTCGTCTCGGGATCGATGTCGGCGTCGGCTTCCGCGCGGAGTCGATCGATCAGGTCCTGTACGGTCACGTCGCTCTCGTCGTCTGGCGTGTAGTCGGTCATCACTGTCTCCTTTGTGGCGGCCGCCCAAAACGAGCGGTGGTCGCGCGGATCGCCCGCTCCCGACGATCAGTCATTCGGACGTCGACGCGTCTCTGAGTCATTCGAACGTCAACGCATCTCTGGTTTCTCTCGCGTGCACGAGGAGATCGTCGACATCGACGGGCGCGCCGTCGCTTCTCTCGCCGTCACCGGTCAGCGTGAGGTGGCCCATCTTCCGCAGCGGGCGCACCTCGTCTTTGCCGTACCAGTGCAGCGAGGCGTCCGGATCTTCCAGGACGGCCTCGACGTTTCCGAGTCGCGCTGGCTGCGTCTTTTCGACGGTGCCGAGCACGTTCGCCATCACGGTCGGACAGCGGAGTCGGGTCGAACCCAGCGGCCACCCGAGGACGGCGCGGACGTGCTGTTCGAACTGGGAGGTGCGCGCGCCTTCGATCGTCCAGTGTCCGGAGTTGTGCGGACGCGGGGCGATCTCGTTGACCAGGATCTCTCCGTCTCCGGTCTCGAATAGCTCGATCCCGAAGACGCCGCGCCCGGAGAGCGTCGAGAGGACGTCGCGGGCGACGTCCTCGGCTCGCTGCAGTACTGCGTCTGTCGTGCGCGCGGGCAGGATCGTCTCTCGGAGGATCTCCGCCTCGTGGACGTTCTCGCCCGCGGGGAACGTCCGGACGTCGCCGTCTCCCTGCACGGCGATCACCGACAGCTCCCGCTCGAAGTCGACGAACGTCTCGGCCATCGCGGGGCCGCCGATCTCCTCTATCGCCTCGTCCGCGTCGTCGGGATCCGTAACGGGGACGTTACCGCGGCCGTCGTAGCCGCCGGTGCGGGCTTTCAGCATCACGGAACCGAACGCCGCCAACGCGTCTCTGAGGTCGTCGGCGTCGTCGACCCGTCGGAACGGCGGGATCGGAACGCCAGCGTCTTCGAGCGCGCGCTTCTGCACGAGCTTGTCCTCGATGGTTTCGAGCGTCGACGGCGCGGGGTTCACGGAGAGGTCGAACTCGTCGGCGACCTCGTCTAACAGCGCCGAATCGGCGAGTTCGATCTCGAACGTCAGCGCGTCGACGCGCGAGGCGAGTTCGCGAAACGCCTCGGGGTCGTCGAAGTCGCCGACGATCTGATCGCGGGCGACCGGCGAGGCGGGACACTCGGGCGTCGGATCGAGAACGATCACCTCGACGCCGAGCGGGGCGGCCGCCTCGGCGAGCATCCGACCGAGTTGGCCGCCGCCGACGACGCCGAGCGTGGGTCCGGGTACGGTGACGGTCACGGGCGACCGTACTGGACGATACTGAATAAAGGTTGCCGAATCCCACCGCCGAATATACACACACGTGCGTAATTGGTAGTGTGTACTGAACACGGACTGCCGTCTGCGGAGTTGAATGCGAACCGCGTCTGCGAGGGTGAATGCGAACTGCCAGCCGCGGAAGGTCGTCCGCCGCTTACGTATCCGGGTTCGACGGTCCGTCCGGCGCGTACTCCGGCGCGACGCGCTGCAGTTCTTCACGCTCGACGAACACGACGACGTTGTCGCCCCAGAGGCGGAACTTGTGCTCGAAGGCGGCGTATCCGGAGAGCTCCCGGGAGACGGCGTCGCGGTCGTGGTCCTTCGCGATCACGACTGGCGGCGGGTCCGAGAGCGTCTCCCCGAGGTCGGCGTCGGGCGACGAACTGGTGACGTTCGCATCGGCGCGTTCGAGATACCACGGCAGCGGCAGTCGGTCGTGCCACGCGGGCCCGCCCGGCGGCGCGGTCGCTAACGAGGACTCGTCGCGCACGTAGAACAGCGTCTCGTCGCTTCCGGGTGCTCGCGTCCCGACGAACAGCACGTCCGCCCCCTCGTCGTTGGCGGCTGCGACCTCGCCGACGACCTCCATCGTCGGTTTCAGCGCGTTCTCCGGCTGCGCCCACTGGAGTACCTGCTTGTCGGCCTCATCGGCGGAATTGAAGTACGCGGCGTTCGCCCCCGCGACGCCGCCGACTGCCGAGAGCAGGATGAGCGCGGCGAGTCCGACGCTCACAGCGTCGCCCGTCTCCAGCGCGTCGCGCGCGGAGTCGACGACGAACGCGATCCCGACGGCCGCCGGAACGGCCAGCGGCACGACGACGTGGACCGCGGCCCACGGGGCCTGAATGTCGGTCGCGATCGGATAGCCGAAGAGCGACGCGATCGCCCAGTACGTCGCGAACGTGACCGGCTCCCGCGGGCCGTCGCCGTAGAGTCCGTAGCGATCCGCGACGATCCCCAGCAGGCCGAACGCCAGGAGCGCCGGAGCGCCGTAGACCAGCGTCTCTCCGAGGTCGGAGAGGTAGGGGAGGTACGGGTGGTCCTGATGACCGCCGCCGCCCCACGTCTCGGTGAGCTTCTCGGCCGCGCCGACGGTCCCGGCGTTGAGGACGTCCGGAAGCTGCGCCGGATTCGCGAACGCCTGCCAGAGATCCGGTCGCGGCGCATAGAAGAACACGGTGATTGCGAGAAAGAGTGCGACCGCCCCGACGGCCGTCGAAGCGACACGCACGAGCGAGGCCCGCGGCGTCGATCCGTGCGCCGCGAGTCGCGCGCCGAGAGACGCGCGCCACCGGGTGAAGACGCTACGTCCCGATTCCCCGCGGGCCCGCGCGCCGAGCAGCCGATGATCCGCGAGCAGCGCGCCCGCACCCAGGAAGCAGAGCACGTACAGCAGGGCGTTCGCTTTCGTCGTGAAAGCGAGCGCGAGGGCCGCGGTCGCGGGGAACGCGTACCGGAGTCGACCGGTGTCGAAGCCGCGGACGACGAACCCGAGCGCGACGACGGAAAACGCCGCCACGAGGACGTCGTTGCGCATAAACCGCGAGTAGTAAACGACCAGCGGATTCAGCGCGAGCACCGCCGCGAGCGCGACGAGCTCGGCGTCGCGAAGCCGCTCGCGGAACAGCCACGCCGCCAGCGGAAACAGCCCGCCGACGAGCGCGACCGGGAGGCGAGCCGTGAAATCCGTGACCGGGAGCAGGACGAACAGCCAGTCGTTGACGATCGGGAGGAACGGCCCGTGAACGATCGGTCGATAGGTGTGCACGCCGGTCTCGTGATACCGGAGGATCCAGTAGCCGACGCGGCCCTCGTCCCAGTGGAAGATCCGGCCGCCGAGCGCGACGAGTCGGAGTGCGAGCGCGACGACGGTGAATCCCAGGACGCCGAACAGCGCGCGGCGTCGGTCCGCCACCTCGTCATCGCGTTCGAGATGAGTGGACGATTCGTCGCTGTTGACGCGGGTAGACGGCTCGTCGCCATCGATGTGAGAAGACGAATCGTCGCCATCGACGCGAGTGGACGATTCACCGTCGCTCTCGGCGGATTCGGGCTCGGAATCGCCGCTTCCGACCGGGTCGGGAACGCGACGCTCGTCGGGGGAGGGATCGCCGTCGGCCTCGCAGGGGCCCTCGTCAGGGCTCATTGGTGATACGTGCTCTCCTGTTCGTTACAACTCTTGTGTTTGATCTCGACCGTCAGGAATCGCTGGGGAGCTCCGAAATCGCTCAACGTCTCAACTGCGAAACCGCTTGTGCTCGCCGCGATCCTGTGCCGATACCTCTTTGACGTCCCCGCGGAACCGCATCGGTATGGTAACGCTCGGATTAGTGGTGGCCGAATTCAACGCCTCGGTCACCGATCGGATGGCGGCGGCGGCGCGGGAGGCCGCCGCGGAACGAAACGTCGAGATCGCAGCGGAACTGTCGGTGCCCGGCGCGTACGACTCGCCGCTGGCGGCGGACCGGCTCGCGCGGCGCGACGACGTCGACGCCGTGTCGGTCGTCGGCGCGATCGTCACCGGCGACACGGACCACGACCGCGTCATCGCCGACGCGACGGCGAAATCGCTCACGGAAGTCAGCTTGGACCGCGACGTTCCAGTCACGTTCGGCGTCTCCGGCCCAGGACAGAGCGGGGCCGAAGCGCGGGAGCGAGTCGAGAAAGGTGCGGAAGCGGTAAACGCCGCGGTTGATATGGTGGAGACGTTAGTATGAGTTTCGACTTCGCGGACCGCGTCGAACGGGTCGAACCGAGCGCGACGCTGGCGATCAGCAACAAGGCGAGCGAACTGGAAGCGGAAGGCGTCGACGTCGTCGACCTCTCGGTCGGCGCGCCCGACTTCCCGACGCCCGAGAACATCGTCGAGGCCGGGAAAAACGCGATGGACGCCGGGCACACGGGATACACCTCGTCGAACGGGATCCCGGCGCTCAAGGAAGCGATCGCCGCGAAGCTCCGCGACGACGGCGTCGACGCGGAGAGCGACGAGGTGATCGTCACGCCCGGCGCGAAGCAGGCGCTCTTCGAGACGATCCAGACGTTGATTGATGACGGAGACGAGGTCGCCTTACTCGACCCCGCGTGGGTCTCCTACGAGGCGATGGTGAAGCTCTCGGGCGGGTCGCTCAACCGCGTCGACCTCGCGCCCTACGACTTCCAACTCGAACCCGCGCTCGACGACCTTGCGGACGCCGTCTCCGACGACACGGAACTGCTCGTCGTCAACTCCCCGTCGAACCCGACCGGCGCAGTCTACTCCGACGCGGCGCTGGAAGGCGTCCGCGACCTCGCCGTCCAGCACGACATCACCGTCATCTCAGACGAGATCTACCAGGAGATCACCTACGGCGTCGAGCCCACGAGCCTCGGCTCGCTGGAGGGGATGGAGGACAGAACGGTCACAATCAACGGCTTCTCGAAGGCCTACTCGATGACCGGCTGGCGGCTCGGCTACCTCCACGCGCCCGAATCGCTGGTCTCGCAGGCCGCGAAGCTGCACTCGCATTCGGTCTCCTGCGCCGTGAACTTCGTCCAGCACGCCGGAGTCGAGGCGATCGAAAACACCGACGAGGCGGTCACGGAGATGCGCGACGCGTTCCGCGCGCGCCGCGATATGCTCTCGGAGCTGTTCGCCGAGCACGACGTCGACGTCCCCGTGGGCGACGGGGCGTTCTACATGATGCTGCCCGTCGATGAAAACGATCAGGAGTGGTGCGCGGGCGCGATCGAGGACGCCCACGTCGCGACCGTTCCCGGGTCAGCGTTCGGCTCGCCCGGCTACGCACGGATCTCCTACGCCGCCAGCGAGGAGCGGCTTCGGGAGGCGGTCGAACGCCTCGCCGAACACGGCTACCTGTAAGTCGGCGACGCCGCACGCGCTGGCACAAGCTGCCGAACGTGCCGACACAAGCTATTTCGTCCGTGGATTCCACCTCTCAGCCGTTGGTTTCCCTTCCCAGCGAACGCGCCCGCTCCGTCTGGCGACGGACCTTCGACCTCGGGTGGCCGGTCGCCGTCCAGCAGACGCTCAACACGCTGATGCGGACGGTCGATATCCTGGTCACCGGCTTCTTCTCGCCGGTCGCCGTCGCGGCGATCGGCCTCGCGGATCTCTACTCGCGCATCCCCCTCCGGATCGGTATGGGACTCGGGAGCGGCGCGATCGCGCTCTCCAGTCAGGAGACCGGACGCGGTGACGACGTCACGCGGGACCGCGCAGTCACGCAGGCGCTGCTCATCGGTGCGCTTTGCGGGATTCCGCTGGTAATCGTTGGGCTGCTGTTCAGCCGGGGATTGATCGGCCTGCTCGGGGCCGAGGCCGACGTCGCTCGCGAGGGAGGCCGCTACCTGACGATCGTGTTCGCCGCCGCGCCGATGCGTATCGTGGGCTTCGTCGGCGCGCGTGCACTGCAGGGGACCGGCGACACCCGAACGCCGATGCTGATCAACGGCGGGGCGACCGGGCTCAACATCCTGCTGTCGATCGCGCTCGGTCTCGGGTTGGCCGGTGCACCTCGGCTGGGAATCGTCGGCGTCGGCATCGCCACGGCCGTCGGGCGGACGGTGGAAGCCGTCCTCGTCGTCGGCGTCTTTCTCAGCGGTCGAACGGCGGTGTCGCTCGTGTGGCCCAGAGGAACCCTCCTCGCCAGGCAGCTGCTCGAAGTGAGCGTTCCCGACATCGTCGGCGGGCTGAGCACCGAGGTCGCGAACTTCCCGTTCAACTCGCTCGTCCTCCTGTTCGGTACTGAGGCCAACGCCGCCTATCACATCGCCAATCGGATCTACCAGCAGTTCACCGCGCCGTTCTTCCGTGCGTTCCGAACCGTCGCGAGCGTCCTCGTCGGACAGGAGTTGGGTGCCGGACGCCCGGCGGAGGCGCGCGAGACGGCAAGCGTCATCTCCCTGTTCAGTCTCGGGACGCTCGGCGCGATCGGCGTGCTGCTGTTCGTCGCCGCGGAGCCGCTGGCGACGCTTTTCACCCGCGACGCGGCGACGATCGGCTACGCGACCGACTTCAACCGCACCTTCGCGCTCTCGATGGCGTTCATCGGGCTGTATTTCCCCTTCTCGGGCGCGCTGAAGGGCGCGGGCGACACGCGAACGCCGTTCTACGCGGGCGTCGTCGGCTCGTACGTGTTTCTCCTCGGCTCGTCGTACCTACTCGCGGTCACGCTCGGCTTCGGACTCACGGGAGTCTTCGCCGGGATCGTGCTCTCCTACGCCGCGCGCGCGGTCATCGTCGGCGTCGAAATCCTCGGCGACGACTGGACGGCGTTGGCCGCGCGCCTTATCGCCGAACGCGAGGCCGCAGACGAGTAGTCCGACGGCACTACGTCGCGTGGTGGTCCGACGAGACTACGTCGCGGGGTCGACCGCCTCACTCAGTTCGAGCAGTCGATTTCGGAGTTCGTCCGCCGAACCGGCGAACAGTCGACACATCGCCTCCTTCCCGCGGGCACCGCGGTCGAAGACCGCGTCGGGAACTGATTCCCGTCCGTCCATCGCCCGCTCGACCGTCCATGACATCGTGTCCCCCTCGCGCTTCTCCGTCGGATCGGCCCCGGGTTCGCTCCTGCGATCCACTTCGACGGCATCGAAGCGGTCACCGACGGCCGCGGCGACGCAGTCATCCAGTCTCACGTTAGCCGCGGCGGTGACCGCGGGATCGTACGCCCGCGCCGCGAGCAGAAGCCGCGCGACGTGACTCGATGCCCCGAGCCGCGCGCCACCCGCCGTGGCGATCCCGTCGCTGGTCCGGTGGAGCCGCCCCTCCACGGCGGCGACCTCCTCGGCTCCCATCGCGTACGGCGTTGCGACGGCGACGTTCAAGCCGACTTCGGGGACGAGCGCGGAGATGTCGCCCTCCCGCAGCGATCCGACGACCTCACGGACGGCTGCGACCGCGTCGTACCGGGCCGCACCGTTGTGGAGCCCCGCCGAGTGATGGACTGGTCCGTCGCCCCCGCCGACGTCCAGCCCGTACCGGACCGCGCGATCGATGACGGCTTCGGCCCGGTCGACCGCCGCGTCGAGTTCCGCTCCCGCGGCGAGGCTCGCTGCCACCGCCGACGAGAGAGTACAGCCGCTCCCGTGGGTGTTCGCCGTGTCGCGACGCGGCTTCCGGAACGTCCCTACCTCGCCGTCGGCGTAGAGCACGTCCACGAGTTTCTCGTCCGCGAGGTGGCCGCCGGTTACGAGGGCGGCATCGGGTCCCGTTTCAACCAACGCCTCGGCGGCCGCGCGCATCCCCTGCTCGTCCGTAATCGTCTCTCCCGTGAGAACTTCCGCTTCCGGGAGGTTCGGCGTGACGAGGGTCGCTTCTGGGAGCAGCGTCTCTCTGATCGTCTCCTCCGCTTCGGCGGCGAGGAGCCGATCGCCGCTCTGTGCGACCATCACGGGATCGACGACGAGCGGGAAGTCGCAGTCGGCGAGGGAGTCCGCGACCGTCTCGATGATCTCCGCCGAGCCGAGCATTCCCGTCTTCGCGGCTCCCACGTCGAAATCGTCGACGACCGCGCGGATCTGCGCCTCCACTACGCCCGTCGAGACGGTTTCGATGGCCGCGACGCCTTGCGTGTTCTGCGCGGTGACGCCGGTGAGGGCGCTGGTGCCGAAGACACCGAGCGCCTCCATCGTCTTGAGATCCGCCTGCACCCCCGCGCCCCCACCGCTGTCAGATCCCGCGATCGTCAGCGCGACGTCCCGACCGGTCATCGTTGGACCTCCGACCGCACTTTCGAGCCCGATTTCGGGCATTCCGGTAGCAGTCCGTGAAACTTCGCGGTCGTCGAACGCGACTCGCCCAACCGAGGCCCCGGGACGAACACTCAGCACACCTCCCCGGCGGTCCGCTTCGATCGATCCGCATCATCCTCCTCGTGCGGCCACCGCTCCTCCGTATAGGACATCTCCCAGAATGCGTATTCGAGTTCGGCGCTCCGTCGGAACGCCGACTCCATCTCCGCTCGGAGCGACGGGTGCGTCTCCGCGCAGTGGTCGACTACCTCCCGCATCCAAGCGACCGACTCGCGGAACGCATCGCTCGTGTACTTCTCGATGAACGGCGTGTAACGGTGCTCGCCGTCCGCTCGAGCGGCCATCTCAGCTGCGACGTCCAAGTAGCCTTGTCCGCAGGGGTAAACCGCCGCCACGCCGACGGGGAACGGCCGCTCCCGCGCAGTCCGTAGCAGGAAGTTCGTGTACGCCTCGCAAGTGGGAGTCTTCCGAGCCCCGGCCAACTCCTCCGGTGAAAGTCCGTATTCGGCGGCGAACGATCGGTGGAGATCCATCTCCTCGCCAACGACCCGTGTCGCGACCTCGAAGCAGCGCCCCATCGTCGATTCTCCGTTCGCTTTCGTCCCGAGAATCGCGAAGGTCCGCGCGTAATCGAGCAGGTAGCGGTAGTCCTGTTCGAGCCACGTGCGAAACGCCGACTCATCGAGAGTTCCGGCCGCCAACTCGCGGACGAAGGGATGCTCGAACTGCGCTTTCCAGAGGTCATCCTCGATGTCCACGAGGTACTCGCTGAAGTCCATCTCTGCCGGGAGTATTCGGTCCGGCGTGTTATAACTAATGTATACAACTAACTAATATTCAGGGTGGGGATCGGTTCGACACGGATAACGCTAAAGTCGAGGAGACAGTGTCGCTCGGTTACAGTTCGACGAGGTGGTCGGTCCACGCTCGGAGACGTTTCAGCGTCGTCCGCTCGTTCCGGGAGACGGGGTCGTCGCTCCCGAGTTCCCCGCCCTCGAAGGCGTTGCAGACGACGACTTCCGCACCCGCACAGTACTCGAAGAGCGCCGCGGCGTCGAGTTCGTCACCGGCCTGAAACGGGATCGTCGCGTCGTTGACGAAGACGGCTCGCGGGCCGGTCGGGGCCGACTCGATGACCGCTCGCGATCGACGCGCGTTCTCGGTTGCGAGCGCGAGCGTTTCGGCCGTCGTCTCCCCGGTGGCCCGTGGCGCGTGGGCCTCGATCGAACCGTACCAGACGGCCTCCGGCACATCGGTGAACCGCGTGAGCCGACCGCCCAGCAACACCCCATCGCGCTCGATCTCCGGGGCGAAGTCGAGCGCGACGATGCCGTCGGTTCCCCGGTCGGTCGTCCACCTGTCGAGCGCCCGCACGGTCGTCCGGGTCTTCCCCGCGTTCGAGGGCCCGGTCACGAGTGTCCGACCGGAGAGCGGGAACGGCAGTTCGGTCATCTCAGTCGGCCCACTCGGGTGACGACGAGCGCCCTCCGAGTCGCTCGCGGGCGTACCTCGCGAACAACGCCGCGGTCGCGATCCCGAGGAGAAGCGCGAACCCCAAGACGGCCCCCGAGAGAGCCGTGACCCCCCCAGCGAGTTGTTCGCGTACGAAGTTGGCCGCGAGCGCCCCCGAAACCGCGAGGAGCGCGACGCCACCGACGTTTCCGAGCGTCGCGGGCGGTCGCGACACCGCGGCAGAGTTGAGGAGGTAGATCACGAGGGCGATGGCGAAGGGCGTCCCGACGGTTCCCAGCGCCAGCACGAGCACGAGCTGGCCGAGCACCTGTCCGCCGATGACCGCGCCGAATCCCGACAGGAGCGCGACCGCCGCGAGCAACGCGCGGTACCGCGCGTCTTCGACCGTCGTCCCCCAGCCCAGTTTGTCCGCCAGGACGAACGGCGGAACGATCGTGTTGCCGCCGAGCGTCGAGACCGCCGCGCCGCCGAGACCCAGGAGGAAGAGCCACCTCGCGTGCTCGCCGACGAGCGGACCGAGCGCCTCCGCCGCCGCGACGGTGCTCAGGTTCGGGTCCGTGAGTACGCTGGCGGCGACGAGGAAGATGGCGACGCTGTAGACGCCGAAGGCGACGAGCATCGACGCGGCCACGTCGAACGTCGCGAGCCCGTACTCCCGTTCGGACCAACCGCGGGCCCGCATCGTGTAGGAATGCATCGTGATGAGCGTGACGTGGACCGCACCGCCGAGAATGCCCGCGGCCACCAGCGCAGTCCCGCCGGGAAGGGTCGGAACGAATCCGCCCGCGGCGGCCCATGGATCGATCGGCACGACGGCTAGCGAGGCGACGAACGCCAACACGACGAGCGCGACGAGGACTTTCGCCAGCGTCTCCAGCAGGTCGTAGCCGCGCCCCGCCAGACCCAGCGCGAGCACGACCGCCCAGAGCGCGCCCCAGACCCGAGCGTCGACCCCTGTAATCGTCGCCGAAACACTCGCGAGCGTGTTCATAATGACGAGTTGGGCGACGCCCGCGGCGAGGACCACGTCGACGACGAGGAGCCACGCCCACCGCTCCCCGAGGTAGTCCTCGACGACGTTGACGATGCCCCGCTCGGTGAGCAATCCGAGGCGCATCGCGAGGTACTGCGCGAGCGCCCCCGCGACCGCCGAGAGGACCACAACCCACAGGAGGTCGTACCCGTACCCCGCTCCGGCCGTGATCAGTGTCGCCATCGTCGCCGGTCCGGCCGCGATGGCACCGGCCACCCACGAGGGACCCATCTCACCGCTGTATTCCCGAAGGCGCTGCACCGCGCTCATTCGCGGTCACTCCCGAAGAACTCGTCCAACATCTGTGTACTACTAGCTAATATTCATAAGTAATAAAACCCGGGACTTCGGCTGCTTCTCGGACCGATGGAATCTGCGCCCGCGAGTTTTTATACGTTGACGCCGCCACACGCAGATGTGCACGTCAGCGACCTCCCCGTCTCCGCGGCCGTTCGCGAGCACTACCGCGCGTCGGGGATCGAGGAGCTCTACCCGCCGCAGGCGGCGGCCGTCGACGCCGGAATCACCGACGGGGAAAACGTCGTCGCGGCGATCCCGACGGCGTCGGGCAAGACGCTGATCGCGGAGCTGGCGATGTTGACCGCGGACGGGCCAGCGCTGTACGCCGTGCCCCTGCGCGCGCTCGCCCGCGAGAAGTACGAGTCGTTCGCGGCGCTTCCGGGCGTCAGCGTCGGCATCTCGACCGGCGATTTCGATTCCCCGGCCGAGGAGCTCGGCGGGGAAGATATCGTCGTCGCCACCGCTGAAAAGGTCGATTCCGCGATCAGAAACGGCGCGTCGTGGATCGAAGACCTCGCCTGCGTCGTCGTCGACGAGGTACATCTGCTCGGCCAGGAGCGTCGCGGCCCGACGCTGGAAGTCACGCTCGCGACGCTCCAGCGTCGCGCGCCGGGCGTCCAGATCGTCGCGCTCTCGGCGACCGTCGACAACCCCGCGGACATCGCGTCGTGGCTCGACGCGGCGCTCGTGGAGTCGACGTGGCGACCCGTCTCGCTCCGGACCGGGGTCTACGATGGTAAGGACGTCAGCTTCGACGACGGGTCGACGCTCGACGTGGACGTCGGCGACGTCGGTTCGAACGCGGACCGGGACACCGAAGCGACCGCCGAACTCGTCGCCGACGCCATCGACTCGGGCGGGCAGTGTCTCGCGTTCGTTCGCTCACGCAGCGAGGCGGAGTCGCTGGCGGTGCGTCTCTCGGAGGAGGACTTCGGGATCGATGAGTCGGCTGCGACCGACCTCGCGGCGCGGATCCGGGAGGTCGACGGCACGTCGACCGGGCGACGCCTGGCGGCGGCGGCCGAATCGGGCGTCGCGTTCCACCACGCCGGGTTAGTGAGCGAGCACCGCGCGCTCGTCGAGCGCGGGTTCCGAGAGCGCGAACTCGGGGTACTGTGTGCGACGCCGACGCTCGCGGCTGGCGTCAACGTGCCCGCGCGTCGCGTCGTCGTGCGCGATCTCGAACGCTACACCGGCGAGGAGATGTCGAATCTACCGGTGCTCGAAGTCCATCAGATGTGCGGACGCGCCGGGAGGCCCCACCTCGACCCCTACGGCGAAGCGGTCCTGATCGGCGAGCCCCACACGGCCGAAGAACTCTGGGACCGCTACGTCGACGCCGGGCCCGAGGCGGTCGAATCGCAACTGACCGCGAGAGAGGCGCTCCGCACGCACGTCCTCTCGGTCGTCGCCTCGGGATTCGCCGACTCGACCGCGAGCGTGCTCGACCTCCTGGACGCGACGTTCTTCGCGCATCAATCGCCCGACGTCGACCTCTCCGGGGTGGTCGACAGCGTCACCGAGGAGTTAGGCGAGATGGAGCTGCTGGCGGTCGACGGCGAGGCGACGGGTGACAGCGGAGACCCCAGTGCGACGTCGCTCGCCGCCACCGATCTCGGAGAGACCGTTTCACGACAGTATATTCGCCCGGAGACGGGCGCGCGGCTCATCGCGGGAATCAGAACGATCCGGACGATGCCGGAGGAGCACGTCACGCCGCTCACAGCGCTCGGGGTCGTCTGTGCGACGCCGGACATGCGGGGAACGTACCTCGGCAACCGCGAGCGCGCCGACATCTACCGATACGCCTCGCGGCACGCCGCGGAGTTCACGACCGCGCCCGACGAAGCCGACGATTTCGAGGCGTGGCTCTGTGCAGTGAAACTGGCGCGTCTCGTCTTCGAGTGGGGTGAGGGCGCGACGATCGAAGACCTCGTCGACCGGTTCCGGGTCGGCCCCGGCGACGTCGAATCTCACGTCGAGCGGACGGTCTGGCTCCTCGGCGCGGGCGACGCACTGGCGACGACACTCGGTTCGGACGTCGGGGTGTTCGATCGGGTCCGGGAAACGCTCGGGGAGTCGATGTCGGACGAGGTCGAACGGCGACCCCGCTGACCGAGGTCAGCCTCGGCACCCCGCGCCGCCGTCGGACTTTATGGGCGTGCGGCGTGAAGTCTGAGGGGTATGGCCGGAATCACCTACGAGGACTTCATCGACCTGTCGTTCGAGCCGTCCGCCGACGACCTCGTCTGCACCTTCCGCATCGTCCCCGCCGAGGGAATGGACGTCGAGGCCGCGGCTTCCCGCGTCGCCTCCGAGTCGTCGAACGGGACGTGGGCGGCGCTGCCGACCGGCGCGGGATTCACCGATATGCGCGCGATGGCGTTCGAGATCGACGGCGGAGCAACCGAAGCCGCGGGCGACGACGCGTCCGAGATCAAGGTGGCCTACCCGGAGGGGCTCTTCGAGCCGGGGAGCATGCCGCAGATCCTCTCGTGCATCGCGGGCAACATTATGGGGATGAAGGCCGTCGAGACGATTCGGCTTGTCGACTGCGAGTGGCCCGAGGGACTCGCGACGTCGTTCTCGGGGCCGCAGTTCGGCTCCGCGGTCCGCCAAGAGATCTTCGGCGTCGACGACCGGCCGATCCTCGCGACCGTTCCGAAGCCGAAGGTGGGGCTCTCCACGGAACGGCACGCCGAGGTCGGCTACGAGGCGTGGACCGGCGGCGTCGATCTCCTGAAGGACGACGAGAACCTGACCGATCAGGGGTTCAATCCCTTCCACGATCGACTCGTCGAGAGCCTCGCGAAGCGCGATCGGGCCGCCGAAGAGACCGGGGAGCCGAAGTCGTACCTGATCAACGTCACCGCGGGCACCAACGAGATGCTCGAACGCGTCGACCAAGTCGCCGCCGAGGGCTGTGAGTACGTGATGGTCGACGTCATCACGACCGGGTGGGCCGCGGTGCAGACCGTCCGGGAACGCTGCGAGGAACTCGGAATCGCGATCCACGCCCACCGCGCGATGCACGCCGCGTTCGACCGCCTCCCGGACCACGGCGTCTCGATGCGCGTGCTCGCCCAGGTATCTCGCCTCGTCGGCGTTGACCAGCTCCACACCGGCACGGCTGGCCTCGGAAAGCTCGCCAACGAGGACACCGTCGGCATCAACGCGTGGCTCCGCGACGATCTCTACGGGCTCAACGACGTGCTTCCGGTCGCCTCCGGCGGCCTACACCCCGGATTGGTTCCGGACCTCCTGGACGCGACCGGAACCAACGTCTGCGTGCAGGCTGGCGGTGGGATCCACGGCCACCCCGACGGCACCCACGAAGGAGCGAAGGCGCTCCGGGCGTCCGTCGAGGCCTACGTCGAGGGGATCTCGCTGGATTCGAAGGCAGAGGAGAGCCCCGCGCTTCGGACCGCGATCGAGAAATGGGGAACCGAAACGCCGCGGTGAGAGATATCGGCACCGCAGAGATTTGTGGTCGCCGAGTCGATCCGTCGGAGTCGACACCAGCCAGTCGGAGTCGACACCAGCCAGTCGGAGTCGGTATGGATCGGTCGAAGTCGGCATACGTCAATCCGAGTCGGCACCGACCGACTCGTCCTCCCGTCTGTCGCTAACTGAACCCGTCTCGATCCGGTTCCGATACAGGAGCGCTGCTCCCGCAAACAGCGCCGCACCGCTCGTGTTCACGATGAGGTCGAGGACCGTGTCGACGACGTAGAACTCCAGCGTCCAGTGGTACCAGAACGTCTTGAAGACGAATTCGTACACCTCGAACCCCGCGCCGATCGCGAGCACCGCCGCGACGAGCCACAGCGGTGAGTGAAGCGTCGCGTCGCGGAAGGTGAACGCGAGTACCGCAGCCACGCCGAGGCCGCCCATCGCGTGCGTGAGCAGATCCCACCACGGCAACGCGGTGTACACGTTGTAGTAGACGCCGCCGAAGTGCAGCACTGACACGAGGACCGACCAGGCCGCGATAGCGACCCACCCCAGCGTCAGTCGGTCACCGCGAGGGAGTTCGTCTCGGAGTCGCCCGAGGAGAACTCTCGGCCACGAGGTGAGTGTGCGACCGTCGGGAAATCCGGGTGTTCGCATCGTCGCCCACGACGCGACCAGCGCGAGGAGGAAGGAACCGACGCCGACGACGGATTTAGCGGTGAGATGCGGGAGGGTCTCCATCGCTCCCGGATCTCAGCTACGTCGGTAAAACTCTTCTGTGCTCGGAGTGCACGGCTTTCTCCACCGAGCATTCAGTTTCCAACCCACGAGCATTCAGCCCCCAATCCACCGGATGCTCAGGCCTCCGCCCACGGCTCCGTCGTCCCCTCACCGAACAGTTCGCGCATCAGTGTCACGATGCTCTCGGGCGGGAACTGTCCGCGCTCGGTCACGATCGCGTCGACGTATCGCGGCGGCGTCACGTCGAACGCGGGATTCAGGACGTCGATGTCGCCTATCTCGCGCTCGGCCGCCTCGTCGATCACCTCGCGCTCGTCGCGCATCTCGATATCGACGGTGTGTCCGGTGAGCGTGTCGGGGTGGAGTTTGATCGTCTGCGCCGCGCAGACGATCGGCGTTCCCCGATCGCGGGCGTTGACCGCGAGCCCGCTCGTGCCGATCTTGTTGATCACCGACCCGTCGGCGGCGATGCTGTCGGCACCGACGAGGACGTGATCGACCTCGTTGAGGTATCGGCGCGCCGCGGAATCGACGATGAGCGTGACGTCGACACCCAACGCTGCGAGCGCTTCGGCGGTGATGTGGCCCTGATTTCTCGGTCGCGTCTCTTTGACGTACGCCGACAGCGATTTCCCATGCGCGACGGCTGTCTCGATGCACGAAACCACGTCGGTCGAGTGACAGTGCGTCATAATCGTATCGCCGTCGCGGAGCCGGTTCGCTCCGACCCGTCCGAGATCGTTTTGGGCGGTTTCGAGCCGCCGACAGAACTCCGAGACGCTGGCGTGGACGCTGGCAGCGAGTCGCTCGACCGTGTCGCCCTCAATGTCCCGAAAGACGTACCGGAGCGCGTTCGGGAGGCTCACCGCGGTCGGTCGGGTATCGTAAAGGACGCGGGCCGCCGCTCGAAGCTCGGCGTGAAATTCCTCGGGCGTGCCCGCGTTGCTGGCGGCGGCCTGTTCGCCGAGGGCCTCCGCGGCCGCGGCAGCGATGGTCGCCGCCCCCCGAATCTCCATCGATCCGATGTCCTCGGCCGTACGGTGGACCGCCTCGGAAACGTCGGCGTCGCCTCCGGAAGGACTCATACTGGCTATTCGTGCGCCCGAGTAAAAAGTGCGCTCACGGTTGGTGCCCTTCCAACGCTCTCGGAGGTACGTGCTGTTCAGCCTACAGATGCTGCTCGATCAGCGAGCGGAGTGACGATTCGTCGCGGACGCCCACGATCTGTTCGACTGCTTCACCGTCGCTGAACAACAGCAGCGTCGGTACGCCGCGGACCTGATACTGCTGGGCGAGCTGTTGGTTCTGGTCGATGTCCACTTTCGCCACTGCGGCATCGGTCGTTTCGGCCAGCGACTGGACCGTCGGTTCGAGCATCTTGCACGGACCGCACCAGTCTGCATAGAAGTCGACGAGGAGAACGTCGTACGATTCGATTGCCTCCGCTAACTCCGATTCCCCGTGTATATGGATCGGTTCTGAGGGAACTGAATGGGCGCTATCCGGGCCACTGTCGGATTCGGCATCGGTTACCTGGGCTTCCAACTCCTCCCGTTTCCGAGCGCGGATCTCGTCTATCTCATTGGGTGATTCGCTCATCATCGCCCTGTAGGACTGCAACTCATAAAACAGTTATGCAAAATTTACACAAGATGGGTGACCGCTGCGAACACCCGACGTTCGGAGGGCTACTCGTCGACGCTGGAATCAATCGGCGTACAACGAGTACGTGATGACCGCGAAACCGACGAACGTCAAGATCGCATCGATGAGGAGGCCGGTCGCGAGGTCGACGCCGAAAATGACGTCGAACGTCCCGCCGAGCAGCGCCCCGAGCGTGATGATGCCGAACCCGATCGCGAGCGAGCGGAGGGCTGGTGTTCCGGTCTTTCGATACGCTTTCAACGAAAAGTACGTGATGAGTCCGCCGAGGACGAGGATGGCCGTCTTCACCACGATGATTCCCGTTGCGATGCTGGTCGTTGCGGTCGTGTGTACCATTATGTTTCCTCCCGTACAGCTGTCCAGATCTCCGCGAGGCGTTCTTCGGGACCCTTATCGATGTGGGCGATCCGTACGTTGAGCTCGCGAGACTCCGTGAGCGCGATGCGAACTTCCTCAAAAGCCACGGCGTAGGTCGTCGTGTGATGTCCGTCAGACCGGATTTCGGTCCCTTCTTCGAGGAGATCCGCCTCGGTCAGCAGATCCAGTTTCCGATACGTCGTCGAGAGCGGAATATCGGTCTGTTCCGATATTTCACTCGCCGTTTGAGGCTCCACCAGCGCCCTGATGATGGCTCTGGCGTCCGCGTCGTCGAGTGCATCGAGGACGGATCCCAGATCCGCAGATTCTCTCACGGCCGACTCCCGCGCCATTACCGGATGCTGGGTTAGGACTTGTATTAATCTCCCGGATGTGTCCGCGAGGTGTTCCGTTCTGCGAGAGTCCATACGCTCCACATATTGTATTGCGGTATGTGATTTATTCACCGTCGTTAATTCACCAGCGAGCGCTGTAGATCCTGCAATAGAGGATAAACTACCCGACAGTGTGACTGTCGCGTGGGTCGCAAATGCACAATTCCGTAACCATCATCCTCGCTCATGGTGAGACAGACTCTTTTTCGGGGTGAATCCACAGTCAACCGACGATGGTCGGATCTGGATGTCGTCCCGTACGCACCACTGGGACAGCGGACGGCACGACCCGCCATACCAATTGATCGGCAGGGTGCATAGCGTAGGTAACGGTACAGTCTCGATTGGGGCCTCGAGGTTCCACCATCAAATCATCAATCGCTGATTCGTTTAGCCTGGGTGATCGACTCCGCATTTCTGCAGATCTCTTCAAGTTTGTACGTCGCCGATTCAACGATTCAAAACCATTGTATCTGTGATTCCTTGATTCTTTTATTCTTTGAATCAGCGATACAGTGATTCAGCGAGTTAGCGAATCGAGGAATACCTGATTCAACGAATGTGCGAATCCAAGATCCCTTGCGCTTTTGTATCACGAAATCGCAGAGTTGCAGATTCAATGAATAATAGACTCCTTAATTCTCAAATTCCCTGATTCACTGATCCGATGAATCACAGATTCAATGAGTTAAGGAGCCACGTTCGGACCAGCACTTCTTTGGAACGGTACTGCGATTTTCTGTTTTCGAATCAGTGACTCTTTGATTCACTGAGTTGTTGATAGGGACGAAATACGTTCATAAAGCCCCTACTGCCCCTTTCCGGGAATAACGTCTTTGATACAAAGATCAAATTTCGGGATCGGATATAGATTTATGAATCAATGAATCAATGAACGATCGATGACTGACGCACCACGTGGATGGGCCGTCACGCCGTCAACTGAGATCCCCACTGTCGCCTTCGGCAATCAAAAGGGCGGAACTGGGAAAACGACGGCGACGATTAACAGCGCGGCGGCACTGGCCACTCGCGATCACGAGGTCCTCGCGATCGATTTGGATCCCCAGGCGGATCTGACGAAGGGGCTCGGTCTGGGCCCGGGCGACGACACCGACCCATCGAACCCGAAGAACGCGCTCCCGAACACGCTCGTCACCGACGATGCGAACCTCTTGGACGTCCTCGTCGACAACCCGCGGACGCACGATACGAACCTCTCGGAAATCGTGATCCGAGCCGACGAGTACGATCACCTGAACTTCGACTTGGTTCCGAGCCACAAGGATATGGGTCTCGCCAGGGACTGGATGGACGACGCCAACGCCCGTCTCTCGCTGAAAGTAGCCCTCGAAGAGCTGGTCGAAGACGGGTACGACTACGATTTCATACTCATCGATTGCCCGCCGGATCTCTCAGTACTCACCGATGCGGCGTTCATCGCCTCCCAAAACGCCCTTTTAGCCGCACAAACCCAGGCCACGTCGCGAGACGCGCTGGACGATCTGTGGGACCAACTCGAATCGATCGAAGACAATCAACAGATC
The DNA here is from genome assembly GCF_007655485.1 of Halobellus captivus. Classification (GTDB taxonomy): domain Archaea; phylum Halobacteriota; class Halobacteria; order Halobacteriales; family Haloferacaceae; genus Haloquadratum; species Haloquadratum captivum. The sequence goes on from NZ_VJXQ01000001.1 coordinate 208,301, forward strand.
GAAATCGGGATCGTCGGTCTCCTCGCCAATATGTACAGAGACGACGGCCAATCGAGGAAGTTCGAGACCGTGTTCACGGAGTCCTTCGCCTCAATGGCACCGATTTTCAAACTCCCGATGCGCGTCGCGATTCAGCGCGCGTGGGATAACGGACGGGACATCTTCGAGTGGGAGGATGCGAACGACCAACAGGTCGAACGCGACGTCTTCGGAGATATCGCCGAAACGATGGAACGGGCGTTCGACAGAGCGCCGGTGGAGGCGTAACGATGCCCCGAGGAATGGACGAGCGGTTTGCGACCCCGGGGGGAGACGACGGAGAAGAGCCTACCGGGAACGAAGCCCCGCTGACGGAATCCCGAAGCGATTCATCGAAGGACGACGGCTCGTCTCCGCAGGGTAGTCCCTCCGCGTCCGATGCGGAATCGACGAACGCCGAACAGCGCGAAGCGGACGACGAACCGCTCAACATCCGCGAGGACTGGGATTCGGCGACGATATACGTCGAGCCCGAACAGAGCGAGGACATCGAGATCGCCTTCACTCGGTTGAAAAAGCAACTGCAACGCGAAGATACCACCCTGGAGAAGAACAAACACTTCTATCGCGGTATTTTCGAGATCGCCTTCGACGAGCACCGAGAAGAAACCAAAGCGCGGATCCGCGAACTCGCGGCTGCCGACAGCGATCACTGACTCACGGATTCAATGAGTTTGTGATCCTTGTCCGGGGGTGTCGACGATCCGATTCTCACATTGACGCGACTATATAGTGTACGATACGAGTCAATAAACCAATAACTGCGATATAATTTCCGAACAACGGGCCGAAACGGCGGTGGTCCCCCTAGGGGAGACGTGATAGTGCCGCGGAGTGACACTCTTCCGAGGAGCGCGGACGTGCTACTTTATTAGCGGGGCTCTTTGGACCGTCTATGAGCGACCCGAAGCCGTTCAGATACGACGCAGAGGTGCCCGCCGGAGAGACGCGCCACCTCCGCTATGAGATCAGCGAGACGTACCTCGGCGATCCTGTCGAAATACCCGTGACGATCATCAACGGTGAGAGGGGCGGTCCGACAGCGTTTCTGTCCGCGGCGATTCACGGCGATGAACTGAACGGTGTGAAGGTACTCCAAGAAGTGGCAGACCGGTACGACCCCACCGACCTCCACGGAACGATCGTCTGCGTACACGTCGCCAACGTTCCTGGGTATCTCGCACAGCAGCGCTACATTCCGATATACGATTTGGACCTGAACCGGTCATTTCCGGGACGGGCAGGCTCGAACACGGCCGAACGAATGGCGAACCAGATCTACGAGCGGTTCGTCAAGCCCTGTGACTTCGCCCTCGACTTCCATACGTCGACGCGAAACCGGACGACGATGTACCACGTCCGTGCCGACACGGGCAATCCGGCGGTCAACAGACTCGCCCGTGCGTTCGGCTCGAACCTCATCCTGTCGGGTGAGGCGGATCAGGGATCGCTGCGCACGGTCGCGACGAGAGACGAGATTCCGACGATCACCGTCGAGATGGGGCGCGCGCACCGATTCCAACCGGAGTTGATCGAGCGCGCACTCGACGGCGTCGAGAGCGTCCTCGCGGAGTACGAAATGCTCCCCGAGGCCACGGTCCAGTGGCCGGGATGGACGAAGGTCGTCGACGGCGACGGCGAAAAGACGTGGCTCCGCGCCGACACCGGCGGACTCGTCGAGATGCAGTACGGTCCCGTTCCGCTCGTCCACGAGGGCGAGACGATCTGTACGATCACGGATCACTTCAAAGAGCGCGAGAAGCGCGTTGCGGCCCCGTTCACCGGCCTCATCATCGGTTCACTGCAGAATCCCGTAGCGGCCCCCGGGCACCCGCTGTGCCACCTCGTCGGCGTCGACGACGCGACGCTCCGAGAGATCGAACGCGAAATCGACGCCGGGGAGTTCAGCGAACGCCCGTGGATGTAGTGATGAAGCGCGAAAGCGCGACCGCCTCACGAACGCTGTGAACGAACCCCGTCCGCGACTCGCGAGGCCGTTCCGTGGTCGTCGTCCCCGTACGCGATGAATCGGACGTCTGAGAGCGAATCCGGGTCGAACGCAGCGATCTCTTCGAGGATAATCCGCGCGCCCGATTCGAGGTCGAAGCCCGCGACGCCGCAGCCCAGAGCCGGGATGACGAGCGAGTCACAACCGAGTTCGTCGGCGCGTTCGAGGGCGTTTCGCGCCGCGTCGCGGATGCTCTCCGCAGTCGCCTTTCCGTCCCCGTAATGCGGCATCGCCGCCGCGTGGATCACGTACTCGGCGTCGAGGTCGAACGCGTCTGTCACGGCGACTGCGCCGAGGTCGACCGGCCCCTGCTCGATGGCCGCCCGGTTCAACGCCGGGCCGCCGCCTCGTCTGAGTGCGCCCGCGACGCCGGATCCCATCCGAAGGCTCGTTCCCGCGGCGTTGACGAGGGCGTCAGCCGACTGCTGTGCGATGTCCCCGCGCACGACGGAGAAGTGCATAACAACAGTCGACGCCGAGTCGAAAAAACGTCTGCGCCGCACGTCGCGAGCAGATCGCACGATGCACCGAACGATGGACGTATCGGTCGATCTACCGAACTACTCTTGTCGAATTGGGCCCTCGGACGCGTATGACCGATCCATCGGTGGATCACGCCCGATTGCAGGAGACCGCTGCGAGCGCCGTTCGCGCCAGCGGTGCCTTCCTCCTCGACGCGTTCCGCGGCGATCCGATCGACGCCGAGTACGGCACTGACGACGTGAAGTCGGCCGCGGACCGCGTTGCCGAGGAGCGGGCGGTGACCGCGATCAGAGAGCGCTATCCCGACCACGCGATCCACGGCGAGGAGTCCGGGCGCAGCGGCGAGCACCGCTACGAGTGGGTCGTCGACCCGCTCGACGGGACCAATAACTTCGTCGCCGACATCCCGCTGTTCGCGGCGGCGGCGTGCGTCCTCGAGGACGGCGATCCGGTGGTTTCGGCGATCTACGAGCCGTTGCTCGACTCGCTGTATCTCGCACGACGTGGGAGCGGTGCGACCGTCGACGGCGACGCGCTCGTCGCCGAGAGCGAGCGGTCGCTCGCGCGTGGAACCGTCTCGTTCGTCGTGGGGCTTCCGGCCCTTCGCAACGAGGGTTACCGGACCGCCGCAGAGCGGGTCGAAGCCGCGGTCGACTCGCGCTGCAAGCGCGTCATCAACACCTGGTCGCCCTGCGTGGATTGGGGCCTCCTCGCGCGCGGGTCGATCGAGGGCCTCGTCGCCTACCGTCCGGACGTCTACGAACAGTACGCGGGTTCGCTACTCGCGGAGGAGAGCGGCGTCGTCCGTCGCGTGTTCGACATTGGAGAGGGGCGTAAAGCACTCGAAGAACGCGACGTCGGTACCGACGCGTCCGGCGTGAACGGCCTCTACGTGGCGGCGACCGATCGGGAAACGTGCGACCGACTCGTCGACGCGGCGACGGCTGCGCTCGATCGCTGAATCGTCTCCGTCGAGCACAACCCGCGTGCTTCGGAACCGCCGGGTTTCAAGCGCCGTCGGTCCTTTTCGCCACCTATGGTACTCGACACTGTGATGGTTACCCTACACGTTCTGGTGGGGGCGCTGTGGGTCGGTAGCGTCGTCTTCGTCGCCGGAGCGGTCCTCCCGGCCGCGGTCGAAGGGGCGCTTGACGCGGCCCCGCTGGAGAAAATCGCGGATCGACTCGTCTATCTCTCCCGCGGCGCGGCGGTCGTGATGTTCGTCACCGGCGGCCACCTCGCCGGAACGCGCTACACCGTCGAGACGCTCACGGGGAGCGGACGCGGACACTTGGTTCTCGCGATGCTCGCGCTGTGGCTCGTCCTGACCGCACTCGTCGAAATCGGCCGGAGCCGACTCGTCGACGGCCTGCGGGAAAAGCGCGTTCGCGCGCCCGCCGCCGACTCGACGGCGATCTTCCGTGCGGCGGCCGTCGTCGGAATCCTCCTGCTCGTCGACGCTGGACTGCTCGCATCGGGGATGGCGCCGTATTAAGAGGATACAAAGAATGAATCGGCTCGATCCCCGCATCCGAATCCTGTGGATCGTTCGCTCGATCCTGACCGCAGCCGTACTGGCCGGTATCGTCCTCGGCGTCAGCCGCTTCGTCGATCCGACGTGGCTGCCCGGGTGGCTGCCCGCGGCGGTCTTCGTCGGCGTCGGCGGTCTCGGCGTCGCGTTCGCGGTGCTCCGCTACCGGGCGTGGCGCTACGAGGTCCGCGAGGACTCGCTGTACCTCGAGCGCGGCGTGCTCACGCGAGTTCGGACCGTCGTTCCGTTCGTCCGCATTCAGCACGTCGACACGTCACGATCACCCACAGAACGGCTCGTCGGCCTCGCCAGCACCGTCGTTTACACGGCGGGATCCCGCGGTGCCGACGTGTCGGTCCCCGGACTCACGCCGAGCGATGCCGACGATCTCCGTGAGCGGCTGAAGCGGTTGGCGATCCGCTCGGAGGGCGAGGACGCGGTCTGAGATGCCCCGATCGCTCTCGCCGCTGTCGGTCCCGTACCGGGTGTTCCAGCGCGGCGGCGGAATCGTGGTCTTCCTCGCCTTCGCGGTGGGCGGCGGCGTCACGCTTCCGGGCCTCGGTCCCGCGGGGCCACTCGTGCTGGTGGGTGTCGCCCTCCTCGCGGTCGCCGCGCTCGTCGGCTACGAGGTCGCCTACGTCAGGCGGTTCAGCTACGAACTCGCGGCGGAGACGCTCGATATCGACTCCGGCGTCTTCTCGCGCCGAAGCCGCGAGATCCCGCTCCGTCGGATACAGAACGTCGACATCTCGCGGAACATCGTCCAGCGCGGGCTCGGTATCGCCGTCGTCTCATTCGAGACCGCCGGGGGCGGTGAGACCGAAGCCCAGCTCCGGTTCGTCACCTTCGACGAGGCCAAGCGCCTCCAGCGCGAACTAGCGCGGCTGAAGCGGGGCGGGGCGGTCGAGTCTGGGAGCGAAGCGGTGGCGACGGACGAAGGTGTGTCGGTGGATGAAGGGGTGGCGGGAGGAGGACGGCCGTCGACAGCGACGTTCGCGGAACCGGAGTCGACGGAGCTGTTCGCGCTCGACCGGAGCGAACTCGCGATCCTCGGCGCGCTGTCCGTGGACTTCCGCGTTCCCGGGGTTCTCTTCATTCTCGTCTCGACGGTCGGATCGACCGTCATCGGCAACTACCTGGAGTCAGTCCCCGGCCTCGCGCTCGCGGTGGTCGCGGTCGTCCTCGTCGTCGCCGTCGCGCTCGTCTCGTGGATCGCCGGGGCCGCCGCGTCGATCATCGAGTACTACGGCTTCCGGCTCGTTCGCTCGGGCGACGAACTGCAGTACGAGCGCGGGCTGCTCCAACGCTACGACGGATCGATCCCGTTCGACAAGATCCAGACGCTGACGATCGCGGACAACCCGCTGAAGCGGTACTTCGGCTATGCGACGCTCTACATCGAGACGGCGGGCTACACGCCCGGGAGTTCCGGTGCCGGAGGTCGGGGATCGGAGGCGGCGATTCCGCTCGCCAAACGGGAGCACGTTCTCGAACTCGTCGAGGAACTCGAACCCGTCGGCGACGTGTCGTTCGAGCGACCCCCCAAGCGCGCGCGGCGGCGTTATCTCGTTCGCTACCTGCTCGTCGTGGCCGTTTTCGCGGGAGCGCTCTACGGTGTCAGCGCGCTGCTCTCGCTCCCGTTCCCGTGGTGGATCTCGCTGTCTCTGCTCCCGGTCGCGGTCCTGTTCGCGCACCTCACCTGGCGCAACCGCGGCCACTGGCTGGGCGAGCACCACGTCGTCACCCGAAATGGCGTTCTCAGACGCGAGACGAAGATCGTGCCGTACTACCGGATCCAGACGGTCATCGACTCCCGGAGCGTCTTTCAAAGACGGCTCGGGCTCGCGACGGTCACAGTCGACACCGCCGGGTCGCTCTCGCTGGGCGGCCAAGACGCGGCCGCCGTCGACGTATCGAGCGCCCGCGCCGACGAGCTACGGGAGGAACTCGAAGCGCGGCTCGGTCGCGCCGTCGATGCGTATCGGTCCGGACGCGCCGGGATCGGAATAGCCGACGAGTACAACTCAGAGGCGGGGACGAACCATAACGAGGAGGCGGGAACGCACGGTGGAGGCGATTCCGGCGAAGCGACGGGTACGCCAGAGTCGCAAGGGGACGAGCGGTAACCGAGGGAGGGCCGACAACGGTCTCTCAGTCGTCGGCGACGGGGGCGCTCACCTGGGACTCTCGCGCTTCTTCGATCGACGGCTCCGGCGCGTCGAGGCCGGTCCACGCGAGCCCCTCGTCGTAGCGGAAGGCGTCGTGATCCCGGGTGGGATCGACGACGGTCAGCGAGAGCCAGTCGTTGTCGAGCAGGTCGGTGAGGTGTTCGTGCGCCGAGAGGACGTCGGCGACGCGATCGACGGGCGCGTGGACGACCGTCGAGAGCCGGAGCGGCTGGTGGTAGGGGTCGTCGTCCGAGCGCATCACCGACTGAAGCGGGAGCCCGCCCAGTAGATCGCCGCCGTTGCCCTGGTAGACGCCGACGTTTCCGACCGGGTTGTGCGTCACCTTCGAGCCGCTCCCGTAGACGGCGGTGTCGACGGTAGCGAAGTAGTACTGGGCGTTGATCCACTGGGTGACCACCATCGGTCCCGTCAGGATCGCCTCCAGGGCGTCGCCCTCGGGGTCGGTCCGCCAGTCGTAGGAGTGCAGGAACGAGCGTCCGTCGAGGTCCAGATCGGCCGTGAGCGCCCGGGGTCCGACGACGAACCCCGCATTGCCTGCGAGGCCCCACTCCGGGCGGGTCTCCGCCCAGTCGGCGGCGCGGCGCTTCGTTTCGCGCTCGGCGTCATCGGAAGGGGCATCCATCGACGCCGCGCGTTCGGCGGCGGCGTCCGCGGTGGCGCTCGCGAGGTCGGCGCGCAGCCGTTCGACGTCGCTTTCGTGGCTCTCGGAGACGTCGCCCGCGTACAGCGTCACCTCGTCGGTCGTGGTGTTGTGCTCGCCCGCGAGGAAGACGGTGTCGTCGGGGATCTCGATCCCGCGATCGGCTAGCTCCGCCCGCACCCGCCCCTCGTTACAGATCGCCGCGAGGACCCGGGCGTTCGGGCCGCCCGGGTTTCCGGCACAGGCCCCGCAGTCGAGACTCGATCCGAAAGGGTTGTTCGCCGTCTCGCTGGCGTGACCGGTAAACACGACCAGGCGCGCGAACTCCTCCCAGCCCATCAGCTCGAAGGCGTTCGCGGCGTACTCGACGCGCTCTTCGAACGTCATCCCGCGCGGGATCTCGCCCTCGTCCGTATCGTCGTGATCGAGCGTCGGGCCACAGAACTCGTGCGCGGACGGCGTCCGCCCCTCGACCGCGTCGATGGCGGTGTGAACGCGTCCCGGGAGGAGCGTCCGCGCGGCGAGTGCGGCCCCGTAGCCGCTCCCGGCGGTCTCGACGAAACTGAACGCGGTCGCCGCGTTCGACTTGAGCCCCTCGAGCACTCGCTCGCCCGCCTCCAGCAGGTTCGTCCACCGGGCGTGGCGCTCGTGACGGTGCTCGCGGTCCGCTCTCGGTCTGTCCTCGATCCGGTGGGCGACGTCGACGATCGGCGGACATGCGTCGGTTCCGACCGCCGAGCCGCGGCCTTCGTACCGCATCGGAATCCCGAAGAACCCGGCGTAGCCGTGCGTCTCGTAGTTCCCAGCCGACTCGACGTGTCTGCGGATGACTTCCGACCGGGTGTCGATGCAGAATACCATCTGCGCGTCCGGGCGGGATCCATCGTCAGCGTCGTCTCCGGCGTCCTCGCGGCGCTCGTCGACGCGGGGGCTCCTGGCGGCGACTTCGTCGACGAGCCGCTCGCGGTACGTCGCCTCCCAAGCGTTCAGCCACACCTCCGCGAGCGGGACGTCGCCCGCGGCGTCCGCGTTTCCGGGAGTAGATCCCACATCGGCTTCCGCGCCGTCGGGGACGATCTGCGCGCCGAACAGGTCCGCGAGCGTCAGCCGGACGGCCAGGTACCCGGGCAGCGTGATCGGACAGGCCGACTGCCAGACGCCGCCGTCTTCGGCGCGGCGTCTGATCAAACCGGTCCAACCGGGGAGCGCGCTCAGGTGGTGCTCGAACGCCGACGCCCACCGGTCACGCGGGCGATCTGCGAGGCGATCGGCGAGCGCGTCGATCGGGTCGTCCGGGAGCCCCGCGATCGCCTCCCGGTCGGGGATCTGGCGGTCGTACCGTGCGGCGGCGCGAAACGCGCGGTAAAACCCGTTCGAGCGGTCCGGCATCGGCCATTTGGCGGCTCCCTCGTCGAGGAACGCCGACAGCCACTTCGTCAGCACGGCGTCGACCTGATCGGACGGCGTCGGCGTCCGATCGGCGTCGTCGTCGGGACCCGCGTCGCTCGCTTCGGTCTCCGACGCCATCCGATCGAGGAGCGCCTCGGGGTCGGCTTCGTCCGCGTCGGCGTCGTACCCGTGCCGCGCCAGCGCCGCACGCAGTCGATCGGGGTTGATTCGGCCCTGCTCCCACGCCCGGCGAAAGACCGATGCGCTCGGGTATCCCCGTCCGCCGTACAGACGCTCCCCCTCGCGAACCGCCTCGTGGAAGGGTCGATCCTCGAACCCCGCGAGCGGGTTGGCCGTCACGAACGAGTGGAGCGGCCAGGTGCGTCCGATCGCGCGCTTCGCCTGGTCGATGCTGTCGCGGATGGCAGTTTCAGTACTCATTGTAGTCCTCCGTAGCGGTTAGCAGGGTCGCTGACGGCGGTCTGGTCGCGTTCAGTAGCGCCGTGTAGAGACGCCGACTGCGCCGGTAGGCTCCCGTCTCGATCGCGAGGTAGGCGAGGAGAAACGCGACGGCCACGGCGGCGTGTCCGACCGTCAGTTCGGCCGGTGCGGTGACGGCTGGCACGTCGCGCAGGACCGTCTCGACGGTACGGTAGATCGCGCCGTACAGCGCGATCGCCGGGAGGAACACGAACGGGACCGCACCGATCCGGACCGGCGCGGAAAGGGCGGTCTGTGCGAGCGCCGTCCGCGTCGCGTGCAGGGTTGTCAAGACGACGATAAGCAGCAGCAGAACGCCGCTGTCTGGCCCCGACCCCTTGCCGGTAAGGGCTACGAACACCGCTCCGCCCGCGACTGCCGAGAGGAGCGTCACCGCGACGCCGACGACTCCGAGGGACCCGTGGTCGGAGTCCGGGTTCGGGCTCGTCCGATTGATCCGACTTCCCGCCGAAAGGAACTTGTAGGCCTTGTAGCACCCGTGCAGGATCAGGTGGGTGATCGCGGCACCGAAGAATCCGAGTCCGGCCTGCATAATCATAAATCCCATCTGGCCGACGGTCGAGCAGCCAAGGCGGCGTTTGACGTCAGTTTGCACCGACTTGAGGAGCTTCCCGCCCAGCGCGCTGAGAGCGCCGAGGAGAACGATCGCGAGCATCACCGCAGGCTCCGCGGTGATGACCGGCGAGAACCGGAGGAGCAAGATCCCGCCAGCGTTGACGAACCCCGCGTGCATAAGCGCCGACGCGGGCGTGGGGGCGGTCATCGAGGCGAGGAGCCAACCGTGGAACGGCAGCAGCGCCGACTGGATCATCGCCCCCAGGACGAGCGCGGCGGAGACGACGAACACCGCCGTCACCGGGAGCGATCCGGCCGCCGCGGCGAACCCCGAGACGGTCGTCGCACCCGTCACCCACCACAGAACCGCGATGGCGACACCGAGCAGGGCGCTGCTCCCGAGGAAGTACCGGCGGGCGAACCGCGCGGCCGACTGCGCCTGCGGCCAGCCGCGAACGTGGCCGATCAAGTCGGCCATCACGAGCCCCATCGCCAGCCACGCGGCCGCGAAAAGCAGCGCGTGATCCGCGGCGGCGAGCAGCATTACGATCAGGGTAAATCCGAGCGTCCGGACGAAAAATCGGCCGACTCCGTGGGTTCCGGCCATATATCGACGGGAGTAGCTGTCGACGATACCGGCGAAGAAGGTCACGACGACCCACAGGAGGAGCGTCAGCCCGTCGATCGCGAACGGGCCCGCGGTCGGAAGCGTCGTCCACCACCCGAGCGTTCGAGCCCCGACCGCTCCGAGGCTTGCGACGAACAACGCCCACGTGAGTCGCGTGACCACCACAGGCGTTAGCGCGTCCGTCTGCGGTTTCCCACTCGGTAACTCGCCGATCGCCTCCGATTGCTTCTGCCCTGTCATCCTTTGGTATCTAGTTGGTCTGGCATTCCCCCCGGCGACCCGCTCCGAGGTCGCCAGTGGCAATAGCAGATCTTCTCGTCAGTTCCAAGAACAGACTGTCTATTAAATCCACCTATACCGAACAGATCGTTCGCAGAAAGGAAATTATAGAACATTATGTTCTGGACCTCTCGGCTCGTTCTGATGAGCGATTTTGCTCCCTCGATACCGATCTATCGTTGTGCCCCGCGAATCCGTGCAGCGACCGAGAGCCGTCTGTGGGACTCCTTCCGGCGAAACGCGCGACTATTCGGCCTATCGAACACAACGAACGGACGAGACGAACCGCCGAGCGAGATGTGCCCGTAGTGAGACTTTGAGGGGGCTACGGTCGTCGGGCGGGCTTACGGGGAGTCGAACTCGCCGAACGGTTTCGTCTCGTGACTGCGGACGAGCACCTCGTCCGCCACCGTCAGCCCCATCTCCAACAGCTCCTGTGCGACGGGTGTGATGTCGCCGTCCGTCTCCCCAACCACGGTGACGAGGAGGTTCCGCTCGCCCGTGACGAGTTCCTGGACGGAGATGACGCCGTCGATATCGAGGATATCCGGGATGAGATCGCCGCGCTCCGGGATCGACGCCGTGCAGAACAACAACATCCGGAGCGGGTACCCGGACGCCTGATAGTCCACGTCGGCGCTGTATCCCTTGATCATCCCGTCGGATTCGAGCCGCTGAATCCGCTTGCGGACGGTGCTGTCGGACGTCCCAGTCCGCTCGGCGATATCCCCTGAGGACATATTTCGGGCATCTTCCTGGAGCGCGTGGAGGATCGCTTTGTCGACGTCGTCGATATCGTCTTCGGCCATACGCGGGTGTTCGCGGGTTACGGACTAAGGAACTTCGCTCGTCGGACCGGTCGACGGAATTAGTCCGTTCGCGGAACGGCCAGCGCGCCCGCGGCGAAGAAGGCCGCCGCGAGGACCGCGACCACGAGGAGGTTCGGGAGCGCGGCGGTCGCAGCCTCCGGATACGTCACCGCGCGGACGCCGCGGGCGACGTACGTCAGCGGCGACAGGCCCAGCGCGGGGCGGAACCACGCGGGCAACAGGTCCGGGGTGACGAAGGTATCAGAGAGGAAAAGGAGCGGCAGCGCGATGGCGTTCGAGGCCGCGATGACGCCGTCTTGGGAGTCTGCGACGCGACCGATGATCGCACCGAGGCCGCAGAAGAGGACGACGCCGAGGGCGACGAACGGTACGATCAGAAGCGTCGCGGGCGTCGTCGGAATCGACGTGCCGGTGACGAGCGCCGAGAGCGCGAGCAGTAAGAGCGCCGCGACGCCGATCACGACGACGTTCACGAGCGACTGCGCGAGGAGCCACTCCGCGCGGGTCAACGGCGTCGTCGCCAGCTTCTCGAAGCGACTTCCTTCGCGGTAGCGCGCCACGGTACTTCCGATCCGTGACAACGGCGTAAAGAGGACGACGACCGCGAGGTATCCCGCGATGTAGTAGCCCTTCGGCTCCGCGAAGAGGCCCCCGCCCGTCGGCTGCGTCTGCACCAGCGCGCCGAAGATCACGACGATAATCGCCGGGAAGAAGAAGGTGAAGAACACCGCCGTCCGCCGCCGGAGGAAGGCGTGCCACGACGCGGTGAACTCCGCGCGGATGCGGCCGAGACGGCTCATCGACGCTCCCCTCCGGCGTCGATATCGGCGGTGTTGGCGGTGGTGTCGGCGATCTCAGCGCTGTCGGCGTCGAATGAGCTCCCCGTCAGTTCGAGGTAGACGTCCTCGAGGCCGGGTTGCTTCCACGTCAGCGATTCGAACGCGACACCGCGCCTTTCGAGCGCGCTCACGACGTCACCGATCTCTCGGGGACCCACACCCTCGACTGTCAGCATCCCGTCGGCGACGGAGACGTCGAAGGATATCTCGGGATCGTCGGACGGCTGGCTCCCGTCGCCGTCGAGACCCGCTGCGAGCCGAGATTTGTCCGGGGCCGACTCGGTCTCGACGACGAGCCGACTCCGACCCCCGTGTGCCTCGATGAGATCGTTCGGTGACCCGACGGCGACGAGTCGTCCCTCGCTCAGGAAGCCCACGCGGTCGGCGAGGCGTTCGACCTCGGCCATCGAGTGGCTGGTGAGGAAGACGGTCGTCCCTCCCGCCGCGAGGCCGTCGAGGAGCGACCACAGCGCGCGGCGACCCGCGGGGTCGATTCCGGTCGTTGGTTCGTCGAGAAAGAGCATCTCGGGGTCGTTCACGAGCGCGATGGCGACGCAGACGCGACGCTTCTGTCCCCCCGAGAGCGTCTCGTACCACTGTTCGGCACTCTCGCCTTCGATTCCGACGTCAGAGAGCACTTCTTCGGGCGTACGCGCGCGTTCGTACAGGCCGCCGTACTGCGCCAGCAGTTCGCGGGGGGTCAGCCGCGCCGCGGGCGAAAACGATTGCGGAAGGAGGCCGATCTTCGATTTCTCGACGTGCTCGGGGTCGCGCCCCAGAACGGACACCTCGCCGTCGACCCTCGTCGTCCCCGTGAGCGCACGGACAAGCGTGGTCTTTCCCGCGCCGTTGGGGCCGACGAGGCCGAACACCTCGCCCGCGTCGACGTCGATCGAAACGCCGTCGAGCGCCGTCACGTCGTCGTAGGATTTCCGAACCTCGCGGGCGACGAGTGCCGCTGTCATATCTCCGTCTCCGAACGCTCCGGTGGTAAGCCGTTCGGATCCGATCGGCGCTTCTGATCCGAAAGTGCCTGTGACGCTCTCCCGCGGCCGCGCGGCCGAACCGCCCTTGTGCTCGCGCACCGTCGATCCCGTATGGACAACCGTCGCAGACGCCGGGTGCTTCGGGCCGGGATCGCCGCCGGACTCGCGTCGTTAGCGGGGTGTACCGGCCTCAGCGCGCCCGGCGGTGACAGCGGTGCCGATTCGACCGACGAGACCACGATGTCGGGCGGCGGTCGAGACGAAGGTTCGGAGGCCGCCGAACCTCGGGTACCGACGCCGACGGAGACGGGCGGCCCGCGGCCGGATCTCGAGGATGCGAGTGTGGCCCTCGAACCGATCGCCGCGGGGTTCGCGGCCCCGCTCGATTTCGTCGCTCCAGCCGGAACCGACCGTCGGTTCGTCGTCGACCGCGACGGCCGCATCTGGGACATCGATGGGCGCGGCCGAAGCGACTCGCCCTTTCTCGATCTCTCCGACCGCGTCCTCCTCGGGGGCGAGCGCGGCCTGCTGGGTGCGGCGGCTCATCCGGAGTTCGCGGACAACGGTCGGCTTTACGTCCGCTACAGCACCGAACCCCGATCGGGAACGCCGCGTACCTACAGTCACACGGCCGTCCTCGCGGAGCTCACGGTGGATCCCGACGCCGACGCCGTCGGCGACCCCGAAGAGCGGAGAGTCCTCGAAGTGCCACAGCCGCAGTCGAACCACAACGCCGGAGCGCTCGCGTTCGGCCCCGACGGCTACCTCTACGTCGCGTTCGGCGACGGCGGCGGCGGCAACGACGTCGGCACGGGGCACGTCGACGACTGGTACGACGCCGTTGACGGCGGAAACGGGCAGGACGTCACCGAGAACCTCCTCGGAAGCGTCCTCCGGATCGACGTGAACGGGCGCGGCGGCGTCGACGGGAGCAGTGCAACCGCGGGCGGTGATGAGAAACCGTACGCGATTCCCGAGAACAATCCGCTCGTCGGCCGCGAGGGGCTCGACGAACAGTACGCGTGGGGATTTCGGAACCCTTGGCGGCTCTCGTTTCACGGTCGGGACTGCTACGTCGCCGACGTCGGACAGAGCGCGTGGGAGGAGCTGAACCTCCTCGAACGCGGCGGAAACTACGGGTGGAACGTCCGCGAGGGGGCGCACTGCTTCCGCGCGGAGTCGTGCCCCGTCGCGACGCCCGCTGGCGATGTGTTCGTCGATCCCGTGGCGGAGTACCCGCACGACGGCGGTGACGTCACCGGGGTCTCTGTCATCGGCGGCGTCGTCTGCGAGAGCGAGTCGCTGGGCGCGCTACGCGGCGCGTACGTCTTCGCGGACTTTCTCGCGCGCGGTCGGCTGTTCGCGGTCGACCCCGGCGAGCCGACTCCGTGGGACATCTCGACGGTTTCGATCGACGGCGACGACAATCTCGGTCAGTTCGTCCTCGGATTCGGCCGCGATCAAGCGGGCGAGGTGTACCTGCTCACGACCGAGGAGAGCGACGGCAGCGGCGACACAGGGGCCGTCGCTCGGCTCACGTCGTCCTAACTCGAATTACTGTGGCTGTGTGTCAGCGTCGCCGCTCTCGTCTCCTTTGTCGACACCACCGCCCTCGTCTCCTTTATCGGCACCACCGCTCTCGTCCCGTCTGTCGGTATCGTCGGAGCCGGGTACCTCGTCGACTTCGTCCTTGATCGAGGCCAGTTCGGCTTCGACGTCTACCTGCGGTGACTCGTCGGCGTCGCGTTCGTCCCCTGGGTCTGCCGTTCGGTCGCCGCCGGAATCGGGAGAATCGGAAGAATCGGAGGAATCGGCGCTGTCGCGAACGGCGATCTCGACGCCGCCGGACGCCGCAGTTTCGTCGGCTCGTCGCGATGTGTCCGACGCCGTCGAAGTGCGGTCCTCCCGTCGGTAGCCGTATCGGTCTGCCTCGCGCGCACTCGATGCACCGGCGAGCCGGTCCGATACCTCCTCGGAGAGCTGTCTGGCGTCTTCGAGGAGCGTCCGAGACGTCTCGTCCTCGGGCAGTTCGGACTCCGAAAGCGCCGTCTGAAGCTCCGACAGCGCGCGTTCGACGCCCGAGACCGCGCCGCGACCGACGCCCGCGACGCCGTCGCTCAATCGCGACGTCGAGGAGTGGTCGGCGCGCCCCGAGCCGTCGAACGCCGAGCGCTCCGGATCGGCGAGTCGGAGCGCCCCGCGGAGGAGTTCTAACGACTGGATCGTCGCTTCGAGAGTCGCGATGAGCGTCGGGAGCGTGTACTGCTCGGTGAATCGGAACAGCTCCGAGAGCGACGGCGGGCTCGGGGAGCGACGCCGACGCGTGGGCGTCGGTCGCGGCGATCGGCGGTCGTCCGGCGCGTCGGCTTCGCGGCGCGTCTCGATCGATCGCTCTGCGGGCCGATCATCGTCGAGTTCGGCTCGAAGCGCGGAGAGCGTCGCTTCGAGTTCCGCGACGAGTTCGCGGAGGTCCGCCTCGGAGTCGCGTGGGGCCATACCCTGTGTTAGGCTCGGACGCTCAAAAGCGTGTGCGCCGCGGTCGAGAGAGACCGCAGCGAGATAGCGGGAAATCGACCCGAGTCGGCGGGAGGACGACCGGGAAACGGACGTTGGGCGCGCTGTTCAGCGGAAACGACCCCGCTCGTACTGCTTCGGCCACTCGACGTCGACGCCGAGGTCGCGGGCGGCCTCCAGGGTGAAATACGGGTTCCGAATGTGCTCGCGCGCCAGCAGCGCCAGGTCGGCGCGGCCGTTCCGGATCAGCTGATCGGCCTGTTCGGGCGTCGTGATTCCGCCGACCGCACCGACGGCCGCGTCCGTGGCATCCTTGACGCGCTCGGCGTACGGCACCTGGTAGCCGGGGCCGCTTTCGGGCACCCGTTGGTCGGGGTGGATCCCACCGGAACTCACGTCGATCAGATCCGCGCCCGCATCCGAAAGGAGCGGTGCCAGACGGGCGGAGTCGTCGAGGTCCCACGAGGGACGGTCGGGGAGCCAGTCCGTCGCGGAGATCCGCACGAACAGGGGCTGATCGTCGGGCCACACGTCGCGGACCGCTTCGGTGACTTCGAGCGGGAAGCGAGCCCGGTTCTCGAAGGAACCGCCGTACTCGTCGTCTCGATCGTTCGTGACGGGCGAGAGGAACTCGTGGAGGAGGTACCCGTGCGCGAGGTGAATTTCGGCGATCCCGAAGCCGACGTCGCGTGCGCGCTCGGCCGCCAGACGGAACTGCTCGATCACCCGGTCCATATCCTCCCATGTCATCGCTCGCGTGGGGACCGGTTCACCCGTCGAATGCGGGTACGGGTCATCGCTCGGGGCGATCACCTCCCAACCGCCGTCATCGACGGGGATGGGCGTTCCGCCGTCCCACGGCGGCGTAACGCTTCCTTTCCGCCCCGCGTGGGCCAACTGGATACCCGGAACGCTCCCCCGTTCTCGGATGAACGCGACCGTCTCTCGGAGGGCGTCGCCGTGATCCTCGGACCAGATTCCGAGATCGCCCGGAGAGATGCGGCCGACGGGCGAGACGGCGGTCGCTTCTGTCATTACGACTCCCGCGCCGCCGACTGCCCGGCTTCCGAGGTGCACACGATGCCACTCGGTCGCGAAGCCGTCCTCGGCGGAGTACTGACACATCGGCGACACAGTGACGCGGTTCGGAATCTCCGTGCTGCGGAGTTCCAGCGGGGAGAACAGCGAATCGGTCATCGTCGGAGTCTCGTTCTGCGGGAGTATACGCTTGACGTCCGCGGAAGGCTGGTGACGGTAGATCGTCGTCGGAGGTCACCCGTACTCGGAGCTGGCGGTCGAAGCGCCCACAGACGATTCGTTTTAGGCCGACCAAAAGCGTTTTATTCGCAGCCCGGTCATCCACTGGTGATGAACGGAACGAATGTCGTCGAGGGCGACGGCGCTATCGAACGCGGTTCCGACGGGCGAGCAACGACGCAGGTCTCGGCGCATCGGTCGTCGCCGGACCGCGTCGTCTTCACCGAGAGCGGAAATTGCGACGGGTGGATCTCGATCGATGCGGAGCTTTCGACGCCGCTCGAGCGGTAAACTCGGTGATCAGAAAAGACAGATTTCGGTTCTTCTGACGGTCACAGGCGGTTCGAGGACGCTACTCCATCGCGGATTCGATCACGAGCGTGTCGTCTTCGAGGTAGTGCTCGAAGTGGTGGGCCGCCTCTTCGACCTCGATGAGGTTCTCGCGGAGCATATGCGCGGTCGTTGGATCGCCGAGGTTCTCCGCCAGCTCGATGTGGTCTCGAAGCGTCTCGATGATGTCGCCGTACATCTCCATATCGTTCCGAAGCGACGTGCGGATGTCGTACACGTCCTCGTCTTCCGGCGTCACCGCCGCCCGTTCCTCAAGCGCACCCATTCCGGCGACCGGTACGCCACCGAGCGCCTGCGCGCGCTCGGCCAGTTCGTCGGCGAACGCTTCCGCCTCTTCGGCGGCCTCGCCGAGGAACAGATGGAGATCGCGGAACTCCGCACCCTCGACGTTCCAGTGGTGCTTCCGCAGTTGGTGGTAGAGGACGTACGTCGACGCCAGATCCGTGTTCAACGCGTCAACTATCTGTGTGGCCTTCTCTGAATCCATCCGGAGGGCTTCGCTTCCCTCGACTTCGCCCGCGTGCTGTCGGACCGTCTTTTGGGTACTCATCGCGGGTAGTACTTGGACTGCCAACGACTTAATACTTCGACCTCCAGAAAAATGTTTTTGCTAAATACGAATAATACATAACAAAACTATGATCCGTTCGGGCATCGGACCGGTCTAGATTGATCCGACCGGTCTAGATTGATCCACCAGTACCGTTCGCGCGGTGGCATCGGTGCGGTCGGATCCGATCGTGTCCGGATCAGTCCGTCGTCAGTTCGACGTCTTCGAGGGGCTGTTCGAACTCGACGTCGGTTCCGTCGTGGCGACACCGTTCGAGCGCGTGTTTGGCGTCCATTCCGGCCTCGTGGGGCGTGCTGGCGACGCCGACGCCGACCTTCAGTTCGACGCCCGCCTCGGATTCGACGTGATCGATCGCGTCGCGATAGTCCTCCGCGGTCATCGACGGGCAGATTGAGATGATGTTGTCGCCGCCGACGAAGAAGGAGAGCGCGCCGTACTCCTCGCGGAGATACCGCATCAGCGTCGCGTATCCCTGCTCGATCTGTATGAACGAGTCGAACTCGTTGAGCCGGTCCGTGTACTTGCCGGTGGCGTCGTTGACGTCGAAGTGAGCGATCTGGACGTCCTCGACGGTCCGGTCGGCGTCCGAGAGGAAATTCCCCGCTAGCACCTCGCGGCGGTTGCCGTCCTGGGCCGATCCGGCGCGCTGGAGGCCGTCCGTCGCCGATTCGAGCGCCTCGACGGGTGACGCGTCGATGCCGGTGCCGAGGCTGATCGTCACCGGATAGCGGTTGCCGATCGACTCTTGAAGGAGTTCGTGGCCGCTCTCGTCGAGGCCATTCGTGATCGCGACCATATTGTCGAATCGAGTGAAGAAGACGTAGCCGTCGCGACTTCCGACGAACTGGGCCAGATCGGCGAAGAGCCGGGACTGCAGCGTCTGCAAGTCCATCTCGCGGCGCGGATCCGGGGTCACGGTCCACGGCCCGTAGTTGTCGATCTGAACGAGTGTAAGCTGGGAGTTCGTCACGTTCGTTTCGTGGGACCTCGCGTATATGCCTCTTTCCGTATCAGATCGGATTACCTTCTCAGTATTGAGATACAGTTGTGAAAGTCGCCCTTGGGAGCCATCGAACGGAGGGACAACGAATCGTGAGACAACGAATCGTGAGACAATGAACCGAGGAAGATCGACGGAACGGTTATTGACACAGAACGTGAACGATAAATTGGGTACAACCGATGGGAAAACAGATCCTGATGATCGTCGGCGACTTCGGCGAGGACTACGAGACGATGGTACCGTATCAAGCCCTGGAGATGGTCGGGCACGACGTGGACACCGTCTGTCCCGACAAGGAGGCGGGTGAAAAGATCAAGACGGCCATCCACGACTTCCGCGGAGATCAGACGTACCTCGAAACGCGCGGGCACGACTTCGAGGTGAACGCGACGATGGATGACATCGACCCCGCCGACTACGACGCGCTGGTCGTCCCCGGCGGGCGGGCACCGGAGTACCTCCGCACGTACGACGAGGTACTGAACGCCGTCCGGCACTTCTTCGAGACCGACAAACCCGTGGCAGCGGTGTGTCACGGCCCGCAGATTCTGGCGGCCGCGGGCGTTCTCGACGGCTACGAGATGACGGCCTATCCGGCGGTGCGCGCGGAGGTCGAGGCGGCGGGCTGTTCGTGGGTCGACGAGGTGACCGTCGACGGCAACCTCGTCACCGGGCAGGCGTGGCCCGACCACCCCGAGTGGCTCGCGGCGTTTCTCGACCTCCTCGGGACGGAGATCGAAACCGGCGAGGCGGCCGTCGCCGACGACTTACGCGAATCGGCTTCCATCGACGATTGACGCCGGAATGGGTGGAAAACAGCCACCGGGTGGTGTTTTTGCACTGCGTGGTAATGTCTGACAAAGATTTATATTTCAGAACAGCGTTCAGGCTCGTATGGAAAGTCAGCCGAACAGCCCGTACGTCTACTCCGAGGACGTCTCGGAACCGGCGGAACCGTACGTCTCACACGACGAAATCGAGGAAACGTCTCCTCCGGACCCGGAGGGACGAGACGTGATCATCGCCGACGGCCAGGCGATGAGCTTCCGCGCGTATCACCGTCGGTGACGCACGGATATTTTCGCCGCTATCGTCGATCGATCCGTTAGAACGCGTCGCCGTGGACGGTCGCGTCCGCCCGTAGCTCCGCTCGGAGCGCCGAGTGAACGTGGCAGATCCCTTCCGCGCGTTCGAGGATCTCCGCCAGCGTCTCGTCGTCGAGGTCGGCCTCGACGTAGATGTCGAAGCGGATCGCTTCGAGGTCGTCGTCGTCATCGAGGTCGGCGTCGGCGTCGATCTGGACCTTGCCGAGGTCGTCGTGTCCGCGCTGTTGACCGCCGACGCGGAACGCGGGCAGGAAACAGGACGCGTAGTCGGCGACGAGCACGGAGTTCGGGTCCGGTCCCGCTTCGCCGAGTGCGTCGATCGTGAGTTCGAAGTCGCCGACCTGGCTGGTACTCGCAAAGCCTTCCTCGCTGACGGTCGAAGTCTGAATGTCGCTCATTCCGTCCGGGTGAACGGACGGGACTGCCCTAAAGGTTGCCGACCGGGTCGTTTTCGCCCCGATCTGCGACGGTTGATTGCGTTAGCACCGCTCGATTCGGTCGACGGCCGCGCTATTCGAGCGTGAACGACTCGTCGCCGTCGAGGACGTGGACCTCGGTGTCGGATCCCGTCGCCTTCACCTCGCGGACGTAGTCGTCGGTGTCGATCTCGATCGGCGGGAACGAGTCGTAGTGCATCGGGAAGGCGTGGTCGACGTCGAGCCAGTCGGTCGCGATCGCCGCCTGCACCGGACCCATCGTGTAGTGATCGCCGATCGGGAGCGCCGCGGCGTCGGGTTCGAGGTACGCGCCGATCACGTCGCGCATCTCGGACATCAGGCCGGTATCCCCGGCGTGATAGAACGTCGCCGCGTCCGCGTCGGACTCCTGCGTGGGCTTCTTGTCGCTGAGGAGGAAGCCGACCGGAATTCCGAGACTGTGTTCGTAGCCCGTGTTCAGTCCGTTCGTGTGATCCGCGCGGTGCATCGTCACGAACGCCTCGCCGCACTCGACGGTCCCGCCTATGTTCATCCCGATGCTCTCCGAGAAGCCGACTTCCGCCTCCATATAGCCGGTCATCTCCGGGACGCCGACGACCGTCGCGTCGGTGAACGCCCCGGCATCGGCGATGTGGTCGGCGTGTCCGTGGGTGAGAAGCAGGTAATCGGGCGTCCCGACCTCATCTGCGGAGAGGCTGGTTTTCGGGTTGTCGAAGAACGGGTCGATCAAGAAGGTGGTGCCGTCGACGTCGACGTGCCACGTGGAGTGGCCGTGCCAGGTGAGTTCCATCGTCATCGTCCACCTCGATATTCTACCGGATCGACAATAAAGCGTACTGTCGAGGTGCTTGGGTTCACCGCGCGGCGGTCGCGAAGAACACGGGGGGAGAGGGATCTGACGAGATGGAAAGAACGAAACGACGCGGGAACGACACGGTCGGTATGCACACGGTCAGATTCAGAGATCCCGCAGGATCGATCCGAATAGGCGAGTGGTACGGCGACGGCGTCTCCTTCGGCGGCGAGACGTACGATCTCGACGAGGTCGACGTCCTTCCGCCCACCGAGCCGACGAAGATCGTCTGCGTCGGCCGCAACTACGCCGATCACGCGGCGGAGATGGACAACGAGATCCCCGACCGCCCGCTGCTCTTTCTGAAGCCGCCGAACACGCTCTCGGGTCACGGCGACACGGTGACGCTTCCGGCCGGGAAAGAGCGCATCGACCACGAGGCGGAGATCGCGGTCGTGATCGAGAAGGCGGCGCGGAACGTCGACGCCGACGACGCGATGGACTACGTCGCGGGGTTCACCTGCCTGAACGACCTCTCGAACCGCGACGATCAGCAGCAGGAGACGAACTGGGTCCGCGGAAAGGCGTTCGACAACGCCGCGCCGATGGGCCCGGTGCTCGCGACGCCCGAGGAGGTCCCCGCGGACGCCGCCATCGAACTGCGCGTCAACGGAGAGACCCGGCAGTCCTCCTCGCGGGAGCACCTGGCCTTTTCGGTGCCCGACCTGATCGAGGAGATCACGACGTATCTCACGCTCGAACCGGGTGACGTCATCGCGACCGGCACCCCCGCGGGAGTCGCCCCGCTCGAAGACGGCGATACCGTCGAAGTCGAACTCGAAGGCGTCGGCGTCCTCGAACACGACGTCCGAATTCCCGAGTGACTCGGGAGGCCGAACGCGAATAAAACCGAGGGCGGCTGTCTCGGTCGTGTTTAGTTACGGATGACGAGTGAGGCGGACTGATTTCTTGCTGGTATATGGCAGAAACCGCCCGTCTCAACGGATGAACAGACTGGATTGATTTGGATTTTGTGGAGCGACAGCGGACACCCGAGCGCGCGATGAAGCTCGGTATTCAACTCCAGTTAGCGGGCCTCTCGCTGTCGAAACCCGTTTCAGTTCTCGAAGAACTGGGTATCGAGCAATCTCGCAAAGCACTATGATTGGGTGCAGAAGGCTGAATCACAGCCCACAGAGGAACGAAAATCGAATTATGTCACGGTTGGCGAAACCGTAATTCGAATCAACGATCAGCAATTCTGGCAATATGCCGTCGCCGATCCTGACACGAATGAGCTGCTACACTTGCGGTTGTTTTCGACGACAACCACCGCGTTAACAGAGATTTTCCTGCGTGAACTTCGCCAGAAACATAATGTTCAATCTGCCGTGTTTCTGGTTGATGGCGCTCAACGCCTCCAAACCGCGTTGGCCAGAGCTGGACTCCGATTTCAAACCGAACGGAATGGAAAGCGGAATGCCATCGAGCGAACCTTTCGAGAACTCAAGCGCCGTACTTCGTCTTTTTCAAACTGTTTCAGTCACGTTGAGCCTAAAACCGCCGACATTGGCTTCAAGCATTTGTCGCCTGGCTCAATGCTCCAAAGTAAACACTACCGCTGTCTCAACGGTGAACCCTTTTTCCCGGGTGGCGGAAAAACGGGATAGTCCTCTTCACCAACATCCAATTCGTGGGAACGAGCGATCCAGAATCCGAGGGCTTTCCAGACGGTATCGGTACTACCCCCCGGAACGGCGGCCGATCGTCCGGACTCGACCGTACGATATGATCTGTATAATAAAGCAACAACGGGGGGTAGTGCGTAATCGACTATGTCAGTTACCGCTGCGACGACGCTGACCGGAGACCTGCTCGCACAGACTTCATTACAGCTATTCTCGGGTGAATTCCTCGAATTAGCCCTCGTGTTTTTCGTTCTCGCCATCCTCGCCGCACTCCTCGGCGCACGTGGCGTCGCCGGGATAACGATGGAGATCGCGAAGTGGTTCGTGATACTATTTATCGTCCTCACAATCGTTTCGATCCTCCTGTGAGCGCCGCGCCGCGCGCGACTACGAAGGGCAATCCCTAAGTTTAGGCTTGCCTAATCCGGCGGTGTGGAACTGACGCGACGCGACGCGTTGGCAGCGCTTGCCGCCGCCGGCGCAACGGTCGGTGGGGGCGCGCTCGCCGGACGGTTCGATCCGCCGCGAGCGGACGCAGGCGGTTCGGGAGCCGCCGGGTCACCGTCCACCGCGACGCCGACGCTCTCGACCGACCTGCTGGACCTGCTGGACGCGCTCGCCGAGGTCCTCTACCCGTCTGACGTCGACGGCCGCCGCGGGTTCGTCGAGGAGTACGTGCTGGGGCGAACCGAGGGGCGACCGGAGTACCGAGCGGGCGTTCGCGAGGCGGCCGCCCAGCTCGACGCGGTCGCTCGCGACTGGGAGGGGAACGCGTACGCGGATCTCGCCGCCGAGGACCGCGACCGAACCCTCCGGAGACTGGGCGTCGAAACCGCCGATCCCGACCCCGAGGGACCAATCACGGATCGAATCCGCTTCTACCTGGTCGAGGACCTGCTGTTCGCGTTTTACGCGTCGCCCGCGGGCGGTCGACTCGTCGGCATCGAGAACCCGATCGGCCACCCCGGCGGAATCGAGAGCTACCAACGAGGCCCGATGGAGCGCGACCCCGACGACCCAACCGGAGGCGACAGCGATGGCTGACGACGGCGGCGTCGGCGATGGTCTCGACCGAACGCCCGCCGCACCGGCCGACGTGTGCGTCGTCGGCTCCGGCCCGGCGGGGGCGCTCGTTGCTCATCGGCTCGCAGCGCGGGGCGCAGACGTCGTCATTCTGGAAGCCGGACCGAGGTTCGAGTTCTCGCAGCGACGGGAACAGCAGGAACGGCACATCCGCCCCGGGATGGGCGACCCGTGGGAGATGGGCGGCCAGCGGGACGAGTACTCCACCGGGGGGCGGCACTACCCGCTGAACGCGGCGCGCGTCAAGGGCGTGGGCGGGTCGACGCTGCACTGGCAGGGGATGGTGATGCGGCTGCACGAACGGGACTTCGAGATGGCGACGCGCTACGACGTCGGCGAGGACTGGCCGCTCACCTACGACGACTTGCGACCGTACTACGCGGCGGCCGAGCGCGAACTCGGCGTCGCGGGGGCGATAGACAACCCCTATGCACCGCCGCGGGATGACCCGTTCCCGCTATCGGCGTTTCCCCCCTCGTACTCGGACTCGCTGTTCGCCGAGGCCTGCGAACGGCTCGGAATCGATATGCACTCGGTGCCGAACGCTCGGAACTCCGAGCCCTACGACGGGCGCGCCTCCTGCCAAGGGTACGGGACGTGTCGGCCAGTCTGTCCCTCCGGGGCGAAGTACACGGCGGAGTCACACGTCGAAAAGGCGGAGTCCGCTGGCGCACGAGTGATCGATCACGCCCCCGTTCAACGGCTCGAACACGACGACGAGGGCGACGCCGTCGACGCCGCGGTGTACGCGACGCCGGACGGAACCGAGCATCGACAGTCGGCCCAACGGTTCGTCGTCGCCTGCGGCGGCGTCGAAAACGCTCGGCTGCTCCTGCTTTCGGAGTCCGAGGAGTACCCCGACGGGTTGGCGAACTCCTCTGGCGCAGTCGGCCGGTTCTTTATGGATCACTTGTTCGCGGGCGCGGGCGGACGGTTGGACGAACGGACGCGACAGAACCACGTCGGGTTCATCACCAGCGAGTGCCACCAGTTCTACGACGACGAGGATCCGGTCGAAGGCCTCAAACTGGAGTTTCTCAACTACGCCGGGCCCTCGCCGGTGATCGAAGCGCTACACGCGGAGACCTGGGGTGACGAACTGCTTGATCAGCTCCGCGGCTCCTACGGCACCCACATCGCGATGGGGGGGTTGGTCGAACAGCTCCCCGACGCCGACAACCGCGTCACGCTGGATCCGAGCCGAACCGACGATCACGGCAACCCCGTCCCGCACATCGAGTGGTCGCTCTCCGATCGAACGGAGCGCGCTATCCGCCGGGCCAACGAGATCCAGCACGCGATTTTGGAAGAACTCGACGCGTCGATCGAGTGGACGGTCGGACCGGACGCAACCGGTCCAGCGTACCATCAGATGGGTACCACGAGAATGGGGGCGGATCCGGGCCGGAGCGTCGTCGACGCCGACTGTCGGACGCACGACCTCTCGAACCTCTGGGTCGTCGGCTCCTCGGTGTTTCCCACCGGCGGCGCGATGAACCCGACGCTCACGATCGCTGCGCTGTCGCTCCGTGCGTCCGAGTCGCTCGCCGATTCGCTGTAGATCACCCGTATGGATCGTGTGGGTATCGATCGACCCGCCGTCGACCGAGAGACGCACCCTTAAAGACCCGCGGGCGACAGATACGGGTATGCAACCGAGGGATCTCTCCGCGCACGAGGCGTACGTTCCCGGGCGCGGCGCCGAAGAGGTGGCGCGCGATCTCGGGATGGACCCCGAGGAACTGACGAAGCTCTCCTCCAACGAGAACCCCCACGGCCCGAGTCCGGCCGCCGTCGAGGCCGTCGAGACCGCCGCTCCGGACGTGAACGTCTATCCGAAGGCCTCCCACTCCGACCTCACTGACCGGATCGCCGAGAAGTGGGGCGTCGATCCGGCACAGGTGTGGCTGAGCGCCGGAGCCGACGGCTCGATCGACTACCTGTCGCGGGCGTTCTTGGAGCCCAACGACGACATCCTCGTCCCCGCTCCCGGCTTTTCCTACTACTCGATGTCCGCGCGGTATCACCACGGCGACGCCTCCACGTACCGAATCGCCAAAGAGGGGGACTTCGAGCAGTCGGCGGAGTCGATACTGTCCGTCTACGAGGGCGAGCGAATCGTCTACGCGACGACGCCCCACAACCCCACGGGATCGGTGCTCTCCCGGGAAGACGTCCGCACGCTGGCGGAGCGCGTCGACGAGCAGACGCTCGTCGTCGTCGACGAGGCGTACGCGGAGTACGCCGCCGAATCCACCTCGATCGAGCTGCTCGACGAGTACGACAACCTCGCGGTGCTTCGGACGTTCTCGAAGGCCTACGGCCTGGCCGGGCTCCGGATCGGCTACGCCGTCGTCCCGTCGGAGTGGGCCGACGCCTACGCTCGCGTGAACACGCCGTTCGCGGCCAACGAACTCGCCTGCCGCGCCGCGCTCGCCGCGATCGACGACGAAGAACACCTGGAACGGTCAGTCGAGACCGCCCGCTGGGCGCGCCAGTACTACCGCGACGAACTCGACGTGCCGACGTGGGCCTCCGGCGGCAACTTCGTCCTCTGTGAGGTCGGCGACGCGACCGCCGTCGCCGATGCCGCACAGCGGCGAGGGGTCATCGTCCGTGACACCTCCAGTTTCGGCCTCCCCGAGTGCGTCCGGGTTTCCTGCGGCACCCGCGAAGAGACACAGCGAGCGGTCGCGGTGCTCAACGAGGTCGTCGCCGACGTTCGCCCGGAGGCCACAGAGCCGTGAGTCGGATCGCGCTCACCGGAACGCCCGGAACGGGCAAAACGACCGTGTCGAGACTCGTCGCGGACGATTTGGGAATCGACGTCGTCCACCTGAACGACGTGATCCGAGAGGCCGAACTGTTCGAATCGCGCGACGTCGAACGCGACTCGCTCGTCGCCGACCTCGACGCGGTCGAAGCGTGGCTCGTCCAACGGGCCGATGGTGGCGACGGTGCCGACGACGACGTGTCCAACGAATCCGAACCGATCGACCGGGACGTCCTCGTCGAATCGCACCTCGCGCATCTGCTTGACGTCGATCGAGTGATCGTGCTCCGGTGTCGTCCCGACGACCTGAAGCCGCGGCTCCGAGAGCGCGGCGAGTCCGAGACGTCAATCGCCGAGAACGCCGAGAGCGAGGCGCTCGACGTGATCCTCGCTGAGGCCGTCGAGCGACACGGCGCGGGTTCGGTGTGGGAGATCGACACGACTGATCGCTCGCCCGAGGAGGTCGCCGACGACGTGGCGGCCGCTATCGGTGGCGACATCGAACCGCGGGTCGGCACCGTCGATTTCGTCGAGTACCTATGACTCGGGAGCACAGATGACCCTAGATCAGTACCGCGACCTCGCGGACCGGCTGCTCGGCCCGTTCGTCGCCGCCGCGGACCGGTTGGGACTGACCCCCGACGGCGTCAGCCTCGTCGCGTTCGGCTTCGCGGTCGCCGCCGGAGTCGTCTTCGCCCTCGCGACCCCGTTGTGGTACGCGCTCGGCGCGCTATTCGTTCTCAGCAACGGCTGGCTCGACCTCGTCGACGGCGCGCTCGCGCGGGCGCAGGGTATCGAGAGCGACGGCGGCGACCTCCTCGACCACGTCCTGGATCGCTACGCCGACATCGCGATACTCGTCGGTCTGGCGGCCGGGATCGACGCCTACGCCCTCGGTCTCGCGGCGGTGACGGGGGTTCTGATGACGTCGTATCTCGGGACGCAGATCCAAGCGGTCGGGCTCGGACGGGCCTACGGCGGCCTCGTCGGTCGCGCGGACCGCCTCGCCATCATCGGAATTGTGGCGCTGGCCGCCGGCGTCACGCTCGCCGTCGGGTCCCTTCCCAGGTACCCGTTCGGGCTATCGCTCGTCGGGTGGCTCCTCGTCTTCTTCGCCGTAGTCGGACACCTCACGGCGCTCCAGCGCTTCTGGGGCGCGTGGTCGGACTTGTCGGCGTAGCGGGGGGTCTGAAGATGGCTCTCGGCGGGCAAGATGTGGCTGACAGTCGACACACGCTCGCGGCGACGGTCCCGCAGATCCGTCGTCGTCGCTATCCCCACGTCGACGTGCCGAGCAACCGCATCCCGACGCGGGGCCGTTCTCAGGTCACGGCGTGGCTGGCCGCTCCTTCCGATATAAGTCCTCGCCGACAGTGCGAGCCGACACGGGAGAAAATTGATAGGGTCCACTCGATTGACAGTACGTATGGTCCCCCAACCAGACGACGATCGCGGTTGTCCGAAGTGCGGTCACACCGAAACCGACGTCGGGACGATCTCGACGACCGGCGGCGGCCTCTCGAAGATGTTCGACATCCAGACGAACAGCTTCAAGGTCGTCTCGTGTGAGAACTGCGGCTACTCGGAGCTCTACCGAGACACCACCTCCGGAACCAGCGACATCGTCGACGTCTTCCTCGGCTGATGGCCGACGGCGCGCTCTTCCTCGTCGTCCTGCTGTTCGCCGTCGCGGCTCCGCTGGTCCTCTACGCTCTCGTGCGAGCGGAGCACGACCAGCGGGAGACGATGGATCGGCGCGACGCCGAGCGAGCGGCGCGGCGAGACTCCGAAGAAACCACGCCGCGGGAATTCGGGATGGCGGCGCGGAAGGATCTTGACGACGAAGGCGTGGACGACGATGCAGACGGCGACGCCGACACCCGCTACCGCTGACGGACTGCGGAGGTCCCAAAATTCCCCGGCGAATCGCGGACATCGATGATCGAGTCGATGCCGACGCGGAGGCAGTTTCTCGAATGTCGCGGAGCGGCCGGACTCCCCTGGCTCGCGGGCTGTAGCACGAAGGCACCGAGAGGGGTGCTGACATCACGTCGAACGAGACCGACACCTCCGCGGCGGATCGGAGACGCGAGTCGTCGACGACTCGCGGGTCCGGACGGGCGGCGACATCCTGCTTTCGGTCGACGACGAGACGACACACACGACGGAAGATCTCAGCAGTTACTCCACTGGAAACGCGGCCGAGAGACATCGTCGACGTAACCGTTCGAAGAGACGGGTACGTCCCAACTGTCGAAGTCAAACTCGGGATGCGACCGATGGAGTAGGTCTTCGGGACTGTCACGTCTCGTGACCACCGTCTCTCTCGACGATCACCTCTCTTGACCGTCGCCCCTCTCGACCACCGTCTCTCTCTCGACCATCACTCCTCTCGGAAAAGCGTCGCTTGCCGCTACTCGAATAGAGCGCGGGTGCCGCGTTGCCCGCGGCGTGTGCTTTATATCGCCCCCTCGACTACGACGGAGTATGCCCCAGTGCGAGATGTGCGGCAGTGAGCGGCCGTCCCTCACGACGGTCAAGGTCGAGGGGGCCGAACTCGAACTGTGCGACGACTGCAAGGAGTTCGGCACCGAGGTCCGCACTGAATCGAGTTCCTCTCAGTCGACGAAGTACTCGACGTCGAGCACCTCGAAATCGTCCGGATCGAGTGGCGGCTCGAGCGGATCGGCTTCCGCCGGAAGCGGTTCCTCGGGCGGCTCCACTCGCCGACGCCGCGATATGTTCGACAATATGGACGAGATCGCCGCCGACTACGACCGGCGCATTCGCGAGGCGCGCGAAGGCCTCAGTCTGAGTCAGGAGGATCTCGCACAGTCGCTCAACGAGAAGGCGAGCCTGATCCGAAAGCTGGAGCGCGGTGACATTCTCCCCTCCGACGACGTCCAGCAGAAACTCGAGCGGAAGCTGGAAATTTCGCTCGTCGAGGGCGGCGAAACCGACGACAGCGACTGGTCCGGCGGGTCGTCGACGACGACGACGCTCGGCGACGTCGTGAAACGAAAGGACTGAAAGACCGAAGGCTGATTTTCGCCCGGTTTCGGGCGTCGGCTCCGCTACTGCGATCTCGGCGAATCGCCCGTGTGAATCAAGAGCAACCTATTTTGGGCCGTGGCGCACACGAGGAGACGTGTTCATCCTGGTCAATCTCAAGGCCTACCCGTGTGACCCGATCGAGGTCGCGACTGCCGCCCGAGACGTGTCCGACGCATCCGGAGTCACCGTCGCGGTTTCCCCGCAGGCGGCCGACATCACTCGGGTCGCCGACACCGGCGTCGAGACGTGGGCGCAACACGTGGACCCCAACGGTCACGGGAGCCACACCGGCAGCACGCTCGCCGAATCCGTCGCGGAGGCGGGCGCGGTCGGGACCCTCATCAACCACTCCGAAAAGCGGCTGAAACTCGCCGACATCGACGCAGCCGTTCGATCTGCGGAGCGCGCTGGGCTCGAAACGTGCGTCTGCGCGAACAACCCCACACAGATCGGGGCCGCCGCGGCGCTCGGTCCCGACAGCGTCGCCGTCGAGCCCCCCGAGCTGATCGGCGGTAACGTCTCCGTGGCGACGGCTGACCCCGGTATCGTCGAGGACGCGGTCGATGCGGCCGCGGCAGTCGATACGGACGTCGCGGTGTACTGCGGGGCGGGAATCTCTTCGGGAGACGACGTCGCCACCGCGGGCGAGTTGGGTGCGACGGGGATCCTCCTCGCCTCCGGCGTCGCCAAGGCTGACGATCCGCGCGCCGCACTGGAATCACTCGTCGAACCGCTCTGAGAACGAGACACACAGATTCCGTATGACCCTCCGACGATTCTTCGACGACGTGTCCGATCCCGGCCGCTCGCTAGTCGTGCTGAATCGGACCTCGCCCGATCCGATTCAGCGGATGCTGGGAAATCTCTTCGAGCACCAACCGGTCCCGATCGAAGAGGTCGCGCTTCCGGACGGGAGTGAGGACCTTGTGGTGGTCGTCGAAGACGGCTCGATTATCGCGCAATCTCCGCTCGAAGAGCTGCATAACGCAATATTGCTGATCAACTCGGATCTGTTCATCACCGGCGCGCGCGACCTTGCCGAGATCGAACTGCCGGACGCGTTGAAGCGGCTCGACGATGTGCCGTTTACGCTCCGCGGATATCCCGCGTCTCACTCGGAGAAGCTACTGTTGATTCTGCTGTCTCGCTACATCGAACGAACGGCCTGGGAGCGGGGCGAGGGAACGCTCCGCGCGTCCTTTCAGGAGCTCTCCCGAATCGAGGACGAGGTCGGAACGAACAGGATCTATCGGACGTTGGATACCACTGCCGTCGACGTTCACGTCTACGGAGCACCCGGGTGGGAACCGCCTCGGGACTCGGATATCACGACTCACGCCGGATACAGCACGGATTTCCTGAAGTCGTGGTTCGTCGTCTATACGTCGCCGGGTGAGACGGAGGATATCGGCCTGCTGGCGCTCGAAGAGGCGCCCAACAGATGGTCCGGGTTCTGGACGTACGACCAGTCCTTGATCGAAGGTATCAACGAGTACGTGATGCGGAACCTGTGAGCGACTACACTGCGGTCGGATGACAGGGCGTGCGGATCAGTCTCGGCCGCACGGTCGCTATTCGATAGCAACGACAGAGACACAGATCACTCTGCGTTCTCGCTCCGCTCTTCTGACGTGAAAGCCTGTTTTGACACCTCTGAGTTCCCATCCGCGGATTCGTCCGTATCGGCTCCCGCGGCGGGGCGGAACGCGCCTTCGACGGCTTCGACGACCTCCCGAAGTTCGTCTTCGTCGAGACGGTCGGCGAACTCTCGGCGAACGAGCGTCGGGAGCGCGTACGCGTACCGGCCGCGACCGACGTGCTCGATGAATCCGGCACGTCGGAGGAGGCCGTTTCGGTTGTACGCGAGCTGCTTGTCGCCGATTTCACCGGCAGCGACGTGTGCGTCGACCGGATCACAGGCGTCGATCTCGCGGTAGAATGCGAGCATCCGCCTCGACGCGGGCGGGAGCGACGCGACGACGTCGCGGAGCCGCTCGATCACGTCGGCTCGCCCGGTCAACGCCGCCGTTCCCTCGTGGGCGCGTTCCGGGGGTACGTCGGCGTCACCCTCTCCGGAGTTACCATCGATCGAGTCGCCACCGACCGGACTGCCACCGAACCCGGGATAGGCCCCCGCCGCGGCGGCGGTGACGACCGTCTCTTCCTCGTCCTCAGCACCGTCAGTCGCCGCCCCGTCGGGGCGCTCTGCTTTACTCGCGTCCTCGGCAGCCGCGGCGTCGTACTGATCGAGCGCTACCTGCTGTTCTTCGGGGCGGCTCAAGTTGCGCCCGTCACCGCCTCGATACGGCGACTCGGCCGTCTGGAACATCGCCTGTGCGAACTGGTCTGCCATCTGTGAGAGGTCTCTGGCCTCTTCGAGCTCGCGTTCGAGCTGTCGGATCTTCGCCTCCTTCGTTTCGAGCTCCTGTCGGAGATCTGCGATCTCGCTCTCGCGTTGGGCCCGCTCGTCGGAGATCTCCTGTAACTCCGAGACGAGGTCGCCGTCGATCGACTTCAGATCCGGGCGTTGGAAGTCGTCGAGACCGGGCGTCGCTCCGGCGTCGAACGTCTGCTTTTTGTGGAACTTGACCCGGCGGAGCGAGTCCGACCAGTCGGTCACCAAAAACGCCTCCCCGTCGTCCATCTCCTCGATCGCGTCGGCGTACTCCGAGCCGAGGATCCGCCCGACGACCTTCGTGTCGTTGTTCCAGGTCAGCCGGTGCCAGACGAGCCAGTCGCACTGGGTGATGAAGTCCTTCTTCACGTCGGCCGGACGCTGCGAGATCCCGACGATTCCGAGCCCGTGCTTTCGGCCGCGCTTGCCGATCTTGATGAGCAGTTTCCCCGCTTCGGTCATTCCGCCGCCCTCAGGGATGTACTCGTGGCACTCCTCGATGAGCATCAAGAACGGCTTTTTCAGCTTCTTCTCCTTGGCGAACAGTCGCTTCGCCACCTCGGTCAGAAGCTCCTGGGCCTCGCTCTCCTCGAGGTATCCGGAGACGTCGAGGATGATCGGCACGTTCTGTTCGAGCGCCAAATGCGCGAGCTTCTCGGCGTGTTCGGCGCTGACGACGATGTCGCACTCCTCGTCCGCGCCCGCGTGCAGCAGCTCGAACTGCTCTTTGAGCCCGTAGTACTCGCCGTCGGTGTCGACGATGAGCACCGGAAAGTTGTTCGAGAGGAGGTTTTCGATGATCACCGACGCCGTGTTCGACTTCCCGGATCCGGACTTGCCGGTGATGAACCCCCGTCCGGTGAGGATGTCGACGACGGGCAGTTCGACTGTGGTGCCCCGCGCTCGCTCTCCGTCGCCACCCGGCCCGTCGCTGACGTTAGCGACGCTGATCGTCTCCGTATCCTCGGTCATCTATCGGGTGCTCTCCCCCGCAGGGCAATAGTTCCTTCCCCGTGACCGACGGACCGACCGGCGGCTCCACGGTTGCGGACCGTCGGTTCCGCGGTCGCCGATCGCCTACGACACTCTAGCTCGCCGAGAGTTTATATACGAACGGGCGGCCACACCCGCCGTGATCTGAAAGCGATCTCGCGTCGGGCCGCGGTTGCTCGGCACGCCGACGCGAGGGCCTCCCCCAACGAGAGTACGTTTGCAAGCCACCACTCGTACGCCCGCACGGCTTCGAACTCAGTTGTAAACACTACTACCGTCCGCTGTGCCGACTGCTCGCCCCCCTAACCGGTCAGCCGACTCGAATTCGGTCATTCGGTGCTGGCGTCCGGATCGAAGTCGTCTAGAGAGATCTGACCCCGTTCGGTGCGGGCTCGTGTGTCGGTGTCGCCGTCTCGTCGCACGCTCGCGCTTTCGGCCCTCGATTCGGATCCCCGCGAAGCAGCCGCGTCCGCGCTGTCCCACCCGTCGAGTCTGGCCTGTTCACCCGAGGCGAACGAGAGGTTCGAGACGCGAACGCCGAGCTTTCGAACCGCCACGTCGTCGAACTCCTCGAGGAGTTCGAGCGCCACCGACTCGACGAGGTCGGGGTCGTCGACCGGGCCCGACAGCGACCGCTCTCGGGTGTTGATCTCGTAGGGCGGGACGACGGCCTTGATGCCGATCGTTCGATACGTCGCGTCTCGGTCCCGCGCGCGGGCGGCGACGTCGTCTGCGAGCGCAGCGAGCGTCTCCTGTTTCGCCCCACTATCCGCCGTCGCCTCCGCGAACGCCGACTCCCGTGAGAGGCTCTTCGGACGACCCGTCGGCGTCACTTCGCGGTCGTCTGTCCCGCGAGCGCGCTCGTGCAACTCGACGCCTCGCGAACCGAACGTCGCTTGAAGGTCGGCCGGATCGGCGTCGGCGAGATCACCGGCGGTGTCGACGCCCATCTCCGAGAGTCGATCGACCGTCACCGGACCGACGCCGTGGATCGCGGCGACGGGAAGCGGTCTCAGGAACCCCCGTACGTCACCGGGTTCGACGACGACCAGCCCGTCGGGTTTGTCGTGATCGGACGCAATCTTCGCGGCGGACATATTCGGCGCGACGCCGACGCTGGCGGGGACGCCGACCTCGCGCGCGATCCGTTGTTTGACGTATCTGGCGTAGCCCTCCGCGAGCGTCCTGTCGTCGTCGGGGGTTCGCTGCCAGCCGGTGCGGTCGGTGACGTCCAGGTACGCTTCGTCGATGCTCACCTCGCGAACTACGTCAGCGCAGTCGTGCAGAATCTCCTTGACCGCCGACGCCACCGACCGGTAAAAGTCCAGGTCGACCGGCCGGTAGTGACCGACGTTCGTCGCCGTCGACGCGTCTGTCGCATCTGTCGCTGCCGATTCGCCTGTCCCGCCCGGCACACCCGGCTCAGCGTCGTCGCGAGCACGGGGGAGTCGATCGAGCGCCTGTGAGATCGGTTGGGCGCTCTCGACGCCGTGTTCGCGTGCTTCGTAGCTGGCGGTCGCCACAGCCCCGAACGTCTCACCGTCCTCGTATCCCATCCCGACGACGACGGGTTCGCCGCGGAGCGCTGGCTCCCGGAGCCGTTCACACGAGGCGTAAAAACAGTCCATATCCACGTGGAGAACGATCCGCGAGGGCGTTCCCGTCTCGACGCCCGGAAGGGTTTCCTCGCTCATCGTGATCTCGGATGTGGCGCGTCGATCGAACGGCGGGGTATCATCGCCGGGATATCATCGCCGCGGTTCGACTGTGCACCGATACGCGACCCTACGGAGAGGCATCACAATAGCGTTCCCAAAGCGGGCCGAAAGTGAAATTCCTCGACGGAACCGTCAGTGCTACTCCCGACCGTTATTTCAGCCGTTCCTGCAGGAATGACGGGTGCGCCGCGGTGATGCCGTCGATCTCCAGCAGCGTTTCGGCGATGACCTCGCCGAGGGCGTCGCCGTCGGAGGCGCGGACCTCCGCCATCAGCATGTGATCGCCCGAGGAGGTATACAGCGATTCGACGGAGTCGAGCGCTTTGAGTTCGCGTGTTGCCTCGACGTATCGCTCGGAGGCGACGTCCAATCCGACGAGCGCGATCGACGTCTCCGAGAGCTTCTTCGGATCGACGTCCGCGGAGTACCCGACGATAACGCCCTCCTCTTCCATCTGGCGGATGTACTTTCGGACGGTCGGCTTCGAGACCTCCGCGCGTTTCGCGATCTCCGCGTACGACGCCTGAGCGTCTTCCTCGAGGACGTCGAGAATGCGGCCCTCCGTCGAGGTAGCTTCCATAGCCGCTTCTTTCGCGTGGCAGAAAAAATACCTTCCGAATCCAAAAACCGAACTCACGACGACGAAACAACCTCTGAACGAGTGCGATCGCAGGGATTCAGCAGACCAACGGGTAGAAGTGGAGACGGATCCGCGAGCGCGCTTACTTGTGTTTGTCGAGGAACGTGTCGTAGACGCGCTCCCACTCGTAGCTGTCGTCGAAGTACCGCTCTGCGAGCGGTTCCTCCGGAATCTCGCCGATCTGTCGCTTCTCCTGCTGGTAGGACGGGCGGTCGTCGACGTAGTAGCGGCCGGTGAGGACGGTCCCCTCGTTGAGGACGTTCTCCGTCTCGAACATCATTTCGGACGCCTCGGACCGGTTCGTGTTGTCGAATTCGTAGTCCTCGGACTCGTTGACGTCGATGTAGGGGACGTACTGCTTCGCGTCCTTGTTCCAGGTCGGACACTGCGTGAGGAAGTCGATGTGGGAGAACCCGTCGTGTTCGACGGCCTCGACGATGATGTCTTTCGCCTGGTTGGGGTTGACAGCGGCGGTCCGGGCGATGTAGGACGCGCCAGCGTTCAGCGACATCGACAGCGGGCGGATCGGGTCCTTCGCGGAGCCGTGCGGTTGGGTCTTCGACTTGTGACCCTTCGGCGACGTCGGCGACGTCTGGCCCTTCGTCAGCCCGAAGATCTCGTTGTTGAACACGATGTACGTGATGTCGTGGTTCTCGCGGGCCGAGTGCATGAAGTGGTTGCCGCCGATCCCGTAGCCGTCGCCGTCGCCACCGGCGGCGATGACGGTCAGGCCGGGGTTGGCCAGTTTGGCCGCCCGAGCGATCGGGAGCGATCGCCCGTGGATCGTGTGGAAGCCGTAGCTGTCGAAGTAACTGTTCAGTTTGCCCGAGCAGCCGATGCCGGTACAGACCAGCATCTCCTCGGGGGAGAGGCCCAGTTCGGCGGCGGCTCCTTTCAGGGCCTTCAGGACCCCGAAGTCGCCGCAACCGGGGCACCACGTGGGCTGTGGTTCGACGCCGGGCGTGTACTCGTTACGGTCGTGTTCGGCGTGTTCGCCGATTGCACTGAATGCGCTCATACTTAATCACTCGCTGCGGGAACGAACTTGGTCTCGTGGCCGGGCAGCGTGCCGTCCTCGACGATACTGGTGACGAACCCGTCGACGATTTCATCGGGCTCGAAGGGGTTACCGTTGTACTTGAGGAGACTCGAGAGCTTCTCGCCGAAGCGACCGAGCTCCTTCTGCGTCAGGCCCCGGAACTGCGCCGACGCGTTCATCTCGATGACGAGCACCTCGTCGACGCTCTGGACGAACTCCGTGACCTCCTCGACCGGATAGGGGGCCATCTCGGAGACGCCGAGCATCTTCACCGAGTGGTCCCGGTCGTTGAGGCGGTCGACCGCCTCTTCGACGGTTCCCTGCTGGGAACCGAACGTCAGGATGCCGAATTCGGCGTCCTCTGGCCCGTAGTGGGTGTTCGTGTCCTCGTCGTTGTCGAGGTCGGCGCGGATGGCCTCCATTTTCTCCATCCGGCGGTTGACCTGATTGATGCGGTTATCCGGATCCTCAGAGATGTGCCCGGCGGGCATGTGCTCGTTGCCGGTCGCCAGGTAGCGACCGCCCTTTTGGCCGGGGACCGACCGCGGGCTCACGCCGTTTTCGCCCTCGTGTTGGAAGCGATTGTACTTCCCGGAGGGGTCGTGCGGCGCGTCTTCGAGTTCGGCCTCGGTGATGACCGATCCGATGTCCGGATTCGGTTCCTCATCGAAGACGCTGGCGGGAACGTTTCGGAGTTCGCCGCCGTTCTTCTGGTCGTAGAGGACGATCGCCGGAATCTGGTACTCGTAGGCGATCTGGAACGCCCGCCGCGTCTGCTTGTACGCCTCCTCGGCGTCCGAGGGAGCGAAGACGACGCGGTGGGAGTCACCCTGCGACGTGTAGAGGACGTGTTCGAGGTCGGCCTGTTCGGGCTTCGTCGGCATCCCGGTCGACGGACCGGCGCGCATCGCCTCGACGAGGACGACCGGCGTCTCGGTCATCTCCGCGAGTCCGAGCGGCTCCGACATCAGCGCGAAGCCGCCGCCGGAGGAGCCGGACATCGCCTTCACGCCCGCGTGGGAGGCACCGACCGCCAGCGCCGCCGCGGCGATCTCGTCTTCGACCTGTTCGGAGATCCCGCCGACCTCCGGGAGGTTCTGCGACATAATCGTGAAGACCTCCGTCCACGGCGTCATCGGATAGCCCGCGATGAAACGGCAGCCCTCGTCGAGCGCGCCGTAGGCGATGGCGTCGGAGCCCGAAATGAGCACCTGTTCTTCGTCGTGTTCGCCCTCCGGGACCGACACGTCGGGTGCGTCGGCGTCGAACTCCTCGCGGACGGTGTCGTACGCGTCGTCGAAGACCGACATATTCGGCTCGAAGACCTTCTCGGACATCGTGTCCTCCATCAGGCTCTTGATGACCTGGGGTTCGATGCCCGCGATGGCGCAGGTGACCGCGACACCGGCTGTGTTGCGCATCACTTCGCGGCCGTGTTCGCGAGCGATCGTCCGGAGGTCGATGTCGTAGACGTGCCAGCCGTTCTCCTCGACGCGTTCGTCGAAGTCGGGGATGTCGTCGGTGTCGAGCAGGCCGGAGTCGTAGACGATGACGCCGCCCTCGGCGAGTTCGTCCAGGTTCTCCGAGAGGGGTTTGACCTCCTCGTTCCCGTAGTATGCGTTCTCCTGTGGGTTCCGTGCGAAGGAGTCACCGAGCGCGAGCAGGAAGTTGTACCCGTCGCCACGCGACTTTACCGGGTCCGCCGACACGCGGACCTCCGTGTAGGTGTGACCACCACGGATGCGCGACGGATAGTGACGATGCGTGAATACGTGCAGACCCGCTCGCATCAGGGCCTTCGCGAAATTCTGGCTCGTCGAGGCGATCCCGTCTCCGGAACCACCCGCGATTCGCCAGATGAGTTCGTCGTCAGTCATATCTGAGCTCACGGCCCGAGTGGGCCACTACCGAAAACTTTCGGAAGGAGTCGATTAAAGCCTTTGCTATAAGTTACCAAGGAAAGATGATGAAGTTCCTATTATGCGTCCGTAATACATAGTATCTGCTAAATATACTGCCTAAATCGAATATTAATTTCTAAATAGTTGTAATACTTCAATCGATTGTCGCCCCAATTGATTGTACCATCATAACCGTATCGGCCGGACATCGACATCCCTCCGCGCATATCGGAGGGTTTTGGAATTCGTCCGATATAACCGCAAAAATCGCTACATAGCTCGTCCAGCGCGACCGACTCCTGCTTGTGCTGCAGCCGACTCGCTTGTCGATCTAGCCGATTCGTTATTTGTTCTGGGGGCTGGAAGGGTGGTAGTCCGTGTCGTATTCGCCCGGTTGATCGTCCAATCGATCGGGGTTGATCCGACCGCCCAGGAGCATGAAGTCGAGAATCGTAAGATTCAGCATCGCTTCGACGACGGGAACCGCACGGGGCGGCAGCACTGGGTCGTGACGACCGACCACTTGGATTTCCTTCTCTTCGCCGGTCTCCCAGTCGACCGTCTTCTGCTTTTTCGGGATCGACGTCGGCGCGTGCCACGTAATCTCTCCGTAGATCGGTTCGCCGGTCGTGATGCCGCCCTGCAGGCCGCCGTGTTTGTTGCCCTCGGGAACCGGATCGCCGTCGGAACTGAACTCCCAGTCCTCGTTTCTGTCCTTGCCGGTCCACTCGCGGGCTTCGCGACCCAGTCCGAACTCGAAGGCCGTCGTCGCCGGAATCGACATCATCGCCTGACCGAGCCGCGAGGGGAACGCGTCGAATCGCGGCGCGCCCAACCCGCGGGGGACGCCCTGCGCCTCGAAGTAGATCGAACCGCCGATGGAGTCGCCCTGCTCTTGGTACTCGTCGATCAGTTCGCGCATCTCCTCGGCAGTGTCGGGATCCGCACACCGCACCGGGTTCTCCTCCGTGTTTTCGAGCATCTGCTCGAAGGAGACTTCCGGCGCTTCGATGTCCCCGATCTGGTTCACGTGCGCTTTCACCCGGACGTCGCGCGTTTCGAGGACCTTTTTCGCGATCGCGCCCGCGGCGACCCAGTTCACCGTCTCGCGCGCGGAGGACCGCCCGCCGCCGCCCCAGTTGCGCGTCCCGAACTTCGCCGAGTACGTGAAGTCGCCGTGACTCGGGCGCGGGGCCGTCACGTACGGCTCGTACTTTCCGGAGCGCGCGTCCTTGTTCTCGATGACCATTCCGATCGGCGTCCCCGTCGTGTAGCCGTCTTGGACCCCGGAGTTGATCGATACGGCGTCGGGTTCGCCCCTCGACGTCGTGATCATCGACTGTCCCGGCTTTCGTCTGTCCAGTTCCGCCTGGACGTCGTCCTCGTCGAGTTCGAGTCCGGCCGGACAGCCCGAGACCGTCACGCCCATCGCGTCGCCGTGGCTCTCGCCGTAGGTGGTGACCTGGAAGAGCCGACCGAATCGGTTCCCGTTCATTACCTCGCCGTCGTGGTTCCGGGCATATATACGTTGCAGAAACGCGCAATCGAAGGGCTCGGCGCGGGAACGACTCTTCCGCTCCGCTATGGGCCACAGAAGTTCCGATCCCCCGCCGATCGGAGGGGTGTCAGCTATCCTCGATCGCAGGAACGACTTTCCCCACGTGCGACGTAGTTCTATGCCCGGTTCGCTCGGAATTGCCGCCCCGGGGCATTATGGAACACATCGAGTTCGCGTACACCTGCGGGATGGACGACGAAACGGTTCGGGAGCGGCTCGAAACGACCGAGACGGGCGTGTTGGCGCTCTCGAAAGGGAACGACAGCTACGCCATCCCACTGGCGCACTACTACGACGGCGAGGCGCTCTACTTCCGACTCGGCGTGACGGAGGAGAGCAGAAAGCGGGCGTTTCTGGACGCGACGGAGACGGCCACATTCGTCCTCTACGATACCGAACCCACCGCGGATCCGCAAGAGATCGACTCGTGGAGCATCATCATCGACGGCGGACTCAGCGAGATACCGAACGCGGAACACGACCGATTCGACACCGCCGAGATCAACCGTCAGTTCTCGCCGATCCGCGTCTTCGGCGAGGAGATCGACGAGATCGAGATCCGCATCTTCGAACTCGAAATCGAATCGATCGCGGGCCGAGAGACCGCTAACTCGCCGTGACGTGGCTGGGCGCACCATCGTTCCGCGCCCGCGCCCGGCCGTCGCGGTCGCACGCGTCGCCCTGATGACGTCGAGTGCCGGGACGGCGACGTCGAATACCTGGATAGTGCCGTCAAGCGCCCGACCCAGTTGTCGGTGCCGACACCCTTGCCCGAATCACTCGCTCCGCTCGACGTCAACGCCGAGAGAGGCCATCCGCTCGAAGAAGTCCGGGAACGACACGTCGACGTGCTCGCCGCCCCGGATCGTCGTCTCGCCGTCGGCGACGAGTCCCGCGACCGCGAGCGACATCACGATTCGGTGGTCGGCGCGGCCGTCGACGCGCGCGCCGACGAGGTCGCTCTCGCCGCCGTGGATCGTCAGCCGATCCCGCTCCTCGGTCACCGACGCGCCCATCGTTTCGAGTTCCTCGGCCATCGCGCGCACGCGATCGGTCTCCTTGTATCGGACGTGCTCGCAGTTCTCGATCACAGTGTCGCCGTCGGCGATCGCACCGAGCGCGGCGATCGTCGGGAGCAGATCGGGCGTGTCGCCGACGTCGACGGTCGTCCCCGACAACGTCCCCGATTCGACCGTGATCTCGCCCGCCTCCCGGTCCCAATCGATCGACGCGCCCATCGATTCGAGGATACCAACGATCGCGCTGTCGCCCTGGGCGCTCGGCCGCGCGCCCTCGACGACGACGGTCTCTCCCTCCGCGGCGGCGACCGCGCCCGCGGCGAGCAGGTACGACATCGACGAGAAGTCGCCGGGGACAGCGTACTCGCCGCCCGTCGGGTCGTACGACTGCCCGCCCGGGACCGAAAAACCCGCGTCCGTCCGTTCGACCTCCACGCCGAAGTCACGGAGGACTTCCAGCGTGATGTCGACGTACGGCGCGGACTTGAGTTCGGTCTCCAGTTCGATGTCGATCCCCTCGTCGGTCACCGCCCCGGCCATCAGGAGCGCGGTGATGTACTGCGAGGAGACGTCGCCGGGGATCGACACGCCGCCGCCGGGCGTGTCGCCGCCGACGACGAGCGGCGCTTGGCCGTTGCCTCGCGTCGATTCGGCGCGTCCCCCGAGCTGCTGAATCGCGTCGAGAAGCGGCCCCTGCGGGCGCGAGCGCAGCGAGTCGTCGCCGGTGAAGACGCAGAGGCCGTCGGCGAGCGCGCCGCAGGCGGTGACGAGCCGGGTCGTCGTCCCCGAGTTCGCGCAGTCGACCACGTCGTCGGGGACGTCCGGACGACCGCCGAACCCGGAGACGTCGATTCGGGAGTCGTCGTCGGCCCGCTCGACCGCTCCGCCGAAGGCCTCAACGGCCCGTATCGTCGCGCGGGTGTCCGCGCTCACGAGCGGGTCGGTGACGACGGCGTCGTGGCCGTAGCCTGCCGCGAGGATCGCGCGGTGCGTGTAGCTCTTCGACGGCGGCGCGCGCACGCGCCCTGCGACGCGCGACTGCGAGATGATGACGTCCATACGGGTCGTAGGCGGCGGGGACGGTATGATACTTGCTGTCTGCGGGGCCGCTCGAATCGCTATTGCTGTCTGTGGGACCGTCCGAACCGCTACCGGCGCGTCGCGAGCATCGCGGCGGCCGCGAGTGCAAGGAGGCCCGCCACCGCGCCGAAGCCGGGTGACTCCGTCGATGACGTCGCGGGCGACTCCTCCGGAGACGATTCCGGTTCTGCCGTCGACGTCGTCTGATCGCTCGCTGTCGTCGATTCATCCTCCTGCATCGATCGATACTCCGCGTACGCCTCGGGGTGCACCGCTTCGAGAATTTGCTCGGCGGCCTGCACCGACCGCGGTGCGGGCTGCTGGAGTAAGTTCGTCTCGATGCGGACGATTTTATCCTCTTGGACGGCGGTCGTGCTCTCGTAGGCCGCAGTGTCGGGAACGGAGCTGCCGGTGGGCACGATAATCCAGTCGGGATTCATCTCCACAACGGCCTCGTCGTTGATCTGTTGGAAGCCCGAGATTCCCGCGTCGGCAGCGCCGTTTTCGAGTCCGCCCGTCCGCATCAGTTCGCCGATGAACGTGTCCTCACCGGAGGTGTATCCGTAAAAGACGTTCAGCCCGACCGGCCGCTCGGCGTCTTCGAGCGCGCGTTCCATCTGTTCGACCGACCGGCGGATGTCGTCAGCGCGCGCGGTTCCCGCCTCGCAGTTGCCGGTGAGTCGACCGACTCGCTCGGTCTTCTCGGCCACGTATTCCAGCGACGTCGGCTCTGCGAACACGTAAACCGGGATCCCTTGGGCGCGGATCTGCTCGACGCGCTCGGCCGACGCGCCGTAGGAGCTGTTCGGCACCAACACCAGATCGGGCGTTGCGTTCAACACGCGCTCGACGTCCGGACCGCTCGCCCCGGAGACGTTCGCCTTCTCGTCCGCGCCGTCGAGGTAGCTCGCGTACTGGGAGACGCCGACGACCTCGTCTTCGGCACCGATCTCCCACATCGTCTGCGCGGCGCTCGGGTTGAGCGTCACGATCCGCTCGGGATCGGACGTGAGGTTCACCTGGGAACCGGTGGCGTCGGTCTCGGTGTACGGGAACTCGCAGGTCGCCGCCTGTGAGTCCTGGCCGTGGCCGTGGTCCCCGTAAATCGACTCTGTGGAAATCGTTCTATCGGACGCCGTCGCGGCTCCGACGCCGACCGCCGGACCGGCCGCGGCGACGACGAGGAGCATCGCGAAGACGAGTGCGCTGCGTTGCATAGCGTGCCCTGATCGCTAATGCAATAAGTATTTGGCTAATCCAACTATGCTTGTTACCGTGACCGTCAGAACGCGTGCCGTCGCGTGGTCGATCGCGCTCCTCGGAGCGCTCGCAGCCGTTATCGTCGCGAGCGCGGGGATCGGCTCGGTGTCGATCCCGCCGGAGACGGTCGCGAGGGTGTTGCTCTCTGCGGACCCGCTTCCGTTCGCGTTCGACGTCGGCCGAACGCATCGGATCATCGTCCTCGACGTCCGGCTTCCCCGGATCGTGCTGGCGGCGTTCGTCGGCTTCGCGCTCGCGACCGCGGGAACGGTGATGCAGGGCTTCTTCCGCAACCCGATGGCCGATCCGTCGATCGTCGGCGTCTCCTCCGGCGCGGCCGTCGGGGCCGTCGCGACGATCGTGCTTCCCTTCGCGTTCCCCTTCGGCCTCGAACTGCAGGGGGCGGCGTTCGTCTCCGCGGTTCTCACCGCCTTCGCCGTCTACCTCATCGCCACTGAGGGCGGACGGACGCCGACCGCGACGCTGCTTCTCGCGGGGGTCGCCGTGCAGACGTTCCTGGGGGCGATCATCTCGCTTCTGCTACTCTACAGCGGGCAGAGCATCCGACGCGTGGTCTACTGGCTGATGGGCCACCTCGGCGGGACGACGTGGGCGGAGGTGCGGGTGATCGCGCTGGTCCTGCCGCCGCTGTTCCTCCTCCTGCTCGTCTACGCCCGGGACCTGAACGTCCTGCTGCTCGGCGAGGAAGACGCCCACGCGCTCGGCATCGAAGTCGAGCGGACCAAGCGGCTGCTCCTCGCCGCGTCGAGCGTCGTCACCGCGGCCGCCGTGGCCGTGACGGGCGTGATCGGCTTCGTCGGGCTGATCGTCCCGCACGGGATGCGGCTCCTCGTCGGCCCCGACCATCGGATTCTGCTGCCGACGAGCGCGCTCGCGGGAGCCTCGTTTCTCGTCGCCACCGACACGTTGGCCCGCTCCGGCGCGGCCGAGATCCCCGTCGGGATCGTGACTGCGGCGCTCGGCGCGCCGTTTTTCCTCTATCTCCTCCGCTCGCGGGAGGTGACGGGACTGTGAGGGAGTCGAAACCCGAGGCGGACGCGTGCCCCGCTGCGACGGACACCGCTGTGGACGCGTCCCCCGCTGCGACCGACGGTCCACCAGTCCAGA
Organism: Halobellus captivus; assembly: GCF_007655485.1. Classification (GTDB taxonomy): domain Archaea; phylum Halobacteriota; class Halobacteria; order Halobacteriales; family Haloferacaceae; genus Haloquadratum; species Haloquadratum captivum. The sequence goes on from NZ_VJXQ01000001.1 coordinate 252,559, forward strand.
CTGACGACCCCCTCGTCGAAATCGACGGCCTCCGGGTCGGTTTCGGCGAGACGACGGTCCTCGATGGCGTCGAGGCCGCAGTCGATCGGGGCTCGTTCGTCGGACTCGTCGGACCCAACGGCGCGGGCAAGACGACGCTGCTGCGGACGATCAACGGGACGCTCGCTCCCGAGGCGGGGAGCGTCGCAGTCGACGGACGGAGAGTGCACGACCTCTCCTCGAAAGCCGCCAGCCGCCTCGTCGCGACAGTCCCGCAGGACACGAGCGTCGCGTTCGAGTTCGACGTCCGGGCGGTCGTCGAGATGGGGCGGAATCCGCACCGCTCTCGCTTCGGTGGCTGGCGCAAATCCGACACCGACGCCGTCGAACGAGCCTTCGAGTGGACCGATACCCGACAGTTCGCCGAGCGCGACGTTTCGACGCTTTCGGGCGGTGAGCGCCAGCGCGTCCTCCTCGCGCGAGCCCTCGCACAGGGGAGCCCGCTGTTACTCCTAGACGAGCCGACCGCCAGCCTCGACATCAACCATCAGGTCCGCACGCTCGAACTGGTGCGATCGCTCGTCTCGCGCGGAAAGACCGCCATCGCGGCGATTCACGATCTGAACCTCGCCGCGCAGTACTGCGACGAACTGCTGCTGCTCGCGGGCGGCGCGGTCGCCGCGCACGGACCGCCGGAGTCGGTGCTGACCGAGCGCGCCCTCGGAAACGCCTTCGACGCGAACGCGGTCGTCTCGCGTCACCCGGTCACCGGCTCGGTGTACGTCACCGCGCTACCGGAGGGACGCCGTCCCGATCCCGATGCGTCGGCCGGTCGCGTCCACGTCGTCGGGGGCGGGGGAACCGCGGCCAGATACCTCTACGTCCTCGACGCCGCTGGCTACGACGTCTCCGCGGGTGCGCTGAATGTGGGCGACACCGACGCGGAGGCCGCCCGAAGTCTGGCGCTGGACGTCGTGACCGTCGACCCCTTCGCTGGCGTCGGTGACGACGCCCGAACCGCCGTCGACGAGCGGATCGATGAAGCGGACTGCGTCCTCGTCGCGGACGTGGAAGTGGGCGCGGGGAACCTCCCGAACCTCAGGGCGGCGACGCGTGCGGACCGCCTCGTCCTCGTGGAGAGTCGCCCCTTCGAGGAGCGAAACTACGTCGGCGCGGATGCGAGGGCGGTCTACGACTCGCTTCGAGCGCGAGCCCGGGTGGTCGAACCGCGAGAGGTTCCGAGCGCCGTCGCTGCCGCCGTCGAAGACGGCCCCCCCGCGATCGATCATCCCTGTGATGGCGCCGACAATCACTCAGATATCCGTCACTAACCCGTCCACGTGTGACACTACCACACAGGGGAGAGCGGGCAGCGGGAGGGATCGACCGCATCGATCTATCGGATCGGTATTGTGTTCGCACACGGCCGACACATTTTTTAGGCGCGCCTACAACTATGGTAATGAGAACGAGGCGGTGGTTCGGTTCTCACCGTCCTCACGTAACACAAAATGAGTGACGCCCTTCACACTCGCACGCGAGAGCGCACCGAGCGGCGACGCACGTGGCGCGATCACGACGGCGAGAACGAAACGACGACGAACGACGCCGAAGAGCGCGAGGAGCCCTCGGAAGACGAAACCCTTCACTGCCCGGAGTGCGGCTCGACCGACCTCAAGACCGACGACGAACGCGGTGAAACCGTCTGTGGTGACTGCGGGCTCGTCGTTGACGAGGACTCGATCGACCGCGGGCCGGAGTGGCGCGCCTTCGACAGCGCAGAGCGCGACAAGAAGTCCCGTGTCGGCGCGCCGACGACGAACCTGATGCACGACAAGGGCCTGTCGACGAACATCGGCTGGCAGAACAAAGACGCCTACGGCAACTCCCTGTCGTCTACGCAGCGCCAGAAGATGCAGCGGCTGCGCACGTGGAACGAGCGCTTTAGGACCAGAGACTCGAAAGAGCGCAACCTCAAGCAGGCCCTCGGCGAGATCGACCGGATGGCCTCGGCGCTCGGCCTCCCCGAGAACGTTCGAGAGACCGCGTCGGTCATCTATCGCCGCGCGCTCGACGAGGATCTGCTCCCCGGTCG
>NZ_VJXQ01000001.1:254642-316545 GCF_007655485.1 Halobellus captivus
ATCGCGACCGCGTCGCTGCACGCGGCCGCTCGAATGGCGCAGGTGCCGCGGAGCATCGACGAGGTCGCGCGCGTCTCCCGCGTCGACGAGGACGAGTTCGAGCGGGCCTACCGCTACGTGGTCCGCGAGCTCTCGCTCGAGATCCAGCCCGCGGACCCCGCCGAGTACGTTCCCCGGTTCGCGTCCGATCTCGAGATACCCAAGGAGACCGAACGAACGGCGCGGGAACTCCTCGAGAACGCCAAGCGCAAGAACGTCCACTCCGGGAAGTCGCCCGTCGGCCTCGCCGCCGCCGCGCTCTACGCCTCGGCGCAGTTGACCAACGTAGAGCTGACGCAGGCGGAGGTGAGCGATGTGACGGACATCTCCGAGGTCACCATCCGGAACCGGTATCAGGAACTACTGGAGGCGTGGGACACGCCGCGCGGCGGCCGAAAGCGGGCTGCAGAAGCCTGAACGGGGGCAACCGCTTCTCGACGTTCTGCGAAACGAAAACCCGAGATCGTCTTCTAGCAGTGCCTTCCGAAGTCACCGTCGAGCGCTGACGCCGACTCGGCCTACTTCTCCGGCATTCTACCACTTTCACGCGGATTCGCTCCACTTCTCAACGCCGATGTCCGGGCTCTCCCCCTCGACGCCGATGTCCGGGCTCTACTCCTCGACGACCACGACGCCCTTCATTCCGATCGTTTCGTGCGGCGTGCAGTAGTATTTGATTGTCCCCGGCTCCTCGAACGTCTGCGAAAAGGTGTGTCCGGCCTCCTGGACCTGTTCGGACTCGAAGGAGCCGTCCTCGGCGACGACGTTGTGGAAGCTGCCGCGGCCGTTCCACTCCCAAACGACCGTCGTTCCCAGGGTCACGCGTACGGCGGCTGGTCCGTATCCGAAGTTGCCGCCGTTGGCTTCCGCGCCGACGGTGATCGTGACCTCGTCGCTGTCGGTCTGATCGACGACACCGTCGTAGTTCGAGGTGCCGTCGAGGTAGCCGTCGAACGAAGGCGGAGAGTCACCGCTAGACCCGTCGGTGCCGCCGTCACCGTTTTCGCTGGTCCCGCCGCTATCGGATTCCCCGTCACCTCCGGTGTCGCCGTTCGACCCGCCTGCGCAGCCTGCGACGCTCGCCGTGAGTGCTACGGTGCCCGCGAGAACGCGCCGTCGCGTTAGCTTTGTCTGTGACATCACTCGCACTACGGCCTGCGCACGTAAGGATGTCACAGTCGTTCCCAGTTCTCGAAAATAGCCGGAACGAGTTCGGCATCTCACCGCTCTCCGGGGTCGATACCGATGCCCGGGGCGTAACCCTTACATATTGTGTCGTGGTACCATTCAACACCAAATGGCCGATCTCGATCTTCCCTTTCCAGCGTGTTGCGCCACGTGTCCGCACCGAAACACGTTCACGGCGTCGTGCACTCACGAGTTTCGACAGTCGGTGCTACGGGAAGTGCGGGAGGATCGGACCTGCCCGGTCTACGCCGAGGCGAAAACGGAGGCGATGCGAACGCTCGAAGCATCGATCGATGACGCATCATATGAGTAACCGCCCTGAACCGATGTGGTTGTCACCGACGGGACGACCGAATGTCATACGACCGTGACGCTCCCGTCGATCGGTGGGACGGACCCGCTTGCCGCGATCGGTTCGATAGCGGCGTCGAACGTCGAGTTCGGCGTCTTTCTCGTGATCGGGGCGCTCGGCGGGGCCCACTGTCTCGGGATGTGCGGTCCGCTCGTGAGCGTCTACGCCGACCGGCTCGAAGCCACGGACGACCGCTCCGATGGCGTGTCGGTTCGGCAGATCAGACAGCACGCGCTGTTCAACCTCGGACGCGCTGGCGGCTACGCGGTCGTCGGAGCCGCACTCGCCCTCTTGGGCGCGTTGACTCTTGGGACCGTCGACACCGTCGTCACGGTCGGCAACGGGGTCAGAGGGACGATCGGAGTCTTGATCGGCACCCTCATCATCCTCACCGGAGCGTCGTATCTGGGCCGGGGAACGGGCGGGCCGTTCAGGCTCCCGAGACAGTTCTCGGGGATATTCACCCGAATCAGCACCGCACTGACGAGTCGCGTCGACGCCCTCGTCGGCGACAGTCGAATCGTCGGACTGGGAGTCGGTCACGCGTTCCTGCCGTGTCCGATCACGTTTCCGGCCTATCTGTACGCGTTCGCGATCGCCGACCCGCTCCGCGCGGCGGTGTTGCTCTCGCTGCTCGGCATCGGCACGATTCCGACGCTGTTCGTTTACGGTCTGGCGCTCGGATCGCTGTCGATCGGCCGCCGACGAGCCGTTCATCGGGTTCTGGGTGCCGCCTTTCTGCTCCTCGGATATCTCCCGCTCGCGCACGGACTGATGCTTCTCGGCGTCCATCTCCCGCATCCGGCGGTTCCGATCTACCAACCGCTCGGGTAGCGTCGGCGCGAACCAGCACAGCCAACCAACCGAGTGCAGCGAAACGATGATCGAATGAACGCCCCTCGCGACGATCGGGACGAAGGTACTGATCGCGACGAGCACGTCGAACGCGATGGGTCGATCGATCGCGACAGTTGTGCGCACTGCGGACTGCCGACGCCGACGCCGCCAGTCACGGATGAAGGCATCGACGGCTCGTACTGTTGTCGGGGCTGTCTGGCGGTCGCCCGCGCGCTCGGGTCTGCCGACTTCGACACGCACTCCGCGTCGGAGTGACCTGAATTGAGTTGACGCGGGCGAGTGAGATTCGGGTACGGATTTTTTCTCGTTCCCCCGCGAACGCTTCGATATGACCAACCCCCCCGGCGTCGACCTCGACCGAGTCCTGGTTCCGATCGACGGCAGCGACGGCGCGTCCGCCGCGCTCGATCACGCGATTTCGATCGCGGCGGCGACTGATGCAGAGATTCTGCTCCTCGCCGTCGTCGATCCCTACGGCCTCTCGACCGTCACGGAGCGCAAAGAAGTCGAAGCAGAGCTCGAAGACCTGGTCACCGACGCGGCGGCGCGCGTGCAGGACGCGGGCGTCGACGTCAGTACCGCCGTCGAGGCGGGGTTCCCGCACGAGGAGATTCTCCACGTGGTCGAGGACCACGCGGTCGATCTGATCGCGATGGGAACGCACGGACGGCGGGGGCTCGGGCGGTTCGTTCTCGGCAGCGTCGCCGAGAAGGTCGTCCGCCTCTCGCCGGTTCCGGTGCTCACCGTGCGGACGGAAGCGACGGGTCAACGGCCCTACCGCGACATCGTCATACCGACTGACGGGAGCGACGCCGCAGCGCCCGCCGAGCGCTGGGGCGTCGACCTGGCCGAGGAGTTCGGGGCGGAACTCCACGCGCTCTCGGTCGTCCCCGAGGGCCCCGTTCGATCGAGTGAAACCGTCGACGCCTACGAGGAGATGGCCCGGGCGGCGCTCGACCGCGTCGCGGCGCGCGGCGCTTCGTTCGCCGTCGACGTCTCGGAAACGATCGAGTACGGCGTCCCCCACCGCGTGATCGTCGACCGCTGCAAAGACACCGACGCGGATCTCGTCGTGCTCGGCACGCACGGTCGAACGGGCGTCGAGCGCTTCGTCCTCGGGAGCGTCGCCGAGAAGGTCGTTCGCCTCTCGGAGACGCCGGTGCTCGTCGTGCCGTCGGAGTGATCGCCCCGATATGAACGCGTGAGGACGCGGCGCGCGACGCCGAAACGTCACGCTTACTCGCGTCGCTTGCGAGGAGCAGATATGACCGTTCCCTGCGTCCGCGTGCCGACCAGCGAGGGGGAGGAGACACGCACGGCGCTGGCCGAGCGCGACCTCCTCGACCAGACGCACGAGATCACGGTCGAGTCGGGAACGCTGTACATTCCCGTGACCGACCGGACCGCAGTTCCCACCGCGTACGACGTCGTCGAGCGCGACGCCCCCGCCCGGACGACGCAGACGACGCCCGCGGAGATCCTCGGGTTCGAGCCCTCCTACGAACGCCTCGGCGACGTCGTCATCCTCGACGAGGACGATCCGGAGAGAGCGCGCCGAATCGCCGACGCGATCGTCGAGTCGGACCTCCGCGCGCGGACGGTGGTCAACCGCGCCTCGAAAGTGAAAGGCGAACTCCGCGTCCGCGAGTGGGACGTCCTCGTGGGCGATTCGACGGAGACCGTGCATCGGGAATACGGCTACGAGTTCGCGCTCGACATCGCGGAGGTGTACTTCTCGCCGCGTCTCGCCACCGAGCGCCACCGCGTGATCTCGCAAGTCGACGCGGGCGAACGCGTCGTCGATATGTTCGCGGGCGTCGGGCCCTTTGCGGTCCCGATGGCCGGGCGCGGCGCGGCGGTCGTCGGCTGCGACCTCAACCCCGCGGCGATCGAGTACCTCCGCGAAAACGCCCGGCGAAACGGCGTCGAAGAGCGAGTGACCGCGATTCAAGGCGACGTCCGCGACCTCGCCGACGACTACGCGGGGTGGGCGGATCGGTTGGTGATGAACCTCCCGCACAGCGCCGGTGAGTTCCTCGAGACGGCCGTCGAACTCGCGAGCGAGGAGTGCGTCGTCCACTACTACGACATCCAGCACGAGGACGACCCGTTCGGTCCGGGCGAGCGCGCGATTCGCGGGGCCGTCGCCGAGAGCGACGTCGACTACGAGGTGCGCGTCGAAACCGAACGACTCGTCCGCTCGTACGCCCCGCACGAGTACAACGTCTGTCTCGACGTCCGCCTCACTGCGCGTTGATTCGGAAGCCTTTTCTTATTCATCGCAGTACGGACGAGTGCGTCACAACGGCGCCGGTGTAGCTCAGCTGGCAGAGCGATTCCTTCGTAAGGAATAGGCCGAGGGTTCAAATCCCTCCACCGGCTCTTTCTGCCGAACAAAGTGAGGCTGAAGAGCTTCGTAGAGGGATTTGACTAAGCAAGCGAGAAGTGAGCGACCGCGGTTCAAATCCCGTAAACAGGCTACCTGCCGAACCCTGGCCTTCGAGGCGCTGCACCGAAGCCAACTGAGTCTATCTCTGTTAGTACTTATGATGGCCTGAATCGATCCGGAAGCTCCGCCGTCAGTTCGCCCAGGTCGTCGGCTGCGGTGGCAGCTCCACCGTGACGACGTTACCTCGGGTTTCTCCGTGATCGAAGTGCAACAACCCACCGGACTGCATCACGACGAGGTGGACGAACCAGAGCCCGAACCCTGTCGAGTGGTACGTCGAATGGACGAGGCGGTCGTTCGAGAACGACCGGTACTCCATCTCCGGAATTAGCGGGCCGTCATCGCTGATCTGAATAGTCACCCTCGATTCGGTGGCCTGGACGGCGATATCGACTCGCGGCTCCCGCCTGTCGTTGTGTTCGATCGCGTTCTCGACTAGTTCCCGGAGCGCAAGTTTGAGTGCGGGCATTGCCGACACGGTCACGCGCTCGGGGAGGTCGGACGTGATCGTCGCTGCAGGATACGCGTCGCTGTGCTCTCGAACGATGGATTCGAGGATGGCTACCACGTCGACGGCCTCCGTAGACTGTGGTGTGGTCAGTTGATCGACTATCAGATGGTGATTGTCGAAGATGGAGAGCAGCCGATCGATGGCAGTCTCGATACGTCCCACCGCGGACGGGTCCTGCGCTGAAATGGAGTCGTTGACCATCTCTACTGTGCCGTGAATGATGTTCAACTGGTTCCGAAAGTTGTGTTTCAGGAGATAGTCCACCGCGCGCAGGTGTTGCTCGCGAGCCTTCCGCTCGGAGATGTCGCGCCCGATCCCGACCAGTCCGACTACCTCCCCATCCTCCAGGAGTCGTCGCTTGCGGAACTCGAACGGGATCTCGGTCCCCCGTTTCGTGACGACAGTCGCTTCGACGGAGTCTCCGCCTTCGGCCAGCGCCGTCGCGATCGAGTCCGAGATCCGATCGGTGTGCGACTCGACGAAGAAGTCCTCGATATCCATCGTCCGGACCTCCTCCTCGTCGTATCCCGAGACTTCGAGAAGCGAGTCGTTCCACCGGTTCAGCTCTCCGCCGGGAGTGATGTAGTAGAAGACGTCCGGGAGCGTATTCAGTGCGTCATCGACAAACTGGCGCTGCTTTTCGAGTTCCTCGTACGTGTTCTGCAGTTCCGTGACGTCGACGACCACCGCCTGCCCGATATTTCTCCCGCGATAGCGGCCGGGAGCGGTGGAGACCTGAATACGCCGCGTCTCACCGTCATCACGCTGTAACTGCATCGGAGTCGGGCCCGACGAGGTCTCATTCTCGACTACGTCGACGAGCTCCTGTTTTGCCGTGTAGTGATCGTCCGAGATGATGAACTCGAAGATGGAGCGGCCGATCAGTTGCTCTCTGGACTCGAGCCCCAAGAGTTCGACAACTGCGTCGTTTCCCCAGATGATCGTTCCGGACTCGTCGAAGAGGTTTATCGGCGCGGGCGACGCGCTGATCAACCGCCGATAGTTACTCGCCTCTCCGTTCTCTTCGTCGACCATTGTGGGTGTTGTGGATACGATTGGTTCTTGGGGACTGGGAGGGGACCGCGCGTGTTACCAAGTGGAAATTTCCTCTGCACTATAATTTCGACGCCATATAAACATTCGTCAGCATACCTACATCGTATTTACCGTGGTGTGCGTCCATCACGATCGCACTTCCAAGTCACCGCGCCGTTCCCGGTGCATCACGTCCCCGGCGAACATCCGAAGTTTCGAGACGAGCTCCGCCTCGGTTTCGTAGGTGGCGAGTCGCACGTCCCACCGCACCCGTGCGGATCGGATCATCGCACTCGTGACGTTGTCTTCGTGGACGAAAATCAGTCGATCGCTGTGCGTCTCCGCAAGCGCTTCGAGGATGCTTCCGGCCTCTTCGCCGATGCCGAAATTGTGTCCGAGAAACGGCACCACGAACGCCGTCGCGTTGCTGCACCGCGTGAACTCCACGCTTTGGGTGGCCGCATCGATGGTATCGATATCAACATCGACGTCGAGGGCCAGGAACGCGTTGATTCCCGGCGTGACTCGGAGCTCACCCTGCACCCGTCGTAAGAGCGCCTGTGATGCATCGATTTGGTCTTTGCTCTGAAAGAGTCGCCGTAACGGGCCCGGCAGATCGTCCACGTCGATGTCGCGCCGCTCCGATTCGCTGAGAACGTAGTTGAGATTGAACGATTTGTACGGTCCCATCAGATAGAAGAGAAACCGATCGTACGGCACGCGGCCCAATCGTTCGACGATCAGGTCGCGCGTTATCTCGACCGTCATAGGCGATTATCCGCCCAGTAGTATATAAAAAAACGGGTTTTTGAGAAGTCTCGGCTTGAGAAACCTTAAGCACTGCATACGTCTATGGAAGCATAGGATGGCGACGAACGACACGCAGGTCGTCGGCGGGGAGTTCCCCGAGGACCCGGCGGACCTCCTCCCGGACCGGAGCGTCCTCACGCTCGATGAGTACCTCGCGATGCAGGCCGCCGTGGGACACCGGACCCGCTATGAGATCGTCTATCGCCTCATCTACAACGGGGAGATGAGCCCCACGGAGTTGGAAGAGGCGATCGAGATCGACGACAGCACGCTCCACTATCATCTCAACAAACTCGTCGACGTGGGCCTCATCGAAAAGCGCCAGCGGACCGAACGCGGGCAGGACGGCCTGCACACGTACTACCGAGCGACGGTGTTCGGCGAAGTGACGCTCACCGAGGGCGTCAGCGCGTTGATCCGGGGCGAACGAGACTTCGCGGCGATGTACGACAGTTCGACCGACCGCTGATCACGCTCCGGCGTCGCCAACAGATGCTGCTTCGTGAGGAGTGAAACTGCCTGGAACGGTACGGAAAGACATCGGCCCCCCGCTCTCGATTATCCCTCGACGCATTCGGGTGAAATTTCACAAGGCGCGCGAGGGTCGCCCGAGAGTCGAGCGTCCACAAGTGAGCGTCCACAGACCAGTGTCAGTACTTGTACAGGGAGACGACGTACGGCAGGCGGTCGTACATCCAGACGGCGACCGGCAGGCCGACGATCGTGACGCTCGCGACCCACGCGAGTGACATCCAGATCCCGCTGAGCCACCAGCCGACGAAGAGAAAGTACACCGCGCGAACGACGAGCGAGTGCTGCTCGCTCCCGGACTCGGTAATCGTGACGTCACCGGTGGCGCTCTTGGTGAAGGTCGTCTCGATCCGCCGCTCTTTCAGCGAGACGATTTTCGGCACGAGATTGATCATCTTGATCCCGATCGGCATCCCGATGACCGTGACGACGAGGAACCACGCGACGCTCAGCCAGATCCCGCTCGCCCACCACCCGATCAAGAGGAAGTACGCGGCGCGAACCACGATGCTGGGTGAGTTATCGCGCTGCTCGACGGACACGTTGACGCCCTCGCGACCATCTGGCGCGCCAGATCCGTTCTGCGTTGTGGTCGGGTCGCTCATCTCTGCGATCTCGTTGTCGCCGAGCGCGGTTAAGGCTGCGGCATAGAACGGAGGGAACTGCGTTCTCTGTCGTCGCACGCGGCGATTCGATCCCGTCCCCGAGCGTCTCGATGCGTCGACTCCGCGCCCTTTATTTCGGAGCCACGGACAGGGATAGACGAATGAACGCAGACGGACCGGCGACCGCCGAAACGCTCCGCGGCCTGTTGGATCTCACGCGGCCCGGAAACACGGTCGCCGCGGGCGTACTCACGTTCACGGGGGCGTTCGTCGCCGCGGGAGTCGATTCGAGCGCCGTCGCCGTCGTCGCCAGCGTAGCGGCGACGATTTTCGCGACCGGCGCGGGCAACGCGGTCAACGACTACTTCGATCGCGATATCGACCGGATCAACCGACCGGACCGACCGATTCCGCGCGGAGCGGTCAGCGCCCGCGGCGCGCTCGCGTTCAGCGTCGCGCTGTTTCTCGGCGCGGTGGTCGCCGCGCTCGCGCTACCTCTCCCGGCGATCGCTATCGCCGTGGTGAACCTCCTCGCGCTCGTCGCCTACACGGAGCTTTTCAAGGGACTCCCGGGCGTCGGCAACATCGTCGTGGCGTATCTGACCGGTTCGACGTTCCTCTTCGGCGCGGCGGCGGTCGGACGGCTCACCGACTCCGCCGCGCTCGTGCTGTTCGCGCTCGCGGCGCTGGCGACGCTGACCCGCGAGATCGTCAAGGACGTCGAAGACCTCGCGGGGGACCGCGCGGAGGGTCTCAGTACGCTTCCGATCGTCGTCGGCGAGGGGACTGCCCTGCGACTCGGTGCAGTGGTGCTGGCCGTCGCCGTGGCGGCGAGTGCGGCACCCTATCTGTTGGGGACCTTCGGAATCGTCTACCTCGCGCTCGTCGTGCCCGCCGACGTGCTGATGCTCGCGGCGGTTCGACAGTCGTTTTCGGACCCCTCGAACGCGCAGCGCCGACTGAAACGGGGGATGTTCCTCGCGACCGGCGCGTTCGTCACCGGTCGCGCTGTCGACGTCGTCGGTATCGACGTCCTCGGCGTGCTGTGAGTGGTCGTCAGTCCGCCTTTGAAACCCGGGAGCTCGACAACGAGGTGACTGTTATTGCATCGTTGCCGTCAGTCGAAATCCACCGAAGCAATCAAAAAGAATATTATCTGCACCTGTTATGGTTAACTCGTCTAATGACTCCCGGCGAGTCGATCCACCGAACGACCACACCCTCTCTTGTAGCTGGCTCGACGCCGAGGACCCCTGATGTATGACCTCGGCCCGGACCTCGACGCGGAGGTCCCCCCCGGTACGAACATTCTGGTGAGCGGTCCGCCGTTGACCGGGAAGCGGTCGCTCTGCCTGGACATTCTCGCATCGGGGACCGAGAAGGGCGAGGGCGCGATCGTCGTCACCACGAAAGACGGGGCCGATCGCGTGCTCGACGACTTCGGAAAGCGCGTGTCCTTTGAGGACCGTCCGGTGGCCGTCATCGACTGTGTCACCCGCCAGCAGGGCGTTGGCGACGTCCGCGACGACGACCGGGTCAAGTATGCCTCCTCGCCGGTCGATATGACGGGAATCGGGATCAAACTCTCCGAGATCCTGCAGACGTATTACCAGGACCAGGGCATCGAGCGCAACCGCGTGATGCTGCACTCGCTGTCGACGCTTCTGATGTACGCCGACCTGCAGACGGTCTTCCGCTTCCTCCACGTGTTCACCGGCCGGATTCAGAGCGTCGGCGGGCTCGGCGTGTTCGCCATCGACGCCAGCGCCCACGACGACCAGACCATGAACACGCTGAAACAGCTGTTCGACGGCATCGTGACCACGCAGGAGGATGGCGAACCGTCCGTTCGCCTCGCGAGCGACTGAGACCGCCGATACGTCGGTCGGCACCCGCATCACTTCCGACACGTGCCGTTTGACGGTCGCATCGGCCCAACGCAGTTCGATTTCGGAACGGTTTACGGCACCGAGACTCGCGACGAGAGCGAGGTGATCGGAACCAGAAAGTACTTTTTGCGCAGTTTCATTCGACTCGGTATGCCCTCCAGCATACTACTCCAAGGTGCCGTTGGTACGGTCGGCGTGTTGATTGGACTCCTCTTCTTGGCCGTCGGGATCGCGATGGTCGTCTGGACGTACACCGACGCGAAGAAGAACAGCGCTCACCCGGCGTTCCTCTGGGCGCTCGTCGTCTTTTTCGCCCCGATTTTGGGGATCCTCCTCTACGTCCTCCTCGGTCGAAGCGCTCGGTAGCCCGTCAAACCGACTGCCGACCGGTGTCGGACACCGCCGTTCGCCGAGTGCGTACCGCTCTCACTGCCGCGGCAGAATTTTACGTCGGCCGTCCTTCGGTTCGAGTATGAACGTCACCGACGACGAGGGGCTCCGAGCCGTCCTGGACGCCGAAACGGTCGCGGTAGTCGGCTGCTCGACCACGGCGGGAAAAGCGGCACACGACATCCCCGCGTACCTCCAGCGAAACGGCTACCGGATCGTGCCGGTGAACCCGTTCGCCGACGAGATCCTCGGCGAAACCGCGTACGACTCGCTGGCCGAGGTCCCCGAGGACGTCGAAATCGACCTCGTCGACGTGTTCCGGCCGAGCGAGGAGGCGGGAGGCATCGTCGACGCCGCGATCGAACGTCACGAGACCGTCGGCGACGTCCGAGCGGTGTGGCTCCAACTCGGGATCACCGACGACGAAGCCGGTGAACGCGCCGCCGAGGCCGGACTCGATTTCGTCCAGGACAAGTGTATGAAAGTCGAGCACGCGCGGCTGGCCGAATAGGATTCGGGTACCCGTTGGTCGAGCCTCTCACCCGCACGCCGAGCGCTCGCAACCGAACACCCGATATCGATTACTCTTCGCCGTCGTTCGCGGTCGATGAGGCGTCAGTCGAAGCCTCGTCGTTCGCCTGTTCGCCGTCTCGCTCCGCTTCGACGATGTGGGCGTCGGCGGTGACGCTCTCGACGTCGATCCCCTCGTTTTCGGCGACGGCTTCGAGCAGCGCGCGCATCTCGGCGGTCTCGCGTTCGAGGCGGTCGACGCGGTCGCTGGTCTCCTGGGTCGTCTCACGCATTTCGACGACCTGATCGCGCAGGTCGTTGAGTCGCGTGTAGACGTCCTCGGCCATTTCGGTCACTTTCTGGAGCTTCTTCGCGGTGCCTCCGAGTCCCATACCTCCCGTTCGGACGCCGGGGTTTGTGTGCGTTCCGGCTTGGAGTGCCCGGCGGACGGGAAAGACGCCTCGCAACTGCCACCACCGTACCATCGTTACAGTCACCACCGCATCTAAGGGTCGTCCATCTACAGATCGTCCGCGTCGAGTCCGTTCACGAGGCGGCGGACCCCCCCGTACGCGACGACGGCCGTGACGACGAGCGCGACGACGGCGGCGTAGTCGGCACATCCGGCGCTGTCGATCGCCAGTCGGGCGGCGGCGGTGACCGGCCCGTTGGGAAGCAGCGCCGTTCCGCCGAAGACCAGCAGGACGCCCACGGAGTAGAGGAACTGCGCCGCGCGGCGCTCCGGGGCGAGCAGCGCGAGCGCCGCGCCGACCCCGCAGATCAGGAGCGCCATCGCCGCGACCAGCGCGAGCAGCGCCGGAACGTTCGAGACGCTCGTGCCGTTGAGTTCCAGCAGCCCGATCCACAGAGCGGCCTGCACGGGCGCGAGCCCGGCCGCCGCCAAGAGCTTGCCGTCGACGACGTCCGTCAGCGAGAGCGGTGCGACCCGCAGGAGTTCGAGCGTTCCGCGATCGATCTCCTCGGTGAGCGAGTCGACCGCGACGGAGCCCGAGATGAAGACGGGTAAGAACAGCAGGAGCGGGAGCAAAACCGTGTACGTGAAGGCGAAGTACGGGCTCGAAGACGCCTCGGGCGGCAACTCCAGCGGCTGGTCGTCGAGGTACGCCGCCCGGTCGGCTCGCTCCGCGCGCTCGAAGGAGCGCACGACGTCGCGCAACTGGACGACGACGACCGTCGTCTGGACGTTCGAGTCGGGCGCGACGGCCCGCACGAACACCCGCTCGTCGCGCGTCTCCGCCACCAACACCGCGTCGATCCCGGTCGCGTCGTACTCGTGGAACGCGCGCAGCGCCGTCTCCTCGGAGCGGTAGAACTGCGCGTCGACGCCGCGGACCTCCCGCGAGGCGCGGATCAGGTCGCCTGCGGCGTCGCCCGTGACGGCGACGTCGACCTCGTAACCCTCCACCTGCCCCGGATCGTAGAGGGACACGAGTCCGACCACGAGGAACGACGAGAACGCCGCGATGAACAGTTGCAACGCGAGCGCGAGCAGGATCGTCTTCTCCTTCCGGAGGCTGCCGAACTCCCGGCGAGCGATCGTCCATCGGGGGTCAGGCCCCTCCCGAGGCGGCTGTCGCGGCGGTTTGCCGCTATCACCCAAGGTAGGTCACCACCGCGAGGTTGTAGGCCGTGTGAACGAGGACGCTGACCGCGAACGCCCCGGCGTACCACCGCAGATCGCGCATCGCGCCCAGCGCGGTCAGCCCCGCCGTGACGACGTGGAGGGCCAGCGGGGCGAACAGCAGCCCGGCGGCCGAGAACACGCCGATTCCCGACGGCGCGAACGCGGCCTGGCCGAGCGCCAACTCGGGGAGCCCGACGACCTGCGCGACGGCGGTGAACTTCTCGCCGACGAAGAAGCCGAGTCCCGAGAGCGCCCCGAGGACGAGCGCGACGCGCGGTACGCGCCGGAACGTTCCGCTCTCGAACGCGGCGTACACGTGCAGGCTCTTGGCGACCTCCTCGACGAGCGCGACGACGAAGAGCAACAACGGGATCGTCAGCGAGACGGGGAGCGCGAAGAGCACCGCGATCGCGAGCAACTCCGCGACGAAGACGAACGGGATCGATAGCCCAGAGAGGACCGCGACGTCCCGGGGCCGCGACACCCGCGCGTCGAGCGCATCGAGGAGTTTCAGCGGCACCGCCCGCTGCGTGAACAGGTCCTCCTCGCGGTAGATCCCGGTCCCGAGCAGGAACAGGACGCCCGCACAGAGGGCGAAGGGCGCGGTGGCGAAGACGAACGCGCCGGGCGAGACCGATTCGAGCGGCTGGAGGTCGCGAACGACGAGCGTCAGCGGCGAGATGAGCGCGATCGGCGTCACGTTCGCGAAGATAGCCGGAACGAACGTGTAGGCGGTCAGGAACACCGACACCGTGACCGTGACGAAGGTGAGTTCCTTGAACGAGCGCGCGAACATCGCCCCGGCGAAGGTCGCCGCCAGAAACAGCAGCGCGATCGGGAGCACGGCCGCGATCGAGACGAGGCTCCCGCCGACTCCGAGGGCGATCAGCGCCGTCACGCCGACCATCGTCGCGAGGTACGGTAGCGTCTTTCCGGCGACGATGTCGCCCGGCGAGACGGGCGCGACTAAGAGCAGTTCGCCCCGGCGGTTGATCCGCTCGTTGAGCATCGTGCTGCCGTACGCCTGCACGACGAAGTTCATCGGCACCAGGAAAGCGAACGCGAGGACGAGCGAACCGAACGGGAACGGCGGTTGAATGTCCGCTGGCGAACCCGATCCGCCGCTACTCAACGGGTTGATCCCCGACAGCGCTGGCACGCCGAGCGGGCCGCCGGACGACCCGGCGGAGGCGGATCCGCCGTCGTCGTCCCCTGCGGCCTCGCCGTCGGAACCGCCTCCGCTGTCACCGCCGTCTCCGGTACCGGATCCACCTTCGCCGTCCCCCTCGGCGAACGCGTCATCTGGAAGCGACGCCGAGCGCGGTACGTACTGGAGGACGGTCACCACGGGGAACGCCGCGGAGCCGTTTTCCTCCGCGCTCATCCGCTCGAAGTTGAAGGCGCGGACCGACGAGCGGAACTCCGAGAGCGCCGCTCGACCCTTGGGGGTGTCGGCGACGAACAGCTCGCCATCGACGAGCAGCACGTCGACGTCGCCGTCGCGGAGGGCGTCGGGACTCGGCTCTCGCGCGTCGAGCGCGACGCTTCGTTCGACCGGTTCGTGGTACGGGCTCTCGGCGTCGACGCCGACGCGGTAGATGTCGCGGTCGAGTGCGACGCCGCCAGCGAGCAAACCGCCCCCGAGGACCGCACCGACCAGCAGGAGGGCGAACGCTCCCAGTATCGCCGTCCGACGGTCGACGATGCCCGCCGAGCGCGACACCTCCCAGCGAGCGATCCGACCGATCGCGGAGAGGTGCTCGCGGGGCGACCGTTTCACCGGTCGCCGCCTCCGTCGGTGTCAGATGGCGGCGTCGCAGCCGTCTCTGCGGGTTCGATCGGCCCCCGCCCACCACCCTGCGCCGCTGCGGGCGGCGTCTCACGCGCGAGTTCGAGGAAGATGTCCTCGAGGCTCTGCTCGCGCGTCCGGATGTCGACGACCTCACCGCCCGCCTGCTCGGCGCGCTCGCGGACGTGTTCTACGGCGTCCATCGTCGGGACCACGCTCCGGTAGCGGTCGCCGCCACGCGCGCGCTCGTCCCGCTCAGCGCCGTCGACCAGGACGTCGGTGAAGACGTGGTAGCTGGTCTCGCCGTGTTCGTCGCGGATCTCGGGAACGGTCCCGCGGGCGATGATCTCGCCGCGGTTCATAATCACGATCCGATCGCAGACGCTCTCGACGTGATAGAGGTTGTGCGCGCTGAAGAGTACCGTCTTGCCGCGGTCGGCGAGTTCGCGGGTGAATTCGAGGACGTAGTTCGTCGTGAGCGGATCGAGTCCGGACGCGGGTTCGTCGTAGATCAGCAGGTCGGGATCGTTGACCAGCGAACGAGCGATCGCGACCTTCCGTTTCATCCCTTTCGACATATCTCCGAGGCGCCGCTCTCTGTGCTCCAGTTCGAGGCGGTCGAGCGTCCGCTCCGTCCGTTCCCTCGCGTCTTTCCGAGAAACGTCGTAGAGGTCCGCGAAGAACCGCAAGTACGACCGCGGCGTCATATCCTCGTACAACGGCGATTCCTCGGGCAGAAAGCCCAGGTTCCGACGCATCGCCGGATCGCCCGCGTCGTCGCCCGCGACCTCGGCGGACCCGCCCGTCGGTTCGACCAACCCGGCGAGCATCTTGAGCGTCGTCGTCTTGCCCGCGCCGTTGGGGCCGACGATGCCGAAGATCTCACCGCGGTCGACGGAGAAATCGCTTCCGACGACCGCGGGAAACTCACCGTACGTCTTCCGGAGTCCCTCGGCGCGTATCATCTACTACCGCTCGCCACGGATTCACCCGAGATAAAACCTGACCGCCGGGTATCGAATCTGATACGATCCCGGACGGGGGTGACCGGAATAGGCAAGGTGAATCGGGGCGATCAGCGTGAAGTCTGAGACGGAAAAAATGAGACATTTGTTGACACGTCTCAGGCGACAGTATCAAGTTGCTCACCGTTGAGGTGCAATCGAAGGGGGAAAGCGTGACCGAGGACGGCGATTCCGAGCGGGGGAGAGACGGCGAAGGCACCGGCGATCGCACCGATCGCGGCCCGACGGCCAGCGAGAT
Source organism: Halobellus captivus (assembly GCF_007655485.1). Classification (GTDB taxonomy): domain Archaea; phylum Halobacteriota; class Halobacteria; order Halobacteriales; family Haloferacaceae; genus Haloquadratum; species Haloquadratum captivum. The sequence goes on from NZ_VJXQ01000001.1 coordinate 270,507, forward strand.
CGACGGTCCGGTGAGAGCCACGAGCGACGACTACGTCGATCTCGATATTCCGCTCCCGTGGAACGTCTCCAGCGATGACAACGCTGCGGCTACCGAATCTGAGAACGCGGACAGAGACGCAGACGAGCGAAAGGGTTCGGACGGATACCCCGCAGAAGACGCTGCAAAAGACGCGGTAGAAGGCCCCGCTGAGGACGTCGCAGCCGGGGGGAACTCGACCGAGGGCGACGAAACCGACGGGCCACCGGCACAGTTCGAGGACATCCGTTTCGTGGGTCCGAAGAGCGCGGCCGCGCTCCGGGAGTCGGAGATCACACTCTCGGGGTTCGTAAACAAGCACGTCGCGTACCGCGATCTGACGGACGCGGGCGTCAATCCCGGCGTCGCGGCGAAGATCAGACGCGAGCACTCGCTGTCGTGGTCGCTCGACGGCGGCGGGACGGACCTGGATCGCCGGTCCGCACAAGTCCGCGGACTCGACGACGAGGAACGCGCGTGGATCGCTGCCTCGTCGGGGTGGTCTACCGACGATACGGCGGCGACCGAGACCGACGGGTCGGGTGACGCCCAGGCAGCGGAGGCGGCGTGGCGCGACCGACAGACGGGCGAGAAGCAGTCAGAACCGTCGACGATGGACGCCGAGACCGCGTGGCGTCGGCGGAGCGCCCCGACGTCGGTGACGGCGCTCGACGGAATCGACGCCGAAACGGCGGACACGCTTCGCAAGGCTGGCATCGGATCGATTCGACGGCTCGCCACCGCGGATCCCGAGAGCGTCGCCGACGCCCTCGAGGTGGACCGCGACCGGGTCGAATCGTGGTGTCGCCTCGCTCGCGAGCACGATGCCAGTGCGGATGACACGGCAGGTTTATAAATTCATTATCTGTTGAGTGAATTTTTACCAGATCCTGTTCGCTGGTTTGAGGCTCTCATTCGCACGAATACTGCCGAACAACTGACGGGTCGCCGATCCGTCGGTAGCAAAGATTTTATGCCGCCTGTTGCCGCATATTGAACTGACCACACCGCCCGCAGTGGGACGAGTGATCCGATGGCCACGAACAAAAATTCCTCGCCGACCGACCCCGCACCGACCAACGCGACAGTGAACGCCGTTCTCGACACCGTCGCGCGCTCCGCACCCGACATCCGCAACGGGCTTCCCGGTCGACGCGTCGCGATCGAGGGCGAAAACCCGTCCGGAGAGTCACAGAAGGCGGCGGACGTCTACGCGGACGAACTGCTCTGTGAGCGGATCGGCGAGATACCGAACGTCGGCGAATACGCCAGCGAGGAGCGCGAATCCGTCGTCGACGTCGGTTCGGGACTCTCGGTCTGCGTCGACCCGCTCGACGGTTCTTCGAACCTCGAGCCCAACGCCGCGATGGGGACGATCGTCGCCATCTACGACGCGCCGCTGCCCGCGAGCGGTCACGACATCGTCGCCGCCGCCTACGTCCTCTACGGCGCGACGACGACGATGATCGTCGCGCTGGAGGACAAAGATACGGTGGCCGAGTACGTCATCCACCCCGACGGGAACTACCAGATCGTCCAGGGTGAGATGACGATCCCGGAGAACCCGTCGGTGTACGGTTTCGGCGGACGGGTCCCCTTCTGGGTCGACGAGTTCAAAACGTACGTCGAGGAAATCGAGTCGAACCCGGAGATGAAGCTCCGGTACGGCGGCGCGATGATCGGCGACGTGAACCAGGTGCTCACCTACGGCGGTATCTTCGGCTACCCGACGCTCACGAACGCGCCGGAGAGCAAACTCCGCGTCCAGTTCGAAGGCTACCCCGTCGGCTACATCATCGAAACCGCTGGCGGAGCCTCCTCGGACGGCCAGCAATCACTGCTCGACGTCGAGAAGGACGACCTCCACGCGCGGACGCCGGTGTACGTCGGCAACCAGGAGCTGATCGACGAACTCGAATCGGTCTTCGCCGACCGAGACTGATCCCGCTGAATTCCCACGCGACCGACCTCGTACGGTGCCGCCCGTACTGAATTGCGGTCCACCTGTCCGTGAGCCAATCAGCAGTTGCTGGCGTCAGTACGGGCTTCGGTAAATTAACTGAGAACAGATAGGTCACCGAACTAGTCGGTGATCTTATCGGTCAGTTCGGTTCCGACTCCGAGGAACTCCTGCTGGGTCGCGTCGTCGTTTCGGAGGTCGGTGACGCTCCCCTCGTAGACGTTCCTCCCCTGTTCGAGGATGTAGACGCGGTCTGCGACTTCCAAGACCGTGTTGAGGTTCTGTTCGACGAGCAGGATCGGGATATCCTGATCGCGTATCCTCCTGATCGTCTCGATGACGTCCTGGACGATCTGCGGTGCGAGCCCCTCCGTCGGCTCGTCCAATAACAACAGTTCGGTCTTGCTCCGCAGCGCCCTCCCGATGGCGAGCATCTGCTGTTCGCCACCGCTCAGCTTCGACGCCTTCAGCGATTTCCGCTCCTCTAGCCGAGGCATCCATTCGAGGATCTCCTCTATGGTCATAATCCCGTCAGACTGCTTGATGCCGCCCATCCGGAGGTTTTCCTCGACAGTCAGATCGGGGAAGACCGCCCGCTCCTCGACGACGTAGCTGATCCCGAGATTGCTGATCTCGTAATCGGGCAGGTCGGTGATGTCCCGTCCGTCGAACTCGATCGTACCCGCGAGCGGTTTGATGACGCCGGTGATCGACCGCAACGTGGTCGTCTTTCCGGCACCGTTTCGACCGAGTAGTCCGACGACTTCGCCTTCCTTCACGGAGAGTGAGACGTCCTCTAAGACGAGTCCCGATCCGTACGACGAGGATATCCTGTCGACAGAGAGGATGGGGTCTCGTTCCATCTCACTCGCCCTCCGTGCCGATGTAGGCCTCCTGCACCCGTTCGTTCGCCTGAATCTCTTTCGGATCCCCCTCCGCGAGGATCTCCCCTCGGTTGAGAACGGTAATCCGATCGGAGATCTGCATCACCATCTCGATATCGTGTTCGATCAAGATTAATTTTATATCTCTATCGTTGACAATTCTCTGAATGAGGTTCATCATCTGTACTGACTCCTGTTTTCCCATCCCGGCCGTCGGTTCGTCGAGAAGGATGAGATCCGGCTCCACGGCGAGCGCCAGCCCCATCTCTAACTTGCGTTGGTCGCCGTGGCTGAGCGCGTCGGCGCGGACGTCGGACAGTTCCGATAACTCGAGATCGGCCATCAATTGGTCCGTTTTCTCAAGCGTCGTCGTGAGCGCGTCCGAACTCATCCAAATGGCGTTTCGCTTCTCGTCTAACGCCTGCGTCGCGATCTGGAGGTTCTCCTTGACTGTCAGTCCCTCGAACAGGTCGGCGATCTGGAACGAGCGGCTAATCCCCTTCCGAACGATCTTCCGCGGCGCCAGACCGGTGATGTCTTCCTCATTGTACCGGATTTCGCCCTCGGTGGGTTTGAGATACCCGGTCAACAGGTGAAACAGCGTCGACTTCCCGGCTCCGTTCGGTCCGATGATGGAGTGAATGCCATCGCGACTGATCGAGAGGTTGACGTCGCTGACGGCCTGGAGTTCGCCGAATTTCTTGGTGAGATGTTTCGTTTCGAGCATATTCACTTGTCTCCGTTGATCGAATCGGCGTCACTCCCCGCGCTTGCGGTCGGATCGGCATCGCGGTCGTTACCGAGTGCATCCTCGAGGATGTAGTAGAAGCTGACGAGCCCCCGGGGCGCGAAGAGGACGATCACGATGAGGACGAAGCCCAGAATCATCCGCCACTGATCGAAGTAAATCGTCAGGAGCTGATCGAGACCGATCAGGACCGCGCCGCCGATGATCGGTCCGAAGAGCGTTCCGACGCCGCCGAGGATGACGGCGAACAGCGCGTCGCCCGAGACGATCCAGTACAGCGAATCCGGGCTGGTGAACGTCTGCCGAGTCGTCACCAACGCACCGGCGACACCACCGATAGCTCCCGAAATGGCGAAGATACGTCGTTTGGCCTTGTTGGTGTCGTACCCGACGAACTTCGCGCGGCGCTCGCTCTCGCGAATCGCCTGCAGTTGGAGACCGAACGGCGAGTCCATAATCCGCTTGGTGACGTAATAGAGCGACACCAGCAGCAGCAACGAGATGTAATAGAACGCGAAGGTCTCGGACAGGTCGATTATGCCGAACAGCATCACGTGATCGATCGCGAACCCGTTACTCCCGCCGGTGAAACTCGACCACGAGAGCGCGAGTTGATACAGCATTTGCCCGACGGCGAACGTGACGACCGCGAAGTAGAGCCCGGAGAGGCGCGCGGAGATCGCGCCCACCAACCACGCGACTGCGGCGGCGAAGAGTATCGCCACGGCCAGCGCGATCACGAACGAGTTCGTGAAATTAACGGTGAGGAGCGCGACGGCGTAGCTTCCGATGCCGTAGAACGCCGCGTGCCCGAAGGAGATCAGGCCCGTGTAACCGATCACGGTGTCGAGACTGAGCGCGAAGATACCCCACACGAACATCAGCGCGATCAGTCCCACACCGTATTGGCTCACCGATGGGAGCCGTGAGACGAACGGGATGATCAACAGCAACCCTACGACGGCCATCACCCGTCGGTCCGTCAGATTCACGGGCTTGATCGTCTCGTCGTAGGACAGCTTCGCGGCCTGCTCTCTGATTTCGTAGGTCCCGAGGATTCCCTCCGGTTTGAGGACTAACACACCGAAGAGGAGCCCGTAGAGGACGAACCCGGACAGTTCCGAAGCGAACGTGTTGGTGAACGTCTGGACGAATCCGACGATCACGCCAGCGACGATCGAGCCGCCGAAGCTACCCAGCCCGCCGATAGCGACGACCACGAAGGCGATGATGAGCGCCTCGTTTCCCATCTCCGGGTTGACGCTCAGGAACGGCGCTGCCAACGCGCCCGCGATCGCCGCGAGGAACGTTCCCAGACCGAAGATGAGCGTGTAGTAGCGGCCGATGTTGACGCCCATCAGCCGGACCGTCTGTTTGTCCTGCGCACCCGCGCGAACGATCAGCCCGAAATCGGAGTACCGGAAGAGCGCCCACGTCAGGAAGGCGATCAGGGCGCCCGCACCGATCGTGAAGATTCGGTACCGCGGGTAGATGACCGGCCCGATAGCAATCGCGCCGCCGAGGAGCTCCGGCGTCGGGAAGAACTTCGTCCCCGTCCCCCAGATGAGTTCGACGACGTCGGTGACGATCAGGAGCACGCCGAAGGTGATCAACACGTGATACAGCGGCGATCGATCGTAGATGTGGTGGAGGGTGAGCCGTTCGACTGCGATGCCCAGCCCGGCAACGACGAGCGGACCGAGGATGAGCGCGACGAAGAAACTCCCCGTGGCGTCGACGACCGTGAACGCGAGGTACGCACCGAGCATATAGAAGATGCCGTGGGCGAAGTTGAGCACGTCGGTGATGCCGAATATCACGGCGAAGCCCGACGCGATGAGGATGTAGAGCATACTCAGTGCCAGTCCGTTCAAAAGCAAAAACACCAGCTGGGTGGTGCTCACATCAAACGCAGCAAGTGAAATATGATGTATCATACTGGGTAGGCCTATTCGGACGTCTACAGGGAGGGCAACTCACAGCCGGTTTCTTCACAGGTTCGGGTGATCTCGTCCGCCGGTCGCGTCGCGACGATCTCTTGGCCGGGCCAATCGTACTGATCCGGTTCAGTGATCCGCCCGACGAAGCCGTCTCGGAGCGCCTGATGGTCGCACTCCCGCATCGTCGTCGTTCCCATCGGTTCGTCGCTTTCGAGGCCTTCCATTTCGTCGATAATCGCGGACGTTTCGATCCCTCCGGCGTTTTCCGCGGCCTGGGCGTAGAGCCGAAGGCTGCTCCACATAACGAGCGCGAAGTCGGTCGGCGGTTCGTCGTACTCCGCCGTGTACCGGTCGGTCAGCAGCTCGTTGGCCTCGGATTCGTACGTCGGCTCGTACCGGATCGTCGTGTAGGTCCCGACTGCCGAACTCCCTGCACCCTGACGGAGCGGGAGGTAGGTGTTGGTCGTGCTCATAATGTCCTGTTCGAGCTCGAACTGCGCTGTCTGACTGAGGAAGTTAACGGCGTCAGCACCGCTGAATCCCTGGAGCACCCAGTCGGCGTCCGAGGATTGGATCTCGCTGATGACCGCAGAGAAGTCGGTCGTACCGAGCGGCGTCTGCGTCTCGTCGACGATGTTGAAATCGAGTCCCGATGCCTCGAAGGCGTCCTTCCAGGTGCGCGCGATCGACTGGCCGAACGCGTAGTCGGCGATGTGGATCCAGACGTTCGACCCGAGATTCTCCAGGGCCCACTCCGCGCCGGACCGCGCGATCTGGGAGTCCGAGTACTGGTATCGGAACGTCGTGGGCAGGCACTCCTCGCCGGTTATCTCTTCGGGACCACCGTACGCGAAGTACGGAATCCCCACGTCGTACGCGTAGTCTGCCACGGAGAGGTTTACCGCGCCGGAGACACCGCCGATGAGCAGGTCGACGTCGTTGGTCTCGACGTGACGTCGCGCCATCTCGCGCCCCGTGCTCGGATCGCCCTCAGTGTCTTCGACGAATCGGACGACTTCTCGGCCCAGGATCCCGCCGAGATCCTCGTTCACGTGGTTGACGGCAACGTGCGATCCTTTCTCCTGTGCCTCACCCAGCGCGGCGAACGGACCGCTGGTCGGGTGGAGGAATCCGACGCGAAGCTCCTCCCCGCTACCGCCCGAGTCGCCGCCCGATCCGCCACTATCGCCGCTGCTGTCGCCGTCACTGTCGCCACCGCTGTCGCCGCCTCCACCGCTGTCCCCACCGTTACCGTTACTTGAGCAACCGGCAAGACCAGCGATTCCAGCGGTCGTCCCGGTGTATTTTAGCACGTCCCGTCGGCTAAGGTCGCTATCGCCTAGCATACTACGGGGGATCAACTAAACTATAATAAACCTTTGCCTCAAATGCGGATTCGTGTAGAATCCATTACCAATAGGCTCTGAAACCCGGCGCATCGGCTTCGAACTCAAGAAGGGGACTTTTCGCACACTCGATAGTCGGTTGGCCACACACTCGAGAAGCCGCTGTGTCCACACACTCGGTAGCACAGTGTGTCAGCCTTCATCAGATCGCACGCGCGCCGTCCCGCCCCTTTACGAATCGGTGAACATGATATCGGAGAGGAACTTCGTAGATTTCTCGATTCCCTCGTGTAACGGCTGCGGCGTATTCAACTGCTGAATGCTGACGGGCCCGTCGTACCCGACGAGATCGAGCGTCGAGATTATGTCGCGCCACTCCGACTCACCGTGTCCGTACCCGACGGCGCAGAAGGCCCACGACCGATCGAGTTTCGCATCGAGCGGCGTCATGTCCCACACGCCCTGCAGTCGCTTCCGTTCGGGATATTCGACGACGTCGGAGGTCTCGAAGTGCATAATCGCGTCGTGCTCGGCCAGATACCGGATCGACGCGACGGGGTCGATGTCCTGAATCCAGAGATGTCCGGGATCGACGTACGCACCGATCCGATCGCTCGTCTCCTCGATGAGCCGGACTATGGTCGGGGGGCTATTCACCAGCATGTTGACGTGGATTTCGATCGCGACATCGACGTCGTGGTCATCGGCGAACGCACCCAGCTCGGTCCAGTACGGGATCGCGACCTCCTCCCACTGGTATCGATAGTGATCGGCTTGGTCTCCCGGCGGAACCGGCGCGACGATCCAGTTCGGCGTTTCGTCGTTCGGTCCGCCCCCCGGGAGCCCCGAGAATGCCGACACCGTGTCCACGCCGAGTTGATCGGCCAGTCGGATCGTGTCTCTGAGCAGTTCGTCGGCCTCGGCGGCCCGTTCATCGATCGGATGGAGCATATTGTGACCGGTCGCTCCCAGCATCGAGAGGTCGATGTCGTGAGCGTCGAACGTCTCCAGGAGTTCGGCTTGCGCCTCCGCATCGTCGAGATACTCTTCGGGGTCACACCGCCAATCGATGCTTTCGACCCCGAGGTCGCCGAGGAACGTCAACGTCTCGTCTAGCGGTTCCTCGAACGGCAACGTCTGCACACTCAGATGCATACGGTGGCTGTCGAGGGGATCTAAATAAAACTACCTCCGTTGTGTACGACTATCGCACCGATTCGCGCGCTAGTGAAACCGCAGCAGGAACCGTGGCTCGGGATCGGATGTACAGATAACGAACACGAATCCTCACGCTATGCAAATGTTTTTTAGATCCACAGGAGTCTGTCGAGCTATGCTTTCGGGCAAGACAGCGTTCATCACTGGTGCCAGTCAAAATATCGGCCGGGAAATCGCTCGCACGCTCGCCGATCGGGGTGCAAACGTGGCGGTGGCCGCCAGGAGCGACGGGATCTACGAGACGGCGGATCTGATCGACGACCCCGATCGGGTACTCCCCATCCAGATGGACTTAGTCGACGACGGGATGGTCGAAAACGCCATCGAGGAGACCGTCGAGACCTTCGGCGGGCTCGACGTGCTCGTGAACAACGCGGGCGTGCCCGGCCCGACGAGCCCCATCGACGAGACCCGAATCGACGAGTGGGAACACGTCCTGGACATCAACCTCCTCGGACAAGTGCGGACGATACGAGCCGCCGCGCCCCACCTCCGAGAGAGCGATGCCGGACGGATTATCAATATCTCGTCGACGGCGGCGAAAGACGTCGTTCCGAGCAAATCCCCCTACAACACCTCGAAATCCGCCGTGATCGGGTTGAGCCGGTCACTCGCCGTGGAACTCGGAGCGGATAACGTCACGGTCAACGCCATCTGCCCCGGAGCCACCGACGGCGAGCGGATCGAACGGTCGATCTCACAGCAGGCCGAAAATATGGGCGTGTCATTCGAGGAGGCGAAAGAACGGCTGTTCACCGGCAGCGCGGCGTTGGGCACGCTGATCGAACAGCAGGACACGGCGGCGCTCGTCGCGTTTCTCGCGAGCGACGAGGCTCGATACATCTCAGGACAGGACATCAACGTCGACGCGGGTGCCTGCTTCGAGTGACTGCCGACGGTAGAATGACGGTCCGCGTTCGAGCAACGCCGATATTCGACTACCTCTCGTGTTCGAGTAACGGTCGGTTTGGGCCTCGCGCGTATGGCGGCGAACCGCTACTCGACGACTCCGCGGCCCGGTATCCGTGATCCGCGGCGCTCAGCTATGTTCGATGTGTAGTTCGAGTTCGTTCGTCGCCGCTAGGACGAGGTCGACGAGTTCGTCCTCGATGCGCTCTCGCTTCAGACGCGTCGCAGGGCCCGAGACGCTGATCGCGCCGATCGGGTCGGACTGGCGCTTAGTCACCACGGCGGCCCCGATGGCGTGGACTCCAGCCGTCGATTCTTCGAGGTTCAGTGCGTAGCCCTGCTCGCGAATCCCATCGAGTTCCTCTTCTAACCGCGTTGTATCGGTGATAGTGTTCGGTCCGGTCTGGTTCATCGAGATCGATTCGAGGATATCGCGCTGGACCGATTTCGGGGTGTGAGCGAGAATCGCTTTGCCAGCGGCACTCGCGTGAATCGGGCCGCGGCGGCCGATGTGGGCTCCTGTCTGGACGGGATTGTCGCCGATTTCGGTGTAGAGGTACACACGATCGGTTTCCTCTCTGACGATGAACTGCGCCCGTTCGTCGGTGAGGTGGGCGAGATCGTCGATTTTCTGTTTGATCATCGAGTAGCCTTCGATCTGTCGCCGAAGCTGGCCACCGACGGTGAGAAACTTGAAGCTCAGCCGATAGGTTGTCCCGTCCCTGATCACGTACCCGTTTTCTCGCAACGTCGTCAGGTGTCGGTGGACTGTGCTGGTCGCCAAGTCGAACCGCTCCTCCAACTCCTCGATCGTCGCGGGTCCGTCTTCCAGTAACTCCTCGACGATGGACAGGGACGCTTGGGTCGTTTTCACCCCGGTATTGGTGTGCTGAGCCATACCGTAGTTATCTCCCCACACATTATAAATTTCCCGATATACGGAATAGAACCTAGTCAGAGACTACTAGAAAGGTACAGTCTATCGATTTTATATCTATCAGCGTGTACCGTCCAACCGATCATCCTCCCATAAATCGAAATTGTGATCCTTCTGTTCCGAGAACCCGGCTGTGACGGCGTGTTTTTCGAGCTCATTTTCGGAATAGCGCCCGTTCGAATCGTGAGACAGTGGATAGACATTACACGAGTATGTTTGTAACGTTATGGTTCGATAGAGATATCGAACTGCCGCGTTCGGCCCCCCGAGAGATGCTTCGAAACGGTGTTCCCGAGAACGGGCCAGTCAGTAGCGGTATCGAGTGATCCGCTGGAACTCACTCGTGGGGAACACAATCCCGAATATCGGGAAATCAAGTGTACCAATATGAGTACCGATCCGATTCGAGTACTCTGTGAGCTCTAACGGCTTAGAGATCACCCGTTAGCGCGGAAACGGGAAATAGAACCCCGCCACCGTCTGAGATCGTATCGAAGAATGTTCGCCTTGGTAGCACCGAACTAGATGCATTAGTCCGGTTAGAAAGTGAATTACAGTGCTAGTAGATCGATGGGAATGGCAATTCCCGTTATACGGAATTAATGGCTCACCCAACGGTCCGAGCTGTAATATCAAATATAATACAATATTGTCGTTAATCCTTTCAGCCGTGGCGTTTGTACGACATCACCACCGGTGCGAGAATCGAGACGGTGTCGAAAACTTCGCAACTGGGCTTCGAGAGCGATTCTACAGGTCGATCCCCGCTTCGTCGATCAAACGCCGTCCGGAGTCGACGAACCGGTCAAACTCTTCTCTTACGGCGGGATTCAGCAGTTCACCGTCGCGCTTGACAACGTCTCCGTCGACCAACACCGTGGAGATGTGTGACGGATCCGACTGGAATACGACCGTCTGAATGGGGGAGTGAGACGGTGCCGTTGTGAAGTCGTTAGCGTCGATCAGAATGATATCCGCGCGTTTACCCGGGGTGAGGGTGCCGATCTCGTCTTCCATATTCAGCGCCTTCGCGCCTTCGATGGTCGCGAATTCGAGCGTGTCTCGGGCCGTCGTCTGAACGGCAGTGACCTCCTCGTCGCTTTCGAGGACCTCCTGGTTCTCGAACATCCGCTGGACCTGCATCCCGATGCGCATCTGGCTGCCCATATCGCCGCTGATGTTCGAACAGACGTCGACGCCCCACGAGACGCGCCCTCCGGCGTCGAGGACCTTCTTCGTGACGGGGATTCCGTGACCCATCTGCATCTCGACTTCCGGGGTGGACGAGAAGGAGACGCCCTGATCGACGGCGTGCTGGACGTCGTCCTGCGCGAAGTGGTTCGCGTGCGCGACGTTGACGTCGGGACCGAGCATATCCTTGATGGCGCCGAAGCCCTGATAACCCCCGCCGTAGACCGACGACGGCCACAGCGCGGCACCCATGTGGACCGTCGAGAGTGCCCCCAGCTCCCGTGCCAGTTCCAGGTCCCGCCGGGCGGTCTCGTCGGTACAGAAGTCCGGCCCCCGGAGCCCGAGCGCCAGACTGAGCAGGTCGTCGTCGCGGATCTTCTCCTCGTGGAGCTCTCGGATGTTCGCTTCGGGGAGGCCGACGTCGCTCTCGAACCACCACTTCGCCGCGTCGTCACCCGGCGGACCGTAGGTGTACACCGCACGCAGTCCGACGTCCTTCAGGGCATCGAGGGCCCGCTCGCCGTGTTCGAGCGTGTTGGGGTACGACCAGTCCAGGGCCGTGGTCGTCCCCGTATGGAGCTTCTCCAGCGCGCCGAAGAGACCGCCGAGGTACATGTCCTCGGGCCGGTAGAGCCCGGTGATGTTGCCGAGCATGTGGTCGAAGTACTCGCCCATAAGCGACCAGTCCCCGGCGATGCCCCTGACCTGGGTCTGTGCGAGGTGAATGTGGGAGTCGACGAACCCGGGGAGCACGATCTGATCGCTCGCGTCGATCACCTCGGCGTTCGACGCGGTCAGTCCGTGGCCGATTTCGACGATTTCGCCGCCGTCGATCCGTACGTCTGCTTCCTCCAGGGTACCGACGTCCGGATCCAAAGAGACGACCGTCCCGTTTCGAATGATCTTTTCTGTCATTCCACGTCGATGATTCGAGCAACAGGATAAATATTCTATGGTAACGGTAGTCACGGGGAAGAAGCGGGGAATACAGCCATTCAGACGGCATCCCGTTCTCTCTGTGAAGCCGTGGTATCGAGTGCGGCGCGATTCCGAGTAACGGCCCAGAAACGTTCCCCACCGAGAGTGGCGTTTGCACCTTCGTACTCGCCCGGTGGCAGGTCGACTCCCGCGCGAACTGCCAACCGGAGCGTACATTTATATGGGATGGTTTGATATCAGGGGTTATGGCAGCCGATACTGGCCCGTCAGCCAGATCCATCCTAGACGACGTGACTGTCCTGGACCTCACGACGTTCGTCACGGGGGGGTTCTCTACGCTGATGCTGGCAAATCAGGGCGCAGAAGTCATCAAAGTTGAGCGTCCGGAGATGGGCGATACCCTTCGGCACTCGGGCCCGCCGTTCGTGGAGTCACAAGCCCAGAGCGAATACGGGCGGACCGCGTCCGAAGAGGGCGAATCGCCGTATTTCTGGACGGTGAACAGCGACAAGCGAAGCATCGAGATCAACCTCCGATCGAAGGAGGGTCGATCCGTCCTCTACGATCTCGTTGCGGAAGCGGACGTCGTCATCGAGAACTACCGACCGGGGACGGCCGAAAAACTCGGCGTGAGTTACGAGGACCTCAAACCGCACAACGAGGAACTCATCTACTGTTCGATATCGGCGTTCGGCGAGACCGGGCCGTGGAGCGATCGACCCGGATACGACCTCCTCGTCCAGGGGATGAGCGGGATTATGGAGGTGACCGGAGAGGAGTCGGGTCCGCCGGTGAAAGTGGGGATTCCGCTCACCGATCTGATCACCGGGATGTGGGCGAGTTTCGGAATCGTCGGCGCTCTCTATCGACGCGCGCGAACCGGCGAAGGCGATCGGATCGAACTGGGAATGCTCGACGCGACGCTCCCGTGGTTGACGAAACAGGCCGGAAAGGCGTTCGTTGGCGAACGGCCGACGCGGATGGGTACTCGCGACCCCGTCCTCGCTCCGTACCAGACGTATCCCACGGCGGACGGCTATCTCAACGTCGCGTGCGGGAATCAGAAGATCTACGAGGAACTGTGTGAGGCCCTCGACCGCCCGGACCTCCTCGCCGATCCCCGGTTCGAATCGAACAGCGCCCGCGTGAAGCATATGGACGCGTTGGAGGAGGAGTTGACGGAAGTATTCGAGGCGCAGACGACCGAGGAGTGGGTCGAGGAACTCGCCGAGGGACGCGACCTTCCCGTGGGGCCGATACACTCGGTGTCGGAAGCGCTGGACAACCCACAGACGCGCGCGCGTGATGTCATAAAGCGGATCGAACATCCCACCGCGGGCGAGATGTCGGTGATCGACCATCCGCTCAACTACACCAACGCGGAATCGGGGTTCTCGCGACCGCCACCGCTGCTCGGTGAGCACACCGATTCGATCCTCCGGGAGCTGGGATACGACGAGGAAGCGATCGACGAGTTGAGATCGACGGGCGCGATTCCGGATCACGAGTAGCCGGTTCTCACCCCGCAGTTCGCCAGGGACGGAGAGTCGTCCCCTGGGTCCAGGCGGAAGTCCTCGGGTGCGCCGCGACGCGACTGATCGAAGCAGTCGAGCGACTAATCGAAGCGGTCGAACTATATACGGGTAGCGACAACGTGGTACCGATGCGCATAGGACAGTTTTACGACGACGACCCTTCCGAGAGTTGGGTCGGCGTGGCACGTCCGGACGGCACCGTAATCGACCTCGCGACCGCCGGGAACGCGGCGGGCATCGAGATACCCTCGCGAACGCGGGCACTGCTCGAACAGTGGGGGTGGCGGCGAAAGGCCGAACTCGCCGTCGAACACGCGGCGGAGACGGGCGTCGGTGTCGTTGACGCCGGGTCGGTATCACGCGCGGCCCCGCTCACAGAGCCCAGCAAAGTCGTCTGCGTCGGGTTGAACTACCGCGACCACGCCGAGGAAGGGGACAACCCGATCCCGGACGAGCCCGTGTTGTTCTCGAAATTCCCTACGTGCGTGAACGGTCCCAACGGGGCGATCACGTGGGATCCCGACCTAACCCAGAAAGTCGACTACGAGGCTGAACTCGTCGTCGTCATCGGGCGCGAGGCCCGCAACGTCGATCCCGAGGAGGCCCACGAGTACGTCGCGGGATACACCGTCGGAAACGACGTTTCCGCGCGGGATCTCCAGCACGGCGACGGCCAGTGGGTGCGCGGCAAGAGCCTCGATACGTTCGCCCCGATCGGTCCCGACATCGCGACGCCGGAGGAGGTCGACGACGTTCACGATCTCGACATCTGGACCGAAGTCAACGGCGAGCGACTCCAAGAGTCGACGACGGCGAACCTGATCTTCGGCATCGACGAACTGATTTCGTTCTGTAGTCGGGCGTTCACGCTCGAACCCGGCGATCTGCTCTTTACCGGAACCCCGCCGGGCGTCGGCGTCTATCGCGAACCACCGGTACTGCTGGAGGACGGCGACACAGTGACCGTCAGTGTCGACGGACTCGGCGAACTCACGAACCACTGTCAGTTCAACTGAGACGGCCCGAGAGACGGGACGTTTCGACGCGGATTCGTTGCTTCTTCCACAACAATTAATAATAGGTTATGAGATAGCTTCGCTATGGACAACCACAGTCCTGACCGAGAACCATCTTCCGTCGCAGCGGCGATGCGAGCGGCGAACAGGCGAGAGGACTACGGCGGGCGTCGGGGGTTCGAGTACACCCATTGGATCAAAGAGCAGATGTCCTGGAAAGAGTCGTGCTACCTCGGCGACTGGTCGTTCCTCGCGAACCTCAAACTTGAGGGCCCCGAGGCGATCGACCTCCTCGCGGATCTCAGCATCAACTCGATGGAGAACTACGAGATGGGCCAGGGAAAGCACGTCGTTCAGTGTAACGAGAACGGTGACGTCCTGGCCGAAGGGGTGTTGGTCCGATCCGGAGAAGAGGAGTTCATCGTTCACGGCGTTCCCGCGTATTGGACCGCGTACAACCTCGAAAACGGGGATTACGACGCCACGATGGAGTACCGGGACACGTTCAACATCGGACTGCAGGGCCCGAACACGCTGAAGGTCCTCGACGACTTGGATGGGGACCACGACCTCCGGTCGGTCGACTTCATGCGGTCCGGGTGGCTCACCATCGAGGGCGTCGAGATCCGCGCCGTTCGCTTCGGGATGTCCGGCGAACTCGGGTTCGAGCTACACGGTCCCGGCGAGCACAAAGAGGACGTCTGGGAAGCGATCAGGGAGGCCGGTGCGGAGTACGGGCTCCAGCGGCTCAGTGTCAAGACGTCCTCGATCAACCAGCTCGAATCGGGGATCCCGTCGCGGGTACGAGACTACGTTTCGGCGATCTTCACCGACGAACTCGAGGGATACCGCGAGTACCTGAAGGAGACTGCGACGAGGGATCTCATCACGCATCCCGTCGAAGGGAGCTTCGACGCCGACGATATCAGCGGGTGGTATCGGAACCCCGTCGAACTCGGGTGGGGACGGTACATCAAAGACGATCACGACTTCGTCGGCCGCGAAGCCATCGAGGCGGAGATGGAAGACCCCGAGCGAACGCTCGTGACGCTGCGGTGGAAACCCGAGGACGTCGGAGAGGTGTATATGTCGCTGTTCGCCGACGGAGACACGTTCAAGTACATGGATATGCCGCATCAGCAGAAGCGCGCGATGGTCGCCGACCGCGTCCTGAAAGACGGTGAGGACGTCGGCGTCGCGACGATGCGCGGGTACAGCTACTACTTCCGAGAGATGCTCTCGCTGTGTACGATTGACCCCGAGTACAGCGAACCGGGGACCGAAGTAACCGTCCTCTGGGGCGAGGGAAAGAACCCGAAGAGCCCGACCGTCGAAGACCACGCGCAAAAGGAAATCACGGCCACGGTCGCGCCTACTCCATACAAGGAAGACCACCGGAAAACGGACCTGTCGAACTCGTAACGAAGTAGTTCACACTCTTTCTCTCGAACTCACGGCGAAACTCCCTGCTCTATTCGGGGTGAAACTACCTGCTGCATACGCCTCGTGTTACAGATCGAGGTCGAACATCCGCTTCGGCGTGTCGAAGACGACGGTTTCGATGTCGGACTCGTCGACGCCGAGGCGGTACAGTTCGAAGACCGCGCGCTTGAGGGCGAACGGGTCCGAGCGGAGCACGTTCGCGCAGTCGGTATCGATCATAATCCGATCGGGGCCGTACTCCCGAATCGCCGCGGCGACCGTAGAGGGCGAGACGCCGGTGAGCCACGGCGCGCCGATCGTGAAACTGGCGTAACAGTCGGTTTGCTCCATCAGATACTCGACGTTGTTCGGATCGGCGTGGGAGGCGACGATCCGCGATTCGGGGAGTCCCGCGCGGTTCGCTGCCTCGACGTCGTACTTCACCGCTTCGAGCTCGGGATTCTCTGCCTCGTACACCGGGGCCTGTGACAGCGACGAGTTGCGCTCGTAGCCGTGGAGGCCGATCCCCGGACGGCGGTGTTCGTCGTCATTCAGACGGGTCGGCGTGTGGAGGATGACCGGCAGATCGTGTCTCGCGGCGACGTCCATCTGGGCTTCGAGAACGTCCATCTGCTCGTCGAGCGCCCATGCGCTGACCTGCTGTGACTGTCTGATTCCGATCTCTCCCACGGCGACGACCTCCTCCAGCGCGCAGTAGTCGTTCATCGCGTCGACGAGGCTCCGGGCGTCCTCGACGCGGACGCCGGTTTGCACACCGACAGCGAGTTTCGCCTCGTAGAAGTGGTTTCGCTCGATGATTCGGTGTCGGTTGATCGCGTCGTCCCACAGGAACCGAACGTCCGCCGGACGAACGGGCTTGTACGGGGTCCAGTGGTTGCCGGACGCCACCATCACCATCGCACGACAGCCCGAGAGTGCGTACCGCTCGCGGTCGCTCCACGAGAGCGTGTGAGCGTGATTGTGGCTATCGATCCAGGGGAGATTGAGGAGCGACGTCGGGAGGTCGACGTCGTCGGCTTCGGGGTACGCCGCATCGGTCGGCCGATGCGTGGGTGATCCGGGGGTCATACCCGAATCGACGGCTGGCGGCGCAAAGAGTGTTTGGAGATGGGCGCTGAGCCGGGTGGTTCGGGGCTCGAACGGTGCGGTGTCCAACGACAACAATCGCGACAGAGTGCGTCACTGTACCATACATTTATGAGGGATTATTTGATCTATTAGCGTATGGCATTACTGATCGGTACTGACGCGGGTCTGTATCGAGTGGACGACGTTCCATTCGAGCGCGACGACGTCGAAAAGGTACTCGACTGCGAGGTGGTGACGGCGGTGCAGACGTTCGATCACGCGGAAGGCGTCTTCGTCGCATCGACGACGGGGGCCTATCGATCCCGCGACGGCGGGGACACCTGGGAGGATCTTGAGGTTCCCCTGGGCGATCGGTTCTGGCACGCCGGGACGAGTGAGGTGTGGTCGATCCTCGCCACGCCGGAGGCGCTGTACGTCGGAACGAACGATCCCTACATTTTCCGCTCGGTCGACGACGGGGAGACGTGGGCGGAACTCAAGGGGTTCCGAGAGCTTCCCTCCCGCGGGCACTGGGAGTCGCCGATCGACCCTCACTACGCCCGCCTCCGCGTTCTCGAATCCGTTCCGGGCCGTCCGGAGCAGTTGATCGCGGGCGTCGAGGCCGGAGGGATCCACATCAGTCGCGACGGCGGCCAGACGTGGCTCGACCGACGGGACACCATCGTCGACGACGTCCATCACGTCCTCCCCATCACCGAGGACGTCTGGCTCGCCGCGACGGGCTACCTCGACCACAACTTGGAGAACCTCGGGCTCGGACACGCGGTCGCGGACGGGGGGCTCCACCGAACGGTCGACGGCGGCGACTCGTGGGAGCGCCTCGACGTCGGGAACGATTTCTCGTACATCCGACGAGTGTTCATCCACGACGGGACCGTCATCTTCAGCGGTGGACAGGAGGCGCCCCCCGCCTGGGTGAACGACGAGCACGAGTCGGCGCTGTTCGAGTCGACGAATTTCGGCCGCGATTTCGAGCGGGTGTCCTACCCCGGCGAACCGCACGAAGTCATCGAAACGTGGGCGGTCCACGACGGCGACGTCGTCTGCGGCTCGGGCCTCTTCGACGTCCCCGACGCGCGCGACGACGTCGAAGGGCGCATTATGCGTCGCGACGACGACGGCACCTATCACACGGTCGGACGGCTCGACGCGAACGTGAGCCGCATCGAACCGGTGTAAACTCGGACTGACCGATGTGAGCGCGAATCGGGCCGATGTGAACACGGTCGGCCCGGCATTGGTGGATTCCTCGATAGACACACCCCCGCAGCGACCTCCGATCACACGCGATCCGGCGATGACAACCAACGACAGATGAACTCGAAGCAAGCCGACGAGAACAGTCCACGGACAGATCACCTCGACGAGGCGGCGCTCGATGCGCCCGTATCCACGGAGACCGCCGATTTCGTCACCTGCGAGAACTGCAAACGCGTCTGGTACTACGACAGAGCGGTCTGCCCGAACTGCCGCGGCCGTTCGTTCGAACGAACCCCTTCGGAGCAGGGAACTGTCGTGGCACGGACTACCGTCCACGTCACCCCCGACGGCGTTCCCCAACCCCTCGACCTCGGGCTCGTTTCGTAACGCGAGGGAGGTCACGTCCTCGGACAGCTGGCAGACGAGACCATCTCCCGCGGGCAGTCCGTCGTCCTCGCAGGAGCGCACGAACTGCGTCTCGAGGGCGACGGATCGGTCACGACGGGGCCGAAGATTCACGCGGTCGGCGGCGACGCCGACGCCGAGATCGACGTCGACGGATCGCGATAATGAACGTGAGAACCGCGATGACAGGCGTCGAGGTGCCGCGATGGTGAACAGGATTCGGTTCCACCGATGACGACCGGAGACGCGATGGCGGTCGATGAACGATCTCCCGACCGCGATCGGGAACCGTGGATCACCGGTGCCGGAATGACTCCGTTCAGCGGCGAACACGATGAGCCGCTCGATAAACTGCTCGAAAACGCGTCGCTCGCGGCGCTAGACGACGCGGGGGTCGGTCCCGAACAGCTCGATCTGGTGGTCGTCGGGAATATGGCCGCCGAGGCGTTCTCGCGGCAGTCCGGACTTGCCAACATCCTCGTGGGGTCGCTCGGGGCGTATGGGGCGAGCGCTCGACGCGTCGAAAGCACCAGCGCCAGCGGCGCGAGCGCGTTCGAAAGCGGCGTTCGAGCGCTCCGGTCGGGAGCGGCCGACTACGCGTTGGTCGTCGGCGGCGAGAAGATGTCCACGGCCTCGACCGCTCGTTCGACCGAGATCGTCAGTCGAATCACCCACCGGCGGGAGCGCGAACAGGGCGTCACGTTGCCCGGGCTCGCGGGGCTCGCGGCGGACGCGTATCTCGATCGATACGGAGCCGGACGGGAGGAACTCGCTCGCGTACCGGTGAAGAACCACCGGAACGCGGTCGAAAACGAGGTCGCACACTTCCGAAAGCGCATCGACGTCGACGACGTGATCGCTTCGCCGCTCATCGCCGAGCCGCTTCGGCTCTACGACTGCTGTCCGACGACCGACGGAGCCGCGGCGGTTGTCCTGCAGTCGGGAGCCACCGGGATCGACAACCGAGCGGACGGTGCCAACGACCTGACCACTACATCCGATGACGCTACCGCTACACCCGACGACGCTACCGCTACACCCGACGACTCGATTCCCACGCCCAGAAGCGCAGCCGTCCGCGTCGCGGGGGTCGAAAGCGCGGTCGACACCCACGCCGTCGGCGATCGGCCGGACGTGCTCTCGCTCGGGAGCGTCGAACGGGCCGGGATGCTCGCGTTCGAGTCGACGGATCTCACGCCCGGAGACGTCGATCTCCTGTGTCTCCACGACGCGTTCAGTATCCTCGAATGGCTCGAACTGGAGGCGCTGGGCTTTCACGACCACGGCTCCGCGTGGGAAGCGACCGTCGAGGGAGTGCACGACGTCGACGGGGCGCTCCCCGTGAACCCGGGTGGCGGACTCAAAGCCCGCGGGCATCCGATCGGCGCGACCGGGCTGTCCCAGATCGTCGAAGCCGTCTGGCAACTCCGCGGCGAGGTGCCCGCCGAACGAGCCGTTGCGAATCCGTCCGTCGCATTGGCGCTCAACCTCGCGGGGTTCGGGAACAACGCGGTCTGTACGTTACTCTCACGGTCGTAGTCAGCCGAGAAAAGCGGGAACCTGTCGCCCGGCGTTGACCGCACGAACGGGAGTTCGCCCGGATCGGGGGCGACTATCTGTTTCGCAGCGCTTCTCGGAGGAAGACGATCGAGGCTCCGATGAGCGCGATGTTCTTCGAGAAGTGGATCTTCTGGTTCGCGCGTTCCTTGCCCTCGAAGTCCCAGAACGAGTGAATCGACGGCGTCGTCGAGACGAAGAACGCGACGATTCCCGCGGCAGCGAATAGCGGCCACGCCCAGAAGACGAGCAGCAGGCTCGATACGAGCAGCAGGCCCGTCGCGAGGGGAACCAGTAGTTCGGGAGCGGGAACCCCGCTATCGCGGGCGATTTCGACGCGCTTCTCATTATTCTTGAACCCGTCGACGCTCATGTACACGAGCGTCCCGCCGAAGAGGAGTCGACCCAATCGTGACGGTGCCCGCGTTTCCGCATCCACCCCGGCTTCCTCACTCTCGCTCATCGGCACCCCGCCCGTTGGTACGGTCTCTCCCGTCGCCGCGTTGTTGTCGAAGCATCTCGACAGATAGATGCGCGCGATCCGGTATAGGTGCTTCGCTCGCTGAGAGGCGCTCCCCTCGCTGTGGAGTTTCCGCTCGCGGTGGAGCCGACGGAGAGTCCTCGTATCTGAGTCACTCTCGAAATCGGCTCTCTGAGGCAATTCTCCGAGGGGACCGATGAAATAAAGAACGGAGGAGCCGTACCGATGGTATGGAGCGGATTGTGCTTATCGACGGCGCGAGGACACCCCACGGAACGCTACTCGGCTCGCTATCGGACGTGGAGGGGATCGAACTCGGTCGCACTGCGATCGACGGTCTCCTCGATCGGACCGGCGTGTCCGGCGAGGAAATCGACTGGGTCGCACTCGGGAACGCGATCCAAGCCGGTATCGGGCAGGTCCCCGGACGCCAGGCGGTGGTCGAATCGGCGCTCCCGAACGACACGCCGACGACGACGGTCAACGAGGCCTCCGGATCGGGATTGCGCGCGATCACGCTCGCGGCCGACCGTCTCGCGTCGGGGCGTGCCGACGTCGCCATCGCCGGAGGGTTCGAGTCGATGACGAACGCGCCGTGGATCCTGCCCGACTATCGCAAGGGACGTCGACACGGCGACGTCACGATACGCGATTCGATGATTCTCGACTCTCTGTGGGACGTGAACCTCGACCGCCACATGGGCGAGATTGCGGAGCAATTGGTCGACAGACACATCGACACCTACGACGTTTCCCGGGAGGCGCAGGATCGATACGCGCTCGGGAGCCACCAGCGAGCGGCCGCGGCCATCGAAGCGGGACTCTTCGACGACGAGATCGTTCCCGTCGAAGCGCCGACCGGCACCGTCGACACCGACGAGGGCCCGCGGCCGGATTCGACGATGGACGACCTCGCCGCGCTGCCGACCGCGTTCCGCGAGGACGGGACCGTGACGGCGGCGAACGCCTCGAAACTCTCGGACGGCGCGGGCGTCGTACTGCTCGCCACCGAATCGGCCGCCGAGGAGTTAGGCGTCGAGCCGATGGCCGAACTGGTCGACTACCGGTACGTCTACCGCGATCCCGACGAGTTCAACGAGGCCGTCGGCGACGTCGTCGAGCGGACACTCGTCGAGAACGATCTCACTGTCGAAGACATCGGCACCTTCTGGGTCAACGAGGCCTTCTCCGCACAGGAGGTCTACGTGATGGAGCACCTGTCGATCCCCCGCGAGAAGATGAATCCCCGCGGCGGTGCCGTCGCATTCGGCCATCCGATAGGTGCGTCCGGCGGAATGATCATGGCGTCGCTGGCGTACGAACTCCACGACGAGGGCCTCGAGTACGGAATGTCGGGAATGAGTATCGGCGGCGGCGGGTCCGTGATGTCCCTGTGGAAGCGGTGCTGAGGGAGCGATCTAAGCCAACGTCGGGCGCCTCCACGGAGTCTCGACTATGAAGGGGAATACTATATAAAATACCTAAAAAATCTATTCCAGTACTCTTATGATATATACATTCTCAATATACATCTCGTAGATTATCTGCCGTGAAATGGCAGTACACGTCATATCTGAGGCTTATTCCAGATCTGTATATTATTAAGACAAATATACTACTACACACCAATCAGAAAAAATTATATCATCTAACGATGAGACTACTCTAAAATGTGCACCGAATCGTAGTGCGTCCGGAACGCGAACCAGAGACCGTGTCGACCGGGGATCCGCTCTCGCGTCTCTCCGTCAGTTGCGGTGAGCTCGTTTCGAGCGACAGTCCATCTGGTTCCGTCGGCGTCGACGAGTGCGAGCCCGTCCTCGTCGTCGACCCGCTCGACCGGCGTCGGCGGAGCCTCGTAGACGGCGATATCGTCGGTCGCATCCAGCAGAGCGACGACGTCGCGATCGACGATCTCGCCTTCGAGGACTGGATCCTCGCGCTCGCGGAGGTCGTCGATCGAGACGATCCACACCTCGTCGGGGTCGTCGACGACGATGCCGTAGACGGACTCCTTCTCCGGAAGCGCCCCGTCGGCCTTTCGAACGCCCGGTTGGACGATTTCCTCGCGGTTCCAGTAGTGCTCGAAGAAGTCGACGTTGCCGTCGTAGTACGAGTAGTCGTAGCCGTATCCCGTGTCGATGTCGAGCGCGAGCGTGTCCGGGTACTCGGCCTTCCATTCGCCCCACTCGGTCTGGGTAACCGCGTGTTGATCGAGGAACAGATCCGGGTCCTCCGCCAGCGTCTCGCCGCCGATCGGAGTCCCGGCGTGTTGGTCCCACAGCGTCTCGCTTTCCTCGTCGTACATCACCTTGTTCCCCGAGGCGAGCATCCCGGAGCTGCCGAAGGTTCTGACGTCGTCGTCAGCGCCCTCACCCGCGGCTTTCGAGGGAACCCGTCGATCGTAGAGGATCGGCGCGTTGCAGAGCGTACAGTATGTGAGGCTCACCGGCACGCCCTGCAGTTCGGCGTTCAGCAGTTCGTGGGGGAACAGCACCCAGCGCGGGACGGCGTACGCGACACCCTCGATCTCGAAGCCGAAGACGACGTGGTCGTCATCGAGATAGCGTTCGGGTGCGTCCGCAGCCGCGGGCGAGTCCGACGGCGACGCGTCGGAAGCGTCGCCCGTCTCGACCTCCTCGCCGGGAACGAACCGCGGCCCGTTCAGCGCCGCGAGGAACGACCGGTCGCAGTTGCCCCAGCGGATCTCCTGGAGGTCGAACTCCCGCGGCTCGCAGTCGAGCAGACCGCCGACGGGCGGGAGATACGAGCGGAAGAGCCGGAGCTTCCACTCCTCGAAGCCGTCGAGGGGCTCGATCTCCTGCTGGGAGTACCACGACTCCCACTCGACCCACGCGTGCGCGGAGTCAAAATCTGGTTCCGCTAGCGCCGCGAGGGCCTCGCGCACGCCCGGCCAGGTGACTTCCGGGAGTTCGAGGTAGCGCGGCGGGTCGTGGCTCCGAAGGGCGGCGGGAAAGCCGAACTGTTCCCAGTCGTTCGCGATGCTGTCGATCACCAGCAGTTCGACGAGGTGTGGTACGACGCGGTCGTCGCCCTCCTCGGCGAGCGCGTCGATCGCCGTCGCGTGCACGTCGGCGTCGCGGACGAGCAGCTGGTCTGTCAGCCACTGAAGGCGTTCCGTGGGAGTCTGATCGGGTTGTGTCACAGTACCATCTCTGTCCCAAGCGAGCGTAAAAACCGTTCCTCATCCCCGCGCCTGGGGCGGGCCTGACTCCGATGGCCGACAACGGCGGCTATAAGTGCTTGTTTCACACAGTCATAGGCATATGCCAAACCGCGACAGCGATGCCGTTCCCGACGGCGGCGTGGCTCGCGCCACACCGGCGAGAGACGCTCGGTCGGATTACTCGTACGTCTCCGAGTCGGTCGAGCGGCCGGACCTCGTCGACGCGCTCGATTCGCGCGTCGACGGCGAAGTCCGGTTCGACACCTACACCCGACAGATGTACGCGACCGACGCCAGCGCCTACGAGGTGACGCCGATCGGCGTCGTCTTCCCGACGTCGACCGAGGACGTCGCGAGCGTGGTCACCTACTGCGCCGAGGAGGGGATTCCGGTGCTCCCGCGCGGCGGCGGGACGAGCCTCGCCGGACAGACGGTCAACGAAGCGGTCGTCCTCGACTTCGCGCGCCACATGGACGAGGTGTACGACGTCGACCCCGACGCACGCGAGGCGCGCGTACAGGCCGGGACAGTGCTGGCGACGCTGAACGACCGCGCGGCGGAGTACGGCCTGACGTTCGGGCCCGACCCCGCGGCGGGCAACCGCAGCGCCATCGGCGGTGCGATCGGCAACAACTCCACCGGCGCGCACTCGCTCGTCTACGAGAAGACCGACCACTACGTCGAGGAGGCCGAGGTCGTCCTCGCGGACGGGACCGTGACGACGTTCGGCGAGGTCGCCGTCGACGACCTGCGCGAACGCGCCAACCCGGACGGGGACGCCGAGGAGCGCGTCGCCGCGGGCGTCGTCGCCGTCCTCGACGAGCACACCGACGAGATCCACGAGCGCTTCCCGGAGATGAAGCGGAACGTCTCCGGCTACAACCTCGATCGGCTCGTCGCCGAGGCCGAGGGCGAGTACGGCGAGGCGGGCGTCGTCAACCTCGGCCGTCTGCTCGCGGGGTCGGAGGGAACGCTCGCGGTCGTCACCGAGGCGACCGTCTCCTTAGAGCCGCTTCCCGAGACGAAGTCGGTCGCGCTGTTGACGTACGACAGCGTCGTCGAGACCGTCAGCGACGTCGTCCACGTCCTCGAGCACGACCCGGCCGCGGTCGAACTGATCGACGACGTGCTGATCGAACTGGCGTCTAACACGACGGAGTTCGCCGACGTCGCCGCGAAGTTGCCCGAGCGGACCGAGGCCGCCCTGCTCGTGGAGTTCTACGCCGAAAGCGAGGAAGACGGCCGCGAGAAGGTGCGAACGCTCCTCGAAGACCGCGTTCCGGGTCGCGCGAACGATGAAGGCAAAAACAGCGCTGGCAACGCGTCCATAGACACGGGTTCCGAGCGCTACGCGTTCGACGCGTTAGAGGCATACGACAAGGCGGACAGAAAGGAGCTCTGGAAGCTCCGCAAATCCGGGCTCCCGATCCTGCTCGGACGGACGAGCGACGCGAAGCATATCAGCTTCCTCGAAGACTGCGCCGTCCCGCCGGAACACCTTCCGCGGTTCGTCACCGAGTTCCAGTCAGTCTTAGAAGAACACGACACGTTCGCGGCCTTCTACGCGCACGCCGGACCGGGCGTACTGCACGTCCGCCCGCTGGTGAACACGAAGTCACAGACGGATCTCGATGCGATGGAAGCGATCGGGGAGGCCGTGACCGACCTCGTCGTCGAACTCGGCGGCTCCGTCTCCGGCGAGCACGGCGATGGACGCGCCCGGACGCAGTGGAACCGGAAGCTCTACGGCGACGACCTCTGGTTCGCGTTCCAGGATCTCAAGACCGCCTTCGATCCCGACTGGCTGCTGAACCCCGGACAAGTCTGCGGCGACGTCGCGCTCACGGAGAACCTCCGATTCGATCCCGAATACCAGTTCGACGCCGGGTTCGACCCGGCCCTGGTGTGGGACAACGAGAACGGGATGCAGGGGATGGTCGAACTCTGTCACGGCTGCGGCGGCTGTCGCACCCAACAGACCGAGGGCGGCGTGATGTGCCCCACCTACCGCGCGGCCGACGAGGAGATCACCGCCACGCGCGGCCGGGCGAACATGCTCCGACAGGCGATGAGCGGCGACCTCCCGGACGACCCCACCGACGAGGAGTTCGTCACCGAGGTGATGGACCTCTGTATCGGCTGTAAGGGCTGCGCGAACGACTGCCCGAGCGAGGTCGACCTCGCGAAGTTGAAGGCGGAGGTGACCCACGCCTACCACGAGGAGCACGGCTCTTCGATCCGCTCGAAACTGTTCGCGAACGTCGACACGCTGGCGAAGGTCGGCAGCGCGTTCGCGCCGGTCTCGAACTGGGCCGCGGAGGTGCCTGGCGCGCGAACCGTGCTGGAAAAGACGATCGGCATCGCCACCGACCGTACGCTCCCGACGTTCGAGCGCGAGACGTTGCAGGACTGGTTCTCCGCGCGCGGCGGCTCCCGCGTCGCACCCGGCGAGGCCGAGCGCCAAGCCATCCTGCTGCCCGACACCTACACGAACTACAGCCACCCCGCCGTCGGCAAGGCGGCCGTGGAAGTGCTCGAAGCCGCGGGGGTCCACGTGGACGTCGCGAGCGTGACCGACAGCGGCCGCCCGGCGTTCTCGAAGGGCTTCCTCGACGTCGCGCGCGACACCGCCGAGAGCACGGTTGAAGCGCTCGCCCCACGGATCGAAGACGGCTGGGACGTCGTCGTCGCGGAACCCTCCGACGCGGTGATGCTTCAGTCCGACTACGGCGACCTCCTCTCCGGATCCGACGTCGAGGCCGTCCAAGCAAACAGCTACGGGGTCTGTGAGTACCTCGACGTCTTCCGGCTCGACGACGAAATCGACTTCGAAGCGCCGGAGCGCTCGGTGGCCTACCACGGCCACTGCCACCAGAAGGCGACGAAGAAGGACCACCACGCGGTCGGCGTCCTCCGCCGGGCGGGCTACGCGGTCGACCCGCTCGATTCGGGCTGCTGCGGGATGGCCGGGAGCTTCGGATACGAGGCCGAACACCGCGCGATGAGCCAGGCGATCGGCGACACGCTCAAAGGGCAGGTCGACGCCAGCGAGGCCGAGTCCGTCGTCGCACCCGGCGCGTCCTGCCGCACGCAGCTCAACGACCTCGGCGCGAGGATCGATCAGTCGCTGCTCCCCGAGGCCGATCCGGACCGCGAGGGCCCACCGACGCCGATCGAGGCGCTCGCAGCGGGCTTGGCAGAGAACTGATCGCATCGCTATCGGCCATCGCTTTTCCGGCTCATTTCCCGCGAGCGTTTATATGCGAAGCCGCGGCCAACGCCCCTATGAGCTGAACGCGGTCCCACGCCGCTTCGCGGGTGTTCGGCACGTCGGCGTGGGAACAATCGACGTGTCGCGCTCGCCGTCTCAGTCGGTAGCGCGAACGGTGCCGACTGTCAGCCCCCACTGAGACGCCAATCTATGCACTGAGACGCCAATCAATTCACGCCGTTTTCGGGGCTGTGCCCCGGTGGAACAGCCACCCTCCGAGGAGCGTCATCACAAACACGAGTACGAGCGGCAGCGTGTACCCGCCGGAGAAACCGGTCAGGACGTTCAGGAGGATCGGTACCGAAATCGCCGTCACCGCCTCGCCGATGTTGAAGATGCCGATGAGCGCCGTCGCGTTCGCCGCCCCGAAGCGATTCAGGAGAATTGGCGAGAACAGCGGCGCGACCACCCCCAGTCCGATGCCGAAGAGGACGAGCACGACGTACATCGAGAGCGGTGTCGAGACGAGCGGCAACCCGCCCATTCCGATCGCAGCCAGCACGACGCCGCTCGTGAGCGTCACACGGATGCCGACCCGGTCGGCGACCGCGCCGCCGGCGATTCGCGTGATCACGCTGACCCCGCCGACGATGCCGAACGCCGTCGCCGCCACCGTGCGGCCGATGCCGCCCGCGGTCAGAATAGCGACGAGATCCACCGAGAGTACGAAGTACCAGCTCCACAGCAGCGAGAACCCGGCGAGCGAGACGACGAACGCGCGGTCCGCCAACCGATCTCGGATCCACGCGACGTCGACAGACGCCGCGGCCGTCCCGCGGACACCCGGCGGGCGCCGATAGACGGTACTCGAAAGCAGAATCACCGCGGCGGTCGTCCACCCGATGACGAGGAGTGCCCTCGAGATCGACATCCGTTCGAGCAGGAAGACCCAGACCGGTGGCAGGACTAACACACCGAGCCCGTTGCCGATGAACGTGATGCCCATCGCGCGGCCCTCGTACTCGTCGAACCACTGCGGGACCAGCGAGATGACGATGACGAACACCGTTCCCCCCGCGGTTCCCAAGAGGCCGAAAGCGAACATCAGGACCGGATAGGAGGCCGCAAACTGAACCAGGCCGACCGCGAGCGCGAACGCGACGCCGCTGATGGCGACGACGGGACGCAGCGGCGCCCGAGCGATGAGAATGCCGATCAGCCCCCCGGCGATCATAAACGCTGCCGTCGTGATCGAGAAGATCGTGGATACGCGGAGTCTCGACAGCCCGAAGGCGGATTCGATGGCCTGCGAGTAGACGGTGAACGTGAAGATCATTCCCCAGATGAGCGTCAGCAGGACCAACCCGAGCACGGAGATGAGCCAACTGGTTCGCGAGTCGAGCGCGGCGTCTTTGTCTTCTATCATAGCGGGAACCTCGACGAAATCGTCGGCAGAGACGGGATTCCGCCGACTGGTCTGTTCGTCCGTATCGTGTCTCTTCCTCCGTTTAGAGTTTTCTCACTGCGGATGGTGAAATGCGTTCCCGCCGAGTGGTGATATCACCGGTGTAACTTGGTTACGGGCGAAAAATTTGGCGATCTGACCAAACTTTCATTAGTGATTCACGTTAACGTTATAGTATGGCACTCGAAGGTCAGTCCAAATACAGCATCGACGCGGATTGGAGCAAGCTCTATATCGGCGGCGAGTGGGTGGAGTCCGAGAGCGGGAAGCTGACACCCGTCGAGGACCCGTCGACGCGCGAAGTCGTCACGGAGGTCCCCCGCGGGACCGAGGGTGACGTCGACGCCGCCTACGAGGCGGCTGTCGAAGCCCAAGCGGAGTGGCGAGAACACCCGCCCGCCGCGCGGCAGGAGGCCGTCCAGGGTCTCATTCAAGCTATCGACGAGCATCAAGAGGAGATCGTCGAACTGATCACGACCGAGATCGGCGGGATCCACGGCGTCGGCGAGACGTCGATCCAGATCACGCAGGATCACCTCGCCGAAGCGGCGACCCTCCCCCGGCGGATGAAGGGCGAGACGGCCGCCTCCAACATCCCAGGGAAGGAGAACATCGTCTACCGCGAACCGAAGGGCGTCGTCACGGTCATCTCGCCGTGGAACTTCCCACTGAACCTCACGGCCCGCGCGCTCGCGCCAGCTATCGCCGCCGGTAACTCGGTCGTGCTCAAGCCCGCGACGGACGCGCCGATCGTCGGCGGTCTCGTCTGGGCCCGTCTGGCCGAAGAGGCGGGAATCCCCGACGGCGTGGTCAACGTCGTCACCGGGAAGGGCTCCGAAATCGGCGATCACATCGCGAGCCACCCCGACAGCGACGTCGTCGCGTTCACGGGATCGACCGAGGTCGGACAGCACGTTGCCGGTCTCGCGGCGGAGAACCTGGCGGTACCCGCGATGGAACTCGGCGGCAACAACGCCCACATCGTCACCGCCGAGGCGGACATCGAGGAGGCGATCAACGCCGCGGTGTTCGGCTCGTTCATCCATCAGGGACAGGTCTGCATCTCGATCAACCGCCACCTCGTCCACGAGTCGATCTACGACGAGTACGTCGAGCGATTGACCGAGCGCGCCGAGTCGCTTCCCGCCGGAAGCGCGCACGACGAGGTCGTCCTCGGCCCCATCATCAACGAATCCCAGCGCGACGAGATGCTCGACTACGTCGAGCGCTCGATCGAGGACGGTGCGACGCTCGAAACGGGCGGCGAAACCGTCGAACTCGACGGCGTCGAGGACTCGCTTGTCGTCAGGCCCACAGTCATCTCGGGCGCGACGAACGATATGCCCGCGGCGTGCAACGAGCACTTCGGCCCCATCGCCCCCGTCATTCCGTTCTCGGACGTCGACGAGGCCATCGAGATGGCGAACGACACAGAGTACGGGCTCACCGGCTCGGTCCACGCTGGCGACATCGGCACCGGACTCCAGATCGCCAAGCGGATGGACACCGGTAACGTCCACGTCAACGATCAGGGGATCAACGACGAGGCCCACGTTCCGTTCAGCGGCACGAAGGCTTCGGGCCTCGGCGGCTACAACTCCACGGACTTCCTCGACGAAGTGACCGAGAAGAAGTGGATCTCGCTGCAGCACGAGCCGCGAGAGTTCCCGTTCTGAGACCGTGGAAGAGACCGTCTGCGTCGTCGCTGGCGGGGGTAACGGCCTCGGACGGGCCGCGGCTCTCGAACTCGCGGACCACGGCGCGCGCGTCGTGGTGAACGACCTCGGTTGCGAGGTCGACGGCACCGGCAGCGACGCGTCCGTCCCCGAGAACGTCGCCAGCGAGATCCGCGAGCGAGGCGGGGAGGCGATCGTCCACCACGGCGACGTCAGCGACTTCGCGTACGCCGAATCGCTCATCGCGGATACCGTCGACGAGTACGGGCGCGTGGACTTCGTCTGCAACTTCGCGGGGATCCTCCGCGACGGAATCAGCTACAAGCTCACGGAGGAAGACTGGCGGGAGGTCATCGAGACCAACCTCACAGGCCAGTTCGCGCCGTTGCGAGCCGCTGCGAAGCACTGGCGCGAGGCGAGCGAGGAGCGCGGCGACGGTGAACGCGACGAAGAAGGCTTCGACCGCCAGCGCTCCTATCTGGCGGTGAGCGCCGGAGCGGCGCGCGGGAGCCTCGGGCAGGCGAACTACGCCGCCGCGAAAGCGGGAATCCTCGGGATGGTCCGAACGGTCTCGAACGAACTGGTCCGTTCGAACGTCCGGGTCAACGCGCTGGTCCCGAACGGCTACACGCGGATGACCGAGACCGTCCCGGCGGAGCACCGCCCGTACACCGCCGAGGAGATGCCGCCCGAGAAGGTGGCTCCGCTCGTCGCCTACCTCGCGAGCGAGGAGGCCGAAGGCGTCACCGGCTGTACGCTCTATGCGGGTGGCGACCGCGTCGGCGTCTTCTCCGATCCGGCGATGGACGCGATCGGCGTCAACCCCGACGGCTGGACGTTGGAGTCGCTCTCGCGGCACTTCCGCGATGACGTCGCGAGCGACGTCGACCTCTCGCGGACGGAGAGCTACCTGTAGGCGTCGCGGCCGACCGTCCACGTCGGTGAGATTCCGAACCACATCACTGCGTTTCCGAACCACGGCACTGCGGGTGCCCCGACCGTCCGCGTCGATACGAGCGCCTATCCGCGGGCCCGAAAGGCATCTTTTATCAGGGATTCCGACGATGTCACGCGTATGCGATTCGTCCGCTACGACGACAACCAGCTCGGACTGCTCACGGAAGACGGCAGCGGCGTCATCGACCTCACGGACCGCCTCGGTCTCGAGGGCGAGGAACCGCTCGTCGAGTACATCGAGGGCGACTACGACGCCACCGGGTACGAGGACGAAGACCCCGACTACGACGTCGACGAGGTCGAGATCGGCTCGCCCGTCGGCCGACCGGGCAAAGTAATCGCCGCGCCGCTGAACTACGAGAACCACATCGAGGAGGCCATCGCGGACAAGGACATCACCACAGAGGAGTGGTTCTCGATCAAGGACAAGGGCTACTTCCTGAAGGCCCCCTCCAGCGTCGTCGGCCCCGACCACGGGATCGAACTCCCGTTCAACGACCGCCGCACCGATCACGAGGTCGAACTCGCGTTCGTGATGGGCGAGGAGGCGAAGGACGTCTCCGCCGACGAGGCGTGGGATCACATCTTCGGGTACACGATCCTCTTAGACATCTCGCTGCGCGGCGATCAGGACCGCTCGAACCGCAAGTCCTACGACACGTTCACCGTCATCGGGCCCTGCGTCGTCACCGCCGACGAGATCGACGATCCCCAGGACCTCCAGATGGAACTGCAACTGAACGGCGACCGCCGCCAGTACGAGAACACCGGCGATATGGTGTACACGTGCGCGGACATCGTCCAGTACGCGTCGCTCGGCGCGACGCTGGAAGTCGGCGACGTCATCACGACCGGCACGCCCGAGGGCGTGAGCGAACTCCACGACGGAGACACGATCGACGCCGAGATCGAAGACGTCGGCTCGATGACCGTCGACGTCACCGGCCGCGACGTCTCCTACGCCGACGCCGACGTGCAGAAGGGCGGACAGGACTAACCACGGCAGCGCTCGGCGCGTCGCCAGCGGTGACTCCACGTTTTGATCGTTCTGTAACCCCGCGAACCGCGTCGCCACCGAACGCCGCTCACAGCCGAAAGGTAGGCTTAAGAAAGGCGACGTCATAGCACGTGGTAATCGATGTCACTGCTCGAAGTAGATTCGATAGACGTCGCGTACGGCAACGTGCAGGTCCTCTGGGACGTGAGCCTCGAAGTCGAAAAAGGCGAGACAGTGGCGTTACTCGGCGCGAACGGCGCGGGCAAGACGACGACCCTGAAGACGATTTGTGGGGATCTCACGCCGATGGACGGCGAGGTTCGCTACAAGGGCGAATCGATCGGCGACCTTCCACACGAGGAGGTCGTCGCGAAGGGCGTCGCACACGTCCCCGAGGGTCGAGAGGTGTTCACAGAGAGCACGGTCAAGGAGAACCTCGAACTCGGCGCGTACCTCGACCGGAGCGGAATGAGCGAGCGCCTCGAACGCGTCTACGACATCTTCCCGCGTCTCGAAGAGCGCGCCAAACAGCAGGCCGGAACGCTCTCCGGCGGCGAACAACAGATGCTCGCCATCGGTCGCGGTCTGATGAGTGAGCCCGACTTACTACTCCTCGACGAGGCCAGCTTAGGGCTCGCACCCGTCCTCGTCGACGACGTCTTCGAGGCGATCCAGCGGATCAACGACGAGGGAACGACGGTCCTCCTCGTCGAGCAAGATATCTACAACGCGCTCCGCGTCGCCGACCGCGGGTACGTCATCAAGACCGGCGAAATCTCGCTGTCGGGGACGGCCGAAGAACTCGCGCAGGACAAGCGCGTCGAAGAGTCGTACCTCGGCGCTTGATACGATCTGTCGCAGGTACTGATCGACGCTGATACTGATACTCTCCAACGCCGTTACCGTCCGACAATAATACGCCCTGAGAGACGAACTGAAGTTCGGCACCTCACGGCGTCAGAGTCGTTCTCGAACTTTCGCCGCGAAATCTGAAACGGCGGCGGTCCGCCTCACTCGTTTTTCGACTCGTTTGAGTGAACGAGTGAAAAAGCTGCGACAGCGTGTCTCACTCGTGAGCGACGTCGGTGTCGCTCGTCTCCTCGACGACGTACTGCTTGATGAGGCCGTAGAGCCCCGTTGGCAGGTAGATAATGAAGATAATGATGAGGATCCCCTCGACCGCTTCGGAGTAGCCGCTGACGATCGCAGACAGTCCGTTGTCCAACAGCAGGTACAGCCCGGAGCCGAGGATCGGCCCCGCGAACGTCCCCATCCCGCCGAGGATGACGATGACGAGCGCGTCGATCGTCCACGTGACGGCGAGCGTCGACTGCGGGTTGATGTACAGCGTGTAGTGACCGTAGAGCGCGCCAGCTAACCCGGCGAAGAACGACGAAACCACGAACGCGTACATCTTGTACTTCAAGGGGTTGACGCCGAGACTACTCGCGGCGTCCTCGTCGTCGTGGATCGCCTTCATCCCGAGCCCTGTCGGGCCGCGGACGATGAGATAGGTGATGACAACAGTCGCGATCGTCGCGACGAGGGTCAGGTAGAACATCATATCGCCGTGGGAGACGACCTCACCGAGCGAGAGATCGGCCTGGATGTAGTAGCCGGTTGCACCGCCGGTCAGATCGCGGCGGTCAAGCATTATGAGCTCGATAACGGCCGCGAGTGCGAGCGTCCCGATGGCGAAGTAGTGCCCGGTGAGCCGGAAGATGACCGGTCCGATGACGAGCGCGATGAGCGCCGATGCGAGCCCGCCGATCAACAGCGCGGGAACGAGGGGCAACTGAATCGATTCGGGAAAGCCCCCGGCCGTCGGCGTCGTCAACCACGCGGCGACGAACGCGCCCATTCCGAAGAACGCGGCGTGACCGAGCGAGATCTGTCCCGCGTATCCGGCCAACAGGTTCCAGGAGACACCGAGCATTATGAAGACGAGCCCCGTGAGGATGAGACCCGTCAACGAGTCGGTCGTGGTGAACGGAACGGTGATGAGCCACAGCACGACGAGCGCGGCGATACCGAGCACGCGCCGGTCTGTCGCGAGCGACTCGCCGGGCGCTTTCTCGAGGAAGGCCACTACTCACCACCTCCGGAGCCGCCGAACAGCCCCTCGGGCTTGACCAGCAACACGCCGAGGAAGATGAGCAGGCTCACCACGTTGCGGTAACCGCCGCCGAGATACAGCGCTCCGAGGTTCTCGGAGACGCCGAGGACGAGGCCGCCGACGAGCGTCCCCAGCACGCTGCCGACGCCGCCGAGAACGACCACGGCGAACGTCTTCAGCAGGTAGGACCACCCGACGTACGGATCGATGGGGAACAGCATCGAGAGCAGCGCGCCAGCCGCACCGGCGAGCGCTGTCCCGATTCCGAGCGTGATGACGTAGATTCGATCGGTGTTGATCCCCATATACTTCGCCGCTGTGCGGTTCTGCGCCGTCGCGCGGATCGCCTGTCCGGTCTTCGTGTACTGCAGGAACGCCCACGTTGCGGCGATGAGCAGCACGGCAACGACGAACGTCACCGTGCGCGGGAAGGACAGATACGCGAACCCGAGCTCGATGCCGCTTCCCGGGATGCCGATGTCCGCGGTGCGGGCGTCGCCGCCGAGGATAACGCGGCCCAGGTTCTGCAGGATCAACGCCAGCCCGAACAGGACGATGATCGGCTGTTCGAGCCCTTCGTCGACGACGTGCTTCAGGAGCACCTTCTGCAGCAGGACGCCGAGTCCGAACATCAGCACCATCGCGAGCAGCATCCCGATGAGCGGCGTGATACCGGTCGCGGCGAACAGGAGGATCGCGATGTACGCGCCGACCATCAGCATATGGCCGTGCGCGAGGTTCACGATATCCATAATTCCGAACACGAGCGAGAGACCCAGGGCTGCGAGGGCGTAGATGCCCCCGAGCAACAGCCCGTTCACGATCGTTTGCGTGGCGAGATCGCTAAGGACCATTTTCAGGCGTGTGCGCTGTCAGTCCGTTGGCTACTCATCGCTCGCTCCACGGCGGGATCGGGTATTGGAAGTCGATCGCCTGCTCGGAGTCGGTGTCCGGGAACGCGAGCCGCTGTGCGCCCTCCCACCACTGGCCGGTCGGGGCGGTCAGTTCGCCCTCCGCGGGCAGGCCGTTCTCCTCGAAGCTGAACGTGCCGATTACGGTCTGGAACTCCTCGCTGCGGAGCGCGTCGCGGACCGCGGTCGGATCGACCGATCCAGCGGCTTCGACAGCCTGCTGGGCGACCTGCGTCAGGTTGTACGAGCCGCCGACGTTCGCGGGCATGAACTCGGCGTCGGTGTCGTACTCGTTGAAGAACGACTCTCGGAGTTCCGCGTTGCCGTTGCCGGTGAGACCCGGAACCCACCCGGGACACATCAGCGCGTAGGCGCCATCTTCGCCGAGTGCGGACCACCAAGCGGACGGGTCGGCACCGCGGACGAACTTCAGCATCTTCGGGGCCCAGTTGTTGTCGCGCATCTGATTGACGGCGGTGATGCCGCCCGGCGGCGTCGGGTTCGACAGCAGCACTTCGACCTCGTTGCTCTCGGCCTGATTGATGAGCGTCGAGAAGTCCGAGGAGCCCAGCTCGTACACCTCTCGCATCACGATATCGTAGCCAGCCTCGCCGAGGACGTCCTCCCAGTATTGGGCCTGCTCCTCTCCCCATCCCGAGTTCGGCTCCCAGATGCCGATGTTGGTCGGGCGCTCCTCCTCGGGGA
The DNA here is from genome assembly GCF_007655485.1 of Halobellus captivus. Classification (GTDB taxonomy): domain Archaea; phylum Halobacteriota; class Halobacteria; order Halobacteriales; family Haloferacaceae; genus Haloquadratum; species Haloquadratum captivum. The sequence continues at coordinate 306,548 of NZ_VJXQ01000001.1, forward strand.
TGAGTTCGAGCGTGCCGAGCGTCGAGCGGGCGACGTCCCGGGATTTCGGGAACGGCGAGAACGTCCACTCGTAGTTGTCGTTTCGGTGCGGCGCCTCGTACGCGAACGCGATGCCGAGGAACGGGAGTCCCTGATTCTCCGCGAAGGCGCTCCCGGCCGTGACGAGCAGGCTGGAGAAACTCCCCCAGATCATGTTGACGTCGTTGTTGCTCACGATCGCCTGAAGCTGCTCGCGTAGCGTCTGCGCGTCGCTCTCGTCGTCGCGGAGGATGAGTTCGACCTCGCGGTCGAGTTCCTCGTTCATCCGAGCGACGCCGAGTTCGTAGCCCCGACGGAGGTCTTCGCCGAGCGAGGAGAAAGACCCCGTGTCCGGAACCGTTCCCGCGATGGTGAGCGGCGTCGCGTCCCCACCGCTGTCGCCGCCGCTGTCTCCGCTGCTGTCGGATCCGCCGTCGCCGCTATCGCCGCCGCTGTCGCCCCCACTGTCGCCACCGTCGTCGCCGCCCCCGCCGAGCGTACACCCGGCGAGCCCGGTGATTGCGATGGTGCCGGTCGCTCCGGCTCCTTTCAGATACGTTCGCCGTCGAATTGAGGTGTCATCACGGGCCATACCGTATGGCACAATAATTATAATGCAATAAAAAGGATATGGTTCCAAGTAACGGATATCGGGACCTGCGGGGCGTAGTGGCCCCCGTTGGTAGCGATCAGCGACGAACCGCCCCCGGCGATCGGCAGCGTGCCTACGAGGACGGTTCGGCCTCGGCGTAGAGGTTGAACGCCTCGAACACCGGTCGGTCGGTGATGCCGAGCAGTTTCGCCTCGCCGTCGGGCTCGTGGTGGTGGATCTCGTCCGGCGGGACCACGAAGATGTCCCACTGGCTCCACTCGAGCGCCTCGTCGCCGACGTGGGTCGCTCCCTCGCCCTCGATGACGAAGAACACCTCCGTGGCGTTGTGGAAGTGCGGGTCGGTCTCCTCTAAGAGCAACTGCGCGCGGAACGACATCGTCGGGAACAGCGGCGGCTTCCCGGTGGCCGGGTTGACGTACGAGAGACTGTAGCCGTCGTTCGGGTCGGGGTCGTCGTTGTCGGCGCGCTGCCGGAGCGACTCGACCATCTCCTCCCACTCGAACCGGTACGGCGGCGTCGCGTCGTGGATGCCCTCGAACGGTCCGGGGATACCGCTCTGTTTTACCTCCTCCTGCGGCCGCCCGCGACCGTACTGAGACGCCCAGTAGCCCTGACTCTTCGTCACCGGCTGACGGTCGAGTTCGTGGTACTCGAACGTGTTCTTGGCGTTCAGGGAATCGAGAACGAGCGGGAGGTCGAGCACGTCCAGCCACGCGGCCGTCTCGTCGCTCTCGTTGACATGGTCGTGCCACTCCCACTGCGGGGTGGTGACGAGGTCGTTGTCCTTCATCGGGAACTCCTCGCCCGCGACGACGGTCTTCATATCTTCGTGGCCGTCGATCGTAAAGCGCAGCGCGTTTGCGCCGTGTCGGTGCGACGGCGCGGTTTCGCCCGGTGAAACCGTCTGAATCCCGACGTAGATCGTGTTCGAGATCGCGTGTGCGGCGTTGATCGGGACCGCGACGCGGCGCTGGAATCCAGGCGGGAGGTCGGCGATCGGGACGTCCTGCTCGATGGCGTCGATGGACTCTTTGATATCCTCCCACTTCCAGATATCCGCCACGGGGTCGTCGAGAGCGTGGCCCAGTTCGTCTTCGACTTCCCAGAGCGGCTGGAGGCGATGCTCCTCGAGAATATTCCGAGTTTCGGAACTCATCTCTAGGAGTTCCTCTGGCTCTTGCTCTGCCATACGCAACCGTTTAGTGTAACGCGATAATAAGTGTGTTGGACGTGCGCACTCCCCATTCCGGATATGCGCCGCTCGCTGACGAAAACGGCCGATTACTCGCTTCCGATTCGACCGACTACTGTCGCCGCCGAGGTTCCGCGTCGAGGTTCAACGGCCGTTCGGCTGGCGTGTCAATCCGACAGTCACGCGGAGGCCTGCGCCTCGAACACGTCTTCGGTTCGGAACAGCGCCCGGCAGTCCTCACACACCATCCGGCGCTGGATCCCGTACTCCCAGAGCTTTCCGCCGCAGTTGAGACAGTCGAAGTGCGCCTCGACGAACGGATCCTCCGTCGCGTATGGGTTCTCGAACTCCGCCATACTCCGGGGTACTCGCGTCGCCGCTAAAAGCGTATCGCCCGTCGGCTTAGTGCGGTTTCGGTGGGAAACCGGACCGTGCTCAGCGACCGAACGAACAGCCGTCTCCGCTCGCATACTGACTCCGTAGAAACGAATGGTGTCTGGCCCAGTTACTCTTCGGCGTACTCGACGAACTTCTCGCGGATTTCGTCGGGAATCTCGATCGCCCCGCCGCCGCCGGTCTGCGCACAGACGCGCTGTTCGTAGCCCGAAAAGGCGAGCGTGTCGCCGTTATAGGCCTCGTACTCGAACCGGACGGCGCGCGTGCTCGGGTCCGGCGTCAGCGTCATCCGGACGTCGTCGCCCGCGTGCAGCGGTGCCTTGAACTCGAACTGCATGTCCACGAGCGGAAAGCCGAAGTTGCGGTTCTGCGCGATGTCCCAGAACGGGAACCCGATCTCCTGCATAAACATATCGGACGTCTCGTGGAGCGCGTCGACGATGCGCGGGTAGTGGGCGATACCGTGTGGGTCCGTGTCCGAAAATCGGACGGTCCAGATGCGTTCGAACATTAGCGTTCGAGTACGACGAGTGCGTCGAGTGCAATCACTCCATCGATCGATGCGAGGACGGGGTTGACGTCGAGTTCCGCGATCGGATGTTCGGTCACCAGGTCTCCGACGGCCGAAATCACCTCCGCGAGCGCGTCGATATCCGCGGGCTCGCTCCCGCGGTAGCCGGAAAGCAGGGGTGCAGACTGGAGTTCCTCGATCGCCGACCGGGCCTCCGCTCGGTCGATCGGCGCGATCCGATGGCTGGTGTCCTCGAAGATCTCGGTGAACACGCCCCCGAGTCCGGTGAGTACCACGGGGCCGAACGACGGATCGCGGATTCCGCCGACGATAACTTCGGTGCCGCGATCGAGATCCATCGCCTGCTCGACGAGGACGTCGGCGTCGATGTCCCGCTCGTCGGCCGCCTCGAAAATCCGCTCGGCGGCCTCGCGGACCTCGGGTTCCGAATCGAGGCCGACCGCGACGCCGATCCCGTCGGCCCAGTCGCTCTTGTGGGTGACCGCGGGCGAGGATACCTTCACCACGACCGGGTAGCCGACGGTTTCGGCCGCGTCGACGGCGTCGTCGACGCTCTCGCACACCTCGAACGACGGCGTGTCGATACCGACCGACGCGAGCAGGGCTTTCCCCTCCGCCTCAGTGAGGGTATCTCGTCCGTCCGCACGCGCTGACGCGATCGGTTCGGGAACGGCGTCACTCATCGGCGGTCACCTCCGAATCCGCGACGTCAACACGTGTTGTGCCGCCGTCAGCGACGCCGTTGTCCGCGTGTAGGCGCGCGTACCGAGCGAGTGCGCCAGCGGCGTCCGCGGCGCGCTCGGGGGTCTCGAAGAATGGGACGCCTGCGTCCGCGAGTTGGTCGCGCTGGTCGGCGAGATCCTCTTCGATGCCCTCGGTCGCGAACAACACCGGCTTGTCGACGCGCGCCGCGAGGCCGTCGAGCTCGGCGACCGGGAATCCGATCGCCTCCTCGAACAGTTCGTAGACGAGCACGATATCGACTCGCTCGTCCTCGGCGACGGCGGTCACGATCTCGCCGAACTCGGGCATCGGTCGCCCGGTGTCGACCGGGTTGTCGGCGTACGTGATCCCGGGGAGGATCTCGTCGACGCGCTCTTGGGTGTCCGCCGTGAGTTCCGGGAGCCGACCGCCCGCTCGCTGAATTCTGTCGGTGATGATGATCCCCGGCCCGGCCTGGGCGGTGACGACGCCGACGTTCGGTCCGTCCGGCGTCGGCGAGTTCCCGAGCGCCGCGGCGGCGTCCATGAGGTCGTCGGTCGCGTCGACGGTCGGGACGCCGTACTGCGCGAATCCGGCGGTGTACAGTTCGTGATCGCCCGTGAGCGCCCCCGTGTGTGATTCGGCGAATTCGCCGACGTCCGACTGGCCCACCTTGTAGGCGATAACCGGCGTGTCGCTCTCGCGGCAGGCTTCCAGCATCCGACGGCCGTCGTCTGTTCCCTCGACGTGCAGGACGATCGCGTCCGTCCGCTCGTCGCTGTCGAAGTACTCGATCGCCTCGGCGAAACCGACGTTCGCGCGGTTGCCGAGGCCGACCTGCGCGGAGACGCCTCTACCCTGCCGCCTGGATTGGAACGCTAAGACGAGCCCGACGCCCCCGCTCTGTGCGACGACCGCGACGTTGCCTTCCGGCACCTCCTCGACCCCGCTGGCGAACGAACAGCGGAGGTCGATCCCGGGAACGAGGAAGCCGCTGGTGTTCGGGCCGAGCAGCGAAATGCCGTGCTCGTCGGCGATCTCGACGAGCGCGTCCTGGAGTTCTTCGCCTTTCCCGCCCGCTTCGGCGAAGCCGCTGGCGTAGATGACCGCCGCACCGATTCCGGCCTCTCCGCACTCTTCGAGCACGTCCGGCATCGCGGGGCCGGGCACACAGCAGAGCGCGAGATCGACATCGTCGTCGATTTCGGTCACCGACGAGACGAACTCCGCGCCGAACAGCTCACCCGTCGTCGACGGGTTCACCGGATACACCGGTCCGTCGAAGATCGCGGCGTTCGCCATCGCTTCGTATCCGATCTTGCCCTCGGTCGCCGACGCGCCGATGACGGCGATCGCCGAGGGGTCGAACAACTGTCTGAGAGTCACACACGGACATTTGCCGAACGTCCTCAAAGCGTTTTCCCCCTGTGATCGCGCGGACCGTTCCCCTGCAAGCGCCCGGGGGATCGACGCCGACTCTCGCCGTTCACAGCGCCGAACGGCCGCCCACTCATCGGGCTATTCCGTAAGTTTATCATCGTTGCTTGGATATCGAACGATAATGACGTTACTGGAAGGTCGAGGGCTGACGAAGAAGTTCGGTGGGGTCGTCGCCATCGAGGACGTCTCGTTCACCGTCGATCGCGGCGAGGCCGTCGGGCTCATCGGTCCGAACGGGGCCGGAAAGAGCACGCTGTTCCGGACCATCACCGGCGTCCACCCGCCGACCGAGGGCGAAGTGTTCTTCGACGGCGAGGAGATCACCGGGAAGTCCCAACACGAGATCTGTCACCGCGGGATGGCGAAGACCCACCAGATCGTCCGCCCGTTCGGGAGCCTCTCGCTGCTCGAAAACGTCACCGTCGGCGCGTCGTTCGGCGGCCGCGAGTTCGACGATCCGCGGGAACGGGCCGCCGAGATGATCGAGTTCGTCGGCCTCGAAGAACAGATGCACACCGACCCCGGAGAACTCAGCGTCGGACAGCTCAAGCGACTCGAGATCGCGCGCGTGCTCGCGACCGATCCTGAGATGGTCCTCTTCGACGAGGTCGCGGGCGGCCTCGACCCCGAGGAGACCGAGGGAATCATCGATCTCGTCGGCGACATCATCGACGAGGGCAAGACGGTGTTCCTCATCGATCACGTGATGCGCGCGCTGATGAGTGTCAGCGAGCGCGTGATGGTGCTCGATAACGGGAAGCTCATCGCCGAGGGAACGCCCGAGGAGATCCAGAACGACGACACGGTCATCGAGGCGTACCTCGGCGAGAACGCGGGCAAAGACCTCTCGGACGCGATCGCCGAGAACTGATAGGGATTCTCGTAGGAGACCATCGATTCGGTTTGATCCGAATCGACGACTGTGGCCGGTCGAGGGTCTCTGGGCCTTCGACCGGCTACGATAACCCCTATGACTTCCGCGCGCCGCCGCTCAGCGTTTTCCGGCGAAATCGACGAACGCGGCGAGCTTTTCTCTCGCGTCGGCGGTCACGCTGGAACCGTGATAGACGAGGCCGACGTCGAACTCGTACTCCAGAAGCCGTTCGAGCGAGTCGTCAGCGGCGGCGAGGTCGGCCGAGTAGTGTGCCGTCGGGAGGACGAAGTACCCCTCCGGCAGGCCCCTCGCGTCCGATCCGAACACCGCGTCGCCGAGGACGGCGATCCCCGTTGATTCGTCGACGAGCGCGTGGTGCGCTTCGGTGTGCCCCGGAACGTGAACGGCCGTGAACTGTCCCACGCGGTCCCCGTCGCCGAAGCGGTGATCGACATCGACGGGGACCGCGACGCCCTCGGGGGCCCACGTTTCGAGACCGAACCGCTCGACGAGCCCCGCGAGTCCGGCCACGTGATCGGGGTCGCCGTGCGTTACGATGATTCGCTCGGGCGTGATCCCCAGCGCGTCGAGCGCGTCGGCGACGACGTCGACGGTATCCTCGAATCCGGCGTCGACCAGCGTCGGCGTCTCGCCGTCGAAGCAGAACACGCGCCAGCGGGCGTCCGGTGCCGTTTTCACGGTGATATCGTAGACGTCCGGTGCGATCTCAGTGACGGGCAGATTTGTGTCAGACATCGCACGGGAGTACGACGCCGTGGGTGTTAAACGTGTAGCGTCTCCGCCCCCGCGACGACGAACCGCGATCGAACCTCGGGGACGGGCCTGAACCCGCGGTAAACGACTGACCTGGAGACCCCGCTCCGGCGGTGACTCGCTGTTGGGTGAGCCCCGCAGCCGACGGTGATTCGAGGACGACGAGCGATCCGACACCCCTATTGTGGTCCCCGGTGACACGACCGACACGAACGATGACAGATGGTCTCTCGGCACGAGCGAGTCGGGCGCTTCCGACAGATCCGTCTTGGCTCGCCCTGCCCGCAGGCGCGCTCGTGGCCGGTTCCGTCCTCCAGTTCGCGCCGCTGAACCCCGACGCGGCACGGATGCTCGCGATCACGCTGTTCTGCGTCGTGATGTGGATCGGATCGCCGGTGCAACCGTGGTTCACGGCGCTGATCGGCATCGGCTTGATGGGCGTCGGGTTCTCGACCGAACTCGCGCTGACCGGCTTCCAATCGCCCGCGACGTGGCTCGTCGTCGTCGGCCTCCTGATCGGCGAGGCCGCAAATTCGAGCGGCCTCGCCGGACTCGTCGAGCGGATCGCGCTCTACTGGATGCCCGAGCGGATCGCCACCGACGCGGTCGCCGTCTACCGGTACCTGCTCGTCGCGCTCTCGATCGGCAGTCTCGCGCTCGCGGTGTTGGTCCCCTCCTCGCTCGTCCGCGTGCTCATCCTCGCGCCGATCCTCAAATCGTTCGGTGATCTGTTCACCGAGCGGCAGGCGAAGATCGGCGTCTTCCTCGGCCCCCTGTTCGCCACGTACTACGGCGCAACGGGCATTCTCACCGGATCGCTGGCGAACATCATCGTCACCGGCCTCGTCGAATCCAGCGGCGGACCCGCGATCACGTGGACCGAATGGACGATCTGGATGGGCCCGGTGATGGGACTCGGACGCGTCGCGGTCGTCGTCGCCGTCACGTATCTGCTGTATCGCCCCCGAGACCGAAGTGCGATCGACGCGCCGGACCAGATCGACGCCGTCTCCCCTTCGTCGACCGAGCGACGGATGCTGCTCTTCCTACTCGTCGGGGTCGCGATCTGGGCGACCGACTTCGTCCACGGTCTGCACCCGCTGTTCGGCGCGGTCGTCGTCGCGCTCCTCTCGTTCACGCCCGGAATCGGTGTCATCGATCACGACGCGGTCGGCGAGACCGACTTCTCGATCCTCTTTTTCCTGGGGGCGATCTTCGCTATCGCCGAGGGCCTGCAGCGGACCGACTTCACCGACCTGGCCGCCGAAACGATGCTCTCGTATCTGCCGAGCGATCCGTCGCTGCCGCTCGTGCTGCTGTTCGTCGTCGTCGTCTCGATGCTTATGGCGTTCGTGATGGAGGGAATGGCCGTCGCGAGCGTGATCACGCCCGTCTTCGTCACCTTCGCGACCAGCGCCGGGATCCCGCTCGTCCCCGTCGCGATGATCGAGAGCGTCGCCCTCAACGCGTACTTCTTCCCCTACCAATCGGCCGTGTTGGTCGCGATGCTCGGCCTCGGCGTCGTCGACACGATGGAACTGAGCCGGATGGCGTCGATCTGTACGATCGCGACGCTCGTGTTCCTGCTGCCGATTCAGATCGGGCTGTTCGTGCTCTTCTTCTGATTCCCCGGCCGTTCGTGCTCTTCTCCTGATTCCGCACGTCGGCGTCTTCTGAACGAAACTCGGCGGCTCGCTCCCGACCGAATCCCGGTCACTTCTCCGGCTGAATCTCGGTCGCTTCTCCAGCCGAATCCCGATCTCGTAACGTCGAAACGCGGGCCGGGCCCTCGACGGGACCGTCCGCTCAGGAGAAGTGCTTCTCGATCAGATCGTCCCGGATGAGCGTGCCCGTGTCGGTTCGCGGGAGCGGATCCGCGGTGATCGCGTAGTTCCGCGGGCGCTTGAAATTCGCGAGGCCGTCGTGCTGGAGGCAGTACTCCTCGAGGTCCTCCGCGGTGATGTCGCTCTCGGTCACGACGACGGCGGTGACGACTTGCCCCCAGTCCTCGTCGTCGAGGCCGAACACGCACGCCTCGTCGACCTCGGGGTGGTTGCCGAGGACGCGCTCTACCTCCGCGGGATAGACGTTCTCGCCGCCGCTGTTGATCATATTGTCCACGCGGTCGACGATGTAGAGATAGCCCTCCTCGTCGATGCGGGCGACGTCGCGGGTTCGGAGCCACCCGTCGAAGTACGACTTCTCGGAGGCCTCCTCGTTGTCGATGTATCCGTACGACATTCCCGGACCGCGGGCGATGATCTCGCCGCGCTCGCCGGGGTCGACGGTCGCCTCCGGGTCCGGGTGTTCGGAGATCGGCACGGATTCGACGACGCGGATCTCCCAGGAGAACGCCTCCTTGCCGATCGTCCCCGGGTGCTCCTCCTGCACGTCCGGGTGGGCGAACGTGAGGTCTGGCCCCGCCTCGGTCATCCCGTAGGTGTTGTATACGTGTTCGCTCAGGTGCTCGTGGGTCGCCTCGATGAGGTTCTCCGTGACGATCGCACCCCCAGTGCGGATGTACGACAGCGATTCGGTGTCGTAGGGCGTTTCGGCCGCGCGTTGGACGTCGTTGAGCGCTTTCAGCTGAGTCGGGACGCCGAGCAGCCCCGTCACGTCGTGGCCCTCGATGAGCTGAAGGGCCTCTTCTGGCTCGAACGTCGAGTGCAACACGACGGTTGCGCCCGCGACGAAGTGCGGGTAGAGCCACGCGTCGGTGGTCACCATATGGTACCACGGCGAGGTGCACAGCGCGACGTCGGTCTCGTCGATGCCGTGCTCCATAATTCCCTGGATCGCACCGTACCAGAGCTGTTCCTGATCGAACGGCACGGCTTTCGGAACGCTCGTCGTGCCGCTGGTGTACAGGATCGCGCACTCGTCGTCGACCGGGTGGGAGTCGTCAAGTTCCGTCTCCGCCGCCGCGAGGACGTCCTCGTAGGATTCGACGTCCTCGCGTTCGATGTCGCGGTCGCCCGCGTGGACGGCGACATCGAACGCGCCTCGGTCGAGCAGTTCGAGCGCATCATCGGCGTTGTGGTCATCGAAGAGCAGCGCTTCCGCGTCGCCGGTCTCTGCCATCCGCTTCAGCTCGCCGACCGTCGCTCGGTAGGACAGTTGCACCGTCGCGAGGCCGCGCTTGTTTCCTGCCCACATCGATTCGATCGCGGCCACCGTGTTGACGGAGAGAACGGCGCACCGACCGGTTCCGATGCGGTCGGTGATCGCGTTCGCCAAGCGGGTGCTCCGCTCGTCCAGTTCCGTGTAAGTGAACGAACGGCCGTCGTCGGTTACGAGCGCGAGTTTGTCGGGATAACAGCGGACCGTCCGAGCGAGGGCGTCACCAAGTTTCATAGTCTCGTGTTACGCGTCACCAGGCCAACTGCCACATTAATTGTTTTGATAGGGGACGACGGTCGTGGTCCCTTCGTGCGACAGTGCTCGCCCTTACTTCGTG
>NZ_VJXQ01000001.1:316555-395360 GCF_007655485.1 Halobellus captivus
AGACGAGTCTCGTGACCTCACTGTCACCGACGCGGCGGCTTTATCACCGCAGCGTCGGAACCCGTGAGATATGACACGGGCGCGCCGGGGGCTGGAAGGACTACTCGCGCACGTGCGGCCGACGTTTATGCTCCCGGCGGTCGGGATGTCCGCCTACGGGGCCGCCCTCGCTCCGAACATTGCGTTCGAGTGGTCTATCGCAGCGCTACACGCCGCGACGGTCGGGCTCGCGCTCTACGTGGCGCACTTGCGCGACGGCTACGTCGACGGGCATCTTCGCGGGGAAGAGGAACCGCGTCTCGGCGTTTCGACGTTTCGGTGGGGCGTCGGCGCCGGGTCGGCGGGCGTGCTCCTGCTCTCGGGAATCCTCGCGGCGACGGCGGGACCGATCCCCGCGCTGTCGACGATTGCGCTCCTCTCGCTCGCGCTGCTGCACGCGCCGTATCTCGATCGACACCCCGTGACGGTGACCGTCGATTATCCGCTCGGCATCGCGCTCACCCTCGTCGGCGGCTACGCGACGCAGTCCGACGTGATCGACCCGCTCGTCGTCCTCGTGGCTCTCCTCTTCGCCGGGCTGTTGTCGGGGATCAAGATCGGTATCGACCGCCTGGACGAATCGTTCGACGAATCGATCGGCAAGCGCACCATCCCGGTCGCCTTGAGTGCGAGCGGGGCCGATCGGGTCGCTCTCGGAGTCTTCTCGTTCACTGCGGTTGCAGTCGTCGGCCTCGGCCTCGGCGGACTCCTCGGCGTCGTCTCCGCGCGACCGTTATTTGCGTTCGCCGCCGCCTCGGCTCCCGTGACCTGTGCCCTCGCGACGATGCGACTCGACGACGAGTCGCTCGTTCGAGTCCAGATGACGTCGACGTACGTCTTCGCAGTCGCGCTCTTTTTCGCCGCGTGTGACGGCGGCTGCACCGGATTCGTCCTCGTCGAACGCGTCATCGAAACTGTCGTCAGATGAGCGTCACTGGAGGGGAGCGGGTACGTATCGTTCGGGGTTGAGTGGGATTCACCGATCGATCCGGAAAGAGAGGAGTGTACCGACCGCACCGAGGCGGAAATCACCGGTAGGCGATCGTCAGGTCGATTTCGTCGGTCGCCGCGCGCAGGTGCTCGAGTATCTCGCCCTCGCAGCGCGCTTTGGACATCCGGTGTGCGGGCCCCGCGACGCTCAACGCGCCCTGAACCTCGCCGTCGACGGTCAGCGGGACGCCGATCGCCTGAATGCCCTCCAAATCCTCGCTGAGGTTGAGGGCGTACCCCTGTTCGCGGATCGCTTCGAGTTCCTCGGTCAGTTGCTGTCGGTCCGTGATCGTGTTTTTTGTGCGTGCCGGGAGGCCGTGCCGATCGACGATCCGGTCGACCTCGTCGTCGGGGAGGTGTGCGAGAATCGCCTTTCCACCCGAGTTGTAGTGCATGTGAACCCGCGTTCCGAGGATCGTGTTGACGTTGATGTCGTTTTTCCCCCCGCGACCGTACACGTAGATCGCCTTCCCGTTCTGGTGGGTGATGAGCCACGACATCTCCCCGGTCTCCCGTTCGAGTCGATCGACGGCAGCCAGGCCGGATTGGAAGATATCGAGCTGTCCCCGAACGTACTGGCCGTACTCGAAAAACCTGAGACCGAGGTGATACTCCTGTCCCCGCTTGACCACGAATCCGCGGCCGAGGAGCGTCGTCAGGTGCCCGTGAACCGTGCTCTTGGCGATGTCGAGCCGGTCGGCGAGTTCCGTGACTCCTGCACCATCGAGCGTTCGAAGGATTTCGATGATGTCGAATAACGTCCCGTCGGATTTGATCCCTCGACTTTCGTTCGGTTCTCGGCCCATACGCGTATTCGGCGAACGGCAGCCAAGTAAGTGTCGCGTGCGGTTTCCCGAATGCAGTACACGAATATGACATCGCAACAGGCGAATTGTTGTTCGACCTCATCGAATTTAATGCGCCTAACATAATGGATAACAACCGTACGGATGTTACCGTCACAACGTCCGGATTTTGCGAACGGTCGAGTTTCGACTCGATGCCGGGAGACGGTTATCCGAAGATCTCCCGACGGTTACGTACAGGAACCGTGAATCGGGAGTCAAACCCTGTTCGTCAAATTCGAACGGGGAGGCAGAATTCACTCACGAGAGCGAGTATCAAGTCCCGCCTCGCGGAACCGCGCGGCCAATTCGACGTACGTCTCGTGAATCCGGTCGATTTGGGCCAACTGTGATTCAGTGAGGGGTCGGGTTTCGGCGGGCGTCCCGTACGCCAAGTGGCCCGCGGGGACCGTCTGATCGTGCGAGACGACGGCGTTGGCCGCGACGATGCAGCGCTCTTCGACAGTCGCGCCTTTGAGGACGGCGCTTTGCATCCCCACGAGCGAATGATCGGCCACCTCCGCGTAGTCGACCACCGCACCGTGGCCGACGGTAACCGCTTCACCGAGTTTCGCGCCGTGTAGCATCGAGAACTCCTGGACGTTCGTTTCGGGTCCCACTTCGACGGCGGTGCCGTGTCCCCGGAGGCACGTAAACGGCCAGATACTCGCTCGTTCGGCGACGTCGACGTCGCCGACGAGATACGCCATCTCCGAGACGAACGCGTCCCCGGCGACTACGGGTTCCGCGTCCTCGAACGGTCGCAGCATACCGTCCGTACGGGGACCCGGGGGGATAAATCCAGGTGCCGCTGTGGACGTCCGGTCAACCGCTGATTCGAGCGACGGGTCGGCTGCGAGCGGCCGTATTCCGTGAACAGATTATTCGACAGTATCGAACAGGTGACGAAAGATGGTCCAACGAGGACAGTGAACCGCGCTACTGAGGCGGGAATCGGCGTGGAGTTATAAGTAGATGGCCCATCGATTGACCGATATGGTTCGAGTACTGCTCGCACTGGACGACGACGTACCGCAGGCACAGGCACAGACGAACGCGATCGAGGCTATGGTCGAGACCGCGAGCGCCGCGGAGGTGTATATCCTCCACGTCTTCAGCGACAACCCCGAGGGGGCTTCCGTCCACCAGGTCGAAGCCGTCCGAGTGGCCTCGGACCGATTGGAAGACGCCGGAGTGGACGTCGAACTGCTGGAGGCGAGCGGGTCACCGTCGGACGAGATCCTCCGGTACGCTGAGGAGTTGAACGTCGATCAGATCTGCGTCGGCGGGCGCAAGCGTTCACCCACGGGGAAGGCGCTGTTCGGGAGTGTGACACAGGACGTGATCTTGGGGACGCACCGACCGGTACTCGTCTGCGGTAGCAGCGTCGAATAGGGGGCGAGAGCCGAGCCTCGGTCCGGCGCTATTCGGTTTGAACCACCGAGGAGAGGTTTCGTTCCAGCGCCTCGACGCTCTGACGGATCTCGGCGACCTCTTCGGTCTGCTTTTCGTTCGCGGCCGCGAGTTCGGCGACCTCGGTCGCGATGCGTTCGACGCCCTCAACCGTCGTTCCGAGCATCGCCGAGATGTCCTCCGCGCTCGTCGCCTGTTCGTCCGTCGCGGTCGCGATTTGTTCGAGCTGTTCGGAGACGTCCGCGATCGAGGCCTGGATCTCGCGCTGGTTCTCGTTGACCGTCTCGATCTGCGATTCGATCTCCTCGACCCGTGCGGTCGTCTGTTCGACCCCCTCGACCGTGTCGGCCGCGATGGTGGAGATCGATTCGACGAGCTCTTCGATCCGGTCGGCCTCCGTCTTCGACTCCGCGGCGAGGGATTTGACCTCATCGGCGACGACGGCGAAACCCGCTCCGGCCTCTCCGGCACGCGCGGCCTCGATCGAGGCGTTCAGCGCGAGGATGTTGATCTGGTCGGCGATGTCGTCGATCACGGCGACGACGTCATCGATCTCCGCGACTCGGTCGGCGAGGTCCTCCGCGTCCGACGCCATCCGATCGCTCGCCCGCGCGACGTCCTCGACGGTTTCGAGCAACCCCGTCGTCGACTCCTCGGAATCGGTCGCGAGATCCGCCGTCTCCGAACTCTGCGTACTGATCGTTTCGACGCTCGCGGCGACCTCTTGGGTCGTCGCGCTGAACGTCTGAATCTCGTCGTCGACCTCGCGGACGTGAGCCGCCTCCCGCTCTGCCACCTCGGCGATGACGTCGACGTTTTCGGTCACCTGCGAAGACGCGTCTTCGAGCCACCCGACCGTCTGTTCGAGTTCCTCGCGAACTTGCGTCTGCACGTGTTCCATCGACTCGCGCTGCTCGACCAGATCAGTCACCTGATAGAGCACCTCGAAAGACCCGACGACGGATCCGTCGGGCGCGCTGAGGGGGACGCCCATCGCTCGACCGTGTCCCTTCTCGCCCGCGGTGTTGGTGATCGTTCGAACCTCCCGCTCTCTGATCGTCTCCCCAGTGCGCGCGACCTTCTCCGCGAGCGTCTCTGTCACGGCCTCGGTTCCGATGACCTCGTGGGCGCGCTGGCCGAGCGCCTCCTCCGCCGCGAGACCGACGAACGACGCCTGTTCCTCGTTCCAGTGGGTCAATCGCCCGTCGTCGTCGACGACGATCACCGGTTCGGGGAACTCCGCGGCGAGCTGATCGAACATGTGTCGCCAGTGGTCCCGTTCGGCGCGGTATCGTTCTGACTCGCTTAGATCGTCCGAGAGATCGGGGGCGAGGGACGCTGATTCGGGGGCGGCCAGTTGGTGTGCCATTGCGAGGGTGTGGATCGTGTCAGCATATAATTGGTTCGTCTAGTTATCACTAGTGAGAACCTCGTTGGAGCCAGCGGCCGGACGGTCCCGGCTCAAAGGAGCGCCTACTCGTGGGTTCGCCGCTTGACGAGCGCGATGACCTCGAAACTCGCCGCGACCGCGTCATCCTGGTTGATCGCTTCGCCCCTGGTCGTGACGTATCCGCGGTCGTCGTGCGTTTCGGAGGGCCGCTTTTCGAGTACTTCCGTGCGGAGGTGTAACCGATCACCCGGCCGGACCGGCTTCCGCCAGCGGATATTGTCAGCGCCGACGCCCGCGAGCGCCGCCAGCGGGTCCGGCTGTTCGGTGATCATCCGCATACACATCGCCATCGTGTGCCACCCGGAGGCGACGAGTCCGCCGAACATCGACTCGGCTGCGGCCGCGTCGTCGGTGTGAAACGGTTGGGGATCGTACTGCGCGCCGAACTCTTTGATCTCCCGCGCCGTCACCTCGTAGCCTCCGAACGTCGCGGTCGATCCGACCTCGACGTCCTCGAAATATCGCATACGTCAGCCACGTAAGCGCCCGTAGAAAATCCTTCGTTCGCCGACGTGTGCGCGTGTCGAGGGCGGTTCGACGGGCCGCCCATCGGGACGCGGCTTGGTCTCTGATCTGAAGTGATTCGTGATCCGAAATGGTTCGTGCTCCAAGTTGGTTCGTGATCCCTGTCGGTCGTGGTCCGAATCGGTTCGTCCCGAGTCTTCCTGAAGTCCGGTGTCGTTCGAGAACGATCTCACCGGCGTACCGCAAGGATTTATGTACAGTGGTCCGAACGCCGAAATATGTCCCGAGAGTCAAATCTGGAAGAGGCTGCCGAACTGGCCACGGATCTGCCGGATCCGCGAGAGGTCGTCGGCGAGGACGAGGAAATCCCGCTCCGAGAGATCTTCGACGATGAGTTCATTCAGGAGAACACCGAGTTCGAGACGTTCGACGAGATGGTCGCTGCGAGCCCCTCGGAGGCGACCTCCGCGGACGACCTCGAACAGATTCCCCGCGGCGCGTGGGACGGGTTCGTTTCCGAGACGACGATCTTCGAGAGCGAAGAGGAGTTCGTCTTTGCCGGACGCGACCACTGGGTCGGCAAGAAGCTCGGACTGAACTGAGCCGAACGTCCCTTCGACCTCTGCGGGGGACTGGACTCATCGGCGTGTGTGACTAGGCGGTCGGTCAGCCGGACGTCCAGGGATCGTCGGCCTGTGGGGACGCCCGGAGGACGTTTGTGGACGGCGTAGCTCGCGCTCTATTCCGCGGTAACGGACGTCTCCGGCGCTCTATCGCCGGTGCAACCACAACGATTATGAAGTCTGTGCGATAACGTCCACGTAGACACGATGAGCTCAACTGACATCGACCAGCCCGTGTTGATCGCCGGTGCCGGACCGACGGGGATGACCGCCGCGCTCGCGCTTCACGCCCGCGGCATTCCCGCGGCGATCCTCGAGGCCGACTCCGAGGACCGAGACCGCGCCGGGAGCCGGGCGATCTACGTCCACGGCTCGACGCTCAAGACGCTCGAACGAAACTACCCCGGCCTCGGGAAGGACCTCGTCGACGAGGGGCTCGTCTGGCCGACCCGCCACACGATGTGGCGCGGCAAGACCGTGTTCCGACGCACGTACGACAACCCCGGCGGCAGTGGGGAGTTCCCCCACTTCGCGAGCCTCCCGCAGGTCACCACCGAGAAGTACATGCACGAGGCGCTTGACGACCTCGGCATCGAGATCCATTGGGACGCTGGCGTGGAGTCCGTCGAAACCACGCCTGAGGGCGTTCACGTCGAGACGGCCGACGGACAAGAGTGGGAGACGCCGTACCTCATCGGCGCCGACGGCGGCGGCTCGCAGGTGCGAAAAGAGATCGGCTCGGAGTTCGAGGGCGACCAGTCGGAGAACTCCTTCATCATCGTCGACGTCGAGACGCTCGACGGCAACACCATCGAGGAAGAGCCGATCCCGTTCGAGCGGCTGTTCCACTACGACGACCCCGCCGCTGGCGGCCGCAACGTGATGCTCGTTCCGTTCGCTGGCGGGTGGCGGCTCGACATCCAGTGTCTCGGCGACGACGACCCCGAGGAGATATCCAGCGACGCGGAGATGCGAAAACTGGTCCGCGACATTATGGGCGAAGAGTACGTCGACAACATCCAGTGGACCTCGACGTACAAGTTCCTGCAGGTGATCGCCGACTCCTTCGTCGACGAGCACCGCCGCGTGCTCCTCGCGGGCGAGGCCGCACACCTGCTCGCGCCGTTCGGCGCCCGCGGGATGAACTCCTGCGTCGCCGACGCCGACGAGGCCGCCTCGGCCATCGCGGTCGCCGCGCGCGCACGACAGGACGCCGTCGCCCGCAACGAGGTCGAACTGTACGCCGCCCGACGCGAGCGGGCCGCCGAGTACAACATCGCCGCCGCCGGGGAGGCGCTCGACTACCTGCAGGGCGACACGCCGGTCACCGTCCTCCGAAAGGAAGTCGCCGCGTCGCTCGCGGAGTACTTCGAGCCAGCCGGTGAGTACCTCGACGACGCGCCGTACGGCCCGCACGACGCCCCGCCGATCGCCTCGACGGGTAACTACTGAATCGACCGCGACCCACCGAGACGGCGTCGCGGACCGCTTCTCATCGTTCCGTCCCGAGCAGTGAATTTGTCTGCCGCACTCTCTGTCGTTCGGGCGAACGACAGTCCACAGAATGGATAGAAGCCGCGTTCTCACGGTACGTATCGCAACGTCAAAGCGAGCGTTCGCTCAGAAGTTGCGGTAGATCAGATCGCGCTGAATCGCGCCGACGCCCTCGTAGGTCATCGGCATCCGGACGTCGCGGTAGACACGGGTCACGCGCTCGCCGTCCAGCAGCGCCCGTCCGCCGTGGAGTTTCATCGCCGTCTCGGCGCAGTCGGCGGCGACCTCGGTGGCTTTCGCCTTCGCCATCGCGGCCCAGCGCTCGGCGTCCTCGCCACGTTGGACGTGATCGACCGCCTGCCACAGCAGCGCGCGGGCGCTCTCGAACTCCATCCGCATCTCCGCGAGGTCGTGCTGGACCGACTGGAAGTCCGCGACCGACCGGCCGAACTCCTCGCGGCCGTGGACGAAGTCCCACGCCTCCTCGATGGCGGCCGCCGCGATTCCGATCCCGTGCGCGGCGACGCGCACTCGGCCGGAGTTGAAGAACTCCGCGACCATCTTGAACCCGTTGCCGCGCTCCCCGACGAGGTTCTCCTTCGGGACCCGACAGTCGTCGAAGACGATGTGCGCCTGTTCGGACGCACGGTAGGCCATCTTCTCCGGTACCGGTTCGGCCTCGTAGCCGGGCGCGTCCGTCGGAACGAGAACGAGCGAGTGGTTGCTGTGGCGGTCGTCGCTGTCCTCGGTGCGGGCGTAGACGGTGATGTAATCGCCGGAGACGCCGTTGCCGATCCAGTATTTCTCTCCGTTGAGCACCCACTCGTCGCCCTCCAGTTTTGCTTCAGTTTCCATCCCCGCGAGGTCGCTCCCGGTGTCGGGTTCGGTGATCGCCATCCCCGTGCGCTTTTCGCCCGCGGCGACGGCCCGGAGGTACTCGTCCTTTTGCGCCTCGGTGCCGAACTCCTGGAGGATCTCGGTCCCGAAGCTCTGGCTGACGACCCCGAGGCCGAGTCCGGCGTCCGCGCGGAAGAACTCCTCGACGGTCGCGACGATCGCTTCGAGCGAACGCCCCGGACCGCCGTACTCGGTATCGATCTCCTGGGCCACGAGTCCGGCTTCGTGGGCGGCGTCGACGACGTCGTCTGGGTACGCGCCGGACTCGAAGTACTCCGCGGCCACCGGGGCCATCCGCTCGTTTGCGAACGACCGCGCGCGGGATTTCGGTTCGTGCGCCTCCTCGGGAACGACAGTCGGTGTGAGTATGTCTGATTTCATAGGTGTATTCGATCTATTTCGATTTCAGAGACGTTCGGCGGTCGCCGACGGGATCACTCCTCGAGCGGAAGCTCGCCGTGTTCGTCGGTGAACCGCTCCCGTAGATTCTTCTTGTTGAACTTGTGCGTCGTCGTCTTCGGGATCTCGTCGACGAACCGGAATACATCCGGAAGCCACCACTTCGGGAACGTTTCGAGTAAGTGCTCTCGGAGCACCGCCTCGTCCACGCTCGGGTCGTTCACGACGACGAAGGCGACCGGCCGCTCCTGCCACTTCTCGTGCGGGACGCTGACGACCGCGGCTTCCGCTACGCCGTCGGCGTCGATGATGGAGTTCTCCAGTTCGACCGAGGAGATCCATTCGCCGCCGCTCTTGATCGCGTCGTCGATGCGGTCGACGATGTCGAGGTAGCCGAACTCGTCGATGGTGGCGACGTCGCCGGTCTTGAACCACCCGTCCTCTGAGAACGACGTCTCGTTGGCCTCCGGACGCTTGAAGTAGCCGTCGGTGAGCCACGGCGACCGCGCGTGGATCTCTCCGGGCGTCTCGCCGTCGTGCGGGACCGGGTCGCCGTCGGTGTCTCGGAGGCGGATCCGCGCGCCGGGGGCCGGAATCCCCGCCTTCCGCTTGAGTTGGTAGCGCGTCTCCTCGTCGAGGCCGCGCATCTGGGTCGTCTCGAACGTGTTCGCCAGGTGCGGCGAGGCCTCGGTCATCCCGTATCCCTGGTAGATGGGTGCCTCGTACACTTCCTCGTACTTCTGCATCAGCGACGCTGGCGGCGCGCTCCCGCCGGTGAGGACGCGGTCGAGACTCGCGAGCGGTTCGCCGTCGACGGATTCGAGGTAGCCGTCCATATCGATCCAGACGGTCGGGACCGCGGCGGCGACCGTCACGTCCTCGGCGTCGATCAGGTCCGCGACCTCCTGTGGCGAGGTGTGCTGTCCGGGGAGGACGAGTTTCGACCCGTAGAACGTCCCCGAGTAGGGGAACCCCCACCCGTTGACGTGAAACATCGGCACGACCGGCATCACCGTGTCGTTCTCGCTGACGCCGAAGACGTCGACGTGGCCGTGGACCAGCGTGTGTAAGAACATCCGCCGGTGGCGGTACTGGACGCCCTTCGGGAGACCGGTCGTTCCGGAGGTGTAACAGAGCGCGAACTCCCGCTCCTCGTCCAGTTCGGGCCAGTCGTACTCGGTGTCGTAGCCCGCGATGAACGACTCGTAGTCGACGACGTTTTCCAATCCGGTCTCCGGCACCTCGTCGGCGAGGACGACGTACTGCTCGACGGTTTCGAGGTCGTCGGCGATGGCCTCGGCCGTGTCGAGGAATTCGGGATCGACGAACAGCATCCGATCCTCGGCCTCGTTGATGATCTCCACGAGGTGGTGTTCCGGCAGCCGGTGGTTCGTCGTGTGGATGCTCCGCCCGCTGCAGGAGGGGCCGAAGTACAATTCGTAATGGCGGTAGTGATTGACCGCCATCACCGATACACGATCGCCCATCTCTAAGCCGTAATCGTCGAGCGCGTGCGCGAGCTGACAGATTCGATCGTAGGCGTCGCCGTACGTGTATCGGTGGACCGATCCGTCCGAGAGCTTCGAGACGATCTCCTTGTGGTCGAAGAGGTCGACCGCCCGTTGCAGGAACTTCGTGATCGTGAGTTCGTAGTCTTTCATTTGCTTACTCCTGTGGTTCGAACCGGTAAAAAACCCGTTCGTGATCGACGGGCCCGTCGATCTCGACGATCTTCATCTCCACGGCGTCGCCGATTTCGAGGTCCTCGTACTCCGCGTTGTCGACGTGTGCGGAGAGTCTGACGTCGCCGAGGTCAACGATGCCGAGCACGAACGGCACTTCGTCCTCCATTCCCATCGGCGCGCCCGCCCGAACCGTCGAGAACGCGAATAACTCGCCCTCGTGGGGGAGGTCCACGTATTCGAGGTCGTCGCTGTGACACTCCGGACAGACGATGCGCGGCGGGAAGTGCAGTTCGTCGCATTCGGTGCACCGCGTCGTCGTCAACTGCCCGTCGGCGAGGTTGTCGTAGAACTCGCTGATCTTCGTCGTCTCCTCGGTCTGTAGCTCGTAGAAGTCGAGCAGCCGCGGGAGTTCGATCTGGTGGGGGAGTTCGACGACGTCTCTGTCGCTCCCGCCGTCGGTCGCGATCTCGGTTCCGCCTCGTCGCTCCGTTCGGTTCTCGTCGTTGTGCTCGTTCATTGTCGTCCTCGCGCGAGAGTCATCACGCTGTGTACCGAGGCGCTGCCGCTGAGATTGTGAATCAAGCCGGTCTCGGGGTCGGGAACCTGTCGTTCGGGTTCGACGGTGCCGCGGAACTGATTGAACACCTCCAGCGCCTGCGAGACGCCGGTCGCACCTAACGGGTGTCCGCAGCCGAGTAGCCCACCGCGGGGGTTGACTGCGATGTCGCCGTCGAGTTCGCTGCGGCCGTCCTCGACGAACTGTCCTCCCTCTCCCTTCTCGACCCAACCGAGATCCTCGTACTCGACGATCTCGCTGATCGAGAAGCAGTCGTGGACCTCCGCGACGTCGAGTTCCTTCAGGGGGTCGTCGATCCCGGCCTGTTCGTAGGCCTGCTCGGCCGCCTGCGTCGCCTGCGGCCACGCCGACATCGACGGGAGGTTGTTGATGGAGTTGCTCGAAAGGCAGGTCTGTCCGCTCCCGGTGATCCACGCCGCCTCGTCGGTCACTTCGCGGGCTTTCTCCTCGCTCATCAGGATGAGCCCGGCAGCGCCGTCGGTCACGCCGCTGCAGTCGAACAGACACAGCGGCGGCGACAGCGGGAACGAGTCGACGACGTCCTCGACGGACACTTCCTTTTGGAACTGCGCGAACGCGTTGTTCGCGGCGTGGGTCTTGTTCTTCGCGGCGACGAGCGCGAGCTGCTCGCGCGTGGTGTCGTACTCGTGCATATGGCGCTGCGCGATCATCGCGAAGTACGGCGGCGCGTTGAAGCCGTTGACGCCGTCGAACTCCCGGTCCATCACGTTCGCCATGCTGGTCTGGGCCTCGGGCGTGTACTCCCGCGGGAGGTTCATCTTCTCGACGCCGAGGACGAGCGCGGTGTCGATCTGCCCCGCGGCGATCGCGAGCCACGCGTAGCGCAGCGCCGCCTGACCGCTCGCACACGCCAGTTCGGTGCGCGCGATCATACTATCGACGTCGATGCCGAGCAGCTCAGCAACCATCGGCGCGACGTGCGTCTGGAAGGCGAACCGCTCGGGCTGGACGGAGCCCACGAAGAGCCCCTCGATGTCGTCGGGCGTCACGTCCGGGACGTCCTCGAAGGTCGCCTTGCCCGCCTCCTGGATCAGATCCTTGTAGCTCGCCTCGCGGACGCCCCACTTCGTGTGGCCGCCGCCGACGATGCCGACGTTCCGCGTCATCTCACTCGCCCCCGAAGTCGGCTTCTCTATCCTGGTTGAACGCCGCGACGCCTTCGAGCATATCGTCGGTCGTCGCGAGCAGCCCGAAGCCCTGACTCTCCAGCGTCAGCCCGGTGTCGAGGCTGGCGTTCTGCCCCTGCTGGATGACCTTCTTCGCGACTTCGAGGGCCGTCTGCGGCCCGGTCGCGAGGTCGCTCGTCACGTCGTCGATCAGCGTCTCGAACTCCTCCTCCTCGACGGCGCGATTGAGGATGCCCCAGTCCTCGGCGCGTTCCGCCGAGAGTTGCATCCCGCGGTAGACCATCTCTTTCGTTCTCGGCTCGCCGACGAGCCGAACCAGTCGCTGGGTGCCGCCGCCGCCGGGGATCAGCCCGAGGTCGATCTCCGGGCTCCCGAGCGTCGAGCCCTCGGTCGCATAGCGGAGGTCGCACGCGAGCGTGATTTCGAGGCCCGCGCCCAGACAGAAGCCGTCGATCTTCGCGATCGTCGGTCGCGGGTACTCGTAGATCGTCTGCACGGTCTCGTCGACCTTCGCGAGGTCCGTTGCTTCCGCGGTGGTGAACCCAGTGATGTCCGCGCCCGCGCTGAACGCGCGGTCGCCCGCGCCCTCGAAGACGACGCAGGCGACCTCCTCGTCGTCGACGGTGTCGAGCACGCGCTTGACCTCGTCGAACATATCCGTCGAGAAGGCGTTGAGCCGCTCCTCGCGGTCGAAGAGCACGGTGAGGACGCCGTCGTCGCTCAGGTCGTGGCTGATGAAATGATACGGGCCGCCGTCGCGGTAGTCGTAGAAGCCGCGCCCCGCCTTCTCGCCGGTGTGGCCGTTCTCGACCAGTTCGACGAGGTAGTCGGCGGGTTCGTAGCGGTCCGCGCCCGTACGCTCGTGGAGGTCGCGGAGTTTTTCGAGGACGTTGTCGAGACCGAGCTTATCGCCGGTCCGACAGGTGCCCTCGGGGAGGCCGCCGCCGAGGCGCATCCCGATGTCGATGTCCTCGGGGTCGGCGACGTCGTCGCCGATCAGTTTTGCCGCCTCGTTGATCATCCGCGCCTCGATGCGTAGCGTGTCTATCCCCTCGCCGTCTGTCGGTTCGTAGTTCACGCCCTCGTCGTCCTCGTAGTCGTAAAAGCCTTTCCCAGTTTTCCGGCCGAGGTTCTCCGCGTCGACCCGCGAGCGGATGGAGTCCGGCACGGGCAGGTCCCACTGGTCGCGCGAGTGCGTGAAGATGTCCAGTCCGCCGAAGTCGTTGAGCTCGAACGGCCCCATCGGATAACCGCGCTGGAACACCATCGCGGCGTCGACATCCCGAATCGTGACGTCGCCCTCGTCGAGCATGAAGCCCGCCTCGCCCATCAGCGGTGTCAGGACGTTGTTGACGACGAACTGCGGGACGTCCTTTCGAACTCTAATCGGCGTCTTGTCCATCGACTCGACGAACTCTATCGCGTCGTCGACGACAGCCGGATCGGTCTGCTCGCAGGAAGCGACCTCGACGAGATCCATCTTCACCGGGGGGTTGAAAAAGTGCATCCCGCAGACGTACTCGGGCTGGTCGGTCGCGTCCGCGATGTCGCTGACGCGGAGGCTCGAGGTGTTCGTCGCCATAATCGTCTCGTCGCCGGACGCGGCGTCGACGTCGGCGAAGATGTCGCGCTTGAGGTCCAGGTCCTCTGGCGCGGCCTCGATCACGAGGTCGACATCGGACACTGCGGCTTCGAGGTCGACGGTCGTCGAGACGCGATCTAAGACGTCGTCGGCGTCTTCGTCGATCTGTCCTTTCTCGGCGAGTTTGCCGAGGCTCCACTCGATCTGCTCGTAACCGTTTTCGACGAACTCCTCTTTGATGTCGCGCATCACGACCTCGTACCCGGCGATGGCGGCCACTTCGGCGATCCCGTGGCCCATACTGCCCGCGCCGAGAACCGCGACGCTCTCGATAGCTGCGTTCATCACGTTACACTTCGGATCGCAGCTATTGAAAGTACCGGTGTGCTACCACCGAACAAGAAAAACGGGCCACGCCGTGAAGGGGTGGAACCTCGAAACAGTCTCGCGTTTACTCGCCGCTTCGGAGCCCCGCAAGCCGGTCGCGGATCCCTCGCTCTTCGTACATCGACTGCGCCATCGGCAGAATCCCGTCCTGGAAGTAGATGAAGAGGATCGTCAGGAGCAGGCCGAAGGTGACCGTCCGCCACTGACCGAACTGCGAGAGCAGGTTGTCGAGGTAGATGACGATGGCCGCGCCGACGAGCGGACCGAACCGCGATCGAAGCCCGCCGAGGACGAGGATGATCAGCACGAGGACGTCGACGCCGTTGAAACTGAACAGCCCCGGGATCACGATTCCCGTCGTCTGCGCGTAGAAGGGGCCGACGAATCCGATGATAAACGTGCTGAGGAAGCCCGCGAACACTTTCAGCCTGATGGCGTCGATCCCCGTCGCGCGAGCCGCGAACTCGTCCTGCCGGATCGCGGCGAACGCCAATCCGTACTTCGAGTTCGTCAACCACATATACAGGGCGAAGACGGCCGCGAAGATCCCGACGAGCACGTAGAATTGGAGCGCGAACGCCCCGATTCCGAGCGCACTCTCGACGGCCGGGAGGTCGAGGTCGCGGAACGGGATTCCCGTGGTGCCGCCGGTGATGTCTCGAAGCCCCACGATCACCTCCATAATGATCATCTGGAACGCGAACGTCACGATCGCGAGGACGATCACGGTGAACTGCCGACGGGCGGCCACATAGCAGACGAGCGCGCCGAACACGCCGGAAACGAACGCCCCCACAAAGAGGGTGAGCCACGGCGAGATCTCGAAGTACTGGGCCGTCAGGACGGTCGTGTACGTCCCGAGCGCGGCGATACCGCCCATATAGAGGATCAGCTGATCGGTCTCGCCGAAGATGATGTTGAGCGCCATCGCGAAGATGGCGAAGATCATCACGGTGATGAACCGCCGCGAGAGGTACGTCGTCGACGGATCGAAGAACAGCGGCGGCACTAATAGGAGTGCGGCGAACACCGCGATGACTGGCAGTTGACCACGAAGCGACGAGAGGGGGTTGTTTGCGTTCATGATATCTGCTCCGGTTTATAGATCAGGACGGCGATCGCAGCCGCGAACAGCGTGACGGTCGCAAGGTACGATCCGAACAGGGACCCGGCGACCGTCATGATGATTCCGAGCACGATTCCGGCCGCCACGGTCCCCGAGATGCTGTCGACGCCGCCGACGATCGACACCATGATCGCGAACGACGTCAAGGTGAAGGAGCTCGCGGGAGTGACCTCCGCTTCGAGTGCGTAGAACACGCCTGCGACGCCCGCGATGGCGGCACTCAGTACGAACACGATCGCCTGTACCCGTCGGGGTGGGATCCCGCAGAGGACGGCACCGGTCTCGTCCTGAATCACGGTCCGCGTGCCGATCCCGAGGTACGTGTAATTGAAGAAGTAGTAGATGAGTCCGAACAACACCGCCGCGGCGGCGATCACCGCGATCGAGGAGCCGGTGAGGCTCGCGCCCGCGACAGTCATCGACGGAACGCCGACGTCGAGGAAGACGCTCCCCGGGTAGTAAATGAAGAGTAACCCCTCGAAGAACAGCGACAGGCCGAGCGTGACGAAGATCCCGAGCAGGATCCGATCTTCTCCCTCCTCTCGATACACCAGCGAGATCACCGTTCGGTCTAACACCAACGCGAAGAGCGCCACGAACGCGACGGCGAGCAAGCCGGCGATCGCCAGTCCGGGAACCGCCCCCAGCAGTAGTGAACACGCGATAACGGCGACGACGGCGAACACGCCGAGGAGCAGATTGAGAATCTCTCCCAGTCCGAACACGAGCGTGATCCCGAGGCCGAACAGCGACAGAATCACGCCCCTGGCGAGGCCGTCGATAAGCAGTTCTAACCCCTGTGCTAACATACTCCTGCATCGTGAGAGGGAATTCATAAACATTGTGGATAGACCAGTTCTCCCGCCACCGAATTATTTATATATAATCGTCAGCAACCTCGGACCGTGTTAACCGCCACCAACGTCACCAAGAAGTTCGGCGGTCTTGTCGCCGTCGACGAGGTCGACTTCGCTATCGGCGACGAGGAGATCGTGGGGTTGATCGGCCCGAACGGGGCCGGGAAGACCACCCTGTTCAACACGATCACCGGCGTCCACCCGCCCAACACCGGATCGATCACGTTCGACGGCGAGGAACTCGTCGGCAAGAAGCCAAACCACGTGGCAAAGCTCGGCATCGCGCGAACCTTTCAGGCTGTCCGAACGTTCAACGAATCGACCGTCCTCGACAACGCGATGATCGGTGCCGTCTTCGGCAACGACGAGTCGGTCTCGATGAACGAGGCGACCGACCGCGCCCGCGACGCGCTCGCGTTCGTCGGCCTCGACGATCGCCGCGACGAGGAGGCCGGGGGACTGACGATCGCCGACCGAAAACAGCTCGAACTCGCGAAGGCGATCGCGGCCGATCCCGAACTCATCCTCGTCGACGAGATCGGTGCGGGCCTGACCCCGACGGAAATCGACGAAATCACCAGAACGCTCGAACGCGTCCGCGACGAGCGCGGCGTCTCGGTCTTCTGGATCGAACACATCATGGAGGCGATTATGAGCGTCACCGACCGCATCATCGTGTTGAATCAGGGCGAGAAGATCGCGGACGGCACGCCCGCGGAGATCCAAACTGACGAGCGCGTTACCCAGGCGTACCTCGGGGAGGTCGACTCGTGAGCCTGATCGACGTCGACGGTCTCGACGTTCACTACGGCGATCTCCAGGTGCTGTGGGACGTCTCCTTCGAGGTCCGCGAGGACGACTCGGTGGTCACCATCGTCGGCCCGAACGGGGCCGGGAAGACGACGCTTCTGAAGACGCTCTCGGGAATTCTCACGCCGACGGACGGTCGCGTCGAGGTGCTCGGAGCCGACGTCGCGAGCGTCCCCGCGAGCGATATCGTCGACCGCGGGTTCGTTCACATCTCCGAGGAGCGAAACCTGTTCGGGGACCTCTCCGTCGAAAAGAACCTCCGGATGGGCTCATACACCAAGCGCGACACCTTCGAGGAGAACCGTGACAGGGTGTTCGAGATGTTCCCCGTGCTCGAGGACCGCCGCGACCAACACGCGTCGACGCTCAGCGGCGGCGAGCAACAGATGCTCGCGATCGGTCGCGGGCTGATGGCCGAGCCCGAGGTACTGGCGCTCGATGAGCCCTCCAACGCGCTCGCGCCGCAACTTGCCGAGCAGGTGTTTCGGACGATCGAGACGATCAGCGACGACGTGACGGTCGTCTTGGTCGAGCAGCACGTCGACAGAGCGCTCACGCTCGCGGACCGCGGCTACCTCCTCGAAAACGGACGAATCGAAACGGAGGGAACCGGCGAAGAACTGCTCGAAAGCGACGCGATCAAAGAAGGCTACCTCCGCGGGTAGCGCGGCGCGTTTTTTCATCCGAACTGCGACCCGGAGATCCCTCCTCGACGAACGACGGATTGAGCGTCTGGAGGGATACGACGGTCACGAGATCTACAACGCGCGTGATAAACCTGGAAATCCCTACCGCAGGGACCGAACGGCGTCAGCCGTGAGCGAGTAGGGAAGGGAAGTTTACGAGAGGAGATCGCTCGATGGGTCGTACGCCGGGAGCGGCTCCGAGCGGAACTCCTCGGTGAGTCCAATCTCACCGTCGGGGTAGTAGTCGGGCGTCCCCGATTCGAAGCCGACCATAAGCTGGACGAGGTTTTCCAGCTCGCCCCACTCAGTGTACTGGATCGGCGAGGCGAACAGCGTATCCAATTCGATGTTTCGGATCGAGTCGGCGATCGCGACCGGGTCCGCCTCTCCAGCGTCCTCGATCGCGGCCCCGATGAGATCGCCGACGACGTATCCGACGGCGTTCAGCACGCCGAACCAGTCGTCGTTTTCGTCGTAGAACCGCTGTCCGACCTCCGCGTACTGGTCGGCGAACGGATCGGGCTGCGTCTGCGCGATGAAGCCCTGTGTGACCGAGTCGCCGAGCGCGTTCGCCGACAGTTTCGCGTCGCTGCGCCCGATGACGTAGTCGGGGTTGACGTCGTCGAGACCCTGGAGCTGGTTGTAGATCGTGAACACGCCCGGCGGGTGGCTGGCGGTGATGAGCAGATCGAGGTCCTCGGGCATCGCCCGGAGGTACGTCGTGAAGGAGTCCTCCCCGAACGGGGCGACCTCCATGTGAACGTCGACGTCGTCCGGGAAGATCGCGTTGATGCTCTGCTCCCAGGCCCGTCCGTACGAGTAGTCGGCGATGATCGCGCCGACGTTCTGGAAGCCCTGATCTTCGATGAACTGACTCACCGCGCGGGCGTTAGTCGGGGCCGGGGCGAGTCCCATCCGGAAGTTGTAGCGCGAGTCCCGAGTCAGGAACTCCGAGCTCCCAACGAACTGCGGAATGTGCGGAACTTGATTGTCTTCGGCGATCGGTGCGACGGTGAGTCCGATGTCGCTCGAAATCGATCCGGTAAGCACGACCGCGTCCTCCGCTTCGATGAGTTCCGTGGCGATACTCGTCGCCTCCGCCGGATCGAGTTGCGTGTCGCGGTCCTCGAACGCGAGCTGTCGGTCGAGCACGCCGCCGTCGGCGTTGATCTCGTTGATCCGGAAGTTGAGTCCGTCGACGAACTGCTGGGTGGTCTGCGCGTACGGGCCCGTGTAGGGCTGCAGCCCGCCGATAACGATGTCGCCTTCGCCGCCGCTGTCACCCGCGGTCGCACCGTTGCCGTCGCCACTATCGCTACCGCCGTCCCCGCCGTCCCCGCCGCCATCGCCGCCGCCATTGTTCATACATCCCGCGAGCGATCCGGCAACGACGCTCGCGCCCGTTAGCTTCAGGAAGTTCCGCCTGTCAGTCGCACTCCGCTCACTGGTGTTACCAGATGGCATACTGATCATTCATAATCGTCAATATTTATATTTTTCTACTACACGAGCGCGAGAGGGATCAATTCTCTTCGATACCCGCTCGCGTCCGCAGGGACTGCCGTTGGACTTTCCCCGTCGTCGTCGTGGGGATGTCGTCGGTGAATTCGATCTCGCGGGGGTATTCGTACTTCGCGAGACGGTCTTTGACGTGCGATTGTAGCTCGTCGGTCAGCGTCTCGTCCGGGTCGTAGCCGTCCGCGAGGACGACGAAGGCTTTCGGAATCTCACCTCGGGTCTCGTGCGGGACGCCGATGACGCCGACGTGCTGGACCGCCGGGTGCGTCAGGAGGACCTCCTCGATCTCTTTAGGTGCGATTCGATAGCCGGAACTGATGATGATGTCGTCCGAGCGGGAGTGGAACCGGAAGTAGCCGTCTTCGTCCTTCGAGACGAGGTCATCGGACAGCAACCACCCGTCTTGGATGGTGTTCGCGGTCCGTTCCGGGAGCCCGTGGTAGCGGAGAAACAGCATCGGATCCTCGCCGTACCGGACGGCGAGTTCGCCGATCTCGTGCGGTTCGTCGATCGGTTCGAGCGTGTCGGGATCGACGACGGCGACATCGTGCCCCGCAGAGGGGACCCCGAAGTATCCGAGTCGGTGATCGAGACCGACGGCGGGGTCGTCGCAGATGAGCCCGCCGATCTCGGAGGTTCCGTACCCCTCGAGGAATGCGGCGTTCTCGAAGGTGTCCGTCGCCCACTCGATGATCCGTTCGTCGGCCGCCTCGCCGCCAGTCGTGAGCGACTGGAGGCTGGTGAGATCGTACCGGTCTCCCGGCGTGTCGATCTGCATCATCATTCGAACCGCCGTCGGCGGTAGGTTGAGGTGGGTGATGCCGTAGTGGTCGATCAACTCGAACTCCCGCTCGGGATCGAACTCTCGACCGGCGTAGCCGACGACCGGAATCCCGTAAAACATCGCCGGGAGCACGATCCCCGGAAGCGACATAATCCACGACCACTCCGAGACGGTTCGGACCACTTGCTCGTCGTCCGTCCGGTGACACTGGAGGCTGAGGAACTGCGGCAACTCGCCGAGGAGGTGTTGATGAGCGTGTACGACGCCCTTCGGCTCTCCCGTGGTCCCGCTCGTGTAGATGATGAACGCCTCGTCGTCGGCGCTGGTCGGCCGGGTCTCAAACGAGGCGGACGCGCCGTCGATCGCCTCGTGAAAGTTGACCTCGTCGCCCCGATCGAAGTCGCCGTACGTGACTATCAGGTCGAGCGAGTCGACGGCATCACGCACCGATCTGAGCGCGTCGATCGCGGCTTCATCGGCCAGAAACACCGACGCACTGCAGTCTTGCAGTCGGTAGGTGAGTCCGTCGGAGCCGAGCAGGACGGTGAGGGGAACGGAGATCGCACCGATCTTGAACGCGGCGAGATGCCCAACGAGGGACTCGACGCACTGCGTTCCGTTGACCGCGACGTGATCGCCCGCGCCGACTCCTTCGTCGGTGAGGAACGTCGCAAATCTGTTTGCCAAGCGGTTCAGCTCCGCGAACGTGTATTCGGATCGCTCGCCATCGAGTCGATCGAGTGAGAGCGCCACGCGATCCGGTTCGCGTTCCGCCCAGCGCTCGCAGGCGTACCGGGCGATGTTGAACGTCTCCGGAACCTCCCAGGAGAACCACTCGTTGATCTCTTCGAGCGTCTCGAATGCCTGCTGGTGGAAGTAGTACTTCTCCAACTCCGTGGGTACGGTCATCGTTCACGTGAACATAACGATCGATATTAAAAATGCAGTGTGCGTCCCTCGCTCAGATCGGGGACGTCGCCGATCGATCGGACGAGACAGCGACTTCGGCACGACGATTGCGACACATCGACCACGACTCAACGATTTCGACACACCGACAGCGATACGCGAACCGCAACACTACGACTGCGAGACGACGACTGCAACACCACGACAACGAAACGACGACTGCAACACCACGACTGCGAGATCACCGCACTCAAGACCCGGTCCGGACGCTACGGCGCGTACTGGTAGTTGACAGAGATGATGTTCGCGGACTTCTGCACCTCGTCGGCGAGTTCCTCTCTGTACTCCGCATCGCGCAGTCGATCGGACGGACAGACCACGCCGATCGATCCGAGCACCTCGTCGCCGACGCGGACCGGGGCGGCGACAGCGCCCATCCCGACGACCTGCTCGTTCCGGTCGATTCCGTAACCCTGCTCTCGGATCGCCTCCAGTTCCGCGTCGAGCGACTCGCGGTCCGTGATCGTGTGCTCGGTCCGGGCGGTGAGGCCGTGCGCGTCGATGATCGATTCGATCCGCTCGTCGCCGAGGAACGCGAGTATCACTTTTCCACCCGCGTGCGTGTGGATCGGGGTCTTGAGCCCCGGATAGATCCCCAACCGAAGCGACTCCGATCCGAACTCTGTGTGCAGAATGACGAACTGTCCCCGCTCCTCAACGTTGACGCTGACGAGTTCTCCCGTACTATCGACCAGTCGGTCTAACTCGGGCTTGGCGACGTGGAACAGCCGATTGCGGTATTTGACCTGCCCGCCCAGTTCCAATAACTGAAAGCCCAACCGGTACGTACCGTCCTCGTTGATCACGTAGCCCATCGTTCGCAGGGTCCGGAGGTAGTCGTGGACCGTACTCTTCGGGAGATCGAGCCGTCGAGCGAGTTCCGCGACGCCGACCTCCTTCTGCTCTTTGAGCACGTCCATTATTTCGAACGCCCGCTGGATCGTTTTCAGCGGCGGCGTGGTGTCGGTCATCTCTACGCGGATGATATCACTGCACGAACCTAAATACTGCGGTTATTTCGAACACCGACCGAGACCTGGAGAGGGCCCCTCTCAATCACAGCCCAGTCGTCCCCTCGAACGCAGGTCATACCGCCACTTCGAGCGCAGGCCATACCACCTCCGCTAACGTAGATTATCTCGGCGTCTCAGGCGCTGTACGCCAATGGGTCCGGGTTCAAATATGCAGTTTTCAGCCACCAGCACTCCGAGGGTTGGGTCGGTACGTCCCGCTGCTCAGAGACATCACTGCTTCGGCGTGCTGGTTCCGACTTCGAACCACCGCGGCGGCTGCTCAATCCACGCGTAGCTGCCCGGTCTCCTGGACGCTGCCGTTCGATATCCACACGCTTTCCGCTGTTTGTAGTACTCTTCAGATCAGTCTGAAATACCGGCACTACTGAGCGCCCGCCTGAATAATCTGTGCGAGTAAATCGAACGGTGGTTCGGATCATCGGAAGAGTCATCGCGCGTTCACTGAGTTCCACTGGCACGTGTTTGATTCGCCAGGCCGCACGATACCAAATACGGACCGGGGGACGGACTCCACGGAACCAACGAGTCACCGGTTCGAATAACGAAAGTACGACTGTTATGCCGTATCCGAATTCGATCGAGCGATCTCGGCCTTTTTCGTATTCGGTCAACCGAGCGGCCTCGCTGTCGAAAGATAACTTCAGATACATATCTGCGGTAGAATGATTTGAGTAGCTCGTAAACGGGACCGTTATCGGCCAAAAATGAACCTTCGATCGGCAATATATAGGTCAAATTTCGTACATAACCCGCGGTTTCTTGAGAGGACCCGACGCAATCGGTTCACTCCGAATGACGACGCGTTCGATGACGGAGTAGTACGGCGATATCGAACGGGTGGGCGGTCGATACTCTCGAACACCGGGTCGACTCGCTGCACAAAGCATATATACACGAGTGCAGATAGGTTTTGTATGGCGACTTCCGAACAACTAGCTGAATCCGCTCATTTCTCTGTGGAGAATGTCGGCGGTATCGACAACACCGAGGTGGACATTCCGCCCGGTGTCACCGTTCTCACCGGCAAGAATGCTACCAACAGGACCTCGTTTCTGCGATCAATTATGGCCGCGATGGGCAGCCAGCGCGTCTCGCTGAAAGGCGACGCCGACGAGGGGCGCGTCGAACTCACTCTCGACGGCACGACTTACGAGCGAACGCTCACCCGCGCGGGCGACGGTGTCTCCTTCGAGGGCGACGCGTACCTCGACGACCCCGAGGTCGCCGACCTCTTCGCGTTCCTCTTAGAGACCAACGACGCCAGACAAGCGGCCGCCCGCGGCGAGCAACTCCGCGATGTCATTATGCGCCCCGTCGACGTCGATGCCATCCGCTCGGAGATCCGCCGTCTCGAAGAGGAGAAAGGCGACATTAACGATACTCTGGCCCGCATCGAATCCAAAAAGCGGGAACTTCCCGAACTCGAACAGCGCCGCACCACGCTCAAAGGCAACATCGAGGACAAGCGCGAGGAACTCGCCGCCCTCGAAGACGACATCGACGACAGCAGCCGCGACGTTGAGGAGGGCCGCAAAGAGCAGGCCGAACTCGAAGAGAAGCTGCAGGAACTCCGCTCGACCCGCTCGGAACTCGAATCGATCCGCCGCAAGATCGAACGCCAAGAAGAGAGCATCTCCTCGCTGAAGCGCGAGCAGAAAGAACTCGAAGGCGACCTCGACGAGCTCCCCGAGACCCCGATGGGCGACCACCAGGATCTCGACACCGAAATCGATCGCCTCCGAACCGAGCGCCAGGATCTGAATACCGCAATCAACGAACTCCGCAGCCTCATCCAGTACAACGAGGAACGCCTGGAAGCCGAGGACTACGAACTGCTGGAGGACGGCGGCGCGGCCGCCGCAGAGGGCGACGGCTCCGTGACGGACCAGCTCGTCGACTCGGACGACGAGACCGTGGTCTGTTGGACCTGCGGCTCCTCCGTCGAACGCGAGCAGATCGAATCGACGATCGAACGGCTGAAATCGCTCCGCACGGAGAAGGTCGAGGAACTCAACGAGATCAAGAGCACGCTCGAAGAGAAGAAACGAGAGCAGCAGGAGGCGACCAAAAAGCAGCGCAAGCGCACGGAGATCGAGCGCAAACTCGACGACATCGACGCGGAACTCGACCGCCGCGACGAGCAGATCGACGCGCTGAAGGAGAACCGCGAATCGCTCACCGAAGACGTCGAATCGCTCGAATCAGAGGTGGAAAACCTCGAATCGGCGGACTTCGAGGAGATCCTCTCGCTGCACAAGGAGGCGAACCAGCTCGAATTCGAGATCGACAGCCTCGAATCGGATCTCGATTCGGTCACCGAAGAGATCGAAGAGATCGAAGACGACATCGAGCGGGCCGAAGGGCTCCGCGAGAAGCGGACGGAGCTCGTCGACGCGCTGACCGACCAGCGGACGAAGATCGACCAGATCGAGGCGGAAGCCGTCGAGTCGTTCAACGAGCACATGGAGTCGATTCTCGAACTCTTAGGCTACGAGAACATCGAACGGATCTGGATCGAGCGGATCGAGGGCGCTGGGACGAGTGACGGGCAGACGCGCTTCGAGCTGCACATCGTGCGGACGACTGAGAACGGGGCGGCCTACGAGGACACGATCGATCACCTTTCGGAAAGCGAGCGGGAAGTCACGGGACTGATCTTCGCGCTGGCGGGCTATCTCGTCCACGATCTCCACGAGTCGGTGCCGTTTATGCTGTTGGACTCGCTGGAAGCGATCGACTCGGACCGGATCGCGGCTCTCGTCGAGTACTTCGCGGACTACGCGGACTTCCTCGTGGTGGCGCTCTTGCCCGAGGACGCCCAGGCGCTCGACGACGACTTCACCCGAGTGACGTCCATCTGAGACGTCGCTGGCGACAGACCCCAGTACATTTTTGAGCCCGTTCGGCGAAGGGGTGACAATGCCAGATACGACCGACAACCGACCGTCGAGCAAGGTGGCGCGGCTCATCGCCGAATACGAGCTCGAAGGGCTGGGAGACGAGCTTGAGGCTCGATGGACGGGCAACGGGGTCGAGCGGATGAGTCTCCGTGACCTCGCCGATCACTTCAACGAACGCTTGCTCGAACAGACGCTCATCGACGCCGGAATGAGCGCCCTCGAGAGCGACGTCTCGACGACGTACCAGAACCTCACCGACGACGAGGTCAGTACCGGTGTCAGAACCGACGCGCGAAGTCGGCTCGAACAGAACGGTGTCGACGTCGACACCCTCGAATCCAACTTCGTCAGCTATCAGGCGATCAGATCGTATCTCACGGAGTATCGCGACGCGGAGTACCGCCAGCTCTCCGACGAGGAGAAGGTCGAAAAAGACCTCCAAAGCATCCAACGGTTGATGACGCGGACGCTATCGGTGACAGAAGAACGGATCGAGAAGCTGAGAGAGACCGGTCGGATCGATATCGACGAGTTCGAGGTGTTACTCGATATGCAGGTGCTCTGTCAGCGCTGCGGAGACCAATACTCCGTCGCTGAATTCCTCGAAAATCGCGGGTGTGATTGTCAGCGGGAGTGACGCGGCCGATTGAAACTATTCGTCGCCGATCGCTCCGTCTGTGACGCGCTCGACGCCGAGAGCGCACAATCGAAGACGAGAGATCACAGTCGACGACGAGAAATCACTACCGACCGTCCGAGTCACCGTTGGCTCAATTTCAACTCCAGTTCGTTCGTCGCGCCCCTGATCTGATCGATGATTCCGTCGGCGAGCTGCTGATCGGTCAGTCGGTTCGCCGGTCCGGCGACACTTATCGCTCCGACGACCTCGCCGCCGACGATGATCGCTTTCCCGATAGCCCGCGCTCCCTCGACCGCCTCTTGATCGTTGATCGCGTAGCCGCGTTCGCGCGTGCGCTCCAGTACCTCGAAGAGTTCTTCGCGCGTGTTGATCGTATGAGGCGTCCGCTGTTCGAGACCGTGCCTGTCGATGATCTCGTCGACGCGCGCTTCGGGGAGGTACGCCAGGATACTTTTTCCCGACGCCAGCTGGTGGAGATACGAGCGCGTTCCGATGCGTGCGTGCGTCTGGACGGCCTGTTCGCCCAGTGCGTAGTCGAGGTACACCGCGCGCCCGTGCTCTTCGGTCACGAGCCAGGTGGCTTCGCCGGTCTCTCTCGCAAGCTGTTTGATCGTTCGCTTGCCGACCGTGGCGATATCGTGTCGATCCCGGGCTTTGATCCCGTGATCCAGGAAGCGGAGACCGATATCGTACTTCCCGTCGGTTTTTACGAGGTATTCTAAGTCGTGTAGCGACGAGAGGTAGTCGTGAGCGGTGCTCGTGGGGACGTCGAGCGCCTCGGTTATCTCCGTCGCACCCAGCGGACCCCGTGATTGAATCAATTCGACAATCTCGGAGACCCGCTGGACCGATTGTAGTTTAATGGTCCCGTTTGTCATTGTCATAGAGGCAGATAAGAAGCCGCTGGACCTTAGGTTTGCGGTCCCGGACGAGTAGGACTCAATTCGA
The DNA here is from genome assembly GCF_007655485.1 of Halobellus captivus. GTDB lineage: Archaea > Halobacteriota > Halobacteria > Halobacteriales > Haloferacaceae > Haloquadratum > Haloquadratum captivum. The sequence goes on from NZ_VJXQ01000001.1 coordinate 342,822, forward strand.
AACTGTCGGATCAACCATCTCCGGCCCGACGGCTCACAGTCCACCGATTCGGGCGATGTAGGCCCGTTCCGACCCGAATCTGGCCGCGGTTCGCTCAGCGATCCCCCGAGGAGGATGCGTCTATCGTAGTACCAGGCTGTTTGCCATCGGATATCTGTAAATCCGCCTATCTCGAAATATCACGCTGCATTAACGGATCGCGTTCTCGACGAACCTCGGCATATAACAACTTAAAATAACACCCGTACATATGTTATCCAAGTAGTTTACTCCACTATCCCTAATCATTGATCACATCAAATGATCCGATAGTATCGGAAGGTTTGAGCGAGATCTCATCCAGCCGACGCCGTTGCGAACCGCTCACGGAGGCGAAGACGTGAAAATCACCACACAAAGAGACGGCGTGCGAGTGGGAACGAGAGCTTACGGATTGTCGTCGACTATTCGCCTTTCCGACGGTCCGCGGAGTACGGAACCTTGCCGACGGTGGCCGAGATCTCACACTGGGCGTGTCGTTCGACCTTCGGATTCGGCGAGTCCTGTTCGCCCCAGATCAGCGTGACCTCCGTGCCGGGGTCGGCGTGATCGACGTCGATGCTGCACAGAGAGATGATCGTGCCCGCGTCGTATTCGTAGGACCGCGAGTGCGACAGTCCGATTCGCTCGCCGTCGACCAACACCTCATCGTAGTTCGCCCGCCCCCATCCGATCCGGGGCAGGTCCATAAACTTCTTCGTCTCGCCGTCGCGGAACAGCGACGCGTAGACGTCGATGACGTCCTCTTCGTCCCACGCGAGCGACACGAGCGTTCGTTCGGGATCTTCGACCATCGATTCGAGCGCGTCGCGCCCGACGTAGTCGTGATCGAAGCTGATGAGCTTCTTATAACCGAGCTCGATCGGGTCCATATAGTACTCGGAGATGTCGTCGGAGACGAAGCTGCCGTCGATGGAGTACGTCGCCTCTCGGCTATCGGCGTCGAGCCACTCGCGGTAGCCGCTCATCTCGTCGACGTCGTAGATCGGCGGGACGCCCGGCGGGACCCACCCGAGCTTCACCGAGAGGGTGTGATAGGACTTCGACCCGAGCTGTTTGAGACCGTGCTCGCGACCGGCCTCGACGATGGCTTCGCGAACCTGTTCGGACTGCTCGAACGGCCCGATGAACTCGAAGCCGAACTCCGTCGACATGCCGTGCCCGAGCGCGATGGTCTCGACGCCCGCGAGGTCGATCGTCTCGAAGTGGTAGAACGGGATCGAATCGAGGTCGGCGTCCGTGACCTGTTCGAGGACCGCCCGCGCGTTCGGGCCCTGCACCTGGAACACGAAGTTCTCGGGGTCTCCCTCGTGAGCAGACGTCCGGGGTTCGGTTTCGACGGTGGCGTCGTAATCCCCCGTCTCGAGGTTGTAGCGCACCCAGTTCGCAGACAGCATTCCGGCGCTGTAGTACTCCTCGTCGTCGAGGCGAAGCATCGGGCCGTCACCGATGATGTGGCCGTTCGGGTTGCACATCACGAGCTGTTTCGCGCGACCGATCTCGTAGTTCTCGAAGCTGTTGACACTGAGGTCGCGCAGCAACTCCCGCGCGTCGGGACCGGTGACGCGCAGCGCAGTCATGTGGTGCGATAGGTTCGCGAACGAGACCGTTTCGGTGACCGACCGTTGTTCGTCCAGCCAGTTCGTGATCTCGTTCGGAACGACCGGGAAGTTGTCCGTGTAGTTGCCGCCTTTCTGACGCAGTACTTCGACAGGGTTACCGGACGCCTGAATGTCTTCGGGGTCCATACTGCGAGAGGGTCACCCCACATACTTAAATATACCTTACTCGGAAACAAACGGATATATTCGCAGATAATCGTCAAATTATATGAAAACCAGCTCACCGGTGACGATACCGGGGCGACTGCAGAGATTGGGCGGTTCGAGGAGTGGGTACCTCGGTTGGCTCGAATCGTCGCTTCGGAGCGTCGTTACAGGTCGAGGAGACGCTTGATGTTCCCCGAGAGGATCTTCTCTTTGTCCGCCTCCGAAATATCGAGCTCATCGATGATCGGGAGGATCTTCGTCACCCAGTATTGGCCCTTGTCGGGGCCAAACGGGTAATCGGCGCTGTAGACGACGTTGTCCGCGCCGAAGAACTCGAGGCCGCACTCTAGCGGGTACGACTCGCCCTGGCTGCTGACGGCGGTGTCGCCGTAGATCCGATCGAAGTAGGCGTCGAGGGGTTCGGAGAGGTCGGCGATCGCCGGGTTCTGATACAGTTCGGGCTCCTCGGTCCGCGTCTGGTACCACGAGCGGATCCGTCCGATCTGGTAGGGGAACGAGCCGCCGAGGTGATGAGAGATGATGTCCAGATTCTTGTGGCGGTCGAGCACGCCGGAGAAAATCAGCCGCGCGAGCGCGATGTTGGTATCGAACGGCCACGCGAGCATCTTGTAAATCCACGTGTGGGAGTTGTCGTAGTCGTGCCAATCCGCCAGCTGCGGGTGGATCCAGATGGGTACGTCGAGGTCGTCGACGGTCGCGTAGAACTCCTCGAAATCGTCGTCGTCCAGCATCTTGCCGTCGATGTTCGAGAAGATTTGGATGCCGTGCATCCCCAGTTCCTCGACACAGCGGCGGGCCTCATCGACGTACTCATCGGTGAGGAACGGCAGCGTCCCCGTCGCGATGAATCGGTCGGGGTGCTTGTCGGCGATCCGTCGAATCTCGTTGTTCGCGACGCGCGTGGCTTCGAGGGCGTCGTCGGGATCGATTCCCTGCCACAGCATCGGCGCGGAGAGATTGATGACTTGTCTGTCGATCGCGTTCTTGTCGAGGTAGTCCAGTCGACCGTCGATCTCGAACATTCGCGGGGCGTTGCGGAGGCTGTCCAGTTCGGACGTCGGATGGACTTTCTCGATTTCGCTGAGCGCCTCCTCTGTCATAATGTGGGAGGTCGCGTCTATGATCTCAGGCATCGTTCGTCGATTGACGCAATCGTACTTAAATCATTGTGTGCCTCGGGTGAATGTTCGTAGTCGCTCACCCCCCGACGCGTCAGGCAGACAACGAGACACGGCGTTTGACAGCGGGGCGCAAAGCCTAATACTGTCTGCCTGTGTACAACGTGGTATGTCTCAAGAACGCGTCGAGCAGCGGGGGATGTTTATCAACGGCACGTATCGGCAGACGGACGAGACGTTCGATGTAGAGGACCCATCGACGGGCGACGTGATCGCCTCGGTGACCGCCGCTGGCAGCTCCGGCGTGGACGCCGCGCTCGAATCGGCCGAACGCGCACAGGCCGAGTGGGCGGCGATGGACCCCGTTGAGAGAGGGCGCGTTCTGCGCGAGGTGGCCCGCGGACTCGAAGCGCACGTCGACGAGGTCGGCGAACTTGCCAGTCGGGAGATCGGTCGCCCGCTCGGCCAGTCTAAGCACCTGGTTGCCAACGCCGTCGACTACCTCGATTACTACGCCGGAATGACCGACAAAATCGAGGGCGAGAGCTTCCCCCTGAAACCGTCCAACCAGGCGTTCAGTCGAAAGGAACCGATCGGGGTGAGTGCACAGATCGTGCCGTGGAACGCCCCCGTACTCCTCTGTTTCCGCGGCGTTGCGCCCGCGCTCGCGGCGGGCAACGCGGTCGTCGTTAAGCCGTCTCCGTTCGCCCCGGGCGTCATTCTCAAACTCGCCGAAATCGCGAGCGAGGCGGGACTCCCGGACGGCCTGTTCAACGTGGTTCCCGGACTGGTCGAGACCAGTAAATCGCTGACGACCGATTCGCGGGTCGATCAGATCACGTTCACCGGATCGGTCTCCACCGGCCAGATCGTCGGGAAAACGGCGATCGATCGGGTCATCCCGACCGTTCTCGAACTCGGGGGCAAAAGCCCGGGAGTCGTCTTCGACGACGCCGACTTGGACGCGGCAGTCGACGGCGCGATGAAGGCGATAACGCTGATCAACGGGCAGGTGTGCTTTGCAACCACCCGGATCTTCGTCCACGAAGACGTCTACGACGAGTTCAAACAGCGGTACGTCGACGCGGTCGAATCGATCACGCTGGGACCGGGGGTGGAAAACCCCGATCTGGGACCGGTCATCTCCGCGGACGCCGTCGAGCAGATCGACAGCTACGTGCAGAGCGCCGTCCAGAGCGGTGCGACCGCACTCACCGGTGGTCAGGCCGTCGACCGCGAGGGGAACTTCTACGAACCGACGGTCATCGAGGGGGCCGCTGACGACGCGGAGATTTCCTGTGAGGAGGTGTTCGGACCGGTCATCAACCTGTACTCGTTCTCCGACGAGGAGGAAGTTATTCGGCGGGCGAACGACACCGAGTTCGGCCTGTATGCGACCGTCTGGACGAACACGCTCGACCGGGCCCACCGCGTCGCCAACGGCATCGAGGCAGGCAGCGTGATGGTCAACCAGTACGCAGGTTCGCGACCGCAGACGCCCTTCGGCGGGTACAAGAAGAGTGGCCTCGGCCGCGAGAAGGGAATGCAGGCCGTCGATCACTACACGCAACTGAAGACGGTCAACGTTAACATCGCTGGCGACGAGTAACTGCTGTCGATTCCGTTCACTATTACCTGCTGTCGACTCGTTTCATTTCCGCCCGTCATCGATCCGTCTCGCTATTATCTGCCGTCGACTCGTCTCACCTCCGCCTGTCACTGACGTGTCTCATCGCCGTCGAGGACGCGATGAAAACCGAAGCGCTACCGGTGATTCCGGAGATTCAAATTTTCGGGGCGGTGTTGTACGTGAGGATAGTGACTACGGGCGTTCTACCTTGACGTCAAGCACAGCTGGTCTCCCCGCATCGACGGCTGCGGCCGCCTCTTCGAGCGCCGCGGGGAGTTCGTCTGGGTCGTGAACCACGCGCGTGTGCGCGTCAACGACGCTCGCGGGTGCAGAGAGGTCCATCGTTGTCCCGAAGTGACTCTCCGGAACCGACTCCTCGGCCGCCGCGCCGTCTGGATACTGCGCCGTCGTCGCGCCTTCGACCGCGTTCCACCCCTGGTTGTCGTAGACGACCGTGAGCGTCGGGGCGTCGTACTCGGCGGCGAGCAACGCGCACGCCGACGGGTTGGCGAACAGATACGAACCGTCACCGACCAGCGCGATCACGCGGTTGTCCGGATTCGCCAGTTTGGCACCGACGGCTGCTCCGCCCGCCCAGCCAAGTCCAGCGCCTCCCTTCCAGAAGTAGCTGCCCGGCGTCGAGAGTTCGATCTGCGACATTATCGCCGGTCGGCTCGTGACCGCGTCTTCGACGACGACGGTCTCCCCGTCGACGATCGACTCGACGGCGTTCGAGAGAACCGTCGGCGTCAGTCGTCCCTCCCTCGTATCAGCCGCCAAGCGATCGGCTGCGTCCGCACGTCGTTCCGCGGCGATGTCGCGCCAGAACGCCCGGCTCGAATCGGCATCCGTATGGAGTCTGGCCTCGACGGCTTCGAGCGTCGCAGCGGCGTCGGCCTGTACGGTCTCGTCGATCGCGAACGGCCACCGCGGGTACGCCGGTTTGGTCGGATTGGGATCGATCTGAACGACTGTCGCGTCACTCTCGGACGTCTCGGGCCCCGGAATCCACGGAACGTCGGCGTCGGCGAGGACGACGAGGTCCGCGCGCTCGAGCGCCACCGTCGGGTCGTAGCCGAGGTGTTGCTCGTGGTCGCGCGGGAAACAAAGCGTTGTCGGCGTCTGCTCGACGACTCCGGCACCGGCGGCCTCCGCGAAGGAGACGAGCGCGTCGACGCGCTCTCCAGCGGGAGATCGACCCAGGTCGCTCGTGATCACCGCCGGGCGCTCCGCGCGCTCGACCTCGGAGACCAGGCGGTCGATCGACGCGGTGTCGGCACCGCCGGGGCCGACCCGCCGGACGGTCGCCGTCGACGGGGTCGCGTCGACGGTCCCGCTGAGCGCCTCTCGCGTCGCCGTCACGTACACCGGGCCCGACGGTTCCGAAACGGCCCGCTCTAAGCCGCGGCGGACAGTCTCCGCCGGATCCGCGGGCGGCCGGTACTGGTCGATCCACCGCGAGTACTCGCGCACGATTCCGGGCTGGTCGAACACGTCCTGGAAGTAGTGCACCGGGTGATCCCGGGATCCGGAGTGCCCGGCGTCAGTGACCGGTGCGAGCCCCGCGAGCACGAACACCGGGGCGCCAGCGCGGTGTGCGTTGTGCATCGCCGCGCCGAGGTTCTGGGTCCCCACGTCGACGTGTACCAGCACGACCTGTGGGTCCCCCGTCACGGCGGCGCATCCGTGGGCCGCGCTCATCGCGGCGAACTCGTGCGGGCACGAGATTATCTCCGGAATCTGGTCTCCGTCACCGGCGCGTCGGACGTCCGCCGCGGCCTCCAGAAGCGGTGTGTGGTCGGTACCGAGATTAGCGAAAATGCGCGCCACGCCCTGCTGGTGGAACGCGCGGAGGAATCTCTCAGCGGCGGTACGATCGGCTGTCGGTGAGGTGGTTTCTGATTCTGACACGGAAGTGGCTCCTCTAACGTGAGGTATTCACAGGCGACCCGGATATAACTATATCGACGAGACGTCGCGAAAGAACCGCGTCGAAGTGGAAAAAGTCGATGCCCAGAGAGAGGGGTGCCGTGACAGCCGGGTTATCGGGGGCCGGTCCCCATCGACGATTTGATGTCTTCTCGCCAGGAGAACAGATACTCCTCCATCTTGCTGAAGATGCCGTACTCGATGACCATCATCAGGATGACGAACAGGACGACGTACTGGAGCACACCGACCATCGAGAACCGGCTCATGTTGTCTGCGATGAGGAAACCGATACCGACGTTCGAGATGACGACCTCCGCGAGGATCGTCACCTTCCACGCGACGGAGAAGGTGAACCGAATCGCGGAGAATATCTCGGGAAGGATCGACTGAAACAGTACTCGGCGGTAGACGCGACTCCGTGAGACGCCGAATGCGCTCGACATATTGAGCAGGTCGGATTCGACGTTCTCGACCCCGCTTTGGATGATGTCAACGACGAACGGCGCGGTGATGACCGCAGTCGCGAGCATCGGCGTGGTGTCGCTGATGCCGAACGCCATCGCGGTGAAGATGACGACGAACAGCCCGGGAACCGCCATCCCGACGAGTACGTAGTACCGAAGGACCTTCCCCCAGAAGTTGCTCACGCCGAGCACGACGCCGCCGATGATTCCGACGACAAGTGCGGCGCCGAATCCGAGGAGAATGCGCTGCATCGAAGCGACGAAGTGCATCACCCACTCGTCGCCCGACAGGAGCTCGTAGATCCCACCGCCGACTAGGATCGGCGAGGCGATCAGGTCGGTGATACCGAAGATGCGGGCGCTCAGTTCCCACACGAGTAACAACGCGACGACCGACTCGACGAAGATGACTCTCCGGTTACTGACGAACGCCCGCCCGATCGTCCCACGTAGCTGTGTCGTGCTCATTTGATCCTCAGACCATATCCTCGAGATCGGACCGCGTCATAAACGTGACTTGATCCTCCCAGCCCGAGGGGATCTGACCCAGTTCCTCCATCACGCCGAGGACGTTCATCGCATCCTCGACGGACTGGTCGTCGAGACCCACCTCGGAGTACAGCGCCGAGCGCTGGAGACTCTCGATTTGTTCGACTTCGTTTCCGGCGAAGAGGTCCATCAGGAAGCGCGCTTCCTCCTCGTTTTCGGCTTCGAGCGTTTCTTGACCGGCCGGGTCGGCGGCGATATCCGGAATGTTGTCTTGGACGTAGTTCAACCCTTCACTCCACATATCGATCATATTCAACAGGACTTCGGGGTTCTCCTCGGCGAAGTCCAGCCGCGTCGAGAGGCTCACGAGCGGCGGTCGCCCCCACCCCTGATCGAGGTACTCGTTCCAGATCCACAGGAGCGGTTTGAGCTCCCCGTTGACGACCTCCGAGAGACCGGCAGAGGACGCCGAGTGAACGGCCGTCGCGAGGTCACCGCGCAGGGTGAGCTGTGGCATCGTCCCGCGCTCCGTCGTCTGAACGTTGAAGTCGCCACCGTCCTGCGCCAGAGTGTAGCCGTACTTCTCTTGGATGATGTTCTGTAGGTGCGGAACCGCGCCCGCGGCCCACCCGGGGATGCCGAACCGGGCACCCTCGTCGACGATCTTGTCGAGCGACTCCTGAACGCCGCCGGTCTCGTCGGGATCGTATGGTCCGCCGACCTCGACCCACGGCGTCGAAACGACACCCTCGATATTACCGAATGCGACGAGTTGCTGGTCTTGCTCGACGCCGAGGCGCGCGTCTTCGACCCAGCTCACGGTGCCCATATCGATCTGGCCGGACGCGAAGAGCGTCGCATCTTCGAAGGTGAGCTCGTAATCGAGCTCATAGCCGTCCTCCTCGAACCGCGGTTGGATGAGATCATTCTCCGCGAGGTAGTATTCCATCACGATGTTGACGGGCATTCCGACCGGCGGCGTCGCGAACGAAACTGTCGTGAGATCCTCGCTGCCGCCACTGTCTCCCCCGCTGTCGCCGCCACTGTCCCCCCCGCTGTCGCCGCTACTGTCCCCCCCGCTGTCATCGCTACTGTCGCCGCCACCGTCTCCACCGCTTGTACAACCCGCAAGGGTGACCGCGGCCGCACTGGCCCCGGCTGCCTTAATGAATCTCCGTCTGTTTACACCGCTGACTGTTCGGATTGCCTCTTTATCGCGTGGCATACGATGTCACATCAGGATCTATGATTAAAAACCCATCGGTTGTATGATACAGTCTCAGGTGGAGCCCGTTCGACCCGACTATCGAGATACCGGCGTCCAGAATGATCGTGGTTTTCTTTCTGAGGCGCGCTATATTGGGCTTTCAGGTGGATCTCCTATTTTCATTGTGAATCCTCACCGAGAACTCAGTCACCAGTTCCGCGTGGCAATATATCAAACATTCAACCTCTATTGGATCTTTGTGTTGGTGTGACGTAGCAAATCTAAAGTACACCCATTCTCAATACGTGGTTACAGCGATGAAAGAGAATCATTCTCACGCAGTAGGTCTCCGGGCACACCGAAACGCCACGGTGATCAGGGGTGGTCTTCGTGGCCTCTGAGACGCGGCAGGCGACTGACGCGGACGACGTGGCGGGCGTTTCACACGGGACTTCGGCGGCGGGAGCCATCCACGTCAGAAACCTCACGAAGGTCTTCGACACCGAAGAGGGAACCGAGACGGTCTTCGAGGACGTGAGTTTCGACATCGAACCCGGTTCGTTCGTGACGTTGATCGGCCGCTCCGGGAGCGGCAAGTCGACGATGCTGAACATCATCAGTAACGTCCTCGAACCGACGGCGGGCACCGTAGAGTTCGAGGGAACGCAAAACGACGAAGTCACGCTCGGTCACGTCTTCCAATCGCCGCGTCTCCTCCCGTGGAACACCTGCGTGCAGAACATCGAGTACGTTCACGAGAACAACCCGGAGTACACGCGTGACCTCGCCGAAGAGTACATGGACCTCGTCGGTCTCACCGAACACTACGATAAATACCCCTCACAGCTCTCCGGCGGCCAGCGACAGCGTGTCGGAATCACCCGTGCGCTGAGTATCGACCCCGAGATACTGATTATGGACGAGCCGTTCAGCAACCTCGACGAGATTACCGCGGAGGCGCTCCGCGAGGAACTCATCGACATCTGGCAGAAACTCGGAAAGACCGTGTTCTTCGTCACGCACGACATCACCGAGGCGATAGAACTCTCCGATCGAATCTTGATGCTCGGCGACGGACGCATCTTCGACGATATGTCCATCGACCTCGAACGCCCACGAGACGTCGATTCTGAGGAGTTTTTGAAGGTCCGACAGGACGCGATCAACCGGTTCCACGCGATCACCTGATATGAGTGAATGTCTGCGCGCAAGGCGTGAAAACCAAATGATTAAGTATGCTCGATCGACAGTGAGCGCTATGTACGTGACATACTCGCCCGTCTCGGAGTCAGTGATGCTCCCGAGCGGAGGGGGGAAGTAGTCCAAATGGCGACGAGTAACCGCTCATTCCGAACGCCGATCCGTTCGATGGTCGGTGACAAATGGGCTGCGCGCATATTTGGGGTTGTCATCGGTCTTGCGGCGTGGTGGATTGTCACGGTGCTCTTCCCGCGGGGACTGTTCCCGGGACCGGTCGCGACGGTAAACGCCTCGTGGGAAATCATTGCTTCCGGGGTAGTCTGGACGCATATGCAAGCGACGTTTTTCCGGACGTTCCTCGGGTTCATCGGGGCGTTCCTCGTCGGTGCGGCACTCGGAATCATTATGGGGATCAACAACTTCGGTGAACACTTCTCAACGCCGATCATCGTGATCGCGCTGTCGATTCCAGGGATCGCCTGGGCCGCGATCACGACGATCATCTTCGGATTCGGGGTCGCTGCACCCGTCCTGGCGACGGCCGTCACCGTCTTCCCGTACATTTCGCTGCGGATCTGGAAAGGCGTCGAGAACATCGATCCAAACCTCCTTCGGATGAGCCGTTCCTTCGATATTTCGAGGTCGCGACTGCTCAGACGGATGATCCTCCCGAGCGTCGCACCGGCGCTGTTCACCGCGATCCGATTCGGGCTGGCGATCTCGTGGAAAGTCGAGACCCAGGCGGAGATCTTCGCGTCGAACACCGGCGTCGGCTACCGTGCGATCGAGGCGTTTTCGCGGTACCAGTACGACACGGCGATGGCGTGGGCCGCCGTCTTCGTGGTCGTCGTCTTCATCCTGGAGATGGGCATCCTTCGCCCCCTCGAACGGAAGGTATTCGCGTACCGAGAAGAAGCGGACTTCGGTGTCCTCTGACCGGCACGACCTCGGTACTGCGATCCGCTTTTGCTGCGTTCGTTTCGGTTTCGACGATCCGCCGGGACGTGATGTTATATACGTGGCACGTGAACACGATTCGTATGGCGGTTCTAGCTGCAACAGATGGGACGATCGTCCCGGACCGAGTGGTCGAAACCGGAGCCGAACTCGCCGAACAGTTCGGCGAGGAACTCCTCGTGCTTCACGTCATACCGCGAGACGTCTTCGAGTCACAACGCAAATCATCCGTGGAGAGCACGTCTGACCTCGCACTGACATTCGCACCTGAGATCACCTACCGGGAGCTGGGCGATCAGACCGGGGAACCCGGAGGCAGCGACGAGCGGTATTCGCTCGAAGCCGCCCAGCGGGACGCCGCGGGGGTCGCCGCCGACGTCACCGAAGAAACGGTCGGCGACCTCGAGAAGGTCTCCTACCTCGGGCGCATCGGTGACGTCACCGAGGAGATACTCGCGGTCGCGAACGCCGAGAACCCGCGATATCTGGTCGTGGGCGGGCGAAAACGAACCCCCGTCGGGAAAGCGATCTTCGGCAGCGTCACACAATCGGTGCTACTCGAGTCCGACCTGCCTGTCGTGACCGTACTGTCTGACGGATAATCGAACGTTCTCGGCGGTGGCGATCGCTGAGTTCGGTGGACAGCTTTCCAGAGGCCACGACCGAACGGTTATGCCACCTCGGAGAAAATCGGTGACTCGAAATGGACGACACAACCGCGGTGGTGACGGGTGCGGCGACCGGAATCGGGCAGGCGATCGCAGAACGGCTGGCGGACGACGGCGCACACGTCGTAGTTTCCGACATCGCTGACGGGAGCGAAACGGTATCGCGAATCGAGCGCACGGGGGGATCCGCCGAGTTCCGCGAGGCCGACGTGACTGACGAGGACGCGATGCGGTCGCTGTTCGAGGGTCTCGATCTCGACGTGTTGGTCAACAATGCCGCCTACTACGCGCCGCTCGTCACCGACAAGAAACGCTTCGATGAGATTTCCGCCGAAGAGTGGGACACAGTTCTGGCAGTCAACACGAAGGGAACGTTCCTCGCTTCGAAACACGCGCTGGGTGCGTTCGACGACGGTGGGAGCATCGTGAACATCTCCTCGTCCGTCGTCACGATGGGCGTTCCGGGCTTTCTGCACTACGTCGCATCGAAAGGTGCGGTGCTCGCAATGACGCGCGCGATGGCGGCCGAAGTCGGCGATATCGGCGTCCGCGTTAACGCGGTGATGCCGGGATTCACCTGGTCAGAGGCATCCCAGCAGGCCGGTGACGAGTATCTCGACGACTACGTCGACAAGCAGGACCTGGACCGAGTCGTCGAACCGGACGACATCGCGGGCGTCGTCTCGTTTCTCGCCGGGGCCGACAGCGGAATTATGACCGGACAGGCCGTCAACGCGGATCCGGGACTCTCCTACTACTGAACGGAAATCGGTCCCACGTCACGTGTTAACTCAGGAGCGTTACGCCGATCGCACCGGCCACCGCGATGAGCGCGCCAGCGGCGAGACGCGGCGTGATCCGTTCGAGGTCGTCGCTGACCAACAGAACCGAAAGAAGAATGACGACCAGCGGACTCGATTGGACGAGCGGGACGACGAGCGAGACCGGTTCGAGTTCCAGCGCGCCGTAGTACCCGAGGAGAAAGAGCGTGTTCGCGACGCCCGCGGCGACCAACCACGGAACTTCACTCCGCTCGAACGTTCGCGGGTCCGGAAGCCCCTCCGTCCACCAGAGGTAGATGAGAAATCCGAGCCCGGCACTTACTGTCTTGATCATCAGTCCCGTGAGTACCGCCGTCCCCTCGGCAAGTCCCAGCTTCGCGAACGTGGGCTCGATGCCGTAGAAGAACGCCGCCACGAAGGGAATCGCGATTCCGATGTAGCCGGAGTCGGAGGTATCGTCGTCGGAGCGCCCGTGTTCGTAGGTGATGACGGCGATGCCGACGACGATCGCGATCATCGAGAGCACGTGTCCGCCGGTGACGACTTCGCCGAGGACGACGACCGCAATGAGCGACGCGTGAAGTGGCTGTGAGGCCTTGATCGGCTCCGCCCGACTCGATCCGATGCGTTTGATCCCCTCGAAATGCATCGCGCGTCCGACCATCGTCCCGAGCAGTCCCGCGGCAGTGAACGCCGCAAGCGATCGGAGCGTCAGGTTCTCTATCGGCGATCCAAGCAGAAACGCCGCCGGGACGAGCACCAGCACGTTAATGCCGAGCCCGACGATCAGCGCGTCGGAAGCGGAACTGGTGATCGTCCCGTAGCGCACCGAGAGGGACTGTACCGCCAAGGCACACGCACCGAATGCGGCCAAGAACACGCCCACCGAGAGTATCTCACCGCCGAGCATCATTCGACGGCTCCCGTTTGTGACCCGATGTCGCTACTAGTCAGTGAGTCTACCCTCACGAGGGTACCGCATATCATCGTCTTCGAGGTGGATATGTTATGATATAACAGTTGTCATCCAATACGGGCGCGGAAATCGCCCACGTGACAATTAACGCGTACAGAAGGAAGGAGCACCGTAGGCGAGGGTTACCGCCACCGCATCAGGCGGTGTTCTGCGGCGCGGAGGCTCTCTTGACTGATAATAATCAGGATGACGGGAATCACGACCCAGCCCAAGAGCAGATCGACTCGCTGCTGCTGGAACCAGTAGCTGACCATATAACCGACGCCGGATCCCGCCCCGAACACCTCGGCGACGAAGAGAACCTTCCAAGAGACCACGAGGCCCCAGTACATCGACGGAAACAGGTACTGGAGGACCTGGGGGAGGATGATATCACGGTACCGCTGATAGGTGCCTGCGCCGAAGAAGTCGGCCATTTCCGTGATTTGTTGATCGAGGTCCTGCGTGCCTTCCCACATATTCAGGATGACGAACGGGACGCCGATGATCACGACCGTCAGCACCGGCACCCACTCAGTGATTCCGAGTGCGATGATCAGACCGAACGCGACCGCGATCGACGGTACCGAGAGCGCGATTACGATCCACGAGCGGAGGAAGGCCTCCACGTCCTTTCGAAGGCCCATTGCCGTCCCGACGACCGTCCCGACCACAACGGAGATTGCGAACCCGGCGAAGAGACGGCGAAAGGTGTCGAAGACGTTACTGTAATACGTGCCGAACTGAGGATCGACGATCACCGTCCGTATGGCCGAAAACAACTCGAAAAGGCCGGGGAACACGTAGAACGGGAAAAACTGCGAGGCGACTTGCCACGCGCCAAGCAGAACCAACGCCACGGCCGCTTTCTTTTCGATATTCCGGTCTTGAATGTAGGAATTCATAGGGTGTTTCGCCAAATAACCGCGTCTAGAATGGGTTTCTGAGAACGTCGTCCTGAGACGGGACGCTGTCGATGAACTCTTGCTCTTCCATCAGATCGAGGAACTGCCACACGGAATCGACATAGGACTCTTCGGCCCGTCCGTGGAACACCTCTCCGTTGCTCGCCCAGTCTTCGACGACTTGTATCTTCGCGTCGTTGTCGATGCTTGCCGGTCCGCCGAACTCTTCCAATATCGAGCGCGTATTGTTACGCCAATGTTCGACGGCATTTGCGCCAGCCCGGACGAGTGACGCCGCAACGTCGGTGTTGTCGTCGTACCAGTCCGAGTACGCCCACCAGGAGGTGAGCGGCAGCGTGTGACCGGTCACGTCGGTCCAGAGATCGTTGAGCTGGACGAGGTTGCGGTAGTTCTCCGGCTGTGATTCCATCGTGATCGTGAGCCCGCTCACGTTGATGACGCCGTCGATCTCGCCGTCGTTGAGGAGGCCGACGAGTGCCGGTGGTGCGGCGGTCGTCGTCTCGAAGTCTTCGCGGAGTCTGAGGCCGGTCTGTTCGGCGAGGACGGCCTGGAACGCTTGGACAGTCGATGAACCCCACGACCAGACGCCGATCCGTTGTCCCTCGAGGTCCTCGACGGATTCGTACTCGCTATCGGCCCGAACGTAGAGCGCGTTCACGGACTGAAGGCCGCCACTGAACCCGTATGTGACGAGGTCTTCACCGTTGATTCGGTTATTGATGTAGGGGAGTACAGACGGATGCGACGTCTCGACCTCACCGCTCGTGACGCCCTGTACCTGCGCATCGAACGGCGGATACTCGACAGTGACGTCGATGCCTTCCTCCTCGAAGATGCCCTGTTGCTGGGCGGCTTCCCACATCGGATAGAACACGGTTCCTTCGGGGAACTGTATCGTCACAGGTGTCAGATCATCTCCACCACCGCTGCTGTCACTACCACTGTCGCCGCCGCTGTCGCCACCGCCGCTGTCACCACCACTACCGCCGTCATCTCCTCCGGACCCCGAACACCCGGCGAGGCCAGCAGTCGCGACGACGCCAGCGGCTTTTAGCATCTCTCGTCTGCTATTTGTTATCATTGTTCCTCAGCAACTGCTTCTCGCACACATATATAAGTTTCGGCAACGGTCACCGCGTTAACAAAGTCGACACGAGGGTTGAATCCCCAAATAATTGCGAATTTATCAAATTTATGTCATCACTGCGTGGGATCAGTCCGACGATTGTCTTCTTTATACGGGGCGGGGGCAACCGTTGCGCGAATTTCCATCGGTTCGTGCGAGTCTGTCGTCGGGCTTCGCGGGTTCTGTCCCTCTCCCCAGACGACCGTGACCTCCGTCCCGGGAACGCTCCAATCGACGTCGATCGTACACAACGAGAGCATCTCGCGGAAGTAATAGCTGTACCCACGGCACGTGGAAACACCGACGGCGCTGCCGTCTCCGACCACCGTATCGGCGATCATCGCTCGCTTCTGCTGATGAGGCATATCCATGTATTTGTGGTGGAGTCCCTCCTCGAAGAGGGACGCGTACGTCTCAATCACGTCGTCATCGTCCCACACCAACGTCACGATGGTTCGTTCCGGGTTCGCGAGTTCGGCTTCGAGCGCCTCGCGGCCGACGAAGTCGTGATCGAGAGCGATATTTCGATCCCATCCGAGTTCGACGGGTGTTCGATACCACGCACTGATATCGTCGGCATCGAAGCTCCCTTCGATCGGATAAGTGAGGATATCACGGGACGCGTGGGTGTCAACCCACGCTCTGAACTGCCCCATCTCCGGCGAAAAGATCGCCGGGATGTAATCGCGCCCTCGCGTCGGGAAGCACGCTTCGAGATGGTTGATCGACGACGTCCGTTCGCTCAACCGCTGAATCCCGTACTCCTCGCCGACTTCGACGATGGCGTCCCAGACGGCGTCGGCGTCCGCTGCCGGACCCTGTAACTCGAATCCGAGCTCTCCGGCCATTCCCATCCGGATGGCAGTCACCTCGACGTCGTCGATGGAAATCGTGTCGAAGTGGATAAACTCGATATCTTTCAACGGCTGATCAGTCAGTTCTTCGAGTACCTGAATCGAACGGGGCCCTTGTACCTGGAAGTTGAACGTATCTCGCCATTCCGCCTCGACGTCGAACTGACCGTCTCGGCCGACTTCGAGGTTGTATGCCGCCCAGTAACACGGGAGACCGTGTACGACGTACTCGTCCTCGCCGGTCCGAGCGAGAACTCCCTCCGCGATCACGTTGCCGTTCGCCGAGCACTGGATGAGGTGCTTCGCCTGTCCAATCTTAAACGAATCAAAGGTGTTCACTGACAGCCTGGAGAGCAGCTCTTCTGCGTCCTCCCCCTGCAGTCTGAGGTTTGCCAGGAACGACCAATCACCGATATAGCACGTCTCTTTCCAGGAAAGCTGTTCGTCGATCCAGTTCGTGAACTCCCTTCGCCCGCGCCGGAGCCCAAACGTTCGTCCGTTCGCCGCTCGCATCGTTGCCAGATGATCGTCTCCGGTACCGGATTCGTTGGGAGGGTTCATTCTATCGCATTGCTCCGCGTTCCCCGACCGAATAAAGATTCGGACTATCGAAGCGCGTGGAATTCTCCCGGAGCGTCTGTATCTGACCAGACCCAACCGTACGACACCGTACCGCCGACTGAGTATATATTAATAAATAGCTACTATCGCATACGCATTCCCATTGATGAGCGGGTTTTCTGCGAAGAACACAGAGTCTTTCGAATGCGTTTGGCGGTTATTTCTAATTGGAAAGTTCCTGACAATATGCCAACGATCGATAGTGGCACCCATAGAAAGATTATTATACGCAGTTCCTCTTGTGTGACGTGTTCACACGATCTATGTTCCACCAGTATACGTGCGAAAACATTCTACAGTTGACAGAACAACGAGGGTTGCAATGACGGCAGCAGAAGAAAACCAACCGTCCGCCGAATCATCGGGTACGTCAGTAGACACACTTGAGCTTCGCAACATTGTCAAACGCTTCGAGAAACCAGGACAGGGGGAAATCCTCGTTCTGGACGGCGTTGATCTGGATGTAGAAGGTGGGGCATTCGTCTCGCTGCTCGGCCCATCCGGGTGCGGGAAGACTACTCTGATGAACGTGATCTCCGGACTCGTTACGCAGGACCAAGGGACGATGCGCCGCGGGGGTCGAGACGTCGCACCGGGAGACCTCTCGCTCGGATATATCTTTCAGGAGCCGAGATTACTCAATTGGAAAACCGTCTCGGAAAACATCGAGTTTGCCCTCGAGGCCCGGGACATCCCCGAGTCGGAGTGGCAGGAGCGAACCGACCGGTACCTCGAAATGGTCGGGTTGGGCGACGAGGGAGACAACTATCCGACCCGACTCTCGGGGGGGATGAAACAGCGCGTCGCCATCGCTCGGGCGCTGGCCATCGAACCGGAGATCATTCTGATGGACGAACCGTTCAGCAGCCTCGACGAGATTACTGCCAGGGATCTGCGAGAGGAGTTACTCGACATCTGGAAACAGGAAGAGAAGACGATTCTATTCGTCACGCACGACATCAACGAAGCGGTGTTCCTCTCCGATTACATCTATATGATGAACACCCAGGGGGAGATGTTCGCCCGTCGGAACGTCAACATCGACCGCCCCCGCCAGTACGACGATCCGGCGATTGCACAGCGCGAGACGGAACTGTACAGAGAGTTCCACGAGAACGTGGTGCATTGAGATGAATCGGCTCCAACGATCGTCGTACACCGCCGCTTCGATCGCTGCGCTGCTAGCGCTGTGGTACGCCGGTGGCATCGCGTTCCCGGAGGTCCTCCCCGGACTGCCGGAAACGGTCTCGGCCCTCATCGTCGTACTCACGGAACCCGGACCGTACGGGAACATGTTCTACTTCCACGTGTGGAAGACCATCGAGATGCTGTTTGCCGCGCTCATCGTCTCGATGATCGCCGGAACGTTCCTCGGTATCGCACTCGGTCGAAACGAGACGCTGGAGAGCACGCTCTCGATGTGGATCTACGGATGGCTGGCGATTCCCTCGCTCGTGATCGTCTTCGTCTCGGCGATCTGGATCGGATTCAACGCTAACAGCGGATACTTCGCGGTCCCTGTCGTCATCACGCCGTTTATCGCGCTGAATATGTGGGAGGGCGCTCGCACCCTTGACACAGACCTCGCGGAAATGGCGGAATTCTTCGGTGCTGGGCGGATTCAAACGTTCAAAGATATCATCGTCCCACAGCTCGCTCCGTTTCTGTTCGCCAGCTTCCGTTCGGGCCTTTCGGTGGGTTGGAAGATCACTCTCCTCGTCGAGGCGTTCTTACTCACGCGGGGCGTCGGATTCATGTTCAAACGCTACTTCGACAACTACGACCTCCCGACGATGATGAGTTGGCTCATCATCTTCGTAATCTTCCTGATTATCGTCGAGTACGGCGTCCTGGCCCCGCTTCACGAGCGCGTGATGGAATGGCGACCAGATGCAGAAGGGGTGAGAGTCACGGAGTGAACATCGCATTTGAACCCTCGATCGCACGTCATCGACGGAGAACAGATCTAATCGGCTGCAAACACTGCAGCTTGTTGACAGCGGAAAGAGGTCAGTACGTGAACGGTGGACGAAATAGCAGTTCAACACATAACAGAGTATCCGCGATAAGTTGTGTGCTCCCAATTATCGAGGAAGACACGATGTGTTGAAACAGATTTTGGGCGGCAGGCGTAACAATCAGTCATCGTCTATTCCGAGAGGCGTTTTCAAAAGGATAACTGTCTGATATGGAAATTGCGGGAGTTTGACGCGACCGAACAGTTATGGGAATACGACATATGGTGCAATCTACTGTAGATACCGTATATACACACAGTATTTCGTCTAATCAGTGTACATATATTCCGAATTCACGAGCCGTATCAAAATAGATACGAGCCAGGATCCGGTAGATCTTCTCTGAAAGCTGTTTTCGCACTCGAAACGTACTAGGTTCGTGTGATAACTCTCATAGGAGCAGTGAAAACCGCACGGAGCCAGTGGACACGTCGCGTAGACCGAGACAATACGACTCACACGCAAACGGACGGTGGCAGCGGCCGATAACCCGGTCGGCTCAGTGGGCCTGTCGGATGGAGCGACTAATCGAGCGCCACGTCCCCGTTTGGTACCGGTAAAGCGTGATACCAGCCGGGACGCTGGTCTCGACGAGGAGCGCGAGATACAGGGCGGCGATGCCGAGCGACGTTACGACGGACAGGTACGCGACGGGGAGCGCGAACGCGTACAGACCGATCAACGAACCGTAGAACGGCCAGCTCGTATCACCGGCGCCACGGAGTGCTCCCGTCGCCGATCGATCGATTCCCAGGGCGATCGCCGCAACGGCACCGATGCGAACGAACGGGACGGTTTGTTCGATCGTGCCTGGATCGTTCGCGAACAGTCCCGCGATGGGGCGCGCGAACACGGCGACGAGGACTGCGAGAATCACGAAGGACAGAACCGTCAACCGGATGATTTCGCGGCCGTACGCGGCGGCAGTTCCCTCCGCATCGGAACCCAGATACCGCCCGACCAAACTGCTCGCGGCGATCGAGTAGCCCCACGCGAGACTGTTGACCAGATCTCTGATACGACGGCCGATTTCGAAGGCCGCGACCGTCGTCGGGCCGAATACGGCGGCGATCGCCAGCAGCGGGAAGACCACGACAGCCCGTGAGAGCTCCTGGAGAACGAGCGGCGTGCTCACCCGCAGTAACGGCCGGGCGAGATCGGGATCGAAGAACGAATCGCCGAGTGCGAAGCCCACGGGAATCGCCTCGGAGAACGGATACGAGCGCGCGTACAACCCCCAAAAGAACGTAATCGAAACCACCCCGGTCGCGATCGCCGTGCCGAGAGCGGCCCCTACGACACCCCAACCGAGCCCGAAAATAAACACGGCGTTGAGGAACACGTTGACGATCGCCCCACCGGTTCGAATGATCATCGGTGTGACCGTGTCGCCGATGCCCGCGAACACGCGGCTCGCGATCTTGGTGTAGAACTCGAAGACGAGTGCCGGTGCGAGAGTCGCGAGATACACGGCACCGTACTGGACCGTCTCTGAGCCCGCGCCCATTAGCGCGATAAGCGGCGTCGAGAAGAAGTAAAACGCGACTGCGAGCGGGATTCCGAACACGGTGGCCAGAACGTAGCTTTGGGTGATCGTTTGATCAGCACGTTCGGTATCGTCGCCCCCGTAATACTGCGAGACGAGGCTGATCGTCCCGCCGGAGATTCCGAGTGAGATCTTATTGCCGATCTGCCAGTACGCGTAGGCGAAGGCCAGTCCGGCGATCCCCGCAGGACCGACGGCGAGACCCACCATCGCCAGATCGACCGTCTGCTGGGACATCCGCGAGAACCCCGTGACGACGCGGGGCCACGCCAGATCGAACGTCGCCCGCAGCCGGTCACGCGCGATGACGTCCGCCCGTTCGAGTGCGTCGGCGATCCAATCGAACAGTCGCGATACGAGACCCATCAGCCACCGTCGGAATCGCGAGACAGGTCGCACGGAGGTTCACCACTCACCATCGGGTCGAACCCCAGGTGATCTAACTCGACCGCCGTGCGGATTTCTCTGGCCGCGGCTTTCCCCCGTGGCGCAGCCGTTGGCGTCGTCCCCTCCGCTTTCGCCGTCGTCGAGACACGCCGCTTTCGTGCGTTTCCGAGAGGCGTCCGTTTCGAACACGGCCGACAGACGGCGATGGTGCTGATAAATTTGTCGGGCACGTTGTCGGATTGACGATGCACCGTCGGGGAGCGTCGACCGAGACAGAACATATATACTACACATCATCGACATCCCGATATGGATCGATCGAGAACGAAGGCACAAGTTCACGCCGGAGGATGACGAGGACGCAGGACTGGTGGATCCCGACCCCGTCAGCGCTTTCGGTTCCCCTCGCGATCGTCGGGGCGGTCGCGGTCTACCTGGCCGCGCCGTTCGATCCGGCGGGTGCGACGATGCTGGCTATCACGACGCTGTGTATCGTCCTGTGGGTCGGTAATCTCATCACACCCGCCTACACCGGCGTGCTCGCGTTGGGACTCATCGGCTTCGCCTTCTCGCTGGATCTCGCGCTCACCGGGTTTCAGTCGCCGGCAACGTGGCTCATCGCGTTCGGTCTCGTTATGGGCGAGGCGACGCGGCGAAGCGGTCTCGCGGAGTGGGGCGGCCGCTGGGTCATCCACCGGACCACGCTCGACTCGCCGTCGAAGACCCCGAAGCGAACGTACCGTCGACTCTTAGTCGGGCTCTCGGTCGCGGGACTGTTACTCGTCTTGGTGATTCCCGTCGGCATCGTCCGCGTGCTCGTCCTCGCGCCCATCGTCTTGGAAGTGGGCGATCGATTCGACTCTCAGCGGGTCAAACTGGGGTTGTTCTTCGGCCCGATTCTGGTGACTTATCTCGGGGCGTACGCGATCCTCACCGGTGGTTCACCGAATATCATCGTCCTCGGCATCCTCGAATCGGTTGCCGGGATGTCGATCGCGTGGACTGAATGGTTCGTACTGATGTTTCCGGTGATGGGCCTCGGGCGACTGGTTTTAATCGTCGGTATCGTCTACGCGATGTATCGACCGCCGGATCGGCTGCAGATGGCGTCGGCGTCGGGTGAGCTGCCGCCGATGGCTGGCTCCGAGCGTCGGATGCTCGTGTTTCTCGCCGCTGGCGTCGCCGTCTGGGTGACGGATGCGATCCACGGATTCCACCCGGTGTTCGGCGCGCTGTTGGTCGTGGTCCTCGTGTTTCTCCCGCGCGTCGGCATCGCGGATTTCGAGGAGACCGTCGGCGACGTCGACTTCTCGATCCTGTTTTTCGTCGCCGCCGTGCTCGCGATCGGCGAGGGGCTGACGCAGACGAACGTCGCCGGAGCGCTCGCCGAACAGCTCCTCGCGCTCGTTCCGACGGACGCCTCGCTGTTCGTCATTCTCTCGATCGTGTTCGTCTCGACGGTGGTGCTGATGGTCGTTATGGGTGGGCTCGCGGCGGTGAGCGTCGCGACACCGATCGTCGTCGCGGTCGCCTCTGACGCTGGTGCCCCCCTCGTTCCGATGGTACTGGCGACGTCGGCAGCGCTCAGCGTTCCGTTCATTCCGTACCAATCGGCCGTGCTCGTGGTCATCCTCGCGTACGACATCGTCGACGCGACGGAGTTGATTCGGGTCGTCTCCGCGATCGCGCTGGCGACGGTGCTTCTGTTGATCCCGCTGCAACTCGGAATCCTGGCCATATTCGGGTGAAACCCACCGCCTGCGGGGACGTTGCCGTCGGCGCGATATCGACGATGTGCGACGGGTTTTTGTACTCGCTTACGTATCTATGTACGATGCTACACGCCAACGGTTCGCTGCTGACGGTCGACGTGGGAGACCGGACAGCGGAGACGACGAACATCGACGATGAACTGTCGGAGTTCATCGGCGGACGCGGCGTTTCGACGAAACTCGCACACGATCGGATCCCGTTCGACGCGGATCCCCTCGGCCCGGAGAACCGCGTCTATCTCGCGTCCGGTCCGCTCCAGCAGTCATCGATGAGCTTCACCGGTCGGATGAACATGACCGGCCTCTCCCCGCTGACCGACGGCCTTCTCTCCTCGAACGCCGGGGGCTATCTCTCCCGTAACTTCATCGGGACGGGCCACTCGGTCGTCGAGGTCGCAGGCGAGAGCGAGGAACTACTGGCCGTTCACGTGACCGACGAGGGCGTCGAGTTCGAGGAGGTCCCCGAACTGGAGGGCGCGACCGTCCCCGAGGTCACCGAAGAGATGAACGAACGGTACGGGCTCGAAAGCGAAAACCTCGTGTCGATCGGTCCCGCGGGCGAGAACGAGGTTCGGTTCGCCGCCGCGATGACCTACGACGAGCGCGCGTTCGGACGCGGCGGACTGGGGGCGATCCTGGGATCGAAGAACGTCAAGTGCCTCACTTTCGAGGGCGACTCCGCACCCGATATCGAACTGCCCAACGAGGACGTGCAGATGGACGTGCACCGCCAGGCGGCGACGAGCGACGACATCTTCCGCCGTCAGGGGACGACTCACCTCGTACAGATCCTCAACGACAACTTCTCGCTGCCGACGCGGTACTTCTCGGAGATGTCCTTCGAGCACGCCGAGAAGATCAACGGCGATCGCGTCGAGGAGAAGAAGTACAAGAAGGCGGCGTGTTCGGTCTGTGCATTCGCCTGTAAGCTTCCGACCCGCGACGAAGCGACCGGTTTGGAGACCGAAGGCCCCGAGTTCGAGACCGTGATGGCCTTCGGCAGCAACTCCGAAGTCGGCGACATCGTCGAGATTATGAAGTCCAACCAGCTCTGCGACGACCTCGGGATGGACTCCATCTCCTGCGGCAACACCATCGCCGCCTACCTCGCCAGCGAGGACGAGTTCGGCAACGTCGAGTTGATCCACGAGCTCATCGAGAAGATCGCCCACCGCGAGGGCGTCGGGGACACGCTCGCCGAGGGAATCGACCGCATCCACGAGGACCTCGGTGTCGAGAACTGGACGGTCAAAGGAATGGACTTCGCGGCCCACGACGGCCGCGTCGTTCACGGGCAGGGACTCTCCTACGCGGTGGCGAACCGCGGCGGCGACCACATGTACTCGACGATGATGATCCCCGAGTACAACGACGTCATTCCCGCCGAGGGCACCGCCGGGAAGGCCGACTTCCTCATCGACCACGAGAACCGCAACGCCGTGCGCGACAGCGCCGTCCTCTGCCAGTTCGGCCTCGGCCGCGTCATCGAGGAGGATGTCTTCGAGGCGCTCTTCGACGAACCGTACGAGGACATCCTCGCGGTCGGCGACCGTGTCGTCAACCTCGAGCGCCACTTCAGCAACCAGCGCGGTCGCGACGCCTCGGACGATTACCTGCCGTACGACCTGCCGGACCTCGAGTCCTCGATTCAGGAATACTACGAGCACCGCGGCTGGACCGACGACGGAATCGTCCCCGGCGACCTCGTCGCCGACTTCGCGCAAGCGGACTGACGTCGACTCCGTACCAGTGGACTGCGCGACGTTACACCGACGAATTGACTCCGGCTTTACACCGACGAATTGACCCCGGCATCATACCGACGAACCGAGATTCGACGCGCTGGCGACGACTGTCCGTTTCGATCCCTTTCGTCGCGGGCTGACACTCCGAATCTGATGATCCGATTCCTTGGAGGGATCGCTAAATGTATATAAGAGAACTACGAACGAATTCTGTATGGCAGAACTTGCCAAACTTGGACACATAGCGTTCGAGACGCCCGATCTCGAGGAGTCGCTGTGGTTCTTCCGGGACCTGATGGGAATGAAGGTCGTCGAGCGCGACGACGACACCGCGTATCTCTGTGCGCTTCGGGATTACGAGCACCACACGATGAGTCTCACGGAGGGCGAGCGGGGCGCGATCGATCACGTCGGACTTCGCGCGGCCGACCCCGAATCCGTCGAGGAGTACGCCGAAATCCTCGAGGAGAAGGGCTACGACGTCTGGTGGACCGAAGACGGTCACGAGGCGGGGATCGGCGACTCGATTATGTTCGAGACGGAGGCGGACCACCGCTTCGAGATCTACTACGAGATGGAGAAGCCGGACATCGACGGGAAGCAGCGCTCGAACATCCCGATGCGCCGGTACAGTCCGGAGTTCGCCAACCGGGTCTATCCGCAGCGGATCGATCACGCGCACGTCCAGGACGACACGCCTGAAGCGACCTCGGAACTCTTCGAGGAGGAGTTCGGAATGGGCCTCAACGAAGTCTTCAAATCGGCCGACGGCACCATTTGGGGCTGGTGGCACGCGACGACGCCGCTCCCGCACGACCTCGCCGTTCACCGTCTCGAAGAAGGCGAGGAGACGGAGTTCCACCACATCGCCTACCACCTCGACCACCTGCAGGACCTGTGGGACGCCGCCGATATCCTCGCGGAGAACAACGTCGAGATCGACGGTGGCCCTGGCAAGCACGCCATCACGAACGCGAACTACCTCTACGTCAAGGATCCCGCCAGCGGCATCCGCTTGGAACTGTTCGCCGGACCGGGCTACCTCAACTTCGAGCCGGACTGGGAGACGGTCGTCTGGCAGGAGAACATCGGCTCCGAGGACGACCACCAGTGGTTCGGGACGCAGTACAGTCTCGAGGGCGTTCCGTACACGGACCGCTGAGGTCGATCCCGGTCAGCCCGGGAATTCTTTCTCTTACCTTCGTACCCTTACTCGTCGGCGAGTCGAGCGTTCACCGTTCCGATCGACGTGAACTCCACTGACACGACGTCGCCCGGCGCGAGATCGACCGCGGGAGTCAGCGACCCGCTCAGAACGACGTGACCGGCCTCGATCTGCTCGTCCAGATCCGCGAGCGTATTCGCGAGCCACGCGACGGAGCGGGCGGGGTGATCGAGAACCGCCGCGCCGACGCCCGAGGACTCGAGCGTTCCGTTCTTGTAGAGCTTGACGCCCTCTAAGGAGAGGTCGGTGTCGGCGAGGCTGGTCTGTTCTCCCGCGACGTACAGCGCCGAGGAGGCGTTGTCCGCGATCGTGTCCTGAATGCGGATGTCCCAGTCTCGGACGCGGCTGTCGATGACTTCGACCACGGGAAGCACGGCGCTCGTCGCGTCGAGGACGTCGAGGTACGTGACCGGCGCTTCCAGCGACTCCTCCATCGCGAAGCCGATTTCGGGCTCGATCCGCGGTTGGATCAGATCCTCGCCGGGGATCTCGCGCCCCTCGACGAACATCGTATCGAGCAGGCGACCGAAGTCGGGCTCGTCGACGCCCAACTGCTCTTGGATCCCGTCGCTCGTCAGGCCGATCTTGTGGCCGACGATCTCCGCGCCGTCGTCGAGCCGCCGGTCGATAAACCGCGTCTGGATGTCGTAGGCGTCTTCCATCGAGACGTCGTGCTCGGCGGTGAGCCGCCCGATCGGTTCCTGCGTCCGCAGCGCCGAGTAGAGCGCTTCGGCCAACTCCTCGCGGGTGTCTTCTGCTGCCATAGGCTCGCTTCCGCCGGAGGCATCAAATAGGTTGGTGATCCGGTGGGCTGGTCGGTCGAGACGGTCGCGCCGGTCGAATCGTTCGCGACAGTCGGATCGATGGGGGCCGGTCGAACCGATTCTCTCCACGGAGACTCGGACCCGCCTCGAGATGGGGATCCCCGACATTTATGCGACACCCCGCCCGACCCCGACTATGGACGTCATTCACAGCGCCATCTGGGTTTCGGACATCGAACAGACGCTCGACTTCTACGTCGGGGAACTCGGTCTGGAGAAGACCAACGACTTCGTCGGCGGCGACGACGCCCGGAACGTCTACGTCCGCGGCGAGAGCGAGACGGAGATCCAGTTCAAGCACAAGCCGGATCACGACCTCGGCGAGCCGTCGACCCAGCGGTTCGACCACCTCGCGCTCGAAGTCGACGACACCGACGCGCTGGTCGAGCGGCTGACCGAGGAGACCGACAGCGAACTGCTCCGAGGACCGCTCGATTCGACGGGCGTCAGCGGGCGGATCGCGTTCATCACCGATCCGGACGGACACGTGATCGAACTGATCGAGCCCCGCGACGACCTCTGAGACGGTCGGCTCTTCTCAACAGTCAAAACGATCCGCGAACGAATGCTGAAAACGGGAGGTTCAGTCGTCCGACGCGGCTTCGGCGGCCGCGCCCGCGTCCCGCTCCTCGGCGAGTCGCGAGGCGACGTCGGTGATCAGGTCCTCCTGACCGCCGACGACCTCCATCTCACCGAGTTTGACCAGGATCTCGCGGGGATCGAGGTCGTACTTCTTCCCCACACGGCGCGTGTGCCGGAGGAACGAGGAGTACACGCCCGCGTAGCCGAGCATCAGCGAATCGTTATCGAGTTTCGGCATCTCGTCGTCGTCGATCATCGGCACGAGGACGTCCTCCGCGGCGTCCATCACGCCGAAGAAGTCCGGGTTGATGTCGTAGCCCGCCTTCTCTAAGACGCCGACGAGCACTTCGATCTGTGCGTTGCCCGATCCGGCACCGAGGCCGCGGAGACAGCCGTCGGTCGTCACCGCCCCCTCTTCCAGCGCGGCGAGCGTGTTTCCGATGCCGAGTCCGAGGTTGTTGTGCGCGTGGAAGCCGACGTCGATCGAGAGTTCGTCGACGAGAAGGCTAATGCGCTCGCGGACGTCGGTGGGGAGCAGCGCGCCCGCCGAATCCATCAGGTAGACGGCGTCCGCGCCGTACTCCTCCATCAGCTTCGCCTCCTCGAGGATCCGTTCCGGTCCCGCCATATGCGAGAGCATCAGGAGGCCATTGGCCTCGATCCCGCGGTCTTTGACGTACTCGAAGTGGTCCTCGGAGACGTCCGCCTCGGTGACGTGGGTCGCGATCCGGCAGATGTCGGCCCCGCGGTCGACGGCCATATCGAGTTCCTCGACCGTTCCGATCCCCGGAAGGAGCAGCACCGAAAGCTGCGTGTCGGTGAGTTCCGGAACGACCGCGTCGAGATACTCCTCGGTGTCGGCCGCGGCGAAGCCGTAGTTAATCGAGGAGCCGCCCATCCCGTCGCCGTGGGAGACCTCGACGACGTCCATATTCGCGGCGTCGAGCGCGGCGGCCACCTCGGCCATCTCCTCGGGCGTGAACTGGTGGTCGACGGCGTGCATCCCGTCTCGGAGCGTCATATCGACGAGTCGGACGTCGGCGTCAGTCATCGCTCACACCTCCGATGGCGTCCGCGTCAACTGACTGCTGTGCGACCCGTTCCGCCGCGCCGAGTGCTGCGCTTGTCATAATGTCGAGATTACCCGCATAGGGCGGAAGATACTGTCCCTCGCCCTCGACTTCGAGCATCGTGGTGAGGATGATCGAGTCGCCGAGGTCGAAGGCGACGTCCGCTTGATCTTTCACCGTCGGTTCGAGCGTGACGTCGTAGCCGGGGACGTACCCCTGAACCTCGGACTCGATCCGCGAGACCGAGTCGCGAACCTCGTCGACGTCGGTGTCCTCGTGGACCATCGTGTAGACCGTGTTCCGCATCATAATCGGCGGTTCGGCGGGGTTGAGCGTGATGATCGCCTTTCCGCGATCGGCTCCGCCGACCTTCTCCAGGCCCGCGGCGGTCGTCTGCGTGAACTTGTCGATGTTCTTTCGCGTTCCCGGACCGGCGCTCTTCGAGGCGATATGCGAGAGCATCTCTGCGTATTCGACGTCCGCGACGCGGTCGACCGCGTGGACGAGCGGGATCGTCGCCTGCCCGCCGCAGGTGACCATATTGATGTTCTCGTGGCCGCTCGCGACGACCTCATCGGCGTTGACGACCGGGACGGTGTACGGGCCGATCGCCGCCGGTGTGAGATCGACGGCGAACAGACCCAGCTCCTCGTAGACCGGCGCGTGCTGCTCGTGGATGCCCGCGCTGGTGGCCTCGAAGACGAGGTCGAACTCGTCGGCGTACTCTTTGACGCTGTCGATACCGTCGGTGCCGACGTCGACGCCCTCGTCGACGGCCGCTTGGAGCCCCTCGCTCTCCTCGACCGGGAAGATTCCGATCATCCGCTGGAGGTCGATCTCCTCCCCGCGGTCGAGTATCTTGTACATCAGGTCGGTTCCGATGTTACCCGGACCGACGATCGCCGCATCTAACGACATATATTGGTATAAGAATCTATCGTACAAATAACTTCGCTTGCACCCGTATCAGACGGGCGTAATCCTCCGCGTTTCGGTGTTTTCGAGAAGAAAAGCCCGAGAAATCGGTACCGAAGATGCTCCGATACTGACAGCGCGGGAGAATGCGAAGTCGTAGATCGAGAGAGCGAGAGAACGCGAATCCTCAGACCGAGAGCGCGGGAGAACGCGAAGCCATAGTCCGTGAGTGCGGGGAAACCCGCGAATCTTCAGAAGAGATACTCGCGCGGTTCGCGCTGCACGGACGTCCACTTGGTCTCGGTGAACTCGTCGATGATCCACTTGCCGTTGTAGCGGCCGAGGCCCGACTCCTTCACGCCGCCGAAGGGAACGTGAGGTTCGACGTTCACCGGCTGGTCGTTGACGTGGATCATCCCGACGTCGATCCGGTCCGCGACGTCGCGAGCGCGACCCCGGTCGACGGAGTGGACCGAGCCAGCGAGGCCGTACTCGGTGGCGTTCGCGAGTTCGACCGCCTCGTCGTCGTCCGAGAAGGGGATGATCGGCGCGACGGGGCCGAAGTGCTCGTTGCACGCGGCGGCCATATCGTTCGTCACGTCGGTGATGACCGTCGGCTCGACGAACAGGCCGTCGGCCTCCCCTCCGGTGAGGACGGTTCCGCCCTCCTCGACCGTGCGATCGATATAGTCCAGCATCTCGTCCCGCTGGGACTCGTTGATGATCGGTCCGATGACGACGTCGTCGTCGGTGGGATCGCCGATCTTGAGTCCCGCGGCGCGCTCGGAGAGCCGTTCGGCGTATTCGTCGTAGATCGATTCGTGGACGAGGTGGCGGTTGATCGAGATACACACCTGTCCCTGGTTCCAGAACGAGCCGAACGTCCCGGCGGCGACGGCCTGGTCGAGATTGGCGTCTTCGAGGACGACGTGGGGGTTGTTGCCGCCGAGTTCCAGTGCGGGGAACGCGAAGTGTTTGATCGCGTTCTCGCCGACGAGTCGCCCCGCGCCGGTCGAACCGGTGAAGGCGATGACGTCGCAGTCGGGGTGTGCCGCGGTCCGGTCGCCAGCGACGGATCCCTTCCCGGTGACGACGTTGAGCACGCCCTCCGGAAGTCCGGCCTTCTCGAAGATCCTCGCGAGCAGCAGGCCGCCGGAGATCGACGACTCCTGAGCGGGCTTGAGGACGACGCTGTTCCCGAGAGCGATCGCGGGCGCGACCGCGCGAATCGAGAGCTTCAGCGGAACGTTCCACGGCGAGATCACGCCGACCACGCCCACGGGCTCCCGCTGGATGATGTTCTCCTTGCCGGGGATCTTCGATTGATTGTGCCCGCCCGACGAGCGGAACGCGAACGACGCCGCGTCGTGGACGAACGTCACGGTCCCGCCGTGTTCGATATCCTGTCGCGGTTTCGCCGCACCGGTCTCGACCGCCAGGATCTCTCTGATTTCGGCTTCGTATTCGTCGATTACGTTCGCCGCGCGGCGGACGACGGCGGCCCGCTCGTCGGGCGTCGTCTTGGCCCACGACTCCTGGGCGCGGGTCGCGGCCTCGAACGCGCGGTCGACGTCCTCGACCGTCCCCGCGGGGACGGACGTGATCGACTCCTGCGTCGTCGGGTTGCGGACGTCGATACCGTCTCTGTCGCCGGGGGCGATCCACTCGCCGTCGATGTAGAGCGCGTTCCAAGGCGCGTCGATGGAGATGTTTTGACCGTGATCGGGTTCTGACATACACTCGGAATGACGGGACCCACGAGTAAAATGATGTCGACCCCGGAACCGATTGTTCATTATACGTTGATCGTATAAGAGTAACCAGTATCAGTTACGCTCTTCGCTCGTCTCGGCTGCGGGGAATCCGCCTGTCGAAAGTATAATGAGTACACCAGCGAACGTAGCGGATGTATGCTACTCAGCTCAGAGGAGGTCGACGATCTCGCGACGAAACTTTACGAGGCTTACGACCAGAAGGAGCCGATCGCACCGCTGACCGACGACGCCGAATTCTCCACCGAAGACGCCTATCGCATCCAGTTCGAGGTATTCGATCGCCTCAGCGCGGGCGGACGCGAGGACGTCGTCGGCCACAAGCTCGGGCTCGTCAGCGAGGCCAAGCAGGAACAACTCGGCATTCCGGAGCCGATCTTCGGCTACGTCGCCCACGAGACCGTGTTAGAAAACGAACCCGTCCGGGTCGACGAGATGATCGCGCCCCGGATCGAGGCCGAGATCGGATTCATCCTCGACGAGGACCTCGAACCGCCCGTCTCGACGATGGACGTCCTCACGGCCACGCGCGCGGTCGTCCCCGTCGTCGAGATCCTCGAAAGTCGGTTCCAGGGCTGGTCGATCCCCTCCGCACAGGACGTCATCGCCGACCTCACCTCCGCTGGAAAGGTCATCGTCGGCGAGCAGTACCGCGACGTCACGGACGTCGACCTGAAGATGGAGAGTGTCGCGGTCTCGGTCAACGGCGAACTCGAATCCACGGGCGTTGGCGGCGACATTATGGGCAACCCCGCACGGCCGGTCGCGTGGCTCGCCGAGCGCCTCGGCGACGTCGACGACAACCTCCGTGAGGGCGAACTCGTGATGAGCGGCGGGATCACCGCCGCAATCGACATCGAACCCGGCGACGTCTACACCATCGAATTCGCGAACCTCGGCACGATGGAAGTCCGCGCCGAGTAAGGCCGCGGGGTTCACACGGATTTTACGCGACTCGCATCTACTCGTTTGTTATTGGATTCGGTTCGTTTTCGCTGTGAAAACGGATTCTCAGTGAGAAAATCGACGTATCCAACCGTCTTCCGGCTGCTCACGCGATTATTGAGCGATATATAACATATGTACGTTTGTTTTTCGCATCGGAATCGGCAGGTTTGCCGTCCCGCATTTTGGGCACCAGATTCAGGATGTGAAAACGTTCTGAACGGGAACGGAACGTACTGCTGGGTTCGATATCAATGGATCAGGAGATCAGGTCGTAGAGGTTCCCGGCGAAGACGTCCGCCTTGGTGTCGTCGTCGACGTCCATCCGCTCGACGGCGTCGATGGTGTAGTCGATCGTTTGACGGCCTCGCTGTGGGCTGAAGGGGTAGTCGGTGCCGAAGATGACGTTGCCCTCGTTGAAGAACGACGACGCGCACTCGATGGCAGGAGTCGATCCGGAGACCGCGGTGTCGGCGTAGAACTTCTTGAAGTACTCCTCCGCGGGCTGAGACAGTTCGGCGGCGTGCTCGTGGTAGCCCTGATAGTTCTCGGGGTAGGTCATCCGCTGCTCGTAAAACATCTCGATGCGACGACCGTAGAACGGAACCATCCCGCCGCCGTGGTGTGAGACCAGTTCCAGGTCGGGATATTCCTCCATCACGCCGCCGAACACCAGTCGCGAGAGTGCGAGCGTGGTGTCGAACGGCCACCCGAAGAGGCGGTGCTCCATGTACTCCGAGGCCCAGTCGTACCACTCCCACAGCTGCGGGTGCATCCACAGCGGCGTGTCGGTCGATTCGGCGCGCTCGAAGAGCGGCCAGAACTGGTCGTCGTCGAGCGGCCGACCGTCGATGTTCGAGAATATCTGGACGCCAGCCATATCGAGGTCGTCGACGCAGCGGTCGAACTCCGCGAGGAACTCCTCGCTCACCTTGGGAACGGTCGCGACGGGGATGAACGAGTCGGGGTGTTCATCGGCCAGACGACGGATCTCGTCGTTCGCGAGCCGCGTGATGTCGAGGGCGAGGTCGTGGTCCATCCCCTGGAACATCGTCGGCAGCGCGAGCGTGATGATCTGCTTGTCGACGCCGTAGTCCTCCATATCTTGGAGCCGCTGTTCGTGGTCCCAGAGGAACTCGGGGCGGCCGGAGAGCCCCTGAAACCCGAACTGATCCGTGAGATCCTCGAAGAACCGTTCTGTCAGCACGTGCGTGTAACCGTCGACGATTTCCGGCATACATCCAACCACGGGCGAGCGAGGTGATAATTGTTCTCACTGAGAGGCGGGGACCGCATCCGCTGACGCTGCCCACATTCAGGCCCGGTCGACATCCAACCCGGTCGACAGTCGACCGTGATCACCAGACGACTCGATCAACATTCGGCTCGGCACCGACTCACCAGCGGAATCTACGGTTCGATCACTGGCGGGCGTACTTGATGTCCAACGCGAGTTCGTGCGCGGTGCTCTCCACTTCGGCGGTGATGTCGTCGTCGAATCCGGAGTTGCCGAGTCGTTTGGTGGGAGCCGAGATACTGATCGCGCCGAGGACGTCGCCGCCGAGTTTGACGGGCGCACCGATGCACGTGAGTCCCTCTGTGCGCTCCTCGTCATCGGTCGCGTATCCGCGTTCGCGGATTTCAGCCAGCTCCTCGAAGAGGACGTCGCGGTCGGTTATCGTGTTCTCTGTGGCCTTCGGCAGCCCCCACTCGTCGATGATCGCGTCGACGCGCTCCCGCGGGAGCGACGCCAGAATGGCCTTTCCGATCCCGATGTTGTGCAGCGGCAGCCGATACCCCACGTGCGTGTCGAGGTTGACGGCGTAGCTGCCCCGCGATTGGTACAGATAGACCGCGCGGCCGCCCTCTTCCGTCGCGAGGTTGGCCAACATTCCCGTATCGCTCGCCAGCTGATCGATCTTCGAGCGTCCGTACTGATACAGCGAAGACCGGCTGCGGACGTGCCCGCCGAGCGAGAGGAACTTCAGACTGAGGGCGTACTCGTCGCCGTTCTTCTCGACGTACCCGTGCTCTCTGAGCGTGCTGAGGTGGTTGTGAATGCCGCTTTTGCTCATATCGAGGCGCTCTTCCAGGTCGGTGAGGCGAAACCCGTTATCCGTGTCGAGCGTCTCGATCAACGCCAGCGTCTTTTCGGTCGTCCGTACGGGGTGGTTCGCCTTCTTCGCCATACACGAGAAAAGCGCCGTGCGTACATACATTTTCTGTGTGAAAATACAGTATGTATTTATCACCGGAAATATATACAACACAATTTTGTTTATATCATATATTTTTTCTGTCTATTTTGTATCTGAATATACGTCCAGAATAGAAGATATGGGACTTTCTGACCACATCCTGTATCAATGAGATTCCTAAACTATATATGGATTTATTTGTGGAGGAGTCGTTTGCGACGATATCCACTCGCGGTCTTGCTGTACAGTAGTGCTTAAATTCTCCCCACTGGAACGTTTTTGTATGTCCGAACCTAACCCGTTTGAGAGCCTGCAGGAGCAGATCGACGATGCGGCAGCGTACCTTGACATCGAGACGGACGTTCTCGAACGGTTGAAACACCCCGAGCGCGTGCTGGAGGTAAACCTCTCTATCGAACTCGACGACGGCACGCTCCGTCGTTTCGAGGGCTTCCGCTCGCAGTTTAACGGCGACCGCGGCCCGTACAAGGGCGGGATTCGGTATCACCCAAACGTCTCCCGCGACGAGGTGAAAGCGCTCTCGGGATGGATGGCGTACAAGTGTGCTATTGTCGACGTCCCGTTCGGGGGCGGAAAAGGCGGAATCGTCGTCGACCCCGACGAGCTGTCCGATTCGGAGCTAGAGCGCCTCACGCGTGCATACGCGACTGAACTGCGCCCTCTCGTCGGTCCCGACCGCGACATTCCCGCCCCTGACGTGAATACCGGCCAGCGGGAGATGAACTGGTTCAAAGACACCTACGAGACGCTCGAACGGACGACTGCACCGGGCGTCATCACCGGGAAAGCGATCTCCTCCGGCGGGAGTGAGGGACGCGTCGAAGCCACCGGTCGGTCGACGATGATCGCGGCGCGGGAAGTGTTCGAGTACCTCGGCCGTGACATCACCGAGGCGACCGTCGCCATCCAGGGATACGGCAACGCGGGATCCGTCGGGGCAAGGCTCATCGAAGACTTGGGTGCCACTGTGGTCGCCGTATCCGACTCCTCCGGTGGCGTCTACGACGCCGATGGGCTCGACACCCGCGCGGTGAAGGCGTTCAAAAACGAAACCGGGACCGTCTCGGGATACGGAGATGCCGAGGAGTTGACCAACGAGGAGCTGCTCACGCTCGACGTCGACGTCCTCGTCCCCGCGGCGCTCGAAAACGCCATCGACGGTGATCTGGCTGCGGACGTCCGAGCGGACGTTATTGTCGAAGCCGCGAACGGGCCGCTGACGCCGCGTGCAGACGACGTGCTCACGGACCGGGACGTCCACGTAGTTCCGGACATCCTCGCAAACGCGGGCGGCGTCACCGTCTCGTACTTCGAGTGGGTCCAAAACCGACAGCGCTTCGCGTGGACCGAAGAGCGCGTCAACGACGAACTCGAATCTGTGATCACGAGCGCCTTCGACGAACTTGTCGACGCCTACGAATCGAAGGACCTGCCGAACATCCGTACCGCCGCGTACGTGGTCGCGACCCGCCGAATCGCGGACGCGTACACCGAAGGCGGCAACTGGCCGTAACGCCGTCGACCGACGGAGGGGGGAGAGCCGACCCCGCCCGAACCGATTCCGACCCGAGCGATTCAAGTTGATTCCGAGCGCGGGTGCATACAATGCGTCAGGACCACCTCATCTCCGCGACACAACTGTCGCGGGCCGACATCGAGGCGGTGCTCGACCGCGCGGCGGAGATCGACGC
This sequence comes from Halobellus captivus, assembly GCF_007655485.1. Classification (GTDB taxonomy): domain Archaea; phylum Halobacteriota; class Halobacteria; order Halobacteriales; family Haloferacaceae; genus Haloquadratum; species Haloquadratum captivum. The sequence goes on from NZ_VJXQ01000001.1 coordinate 378,291, forward strand.
CGACCCGAGCGCCTGGCAGGGGCGACACGAGGGCTCGATCCTCGGCCTCTGCTTCTTCGAGCCGAGCACCCGCACGCGGATGAGCTTCGACACCGCGATGAAACGACTGGGCGGTCGCACGATCGATATGGGTGCGGTCGAGTCCTCGTCGGTGAAGAAGGGCGAAACGCTGGCCGACACGATGCGCGTCCTCGAAGGGTACGCGGACGCGCTCGTTCTTCGACACCCCTCCGAGGGGTCGGCGAAGATGGCCACGGAGTTCGTCGACGTCCCGCTCATCAACGCGGGTGACGGCGCCGGACAGCATCCCACGCAAACGCTCTTAGACCTCTATACGATGCGGCAGAACGTCGGACTCGACGATGTCACCGTCGGAATTATGGGCGATCTCAAGTACGGTCGGACGGTCCACTCGCTCGCGTCGGCGCTGACGAACTTCGACACGCGCCAGCACTTCGTCAGCCCCGAGAGCCTTCGGCTTCCGCGGAGCGTTCGGTACGACCTCCACGAGTCGGGCGCGCAGGTGCGCGAGCACACCGCTCTCGACGACGTGCTCTCGGAACTGGACATCCTGTACGTCACGCGCATCCAGCGCGAGCGCTTCCCAGACGAGAACGAGTACCTGAAAGTCGCCGGTGAGTACCAGATCAGCGCAGACGACCTGCGGGCGGCGAAAGACTCTCTCACCGTGATGCACCCGCTCCCGCGCGTCGACGAAATTGCACCCGACGTCGACCATACGGCTCACGCGACGTACTTCGAACAGGCGCACAACGGCGTTCCCGTCCGGATGGCGCTTCTGGATATGCTGCTCTCGGAGGGGGAAGACGAATGAGCGACATCGACAGAGAACTCCGCGTGTCGAAGATCCGCAACGGCACCGTCATCGACCACCTCGCGGCGGGCCATGCGCTGAACGTCCTCGCGATCCTCGGCATCGACGGCTCCGGCGGCGAGAGCGTCTCGATCGGGATGAACGTCCCCTCGGACAAACTGGCGAAGAAAGACATCGTCAAGGTCGAAGACCGCGAACTGAGCGAATCGGAGGTCGACGTGCTTTCGGTCATCTCGCCGGAGGCGACGATCAACATCGTCCGCGAGTACGACGTCATCGAGAAGAAGCGGATCGATCGCCCCGAGTACGTCGACGGCGTACTCGCCTGTCCGAACCGAAACTGCATCACCAACGACGAGGAACCGATCCACACGCGATTCGCCGTTCTCGACGACGGACTCCGCTGTGACTACTGCGGCGAGATCGTCCGCGAGGACGAAGTCCCCGCTCATCTCGACGTCGCGTAGGGCGGTCGTCAGTTCGGTTTTCACGTCAATCAGTCGGTCGCTCCGTCCGAGTGACGGAGGGGAAACCACTTTGTACCGAGAGGAAGTATCTACGCGTATGTCCGGAAAAGCGAAATTCATCCTGGTACTGTCACTCATCGCCCTCGTCTACTTCGTCGTCTCCGGCGGCGAGGATCCCGTCGAAGTCGAAGTCGACGAAGAGTAACCGACGGAAACACCTGATTTCTTTCACGACTCGTGACATCCCCGTGAGCGCTAGCTGTCGGTACGATACATACTGTTGTCTCGCTGACTCGGTCGCCGTCTCCCCAGCGGAACGAACGACTGATACCGCTCGGGGAGCAACGCCGGGTATGTACGGTGTCGTCACACGGAACGCCGAGGAGGTCGATTGGTCGGACTTCGACGTCGGCTTCTACGAGGTCAAGGACGTGACCGGACGGGCCGCCGAACCGCTCTCCGAGGCAGTGAATATGATCTCGTGCTTCGGCGACAACGCCGGTGTGAGCTCCGATCCCGACCTCGTCGCTGTCGACGCCGACGGGCGACCCGCGACCCGCGAACAGCCGTATTTCGACTGGTCGCACGTCTGCCCGACGCACGAGCGCTACCGCGAGGGACTGCTCGAAATCGTTTCGGACTGCGCCGCCGAGAACGGCGACGTCCGCCTCGACGACGTCGGGTTCCCGCGGGAGGGGTACTGTCGGTGTGAGCGGTGCGAGCGCGGCTTCGCCGAGAGCGACTACAACGACCGGAAGGAGTGGCGCGCCGCGGAGATCACCGAGTTCGTCGCAAACGCGGCCGATCGGATTCCGGACCGAACGTATCTGACGCTGTACCCCGATCCCTACCCCGGGCACCTCTACGACCGCGCGGGTATCGACGTCGAGTCGCTCGCCGCGCACGTCGACGAGTTCGTCGTCCCGCTGTACGACACCGAGTACGCGACGACGTACTGGCTGGAAACGATCGCCAAGGGATTCGAGAGCCTGCTCGATCCCCTCTCCACTCCGTTCTCGGTCGAACTGTACGCCGTCGACGTCGACGTTGACGACCTCATCCGAGCGACGGAGGTCGCATCGACGTACGGCGAGAACGTCTACTTCGGGTACGATGCCTCGAACGCGGCCGCGGCCATTCGCCGGAAGGAAGCCGACGACCGTCCGGGCGTCACGCACCAACCGGAGGGAGAGCCGTCTCCCTGACGACGGAACTGAGACGCTAGAATACGCCAGCCAGAAGCGCGACGACGACGATTCCCACGACGAACACCAATCCGACAAAGACGAACAACCCCGCGAGGAGTCGGCGCTGTTTCGGAGTCGGTTCTGCCACACGCCGTGCGACGTCCCGAATTCGTAAATACTCGCTGGTGGACTCTCTCATTCGAGAATTTCCCCCTGGCAGGCTCTCGCATACGAGTATTTCCCGTTGGCAGATACTCGACGACTACGAGGATACTCCCGGCGTTCGACGGGCCTGTTCGACCCGCTCACTCGGACGGTTCTCGGAGTCCCTCGAACGCTTCCCCCGCGAGCCCCGGTCCCGCCGGGACGCTGACGGTCCCGCCTTCGATCGGTGCCGGATCGGGCGCAAGATCCGATCCTAGCAACGAACCGGTTGCCAGACCGCAGGCCCGGACGTTGGACAGTGCGGCCGCAGCGTGGACCGCGCCGACGCGAGCGACGACGGCGTCGACCGTGGTGGTCACGACGACGTCGACGCCGCGTTCGGACGCTCGGCGAGCCACCGAGAGCGCGCGACGAGGTCCGCCGAGAACCATCGGCTTGCAGACGAGCACGTCGGCCGCGGCGGCGTCGAGAACCCGATCGACGCCCAGCGATGCCAGCGATTCGTCGAGCGCGATTCCGACCCCCCGGCCGCGGAGGTGAGCGTGACCTGAGAGGTTGTCGGCCGGAAGCGGCTGTTCGACGTACGAGACGTCCGCGTCGGCCGCGACGTCGAGAAGGCGTTCCGCGGTCGGAACGTCCCACGCGCCGTTCGCGTCCGCGCGGAGTTCGACGCCGTCACCGGCCGCCTCGCGAGCGGCACGCAACCGGGCCTCGTCGACCGTCGGATCCTGCGCACCGACTTTCACCTTCACCGCGCGGTATCCGCGCTCGACGGCCTCGCGGGTCGCCCGCGCGGTCGCGTCGACGGAGTCGTCCCCGACCGTCGCGTTTACCGGAACGCTGTCTGCCGAGGAGCCATCAGTCAGAAACGTCGCCAGCGACACCCCGCCGGCGCGCGCGTCGGCATCGGCGATCGCGAGTTCGACACCGTGACGAGCGGCCGGATGCGTGCTCCCTTCGAGGACTTCCAGCGGCCGACCCGCCTCAGCGGCGCTGGCGAGCGCTCTCTCGCACTCCTCGACGGATTCGGTCCATCCGGGAAGCGGCGTGGCCTCGCCGACGCCGACGACGCCGTCGCGCTCGACGCGGACGACGAACCCGGCGCGGCGCGTGATCTCTCCCCCGGCGGTCGAGAGCGGCGACGTCAGCCGGATCGAGAACGGTTCGTACTGCATCACAGGGGGAGGGTGGCGAACGAGAGGCCGACGGCGAACAGGACGGCGTAGGCGGCGAGCAGCCGACCCATTCGCTCCAATGTCGGGTTCAGGACCTCGCCAGCCGTCTCTCCGAGCATTGTCCGCGTGATGCTGGCTGCGAGCGGGAGCGTAAGATAGGGGAGCGCCACGGCGGCGGTGAACTCCGGCCGCTGCAGGAACCACAGCGGAACGGCGTACGCCAGTCCCAGCATCGCGACGAACTCCGCGCGGGCGACGCCGTAGCCGAACCGGACCGCGAGCGTCCGTTTGCCCGTCGTGGCGTCCTCCTCCTTGTCGCGGACGTTGTTCACGACGAGGATGTCGGTCGAGAGCGCGGCGACCGGCAGGGCGGCGACGAGCGCAGTGGCTGGAATCGTCCCCGGCGGTACCCCGATCGAAAGCGGCTCAGCGAGCGCTGCGGCCGCTTGCACGTAGTATGTCCCGGTAACGGCGACGAGACCGAAGAACACGAACACGAACAGATCTCCGAGCCCGTGGTAGCCGAGGGGATACGGTCCCCCGGTGTAGGCAATCCCCGAGGCGACCGAGAGCAGGCCGATCACGACAATCGGTGCGCCGCCGACGTAGACCAGATAGGTGCCGAGGAGAATCGACGCCGCGAACGTGAGATACATCGCGCGCTTGACCGTCTCCGGATCGATGAGTCCTCCAGCCGTCACGCGCGTGAACCCCTCGCGCGCGTCCGTGTCGGCCCCCTGAACGTGGTCGTAGTAGTCGTTCGCGAAGTTGGTTCCGATCTGGATGAGCCCGGCACCGACAAGTGCCGCGAGCGCGGGCAGAGCGGCGAACACGCCGTCGTGGATCGCGAGCCCCGTCCCGACGATCACCGGCGACGCCGCCGCCGGGAGGGTCTGCGGGCGCGCGGCCATCACCCACGCCTGCCGTTTCGTGACTTCCTGCGTACTCATTGTTCCCTCTGCGACGGGCAGGCGCATGAAGCTTCCGCACTACCTTTTCCGCGCTGTCCCTCGCGGCGCACCGTGTCGTGCCGCTGCGGATCCCACCGCGCAAAAACCTGGAGGAAAAGGCCGCTCGTTCGGCCACTGGCCTCACTTTGCGGTATGGTCGCGGATGAGTGGTCTCTGCGTTGACTGGCAATTTGTATGGGTGGTGATGTATGAGCGCATCATAGAACCCGTCACGAAGAGTAATTTCGATGCTACGTTCACCTGTCAGCCAACGCTCCGTTCACCGTCAGTCAACGCTACGTACACGTGTCTGTCGGTGGAACGGACGTCGAATGCAGTGTAGGGAGTCGTGGTACCTCGACCCTCGCAAGGGTTATCCCTCACTCGACCCTCCGTTTGGTTGTAATGGCACACGGTAAGGTTGATTTCTTCAACGACACAGGCGGTTACGGTTTCATTTCGACGGACGACGGCGACCTCGACGACGACGAAGACGTTTTCTTCCACATGGAGGATGTCGGCGGCGAAGACCTCACGGAAGGTACTGAGGTCGAGTTCGACATCGAGTCCTCGCCCAAGGGGCCTCGCGCGGCGAACGTCGTCCGGCAGTAATACCGAGACGCTCCTGTCGCTCACAGCGACAGGCGACAATTTCGATTTTTTAGACGGCTATACGCTCGAGCGAACGCTATCGGATACGCTGAGTTGATGTCCACTCTGAGTTGAGTATCTACGAACCGGGCGAGACGGCATTTCCGTCTCGCTTCTCCACCAGCGACTCACGGGTCGCCGTAAAGAGCAGTCGGGCTTCGCGCGACCCGACACCGAAAAGGGAGGTGTACGAAGTATGGCTATCGTACCTCGGGAGGCGTTCAGTCCGGGCGAAACCGCTGGTGCGGTAGGAATACGATATGCAGCAAATTATTCTGAGACGGAGGAGCCTAACAAAGCGGACAGCCGGAAACGACTCCGTATGCCGAGTCACGTCTTAGTTCCTTTCGATGGTACTCCGCTCTCGAAAGACGCGCTTCGATACGCGTGTTCGGAGTTCGACTCCGCCACGATAACGACGCTGTTCGTCGTGGACAAAGCCACCGACGACACCGCGGCGATCGGCTGGGGCGATCATCCCGGACTGTGGGATGAGTGGCTCGAAGAGCGCCAAGAGCACGCCCGAGAACTCTTTACAGACGCGGAAAAAATCGCAGGCGAATACGGCGTATCAGTGCAGACGGGAGTCGCCGTGGGCCCCGTCGCCGAGATGGTCGTCAAGGCAGCACAAGAGTATGGCGCGGACCTGATCGTCGTCGGGCTCCACGGTCAGTCCCGACTCGAAGAGCTGCTGATCGGAAGTGTGGCGAAGAGCGTGATCCGCACGTCGCCGATCCCAGTGACGACGATCAGAGAATCGATGGAGTGAGAACACCACAAACGGGGGCGCGTCGCCGCGCGTAGCGCGGCGTTCACCGCGAGGTGAGGCTGAAGGCCGAACGAGCGGGATATTTTTCCCTCCAGGTTTTTGCGCGGAGGGGTCCTGCGGACCCCTCCGCAGTAAAAAGGTGGTATCTAGTAGTGCCACGGATATCCGGAGAAGTCCGGGTCTCGCTTTTCCAAGAACGCGTCGCGACCCTCCTGGGCCTCCTCGGTCATATACGCGAGTCGCGTCGCCTCGCCCGAGAAGACCTGTTGGCCGACCAGCCCGTCGTCCGTCAGGTTAAACGCGTACTTGAGCATCCGGATCGCCGTCGGCGATTTGTTGGTGATCTCGTCGGCCCATTCGAGGGCGACATCTTCGAGGTCTGCGTGGGAGATCGCCTCGTTCGCCATTCCCATCTCGACCGCCTCTGTTGCAGAATAGGTCTTCCCGCGGAAGAACACCTCGCGGGCCTTCTTTTGTCCGACCTGCTTTGCGAGATACGCCGAGCCGAAGCCGCCGTCGAACGACGCGACGTCGGGATCGGTCTGGAGGAACTTTGCGTGCTCCTCGGAGGCGAGCGTCAGGTCGCAGACGACGTGTAGCGAGTGCCCGCCGCCGACGGCCCATCCCGGGACGACGGCAATGACGGGCTTCGGCATAAACCGAATGAGTCGCTGGACCTCCAGAATGTGGAGCCGCCCGGCCTTGGCCTCACGCACGAGCGGATCGTCGCCCTCGTCGGCTTCGTCGCCGTCGCGGTACTCGTACCCGGAGTCGCCGCGAACGGACTGGTCTCCCCCCGAGCAGAACGCCCAACCGTCGTCTTTCGGGGACGGCCCGTTTCCGGTGAGGAGCACGCAGCCGACGTCCGCCCGCTTGCGGGCGTCGTCGAGCGCGGCGTAGAGTTCGTCGACGGTTCCGGGTCGGAAGGCGTTCCGCTTCTCCGGTCGGTCGAAGGCGATTCGAACCGCGCGCTCGTCGACCGCGCGGTGATACGTGATGTCGTCGAACGCGTCCGCGCCGTCGACCTGCTCCCAGCGCGTCGAATCGAAGAGTTCTGAAACCATATCGGAAGCGCGCCCGGAGTCCGCAAAAAGATTCGTTTCCGCCGACCCGTCCCGTCCTCAAGTCGTCGACTCGACGACCCGTTCGATCGCCGCCTCGCGGAGTCGCGACCGAACGTCGTGACTCGCGTCGGCGTCCGTCCGCACCTCGATGACGTGCGATCCCTCGCTCGCCGTCGCTTCGGCGTAGGCGTCGCGGAACCCCGCTCGATCCTCGCCCGCGACGCGCGCGAAGGAGAGATCGTAGAGGTCACCGGTCGGCGCGAAGTCGAGTCCGTGCGGCGTCACGAACTGGGCAGTGAACGGCGGATCGTACGCCTCGATCGGGAGCATACCGAAGATGCCGCCGCCGTCGTTGTTGATGAGGACGATCGTCGCCTCGACGTCGCACCGACCGAGTGCCAGTAATCCGTTCATATCGTGGTAGTACGCCAGGTCGCCGGTCACGAGCGTCAGATCGTCCGTCGTCGCCGACCCGGCACCCAGCGCGGTCGAGGCGATGCCGTCGATTCCCGACGCACCGCGGTTGCCCAGCGCGGTGATTGACGCCGTCGTCGGCGCGCCGAATCGGTCGAGGTCGCGGACGGACATCGAGTTCGAGACGAACAGCGTCGACGGGTCGGGCGCGAGGTCGACGACGTCGGCGAGAATCCGACCCTCGCAGAAGTCCTCTGATTCCTCGAATGCGGCTCGGTGGACTGTGTCCGCCTCCGTCCACCGCTCCCGCCACGACTGTTTCCCAGGTGCGGCGAGAAGTCGAGAGAGGCGGCCGAGGGATCGAGACGGGTCTGCGACGACGAGGTCGGTCGCCGTGAACTCCGCCTCGCGCCAGCCAGCCGCCGGGTCGACGACGTACTGTCGGGCATCGACTGCGGCGAGGTACTTCCGCAGCGGCTTCGACGTCGGCGACGCCCCGACGCGGACGACGACGTCCGGGTCCGGCCACGCCTCGCGGACGCGGTCGCCGAGATAGCTATCGTAGCCGCCGATGACCGGCGTCGTGCGGACGAGCCCGCCGTATCGAACGCCGGAGAGCGGGTCCGCGAGCACGGGGAAGCCGCTCGCGTGGGCGAAGGCGGCGACGGATTCGGGATCGACTCCCGGCGCGTCGGTCGGTCCGACGACGAGCAGCCCCCGCGGTTCCGAGAGGGCCTCGGCGAGTTTTCGGAGCGCGTCGTCGCCGAGTTCGGGGACGCCCCCCGTCGTCTCGACGAACGGCCGTTCTCCGCCGTCGCGACCGTCGGTCGCCAGCGGCGGGAGGTCCGCCGGGACGTCGTCCTCGACGGGCGTCGGTTCCAGCGGTTTCCGGAACGGGAAGTTGAGATGGACCGGCCCCGCTGGCGTTCCCGCGGCGTTGGCCACCGCGCGGGCGGCGGTCGTCCGGAGCGACCGGAGCTTTCGCGACGTCGCCTCCGGTTCGGCGACGTCGCGGTACCAGCGCACGGCGTCGCCGTAGAGCTTCTCCTGATCGATGGTCTGATTGGCACCGGAATCTCTGATCTCGGGCGGGCGATCGGCCGTCAGAAGCAGCAACGGGACCCGGGATCGGGAGGCTTCGATCACCGCCGGGTGGTAGTTCGCGGCCGCGGTGCCCGACGTGCAGACGAGCGGCGTCACCTCGCCGGTCCGGCGCGCGCGGCCGAGCGCGAAGTAGGCCGACGACCGCTCGTCGAGGTGCGAAAAGACGTGCACGTCGTCGTGTCCGGCGAAGGCGACCGTCAACGGCGTCGAGCGGCTACCAGGGGAGATACAGACCGCGTCGACCCCGGCGGCGACGAGTTCGTCGACGAACGCGCGTGCCCACAGCGTGTTGCGGTTGGGATCGCGGGGCGGCTCTCCGGAGCTCATTCATCGCCCCGTTCGAGTTCGTCGAGTATCGGCCGGTACTTCAGCTGTACTTCGTCCCACTCGCGGTCGGGATCGGAGTCGGCGACGATGCCGACGCCCGCGAACAGCGTCGCCGCATCGCCGCGAGCGACCGCCGAGCGGAGCGCCACGGCGAACGTCCCGTACCCCGCCGCGTCGATCCAGCCGACGGGCGCGGCGTACCAGCCGCGGTCGAACGGTTCGGTCTCCCGGATCGTCTTGAGCGCCTGCTCGGGCGGGAGGCCGCCGACTGCGGGCGTCGGATGGAGCGCTTCGACCAGCGAGAGCACGTGTTCGTCGCGATCGAGCGTCGCCGTGATCGGCGTCCAGAGGTGCTGAACGGTCGCGAGACGCTTGATCCGACGGGACCCGGCGCTGACGGTCCCGGCAAAGGGGGAGAGCTGTGCTTCGATCGTTTCGGCCACGAGGTCGTGCTCGTGGGCGTTCTTCTCGTCGCGCGCGAGCTCTTGGGCCAGCCACTCGTCCTCGGCGGGCGTCTCCCCGCGGCCGGTCGTCCCCGCGAGCGCGTCGGTCTCGACGGTCCGTCCCCGGAGCGAGACGAGCCGTTCGGGCGTCGCGCCGAAGAAAGAGGACTGCGGCCGCGACTCGGCCGGATCGGGCTCGACGAGGAACCGATAGCACTCCGGATAGGTCCGACCCAGTCTCGAGAGGACGTCCGGTAGCGAGAGGTCGCGTTCGAGGTCGACGTCGAGCGCCTGCGCCAGCACGACCTTCTGAAGGTCGCCCGACCGAATCCGTGCCACCGCGGCCTCGACGCCGGTGCGCCAGTCGTCGCGGGCGGTGATCCGTCGACGGGTGCGGACGCCGGGCGGGTCGACGACCGGTTCGTCCGTCGACAGCGACTCGATTCGCTCGCGCTCTTCGTCGAGCCGGGTTTCGACGGTCTCGGGGCTGGCGTCCGGTCCGACGGCGTTGACAGTCAGCCACGCGTCGTCGTCCGTCCAGGTGACCTGCACGCGCGGGAAGACGAACCGAGCCCCAGGGAAATCCTCCCACGGCGACCCCGAACTGCCACCGGCGTGAAAGGCGAACCCGCCGAACAGTCGCGGCCGAGCGGCTTCAGTTCCGGCGTGGACGTCGCCGGAGGCGAAAAGCGACTCCGCCGCCTCGCGGATCGACGTAAACCGGTCGGGTCCGCGCGCGGTCAGCGTCGCCGCCGCGCCGCTTCCGACGACGGTCGCTTCCCCGGGAGCGCTCCAGACGGTCCGCGGTGCGTCGGCTTCGCGGAGGACCGCGCGAAACGACGGCGCCGCGATTGGGACCGACCGACTGACAAGTTCGTTTCCCGTCGCGTCGGTCCGCAACGATTCCATTACCGGACCTGCGGACGCCACGCTCTTTTATTTGACTATAGCGGTGCCAGGCGCGGCGCGGCCGTTGGTCACACGTCCGACGAACTGGAGAGTGGTTCGACGAACGGGAACTGGCTCGACAAACCTGGGACATATCGGACAAACTGGAGACACGAAATCGAAACTGCGGTCGACCGTGCAGCGTCGCAAGCGAGCATACCGCTCCTCTATCAATTGTGTCGCTTCTCAACCGATCATCTCGCCCCTCGGTCAATCATACTGCTCCTCGATCAATCATACTACTCCTCGATCAACCGTATCGCTCCTCGTTCCACGGGTTAGCCGTCGCCGAGTAGCCGCGCTGTTCCCAGTAGCCCCGCTCAGTCTCGGTCAGGAACTCGACGCCATCGACCCACTTCGCCCCTTTGTAGGCGTACTTGTGCGGGGTCACGACGCGCAGTGGCCCACCGTGCGGTTCCGGGAGTGGTTCCCCGTCCAGTTCGTAGGCGAACAGGACCTCTTTGCGGAGACAGTCGGAGAGCGGGAGGTCGGTGGTGTATCCGTCGAGGGCGTGAAACAGCACGTGGACCGCGTCGTCGCAGACGCCCGCCCGCTCCGCGATGGTCGGAAACGACACGCCCGCGAACTCGCAATCGAACCTGCTCCAGCCCGTAACGCAGTGGAAATCCTGTCGCTGCGTCGTCGACGGCAGTGCTCGAAACGTTTCGAGGTCGAACGTCAACTCGTCGTCGACGGCTCCCCAAACGTCGAACGACCACGCGTCGGGCGTCCACGACGGCGTGCCCCCCTTCGAGAGGACCGGGAAGTCGTCGAATTCACGTTGCCCCGGCGGGAGTCGGCTGTCGCCGTACTCCCGGTAGAGGTCGGTGACGTCGTCCATACCAGTGCCACGGGTTCGAGATACGTGAGCGTGACGACCCGTACCCGCGGGCCGAGACCCGTGTAACCTGTGTATTCCCGGGTCGAAGCCCCTGAATCCTGCGGGCACAATGTGCACCGAGAATTGATACGGAGGCGATAGTTATGGCGGATAAAAGAATAATTATGCATAGATTAAGAAAATCAGGTACACCTTTCCCAAACGAGAGTTTCCAAAACACTGAAACTCCGCCGCAGGGTTTAAATAACCCCGATCCAAACCCCCTGACGTTCAAATGCCCAAGGTGAATATCAACGTTCCCGAACACCTCGAGATGCAGATCGCACAACTCGTCGACCAGGGCGAGTTCGTCAACCGGGAAGAGGCCATCGAGGAGTTGCTCTCGACCGGTCTACGAGCCTTCAAGACGAGCGGCCCGATCGAGGGAGACGACCGCTTCGAAGACGACGGGATGATGGGTCACGAGGACGAGTACGTCTTCTGACTGTGTCAGAAGCCACCAATAATCCTTAAATTGGCCTCTCGCGTATCCACGTCTATGCACAAAGACGAGCTCTTGGAACTGCACGAACAGATGGTCATCATCAGAGACAACTTCGGCGCGCGCGAGGACGTCGACGAGAGGATCTTCGAGAAGTACGACAACCTCGACGTCGACCCCTCACACGTTCACAAGTCCAAGAGCGAGCACAAACACGCCGTCTTCGTGCTCGGAAACGCGCTCGCGACCGCGATGAGCGAGGACGAATTCTCGAACGCTGGACGCGTAGGCAAACGGATGGAAGAACTGGCCAAAGACGCCGAAGGAAAGCTCTAAGCACCGTAGCCTCGGCTTACCGAAGCGAACCCGGCCGTTAGTCCCGTCCGATCGCCGGACGGCGTAGTTTCTTTACCGCTCGTTTACTCCACACTGACGATGGATTCCCTCCCCGTCGACGTTCTCCAACGCTCGGCCGTCGTGGCGGCGATCGCCGCCTCGATCGCGGTGGTGCTGTTTCTCGATCGATCATCGAATCGGGGAGCGAGGCTGCGTCGGCGGTTCGTCCTCGGAGTTCCGTGGGGAACGGTCGTCTCCGCCGGATTCGTACTCGCCGTCTATCTCTTCCTACAGGGCGGATACGAACACTGGTACACGCCTGTGACTGTCCCGTTTCGAGCGTGGTCGTACTTCTACCCGCTCGGGATCGCGAGCGCGGCGTTCTCACACGGCGGTCCCGGACACCTCGTCGGCAACCTGGTCGGGACGCTCACGCTGGCCCCGCTGGCCGAGTACGCGTGGGGCCACTTTCCGCGGAAGCGCGGTTCGCAGTCGTTCGCCACGCTGCGGTCGAACCCCTATGCCCGAGCGTTCGTCGCCTTCCCGGCGGCCGTACTCGTCGTCGGACTTCTCACCTCGATCTTCGCGATCGGGCCGATCATCGGCTTCTCCGGCGTCGTCTTCGCGTTCGCGGGGGTCGCACTCGTCAACTATCCGCTCGGAACGGTGATCGCGCTCGCGGGGGGCGGCGCGCTCCGCTTGGTGTACAACTCTCTACTCACGCCGGTCATCACCGCCAGCGGTCGACCCAGCTACGTCACGCCGTGGTGGGCGGATATCGCCATTCAGGGGCACGCGCTCGGGTTGCTTATCGGCGTTCTCGTCGGCCTGGTGATCGTCCGGGGCCGAACGTCGGCGAACAGGCCGAGCGCCGGACGCCTCTGGCTCGGGGCGCTGCTGTTCTCGGTCGAGCAGTCGCTGTGGGCGGTCTACTGGTTCCGCGGGGGCGAGACGTACGTGCTGTACCGGGCCGTCGGCGTCGTCCTCGTTTCGGCGCTGGCGCTCGTTATCGCGTTCGCCGTCGTCGCCCGCGACGACCCGCTGTTCACGTGGGGGGTCGCGGACGACAGCGAGGCACGGAGCGCCACTGGCGACCGGACGAAATCCGGCGACGGCGTCGTCGTCCGCCACTGGCACGTCGCCGCCGTGATCCTCCTGCTCTCGACGGCCGCGCTCGCGGGGCCCGCGGTTCCGGCGAACCTCTTCACCGCCGATTCGGGCGACCTCCCAGGCGAGGAATGGACGATCCGCGACTACGAGGTCACGTACGCCGAGGACGTCGAAAACGGACTCGTCTCGGCGATCGAGGTGGAAGCGTTCGGCGAGACGACCGCCGTCAACACCTCCGGCGTCATCGTCCGCAGCGAGGAGCGCGGCATCTGGACGACCGCGGTCTCGAAGGGGCGACTCGACTTCGACGGCCAGGTGGCCGTCCGACTCGGCGGCGTGGGGTGGCGCGACACGGTGTACGCCCAGCGCGACGGGTGGGACGTGGTGGGCAACGAGACCGCCTACCGGGTCGCACTCGGCGATAGCGACTCCGGACGGGTCGTGTACACCTCCGACCCCGTCACCGCGGCACCGACGCTCGCGGGTCGGAACGTGACCGTCGTCCCGACCGAGAGTCGGTACCTCTTGCGCGTCGATCACGGGAACGACTCCCTCAGCGCGCAGATCCCCGCGCGCAACGAGTCGATGACGCTCGACGGACTGACGTTCACGCGAAACGACTCCCGGGTCTTCGTCTCCTATGACGGCACGCGACTGCAGTTACTCGAAAAGGAAACGTACGAGTGACCGACCGCTTGGATCGCGCTACTCGCCGTCTGCGCGTCCGGACCACTCGATGCGGTACACTTCGGCGTCAATCTCCTCGCTGTCGGCCTCGTGGAAGTCGAACTGCCGTTCGAGCGCGAACGTCGCTTGGAACGCGTGCGTCACCTCGCCGCCGCGGTCGGACGCGAACGACTCGACGAACTCCCGCGAACCGGCGTTGTGCACGGAGTAGGAGACGTCGGCGATCGACGCCGCGGTTTCGAGAAACGCCCGATCGGCGTGCTCGTTCCCCCGCTGTGCGCCGAACGGCGGGTTCATCAGGATCGTAGTCCGTCGGTCGGAGCACAGCGGCGCGCGGGTCGCATCCGCGTGGACCCAATCGATCGGCGTGCGCGTCCCGACGCGTCGGCGGTTCCGGACGGCCGTCAGCAACGCCGACCGGTCGATGTCGACGCCGACGACCCGAGCGGGACCCCGGAGCGCGGCACCCAGCGCCAACATCCCCGTCCCGGTTCCGAGGTCGACGACGAGACGGTCCTCGACGTCGCCGTTCAGATCCGCGATGTGAACGACGTGCGCCGCCAACTCCGGCGGGGTGGGATACTGTTCGAGATCCGCCCGCGGCTCTTCGAACCCCGCGACGACGGCGAGTTGGGTCTCCAACGCGGACTTCGTCGCCATCAGGGATGTCCCTCCGTGGCCGCTATCGCCATCACTCCGTCGATCCCGAGCGGCGCGACGATCGGTCTCATTGCGGGTGGATTCTCCTCGAGAATACAAAAACCCGGCTCCGAGAACGGTGGGCGTCAGTGACCGCCCGACGCGGCGTGAAGGCCGACGATACCGACCACGATGAGGCCGATGAACCCCATACGGACGAGACTCGCCGGTTCGTCGAAGAGCACGATCCCAAGCGAGGCCGTTCCGACCGCTCCGATTCCGGTCCAGACGGCGTACGCCGTGCCGATGGGGAGATCCTTCACGGCCTGTGCCAACAATACCATACTAATCACGAGTGCGACGCCGGTGGCGAGCGTCGGAACGGGCTTCGAGAGACCGTCGGAGTATTCGAGTCCGATCGCCCAGCCGATCTCGAATATCCCGGCGAGTATCAGGAGATACCACGACATTTCACGATCGACTACACCTCCACTCCGGCTATAGCTTCCGTTATCAGACGCCCGGATGCGGTGGTGGCTCAATGGGACTCTCGAAACGGTCTGAACAGGTGCCAACTCAGTAAGACCGGCGGAGGACCGTAGCCCCGCTGGCGTCGCCGACGATAACGACGTCGCCGTCGTTGTTCCATATCGCCCGCTCTGCGCCCCAATACAGGGTCGAACCGGTGTCGGTACCGGACCCGGTACGGAGCGTGAGTTCCGCGTCGGGGGCGAGCGTCGTCCCCTCGGGGAACGTGTACGTGTGATCGGCCGCGTCGACGACCGTCCACCCCGAGAGGTCGAGTTCGTCGGCACCGACGTTTCGGAAGACCACGTACTCGTCGTTCAGGTTCTCGTTGTCGTTGCCCTCGGCGTCGGCGTGGATGTCGGCGACGGCGAGCGGCCCGCCGCCGTCGGCTAACGGCGTCAACGTCGATGTCGGCGACGAGGTCGCCGCGCCTGGGTGATCGATGCACGACCACAGACCGCGCCGTGCGTCGCGCGCTTCGGTTTCGGTCCGCTCGTATCGTTCACGTTCGGTAAAGGTACTGGGGTACACGCGGGCGTGGCCCTCCCGGAGAAGCGCGTGGTTGAACGACTCGCCGTCGACGTAGACGTACGCGAGCAGTCGGCCGTAGTAGCCGCGTCGATCGGATTCTTCGTCGAAGACGAGCGTGACGGTTTCGCCCGCTAATCGATCGACTGCGTAGGCCGACGCCGCCTCACCCGCGCGTCCGAGGCACTCGACGCCCGCGGCAGTGCCGGGGACGCCCTCGAAGTCTGCAGGATCGTTCGGGGAGAAGGTTTCGGGCGTGTCGACGCCGAGCAGTCGAACGGTTTCGCGCGATCCGTTCTCGTGCGCGACGTGGACCGTGTCGCCGTCGACGACCTCCGTGACCGTCACACGGACGCCGTCCGCCGACGGATCGATCGTCTGAACGACCGGGCCCGCGGCCGTCGACCGGGGTGTCGACTCGCCGTCCGAGGCGGGAACGCCCGCGAGACAACCTGCCGAGGCGACAAGCAGCAGGACGACGAGTGCGACGAGGCGCATATCACCCGTTCGAGCGCCGCTCACATATACCGATTGTGGAGTTTGACGCCCGACAAATCAGTATTCTGTTACAAAGGTTTAAATTCGCCCTTCACCACAAACCTTATAATGGAACGTTCGCGTCGTCAGCGCCAGCGAGAGCAGGAGACCGAACAAACAGGCGACGAGCAGGTCGTCTGCCCCGAATGCGAGTCCGAAAACATCGTCACGGACGCGGACCAGGGTGAGTTGGTCTGTGACGACTGTGGACTGGTGTTAGACGAGCGGCAAATCGACCGCGGGCCCGAGTGGCGGGCGTTCAACCACTCCGAACGGCAGTCGAAGTCCCGCGTGGGCGCGCCGATCACGGAGACGATGCACGACCGCGGGCTGACGACGACGATCGATTGGAAGGATAAAGACGCCTACGGTCGATCGATCTCCTCGCGGAAGCGCTCGCAGATGCACCGCCTGCGGAAATGGCAGGAGCGAATTCGGACGAAGGACGCGGGCGAGCGCAACCTCCAGTTCGCGCTCTCGGAGATCGATCGGATGGCCTCCGCGCTGGGCGTGCCGCGCTCGGTACGCGAAGTCGCCTCCGTCATCTATCGGCGCGCGCTCAACGAGGATCTGATTCGGGGTCGATCCATCGAGGGCGTCGCCACCTCTGCGCTCTACGCCGCCTGCCGTCAGGAGGGCATCCCCCGATCGCTCGACGAGGTCGCCGAGGTCTCGCGCGTCCCCCAGAAGGAGATCGGTCGGACGTACCGCTACATCTCCCAGGAACTCGGGCTCGAACTGAAGCCCGTCGATCCCAAGCAGTTCGTCCCGCGCTTCGCCTCGTCGCTGGGGCTGAGCGAAGAAGTGCAATCGAAGGCGACGGAGATCATCGACGTCTCCGCCGAGCAGGGACTCCTCTCGGGGAAGTCGCCGACGGGGTTCGC
>NZ_VJXQ01000001.1:395467-505441 GCF_007655485.1 Halobellus captivus
TTCCGCTGAGCGGATCTCGGTTCTCTGCGTCTCTTTTCTTCTCACGCGCTGAGATAGTCCCATCAGTGCCACGCTTCACCGGAGTCAGCCCGCAACCCGTTCTCGAACGAACACCGTGACCTCTCGGTTCCACAGCCCGAGTCGGTACGTCGATGCGTTGTACTCGGCCCCGAGCCGTTCGGAGAGTGCGGCGCGGTGATCCGGATCGGCGACGACGATCGGCGGCACCGACTCGGTTCCGTACGCGGCGTCGAACGTCGTTACGTTCTCTGTGCTCGCCGCGTCGGCACCCGTCGACTCGAAGTACCACGGCAGCGGGAGGCGGTTACCCCACGCGTCGCCGACCGGTGGGCTGAGCGTCGTGCGCTCGTTCGGAATATAGTAGGCCGAGCCGACGTACAGCACTTCTATGGTCGAGGGATCGTCGTCCGCGACGTTTCCCGCGGCGGCCGCCAGCGGTTCGAGGTCGTCGGCGGGTTGGGCGAACTGCGCCAGTTCGTTGCTCCGGTCGGACGGCCCGTAGACACCAGCAGCCGCCACGGCACCCATCTGCGCGGCGACCGCGACGACGACGAGCACGAGGGCGACGACGGTTCCGGCGTCGACGTCGGGCGTCGATAGCGGTGCGTCATCACCCGCGACCGAGGCGGCAGCGAATCCCCGGCGAACGACCGCCACGAGACCGACCGCCGCGGGCAGACACATCGGCGCGATCACGTGCACGAGCGTCCACGGGGCCGAAACCTCCGATACCGTCGGGAAGACAACGATCGCCGCCAGACCCCAGTAGCCGACGCCCTCGACGAGTGGTCGGCGGGAAGTGCCGTATCGCGCCCACAGCGCCGTTCCGACGCCCAATACGAGCACCGGGAGTGCGAGCGAGACGAGAAGCCTGACCGCATCGCCGAGATGCGGAATGAACGCGTGAACCCCGTCGGGGCCGCGGTGAACGATTCGAACACCGACGAACTGACGGACGGCACCGACGGTGCCCGCGTAGAGTGCCAGGTGCACCGTCGCGGGATCGTAGAGGCCGACGTCGACGCCGGGGCCCGACCGCGGTGCGAACAGAAACGCCGTCACGCCGGTCGCGAGAAGCCCGGCGCGGGCGGCGGGAGTCGCGGACCCCGACAGCCGCGTCCGGAGTTCCGCGAGCGTCGCGCGGGCGCTCGAACCGCGGTCCGCGGCGACGCTCCGCTGGTCGATGACCAGTGCCCACGCGAGGAGCCAACAGAGCAGGTAGCCCGCGACGAACCCCGACGCCGACGCGGCGAGCGGCAACGCGACCGCCGCGGCGTAGGCGTCGCGGCGACTCCCGCGATCCCACGCCCGGACCGCGAACCCGACGAACGCGAGACCGAAGAGCGCGAGCGGCACGTCGCCGCGGAGGAATCGCGAGTAGTAGAGGAGGAACGGGTGGACGGCCAGCAGCGCGGCGAACAACACCGTCTCCGCGTCGTCGAGACGGTCGCGGAAGAGCAGTGCGACGAGCGGGAGACCCGAGCCCAACAGCGCGACCGGGAGTCTGGCGACACGCTCGGAGACGCCGACGACGTCGAACAGGGTTCGATCGAGGAGGTAGAGAAGGGGGCCGCCCGCGACGGGCCGATACTGGTAGGCACCGGTCTCCAGATAGCGGAGCGTCCAGTAGCCGACGCGGGCCTCGTCCCAGTGGAACGGCCGCTCGCCGAGGCGGATAACTCGGAGCGCCAACCCGACGAGCGAGAGTGCGAAGACTGCGACAACGACGGGATCACGCCCGACGGATGCAGCGGCGAACGGGGCGCGCCGCCGCTCGGAACCCTCGGACTCGACGTCGCCCTCGCGCGACATACGAGGCTGTGACCACCCGGAGGGTAGAAGTGTTGTGATCGGCGTCGGTTCGGCAGATCGCGACTCGACCGGACGGGGGACTCGATTCGACGAGGGGTTCGATTCGACGAGGGATTCGATGCCCCGGCAACGACAATCACAACCCACAAGCGGCGTCCTCCCGCAAGTCGACGTATGAGTGTCGTCGATTCGTTGCCAGCGCGGCCGTTGAACCCACAGGAACTGGTACAACTCAACGCGGCCGAGGCACTGGAACTGGCCGTTCCGATCGAGGACGAGGGGCGGGCGTCCGGCCTCCTCGTCGCCGCCGAGACCTGGGTAAAGGGACTCGCCTTCGAGGCGGACGCGGAATCGTGGACCGTCGTGGAGACAGTCCCGCTCGACGGGGAAACGGAGCGCGTCGACGCACTCCAAGCGTGCGAGCGAGCGATTCTTCGATTCCGCGGCGACGACCCCGACGAGATGACGGCCGCGAACGCGCCGGGGACGTACCAACCCACTCCCGACGACGAGTGATCGATCCGACCGTCGTCGACGGGTGATCGTACGGAACTGACGGCGTGTGGCCGATCCGGCACTGACGGCGAACGACTCGCGTCTCATCGCCGACGAGTGGGAACACCAGTTGCGCGTTTCACGTGGCGAGAGTCACGGGTAGTTTCTAAACCCCCGATGACGTACGTTAACACGCGATGTACGATAAAATCCTCGTTCCGACGGATGGGAGCGCCGCCAGTGAGGGGGCGGTCGAGCACGCCATCGAACTCGCCAAACAGTACGGCGCGACGCTCCACGCGCTGTACGTCATCGACACCGGCGCGTACTCGGCGATGGAAGTCGGTTCGGACATCGTCGTCGAGGCGCTCCGCGAGGAGGGGAATCAGGCTGTCGACCGTGTGGTCGAAGAAGCCGAGGCCGCCGGTGTGACTGTCGAAACGTCCGTACAGACCGGGATCGCCCACCGAACGATCGTCCAGTACGCCGCTGACGAGGGGGTCGACCTCGTGGTGATGGGAACGCACGGGCGGACCGGTGTCGGGCGCTTCCTCCTCGGGAGCGTCGCGGAGAAAGTCGTCAGGACCGCCGAGGTCCCGGTGATGACCGTTCGATCGCAGGCGGAAGAACTGGAGGAGTAGCGAGCGACGGTGTTCGACTACGGGAGCGCGGCGTTCGACGGCAAGAATGGAGTCACACAGCTGTCACTGCCAGTCCCCCGATTCGCTTCGGATCGAGGTCACCGGGGGCGAGCGCTTCGCAAAGAGTTTTGAATCGATCCGTCGAACGGCGAGGTATGACTGACTACACCGTCGAGTTCGTCGGCACGGGCGAGGCGATCGAGGTATCGGACAAGCAGACGATTCTGAAAGCCTGCATCGAAGAAGGGATCGCACAGGAGTACTCCTGCCGCGTCGGGATGTGTCTGGCCTGTTCGGCGGAGATCATCGAGGGGGACGTCGCCCAGCCAGCGGCGCGAGGACTCACCGACGAGGAGCGCGAGAACTACGCGTTGACGTGTATGGCCCGCCCGCAGAGCGATCTGAAACTCGACCGCGGCGTCTATCCCCCGAGCATCGAGCAGGACGCGACCGACGCCGCCGCCGCAGCGGACGACGACTAAGCGCGAGTCGTCGTGGTCACCGACGACACCGATTACCGTAGCGGTTGCAACTGATTCTCATCCGACCGCACAACAGCGTGCGGTCGAGTGAGCGAAGACTTGCAAACGCTACTATAGCTTCGAGGGATTCTACACGGTATGAGCGGTGAGAACGATGGCGGATCGAACAGCTATTCGACGGCCGACGACCTCCGCGACCGACTCGAATCCGCGCACGCCGAGGAACTGGCGCTTCTCGGTTCCTCGGACTTCCTCGCCGCGGCGTCCGGAGGCGAAGTGACGGCGACGGCGCTACTCGACGCCGCGGCGGAGAGCGAGCGCGCCGCGCGAGCGACGTTCACCGAGTGGGCGGCTGACGCCGCTGACGACGACGCCCGCGCGGCGTTCGAGTCCGTCGTCGCCCAGGAGGCGGAGCACCGCGAGCGGGTCGCCGCCGAACTCACCGAGTGGACGCCGCGAGGCGGCCCGCCGGGACCGATGCACGCGTATCTCCGCGGGCGTGAGTCGACGATCGAACGGGTCGCCGGGGGGATGGTCGGTCGACCGCTCGTCTCGCTCCGGACGCACGCGCGACTCGTCGATTTCTTCGGACGACGGCGAGCGAAGGCCGCTGCGCGCCGGGAGAGTCTCTTTTCGGACCTCCGGACAGAGACGGCGGGAGCCCTCGATGACGGGCTGCAGCTGCTCTCTGCACGCTGTGAGACCGAACGCGACTGGGAAACGGCGGAGTTGGTCGCTGGGTACACGATCCGCCTGGCTTACGACGATACCGCCGACGCGCTCCGGTCTCTCGGTATCGACCCGAACGCCACGGCCCGTGATGAGTCGGACTGAGACAGGATAACTACGAAACACAGCCGACGAAACTACGTCGAACACCGCGGAGCATAGCCCCGCGAGCCCGACTTCGCTTCGTTCAGTCGAACGCCGCCGGACGCGGTCCGGCGAGCTCCACGAAACTACGTTTCGTCGAACAACTCCTCGCCGTCGACCATATGACCCTCCACGGCGTCCAGATCGAGCGTAAGACCGAGCCCCGGTTTCTCGGGGATCTCGATCGAACCGTCCTCGATGACGGTCTCCTCGACGAGTTCGTCCCACCAACCCAGCTCGTAGGAGTGGTACTCGACGGCGAGCGCGTTCGGAATCGCCGCGCCGACCTGCGCGGAGGCCATCGTCGCGACCGGCGAGGAGACGTTGTGCATCGCGACCGGAACGTAGTACTGATTCGCCACGTCGGCGATCTTCCGCGTCTCGCGCATTCCGCCGACCTTCGGGAGGTCGGGCGCGATGATGTCGACCGCCTGGTTCTCGATCAGGCGACGCTCCTCGGTCACCCGATACCTGTTCTCGCCGACAGTGATCGGCGTCGTCGTCGACTTCGTGACCTCCGCTTGGACTTCCAAGTTCTCCGGCGGCACGGGATCTTCGAGCCACCAGACGTCGTACTCCTCGATCGCCGCCGCGAGCCGCTTGGCCGACCCGCCCGAGAACGTCCAGTGGCAGTCGAACGCGACGTCCGCGCGGTCCTTCACGCGCTCTGTGACCTTCTCGACGATCTCCGCTTTGTGTCGAATTTCGCCCGGCCTGAGGTGGCGGTTCGCGCGGTCCTTTTCGAGCCCCGAGGGCACGTCGAGGTCGAACTTCAGCGCGTCGTATCCCAGTTCTTCGACGACGCGCTCGGCCTCGTCGGCGCAGGCGTCGGGGTCGGCCTCCTCCTCGGTGTGGCAGTCGCAGTAGACGCGCATCTCGTCGCGGTATTTCCCTCCCAGAAGCTGGTACGCCGGGAGGTCGAGGATCTTACCCGCGAGGTCGTGAAGCGCGATTTCAACGCCCGAGATGGCAGTGACGGTGACGCCCTCGACGGATCCCTCGCCGGACATCTTCTGGATCAGGTGCTCGTAGAGCCGATCGATGTCCAGCGGGTTCTCGCCGACGATCATCGGCGTCATCCGCTTGATGAGTTCCGGGACGCCAGCGCCCCAGTAGGCCTCGCCGGTGCCGACGATTCCGGCGTCGGTGTAGACGCGCACGAGCGTCCACGGGAAGTTGCCGTCGACCATCGTCGTTTGCACGTCGGTGATCTCGACGTCGCGGCCGCCGCCGCGCTTCGCTCGCACGCCCATCGTCTCACCGGAAAGCTCCCGCATCGTGTACTCCGCGTTCGGATCGTGTAACTCGGCGTAGTCGACTCCCATAGGATTCTATTTACTCGATGTTAGGTAATTCTTTTGAGACCGCAGTCTTCGGAGATTGTGCGACCGTGATCCCCGGAGACAGTCTGTCATTCGGGGCGGTTAATCGACAATTAGTTATCTGTTCCTGTAACGCAGACCCGCTCGATGACCACGCTCAACGGCGGAACGTTCAGATTGAAACGGCCCGAGTACACCGGTGAAAACCGCTGTCTGCCGTGCACCGCGATCAACGTCGCCATCACGGCCCTGGTGGCCGCTGCCGTCGGAGCGGTGTGGATCCCGCTGGGCGTCGCGGCCGCGGGAATCGGACTCGCAGCCATCTACTTCCGCGGGTATCTGGTACCCGGAACGCCGACGCTCACGAAGCGATACCTCCCGGAGCGCATCCATCGGCTGTTCGGGACGCATCACGATTCGGACGTCGACCTCGACGCCGGGGCGATCGAAGAAACGCTGCTGTCGCTGTCCGTCCTCGAACCGTGTGACGAACGCGCTGACGACCTGTGTTTGACGCCCCGGTTTCGCGAGTCCTGGCACGAGCAATCCGACCGGATCGATGCCGACACCGCATCCGTCTCCCGATTGTTCTCCGGCCTCGATACAGACCTCTCGGAACTAACGACCGAACGCCGCGCGAACGCCTTCGTCGCGACGACCGGATCGATGACGCTCGCGAAGTGGGAGTCGGACGCGGCGTTCGTCGCCGACGTCGCCGCCGATACGGTGCTCCGCGAGCGGTCGACCGCGTGGGCCAATCTGAACCCCGAACCGCGGCTGGAACTCCTGGGCGCACTTCGGCTGTGGCTGGAGCGCTGCCCGTCCTGTGCGGGCCGCGTCGCGCTCGACGAAGAAACCGTCGAGTCCTGCTGTCGGTCCTACGAGGTCGTTGCCGCCACGTGCAACGACTGCGAGGCGCGGCTGTTCGAGGCGCGACTCTCGCCCGGCGCCGCGTCCGACGTCTGATGAGGTGTCTCGTACGAAGACGAGCCTCTTTCCGAAGTCGAATTACCTGATGTCACTCCGGAATCAACTCGTCTGAGGTCGCTCTGGAGTCAACTCGTCTGAGGTCGCTCTGGGGTCAAATCGTCCGAGGTCGCCCCGAAATCAACCCATTTGAGCCGCTCTATACGCGAGTTCGACGTCGTCGAGCGGACGCTCTAGGACGCTGGGACCGTGACCGACGTGGAGCGCGGTGAGGTTCTCGCTGACGGCTTCTCGAAGTGAGCCGATACTCTCGACGAGCGTCGGCCGGTCGCCGCCCGCCAGATCAGTTCGGCCGAACGAACCGTTCGCGAAGACGAGATCGCCCGCGAAACAGACGCCGGTGGAAGCCGCGTACAGGCAGAGGTGGTCTGGGGCGTGCCCCGGCGTGAACAGCGCCTCGTAGTCGTCGTCGCCGACCGGAACCGTCTCTCCGTCGTCGATCGCGTTGTCGACGTACTCGCTCTCGGGATCGTAGCCCCACGTTTCGACGTCGAAGGCGTCGCGGACGGCGGCGACGTTCTCCACGTGGTCGGGATGGGTGTGCGTGAGATACAGCCGATCGAGGTCGTCGACGTGGTCGTCGACGCGGGAAACGAGATCGAAGTTCGCGCCCGCGTCGATGAGCGCCGTCGTGTCGCCGGTGACGAGAAAGACGTTCGAGGTGAAGGCCTGCACGTCGCGCGCGAGATTTCGGATCACAACATCGGGTAGGCGTCCGGTCGACTTGCGTCTTTCCGCTTCGCTACGAGCCCTCGGTCACGACGCTTTTGTGTGCCCGCGACCAGCCACGAGTATGTACCAGAAGGGCCATTACGGCGTCTCGCTCTTGGTCTTCGCCCCGATCGCGTTCGTGTTGCTCGCCATCGACCAAGCGGGTCTCGCGATCGTTACGGGCGGTGCAATGCTCTCGCTGGCGATGCTTCCCGACGTGGACCATCGGATTCCGGGGATCCCGCACCGCGGTCCGACGCACTCGCTCGTCTTCGCGGCGCTTGTCGGCGGCGCGTTCGGAGCTGCGGGATTCGCGCTCGAAACGGCGAGTGTCGGCGGAAGCTCACTTCCTATCGACACGGTTCTCGGCGGCGTGTCCCTCGCTGTAGCCGGGTTCGCACTGGGCGCGGTCACCGTGGTCGCACACCTCCTCGGCGACGTGCTCACTCCGGCGGGCGTCAACTTCTTTTGGCCGTTCTCGACGCGAACCTACACGCTCGGCTTCTGGCGAGCGGACAACGCGATCGCGAACTACGGCCTGCTCGCAGTGGGTGTGTTCGTGACTGCCGCGGCGGTGTATCTCGGGGCGGCTCTCTGAGTAGATCCGACTGCGACTATCCAGCAGAATACGGCAAGTAACCACAGGAACCTTCGGGTATCTGGTCAGATTCTGCGACACAAGGCTTATTTATCGCCTCCGCGTTGGTCCGGTCGCAATGGCGAAAGGTACGGTTGCGTTCTTTAACGACACGGGCGGTTACGGTTTCATCGAAAGCGACGATTCTGACGAGGACGTCTTCTTCCACATGGAAGACATCGGCGGTCCAGACCTCGAGGAAGGTCAGGAAGTCGAATTCGACATCGAGCAGGCCGACAAGGGCCCGCGAGCGACGAACCTCCAGCGCCTGTAAGGACGACCCCCAACAGCGGTACTGTGGTCGGCGACCCCGTCGATTCTCACCACGATTTCGCATTTCTCACCCACAGAGCGGCGCGTTCCTGTTCGCGTGGCGTGGGTGACTCGCGTGGAGAGCGGTGACTATCAGAATCGATATACTGAGGGCAAGAATTTAGACGGCGGGCTTCGAGAGGGGTGGTGGATTGAAATGGACGGCGCTACACCCCGGGTCCTCGTCGTCGAAGACGAGCCCGATTTGGCGGAACTCTATGCCATCTACCTCTCGGACGTCTACGAGGTGCAAACGGCAACGGATGGAAAAACTGCACTGGAACTGGTCGATGAGGGCACGGACGTCGTCCTGCTTGACCGCCGAATGCCGGACCTGACCGGCGACGAGGTCCTCGAAGCGATGCGGGCGCGCGGATTGGACACGCAGGTCGCGATGATCACGGCGGTCGAACCCGACGTCGACATCGTCGAGATGCAGTTCGACGATTACCTGGTCAAACCGGTGACCAAGGACGACCTCCACGGACTCGTCGAGGTGTTGCTCCGGCGGGCAAACTACGACGAGCGGTCTCAGGAGTTCTTCAGACTCGCCTCGAAGAAGGCGGCGCTGGAATCTTCTCCCGACGTCTCCGTCGACGACGAGACCGAGTACCGCGAACTGACCGAACGGATGGAAGCGCTTCGGGCCGAAATGGACGACACGCTCGCAGAGTTGAGCGAGTCGGATTTCCGCGACGCATTCGCATCCTTCGACGACGTCGAGTTCGACGGCTCGGCGTCGTTCGAGAACGGAACGAGCGGGTCGGAATAGCCCTTTTGGATAGCGCGCCGTCGATTCCACCGTACGAATGTCGTTGATTTCGCTGTGCGAACGGATCCCGTTGATTTCGCTTTTCGTCGGAGGCGACGTTCACTCGCTCCGTCGACTGCCCGGCTGTGGATCGACGTGAGCCGGAGCGAGCAGATCCTCGATGCGTCGGTCGTCGAGCCACGAGAGTAGCTGTACGAGCTGGTCGACCGCCGCCTCGAACAGCTCCTCGCCGACCGCCGCAGTCGCGTCGGTCTGATCGCCGAACACGCCGTTGTCGGAGTTCTCGATCGCGTCGTAGAACGTTCGTGCACCGTGTTTCTGCAGCAGATCTGCGGCCGCATCGAGGTCGACGACACCGCCGTCGCGAGCGGCTTCGAGCCGGTCCTCGCGCGCCAGTTCGGGCGCGAGGTGTTGGATCATCGCCGTCTCTTTCGGGCCGCCGTGGGGGCCGTTATGTTCGAATACCTCGTCGACGAGGTCGGGGATCGACTCGTCCCACATCCACTCGATCGCGTACATCGACCCGTCGTCGCGGAGTCGGCGGCCGACCTCGCGGAGGTGCTGGACGTTGCCGCCGTGGGCGTTGACGTACACGACGCGGTCGATACCGTGGTACGCGAGGTTCCGCGTCATCGACTCGACGTAGTCGCGGAACTGCGGCGCGTCGACCCACATCGTCCCGTGGAACTGCCGGTGATGCGGGCTGACGCCGACGGTCACCGTCGGCGTGCAGAGAAACCCCGTTCGGTCGGCCGCTTCGCGGGCCAGTCCCTCGGCGATGAGGTGATCGGTGGCGAGCGGGAGGTGCGGCCCGTGTTGCTCGGTCGAGCCGAGCGGGACGATCGCGATCGACTCCTCGGCGACGTAGTCTCCGAGCTCGGGCCACGTCTGATCTGCGACGTACATACCGGCCGAACGCGGGGCCGCATCAAGAAGGTACGGCACTGCGGACCGCCCGCGGCAGGAGAGTCGAGGGGCGTTCTCGCGATCCGAGCTTACCGAGCCGCGTCGGTGTCGCGGGATCTGATTCCCGAGCCGCGGTCAGCCGAGTCGCCGTCAGCTGAGTCACCCCGGCGGTTGTGGAGCGCGGAGACGAACGCCCCGAGCCCAACGAGGAGGACGAGGAGGGTGACGAGTGCCCCGACGAACGGGACGAGATCCAGGACCGCCACGACGGCGACGCCCACGAGGAGCGCGGCCCAGCGGTTCGAGACGTCGGCGAGCGAGAGTAGTCCAGTTCCGAGGACGATCATTCCGTACACCGACGTCACCCACAGGAGGAGCGCGAAGAGAACGAGACCGGCCAGCGAAATCGGAATGCCGACGATCGTAACGAGAAGGAGCAGGAGGACGATCGGCGTCCCGAGGAGCACGAGCAGGCCGATCCCGCCGCTGCGAAGCGTCCGAGACGTCCCGACTGCGGCAACGTCGCGGGCGAAGCGGGGCGCGGCCAAAAGGAGGATCGCCCCGAGCAAGAGGTTCACGAGGCTGCCGTACAGCACTCCGACCCAGACGGGGATGGTCGGCAGTTCTGCGCCGCTGCCGAACACGTCGGGTCCGGTGACCGAGAGCGAGTCGTCACGGATGACGGTCCCGGAGACGGTCGCATCCTCCGACAGGGAGAACTCCTCGGCGTCGTACGTCAGCGAGCCGCCGATGGAAGCGGGCGCACCGATCGAGAGCGTGTCGGCTCCGACGGTCGCGTCGCCGTCGATCTGTCCCTCCAAGCGGACGTCCGCAGCACCGGCTTCCAACGATCCACCGACGCGTGCGCCCTCGCGGATCTCCAGCGCCGCAGCGCCCACCGTGACGTCGCCGTCGACGGATCCCTCGATCACGACGCTTCCGGCTGCTGCATCGAGCGAACCGATCACGCGGCCGGATTCGGCGATGATCACGGAGCCCGCGGCCGCCGAGACGTCGCCGTCGACGGTGCCAGCGATCACGACGCTTCCGGCCGCCGCGTCGAGATCACCCTGGTGCGTTTCTCCGGTGTCGACCCGAACGACACCGCCAGCGACGCCGTCAGCGCCCGATCCGCTCGGGCCGAACTGCTGTGCGCCCGCCGCCATCGGCAACCCGCCCAACACGACGAGCGAGGCGAGGAGGACGAGTACGAGCCGTCTGTGTGTATCGCGTGACATCCCGGTTCACGAGAGGGGACCTCTCATCTCAACGATACGACTGCCGGGGTATTAGTTTCACCCTCGCGCACAAGTGTCTGGTATCGTCTCAGCGAGGAGATAACGGGAAGGCGGCAATTCACAGCGCTGGTGGCTTTTTGACCTTGCACCGTATGAGATTCCGTATGGAGTATACGACACTCGGTGACACGGGAATGACGGTCTCGAAGATCTGCCTCGGTTGTATGAGCTTCGGCGACAGCGACTGGCGCGAGTGGGTCCTCGACGAGGAGGAAGGCAAGGAGCTCGTCGACAGAGCCATCGAACTCGGCGTGAACTTCTTCGACACCGCCAATATGTACTCGGTGGGCGAGTCCGAACGAGTGCTCGGCGAGGCGCTTGCCGAGTACGATCCCGAGGAGTTCGTCGTCGCCTCGAAGGTGTACTTCCAAGCGCGCGAGGACGATCCCAATTCCGGGGGATTGTCCCGAAAGGCGATCGAACAGGAGCTCGACAACTCGCTGGACCGATTGGGAATGGATACGCTCGATCTGCTCCAGATACATCGGTGGGACTACGACACGCCGATCGAGCAGACGATGCGTACGCTCGACGACGCCGTGCGACGCGGGAAGGCCAGATACCTCGGCGCGTCGTCGATGTGGGCGCACCAGTTCGCCGAGGCCCAGCAGGTCGCCGAACGGCTCGGACTGACGCCGTTCTCGACGATGCAGAACCACTACAACCTGCTCTACCGGGAGGAAGAGCGCGAGATGCTGCCGCTGTGTGAGAAACAGGGCGTCGGCGTCATCCCGTGGTCGCCGCTGGCGCGTGGGTGGCTCGCGCGGCCACACGAGGAATCGCGCTCGACGACCCGCGGCGAGACGGACGAACCCGCCCATCAGCATCCGTACCTCGAAGGCGGCGGCCGCGAGGTCAACGAACGCGTCGAGGAGCTCGCCGACGAGAAGGGCGTGAAGATGGCGCAGATCGGCCTCGCGTGGCTGTTCGCCGATGACCGCGTCGACGCGCCGATCGTCGGAACGACGAGCGTCGAACACCTCGAAGACGCGGTCGAGGCGCTCTCGATCGATCTTTCGGAATCCGATATCGAGTACCTCGAAGCGCCCTACGAGCCCGTTCGCGTGTCGGGCCACGAGTAGTCGGACTCCGAAATCCGCCAGACGGCCCGCGCGGCGACGAGCGCGATTGCGACCTCCGAGAGCCCGACGACGGCGAACGCCGCGAGGTAGCCCGCGCTCGATGTCGTCGTTCCGCCGAGGAGAAAGCCCGCGAGGAAGCCGAGACTGCCGAAGACGTTGAATCCGCCGAGCGCCGCGCCCCGGGTCTCTACCGACGCGATGTCGGTCACGAGGGCCATCGTCGCGGGCGCGACCAACGCGCCGAGCGCGCCGACGGCGACCATCGCCCCGATGGCGAGCCAGAGGCTGGGAGCGACGCCGACGGCGACGATTCCGAGGCCGTAACAGACGGATCCGATCACGACCGGGATCGCTCGTCCCACCCTATCGGAGAGCACTCCCGCGGGGTACTGAAGCAGCGCGAAGGGAATGAAGAAGGCGGCGAGGGCGAGTCCCGCTCCGGCGGCGTCGAGTCCGAACGACTCCCTGAAGTAGTAGACGCCGACGAGCGCGAAGAAGCCCGCTGTCATCCGGTCGATGAACCCGAACGCGTACGGAACCCCGAGCGCCGGACGCTTCCGGAGTCGGCCGAGCACCTCGCCGATGCCGAGTCGATCGCCGCTCGGCAGTTCCTCTGAGACCGTCCCGAACAGGATCGCGACGGCGACGAGCGTGCCAGCGGCCGCGTACAGCGGGAAGAGCGGATCGGCGTCGGCGAGGCGACCGCCGACGACGGAACCGAGCGCCGCGCCGAGGCCGATCGCGATCCCGGCCGCGCCCATATTCCGCCCGTTTCCGCCGGAGAGGTCCGCGAGCGCCGTGATCGCGAGCGAGAACGCGCCGATCGTCGCCGCGCCCCCGACGATTCGAACGACGAGAACGGCCGCAAACGGGAGGCCGAGCGTCGGCGCGGCGGCGAGGAGGAGATAGCCCGCGGCCCCGCCCAGGGCTCCGGCGGCGGCGAGCGGCATCCGATGACCGACGGCGTCGCTGGCGGCGCCCCACACGCTCGCGAAGGCGACGAAGGCGGCGAACTCGGCGACGAGGAACCACATTCCGGCGCTGATGGTCCCCGAGCCGCCGAGGGCGACGACGATGTCCTCGACGCCGGGGTATAGAAAGACCTGCGAGAGGAGCACTCCCCACACCCCGAGCGCGAGGCGAATCCGAGTCCCGCGACGAGTCACGACCCGGCGTTTGCGCTCCGGGCAAATATCCGCGTCGTTTCCCCGACGCATCCGAATCCACTTAGCCGTCCGCCGCCAACGCGGCGTATGGCAGACGGGGACGGCGAACCGACGCGACAACGCGTGACCACGCGTCGGAACGTGCTGAAGGGTGCGGTCGCGGTCGGCGGCGCGGCAGCGCTGTCCGCGTGCCTCGAACAGACCGGGGGCGAGTCGGTTCCGAGCGGGGTCGGCGACCCCTCGTCGCTCCCGAACCGACAGCACGCGTGGAACGAGCACGTTCGCACCGACGAGCACGGAAACACGCTGCTTCCCCGCCATCAAGTGCTGTTGTATCTGACGCTACCCGAAGACGGCCCGGCCGACGCCTCGGATCGTGAAACCCTCGAATCGGCGCTTCGGACGCTCGATCGAGCGTACGAGCGGAGCAGCGACGGCTTGCTGTACTCCATCGCGTACTCGCCGAGTTATTTTGACCGCTTCGACGACCCCCTTCCCGATTCGATCGACCTCCCCGGACCGCGGGCGCTCTCGCCGTTCGAGACGCCGACGTTCGACGAGCAGGACGCGCTGCTGCATCTGGCATCCGACCGCGCGGACGCGATCCTCGCCGCCGAGGAGGCGCTTCGAGGCGAGAAACCGGCGGTGAACGGTCGGGAGATGGACGCGGCGCTGACCGACGTGTTCGCGGTCGACGACCGCCGGAGCGGCTTCGTCGGAGCCGGGATGCCCGCGGAGCGACAGGACGGGCTGAATGGGATTCCATCTTCGAACCCGGTCCCCGAGGAATCGCCGCTCTTTATGGGGTTTGTGGCGGGCTTCCGACAGAACCAGGCGACCGAGGAGTACGTCACGCTCCCCGACGGCCCGTTCGCGGGAGGGACGACGAAACACGTTTCGAACCTCCGGATGCGGCTTGACGACTGGTACGGCGAGCAGTCCTTCGAGGAACGCGTCGCCGAGCTGTTCTCACCCGAGCACGCCGAGCGCGCGTTGGTCGAGGACGTCGGGTCGAACCTCGGCGACGACAGCGGAATCACGCCGGAGATGATCGAGGACGTCGGCGAGCACGCCCGGCGGTTCGGACGCGTCGGTCACGCGCAGAAGGCCGCCCGCGGCAACCGAACGAACGACGGGACCGTTCGGACGCTCAGACGGCACTTCGAGTCGACCGACGACGGCGAAGCGGGGCTGCACTTCCCGAGCCTGCAGCGCGAGATCACGACGTTCGAGGAGGTTCGAGCGGCGATGAACGGCATCGACCTGACCGCGGAGCCGACGATCCGCCAGCGCGTGAACAACGGGATTCTGGAGTACATCTTCGTGAAGCGTCGCGGCAACTTCCTCGTGCCACCGCGGGCGCTCCGGGCGCTGCCGACGCCGACCGGCGAGACGCCCGGTTTCTGAGATTTCGCAGTGACACAGCGTGCGTGCGGACCGTGACGCAGTGATCGCTCTCTACCCGTCGAGGCGGCTATCGATCGCGCTGCTGACCGATTCCCAGCCGTAGTTGTCGAGCAGTTCGCCGTCGACGTAGACGGCTGGCGTTCCGGGGACGCCTCTGTCAGATCCCGTCTCGCGGTCGGTTTCGGCGACCTCCCGGTACGGCTCCTGATCGGCCGCGGCGGCGACCGTACAGCCGTCGACGTCGAGGTCGTTCGCGATGTCGTGGACGATCTGATACCCGCTGTCGGGGAGGTCGCCCTGGTTCTCGTAGACGCGCTCGGTGAACGTGAAGAACGTCTCGACGTCGCCGTGGTCCTGCACGGCGCGCGCGGCGGAGGCGGCCGCCCAGGACCACGTCTCGTCGACCGGGATCGGGAAGTCGAAGAACCGATATAGAACGTCGCCGGAGTCGACGTAGTTCGATTTGATCTCCGGATAGACGGAGGTGGTGAACGTCTGGCAGTGCGGACAGGCGAAATCCTCGAACACGTCGACGGTGACTGGGGCGTCCTCCGGCCCGAGCGCGGGCCGCGGGAGCGACGAGACGGAATCCAAGGTGCCGACGTCGCAGCCGTCCGGGAGGTTTCCGCTGCCGCCGGAGCCGCCGAGACAACCGGCTACCGACCCGAGAGCGCCCGTTCCGCCGAGCGCAGCGAGGTAGGAGCGTCGTGTTGATCGCATACGTTTCACCAGGGAACGGTGACATATTACCGTACCGCCTCCGTGCCGACGGGTAGCGGCCGCTCCGAACCAGTCGACTTTTCACCGCCGCGCGTCGCTCTCACGTATGGAGTTCGAAGAGGACGACAGCGTGGTACTGCACGACAAGCACAGCGAGTACGACGGGCAGGTCGGTACGGTCACGCAGGTCGTCGAGACGATGTTCGGCGACGCCACCTACACCGTGAGCTTCGATGACGGCCAGGAGGTCGGCATCTCCGCCGACCAGCTCGAAGCCGCAGAGGACGACGACGGCGACAGCGACGAAGAGTAACCGAACTTTTCCCCTCCCGGTGCGAAGCGCCGCTAATGCCCCGAATTCCGTTTCATTACGTCGATCTGCGGACCTTCTGTTACGAGACCGAAGACGAGAAGCGAGTCGAGAGCGCGCTGCGGACGTTCCTTCCGGAGGAGTTCGAGATCACGCGAGCCGAGAGCGCGGGCCACCACGGTGACCGGATCGTCGTCCTCTCCGCTCGCGTCGAGAACGCCGACGACGTTCGGCATGTTCTCGCGCGGTTGACGGAGCTCCCCGAGTTCGACGCGCTGCTCGACGAACTCGACGACCGTGTCACCGACAACACCGAACTGTTCCTGCGGCTGGACAAGCAGGCGGCGTTCCGCGGCGACGTCCGACGCGGCGACGGGATCACGCTGCGAGCGAAGGTCGAGGCCTATCCCGCGACGAAGGAGTCGGCCGTCGGGAACGCTCGCGAGGCGCTCGAACGCGCCGAAACGCTCGATTCCGACCAGTGACTGTCGTGTGGACGCATCGGAAATGCGCGAAAGCGGGCGCATCGATGCGCCGCAGACAGACGCTGAGACGCGAGAAATGGCGAACAGGTAGCACGGTTGTCGGCGCAGGGCGCTGTGCTACGCAACCGCGGCACGCCCTGCGTTCGGGGTCAACGCACGGCGTGCGTGGTCCCGCCTTCGTATATAAACGCTGGCAGTGTCGACCGTCACCCGACGGGTCTCAGTCGTCGAGCCACTTGATCGAACAGCCCTGCGAGGGCGTCGCCTCGACCGGGATCTCCTCGCCCGCGAGGAGCGCCTCGACGGCCTCGCGCATCTCGTAGCGCTCCGCCGTCGCGTCGGGGTTCATCGCGTCGTCGATGCGGGAGTGGAACGCGAGTCGGAACGCGCCGCCGTCGTTCTCGAAGAGGAACGGGTCCGGCGTGCAGACCGCGCCGTACTCGCGAGCGACCTCCTGGGATTCGTCGCGCAGGTACGCTGTGAATCGGATCTCTCCCGCTTCGACGCGTTCCTGCATTCGCTCGAGGGAGTCGTCGGGGTACTCCTCGGCGTCGTTCGGGTTGATCCCGACGACCGCGAGGTCGTCGTAGGTTTCACTCAGGTGGTTCAGTTCGTCGACCTTCGCCTCCGCGTAGGGGCAGTGATTACAGGTGAAGACGACGAGCAGCGCGTCGTACTCGTCGAAGTGCGAGAGCGCGTACGTCTCGCCGTCCGCGCCGGGGAGTTCGAACGCCGGTGCCTCGTCGCCCGCGGTCAGCGCGGAGTCAGATTCGACTAGGACCATACACGCGGGTAGGATCGCCGCACAAAAGACGTTGTTTGTTCCGGAGGCCGACGAGTTCGTTCCGGACACTGACGAGTTCGCCTCGGCGTTCGACCGGTTCGTCTGCAGTCGACGCGACTCACTCGACGCTGACGAGGTAGACCGCGACGATGCCGAGACCGATCCCGAGCGCCTTTCTGGCGGTCACCGACTCGTTCAGGAACACGATCCCTAAGACGGAACTGAGCACGAGGAACATCCCGAAAATCGGCGAAACGACGCTCACCGGCCCGAGCGACAGCGCCCGGTAGTACGCCAGGATACCGACCGTCAGGCAGACGCCCGCGATCGCGACGTAGCCCGCTTTCGGATGCGTCACGTAGGCGACTGCGTTCTCCTGGTTGTAAATCACGACGGCGGCGGTCAGGACGACGAGGATCGTGTTCGCCATCATCGTCGCGACGTTACTCGGAATCTTCGCCGTGCCGGTTGTTGCGACGCGCATAAACGGGGCCACGAGCGCGTAGGCTGCGAGCGCGAGAATCGCCCACGGGAGATAGCTCATACGGATGCAGCGGAGGCGATCGGATTCACCGTTTCGGTCCGCCCGCGCTCAGTCGTCGCCCGGCACACCAGCGACAGCGACCGTCGCCGTCTCGGCGTCGCGAACGATCCACCAGGCCAGTCCGATCGAGATCGCGCCGAGCAGCGAGACGAGCGCGAAAGATGGCGCGAGGCCCACGGCCCCGATCAGGTAGCCGAAGAGGGGCGGCGCGACGGTCCCCCCGAGCGAGATCCCGATCGTGACGAGCGCGAAATTCTTCCCGAGATCCGCCCGCGCGGAGAGCAGATCTGCGAGCGTCGACCGCGCCGGTCGCGAGAGGCTGATGCTCCCGCTGAGGAGGAGCACGATGCCGAGCGCGAGCGTCGGGAGTTCGAGCGTCGCGAGCAGCGCAGCGACGGCGGCCAACAGCGCGTAGCCGCCGATGACGACCGGGCCCGCACCCACGCGATCCGTGAGCGCGCCGCCGACGAGGATGAGCCCCGCGCCGACGACCAGCATCGCCGAGGTGAGCGCGCTCGCCGTGCCGTCAGGCAGGCCGTATCCGGCGGCGAGGAGGTTCGGCGTGTACGTGCGGATCGTCCACGCCGCCGTGGACGTCAGAAACGCCAGCACGGTCAACGCGAGAATGCCGCGCGAGGCGGTGAGCGTCCGGACAAGCGCCCGGACTCGACCCGGAACCGACGAGAGCGTCGGTCGGTCGTCGGGGCGCTCTGCGAGTCCCGGCTGAGTGATCTCGTCGTCGACGCGCCGGAACCCGAGCAGGCAGTACGCGGCGTAGACGCCGCCGACGAGAGTCACGAGGCCGACGGCGACGCGCCACGAGAGGCCGAGCGCGGTCGTCGCCGCCACGACCGCGTACGGGGCCGCGAGGCCGACCGCCCCGCCGAACGCGTGGACGCTGTACGCTCGACCGCGGGTCTCGGCTGTCGAAACCGCGGCGAGGAGCGGGTAGTGCGCTGGGTGATGACCGGCGATGCCGACACCGAGGATCGCCTGCGCGACGAGGAGCCAGGCGTAGGTGGGCGAAAGCGCCGTGAGCGCGGCGCCGACCGTCCCGACAACGAGGGAGACGCCCAGGACGAGCGTTCGGCTGTACGCGTCCGAGAGGTAGCCCATCGGAAGCTGGAGGGCGAGCACGACGGCGTTCTGCACCCCGATCGCGAGCCCGATCGCGGCGATGCTGACGTCGAACCGCGCCGCGAGGACGGTCACGAGCGGGGCCAGCATCACGATGTAGGCGTGGTTCACGAAGTGCGACCCCGAGACGAGGGCGACGACCCGGCGGTCCTGTGCATCGGTCACGGGAGCGAGTTGCCGCCGGAGAGAATTATACTCGGCGAATGTCTCCCGCGACGGTCGCCCGTCGCGCCTCCCGCGCCGCCCAGATGTCGGCGAACGCGTCGAAGAAGTCCGCGCCGGTGTCGACGACGACGTGCTCGGCGCGGAGCCGACGCGCTCGCGCGGCGACGTCGTCGACGTGTTCGGTGAGTCGCTCGCGGTAGGACTCGGCGGTCGATCCGGCGAAGTACGCGCGCTGGGTCGATCCCGTTTCGGGGTCTTCGAACACCGCGTCGCCCGTCACGTCGGGATCGCGCTCCTCGGGCGCGACGAGGTGGACGAGGAGGACCTCGCTGTCGCCGAGCGCTGCGATCCCGTCTTCGATCGCGTCCGGGGAATCCAGGAAGTCGCTCACGACGACGACGAGCGATCGTGACCGGATCGTGCGGGCGTAGGCCGCGAGCGCGTCGAAAAACGCCGTTCGGTCGGCCGGGTTGGTCCCGTTCAGCGCGCCGAGGAGCCGAAGCAACTCCCCCCGCGTCGACCGGCCGCGGTCCAGTCGCTCGGCGTCCGTCCCGATCGTCGAGAACCGAAAGGAGTCGTGTCCGACGACCGCGAAGTAGGCGAACGCGAGGCCGACTCGCGCGCCGAATTCGAACTTGTTCGCCCGCTCCGTCCCGAACCCCATCGACGCCGAGGAGTCGAGGAGTACGTGGACCGTGAGGTCGCGCTCGGCCTCGTACTGCTTGATGAAGTGCTCGTCCGTCCGCGCGTACACCCGCCAGTCGATCAGTCGCACGTCGTCGCCGGGGGTGTACCGGCGGTAATCGCTGAACGTGAGTCCCTCGCCGACGTTCGCCGATCGCTGCTCGCCCTGCCGCCGCGAGTCGGTCCGATGACGCAGCGATCGCTCCAGCCGCGCCAGTTCGTCGAGGAAGTCGGGTTCGATCGACATCTCACAACAGTGTCGAGACGATGTCGTCCGGCGTCACGCCCTCCCGCTCGGCGCGGAAGTCGACGACGAGGCGGTGCCGCAGCACGGGATTCGCCATCGCCTCGACGTCCTCCCACGCGACGTGCGCGCGGCCGTCGAGGAACGCGCGGGCCTTCGCGGCGAGGACGAGCCCCATACTGGCCCGCGGACTCGCGCCAAATTCGACGTTCTCGGCCGTCCGCGTCGAGCGAACCAGATCAATCACGTCGTCGCGGACGTCCTCGGCGATCGGGACCTGCCGCGTGAGCTGTTGCGCCCGCGTGAGCCCGTCCCTGGAGAGAACTCGTTCGACGGACGGATCGGGCGCGCCCGTCGTGTACCGGTCGACGATTTCGCGCTCCTCGTCGCGGTCGGGGTAGTCAACGAGGATCTTCAGCAGGAAGCGGTCGGTCTGGGCCTCCGGGAGCGGGTACGTCCCCTCCTGATCGATCGGGTTCTGCGTCGCGAGCACGAAGAAGGGTCGGGGGAGTTCCCGCGTCTCCCCGCCGGTCGTCACCTGTTTCTCCTGCATCGCTTCCAAGAGCGCCGCCTGCGTCTTCGGCGTCGCGCGGTTGATCTCGTCGGCGAGGACGAGGTTCGCGAACACCGGGCCGCGCTCGAAAACGAACTCCCGCTCTCCACCGACCTCTCGGATGATCTCCGTGCCGGTGATGTCCGCGGGCATCAGATCCGGCGTGTTCTGGATTCGAGAGAAGGACAGATCCGTCGCCTCGGCGACCGTCCGCACCAGCGTCGTCTTCCCCAGTCCGGGATTGCTCTCGATCAGCGCGTTACCGTCGCAGAGCAGACAGACGAGCAGTTGCTCGACGACGTCGGACTGGCCGACGATTCGTTTCGCGACCTCCTCGCGGAGGGCGGCGAGTCTGCGCTGTATCCGATCGATCTCCTCGTTGGTTCCGCTCATAGCTTAGGATGCATCGTTCGTAGTGTCCGCGTCGTCGATATCGCTGGTCGTGTCCGCGCCGTCGAGTTCCCTGATTCTGAGGTTGTACTCGCGGACCAGCTCTGCGTCTTCGATCCGCTCTTCCCCGGCGTATCCCGACTGTTGGCTGTCGAACTCCCCGCCTCCGCCGCCGCTGCCGACGCCGCCGCCGGGACCGGTCGGGCCGTCGGCGCTGCCCTCGCCCGTTCCCGGCACCGAGATGTTGTCCGAATCGTCACCCGTTCCGACGTCCTCGGGATTGCCGAGGATCTCGTCACCGTCCTGTAAGCCGTCGTCATCCGGGCGCTCGACGGTCGGGTCGGCACCGGCACCCAGCAAGCCCGCGAGGTCTGGATCGACGACGGCGACCTGCACGCTCGCGACGCTCACGGCGACGACGAGGAGCACTGTCACGACCACGCGGCGCGTCTCGACGAGTTCGAGCGTCGAGGTCGAGCCCAGCGTCTCGACGACGTCGGCGTAGAGCCGTCGCGCCATCTCCGTGTCCGCCCCGTCGTCGACGGCATCTCGGGCGGTCCGCAGCGCTTCTCGAACCGGGGGATTCGCCCCCTCGAACTGCTCGACGAGCGGGCGGCGGAGCCTCGCGGCGTAGCCGACCCCGAACGCGACCGCGCCGAGCGCGAGGGCGACGAGCGAGGTGGCTTCGACCGTCGTCGGAGCGGCGATGCCGACGAGCGGGACGCTCCGAAGCGCCTCGACCACGACGGTCGGAAGACCGAGATCGATGGCGAGCCACCGCGGTTCGACGAGCGAGAGCACGAGGTTCGCGAGAAGCGCGGTCAGTGCGGCCTCGACGCTCGCATAGAGGAGCGCGACCGTTCTGACCTCGCGCCTGACTTCCGAGAGGGCGGCGCGGATCCGCGCGTTCTCCTCGTCAAACACGACGTCGTCCGAGCGCGCCTTCTCCTCGCCCGCCGCGCTCCCTCGCGCGCCGCCGCCATCGACGAATCCCGGGTCGGGATCGAACCGGGTGTCGTCTGCCGCACTGGTCGCGCCGCCTCCGTTCGTCGAATCCGACGAGCCGTCTTCGGGCGGCGAATCCGAACGACTGTTCGCGTCCTTAGACATCCTCGCACTCCTCCGG
The DNA here is from genome assembly GCF_007655485.1 of Halobellus captivus. GTDB lineage: Archaea > Halobacteriota > Halobacteria > Halobacteriales > Haloferacaceae > Haloquadratum > Haloquadratum captivum. The sequence continues at coordinate 417,534 of NZ_VJXQ01000001.1, forward strand.
CGCGTCGTCGCGCTCCTGTCGCCACTGCTCGCAGACGGATGCGAGGTCCTCGCGGTGCTCGTTCCGCTCCTCGCGGACGGTCGAGAGCGTTTCCCGCGTCGATTCCAGTTCATCCCGCAGGCGACTCACCTCCGCTTCGAGCGATTCGATCCGGTCGCGAGCGGACTGGATATCGTCGCGCAGCTGGTCGTTCTGGGTGCGCAACTGCTCGTTCTGGGTCTCGATCGCGGTCACGCCGGACTGAAAGAGCACCGTGGCTCCGACAGTCCCCGCGACGAGGACGAGGAGGGCGATCACGAGCGCGCGGTTCAGGGGGCGACCGACGAACGTCACGGGAGACCTCCGTCCGACGTGGTATTGCGGCGACGGACTTGAAGCCGCCGGTAGCACACCTCAGTCGTGAAGACGAACAGCCCGAGCGCGAGAGACAGCCACGTCCAGCCGGTCCTGACGGGGCGGACGCCGCGAGCGCGCTCGGTCGCGAAGCGAGCGATTTCCGCACCCTGACCGCCGGTGAACTCCCGGCCGCCCGTGTCGTCGACGAGGGTATCGAGCGCCGGATCGGGGCCGAACGCGGCGTACTCCCGCGGGTAGTTCGCGGCGTAGGTCGCGCCGAGCACGTCGTGATAGCCGGTCGACCCCGGCGTCACCGTCGCCTGAAACAGCTCCCCGTCCACTCGACGGAACGACGCGTTCTCGCTCGGCGGTCGCTCGTCGCCGCGGTACGTCACGGTCGTCGACTCTCCGACGCGAGTGTCGGGAATCCCCGTGATTCCGGTCGCCTTCCGTTCGGGGTCGCCGACGGCGTAGTTCGTGGTGCGCGTCAGGAGCAGCGAGTCGGGCTCTCGGAGCAGGCCGTCGAGCGTCCCGTCCTCGCCGTGGGCGGTGAGCGTCGCGACCCGGCCGAGCCCGTAGCGCCACGTCGCGAGCGCGGGCTGCCCGTTGCTCCCGGCGACGAGGTAGTCAGCGCCCGATCGGACTGAGACGTCGTTGAACGCCGCTGGCGACGACGTCAGCGAGACGCCGGAAGTGACGAACGAGCCCCGGTCGAGGACGACGAGTTCGGCCGCGCCCGGCGCGCCCGACCCGCCGAACAGGATCCCCAACCGCGTCGTCTCCGTCGCGCGGAAGTAGCTGCCGTCGCCCGCACCGGCGACCGTCTGCAGCGTCCGCTCGTTGACGCTCTGGCCCGCGCCGACGGTGACGACGCGAACCCCCCGATCTGTCAGTTCCGACGCGACGCTCGCGGCCTCGTCGGGGTTGTCGTGACCGTCGCTGACGAGGATGATCGTCCCCGATCGGTCGCCGAGGAGTTCGCCGCCGCCGCGGACGCCCGCGGCGATGTCCGTCGCCCCGCCCGCGCGGAGCCGACGGATCTTGTCTGACAGTTGGCCGCGATTCTCCGAGAGCGGCTCGACGTCGGCGACGCGGTACGCTTGGTAGTTGAAGCCGACGATGCCGACCTCGTTCTCGTCGCCGAGCTGTTCGAGCACCGAGAGCGACGCGGACTTCTGGACGCTCATCCCCTCCTCGGCGCTGCCGGAGACGTCGATCGCGAGCACGATGTTCGTCGCGCGGGGTTCGCCCTCGCCGGTCGTGACCGGCAGCATCGACGCGAGGTTCGAGCCCTCGTAGCCCCCGTTCTCGAAGGCGTTGGGACCGCCGACGACGAACAGGCCGCCGCCGCCGATGACGAACTCCTGGAGGCGGTCGACGTTGTCGATGGAATCGGCCGGAGCGTCCTGTACGACGACCGCGTAGTACGGCGAGAGGTCCGCCGGAACCTCCTCGGCGGTCTCGACGTCGTACAGCCGATCGAGGTAGTCGCGGAAGGGGTACTCGCCGGGCGAAACGTACAGAATCTCGGGTTGCTCGACGACGCGGACGGTCTTCCTGAAGACGTCGTTATCGGAGAAGCGATCCGTCGCGTCGATCTCCGCTGTGACGGTGTGACTCCCCGTCGACTCGAACGTGTGGTTGAATTCGACGGTTCGCGGGGCGTCCTCCATCGTTCGTTCGAGCACCCGCTCGCCGTCGACGCGCACGGTGAGCGTCGCGGAGGTGTTGGGGCCGACGCCAGCGACTCGGGCCCCAAAGCGGTTTTCGACGCCGAGGCTCACCTTCTCCGGACCCGCGACGGACACGTACCGCTCGGCGGTTCGCGGTTCGGGCGAGACCGCAGAGACGGTGGCGTTGGCCGAGCGGGCGAGGTCGGTCGCGGCCGGGAGTGACTGTCCGCTCGTCACTCGGCCGTCGCTGAGCAGGACGAGGTTGCCGCCTTCCCGCACGTTGGCCGCGACCGCATCGCCGATCGGCGAGTCGGCGTCCGCGCCCACCGGCACGCGCCGGACGGAGACGCCCTCGGCCTCGATGGACTCGGTGAGCCGGTCCTCGACGTCCGGCGCGACGGCCATACTGTCGGACTCGTCGACCAGCAGCGTCACGCTCGGATCGCCGTCCGTCAGTTGCGACTGCACGGTGTACGGCCCGGCGGCCGAGAGCACGACGAGCGCGACGACGGCGACTCTCGCAGCGAGGAACCAGCGTCGCGAGTCGGGGGAGGCGGTCCCCGACGCGCCGCGGAAGACGAGCGCCCAGAGAGCGACGGCGGCGACGGGAAGGGCGAGCAGGAGGAGCGGCCGTTCGAGACCCACGGAGAACGTGTCCGTGAGTTCGACCGACGTCGCGAGCGCGACACGGGGGAGCGCCGACATCACAGGTCACCTCGGCGGCGGAGGAAGGCGACCTCACCCAGAACGACGGACAGAATCCCGAGGGCGACGAACTCGGTCAGCGGATCGGGCACCGTCCGCTCCTCCGTTCTCGCCGTCTCCCCGCCGTCAGCGCCCGGATCGATTTCCGACGCCGACACCGCGGATTCCGTCGGACTCAGGAGCGACGCGCTGTACCGACTCCCGTCGGCGGCGTAGAATCCGACGTCGGCGACGTCGACGGACGAAGCGGTCACCTGGCCGCGCGGCGTTTCCACCGCGGTCTCGTTCGCGAAGGCGAGTCGCTCGCCGGTCTGGCGGTTCAGCTCCGAAAGCGACTCCCGGTCCGCGAGCGCGTAGACGCTCCGCTTCCAGAAGATCGGGTACTCGAAGTCGTATTTGAACGCGGAGGCAGACTCGATATAGCCGTAGTAGAGCACCTGCCCGCCGCTGTGGCTGGCGGTCGCAACGATCGGTGTCCCGTCAGTCGTCGAGACGAGCGCACGTCCGGACCGGAGATCGCCGCGGACGTACCGCTCCGGCGGCGGGAAGGTTATATCGCGTGTGAGGTCGTCTTGAACCGGCTCCGACAGCGTCGGGTTCGAGCCCATACGGCCCGGATCCAACAGGAGGAGGTCCCCGTAGGCGTCGACCGGCATCGACTCGCTCGCCTGGATCCCGACCCCGCCGCCCGCCGCGAGCGCCTCGCGGCCAGCGGCCACGTGACTGTCGCCGAGTTCGGCCTCGGCGACGTTGCTGTAGAGCACCACGTCGTAGGCGTCTTCCGGGGGTTCGGGGATCGAATCCGGCGGCTCCACCACCGTGAGTTCGACCGGATCGATCACCGACAGCGCCGTCGTCAGGTAGCGGTTCTCGTCGGTAGTGACGAGCAGGACGTCGACCGCAGCGTCCTCGGGCGCGGCCACGTACGCGACGTCGTCGGTGGGGAACGAGTCGCCCGGCGAGAGCCGGACTTCGCCCCCGCCAGCGGGAACCGGAAGCGTGACGCTCCTGACGTCACCGGGCGCGAGCGAAACGGTCGTTTCGGCTCCGCCCAGCGAAACCCGGCGGGTGACGTCGTCCCCGCCGAAGTTCTGAACCGAGACGGTCACTTCCTCGCCGGAGAACTCGCGGTCGACGATCCCGACGTTGTCGTCGCCGCCGCCGTCGAACTGCCGCAGATCGACGGTCAGACCGCGGGCGCGGGCGGACTGTACGGCGGATTCCCAGCCCTCGCCCGCGAAGTCGCTGAGGACGACGATCCGAGCGTTCTCTCCGGCGAGGCTCGACGCCCGCGAGATCGACGTCCGGAGGTCTCCGGGGGCGTCGGTCGCGCGCAACGAGGCGAGCGTGTCGTCGGCGTCGCCCGCGGTTCCGCCGCGGAGCGCGATCGAGGCGCGGCCGTCGGCTACGACGATCGAAGTCGTCGAGGACGTCTCCGCGCGCGCGGCCGAGATCGCCCGATCGAAGCGCGTCTCGGCGCTTGTCTCGACGTTCATACTGGCGCTGGCGTCGACGACGATGACCGTCTCCTCGACGAGTTCCGACTCCGACACGGGGACGTACGGTGTCGCGAGCGCGGTCGCGAAGAGGACGATCGCGAGCAGTTGGAGCAGCAAAAGCGCGCTGCGCTTCAGCCGTTCGAGGAGCGGCGTCGACGCTGACGTGCCGTCGGAGTCCGAGAGAAACCGGACGGTCGGCAGCGTCACGCGGCGGGGGTCCGGCCGCACGAGGTACAGGACGATCACGGGGACCGCGGCGAGGAGGGCGGCGAATCCGAGCGGGGAGAGGAAGGCGTCCGGGAGGGCCATCGTGCCAGTGGGGGACCGCCGGGGTATTGGACCTTTCCCACTGCGGGCGCGGGTTCGCGCGACGCCCTCGGAGCACCGCGCGGATGGGACGGAGAGCAAACCCTTTCAACGGGGCCCGCTTCGCAACTCGTATGGAAGCGAAGCGGGAACTGCTCGACCTGTTGCTGAGTGACGCTCGTCAGAGCACCGAGGACATCGCGCGACAACTCGGTACCGACGCAGCAACGGTGGAGAAACTGGTCGACGAACTGGAGTCCGAGGGCGCGGTCCGCGGCTACCAGGCCGTCGTCGACTGGGACCACGTGGACGAAGAGCACGTCCGCGCGGAGGTCGAGTTGAACGTCGAACTCGACCGCGAGACGGGGTACGAGGAGATCGCACGGCGCATCGCGAAGTTCCCCGAGGTCTCGTCGCTGCGGCTCATCTCCGGCAGTTACGACTTCGCCGTCGACGTCGAAGGCGAATCGATGCACGACGTCTCGAACTTCGTCTCCGAGCAGATCGCGCCGATCCCGGAGGTCACCCAGACGGTGACCCACTTCGTGATGACGACGTACAAAGAGCGCGGCGTTTACTTCGGCGACGGCGACGACGACGACCGCCTCGCCGTCTCGCCATGACGGGGCCGTCCGACCGGCTTTCCCAGCGGGCCAAGGAGACGCCGCCGTCGGGAATCCGGCGGTTCTTCGAACTCGCCGAGGAGATGGACGACATCATCTCGCTGGGCGTCGGCGAGCCCGATTTCTCCGCCCCGTGGGCCGCTCGTGCGGCCGCGATCGACTCGCTGGAGCGGGGCCGCACCTCCTACACCGCGAACTTGGGTCGGCGAGACCTCCGCCAGCGGATCGCCTCGCACGTGACGCGATACGATCTCTCCTACGATCCCGACGAGGAGATCCTCGTCAGCACGGGCGCGAGTGAGGCCGTCGACCTCGCGATGCGCGCGCTCGTCGACCCCGGCGACGCCGTCGCCGTCCCGCAGCCCTCGTACATCTCCTACGGGCCGACAGTGTCGTTCTCGGGCGGGGACGTGGTCCAGGTGGAGACGCACGCCGAGAACGATTTCGTGCTGACGTACGACGACCTCGAACGCGCCGGGGCCGCAGAGGCGTCCGCGCTCGTGCTCTGTTACCCGAACAATCCGACGGGGGCGGTGATGACGCGCGAGGAACTGTCCGAGGTGGCCGAGTTCGCCCGCGAGCACGACCTGTTCGTCCTCTCCGATGAAATCTACGCGGCGCTCCGCTACGAGGACGATCACGTCTCGATCGCGACGCTGCCGGGTATGCGCGATCGAACGGTGGTGTTTAACGGCTTCTCGAAGGCCTACGCGATGACGGGGATGCGCCTCGGGTACGCGCTCGGCCCCAGCGAGATGATCGACGCGATGAACCGGATCCACCAGTACACAATGCTGTCGGCCCCGACGACCGCGCAGTTCGCCGCGCTCGAAGCGTTGGAGTCGTGCGACGGGGCCGTCGAAGAGATGCGTCGGGAGTTCGATCGCCGCCGCCAGTTCGTCATCTCGCGGTTCAACGAGATCGGGATGGACTGCTTCGAGGCGAAAGGCGCGTTCTACGTCTTCCCGAAGTGCCCGCCGGGGTGGGACGACGACGAGGCGTTCGCGGAGGCGCTCATCCGCGAGGAGCGCGTTGCGCTCGTGCCGGGACGCGTCTTCGGATCGGGCGGAGCGGGTCACCTTCGCGTGTCGTACGCGTCGGGAATGAACGAGCTGAAAGAGGCGTTGAATCGGATCGAATCGTTCCTGGAAACGCAATGATGTAACGCCTTCGATCACAAACTATTACTTCAATCAGCGTGTTGGTACGGCACGAATGCACACAGGTGGCGAATCTGATACATCGACCGTCGGTGCCACCATGGGCGTTGCGACCGCTCTCGACGAACTGAAGTCCCGGGGCAGTGCGCTGCTCGTCGTCGGCTCGGTTCCGGAGGAAGTGTACGCTCGGGTTTCCGCGTGTCTCCTCGGGAGTGGCTGTTCGGGCGACCGACGCCGACTCGTCGTCGAAGACGGGACCGCTCCCCAGTGGAGATACGAATCCGTCGACAGGTGGACCCCGGAGTGGACACGGATCATCCAGTGCGAAGTCGACGCCCGCGGTACGGCAGCCGCGTCCAGCGACGGCGACGGGCGTCCCTCCCCGTTTGAACCCGCCACGAATCAGTCTCTTCGTCCATCGTCTCCCCAGGTTTCTTCGAATCCCTCGTCTCGAGCCGACGGGCAGGGGCAAACGCGAGAACGTTCGAGAGTGACCGTCGACGGATCGATCTCGGATCTCGGCGTCGAAATCGGACGGGCAATTCAGCAGTTCGAGGCGATCGCGGGCGGGCTCGAACCGGCGGAGTTACGCGTCGGATTCGACTGCATCGCGACGCTGTTGGCCGAGTACGACGAACCAACCGTGTTCCGGTTCCTCCATCTGCTCGCGAACGATGTCAGGACGGCCGACGGGATGGTGCACGTTCGACTCCCCGAACCGTTTGACGCCGAAACGACGCGACTGTTCGCCCCGCTGTTCGACGGGATCGTCGAACTACGACTCAACGGCAGCGAGCCGCAACAGCGCTGGCATCTCCACGACGGCGACGTCGTCTCCGAGTGGCTGCCGATCGAGTCCTAACGGCGATACGGCACCAGTATGCTTTTTGCTGCGTAAGTGATGTGTTGACACAATGAATGGGCAGGGAGGGGGACAGAGCCGGGCTGTCGACCCGACCGAACTACCCGGTATCGACCACCTCCAGATCGAGTTCGACGGGTCGTCGGACCGCGGCGGACTCGTCGTTTCCGATCCCATCGAGCGCAGTCAGTTCGTGCTCTCCGCGTCCGAGGCAATCCACCCCCGACAGGCGGATCCGGACGCGTTCCGCTTCCCCGCCGACGAGGCCGTGATGGTTCAGACGGACCAGTTGGACTTAGAGACCGTCGTCTCCGTTTGCGTCCGCGACGGGAACGGCGAGTTGCTGGCGCAGGCGGAGCACTTCGCGGACCAGGTGTTTCCCGAGGGGACCTACAGCGTCGAGCTGTTCGCGCCGATCAAACTGTACCTTCGAGTCGACTCCTCGCTCCGCGTGGTTTCGGACGCGACAAACACGCGGCTCGAGTTCGGCGATCGAACGAACGTCCTGATCGGGGCGCGATCACACCACAAGCGTCCGGCGGCGACCGTTCGGACGACGGACCGACCTCGCGATGTGATGCGCGCCGTCTCACTGCTCGGATCGGCGCTGAAAACGACGAGCGTCGAGCGGTCATATCCGACGCTCCGCGGACACCCGCCGTTGATCGAACGCGGCGGTCGGTTCGCGGCCCCGGACGGTCTCGAACGGCCGGAGACGGGGATCACGCTGAAGTTGCCTGAGACGCTTCGACACGTCTACGCCGCCGCGCCGCTGGCGTACTACCTCGGCGCGGCGGTCGTCCCCGGGTCGATGCCGCGAATCGTGACCGACGCGGGGTTCACACACGAACTCGGCGGTCCCCCTGGGTTCGAGCGCTCCGTCGAGCGCGTGTTGAAGCAGACGTTCTTCCTGGACTGTCTCACCAGAACAGAAGGCTACTACGAGGTCGACCTCCACGAGCGGCGGGCGCTCGAACCGCGCCTCGGGTTGGACTTCGCGGCGCTGTACGACCGCTCGATCGGCGAGCAGCTGGAAGCCTACCTCGACATCCCGTACGAGCAGATCGAAGGGCACATCCCCGACTGGAAGCTGACGGCTCACGTCGCACCGACGGCGGCGAACGTGGAGGTGCTCCCGTTCGCCGCGAACGACCTCGCGGTCGTGATGACGCCGCAGACGGAGCCGACCGGAGGGTCGACGATACAGGCGAACGCCGTCTCGGATTTCGTCCGTCGTGGCTCGCCGCGATCGGACGACGAGCCGTCACCCGAGCGCCCCCAGTTAGATTCGGAGCGCGCTGCTCCCCCGGCCCTCGCTTCCGACGACACGTTCACACGGAGCGCGAGCACGCGGAGTTCGGACACCCGCAGCCAGGAGACCAGGAGCGCACAGCGGGCGTACGTCCAGCCGCCGGAGTCGGACTCGCTGGAACAGGCGTGGCTCGGGGCCGGAATCCCGATCGGCGCGAGTAAGGCGTCGTTGCAGGCGTATCGGAACCGCCTGTCGCGCGCGCCCATCGACGGCGATATCGGCATCACGGTGGTGTGTAACGACCCGAAGATGGCCGAAGAGCGTGACGCCGTCGAGGCGGTGTACGGCTCGCGCGAGGAACTCCCCTTCGAGGTCAGGACGCACTACGAACTGACGGTCGAGGAACTCCGCTCGGTGCTCGCGGAGAAGACGGAGTTCCTCCACTACATCGGTCACATCGACGAGAACGGGTTTCAGTGCCCCGACGGCGCGCTCGACGTCGAGACCATCGACGAGCTCGGTGTCGACTCGTTCCTCCTCAACGCGTGTCAGTCCTACGAACAGGGGATGGAGCTCATCGAACGCGGGGCGATCGCCGGAATCGTCACGCTGAACGACGTCGTCAACAGCGGCGCGGTCGACATCGGTCGGACCCTCGCTCGGCTGTTGAACTACGGATTCCCGATTCGGATCTCCCTCGATATCGCAAAGCGCGACAGCTACATCGGGAGCGACTACATCGTCGTCGGCGACGGGGGGTTCTGCGTGGCGCAGGTGCAGGCGATGCTCCCGAACATGTGTAAGATCACGCGGACTGAGTACGGGTTCGACGTCGATTACCGGACCTACCCCGCCGCTGAGTACGAACTCGGAAGTCTCGTCGTTCCGTATCTGCCCGGAAACGAAACGTACTATCTATCGTCGGGAACCGCGGACGTATTCGAGTTAACGGAGTCAGAACTAGAACACTTTCTATCGCTGGAGAACGTCCCGGTGTTGGTCAATGGTTCGCTGCGGTGGAGCGACAATCTGCGAATCGATTCGCTGTAATTAGGGACCGGAAATCGCGCCGTGGTTGCCCGCAGCAACTGCGCCAGCCTGCGAGAGCAGGAGCAGCGCGGTGAACAGGACGCCCATTGCGCGGGGGTGGTCGGCCAGGTACTGTGCGACAGCGTTGGAGTCATTGTCGGACATGACGATTGGTACCTATGCGCGCTTTAAAATAAATTTTTCTGACACTTTCTGATATGATATTATCTTAATTTAACTCAAAAAATATTGCACAAAAAGGTAGACGGCTCCGAGAAGGACTGTCGGTTGACGCCAGTCGGTAACGCGGAGTTGGGAAGGGAGAGGAGAAGAGCGCGCCGCCGAACCTGTCGTTATTCGGAGCGTTCGGCTTCGACATCGATATCGTCGCCGAGATCGCGGTACATCGCCGTGAAGTCGTGCTCGTCGTCGAACGCGGAGAGAGTGTCGTCGAGCTGGGTGCGAAGTTCACGGACGCGTTCGGTGAGTCGTTGGTACTCCTCGTGGTCTTCGAGCGTCGCGGCGTCTTTCTCCGACTCCAAGAGGGCCTTTTTCGATGCGAGCGCGAACAGCTCCTGAATCCCGTCGTCGTAGTGGCTCCGACGGAGCAGGTTCTGGACGGTGTCCTTGAGCGACTCCCGAGAGACCGGTTTCACGAGATAGTCGTCGAAGCCCATCGCGACGATATCGAAGTCGGGTTCGACGGCGGTGACCATCGCGACGCGGCAGCCGACGTCCCGCTCGCGGATCGCCTCCAAGGCTTCATCGCCGGAGAGGTCCGGCATTCGTCGGTCGAGCAAGACGACGTCTACCTCGTCGTCCAGCTCTTCGAGCGCCTCGCGACCGCCGTAGGCGACGCGAACGCGATATTCGTCTCTCAACCACGTTGCGTACAGGTCAGCGAGGTCCGGCTCGTCTTCGACGACGAGTACCATCGGCAGGTCAGCGCTCATTGGTAGGTGTGCGGTGTTTTCGGGAACACCGATACGAAGGATTGTCTCGCGGGGGCATATCAAGATACCCCTTACGACGCGGCTGTGGTCCGTCCCGACACCGGGTGCCCCCGCGTCGGGTGTCGGGATTCCCCGTCGAAACGACGATCAGTTCCGTCCCGGCCGAGCAATTCCCGTCCGGCTGTTTAGTCCCATCCCGGCCGATCAGTCCCCGTCCGGACTGTAGTTCGGCGCTTCGTCGGTGATCATCACGTCGTGGGGGTGACCCTCGGTCTGTCCGGCGCTGGAGATGCGGACGAACTCGGAGCGCTCTTTGAACGCCGGAATCGTCTCCGCGCCGACGTAGCCCATCCCGGAGCGCATTCCGCCGACGAGTTGGTGCAGTTCGGAGGCGAGCGTGCCCTTGTACGGCGTGGCGGCTTCGACGCCCTCGGGGACGAAGTCCTCTTCCTCCTCGTCGGTGTCCTTGAGATACCGTTCGCCGCCGCCGGATTTCATCGCCCCGACCGAGCCCATTCCGCGATACTGCTTGTACTTCTTGCCGTTCATCGTGATGACGCGACCGGGGGCCTCGTCGGTCCCCGCGAAGTACGACCCGAGCATCACGGCGTCCGCGCCCGCGGCGATCGCCTTGATCGCATCGCCCGAGTAGCGGATGCCGCCGTCGGCGATGACCGGGATACCCTCCCGCGCCGCGACGTCGGCCACCTGTGCGACGGCGGTGATCTGCGGCATCCCCGCGCCGGAGACGACGCGCGTGGTACAGATCGATCCGGGGCCGATCCCGACCTTCAGGCCGTCGGCGAAGTCGACCGCCGCCTCGGCGGCCTCCCGCGTGCCGACGTTGCCGACGACGACGTCCGCCTCGACGGAGGACTTGATGTCTCGGGCGTTGTCGAGCACGTTGAGGTTGTGCGCGTGCGCGCAATCGATGAACAGGACGTCCGCACCGGCCTCGTCGGCCGCTTCGGCGCGCTCGCTGTCGAACGGCCCGACGGCGACGCCGACGCGGAGTCGACCGTCCTCGTCGCGCGCGGCGTTCTCGTGCTCGCGCCGCTGGAGGATGCCCTGCATCGTGACGAGGCCCACGAGCCGGTCGCCGTCGTCAACGATGGGGACGCGCTCGATCTTGTGGTCGTACATCAGTTCGAGCGCCTCGCGCGCGCCGACGTCCCGGGGGGCCGTGATAACCTCGTCGGTCATCGCCTCGCGCACCTCGTCGGTGTCGCCGACTTCGAGGTACGGCCGAATGTCGGTCGCGGAGATGATCCCGAGCACCGTGTCGTCCTCGTCGACGACGGGCGCACCCGAGACGCCCTCGTGTTCCATCATCGCGTCAACGTCGCGGACCGTCTGCGACGGGCTCGCGGTGACGACGTTCTCGCGACGGATCACCAGCTCGTCGGCGCGCTTGACGCGCTCGACTTCGGCGAGCAACTGCTCTTGATTCATGTTCTGGTGCAGGACGCCGAGTCCGCCTTCCCGCGCCATTCCGATCGCCATCCCCGCCTCGGTGACGGTGTCCATCGCCGCCGAGAGGATCGGGATGTTCAGTTTGACGTTCTTCGAGACGTGCGTCGAGACGTCGGCAGCGTCGGGTTCGACGCGACTCTCCATCGGCCGAAGCAGCACGTCGTCGAACGTCAACGCCTCTGGCACGCGTAGTTTCTCCGAAAAGGATCCCTGTGTGGAACCGTCGTTCGCCATATAAATGGTCCACAGTCGACTGGCAAAAGCGTTGCGAGACACCATCGCTGTGCAGATTGTTGGCATATAGTCGCCGAATGTGCTCGTGATCTTGCATAACTCACGCGGTGGGAATGCTGCTTACTCCGTACGACTGCGAGACTCCCGTCCAATTCTCGTGCAACAGCGATACTCCGTCCAATTTCTCGTACAATCGTGATACGCCCGTCAGCGACCCGATCTGCGATTCTTCGCAGATGAGGCAGGCCACACTCGGGAACCGCCCATCGGAGTGAGACACACAACGTAGCTGAAGATGGACGCAATAATTGCCTGGGGAAACCGAGATACCGTCGAATCATCCGAGATCCCTCCATATTTCGCCACAATCACCGATTTCTGTCCCCGTCTGCTGTAAGAGACCCAGAACCGTGAGCCGCTGTCCCACACAACGTTTAATATCCCACTCCGGTTTCACTTAGGTATGGACTCCGAGTGTCCCTCTGCATCGCGCATCGCCGTTCAGCAGACCGCGGAATTCGATGCGACTTTTACATTTACAGCGATGCAGAACTTCAAACGCGGAAATCGGATGCAGTCCGCGCTTGATTCGCTTGGAGTGCTCGGGCAGGCCCACGGCGTTTCCGCGTCGGGCTTGCGCCCGCATCGCCGCTTGGCCGATGGTGACGGCCGTTAGTCCCGAATGAGCGTCTCACGGCATCCAGTCGCACTCCGCCTCGAGCAGCGCGTCGGCGGTGCGACCCGACTTCTGGCGACGGTGATGGCCCTCCCGCTCGTCGACGGGATCTTCCCGGCTCTCATCATCGCGGGTGCGCTCAGCAGCCCGCTCGGCATCATCGAGACCGGACTCCTGATCTTCGGCGGTTCGGCGACCGTCGCGGTCATCCTCGCGGAGATGGACGGAACCCGCCGCGAACAGGTGACGTCGATTCTCCTCCTCGGGGCGCTGTTGCTCCCCGTCGCAGGACTCGAAGCGCTCTTCGCGGAGACGCTGAAGAGCGTGCTGAACTTCGAGGTGTTCCACCGCTTCGCCGGACTCGTCATCCTCGCGGTCGCGGCGAAGACGGCCTCGGCGAAGATCGGCGAGTACCTCCCCTCTCCGAGCATCATCATCGGCTTCGGTCTGATCGCGAGTCTCGAACTCGGCGGCGCAGCGCTGGTGGTCGACCCCAACCTCGAGACGGTCGCCCGCGCGGTCGCCGCCGCCGGAACCGGTGTCGCGTTCGCGCTCGCGGTCGCAGTCTTCGCGCCGAAGCTCCGCGGGGCGGTCGACATTGACCGCTTCCGATTCGGTAGCTCGGTTGCGCTCGGGATGCTCGCCGTCGACGTGCTAGGGCTGCTCCCCACCCAAGCGCCCGTCGCGCTGGCGGTGCTGGGCGTCACCGCCCTGTTCGCCTACGACCCCGACGCGAGTCTGGAGCGCGACGCCAGCGGGGCGGACGAGTCGGTCGACGCCGACGACGCTGACGACCTCGATATCGACGCCGAGCAGGGCAGCCTCGACGGCGGAGCGGGCGAGGCGCTCGCGTCGATCCGCGCGGCCGTCACCGACGGCGGCGATCACAAAGATGACGACCACGATGACGACGGCGGATCGGGCGAGACCGGCGGCGACGTCGGATACGGCTATCCCGACTCAGACGGCTCCAGAGCGCCCTGGCTCTGACTGCGGCGATCGGTCGATGGCCCGTCGGGATTCTCCCGCGTCGTGATCGGACCCGCCACGACGGATTTACCACCCTGCACATCGTCGGACGCCATATGAGCAATCGCGTCGTCGAAGGACGGATGGTCACCCCGAAGCGGCTCGCCGAACTCGTCGAAGGCGAGCGCCCGCTGGAAGCGGAAGCGATCGAAGACGCCGAGATTGACTGTCCGGAGTGTGGCGAAAACGTCATCTCTGTCGGGTATATGCCGAGTGTGACCGAATTCGTGACGGCCTACAAGTGCCAGGAGTGCTCGTGGTCTGACACGGATCGGTGATCGACCGCCTGTCGTTCCAGTCCGCCGACCGATCGTAATTCCTTTATGCGGTATCGGCATACGGACGGATGCAACACACAGGGGCCGTGGCCAAGCCCGGCATGGCGACTGACTCCAGAGGCTTGGCGCCCGGTGACGACACTCCAGACTGATATACCGAGCGACCGACTGATCATCGGTTCGCGATGACGACCCTCTGGAGTACCGAGGCGCGTACCGGAGATATCAGTCGATCGGGGGTTCAAATCCCTCCGGCCCCATTCCAAAAAATAACCCTTTCTGAACCTCAGGTAAACACAGAACCGAAAATCTGCGAGTTCTGTGGCCTACACAGTACAGAAATCAAGCAGCGCTGCCCGGTACGGAAGTAAACCCCGAGTCGGAACCCTGCGCAGATCTCTGCACGATCCGGAAGGCACTCGTCTTCAACGACAAGGCCGACGAGCGCACCGAGTGGCCCGCAAACAGCGCCGTGAGAACCGACCCCGGTACAAAAGAGCCCCGTCACGGAGAGACCCACGGCCCGAACGACCAACACGAGCGGCGCACCAGCTTGGGATGACGAGACTCCGGGCGAGTGATTCAGCGATGGTTATCGAGGAGCGGTCGAAAAGTTTCGCCGGGCACGAACCTTTTAGGATTGGTACCCAAGCGTCGGATATGGACATTGACCTCGGACTGGAAGGAAACGTGGCGCTGGTCACCGGGAGTGGGACCGGACTCGGCCACTCCTGTGCGGAAGCGTTCTCGCGTCAGGGGGCGAACGTCGCCCTTGCCGCGCCGAATCTGGATGGGCTCGCGTACGCCAGCGACAGACTTCACGCTCTCGGCGAGGGCGAGATTTTCGGTCTCGAAGTAGACGTCCGCAACCGTGATCACCTGGCGGCACTCGTCGAGGAGACGGTCGACCAGTACGGCGGCATCGACCACCTCGTCACGGGACCCCGACCACTCGGACCGGAACGGTTTCTCGACGTCTCCGACGAGGATTGGTTCCGGGGATTCGACCGGCTGTTTATGAGCACCGTCTGGGCTATCCGTGAGTCCTACGCCCACCTCGAAGACTCCGACCAGGGGACGGTCGTCACCGTCGCCAATCCCGCCATCCCCGCACTCGCCGACGAACTGCCGGTGGCGACCGCGTACGGGCGGGCGGTTCAGGGTCTGACCGAGAGCCAGGCCACGACGTTCGCGCCCGATGTCCGCGTGAACGCCGTCGTACCGGGTCCCCACGAGACCGAAGACTTGGAGACGTTTCTCGCCCGACGGGTCGAAGCCGGTGACTTCCCCGACATCACGTCGGCTTGGGAGGCCGTGCTCGCGGACTGTCCCTACGAGTCGCCGGGGGATCCGCTGGATCTCGGGAAACTGGTCACCTTCCTATCCAGCCAGCACGCGAGCTTCGTCAACGGCGCGACCGTCCCGGTCGACGGCGGGTCCGGGCTCTGAGGGTCGGAGTCGAAACCGGAGCGTGTCCGCTCACGATTCGGGCAGTTCGACCTTGGCGGTCGCCGCAGATCGTCTCTGCGTCGGCGAGTCGTTCAATCAAAATGACACTTGGCCGAGACAAAATCCGCTCTCGGAGGAATTTCGCGCGTCCTGTGGCAGTGCACTCGGGATCCGAGGTGCGGCTTGATCTGCGTACGTTCGACGCTGACTGTTCCCGCTATCTGCGTCGAGTGGCTACAGGGTGGTCATTCGGCCACTCGAACGACCTGTTTCCCGATGTTGTCGCCGGAAAATAGTCCGAGGAACGCATCCGGCGCGTTCTCTAAGCCCGCAACGACTGATTCACGGTGACCGATCTCGCCGCTTGCAACCCACGTTGCGAGCTGTTCGCTCGCTTTCCCGAACCGGGTTGCGTAATCGCCGACGAGAAGGCCCTGCACCTTCGCGCGTGGCGCGATGAGCAGCGGAAGCTTTCGAGGTCCAGTCGGGACACTCTCGTCGTTATAGTGCGCAATCTGCCCGCAGACGGCCACACGAGCGTCGAGGTTCAGTTTCGTGAAGACGGCGTCCGTGATCGATCCGCCGACGTTGTCGAAATAGACATCAACGCCGTCAGGCGCGGCCTCGTCAAGCGCAGCCCCGTAGTCGTCGGTCTCTTTGTAGTTGATCGCAGCGTCGAATCCGAGATCGTCGGTGAGCCAGCGGGTCTTCTCGTCCGACCCGGCGAACCCGACGACGCGGCAGCCGCTTAGCTTCGCGATCTGCCCGACAACCGAACCGACCGCACCCGCGGCCCCGGAAACCACGACGGTCTCGCCAGGCTTGGGCTCACCGACATCGAGCAACCCGAAGTACGCCGTCCGGCCCGGCATCCCGAGGACGCCGAGGTACGCGGGCAGGTCGGCAATCTCGGGATCGACGGGGGCGACGTCATCTGCATCGAGAACGCTGTAATCAGCCCACGTTCCCTCTCCGGTCACGAAGTCGCCTGCGTCGTACTCTTCGCTGTTGCTCTCGACGACTTCGGCAACCACGCCTCCTTTCAGGGTATCTCCGACGTCCCACGGCTCCGCGTACGATTCGCTGTCCCGCATCCGACCGCGCATATACGGATCGACGGAGAGGTACTCGACACGAACCAGCAGTTCACCTTCGGCGGGATCTGGTACGTCCGCTTCTCGGAGTTCGAAGCAGTCCGCGTCCGGTTCACCCACTGGTCGTTCTACGAAGTACCAACTGCGGTTTGTGTCTTCCACACCCCCTTTCGACTCGTTGCATCAAAGAGACTTCGGGAGGCGGTAGGCCTATCTGGATACTTCGAGCAGTTGAATCGTTGAACGCATCGAACCCGGGTTCCATTCAACCGCGTTTTCTCCCCTGGAGCGAGACGGTCATCCTCCACGTCCTTCATAGCGCGACTGATTCGCTCGTGGCCGAGGGGACGCCGACCGCTGCGTAGGTTCGAGGTGTTGTGCGATTCCGACTGACGCCAGTCGCGGTTATCGAGCCGAACCGTCCTGCGGGTCCGATTCGGATTTCTTGGGGAGGTTCCGTCGCTCCGAGAAGTAGTAGAGGATAACCACGAAGCCGACGGCTGGGGCGACGACGCCGAGCCAGTACACTTCGGGGTTCTCGAGGTCGAGTCGCCTCGCGTCGAAGTACATCACGACGCCGAGCGGGAACTGAATGAGCACGGCCCCGACCAACAGCAGCATCACCAGTTCCCGCATTGACGGCGTGTTACGCGGTCGCAGTGGATTACGCTTTCGTCAGACGCGCTCGACTTCGACAGACGAGGGCCGACCAGCGATCGAACGCCGTCAAATTAGTCGAGCGCGTTTCGCTGAGCCGCGCTCGACCCTCTTCTCCGCGAACTACCTGGACGAACGGCTTCGCGATCGCGACGAGTGGGACTGAGACGAGGCTGCCAGCGAGGTGCTATCGGACCTTCATCGACTCAGGTGCCGACCGGCGAGGTGGGCTCTCTCCGGCCCGATTCGGAGAAATAAATCGTTCCGAGTCCAGATAAACGCAGAACCACAATCTGCGAATTCTGTGGCCTGTACATCACAGAAGTCGATCAGCGCTGATCGGCGTCGGAAACGCTCGCACACGGTGGAGACCGACTCACGGCGCTACTCATCGGGATCGTCGACGAACAGCACCACCCGTTCACCGGGCGTCAACTCGTCGACGAGCAGCCCGAACTCGTCACGCCCCGCGAACGACCGAACGCGGGGGATGGGCGCTTCGTCGTCGCTCCGTTCACAGACGAGTTCGATCGTCCCGGTGTCGTCGGCTCGGAGTTCGAACGTCCGCATACGCCACACTACGCCACTCTGGCGTATAGGTGTACGTGCGGGCGAGAGTCTCTCGCACCCGATTCGCGTTCCGCCACCCGTTCGCGGATCGGACCGTGGCAGGTTCCACACGGTCCAGGGCGTCGGGAGGGCTTTTCGAAGGCCTGAATGCACTGATAGGAAGATTGAAGTACACCTCGTCGGGCTTTCGTATCACTGGGGGAACGAATGTCCGATGAGAGCCGGTTCTTGAAACAGCGACTGCCGCAGCTACTGATCGCGAGCAGCGGGCTTCTCACTCTCGAAATACTCATCGGGGCAGTGCTCCGCTTCGTGCTACGCGTTCCAAGCGATATAACGGCACTCGGAATCGACCAGACGTTTCTGGTGGGAGTCCTCACTTCGGTCCCATTCATCCTCGCACTCGGGTACGCCGGTCGCTGGCTCGCTCGTCACGATATGCGACGCGATCGATATCCCCGGATCTTCTATTGGTTTCTCGTGGGAGGTTTCGCGTTTCTGTCGGTGAACGTCCCGCTGATGGCGTTGTTTCCGCTGTCTGAACTCGTCGTGGCCTCGTGGATCCGTTGGGGGCTCTCGATCGGGTTGACCGTCGGCGTCTGGGTCGGCATCGCCGAGGCCCGGACGATCGAGAACACGCTGACGAAAGAGCGCCAGAAAATACGGATGGAGCAACTCGAAGCCCAGCGCGATCTCTTCGAGTATCTGAACAGCCTCCTCCGACACGAGGTGCTGAACACGGCGAATACGATCGACGGATACGCGACGCTGCTGTTAGAAACGAACGCGTCAGACACGGAGACACACCACTACGCGGACGTGATCTCCCAGCAGAGTACCGATCTGGAGGTCATTATCGAGGACATTCGAATCCTGCTGCGGATCTTGGACGGGACCGCCGAGTTCACACCGATCGATCTCGACGAGAAGATATCCGAAGAGACGGACCTGTTAGAAACGACCTATCCGGACGTCGAAATCACGGTGGATCTGCCGGACGAGGCCGTCGTATACGGCGATTCGTTGATTCGCCGGTTGTTCGGAAACCTGGTCCGGAACGCGATCGAGCACAACAACAGTGACGTCGCGAGGGTCGCCGTCGACGGAGCGAAGGTCGACGACAGCATCGTCATCACAATCTCAGATAACGGACCGGGGATCCCAGAGGACGTCCGAAACACCCTCTTCGAGCGGCCGAGAAAGGCCCAGGTCAATCACGGTCTCGGACTCTACTTGGTCGGGAAGTTAGTCGAGTACTACGGCGGACGGATCGAACTCGTATCGACCGACGGCGACGGCTCTACCTTCGAGATTTCGTTCCCGCTCGCCGGAGCCGAGGCCGCAGCGCAATCAGAAGAATCGCCGCGGCCGTCCGGATTCGGCCTCCAGTCCGAGTTGCCGTAACGCCAACCCGGCAGACTCCGAGGCGTCCACACGCACGCAATTGTGGGACTAAGCGGCCTCACGAACGCGATCGCACCCAATTTTCGGAGCGTAGTCGCTCGTGCAGACCGCTCACATAGCTGAGTTGTAGTTAAGGGCGTCGACGACTTCCGTTGGAGTAATGGCCCCAGACGGCTCTCAGATGGTCGGGATACAGCCATCCGACGTGGCGGACCTCCCACCGAGCGCAAAGTTGGTCGCGAAGACACTGGAGTACGAGGGCTCGCTGACGCAGTCGCAACTCGCCGAATCGACCAGGCTCTCGGCTAGAACCGTCAGAAGTGCAGTGGTCGAACTCGAGAAACGCGGGATCGTCTCCTCGACGATCTCGTTTAGGGACGCGCGCAAGCGAATCCACTCGCTCGATCGGAACGCGTCCGAGACGGAATAGCCGGTTCGAGGGCCCGTTAGCGTCGCCAGGCCACCCATCTTTTCAGTTGCCGATCAGAACGTGATGATGTCGTAGTCGTCGTCGACGAGCGAGCGGATGCTCGGATGACCGTCGTGGTCATCAAGTGTCACGACGCCCGCGTCGCTGACCGCGTCTTCGACGCCGAATGCACCGGCGCAGAAGTCACAGGCGGACGCGCTGTCCCGGACGGTCTGATAGAGTTCGTGGTAGTCGCTGTCCTCGTCTTCGAGTTCGGGGATCCACTGAGTCCCGGCACCGTCGAAGATCAGTTCCACGTCGTCGCCCTCCGTCTCTGCGAACTCTTTCGCCGTTTCGAGTCCGTTCACGAGTCGACCGAGGTTATCGTGGCCGTCTGTACCCGCCAAGATCACGACTGCTGCGTTCGTCATATGCACCCGTTCGTACGCCCGAGACGCACTAAAGCTCACGCGAACGGGGGAGTAACCCAGTTACACGTGCGTCACCGCGTGTGAACGTGGAGACCGGCACCGAGGATCGAGAGTCGGATGAGAGGCGGGGATCGAAGTATGGGGATCGAAGAATGAGGATCGATAAATCGGAGGGAGACCCATCCAACCGGGCGGAACCGTGCGATCGAGTGGGTGCGGGATTCCACACCCTACAATAGTTCGGGATCGACGTTTCGCCCGACTAACAGCAGGCTTCCGACGAGCATCGCCAGCGCGACCGGGACGAGGAACTGGAATCCGGTGACGATCGTCGCGCTCGCTTGGATGCCGATCACGAGAAGGATCGTCGGGCCGCAGCAGGCCGCTCCGGACAGCAGTGCCGGGAGACCGGCCAGGACGCCCGTCGAACCCTCCAGCCCGCAGGCGCGCGGCTGAACGATGCCGAGGTAGGTGAGCGCGAGATTCGTACCGACGAGCGCCGCGAGGACGACGGCGACGACCGTGTTGAGCGGCGAAAAAAGGTAGGTGACCGGTCCGACCGAGACGACGGCGATAGCGTCGAATCGGAAGAACCCCTGACTAACGAGGGCCCGCGTCAGGTCGTCGACGACGCGGATCGACGTCCCGACACCCGCACCGACGAAGATGTCACCGACCGTGAAGAGGTATGCGAGGAGGTAGATCCCGGCCACAACGATCATCACGACTCGCGAGTCACGACGGGTTCGGGCGACGGTCAGGGCGGCGACCGTCCGATCGACGACGGATCGAAGCGCCGCTATCGGGGAGCCAGAATCAGGCATAGAGGGTTGTATCCGGGTAAAACCCGATCCACGCGAACCACATCGCGTCGAGCGCCAGCAGCCGTTCGCCCGGGAGCGCAGCCGGATCGTGCCATGCGCCAGTCGCGTCGGATTCGCCATCCGCGTCGGATCCGCCCGCCGTGTCGACGACGCGACCGTCACGGTACTCATACCGCGTTTCATCCGGGTTTCGGAAGACGAAACCCGTGTCGAGGTCGGAGTCGTAGACCGCGACGATCGGCGCTCCGTCGAGCGAACCGTACACGATCTTTTCGTCTCTGAGCCTGTCCTTCTCGAATGCGACCGCGCCCTCCTGCTGTCGGGTCCCGATAACGACCCGCTTCGGGGAGAGTCGGTCGTCGTCCGAGAGCGCTCGGAACATCGGGCGGGAGTCCGGCGCGTAGTATCCCGCCCGTGGGTTGTATGAGCCGTACGGATCGTTCGCGTAGTTGCGGGCGAATCCCGTCTCTTTCGACAGCACCTGCGTGTCAGGATACCGCTGCGACCAGCGCTCCCACGTGGTCCAGACGATGCGGAACTCCGAAAGCGACCGGATCGGGGGATCCTCGTTCCACGGCCCGGGAATCGCGGTGGCGAGCACCTGCGGCCACCACGTCTCAGTGGCCCGATCGTACATAATCAGGTTGTTGTTTATCAGCCGACCGGAGACGCCGAAGGTCGTCTCTCCGCGTTCGAATCCGATCGCTGTCCCGGTGAGCGGGCAGTAGGTGACGCTGACCGGCGTGCCGTCGAGCACGTCGTTACAGATCTCGTGGTGGACCAGTATCGACTGCGGGTACGCTTTCCGCGCAGTCCCGATCGCGACGCCGAACACCGGATCTCCTGGTTCGAGGTCCGTCGACGCCGCTGTGGCGGAGGCGAACGACGGGTCGTCAATCGACGGGATCCCGTCCTTCGGCGGGCCGCCCGACACCGACCTGCGCCGGAGTTCGTCGGGTTCCATCGGAAGCGGAAGCCGCTCGTCGGCCATCGGGACCGAGACGGCGTCACCGCCTCCCTCGGCTGTCACCGTACCCGACGTTCCGACCTCGTCTTCGGTGGGTGCCGCTGTCGACGCGTCGTCAACTCGACCGAGACAGCCTGCAAGCGATGCGGCGCCGAGCCCCGCGAGGACCGCTCGGCGAGTAACGCGGGAGCACATACCACACGCTTGGCTCCGGACGGTCAAAAGCGCGCCCTAACGTCGGGGTAACCGCCTGAGACGCACCTCAGTCGAATCGAGGTGTGAGATCGATCCCACTGAACCGGTGGTAGGAGACACCGAGGATCACGCCTCATACCAGATGGCCGACGAGGCCGACGACCGAGAGTTGCGGGATCGAAGTGGGAATTCCGACAAGCGTGAGCCAGACTGGCATAATCACACCGGCCGCAACGAACCAGAGGACGCTCCCCCAGACGAGACCGAGCACCCCGCATCGAATCGCCCCGGACGCGAGGTCGTGGAGGCGTGGGCTGGTAGTCGCGGCCGCGAACAGCAGCCCGAAGATCGCGCTGTGAAACAGGTGCGTGACCCAACCGATCAGCGGGCTCTGAATCCCGTAGAGCGATCCGATAACCGGGAGTAACCCCGTCGACGATTGATAGAAGCCACCCATTGCGATGCCGCCGAGAACGCCGCCCAGAACCGCCTGTCCGAGGTTGGGAAACGAGAGACCGACAGACTCCACGTCCATCGCTTCGCGATCGCTCCGCGGGAGCGTGACTGTGATCTGCGTCCCGGTCTCCTCCCCCTGCGGCGTCCCGACGCCGATGGTCCCCCCGAACCGAACCACGAGAAGCCGGACCATCTGAAGTCCGAACCCCGCGGTGGGATCGTCGAATTCGGGGAAGGACCCTTCCTCTAACAGCGCCCGCTGCGGTGCCGGGAGTCCAGACCCGTCGTCGGCAACTGACAGTTCGATCGCGTGCTGTCGCTCGCGAAGCACGACCGAGACATCGGTCCTTTGGCCGTACATCGCGGCGTTCTTGAGCAGCTCACGCACGACGAGTTCAATCCGGCTATCGGCGGCGACCGAGGCGTCTTCCGTCCGATTATCGATCCGAATCTCGACCTCGCTTTCGGATTGAACACGCTCGATCTCGGCGCGCAGGACCCGTTCGAGGTCGATACGCTTCCCCCGATCACCGTCCCGAGCGATCGTTCCGACTTCACCGATCGTCGATCTGATCCGCTGAACCGCTCGTCGGATCGCCGCCAGCGATTCCGAGCGCGTTCCGCTAGTCTGCCGGAGCAGGTCCGCGTGCCCGTCGATAATCGTGATCGCGTTCAGGACCTCGTGTTTGAGCAGCCGGTTGACCAAGAGCGCGCGGTTCGCCGCGCTCCGGATCTCCCGCTGCTGTCGCAGAGTCTTCCCGGACTGCATCCCGGTGAGTGTACCGCCGACGGCCCCGCCCAACAGCACGTTGGCGACGAGTAGCGGCGCATCGACGCCGACCGTGACCAGGCCCGTACGGAGGTACTGATCGAGACTCGTAAGCACGAACACGACAGCCATCGCCGTCACGCCCAACAGGTGCCAGCGCGCGACAGTGACCACGTATTCGTGGGAGAACGGGCCGACCGCGAGTGCGACACCGTAGAGCGTCAGCGCGAGTCCGACGACGAGCGGGAGGAGACCGGCGACGACGAACGGGAGCGCGGCGTCGACTCTGAGTGTCTGTGCGACGAAGATTCTGGTGATTCCGAAGCTAGAGACGGCCACGACGAGCCCGCCGAGATGGAGCCGTTCGACGGGGTTCATACTCCGCTCCCGCGTCTCGTGATGACGGTCTCTGCTGCGGGGAGCGACGGGCGACCGTCCGGTGTCGCGGTACGCACAGAGCGACGGTCGTCGCGGTTCCGGTACTTGTGACGTGACGCGACGGCGAGATGGGGTCGTGAAATCGAGATCATACCATACGTACTGTCGCCTCCTAGGACCGCACCCTAAATTACTGTTCACCGAACTGTCAACATACGGGATTTCTTACGGGTAACCTCGTATTCAACCTCGTTCGAGCCGACGGCCGGTCGAATTTGGACCGGATCCCGTAGCGATCACATCGTCTGTCTGTCAACCGGGTGAACGTTCAACGCATCCATCATCGCGTTCGCGGAGATCGCAGACGTGACGAGCGCGAGCAGTTCGACGACGTCGGCATCCGAAAATCCGACCGTACGCAGCGCCTCGATGTGATCGTCGGTGACGCGTTTCGGATCCTCAGTGACCTGCTCGGCGAATCGCATCACGGCCCGCTCTCGGTCGTCGAACGTGTCGAACTCGCGGTTCTCGATCGCATCGATTCGTTCCTCGGAGAAGCCGAACACCTCGACGAGGTTCTGCGTGTGCGCATCAGTACAGTACTCGCACTCGTTCGTCCGGTCGACGACGACGTGGGCCAGTTCTTTCAGTTCGCGTTCGAGCGATCCCTCGTTTCGGAGCCACCCCGAATAACTCAGCCGCCGTTCCAACACGGTCGGGTTATTCAGCAGCACGGCGCGAAACAACGATATTTCCGAGCTATCGCACTCGTACTGGGGGAGCTCTGCAGTCTCGGGATCGACGTACTCTAGCAGCGCCATAGCGCACGCAGAATTCATACTGATTAATCGTTTCGCGTTCCGCCGATTCGGCTCCCACTTAGCTTCAGGCGTCGCACGAGTCATACCAACGGCGGGATCGAATCCCTCAGTGCGTGATGGCGCCCGGCGTCATCGATCCGGTCAAACCACGCCAAAGAGACGCGCGCCGACTGCGACGGTCGAAAAGGGTATTCTTCCAGCGGTCTTGTGTACGGCTATGTCCGAATTGGAGCGAGAGGGTGCGTGATCGCGGGGGAACGTCCATGAACCCGACCACGCTCACCCTGACCCGAGACGTCTACGACGAGATCGTCTACCAAGGATACGGCGGTGCCGACGAGGAGATCTGCGGAATCCTCGGCGGTGAGTTCGGCGACGAGGAGAGCGTCGTCCACGAGGTGCGACAGGTCGCGAACATCGCAGAAACCCCGCAGATCCGGTACGCGATGGATCCCGAAGAACAGCTGGCGGCCACGGAAACCCTCGAAGACGCCGGATACGACGTCGTGGGATTCTACCACACCCACCCGACGGGACCACCGCGGCCGAGCGAGACAGACGCCGCTCGGGCCACGTGGCCCGGTTACTCTTATGCGATCTGCGCTTTCGATGGCTACCCGTTCGTAGGGTCGTGGCGCTGGACCGACGAGGGATTCCAGCGCGAAATCGTCGGCCTAATCGATGGATCGAGACAGTAGCCGTGCGGACGGGACCGGACGAGCACTACGGAGTAGTTACCGACTTTCTACTGGTAACCCTTATGCCGACGAATCGGGAACTGGATACTATGTCGAATAGCACCGATACCTCGGACGAACACGTGAAACTCGAAGTGTGGTGCGCGGGCGAAGAGTGGTGCCCGGTCACGACCACCTCCTCGCTCATCGGGAAGAAGTGGCATCCGGTAATCATCCATCGGCTGCTCGAACACGGGCCGAGCGGGTTCAACGAACTCAAAGAGAACGTGGACGGGATTTCGAGCAAAGTCCTCTCCGACAGCCTCGAAGATCTCGGTGAGAAGCAACTGGTCGAGCGGACGGTTATCAGCGAAAAGCCGTTCCGGGTGCAGTACTCGCTCACCGACCACGGGAAGTCGCTTCGGTCCGTCATCGAAGCGATGCGGGATTGGGGGCTCGAACACCTCACCAAGCCCGACGAGGCCGGATCAAGCAGTCGTTGAGATCAGCCGATACCCAGTCGAGCAGTCGTTGAGATCAGCCGATACCTAGTCGAGCAGTCGCCGAGATCAGCGGTTGCCTTTTCGGACTCTCCTGTGTGCTCCCGTTGCACCTCCGCTGAACGCTTATCTCTAACACGTCCCTACACTGACCGGGGCGTCGTGCACGCGCTCCATCCCCCTTCAATGACCAGTAACCGTCGTCTCGGTACCTGTCGGAAATACTGATACGACATCCGGCCGGTTCAGACACACACAACGATGACACAGCATAACTATTGCTACGGCAGTGCTGCAGGGAACCTATGAACGAGGTCGATTTTTTAGTCATCGGCTCGGGGTCGGGACTGGACGTCGCGAACGCGGCCGCGAGCCGCGGGCAGTCGGTCGCAATCGTCGAAAAGGGGCCGCTCGGCGGGACGTGTCTCAACCGGGGGTGTATCCCCTCGAAGATGCTGTTGTACCACGCGGAAGTGCTCGAGACTATCGAACACTCGGGATCGTTCCACATCGACGCCGACGTCACCGACGTGCAGTTCTCCGAAATCGTTCGCGAGGTCAACGAGGAGGTCGAAGGCGATGCCGAATCGATCCGAAACGGCCTCCGCTCGTCGTCGCGACACGACCTCTACGAGGGCGAAGGCCGGTTCGTCGACGAGCGCACCGTCGAGATCGTCAGCGGTGAAGACGAGGGTGCCAGAATCCGGGCCGAAACCGTGCTCATCGCCGCGGGAACACGACCGGGGATTCCGGACATCGACGGGATCGACGACGTGAACTATCTGACGAGCACCGAAGCACTCCAAGTGGAGACGCCGCCCGATCACCTCGTGATCGTCGGCGGCGGGTACATCGCTGCGGAACTCGGCCACTTCTTCGGGACGTTCGGAAGCGACGTGACTGTCATCGGCCGTCGACCGAACCTGCTACCGGAGGCCGACGAGGAGGTCGCCGAGGCCTTCACCGAACGCTTCGCCGATCGATTTACCGTGCACACCGGCCACGCCGCGACCGCCGTGTCGGAGACCGACGGGACGATTACCGTCGAGGCGCAGCCCTACGAATACGGCGAGAACGGTGGCATCGTCGAGGGGGAGGGCCTGACAGTCACCGGCGACGAACTGCTCGTCGCCACCGGGCGAACGCCAAATACGGATCTGCTCGACCTCGATGTGGCGGGCGTCGAAACCGACGAGCGAGGGTTCGTTCAGACTGACGAGTACCTCCGGACCACCGCCGACGGCGTGTGGGCCCTCGGCGACATCGTCGGCGAGTACCTCCTCAAGCACAGCGCGAACCACGAGGCACAGACCGTCGTTCGGAATCTCTTCGGCGATGACCTCCAAGCAGTCGATTACACCGCGATGCCGTTCGCGGTGTTCACGTCCCCGGAGGTCGCAGGCGTCGGGGTTTCAGAGGGAGAACTCAGCGGGACGGGCCGCGAGTACGCGACCCGTACGTACCGATACGATCAGACCGCGCGAGGGAGCGCGATGCAGGCCGACGGGTTCCTGAAAGCGATAATCGACCTCGACGGCACCATCCTGGGCTGTCACATCATCGGTCCGGAGGCCTCCAACCTCATCCAAGAGGTAGTCGTCGCGATGAAATCGGGATCCGGTACCGTTCGGGACATCCGCGAATCGGTTCACATCCATCCTGCGCTCTCGGAAGTCGTCCAGCGCGGATTCTCCGGGCAGTTCTCTCGGGGCGGCGACTGAAATATAGGCGACCAAACGAGCAACTGGAGGCTCAGCGACAGACACCCACTCGCGGCCCAGAACGCCGATATCGACCCGGGGTCCAGACGACTGACACGGATCGGCGGCCCGGACGACAGATACCCCAAAAGAGCCGTTCACTTCCCGACAACCACACAGATCAGATTAGTATGCATTCGCCGATGACGGCGGATTCGACGCGCAGAAAACGGTCCGCAGCAACGTCCGCACACGACGCGCTGATGGGCGGCGTCGCGACGATGGTCCTCAAACAGTGACTGTAAACGTGCGTCACTGTCGCTCGAACGAGGATTCCGAAGCGGCCACCTTCTCACCCTCGGTTGTGGTCGTCCGAATCTGGGGTATCTTCCTACCCGCAGGTGGACAGTGGGTAGCGACTGGCAAACGCTAGAGGCTGGGAAGGCACACGACAGCCGCGGGAAAAGGAGTGCTCCGTCAGGGATTCGAACCCTGGTCCTTGCCGTGAGAGGGCAAGATGATTGGCCGGACTACACCAACGGAGCGGTTCGACATCCTTCGATATCCCCGGGATGTGTAAAACGGTTCCGTTTTGCCACCGCCGTGCGGTGGTGTGCCGCACTTCTCAATGCCTTCGACGCGGCCGCGAGGCGGCTATTCGACGTCCTCGGAGTCGTCGTCGTCCTCGGCGTACCGGTCGATTACCTCCTCGATTTCGCTCTCTGTGACGTCGCGATAGCCCTCCGTCGTGATAGTCGCGATGGTCACGCTGTGTGCATCGAGTTCGTCGTCGGCGATCAAGAGCGCTCGAACCGCGAGCTCGACGCCCGCATCGAGGGTGAGCGAGTCCGACCAGTTGGCTTCGAGGAACTCCTGGATGTCGTCGCGACCGGAACCGATCGCGACAGCACGCCACTCCTGCGGTGCGCCGGACGGGTCGGTCTGGTAGAGTCGCGGGCGCGATTCGGTTCCGTCGCCGTCCAATCCGGCGATCAACAGCGCGGCACCGAAGGGACGGGTTCCGCCGTACTGGGTGGTTTCCTGTATCTCATCGGAGATCGTTTTCGTGAGCGTCTCGACGCCGAGCGGTTCCCCGTATCGCAGTCGGTTGCGCTGGGCGGCCGTCCGGGCGTCGTCGATCAGCCGACGGGCGTCGGCGACGTGTCCGGCCGAGGCGGCCCCCAAGAAGTCGTCGAGTTTGTGCAGCTTTTCGATGCTGTCGCCCTCCATCAGCGAGGAACTCGTCCGTCGCTGGGCGGCGAGCACAA
Organism: Halobellus captivus; assembly: GCF_007655485.1. Taxonomy (GTDB): domain Archaea; phylum Halobacteriota; class Halobacteria; order Halobacteriales; family Haloferacaceae; genus Haloquadratum; species Haloquadratum captivum. The sequence goes on from NZ_VJXQ01000001.1 coordinate 446,191, forward strand.
CACCCTCCGTCGTTCGGATTCCGAGGCTCGGTGCGCCGCGGTTGACGGCCTCGCGAGCGTACTCGACCTGGTAGATGCGCCCGTCGGGAGAGAAAAGCGACGTCCCCCGATCGTACGCCTGCTGGTCGTTTTGGTTCATCTGCTCGCATTCGGAGCCGTGGACGGATAAAGCCACCACCGCCACACGATTTTACCGGAACCGTTGGTCTGGTCGTGGGGATTCCCCTCAGGAGTCGCGTTCGACGACGTCCGCGTCCGGGGCGTTCTGCTTGACGCTCTCGATTCCCTGCGTCGCTTTCTGCTTTGTGGCGTACCCCTCTCCGCTGTCGGCGATGATGTTGCCGTTCGCGTGAACGAGTCGCCAGCGGTACTTTCCGGAACGGTCCTCGTACACCTCGAACGTCGCGCTCATATGACTCGGGCTTCGAGAGTGCGGAACAAAAGGTTACTCCCCAAACAAGACGGGGCGGACGCGGACAAGATACGGTGTCCTTCTCTGAGAGGACCCTCAACAGTCCTCTCGCTCGTACGTGACGAAGTCGAACTCGCCGTGTGGCTCGCGCGCGGTCTCGGTCCACTCGTCTTCGTCCCACGCCGGAAAGCGCGTGTCGCCGTCGTATGTATCGTGAATTTCGGTGAGGATCAGGCGGTCCGCGACGGGGAGGAACTGCTCGTAGATCCGTCCGCCGCCCGCGACGTACGCCGTCTCGACCCCTCGTTCGGCGGCGTCGACGGCGGCCCGTTCGATCGCCTCCTCGACGGAGTTCGCGAGTGCCGCACCCGCAGGGAGGTCCAGCGACTGCGAGGAGAGGACGACGCTGGTCCGCCCCGGGAACGGCTCGCCGAGCGCGTCGACCACTGTCTCGTACGTCTTGCGACCGACGATCACCGGGTGGCCGGTCGTGATTCGCTTGAAATGCTTCAGATCCTCGCTGAAGTGCCACGGCATCCCGCCGTCCCGGCCGATGACCCGGTTCGCTCCGACAGCGGCGATCAGCACGAGTTCGAGGTCCGTAGTGTCGTCCGCAACGTCGTCCGTCATCACTCGGCCACCGCGAAGTCGATTCCCGGTTCGGGGTCGTATCCGGACAGGACGACGTCATCGTGCGTGAGTTCGTCGAGCGGCACGTCTGCAACATCGATGTTCGGCCGTTCCCGCGGTTCCCGGGCGCACTGTTCGAGCAGTCCGGGGACGTGATCGTAGCGCTCCTCGCCCTCGGCCTCCGGCGGGGCCGTCGCTTCGAGCCACTCGCAGACGTCGCGGTAGCCGTCGCGGTCGTCGACGTCCGCAAAGCGGGACTGCAACGCGGCGAGGTTGTCCGCGTACCACGTGCCGCGCTCGCCGGACCCGCAGTAGACGTGGGCGTCGACGACGCTGTGTGCGAACTCTCCGACCTCGAATCCGGTCCGTTGGGCGATTGCCGTCGCGAGCAACGCATACGCGGCGATGTTGAACGGGATGCCGAGCGCGACGTCGCCGGAGCGTTGGTGGAGGTGGACGTTCAGGCGGTCGCCCTGCACGTTGAGCACGAAGGTGTAGTGACACGGCGGGAGCGTCGAGACCGCGGCGTTCGCGGGATGCCACGCGTTCACGACGATCCGGCGTGAGTTGGGGTTCTCGCGCAGCATATCCAGCGCGTAGGCGATCTGATCGAACGTCCCCTCGTCGTTCATCCAGCGGTGGTCGTCGTCGGGCCACGACTCGCCGGGCAGTCCCTCGTCGGGAACGGGATACCGCCGCCAGAAGCGTCCGTACGCCGTGTCGAGGTGTCCCTCATCGTCGGCCCACGCGTCCCAGATGCCCGTCTCCTCGCGGAGGTCGCGGATGTGCTCCTCGCCGGAGAGATACCAGACGAACTCGTGGATCAGCGAGTTCCATCGCGGCCCCGAGAGGTCCTTCGTCGTGAGCAGCGGATACCCCTTCGAGAGATCCACCCGGTAGTGGCGGCTGAACGCGGAGATCGTGTCGACTCCCGTTCGGTTCGGCTTGTATCCCCCGTTTTCGAGGACGTCGGTGACGAGATTGAGATACTGGCGCATAGTGGTCGAGTCGTCGTAAGCGTCGTCGCCCGCAATCTTGATACTGTCGGAGGTGTCCGCTCGACATACGATCGAAACTGTGAGCGAACGCAGCGGGGCCGGGGGAGACGAGCGTGCACAGAGCGACAGTCAACCGACGCAACACACAGGCGTCGATGGGGAACGCAGTGGAGCCGACGGGCAACACACAGGAGTCGACGGCTGGCTCTACGGGTGGGCGCTGGGCTACGCGGCCGTCGGTGCCGCGTCGCTTCTGGTGCCGCTGTACGCGATCGACCTGGGTGCGGGCGCGCTCGTCGTCAGTCTCATCGCCGCGACGGCCGCCTTCGCGGGCGTTCCCGGTGCGATTCTCTGGGGGCGGTTAGTGACGCGGACTCGACGCCGACGCCCGTTCATCCTCGTCGCGCTCGCGCTCGCGTCCGCCGTCTTCCTCCTGCTCCCGTTCCTCTCCTCTCCGTGGACCGTGCTCCTCGCGAACGCGGCGCTGTGGTTCGTCGTCGCCGCGGCCGCACCCGTCCTCAACATCATCGTCGTCGAGGGACACGAACCGTCGCAGTGGCCACAGCGGTTCGGTCGCCTGAACCACTTTCAGGGGTACGGCTGGCTGGGCGGACTCATCGCTGGCGGCGCGTGGTCGACGGTGGTCGGAGCCCGCTTCGCGTTTTCACCGCTCGCCTCGAAGCGGCTGTTCTTCGTCGTCAGCGCGGTCGTCACGCTCGCCGGGATCGCAGTCGTACTCCTGCGCTATCCCGAACCCTCCCTGATTACAGAGCAGCGGTTCAGACGACTCTCACGCCGGTTCGTCTTCACTAACGGAACGGCGGTCCGCGCGACGCGAGCCGTCCCGTTCGGCCCGACGCGGATGTACGGGGCGTTCCGTGATCTCGGATTCGGACGGAACGGAGCAAAACGAGGCCAGGGTCGGAGTGTTCTCTCCAGACTTCGAACCCGGTTTTCCGGAGGGCTGCTGCGGTATCTCCTCGCGGCGACGGTCTTCTTCGCGGGGTTTTCCGCGTTCTTCGGGCCGCTTCCGGCGTATCTCGTCGAGGCGGGCTACGCCACCGACGAGGTGTTCGCGCTGTTCATCGCGAGTTCGGCGGCGTCGGCGGCGACGTACGCGGCCGCGGGGACGGCGGCGACGACCTACGACCCGTTCCGACTGCAGGCGGGTGCACTCCTGTTTCGCGCGGGCGCGTTTCCGATCGTCGCCGTGGCTGGCGCGGCCGTTGCGCCGCCCGCGGGTCTGCTGGTGGTCGGCGCGCTGTTCCTCCTGATCGGCGGCTCGTGGGCCGTCATCGCCGTGACCGCGACCGGACTCGTCTCGCGGCTCGCACCCGAATCCGCCCGTGCGGAAGCGCTCGGACTGTACACGGCGATCGGGAGCCTCGGCGGCGGCATCGGCAGCGTCGTCGGCGGCGCGATCGCCGACGGAATCGGCTACGTTCCGGCGTTCGGGGTCGCCGGTGGCGGCGTCGCCGTCGGCTTGCTACTCGCTGTCGGCACGGCTCGGGAGTGAAAGACGACGCAGTGGTGCTCGCCGGTATCGGGCCTGATTACGGGATCGGGATTGCTGGGATCGGTGTGAAACCGCGATTGCTGGGAGTTGTGCGATACCGCGACTGCTGGTACCGACGCAGCCTCACGTCGGTGACTGTCGAGCTACGAATCGGACGTTTTCGTCGGCGAGATCCACACGACGAGGTCATCGTCGCGGCGGACGATGCCCTCGATGAAGTCGCCGTGCTCCATCGGCGGTTCTTCGACGTCGTCCATCGAGACCCGGATCACCTGATCGACCTCGTCGACGAGCCAGCCCACCGCGGCGGCGTCCTCGAACCGTTTCGGATCGAAGATGACGATCCGACTCGCCTCACCGGTGTCTTCGACGTTCAACAGCGTCTTTGGGTTGACGATCGAGGTCGTCCGCCCCCGGAGGTCCATCACGCCCTCGACGTACGCCGGCGCGTTCGGTACCGACGTGAGAGAGCCGCGATCGACGATTTCGGAGACGTAGTCGATGTCGACACAGTACGTTTCCGCACCCAGTTCGAATTCGAGGACTTGCATCTGGTGGGTGGTGGCGTCGCCGTCGTCTGCGGCGGTCGGGGTCGAATTGCCCAACGCCGCGCTTTGTCTCTGCGCCATAGTGGTATCGCCAGCGACCGCACGCGGTCACCGGTGGTACTTCATCTGCCGGAGACGCGACCAATAAATGTACTCTCGCTATTATCACGGCTGATTTTCACCGGCGAGCGCTTAAGTCCCCCAGACTGGATGATCGAGTAGAGATGCGCGGGTACGAGTACGTCGCTGAAGGGCCGGAACGCGGCGATCGGGACGGGGGCGGCGGTCGATGAGTGCGGCCTCCGAGTCACGGGACGGGGACGGCTCGACGCGGGCGGTGATCGTCGACGACTCGCGGTTTATGCGAACGCTCATTCGAAGGCTGCTCGAAGACGGGGGCGTCGAGGTCGTCGGCGAGGGGAAAAACGGCGCGGAGGCCGTCGAGCGGGTCCGCGAACACGACCCGGACGTCGTCACGATGGACATCGAGATGCCGACGATGAACGGCCTCGAAGCGGTTGCGGCCATTATGCGTAAACACCCGACGCCCGTGCTGATGCTGTCGGCGCACGCCGAGGAGGACGCCGATGTGACCTTCGATGCCCTCGATCGAGGTGCGGTCGACTTCGTCACGAAACCGGGCGGCGAAGTCACCTCGTCGATGCCGCGCGTGAGGGCTGAACTCGTCGAAAAGGTCCGATCAGCCGCCCGTGTCGACCTTTCGGCGAACGCTCGAGCGGCGGCAGACCGAAGTTCGGCGTCGCCGACGGCGCGTTCGGGATCCGCAACAGGTACAGAAGCGGATGGAAGGGCGTCAAGCAGCACCGTATCGACGAGTGCAGAATCCGGCGGAGCAGCGACGACTGGTGGGGGTTCGGCCGGGGCATCCCCGGGTAACAGTGTGTCGACCGCGGCCTCGACACCCGAGGATGCCACGCCCACGGCGCGATATCCTGACGTCGGCACGCTTGTCGTCGGTGCGTCGACCGGCGGACCGAACGTCGTCGAACGCGTGCTGTCGGACCTCCCCAGAGCGGCGAACCTCAGGGTTCTCGTGGTCCAACACATGCCCGAGGGATTCACGGCGCGGTTCGCGGACAGGCTCGACGATCGGTCGGCCTACGCCGTTCGCGAGGCGCAGTCGGGCGAGCGGATCGAACCGGGCGAGGCGCGGGTCGCTCCCGGCGGCAAACACCTGGTCGTGACGAGCGACAGAAACGGACGGCTCAGCCTCGATCTGACGGAAACAGAGCAGATTCACGGCGTTCGCCCCGCGATCGATCTAACGATGGCCTCGGCCGTCGAGACGGTGAAGGGGGCGTTCTGCGGCGTGCTGCTCACCGGAATGGGTCGCGACGGCGTCGACGGAATGCGACGGATCGGCCGAAATGGCGGGTACACCGTCGCACAGGACGAATCGACGTCGGCGATCTTCGGGATGCCGCGACGGGCCATCGAAACCGGCTGCGTCGACGCCGTCGCGCCCGCTGAGGAAGTTGCCACGAGCGCGCTGCAGTACTTCGAGGAGGAGTGAACGATGAACGACGACCTATACCAGGAATTCATTACCGAGTCCGAAGAGAGCATCACCCAACTGAACAACTCGCTTTTGGATCTCGAATCGAATCCGGACGACATCGACGCGATCGACGACATCTTCCGACAGGCGCACACGCTGAAGGGGAACTTCGGCGCGATGGGCTTCGACAACGCCGCGACCGTCGCCCACGCGGTCGAGGACCTCCTAGACGCGATCCGAAACGGCGAGACCGATGTCACGCCCGAGCGGATGGACCTGGTCTTCGACGGGATGGACGAAATTCTCGACATCCTGCGGGAGATCGAAGAACACGGCGACTCACAGCGCGACCCGAGCGGTCTCGTCGACTCGCTCCGGGCGGCCGCAGAGGCAGAGAGCGCGGCGGAGGCGGCCACCGAATCCCCGGCGGCGTCCGAGAGCAACGACCGAACCAGCGGGGGGCCCGAGAGCGGCGAACGAGCCAGAAACGAATTCGGACCCGAGTCCGAGTCGACGGCGAACGTCCCAGATGACCGTGACTCGGCATCCAACGCTGACGACGACCCATCATCGAACGCTGAGGACGATCCGTCATCGAACGTCGCCAACGACGGAGAGTCGGAATCGGATATCGAGGGCAACAGCGATGCGCTGGACCTGGCCAGGGAGGTGCTCGAAACCGGCAATCCGGCGCTCGCCGATGCAGCTCACCTGTATCTCGCGCGGATCGAACTCGACGTGGGCGGAATGAAAGGCGTCGACGGCGGTCTGTTCGTCAACGGCCTGCCCGACGACATCACCGTGGTCGGCGCGGAACCGGACCTGAACCGCATCGCCGAGGGCGACTTCGGCGACGACTTCGTCGTCTTCGTCGCCGACGCTTCGCGCGCGGAGCTGAAATCGACGTTCGAAGGCCTCTGGAAGGTGCAGTCGGTGGCGCTGACGGACGTCGGCGGGTTCCTCGACGAGGCGACTGCGGACCGCTCGGCGACGTCGGCGGGAGGTCACGAATCTGACGGGGTCCCCGACGCGTCCGCCGCCGCGGCTGTCGACGCGGTCGTCGAGGCCTACACCGCGACGGAGACGACTGACGAAGCGTCTGGCGAAGCAAGTGAAAACCCCGTCAAAGAGCTCGGTGACGAAACCGACGCGACCGTCGAGGTGGCCGATGGGGACGACGGGGCGGAAGGCGGCTCCGACGAATCCGGTACCCAAATCGGGAGGAGCGACACCGACGGTCTCGATAGTGATACGGAAGACGTGGCATCCGATTCCGCTATGGAAGACACAGTATCCGACCCTGCTACGGAAGACGCAGCATCCGACTCCGACACGGGCGCAACCGATTCAGACAGCGAGAGGGAACCCTCGATTTCGGAGGTGAAGTCGGTTCGCGTCGACGTCGATCAACTCGACGAACTCCACAGTCTCGTCGAACAGCTCGTGACCAGTCGGATCAAACTCAGACAGGCGCTCGGAACTGAGGACACCGCCGGGAAAGACAGCATCGACGAACTGGACAAGATCTCCTCGAACCTCCAGGACACCGTGATGGATATGCGGCTGATCCCGCTGAAGAAGGTCTTCGACAAGTTCCCGCGGCTGGTCCGCGACCTCGCCCGCGAAGAGGACAAAGAAGTCCGGTTCTCCGTGGAGGGCCAAGACATCGAACTTGATCGGACGATCCTCGATGAGATCTCCGATCCGCTGATGCACGTGCTGCGAAACGCCGTCGATCACGGCATCGAATTGCCCGATCAAAGAGAGACCGCGGGGAAGTCCCGAACCGGAACCGTGGAGCTTCGCGCCGAGCGCGAACACGACACGGTCGTTATCACCGTCGAGGACGACGGCGGCGGGATCGACGCCGACGTCATCAGAGAGAAGGCGGCCACGAAGGGGATCCGATCGCGCGAGAAACTCGATAAACTCCCCGACGAGGAGGTGTACGACTTCGTCTTCCACCCCGGGTTTTCGACCAACGACGAAATCACCGACGTCAGCGGTCGCGGCGTCGGAATGGACGTCGTCAAGACGACCGTCGAATCGCTCGACGGCTCGGTGAACGTCGACAGCACGCTGGGAGCGGGCACGAGGATCTCGATCCGGTTGCCGGTGACCGTCGCGATCATCAAGGTGCTGTTCGTCCGGATCGGCGATCGGGAGTTCGGGGTGCCGATCAAGTACATCGACGAGATCTCCCGACAGCAACGGATCCAACGGGTCGACGGCGCGGAGGTCGTGGTCCACGCCGATCACATCTTCCCGCTGATCCGCCTGCGCGACGCGCTGGACCTCGGCGAAAAGCGGCACGAGGACGGGATGATCGTGAGAATCCGGCCCGCGGACCGGCAGGTCGCCCTCCGATGCGACGGCGTCGCCCGGCAGGAGGAAGTCGTGGTGACACCGCTTCAAGGGCCGCTGAAGGGTACCAACGGACTCTCGGGCACCGCGGTCGTCGGCGACGGCAACGTCGTTCCCATCCTCGATATCAACTCGCTATCGATCCCCTCCCGCGGCAAGCAGGCCCGGCGGGAGTGGGTCCCACCCGAAGATGACGGTGTCGAAGCCGAGGGGGCCGCCGACTGATGGCGTTCGAGAGGGATTCGGGGGGAGACGACGGGTTCGAGGACCTGCTCGAATACGTCGAAAACTCGCTCTCGTTCGTGACCAGTTCGTACAATCGATCCTACCTCGATCGACGGGTCTCCGCGCGGATGCGACGCCGACACGTCGAGGAGTACGACGCGTATCTGAAACTCTTGAAAGACGAGGAAGACGAACAGGAGGCGTTGCTGAACGCGCTCAGCGTCAACGTCACGAGCTTCTTCCGCAACCCCGAGGTCTGGGAGGGACTCAGGGAACTCCTCGCCGAACTCAGTCGACGGGGACGGGTCACGATCTGGAGCGCGGCCTGTTCGGACGGACGCGAGGCGTACTCCGCGGCGATGCTCGCGCTCGACGACGAGCGGATCGACCACACCCGCGTGGAGATTCTCGGAACCGACATCAAGCCCGATATCCTCCGTGCGGCGCGTGCCGGGCAGTATCACGCCTCCGAGACCAACGACCTCGAAGCGCAACTCGAACCGCTGGCCGACAGCGACCGGTACGTCGACCGCGACGGCGACACCTATCGGGTCGCCGACGAGGTTCGCGACCTCGTCTCGTTCCGGCGCCACGACCTGGTCCGGGAGGACCCGCCGGGGACGTTCGACCTCGTCATCTGTCGGAACCTGTTCATATACATCAACAAGGGCGCCAAGGAGACGATTTTCGAGACGCTCGGATCCGCCGTCGACGCCGGAGGATACCTGACGATCGGGATGACCGAGACGGTTCCCGCTTCCTGCCGGGAGCGGTTCGAAGCGGTCGAAAAACGGCTCAGGATCTACCGCGACACGGGAACGAAACAGTCGACACAGATGCGGAGGTGAGCACGCTTGCAACCCGGCGAAACGAAGATCGAAGACACTCGCGGACGATTTCTGCAGGCCGTCAGAAGCGGCCGGGAGCGGAACGACGCCGCGTGGGCGAACGGTCGGATCCTGATCTCGAATAAGCGGATCGTCCTGGCCGGAACGGGTGGAAAACGAACGTTCCCGTTAGCCGACATTGATCAACTCGGCGGACGGTTCGACGTGAACCAGCGCGTCGCGACCGTCGCGGACTACCTCGCGCTCCAGTTCGACGAGGGTGAGGACGTAATTCTCGTCGCGCCCGCTGAGTTCGAGGAGTTCAAGATGAAGCTCTACGACGTGCTGCTCTCCTCGACGCAGTTTCTCGTCCGCCATCCGGCCGTCGAGGGCGGCGTCGTCCAGAACACCGAGTGGGTCGGCGCGCGCCTCAAGGTGGAACCGAACGCCGAGGGAGTCAGCATCGCGACCGTCACCGGACGGTTCGTCGAGATCCCCTTGGACGACATCGGTGACATCGAAATCGGCCATCGGACGGTGAGAGAAGAGCGTCGAAAGGTCATCGAGGTCGAACACTCCGACGACTCGACGAGCGTGCAGACGTACATCTCCGGGCCCGAACGGCCGGTGCAGATTCTGAGTTCGCTCCTCCGGATCGGCGAGGAGCAGACGGAAACCTCGCTGGATCTCTCCACACAGGATAAACAGGTGTTGATGGCGCTGTACTCGGGGGTCTCCCCGTTCGATATCCCGGCGTTTCTCGGCATCGACGTCGATCAGGTCGAGGAGCTCTTCGTTCGGCTCATCGATCACGACGTCCTCGACGAGGTGCGGATCCGCCACGAGGTCGAACTCAACGCGAAGGGGCGCTCGATCGCGGCCGACGCCATCGACGAGCAAAGCGCAGAGATGTGAGCACCGGGTCAGCCCCGCGCGATCGAGCGTATCTCCGTCCGCGCCCGCGTCGCGCAGTCGCGCCCGCCGCGACCGAAGTGAAGCGTATTCTCGTTCACCGGATCGCTGAGCAGTCCCCCCTCGTCGACCGCGACTCCCACCTGCTCGATCTGGAGGTAGCCGATGGTGATCCCCTTCGAGAAGTCGACGCCGCGGATTTCGTCGGCTGAGATCGTTTTGTCCCCGAACCGCGAGCGGTCGACGCGCTCGATTTCGACGCGGTCGTCGTAAACTGCCAGCGTGCCGTCCTGAAATCGGCAGGTGAGGCGAGCGTCGGCGTGGCGTTCGTCGGGGGAGGCATCCTCGCTCGCGGCAGTGCGTTCAGCCCGGCTCCCGCCACCGTCGCCTCCACCACCGCGCCCGCTCCACGGGAGTTTGACCATCGCCCGTCTTTTCGCCTGTCGGTCGCAAAAGCGTTCGCCCGCTGATCGCATTCTCGGCAGCTTCAACGTCGACTCCGTTCCGGCGTACATTTATCACCGAACGGGCGGCCAGTGCCCGCGTGACGTAGAGTTTGCCCCGCGCCGCTTCGCGGTTGTTCGGCACGTCGACGCGGGGACAGCGGCGACGACAGCGACGCTGACGGGTCGTCGCGAGCGGGTGCCGACTGTTCGCCAACGGACGAGCGTAGCTTACGTCCCCGTTCGACGGCTTCACTCCTCGAACCACTGGGCGTCCGAGAGCGTTCGCTGTACCGCCTCCTCGCCGACGGCGAACGCCAGCGCCTCGAATCCGCGGCGCTCGGCGCGGTCGCGGGCGTTCGCGACGAGTCGGGAAACGATGAACTCGGGCGTGGACTTGCCGACGGTGCCGAACCGCGGCTGGTAGTCGACCTGCAGCGCAAGCTCTTCGGTGAGTCCCTCCGCGAAGATGCCGTCGATCCGCGCCTCCTCGGGGAGCGGACTGAGGTCGTCGGCCAAGTGAGTCACGTACACGCCGAGCGCGTCGCGGTCGACGGTCAGATCGACGAGGCCGTTCAACAGGTCGGCGGCGCGTCCGGGCTCGGTGATCGCCTCGAACTCGTCGACGAGCATGAGCGTTCTGTCACCAGTCGACAGCGGCGGCACGATCGACTTCAACGTGGACTCAAGGACGCCAGCGTTGAAACTGGCGTGTCGCCGGTGGAAAACCACCGTATCGAACTGTCCGACGTCCGCTCGTTCGGCCGGGACTGGCAGTCCCATCGACGCCAGCAGGACGACCTGCGCGAGCGTCTCCAAGAGCGTCGTCTTCCCGCCGGAGTTCGCGCCGGTGAGCACGGCGACCCGATCGCCGGACGGGGGACTCGGATCCCCGCCGACGTCGTGCGTTCCGACGGCGTACGTCACCGGCTGGACGTCCCCAGACAGCGTGAGGTTCCGCGCTTCCGCCACCGCGAGGCCGTCGTCGACGAGCCGCGGCCGTTCGAGGTCGTATGCGACGGCGAAACGGCCCAGCGAGAGCTCGAAGGCGATCTCCGAGACGGCGTCGATCGCGACGTCGACGTCTTCGCGCGCGGACTCGACCGATTCCCGTAGCTCGGCCGCGACGGTCGTCTCGCGTTCCTCGACCGCCGCGTCGAATTCCGAGAGCAGCCCGCGCAGCGACGTCGACACGAAGTCCGCTTCGTCGTGCGCGTCGTCGGCGACGGTGGATTCGACGCGCCCGCGACGGACGTCTGCCTCGCTCGCGACGTACTCGACGAACGCCGAGCGGAACTCCTCGAAGCTCCGGACGCCGCGCTCGCGGACGGACTCGAGCACGTCCAGCGCGCCCGATTCCATCTCGGCGACCGCATCGCGGCGCTCGCGCAGTCGATCGAGTTCGTCGTCGGTCCCGGGAGCGACCGTGCCGTCCTCCCTGACGGTCCCGAGCGCGCTGGCGGCGCGTCGGAGCGCGTCGTCGTCGAGCGCGTCGAGCGCCTCGAACGTCCCGCCGCGGAGGCCGACCGCCCGGAGCGACAGCGCCGTTTCGACGGCGGCGCGGTCGCTACCGTCGGCCTCGTCGTACGCCTCGAAGGCAGAGCGGACGGCATCGCGTTCGTCGTCAGCCAGTCCCGCCCACGCGTCGCGAGCGGCGAGCACCCGGTCGAGTCGCGCCTCGCGCTCGTCGAGCGCAGTGAGCGGCGTCAACACCCGAATCCGATCGGCAGCGTGCGCCGTGAGCGCGCGTTCGCTCGCCAGCGCGAGCAACTCGTCGTAGACGTCGCGGGTGTCGCGGGTTCCGAGCGTGTCGATTCCCGCCGCGCCGTTCGCCCGCCGAAGGATTCGAACGGCCCGTCCGCGGGGAATCCCGGCGTCAGCCAGCGCCCGAATATCGGCGCTCTCGATAGCCTCGATCGCGCGCTCGACGCCGAGTCGCTCCCGGAGCGTGTCGCTCGTCTTCGGGCCGACCCCCCAGTAATCCTCCAGTCGCATACGCATCGATGCGGCGGAGCCGCCTTGTAGGTTGGCGATCGGCCGGACGCTAATTACGGCGACCGACCGGACGCTAATTACGGCGACCGACCGGACGCTAACTACGGTGTTCGGTCGGACCTCGATTGCGAAGACGGTGACCCGATACGTCTGCTTCGCACGGTGTGCCCGGTCGATTTCGCTTCGCTGTCGGTGTAGGGGGTCGTGCCCGGAGCGGAGCCTGAGCGTCGGCGCCGCGTGTGACGTCTGGAGGTGTCGCGACGGGGAGGCTACAGCGACGAAACCCGCCGCGAGCGGGCATCGCGGACCGCAGCGCCTTCGCGGATCATATCCTCGCAGTGCGGACAGACTCGTGCGTTCTCGACTCCTTCCGGGGCGAACACTCGAACGTAGTCACGGGAGACGAACGAGCCGCAGTTTTGACACTCAGGCACGAGTCTCCACCCCGGCGACGGTTCCTTCGTTCATAGCCAGCCGTCTCGAGCATCGCCGACGGCCTAACACGATGGCCTACGTCGTTAGGGTCGACCCAACGAAGACCGCACATCGGACCGAGGGGCAACTATTTGTCGGTGGACTCGTTCCCTCTCGGTACCACGAATGCCTGCCGACGGAGCGCCCGACGACGCAGTGGCGGATCTCGATTCGACGGCACCGGCCGACAGGCCCGTTGTTCTCGTCGTCGACGACGACAGGGACCTCGCAGACACCTGCGAGTACTGGCTGCGCGAGGATTTCGCGGTGCGAATCGCCTACGGTGGCGAGGAGGCGCTCGACCTGATCGACGACGAGGTCGACGTCGTCCTCCTTGACCGCCGGATGCCGGATCTCTCCGGGGACGAGGTTCTCGCGGAGATCGACGAGCGGGGGTTCGAGTGCCGCATCGCGATGATGACCGCGGTCGAACCCGACACCGATATCGTCGAGATGCCGTTCGACGAGTACCTGGTCAAACCCGTCGACGAGGCGAGCGTCAGAGACACCGTCGAGGAGCTGCTGGTTCGCTCGGAGTTCGACGAGCGGGTACGCGAGTACTTCGCGCTGGCGTCGACGGAGGCGGTGCTCGACGACCGCGCGATCGACGAACTCGGCGATCCCGCCGCACTCGACGAGTTGACCGCGCGCGTCCGCGAACTCCGGGACGAACGCGAATCGGAGATCAAGGAACGAGAGCGGCAGTTGGCGCGGATTCGCCAGATCAACGGGTTCCTCCGGGAGATCGACCGCGCGTTAGTCGATGCGACCACCCGCGACGACATCGCACAGACGGTCTGCACCTCGTTCGAGCAGTCTCCATACGAGGGCGTGTGGATCGCCCGATACAACGACGTGGTCGACACCGTCGCGTGCGAGGCCGCCGCCGATTCGATCGAATCACCGCTCGGTGGCGAGAGCGGTCGAAGCTCATCGCTCGAAGCGGGCGCGACAGCGCCGTCCGAAGCGGTCCGGCGGGCGATCGACTCCAAGACCACCCTGACAACACCGGTGACGCCAGCCCACGCCGCCTCCGTACTGAACGGTTCAGCGCCCGCAGATGCCGAGCGGACGCTCGTCGTCGCGCCGATCGGCTACCGAGAGACGGTCTACGGTGCGTTGGTCGTCTACGTGCGCGGCGGGGTGACCGACGAAGAGAAGTCGATGCTCGAGGAGATCGCGAAGCGCGTCGGCCACGGGATCAACGCCGCGGAGTCCAAGCAACTCCTGCAGGGCGATACGGCGATCGAACTGGAGTTCGACCACCCGGACACCCGCGACCTGCTCGTCGACCTCTCGCTGGAGTTCGAAACCGGCGTCCGTCTCGAAGGGACTGCACTCACTGACGAGGGTGTCGTTTCTTGCTACGTCACCGTCGAAGGCGTCGACCCGTCGGCGGTGCTGTCGGCCGTGACACCGCTGGACGCGCTCGTGAATGCACGCGCCGTCGTCGAGGAAGCCGACGAGACGCTGTTCGAGTTCCGATTGACAGGCGCGTCCGTGGTCGTGACGCTCGTCGAACTCGGGGCGACCATCGAGTCACTGACCGCCGTCGACGGCGTGGGGACGATGACCGTTCGAGTCCCACCGAAGGCGGGTCTCCGTGCGTTGACCAACGCGGTTCAGTCGTCGTATCCCGACATCTCTGTGGTCGCCAAGCGGGAGGTCGAAGATGCCGTGCAGTCGACATCGGCGTTTCGCCGCGAGTTGGAGGAGCGGCTGACCGCCAGGCAGCACGAAGTCATCGAGGCCGCGCTCGCGTCGGGCTACTTCGAGTGGCCGCGGGGCAGCACCGCCGAGGAGGTCGCCGACTCGCTCGGCATCGCGGCACCGACGTTTCACGAGCACCTGCGCTCCGGCGAGCGAAAACTCATCGAGGCGTTCTTCTCGGAATCCTCCGGGAGAGGTGAGGGTCGCGACGGCGACAGTGGAACCGACGAGTGAAGCAGCGGAACGTGAGGATATCGACGACAGGGGTCGTCTGAGAAACGAACGAAACGGGACCGAACTGGGCACGACAGAACGAGACGGGATCGAACGGAGCGCGGCGGAACGAGACAGGATAGAACGAGACGGGACGGGGACTGGGCTAATCCACCGCTCAGGCGTCGTTCATCCGTTGTGTTCGTTCATCGCCACAGATCCGGCACTTCGTCACACGGTAGGGCTCCCGGGAGAATTCCCGGTTCGTCCGCTTTTTGCTCTCGGTTTTGAGTTCGATCGCGACCTCGTGCGGCGTCCGGGAACCGCACGCCTCGCAGTACTCGGACAACTCGGTGAGTGTCGATTGGCTCTTGGACATCGTTTTTCAGTAATCGGACAAAGGAATGCATCGCTATTCACGGCAAACCCTACATAATTAGGGCCGACGAGCTTCGGATCGAGGTGGGTACCGAATCACTGGGGTCCAGGAGCTGACGAGATCAGGAACGAGTAGGGCCGCAGAAACAGTGGGAAGTCGGCCTCAGATGCCGCCTTGTCGGTAGATGAGGTTGCGCTGGATCTCGTTTGCGCCCTCGTAGATGACCGGGATACGGACGTCGCGGTAGACCCGGGAGATGGGATACTCCTCCAGTACGGAGCGGCCGCCGTGCAGTTGCATCCCGCGCTCGGCGCAGTGCATCGCCGTCTCCGTCGACTTGGTTTTCGTCGCGGCCGCCCAGAACCCGGCGTCCTCGTTCGTTTCGACCTTGTGCGCGGCGCGCCAGTTGAGGGCGCGAGCGGCTTCGAACTCCATCCGCATATCCGCCAGGATGTGCTGTGTCGACTGGAATTCCGCGATATTCCGACCGAACGCCTCGCGGTCGTGGACGAATTTCCACGTCTCCTCGATCGCCCGGGCGGCGAGACCGATCCCGTGGCCGCCGACGACGACGCGCCCGTGGTTGAAGAAGTCCGCGAGGACGTAGAAGCCGCCACCCTCGGTGCCGACGAGGTTCTCCTCGGGGATCTCGCAGTCGTCGAAGACGATGTGGCCCTGCTTGGAGGCGCGCATCCCGATCTTCTCGGGGATGTGTTCGGCCTCGTAGCCCGGCGTATCTGTCTCGACGATGAACATCGAGTAGTTCGAGTAGCGATCGTCGCCGTCGCCGGTTTTCGCGTACACCGTCAGCCAGTCGGCCTCCACTGCATTGCCCACCCAGTACTTCTCGCCGTTGAGCACCCAGCCGTCGTCGGTCCGTTCTGCGCTCGTCGTCATTCCGGCCATATCCGACCCGGTCTGCGGTTCCGACACCGCGAGCCCGGAGATCTGTTCGTTCGCCGCGATCGGTCGGAGATACTCGTCTTTCTGCTCCTCCGAGCCGTATGTTTCGACGATCTCACAGCCGAACGACGCGAGCATCAGCGTCAGCGCGATCCCTGCGTCGGCCGCGTAAAACTCCTCGTTGACCGCGAGAATCTGTTCGAGGTCGAACCCGCTGCCGCCGTACTCTTCGCTGATGTCCTGCGCGACGAGCCCCGCGTCCATCCCGGCTTCGAGGACGTCCCAGGGATACTCCGCCGATTCGAAGCACGCCTCGGCGTTCGGTCGGATGTGCTCGTCGGCGAACTCGCGCGCCTCGCGTTTGATCTCGCGAGCGTGTTCCGGAACCACCGATTCGTCGAGAAGATCCATAGCAGACGCTCTCAGTCCACGAGCAAATAACCCTCGGAACTTTGATAAACTACAAACTTGTTCTCTAGTTTATTCGTCGCTGTCGTCGTTCGCGCCGGAAAACCGCTCGCGAACAGCCGTCCGATCGACCGTCCCCGAGACAGTTCTGGGGAGCGAGTCGGAGATGGCAATCGCCTTCGGGACTTTGAACCTCGCGAGTCGCTCCCGGGCGAAATCAAGCAGTTCGGCGCGCTCGATCGAGTCGCCTTCGGGAACCACGACCGCCGAGACGCGCTCGCCCCACTGCGCGTCGGGGACGCCGATGACCGCCGCCTCACGGACACCCGGGTGCGCGACCAGCACGTCGACCACTTCGCCGGGTTCGACGTTCTCGCCACCGGTGACGATACGATCGTCGACGCGGTTCAACACCGTGAGCAGCCCCCGTTCGTCGAAAGCACCGACGTCGCCGGTGTGGAGCCCGAACGGACCGAACGCGTCCGCGTTGGCCCCGTCGTCTCCGTAATACCCCGGAGTCACGGTCGGCCCGTCGACCACGAGTTCGCCCGACTCGCCCGCCGGAAGCGACGCCCCGTCCTCGTCGACGACCGTCACCTCGGTCATAATGAGCGGTCGTCCGACGCTGTCAGGGGCTTCGAACGCCTCAGCGGGGCGCGCGGTGGCGATCTGCGAGGCAGTCTCGGTCATCCCGTACGTCGGGTGGACCGGTACCGAATAGTCCCGACAGCGTTCGATGAGATCCGCCGGTGCGGGCGCGCCGCCGAGGAGGACGACGCGGAGAGATTCCGAAAGCGTTCCGCGTCGCGCTAACATCCGTCGGAGCATCGTCGGAACGAGCGAGGTCGCGGTCGCGTCGTACTGGTCCAGGTAGTCGGCCGCCGCCCCGGCGTCGAACTCGGTTTGATACACCACCGTCATCCCGTACAGTGGCATCCTGAGGACCGGTGCGATCCCGCCCATGTGGTGGAGTGAAAGCGCCACGTGCCAGCGGTCGTCCGGGTCGAACCCGAGTCGGAACGTGGAGGCGACCGCGCTCGCCAGGAGGTTCCCGGTCGTCAACTGGACCGCCTTCGGGTCGCCGGTCGTCCCCGAGGTGAAAAGCAGCAGTTGGGTGTCGTCGAGTCCCCATTCAGCGGGAGTCACCGGGTCGGCGATGACGTCGGAAAGCGCTTCCGCCGCATCGGTCGCTGGCTCGTCGACCGTGAGGATCTGGTCGATATCAGTCGTCTCGGTCGCATCCACAGCAGTCGTCTCGGCCGCTTCGACCGCGTCGACGACGGTCGATTCGGTCTCGGCCCCGCAGACGACGGCGGCGACGTCCGCAGTTCGGATCTGCCCCGCGAGTTCGCGCGCGGTCTGTCCGTCACCCATCGGAACGAGCGTCACGCCGAGACGCATCGCCGCGTGAATCAGACAGACGTATTCGAGTCGCGAATCCAACACGGCACCCAGGTGAGTGCCGGAATCGATTCCGGCGGCTGCGAGGCGGCCCGCCAGGTCGTCGACGAGGGTGTCGAGGTTCCCGAACGAAAAGACGTCGCTCGTCGCCGCGACGACGAGTGCGACCGCATCGGGATCGATCCGTGCGCGGTGAGAGAGCCAATCGCGCATACTACGTACAAAGGCGTCGGCGGTCGGTTAAACTGTACTGTTGTCCTGAGGCCGACCGCCGCGACCGCGATCCTCCAACGGCCCACCTGTCGCCCGCTTCGAGCGCGTCGAACGCTCGTTCGACCATTCGTTCGATCGCGGTATCCGACTCATCCGTCGTGCTGCACGTATTCGACCAGCACGCCGCCCGTCGAACGGGGATGCAGAAACGCGATTTCGTGCCCCCACGCGCCCGCCCGCGGCTCCTCGTCGACGAGCTCGACGCCGACCTCCCTCGCGCGATCCAGCGCGGCATCGATGTCCGCCGTCCGGAGCGCCACGTGGTGAATTCCGGGTCCGTTTTTGTCGAGAAACTGAGCGACCGGGCCGCCGTCAGTCGGTTCGAGCAGCTCGAAGTACCCGCCGTCGAGGTCGAGAAACCTGACCGACATCCCGTCGAAGGTCTCCTCGTGGACCACGGGCGCATCAAACAGCGCTCCGAAGGTCGCCGCGAGCCCGTTCCCGTCGGTCGTCGCGATCCCGAGGTGGTCGAACGAAGTACGCATACGTCGCCGTCGGCCGAGAGCGGGATAAACAGTCGGGTGACGGGTGGATGAGAGAAGAGGTATCCGTCGGACAGCGGTTGGCCGAATCGATCTGGAACCGACTCAGAACGCCGGGCGATACTCGCCGAACGCCTCGCGCAACACGTCCGAGATCTCGCCGACCGTCGCGTACGCCTTCACGGCATCGACGATCGGTGGTACGAGGTTCTCGTCTCCCTTGGCGGCGTCTCCGAGCGCGGCCAGCGCGGCCTCGACCGCGTCGTCGTCGCGCTCGGCTTTCACCGCGCGAAGCCGTTCGATCTGTCGCTTCTCGTCGGCCTCGTCGACCTCTTGGACGTCGACGCGTGCGTCGTCGTCGACCTGATACTCGTTGACGCCGACGACCACGCGGTCGCCCGACTCGATCTCGCGCTGGCGCTCGAAGGCGACCTCCTGGATCTGCCGCTTCACCCAGCCGGATTCGACGGCCGACAGCATCCCGCCGCGCTCGTCGATCTCGTCGAGGAGGTCGAACGCCTCCGATTCGAGGTCGTCGGTCAGCGATTCGACGTAGTAGCTGCCGCCGAGCGGGTCGATCGTGTCCGCGACGCCCGACTCGTGCGCGAGAATCTGTTGGGTGCGCAGCGCCGTTCGGACGGACTCCTCGGTCGGCAGCGACAGCGCCTCGTCCTTGCCGTTCGTGTGGAGGCTCTGCGCGCCGCCGAGGACGGCGGCGAGGGCCTGATAGGCGACTCGGACGACGTTGTTCTCGACCTGCTGGGCGGTGAGCGTCGATCCGCCGGTCTGGGCGTGGAATTTCAGTTGTTTCGATTGCTCGTTCTCGGCCCCGAACCGTTCTTCCATAATCTTCGCCCACATCCGCCGCGCGGCGCGGAACTTCGCAACCTCTTCGAGGACGTTGTTGTGCGCGTTGAAAAAAAACGACAGGCGCGGGGCGAAGTCGTCGACGTCGAGTCCGGCGTCGACCGCGGCCCCGACGTACTCGATGCCGTCTCCGAGCGTGAACGCGATCTCCTGGGCCGCCGTCGACCCCGCCTCGCGGATGTGGTACCCCGAAATCGAGATCGTGTTGAAGTTCGGCACCTCCGACGAACAGAACTCGAAGAGGTCCGTGATGAGTCGCATCGACGGCTTCGGCGGGTAGATGTAGAGGTTGCGCGCGATGTATTCCTTGAGGATGTCGTTCTGGATCGTGCCGCGGAGTTGGTCTCTGGGGACGCCCTGCTGGTCGCCGATCGCGACGTACATCGCGAGCAACACCGCCGCGGGCGCGTTGATCGTCATCGACGTCGACACCTCCTCGAGCGGGATCCCGTCGAAGACGACCTCCATATCCCGCAGGGAGTCGATCGCGACGCCCGCTTTGCCGACCTCACCCGCGGCCATCGCCGCGTCGGAGTCGTAGCCCTTCTGCGTCGGCAGGTCGAACGCCATCGACAGCCCAGAGGAGCCCTGTTCGATGAGGTAGCGGAACCGCTCGTTCGTCTCGCGGGCGGTTCCCATCCCGGCGTACTGCCGCATCGTCCAGAGCCGTCCGCGGTGCATCGTCGGATAGACGCCGCGCGTGTAGGGCTCCTCGCCGGGGAATCCGAGATCGTCGTTGTAGTCGAGCGCGGAGACGTCCGCGGGTGTGTACAGCCGCTCGACGTCTTGGCCGCCCGTATCCGTCGTGAACGTCTCCCGCCGCTCGCCGAACCGGTCGAGCGTGGACGCGAGCGTCGTCTCCTCCCACTCGCGCTTGTGCGCTCGGATCTTCGCGAGATCGTCGGGATCGAACATAGCTACAGTCGCGCCCGCCGTGTATTGAAACTGTCCGAAGGGAGAGGGCGACCACCGCCGCTCCACCCGAGCGATCGAAAGGGAACAACTCCATTACGGACGCCGACGAAGGCCGGGGTATGGCAGACCAAGTGGACCCCGACCGGGTCCGCGGCGGGCAGATGACCGACGCGGAGATCGACGACTATCTACGGGAAGCGGGTACCGGCGTGCTCTCGTTGGCCGAGAACAACCGCGCCTACGCGATTCCGATCTCGTTCGGCTACGAAACCGGCCGCGCCGTCTTCTCCTATTGGCAGTTCGGCCCCGACAGTCGAAAAAAGGACCTCAGCGAGACCACAGAGCGCGCGTGTCTGACGGTTTACGACATCGATTCACAGACCGACTGGCGGAGCGTCCTCGCGTTCGGCACGCTGCGGGAACTGCCGACGTCGGAGTGGCGAGACGCGGGCGAACTGATCGATCAGAACGCCTGGTCGCCGGATCTCACGCCAGTCGGGAAACGACGGCTCTCGATCGTCGGGTACGAACTCTCGATCGAGGAGGCCACCGGTCTGCAACGACGACCGGACGAACCCCGGTCGTGAGGCGACCGACCTTCGAGTGCTAGCCCGTCCGGCGTTCGACAGATAGCCCGTCTGCCGTTCGAACGGTCGTCTATCCACTGTTCGAACGCTTTCCCAGCCACCGTTCGAGCGATAGCCGATCCACCTTCGAACGCCGACTCGTCCGCTGGCTGAACGCCGCGGTTCGCCACGCTTTTGCTACCGGCCGCCGTCGAATCTGGCAACTATGTTCGGCGGAGGCGGTATGAACCCCCGGAAGATGAAGCAGATGATGGAACAGATGGGCATCGACGTCACCGAGCTCGACGTCGAGAAGGTCGTCATCACGACCAGCGAGGAGGAACTCGTCTTCTCCGACGCGCAGGTCACGCGGATGGACGCGCAGGGCCAGCAGACCTACCAGGTCGTCGGCGAGCCCGAGAGCCGAGAAAAAGGCGCGATCGAACCGGCCGGTGGCGACGGTGACGAAAGCAGTGACGCGGCCGACACCGACGACGACAACGGCGCTGCGATTCCCGACGAAGACGTGAATCTCGTCGCCGAGCGCGCTGGCGTCGACGCCGACACCGCCCGCGAAGCCCTCGAAGCGACCGACGGCGACCTCGCGGCCGCCATCGCCCGACTCGAGTGAGCTACCTCCTCGTTCACGACGAGCGTGAGTACCTACGCGCGCCGGGCGACGAACTGCAGACGGACCTCGGCGTCCTCGACGTTCCCGAGGACGTCGAACCCGGCGACGTCTTAGAGACGCATCTCGGCGAGGAGTTCGTCGTCCGCAGGCTCCGCGGTCCGGACCTGTTCAACCACTTCGAGCGGACCGGCGCGCCGATGATGCCCCGAGACGTCGGGCTGATCGTCGGCCACGCCGGAATCGCGGCGGGCGACCGCGTCCTCGACGCCGGAACCGGGACGGGCGTCCTCGCGGCGTACCTCGGCCGGATGCACGCCGACGTCGTCAGCTACGAGATCGATCCCGACTTCGCCGACGTCGCCCGCGAGAACATGCGACTGGCGGGCGTCGACGACCGCGTCGAGGTTCGCACGGGCGACCTCTCGGCGGAACTCGACGCCGCGGTCGAGGACGGTCCGTTCGACGCGCTCACGCTCGACACCGGCGACGCCCCCGATATCGTCGCACGCGCGCCCGACTTCCTCGCCAGCGGCGGACACGTCGCCGTCTACTCGCCGTTCGTCGAGAACAGCCGCGAGGCAGTCGAAGCGGCGCGCGAGGCGGGCCTCGTCGACGTCGAGACCTACGAGACGATCCAGCGCGAGATGGACTTCGGCGCGCGCGGATCGCGACCCTCGACCGCGGGCGTCGGCCACACGGGCTATCTGACGTTCGCGCGTAACGCCCGCTGAGCGTTCTGTTCCTGTTTCCCGTTCTGTCAATCTCAGCGAATAGTGCGCAGCATCGAGAACAGTTCGTCTCGGGCCCGTTCGGGATCGAACGACGTCGACCCCGGCACCGAGAGCGGGTACGCCCCCCCGCCGAGGAGGTATTCGCCGTCCCTCGATGGCCACGCGGCGAAGTACGCTTCGACGGGAACTGATCGGTCGTCAAGGCCGACTCGGGCGCGGTAACGCGTCGCTTCGGTGCTCGAATCGGTTCCCGCGGCGTGCCCAGTGGCGGGGTCGGCGTCGGTCCGAGCGGCCCCGATCTCGAATCGATGCGTGTCAGCACGATCGATCGACTCGAACCCCCGGTCACCGAGGATCTCGACGAACCGGGAGTTTGCGCGCTCGGTGACCAACCGCGAGAGCGCGCCCGATGGCGGTGTCGCGGGTCGGACCCGGAGCCGACTCGCGAAGACGAAGCGCCACGTCGCCTTGGTGTCGGTCACGTCGGCGAGTTGCGTCCGGAGGTCGACGTCCTCGTAGATCCGTGTGTTCGCGGTGACGCGCACAACGCGAACGTCGAACGGCGTCGCCACTTCCTCGGATATGAGGCGCCATCCATCGGGGACGTCGATCTCGGGCGGCGCTGGATCAGTCGACCCGCGGGGCGGAGCGGGATCGGTTGACTCGCGGGGCGATTCGGGATCGTTCGACACGCGAGCGTGTTGGGCCGCGCGGGACTTAAGCGATCACGTGAGTGCGAACTGATCACGTGAACGCAGATTCGAGACTGGCTCAGACGCTAGTGATCGTCCTCGCGCCACTTGTGCCCGCACTCGACGCAGGTGAAAAAGCGTGTTTCGGACTCGTCGGCCGAGCGGATCTGTTTCATCTCGTAGCGCGCGCGGTCGTGACTGCACTCCGGGCAGATGACCGTCGTCGTCGGGCCGATCTCGGCGTCGTCGATGTCTGACATATCGACGACCTCGCTCTCCTCGCGCTCGGCCGTCGAAGTCATCGCCGCCTCCTTGTCAGCGTCGCGGGGCTTTTCGTAGCCGCAGGCACCGCAGACCCAGACGTCGTCATCGGTCTTCATCATCGACCCGCATTCGTCGCAAAACTCCATTATACCCCGACGGAAGACGCTTCAGCGACTTAAACACCGGGATCTGCGGTCCGTCTGGGCGGTGGTTCGATCCGCGAACGGATGTTGAAACGTCTTAATACCACGGTGCGAAGGAGCGTGTGTGACAGACGATCGAGCCCTCTCGGCGCAGGCAAAAGAACGGCTCGCAGACGTTGTTCGCCTGCAGCCGACGAAGAACAAAGAGCTCCAAGAGCAGTGGGGTATGGACTCCGGTAGCGAGGTACACCAGTTCCTCGAAGGCGAACTCAAGGACTACTACTACCGCGACGACAACAGCCTGATCCGCGCGACGGCGGAGGCGGCCGAGCTCGTCGACGTCGAACCGGGCGTCGAGGGCGGCGGCGACGAGGGTGGCGTCCCTACGGTGATCCGGGTGCCGGAACTCGAAGCGCGGGTGTTCGAGGTCGTCGCCGGTCCAGAGGAGCGCTCCGAGAGCGTCGTGAGCGTGCTCAACAAGGTTCGGGACGCGTTCGACGTGGATCCACCGGTCGACGACGTACGCCAGGCGCTCCAGAGCCTCCGCCGGAAGGGGGTCGTCGAAGTGATCTACCGAACGGTGCCGACGTTCCGGCTGACCGCGCCTCGCGATGCGATCGACGTCGAAGTGACCGAGTCATAACACCGAAGTGACCGAGTCGTACCGTCGAAGCGACCGAATCGAAGGGGCGAAGCGACCGAATCGAAGGGTCGAAGCGACCAAATCGGAGGGCCGAAGCGACCTACCCATTTCGCAGTCGGGCCCTCTCAGTCTCATCCCACGGTCGTTAGGGTTTCACTCCTCACCGACTCGTTCGCACTCGCGATCGCGAATCCACTCTCGACGCCGTCGAAGGAGTCCTTTGATCCCCTTTCCGGGACCGCCCTCGATCGGCCAGCCGCGCGTCCGCCACAGCGGCGGCTCCGGCTCGAATCGCTCGCACGATCCGGCACACTCCGCGGCGGTCTGTGACCGGCGCTTCGCCCCGCAGTACGGGACGAGCGCGCGTCCGAACCGTCGAAGCTCGAAGTGCCGACAGTCGGGGCGCATCGTCTCGTGGTAGGACCGCCAGCCACGGCCGTACGCGCGCTCTGCGAGTTCGAGTCGTCGCCGCTGGCGCTCCTCGTCGGCCGCGGCATCGGGCGGCGTTACCTCGCTCGGATACCACTCGACGCCGCCAGTGTCGGCGGTACTCGGATTCGCGTCGTCGAACGACAGCGCCAGAATCCCGACGTCGACCGGGAGGTCTTCGAGCAGGGCGGGTTCGATGCGTCGACCGGTCGCCTCGGTCGCTACCCACACCTCGTCTGCGAGCGCAGTCTCGACGTCGTGTTCGAGTTGCGAAGAGAGGGCGCGCGCGGCCGACGCGTCGAGGTCGGGCTTGTTCTCGATGGCGACGATGCGTCGGAGCCAGTCGGGGTACGGCGCGATCCGCCTGATCTCGATTCGGTTGCCGCGCCGCCGCGTCTCGACCGCGTCGCGTGCGGCGGCCCGGTGAATCGCCTCGCGCACGTATCGCCACGGATACCCGGGGTGCGGGAGCGCGTCGCGGTACCACTCCCACTCCGCGGGGGCGTTTCGAACGACGTGTAGGAGATCCGAATCCAGTTCTCGCTCGCCGAACTCGCGGCGTGCTCGCAGTCCGGCCGGATCGCACTCCAGTACGACCGTGTCCCAGCGACGCCGACGCGTCCCCAACTGCCGAGCCACGATAACCGCGTCGCTCCGCTCATCCTCGGGCGGCCACGACTCCTCGGCCCACCGACAGACGAGAAGCTCGAAGCCGAATTCGGCGGTTCCCGGGTACACGCGTGTCGGCTCCGACGCTTACGCGAGGTACTTTCCGTCCTCGACCTCGCCGTTTTCGGAGGCGAGGTCGTCCAGGTAGGCGTGGGCGCGTTCGAAGATCTCGCGGGGGCCGTCCTGCGTGATCGTGTTGAGCGCCTGCTCGTAGTCGCGCCACTGGAGGTCGCGATGTTCCTTCGAGAGTTCGGCGCTGGCCTCGAACGACCGCGCGATGAACAGGTGGACCGTCTTGTGGATGGTCTTCCCGTTCGCTTCGAACACGTAGTTGTACTCCTCTCTGAACCCGTCGACGAGGCGGAAATCTTCGATTCCGGCCTCCTCTTTCACCTCTCGAATCGCCGTCTGCTGGAGCTCCTCTTCTCCTTCGACCCCGCCTTTGGGGAACTCCCAGTCCCCCGGTCGGCTCTTCAGGAGCAAATACTCCCGTTCGCCGCGGGTGTCGCGGAAGAGGATCGCTCCAGCGCTGACCGCTTCCACTGCCATTAGATAGATAAACCGGGTAAGGTGTTAAGAGGCTATCGGACGTTGAACTCACATCCGGCCGCGAGCGAGCGTCGAACGCGATCGACTCCGACGGCACGCCCGAGCCTCCTGATGGATGTACTTTTACCGCTCGGCGACGACGTATCCGCTATCCCAGCGAGGACCCAGCTATGACCTTCGTCACAAAACTACGCTTCCAATCCGGGAACCGGTACGAACTGGAATCGGAAGTCTCAGACCTCAAGTCGATGCTCGAACGCAAGGGCGCGGAGTGCAAGGGCCCGCACGCCGAGCCGCCCGAGCGGATCACCGTCCCGCAGTACAAGTCGCTCCAACCCGGGGACGCCTTCGCCGCGTGGGATTACACCGTCTACTCGCGGAAGCTCGAAATTCACGGCAACGACCACATCGCCCGCGAGGTCGGTCATATGGACTTCCCCGAGAGCCTCCACGTCGAAATCGAGGTCGAACAACAGAAACCCGCCGGACACCTGAACCGCTAGTATCAGCACCGCTTGGTTTTTCTCCTCGAGCAGTCACGGTCGGTCCTCTCGGACCCGATCAGCCCTCGTTTTCGAGCACTTCAAGGACGCGAGCGGTCCCTCGGTGCGTCTCCTCGTCGAAGGATTCGATCTCGATCTGCACCTTCGAGTCGAACAGCGACTGATCCGCGTCGGGGAGCTCCAACACGGTGTCGCCGATGCGCGCACGCAGTCCGGACGGCCCGCGGTCGGTGACGAACACCGGCACTTCGTCGCCGACCTCGAACGTCGGCGTCGACGAACGGAAGCGGAGTCCGGCCAGGAACATATCCAGGCGGCTCATACGCGACTCACCTCCTCACTCGCACGGTCGGAAACGTATTCGCGGCCGTAGCCGGTCCACGCCGCGAACAGGAAGACGGCGACGAGGAACCAGCCGTGGAAGACGAACGGGAACACCGACGCGGGGTTGACGACCATCGACTGGGTGAACCACTCGTACTGATCGGGCAGTCGTTGCATCGCGGTGAACCCCGCGAGTAGGCCGCCGCCCCACGGGAAGATGTATCCCAGCGCCGAGGTGTTGGCGTCGAGGATGTTCGCCCGGCGGTAACCGTTGATGTTGAACCGACGACCGAGCGTCCGGATGTACGGCGCGATGGCGATTTCGGCGGCCGTGTTGATCGTGATCATCCCGTTGACGAGGGCCGTGCCGAGCACCATCGTCGTCTCCGCGCGGCGGACCGTCGTCGCGACGCGTTCGAGCAGGAACTCCTGAATGGCCTCGAAGCCGCCGCCGCGCTGCATAATCTGGGCGGCGGCGACGATCAGCAGCACGAGGACGATCAGCGGGAAGAAGCCGACTGCACCGGTGTAAAGACTGCCCGAAACCGCCGTACTCCCGGCTTCGACCGGAACGATGAACGCCCCGATGACCGGGACCGCATCGAGCGTCTGCACCAGTGCCGAGCCCTCGGACGCCTCGAACGCGAGGATCGCGGATACTTCGGAGAGGCCGAGCGCGAGGTTGAGAACCACCGAGAGGACGATCCCCCAGGAGATCGCTTCGACGATGTGGCGGCCGCGGACGGCGGTCAGGATCACCACACCGATCGAGAGGAGGTGGACTAATCCGAGGGCCGTCCCGCTCCCGCCCGCCGAGGCGGCCTCGATCGGGCTCCCCTGCATCGCTTGTCCGGCGAACAGGTACGCGAGGAAGGCGAGCACTGCGGCGATGATCGCGTACTTGAACCGCGAGGCCACAACGCCGCCGATGTCGGCGTCCTGCGTCACCGCGGAGACGATCGTGGTGTCGCTCACGGGCGCGAGGTTGTCGCCGAATACGGCCCCGGAGAGAATCGCCCCGAACAGGAGGATCGGGTTCGCGCCGATCGCGACGCCCGCGGGGAAGACGAGCGCGGTGAACGCGATCGCCGTGCCATAGCCGGTTCCGATCCCGGTCGCCAGAAGCGCCGCGAGAATGAACGTGATGGCCGGGAACAGCGCCGCCCCGACGCGGACGGCCTCGGCGGCCCACACGAGGCCGTCGACGAAGCCGCCGACCTGAATGGTCTCGGCGAACATCCCGGCCCACAGCCACGCGACGATCGCCGTGGCCGCGACTCGCTGCGTCATTCCGTCGAAGAGGATGTCGGCGTAGGTCTTCCAGGACCCACGGACGAAGAACATCCCGAAGATCAATCCGACCAGTATCCCAACAATGAGACCGCTCGTGTCACCGATCCCCAGCAGTCCGCTCTGGACGATCGCCCAGAGAATGAAAAAGGCGATGGGAATTGCGCTGGCGGCACGGCCCCCGTAAAACCGAAGCGCCGTCGAACCGTCGGTACCTGAGCTCATCGGCCGACCGAATGGTATCATCCCGCATAAACGAACCGGTCTTGGAGAGATTCCGCAACAACATCCCATCCTGGCCGTCTCCGACGCCGCTTTATCATCCGACACCCCAAGTGGGGGTATGACGACACCCGATCTCGTGGAGCTACGGCGAGATCTCCATCGACATCCGGAACCGGCGTGGTGTGAGTTCTACACCACCGCCCGAATCGTCGAAGAGTTGGAGCGGAGACCGCTCGACGCGCTCCACGTCGGTCCCGCGGTCCTCGCCGACGAACCTCGCGTCGGTGTCCCGGACGACGAGGAGCTCCGCGAGTGGATGGCCCGCGCCCGCGACGCCGAGGCTCGCGACGATATCCTCTCGCGCTCGGAGGGCGGCTACACCGGAGCGGTGGCCGTCGTCGAACGCGGCGACGGCCCGACAGTGGCGCTCCGCGTCGATATCGACGCGCTCCCCATCGAGGAATCGACCGCAGACACCCACGTTCCGGCGGCAGCGGGGTTCCGATCCGAAAACGAGGGATACATGCACGCCTGCGGCCACGACGCCCACGCGGCGATCGGAATCGGCGTGCTCGACGCGGTCCTCGACAGCGACTTCTCCGGGACGCTGAAGGTGCTCTTCCAACCCGGTGAAGAGAAGATCGTCGGCGGCGAACCGATGGCGAATTCGGGGCATCTCGACGACGTCGACGCCCTGTTCGCGGTACACGTCGGGCTGGATCACCCCTCCGGCCAGATCGTCGCGGGCATCGACGGCTTCCTCGCCGTCTCGCAGTTCGAGGCGACGTTCCGCGGCTCGCCCGCTCACGCGGGTGCACGGCCCGAAGCCGGTGATAACGCGATGCAGGCGGCCGCGACGGCGATAGCAAACCTCTACGGGATCTCGCGACACGCCGACGGTGCGACCCGCGTCAACGTCGGCGTCATCGAGGGCGGGACGGCCACCAACATCGTTCCGGAACGAGTGGCTATCGAGGGAGAGGTGCGCGGTGAGACGACCGAACTGATGGAGTACATGGACGAGAAGGCGCGCCGCGTGCTCCGCTCGGCCGCCGAGATGCACGGCTGCGAAGTCGCGATCGAACGCGCCGGGACCGCGCCGTCCACGCGGAGCGACGACGACCTCAGAGCCATCGTCGCCGACGTCGCGGGCGACACGCCAGGGGTGACGTCTGTCCTCGACACCGACCACCTCGGCGGCAGCGAGGACGCGACGTATCTGATGCGCCGCGTGCAGGAGCGCGGCGGCAGCGCCGCGTACGTCTGCGTCGGCACCGACCACCCGGGCGGCCACCACACGGCCACCTTCGACGTCGACGAGGAGACGATCGGGACCGCCGTCGACGTCCTTTCGCGATCGCTTCTCGCCTACGGGGAGCGGCGGTGTTGACAACGCGGTGAACAACGACCCTGACTACGCGACAAGCAACGACCCTGACACACCGGATACCAGCCGTCCGGGCGGCATAGAATCCCCCGCTTCTGTGGATGCATTGGCGGCGGCGATCCGTCCGACGACCGTCTGACTCTCCGGAAAGTATTTGATCCGGATTCGGTGATACACACAGGGATGAACAGTCGAACTATCGACGTGGTGACCGACTGGGAGACGGTCGCCGCACCGGACGGATACGAGGGGCTCCACGAGCTCGCCGACGCCGAGTTCAGCGGGGCCGTCTCCGCCGGGATGACGTGGGCGTTCTTTCTGAACGGCCGCGTCGTCGGCGTTTTCGAGGGGGACATCGGGGACTTCGAGGGCGCTGAACTGACCGCGTATCGCGCGGCAGATCCGAGCCTTCCGCTGCTGTTCGCGATGCGGGAACGCGGCGGGGAGACACAGGCGAGTTACTACACGAACGAGACGCCGCTGACCGACGCCGATAAGACCCTCTCGAACGGCGGGTTCACCGGGTATATCGAGCTCTCTGAAAACGTTCTCTCCGGGGATTACTACGTCGTCTACCACGGCGGCAAGTCGATGAGCGCCGCATTTGTCGGGAACTCCGGCCGGTTGATCACGGGCGATGAGGCCTTCGAGACGGCCGCCGACGAGGTCGGCATCTACGAGGTCGTCGACGCCGACATCGAACTCGTCGATATCCCCGAGCCGACGGTGCCGGAACCCGAATCGGCCGAGAGCGGATCGACCAAGGAGACTGAAACCGGGGAGGCTGACGCGGCTCCGCCAGCGGACGCCGAAGCCGACGAGGATCTCGCGCGGGCCGAAGATGCCGCAGACGAGGGAGAATCAACGGGTGCGGACGAGGGAGAATCAACAGGTACGGGCAAAGCGGACCGGACGGCCACAGACGAAGCGGGATCCGACGCCGCTTCGACCGACGAAACGTCCACCGAGGCCGAATCGACGCGCGAGCGCGATTCCCACGACGACGCCGACTCGACAGCTGACGCGGAACCGACGACCGATCCGATTACAGATCCGGACGCAGTCGAGGTCTCCGATGCCGAATCGGCCGCGGGTTCCGACGCGGGTGCGGAAACCGACTCCGACGCGGACGCCGAGTCCACCCCGGGTACCGACACGGAGACCGAACGACACGGACCTCCCGAGCAGCCGACGCGAGAACCGGACGAGACCTCGACTGCAGACGACGCCGAAGAGCCGGACGAACCGGCAGCGGATCAGTCGTCGGGAGCGTCGAAGTCCGCCGTCTTTTCGGACGAGGAGCGCTGGCGCGCGGCGAAGACGATCCCGTCGCTGGATCCGAGCGAGACGAGCAGCAACGGGACGGCACACCGCGCCGAAGACGCGTCCTCGCGATCCGCCGGCGATCGGGCGACGAAACTACAACAACAGGCCGCGCGCCGAAAGTCACGAGAGAGGGCGTCCTCAGCGGGCTCCA
This sequence comes from Halobellus captivus, assembly GCF_007655485.1. Classification (GTDB taxonomy): domain Archaea; phylum Halobacteriota; class Halobacteria; order Halobacteriales; family Haloferacaceae; genus Haloquadratum; species Haloquadratum captivum. The sequence goes on from NZ_VJXQ01000001.1 coordinate 477,128, forward strand.
CGCAAACCTCGGGTTCACGGCGAGGGGAGAACGAACAGCGATCGAACGAGAGCGCCGATCGGCTCAAAAAACGACTCACACGGGCGCGAAGTCGGGTCGAGACACTCGAAGCCGAGCGCGACGAGCTAGCGGCTGAGCGCGACGCGCTGAAGCAGGACCGGTCCGAACAGCGCGAGCGGGTGACCGCGCTCGAAGCCGAGCGCGACGAGCAGCGCGAGCGAATCGAGGAACTCGAAGCGGAGCGAGAGGCGCTCAACGCGGAAATCGAGCGACTCCAATCCGAACTCGGATCAGATACCGTCAGGGAGTCGTCGATGTCGGCGGAAAAGGCGCTCTCGGGGACGAACCTGTTCGTCCGGTACGACCGGAAGGGCGAGGCGGCCCTCGAACACGCGCACGGCGGCGAGGCGTCCAGAGAGGAGGTCACCGAGAACCTCCGGTTAGAGCACCACACCACGTTCGAGACGGACGGACTCGTCGTGGACGGCCGCCCCTACACGGAGTTCCTCCGCGACAGCACCGAGTACTCGTTCGCGAAGTGGCTCGTGACGGATCTGCTCTACGAGATCGGCGAGACCGGGAACCGCACGTCGATGGCTGGCGTCTTCGATGCGATCCCCGAGATCGACCGCATCGAGCTGGACGGCACGGTCGGCGTCGACACCGAAGAGGGCGTCGAACAGCGCGACTTCGACGTCATCTTCCGCGACAAGATGGGCGATCCGCTGTTCGTCGGTGACATCAACGACTCCCGAAACGCCACCACGGAGGCGATGGTCGGATCGCTCGTCTCCAACACCGCGGTCATCGGGGAGAACGACGAGTCGCTCTCGGCGGGGTTCTACGTGACTGAATCGTTCTACGAACCCGGCGCGTTGGAGACAGTATCGGAAGAGACCGGTGGCGGACTCCTCTCGCGCTCGAAGAAGCGTTCGTTCGTGAAACTGTCGCGAAAGCGCGGCTACCACCTCTGCCTGGTCGAGGCGCGAAACGGCGAGTTCCACCTGAACGTCCCCGATCTGTGAACCACTCCCCCTTCTCGCTCACGGGTGACGCTGTTCGGTCCTCGCGGAGAGGGATTCGCGCCTGCGTTCAGTTACCCGGAGGGAAAGTTCGGTTGGAGAACGCCTTCACAGCGTGTCACGGTCCGGGGCATCCGACAGCGCTGGAGGTCGCGTGGACAGATCGTCCGATCGCCGATGGTTCGTAGAACAGAAAGAATCGAGGTGCGAGGCGTTCGCGGGCGGACGATCGCGCTCAGCCCTCGACTTCGACGGCCTCTTCGATCTTCATCTCGTCAAGCTTGTCGACGATCTGATCGAGTTTCTCGTCGAGTTCGTCGACGAATTCGGCGGTTCGTTCCGTAGTGATGGCACCTTGACTGGACGGTTCGATGAGGTTCTCCTCTTCGAGGACGCGGAGGGAATACCGAACTTTGTGATGGGGGTAGCCGGTCTCGTTCGACATCTTGACGATCCCGATCGGTTCGCTTTCGATGACCATTCTCAGGACCTGCAAGTGGCGTTCGAGCATATCCACTTCCTTTTCGAGTCGGTCTATCATGTCATCTGTTAACTTGTCTGGGCAGGATTTAAATGTTGCCCTCCGACCCGCAAAATCACACGACAGGGGGTACCACGGTCTACGGTCGGGAGCGTAATGAACGATTCGGGTCCGCCGTCCGTGGCTGTGCACCCAGACACTAGCAGAAACCTGCGTACCGCAGTTCGTAATCGCTGAAATATATTCATATATGTGTATATCCGTCGCCGCCGGACCGTAATGGGTTTTACGGGGGGCGAAGAACCGCCGTGTATGACCGTCACGATCGTCGGCTCCCAGTTGGGCGACGAGGGCAAAGGGGCTCTCGTCGACCTGTGGGGAGGCGACGCCGACGTAGTCGCCCGATATCAGGGCGGCGACAACGCAGGCCACACCGTCGTCGAGGGCGGCGACGAGTACAAACTTTCGCTGGTTCCGAGCGGGGCCGTCCGCGATAAGGTCGGCGTGCTCGGAAACGGCTGCGTCGTCAACCCGAAGACGCTGTTCTCGGAGATCGATGAACTGCGGGAGCGCGGCCTCGACCCCGACGTTCGCGTGGCGCGGCGCGCGCACGTGATTATGCCGTACCACCGGGTGCTCGACGGTATCGAGGAGGACGCGAAGTCCGACTCCGACCTCGACGCCGGAACGACGGGCCGCGGCATCGGCCCGACCTACGAGGACAAAGCGGGTCGGCGCGGCATTCGCGTGGGCGACCTCCTCGATCCGGAAGTCCTGCGTGACCGACTCGAATACGTCGTTCCCCAGAAGCGCGCCCTCGCCGAGGACGTCTTCGGTGTCGAGGCGGGCGAAGCGTTCGACGTCGACGCCGTCTTCGAGGAGTATACAGAGATCGGCGAGCGCCTGCGGGACGAGTCGATGACCGTCAACGCCGGGGAGTTCCTCGGCTCGCACCTCGACGACGGCGACGACGTGCTGTTCGAGGGCGCGCAGGGCACCTCGATCGACATCGACCACGGCATCTACCCGTACGTGACGTCTTCGAACCCGACTGCGGGCGGCGCGGCGACCGGTACAGGCATCGGTCCGACCGTCGTCGGCCGCGGCGAGGTCGTCGGCATCGTCAAGGCGTATCTCTCGCGCGTCGGTACCGGGCCGCTCCCGACGGAACTGACCGGCGACGACGAGGAACTGGCCGATTCCATCCGCGAGAAGGGCGGCGAGTTCGGAACGGTCACCGGTCGACCGCGACGTATCGGCTGGCTCGACATCCCGATGCTTCGACACGCCGCGCGAGCGAACGGCTTCACCGGCATCGCCGTGAACCACATCGACGTCCTCGCGGGGCTCGACGAGGTGAAAGTGGGTCACTCCTACGACCTCGACGGCGAAGAACGGTTCACGATGCCCGCGACAACCGAACGGTGGGGTCGCTGTGAGCCGAACCTCCGCGAGTTTGAGCCGTGGAACGACGTCGACTGGATGGCCGTCGCCGAGGAGGGGTACGACGCGATCCCCGACAACGCGCAGGCGTACCTCGAATACGTTTCCGCGGAGGTCGACGCGCCGATCTACGCGATCGGCGTCGGTCCGGACCGCGCGGAGACGATCGAACTCGCGAACCCCTTCGACGAGTAGCGATCGACAAACTCTTTCGACGCGTAGCGACCGACGGACCCGTTCCGGGTTTTCGGCGGCGAGGCGGCCCGGATCGCGAACCCGTATTCTTTTCACCGCCGCTTTCCATCTCACTGGTGATGAAAGAGTCTCTGATGGACATCCTCTGTGATCCCCTCGACAAGAGCGACCTCGAACTCGAAGTCGACGAGCGCGACGGCGAGGAGATCGTCGAAGGCCGACTCATCGGCACTGTCACGGGCGAAGTGTATCCCATCGAGGACGGGATCCCGAACCTGCTGCCGCCGGATATGCGCGACGACGAGTAGGTGGGCAATCGACCCCATCGGTCGGCGGGAATATGATCGCATAGGAGATAATAAACGCGATTCGGTACATCCGGTGTAACGCTTGTCGTTCGCGTCCGTATTCTCGAAGCCCCACGGGCGCCGACTTCCGGTTTCATTGATTTGACTATCAACTAGTTGTTCGTTACTTCGAGATACCAAAAAGTAATAATACTTACACGCCATTTAAACGGTATCGCTGTGGGATACGATACCATTACTCGAAAATGAACAACAGGACCCGAACGAGAGATGAGTAGGCAGATGCAACGGAGGAGTCTCCGATCGAGTGACATCGCCTACAGCGTGCTCGCCGACAAGCGACGCCGGTACGCGGTTCATTATCTCAAGCAACGGGGTGAGCCAGTCCCACTCAACGAGCTCGCAGAACAGGTCGCCGCGTGGGAGAACAACAAACCGGTCGCCGAACTCACTTCAAAAGAGCGCAAACGGGTGTACATCGCGATGTATCAATCGCACCTCGAAACCCTCTCTCGGGAAGGGATCGTCGAGTACGACGCCGATCGCGGGGTGGCGTCGATATCGGACGACTTCAACCAGTTGGAGATCTATCTCGAAGCCGTCCCCTCCGGGAGCGTCCCGTGGAGCCTGTACTACGTCGGGTTGACGGTGGTGAACGGGCTGATGCTGGCGCTCGCGTGGTTCGACTTCCCGCCATTCGCGTCTCTCCCGGATCTGATCTGGGGCACGGTCGTGCTCGTGACGTTCGGCGTTTCGGCGTTCGTTCAGACATACCAAAGCAGACGGATGCGCTTCGGCGACGAGGGCCCGCCGCCCGAACTCAGATCTGAGGTGCCCCGCTGAATACACGATGACCGGATCCGAGGACCACTCCTCGTCTGACGACGAGCATAAGACGGAGTCGCCGACGCTGGCCGACCTCGTCGATCTACTCGAACGGCGGGATCGAGCGTCGGCGGGAGACGAACGAACGGAACAGCCGAACCGGGGCGAACACGCGTCGCTCAACGACACGCGGGACGGGCGTGACGGTCCACGGAATGCCACCGAACGGTCACAGAACGCACCTGAACGTCGACCGAGCGTCTCCGAACGATCGCAGGAGGCAGAGACGCCGCCAGCACACGAGCAGTCGGCGGCCGATTCTGCAGCCGAATCGGCCCCATCACCCTCGACGCGACCGGCGGAAACGGAACCGACGGAGGATCCACAGCAAGCGGGAGCCAACCAGGGACCGTCACTGGCCGATCTCGTCGATCGGATCTCCGCTCGCGACGACCCTCCCGAGGTGATCGAGCCCGAACTCGCACCCGAGACGGAGAACGGACCCGCGGAAAACTCGCCAGGTACCGGCGCGGACCTCGCTGTCGACGATCCGAACGTACTGCTGTTGGGCCCAGAGGGATGTGCCACGGAGACAAGGCTGTGTACCGACCTGTCGGCCGCCCGGGGCGGCGGATCGATCAATCTCCTCGTGGTCACCTACGGGCAGTCCGCCGCGAGGCGCGCTGCGATGCTGGACGGGTTCCCGCCGTCGACGTTGGAACACGTGGCCATCGTCAGTCTCGAAGGCTCGACCCAGACGGGTTCGACGATCACGCACCCGGCCGTACCGGAGCCGATCCCCGTCGAAAGCCTCCTCAACGCTGCGGACGTGATGAAACTCGGCTTCGCCGTCTCGAAGTATCTCACAGCGTGGCAGGAGGAGGACGCGCAGACGGTTGTCTGCTTTCACTCACTGACGCGCGCGATCCGCGTCGCCCCCGATCCGAAGTTGGTGCTGCGGTTCCTCCACATTCTCCAGAACCAGGTGAAGGCGGCCAGGGCTCGCGCCCACTTCCACCTCGATCCGGAAGCCCTCGACGCGCAGACGCTCAACACGTTCACGACGCTGTTCGAGACGGTTGTCGCGTTCGAACGCGACGGATCCGTCTCACACGATCACTAATCGAGAAATCGCCCGCGGGCGTCGTTTACGCGTCCGAAAACGGAGGCACGCTCACAGAGACGCTTCTTCGGGATCGAGTTCAGGCAACACCGGGCCCGACCGAGCGATCGATTCAGAAGTGTCACGCTCCCGTTCGGACGCGTCGTCGACGCACAGGGTGTCCGAGCCGAACGGCCACCGCCCAGTATACGGTTCGAGACGGTCGAATGGACGCTCACACTCCGGGCAGACGGGGTCCATCAACAGACCGATCCGAACCGACGTCTCACACGCCTCACACCGCGCTTTCGTGATCTTGTTCCGGTTTGCCTGGCGCGCGATCTCCGCGAGCCTCGTCTGGGCCGTGTCACGGATCGCCTCGGCCTCGATGCGTTCGCCGAGTGAGTCGATGGCCGCGTCGTGTTCGTCGAGTCGGTCGATGAGTCGAAGCAGAACCTCGCGGGTGTTCCCGAACTCCGCGCCGACGTACGCTCGCAGCGTCTCCCGCTCGGCCGCGCTCTCAGCGTGTACCGCCTCGATCCGCTTTGAAAGCGCCACCGTGGCATCGGCCATCGATTCGGACTCGGCCTCCGTGTCAGATTCGAACGACGCCAAGCGGGATTCCAACGCGGAGAGCTGCGCTTCGATCGCCTCGGTCTCCTCGACCGACAGTGTCGGCGGCGACTCCTCGGAGCGTTCCGGCCCCGTCTCAGCGTGCTGGTGGCCGAAGAACTGGTCGAACGTCTGGGTCGAAGGAACGGATTCGCCCGACTGATCTCGACTGCGGCGGTTCGCGCCGAACAGCGGAGACGTGTTTCCCGTCTGTTCGACGAGCCCGAAGATCTCGTTGAGCGTCCAGTACGCCGAGACGAGTTGTTCGAGGACTTCCCCCGGGCTCACGTCGGCCTCCTCGGACACGTGCTGTAGCCACTGCTCGAAAGAGGCAGTCTGCTCTGTTTCGGGGTCCTGGTCCGTGGGGAAGTCGCTCATCGGTCAGTCTCGCTATCAGGTAATGGTTCGATTCCCTATTAAAGGAGGTGTTATTTCCGCTGACAGGTACGATCGGTATCGCTCCGTGTCACCCCTATCGACGAACGAGTTTCAATCCCGCCGAAACGGTTTAACGGCCACAGATCGATCGTATGTTCGGATACGGTGTCCCTACCACGGTCTCGTCGCGATTGTCCGAATCAACCTACCGGATTCCTGATGAAGAACCGGAGTCACGACAGTGGCCGAAACGGCCGCTGAGTGACAGGCTGGAGCCCGGACACCTCGCCTGACCCCGTGGAGCACCGAATCGACCTCGTGGAACGCCTGACCGACACCGAGTCTGATATCGTGAAGCACCGAACAACGCTGATGACGGTCACAAACCGAACGGTCCATCACGCAGCGAAGCGCCGACGCCAAGGGAGACTGGATCGATGACGGCCAGTCGGGGCGTCGAGTACGTGTTGGGCGGGCTGCTCCTCGTCGTCGTGGGTTCGATCGTTCTCGGTCAGGTGATCGGTCAGCCGGTTCTCTTCAGCTACGTCGAAACCGGAAGTATGGAGCCGATGCTCCGACCGAACGACGGGTTCGTGGCGATTCCGATGGCGCTGGCGGGACCGGTCGTCCCCGGCGACGTGATCGTCTTCGACGCGGAGAACCTCAACGGCGGCAACCTCGTCACGCACCGCGTCGTCGGCACCACCGACAGCGGGTACATCACGAAAGGCGACGCCAACCCCGTCACCGATCAAGATAGCGCCGAACCGCCGGTGCAGGACACCCAGATCGTCGCGAAAGCGCTGCAGATCGGAGGGACTATCGTGGTCATTCCGAAACTGGGGTTGATCGTCATCGCGGCCAACACCGCGGTTACGGAGGTACAGCGCACACTCGCTGTCCTGTTCGGGACGAGGGCGTTACTCGGACCACAGGGACTCGCGTACGTCCTCTTCGGCTTCGGGGTTGTGACGTACGCCGTGACCGAACTGATTGCCAGCAATACCGACGCCACGAGACGGCGCACGATCCCGAAGCGACAGGGACACAAACCAGCCAGCAACGGCGCGTTGTACGTCGTCGGTCTCACCGCGGTTCTGATCCTCCTGTTGACGGCGAGTATGACCGTTCCGGGCGGCGAGCAGACGTTCGACGTGGTGAGTTCGAGCCAGGACGCCCCCGGGATCCGCGTCATCGAATCGGGCACCGAAGAGACCGTCCAGTATCGCATTCCATCGAACGGGGTCTTACCAGTCGTCGCCTTCTTAGAGCCCACCAGCGAGGGGATTCGCGCGGATCCGCCGTCTGTATACGTCCCCGCCAACGAGGTCCGCGAGAGCATTCTCACGATCAGCGCACCCTCCGAAACCGGCTACTACACTCGGTCGATCACCGAACACCGATACATCGCGGTGCTCCCCGTCGAAACGATCGAAGCGCTGTATCGGATCCATCCGTGGGCCCCGATTCTCGTCATCGACGCGCTCGTCGGCCTCGGATTCGCCGGTATCGGCGTCTCGGTGCTGTACGGTTCTCGTCGGGTCCGATCCCGAGAGCTTCCGGTCCGCGAACGGCTCCATCGTTGGTGGAGGTGAAGACCGGAGCGGCGAAGCGGATTCCGTCACATACTGAACCACGACGTCAGCGCACCCTCGCGCTGAGCGTAGTAGTAGACGATATCGTCGGTGACGACGGTGTAGATGTCTGATTCCGGATCGTGGAGGACCCGCTTTTTCGAGTCGATCGCGATGTCGACGAGCCCTTCCAGACTCGTGGTCCGGACGTATCTCTTGTCCGGATCGGTCGGGATCTCGGAGGTCGTGATCCACTCGTCGAACCGTTCGAGATCGAGCTGTAGTTCGATCTCGTCGACGTCGATGCCGCGTCGAGAGACCACAGAAATCCCGCCCGCGGCGGCCAACCCCGAAACCGAAAGCGCCCCCAAAAGTGCGACGAGCGCTATGTTCGGCTCCCCGCTTACCGTCCGCGTCACTGGTTCGGAGTGCGTTCGAGTCGCGCGCAGGTCGTCGTCGAGCCAGTATGCCCGCTCTGAGACCGTGATCGGACTGGACGCCGTCAGCGTGCCGGAGTACCGGTCCGTCTCGTAGGCGACTTCCATCTCCACACGCGTGTCGTACCCGCCGATCGCTTCGAGTCGTTCGCGGTTCGATCGTATCTCCTGAGCGACGGCAGACATATTGATCGTGGCGTTCGCTGCGGTGCTACCGTCCCCCACGGTCCGTTCCTCGGCGAGAATTACCCGCGTCGACGTCCAAAACGGTTCGTCGCCGCGAGTCGCGGCCTGAACTAAGGTGAGGCGGTGTGAAACGGTCACGTCCGTCCCAGCGGGAACGGTCGTCTGTGATTCGAACGTCAGGTTCGGCGTGGCCTCGACGAGGTAAGCGGGCTGGTCGACGAGGCGCTGCCCGGCCGGATAGAACGTCGTGTTACCCGTTACGACGGCGCTCGTCCGTACCGACGTCTCTAACTCTTGAACGTTCGTCTGTTCTGTCACCGTCTCGCTCGGCGGCGTCGCGTAGACGTATCCCGCTCCGACCGCCGCGATCACGCCGAGCGCGACGAACAGATAGAAGAGAAACCGGCCGTAATATCCGATCACCCGCTTCACCCGCAGTTCAGCCGACATTACTGATTGCTAAGACCCACCGACGTATAGCTATTCGTGTCAGGTCCGGTGAATAGCTGTTCGTGTCAAGCCCGGTGAATAGCTGCAGGATCGATTCGTCGCTGTTCGAACGACTGAGGATTCATTCCAGTTCGTCCCGCTTAGCGGGCAAGGGGAGCGAGCGGGTACCGGAACGGATCGATTGGAAGTTCTGCGCGGTGGACGCTCTCGTCACCAGCCTCGTCGGTGACGCGGATCTCGACGGCGTACTGCGAATCCGGTCGCGGGTGGTTCGGTTCCGTGATCGTCACGAACACGTTGGTTCCCTCGTAGGTAGATTCGCCGCCGATCACGCCGGATTCGGACCCGACCGGCCGGTCGGACGGACCGAAGATGGTCACCGTGATCTCATCGAGGTCGTCGCCCGCGTCGGTGACGGACAGTTTCGGAATGACGACCCGTCCCGCGGCGACGTCGAACCGGAGGTCTTCGACGGCCTCGATCTCGGGTGGATGGTCGCGTTTCCGGGCGAACACGGGCCAGAGGGTCCACGGTCGACCCCGGATCACCAGCGCGAGCGCGACGAGCAGCAGTGCGGCGAAAACGGCCGCAAGGTTCCCCGCCGAAAGCTGCTGTAGCTCCTGTACGAGCGGGTTGCCGCCGACCGTGAACGTCTCCGTGAAGTCGTCGCTGGCCCCGTACTCGTCTCTGGCGACGACGGAGACTGTCTGCTCGCCCGCGGGGAAGGAACGCTCGACGACGCGGCCCGTTTCGGTGGTCCCGTCGGCAAACTCCCACACGACGGTCACGTTTCCGTTCTCGTCGACGACGTCGGCGACGAGCGTCACGGTCTCGTTCGGTGGGATCACCGGCGGTCGTTGCAGGCTGACGGACGGAACATCGTTGACGAGGATCCGGTAGTCGGCGACGTCGGTCAGCCCGAACGCGTCGGTGACCGTCAGCGTGACGTTGAACTCGCCGACGTCGTCGAAGACGGGGTCGATCTGTCGGCCAGTCAGGGGGTCGTCGTACGTTTCGACGTCCCACTCGTAGGTGACGCTGTTGTCTGCGAAGACGGCGAACTCGGAGAATCCGGGCGTGTACGCGCTGAGAACGACGTACTCGTCTGTCTCTTCGGCGACGTCCGTCTCCAACAGCTGCCAGCCGCCGCTGTTGCGCGCGATGGTCGCGTTCTCGGGGGTCGTCGACCCGAACTGCTCTTTCGGCACTCTGAGCTGGACGATCGCCGATCGGTTCTCGTACTCCGGCGGCACCGTGATCTCGACGCGGTGGATCATCCGCAGACTGTCGTCGATCGATTCCTTCGAGCCGAACAGCGAGTGAGTTCCGACGAGCATTATCGGCTCCTGCACGGTCGCCAACGCGTCCGCGCCCTTCAGATCGAGCTGCTCTCGCGACGCGCTCGACCCGGAAATCGTGAGCGAGATGTCGCCCCCGAAGTCGATTCGTTCGGCGTTGTCGCCGATGTCCTGGCCCTGCATAATCGACGCCGCGGGACCGTCAGAGCCGCCGGTCGTCGGCGTGGGGACCGTGAGACCCTCCACGGAGATCAGGTCTCCCAGGTTCTCGGGGTTGTTTTCTCCCGGGAACCGGATCGTCGTGTCGCCCTTCTCGACGACGGTCTCGGGACGGTCCTCGCCCGTCCCTTCGTCGTCGGCCTCGCGTTCTGTCCCGTCGGTGTCGCCGTCGCTATCGTCGTCAGATTCACCCGTCGGCTCGTCGGTCGATTGCTCCTCGTCCTCGGACGCTGGCGCGGTGAGCACGAACTGCGAGAAGCCCGGCGGATCGACGAAGAAGACGTACGCGGTCTCGGTCTCGTCGATCAGTTCGGGCTCCAGCTCGTTCCACGTTCCGCCCGCGTACCGTCGGATCACCAGCTCCTCGGGGTCGACGTCGTCGGGGAGTGCGCTCTTCTTCACCGAATAGGTGAACTGCGTCAGCGACAGCTCCTCGTTCGGGATGCTGTGTTCGAGTCCGAAGAACTCCGTGACCGCCTGTCCCTCGGGCGGCGTGTAGTTCACGCTGCCGACGACCGGCGGCTCGGTCGGGTGGTGGATGAAGTTCATATCGAAGGATTTGGTCCCGCCGACCGACCCCTCGGGGGCGACCGTGACCGTCTCGATCGTCGACGGCTGATCGCGCGTGCTCGGGACGGACACGTCGACGGTCAGCCCGACGCCCCGCGGAACTTCGTTCGCGTCCATTTCTGAGCGGGCCGACCCGGGGATCGACACCGGGTCATCCCACGGTTCGTCGTCGCTCTCGACGCCCTTCGAGCCCTCGGAGACCTGCTGGACGCGGATGCGCCAACCGGTGTTCGACATCCACACGTCGATCTGCTCCTCCTCGGCGTCGCTGAGGATCCGCAGCTGTGCGGTCTTGATCCCCGCAGACTGCGGCGCGTATCGGATCGTGATCTGCTCGGTCTCGCCGGGGGCGACCGAGAACGGTGCCTCGCCGCCGATGATCTCGAAGGCGTCGGCGGAGCCGCTGACAAGACGCGTCTCCGACACCTGCACGGGAACCGCGGGGTCGCCGGGGTTCGAGACGCTGATGTTGAGGGTCTTTTCGGAGCCGACCGTCACCTCGCCGAAGTCGAGGTGGTCCGTGCTCACGTCGAGCAACGGGGGCAACCCGGTCCCGGCGAGATCAACAGTCGAGACGGGGTCGTCGGGGTCGTTGCTCCGGATGTGCAGGTCGGGCTCGAACGCGCCGTCCTCAGTGGGGGTGAACCGAATCGGGACCTCCACAGACGCGCCGACGTCGAGCGTGAGCGGCGTGGTGACCGGTGGATCGACCGCGAACATCTCGTCACCGGATCCGACGACGTCGACGTCGGAGATCGTCAGCGGTGCCGTTCCGCGGTTTTCCACGGTGAGTGTGCGGTTCTCGCTGAGTCCGCGTCCGATCTGTGAGAATCCCACGGAGTCCGCCGAGACGACGATATCGGGCGCGAGGCCTCGCCCGACGAGTTCGACCGGGATACCCGGCTCGTCGACGGTCGAGTCGATTTCCAGGGTCGCGGTCGTCGAACCGGCGGTCTCCGGTGCGAACGTGACGACGACGACGTGGCGCTGCCCCGGTGCGAGCGTCACCGGGAGATCAGTCTGATCCGCACTGAACGCCGTAGTGTCTCCGCCGCTCGGGTCGATCCCCGTCACAGTCACGGGTGCCGACCCGGTGTTTTCGAGCGTCACAGCCGCCTGTTCGGTGTCACCGACGCGGACGTCGCCGAAGTTCAGTCGCGTGGGGCCGATGACCGTCAGATCCTGTACCGTTCCCGCTCCCGCGAGCGCGACCTCGACAGTCTCGGCTTCCGGATCGTTCGTCGTCAGCGTCGCCGTCGCCTCGTATTCGTCCTCGTCTGTCGGCTCGAAGCGGATCGGAATCGTCGCGGATTCCTGCGGTGCGATCGCCGGAAGCGCGCCGCCCGACGCCCGCTCGAACGCGTCCGCGTCCGGTCCCTCGATAGCGACCGATTCGATTTCGAGCGTCTCGTCGCCCGTGTTCCGAACCGTGATGTCGGTCACCGCGTTCGAGCCGACCGGCACGGTCTCAAAGTCGATGGAGTCCGGCACGTCAGCGCGCGGTGCCGACACCGGTTCGACGGTCTCGATGTGGAAGATGAGCTTCGTCACGAGCGTCGTCTCGGGCTGAATCGACGGACTGCGCGTGTCTATTCGGAGGCTCATCAGCAGTTCCTCTCCCGGCACGAGCGTTACATTGGTGTCCGGATCGACCGGCGCGCCCGTCGCGGCGGAGTAAAAGGTGACCGTGTCGCGGTTGGTCTGCGACAGCCGGATCGTCCGCGAGTCGTTGCCGACGTTCGTTATCGTAAACACCTCCTCGATCGTCGTCACCGCGTTGGGGTTGACGCCGTGTTCGGTGACGTTGATCGTGAGCTCGTTGTCCGCGTCCATCTGGGCGTACGCGCCGTTCGGGCCGTCAGCGGGGGCGATCTGAATCGCGTCGTCGGGGCCGACGGTGTCGAACTGGTTGACGACCATCGCGCCCGTGGGGACGACAAAGAGGAGGACGACGCCGAGTATGCCAGCTATCTGCGTGAGCGACAGCGAGGAGAACCCGACCGATTTCGTACTCATCGACGCTCCCCGCGCCGTGCGGCGTACACACGACCGATCGCAACCCACCCACCAGCGCGTCGGCTTCGCGTCCTCGGGCTGGCTGGGATGTCGGGTCGGGTGTGCATCGTGTGTATCGGTGGACAGTGTGATTTTCGGGCGGTCGACGGTGTAGTTCGCGGGATTGTAGTTCGCGGGATCGATATCCGCGTGCGGGATCGAACGGGCGTTCGGACCTCCGCACCGATGCTGTGGCGATGTTCCGGCACGGTCACCGGAACTCGTGATCGGTGAATGTCGAACGCTGCGTGGCGCGCGAGCGCGCTTCGGTGAGTTGACGAACCGCTTAGCTCTCGACGGCCTCGGCAGTGATGACGACGTTGTCGATCAGTTGGTCACCCTCCTCGAAGGTCTGCCCGTTCGTGTCGATGAAGATACTGACCGTTACCGTCTCCCCTGATTCGAGGTAGACGTTCCCGTCCTCGAACCCGTCTCCACCGTTCGATGAGATATCCCCGTGCACGGTCGCGTTGTAGAACGTCACCGCGTCAGAGTTGCCCGCGGATTCGTCGTCGTACGAATCGGTGATCGAGATGCTCACGTTCTGCGTTCCCTGATTCGTGATCGTGAACACGTCTCGAATATCGGTGGCCGCCTGGTTGTTCACGTCACCCTGCTGGGAGAAGTCGATCTGGAACTGACCGTTCGAGGTTGTCGCGTACGCTCCTTCACCGTTCACACCGTCAGTCGGTTGGATCTGCAAGAGTGCGGAGTCATCGCCCGCGACGGTGACAGAGGCCGTCCGCTCGGCGGACACAGTCGTAAACGCTCCCGTTGCGGTGACGATCCCGAGTGCCGCGACGATCGTGACCAGCGCCAGTAATTTTCCTGTTGGCAAGTTCATGGTTTTGTTGTCCGGTTTGTACCCGTCACATAGCCGCGCCGACGGCAACTGTCCGGGCTTACTCCGATAGTTACCCCCTACCCTCTTTGTAAGGACGGGCTAACTCGTTTTTAGGACGTCCTACGGGGGCCAACATCGGAGAGTAAACGGTATTTCGTTACCGACGACCGCACGTCACAGGCCGCAGAAGGCGTCTGTAGCCGTCTTCCGAGTGGACGGCACAGTTGGGACGAAAACGGAGCCTCTCCCGAGCTTCCAAACAGTCGATAACGCCCCGTTAAACGACTGAAACGGCCAGTAGGACGATCTAACTAAGAGAGTATCCACCCATTACTCGCTCAGCAAATGGTCAGTTCGAAGCTCCTCACTCTACTCACGCTGCTGGTCGCCCTCGGATTGGTGACGAGCAGCGGGGCGTTCACAACGGTGGCCGCCGACCGGACGGCCTCCGTCGGCGTCGCGGGGGACGACTCCGCGCTCGTTCAGCTGACGCCGCACAGCGGTCCGAACGGCGCCTACGCGCCGTACAACGGTGGAGTTCTCGAACTCGATCTCGACGCGATGCCCGCGGACGCGCAGACGACGATCCCGCAGGTGTTCAACGTCACGAACCAGGGGACTCAGCCGGTCGGCGTGTGGATTACTGACGGTGTCGGTGAGGGAGCCTCTGCCGACCGCGTCACCTTCTACAACCCGACGTTCGGCGGCGGTGCCTCGACAAGCGCGATGTGCGAAAACGGCGTGAAGTCGATCGAGACCGAGGAGAACGCCGTCCAGCTCACGCCGGGTGAGACGCTCACGGTGAGTATCAAAGTCAACACGCGAGACGTGACCAACACGAACGCGCAACTGCTAGACTCGCTGTCGATCCACGCCAGCGCCGAGGTGGAGGGCGTGACGGAACCGACGTCGACGACCTGCGACGATTCTTCGGGCGACGGGAGCGGCGGTGACGGCGGCGACGATTCGGACTCCTCGGCTGGTAGCGGCGGAAACGGCGCAGCCCTCCCGAACGGTGCGTGGGCGTACGCGGACGACAACGACAACCTCGAATACGACGACGGTGAGGAGACGTACTCGGCGGGGGCGCTCGTCGACTTCAACGAGAACGTGAATCTCGTGATCCCGGGGCCCGCAGGCAGCGGTGAACTCGAAGCGGAGTCGTTCGACATTCGCGCGAACAAGATCACGTCGATGATCGATCTCGTCGCGGACGACGGGGACGTCGACCTCCGGGCGAACGGTAACGGTCCGAACACGATCACCGTCAACGGAACCACGATCTCGTCGGAAGACGGTGACGTGACGTTCAACGCCGAATCGATCAGCGCCGTGAACACGGCGTTCAGTGCAGACGACGGGGACATCTCCCTCATAGCCAACGGCAACGGTCACAACATGATCGACATCGACGGTGCGACTCTCTCGACTGAGGAGGGTGACATCACACTCAACGGCGAGTCGATCAGCGCTGTCGGCGCAGAACTGGTCGCCGAAGACGGAGATCTCGACTTGAAAGCCACCGGAAACAGTCCGAACGAAATCGACGTTAGTGACGGGGCGCAAGACGGCAAACTCGAAGCGGATTCGATCACCGTCGAAATCACGTGGGGCGGCACCCTCTCCGTCGACGGCGTCGAGATCGATGACGACGACAATACGATCGAAATAATTGGCAACAGCAACGGCGTGGCCGTCGTCGGAACGCCGGAGTCTGGGGGCGTAAATTGAACCGAACGATCGTCGATACGGGGATGGTGAGCCCGGAGCACACCGACCCGCTATGAGCGCCAGCAAGGCCGTGGCGATCGTCGCCATCCTGGTGGCGACGGCGATGTGGACGGTCCCTTCCGGTGGATTCGGCGTGGTCGATCAGGTGCGTGACGCGCAGATCAGCGTCGCGGGTACCGGGAACGATTTCGTGCACGTCGAAGCCGCCGATTCAGTCGATCCCACCGGTCCCGCGGAACTGCTGACCGTGACGAACCACCTCCAGGAGCCGGTCGAAGTGACCGTGACGCTACCTGGCTCGAACGACGGGGAACTCCGGGGAAGCGAAAGCGGGGCCGACGAGGGGCGGGAGTTCGCGTTTTCACTGTCGCCGGGCCAGCAGCGCACGGTGTACATCAGCGGCATCCAGGGTGCTTCGAGCGACCCCGTCAAAGTCGAGGTGACTGCGGAGACGGCCGGGGGAACCACGATCTCGATGAGTGAGGAGATTCCCAAGACCCCCGGTGACGGCGAGGATGATGACAACGACGAAGGTGGCGATGACGACGGGGATGACGATGGAGATAACGACGACGATGACGATGATGACGACGATGATCACCGTGGTAATCGGGGCAACGGTCACGACTGAACTCGCATAAAACCTTTTACAGGTACGCCACGTCGTCGGCGACGTGCCAGAGTCCCTGCAGGTGTCGTTGAACGACGGGTCCGTCCACGCGGTCGACGCCCCGAGACGCTTCACGGCAGAGGGGCCGTTCCACGTCGAGTTTCGCAACGCGGGCGGCGCGGTGCACGTGCATCTCCACCTCGACGACGATCTCTCTCGCGTCTCGCGGATCGACGAGGTGAACCACTACGTCGAGGCCGACGCGACGAAGCGCGTCCCGATCGGGGTGCTCCCGAACCGGAGGCCGGTTACCGGACGGCTCAAAGTCGTCTCGGGGTACGGCGCGGAAGTCGCCTACGTCGATCTCACGATCGTACCCAACACGACCGGTGACGCCCGGGCGGGTTCGGGAGCGGGATCCGACGGACCGGATCGGTCGGCGACTGATCGAGCGGCCGCAGACCACGCGGGGACCCCCCGCTCAAACGCGGAGAACCCCACCGCGAGCGACGCAGGCGGGACCGGATCAAATGAGGCTCGATCGGACAGCGGACCGAGCGTCGTGCGCCGAAAGAGTCGGAGCACGAATCGGGGGGCAGGGTCTGCGACGCCCCTCGCCGCGCTCTCGAACGCGAACTCGGGGAGAGACGTCGCCGCGGACACGGTAGGATCGATCACGACCGCGCTGCAGAAGGCCCGCCGGGGATCGCCCGAGGCGATCGCGTTTCTCGCACTCGCGGTCCTCGCCCTGGTCGTCGCACTCGGCGTGATCGTCGTCGTTCGCGACGTGTTGGTAGCGCTCGTCGTGCTCGCGGTGGTCGCAACTGCCGTGGGGGTCGCCGGATGGGTGCTACTCAGGTAGGCGGCCGCGGTTTGTGAAACGGGGGTGGGACAACGGGATCGTCACTGGAGGTGCGACGGGATCGTCACTAAAGCTACGACGGGATCGTCACTGGAGATACGACGGATCCTCCGCGTCGCAGTTCTCCTCGTGCGCCTTCGCGTCCCCCTGGTCGTCCAGTAACAGTCCGCACTCGTCACACTGATACCACGTTCCTCCGTCACGCTCGACGGTCGAGACCATACCGTGAGAATCGGTGCCACGAGTCAAAACGCTTCCCCCCAAAATCGCTCGGACGAATCTCGTCGCCGAGCGAGACGAACCCCACTGTCCGGGCAAGACAAAAGAGCGACCGACTCGAAGCGGACGTATGAGCGCAGACGAGGTCCTCGAACTGACCGTTCGCGGGGCCGAAAAGCGGGACGCCGGACGCGGCATCGCCCGGCTTCCCGAACCGGTGCGGCGGCGACTCGGCGTCCTCAGCGGCGACACGGTCGTCGTCGCGGGAGAGCGCGAGACCGTCGCGAAGGTGTGGCCAGCCGGTGGCGGCGTCCCCGACGACGCCGTCCTGGTCGACGCCGACACGCGGACGAACGCGGCCGCCAAGATCGGCGAAACCGTTCGGATTCGAAAAGTGGACGTCGAGGACGCCGACTCGGTGACGCTCTCGATGCCGGAGGACGTCGCCTTCTCCGACGAGGACCGCGCGGTCGAGTTGATCAAGCGCGCGATCCGCGATCGGCCGATCAAACCCGGCGGCCAGATCCACTTCGAGACGCTGAGCGACGACCCGTTCGTCGTATCCTTGACGACCCCCGACGGGATCGTGCGAGTCGTCGACGCGACCGAACTCCGACTGCGTCGCGAGGGGCGACTGAGCCGGGTCGTCTCCTCGCTCTCGGGGGGCGGCCGCGATCTGCCCGAGGACGGGACCGCATCCGGTTCGGGGAGCGGAACCACCGGGGACACCGGATCCGGAGCCGCGCCGACAGTGACGTACGAGGACATCGGCGGTCTCGACGAGGAACTCGACCTCGTCAGGGAGATGATCGAACTCCCGCTCTCGGAGCCGGAGGTGTTCGCGCACCTCGGGGTCGACCCGCCGAAGGGCGTGCTCCTCCACGGGCCGCCCGGGACGGGAAAAACGCTCATCGCGAAGGCCGTCGCCAACGAGGTCGACGCGACGTTCATCAACGTCTCCGGCCCGGAGATTATGTCGAAGTACAAGGGTGAATCCGAGGAAAAACTCCGCGAGAAGTTCGTCGACGCCCGCGAGAACGCACCTTCTATCGTGTTCTTCGACGAGATCGACTCCATCGCGGGCAAGCGCGACGATGGCGGGGACGTCGAAAACCGCGTCGTGGGGCAGTTGCTCTCGCTCATGGACGGCCTCGACGCCCGGGGGAACGTCATCGTGATCGGCGCGACTAACAGAGTCGACACCCTCGATCCGGCGCTGCGCCGCGGCGGTCGATTCGATCGGGAGATCGAGATCGGCGTCCCGAACGAGCGGGGTCGGCGAGAGATCCTCGACGTTCACACGCGGCGGATGCCGCTGGCTGACGACGTCGATATCGATCGGTTAGCGGCGAGAACGCACGGCTTCGTCGGCGCGGACCTCGAATCGCTGACGACGGAGGCCGCGATGATCGCGCTCCGTCGCGGTCGCCGTTCGGACGCGGCCGCCCCGATCTCGGACCTGCAGGTGACCCGCGCGGACGTCGAGGCCGCGATGGCTGCGGTCAAACCGTCGGCGATGCGCGAGTACGTCGCCGAGTCGCCGACGACGACGTTCGCCGACGTGGGCGGCCTCGAGGAGGCGAAGCGGACGCTCGAACGCGCCGTCACGTGGCCGCTGACGTACGGCCCGCTGTTCGACGCCGCGAAGACGGATCCGCCGACTGGCGTCCTCCTCTACGGGCCGCCCGGGACCGGAAAGACGCTGATCGCGCGCGCGATTGCCGGGGAGAGCGGCGTCAACTTCGTCCAGGTGGCGGGGCCCGAACTCCTGGACCGCTACGTCGGCGAGTCAGAGAAGGCCGTCCGAGAGGTGTTCGAGCGCGCGCGGCAGGCCGCCCCGGCGATCGTCTTTTTCGACGAGATCGACGCCGTCGCGACCGACCGCGACGCCGCCGGGTCGGACTCCGGCGTGGGCGAGCGCGTGGTCTCGCAGCTCCTCACCGAACTCGATCGGCTGGCCGATCACCCCAACCTTGTCGTCCTCGCGGCGACCAATCGGAAAGCGGCGCTCGATCCCGCGCTCCTCCGTCCGGGTCGGCTGGAGTCGCACGTGCACGTTCCGTCGCCCGACGAGGCCGCTCGCCGCGAGATACTCGACGTCCACCTCGACGGGAAGCCGCTCGGCGACGACATCGACCGCGACCAACTCGCGTCGGCAACGGAGGGCTACTCGGGGGCGGATCTCGCGGCCGTCGTCCGCGAGGCGTCGATGCGCGCGATCGAGCGCGTCACGTCGACCTACGAGGGCGAGACGGCCAACGACCACGCCGACGAGGTAGTCCTCTCGGGAGGGGATTTCGAGGTGGCGCTGGAAGCGGTCGGTCCGTCCGGGTGAGATTGCACGGGGATCGTCGCGCGCGCCGCGGTCAGTCCCAGAACGACTGCGTCCGCGCGTACTGTCGTTCCTGTTCGAGGATGTCCCGGTAGAAGTCCGCCTCGTTCTCCCGCAGCTTTCCGATGATCCGAGCGGCGGTCTGCGGGCCCACGCCGCGCCCGGCGAGCGCGATCACTGCCTGCTTGCCGTGGCTCTGGACGAGGCTCGCCGAGCGGTAGGCTCGCTCGACGCGGCGTTCCTCGTCATCTGATCTGTCACCGGGATCGGCGCGGACCGCCGCAGGCGACTCCTCGTCCCACGGGTTCAGGCAGGCGACCCGGGTCGCGCCGCACTCGGGACACTCGGGTTGCTCGCGGACGCGACGCACCTTCGTCTCGTGCTCCCAGTCCGAACAGTGCAGGCAGAGCAGTCGAACGCGGTCGTTCCGAATCCGCTCTTCGATGGCCTCGATCACGCTCGCGTCGGCGTTCTCCGGGACGAGCAGTTCGCGACCGCTCGACCGCCCGTCGACCCCGATCGGGGTTCGTTCGCGTGCGGTTTCGAGCGCAACGGGGGAATCGCCGTCCCGAAGTCGATCGAGGAGATCCGCGGTCTCCTCGACGGCGAGGTCGACGTGGAACACCTCGCGGACGGCCTCGTCGTAGACGGGCGTGTCTTCGAGGGCGGCGAGCAGGCGATCCGCGCCGAACCGCTCGCGGCCCTGATAGCGCTTGAGTGCCCCGAACTTCGCGGCGACCTGCGCGAGCGTGAACTTCAGCGCGTCGGAGTTTTTGAGTGCCAGTTCGAGCACCGCCTCGACGTGGCCGGGATCGGTCGTCTCCAGCACGTCGACGACGTCGTGGACGGACGATCGCGCCGCGACTTCGAGTTCGATCCGGTAGGGGTTGATCTCCATTCCCACCGAGGTGCCGGTTCGCTGGCCGACGAGGGCGGCGAGCAGGCGGCCGAGCGTCTCGTTAACGCGGTGGCCGTGACAACTGTTCACGACGATTTTCCTCGCTCGCCCCTCGACGACGAGCCTGTCCGCGGTCGGGATCGGATGACCGGTCTCGACCTGGCGCTCGATCGGATCCAAGGCGGAAGCGAGCGTGTCCGCGTCCGTCGGATACCGCGCGCGGAGGTCGCGAGCGACCGCCTCCCGCGACGCGCCGTTCTCGAACTGCTCGGCGGCGACCGCGCGGATTTCCCCCACTTCGTTGGCGACGGCGGCCGGGACCGGAATTTCGGAGCCCGTCCAGGAGGGGACCTCGCCGCTCGGGTCCTCGATCGGGGTGACGTTCACCCGAGACTCCTCGTCGTCGATGTCGTTGATGCGCCACATCTCCCCGCGCTGGACGAAGGCGGCACCAGGCTCGGCGAAGTTGACGACGAAGCGCTCGTCAAGCGTGCCGATCCGCCCCCGCGAGGAGATGTCGTGGACCTCGTAGGTCTCCTCGTCGGGGATCATCGAGAGGTTGGCGTAGAAGTACTGCCAGGTGCCGCCCGATTTCTCCAGGCGATCGGCGTCCTCGTCGAGCCAGAGGAGCCGGTTCTTCGAGAGTTCGCGGACGACCTCGCGGAACGTTTCCTTCGTGAGATCCGAAAACGGATACGCCGCGGTCACGACCTCGTAGGCCCGCCGCGCGGACACCTCGCCCTCGTCCATCACGACGCCGACGATCTGGTTGGCGACGGTGTCGAGGCTGGCGTGGTGGATGCGAGCCGGCTCAACCTCCCCGACCTCCGCCCGTCGCGCGATTGCGAGGGCTTCGAGCGTGTCGTCGGAGGATGACGTGACGAGCGTGCCGCGAGAGACCTCGTCCCGGCGGTGACCCGCGCGACCGACGCGCTGGAGGAGCCGCGCGACCTCTCTGGGGCTCCCGTACTGCACGACGTGATCGACGCGCCCGACGTCGATACCGAGTTCCATCGAGGAGGTGCAGACGAGCGCGTCGAGGTCGCCGGATTTGAACCGCTCTTCGACGTCGATCCGGACGTCCTTCGAGAGCGATCCGTGGTGCACCTCGATCGGCTCTCCCAGTGCCTTGAACCGCGAGCCGAGCGCCTCGGCGGTCTGTCGCGTGTTGACGAACACGAGCGTCGATTCGTGCCCGCGGACGATGTCGCGAATGACCCGGACGTGGCTCGCGATCTCGTCATCGGTCGCGAGTTTCCCCGCGAGCAGTTCGTCCTCGGGCGTGATCTCCGGGCGGGTGACCGTAAAGGAGACGTCGCTGCCGACGTCGACCTCGACGATCTCGAACGAGCGGTCTCCTGTAAGAAACCGACCGACCTCCGCGGGCGAGCCGACCGTCGCGGAGAGACCGATCCGCTGGAACGGGCCCGAGAGTTCCCGCAGGCGCTCTAATCCCACGGTCAACTGCGCGCCCCGCTTCGCGGAGGCGAGTTCGTGGACCTCGTCGACGACGACGTGGCGGACGTCCGAGAGCGCGCGTCGGAGCTTCTTTCCGGTCAGCATCGCCTGCAGCGTCTCGGGCGTCGTCACCAGCACGTCCGGCGGATCGTTCGCTTGCTTTCCCCGCTGGTACTGGGTCGTGTCCCCGTGGCGGACGTCGATCTCGATTTCCAGTTCCTCGCCCCACCAGTCCAACCGCTGACGCATATCGCGGTTCAGCGCCCGGAGCGGTGTGATGTACAACGCGGAGAGCCCCTCGCGCTCCTCGGGATCGGACCGCGAGATCGCGTCGAACACGGGCAACATCGCCGTCTCGGTCTTTCCGGTTCCGGTGGGCGCGATCACGAGGGCATTCTCCCCGGCGGCTATGGGCGGGATCGCGCGGCGCTGCGGCTCCGTCGGCGTGTCGAAGCCGCGTTCGGAGAGCGCCGACCGCACCGCGCTCCCGAGCGCCGTGAAAGCGTCCATTCCCTGCGACGCGCCCGGTGGCATCGACAGGTGTAGCGGCGCGAGCGGAATAAGCACAGCGTTCGGGCGTCGGCACGCGCACGAACTTGCCCGCGTCGGTCACTCACCGAGTAGCCGGAGCGCGACGCCGGCGGCGACGACGACTCCACCGCCGATGAACGTCCCCGGGACCGGGAGCACGAACAACAGGGCACCGGCTAGAATCACCAGGGTCGATATCCGCATACCTGTCGTTCGCGCCGCAGACTGAAAAGGGAAGTGCCGGTCCCAATTCCGCGCCGGGGAGAAACCGAATCAGCCGCGGCGGGCCTTGTCGGACGGAAAGTCAAATCGATCGGGACGGATCGCGCCGTCGCTCTCGAATCACACCGACCGATACGGCCCCAACCGCGTCCCGTCAAGGAGGAACGCGTCGGTCGCGTCGTCGACGAGCGCGTCGGGGAGGAACGGCGAGAGAAACCCCTGCCCCTCGACGTTGACCCACGTGCCGCCCGAGCGGTCGTTGAACGCCGGGAAGACGACGATATCGGGGTCTCGCCAGTCCAGATCGGCGATGTCGACCCCGAGGTGCTCGGCGAACGGTTCCCGCCGCAGCGGTCCGCGGAGCCACGCCCGCTCCTTCCGCCCGCCCCCGACGCTGTCTTCCAGGCGGACGGCGGGATGTTCGTGACCGACGCAGATCACCTCGCTCTCGACGACCTCGCGAGCGGGCCAAGTGTGGCCGTGAACGAAGCCGACGCGTCCCAGCCGAACGCCGGTCGGCTCAGTGACGACGAATCGGTCCGGGTACTCCGGTTCGAACCGGTCGGAGATGCCGGTATCGTGGTTGCCGTAGACGAGCGTCACCGGCACGCGGTCGAGGACTGCTTCGAGAAGTTCGTCCAACTCTTCTCCCTCGACGCCTTCGGTTCCGCCGATCCGGTGGCCGAGGTCGCCGAGGACAACGACTCGATCGGGGTCGACCCGGTCGAGGAGGCCGAGCAATCGAACGCGACGGACGGCCGCGTTGCTCTCGAGTTCGACGCCCCGCTCGTATCGGAGGCCGATTTCGATCCCCGCGTGGTAGTCGGCGACGACGAGCGCCCTTTCCCCGTCGATTCGCGCGATCGCGGCCGGTTCGCCGGGAACGGGCTCGACGAGCGACGTTTCAGCGCGGGCTGGCTCCTCCGGGCGATCGCGGGCTGATTCGCCCGCATCGAGATCCGAGTCGCCGCCATCGGAATCGATCGGATCCACGCTCAGATCGACTTCAGCGTTCCCTCTGTGGGTTCGTAGCACTTCCCGCCCATCAGCGCTTCCTGGATCGCGTCTTCGACCGCGTCGGGATCCGCACCGTACTCGTCGACGACCGTTGCGACGACTGTCTCGTGGTCGGCTCCGTCGCCGTCGTCGAGATCCGCCATCACCGAGACGGCGGCGTCTTCGAGGTCGACATCTGCGGGAACCTCACGTTCAGTGTCTGCCTCCGCGCCTGCATCCGATGCCTCGATCTCGTCCTCGGAGGCGGCGTCCCCCTCGTCGTCCGAGACGACATCCGACTCATCTTCGGAGGCGGCGTCTTCCCCGTCGCTTTCGGTCCCGCTTTCCTCGGTGATCTGGGATTCGAGTTCGTCGACGTCCGGCACGTCGATGTCGGCCTCTCCCGGCGCGTCGACCTCGTTTCCGGTCGCGAACTCCGTGCCGTACTCTTCTTCGATCTCGGCGCGCTCCTCGTCGTCGATTTCGTACATCTCGTCCCCGTCGAGGTCCGTGTCGGGACTCTCCGTCTCGACCGCAGGATCCCCGGTCTCGGCCTCGCTATCCCCCGCTGAGGCGTCGGCCGCGAAGTCTCCGAGCGTGCCCGAACTCTCGTCTTCGGCGTCCTCCGATTCCGCTCCCACGTCGCCTTCGCTCTCAGTGTCGTCCTCGACGGCGTCTGCGACTTCTTTCGGCTCGTCGACGTCGCTCGCAACGTCTTCGGATCCGCCCGCGACTTCTTCCAGTTCGTCGGCGACGTCGCCCGCAACTGCTTCCGGTCCATCGTCGGTGGCTGGCTCGGATTCTTCCGATTCGGTGGCGGCTGGCTCGGATTCCTTGACATCGTCGCCGGCGGCCGATTGCGCTTCGGGCTCGGGTCCGACGCTCGCTTCCGACGGGCTCTCGGTCGAGGAGTCCTCGACCGAATCAGGCGAAACGGCCGCCGCGGCGTCACCCGGCGCGGCCGATGCCGCGGCGACCATCGGCAGCGAGCCGAGCGTTCGCGACCCCGGCTCGTTCGGTGCCGCCGTCGGCGCTTCGACCGCGTCACGCTCGCCCGCGACGAGTTCGAGCGCCTGTACGGCCATCCGCCTGATCCCTTCGAGGTAGTGCTCGGTCGGTTCGTAGTGGTCGACCGCGAGCGCGACGCCCTGCGCCAGTGCGCCGTCGACGCCGCGGATTTCGAGCGCGGCGGTGAGGTCGTCGCCGCGGACGTCGAATTTCAGCGCCGCAGCCATCGTGGCGACGCGTTCGAGCGTCGCCTCGGCGGCGGAGACGACCCAGCGGTCGCGGGTGTCGGCGTCGACCTCGTTGAGGCTCTCCGGGCGGACCGAGGTGAAGATCCGATCGGAGTCCTCCGGCTGGTAGGTCCGCGCCTTCCCCGTGAGCGAGACGAAGCACGGCGGCGTCGTCCGGTCCAGAAAGCCCATCGCGTCCGGCTGGTACTGCCCGGCGTAGGTGACGAATACGCCCGTCGGATCGGCGACGCGTCCGCGGACGATCTCGTCGTTGACCTGTTCGACCTCGGTGAGCGCGCCGACGGCGAACAGCCGGTTGACGCGCGCGCCGGTCGGCGTCACCACGTAGTTCGGCGCGCGCTCGTCGTCGCCCTCAGAGTACGACAGGGTCGCGTCGTCGAACTCCGCGGCGAAGAGGCGGCGAGCCACCTCTCGGCCCTGCACGGCGTCGCTCACGATCGCACCTCCGTGAGCAGGGCGGTCGCACGCGCCCCCGGATCGTCCTCAGCGCGCTCGAACTCGCTGGCCTCGAGGTTCGCGCCGTAGTCGTCGACCGAGAGGTTCCCACGGACGCGGTACTCTCGGCCGACGACGCGCTCGCGGATCTCGTCGGCGACGACCTCCTTGTCCATCGCCTCGCGGGCGGCCGTCATCGCGTCGTCCATCGTGCCGCCGTAGAGCTCCTCGGTCAGCTCGCGGTCGAGCACCGCCGTCACGGTCCCGGTGCCGTCGTCGACGATCGCCTTCACGCGCATATCATCTTCGCCCTCGATCTCGCCGTGAACCCGACACTGCCCGTTCTGGAGCACGCGGCCGCACTCCGGACAGCGCTCGATGAGCCCAGAACCGTCGCGGACTTCGAGAACGTTCCCGACGAGTTCGACGTCGAAGAGGCCGCCGGAGCCGACCGCCTCGGCGATTCCCATCTGTGGCGCGTCGTCGTCGACCTCGACCTCGCGGGCCAGCGGCGTGACCGTCGTGAACTCCGAGAGGTTCACCTGCGGAACGCCGCGGAACTCCCGGACGTATACGTCCTCGAATCGGAAGTCGTGACCCTCGCGAAGCTCCGAGCGGGCCTTCCAATCGGTGAAGGGCAGTCGTCCGGTCTCGTCGGCGACGACGCCCGAGCGGATCGTCGTCTCGCCGTCGCGACCGTCGATGACGCGCTCCTCGGAGTCGAGGACTCGCACCTCCACGTTTCGACCCCGGTCGCCCGATCGAAGCTCGACGAGGTCGGTATCGCCGCCGACCTCGTAGGCCGTCTCCACGGGCGTCGTCTCGACGGCGACCGTCGAGGACTGGCCGACGTTCAGTTCGGGGCGGCCGTCCCACTCGCGGACGCCCGCGTTCCCGACGGTGATCGAGTCCCCCGGCTCGAAGCCGAAGTCCTCCCACGCGGTGTAGGATATCTTGCCGGTGGCGTCGGCGAACTCGCCCTCGCGGATGACCTGTTCTTCGCCCTGGTACTGGATCGATCGCTGGCCGACGGAGAGCACGCGCACGGTCACGGTGACGTTGCCGTCCTCCGGTGTGATCTCGGCGACGGCTTTCGTCGTCGGCGCGGCGTCGCCACCGCCGCCGTCGCCGCCATGTTTGCGCCGAATGCTCTGTTTGGCTTCGTCGATCGGCACGCTGTACGACAGCAGGTTCTCCAAGTCGGATTGAACCTCCGCTTTGTCAACCCCGAGGGCGGAGGCGAGCTCCTCGGCGTGTTCGTCTACGTCCATCGTCGCCGGTAGTACAGCCGCCGGGGATAAAAAGGGTCGCGCGGCCGTCGCTCACGCGGAATCCGCGACGGTCCGCGACACGTACACGACGAGGGCCAACGGTACGCCGAGCACGAGCGCGAGAGTCAGCCCGCCGTAGGCGGCGAACCCGAGCGGCGAGGCCGGGAACGGAACGAGAAAGAGAAAGCGCGGCGCATTGACGTCGACGAACGTCGCAGTCAGGAAGCCAGCGGTGGCACCCACGGCGACGAGTGCGAAATAAAGTCCGACGACGAGCCGCGGGCCGTTGTATCCGCGAGCACTCGGCTCGTCGCCGTCACGCCCGCGTCGCCTGCTGGTCGTGCCGCTGTGGGTCTCGTCGTCCGTCACATCGGGACGTGTGCCCCGGAGGCTGTTAAGCCACCCGTTCGCAGATGACGCGCGTATCGACCTCGGTCGAGGACGAGTATCGACACTTCGTGGAGAAGGGCGAAATTCGAGGAAACAATGACGATACTTCGGGGAGACGGGTACCGACGCACCTTTGAGCGCGCGCGGCGAAGCGCGGATATGAGCGACCGAGATCTGCTCGCAGTCATCCTCGCGGCGATCGCGATACTGATGTTCGCCACCGGGCTCTTTCTCGCGACCTGAGACGGACCGTTGGATCGAGCTCAGGCACCGGTTTTGATCGAGAGTGACGACGCCCGCGTCAGGACCAAATGACGAGCCTCACGTCGGGGCCAGGTACGACACTCGCGCCGAGCAGGTACCTCGCGACGGACGATCGCAAGCGCTGTGCGGTGTTGATCGTCTCACGTCAGATCCGCAAAAGGAACCGCCGAATCGCTGATTACTGGTCGGAACCGGCGTCGCCGTCGAGCTTCCCGCCGTCGGTCAGCGCGGGTTCGTCGTCCGCGTCGCCGCCGTCGGCGATCGCCGTCTGCAGCTTCTTGTCGTACCAGTCCCACTCGGCCGTGTAGAGGCCCGACTGCCGAAGGTTCCACGGATCGCCGTCCTGGATTTCCGGCCCTTCGAGCCACGACTGGACGAAGTTCCAGACGAAGATGATCTGGCCGACGAGCAGGATCAGCGCGCCCAAGGTCGCGAGTTGGTGCAGCGTCGCGAACTGCGGCAGGAACGTCGCGTACCGGCGCGGCATCCCGCCGTAGCCGAGCAGGATCATCGCGAAGAACGTGACGTTCGTGCCGATCATCGACAGCCAGAAGTGCGCCTTACCGAGCGTCTTCTGGTACATCCGCCCGGTGTACAGCGGGTACCAGTAGTACAGGCCCGCGAACCCGGCGAACGCGATCGCGCCCATCACGATGTAGTGGAAGTGGCCCACGACGTAGTAGGTGTCGTGGAGCACGAGATCGATCGGGATCGACGCGAGGAAGACGCCCGTCACGCCGCCGATGATGAAGTTCGAGACGAAGCCGACGCAGAAGAGCATCGGCGTGGTGAGTCGAACGTGGCCGTTCCACATCGTGGTGATCCAGTTGAACGTCTTCA
>NZ_VJXQ01000001.1:505451-580470 GCF_007655485.1 Halobellus captivus
GTGAGACGGCCATAAACGAGGCGCGAAGACGGGGGTCCATCCCCGTCGCGAACATGTGGTGCGCCCAGACGCCGAACGAGAGGACGCCGATCGCGAGCGTGGAGTAGACGACGAACTTGAATCCGAAGAGGCGTCGACCCGCGAAGCGCGGGAGGACGTAGCTGACGATTCCCATCGGCGGCAGCACGAGGATGTACACCTCGGGGTGGCCGAAGAACCAGAACAGGTGTTGCCACAGCATCGCACCGCCTTCACCCGCGAAGAACATCGTCCCGAAGTTGCGGTCGAAGAGCAGCATCACGATCGCGCTGCCGAGCAGCGGGAACGCGAACAGGATGAGTCCCGACTGGGTGAGAATCGTCCACGAGAAGATATCGAGGTTCGCCCAGGAGACCTCATCGCCGCGCTCGGTGAAGATTGTCGCGATGAAGTTGATCGCACCCATCGTCGCCGACACGCCCGACAGGTGTAGGCCGAGAAGCATCAGATCGACGCCAGCGTTGGCCTGGTTACCCGCGCCCACACCGGCCGAGAGCGGCGTGTACATCGTCCACGCGGTCTGAGCCGGAATGACGTCTGGAAGCGGGAAGAAGCCCGCCCAGATGAGTATCGCCGCCGGGGGGAGCAGCCAGAATGCGATGGCGTTGATCCGCGGGAACGCCATATCGTCCGCGCCGATGAGAAGCGGGACGAGGTAGTTCGAGAACGCGGCGATGATCGGCGTTCCGAAGAGGAACAGCATCGTGATCCCGTGACTCGTCATCAGCGAGTTGTAGAACGTCTCGGAGATGAGCGACATCCCGGGATCGATGAGCTCGATCCGCATCACGACGACCATCAGTCCGCCGACGACGAACGCGATTAGTCCGTAGGCCCCGTAGAGAATCCCGATATCCTTGTGGTCGACCGTCGTCAGCCAGCGAATGACGCCGGACGGTTTCTCCTCGGAACCGTAGCTTTCCTTCTGCCCGTAGGCGCCCCCGCCCGCGACCGGGGTGTACGAGCGCCAGTTTTCGACCCGCGCGAGCCACGCGGCGACGGCGACGAGGAAAAGCCCCATGAGCACCGTCAGTGCTAACTGTCCGTTGACCTCCATAGGAAAGTCTGAGGAACGAAAGGTAATGAAAGGTTCGGGACGGCGCCGCTGTCGACGGGCTCGGTGGGCGGTCACGAACCGGTCGGTAATCGACAGACTGCGCCGTTGGTAACGAACGAACGTCCGGAACGACGGCGTCACAAAAGAACGGTTTTCTGCCGGTGCTCGGTCGCCGAACAGTTACGGAATCGTCGTTTCGGAACCGTGGATTTCGGAGTCTTCAGTTCCGCGGCTTCGACTTCGACTTCGACTTCGACGCCAGAAATCTCGTTTTCGGGTATCTCGACTTCAGTTGTCTTCGGCTTTTTCCTCGCCTGCGGCCGACTCGTCGGTACTCGCTTCGTCGCCCTCGACGGCCGACGGCGACGGTTCGTCGTCGAGTTCTGATTCGGATTCGGATTCCTCCAGCGGTTCAGCACCCCTAACGCCAGCCTGTCCGGGGAGGTACACTTCGCCGTGCAGTTCGGCTCCGGCGACCGCCTTCCCCGCGAAATACGTCAAGACCGCGAGCAGCACGAACGGCACGACCAGCAGTCCGAACTGGACCGACGATGCGAGCGGGTCGATGCCGAACGGCGAGAACACCGCGAAGGCGACGACGAAGAACGCGATAATGAACAGCGGGACGACGTTGACGGTGAGGTCGAGTAGGGTGTCCCGATCGAAGATCTTGTTCGCCATACCTGCCCCTTCCGGCGGAGAATCAAATAGGTTGTTGGTTTCCGGCCGCAGTCGTCGCCGCCGCGATCGTCATACTACCGGATGGTACTTCGACAGTCTCAGTACCCCGGCTTCTGGGTCGGCGTGAACAGCGTTCCGGCGACGCCCGCGGCGACGAGGATCGCGGCCGCGGCGATGATGGCGAAGCCGCGACCAGGAAGGTCGATCCGCGTGAAGGCGAACGCCGCACCGAGCGCGGCGAGCGGGAGCGCGACGCCGATTAACCCGCGCCACGGCGTCTTCGCGTACCCCGACTCGAAGGCCATCCCGGCGACGCTGCCCCCGAACAGGAGAAGCCCGCCGACCGAAAGCGGGAACAGTCCGAAGACGATCCCCAGTTCCGCGATCGGCACGCCGAGCGCGACGAACAGCGGCCACGGACTCGCCATCCGATACTGCTCAGAGAGCCCCGGTTCTGCGTCCATTGACGGCCGTACGTGCTGCGACGTACAAAGGGCTTCGATTCGATCGTCGCGGTCGGGTCAGGTCGGATCGGGCGCGTCGTGTCGAATCGAGTCGGCGGACAGTCGCAGACGATCGCGCGCTCGGAAAGAACACCTTTTTCGACGCAGATCGCCGAACGGTAACACGATGGGACTGGAGGAGGAGATCGACGAGATCCGCGAGGAGATCGCGAACACGCCGTACAACAAGGCCACGGAGGCGCACATCGGCCGATTGAAGGCGAAGCTCGCGGAGAAGAAAGAGAAACTCGAAAACCAGTCCGGAAGCGGCGGCGGCCACGGCTACGCGGTGGAGAAGACCGGCGACGTGACCGTCGCCCTCGTCGGCTTCCCGAGCGTCGGCAAGTCGACGCTGATCAACGCCCTCACCAACGCCGACAGCGAGGTCGGCGAGTACGAGTTCACGACGCTCGACGTCAACCCCGGAATGCTGAAACACAACGGCGCGAACATCCAGATCCTCGACGTCCCGGGACTGATCGAGGGCGCCGCGGGCGGCCGCGGCGGCGGGAAGGAAGTGCTGTCAGTCGTTCGCACGGCGGACCTGGTCGTGTTTCTGCTCTCCGTCTTCGAGATCGATCGCTACGAACGGCTCAGCGAGGAACTGTACCATAACAAGATCCGCCTCGACACGTCGCCGCCGAACATCACGATCTCGAAGCGGCCGAAGGGCGGCATTCAGGTGACGACCGCAGACGACGTCTCGCTCGACGACGACACGATCGCGGAAGTCCTCCGCGAACACGGCTACGTCAACGCCGACGTGACCGTCCGCGGCGACATCACGATCGACGAACTCATCGACGGGATTATGGACAACCGCGTCTACCTGCCGTCGATCGTCGCCGTCAACAAGGCGGACCTCATCGACCGCGACTATCTCCCGACTGTCGAGGAGAACCTCCGCGGCGTCGGCGTCGACCCCGAGGAGGCGATCTTCATCAGCGCCGAGGCCGAGAAGGGGCTCGACGCGCTCAAAGAGAAACTCTGGGAGGCGCTGGGACTCATCCGGGTGTATATGGACAAACCCGGTCGCGGCGTCGACTACGAGGAGCCGCTGATCCTGATGGAGGGAGAAAACACCCTCGACGACGCCCTCAGAAAGCTCGGCGGCACGCTCGACGAGCGGTTCCGCTTCGCCCGGGTCACGGGTCCGAGCGCCAAACACGACGAACAACAGATCGGCCGCGATCACGAGCTACAGGACGAGGACGTCCTGCGCGTCGTCGCCAGGAAGTAAGCGACCCGTCGACCCCGCTTCAGCATCCTTTTTGGCCGCGGCGTCCGATTCTTCGGATATGTCCGGAGTGCTCGATCACGTTATGATCCGTGTCGAAGACCTCGAGGCGTCGCTCAATTGGTACACGACGCACCTGAACTACGAGGAGAAGGGTCGCTGGGAGGCAGACACCTTCACGAACGTCTACCTCGGCCCCGAGGAGATGCACGAGGAGGGCGCGATGCTCGAACTCACGTACAACCACGACGACCGGACCTACGAGACGGGCGACGCGTGGGGCCACATCGCCGTGCGCGTCCCTGAGGGCGAACTCGAATCCTCGTACCAACAGCTGATGGACGAGGGCGTCGAGGACTACCGCGATCCCGAGTCCTGCGGCGGCCGCTACGCGTTCGTGAAAGACCCCGACGGCCACGAGATCGAGATCGTCAAGCGCGATCCCGACCTGCCGAAGTGGAGCCTCGACCACACGATGATCCGCGTCGAGGACGCCGACGAGGCGATCGGGTTCTGGACGCGGAAGTTCGAGTACGACTACGTCCGCCGCTGGGAATCGGACACCTTCGCGAACTACTTTATGAAGCCCGAGGGGGCCTCCGAGGCCGCGATGACCGTCGAACTCACGTACAACTACGACGGTCGCAGCTACACGATGGGCGACTCGTGGGGGCACCTCTGCGTCCGCGCCGACGATCTCCACGAGTACTGGGAGACGCTGATGGAGCGCGAGGCCGAAGCGTACCGCGACCCCGAATCCTGCGACAACCGCTACGCGTTCACGACGGACCAGGACGGCCACGAGATCGAGATTTTGGAGCCCTAATTCGGAGAATAGCGGAGGCCGCGTCTCGCTCTCTCGTGGTCGGCGCGAACGCGACCGTCGTCCGCCCGTCGCGAACCCGACCGTCACCCGACCGTCGCGAACGCGATACCGCGATCGAATCGGCGTGGCGATTCGAACGCACAGAACGACAAGGGATTTATCCGTCAACTGCGTTCCCCCTCCTATGCCCGGCCTGCTCTCCGACGCGCTCGCGTGGCTCGTCATTCTGACGTTCGCCGTGGGGGCGCTTTCCGCGGACCGAAACGAGCGGTTCGCGCGGTACGCCACGGTCGCCGCGTGGGTCGGTTTCGCAGTCTTTTGGCTCCAGTTGGTGCCGCACTTCGCGTTCGTCCACAAGAGCTACGTCGAAGGGATCCTCTCGCTCGTGGCGGTCCCCGCGTCGCTGTACACCGGCTACCTGCTGTGGGGCGGTCGCGACTCGCTGTTCGTGCTCTCGCGGGCGGTCGCCGCGATGGGAATTATCTATCTCCCGTTCGAGACCATTCCGGCGTTCACGCTGCTCGGCGTCGCGGTTCCGGCCCCGCGCGGCGTGCTGATGGAGATCGTCGCGGGTCAGACGGCGTTCCTCGTCAACGCGCTCGGGTACCACCCCGAGATGATTCTCAGCGACGAGGGGTTCCACAATACCTTCCTCTTTTTCGACGGCGACCACCGGTTGACCGTCGAAGTCGTCCTCGCGTGTACCGGACTGGGAAGCATCGCCATCTTCGCGGGGCTGATCGCCGCCGTGAAGGCTCCGCTCCGGCGGAAGCTTCGCGCGATGGCCATCGCCGTGCCGATCATTTACGCGCTGAACCTCCTGCGGACGACGTTCATCACGATCGCCTTCGGGAAACAGTACATGCAGTGGTTCGTCGACGAGATTCTCCTCTTGTTCGGCTCCTCCGATCCGTATATGGTCTCGTTTTTCATCTCCGATCGGATCATCAGCCAGCTGCTCGCGGTCGTCGTCCTCATCGGGATCACGTACCTCGTCGTGCGCGAGTTGCCGGAGCTCGTGACGATCATCGAGGACGTGCTCTTCCTCGTGACCGGCGACGAGTACGACCTCGAATCGGAACTCGGATTGGAACGGCCGCGGGCGTGATCCACTCGGATCGGAACTTCCCGACCGATCCCCGATAGGAAAACCTACGCCTCGTTTTCGGCCAATACGTCCTCGGGCGCGCCGCCGAGCGTGGCGAGCGCGTCGCTCTCGACGTGGTGGAGATCGCCGGGGATCACGAGCAGGTGCAGCGGATCGCCGAACTCGCGCTCGGCTAACGCGGAGAGTCGGTCGGCAGCGACAGTCGGCTCCGGGCTTCCGGCGCGAACGACGGCGACAGCGAGGACGTCCTCCCAGCCCTCCGCGAGCATCTCGCTGGCGACGTCGGCGGTCATATACTCGCCGCGGTCGGCTTTGATATCGAGATAGACGACGGTGTGTAGCCCGCGCTCACGGTTGGCCTCGATCGAGTCGACGACGCTCTGCGGGACGCCGTCTGCGCCGTGGGCGTACGGGAACGGCAGCGTGACGGCTTTACCGAATCGGTAATTTTGTAAACCTGTGAGTCCGCTCGCGGCCGTCTGCGCGGTGACGCCGTGGACGACGCGCGTGTCGATGCCGCGCTCGATGGCGCGGAGTCGCAGGTCGACGTGGGTCGTCGAGATCATCGTGTCGCCCGCGGTGAGGAAGGCGACGTGGGCGTCTTCGGCGGCGTCGAGGATGTCCTCCGGATGCTGTTCGACGCCCGCGCGGTCGCGCACCTCGATGTCGATGCCGTGGGCGTCAGAGAGGTCGTCGACGGTCGCACCGACGAGGTGGCTCGTGTACACTTCCGCGAACGCGCGATCGGCGTCGGCGAGCGCCTCCCGCCCCTCGACGGTGATCGAGCGCTCGTCGTAGAGACCGAGACCGATGAACGTGAGCATAGCTTTCCTGCGTCGCGAGCGCGTATAAGCGGCCTGAAAGCGTCTCGGACCGATAGGGAGACCAGCGCGCTGGTGCGGTTCGAACTACTCCCGGGAACTCCGAACTACTTCTCGTGCGGTCCGAACTACTCCTCGAACAGCCCGAGGTCGTCGGCGACGGCGTCGGCCAACGCGTCGGCGAGGATCGGGTCGACCTGGGCGATCTCGTCGCCGTCGTGGCGATGGTCGTTGTGCGTGTCGATCGAATCGCGAAGCTCCGAGAGCGGGACCCGAGAGGTCGTATCGCAGGCTTCACACACGATCGGGACTGTCGGTTCGTCCGCGTCCGCCGTCTCTTCCTCAGTCATACGCGACACTCACGCGACAGGTGTGAAAACTGGTCCGGTTCGTCTGGCGGTCGAACGGATCCTAGCCCTGCCACCGTCGACGCCACCACCACTGTGAGGGCGGTGAGAGCGCGAGGAGCCACGCGCCGAACATCACGACGCCGCCGAGTTCCGGGAGCGCGAGTCCGGGTCCGGGTCGAATTCCGGCCGACCACAGCAGCCAGCCCGCGATGTGTCCGCCCGCCAACGCGAGTCCGACCCGCCCGGTCGTCGAGGCGCGTCGTCGCCACCCGTCGAGTGTCACGGTCGCCGTGGCAAGTAGGAAGAAGGCAATCGCGACCGGCATATGCGGGCCGGTGCCCGCCGGAAAGACGCCCACGAGCGCCATCGCGAGGATCGAAAACACGTATCCGACGGCGAGGACGGTCGAGTGCGGTCGGAGAGCGAGCGCGTACGCGGCTCCGACGAGGCCGCCCGCGATGAGGCCACCGTTGAACAGCAGCGAAACGAGGGGATCGGACGCGGCCCCGAGATCCGAGAGCGCGCTCTGCGTCCACGAAAACGTCGGCGACAGCAGCGCCGCGGCCAAGATCGACGCGCTCGTGAACGCGGCTCCGATCGGTCCGGCGAGGCGCGCAACGGCTGGAACGTTGTCGGCGAGGGAGGTGTCGTCGACACCTGAAGCGTCGCCGTCAGTGAGTACGTCGCCATCGACGGAAACCTCGTCGTCGGTAGGTGGTGTCATCGAAAACGTCGGAAAAAGCGTGCTGCGACTGTCGATCAGATGCCGACTTCCGCGCCGACGTAGAGCACGACGACGAGGAACACCCAGACCACGTCGACGAAGTGCCAGTACATCGAAGCGGTGCTGACCGAGACGTGTCGCGCCGCGGAGTACTGACCCAGCAGTGCGCGGACGAAGACGATACCGAGGAGCACCGCGCCGAGACTGACGTGGAGTCCGTGCAATCCGGTCAGGCCGAAGAACGCCGAGGCGAAGAAGCCCGAGGTGAGCGTGAACTCGTAATGGATGATGAACTCGTAGTACTCGTAGATCTGTCCGCCGATGAAGATGACGCCCAACAGAAGCGTTACGGCGAGGCCGCCGAGGAACTTCCCGCGGTCGTCGTTGCGGATCGCGACGTGTGCGTAGTGCAGCGTGACCGACGAGAGGATTAGGATGAGCGTGTTACCGATGACGAGCGACGTCGTCAAGTCCGGAACGCCGACGAAGATCGATTCCCAGTCGCCCGCGCGGATGTAGAAGTAATACCCGAACAGCGCGCCGAACGTGGCGAGTTCGGAGCCGAGGAATGCGAGCATTCCCCAGCGGAGCTTGTTCGCGCTCTTGAGATCCGCGTCCCGCTCCCAGAACTTGATCACGAACGCGTGATACACCCAGCCGTACAGTCCGACGAGGAACACCCCAACGGTGGCGACGAGGGCCGCCGGTCCGACCATCGGGCCGACGATCCCGCCGTCGCCCTGGCCGAGGATGTAGAGTGCGGCGGCGACGTAGACGCCAGCCGCGCCGACGGCGGTGACGAACGGCCACCAACTCGCCTCACCGAACCCACGGGGCCAGTCCTCCACCGCCGGGAGGTGGTGTCCGTGGTCGTCGTGTGCTTCTTCGGTACCCATAGACGTGGGTTTCGATCCGATGACTAAAAAGCCTCCCAAACGACGCGATGGCCGAGCGCGTTCAGTCGGCGTTCGACGGTGGCGCGTGAAGGGGACCGGTGGCGATATCGCGTCGCAGTTCGTCGAGCGTCTCCTGACTCCCGCGGGAACTCATCTCCGAGACCACCGCGAACACCTCCTGTCTGGAGATTTTCACACCGGTCGACGAAAGCGCGTCTTCCGGCCGCGAGAGGAGTTCTCGGAGCGTTCCGACGGCGAGTAGGAACGGGATCGCCCACGCTTCGAGCGTGTTGCCGTCGCGAAGCGGCACCGTTTCGAGGTACGTCTGGGCGTCGTCGAGGAACGATCCCGCGAACTCCGCCGTGCGGTGAACGACCGACGCGGCGTTCGCTTCGTGTTCGTCGTCGAGGACCTCCTCCTGCGGAACTCCGGCGTCGCGGAGCCACTCCGCCGGAAGGTAGACGTTGTCCTCGGCGGTGTAGTCGTCGTAGACGTCTTTCGAGATGTTGACGAGTTGTAAGAGCAACCCGAACTCCTCGGCGGTGTCGTACAGCCGACGGCGGCGGTCGGCGGCGAGGTCGTGGCGGGTCACGAGGTTCGTGATGAGGTTGCCGACAGTGCCCGCCGCGTAGTAGCAGTACTCCTCTAACTCGCTGCGGGTCTGGATCCGGAGTCCGCCGTCGTCCTCGTACCGTTCGACGAACTCAACCATCCCCTGTACGAGCTCTCGCGCCGGTGGGACGACGGCCTGCTGGACGTCCTCCGGCAGGCTCTGGAACGTGCGGATCACTCTCGGTGAGTCGCGCACGACGGCCCAGTCGTCGGTCATTTCGTCCTCGTCGGGGAAGTACGGTTCGACGTCCGCGACGAACGCCGCCGCGTCCGTGTCGTCGTCGGGATCGAGTACGGCGTCGTACGTTCTGAGGAGCTCGGCCTGTTCGGCTGGAGGGATGTGCGAGGCGTCTTCGACGGTGTCCGCGATCCGGCAGACGAGATAGCCGAGACAGATGTACGATGACATCGGTTCGTCGAGAACGTCTACCGTGAGCGCGAAGGTGCGGGAGACCCCTTGAACCGACTCGTGACACCACTGGAGGTCGGCGTGGTCGACTCGGGGGCGTTCATCCTGCTGAGACATTCGGAGTGTCAACCCCTACGAACGGCGGGATAAAAAGCTTCGTGGCGTGGCGGTGAGCGATCTGACCGACACGTCGGCGGAAAGTGTAATACGCCTATCGATTCCGGCCGCGAACGGAGATCGCCCGTGCGTGGTTTTATATCCTAACGAGCGGCCAGCGTCCCCGTGACGTAACAGTCATCGCGCGTCGGGTCGCGGTCGTTCGGCACGTCGGCGCGGGAGACGACAGCGACGGCGTTGGCGAGGGTCCGTCACGAGCGGGTGCCGACTGTTTGCCCCACCACTGACGGGAGCTGACACACTCGACGGAGAAGCGGTCAGTCGTCGGTGTTGCGCTCATCCAGTCGGTCCGTGAGCCACGCGTAGTGCGTCTCGACGCCGTCGACACCGGCGTCCGTGAGCCGGTAGACGTCGTGAATCCCCTCGGTTTCGCACGCGATGAGCCCCCGGTTGACGAGTGCGTCGAGGCTGCCGTAGAACGATTGGGGATCGAGCCGCGTCCCGTAGTGTCGTTCGAGCGCCGTCTTGAGCTTCTGCCCGCGGAGCGTTCCCGCCCCGTAGAGCAGCGCACACAGATCCCGCCGTCGACCGCTCTGGAGCCACCGCGACATTACCGGTGGATTGGACTCGGCGACCACGTCGGTTTCGCTTTCGTTCTATGCCGAACTGATTTCGTGGACTCCCCCATCAAAGCGCTACCGTCGATCGGCTCGCGATCGAACCGGTACCTTCGACTGCCCCGCCGTCAAATCGCGGGTATGAGCGAGACCGAGACGACCGCGAACGGGATCACTGCGCGCTACCGCGAGACCGAGACCGAGCGGCTGCTCACCTTCGATCGAGACGGTCGGACGGCGGCAATCGCACAGAACATCGACGGATACGCGATGTTGAAAGTACGTCCGACGGCCGACGGCGACGAGCTCGAACGCTATTACGGGTTCGATATGGCGCTGGATCACGCCGCGGAACTCCTCGCCGTCTCGCCGCACGACCTGCCGGTTCCGGAGGCGGCCGCCGATATGGGAATGTGACCGCCAGCGCGTAGTCGCCCGAGGACGGTGCCAGTCGCCAGCTACCACCGGATCGTAATTCGCCAGCACCGCACTGCGACTTGCTATTAACCGCGGAACCGCTGTCTGCTATCAACTGCCCCACCGTTCAGTCGCGACGCCAGTAGAACCGCGGTCCCAGACAGAGGTACGCGAGCGACAGGAACAGGAGACCGTAGGCGAACCCCTCGCCGATCGTCCCGACGAGCTGCTCGCCCATCCGCCCGGCGAGAATAATCGCCGCGGCTTGGACGAGGCCCATCACGAGCGCGTCCTGCGCGTGGAGGTCCGGGTACGTGATCGGCGCGAGCATCAGCGCCGCAAGGAGATACACCAGCGGAACCAGCACGATCGGGCTCGTGAACCCCGCCAGCACGCTCGCACCGATGATCGTCGCCGCGAGCGTCGTCTGGACGCCCTCCGTCTCCGCCGCGTCGCTGTCGTAGGCCGTGTAGAGGCCGAGGCGGGTCACGGCGGCGGCGACGAAGAGCGCGCCGCCCGCGACCGCGACGAGGCCCGGGGGACCGGCGAGCCCCCACGCATCCGCGACGGCCATCGTCACCAAGAGCGCGGGGGCGACGCCGAAGGACGCGACGTCGGCGAGCGAATCCAGATAGGGTCCGACGTCGGTGCCGCCGCGCCGCCGCGCCACGACGCCGTCGAGAGCGTCCGCGATAGCGGCTATCAGTAGTATCCGAGCGGCGAGTTCGACGTCGACGGTGGCGGCGACGGCGGCGACGAACCCGAGTGCGGCGTTCGAGACGGTCACCGCATCGGCGAGTCCCACTCGGCCGACGAACCGCGGCATCATATCACGGCGAACTCGGAGGACGGGTTTACCTCTTTACATCCGGATCGGACCACATTTAGCGCTCGCACTCGGAGCACCGACTATGACAGGGCAGCGAGTCGCGAGAGACGGACGGTTCTCGCGTCGGCGGTTGCTCGGCGGACTCGCCGCGGCCGCGACGACGGGGCTCGCGGGGTGTACTACGTCGAGCGCAGACGGTGACGGTGGCGACGACTACGACATCGGGATGACCGCGTCCGCGTTCACGCCGACGGAATTCACGATCAGCGTGGGCGAAACGGTCGTCTGGCGGAACACGAGTTCGCGCGGTCACACCGTCACCGCCTACGACTCGGGGATTCCCGAGGACGCCGAGTTCTTCGCCAGCGGCGGCTACGAATCGACCGAGGGGGCCCGCGAAGCGTTTCGATCGGAGTTCGGCGGCTCGATCGACAGCGGCGCGACCTGGTCGCACTCCTTCGAGGTCCCGGGCGAGTACGAGTACTTCTGCATCCCGCACGAGCAGGGCGGGATGGTCGGAACGATCGTCGTCGAAGCGTAGTCGGCGGCGATCGGTGTCGAAGCGTAGTCGGCGGCGGTCGGTGTCGAAGCGTAGTCGGCGGCGGTCGGTATCGAAACGGAAGCGAACGTGGCTGGTCTTGGAGCGGCGGCGACATCAGTGACGAGCCATCGGCTCGGCGGTTGCGGCGCGCTGAAAAAACGGGTCGTTTTCGGGTCGTCTGCGACCGAATCAGGCGTCGTCAACCGCGACGTCTTCCTCGTCGACGTCGACGGCGGCCTCTTCCTCGGCGGCGACCTCTTCGGGTCGCGCTTCGAGGGTGAGCTTCTGGACCTCGACGCGGCGCAGCGGGTAGATCGTCTTCGCCTCGCCGTAGATCGCCGAGGAGAGCCGTCCCTCGATGACGCTGTCGACGAGTTCGTCGAAGGTCCGCTCGGCGGCGGCTTCCTCGACGAGGTCGATCATCACACGTCGGATCGCCTTCTCTTGGCTGCGGTCGGCCTTCTTGGTCGTGAAGGCGACGGGCTGGAGCTGGACGCGGTAATCGTCCGTCGTCAGCACCGTGATCGCGACGTCGACCTTCGAGGCCCCGCGTCGGACGAGGCTGCGAACGTAGTCGCGGGCGAGTTCGTGCTTGACGAACTCGGTGTAGGCCGCGTCGCTCGTGACCTCGTTCACCTTGAAGGTGAGCTTCGTGTTGTTCTCGCCCTGGTCGCCGGTGATGTCGCCGAGGGTGACCTCGACGGTTCGGCCGTCGACCTTCTCGGGCTCGTCCGCGAAGGTCGAGCCGAGTTCCGTTCGGTCGAACTGTTCCGGTGCGATGAGGGTGTACCATCGCTTTCCGCGCTTCTGCTTCGAAACTGATCGTTCACTCATAGTATGTGTGTCTGTGTCGTCTCGACGATGGCGTCTGCCACCGTCAGGTTGACCACGGTGTCGTCCACCGTGGACTGCAGCCCGCCGGTCGTCCCGCGGGAGATCCGCGTCACGAGGGTGTCGCCCTCGATGCGCATCGCCATCGAGTCGGTGTTGTCGGGGCGGAGCGCCGCCGCCACCGTCTCGGCGTCGGCGTGCGTCGTCCGCAGGCGGGCCGTCCGCGACTCGCACTCGCGAGCCGCAGACGTCGGATGTGCGTTCGGTTCGGTGTCTGTGCTGTCGTCGGTCATCTCGTTGCCTCCCGTATCGCGGCGATGACGTCGGCGTCCTCCGCGTCGCCGTCGAAACGTACCACTGCGCCAGTCGCGTCACCGGACCACGCCGACGTCGCCGTCGAAAACTCCGTCGCGATCGCCGACGCGGCCGCGGCGGCGCCCGAATCGCGAGCGGACAGCGCGGCGACGCCGTCGCCGAGCGCGATCACCAGCGGCTCCGGCGATCGGTAGTCGCGGGCGAGTCGAGCGAGCGTTCGCAACCGCCCGCGGGTGACGCCGCTACCACGGTCCGAGCTCTCGTCGCCAACGTCGCCGCGGACGACGAAGACGCCGTCGTATCGGCCGGTGTGTGCCGTTTGAAGCGCTCCGTGAACGGATGTCGCGTGTGTGCGCCACGCGTCAAGCGCGGCGGAGCGGCCGCCGTGTCCGAGCGCCAGCGCGACGCCGACGCCGGGACGCTCGCTCGCGACGGCGTTCAGCACGTCGGCGAAACCGCCGAGCGTCGTCATCGGCCCGTCCGGCGTCGCGTACGGGCGAAGAACCCGTTCGACTGCCGTCGCGGCGTGCGTCGTCGCTTCACCGTCGCCAGCGACGGCGAGCGCGACGAGCGAGGCGATCGATCGCTGCGCCGTCTCGTCCAGCGTATCCGGCGCATCGGATGTATCCGGTGCGTCGGACACGTCGGATACGTCCGGTGCGTCGGATGCGTCAGACTCCTCCGATACGTCCGACTCGCCCAGTACCGCGTCGAATTCGGATGCGACAGCCTCTCTGTCACCCGAAAAGGGCGCGTGCACGAGCGTCGAGTGGACCAGTCCGTCGACGACGTCGTCGACGGGGACCGCCACTCCCGCACGGTGCACGAGCGCGCCGGAATCGACGGCGCTCTCCACGAGCGATCCGGCGGTCGACGCCGGGTGTTCGCCCGCGGCGAGGACGCCAGCGAGTGCGAGCACCGGATCGACGCCGAATTCGCGCGTCTGTTCTGCGACGTCGCCCGCGTCGGTGCGGGCGAGCGTCGCTGCGATCTCGTACGCGCGACGGCTCGCAGATGCTCCGTCGGGGGCGATCGTCACGTCCGCTGTGGGAAGGCCCGATCCGACCGCCGCGAGAACGCCGTCGTCGGCCGCCGGTTCGTCCGCGCCGAGCGATGCGACGCGGACCTGAAACGGCACGCCGACCTGTCGGAGTCCGCGGGCGAGTAACCCGCTGGCTGCCAGCGAGTCGCCGTCGGCTGCGGAGACGACGCGGACGAACGAAGCCGTACCGAGGGTGTGTGCGACACTCTCGGCGGGGGCATTCGCGTCGGCGGTGGTGTCGGATCGAGATGCCATCTTGGCGTAGGGGGCTTACTCTTCGAGGAGTTTGACCGCGAGGTCGAACGTGTACGTGAAGTTCTCGTCGAGGGCGTCGCCGCGGTAGTAGTCCACGAGGCGACGGATCTTCGACTCGGTGTTCTGCAGGGCGCGCTTGTTCTGCATGTCCTGCTGGTTCTCGTTGACGTGGCGGCGGAGGCGCACGGCGCGCTTCATCAGGTTCCGGAGGTCTTCGGGAATTTCCGGGGCCGCGTCGTTCTCCTCGAGGATCGTGGTGACCTTCTTGTCGGTCGCGACTTTGACGTCGGGGACGGGAACGCCCTTGACGCCTTCGTCACGGAGCTTCAGACCGATCTGGCTCGGGTCGTGACCCTGCTCTGCGAGTTCGACGACGCGCGCTTCGATGTCGTCGGAATCGACGTCACTCCACTCCGGGGGTTCGTCTGCCACCGGCTTGTCCGAACCGGACGAGCCGCGGCGGCGGGTGTGCATTCGTGCCATTGTTTTCAAATTGGAACGGCACAGACCGCAGAATACGCGATGTGATGCGGCCGAGCGTGTCGGCGGCATCGCACTTCCGCAATCCCGAGCCGCGCGAACGCGGCGAGTCAGATTTGCGGCCGTGCTGTTCCCGTCTACGA
Organism: Halobellus captivus; assembly: GCF_007655485.1. Taxonomy (GTDB): domain Archaea; phylum Halobacteriota; class Halobacteria; order Halobacteriales; family Haloferacaceae; genus Haloquadratum; species Haloquadratum captivum. Next base: position 520,302 of record NZ_VJXQ01000001.1, read on the forward strand.
CCATCAGTGTCAGCGACAAAAGGATTCCGACACGCGACCGACGTTCGGCAAGTCGAAGCCCTTAAGAGCGAAAACGGAATACGAAAGGTTGCGTACGAGGGCTCGTAGATCAGGGGTAGATCACTCCCTTGGCATGGGAGAGGCCGCGGGTTCAAATCCCGCCGAGTCCATTTCTAAAACCGCTCATAACCAGGGAGCCGAAGGTAGCGGTAGACGGTCTGAAAGCAACGATTTCGACCGATTAGATTCTGAGACGACTCCCTCACGAAAGAGAGTCCGTTCTGAATCGAAACGCGGGTCGCCGCCGTCCGGCGGTCGCGTCAGGGAGTGGCGGCCGATCTGCAAGTACTGTGGAATGCCGATCGACCACTCAGGACAGCGCTGTATGGCGCTTGACGACGGGGTGTGTCGACCTTGAGCATCCAGCCGCAGGGCTGGCAGCCTAGTGACGACCTTCCGGATCGACTCGGCGGGCCGTCGACGCTGTCGATGCCCGACGACTGGACGCTGTCGACGCCGTGGCAGCGTGCTCAGAAGGAAGCCGACCGAGGAGGCCCGATCAACGACGCCGAGCGTATGGTCTATCTCAGCGGCTCAGAGAGCCCGCACAGAGTCACGTTCGCACTGCGGGGTCGAACCCTCGTTGTTGACTGCGACTGCAAGGCGCACCGCTTCAACGACGGCTGGTGCTCCCACGTCGCCAGTCTGTGGTGGCAGTGGACGCGCGGCGCGATCTCGGTCCATCATCTCGACACTGGCAGGGACTACCCAGCTCCACCAGCTTGGCTTTGCCTCGACGAGACGACCGACCCCGACGAATTCGACGAACTCACTCCTGCGGAACTTGACGCCTATCTCACGTGCCACGTTGCCGACGTCGGCGTCTGTGAGTACGCTCGATTCACGGACCGAGCACACGGCACGCTGACGAATCTTCTCAGCCGAGCACAGGACACACTCGGAGGTGATGAGCGCCCAGGCTCACGCGCGTAGGCCCGAGCGCGCGATAACCTCTCTCGGAGCATACCGGGGGGGCGTACTAATGTACTGCAAAATCCGCCGCCGTGTGCGTATTACGCGGCGTCGGATTGTACTAACAAATTTAACCAAACCGACAAATGCCACGACTTCAGGAAGCCGACGAACGAGCAACGATCACCGTCCGCGTCGATGCGGATCTGAAAGACCAGTACAAGAGCCGAGTTGACAGTATGAGCGACGATCTCCGCGAGCACGTCCGCGAGGTTGTCGAAGGTGACGAAAACGACCCGACCGCCGTCATAGAGGATGACGTTCTGCGCAACGGCTACCAGGCGCTCCTTTCCGCGGCCGACGTCCACGACGTCAACGGCCGACGGCTCGACGTCGACACTGCAACGTCAGCGATTGCCGAACGGACCCGAGTCCCCGGCAACGCCGTGCGGGATCGCGTGCTTCGACCACTCGAACAGCTTGGTTTCGTGAAACCGCGGTGGGGCAGTATCGTTATTCTGCGTCCGGAGGAGGCCGTAGATGTCTGAAAACGAGGATGCGAGTCCTGGGAGAGAAAACTACCAACTTGAAGACGGTCCCAATAAGCTGGGGCCACGCAACGAGGAGCTTGCATTAGTTTGTGATGTTAGGATTGGGAAATTCAAGCTTCAATTCCTGTGTAGGAACTTGGAGATAGTGAGCAGTCCTAATCGAAAAGTCAGCAGCTTTCGAGAGGATCAACTGACCTATGATCGAAAAAACGGTCACTATCTCCCCTTTACAGGCACAAGACAATTCTATAGCCAGTGTGACGATTCCCGATCCGATTATACTCAGCCGTTCTTTCGATATCTCAGTATCCTTGAGCCATCTTGCAATATCGACCGCCAGTTGAGGTCCATCTTCGTTGACTATCACGCGGTCATCGTCTATGTCAATCCACCACATACCGATGGTCCGTCGCTATCGATTAAAAATGTCTGGGTTAAGAGACCAATTACAGATTCCAAGGAGATCCTCACAGACGGCGGACACGATATACTCGAAGACGGGGTAGCTCAATCTTGGGATGATGATAAGCAAATGACGTACCATAGCCGCCAATTTTTGACCGTCTCGGTGGTCGAAATTCCAGAACATATGCCGCACGTAATCGCGGAGGGAATTATTCGATGACGGCGCTGGCTACTGAAATCGCGCTGAAAGTCGGCTACGGTTTCGTGTTCCTACTGTTCTGGCAGTGGTCCGCTGAACGCCACAAACGCGCTGACCTCGAAACCGATCTCTGCGGGGCAATCTACCGCGGTCAGGTCACGACTCGCGACCTCCGACGATCGACTAAACACAAGTCGATCCGACGAGCGCTCGAAAAACAGTCGCCAGAGGACCGCGAGCGCTTCAACAACACACAACGGCACAGGAGAGGCGGCCGATGAACGGAAGCAAAGTCAAACTCTGGCAGACGGCGAAAGTCCGTAACCCGGATCACATAGTCGCACCGTACCCTATCCGACGAAGGAACGAGGACTTCAACGAGTGGCGATGTTCTCAGTGTCTTGAGGACTGGTACGTGAAACCGTTCGTAACGCCCTCATATTGTCCGTTTTGTGGGAACGAGATTGTAATTGACGAGGAGGGGGATCGATGCGTGTAACCTTCGCGAGGATCGCCGAGCGCGCCGATCGCGCCGCACACGACGTGGCGCAGGTACATCTGTCTGAGTTCTGTGGTACGGTCGATCTCTATCCGGAGTAGACGAGCCAACCAAGAAGAGTAATAAATTAATTATTTACTGTTCTTGGACAATTCTTATTATCAACGGTCGAATATTGGCCGTTGATGGTTTTCAAACAGAAATATAGATCCGTCGGATGACCGAGTTTATCGAGTTCGGCAGCAAGACGGCCGCCGACTCGGTACGCGAACAGTTCGAGGAACACCTCTGCTCGGTCGACGATGATAAACGGCTGAAAACAGTCGCGTTCACGTCCGACACGCCAGAGAGCGTGCTTCAACAGGCCGAAGCGCAGGCCCAAGAGACCCGCGCAGAGGACCGACAGGGGGCAGTGATGAGCGGCCCGCTGTCGGAGTCGACCCGAAAGAAGATCAAGAAGTTCGACGGGTTCAGCAAGACGAATACCACGATGTCGTGGCGGCGGGCGAAAGGCGTCTACCAGCGCGAAGGGCATCCTGAACGCTTCTTCGAGTCCATTTCGGCACTCGCCGACTACGACGACCCGAAGGAAGGCGCAGAGGCTGAGATTCGAGCCCGTCGCGAAGGGGCGGTGCAGCACGGCACGAACTCCATCTCCGGCGAGATGAACCGCGGCGAAGAGGACATTCAGGATGATCGGACGATCGCCGACGCCGCCCGCACGGTTCAGTCGGAGGGCTGCGACCACGCCCGCGACCACTGCGAGCACGGCGATTCGGAAGCCTGCGAGTTCCTTCAGGAAGCTTGCGGGTTCGACGAGGGCGAGGTAAACGAGCTGCTCACCGTCACCGATGGCGGCCGCGAGGAGATCGAGCGAGAGATTACCGGACAGGCAGCCGGAGCCCTGAAACGGTCCTGGCAGGGCTATCAGGGCGCGACGGCGGACCTTGCCGAAGCAATCGAACAGGTCGCCGAGAAATGGGAAAACGCTCAGCAGGCCGCGAAAGCGATCAACGCCGTTCGCGAGAAGCACGGGCAGGACCCGATCCACTTCGAGAAATTGGAAGGGGCGAACGCGAAGCTGCAAGACCTTCAGCGGACCACTGCGGCGGGCTGTCACGAGTGCCACGCCAACCACGAGGGGCACGAGCACCCGGACCACGAGAGAGAGCGCGAAGTCCTCGATATGGATGACCAGCAGACGCTCGGCGGCGATCGCGCCGACGACCAGGCCCGCTTTGCAGGCGGCGAGACCGGCAACGTAGAGAGCGAAGTCGAGCAGCCAACCGAAAAGAATCCCGGTGGCCTCCGCGCCGATCAGCGCGAGGGGACCGGCGGCGAGACCACTACCCAGCAGTCCGTCCCTGACGAGTTCAACGTCGCTGAGGGCGGACAGGAGACACTATGAGCAACGTTCAGACGATTCACGAGAAGGACGAACAGGGCAGACAGATTACGCGGCGCGTCGTGACGATCGAGGACGCGACCGGCGAGGAGTTCACCCAAGAGTTCGAGGCCGGAGCGACCGGGCACAAGTATCTCGGCGAGGGCGAACCGCCGGAAAGTGCCCTCGAAGCCCTACAGGAGTACGGAGAATGAGCAACCGCTACATCGAGATCAACAAAGCCGATCTGACGCTGGCGCTGGCGTGGACCGCTGCGGTCCTCGCGTACTGGAGCTGGAAAGAGGCTTCTCAAGCGCGACACGCGGCGAGCCGCAACCTCGACCCCATCACCGTCAGCGGTGGCGAAGTAGAGAGCGACGTCGAGGAAGCACAGACCGATGAGTGAGAGCGATCGGTTCCCGACTCGCTGTCTCGTCGAGGACTGCGACCGCGGCCCCTTCGAGAGCAAAAAGGCCCTGATGGGCCACGTCAACGGGTCGGCAGCCCCCGGTCACGACTGGTCGGAGGTAAAAGACCAGCTCGAAGGGGGCGATCCGGGGGACGACGACCAAAGCAAAGCAGGGGACAGCTCCGGCGACGGCGAGACCAACAATCCGGGGGACGAAGAGGCAGCCGAAGGGAGCGAATCGGCCCCTGAAGGGGACGAGGAAGGGGAAGAAAACGACTCGGACGAAGATATGCCGACTGAAGAGGAGTACCAACAGCAGCACGACGGGGGCGACAAGGGAAGCAAAACAGGGGACGGCTCCAGCGACGGAGACCAAGACAACCAGGGGGGCGAGACCAACGGGTCGGCCCTCGCAGGGCTCCCGATGGACCCCAAGACCCTCGGAATGTTGCTGTTCGTGGCCTTCGTTCTGTGGGTCTCCTACCGCGCTCTCAGCGGATCCGGCGGCGACGACCAACCAACCGGGGGCGACGGGGGAGGCGAACCAGGGGACGGCTCCGGCGACGGTGAGACCGAAATTCAGGGAGGACTGACCGGATGATGGGCCGCGATATTGCCCCTCCGGCCCCCTGGTTCGAGGCAAAGAAGTGCCCCCACGACGGGTGCGACGAAACCCGGTTCACGTCCATCGGGATGGATCTGCACCTAATTCGAGACCACGAGAACCGCGGTCCTCGTGGAGTCCCTGAACAGGTGCGAGGTTCGGTATGACCAAGCACGACGACTTTCTGATGGGTTTCGCAGTCGGAACCGCGGTTCTCAACATTATTGCCACGATGTTTGGCCCAATCGGGCGGCTGGCGTTGATGCTCGCAGTGTTGATTGGCCTGATTATTGGTTTGATGTGGGGTGCCTTCGATGACTGACGCCGAAGCTGCGGACGCCGTCGACGAAGCGGCGGCCGACGCCGACCCGGACGCAGCGGAGCACGACAACGAGGAAGAGCCGCCGGAGATCGACGAGGAGGACCAGGCCGATCTCCCCGCGGACCTCGCAGCCGAAGCCGAAGAGGCAGCGGGCGCGGCCGCCGACCAGGAGGACGGCGATAGCGACGAATCGGACGAAGACGACTCCGAGACCGACTCGTCGACGTCGACGTCGACGAGCAGCAGTGTCAAGGGAGACACGTACGGCGACCTCTACGCTCAGACGCTCGTCAGCGTCACGAACGCGGCGATCGAGGAGCACGGGAAGCCGGACGCCGAAAAGACCGACCTCGAAGCCGCGAAGCAGCTCGGGATCCCCGACCACGCGAACCGACTCGTCGACGAAATGGGGATCGGTCAGGAGATGCCGCCAGGACAGGCCTTGATGGCCTCCTCAGCTATCTTCGTTCTGATGAACGTCTCGGCGAAGACCGACCTACCGCAGCAGATGATGGGAGACCTCGAACTATGATCGGAAAGGGAGCAATGGCGAAGCAGTTTATGAATCGGGTCGACGTCACCGAGTTAGGCGTGGTTCAGGCCCTCGCTGCCGGTCTCGCGGAAATCGAACGGGCGCAGGCCGACGCGCTGCGAGAGCTCGCCGACGCGCACGGCTTCGACGTCGACGTTCAAGAGCCCGATCCGGAGGAGCGAAAGCAGCTACTCCTCCGCGGGCTCGAAGCCGCGACCGAGGGCGACGCCGTCGAGTGGTGGCTTTCGGAGCGCTACGGTCACCGACTCGACGAACCAGAGAAGGCCGTCGAGTACGCGAAGATGGACGTCCACGAGTGGGAAGAGCAGATCGCCCGATGGTCGGAATTCTACCGCTCGAAAGGCTACGGCGGGGACGGAAGCGCCCGAGACCTCGCTTCGATGCACGTCAAGCAGACTTTCGGCGTCTCTATCGAATGGTTCGAGAACGCCGTGGTCGACCTCGATCGCGCCGAAGTGGTCCGACAGCTCCTCGCGGGCAACCTCGAATCGATCGAGTACGCGATCCGCGACGCGGCCGAACAGACGCCTCAGACGGCCGACTGATGCACTTGCTGACTGCGGCTCAGAGTGGCTGGGGTAAGGGGTACTTCACCCAGTCCCTTTGCGAGCGGAACCTCCCCGAATACGACACGGCGGTTATTCTCGACTACTCAGACGAATACCGCGGGCTCGTCGAGGCCGGATACGCAAAGTGGCACATCGGCGGCCCCATCGAACGCGGCTGGTCGGCGTCGAACTGGTCGACGTTCCTTGACGCGAACCCCCGCGTGGTGATCGCCCGGCACGACTCCCTTTCAGCGAGCGGCTGGCAGGATCTTGCCGCGTCGGTCGCGAAGTCGATACGCAGCCGCGAGGGAACCGTCCTGTTCGTGGTCGATGAAGCGCATTTCGTGATTCCGCAGAGCGAAGGCTTCCCAACCGTGCTGAAGGAACTCGCGACGACCGGGCGCGGCGAGGGCGTGAGCTACGTCGTTATCAGTCAACGACTCTCCGAGGTTGAAAAGACGGTTACGACGCAGATGCAGAGCCGTCTACTCGGCGGATTCGATGGAGACGATATCAGCCGCGTCTCGGACGTGGTCGACGGCTACCCTGCGGAGTTGCACAATCCACAGTCGGACCTCTCGCCCGGCCGTGTTCCCGACGAGCTGCTCCCCAACGATCGCGACCGGCCGGTGTCGGTGCAGCGCCACACCAACGACGCAGACAAGACGATCGGTTCCGAGTGGATCTATTCGGACAACTCGGGCGATCGGCGACGCATCGATACGCGGGGGATCGACCTCGACGCGCCACATTACAGCCCCGAGGGCGCAACCCTCGAAATCCCGTGACTGAGAAGTATATCAGCCTGTACGGGGAGAAAGCAAGAGCGTTCGAGCGGGTCGCTGGGGAGTTCGGACCCGAAGGCGTCGACCCCTCGAATCCGGAGGTGGTGATGCGACTGATTGAGTTCTACGAGGAGCAGACGCAAACAGAGATCGAAGGCGGTCTAATGTCGTAGTCCTTCTTTTTCATTCAATTCTCCCAAAATCCGTTTCGGTCGCCTAAGTCGTCAACGTCCGGCGTTCTGAGCGTAGTATGGCAGAACTCAGCAACGCGACGGAAGCGGTTACAGACACGGACCTCTGGATGGAGGCCGGGATGGTCCTCGCCGGACTGGCTGGCTCCGTGGTCCTCAAAAACGGTATCGACTCCCGATTTGATCTCCCCGACGAACTGTATGGGGTAGTTGTTGCGGCCGGAGCGGCCGCGATGGGCTACACCAAGGTCTCTATCGGTGGGATGGGGTACACGGGCATCAAGGCGGCCGAACGAGTCGGCTTCAAGTCGACCGTCGAGAACGCCGGGAGCGGCAACTAAGGCCTATGCAGGACCTCAGCAACATCCACGAGTACGCAACTGAACTGACGAACACGACCGGTCAGGCCGACCCGATTCTGGCGTTCTCGCCGGATGAAGGGCTGCTCCTCGAGCTCATCAATCGGGCGACGCGGGGCAGTGCTCCGGGCATCCCGGTTTATATGGACCTTCGCGACTCCAACGACGACCCGCTGCCGATCGGGACGTCCGTCCAGGTCGAGTTCGAGCGGCCTTCGGATCGGAACCGAAACGTCGTGAGCGAGGAGCGCGACAACATTCAGCCGTGGAACAACCTCTCGATTTCTCAGCAGCAGGACGAGGAGTTCGTCGATTCCGTCAAGATCCCGCTGCTCGGCAAGGCGCTCCAAGTCAGACACATCGACACCGTGTACGTCTCGATCGAGTCCTCGGCGCAAATCGACTGGTCCAACAGCCAGTTCTACATGGAGGGCTCGGCCGTGAACGAGCGGCCGCACAACTGAGATGGTCTCTCAACAGATTCTCAACCGTCTGGCAAACGTCAAAACCAGCCGGGAAACGCTCAAGCGCGGTGATTTCGAGGAGAAGGCCCACGCGGGCGGCTCGGGCGAGTCCGTAATCCTCGAATATCAGGCGGATCAACCGATCGCACTACGGCCGGGTGTGCCGTATCGCATCGTTCCGGTCGCTCGGGAATCCTTTACGAGCGACGGTAGCGGCACGCAGCAGACGTTTACGCTCTCACACAACCTCATCGACTCCGACGTTTCGGATGATGTTGTGCTCTACGTCGACGGAGCGATTACGCAGCCGGATTCGATCGATTACGCGAACGATTCTTTCGACTACACAGACGATGGCACCAACCAGGACCTCACGGTCTACTACGTGGCGGCAACGCAGGCTTCGGTGAAACTCAAGAAGGTGGCTCCGGGCGGTTCGAACTCTGAGTCCCTCGTCGAGCACGACGCGGCACTCATCAACCGACGCGACCCGAACCGCGACCCGAACACGTTCAGTTTCAACGCCAGCCCGCTTCAGGGGACAGTGCCGAAAAACTGGTCCCTGCAATGGACTGTCGACGGTCCATTCAACGCGGGGCGCGACCCGGCCACCGACCCGGCCCCGGTGAATATGCTGGTGTCCGTCCCGATCAACCGGTCGACCGTCTCGGACATCAAAGGACTCGCCAGCGAGGTTAGCGAAGACTCCTCGGACCGGGTCTAACCGCCTATGCAGGGCGGTCTCGTAGCTCCGACGGAGGACGCACAGGTAACGACTACGGCGGCCGGTGGTGCTCCTCCGAGTGCTACCGGATCGCCCGCGCTTCCCGACACGGCACAGACGCAGAGTCAGCCGCCGGGCGTCGGTCCAGGTGTCGCGGCCAGTGTCGCGACGGCCGATCTCGGCGAGATGGTCCTGTGGGACCGGCTGCTCGCGGGCACGTCGTGGTCTCGCAGAGACATTGAACTCGGCCTACAGGTCGTCTCTACGGCGATCCTGCTATTCTGGGTCATCAACGAGGTGCAGCGATGAAAACCGACAAGGAAACCGAACAGATGAGCGCCGACGAGCGGAAGCACCACGCACGCGAGGCGGCGGGAGTTTCCCCCGATGAGTAGCAGCGAGTGGATCCCGGTCAACGAGTTGATCGGCGAGGAGATTAAGAGCGGGCAGAAAGCGACGTTCACGTTCGAGCCGGACGCGAGCGGTATGCAGGTCGACGTGATCGCCGCGTCGAAGTACAAGGGCCTGACCTACGAGGTCGAAGTGGACGGCGACGTTCGTTTTGGCCCCGCTCCAGCTCCCCCAACTGACATTGACGACCTGAGCACGACTCACAACCCGCGGATGCCGGTTAATCGACGGCTCGTGATTACGGTGCGGAACCCGTCGGCAAACGATCGGTTCGTCTTCGCCCAGGTTCGGGGGGTCGAGCAGTAATGCCAGCCGAAACCGAATCAGAGGTTGGGACGATCGAAGGCCTAAGAGCCGATCAATTCGAACTGCAAAACCCCGCAGGAGACATCAGTGGCGGCGTTGAGCAAGAAATCGGCGACGTCTCATCGTTCACGCTTTACCTCGACGTCGCGGCCGCGGTCGACGTGACTGTGGAACTATCGCCGAATGGCGGAGACGATTGGTTCGAGGTAACGGAGAGCCCGGTTAAATTTGCAGCCGCCGGTCAGGACGCTGTACACATCGAGTACAATGCCGACCGAGTGAGGCTCAAGGGATCGAACACCGAGAACGTGAAAGCGATCGTTCGAGAGGTGGTCTAAGATGTCCAGAATGCCCAAGACGGGTAACTCGGCAGAAGATATCGAGGATATCATCGGCGCAACCCTCGGCTACGGCCTCGAATATAACGATCCAGACGGCATCATCACAATGACGCGGGAGGGGCCGAATCCCTACGACAAAGCGCAAACGTTCGCGGAGTCTGACCTGACAGTCTCGCTCGTAAGTAACACCCAAGTAACGAACCAGAGCGTCGAACTCGGGACCACACAGGGCACCGGGTCGGGATGGGGTGTCGACACCGGCAATCAGACCGACCGGAGCGCGAGACAAGGAATGCGCTTCAATCCAAACAAGGATCTGGCCGGTATTCACGCCTCCCTTTCCGGTTCCACGGAGGCAGATACGGTTTATATCTACGACCGAGACGCTTCTGAGTACGTCGTTAACGGGATGAGCGTGACGCAGGGCGGCGAGTTCGACATTTACGCGGACCTCACCGCGGGAACGTCGTACAATCTACTGGCCGACGCGGGGGGCGCAACTTACAACGACGTCGTTGGGGACGGTGGTGTATTCCCACGCAGTACCACGGACATCGACCTCGACGGCTACGGCGGCGCAGACTACGCGATCAACTTCGACTCGCTGAATGCTATCACATACGACATGGCTGGGCAGGTAAATCTCGAATGGCCGTATCCCACCGACGTCTACGAGTGGGACGTTGCCACGTTCACAACAAGCCCTGATGGCGAGAGTGTTGACGTCTATATCGCCTATTCAACCGATGGCGGGTCTTCGTGGAACCGCACCAACAGCGGCAACCCAGTAATTCGGAATTACTCGCTCGCGAACGATCCGAACATCTCAGCGGGTGATGATGTGCGTATGGAGGTCGAACTAAGCCGGGCAGACAAAGCGAACAATCCGACACTTGACTCCGCATACCGGAGTTGGAGATTGTGAGAATATCGCACTTTGATGGCCTGTAAGGGCGAGAAACAAGCAGACACCACACAAAACAAGGAACTCAATCACGATGCACGAGCAATACGAATACGATCAATACGGCGCTGTCGTTGGTTCTGATACCAGCGTCGAGGATGCCGACACCAGCGACGGTGTGGACCTCAATACTGGTTTCTACGGCGACAACGACGACTACAACCCGGACGATTCCGATAGCAACAGCAACGACGGGGGACTCGTCGATTCCGGCGACGACGTTGACCCAGATGATGGGGTCGATCTCGATACGGGATTCTACGGCTCCAACGATGGGTACGACTCGGACGGTTCGGATACCTCCGACTCGGACGGGTCTACCGACACAGGCAATCCCGACACGGATTTCGGCGTCGATCTCGACACGGGGTTCCCCGGATTCGGTGACTCGGGAGAAGACAGCGAGGAGACCGACGAACAGGCCCAACAGGACTTTGAGGAGCAACTGAATCAGATTCGAGCGGACGCACAGGCCGAACTCGAATCCATCCAGTCGGCGTTTTCTGAACGCCTCGAAGCCCTCTCGGCGGGCGAGAGCGGCGAGGGCGATTCGACGATGCTACTCGTCGGCGTCGCCCTCGTCGGGCTGGCCTACTATTACAGCGACCGATGAGCGTTCCTGACGTCAACATCGAGAGTTTCGAGGTCGGCGGTCCCACGACGCCGGGAACGCCAGTCCCGGCTACAGTCCGCGTCAACAACCGCGAGACGGTGACGCCGCTACTCGGCCCGGCAACGTGCGGCGGGGCGTGGGGATCCGATCAGGGGCATCTCACGGACGTCACGGTCGAAGTGAGAGATGACGAGTACGGAACCGTCGTTTGGCAGGAAACCGAGCAGGTCTGCGCACCTGGTGAGCAGATCGGTAACGAGTTCGACGTCCAGTTTGAGCCGACGATCTACGATCTCGGTTCCTACACGGTGACGGCCTCGACGCGCGTTGTCGGGAAAGACGCAGACTCGGATCAGGCCGGGCCTGTTGGCCTGGATGTGACCGAGGACAGTTCGAGCCTGCCGGATTCGGACAGCGGCAACAACTCTGGCGGCGGGTGGCCGTTCGGCGACGGCAGCGGTGACGGCAACCCGTTCGATCTCGGCTTTGGGGGCTCGAATATGAAGATCGTACTCGGCCTGGTCGCTCTCTTGGCGATCGCGTGGCTCGCAGACAGCGCCGAGGGCATCCTTCCCTGAAATGGCCTCCGCCGAACTTCTGGCCGCGCTGTCGGGCTTCTTTGGTGCCCTCTTGACGCTGGGGCTTCCGCTGGTCAGGCACCTCTACCGACAGGACAAGCACGTCACGCGAGTCCTGCGACTCCTCGAAGGCGACGAGGAGGTGGAGGGCGACGGCGTCCTTCCGCGACTGCGCGACGTCGAGGAGACGACTGCGGAGCATCGAGTAGCGATCAGGCGGAGCGACGCGATTCAACTCAACAATGACAGTAAAAGCAGTTAGACAGCAGTTCGTCGACGGGATCGGCACGAAAGCAGTTCACGCGCTGGAAGACGGCGCGACAGTTGGCGTTCTCTTCGGGCTCGCGCTGACGTTCCTCCCGCTGGCGGCGCTGCTGGCGTCGATCCTCGGCGTTCATCCAAAGGGGAACGGCCCGCTGGCGATCATTCGGGGCCTTGGCGAGATCGTGCGCGACGAAGCGGCGCGGAAACAGGAGAGCTACTTTGTCGCGGCGACCCTCGGCGGCTCGCTACTCGGCGCCGGGACCGGCGCGGCGTTGTCGGTCGCGGCGAGCTGGGCAGGCGTGTCGGTGCCGACGGTCGCAGCGCTGCTGTGATGGACGTCGATTAAAGACGTTCTCGAACGGTTTTGACGAACTCGCGGATCTCGTCAGGATCGTCAGCAGCGCCTTGCTGTATTCTCCATTGCTCGGGTTCTTGCCGGATGAGCCCTGTTCCCTTGAATTCAAAATAGGAGCTTTCGGAGTCGTACCACCGCTTAGCCAGATACGCGCCGATTAGTAACCCTGCGATAAGGGCTACTGGACCAACAATATCTCCCAGAATCAAGCCAACTACTGCGGCCAATAGACCTCCTACCAAGTAATTTGCATTCCGGCCTTGATTGGTGAGGCTGATTCCAGATATATCACCGAAAGAGACGTCGTGTAATTGCTCACCCCCACCGCCACCCTGACGGTACTTCAAAACTCGTCTGTCTGTACAAACCCACGCCCAGTAATCAGTAGTACAGTAGCTGAGCATCTCTTCATCGTTTAGCAGGTGTTGCTTGATCGACACGGTCTAAGTCCCGTATAGCCATCTGAAAGGGTTTTCCCTCAAGAGTAGCCCCGTGTGGGTACCGTCGCTCTCGCCCAGCCAGTGCGTATTCTCAATTCTACTTAGGCAAAACACGATCCCATACACTCAACAAACTGCGAGGTTCTAATGCTTTGTCACGATTTGCTAGCCTCATATTTTTTTATCAAGAAGGTTAGAAAGGCCCCAGTTTGATGTAGTAACAGAATCGCATAGTCATCGTCTATTAGCTCGTGACGTTTACGATCGCCACCTAGCTTCTGCACACCAACTTTAATCCCCCCTACGATTTGTTGCCATTCTCCCACCATCGTTGGGTTTGGATCCAGAAGACCACGGTCTTGGATCTCTGAGAGGTATGTCCCGACCGTATCGGTGTCACTAGCCCAACTGTTTTCCTCGGCACAAATACGTTGTGTCACTGCCTCCAAACTATTGTAGAGCTTTTCGGCGATTAAATACGTTCCACCGTTGTCTTTGTACATCTCCCAAGCTTCATTATACCCCTGCAATTCATTCTCCCAGCCTACCTCTCGGGCGAACATCCGAGTCTCTTGGTCTGATTCTATCACGGCCTCGTCACCCATTTCTTGGAGTAGGATCCGTTCGTAATCGGTGCGCACATTCCAGTCATCAGAAACAATCTCTTCCGCTGTAGGTTGAAGATGCAAAAGAATACCTTCTTCTTTCAGAGCATTATGAATCTGAATAACCATCTCGTAAAGTTGCGATTTATTATACGTGTAGTTGGAAGTCCTACCCACCTTTGTCCGAGCCCTGAATGCCTTATTAATGGATAACTCTATCAAGTCGAACGCTTGTTCCATATCCTCAGTTTCTAATATCTGCATTTGAAGATCTTCTGTAGAATCTCTCTGAGTACCACGATATTTCAGGGTTTCCCCCATCCTGTCGACATAATGTTCCAATACATATCTCGCGTCGTCTTTTTCAAAGAAAGAGAAAGCCCGTGAAACCCGAAGTCTTGCTTTCTCGGTTAATTCCTTATGGATCCGTTGCTCGGGTTCTGAATGCCGTTTACTCCAGAAATCGAAGTCCCACATCTTGTTTGTGAATCACAGATCAGTGATATCATTGTTTTGCATAATGGTCGGTTTTTGAAATCACGAATAAATCCAGATCAAACGATTTCATAGAACTCCCCCACAGGAAACCCCCGTATTCTGCGGATTCACAACACCGTTAGAATTAACATTACTTCTAACGTTATTGAGTCTATGCCGAAAACTCGGACCACAAAAGTCTCTCAGAACGAGAACGGCCAGTACCAGGTGACGGTCCCCAAAGCACTCGGTGACTTCTTCGAACTCGAGGGGAAGCGACTCGAATGGAAGTCCGGAAGCGCGTCGAACAAGATGGAGATCATCATCCACGATGAGTAGAGCGCTGGCGTGGATCCGGAAGTCGAAGGGATCCGATGATGACATTGGACTCCAAGAGCAGCGCGACGCCGTCCACCAGCTCGCTGCGGAGGTCGCCGACGAGGTGGAGACGTTGGACCTCGGCGTTCAGACTGGTTTCTCATCGCTCACACGCGACGGCGACGCCGAGCTGCTCCTCGACGAGCACCCGCAAGTACAGGACACGGTTGAGCGCCTTCGCGAAGGAACCTACGACTACGTCGTTGCGTGGGACGATAACCGAATCTCTCGCGATGGCTACTTTGAGGTGATCCGCCACGCGGCCGGTGACGCGGATTTCGTCTACGTCGGCGACGTCGCCGAGGACGATCTCACTCACGACCTGAAGCGCCGCATCGAGCGCGACACGAAAGAGGACGAGATCGAGAAGTCGATTCGGGCAATCGAGGAGCGCAAAGAGCGAGGATACGACCACGGCCGCCCGAAGTTCGGGATGACGTACGACGAGCAGGGGCACTATCAGGTGCCGGGTGAGGACTTCGGTAAGGTGCGTGAGATACTGCGTCGACGTGATCGGGGCGAGACCTACGCGAAGATCAACGACGATGTTGGCGTTTCCGAGTCGACCGCGCGAAATGTCGTTGGCCGACGGCACTGGTACTCAGCACGAACAGAGATATAAGCCCAATATTCAAACTCTGAACCGGTGAAACGTCATAGGTCCGATCTGGAGATTTGGTACTCTTGCCGAAGTTCCGCTTCTGCACGGCCAAATTCTTGTTGTAGTTCGTATCCAAGCTTTTTGATTTCATTTTTTAATTGGCGCAGGTCGGAGTGATGCTCGTCAAAGTTGGACCGTATGGGAATCACATTTTCTTTCTTGTTTCGCCATACGTGTGACGGCATATCATCAGCAGGTTCTAACGCAAGTGCTGATTTAGCGTATGTCTGAATGTTATCTGAACTTATTTCACGATTATCTATATCTTTGCTTAGCAGAAGCTCTAACTCTTTTACTGCCTTTCTATGGGCATCGCAATATTCTTTGACTTTTTGATAGTATAAAAAGACAACACCTGCATTGACATTCACTTCGTCAGAAATCATTGCCGCGTGTTGTGGATCAGTAAACTTTGTCTCAAGTTCTGGAAAGCGCTCGACGGAGGTATTTTCATCAATCTGATAGTGATCATATGCATCGACATTCGACGCATTAAATTCCGTTTTGTGTCGGCGTATTTCTGTGGTTCGTGGCTTAATTTCTTCTTTGACTATTTTCACAATATCGGGCTTTCGCTGTAGTTTTAGTGACCGCTCAGTGTGTTTCGTTTGTTGTTTCATTGCACTCATCATCCCAAATGTTAGTAAGACATATCCGAGCGTAGCAACTGCCAAAATTGCGGAGACGATTAGTGATGCGATCTGTCTTTCAATTACGTTGCAAAGTGCTAATCCAACGACCCCGAATATGAGTATAGTGACGGTCGCGAACGAGATACCGGCGATACGGCTGTTATCTGGTCGCTGACCATTGGTCCGTTTCGCCAGTTCGTCCCACAGTCCCTTCATATTCAAGAATTGTTCACTCAGATCGTATTAATAAACTGCCATTCCTGTGCTAATATATCTGTCCGGTCCGCTCCACTGTGATTCGCTTAATTGCTGAAAGACTGGTGGACGATCTCAGTCACGTACCAAACGATTAAGAGTAGCCGGAAACAAATTATTAGATAATGATGGCGGTTACAGAAAACCCCTCCGAGCTGTCCAGCACTTTTCGGTGGGCTGCTTCAACGGTCGCCAATTTCGTAGTGGGAACGATCATCCTGGGGATACTGTTCGTTGCTGTCAGTGCTCCGGTGCTGTTCGTTCTCCCTACGATATACCCGCAAGCAGTGCCATTTGCGTGGCTCGCAGTAGCTGGACTCGTACTCGGGATGTTGTCTCTGGATCTTACAGACGAGGAAGCCGATATTCTACAGGGTATAGTTCAACGAATGTCGGATATGACTCGTCGGGAGCGGTACGTCTTCCTGATTTCCCTGTATACTATTCTAATTGGGGGAGTCAGTGTTGAGGTCGCACTCATCAGTATCGTCACGTCGCTGCTGGCGAGCCAAGCGTCGCTCCCCCTCGTGGCTGTCGTTTTAGCGATAGGCTACCCCTCGATCGACGCATCGATCGGCGATAAGATCGGTATCAACGTTGCGACTGTTGGAGCCATCCTTGCGACACTCGTAATGCAGGCGTTTGCTGCTGTCTATCGCGTCTCTCCAGCGGTTCCGAAAGCCGCTTCACTCGAAATCAGAAGCGGCCTCACTCACTAAGCGGACTTGTAAATTGGCACCATGTGAGTTGGAATAAAACGACACTAGCAGCAAACCACACTGCGGATTCTGTTTGTGCGCCGAGGTAGGAAGACGGAACAGACACAGGAAAAATCCAGAGAATAGCCTGTGTTGCAATCCATCCCAAGCAAATCGCGGCAGTTCCCTCAGCGATTATTTTGATAAAGAGGCCGAGAAACCACCTCGGCGTATTTCCATCACGTATTGCGCTCGCTGTCCAAGACCTGAGATTCATATTACCCCTCCCCCCGCCGCCGACCCCGCAACACCCGATCGACAGTAGGCCACGGCCGATGCTCGGCGTCGATATCGCCGTTCAGGTACATCTGCCCGTCCGTGGTCAACTCGTACATATCGCCGTGAATCGGCGCGGTGAATCCGATATAAGTCAGCATCTGACAGCGCTCCCAGATTTGCCCCTCAGACACGTTGAAACCCTTTTCCCGGGCCATCGTTGACGGCGTCGCCCAGCTCTCACTGTCCAGATGTTCTAAGATTCGCTCGTCGAGCTGCTTCATCCAGTACGCGGACCGCCGCTCGCTCATCACTACACCTGCCCGCCGTTCGTCTCCCCTGCGGTGAAGTCCCCAGTTCCTTCGTCGACGGCGTCGGGCGCGTCCTCCGACGTGTCGATCTCGCCGTCTAAGTACTGTTCGCCGCGGTCGGTGATGATGTAGACGCCGTTGCCGAGATCGTCCAGTAATCCGTGATTTACCAATTTCTTGCACCGTTGCGAGACGTAACTCCGAGTGTAACGAACGTACCCGCTGTCGACCATTGCTTTTGGACGACCTGACCCGTTTTTACGAATGTATTCGAGGATCCGATCATCTGCGAGTACCATCCAATCACCGGAGTATCGCATTCTTGGTTAATTATTTACCTACGGTATGATATCGGCTTCGGACGGGATTTTAGGCACTGTCTGGAAAGTAGATAGCTCTCCGTTAACTATATTACTCGTCCGTTAATTGTTTGCTAACGCAATGCCACGAAGAAGCCTATCGGTCACCGTCTCAATGCCAATTGAGATGGACGAGGAAATCGGTGAGGAGGCTGACAAACACGGTATGACGTACTCACAGTACGTGCGTCAGGCCCTACGCGAAAGTATGGGTACGCCGTTCGAGTGCGACGATGCTGTTCTCTGCGTCGACGAGAACGGCCAGAACCAGCGGAACGGAAAGGGGGCCGTCTAAACTATGTCCAGTAGCTCAGGCCCCGGTTTTTCACAAGATACGGCGGACGAAAAGGCTGACGACGAAGAGGCGGATGGTCCATGAGTTGGGATCGCGTCGATCCCGAGAACCTCATCAACGAGCGCCCTTCGCTCGTCGACGTCGACGGTCAGGGCGCGCTCTACGTCGCCGACGCCCGCGTACGAGAGAACGGCTGGCTGTGGATCAAGGAGTGGGACGGGCGGACGGCGAAGCTGCCGCCTCACCGTTTGCTCGCAGTCAGGCGCGTCGCGACCGAGAGCGCCGACGAGACCAACGCCTTTGGTGGAGACAAGAAGCGCGTCGCGAGCGCGAAGTGGCGCGAGGAGGCGAAGCGGTCGCCGGACGAGATCGGCGGCGAGCAGCCGGTGGTCGCGGATGACTGAGGACGATATCGAGCTGACCGTCAAGATGACGAGAGGCGGCAGCTCCGGCAACAAGGAGTCGATGAAGGCCACCGTCTCCGCGCCGAACATCGAGACGCTCAACGATCGCGTGAACAAGCTGCGCGAGAAGATGGAAGACTGGTCTGTCGAGTTCCGGAACATCCAGCCCGGCAAGGTCCGACAGATCGCTGACGACCAGAGCCAACTGGGTGAGTCGGAGGCGTGAGGGGGAACCTCTGGACCTGCGGCGAGTGCGGCACTACAGTCAACGCGACTGTGAACGGCGAAACGTGCTACTCGTGCGGGAACCGTCGCGATCGGGAGGGACCGCAGTGAGCGACGATCTCGAACCGCTCACGCCGTGGGAAGCGGTGAAGATGTACCTCGACCACCGCGAGCCCGAACTAAGCGAGAAGTCGGTAATGAACCACAAGTATCGGCTTGACGTGTTCCTCGAATTTTGCGAGGAACGCGGCATCGAGAACCTGAACGAGCTGACCGGCCGCGATCTTCACCGTTTCCGGACCTGGCGCAGTGAACAGGATATCACGACGATGACCCTGCGGACGAACCTCGCCACGTTGCGAGTGTTCTTGGAGTTCTGCGCGTCGATCGACGGCGTCGAGCAGGGACTTCGCGAGAAGGTCGTACTGCCCGAGGTCTCCCGCGAGGAGCAATCGAAGGACGTGAAGCTCGACGTCGACCGCGCGGAGGCAATCCTCGAACATATGGAGCGCTTCGAGTACGCGAGTCGGGCGCACGTCGTGATGGCGATCTTCTGGCACACAGGGGTTCGGCTGGGGACGTTGCGAGCGCTGGACCTCGATGATGTCGACCTCGAAACGCCGTGCCTACGAGTTCGGCACCGATCGGAAACGTCGACACCGCTGAAGAACGGGAAGGCGGCTGACCGATCCATCGCCCTCGGCGAACAGTACGCCAAGGTGATCGAGGACTACATCACACACAACCGAATTAAGATTGAGGACTCTCACGGCCGCGAGCCGCTGATTTCATCGAATCAGGGTCGGCTCACTGAGTCTTCGGTCCGGTTGATCGCGTACAAATGGACTCGACCGTGTATGATCGGGGACTGTCCCCACGACAAGGACCCGGTCAGCTGCGAGTATATGTCGAGCAAGCACGCCAGCGGGTGCCCGAGTTCGCGATCTCCGCACGGAATCAGACGCGGAGCGCTCACGCGAATGCTTCGACAAGGAACGCCCGAGGAAGTTGTCAGCGGCCGCTCGAACGTGACGAGCGACGTGTTAGAACTGCACTACGATCAGCGGAGCGAACGCGAGCGGATGGAACTTCGCCGCGAGTTCTTGGAGGATGTCTAATGCCACCAACTGAAACGAAACCACCACGAGGGAGCACGCACCGATCACCGAAACCGAGATTGCAGCAGGGTGTAGAATCGCCGTCCCCCGCCGAGTCCATTAGTATTCCTCCGTCATACCCAGGGACCAAGACCGCAAGGTGTAGACCTTGAGACGGACCCGGCAGTTGGCGACGAAACTGTGTGACCCCGATTTTCCGCGGCGTCGGCCACACAACAGATCGTCGACAGTCATCTCGTAAGTCGCATTCGTCCCGAAAACGTAACCGTGGTTCAACCGAAGCGGGGACAACGATGCCAGCCGAGAGCCGAATGGCGGTCTTAGAGAAGCGCGAAGCGGCCGAGGGGATGAGGCTCGCAGAGCGTCCGGTTCCGACGTCCGGAAAAGGCGAGGTCCGTATCGCCGTGAGATCCGTCGGCATCGACGGCGGCGTCGAGGCGTCATTCTATCGGTGGGAAGAGTCGTACCACCGGTACGAACCGCATCTCCCGTAGGTGTTCGGTCACGAGTTCGCGGGCGTGGTGGACGCCCTCGGTCCGTGCGTCGAGGACTGGTCGGGTGGCGAGCGTGTCGCCGTCGAACCGCGCATCTCCTGCGAACGCTGTCGCAACTGTCTGGACGGTCGTCAGAACCTCTGCACCAACGAATCTGGCTTCTCGCCGCACGGCCGGAAGTCCATCGGCATCGACACCGAGGAGCCGGGTGCACTCGCTGAGTACGTGATCGTTCCCGCGCGGAATCTCTATGCGCTCCCCGACGGTGTCACGTACGACGAGGGCGTGTTTCTGGAGTTGCTCGCCATCGGTATCCACGGCATCACCGTCTCGTCCTTCGAGGTCGGCGACCGCGTCGCAATTACGGGTCCGGGGTCGGCGGGCCTGAGCGCACTGATCGCCGCTCGGACGGCGGGCGCGAGTGAAATTATCGGGTCACGAGTCCGCGCTGCGGCTCGCGGAGGAGAGCGTCCGCCCGGGCGGCGAACTCGTCCAGATCGGCGTCTATCACGGGACGGAGCGAGTGCCCGTGGCCCTCAACGGCCTCGTGAACGAGGAAATTTCGATCCAGACCGTCAACGCCCGACGGGAGTCGGATTGGTGTCGGACGCTGGACATCGCGCCGTCGGTCGATCTCGCGCCGGTCGTCGGGCCCGCTTTCGAGATGGCTGACTACGAGGACGCCTTCGAGGCCGAGCGAGCGGGCGTGAAGATCGTGTTGAATCCCTGATCCCGACCGCTCTCACCGATCCAGGTAGATCGGGGCGGGTTCCTCGTCAGGACCGGGCCAGTCGATGTCAGTTCGGTCGATCAGATTCGACACGACCGACGTATCGAGGTCGGCGGCGTCGGGGTAGTTCACCTCGACGAGGTTCCCCGCGGGGTCTCGAATGTAGAACTGTATCGCGCCGGAGGGAATGACGTACACCGGCGGTTCGCCGTCGACGAAGCCGGGTTCGATCTGCGGGAGCCGTTCGGCTTCCGCGGAGTCGTGCTGGCGGATCGCCCGATAGACGGCCTCGAAGTCGTCGACGTGGAGCGCGTGGTGGTTGAACGCGGGCGGGTCGTCGTCGCGCTCGACGAGGTGCAGTTGTAGGTCGCCGCATGCGAGCCACTGGATCGGCTCGTCGAACGCCGGGGTCGGAATCCGCTCCATTCCGAACACCGACTCGTAGAACTGGACGGACTCCTCTAGGTCCGCCGCGACGATGCTGACGTGCGTGTAGCGTGCTTCGACCACGGTGGCGTGGTCGAGGACGCGGGGCGGTAAAACGGTTCGCGTCGGGCGTGATTACCGCTCTACGCCCAACCGACATCGGAGCGCGTCCGCGGTTCGACGTACGGCCCGGGCGGGGTGGCGGTCGTATTTCCACACCGCACACGCCGCCAGCATAATCGCGATCCCGTAGAGTTGCACCGTCGCGAACGCGAAGACGCTGGCGGCGACGAACTCGACGACGCCCGGCAGGCCGAGTTCCCGCATCTCCGCGATGATCGCCCCCGGCGGACTGTTCGCGAACATCACCGCACCACCAGCGAGAAAGAGCAGTCGGCCGGGGCCCTCCCAGAGGTACCACAGCGGAATCATCGGGAAGAAGAGGAGGACGAGATACCACTGCAGCGCCGGGAAGACCGTGACCGTCACGACCAGCGTCGCGAAGATGGCGATGAGCCGCCCCTGCAGCGACCTCACGTCGCGGTAGAACACCGCGAGGACGACGCCGGAAACGAGGAGCGCGAGCGGCAGCAACGCCTCGGCGGGTGCGTCCGGAAACAGTCCCCAGATGACGTGCGACAGCGGCCGCTGGATTGTTACGTAATACGTGCTATCGACGGGATATCCCCCGACGAAGTCCGCCGTCTCCGAGCGGTTCGGGACGACCTCGGTGAAGAACGTGACCGTCGGTTCCCTGCCGTACGCGAGCACCCCGGCGAGGATGCCGCCGACACCCACCGCGGTCGCGCTCGCGATCGACCGCCACGAGCGGGTTTTGAGCAGCCACGCGCCCACCAACGCGGGAAACAGTTTGAACAGCGCCGCGAGGCCGAACGCCGCCCCGCCCGCGGCGGACCGGTCGCCTTCGATCGCGAGAAACCCCAATACGAAGGCGACGGCAACGATGAGATTGATGTTCCCGTAGTAAATCGTCCCGAAGGTGAACGGCGAGAGGAGCACGACGCCGACGATCAGCGCCGCGTCGAGCCAGCCGAGGCGGTGGCTGATACGGTCGACGAAGCGGACGATCGCGGCCGCGACAACCACGCCAGCGATGACGTTCAGCGCCACGATGATCTGGTAGCCGGTCAGCCACTCGAATGCGGTGAACGGATAGTACGCGCCGACGGTGATCGGCGGGTAGAGATACACGGCCCAGTCTCCCAGTCCGGGTGGTGCGACCCCGTAGAACGACTGTCCCTCGCGGGCCACCTGCGCCGCGTAACGGTACGTACGGATGTTCGCACCGACGTTGCTTCCCGGATCCCATCCCGGCGGGAGGAACGCGGGGTTGAAGTTTCGGTCGTAAGAGGCCGCGCCCCAGAGAATCGCGAACAGCATCACCGCGCGGACAGCGACGCTGGAGCGACCGACGCGCGGCCGACGGAGGAAGTCGGGGAGGGGAGCCATCTGCCGGAACGTCAACAGGCGGGGACGAAGGTGTTTCGCTGTGTCGTGAGCGCGCGAAGACGATCGGTTCCGTCGCTCGACCGGCAGTTCCTCACTCCAACCGCTCGGCGGCCAGATCGGCACCCGCCCGCAGCGCTTCGAGTTTCTTCCAAGCGACGCTCGGATGGACGGCGTTCGCGCCCTCGACGACCGTCTCGAAGCCGCAGTCGGCTCCGGCGACGATCCGCTCGGGATCGCCGATCGCGTCGGCGAAGCGTTCGATTCGCTCCGCGACGACCTCGGGGTGCTCGACGACGTTCGTCTTCACGTCGATGACGCCCGGGATCAGTCGCCACTCGTCCGGGAGCGAATGCTCCGCGAACGTCCGATACTCGTGTTGGTGGCGCGGATTCGCCCCCTCGATGACCAGTCCGCCCACGTCGGCCTCGTAGAACGCGTCGATCACGTCTTCGAGCGCGACGTCGTGGTGGTGTGGCCCCTCGTAGTTCCCCCAACAGCCGTGCAGCCGGATCCGTTCGTCGGGGACGTTCGCGACGGCCTCGTTCAGCGCCTCGACGTGGGTGTGTACCCGCTCGCGGAAGTCAGCGACGGAGTCGTCCTTGTACGTCAGCGTGAACCCAGCCAGCAGGTCGGGAGCGTCGATCTGGAGAATCGCACCCGTCTCGGCGATCAGTTCGTATTCGGTGGCGAGCGCCCCGGCGAGGTCGAAGAGGTACTCCTCGTCGGAGTCGTGGTATTCGGTCTCCGTGAACCGGAGGACGGCACCGGGCGAGGGCGCGGTGTGGAACCGCGCCGGGAACTCGACTCCCTCGGCGTCGACGGCCTCGTCGAACCGGGCCAGATCGCGCCGGAGGTCCGCCTCGCCGACGTACTCGATCGGTCCGGTGGCGACGGGGCCGCCGATGTTCTCGGTCTCCCCCAAGAGCGCCGCACCGTAGTCGGGGACGTCGTCGAGGTCGGAGGGCCACTCGCGCTCGACGGTTCCCTCGCTGAAGCCCGCGAGGCGGTTGGTGACGTCGACCGAGTAGGCGATGCGACTCTGCTCGCCGTCGTTGGCGACGTCAATGCCGACCGCCGCCTGGCGGCGCACGACCTCGCGAATCGACTCGTCGACGGCGGCGGCGAACGCGTCGTCGTCCGGATCCGCGGCGGTCAGGAGCGACCGGAGGCGCTCCGAGCGGGGAAGGCTCCCGACATGAGTGGTGCGAATCGTGGGTGAAGCCATTATCCACCCCTGTCGTGGCAGCCACAAAGAGATGTCGGAGATTCGAAGCGTCTTGAGGGAGGATGTCGGTCGTTGGGGAGATCGAAGCGCCTTGAGGGGGAGATACCCGCCACCAGCGCGGAGTATCGTTTATATCGGGGGAGCGAATTGAGCGGAACGTATGTCCCAAGGAGACTTCGAGGGCTACGGCGGACGACACGTCCCCGCCCCGCTCGAAGAACCGCTCGAACAGCTGGCGACCGCCTACGACGACATCAAGGAGACTGAGGAGTTCCAGTCTGAACTGGAGCAGTTGCTCGAAGACTACGCCGGGCGGCCCACCTCGCTCTACCACGCCGAGGGGCTGAGCGAGCGCTACGGCGCGGACATCTACTTCAAGCGCGAGGACCTCCTCCACGGCGGCGCACACAAGATCAACAATGCGCTCGGCCAGGCGCTGCTCGCGAAGAAGGCCGGGAAATCCCGGCTCATCGCCGAGACGGGCGCGGGCCAGCACGGGACGGCGACCGCGATGGTCGGCGCGCTCTTGGATCTCGACACGGAGATCTATATGGGCAAGAAAGACGTCGAGCGCCAGAAGATGAACGTCTTCCGGATGCGGCTGATGGGCGCGGAGGTCAACGAAGTCACCCGCGGCGGGTCGGGCCTCTCCGACGCCGTTGACGCGGCGCTCGAAGACTTCGCGGGGAACATCGACGACACGCATTACCTCGTCGGATCCGTGGTCGGCCCGGATCCCTTCCCGCGGATGGTCCGCGACTTCCAGTCAGTCCTCGGCGAGGAGGCCAGAGCGCAGTTCCTCGATCGAACCGGCGAACTCCCCGACGCCGCGGTCGCCTGCGTCGGCGGCGGGAGCAACGCGATGGGGCTGTTCCACGCCTTCCGCGACGACGACGTGGCGTTCTACGGCGCGGAGGGCGGCGGCGAGGGCGCGGGATCGAAGCGCCACGCCGCGCCGCTCGCGGACGGCGAAGACGGGACCATCCACGGGATGAAAACCCGCGTCATCGACGACGAGGTCGAGGTGCACTCCGTTTCCGCCGGGCTCGACTACCCCGGTGTGGGCCCCGAGCACGCGATGTTCCGCGCGGTCGGCCGCTGTGAGTACGTTGCCGTCGGCGACGGGGACGCCAAAGCCGCGTTCCGCGAACTCTCCGAGGAGGAGGGGATCATCCCCGCGCTCGAATCCAGTCACGCAATCGCGCTCGCGAAGGAACTCGCCGACGAGCACGACACGATCCTCGTGAACCTCAGCGGTCGGGGCGACAAGGATATGGAACAGGCCGCGCAGCTGTTCGATCTGAACTGAGGGCGGACAGAAGCGACACCGGTCGACTCCGCAAACGCTAATTCGGTCGGGGTGGTAGCGGCTGTGAAGGGTATGTGTCGGGAGTTGAAGCGGGAACCGGCGTGGGTAGCAGCGATCAGACTGGCGATTCTCGAAGGCCAAGTCACGACGGAGTCGGTGATCGAAGAGGCGAACCTCATTCCGGGCCGGGAGCGAACCGTCCGCAGCATTCTCGGAAAGATGGCCGACCGCGGCGTGTTGAACGCGGTCGGCGAGGACAGGTATCTCCCCGGCGAGGTGCTGTTGAACTCGGATCGGTACAACCTCGACTTTGACAACGCCTCCGACGGGGGCGCACACCGCTGGAACTCCTCGTAGCGACTATTCGATCCCCGAAACGAACTGACGGGGACGGGACGGCACGATTGTTTCGACGGTTGCAATAGCCGCCATCAGCACCACTACCAGTTGTCTCGGGCGTCGGTGCCAGTTTCCTGGGGTGTCACTGCCAATTGTCTCGAACGTCACTCCCAGTTGCCTCGGTTACCTCGCGTGTATGGAACGGGTGCCAGCGATCGCATAGCGCAAGCTATGTAAATACCACGAGGAAACGTAGTCTATGGGTACGCTGACGAACACCAAAATCTCCGAAAAGAACCTGACGACGGTCCCCAAACCGGTTCGGAACTTCCTCGACGTCGGCGCTGGCGACCGCGTCGAATGGCACGTCGAAGACGGACGCATCATCGTCGAGAAGTTCGAAGACGACGAGTAGGTTCGACGACGACGAGTAGCCCGCCGAAAACCGCAGCCGCTCTTTCTCGCTACCGTATTCAGTCTAGATCCGTCGGCTCGTCGATGTCGCGGCGGACGCCCGGATCTGGGACAGCCACGCGCGCACCGGCCCCGCTCCGAAGGAGGATCTCGCGGCCACCCACGTCTCCCGAGATGTCGGCGAGACCGCCGAAAAACCGGCGGTCGAACAGCACCGGATTGCCCCGAACGCCATTGTGCGCCGCCGCCAACGCGTCGCCGACTCCGGCGACGTAGGCGTCGACGAGGGTCTCGATCGTCTCGGGAGCGACGAAGGGCATATCACCGAGCGCGAGCACCGCGGCGTCGACCGGCGATTCCGCCTCCAGCAGCGTCTGAATCCCCGTCCGAACGGACGAGGCCTGCCCGGTCGCGTAGTCGTCGTTGGTGACGAAAGAGACGCCGAGGCCGTCGAGCGCGGTGGCGACGCGCTCGGCCTCGTGGCCCACCACGACGACGACCGGATCGAGCCCCGATTCGAGGAGCGTCCGCGCGGCGTGTCGAACGATCGGCTCGCCGTCGAGCATCGCCAGCAGCTTGTTTCGATCCCCGAAGCGACTGCTCGTGCCCGCCGCGAGGAGTATTCCCGCGACTCGTGGACGGTCCCGCCCACTGTCGCGCGTTCGCTCGTCGAACGGTGGCGAGACCAGCGGGAGCGTCTCCGAGTCGTCGGCCATCACTCGACGACCGAATAGGGGACGACGTCGACCGTCTGCCCGCGCGAGACACCCTCACCGGTGAGGACAAAGCCGTCCGCGCGGGTCGCGCGCGTGCTCGACGAGAGGACGCTCGGATCGAACGCGTCCTCGTAGACGGAGAGCTCGGAGTCGGCGTGTCCGAGCGGCATCGCCGTCGGGTGATCGGTCTCGGACGCTCCGTCGTCGCCTTCGGTCCGTGCGTCACCGCCGTCCGCCGGATCCTCGAACGTCACCGGGATCGCATAGGCGAACCCGGGCGTCGCGATGTCGACGTCGCGGGCCATCCGGGCGGGCACGGTCGGCAGCGACAGATCGCCGGTGAAGAACGGTCGCGCGACGAGCGTCGTCACCGCGTGCGCGCCGACGGGTTTGCCCGGGATCGCGAACGCGACGGCGTCGTAGTCGGTGAGTTCCGCGACGGCGATCGGCTTTCCGGGCCGGAGTCGCACGCGGTGGAACAGCACGTCGCCCAGCGAGTCGAGCGCGCGGACGACGTAGTCCTTATCCCCGACGCTCGTCCCCCCGGTCGTCACGACGACGTCGTGCTCGCGGGCCAGCTCCGCGATCCGCGACTCGACGCGGTCGTACGTGTCGGGGACGGTTCCCTCGTAGGTGGCGCTGTGTCCCCACGATCGGATCAGCCCCGCCAGCATCGGCGAATCGAGGTCGCGGTGGCGCCCCTCGTGGATCTCCGTTCCGGTCGCGAGCAACCCGACCGAGCGTCGTTCGCGGACCTCGACGGCGTCGATTCCCAGATCACCCAGCAGGATCGCGTCCTTCGGGCCGAGCCGCTCTCCCGCCTCGAACAGTCGCTCACCCGCGGCGACGTTGCTGCCGCGCTCGTAGACGTACGTGCCCGGTTCGAGTTCCGCGCCGGTCAGTTGGGTTCCCTCCACGGTCGCCTCCTCGCGCTTGAGAACCGCGTTCGCCGACGGGGGAACGGGCGCACCGGTCGCGATGCGGACCGCCTCTCCGGCACCCAGTTCCGGCGGTTCGTCCTCCGGGAAGACGTCGGCGTCGACGACGGTGAGCGGGTACTCCTCGGTCGCGTCGAAGGCGAACCCGTCCATCGTCGCGTGGCTCTGTGCGGGCACGTCGACCGGCGAATCGATCGGCTCGGCGAGCGTCCGTCCGTGAATCTCGCCGGTGTCGACTCGCTCTGTGCCGAGGTGTGAGAGCCACCGCTGTCCGAGTTCCCGCACGCGCTCGGCCCCGTCGTCCCACGCGATCAGATCATCGTGGTCGTGGCCGCCGTCGCAGGCGAGCGTCTCGTGGGGCCGGTCGCTGTCATCTTCGCGTGTCTGTCCCTTATCGGTCATCGGTCAACTCCGATATCTGTCGGCGAACAACACAAACTTTTATTTGCGATCTGTATGATATCATAAAGCGTGATAATAGTGTGCACATAGTAGAGGTACTTAAAAGATGGCGACACGCGGCCGCCGAACAACCGGACACAGGGATTGAGGACACACATGGAATTTGATGGAGAATTCGAATTAGACGGCGTACCACCCGAGAAAGCCTGGATCGTGCTGTCGGACCCGATGGCGGTCCGGGACGCGCTGAAGGGCTGTCGGTACATCACCCCGATGGACGACGAGTTCAACTTCGACGAGTACGAGGCCGAAGAGGACGTCGAGATGCTGCCGGAGGCGGACCCCGAAGTCGTCGCCGAGCGCGCGTTCGTCGAGGGGCAGAAATACGCGGCGCTGATGCAGGTCGGCGTCGGGAGCGTGAAACCCCGCTTCGAGACGACGGTCACGATCGACGAGCGCGACAGCGAGAACTTCAGAATGGTCGCGACCGGCGGCGGCGACGCCTCCGGAAGCAGTTTCAGTATGGAGTCGGGGATGCAGATTCACCCGGTCGACGACGGCGAAAGCTCGCGGATCGAGTGGTGGACCGAGGCCGACATCTCGGGACGGATCGCCCAGCTGGGATCGCGGGTGATCAAACCGGTCGCCAACAAGATCGTGAACAACTTCTTCGGAAACATCGAGAAACAGATGTCTGACGTCGACGAGGAGGCCAGCAGCGGCGTCACCGACAGACTACGGAACATGCTATGAAAGCAGCCAGATTCGAACACCACGAACCGACGTCCGTCAGTAAGGCGGTGAGCTTACTGGAGAGTCTCGACGAGCCCACGATACTCTCGGGCGGACAGAGCCTCATTCCGATGCTCCGATTCCGACTCGCCCGCCCGGACACGGTCGTCGACATCAACGGGATCGACGAACTCGACTATCTTCACGAGGAGGACGGCTACCTCAAGATCGGCGCGCTGGCGCGGCACGCCGACGTGGCGGAGTCGGACGTCATCGCGGAACGGTACGGGAGCTTCGCCGACACCGCCCCGTTGGTCGCGGATCCCCAAATCCGCAACCGCGGGACGATCGTCGGCTCCGTTGCGCAGGCGGATCCGAAGGGCGACTGGGGATCAGTCCTCATCGCCCACGACGGCGAGGTCGTCGCGACCGGACCCGACGGCGAGCGGACCATTCCGATCGACGAACTGTTCCTCCTGCCGTACGACACCTCCCTCGGCGAGAGCGAACTCATCACCGAGGCGCGCGTTCCCGTCCCGATCGAGCGGGAGGGAAGCGCCTACCACAAGCTGAAGCGCAAGACCGGCGACTACGCGATGGCTGGCGTCGCGGCCCGCCTGATCTTCGACGAGGACGGTCGGATCGAGAACGCCGGGATCGGAATGACCGCCGTAGACATCACCAACGCCCGCGCGAGCGACGCCGAGGAGCTCCTCGAGGGGTCGCGTCCCAGCGCCGATCTGTTCGGCGAGGCGGGCGAACTGGCCGCCGAACAGTCCAACCCCGAATCCGACGAACACGGCGACGCGTCCTACAAGGAGCGGATGGTCGAGGTACTGACCCAGCGGGCGCTCGGCGACGCCGCTGAACGTGCTGGGGTAATCAAACGGAGGGTATCCCCGTGACTGACACACGCGAAATCACGCTGACGATCAACGGCACCGAGCGCACCACCGAGGTCGAACCGCGACGACTGCTCGTCCACGCGATCCGCGAGGATCTCGATATGACGGGCACCCACATCGGCTGCGACACCGGTAACTGCGGGGCCTGTACGATCCTCGTCGACGGCGAACCGATCAAGTCCTGTCTGATGTTCGCCGCGCAGGCCGACGGGAGCGAACTGATGACCGTCGAGGGGATGGAGGACCTCCCCGAGTCAGACGGCGAACTCCACCCCTTACAGGAGGGCTTCCACGAGGAACACGGCCTGCAGTGCGGTTACTGTACGCCCGGGATGTTGATGGCGGGCAAGGCGCTCCTCGACGAGAACCCCGATCCGAGCGAGGCGGAGATCCGCGAGGCGATCAGCGGGAACCTCTGTCGGTGCACCGGCTATCAGAACATCGTAAAGTCGATCGAGTACGCGTCCGAGAAACTCGCCGCACAGCCCGCCGCCGACGGCGGGACGGTCGCCGTCGACGGTGACAGCGGGACGGGTACCGTCGCCGACGACATCCCCGCGACCTCCGAGGCCGACGCGGGCGGCCCCGGGGCGTTCGAGGGTTACGACGTGGAGTCGTTCGAGGGCAACGACGCGGACGGCGAGTTCTCCTGCGGCGCGGAGAACTGCTGCGGCGGTCCCGCGACCGACACCGAACACAGAGGTGACAACGTATGAGCAGTGAAACCGGCGACGTTCCCGTCGCAGAAACGGAGTATCAACACGACGACGACGGCGGTCCCGACCCGGAGAAACACCACGGCCACGGCCGCGGTGGGATGGGCGAGGAGGTCAAGCGCAAAGAGGACAAGCGCTTCATCACCGGCCGCGGCAACTACGTCGACGACATCAAGAAACCGGGGATGCTCCACTGCGAGATCGTCCGGAGCCCCCACGCGCACGCCCGAATCGAGAATATCGATACGTCGCGCGCGATGGACGTCGACGGCGTCGTCGCCGTCCTGACCGCCGAAGACCTGGCCGCACACGACCTCGCGACGATGCCGACGCTGATGGACGACACCCAGGACGTCCTCGTCAACGAGAAGGTCAAGTTCCAATCGCAGGAGGTCGCCGCGGTCATCGCGACCGACCGCTATGTCGCGAAGGACGGCGCGGAGAAGGTCGAGGTCGACTACGACGTGCTCGATCCCGTCGTCACCGCGCGGGACGCGCTCGAAGCCGATGCCCCGCTCATCCGCGACGAACTCGAAGACCAGGAGGACAACCACATCTTCGACTGGGACGTCGGCGACAAGGAGGCGACCGACAAGGTGTTCGACGAAGCCGACGTCACCGTCTCAGAGCAGATGGAGTACCAGCGGCTCCACCCCGCGCCGATCGAGACGTGCGGGTGCGTCGCCGACTGGGACCCCGGGAAAGACAAGATCACGGTTCACCTGACGTCTCAGGCGCCGCACGCGCACCGGACGCTGTTTTCGATGGTGTCGGGCATCCCGGAGCACAAGGTCCGGATCGTCAGCCCCGACATCGGCGGCGGCTTCGGCAACAAGGTGCCGATCTACCCCGGCTACGTCGTCGCGGCGGCCGCCTCGGTCGTGCTCGAACAGCCCGTGAAGTGGATGGAAGAACGCTCCGAGAACATTCAGACCACCGGGTTCGCCCGCGATTACGATATGACCGGCGAACTCGCGGCCACGGAAGACGGCATCATCAAGGGCGTCCGGACGGACGTGCTGGCGAACCACGGCGCGTACAACGCCGTCGCTCAGCCGTCGAAGTTCCCGGCGGGCTTCTTCAACATCTTCACCGGCTCCTACGACATCGAGGCTGCGTACGGTTCGCTGACGGCGGCGTTCACCAACACCGCGCCGGGCGGCGTCGCCTACCGGTGTTCGTTCCGCGTCACGGAGGCGGTCTACCTCATCGAGCGGATGGTGAAGGTGCTCGCGCAGGAACTCGATATGGACCCCGCGGAGATCCGACGCAAGAACTTCATCCAAAAGGAGCAGTTCCCCTACCAGAGTCCGACCGGGTGGAACTACGACTCCGGCGACTACGAGAAGGCGCTCGATAAGGCCCTCGAAATGGCCGATTACGACCACTACCGCGAGGAGCAAGCGCGGCGGATCGATGAGGACGCAGACAAGCTCATCGGCATCGGTATCTCCTCGTTTACGGAAGTCGTCGGCGCGGGCCCCGGCAAGCAGTGCGACATCGCGGGCATCGAGATGTTCGACTCCGCGGACATCCGCGTGAACCCGACCGGCAACGCCGTCCTGCGAGTCGGCGTGCAGACGCAGGGGCAGGGTCACGAGACGACGTTCGCACAGATCGTCGCCGAGGAGCTCGGGATGGACGTCGACAACATCACCGTCGAACACGGCGATACCGACACCGACCCGTACGGGCTGGGGACCTACGGCTCCCGTTCGACGCCCGTCGCGGGCGCGGCGACGGCCGTCGCCGCCCGAAAGGTGCGCGATAAGGCCAAATCCATCGCCGCCAACGAGTTGGAGGCCGCGGAGGAGGACATCGAGTGGGACCGCGAATCCGGCGAGTTCCACGTCGCTGGCGCGCCCGATCGCTCGATCACGATCACCGAGATCGCCGCCAGCGCGTACATGAACCACCCGGGTGCCGAAGAGCCCGGGCTCGAAGCCGTCAACTACTACGACCCGCCGGAGATGACGTACCCCTTCGGTTCGTACATCGTGATCGTCGAGATCGACCGCGAGACCGGCGAGGTCGACTTCGAGAAGTTCGTCGCCGTCGACGACTGCGGCAACCGCATCAACCCGATGGTCATCGAGGGCCAGATCCACGGCGGGCTCGCGCAGGGCATCGGGACGGCGATGATGGAACACGTCACCTACGACGAGAACGGCAACTGCACCGGCGGCGACTTCATGAACTACCTGCTGCCGACGGCCAACGAGATCCCCAACTTCGAGACGGGATACACGGTCACGCCGTCGCCGCACCACCCGATCGGGGCGAAAGGCGTCGGCGAGTCGCCCACGGTGGGGTCGCCACCGGCGATCGTCAACGCGGTCGTCGACGCGATGGCCCACGCGGGGATCACGCACGTCGAGATGCCGATGACGCCCGACCGCGTGTGGGAATCGCTGAACGAGGCGGGCCTCGCGCTCGACCCGCGACAGAACGTGAACTTCGAGTTCGAGGGCGGCGCGAGCGAGGAACCGGCGGACGACTGATACGTCGCCGCTCGGGGTTTTCGGACGGCGAACCCAGTTGATCGGGTCCGCGCTGATCCGCAGACCCGGCGACAACCCCATTGGCGCTGCCGACGTAGACGCACTAATAAATGACACGGAACGATTCACACACGGGGAGCGACGATCCGCCGCACCGAGCGGCCGTCAGCGACGGCAACGTCGCCGAATTGGAGGCGGAACTGACCGAGAACGGCGAGGCGTACGCACGGGTGACGATCGTCCGTCGCGAGCCGCCGGTGTCCGCGAACGTCGGCGACCGCGCGCTCGTGACGGCGGACGGAGAACTGCACGGCTGGATCGGCGGCGCGGCGTGCGCGCAGACGACGGCGACGAGCGAGGCGTTAGCCGCGCTCGACGACGGCGAACCCCGGTTCGTCGGCATCGCGCCCGATCCCGACGAGATCGATCGTCCAGGCCTCGACGCCTTCCCGATGCACTGCCACAGCGAGGGCGTCCTCGAACTGTTCATCGAACCGGTGAACCCGACGCCGGAACTCCTCATCGTCGGCGGTTCGCCGGTGGCGCGAGCGCTCTCGCGACTCGCTGGCGAACTGGCCGTCGACGTCGTCGTGGTCGATCCCGAGGGCGGCGACGACAGCGCGCACCGAGTCGTCGAGTCGACCGATCCGGACGCCATCGCCGAGGCCGTCGCCCGCTCGCCCCTCGTCGTGGTGGCGTCGATGGGGAAGTTCGACGCGCGTGGAGTCGCAGCGGGCGTCAAAGCGGACGCACCCTACATCGGCCTCGTCGCCAGCGACACTCGAAGCGGAGACGTGATCGAGCGGGCGGCCGCGCTGCTCGACGCCGATCCCGACGCGGTTCGCGCGGCCGTCACGAACCCCGCGGGCGTCGACATCGCCGCGTACACGCCCGCCGAGATCGCCGTGAGCATCCTAGCGGAGGTCGTCGACGCGCGATCGACGGCGCGAACGACAACCGGGACGAACGCCCTGGATGACGCAGGATCGACTGCCGCCGACGAGGAGGCGGCCGAATCCGAGACTCCCGAACTCGCGACTGACCCGGTGTGCGGGATGACGGCCGACCCCGCGACGGCACCGTCGGTCGAACACGACGGCGAGACGTACTACTTCTGCTGTGAGGGCTGCGCCGAGTCGTTCAGCGCCGAACCGGAGTCCTATCTCGACGCGGCGGCGGAGTCAGTATGACGCGGAGCGCCTTCGCGTCGCTGTCGCCGTCGGATCTCGAAGACCGCTTCGACGCGGAAGCCTACGTCGCGGACGACCGAACGGTCACGACGGTGCACCTCGCGCTCACGCTCGGACGGCCGCTGCTCGTCGAGGGGCCGCCCGGGAGCGGCAAAACAGAACTCGGGAAGGTCCTGGCGAACAGCTTCGAGACGGAGCTCATCCGCCTGCAGTGTTACGAGGGGTTAACGGCCGAGAACGCGCTCTACGAGTGGAACTACACGAAGCAGCTGCTCGCGGTGCAGGCCGACGAGGGGACCGTCACCGGTGATTCGCCCGCGACCGGCGAGTCGATCGCGGACGAGGGGGGTAGAAACCGCTCGATCTTCGACGAGGAGTACCTCCTCGAACGGCCGCTACTCCGCGCGCTCACCGTCGGTGGCGACGTTCCCCCGGTGCTGCTCGTCGACGAGATCGACCGCGCCGACGAGGAGTTCGAGGCGTTCCTGCTCGAACTCCTCTCGGATTTTCAGGTATCGATCCCCGAGTACGGCACCGTGACCGCGGAGCAGCCGCCGGTCGTGGTTCTCACGTCGAACCGAACGCGGGGGCTCTCGGACGCGCTGAAGCGGCGGTGTCTGTACCTCCACGTCGAACCGCCGTCGCTGGAGGACGAGTACGAGATCGTCCGCCGGAAGGTGCCCGAACTCGACGGCGCAATCGCCGCAGAGGTGTGCGCGATCGTCGCCAGGCTCCGCGAGGAGGCGTTCCTCAAACAGCCGGGCGTCGCGGAGACGCTCGATTGGGCTCGCGCGGTGGCACAGCTCCGTCACGACGAGGGAGAGCAGCCGCTCACGACGACGGAGATCGAACGGACGCTCGGTTGTCTGCTCAAGGAGGCCGAAGACTTCGCCCGCGTCGACACCGAACTGCTCGAACAGTTGCGAGCGGCCGCCGCCGCGGCCGAGGAGCGAATCGAGGCCTGAATGACGATGGATTCGAACACCGATTGCCGATGACTCCCAACGACCGCGGCTTCGACCGATTCTCGACCCGCGACGGTGTCCCGAACTTTCGCGCCGCGCGCCGACACACCCTGATCGAACTGATCCGGTTCGCGGCGAAACTCAGGTCGGAGGGCGTCACCGTGCCGCCGAGCGACACGCTGGCGGCCGCCCGCGCCCTGTCGGTTGTCGGTCTCGACGACCGGACGCGCGTCGCGGACGCGCTGCGGGCGACACTGCTCTCGGATCCGACCGACGCCGACGCCTTCGAATCGTCGTTTCCGACGTTCTGGCACCGGCTCCGATCCGGACTGAGCGCGGTCGCGACCGAGCACGACACCCCGATGTCGAGTGACGGAGACGAGCGCGAGACGCCCCCAGCGGCCGACGACGACGCGGGAGAACCGGGAATACTGGAAGACGCCGAAGCGCCCGATCTCGCCGGATTGGATGGAGACGGCGGTCCTGTCGACGTTCGGATCCCGACCGATCGGCGGCACGCGACCGGCGACAGACCGGAATCGACCGGTGAGCGTGACGCGCGTCGGTACAGCGCCGTCGGCAGGAGCGAGCGCGTCGACGTCGATACGGCGCGGTTGACGGATGCGGAACTCGCCGCCATCGACCGTTTCGTCGACGCGCTCTCGACGGTTCCGGGGCGTCGTCGGCGACGGTCACCAACCGGCGACCGCGTCGAAGCCAGGCGGGCGCTCCGCGCGAGCCTCGCGACCGGCGGCGCGCCGATCGAACTCCCGTCGTCGCGCCCGGTCCGGAGCGAGCTCCGGTGCTGTCTGTTGATCGACGTGAGCGGCTCAGTGCTCGACTCCATCGACCGAAGTGTCCTGTTGGCCTTCGCGGATCGACTCCACGCCAGCGCGCGGGACGCGGGCGTGTTCCTGTTCGATACCGACCTCGTGGACGTCACACGGCAGTTCGAACGCGGCGGCGACCCCGCGGGTGCGCTCCGCGACGCGGCGGTCGAGTGGGGCGGGGGGACGAAGATCGGCGAGGCGTTCGCGACGCTCAGACGGTCCCACCCCTACGCTGTCGACCGACGGACGGTCGTCGTCGTCGTCAGCGACGGGTTGGACGTGGGCGATCCCGACACGCTGGCCGACGGCGTGACGTGGCTCGCCGACCGGGCGAGCGCGGTGGTCTGGCTCAACCCGCTCGCGATCTCGTCCGCGTTCGAGCCGACCTCCCGGGGGATGTCGACGGCGACGCCGTACCTCGACGCCCTGTTCGGATTCGCGGAACCGGCCGACCTCGACGAGGCCGCGCGACAGATCGAACAGCGCGGGCTGGGCGGCGTCGTCGGGTACGAGCACGACGCGCGTCGCTTCGAGCACGATGCACGTCGCGGTGAGCAGGACACACGTCGCAGTGAGGGCGACAGACCTCGATTCGAAGCGGTCGCGGACGGTGAGTCGAGATGAGCGAGTTGCTCGCGGCCGCGCGAGACCGCCTCCGGCCACACGCGGCGTCGGCGACGGTCGACCGGATCACCGTCGGTGACGCGGCCGTGCTCGTCGAACTGCGCGACGGCCCGACGGCGAGCGCCGGACTCGCGCACCGCCCGTCGGGACCGGCCCCGAAAACGGAGGACCGAACAGTCGAATCGCTGTTGGCCGGAGCAACGGCCGGGGTCGGTGACGACGAGGTCGCGGGCCGGCCGCCGCGAGCGGTGGCAACCGCTCGAAGCGAGCGCGCGCTCGGCATCGCGACGATGAACGCGCTCTCGGCACCGCTCGTCGACTGGCGCCCGGGCGATCCGATGGCGCTCGTCGATGACGACGTCGAACGGATCACCACGGTCGGGCTGTTCACTCCCGCGTTCCGAAAGTTCGACGAGATGGAGGTTCGCGTGATCGAGCGCGAGGAGGTCGACGACGTGCCCGACCCGGCAAGCGTCCGCGTGCGGACGTTCACGCCCGCCGAGACGGCCGAAGCGATGGCGGGGGCGGAGGTCGTCTTCGTGACCGGCTCGGCGTTCGTCTACGGCGGCGTCGAAGCGTACCTGGACGCGGCCCCGTCGGCGGCGACCGTCGTCGTGATCGGCGCGACCGCATCGTTCGTTCCCGAACCGTTGTTCGCGGCTGGCGTCGACGTGGTCGCGGGGGCGACCGTGACCGACGTCGACGGTGTCAGGACGGCACTCGACGAGGGCGCGTGCGGAACCGACTTACACGACGCGGGACTCACGAAGGTGTATACCGCCCGCGAGACACCGGGAGACGTTCGGCTCGGATTGGGCAATGCCGCGGAGTTTTCCACGACTGATCAGATATGACACGGCAACACTGGAGCGTTCCAGAGACCGAAATCGTACAGCAGATCCGCGATCGATTGGATGGCGACCGAACCGACGTCCTGGCGACGATCGTCGACGTCGAGGGGAACGCCTACCGACGACCGGGGGCGAAGATGCTCCTCGACGAGGGCGGCACGGGCGTCGGGAGCATCACCGCCGGATGCCTCGAAGACGAGCTTCTCAGCGTCGGTAACCGCGTTCGTGAGCGCGGACGCCCGGAGCTCGTCACCTACGACCTGATGGACGACGACGAAGACGACGTATGGGGGCTCGGCGTCGGCTGTAACGGCGTCATCGAGGTACTCTTAGAACCGCTGACTGAGACGTATCGGCCCGCGGTCGAGGCGTTCTTTTCCGGCCGCGACGTCGCTGTCATCACCGTTCTCGACGCCGGGAGCGACCGCTTCGAGCGGGGCGACCGCGCCTACTACTATCCGGACACCGGGTCCTTGCACCTGCCCGACGGCTCCGACGCGACCGACTGGCCGTTGGCGTCGCTCGCGGGACCGGCGGGCGAACTCGCGGGTAGCGGAAACGCGGGTACCGTGCGATTGGAGCACGACGGCGGCGTCGAGGTCTTCGTCGACGGGCTCGACGCGCCGCCGGAGCTGGTCGTCTTCGGGACCGGTCACGACGTCCGGCCGGTGACGACGTTCGCGGCGAAGAACGATTTCCGCGTGACGGTCGTGGGATTCCGCGGGGCCGTCGATCTCGAATCGAGGTTCCCGGACGCGGACCGGACGGTGACGACGTCGCCGGGGAGCGTGGATGCGGATCTCGAACTCGGCCCGCGGACGTACGCGGTCGTGATGACGCACAACTTCGTCGACGATCAGTTGACCGTCGAGTCCTGCCTGGACGCGGGCGTTCCGTACGTCGGCGTGATGGGGCCACGAGAGCGGTTCGAACGGATGCTGCAGGCGTTTTCCGACGACGGTCGCACGTTCGGCGACGCGGAACTCTCGTCGGTGTACACGCCGATCGGGCTCGACCTCGGCGGCGGTTCCCCGTTCCAGATCGCACACAGCATCGTCGCGGAGGTGCTCGCGGTCTCGAACGGGCGGACGCCGAGACATCTCAAAGACCGAGCGGGCCCGATTCACGAGCGCGTGGAAGTCGGATCCGACGCCGATACGCCAGCACAATAGCGGGATTCGTGGCACACGTCAGGAACACTCGTGGCACGCGTCGAGAACTAACACGGATCGAGTATCGCGGCGAACCGTTCGCGCGGAAACGCCGTATTCTTCGGATGGTACCGCCGTATTCTCCGGGCGTTACATATAGCCGAGGTCGCGGAGTCGCTCCATCAGGTCCTCTTTGTCCTGGGCGCGACCCGCGCGCTCGGTCGTGTTCGCCATATCCTGCAGCCACGCCGGTTCGTCGGTCGTTTTGTCGGTCGAGACTTCGCTGCCGAGCGAGCGGAACCCAGCGAAATACTTCGGCGATACCGGAATGTCCGCCATCGTGAGTCCGTTCGGCAGGTCCTCTGCGCTCTCGGGGACGTAGCCGTCCTCGGGGTACCCTTCGACCGTGTCGGGCACCACGAAGTGCCAGAAGGCCTCCCAGACGGATGCCTCGTCGAACTGGAGGATGGGTTGAATGCGGTCGTGCGGCGGGTAGATGTCTGGGTCGTGCCGCGGCGAGAAGAACGTCTCGTCCGCGCGGGCTTCCTGTTCGTCCCAGCGCACGCCCGAGATGACCCCGTCGACGTCGTACTCTTCGAGCGTGTCGTTCAACGCGACCGTCTTCAGCAGGTGGTTGCCGACGTAGGTGTCGAGCAGGAACGGGAACGTGTCTTCCTCGTACTCTAGCAGGTCGCGGACGTGGTGTTGGTTGTGCTCGGAGAGCTCCGAGATAGTGATGTCGTCGCCGGGTTCGAGGTCGTGTTCTTCCACGTACTCGCCGACGTCGTTGTTGCGAGCGTAGATCACGTCCAGATTCCACTCGTCGGCCCAGTGGGCGACGAAGTCGTGGATCTCATCGAAGTGCTGGAAGTGGTCGATGAAGACCGCGGGCGGCGTCTCGAGGTCGTACTTCTCGGCGACTTCCTTGATGAAGTACAGCGTGAGCGTCGAGTCCTTCCCGCCGGTCCACATCACGGCGGGGTTCTCGTACTGTTCGAGGCCGCGCTTCGTGACCTCGATCGCCTTTTCGAGCTTGTCCTGAATCGTCGGATAGTCTTCGGGCGTTTCGCCTTCACCGTCGGTGTAGTCGACGTCGAGGTAGTCGGGGAACTCGGATGCCATTCTGTAATTATATCTAATTACGACTGGATAAATGCTTTATGACATCGACGAGTTCCCCAGATCATACCTCGATAAAAGAAGAAGTTACAATATTAATTATACATAAAATTATTTAGTATATTTGGTTTGTTAGACGGGTTTACTTCGCTTGAGTACCCAGAGAACTCACACCAAATACGGTCTTTGCTACTCATTCTCTGTGAAATAGACCACCAGCTTCACCGTATTTTCCTGCCCATAAAATATAGTCAAAATACCAGAAATAGGTTAATAATATATTTATATTGATAGGAAAATGGTTCTGTGTTGGAACACGGATATCCCCGATGCATCTCTATTGCTGACTCCTGTGTCGCGTCTCCGACAACGTCGAGTTTCTATAATGCTGAATCGGCCCCCGGCCACTAGACAGGGCACACAGTCCACGTATTCGTTCAAAAAATAACAAGCGTACGATCATTATTGTACACGAATGATCCACACAGTCTCATTTCAATATTATTGAAACAAGGTAGAGAGGGATGAACTCCAGAGACGGTCTCAGAACCACAAAGAAAGTCAACTGGGGAAGATTTAAATATGGTAATTTCGGATATTCGAATATCGATGGCAGCACAAAACGTTCTTGTGACGGGTCCGTTCGGCGAGGCGGGCGAGGCGGTTCTCACCCATCTCGCGGAGAGAGACGAGTACGAGTTCACGTATCTGAATCGGAGCGATCATCCCGACTACGACACGTTCGTCGGCGACGTCGCCGACTACGAGGCGATTCGGCCCGCGTTCGAGGGGCAGGACGCCGTGATCCACCTCGCGGCGCAATCGGACGCCGGGGCGGAGTTCACGGACATCATCGAACCGAACATCGTCGGGACGTACAACGTGCTCAAGGCGATGAAGGAGGCGGACGTCGAGAAGCTCATCTACGCCTCCTCCCAGCGCGTGATGGGCCTCTACGAGGAGGATCACGCGCCCGAACTGTACGAGGAGGACTACCCGAGCGAGCACGACCCGCTTCGACTCACCCACGAGACGCTCCCCAAGCCGGACGGCTACTACGGCGCGTCGAAGATGTTCGGTGAGCACATCTGCCGAACGCACGCGCGCCGCGAGGGTGCGCCGAATCAGGTCTACTCGCTGCGGATCTCGAGCGTTCGGACCGCGGAGTACGATCACCCCTACGGCGACGCCGAGCGCGGCGTCGACCGCGGAAACGAGCACGCCGTCGACGACGACGAGGTGTGGGATCAGTCCCAAACCGGCTCGTGGGAGCGCGGGAGCGAGGAGTACGAGGAGATGGTCAAGCGACTGAAAGCGTCGTGGACGTCCCAGCGCGACTTCGCGCACCTCCTGGAGTGCTGTCTCGAAGACGAGGACGTCACCTACGACGCGTTTTACGCGGTCAGCGGCAACGACGCGCGGTGGTTCGACATCGAACACGCGCAGGCGGTACTCGGGTATGAACCGCAGGACAACGCCGCCGAGTGGGATGCCCCGCCCGAGTGAGAGACGGATCAGAACCGAGGGACGCAACGCCAGCGACGAACGAACAGCCACCGACAGCCGAGCGGACACCGACGGCCGGACGGACAGTGACACCCGAAGCCGCTACGGAAGCGGAACGACGCGGTCGCAATCGACTACCCGTGCTGTCTGATTTTCAGCTCGATGATGTTCTTTTTGTTGAGCAGCGCGGGGGCGAGCTCCTCGTCGATGCGTTCGGGGGTGATCCGACTTCGGGGACCGCTGATGCTGATCGCGCCGAGCGCGCCGTCGGGCTCGGAAGCGATGGCGGTGCCGATAGCGCAGACGCCCGGGAAGTGCTCGCCGCGGTTGATCGAGTAGCCGCGTTCGCGAATGGTGGCCAACTCCCCGTAGAGAACTTCCTCCTCGGTGATCGTATCGTCCGTCAGCGCGGGCAGTCCGTGCGTCTCGAGGATTTCCGCGACCTGATCGTCGGAGTACTCTGCGAGCATCGCCTTCCCGGTCGCCGTGAGGTGAAGATAGAAATGATCACCGAGCGAGGCGTCGTCGTCGATGGATTCGGGGCTCTCGGATTTGTACAGCTGAACGGCGTACCCGCGCTCCATCACGGTGACGTTGGTGTGCTCGCCGGTCTCGACTTGCAGGTCGTCGAGCTCCGGCTTGGCCGCCTGGTACAGCGCCATATCGTCGCGCCGCTGCCCTCCCGTCTGGAGGAACTCGAAACCGCACCGGTACACGTCGTCGTCTTTGACGACGTAACCGGTCTCGACGAGCGTCGTGAGGTGGATGTGCGCCGTACTCACCGCCAACCCGAGGTCGTCTGCCGCTTCTGAGAGCGTCGCCCCGTTCGCGTCCTGTAGATAGTCGACGATGGAAAACGAGCGCTCGACGCTCTTTAGCCCGCGCGCGTTCGATCCGTCCGAGTTGGCCATACAGGTCTGTCATCCCGTGGGTGCTTAAGAGCTACGAGTGATTACAACATTGTTGAATCGGAGTCGATGTCCGGCCCGTGAACCCGAGTGGTTTCGAGGGGGACACCGTGGCTCAGACAGGTGCCGGGTAGGTCTTCGGGACTCCGTACTGCACTCATCGATGTGGGTCAAATGTACGGGATTCCCGACACCTGAACTGTACTAGACTCCCGACATCTGAACTCAAATCCGATCCTGCCGATGCAACTACTGAATCGAGTCCTCGGGACCGACGACTTCCAGGTTCTCGAACAGTTCGTCGTAGCCGTTGAGCTCGAAGAGGTACGTTCCGTCCTGAACCTCCTCGCGGGTCGTATCCTCGGCGTCGAGTTTCCCGCGAGCGAGTTCGAGCACCCGCGCTGCCCCGTCGCCGGGAATGACGGCGATCCCGTCGTCGTCGCCGACGACGATGTCGCCGGGGTCGACGCTCACACCGCCGCAGGAGACCGTGACGTTGACCGATCCGGGATCCTGCTTGAGCGGTCCCTGCGGGTTGACGCCGCGCCCGTAGACGGGGAATCTCATCTTGCCGATCTCGCGGCTGTCGCGGTACCCGCCGTCGATGACGAGACCCGCGAGCCCGTTCGCCTTGCAGGACTCACACATCAGTTCGCCGATGTGCCCCGTGTCGGTGTAACCGTTGCAGTCGATGACGAGTACGTCGCCGGGCTCGGCCATCGTGATCGCCTTGTGAATGATGAGGTTATCGCCGGGAGCGGCCTTAACCGTGATCGCGGTCCCGGCCATATCGATGTCGTCGAAGGCGGGCGTGATGCCCGCGTCCATCGTGAGGCCGACGTTTCCGGTGACGTCGGAGACGATCGTACTCGGAATTTCCTCGAACGCCTCGACGACCTCGCGGTCCGGTCGCTCCACGTCGTGTTCGATCGCGTGCATACGCCCGAGGAGGCCGATCGGCTACATTAAGCTACTGATCGACGCGTGACGCCAAACGATATGCCGACGCGACGCCCACAGGTGGGTAATGACTGGCACCCCGACCGTCTACGTGACCCGAACCATTCCCGAAATCGGCCTCGATCGACTCCGAGAGCGCTACGAGGTTGCCGTGTGGGACGGGAAACTCCCGCCGACGAAGGAGCACATCGTCTCGATGCTCGCCGAGCTCGACGCCGCCGGACTCGTCTGTCTGCTCTCCGACGAGATCGACGCCGAGGTGCTCGATGCGTCGCCCGATCTCTCTGTCGTCAGCACGTTTTCGGTCGGCTACGACCACGTCCACCTCGCGGCCGCCGCGGAGCGCGGGATCGCGGTCGGTCACACGCCGGGAGTGCTCGCCGAGACGACCGCAGACCTGGCCTGGGCGCTGTT
This sequence comes from Halobellus captivus, assembly GCF_007655485.1. Classification (GTDB taxonomy): domain Archaea; phylum Halobacteriota; class Halobacteria; order Halobacteriales; family Haloferacaceae; genus Haloquadratum; species Haloquadratum captivum. The sequence continues at coordinate 564,072 of NZ_VJXQ01000001.1, forward strand.
GCTGACCTGTGCTCGCCGGACCGTGGAGGGACACGCCCACGTCGCCGCCGACGAGTGGGAGACGTGGGGACCGAGGCTCCTCACCGGACCGGACGTTCACGACGCGACGCTCGGGATCGTCGGCCTGGGTGAGATCGGGACTGCGACGGCCAAACGGGCCGCGGGTTTCGAGATGGACGTGCGCTACAGCGGCCGCTCGCCCAAGCCGGAGCGCGAGGCAGAACTCGCCGAATTCGGACTCGACGCGACCTACGTCGACCGCGACGAACTGCTCGCCGAGAGCGACTTCGTCTCGCTGCACGTGCCGCTCGTGGAGGAGACGGAGGGATTGATCGGCAGTGCGGAGTTGCAGCGGATGTCCGAGGACGCGATTTTGATCAACACGAGTCGCGGGGAGGTCGTCGATACCGACGCGCTCGATACGGCGCTCGCGGCGGGACAGATCGGTCGTGCGGGCTTGGACGTCACCGACCCGGAACCGCTTCCGGCGGACCACCCGCTCTTCCGGCACGCGCCGGAGCGACTCGTCGTCACGCCGCACATCGGGAGTGCGAGCACCGGCACGCGGAACAGGATGGCCGAGATGGTCGCCGCCTGTACCGAGGCCGGGATCGAGGGTGAGCCGCTCCCGCACTCGGCGATCCGGGATGCCGGGATGGAGTGAGAGCGGAGCGGGGGCCGTGCGGACGCTATTCGGTGAATTAACAGTCGCGTGAAGACGCCTCGGTGCCAACAGCGCGCGTGGGGCTACTCGATGAGTAACAGTCGCGTGGAGGCTACTCAGTGACCAAAAGCACGCGGAGGTCGTTGACGTTGGTGCCAGTCTGACCGGTGGAAACGAGCGCGCCGCGCTCGTCGAGGTAGTCGTAGACGTCATTGTCGTTCAGCAACTCGCGGGCGTGTCGAACGTCGTCGACGGTTTCGGCGTCGACGATCGCACCGGCCGCGTCGGTCGGCCCGTCGATCCCGTCGGTGTCGACGGCGCAGAGCACGGCGTTCGACGGCAGTTCGATCGCCGCGCCGAGCGCGAACTCCTGGTTCGGCCCGCCCGTGCCGTCGCCGCGGATCGTGACGGTCGTCTCGCCGCCCGAGAGGATCGCCGCGGGAGGGGAGACGGGATTCTCCGTGTTCCGCACCTCCTCGGCGATCGCGACGTGCGTCAAGGCGGTCTCGCGGGCCTCGCCGCGGACTGACGAGGAGAGGATGAGGGGGTCGAATCCGGCGTCCGCACAGACCTCGCGCGCGGCCGAGAGCGCGGTGAAGTTGTCGGCGACGACGTGCGTCGAGACGGTCTCGAACGCGGGGTCGCCCTCGTCCGGCGTGTCGTCGATCGCTCCGTCCGCGCCCCGCTGGAGGTGCTCGCGGATCGATGCGGGGGCGTCGACGTCGTACTCCGAGAGGACGTCGAGGGCGTCGGCGTACGTCGTCGAGTCCGGCGAGAGCGGGCCGCTGGCGACGACCGAGACGTCGCCTGAGCTGACGTCGCTGAACACGAGCCCCACGGTCGAAGCCGGTGCGAGCGCGCGGGCGAGGTGACCTCCCTTCACCGCGGACACGTGTTTTCGCACGGCGTTGATCCGATCGATCGACGCGCCCGAGCGGAGCAGTTCGTCGGTGAGCGACTGCAGGTCCGCCAGCGAGACGCCGTCGACGGGGGCGGCCAAGAGCGCGCTCCCGCCGCCGGTCATCGCGACCAGCGCGAGCGTGTTCTCGCCGCTCTCGCGCGCCCGTCGGACGACGCGCCGCGCGCCCTCGACGTTCGTCTCGCTCGGCACCGGGTGGGTGCCGAGGACCGTCTCGATAGGCCCGGCGGGCTCCGGGTCGTCGGTGACGACGAGGCCCCCGTCGAGCCTCCCGTCGAGCAGTTCGGCCAGGTACGCCGCCACCTGGCCCGCGGCGTTTCCGCCGCCGAGGACGATCACTTCGTCGTACGCGCTGAGGTCGTACCGCTCATCGCCGACGCGGAGCGTTTCACCGTCGAGTTCGACGGCACGGTCGAGTACCGCCCGCGGGTGGGCGGCTTCGATCCCGGCCTCCACGGCGTCGAGGGCGACGCTGTGGACCGGGGCGTCCCGCGTGATGCTTCGGTCGATCATAGCGGGTGCTCGTGCGGTGAGGTATAAAGCCTCACGAAGCGCCCGGGCCAGGGGTGCGGAAACTGGTTACGGCTGCAGAAGGAACCCTCCCTCGACCGGGAGCGACACCCCCGTGATACGCGAGGAGAGATCCGAGCCCAAGAAGAGAACTGCGTTCGCGAGCTCTTCGGGATCCGCACGGCCGGGCATCGCCTCCGAGATCTCGTAACGGTCGGTCGTATCCGGTCGCTGAACCGCCACGCGGTCCTGCATCGAAGTCGCCACGATGCCGGGGAGGATCGCGTTCACCCGAATCCCGTCCTCGGCGTACTCCATCGCCGCGGCTCTCGTCATCGCGTTGATCCCCGCTTTCGATGCGCTGTACCCCGCGCGTCCCATAATTCCGGTGGCACTGGCGACCGACGAGGTGCTGACGATCGAGCCGCCGCCGTCGGCCAGCATCGCCTGAATACCGTACTTCATCCCGTAGAACGTCCCGCGCAGGTTGACGTCGACGACGTGGTCGAAATCGTCGGACTCGTACTCCGCGAAATCGGCCAGCGCGCCTTCGGTTCCGGCGTTGTTGAACAGGACGTCGAGTCCGCCGTACTCCTCGACGGCGGTCTCGATCAGTTGCCGCACGTCGCCTTCCCGGGAAACGTCCGTGCGCACGAACGTCGCCTCTCCCCCGGCGTCGAGAACGTCCGCGACCGTCTCTGTGCCACCCGATTCGTCGATGTCGCCGATGACGACGTTTGCGCCGTGCTCGCCGAACTTCTTCGCCGTTGCTTCGCCGATACCGGACGCGCCGCCGGTGATCACCGCGACGTTGTCAGCAACTAACATAACGGCCGGAGAGAAGTCGCTGGTCGAATTATACGTTGTGATTCCCGTGGAAAACAGTGTGAACCGGGGCGAGACCGTGCTCTCTGTTCCGATATAGCACAATCTTTATTACTAATTAACTGATTCCGTTTTGGTATGGCTCGTAAGCACAAGCCAACGTCACGTCGAAGTGTATTGAAAAGCGGCGGGATCGCCCTCGGTGTCGGGATGGGCCTCGCCGGTTGTATGGGCGGTAGCGGCGATGGGAGCGGAGACAGCGACGGAGACGGGAGCGGGGATAGCGGCGGTGCGACGACCAGCAGCGACAGCGGTGCAGAGGAGTTCGAGCTCACCTTCGCGACGACCCAGCCGCCGGAGAACATCTCCGTGCAAACCGCACAGGAGTACTTCGTCGACGTCATCGAAGAGGAGACAGACGGCCGGATCACCGTTGATCTCCAAGCAGCGACCCTCGGCGGCACCGAGGACAACCTCGACGCCATCGAAGCCGGGACCGTCGACATTCTACACGAGAGCCCGACGGCGCTGTCCCAACGGTTCGCCTCCGAGTACTCGTTCGCGGGCGATCCGTTCGTCATCGAGGACATGGAGCACTACCGCGCGGTGAACGAGGAGTTCCTGAAGCCCGAAGACGGCCTGAACGGGATCCTGCTCGAAAACGGCATCCGACTCGGCGACGCGTTCTACGTCGGGAACCGGTGCTTTACCAGCAACACGCCGGTCACCAGTCCCGAGGACGTCCAGGGGCTCAAACTGCGCCTCCCGCAGTACGAGACGTGGACGGCCGTCTGGGACGAGATCGGTGCCGACGTGACGCCGGTCGCCTACGACGAACTGTACTCGGCGCTGCAGACCGGCGTCGTCGACGCCTCCGAGGGCCCGATCTCGCAGTTCCTCTCGGTGAGCCTCTACGAGGTCCAATCGCACTTCAGCGTCACCAACCACCTGCTGGACACGAAGCACTTCCTCTACAACGAGGAGTTCTTCCAGGGACTGAGCGACGAGGACCGCGAACTCATCACCGCCACCGCGAGCGACGCGGTCGAGGCGATGACCGAGGACATCAAGTCCGAGGAGGAATCGCTCTACGACCAGGCCCGCGACGAGGGGACGACCGTGGTCACCGCCGAAGAGGTCGACCGCGACGCGTTCGTCGAGGCCGGACAGCCAGCGCTCGAAGAACTGTCGGACTCCAACTGGGCGGTCGACATCGCTGACGTCCAAGACCTCGCGTAGAGACGCGATTCTATCAGAACGCGGAACGCTGCATTCCGTCGTGGAGACGCACTCCTGTGTTAGCCTTCTCCGCCGACGCTCTTCTCTCCGTGGAACTGCCCGTTGAGACGACTGCGCTCGTTACTGGCCGAGAGACTGGTCCCGAAGCGAAACGACCGGGCAGTGGGCATTCAACAGGACTGACTGGGCGACGCTTCCGAAGAGGATTTTCCCGGTCTGACTGCGCTGTTGCGGACTCACGACCACGTACCGTGCGTCCTTCTCCTCCGCGTAATCGACGATCTCGCTCGCCGGATCTCCGATGCGGCCGACGGCTTCCGTCTCGGCACCGAACTGGTGGGAACCGATCAGCTCCGTTGCAACCCGTTTCGCCCGGTCCCGAAGGTCCGAAACCGGGATGCCGTCGTCGCCGTGGCCGACGCTGTCCTCTTCGACTTGAATCGCTTCCGACCGCTTCATCACGTGCAGGACGTGTACCACGTCGTCGAACTGTCGTGCGAGGGAATCAGCTTCCCGCAGTACGGCACCCGCCTGTTCGGATCGATCGACTGCAGCCACGATAACCATATCTCTCCGTAGAAGACCATCACTCATATAATTTTAGTGACGGTGGCGCTCCGAAAGCCCGTTCGACAGAACGGAGACAAGATCGGAGCGTACGCGGTCCGTCGATATATACGCTAACGGTAACGTTTTTCACACCTCGTGGACGATTGCCGACCACGATGGAATCTACGCTTTCGATTATCACGTCGTCTATCCTCCCGATCTTCCTGATCTTGGGCGCCGGGTTCCTTTTGAACAGGTTCCAGGCGATCGATCCGGGTCCACTCAACACCCTCTCGCTGTTCGTGTTGACCCCCGCGCTCATCATCCACAGCATCACGCTCACGGAACTCGACGCGGACGCGCTGTTGAAGGTGACGCTCGGCGTACTCGGGTTCGTCTCGTGTCTGCTCGTCGTCTCGCAACTGTACGGACGTGTCACCGGAAAGTCCGGGGCGGTGCAGAACACGTTCGTCCTCGTCGCCGTCTTCGGAAACACCGGCGCGCTGGGAATCCCGTTGGCGGACTTCGCGTACGGTGACATCGGTCGGCAGACGGCAGTGCTCTTCGCCGCGGTCCACGGGGCATTAGTGTTCACCATCGGCCTGTTGATCGCCCTACGATCCGGTCAGCAGTCGGGGTATGGAAACCTCAAACGGGTGTTTCGGTACCCGCTCGTGTACGCCGTCATCGCCGCCATCGTGGCTCGTACGGTCGGTGTTGTGCCGTCCGCGGATTCGGCGTTGATGGAGACGTTGGGACTCGTCGGCGAGTCCTCGATCCCCGTGATGTTGCTCATTCTCGGGATTCAGCTCTCGGAGACCGAGTACGCCGGTGCCCTCTCGATGACGGTCACGCCCACGTTCTTTCGGTTTCTCGTCTCCCCGCTCGTCGGTATCGCGCTCGCGCTCGCGCTCGGATTTCAAAACAGCGACGTCGCCCAGGTGTTCGTCCTGTTGACGGCGATGCCGGTGGCGGTGGCTCCGATCATCTTCGTCGTCGAATTCGCCAGCGAGAAGACGGTCAAAGGGGTAACGCATCCGGAGTTCGTCTCGGCGAACGTGTTCGTGACCACGCTCGTGTCGATTCCGGTGCTGACGGTCGCGGTCGCGCTGTTGAAGTCCGGATACGTCATCTGATCCCGAGCGAGAACGACTGCGGCCCCCCTCAGAGCAGACCGAACGAACGGGGGAGCGCAAGCGACAGCTCGGGGAAAATAATGAGCAGCAGTATGACGGCCGCCAGCGGCACGTAATACGGTAGCATCGCCCGCATAATTTGGTCGAGAGACTCGTCTGTCACCCGTTCGAGAACGAAGAGGATCAGCCCGAACGGGGGCGTGATCAGCCCGTACATCAGCGTCACGACCATCACGATACCGAAGTGGATCGGATCGATGCCGAGCTGGGGATACAGCGGGACCAGCATCGGGACCATAATCAGCAGCACCGCCATCCCCTCCATAAACGTCCCGAGAACCAACAGAACGAACGCCAACAGCAACATCGTGGCGACGGTGCCAGCCCCGAGACCGGTGACGATCTCGCCGATCATATCCGGGATCCCGGCGAGCGTCAGCCAGTACGCATAGAGGTTCGCGAACCCGAAGATGACCACGATGCTCGCGGTGTCCTCGAACGTCTCTTTGCTCACCTCGTACAGGTCCGATAGCGTGATCGATCGGTAGTAGAAAAAGCCCAAGAAGATGGCGTACACCACGGCGACGAGGGCGGCCTCCGTGGCGGTGAACACGCCAGCGAGGATGCCGCCGATGATGATGAGCGGGGCCACCAGCCCCGGAACGGCCTTGATGAAGGACTCGAACAGACGTGTGACGTCGTAGGACCCTTCGGTCGGCCAGTCACCCTTTCGCGCCAGGTAATACACCGTTCCGGCCATTGCGAGCGCCATCAATACCCCGGGGACGACGCCTGCGATGAACAGCGTACCGATCGACTCCTGCGCTAAGACCGCGTAGACGACGATCGGAATGCTGGGCGGGATGATCGGGCCGATGATCGACGAGGCGCCCGTAATGCCGACGGCGTCCTCGCCGTCGTAGCCGTTATTCGTCATCGCCTCGTACTCGACGCTACCGATACCCGCGGCGTCGGCGACCGCGGAGCCGCTCATTCCGGAGAAGATCAGACTCACGACCACGTTCACCTGCGCCAGCCCGCCCCGAATCGGTCCGACGAGTTCCGTGGCGAAGTTGAACATATCGTCTGTGATTCCGGTGATGTTCATAATCCGGCCCGCCATCAGGAAGAACGGGACGGCGAGCAGTACCCACGAGTTCATCCCGGCCCAGAATCGCTGGGTGATGACGATGTAGTTCAGCTCGGGACCGATCGGCAGCAGCATAATGAAGATGACAGTCAGTCCGAGGGAGTACGCCGCCGGGACTCCGACGCCGTACAACGCCATCAGGAGCCCGATGAAGGCGAGGAGAAGAACTTCAGACATCGTTCCCTCCGATGAGGTTACCGACGCGCTGCTTTGTGTCGGTGACGACGACGACGAAGAGGACTGCCGCGGCGACGCCGAAGAACGTGTAGCCCCAGCCGACTTTGAACCAGCTGAGCAGTGGCAGGCCGGTGTCTCCGGACGTCCCCGTCGCGACGTACGCGGACCAAACGAGCAAGGCCGACAGGAACGCCATCAACACGTTTCTGACGAGAAGCAGTTGGTCCGTGCGCGAGGTGATCCGACGCAGAACGGGGAGAAACGAGATATCCGAATCGTTCTTGAACAGATAGGGGATTCCGAGGATGGCGAGAAACGCGAGCGTCGTTCTGGCGACTTCGTACGTCCACGGAAGTGACACGGGCAGATCGATGTACCGATTCACCACCTGGAGGAGGCCGACCACCAACATAATGTTCAGCATAATAACACCAACCGCGACGGTGACTCTGTCGAACCAGTCCGATGCCATAGCAGGGTAAAAATCACCATCGATGATAAATCCTTTGCATATGGCCAAACGGACCCGTTTGACCGGTGAATACCGCAAATTACAGTCTCGGCTGGCCCCCGGTAAGCGCGGCATCGTTCCCACGGATCTGCTGGCAGGCAGTCGGTGCGCGGCGTCGCGAGCCCAGCGCAGTCGGCCCGACTACGAGAAACAGCGGCCTGGGCGTTACCCGAACACTAAAGCGCGCCTCGACAGAGACGACGGTATGGCTGATTCTCAGCACCCACGCCGGGTTGCGCACGTTGGCGTCACGGTCCCCGATATCGAAGCGGCACTCGAGTGGTACGAGGACGTGCTCGGATGGACTCGACTCAAGGGGCCGCGAACGTCCACCGGAGGGGAGGGCTACGGTGGGAGGCGCGGGGTCGACGTACTCGGAGAGTACGAATCGATGAACGTGGCACACCTCCTCACGGGCGGCGGCGTCGCCGTGGAGTTCTTCGAGTTCGAGCCCGCGGGGGAACCGCAACCGGTCGATCCGAAACGGCCGGGACTCTTCCACCTCTGCGTCATCGATCCGGACGTCGCCGAACTGGCGTCGAAAATCGATCGATCCGGCGGCGACCACTACGCCGAGATATGGCGTCTGTACGAAGACTCCGAGGAGTTCCGACTGACGTACTGTCGGGATCCGTTCGGGAACCTGATCGAGATCTACTCGCACAGCCACGAGCAGATGCACGCGGTCGCATACGCATTCGAAGATGACGAGTGAACGGCCCATCTCATCCCGACCGATGCGAGATATCCGAAAGGTTATAATATGAGAGTTTCCACCCATTCGTATGCGCGGACTAGCAAAGACCAAGCGCGAGTCCGGGAGTATGGAGCTCGTCGACGTGGAGCGACCGGCTCCCGCACCGGATGAAGTGCTGATCGAAGTGGATTATGCGGGTCTCTGCGGCAGCGACGCCGGAATCTACGAGTTCAAGTCGGCGTTCGAACGGATGAATCCGCCGACGATCATCGGACACGAGTACACGGGGCGGGTCGTCGAACTCGGAAGCAGCGTCACACGCTTTTCGCCGGGCGAGCGCGTGGTCGAGCGGCCGATCAGGGGCTGCGACGAGTGCTACCAGTGTCAGATCGGAATGGAGAACATCTGCGACAACATCGAGCTGACCGGAATCGACCACGACGGCGCGTACGCGGGCTACATCGCCGCCCCCGCGGACTCGTTGCAGTCGGTTCCAGACGGCGTCGACCCGCGGCACGCGGCGCTCGCGGAGCCGACAGCGGTCTGTACCCGCGCAGTCATCGAAAACTCCCGCGTCGGTGCGGGCGACAGGGTACTCGTCGCGGGGCCCGGCCCGATCGGGCTGCTCACCGCGCAGGTCGCCGACGCTCAGGGCGCGTCCGTAACCGTCGCTGGAATCAGCCCCGACACGACCTATCGCCTCCCGCTCGCGGAGAAGCTCGGATACACCGGAGTCAACATCGAGGAGACTGATCTCGCCGAGTACCGCGAGGAAGTCACAGACGGCATCGGCTACGACGTCGTCTTCGACACCACGGGACACCCCTCGGGGCTGTCGATGGCCGCCGAGGAGGTCCGAAAGGGCGGTCAGATCGTCCTAGTCGGGCAGCCCGGCGAAGCGACGCTCGATTACACCCCGCTCGTTCGCGCGGAGGTCGACCTACAGTGTTCCTACAGCGCGCTTTATCAGGACTTTCATCGCGTCTTCAGGCAGATGGAGGACGGCGAGTTGGACCACGAGACGTTCCTCGACGACCGATTCAGCCTCCTCGAATCGGAAGCGGCGTTCGAGGCATTCCTCGGCGGCGAGACCTGCAAACCCGTGTTCGACGTCTCGGTACTGCGAGAATAAGAGCGGTTCTTCAATCGCGTGCGATACCTGCCGAAAACGATCGGTGCCGCTCCGACAGTCAATCGGTAGTTCGACGCGATCAGTTGGTTCGCGGGTCCCACTCGTTCCACTCGCGCTCGACGAGGTAGTCGTCGAGCTTCCCCTTCGGATCCTCGAAGACGTGCGAGCCGTGGAAGACGAGCAGGGTGTCGAAGTCGTATCCGAGCAGGTTGTACAGGTTCAGTTCCGCGTCGGCGTGATTGTCGTTGAACAGCGCCGGTGGCGGCAGGAGATACCCGGCGGGAAGTCCGCCGCGATCGGACCCGTCGAGGACGTCGCCGGAGATGAGGATGTCTCGATCCTCCAAGAGGAGTGCGGAGGTCGCCTCCGTGTGTCCGGGGATCTGAATCACGCGGATGTTACCGTCGAGGAGGTCGCCGTCCTCGTAGGCGACGTCCGGCTCGATGTCGAGGCCCAGTTCGTCGAGATGCTCGTAGAGCTTCGTCTCGTCTCTTGGCAGTACGATCTCCGGATCGAACGCCTCGACCACGTGGGCGAGACCGCCGTGGTGTCCGTGATCGCCGTGGGTGAGGACGACCCGATCGACGGTTCCGTACTCCGAACGGAGCGTTTCGACGAGTTCCTCGCCGTCCTCGTCGAACGCGGTGTCGACGAGCGTGATCTGTCCCTCGGTCGGCATATCCCTCAACACGAACACGCGGACGTGTTCGAACTGTATCTGATCGATTCCCTCGACGACGTTGCTGACGCTCATCTCTCCGGTAAAAGTCGTTGATGATAGTATATAAACCCTGTCATCGGAGCGCCGTTTCGGGCCGAAAGCCGCTGACGGGCCGACGCGTCGCCGTACCAACGTAGTGGCACCAATCCCCTCTTGCAACGCCCTTCAGACCCGAGTCACCACTGTTTCAACGATATCGAAAACCGATCCGTCAGTTCTACCGTGTCTCTCAATAATAACGAGCGTACACGCATTAGTTTATATCGACGAGCGCGAATGGTTTCCAACAATAGTGAATCGATTGTGATCCACGTACCGCAGGTGAGTGACCAGAAAACCGCGACATCGCCTTCCGAGGCTGTCCCGACCCGATACCGAGTCACCACCAGCGTGGTTGGAAATCAGGTGACTCTCTTCTGTTATTCGCCACGTATCCCCCTAAATGACACGGGTACTCGGCCCGAGACCGTCTCACAAACTGTCTTTCAATTGTGTCGAAGAGATCCCTGAGAGGAACACAAGTAGTCACATACGAGTGGTCACCTCCCCGAACCGAGATTACTCCGCATATACCGAAACGAGGAGACCGGTCAGATGCGGACGAAGATGTCTTCGTCGCGGACGGCGACGTCGAAGGTAGCGATCCGCTGTCCCGACGCCTCGTTCTTGCCGGTTTCGAGGTCCCACTCCCAGAGGTGCCACGGGCAGGAGACCGTACACGCCTCGGCGTTGACCCCGCCGCGGGACTCGGTCCACGTGTGCTCGGCGTTGATCTTCTTCTCACCCGCCTTGCACATCGGCGCGCTCTGGTGTGCGCACCGGTTGCTGATGGCGTAGAACTCCCCGTCGGCGTTGAAGACGGCGATTTCGATCCCATCAACGCTGACGGCGATGCCGCGATTGCTCTCTATGTCGCCGACCGCCGCGACCCTGGTGTACTCGTCTCCGCCGATGGCGATGGTGTCGTCGGACATTGTCACAGTCGAAGGATCTCCTCTGCGTTGTCGTGCAGGATGTCGTCTCGCAGTTCCTCGTCGTCTCTGAACGCGCGGCTCGTAAAGAACCACGTCGGCGGGTCGAGCGTCTGGTGGGGCCAGTCAGACGAGTAGAGGAACGTGTCGGACGCCATACTGAGATCGAGCATCCCCCGGGCCTCTCCCGCGCGGCGCGGCAGGGCGAAAGGTTGCGTGCACACGTAGATGTTATCTCGCAAGTACTCACTCGGCGCACGGTCGAGGTAGTGACCGCCGTCCTCGAACTTTCGCGGCGTGATCTGGACGTCTTCGGGGTGCATCTCGTAGAACTCGTCCATCCGGTAGCGGGCGAACGGAATCCACCAGTGACCGGCCTCCTGGAAGACGACGTTCAGGTCCGGATAGCGGTCGAAGACGCCGCGCATAATCATATTCACCGTGTTGACCATCCCATAGATGGGCCAGTCGAAGCCGAGTACCTCCGTCCACGTCAGCATCTCGTCGCCGACGTAGGAGTGTTGCGGCCAGAACGCGAGCGAGCCGTGGAGTAAAAGCGGCAGTCCGAGCGATTCGAGTTTCTCGAAGACGGGATCGAACGCTTCGACGCCCCACGGCTCCCGCGGATCGAACCAGCTGTAGGCGGCGACGACCCCGTCCTCGTCGCCCCAGCGATCGAGTTCGTCGAGCGCGTGGTCGACGTCCCACTTGGCGATCGACAGCGCCGTGGGAACGTCCTCGTCGACGAAGTGATCGAGCATATACGAGTTCCCGGCTTCGAGCACCGCGTTCTTCAGCACGGGGTGATGCTGCTGCGGGAGCATATTGAGCGCGCAGTTGACGATCGGCGTGTCGATCGCGAACTTCTGGCAAGCCTCGTACACGTCCTCCGCGACCTCCGCTCGCCCCTGCGTGAACAGCCCTTCGTTCCCCTCGGCGATGGCGTAGGCCGCGTCCCACTTGTCGGGAATGGGCCACATCCCGAACTCCGTCGTGAGGCGGTCGAGCGCCCGTTCGTCCTCGATGTACGGTTCCAGATCCTCCTCGAGAGGGTTGACGTGGAAGTCCATATCTATCACGTCCACGTCGAACGCCTCCTCCGGCACTTCGGCGTTCGAATCGAGTCGCTGTATCGACGATCCCATAGTGATACGACCGTCTCGTACATTATAAATATACGTGTTCTCAGCTGTCGGTTCGATATTCACGAAGTGGATCGTAATAGGTGTTGAGACAGTCGAGAGACGGAGATTCAGAAACTATAGTGAGGTAGAATTGTGGTGAGCATCTCAAAATATACTTCGATATATGCGAAATTCGAAACCAGGGTAAGTGGTGATTGTCACGCCAGTCGTGAACAGGACGCACACTCGCAGAGCTTCGCGCCGCCGTCCGTCTCATCGAAACTGGCGGAGTGAGGTAAACCGTTTCGCGTTACCGGATGTCGATAACAGTCGTACCGCTGTTAGGAGTCGTCCGCGCTACTCGTACGTGAGTCTGAGTTCGATCTCGTTCGACGCCGTCGAGACGAGTTCGATCAGCTTCCGCCGCCGTTCCTCGTTTCGCATCCGCGCGATCGGTTCGGCGATCGCCACGGCCCCGTACACGCGGTCGTTCGCGACGACCGGGGCGGCCACCGCGGAGACGCCCTCCGCGGTTTCGTGTTCGTTCATCGCGTACCCCTTCTCACGGATCTCCTCGAGGGCGGCGGCGAGTTCGTCCCTCGTCGTGATCGATTCGGGAGTCCGCTTCGGAAGTCCGTGCCGCTCGACGACCTCGTCGACGTATTCCGCGGAGGAAAACGCCAGCATCGCCTTTCCGGACGCCAGACAGTGCAGATACTCGTGCTTCCCGAGTCGCTCGTGCGTTTCGATGGCCTGATCCCCCATCTCGCGGGCCAGGTACACGGCCTTCCCGGCTTCTTCGACCATCAGCCAAACGGCCGCACCGCTCTCGTCGGCGACCGTCTCGAGGGTCGAACGCGCGTGCCTGTAGATCGGAAACGCCTCCCGAGCGGACGCTCCGAGGTCGAAGAACCGCAGCGACAGCCGGTAAGAACCGTCTTTTTTCGAGAGGTATCCCTGATAACGGAGCGTTTCCAAGTAATCGTAGAGCGTGCTCTCGGAAGCGTCGACTTCCGAGGTCAACTCGGTGAACGTCGCGCCGTCTAATCGCCGTACGGTTTCGACGATCTCGAACGCTCGAACCGCCGAGTGAATCAATCGATTTGGGGGGTCCGGGTTCATTGGAACCTACTTTCCGCAATGCGACAATAAACGTTTGCGTCACCACGACTCGAAAGTCATCGGCCCGATAGCGGCACTTCCCAATCGGTCAGGAATGTTGATTTCCGAGCATAATATAACAGATAACAATACTAATAAGCTATTTTGTATATTATAGAAGATACGCTCAAATCATCAGGTTACGGCACCAATCCCCTACCTAGCTAGCAGAACAATTTATTAAAGTATTAGTGACTTCTTCCAATTTAGTTTTATAAATTTGCTATAAATCCCCAAATACGTGTAAATTTAAGTATCCACTACGACTATCCTCGTTCGTTTTGATGCCCTGGATTTGCAATCTATATGAAAATAAGTATTATTATATTTCTTTTTATTAGTCAATTATATTATTCATATACAGGACCAAGGTTATCTCGCTATCCACCGCACCGATAACCAAGTTTATATGGACTTGGATGCTACCGCGTGACAATGAAGATCGACGGCTTCGCTCTCGCGGCCACAACAAACGATCTAACACGAGAGCAAGACGCCCGAGAGGCGGCGGACATCGTCGAATTTCGGATCGACAAGGCGGAGAACCCGCTCGAACAACTCGAAGCTTACGACGGCGAACTTCCCATCATCGCGACGAACCGGAACCAGTGGTTCGGTGGAAAGGCAAAGGACACGGGCCGTCTGGACACGCTTTTTGCCGCGTCACGGTTCGACAGCGTCGCGTACGTGGACATCGAACTGGAAACCGCACGAGCGAAGGAGTGGATCCTCGAGGAATTCCGCGACAACGACGTCGGTTTGATCATCTCCCATCACGATTTCGACGCCACACCCGAAAAGGAAATTCTCACGGCGATTATCGAGCAGTGCGCCCACTACGGCGATATCGCGAAGGTCGCGACGTACCCACAGGACCTCTCGGACACGCTGACGCTCCTCGCGACCCTCCACGAGGCGACGCAGTCGGGGATCGATGCCGCCGGGATCGCGATGGGCGAAACCGGAAGTCACACGCGCGTGATCGGACACATCTACGGCTCGAAGCTCGGGTACGCGCCCCTGCTGTCGGACGACGCCGAGTACGCTCCCGGGCAGATCTCGCTGAAGAAACTCGCCGCGCTCGTCGAATCGACGCGCATCAACGGAACGAAACTGGAACGGATCGACGCCGTCGACGACGACGTCGCCGTCCCGTCCGAGCTTTCCTTGCCGAACTGAATCGCTTCGAGCGGCAGAAGCCCCCCGTCGACGCCCTTTAGCCCGCGAGCGGTTCCACGAGCCGGAGGTCCTTCTCCGCGGCGACGTCTCGGATCTTTTCGAGCACGGCCGCTGTCGCCCCCCGTTCGGCCGCGATGGCGATCCGTGCCGACGACACGTTGGCCGTCCCCTCGGGTGCCGCCAGCGCTAGATCCGTCACCGACGCGTTCGCCGACTCCTGAATCCGCGAGAGCGTATCTGAGAGGTCGGTGTCGATGACGTGCCCCGAGAGAATCACCGTGAGGCCCTCGCTGTACCGTTCGGTGCCCGCTTGAATCACGTTGATTCCGGCGTCGCGGAGGCCGTCGATGATCTGCTCGAACCGAGCGGGCGTCGCCTCGACGTCGACCTCGACCGGGATGTGCCCGCGAGGTGTGACGTTCCCCCGCTCGTGAAAGATCGACAGGAGATTACCCCCGTTGTCCGCGATGGGTCGGAGCGAACGGAGGAGTTCGCCCGGCTCGTCGACCAACTCCAGCCGAAGCGTGTACGCACGAACGTCGGTTTCTACGTCGTTCATCGCCCGATTTCCCTCCGTCTTTCGTGCATAGTGTGAGCAAGTCACGGGATCGGAATAAAGGTAGTGTCGCTCGGATCCGAACCGGAGGACTGTCGGGGTATATTCTTATCCGAGTAAATCCACTCATATAAAGAATTATGTCGAATTACGGCGAGCTACGTATGTATTCATATGTCAGGACGAACGCTACAAGATGCACTCGATTCCGCCGAGACCCCGGTTGATCTCCTCCGTGATCTGGGCCTCGCTCGGTTCACCGACCTCCCCGACGAGTTCACCCACTGGATCGAAGAACAGCGTGCGTGGCAGGAGGGCGTCGCGTTCGCGGATCAGTCGTACCACATGACCGACCTGCGGATCGACGGCGTCGACGCGATCGATCTGTATTCGGACTACGCCGTCAACAACTTCCAACAGTTCGACGTGGGCCAGGCGAAACAGCTCGTCGTCGCCAACCCCGACGGCTACCTCATCGGCGACGCGATCCTCTTCCGCGAGGCCGAAGACTCGTTCCTGAGCGTCGGAGCCGCGGCCGCGCACAACTGGCTGATGTATCAGGCAGAGATCGGCGAGTACGACGTCGAAACCGAGTACCAGCCGCGCCCCGTCGGCACCGGTAAGGACCCGAACAACTTCCGCTATCAGGTGCAGGGACCGGACGCGGTCGCCGTGATGGAGGAGGCGATCGACGGATCGATCCCCGACCTCGGGTTCTTCCGCTTCGAGGAGGTCTCCATCGACGGAAGCGACGCCTTCCTCCTCCGTCACGGGATGGCGGGCGAGGCGGGCTTCGAGTTCTGGGGTGACTGGGACGACGCCGACGACGTTCGAGAGTCGATCCTCGACGCCGGTGCGGACTACGACATCCGACGGCTCGGCTCGAAAAGCTATCAGAGCGCAAACACCGTTCTCGGCTGGCTTCCGCTGCCGGTCCCGGCGATCTACTCCGGCGCGGAGATGGAGGACTTCCGCGAGTGGCTCTCGCTCCGCCGCGGTCTCATCTCGATCGGCGGGAGCTACGACTCCGACGACATCGAGGACTACTACGTGACGCCGATCGAAGTCGGCTACGATCACATCATCGACTTCGATCACGACTTCGTCGGCAAGGAGGCCCTCGAAGCCGAGATCGACGATCCCGAGCGCGAGAAGGTCACGCTCGTCTGGGACGACGA
>NZ_VJXQ01000001.1:580480-640939 GCF_007655485.1 Halobellus captivus
TGTCGACGTCTACGCGTCGCTGTTCCGCGAGGGTGAGACGAAGAAGTTCATGAATATGCCCGCGCCGCGCTCCTCGGCGTGCCACTACGACGAGGTGAAAGTCGACGGCGAACTCGTCGGCGTCTCGAAGTGGATGAGCTACATTTACAACCACCGCGAGATGCTGTCGCTCGCGCTCGTCGACACCGAGTACGCCGAACCCGGCACCGAAGTCACGCTCACGTGGGGCGAAGCCGACGGCAGCGAGAACAAGAGCGTCGAACGCCACGAGAAGACGGAAATCCGCGCGACCGTCGCGCCCGCGCCGTACAAGCAGGACCGCCGGTAGAACGCCGTAGAAACTCCTTTCGAGAGCGGATTTTCAATAGTTCGACCGAAGAGCGTCGTCGATCCGAGTACCGTCAGTCAGAGATGAATTTATTATCGCGCCAGTTCACGCCGTTCGAGCCGTTATCGTTTTTCGAGGGGTTTTCGACGACCTCGATGCTCGCGGGGCGCTCCTCGCCCTCGACGATGCGGTGTGCGGTCAGTTCGCCGTCGAGTTCGGTGATCGCCGTGAGCGTGCCCTTCTCGGCGAGAAGAGCGATCTCGCGGAGAACGAGAAACATCGGATACTGCAGGGCGGTGTTTTGTAACACCGTCTCGCGGTCGCCCTTGAAGCAGGCGAACTCGACGAGTTCGGAGGGGATTTCCTCCTCTTCTTCCTCCCAGCGCGGTGCGCCCGCGCGGGGTGGCTCCTCTTCGTAGACGCGGTTCTCCGTGATACTGGCTTTCAACTGCGCCGTCGGGGTGTACTTGCTCAGATTGTCCTCGGCCGCGACGGCCTTCAGAATGAGCGTGTTGTTCCGACGGGTCACCTCGACGTCCGTGACCTCGGGCGGCAGGTCCGGGTCACCGTTCAGGTACTCTTCGACCTCTTCGAGGGGCAGTTCCAGTGTCGAGTGAAGTCGGTATACGCGGCCTGACATAGTTACTTTGAGTGGTACCCGTACGAGCCGGACGCAACGGGACGTCGGTACCTGTGTGTTGGTAGGCACCGGGGGCTTATAGGGTCTACTCTTTGATTCGCGAGATCGGAGGCGAGATGAAGCGTTCGCGCCGCTCCCGAAACGCATCGAGATGCTCTCGAAACGGAGCGTACGGCCGGATCGCCGCCGTCAGATCGATCGGACGGGGTCAAAGACGGGGCGATCCCTCGCCGGTCACCCCTGCAGCGTCTCCTCGAGTTCGCCGCGCTCGTCGAGTTCCGCGAGGATGTCGCTGCCGCCGACGAACTCGCCGTCGACGTACGTCTGCGGGATCGTCTCCCAGCCGCTGTGTGGTTCGAGCGCCCCGCGGTACTGATCGAGCGCGGGCAGCACGTCTACCGTCTCGAACTCCTCGACGTACTGAGCGATGAGGTTCACCGCGCGCTGTGAGTACCCGCACTGCGGCATAAGTCGGTTCCCTTTCATAAACAGGACGACGTCGTTCGACTCGATCGCCTCGTCGACCCGCGCCTGTACCTCGTCCGCGCTCAGATCCGCACCGGGCTGAAACGTCATAGGCTCCCTATGCGATCACCGGTGAAATGGGTTGCGTCGGCGCGCGAGACGGCGCACCCGCTCGCGAGGCCGGGCGAAGCGCGGACAGCGACTACTCGCTGCCGACGCGGACGACGTCGATCAGCGAGTACACCGGAACGCCTTCGAGTTCGTCGATTCCCTGCTTGTCGACGATGACGACGCAGGCGACCGGGTCACCGCCCTCCTCGCGGATCGACTCGATCGTCTCCCGCATCGTCGTTCCCGAGGTGATCGTGTCGTCGACGACGTAGCACTCCCGATCGCGAATCTGTGCGAAGTTCCGCGAAAACGATCCGCCGAGCTCCTCGATATCGCCCTCCTCCCACTGGTGCTTCGCGGGCGCGTACGAGCCGAGATCCGTGTCGAGCTCCGTCGAGACCACCGTCGCGAGCGGCGCGCCCGCCTTTTCGATGCCGATCGTGAGATCGACCTCTTCGCCCTGTTTCATCAAGAGATCGGCCATCGCGCGGGCGACGTGCCTGAGCCGTTTCGAGTCCCGACCGACGGCGCTCCAGTCGACGTGGATGTCGTGCGGGCCGCTGCGTCCGTCACTGTCCCGTTCGACGGGCTCCGGTGCGGGTTCGTGGTTGTCAGTGCCGCTTCGTTCGACGAGCCAACTCGCCGTCTCCCGCGAGACGTTCAACTCGTCGGCGATCTCGCCCTTCGACAGGCCGCGCTCGGCGAGTTCGGCCGCGCTCGCGATGAGGTCATCGACGTTCTTCATACGCGCTGAATTGGACGGCGGTTTTTATAGTGGTATCGTCGTCGTCGAACGCCGCCTCGAACTCGTCGAGGCCGTACACGCCGGTGACTATCGCGTCGCAGAACCACTCCGGAAACGCTTCGAGCGCCGTTGCGGCAGCCTCGAAGTGCCGGACGTTCGAGTTCACGCTGCCGACGAGCGCCTTGTTCTGCAGCACGAACTCGCGGTGGAGCGCCCCGCCGTCTATCTCGAACGACTGGGCGCCCGGGACGCCGAGCAGCGCGCCGACGCCGTTGGGCGCGAGCGCCTCGATCGTCTCGAAGGCGTGCTTCGGGTAGCCAGTCGCCTCGAAGATCAAGTCCATCGGTTCGTACGCGTCGGCGACGTCTCCGAGCGGCGTCTCCCGCGAGTCGACGTAGGTCGCACCTAAACGCTCGATGACGTCGATCGTGGGATCGGGGCGGTCCCGGCGGCCCAGACAGTAGAGGCGGTCGTACTCTGCCCTCTGTCGAAGCAGCGCGAGCGCGAGTAACCCGAGGCTACCGTTTCCGAGCACGAGCGCGGACGAGGGTTCCCACGTGAACGACGAGCGCGACGCGGCAGCGAGTTCGAGCGCCTTTTCGACCACAGAGAGCGGTTCGACGAGGAATCCGATCTCCGCAATCGAGCGCGAAACCGTCACCAGCGATTCCTCGGGGCTGGTGAAGTAGTCCGCCATAAACCCGTGCGCGCCCTCGATTCCGCGCTCGTGGTACGCGCCCGACGGGGCCATATCGGGTTCGCCGCGGGCGAAGTACTCGTTCGACTCGCCGGGCGCGCGACGGACCGTCGGGACGACGACATCTCCACGCGAAAACCGCGTATCCCCGGGATCCTCGACGACACCCACCGCCTCGTGGCCGAGAACGAGCGCGTCCGACCCGGCGGGGAATCCGCCGTGGCCGCCGGAGATCACTTCGTGGTCGGTCCCGTCGACGCCGACGCGGAGCGTCCGAACGAGCACCTCGCCGGACGCGGGAATCGGTCGCTCGGTGTCCACGACGACCGGTCGGTTCCGCCCGCGCTCGACGGCGATGGCCTGCATACCCAGACGTACGCGTCGACCTGATAAAAGATTTATTCTACATTGAGTTAATTATTGCATTCCAGTTTGCGACTCCAGCTCACCGACGAGTTCGTCGCCGAGACCGACGTACGTCACCGGAGAGAGCTCAGCGAGCTCCGCTTTCACCGCGTCATCGACGTCGAGATCGGCGAAGAGGTCGCGGAAGTCTTCGAGCGTGACGTTTCGCCCGCGCGTGAGCGCCTTGACTCGCTCGTACGCCTCGGTGTCGCCCTCGCGTCGGAGGATCGTCTGCACGGCCTCGCCGATCAGTTCGGGGTGGGATTCGAGTTCCTCGCGCATCACGGTCTCGTTCGGGACGACCTTTCCGAGCCCCGCTTCGGCCTTCCCGTAGCCGATCAGGCAGTGCGCGAACGCCGCGCCGATGTTCCGCTTGACCGTCGAGTCCGAGAGGTCGCGCTGGAGCCGCGAGGTCGTGACGTAGTCTGCGAGGAACGTCAGGTCCGAGTTGGCCTTCGAGAGGTTCCCTTCAGAGTTCTCGAAGTCGATCGGGTTCACCTTGTGCGGCATCGTCGAGGAGCCCGTCTCGCCCGCGTCGGCTTCCTGCCCGAGGTAGCGGTTCGAGACGTAGAGCCAGACGTCGCGATCGAGATCGACGAGGACGTTGTTGACGCCGCGGAGCGCGTCGAACAGCGCCGCGAGGTCGTCGCAGGGGTTCACCTGCGTCGTCAGCGCGGTGTGTTCCAGTTCCAGGTCGGTGACGAACGAGCGGGAGAACGCGCGCCAGTCGACGTCGGGGTAGGCGGCCGCGTGCGCGGCGTACGTCCCCGACGCACCGGCGAGTTTGCCGGAAAGCCCGCTCGCGGCGTCGACGACGCGTCCCATCGTCGTCCCGAGGCGGGCGGCGTAGACGGCCATCTCCTTGCCGAACGTCGTCGGCGTTGCTGGCTGGCCGTGCGTTCGCGCCATCATCGGCGTGTCGCGGTGCTCGTGGGCCAGGTCGACGAGTTCGTCGCGGACGGCCGCGAGCGCGGGCATCAACACCTCCTCGACGGCTGGCTTCACGAGGAGTCGATGCGCGAGGTTGTTGACGTCCTCGGACGTGAGCCCGAAGTGGATCCACGGGTGAATTCGCTCGTCGGTCTCCGTGCGCAGGAAGTACTCGACGGCCTTCACGTCGTGGTTGGTCGCGCTGTATCCCGCAGCGCCCTCGGTTTCGAGGCGCTTGATAAGCCGCGCGTCGTCGCCGTCGAACGATTCGATGACAGTTCGGAGATCGTCGCGCTCGGGGTCGGAGAGCGACAGCGGAGTGGCCGCGAGGGCGTCCAACGCGAGCAAGTATTCGACCTCGACGCGGAGCCGCGCCCGCATCAGCGCCGCCTCGCTCGCGTAGGGAACGAGCGGCTCGGTTCGGCCCGCGTACCGTCCGTCCAGTGGGGAGACCGCCGCGAGCGGATCGGAACGTGAGAGATCGTCCATACGCGGAATCTCCGCGGTGCGCTAAAAAAGCGTGTCGATGGCGAGCCTCACTCCCGTGTATAGATAATGGCGTTGAGGCGCTCTTTTCGCACACACCTATCCGCAATTGTGCATAATTCGATCGAGAGGACCGCAACTGACTTACTGTCTGCGCGAGGGCTCACAGGTATGACCAAGATCGCCGGATTGGCGAGCAATCGCGGACGGAACCTCCGACACATCGACGACAGCGGACCGGGCGGGGCTGAACTGGCGGTGGTCCTCTCGAACCACGAGGGCGCACCGATCCTCGACGCCGCGGCTGAGCGCGGAATTCCGACGGAAGTCGTCGAGCGCGAGGCCGATGAACCTCGCGAATCGCACGAAGCGCGGATCCTCGACGCCCTGTCGAGTTACGACTTCGACCTCGTCTGTCTGGACGGCTATATGCGGATCCTCACGGGGACGTTTCTGGAGGCCACGCCGACGACGCTGAACGTTCACCCGTCGCTGCTCCCGTCGTTCCCCGGCGACGACGCGCACGAGCAGGTTCTCGACGCGGGGGTCAGCGTCACCGGCTGCACCGTCCACGTCGTCACTGAAGAGGTCGACGCGGGACCGATCGTCACCCAGGAGTCGGTCCCGGTGTACGCCGATGACGACCTCGACGCGTTGAAGTCGCGCGTGCTCTACGACGCGGAGTTCACCGCGTACCCGCGCGCGGTTCGGTGGGTCGCGCAGGATCGACTCACCATTGAAGAGCGCGAGGCCGACGGGGGCACAGCGCTGACCGTCGCCGTCGAGGGCGACGATGGCGGGGATTTCCCCGAGCGTCGCGTCGTCTCCGACGACCGCCGAGCGGAGCTCCGCTACGGCGAGAACCCCCACCAGGCGGCCGCGGTGTACGCTGACGCCGCGGTCGACGAGGCGAGCGTCGTCGACGCGCCGCAGCTGAACGAGGGGGCGAAAGGGCTCTCCTACAACAACTACAACGACGCCGACGCCGCGTTGAACCTGATCAAGGAGTTCGACGAACCGGCAGCGGCGGTCATCAAACACACCAATCCGGCGGGCTGTGCGACGGCGGG
This sequence comes from Halobellus captivus, assembly GCF_007655485.1. Taxonomy (GTDB): domain Archaea; phylum Halobacteriota; class Halobacteria; order Halobacteriales; family Haloferacaceae; genus Haloquadratum; species Haloquadratum captivum. The sequence continues at coordinate 586,358 of NZ_VJXQ01000001.1, forward strand.
CACGCTCGCGGACGCCTACGCCGACGCGCTCGCGACCGACCCGATGAGCGCCTTTGGAGGCATCGTCGCGCTGAACCGCGAGTGCGACGCCGCGACGGCCGAGGAGATCGTCGACTCCTTCAAGGAAGTCGTCGTCGCGCCGCGCTACACCGAGGCCGCGCTCGACGTGCTCTGCGAGAAAGACGACCTGCGCGTCCTCGCGGTCGGCGACCTCGACGACCGGAGCGACCGACTCACGGAGAAGCCGCTCGTCGGCGGGAGACTCGTCCAAGAGCGCGATCTGTGGGCGCCCACCCGCGACGACGTCGAAATCGCCACCGAGACGGAGCCGACCGACGAACAGCTGGAGACGATGCTGTTCGCCTGGAAGGTCCTCAAACACGTCAAGTCGAACGGCATCGTCTTCGCCGACGGCACCGAGACCGTCGGCGTCGGAATGGGCCAGGTGTCGAGAGTCGACGCCGTCAAACTGGCCGCGATGAAGGCCGAATCCGACGCCGAGGGCAAGAGCCCCGAGGGGGCCGTGATGGCGTCTGACGCCTTTTTCCCGTTCCCTGACGGCGTCGAGGAGGCAGCGGAGGCCGGGATCGGAGCGGTTATCCAGCCCGGCGGCTCCGTCAACGACGAGGACGTAATCGCCGCCTGCGACGAGCGCGGGATTCCGATGGTGTTCACCGGGCGGCGGTGCTTTCGGCACGACTGAGCGAAGCGAAGCGGGTGTTTCCTCACGACAGAAGTGAGTGACAGAGCCGCGGCTGTGGGTTGCCGGTTCCGAGCCAAAGGGCGAACAGTCGGCACCCGCGTCGGCGACATCGTCAGGAGGCGTAACACCCCGGATCGCCGTACCCCCACGTCGACGTGCCGAACAACCGCAGCCCGACGCGAGGCGTTTCTCAGCGCACGCGGGGTGTGGCCCCGTCATCGAATATAAATCCTCGTCGGTTACTGTCGGCCGCGCGACGCCTAGCTGTCGGTCATCCGAACGACCAGAATCGGCTTCTGGGTATTCTCGACGACGCGTTCCGTCACGCTGCCGAGGTTCGCGAGTTTGTCCCGCCCGGAGCGCCCGTGCGTTCCCATCACGATCAGGTCGACGTCGTTCTCGTCGGCGTATTCGAGGATCGCGCGGTACGGAACCCCGTCGCGGACGGCTGTCGTGTAGTCGACGCCACCCTCCGCAGCCTGGTCGGCGACGCGTTCGACTGCCGACTGCGCGTCCCCTTTCATCGTCTCCTTCAACGTCTCCTTCTGCTCTTCGCCCGCGGCGAGATAGAGCCGCCTGTCCACCACGGAGAGCGCGTGGATCGTCGCGTCCCGCGTCGATGCGATGTCCAGCGCGTGTTCGAGCGCCTGCACCGTCCCGTCGCTGCCGTCAGTGGGAACGAGTACGTCGTCGTACATCTCGGCGTACCGTTCGTCCGGCACCCTCTTGAACGATGTCCTGATCGTGAGACGTCGATGGACCGCTCTCGCCGCCAGCCGAGGGTATATTTCGCCGCCGCGCGAACGGTACGGCGTGTGTACACTGACACTGGCGTGGCGCGTGTTCGAAGACGCTCCCCTCGTGGTGGCGGCCAACCGCGACGAGTCGCTGGATCGCGAATCGGAGGGACCGGCCGTCAGCGACGGGAACCCGTCCTTCGTCGCTCCGCGCGACGTCGAAGCGGGCGGCACGTGGATCGGGTACAACGAATCCGGCGTGTTCTGTGGCGTCACGAACCGCTGGGTCGACGTGCCCAACGGTGGGGAACGCTCGCGCGGACTGCTCGTCCGCGACGTCCTCGGGACCGAGAGCGCGGACGACGCGAGAACCGTCGTCGAAGCGGCCGTCGACGCGGACACCTACGACGGGTTCAATCTCGTCGTCGCCGAGCGCGGGCGGATCGACGACGCCACTTCGAGACCCCCAAAGGCGTTTCTCTTCGAGTGGGACGGCGAGCTGCGCGTCCGAGAGCTGGATCCGGGTGTCCACGTCGTCGTCAACGTCGGCATCGACGGGGAGTCCTTCGAGCCCGAGTGGGACGCGGAGGCTGGGACCGAACAGGCGGCGAACGCGGTTCGCGTTCGCGAGGCGTTGGAACCGATTGCGGCCGAGGACTCTGCCGCCTGGCGTGACCGCGCGGCCGACGTGCTCGGCGATCACGACTACGGCGTCTGCGTGCACGACCGAGAGCGACGCTTCGGGACGCGGTCGTCGTCGCTGGTGACGCTGTCTGCGGACGGAACGTCCGAATTCCGGTTCGCAGACGGCCCGCCGTGTGAGACGTCGTTCCGCCCGGTCGAAAGTCACATTTAAACGACTCGCGGGCCACGTGAGGAGTATGAGCGCAGGAGCCGCCGAAGCGGACCTCTCGGAAGACGAACGCGAAGCACTGGAATTCATCCGAGAGACCGGAGGGATCCACCAGAGCGACTTCTGGAAGGAACTCGACATCTCCTCGCGGAAGGGGAGCCGAATCGCCGAAAAACTCGCCGGGCTCGGCCTCATCGAGCGCGAGGAGACGGTGTACGACGGCCACAACACCTACCACCTCGAACCGGCGGCCCGAGACCTCGACTTTTCGCTTTTGATGGCCGGGGATATGCTCTCGCCCTTCATCGGCGAGGAAGAAGTCAACCACAACAGCGACGCCTTCTCCCAGTGGCTGATGAATCTCGCCTACGAGGAGTACTGAGCGGAGCCGACTCGTCGTCGCCGACGAGAACGGGGTCCTCGTATCACAGTCGACGCCGATTCAGCTGTTGGCTCGGGAACACGGGAAGTCAAATTGAGTGCGTGGACGTCGAAGTGGACGCGTAGCTATGTAGTGGGCACGTGGCTGTTGTAGTGAGTGCGTGGACGTCGAACCACGGCGGTTCTGGGTGGATTAAAGAAACAGACGGAGCGGAGCGTCGTGAACGGGGATGCCGCCTCGTAGCGGTTTACTCCTCGTCGCCGTCAGCGTCTTCGCCGTCCTCGTCGTCCTCGGTGGGTTCGAGGTCGTTGTCGGCGATGTAGGTGGCGATCTCGTCGTTCGTGAGTTCGACGAACGCCTCCGTTTCGGTCGACACCGTCGCGACGTCGACGCCATCGGACGCGAGCTCGTCGTCGTTCGTCGACGCGATGGCGCGAAGCGCGAGTCCGACGCCCTCATCGAGCGTCAGGTCGTCGGCGAAGTTCTCCTCGAGGTGGTCTTGGAGGTCGCCGCGGTCCGCGCCGATCGAGACCGCCTTCCACTCGTAGGGCGTGCCCGAGGGATCGGTCTCGTAGAGCCGCGGTTCGCCGTTCTCGATGCCGCCGATGAGCAACGCGACGCCGAACGGGCGCGCGCCGCCGACTTGGGTGTACTGCTGGATGTGGTCGGTGACGTTCTTCGTCAGCGTCTCGATGCCGATCGCCTCACCGTAGCGGAGGTGGTTAACCTGCGCCTGACGCCGCGCGAAGTCGATCAGCTGTCTCGCGTCGGCGACGTGACCCGCCGAGGCGATGCCAGCGTGGTCGTCCGCCTTGTGGATCTTCTCGACGCTCGTCGGTTCCATAAGCGGCGAGCGCGAGCGCTTGTCGGCCGCGAGGACGACTCCCTCGGGTGTTCGGACGCCGATGCTCGCGGTCCCTCGCTTGACTGCCTCTCTGGCATACTCCACCTGGTAGAGGCGACCGTCGGGCGAGAAGATCGTGATTCCACGGTCGTATGCCTGCTGTTGGGCTTGTCCCTGCATAGTATCACTCGAAATCGAGCCGCGTCGCGCCCGCGAATCCCTCTTCGACCTCGACGTCGACGCGGGTGTCGCGGACGACGGCGGGGGTGGATTCGTTCTCGAACACGACGTCTCTCTGTTGTCCATGTCCGGTCCGGCCGTTCAAATACCTTTCCTCACAGGCACGAACGGTGCCCGAAATCCCGCGGACGCGGACACCGACAGGGTGGCCGTCGATGCTGTCGAGCGCGGCGATGGCGGCGCGGGCCCGTTCCTCGGTGCCGCGGTGCGCGCGAACGATCGTCTCGCCGTCTCCCTCGGTGAAGTGAAACGAGAGCACGGTGAGGTCGGCCTCGGCGCTCCCTGCGTCGCCGTAGAGATTTTGCGCCGCGTACCACAGGTCGCGCTGAAACGACCCGCGATCGAGGTCGGCGTCGGGCCACGTCTCGATCCCCACCGCGAGATAGCGCCAGCGCGGCTGGAGGTGCTTCGGAAGGTGCTTCATCTCTCACTCCTCGCTCGCGTCCGTGTCACTGCCGTTCGAATCCGTATCAGTGCTGTTCGCATCCGTGTCACCGCCGTTCGAATCCGTATCAGTGCCGTTTCCGTTCGTGTCAGCGTCGGTCGCATCCGACCCGGTTTCGGTCGCGACGTCGACCCGCTCGCTGGCGTCGCCGAAGCGCTCGGCGACGAGGACGCCGACCTGATCGTGAACGCGTTCGACGGCCGTGAGGGCGAACCCCTCGTCGGTCAGCGCGTCGACGAGTGTCCCCACGGTCGCAGGGTCGTCGACCTCGGGACTGTAGAACGGCTCGTCGGGGTCGGGCGCGCCGAAGAACATCACATCTCCGAGGACGAACCGACGCGGGTTCAGGTCCGCGATCACGGCGATCGCCTCGCGCTTTTCGTCGTCGGAGAGGTGGTGCATCGCGAAGTTGGAGGTGACAATGTTCACCGGGCCGTCGTAGTTGGGCTCGCGGAAGCTTCCCTCCCCGAACTCGACGTTCTCGATTCCCCCAGCTTCCGCTTTCGAGCGGGCCTCGTCGAGCATCCCGCCGCTGATGTCTCGGCCGATCACGCGCTCGGCGGTCGACGCGAGCGCGAGGGCGATCGCGCCGGTTCCGGTGCCGAGGTCGAGGACGACGTCCTCGGGGCCGGGGGCGGCGTGCTCGACGACGAGGTCGGCGCACGCGAGGTACTCCCTGGAATCTTGCTCGTCGTCGTACGACGACGCCAGCTCCGAGAAGCGCTCGGCGTGCTCGTCAATCGTCTTCTTCATACCGTCCCCGTTCGACGCCCGGGGCAATGAACGACTCGGACAGCCGCTCTCGGTTGCGAGCGACGAGTCGGTCCCACGCTTCGAGTCCCGCGCGGGTCCACTCCGCGCCGAGGCCGATCTCCTCGCCGACCGCCCCGAGCTCCCTGGGCGCTCGGAGCTTCAGGTGCGACGTCGGATTCGCGCTGACGACGTACGGCGCGTCGTAGTGATCGAGGAGCTGCTTCAGTTTCCGGAGTTTGCGCAGGTGGCGGACGCGGCGGCCGCCGCGGTCGCGGAGCACCGGCCCGAGGTTCACCTCGATCCGGACGTCGTTGTCGCGGGCGGCCTTCGCGAGCACGTGGTTGACGTCGCCGTCACCGTTTCCGTTGCCGTTTCGCCCGTTGGGACCGTTCCGGTCGTCGCCGTTCACCGTGCCCTCGAACGGCCGCGCGAGGACGTCGACGCGCGCCTGCTCGACGGCGAAGCGGTTCAGCGCGTTCGTCCCGCCCGCCACGATGACGACCGTGTGTTTCGTCCGAGCGTTGCCGACCGCGCCGCTGGCGTGCTGTGGGTCGGATGCGACGATTTCCGCGGCGTCGACGACATCGACAGAAAGCGACTCGCGGAGGCGTCCGTACTCGGGTGACGCGTCGTCCGCGCGGACGACCACGCCGTCGTACCCGTAGCGCTCGGCCGTCGCCGCGAAGCGGGCGGCCGTGCTGGCTCCGTCGGGGTAGGCGTGGACCGCCTCGTACATACTGGGGAGAACTCTCCGGGCGCGTATGGCAGTTACGGTCGTGGGACCGACGGTCGGCTACGCCCCGGAACGCCACGCTTCGTCAGGCGTTGTCACGCTCCGCCGACCAGTCGGTCCGTCGCGTCCGTCAGCGCCGCGGCCGCGCGTCGGACGTCGGCGACGTCGACGTACTCGCGGTCGGCGTGCGCGACGGCCCCCTCGTCGTCGGCGAGGACGCCCGGCCCGAACACGACGACCGGCGCGGGAGAGAAGTACGACGCCTCGGTCGCGGCCGAGAAGGGCCGCACGACGCCCGAGCCGCCCGCCCGCTCCGATGCCGTGGCGAGCGTGCGCACGAGTTCGTGAGATCCGTCGGTCGCGAACGCTTCGAGGAACGGCGTCGGCCGCTCAGTGAGATCGAAGGCGACGCCGACGTCCTCGGAAACGGTCTTGCGGACCGCCGTTTCGAGTTCCGTTCTGAACCCCTCGGCCGTCTCGGGCGGGACGCTCCGTCGATCGAGAACGAGCTCGCAGCGCGCTGGGACCTGATTGGTCGACTCGCCGCCGGAGACGACAGTCGGCGTCAGCGACGCCGAGCCGAGCTGCGGGTGTGATTCGCGGCCCGCGTCGAACGTCCGAATCGAGGCGAGTGCGCCCTCCAGCCCGGCGATCGCGTTGACGCCCGAATCTGCCTCCGCCGCGTGTGCGGCCGAACCGGTGAGCGTCAGCGTCCCCTGGAAGCGGCCCTTCGCCGCGGGACAGACGTCGAGTCCGGTCGGCTCGCCGACGACGTACAGGTCCGCGTCGAGGTCGAGGGCGGCCGCCCCCGTCGAGAGCAGTTCCTCGTCGGGCGTCACCGCGAGCGTCACGCGGGCGTCCTCGCGCGGTTCGACGGCGAAAAAGGCGGCGAGAATCGACGCGAGCGGCCCCTTCGCGTCGCAAGATCCCCGGCCGTGGATGCGGACGAGGTGGCCGTCGACCTGTTCGCGCTCGAACGGAACGTGCGGCGAGACCGTGTCGATGTGCGTGTTGAAGACGAGGTGCGTTTCGGGGTCGGCCGCGCCCTTGGACGCCAGCGTGTTTCCGGCGTCGTCGACGCGGGCGTGGATCCCCTGGGATTCGATCGTCTCGACGAGGAACTCGCGCATCTCGTCGACGTCGTCGTTCGAGGCGATCGGAACGGCCGCTTCGAGGAAGGAAACCGCGTCGAACGCCGACGCTTCGACGGTTCCGGACATCTAGATCGACCGCATTACCGTGTCGAGCTCGCCGACGAACTCCCGTTCGGCGGGTCCGGCGAGCGTCGCGGACTCGCCGTCGGGGACGGTGATCCGAAGGTCGCCGCCCGGCGGGCTGACGGTCACCGTCTCGTCGCCGTCGACGAGGCCGAGCCGCTTTGCGACCGCTGCGACGGCGACCGCGCCGGTGCCGCAGGAGCGCGTCTCGCCCTCGACGCCGCGTTCGTACGTTCGCTGGCGGAAGCGGGGGGCACCTTCTGCGTTGGTGTCGGTGTCGACCCGTGAGGCGATCGTGACGTTCGCTCCCTCCGGGAAGACGTCCGCGTGCCGAATCGCGGGCGCGACGGCTTCGAGATCCACGTCGTCGACGTCGTCGACGATGGCGACCGCGTGCGGGACGCCCGTGTTCACCGCCGTGACGACGAGGTCCCCGACGTTTTCCTCGGTCAACTCAGTCTCACGCGCAAGCGGTACATCCCGCGGTGCAAACCTCGGGACGCCCATCTCGATAGTGACGTCGTCGCCGTCGACGACCGCGCGTCTGGTCCCCGCGGGCGTATCGATCATCAGTTCCGTCGATCCCGTGCGTTCCGCCGCCCACGCGGCGGCGACGCGCGCGCCGTTGCCGCACATCGCGGCGACGGAGCCGTCCGGTTGGACGAGCGTCATCACGACTCGCGGCGGCGAGTAACGGGCCTCCAGCGCCAGAAAGAGCACGCCGTCCGCGCCCGTTCGCGACGAGGCCTCGTGGTCGACGCCGGTCTCGCGGTCGCAGTGCGTCGTCGCGAACGCGGGTCGGTCGGGGATCGATTCGACGGCATCGACGACGATGAAGTCGTTGCCGGTGCCGTGGTACTTCTCTACTGCTACTCTGTCGTGCTGTACGCTCATTGTTCCAGTGCGGTCAGGTCAGTCAGGGTCTCTCGCCGTCGGGCGAGAACGACGGTCGTGCCGGACAACGCGACTTCCGCGGGCCGCGGCCGGGAGTTGTAGGTGCTCGACATCTCGTATCCGTACGCGCCCGCGTTCCCGATGGCCAGGATATCCCCCCGGTCGGGACGCGAGAGCGATCTGTGTTCACACAGTACGTCCGCGGACTCACATATAGGTCCCGCTACCGTCGCGTCGATCTGTTCGGCGTCCTCGGGGGCCGAGAGGTTCCGTATCGCGTGATACGCGTCGTACATCGCCGGGCGGAGCAACGTCGTCATTCCGGCGTCGACGCCGACGACCGTGGCGTCGCGCGCGCGCTTGACCGTGTTGACCGTCGTCAGGAGGACGCCCGCGTCGGCGACGACGTATCGGCCGGGTTCGATCGACAGCGTCGCGTCGAGGTTTCCGAGCGCCTCGCGGGTCGCCTCCGCCACGGCTTCCAGGTCCAGCGGCGGTTCCTCCTCGCGATACGGGACGCCGAACCCGCCGCCGACGTCGACGAATTCGAGCGACCCGACGCGGGATTCGATTTCCCGACAAAGGTCGCCCATTCGGCTCACCAGTTCGCGGTGCGCCGAGAGGTCGTCGCCGGAGATGCCGCTCCCGGCGTGGGCGTGGACGCCGACGAGGTCGAACTCCTCGGCCCACCGGGCGGCGAGATCGGCGACGCGCTCGATCGGAATCCCGAATTTCGCGTTCGCGCCGGTGCTGACCTTCTCGTGGTGGCCCGCGCCGACGCCCGGGTTCGCGCGGATACAGAGCCGCCCGTCGAAGCCGCGCTCGCGGAGTCTGTCGACCGTGTCCTCGGCGCCGACGGTGATCGTCAGTTCGGGGTGCTCGCGCCACCGCGCGGTCACGAGATCGAGGTCGCGGTCGGGCGGGTTGACCGCCGTGTACTGGATTCGGTCGCCGGTGAATCCGGCGTCGAACGCGCGTTCGACCTCACCGGCGGAGGCGCACTCGATTCCGAGCCCAGCCTCGCGGACCGATCGCAGCACGGGCTGGCCGGTGTGCGCCTTCGCGGCGTAGCGAACGTCCGCGTCGGGGAACGCCGCCCGCAGTCGCGCGCAGTTCTCCGTTATCCTCCGACGGTCGACGACGTAGAGCGGAGTCTCGTACTCCTCGGCGAGCGCGACGAGTCGGTCATCGTTCCACTCGTCGAGGCGGCGGATCTCCGACCCGCCGTCGCCGCCCCCGCTCATTCCCGCAGCGCCTCCTCGCGGCGGGTCTTATCGAGCGTGTCGTCCTCGATATCGAGCGCGACGACCGCGGGCTTGTACGCGCCCGACTCGAAGAGGTCGTGATCGCCCAGCGAGGACTCGACGTAGCGGGTGAACGCGCGGCGGTCGGATGGGAGATGACCGTAGATGACCTCCTCCTCGACGAGGTCGTAGACGGGGATCCGCGGGCTCAAGAGCGTGTTCTCGCCGACGATCGTGTTCTCGCCGACGTGGAACCCGGAGGTGACGCGGCAGCCCGCGCCCAGCGAGACGCCGTCCTCGACGATCACAGGCGCGTCCTCGACGGGTTCGAGCACGCCGCCGATCAGCGTGTTCGCGCCGAGCTTCACGCCCTCGCCGAGCTGCGCGCAGGATCCGACCGTGTCACAGGAGTCGACGAGCGTGCCGTCGCCGACGTGCGCGCCGACGTTGACGAACGAGGGTGACATCATAATGCAATCGGAGCCGAGGTACGCGCCGCGGCGGATCACGGTCCCGTCCGGCGTGTTCCGCGTTCCGCGGCCACCGAGGTCGGTCGTCGAGCGGAGCGGCAGCACGTCGTAGTAGGTGACGTCGCCGTACTCGCGGGGGAGCGTCTCGCGCAGGCTGAAGTTGAGGAGGATGCCGCGCTTGACCCACTCGTTGACGACCCAGCCGTCCGGGCCGCTGTCTCCCACCTGCTCGGCCGCCCGCACGTCGCCCGTTTCGAGGGCTTCGAGGAAGGCGTCGAGCGTCGAGCGCGCGGCGGACCCCGCACTCGCGGCGTCGACGTCGTCGTCCTGATAGCGCTGCCACAGATCGTCAACCTCGGATTCTAAACTCATCGTGAATCAGTATCCCCGTCGTCGCCGTCATCGTCTGCGTCTAAGACTTCGTCGAAATCGTACCGACCCGCGTCGCGGCCGGACAGCCACGCCGCGGCGTCGAGCGCACCCGCGGCGAAGATCCCGCGCGATCCGGCGCGGTGCGTCAATTCGACCACTTCCTCGTTTCCGGCCAAGAGGACCTCGTGCTCGCCGGTCACGTCGCCCGCCCGTCGCGCGTGGACGCCGATCTCGTCGCCCTCCCGGGGCTGGTCGCCGACGCGACCGTGGACGCGCTCGGCGTCGCTCGCGGCGCCGCCACCGCCCGCTCCGCGCGCGGCATCGATGTCGTCGAGGATCGAAAGCGCGGTGCCCGAGGGCGCGTCGCGCTTGCCGTTGTGGTGCGTCTCCGTCACCTCGATGTCGTAGCCGGGGAGCGCCGAGACCGCCTCGCTGACCGCGCGGCGGAGCGCCGCGACGCCGCGGGAGAAGTTCGACGCGCGCAGGAACGGGACGTCGCTCGCGACCGCATCGAGCGCGTCTTCGCCCGCGTCCTCGTAGCCCGTGGTTCCGACGACGACCGCGACGCCGTTGTCCGCAGCCGCGCGGAGGTACTCGACGCTGGCCTCGGGGACGGTGAAGTCGACGAGGACGTCGACAGCGTGCTCGTCGATCGCCGCGCCGAGTTCGTCGTCCGCGACGATCGCGTCCGGCGCGTTCGGTGCGTCGCCGCTCGGAACGTCCTCGGGCGTTCGGCTCGCCGCGAGCACGAATCCGACGTCGTCGCGGTCGGCCGCGGCGGCGAGCAGTTCACCGCCCATTCGGCCGCTCGCGCCGGTGATCGCGACGGTGAGGCCGCCGCCCATCAGACGGCCTCCGTCGCCTCGGGGAGGTCGCTCGCCTCGAGGTCGGCGAGGATGCGTTCGAGTTCTTCGCGATTCGCCGCCTCGATTTCGGTCAACGGTGGTCGGAGGGCACCGGAGTTGTGACCCCGGATCTCCATCGCCGCCTTCACCGGGATCGGGTTGGTCTCGACGAAGAGCTGTCGGAACAGCGGCGAGAGCTCGAAATGAAGCTCGCGGGCGCGTTCGAGGTCGCCGTCGAGCGCGGCGTCGACGAGCGCGACGTTGCGCTCGGGTTCGACGTTGCCCGCGACGGAAATGACGCCGCGACCGCCGAGCGAGCAGATCGGCAGCGTCAGCGCGTCGTCGCCGGAGAGCACCGCGAGATCCTCCTCGCGGGTGTACTCGATAACCTCGGAGATCTGTGCGACGTCGCCGCTAGCGGCCTTGTACGCCCGAACGTTCTCGTGCGATGCGAGGTCGGCGACCGTCTCCGGTTCGACGTTCTGGCCCGTCCGGCTCGGGACGTTGTAGACGATCTGCGGGAGGTCGACCTCGTCGGCGATCGTCCGGAAGTGCTCGTAGAGGCCCGCCTGCTCGGGCTTGTTGTAATACGGAGAGATGAGAAGCAGCGCGTCCGCGCCCGCGTCGGCCGCGCGCTGTGAGAGGTTCAGCGCCTCGCGTGTCGAGTTCGACCCCGACCCCGCGACGACGGGGACGTCGTCGACAGCCTCGACGACTGTCTCGACGACCTCGATGTGTTCGTCGTGCGTGAGCGTCGCGCTTTCGCCGGTCGATCCGGCGGGAACGAGTCCGGCGACGCCAGCGGATTCGAGCCGCTGCGCGTCTGCTGCGAGCGTTTCGTGGTCGATTTCGCCATCCTGGTCGAACGGCGTGGTCATCGCGGGGAACACGCCGGTGAAGTCGATCTGTGTCATCGTTGTAGGGTGTACTGTTGTCTACCGTGTAGGGTGTGTCGGTTGTTCGTCGCCGCGTGCCTTCGACGCCGGTCGGCGATCGAACGTCGGTGCGCGCCCGCCCGGAGGTCGCCAAAGACGGGGGTGCCACTCCCGCCGGTGGCGTCAGGGTGCGCGTTTTTTACCGATGAAAAATGGGCCACGCGTCGCTGCCTGACGGGGCGTATCCGTCGAAGTCGACGTGGCGCGAGTCACACCCGGAGTTGGACGCTCGTGAATAATATAGGTTTCGTCGTCGGTTGCGGGCCCTCGATGCGAGAACCGAACGCATGACCGGACATTCATGTACTATGCCGCCCCCAGGGACAGTATGACCGAGATTCACCCGAGTCAGCGGGTGGCGATGCTCGCGGACGCACAGAACCTCTATCACACGGCGCAAAGCCTCTACTCGCGGAATATCGACTACGCGTCGCTTCTCGAGAAGGGCGTCTCCGGACGCGAACTCACGCGAGCTATCGCGTACGTCGTACGCGCGGACTCGCCCGACGAGGAGAGTTTCTTCGAGGCGCTCGTCGACATCGGTTTCGAGCCGAAGATCAAGGAGATCAAGACGTTCGGCGACGGGTCGAAGAAGGCCGACTGGGACGTCGGGATGAGCCTCGACGCCGTCACGCTGGCGAACCACGTCGACACCGTCGTCCTCTGCACGGGCGACGGCGACTTTTCCAGACTGTGCTCGCACCTCCGCCACGAGGGCGTCCGCGTCGAGGTGATGGCGTTTAAGGAGTCGACCGCCGAGGAGTTGATCGACGCCGCCGACACGTTCCTGGATCTCTCGGAGCGACAGGACACGTTCCTGCTGTAGTCTGTCGCGGACCGCGAACGTCTTGACGCTCCGCCGGAAACGACGCGGTATGAGCGACGCAGACGGCGAGACGCTGGCGGAGTTGCGCACCATCGCCGACTACCAGTTCGGCGCGGGCGCGGGCGAAGCGCTGTTCCCGAGCGAGAGCGACGAGTCGCTGACGGTGCACCGCTCGACGAGCGGCCGCCCGCGACAGATCGTCGCACCCGGCGGTCGGATCGTCTCCTACGGCACCGACGGGCGGTTCACGCTCGGCGTCGCGGGCGGGCGGCGACTCGTCGGCGCGCTCGGGTACCCGGCCGCCCGCGTCGTCGTCGGCGACGAGAGCGAGCCGTTCGTCCGCGAGGGCAAGAACGCCTTCGCGAAGTTCGTCCGCGACGTCGACCCCGACGTCAGGCCGGGCGACGAAGTCGCGGTCGTCCGCGACGACGACACCGTGCTTGCGGTGGGGCGCGCCGAGCTCTCCGCCGACGCGATGGCGGACTTCGAGACGGGGATGGCCGTCCACGTGCGCGACGGTGCGGAACCGGACGACGAGTAATAGACCCGGTCCGGCCGCCTCAGAGGCCCAGCGCTGTCAGGAGTGGGACGTCGCTCACGAGCGCGCCGACGAGGTAGCCACCGATCGCGCCGCCGTTCAGGAGCGGCAGTCCGGCGTGGGCGCGCCCTTTCAACACCATCCAGAGGAGAACGAACAGCCCGGCGAACGTCCCGACCATCGACGTCAATGCCGGAAACGTCAGCGCCGGAAGCCAGGCGAGACCGAGTGACGGCGTTAGGTCTGCAGGGAGGAAAAACGCCGCGCTCGCGATCATCACCGTCGGCATCACGGCGTCGCCGAGACCGATGAAGAAGGCGTCGCGAACGTCGTCGTCAGTGTCGTTGCCGTCTGCGTCGCCGACGTCGTCTTCGCCGTCAGCGGTGATCACGTCGCCGTCGTCGCCCTCGATATCGACAGCCACGTCGGCATCGGAATCGGCAGCAACGTCGGCATCGCCGTCCCGACCCGCATCGGAAACCGTCTTCGCGGCGTCAGTGTCCCGCAGCGAGTACGACAGCGTCGTCGGAACGACGAGTACGACCGGGAGCTTCAGATCCATCACTCCGGAGGCCAGATCGAGCATATGTTCGGTGCCGTAGACGCTGATCGCGTCGTAGACGGCGAGAACGGAGAGCAGCAGGATGGCGGGAAGCAGCCCAAAACTGATCCCGAACAACCCGGCCGCGCCAGCGCCCATCAGGACGCCCGCGGCGTCGATGACGTACCACTCGGGATGGATCACGAGCAGCGCGGCCAGGGCGATCGACGCGCCGATCGCCGCCAGCGGCGGGAGGAACACCGAAAAGACGTACCACGCGATCGACGCGGCCGCGACGACGACGAACGCTCTGACGACCCAGTCGAGGTCGTATTTGAACGCGGCGAGCATCCCGGCCGTGGCGACGAGGATCGCGACGATGTAGACGAGGCTGTTCGTCGGATCTGAGGGGTCCTCGACGGTCTGATAGCCCGATTCGTAGAAGGTCGGCACGAGCGCCAGCGCACCGAGTTGTACCAGGAGAAACAGCAGGGCGGCGAACCCGACGCCCGCGGCGACGCGTTTTCGCATAGGAGAGCAATTCGACCGCCCCACTATGGGGGTTGTGTTTTCCAAGGGAGAGAAACGGGGAACGGTTTCACCGCGTCTCACCGCGCGTACAGCCGTTTCCCGACGACCGACGCCGCGCTGACGCCTCCCGCGGGCGTGACGGCCACGTACGGGCGCGACACCGGCCCGAACACGTCGACGACGCGGCCGACCGTCGAGAGCGATTCGTCGACGGCTTCCGCGCCGATTCCGGGATGTTCTGCGTCGTCGCAGCGGACGATAAGGAGGTTCTGCGCCGTCCGCGAGACGGTTCCGAGTCGCTGCATCGTCAGTCCCGAAGGATGCCCACGTAGGCGGCGACCGCCTGTACGAGGTCGTTCTTCGTCGAGTCCTCCGCGCCCTTGACGAGCACGCGTCCCCGGGCGTCCCACTCGCGGGGATGCGTCACGTCGCGCTCGATGACGGCGTCGTAGCCGATCTGCTGGACGGCCTGCGCGATCTCGTCGACCGTCGGCTCCTCGACGGCCTCCGCAAGCGGGACACGACGACCGTCGTTTCGAGAGACGGACGCGTCGAGGTAGCGCGGCCAGATGACGTTCTCGACAGCCATACTCCGACAACCGCATCGCGTCCGTAATACGGTTGTGGTCCGATCGTGCCGTCCGCCGGTGCGACGTATGCGACATCCTTTATCCGCCCGCGTCCGATCACCACCTATGGATCCGGACCTCTCCTCGCTCGACTCGTTTCTGGCCGACGAAGGGCTGGACGGCTACCTCGTCGACGCCGACAGTGCAGACTCGACGCAGCGGTACCTCTCGGGATTCGACGCACCCGACCCGTTCGTGACCGTCTACACGCCGGAGACGACGGCGCTTCTCGTCTCGGCGCTGGAGTTCGGCCGCGCGAAGCGGGAGAGCCGCGCCGACGACGTGTCGCGGCTGGCGGAGTACGACTTCCGTGAACTCGCCGCCGAACACGGGGCGAAGGAAGCGAACGTGCGGGTCGTGGCCGCGTGGCTCGACGATCTCGGCGTCGAGCGCGTCGCGACCCCCGATCGGTTCCCGCTCGGTCCCGCGGATCGGCTCCGCGAACGCGGCGTCGGCGTCGATCCCGAAACCGAGGACGTCGTGACCCAGATCCGCGCGCGAAAGACGCCCGAGGAGATCGAGCACATCCGGACGGCCCAACGCGCCAACGAGGCGGCGATGGACGCCGCGGAGGCGCTCCTTCGCGAGGCGGAGATCGACGCGGGCGGCGGTCCCGACGGCGGCGACGTGCTCCGCACCGATGCGGGGGTTCTCACGAGCGAGCGCGTCCGCGAGGAGATCGAGGTAACGCTGCTCCGACACGGCTGTGCGCTCGACGAGACCATCGTCGCCTGCGGGGCCGACGCCGCCGACCCGCACGATCGGGGAAGCGGACCGCTTCGGCCCCGCGAGTCGATCATCGTCGACATATTCCCGCGCTCGAAGGCGTCGAAGTACCACGCGGATATGACGCGGACGTTCGTGAAGGGAGAACCGAACGACACGCTCGAATCGTGGTTCGCCCTGACACACGAGGCGCTCGACGCCGCCGTGGCGGCGATCGAACCCGGCGTGACCGGAGGAGACGTTCACGACGTCGTCTGCGACGTTTACGAAGACGCGGGATTGCCGACGCTACGATCGGATCCGCGGGCGGAAACCGGGTTTATCCACTCGACGGGCCACGGCGTCGGTCTCGACGTCCACGAACTGCCCCGGCTCTCGCCGGACGGCGGCAAGCTGAAACCGGGACACGTCGTGACGGTCGAGCCGGGCCTGTACGACCCCGACGTCGGCGGCGTCCGCATCGAGGACCTCGTGGTCGTCACCGAAGACGGACACGAGAATCTGACCGAACAGGTCATCGAACTACGGATCTGAATTGGAGAAGTCGACAACAGCGCGGGCGAACTGGCGATCAGACTGACGATTCGCCGGGACTTTCAGAGCTGTTCGACTGGCGGTTCTTCTCGTCGCGGTAGGCTTCCAACAGCGATTCGAGCGCCTCAGCGGTCTTCGGTGTGATAACGCCCGCAGCCTGTCGGACGACGTGCCCGTCCTCGACGAGGAACGCGTAGATCGTCTGTTCGCCGACGATTCCGAGTCGGCGTTGGAACGCCTGTTTGTCCACCGAGAGTAGGATCGTGTTATCGTGAACGCGCTGTCTGGCGTTCGTCGGCGACATCCCACCGGCGACGCTCGGCGGGAGCATCCCGCCGGAGCTACCGACGATGAGTTCGTAGTAGGCGAAGTGGGCGAATTTGCCGCACAACTCCGCGGCGAACTGCCGCCACGAGTTCACGAGTGAGCGTTGTCGCTGGTGAAAACTCACGACCAATAGCGTCTGCTCTCCGTCGAGGTCGTCGGGCAACGTCAATCGACGCCCGTGCGTGTCTCTCCCAGGGACCGTGGGAAATTTCATCAGTGTCTGCTGTCCTTACGTGCGTATTGTTATAGGGCAATTAAGCGCGCTTTCGTCCCCATACCGCCCGGGTCCGTCTACCCGGGCGTCAGCGGAGGGTTCCCCCAGTTCGATCGGCCTATCGGTGTCGTAACGATGCAGATTTCGTTCCCCCAGCAATCATTACTGCGCAATCCGGTTAAACATACGCTTCTGGGTATCATACTTGATATCTACTGCGGAATCAATATCGTCAATCCACGTGAATTTGAGATGCGAGAGATCGGAACCGACCACCATCGCACCGAACCCCTTTTGAGTGCGGCGGCGCGTAGTCGGCGGCGATGGAGGTACTCGTCGTCGGGTCCGGCGCGATGGGCCGCTGGACCGGCGAAACGCTCGCGAGGGAGTTCAGCGTCGCGTTCGCGGACAGGGAACCGTCCGCCGCAGCGAGCGCTGCGGAGGCCGTTGGCGGCCGCTCCGTCGCACTCGACACGACGGAGACGTTCGATGCGGTCTGTCTCGCGGTCCCGATCAGCGCCGCAGAGGCGGCGGTCGAAGCTCACGCGGAGCGAGCCTCGCGGGCGATGGTCGACGTGACGGGCGTGATGGCCGGACCCGTCGAAGCGATGCGGGCGCACCTTCCGGAGCGCGAGCGGGTGAGTCTCCACCCGCTTTTCGCCCCGGAGAACGCCCCCGGCAACGTCGCCGCGGTCGTCGACGCCGAGGGTCCGGTAACGGGAGCCATACTCGACGCGATCGGCGACGCCGGAAACCACGTTTTCGAGACCGATCCCGAAGAGCACGATTCGGCGATGGAGACGGTTCAGGCGGGTGCACACACCGCGGTTCTCGCCTACGCGCTCGCGGCCGACAACGTACGAGAGGAGTTCGCGACACCCATCTCGCGGGTGCTCTCTGACCTCGTCGGAACCGTGACCGAGGGCACCCCGCGCGTCTACCGGGAGATCCAGGAGTCGTTCGAGGGAGCCGACGACGTCGCCGACGCCGCCCGCCGCATCGCCGACGCCGACGGCGACGCGTTCGAACAGCTGTACGAGGAGGCTGGCGATCGCTATCGCGAGGACCGGTCGTGATCGATCGCGACGCCGTCCGCGCGAACGCGAAGTACCTGCGCAACGTCCGCCCGGTCGACCCCGAGGAGATCCACGAGTACATCGACGGAACCCCGCACCCCGCGGTCGTCCGCCAGACGCTCAGGGAAGAGGCGTTCGACCTCCGGCTCCGCGAGCGCGCGGACGGGGCGTTCGTTCCCGCGAGCGAGGAGCCAGCCCCGCGGCCCGGATGGAATCCGGAAGCGTTCCCCGAACCATACACGTTCGCCGTTGAGGACCTCCTCGTCGAGCGCTACGGAGCGAACTGGCACCGCGGCGAGAGCGGTGATCGCCTCCGGGAGACAATCAGACGGTTGAAAGAGGATTACTACCGACAGAACCCCGTCGAGTACGACGAAGTGGCCGCGTCGGGCTACGCGGTCTATCACCTGCCGGACTACTACGCCGCGATCGGCTACGTCCTCGACGACCTCGCAGAGCGGGAGTTGCTCCCGCGGACGCTGCGCGTTCTCGACGTCGGCGCGGGCGTGGGAGGGCCTGCGCTCGGCCTGCACGACTACCTCCCGGACGACGCCCTCGTCGACTACCACGCCGTCGAACCCTCGGCCGCCGCCGACGTTCTCGAACGGGTGCTGGAGGAGACGGGACGGAATTTCCGGACGACGGTCCACCGCGAGACCGCCGAGGAGTTCGATCCCGACTCGATCGGCGCGGACGCCGACCTCGTCGTCTTCGCGAACGTGTTGAACGAACTCGACGATCCCGAAGCGGTCGCCGCGCGGTACCTCGATGCGGTCGACGGCGACGGCTCCTTCGTCGCGCTCGCGCCCGCCGATCAGAACACGAGTATCGGGCTGCGGACCGTCGAGCGCGCGCTCGTCCCCGCCGACTCGCCCCGTTCGGTCTACTCGCCGACGCTCCGGTTGTGGCCCGGCGAGGCCCCCAGCGACCGCGGCTGGTCGTTCGACCGGCGGGACGATATCGCGGCCCCGGCGTTCCAGCGACGGCTCGACGAGGCGGGCGAGGCTGTTGCCGTCGATCGTGATGAGCCGGTAAGCGGCCGCACGCCCGGCGACGGCACGTTCACGAACGAGACGGTGCAGTTCTCCTACGCCATTGTCCGACCGGACGGGACGCGTCGCGTCGACGTCCGCGCCGATCCGGATCGCCACGCGAAGATGGCCGAGATGGAGCGACACGTCACCAATCGGATCGACCTTCTGGCGACCAAACTGAGCCGGAACCTGACCGACGCCGACGACCGCAATCCGCTGTTCAAGGTCAGCGACGGGAGCGAAGCGGTGGAGCACTACGCCGTCTCGACCGTCCGCGACGGGCTGAACGAGGACCTGCTTCTCGCTGCCTACGGCGACGTCCTCGCCTTCGAGAACGTGCTCTGTCTGTGGAACGACGACGAGCGCGCGTACAACCTCGTCGTCGACGACGAGACGTTCGTCGACCGCGTGGCTTGACGTTCGACCGCGTTCTTCCACAATCGACCGCGTCCTTCCACAATCGACCGCGTCGGTCGAGACAGCCCTTCCGAATTGTCGCGCACCCGTCCGAGCGGTACACATTTCTTTCGTCCCACAAAGCACCGCGTATGAGCGACTCCCTCTCGGTTCTCCTGACCAACGACGACGGGATCGACGCCGTCGGCCTCCGCGCGCTGTACGAGGAGCTCTCGGCGTTCGCCGACGTGATCGCCATCGCCCCGGACGACGACCAGAGCGCGGTCGGTCGAAGGCTCTCGAACGAGTTCAGCGTGCGCGAACACGAACTGGGATACGCCGTTGACGGGACCCCCGCAGACTGCGTCGTCGCCGGTCTCGAATCGCTCTGCCCCGACGTCGACGCCGTCGTCGCGGGCTGTAACAAGGGCGCGAACCTCGGCGCGTACGTCCTCGGCCGCTCCGGGACCGTGAGCGCGGCCGTCGAAGCGGCGTTCTTCGACGTCCCGGCCATCGCCGCGTCGCTGTACGTTCCGGGCGGCGGCGACACGCCCTGGCACGAACAGGCGACCGATCCCGCCGACTTCCGAAACGCGACGCGAGCGACCTCGTACCTGCTCCGGCACGCGCTCGACGCCGGGGTGTTCGAACGGGCGGAGTATCTGAACGTCAACGCGCCGCTGGCCGACGAGAGCGGGGACCCCGCACCGATCGAGATCACGACTCCCTCCACGCTCTACGAGATGACCGCCGAACACGACGGTAACGGGACCGTCACGCTGCACGATCGCATCTGGGAGCGGATGCGCGCCGATGACCTCCCCGATCCGGCGGGAACGGACCGGCGCGCCGTCGTCGAGGGCCGGGTGTCGGTGTCGCCGCTGACCGCGCCGCACACGACGGAACACCACGAGGCGCTCGACGCGCTGGCGGAGACGTATCTCGAAACGTACGCGTAAGCCCGCAATCCCGAACGCCTACGCATCGAGCACCGCGACGAACCGGAGCCGACGGTAATCGGCGGTCCAGACGCCGTCGTGGTACAACTCGTCGCGCAAGCGGTCCTCGACGCCGTCGATCACGTCCGCGCGCTGGTCCGCCGGAACGTCCGCGAGCAGCCGATCGCCGAACATCCCGATCCACGCCGCCATTCCGTCGTCGAGTTCGGTCGGCCGGTCGAACAGTCGCGCGTAGCGGACCTCGAACCCGTGCGCTTCGAGCGTGGTCGCGTGCTCGCCGACGGTCGGGAAGTACCACGGCTCCGGCGCGGGCTTGTATCCCCGTTCGACGAGTTCGGCCGCGACCGCCGTGACGATCGCCTCGACGTTTCGGCTCCCACCCAGTTCGGCGACGAAGCGCCCGCCGGGGACGAGCGCGTCGGCGACCGCCTCGCAGACGGCGTCCTGCTCGTCGATCCAGTGCAGCGCCGCGTTCGAGAAGACCGCGTCGAACGGCTCCTCGACGTCGAAGTCGCGAGCGTCGGCCCGGCGGAATTCCAGGTGAGGGTACGATTCGCGAGCGGTCTCGACCATCTCCGCTGAGCGGTCGATCCCGACGACGTCCGCCCCCGCGTCGGCGAGTTGGTGGGTCAGGTGGCCGGTGCCGCACCCGAGGTCGAGGACCCGCTCACCCGGCTGCGGGTCGAGCAAACCCACGACGTCCGCGCCGTACTCGTAGACGAAGGAGTGCGATCCGTCGTAGGCGTTCGAGTCCCAGTCGTCCGTCGGCTCCTCGGTCGGCGTCGTCATCGCCCCGAATTGGGATCGGACGGGCTTAGAACGTGCCGATCGGCGCTTTCAGCGACGGGGCGGTCCGGAAACCAGAAGGGAAACGCTCTTTTCGGGTACGGACGGATATCAGGCATATGAGCGACGGGGACGACGAGACGGCCGCTGATTCCGACGCGGCGGCGTCCGACGACACCACAGACGTGACGCCCGAAACCCTGAACGAGCGCCTCGACGGCGTCGAATCCGCCCTCGAAGCCGCCGAGACCGAGGCCGACCTCGACGACGTCGAAGCCGATCTCGACGGGATCGAGTCGGATCTCGAAGCGGCGGACCTGCCCGAGGTCGATGAGGACGACGACGACGCGGAGGACCCACGCGAGGAACTCGAATCGCGCGTTTCCGACGTCCGAGACGATCTCGAATCGCAGCGCGGTCCGTACGGCAGCGACGTCGTCGACGACATCGAGACCGCGCGCTCGAAGGTGACGGAGACGCGCTGGACCGAACGGGGCGCATCCGAGATCGTCGATGTCGTCGCTGCCTTCGCCGACGACGTCAGCGATACGCTCGACGCCCATATCGAGGTCGACGGGAGTGATGTCGACGAGGGTGACGAGGGCAAGAGCGACGCCGACGAGGACGAGAGCGGCGAGAAGCGAGAGGAGGCGCTCGTCGCCGCACTCGACGAGTCGGTCGCGGCGGTCGAGGGCGCGGACCTCGACGCCGACGAGGACGCCGACACCATCGCGGCGCTGCTAGAGGCGACCGAAGCGCTCGAAACCGGCCTCGAAGAGGCCCAGGAGTGGGACGATCTGGAGGTCAACGAGCAGCTGATGGCCGAGGGCTTCTACGACGTGCTCGGTCACTACAAGGACTACCCGCCGGAGCTGTCGGCGCTCAAGGAGTGGGAGAAGCGCGATCACGTCGATATGATCCTGCTCGCGAAGGACAGCCTCCAGTCGGAGTTTATGCAGGAGCACTGTATGGACGCGCTGATTCGGATGGCGAACCCCGACGCCTTCGAGGAGATGCACGGGCTCGCCCAGCGCCGCGACAAGCCCGCAATCAAGGCGCTCGGTCGGATGGGCGAGGGGGCGGAGGAGGCCGTCGAGACGCTCGTCGAATACGTCGACGCCGACTCCGATCCCGCCCTCCAGAAGGTGACGCTCCGCGCGCTCGGCGAGATCGGCTCGACGGAGGCGACCCAGGCGATCGCCGACAAGTTGGAGATGGACAACGACAACGTCCGGCCGTACGTCGCCCGCGCGCTGGGACTCATCGGCGACACGCGCGCCGTCGACCCGCTCGCCGACGCGCTCGCGGAAGACGACAGCGACACCGTCCGCGCGGCTGCCGCGTGGGCGCTTCGACAGATCGGAACCGAGGAGGCGCTCGAAGCGGCCGCGGAGTACACCGACGAGCGCTCTTACCTCGTCCAGCACGAGTCCGAACTGGCCGCCGACGCGCTCGGTGACGCCGACGCAGAGACGCCGACGGCCTGACCCGGCCGCTTTCTCCGTTCCGTTCTCCCGCCGAGGGTTTATATCCGAATAGGCGGCCAGACGCGCCGTGTCACCCCGAGCGCGACAGCGGCCCCGCGAGCCACTCCCCAGTCCGTCGCCATCGCTGAGCCGCTGGGCCGTCTGCGCGCTCGTACTCGTCGCGCTCGCCGTCATCCCACCGGCGAGTGCCGCCTCGGCCCCACCGGCGAGTGCCGCCCCGGCCGACACCGACCCGCGGATCGTCGCCGCGTTTCCGGATCCCGTCGCCGACGGCGACAGCGGCGAGTACGTCGTCGTCGACGCTGCGGGCGCGTCGAACCTGACACTCTCCGACGGGGAGTCGACGGTGCGAGTCCCGCCGGACGGCGTCGTCGCCCTCTCGACGGATCCGAACGCGACACGAGAACTCGTCGACGTTCCGGTGGTCGAACCCGGACTCTCACTCTCGAACGGGGGCGAGGAACTCGTCCTCCGGCGCGGCGACGCCGCGGTCGACCGACTCGAATACGAGCGAGCGCGGGAGGGCGAGCGGCTGAACGCCTCGACGACCGAGTGGACGCCGCGGGGGTTGACGCCGCGGTCGGTCGTCGCCACCGGACCGGCGAGCGCCACGGCGTTCGTCCTCCCAGATGCGCCCGACGTTCCGATGGAGACGCTCGAACGCGCCGACGAGCGGATCCTGCTCGCGGGGTACACGTTCGCCTCACCGCGCGCAGCGGAGGCGCTTCTCGCGGCCGCCGAGCGCGGTGTCCGGGTTCGCGTACTGCTGGAGGGCGGGCCCGTCGGCGGGATGACGACCGCCCAGCGCGAGCAACTCGACCGACTGGTCGCGGGCGGCGTCGACGTCCGCGTGATCGACGGGCCGCACGCGAGATTCGCGTTCCACCACCCGAAGTACGCCGTCGCCGACGAGACAGCGTTGGTGATGACTGAGAACTGGAAGCCCTCGGGGACGGGCGGACGAGACAGCCGCGGGTGGGGCGTTCGCGTCGACTCCGAGCGAACGGCCGCCGAACTCGCGGCGGTGTTTGCCCACGACGCCGACGGCATCGACGCCGTGCCGTGGCGCGAGCACCGAGCGGCGACGGCGTTCGTCGAGAAATCGCCCGCGACGGGAACCTACGAACCCGAATTCGACCCAGCGTCCGTCGCCGTCGACGAGGTTCGGGTGCTGACAGCGCCCGGGAACGCGGGCGGTGCGGTCAGCGCGTCAATCGCGAGCGCGGCGGTGCGCGTCGACGTGCTCTCCCCGCGGCTCGACCCCGACGGGGCGTACTTCGGGGCGCTCGTCGACGCCGCCGAGCGGGGCGTCCGCGTCCGGGTGCTGCTCTCGAACGCGTGGTACGACCGGGAGTCGAACCGGAGGGTCGTCGAGCGGGCGGCGGAGTTGCGAGCGCGCGGCCTCCCGATCGAGGTGCGGATCGCGGAGCCGAGGGGTCGCTTCGGGAAGGTGCACGCGAAGGGGGCGGTGATCGACGGCGAAACCGTTCTCGTTGGGAGTCTCAACTGGAACGCGCACGCGACGGGGGAGAACAGAGAAGTCGTGCTCGCGCTCGACGGGTCGGAACCGGCGGACTACTACGGGCGAACGTTCGAAGCCGACTGGGAGGCGTCCGCGACGAACGGGGGTGCGGGCGCATCCGAATCAGATTGGAAAACGCGGACGACGTTGGCGCTCGGGGCGCTCTCGGGTGTCGCGATCGCGGTATCAGTCCTCCGTCGGACGGTGCGTTTCGAATAAAAAGCGAATCGCACGGACCGCGAGTCGCGGACGGCGATCTCAGATCTCGGTGTCGACGATCGCCTGCGAGGAGAGCTCCTCGTCGAGTTCGGCCTCGGCCATCTTCTCGACGAGGCTGTCGATGACGGACTCGCGCATCCCCTTGACGAACTTGATCGAGCCGACGACGAGGTGGCCGCCGCCGGAGACGCCGCCGCCGACGACTTCCTCGTTGAGTTCGGCGACCATCCGCGGGATGTCGAGGCGGACGCCGTCCGAGCGGAGGACGGCGAAGTCGGGACCGTAGCCGATCGTGATGACCGGCTCGCCGTGTTCGCGGACCTTGCGGTCGTGGAGCTTGCCGGTTGTCTTGCCCGGCGCGGGGTAGGTGAAGCGGTGCGCCCACTCGTCGAGGTCGACGGTGTACAGGTGCGCGTCGGAGTCGAGCCGCTCGTGTTCGAGGTGCGGGGCGGCGGCGTCCATCTGCCGCTCGACGTCGCGCTCGGCGCGAGTCGCCAGGAACTCGACTAACTCGCGGTGTCGGGCGTCGTCGTCGCAGCCGACGTTCAGAACGTCGTTGACGAGCGACTGTCCGTCGCTGTAGCGCAGCCAGTGGGCGGCGTAATCGAGCGCCTCACCGACGTCGAGGAGCCGTTCGCGGTCGTATCCCTCCGCTTCTGCGAGCGCGATGTACTGCTCCATCGCCTCCGCCTTCGAGCGATCGGCGAGTCCCGCAACGGCCGGGACGTGCCGCAGGTTATCGGTCAAGTCGGGATCGATCATCCGCGCGAGCTCGACGCACATCATCCCGGTCGTGATCCGGTAATCCTCGTCGTAGAGGTACGGGTTGACGTGCGCGTCGAGGAGGTCATCGACGGCGTCGGGGTCGGGGTGGTGGTGATCGACGACCGCGATCGGCATATCGTAGTGTGCGAGGTTCTCGTAGGCGGGGACGTCCTCCTCGGTGGATCCGTTGTCCAGCATCAGCAGAAGCGGGAGGCGCTGGCCGTGTCGCGCGCGACCCTCGAGCGCGAAGTTCAGATCGCGCGTGACGTCCTCCATCTCGTAGAACGGGGCCTTCGAGGGGAGTCGCTTGATGAGGTGCCGCGGGGCGTCCTCGTCGTCGTGGACGGACTCGATGAAGTTCTCCAAGGCCAGCTGAACCGGCACCGACGCGCACATCCCGTCGCCGTCGGCGTGGTGACGCACGCGGATCGGCCGCCCCTCCAAGACGGTCCGTCGGAGCAGCCGCGCGAGCGCTTCGAGGTCGGATCGGAGCTTCTCGAAGGCGGGCCACTCGACGAGCGGTTCGACGCTCGGGGGCGCGGCACGCTCGTCCAGCGCCGCGTCGAGGCGCTGCCGCGCTTCCGCCGACGTCTCGTCGTCGAGTCGGGTGAGCGAGTCGACTTCGATCTGGAGCGAGCCGTCGTGGGACTCGACGGTCCCTCCGACCCGAACGACGTCTTCGACGGAAACGGCCGGGAACGCGCGAACGCCCGCTTCCTGAAAGGCCGCCGCCGAGACGATGCCGGTTTCGTCGACGAGGCGGAACAGCGTCGGGCCGCCCGTCTGTTTGATCTGGGCGACCTGCCCCTGCACGTGCACGGTATCGCCCGCGCTCAGTTCCTCGACCGGGGTGATATCCGGTTCGTGGTCGACGGCGACCGTTTGGTACGTCGACTCCTCGAAGGCGTCGAAGGCGAGGTCGCCGTTCTCCTTGATCTCTTCGAGCGTGACGGTCAGGCGATCGCCGACCTCGTAGGAGCGGTTCAGGTTCGACTCGTGGACGAGTCCCGACACTTCGTCCGAAACGTCGACGAAGATGCCGTACTCGACGACGCCGTTGACGACGGCGTGGTAGCGCTCCCCCGCTTCGACGTCTTCGAGCGTGCAGTTCGGCGCGAGGTCGTAGACGACAGGTCGCGAGTCGCCCTCCGAATTCGGAGCGGACTCGCCGCCGGAATCCCCGGCGTTTTCGGCAGTCATACTGGCGAAAAGTGGTGCGTCGCGGTTAAGACTTTACAATCGATCTCGAACGGCGCTCGTCATCGAACCGCTCGGAACGGTCGGACCGCCAGTGATCGAGGTGAGGGGTGCCCGGCGGTCGAAATCGGATTTTCCCGGCGGTCGAGGTCGGAGGCGTCCAGAGACAGGGACCGTTACCGTGCGGAATGGGCGCGGTCCTCGAAAGGTTTAGAAGGAGACGACCCCGAGATCCGGCTATGCGACTCTTCCGGTCGAGCGGCGTGCTCGGCATCGCTGCCGACGCACTCGACTTCGCACGGGAGGCCTCACAGGAGACCCACCCGAACGAGTATATGGGGTTTCTGCGCGGGGAAGACGCCTCGAACTTCGATCTGGATCGCTCCGGGACGGTCATCACCGAGGTGTTGATCGTCCCCGGAACGCGCTCGAACCCGGTGAGCGCCACCGTCGACAACAACATGATCCCGAACGATCTCCGAGCGGTCGGTTCGATTCACTCGCACCCGAACGGCGTGCTTCGCCCCAGCGACGCCGACCTCGACACGTTCGGTCAGGGCGAGGTTCACATCATTCTCGGTCATCCGTACGGCCCGCGGGACTGGAAGGCGTTCGATCAGAACGGCGACGTCCGCGAGCTGGAGGTGCTCGACGTCGACCTCCCGGACCCAGAGGAGTTCTTTGACTTCACCGAGGCGGACCTCGACATCGACTACACCGCATCCGATTACGCGGAATCTGACCGGGATCGCGATTTCGGAGGAAACCGCCGGTGACCCGCCGAATCGTCGCCCAAGGAACCTTCGATCTCATTCACCCAGGGCACGTGCACTACCTCGCGGACGCGGCGTCGATGGGCGACGAACTGCACGTCATCGTCGCCCGGCGGGAGAACGTCACGCACAAGGAACCGCCTGTGCTCCCGGATCGGCAGCGACGAGACGTCATCGACGCGCTCGAAGTCGTGACCGAGGCCCACCTCGGGCACACCGAGGACATCTTCGTTCCGATCGAACGCATCGACCCGGACGTGATCGTCCTCGGCCACGACCAACACCACGACGACGACGCTATCCGTGACGCGCTCGCGTCACGCGGCATCGACTGTGAGGTCGCTCGCGCGTCCGCGAGAGAACCACGCTACGACGATGAGTTGTTGTCTACCGGTCAGATCATCGACCGAATCCTCGAGTCTCGGGGCTGCGGCGGAAGCGGAACGTAAGTCCCGCTGTTCGGCGCTTGGCTCACCGTTTCCGACGTTCACTCCCGAACGCTGGAGTCGGGACTCGGCCGTTCGAGAGAGAAGAGAACAAAACCGATCGGTGACGAATCGGAACTCGCTATTCGCTACTCTGCTGCTCGTCGAGCCAGTCTTGGTACTCGTCCTCCGAGACGACTTCCATAGTGAAGTACATCTGCGAGTGGGCGACCCCACAGTACTCCGTGCAGTAGCCCTGATAGACGTCCTCCTCGTAGGCGACAGTCCTGATGGTGTTCGTTTGATCGGGCATCGCGTCGACCTTCAACGCAAGGTCCGGCACGTGGAAGCCGTGTATCACGTCGCGTGATGTCACTTCAATCACCACCGGGCGGTCCTTCGGAACGACGATTTCGGTGCCGGTGGTGACGTTACCCTCTTCGGGGTAAGACATCTCCCAGCCCCACTGGAACGCCTCGGCGTGGACGACGACCGGCTCGCCCGAGGCGTCTTCGACCTCCGGCGGGCCAGCGACGTTCTCGTCGGCGAGAACGCCGTAGGAGGCGACGCCGACGAACAGCAGGATGATCGCCGTCGCGATCGTCCACGTGATCTCCAGTCGGCGGTTCTCTTTCGTCGGCGTCGGTTCGTCGTTGTTCCGGAACTTTACGATCGTGTAGATCAGGATGCCCTCGACGA
Organism: Halobellus captivus; assembly: GCF_007655485.1. Lineage (GTDB taxonomy): Archaea > Halobacteriota > Halobacteria > Halobacteriales > Haloferacaceae > Haloquadratum > Haloquadratum captivum. The sequence goes on from NZ_VJXQ01000001.1 coordinate 614,229, forward strand.
GGAGCGTAACGGGAACGGCGATATACAGCAGCTTATTGTTCAGCCCGTTGATGAGCTCCGCGCTGGCGGATGTCTGCGCGGCGACCGGGTCCGCAGCGAGGCCCGCCACGAGGACCGTGAGCAGTGAAACGAGTGCCAAACGGGTCTTTCGCATCGATCCGAAGTTAGGAGGAGTGACGTAAATAGTTGCTGACTTTCGCCACCGCCGCCCCCGTCAAACGCCCGATCGGGGTCGTCGAAAGCGAGGCTCCTAAGTACGGGGGTTCCCAACTGGTTGTAGGTGTATTTCGTGGGGTCGATCGCAACTCACAACCGGTTTCACGGCCTGCTCGCCGCGACGGCTATCGGCGTCTATCTCCTCCTCTTGGTGGGCGCGACTTCGGCGCTGACGGACGCCGCGGCATCGTGCGCTGCGTGGCCCGCCTGTGGGAACGGCTGGACGACGCCGACGTCGACTGTCGGGTGGCTCGCCGTCGCGCACAGACTCGCCGCCGTCGCGGTCGGACTGCTCGGCGTCACGACGCTCGTCGTCGGGATTCGGGCGGCCGTCGATCGGCGCGTGCTCGCCGCAGTGCTACTCGCGGGACTGCTCTATCCGGTGCAGGCCGCGCTCGGCGCGCTCGTCGCACTCGGCGGTGCCGGGAGCACGCTCTCGACGGTCCATCTGACCGTCGGAATGGGGATTTTCGTCTCGCTCGTGGCCGCGCTCGCGTGGACGTTGGAGCGAGAAACCGGCGACCCCTCCGAGGAACCGGTCGACGGCGTCGACCTCGCGCCGCCGTTGGAGCGCTCCTACAAACCGGAGATTCCGAGCAATCGGCGCGAACGGCTGATCGCGACGGCGAAAGCTTACGTCAGACTGACCAAGCCCCGGCTGATGTGGCTGCTCTGTCTCGTCGCGGCGGCCGGGATGGCGCTGGCGGCGTCCACGACGGGCGGCCTGACGGTTCCCGTCGTGCTCGCGACGCTCGGCGGCGGCGTCCTCTCGATCGGCGCGTCGGGGACGTTTAATCACGTGTTCGAGCGCGACATCGATAGACGAATGCAGCGGACCAGCGACCGACCGCTCGCGACCGATCTCGTCCCCGTCCGAAACGCGCTGGCGTTCGGACTGCTTCTCGCCGCCGGGTCGGTCGCGCTGTTCGCGTGGGTCAACCCCCTCGCGGCCGTCCTCGGCGTCGCCGCGATCCTCTTTTACAGCGTCGTCTACACGTTGCTTCTGAAACCGAACACCGTCCAGAACACCGTCATCGGCGGGGCCGCCGGGGCGCTCCCCGCGCTCATCGGCTGGGCGGCAGTCACGGGCGAGATCGGACTCGGCGGGCTCGCGCTCGCGACGATCATCTTCCTGTGGACGCCCGCACACTTCTACAACCTCGCGCTCGCGTACAAAGACGACTACGAGCGCGGCGGCTTCCCGATGATTTCGGTCGTCCGCGGCGAGACCGAAACCCGGAAACACGTCCTCTGGTACCTCGCAGCGACGCTCGTCGCCGCCGGTGCGCTGGCGTCGATGAACGCGCTCGGACTGCTGTACGCGCTCACGAGCGTCGTCTTCGGCGGGCTGTTCCTCTACTTCGCCGTCCGCCTGCATTACGAACAGACCGAAAAAGCGGCGTTCCGCACGTTCCACGCGTCGAACGCCTACCTCGGGGCGCTGCTGCTCGCGGTCATTATCGACGCGTTAGTGCTATGAACGTCTCCGCCGCGTTCTCGCCGCCGCTCCGCGACGACCTGCTCCGCGTCGGACTTCTACTCAACACGCTCGTCATCGGCTCGCTCGTGTACGTCGTGTCGACAAACGTCGTCCTCACGGAACCGCGATACGCGCTCTACGGCCTCGCGTGGATCCTCGTCGGAGTCGTCGCCGTCTGGAAGACGGACGTCGCGCCGACGGACCCGACGACTCAACGGCGGGCCGCCGCCGTCGCCGTGTTTTACTTCGCCCTCCTCGCGGCGGCTGGTGGCCTCGTCACCCTCCCGGCCGCACAAAGCGTGTGGGGTGCCCGCTTGGCTCCGCTGCCGCCCGGGTGGGGCCCTGCGCCGGTCTTGACGACCCCGTACGTGGTCGTCGGACTCGTTCCCGCCCGCGTCGTCGGGTACCTAGCCCTCTCGTACCTCGTCTACGCGACGGTGATCGACGCCGCCGAGTCCGCCATCTCGGGGCTCCTCGGCCTCTTCTCGTGCGTGTCCTGTACGTGGCCGTTCATCGCCTCTCTCGCGACGGGCGCGCTCGGCGGCGGATCGGCCGTCGCCACCCTCGCGTTGGGCTTCTCGTACGACATCTCGACGGCGGTCTTTCTCGTGACCGTCGCGCTCCTGTACTGGCGGCCGCGCGTCGGCGGTCGCCTCGGTTCAGCCAAAAAATGAGTCCGGGCGGTCCGGGCGATCGAGACGTCGACAATCTCACCTGGTGGGGCGGCTACCGCCCCTCTCAGGCGAAGCCGACCGGTTCGGGACGTCGCGTCGTCTCCGGATCAGGTCTCTCGGGGTGGTGCTCCTCGCTCCGTTCGCGCTCGCCGTCGGAGTCGCGCGACTCCGCGGCGTCGAATCGGTCATCGCTCGCTTCTTGCGGGCCAGTCTCGTGTCCCAACCTCGCCAGCGCCTCCCGCCGCTGGGAATGGTAACACATACCAAACTAGTAGTTAGCGTTAGACAAACAAAAAGCTACCTCTGAAAACCCCGACGCCGAGAGCACAGACCGGCCCTGCGCTTGCCCCGCACAACGCGCTTAATTCGATCCACCGCCAAGGGACGGGTATGACGAACATCGAGATCGAATACTGCGTGCCCTGTGGGTTCCTGGGGCGCGCCGAGGAGATCCAACACGCGCTGCTCGAACAGTTCGGAGACCGGCTGGAGCGCGTCGCGCTGGTGACCGGCGACCACGGCGTGCTGACCGTCGCGGTCGACGGCGACGTCGTCTGGGATAAATCCGAAGACGACTACGACGTCGACGAGATCACCCGCCGCGTCCGAGAGGGACGCTGATCGGAGCGCGTCGACGAGCGCCGAATCGAGGGCTCAGTCTCGATGTCCCCACCGACGTCCGTCGTCGGCGTACCGGGCCTCGAAGATCCGGTCCCACTGGGAACCGGAGAGGTCGACGTCGGCCGCGCCGACGTTCTCGTCGAGTTGTTCGACCGTACGCGCGCCGACGATCGGGACGACCGTCGCGTCCGGGTAGTCCATTAGCCAGCGGAGCGCCACCTGCGCGGGCGAGGCGTCGACCTCCTCGGCGACTTCCCTGACGGTGTCGAGGACGCGCCAGCCGCGCTCGGAGAGATAGTAGTCGTCGAACTTGTCGTCCATCGATCCGCGGGAGCCATCCGGGGCGATCACTCGCGTCGGATCGTCGGGATCGGCGCGCTCGTACTTACCGGTGAGAAAGCCGCCAGCCAGCGGCGAGTACGGGCAGACCGCCAGGCCCTGATCGCCGCAGACGTCGAGGTACTCGCTCACGTCCTCGTAGTAACCCGCGTGGAACAGGGGCTGAGTGACCTCGAAGCGCTCCCACCCGTTGACGTCGGATTTCCACAGCGCCTTCGCGAGTTGCCACGCCGCCATCGTCGACGCCCCGAGGTAGGTGATTTTCCCCTGTTCGACCAGCCGATTCAAGGTCGACAGCGTCTCCTCGATCGGCGTCTCCTCGTCCCAGCGGTGAATGTAGTACAGGTCCAGGTAGTCGGTCCCGAGGCGGTCGAGCGTCCCTTCGATCTGGTTTCGGATGTGCGTGCGGGAGAGGCCGGAGCCGTTGGGATTGTCGGGGTCGAATCCGAAGTACACCTTCGAGGCGAGAACGACCGACGACCGATCCCTGTCGGCGAGCCAGTCGCCGATCCACGACTCGCTGCGGCCGCTGGGCGTCCCGTAGACGTTCGCGGTGTCGATGAAGTTGCCGCCCCGGTCGGCAAACGCGTCCAGCAGTTCGTGGGCTTCGTCCCTCGTCGTCTCGACGACGCCGTCGGTCTCGCGGCCGAAGCGCCACGTCCCGAAGCAGAGTTCCGATACCTTCGTGCCGGTCGAGCCGAGTCGTCGGTAATTGAGGCTCATACCCGGATTGACGCCCGGCAGCGGCAAAAGCGTGGGTGTCTGCCGCCTGTGCGCCGCGAAAACTGATCGCCGTTATTCGACCGGTTCGAATCGGAAGCCGTCCCACTCCTGGCTCGCGGGCTCTCTGATTCCCGCGCCGGGTTCGCGGAGTTCCTGGCAGTAGACCGGCCGGACCTCGTCGCCGATTTCGATCTCCTCGGTGGTCACCTGCCCGATCGCGCGGACGGGTTCGCCCTCAACGTCGAACTCGACGATCGCGAGCGTATTCGGCTGTCGGACGCCCGGCGGCGTCGCCGTCGACGTCGTCCACGTGATCACTTCGGCGACGTACTCGCTCAGGTCGACGGTGCCGGTCGGCTCCTCGCCGCCGGGGCCGAGCGGGTGGCCGGGGTAGGTGAGACTCCCGTCGGGGTAGCGATACGCCTCCATCACGTGGTCGGATCCGCCGTCGGATTCGAGTTCGCGATCCTCGTTCATTGTTGACCCTCCAGAATCGTCGTCGTCACGCAGTTGCCGAACCCGCCGACGTTGCAGGCGAGCGCCGCCTCGGCCTTGACCTGTCGGGGGCCCGCCTCGCCGACGACTTGTTTGTAGATCTCGTACACCTGTGCCACGCCCGAGGCCCCGAGCGGGTGGCCCTTCGACTTGAGGCCGCCGGACGTGTTGATCGGCAGTTCGCCGTCGCGATCGGTGACACCCTCCTCGACCGCCTTCCATCCCTCGCCCTTCTCGAAGAAGCCGAGGTCTTCTGATTGGAGGAACTCGAGGATGGTGAACATATCGTGCAGTTCCGCGACGTCGACGTCCTCGGGCCGCATATCGGCCATCTCGTAAGCCTGTTCGGAGGAGTTGACGACGCCGCCCATCGTCGTCGGGTCCGCGCGCTCGTGGACGACGTGGGTGTCGGTCGCGCCGCCGATCCCCGAGACGACCGCGTACTCGTCGGCGTACTCGCGGGCGACGGACTCCGGGCAGAACAGCAGCGCCGCCGACCCGTCCGTGATCGGACAGAAATCGTAGAGTCGAAGGGGGTCGGCGACGACCGGTGATTCCAATACTGTGTCGAGGTCGACCTCCTTTTGAAACTGCGCGTGTGGGTTGTCGACGCCGTTCCTGTGATTCTTCACCGCGACTTTGCCGAGCGACTCGCGCGGGGCGTCGTACGTTTCGAGGTAGGCGCGGGCGGTCAGCCCGGCGAAGGACGGCAGCGTCACGCCGTGTTTGTACTCCACGGGGTGCGTCAGCGACGCGATGACGTCCGTCGCCTCGGCAGTCGATCGGTGAGTCATCTTCTCGCCGCCGACGAGCATCGTCATCTCGGACGCACCGGAGGCGACCGACTGCCACGCGGCGTAGACGCCCGCACCGCCGGACGAGGAGGTCTGATCGATTCGAGCCGTGTAGGCCGGAATCGCCGAGAGGTCGTGCGCGAGGGCGTTCGGAATACCGGTTTGGCCCTCGAACTCGCCGCTCGCCATGTTCGAGACGTACAGGTGTTCGATGGCGTCGGGTGCGACACCAGCATCTTCGAGGCACGCCTGACCGGCCTCCGAGAGCAACTCGCGGATCCACTCCTCGCGTTGCCCGAACTGGGTCATCGACGCGCCGATGATCGCTACGCGCTCCATAGTCCAGAACGTGGGGGCGGTGGCTTACCGGTTTCCCTTTCGGAGAATTGGAACCGCGAACGCGCTTCCCACGCGAGAATCGTCTCTCGAAGCGCTTACACCCACCCCGTGTCGACACTGGAATATGAACGTGGACCTCGACTCGATCGCTCCGAAGCTCGGTGCCGTGGCGTGTCTCCTCCTCGCGGGCGTCGTGTTCGTCCCCGCGCTCGTGATCTCTGCGCCGGGGACCGGGGTCGCGGCGTACTACGCGTCGGGACCGTTCGGCGTCTCGGTCGTCGGCGTGCTCGCACTGCTCACCGTCGTCGTCTTCCTCGCGGGCGCGCAGGAGCGTTCCGATCCGATCACCCTCTCGGGCGTCGCGCTCGTCGCGGCGGTCGCGATGCTCCTGTTCTCGCTGCTGTGGGCTGTCTCGATCGATTCGACGCTGCTCTTCAGCTTCCCCGCCGAGTACGCGTGGATCGAGAACCACCGGTGGCTCGTCGTCACCGGCTCGGCGGTCGTCGCCGTCGCCGCTGGCGCGTACGCTCGGGCGATTCTACCCTAACGCGAGTGTCGAACGCCCGCTGATCGCCGGTCGCTTCGCCCGCGACCCGCACGGCGTCCTTCGATCACGGCGGTCGATGAGTCGAAAGCCCCTTATGTGATCCCGGTCTACCTGAATCCGGACTAGGTCGGGCAGCTAGGCCCTGCTCTCTACCCGCATTTTCGGCCTTCAGCGGGGACCGAACTCGGGGGCGTCCGGTCAGACCGGTGCGGGCCCCGGAAGCCAACGTCGAAACCTCGTCCTTCGGGGACAGCGGTTCACCGACACCGGCCGCAGGGTCGGCTCGAGGTGATTCGTCGCCGGTACCCCGCCAGGCGCGGAAGCGAGCAGCGGACCTGCGAACGTTCGTCGCTCGGAGGATCGCGGGGTGGAGGAGGCGACTGGGATTCCCCGCGTCGGAACGCCGGGCAATCCCGCCGTCCGCCATTCATACCGTATTCACGTCGCGAGCAACGCCGCTTACAAAAAAGGACGAACGCCGCGCAGTGTCAGCAAACGCGACGATCCGCAATTTCAGGCGCTTTCGGCCGAGGCATCGGTAGAGGTTCGGGCCGGTCCTACTCGTCTGCGTCGTCCGCGTCGTCCACCTCATCCCCACTCTCATCGAACTCGAACTCCAATTCGGTCTCCGCACCGCCGTGACTGACCTCGATTTCGAGTTCGTCGGCGTCATCGGGAATCGAAACGACGAATTCGCCGTTCGCATCGGTGGTTCCGGACGGACCGTCGTCGACGTCGACGGTCGCGTTTTCTATCGCGGACCCGTTGTTCGTTACGCGTAGCGTCGCGTTCTCTCCGGGTGCGACGTCGTCGAGGAACGTCGCGTTCAGCGCGGATTCCGCCCGATCCTCGCGGTCGCGGTCATCTTCGTCATCTTCGTCGTCATCGTCGTCGACGCGTTCGATCTCGACGTCGGTCCCCGATTCGGAGATGACCGGTTTGAGGATGTACTTCCCGCTCTGTCCGGCCTTCACGACGGTGATGTCGAAGACGAAGTCGACGGACTCGCCGTTACCGACCGTGAAGTCCGAGTTCAATTGGAGTTTTCCGCTGGGGAGTTTCACGCGCTGATCGCTGCCGTCCTTCAGCGTGCCGTTCACGTCGGAAACGTAGACGAACACCTTCTCGTAGGAGCCGTTCGGAACGTCGAGTTCCGAGAGTTTCGTGGCGTTCGCGCCCTGTAGACGCGTCAGATCGACGGTCCGGTTGTCGACCTCGTATTCGACCCACTCGCGGTCGTCGTCATCGTCCGCGTCTTCTCCTTCGTCTTCTTCCTCGTCCGCGTCTTCTCCTTCGTCGGCATCATCGTCGTCGACGCTGTCATCAGCGTCATCTTCCGCGTCAGTCGTCGTCTGGTTGGCGTCTGCGTCGTCGCCGTCGACGGTATCACCTCCGTCGTCAGTCGATTCGTCACCGTCCTCTGTCTCGTCGCTATCGTCGGCGTCATCGTCTTCCGCGTTTTCTTCGTCGGCGTCATCGTCCTCATCAGCGTCGTCCTCGGCTGGCTTCAGCCCCACCTTGGTGATCGTGACGTTGAGGTGCTCGAAGTCGCCGATCGCGTTCTGTTCGTCGCTGATGTACAGATTCACCGTTCCGGTCGTTCCCTCCGCACTTCCGGCGGTCGATGCACCGTCGGACGTCCCGTCCATCGCGGTCCCGTCTTCTGCCCCGGTCATCCCTCCTGTGCACCCGGCGAGAAGCACGAGCGCCGCGACGAGCAGGCTCGCGATTGCGTTTCGGTTCATTTCACTCCGATCCCACGGGACGCAGCGTCATTTAGTAGACCGTTGTTGATACCGAATTCATCCGAATTTGTTCGAATTACTTGGCGTCGCGGCCCAGGTTCCCAAATCAACCCCACGCGCCGAGGCTCGCTTGCAGGTCGCGCGTCGTCGCCTCCGGCGTCGCCTCGTAGCCGACGAGGTCCCGGAGGTCGACGGCGTAGGTGCTCCGCGCGTGATCGAGCACGAGCAGCCGACCCTGGACGCCTCGGACCGTTCCCGTCGCGATCGTCTCGGCGACGGGTCGGTCTCGGAGGTCGAGCCCGTACGAGAAATCGAAGCGATCCGCCCCGTCGACGTCGAACCGGCCGAGGAGGTCGTCCCACGCGTCGTCGTCGACCGTGCGGTGGAGTCCGTCCCGCTTCGTCGGCACGCGGATGCGATCCGGAATCTCCCGGGCGATTTCGGCCTCGCGCTCCCGGGCGATCCGACCGTCAGAGACCGTCTGCAGGAGCGCACCGCGATCCGCTCCCTGCTCCCGCAGGCGCGTCTCCAACCGCCACTCCTTCGTGACGCCCACTTTGAACACGTCGGGCGCGAACGCCGCGAGGTAGATGGCGTGCGGTTCGACGCAGTCCATCTCGTCTTTGAGACACGTGCCCGTACACTTCGCACAGACCCACGTCGAGCGGTGCTGCGGGCAGTACGGCGCGCTCGGGTTCGAGCAGGAGACGTGGCCCTCATCGGTGATCGTCCCGGCGCAGCGGCGCTCCCCGAGCGTGTAGGCGAGTTCGGTTCCGGGGTCAAGCGTGACGAAGTCAAGATCGCCGATCGCTGATGCGTCGCTCACGTAGAGCCCCGGGGCGTCGGTGTCGTCTGGACCGCCCGTGTCGTAGCCGACGAACTGCACGCGAGGAGGTAGTCGATCCGGCGTGAAAGCGATGCCGTTCTGCGGTCCCTCGCTAGGAATCTGCGGGATCGGACGCGGCCTCGTCGTGTTCGGCCCGCAGTTCCTCGTACAGTTCCTCGGCCGCGCGACGAACCGCGTCGTCGCTGGAGGACTCCGCCTCCCAGCCGAGTCCCGAGAGCTTCTCGACGGAGAGCCGCATCCTCGGGACGTCGCCCTCCCAGCCGCGGTCGCCGCCGGTGTACGCGTAGTCGGGGTTCAGGCCCATCACGTCGGCGACGACGTCGGCGATCCGGGTGACCGACGTTGTCGTTCGCGTGCCGAGGTTGTAGGTGTTCATCGCGCGGTCGGCGTGCTCGACGACGTGGCAGATGGCGTCGACGCACTCGGTGACGTGGAGGTAGGACTTCTCCTGGCGACCGTCGCCGAGGATTTCCAAGGTTTCGGGGTCATCGAGAAGCTTCTCGATGAAATCCGGGATGACGTTGCCGCGCTGGTTCGGGCCGACGATGTTCGCGAAGCGGAAGCACCAGACGGTGAAGTCCTTCGCGTGGGCGTACGTCGAGAGCAACCCCTCGTCGGCGAGTTTCGACGCGCCGTAGACGCTGATCGGTTCCAACGGGGCGAAGTCCTCGGGGGTCGGCCGGGGAGCTTCGCCGTACACCGTCGACGAGGAGGTGAAGGCGACGTCGGAGACGCCGACCTCGTCCATCCGCTCGAGGACGTTGTACGTCATCTCGGTGTTCTCCTCGAACAGTTTGCGGGGCTCGGCGTAGTTGGTATCAGTGTACGCCGCCAAGTGGAACACCACGTCGACGTCGGCGGTGATGACGTCAGCGACGTCTCGCTGTTCGGTCATATCGGCCTCGACGAACGCGACGCCCTCGGGGACCCGTTCGCGCGTTCCCTTCGAGAGGTCGTCGGCGACGACGACGTCGTTGTCCTCGCGGAGGCGACGCGCGAGGTGCGAGCCGACGAGACCCGCGCCGCCGGTGACGACGATCCGCTTGTCGGAGAGGTGCATATTCGAGGTGCACTCGGCGGGGGTAAGTGCGTTCTCCTTTCCGTAAGCAAGCGCTTCGCTCCGGCGGTCGGTCCGCCGCGGACGACATCGACTACCGAAGCGAAGCGCCTTAGCGCCCGCCGCGTCTGGAGGGGAGTATGCACGGAGAACCAGCGGTGGCCGTCCTGCGCTACGGCCATCGACCCGGTCGGGACGACCGGATGACGACCCACGTCGGCCTCACGGCGCGGGCGCTCGGCGCGGATCGGGTGATCTTCCCCGACAACGCCGGACAGTCGCTCGAAACCGTCGAGGACATCACGGGCCGGTTCGGCGGCCCCTTCCGGGTCGAACTCACCGACGAGTTGGACGCGACGATTCGAGACTGGGACGGCTCGGTCGTCCACCTGACGATGTACGGCGAGCGGATCCAGGACGTCGAAGGCGACGTCCGCGACGCGCACCGCGAGGAGCCGCTGCTCGTCGTCGTCGGGGGCGAGAAGGTCCCGTTCGAGGTGTACGAGGCGGCCGACTGGAACGTCGGCGTCACGAATCAGCCCCACTCGGAGGTGGCGGGGCTGGCCGTCTTTCTGGATCACCTGTTCGAGGGCCGCGAACTCGAACGGGAGTGGGTCGACGCCGAGCGCAGCGTGATTCCGCAAGCGCGCGGAAAGCGGGTCGTCAACGGCGATGAATCGGTGGACGAACCGTGAACGCAGTCGTCGGGGCCGCATCCGCAACTTTAAAACGACTGAGCGGCGCAACTGTTTATAATGGCTTTTGAGGAGCTGCTGAACGACCCTGTCATCCAGAAGTACCTCCACGAGCTCGTCGGACCGACGGGGATGCCGGTGGCGGCTGCCCCCCCGGACGGCGAGGTGACCGACGAGGAACTCGCCGAGGAGCTGGGTCTCGAACTCAACGACGTCAGGCGGGCGCTCTTTATCCTCTACGAGAACGATCTGGCCGAGTATCGCCGCGTCCGAGACGAGGATTCCGGCTGGCTCACCTACCTCTGGACGTTCCACTACGAGAACATCCCCGAGAACCTCCAAGAGGAGATGCTCCGCCTGCTGGACGCGCTCGAAGAGCGCCTCGAATACGAGCGGACCCACGAGTTCTACCTCTCGGAACCGGCTGGCATTCGCTTCGAGTTCTCCGAGGCGATGGAACAGGGCTTCCAGTGCCCCGAGACGGGCGCGCCGCTGGAACCGATGGAGAACGACGATATGGTCGTCGCGATGGAACACCGCATCGAGGAGCTTCGCGACGAACTCAACGTCGACGTGGGTCGAGACGACTGATGGTCGTTCTCGCCACCAAATGCTACGTCGAGGGCGACGCCCGCGAGCGCGCCCTCGATAGCTTCGGTTCGCTCGTGGGAAACGAAGTCGGCGAACTCGACGTGGAGTGGGCCATCGACGTCCGCGAGGACGACTTCGTCGACGTCGAACTCACGGGCGATGACGCGACGGTCGCGGGGAACCTCCTCGCGGAGTCGTGGGGGGAGATCACGGCCGATCACGAGGACGGAGAGACGTACGTCGGCACGCTCGACTCGTGGGACGACGACGGATGGGTGCTCGACGTCGGCAACGGCAACACCGTTCGGATCGAGCGCGACGAGCTCGGTCTCGGGACCGGGTCGCCGTCGCAGATCCGCGACCGGTTCGGCGTCGTCCAGCACACGCCGCTGCGGTTCGTCGCTGGCGAGACGCCGCGACTGGCGGACGAGACCCGCGACCGGCTGTACGATTGGACGCGGGAGGAGGGAGGCGGCCGGGTGAACGTCAACAGCGCGACCCGGGGCGAGGTGCGCGCGACGGTGAACCGCGCCGGACACGCCAACGACATCATCACCGTCGAACGGCTCGGACTCCTCGAACAGAGCATCGTCTGCCCCGAAAGCACCGATCCGCCGGGGCTGCTCGCCAGCATCGGATCGTATCTCCGATCGGAACTGAAGTGCGTGCTGACCGGCTGAGCAAGCGCCACAGATCACAACGCGCTACAGACCACAACCCACCACCGCCCGAAATCACGAATGAACCGACGACTCCTCCTCGCGGCCGGTTGTCTCGCCCTCCTCGCGATCACGAGCGGCTGTCTCGGCATCGGAACCGGCCCCGTCGACGCCGAGCGGCTGGACAGCGAGCCCGCCGACGGGTACGAGTGGGACACCGAGCGGAACGCCCATATCACGATCCAGGAGAACACGCAGTTCCGGGCCGTCCTCGAAACGAACAGCTCGACGATCGAGCTGTACCGAGAGGACGGGTTCGGCGGGACGAACCCGCTGCCGGTCGAGGCAGTCCGATACCGCTACCCCGACGGAACCGTCATCACCGGCACCGAGATCAGGAACCGCAGCGGCGAAGTCCGGCAGACGCGCGATGAGACGATCGTGGAACTCCCCGACGACGCGCCGGAAAGCGGCGGTTCGCTGGCGTTCACCAGCGGCGGGACGCCTAAGCGGTTCACGCTGCCGACGTACGTCGACGGGAGTTACGAGGTCGTGTTGCCGCCGAACCGTCGGATCGATTTCCCGGTGTTCGGACAGGTCTCCCCGCGAAACTACGACACCGAAATCGACGAGCGAGACCGCGTCCACATCGCCTGGGCGGACCCGGTGACGACAGACCACATCTCGGTTCGGTTCTACCTCCAGCGCGATCTCTACATCTTCGGCGGCATCGTTTTGCTCGTCGGAGCGATCGGCGGCGGCGGACTGCTGTACTACCGGCGGCAGATCGATCGGCTGCGCGAGCAGCGACACGAGATGGGGATCGACGTCGAGATCGACGACGATGACGACGACGGACCGCCGCCTGGGATGCGCTGACAGGACGCTGCGGGGACGCGCTGACGGGCCGCCCCCGAGAATGCGCTGACAGGACGCTGCAGGGGATGTGTTGACAGACTGTTTCGGTTTCGATCCGTCTTCGGAAGGCGCTGTGCTTTTGTCCGGTTCGGGGCTACGAGAGGTATGAACGTCGCAGTCGTCACCGTCGGAGACGAGCTTCTCACCGGCGACACCGTCAACACGAACGCCGCCTGGCTGTGCGGGCAGTTGACCGCCCGCGGCGTCGCCGTCGAGCGCGTCACGACGATACCCGATGACGTCGCCGACATCGCCCGCGTCGTCAACGAGTATCGCGCGGAACACGACGCTGTCATCGTGACCGGCGGTCTCGGTCCGACTCACGACGACGTGACGATGGCGGGCGTCGCCGCCGCGGTCGGCCGCAACCTGGAGCCGCACGAAGAGGCGCGCGAGTGGCTGACCGGCGAGGGCGGCTACTCCGCGGAGGGGCTCGTCGACGGGACCACGGAGCTCCCCGCTCGGGCCCGAATGCTCCCGAACACCGAGGGCGTCGCCCCCGGAGCCGTCGTCGAGGGAATCTACGTCCTCCCGGGCGTCCCGAGCGAGATGAAAGCGATGTTCGAGGGTATCGCCGACGAGTTCCACGGGACGGCGACGTTCACGACCGTCGTCGACGTCGACGAACCCGAGAGCGAGTTGGTCGACCGGCTCGCCGAGGTGCAGACGCGCTACGACGTGACGGTCGGAAGCTACCCGGGCGAGTCCGTCCGGGTGAAGTTCACCGCGACCGACGAATCGGTGCTGGAGGAGGCGGCCGCGTGGCTCGCCTCGCGCGTCGATCTCATCGAGGAAGAATAACCGCGGTCGTCCGCCGCCGGACGATCGGTCGCCGTCCCGTCCCCCTCTCGCCGTTCCCGGCGAGGAGGGCGCTATCGATACAGGTAGTACAGCCAACCGGCGGTCATCGCGAGGCTCACGAGGAGGATAACCGCGCCGGTCTCCGCGATCGGGAGGGACGCTCCCTCGGTTGCGAGTGGAATCATATCACCCAGTTCCCGGACGGAGTTCTTAAGCGTTCATACTGTCGGCGGCGGTCGAGCGGTCTCGAATCGACGCATCCTCGCACACTGTCGGAGAGGAGTCGGATGCGGCGCGGCCGGAGACGGCGCGGCTGACCGAGGGGCCGACGGGCGGGCGTCCGCTCGACCGGCGGGCTTTTGCACGCACCGACGCTGGGTTCGGGTATGCGAATCGGGCTCGTCGTCAACCCCATCGCGGGGATGGGCGGTCGCGTCGGTCTCAAGGGGACCGACGGCAAGGTCGAGGAGGCGCGCCGCCGCGGCGCGGAACCGCGCGCACCGGACCGAGCGAAGCGGGCGCTCGAACACCTCCGCGAGCTGAACGACGGGTTCGACCTGGTGACGTGGGGCGGGCCGATGGGCGCGGACGTGGCCCGGGAAGCCGGATTCGACTCCGAAGTGCTCGGTTCCCCGGACGACTCACGCGACTCGACCGCAGCGGACACAGAGCGGGCGGTGAGAGCGTTCCTCGACGCCGACGTCGATCTCGTGCTCTTCGTCGGAGGCGACGGAACCGCCGCGGACGTCGCGGCGGCCGTGGAGGGGACCGAAACGCCAATTCTGGGCGTTCCGGCGGGCGTGAAAGTGTACTCGTCGGTCTTCGCCGTCTCGCCCGAGGACGCAGCTCACGTCGTCGCGACCTTCGAGCGGACCGAACGCCGGGAAGTGCTCGACATCGACGAGGACGAGTACCGCGCGGGCGAGGTCCATCCCGAGTTGCGGGCGATCGCCCACGTCCCTGTCGCCGAGGAGCTCCAGTCGTCGAAGCAACTCGGCGGCGGCAACGTGGAAGCGCTCGCGGCGGGCGTCGCAGACGACATCCGCGAGAGTGACAAGACGTTCGTACTCGGCCCCGGGAGCACCGTCGGCGCGATCAAAGCCGAACTCGGATTCGAGGGGTCGCCGCTCGGCGTCGACGTCTGGCGTGAGGGCGAAGTGCTCGCTCTCGACGCGAGCGAATCGGAGATTCTGGACGCGCTCGGTCCCGACGGCGAGAACGTCGTCGTCGTCTCGCCGATCGGCGGACAGGGGTTCGTGTTCGGTCGCGGGAATCCGCAGCTCTCGCCCGACGTGATCCGCCGCTGCGACGTCGTGATCGTCGCCTCGCGCTCGAAACTCGACACCATCGGCGAACTCCGCGTTGATACGGACGATCCCGACCTCGACGCCGAACTCGGAGGGTGGACGAAGGTCCGAATCGGTCGCTTCGAACGACGGATGATGCGGATCGTGTGAGAGAATCCGGAACTGGCGTGAACAACCGAGATAACTTGAGTGGTAGACACGGCTGCGCAGTATTATTTTAACATACCCACGATATACCGAACAATACGTATAAAATACAGAATATATAATTCACATATAGTGAGGATTAAGGTCACTCAAGGATATGATGTAATATGGAAACGCGTAAGGTACAGCGGTTGGGCCCTTCGACGCTGGCGATGACGCTTCCGGCGGAGTGGGCTAAGGAACACGACGTCAACAAAGGCGACGAGGTCTCGATACGGATGGGCGGGAAAGGGACGTTGACGGTGCTTCCTGAGTCGGCGAGCCAAGAGGACGCCTCGGCGACGATTCGCGCCGACAACTTGGACGCAGATTCTCTCGAACGGGCGATCGTCGCGCAGTACGTCCTCGGACGGCGGGTCATCCACATCGAGAAGAGCGAGGGGGCGCTGGATTCAGAGCACATCAACGCGGTCTACAAGGCCGAGACCCAACTGATGGGGTTGGGCGTCATCGAGGAGACGCCGGATCGGATCGCCATCCGCTGTTCGGTCGATCCCGAGGACTTCACCCTCGATAACCTGCTGGAGCGACTCGAAAATACCGGGAGTACTATGCGCGGCGAGGCGGTCAAGGCGCTCGCACACGGGAACACGGATCTCGCACAGCGCGCGCTGAACCGCGAGCGACAGGCGAACAAGATCTTCGTGCTCCTCCTCCGGTTGATCTTCACGGCGTATCAGAACCCGAACCTCGCCCGCGCGGTCGGATTGGATTCCGGCTTCCCGCTGATCGGCTACCGCTCGGTCGCGAAGAACCTCGAACTGACAGCCGACAACGCCGAGGACATCGCCAACATCGCGATGAACGCGGAGGGACACACCCTCGACGTCGACGCCGGAACGATGCGTCGGATCCGAGAGTTCACCGATCAGGTCGATGAACTCACGCGAACGGCGGTCCAGTCGGTCGTCGAGCGCGACTACGACAAGACGGTCGAGTGTCGCACGCGGTTCAGACAGCTTCGCGACCGCGAGCAGGAGATCCTCGACGATCTGCCGGAAATGCCGAACGAAGAGCTCTTGGAAGTTCGCGAGGTCCTCGTCAGCCTCCAGCAGACCGCGCAGTACGCGATGCGGAACGCGGAAATCGCGGCGAATCTGGCGCTCAACGAGGAATCCGAGCACGTCACGATCGGGTAGGACAGCACTGGAACGACTCTTCGGATCTCACCCGAGTAGCGAACCTTAGCGAGCGCCGAACCTCAGCCGAGATCGAGCAAACCGCCGTCATCGGTCGTCGTTTCCCCGTCTGTCGTCGTTTCGTCGCCTGAGGTCGCCGTCTCCGAACCGTCTCCGGTCTCGGTTGGGGTCGCCGTCGGTGAACTCGTCTCCGTCTCCGTCTCGGTTTCAGAATCGCCCGGCGAGCCCGTCGTGGTCGACTCCGCGTCATCGTCGTCCTCCCCTTGTGTCGCGTCTTCACCCGTCTCGCCGTCGGTCGGCTTCGTGCCGAAGATGTCGGTCTCGATCTCCGTCGTGTACGTGAGCGAGTTGAGCGGGACGTCTACGGTCGTATCCGCGAGATTCAGCCGCGCGTCGAAGTCGATTTTCAGGTCCGTCACCTGGTTCCGCTCGAGGTGCGTCACCCACCAGTCATCGATGTTCTCGTTGTTGATGTACACGGTCGCCTCGATGGTCTCCGTCGACTTCGGCGGCACCACGTACTCCGATTCGGTCGAGCCCTCGCCGACCGCGACCTCGTTCATCGTGATGTTGTAGCCGAGTTCGCTGACGGCGATCGGATACGACTTCGGATTGTACACGACGAACGTGAGATCCATCCCCGTCCGCGAGTTCGTGACGTCACCCCACTGTGCGCTCGTCTCGTTGATGTACAGCACCGGATCGGAGACGAGCGCTCGATTGGCGTCGACCTCCCGCGTCTCCGTCGAGTTGAACTGCGAGAGCAGGTCCGTCTCGACCTGTCGGGTGACGTTCGGCGGATCGATCGTGCGGCCCAGCGTCCCAGAGGTCACAGCCGTGTCGACGGTCACGGTCGTCTGCTCGTCGTTACGGACGTGTGACACCCACCACGGGGGGATCTGTCCGTTGTCGGCCGCCGTGGTGAAGTTCAGCGTCGAGTTGCCGCTGCCGACGGAGACGCCCGCTTTGCTGCCGCTGGCGAGCGACACGTCGTTCATCAGGACGTCGTAGTCGACGGTGAGTCCGCCGAGCGACGCACCGATCGGGTTCGGGTTCGACACGGTGAGATTCGTCTCGATGACCGTCGTCGTCTCGTTGACCGGACCGAACGAGTTCTCGACGCCAGCGACGGAGGGGACCCCGACGACGCCAGCCGCGAACGCGCCGCCGCCGAGGAGACCGACGACGACGACCGCGGCGACTACGGTGCGAGCGCGACCGCCGAGCGACAGTAACGACCACATCCTGTGCGCTCAAGATCACGGCAGGTACATAGCTCTCACGACTGAGAACGACTCCGGTTAGTACGATAACAGGACCGTGGCGAGGCCGACCAGAAACGTATCGGGGGCCCAAATAAACCGAACCAAGAGTCGTAGTGAGCAAGCCAGAGTCGTATGAACTAAGTCAGAACCGAGACATCACTCGGTATGGACACCGCAGCCGCCAGTTCGGATACGGGACTCGGTCTGACCGTGCTCTTTTCGATCGTCGCGCTCTTCGGCGTCGTCGGAATGTTCGTCGCGGGGCTGACCGGCGATCAGTTCGTCGCCGCGGTGGGCTTCGCCGCAGCCCTCATCGCCGCCTCGCTGGCCGTTTCGGCGACACACCTGTTCGGCTGATCCCGTCGGATCGGACGAGAAACTTAAGACCGAACCACCCGTAGTTTGCGATAATGAGCGAGTTCACCGAGGAGGAACAGCGGATCGTCGCGTACCTCCGTGAGAGCGTCTCCGCTGGCGAGCGGTACTTTCGGGCGAAAAATATCGCCGACGCGATCGGGCTGACGGCCAAGCAGGTCGGCGTTCGGCTTCCGCGACTCGCCGAGAAGTCCGAAGACGTCGAGATCGAGAAGTGGGGACGCGCCCGATCGACGACCTGGCGCGTCACGCGGAGCTAACGGCGAGACGCGCTCGACGGTGCGATTCATCCGGTCGGTTGTATCGATGTACCGGCGGTCGCTTCCTCGGTGCCGCGATCGGTTGGAAGAGACGGTAACCGACCGTATCAGGGCCTTTTTTACGCCGCCCACCGACCAGCGGGTATGACGGTACGCATCCGGCGGGTCTTCGAGTTCGACGCCCCGCCCGAGGCCGTGTGGGAATTCATCGCCGATCCGTCGAAGCGAGCGGATGCGATCAGCGTCGTCGATCGATACGAAGTCGACGAGGAGACCGGTGCGGCGACCTGGCACGTCCGACTGCCGATTCCGTTCGTGAAATCGACCGCGCGGGTGGAGACCGAAGACGTCGCCCGCGATCCCCCCGAATACGTCAAATTCGTCGGAAAGTCTTCCGTCCTGCGCGTTACCGGCGAGCACACGATCGAACCGACCGCCGACGGGACGCGACTGATCAACGAGTTCGTCGTCGACGGGCGGGTCCCGGGCGTCGAACGGTTCTTCGAGAAAAATTTGGACGCGGAGTTGGAGAACCTGGAACGCGAGCTACGGCGGTCCGTCGAGACGGATCGCTAGCGACTGCGAGACGCATCGGAAGCGGAAGAGGCACTGGGACACATCGGAAGCGGAAGAGGCACTGGAAACAGGAGCCACGCTGCCAATGAGATCACCCGACCCGTCCCGGAGGGTTTATTGAGTCCCCGATGTTAGCATCGGATGCCGACGACCGACGCTTTTCTCGTCGAAGTCGGCACAGGCCCGCCGCACACCGCCGCAGTGCATCGGGGTCCGCTGCGGCCCACCGCGTCCAGCGCTCTCACTTCCCGGAGTGAGAGCGGCTGTTCGCATCACTCCCGCCTCCGCCTTCCCACGCTTCCGAACGGAACACGCTTTCGAGTATGACAGCGGAGACGGGCGTCGCTACGGCGACGATGCCCGCTTTTCGATTTCACCTTTGAGCAACGCGCCGTCGAAGTCGTGATCGGGGCGGATGTTGACGAAATCGAGAAACCGCGTCGCCGCGAGCAACTCGTCGGGCTCGTACGCCGCCAGCGCGGCCTCGACCGTTCGCTTGGCCCCAATCAGCGGTTCGAGCGCGCCGAGTGCACAGGCGACGTCGTACGATTTCGCGTCCGTCGCGCCACCTTCCCGGACGTTCGTCGCGTCGATAAAGTAGATCTCATCGTCGAGGATAAGCACGTTCTCCGCTCGGAGGTCACCGTGCAGGAGTTCGTGTTCGTGCATCGTCCGCAGCGCCTCGAACAATCTCGGCGCGAGGTCGGCCTCAGCGGCCTCCTCAAGCTCGTCGAGCGTCCGGAAGTCCGGCAGGTACTCTAAGACGACCACCCCGAGACCGTCGACCTCGAACGTTTCCACGGGCTCGGGCGCGTTGAGGCCGATTTCACGCATCCGACGCGTCGCTTCGAGTTCGTGTCTGGCCATCTCGATCGGCGTCTCGAAGTGCTCGAAAAACCCCTCCGTGCCCGACGAGAACGCACCCAGGTTTCGCCCCGTCGTGAACAGGCCGTGAACGATCGAGTTCTGCCGGGAGATGACCTTCACGAACCACTGGTCGTCGACGACCATCGGCGTGGAGAGCCAGTTGTCGGCGTCGAGAAACCGCACGCGGACCTCCTCGCGATCGTACCGCTCGCATACCTCGCGGGCGACGGCCTCCAGTCGCGACCACTCGACGCGCCCGCGGAGGAGACGGCGGAGTTCCATATTCCCGGAAACGGTCTCCGGGCGTATATACCGTGGCCTTCGATCCATCGGCAGCGCCTCATCGCCAATGACGGTCGTTGTCGAGGCCTGGAGACCGTCTCCGGTTGTCGCCGTTCGAGTTACTCTCCGGTTATTGCTGTTCGAGGCAGTCTCCGAGGCGTCGATATCCACGAAATCGATCAGTAACAAAACCGATCTTACGCGCCCAACTCCTACTCGCCGCGGACGGTCAACACCGGGACCGAAGAGCGCCGCACCGTTCGTTCGGTCACGCTGCCGAGTAAGTACCGTTCGAGGCCGGTCCGTCCGTGCGTTCCCATCACGATCAGATCGCACTCGTTGTCGCTCGCGTAGTCGACGACGACGTCGTCCGGAATTCCGGGCTCGACGGCGGTAACCGCGGAAACGCCCGCCTCCGCCGCGCGATCGGCGACCGCTTCGACGACTGACTCCGCGCGTTCCCGGAGGGTCTTCTGGACCTGATCGGGACTGATCGCCGGAGCGCTGTGGCTCACGTCACGGGAGTCGACGACCGAGAGCACGTGGAGTTCGGCGTCGTACTGTGTCGCGATGTCGAGCGCGTGTTCGACCGCGCGATCCGCACAGTCGCTGCCGTCCGTCGGGACGAGTATTCTGTCGTACATACTCGATGTTTCGACGCCCGATAGGTAGGGGTTTTGGGTGAGACCCAGCGGGTGAGAATCGAGAGAAACGGCGGAGTGAGAGAGAAACGGTGGAGTGAGAGAGAAACGGCGGAGTGAGAGGGAAACAGCGGAAGCGGAACCCAGATTAGACGGAAGTCGGCGCAAAAAAAACGGGCGGTGGGTCAGGCTCAGCCAGGCGTCGCGTCAACCGAGAGCGGGGATCAGGTCATCGACGCCAACCGCGCGATGTAGACCAGGCTCAGGTGGTGATCGTCGACGTCGTACTCGCGCGTCGACGACACCTCACCGGAGAACCCGACGAGGTAATCCTGTAACTCGGCTTCGACCTCCTCGGTGAGCCATTCGACGGTGTGATAGTACCGAAGGGCGTCCATCGTGCGCTTGTATCCGCCGTTCAGCACCAGGAATTCGAGCCAGTCGAAGACGAGCCGCTCGGCGACGTAGACGTCCGGGACCGACGATAGATACGGCTTCGTGAGTCCCCCGTCAGTCGCCGCGGTCTCGTGGATCAGGAGCTGTTCGAGTTGCTCCTCTCGGAGCATCTCGTCGGCGCGTCCCCGGGGACGCTCGCGGAGCTCCGTGTTGAACTGGAACCGACCGACATCGTCGGTGGCGTCGAACCCGACGACCGAATCGCGAGCGTGCCGCTCCGAGGCCCTGATATCCGAACGAGCCGTCCGATCTCGAACGGGTTCCGAACGGCTCTGGGAGCCTCTCGCTGCTTCAGTCACGCCGTTCCGCCGTCGCGGTCGGGGGCGCTCACCGAATCCGAGGTCGCGAGCGAGCTGATCGGCGAGTACTACTTCGTCGTGGGCGCGCGCGTGCCGAGAATCACCGCGCCGTGGGGGGTTCACCGCTTCGCGGGGTCGAACGGACACGTCGTCGTCGCGGCCATCGCGACGCCGCTGGACCCGTTCACGACGGTCGTTCCGGTCGTCTGACCCGCCTCGTTGAGCCCGCGCGTCGTCACGCTTCCGGTGGGGAGAGCCACCGTTTCGGCGCCCGTCGTTGCCGTTCGGACGCGAGATCTCACGGTCGGTTCGACGCCGGTGTCCGTTTCGCCTGGCGGTCTCGCGGCTCGAACCCGATTCGACGCCGGAGTCCGGTCCGTCTCTCGAATCCGTCGCCGTGGCGTTGGCGACGGGGTCCTCGTCGCGGCGGCTCCGTCGGCTGCCGCGGTCCTCCTCCCGACTGTCCTGTGGATCGTCGGTGCGCCCGGTCTGCCGTTCGTCTGCGATACGTCTGCGTTCTCGGAGGTCGTAGTCGTCGGGGTCGAGTGTCATAGCCTGGCTCCCGTTTCGCGGCGACCGAATCGCCACCGCGTCGTCGTACGTCGACGGTCTGATGGAGCGCGCATAAACGTGCCCCCGCGGTTATCAGATGAGATATCTCGACAGAGCGGTGGCTCGGCTCAAATCGTGTGGATCTCGCCGTGGGCTCGTCGAATCGAAAGCTCCGCGCCCCCGACGTCGAACGTCAACGATCGACCGTAGTCGCCACCGACGTCGCTGGCAACGAGCGGGATAGCGTGTGCTTCGAGCGTCTCCCGCGCGGCGGCGGCGTTGCGCTCACCGATCGCGCCCGCACGGGAGGTGAATTCGAACATCGCGCTGCCGCCCGCGAGTCGCGCCTCGATCCGACCGGGGTCGGCCCCCGCAGCGACCATCTCTTCGACGAGCGCCGGAACGGCGGAGTCGACGTATTTCGCTGCACTCGGGCGGCCGTCTGCATCGATCCCTTCGTCGTTCGTGTCCGCGACCGTCTCGTCGCTCGTATCTGCGACCGCCTCATCGCTTGTATCTGCGACCGCCTCATCGCTCGTATCCTCGGGAAGCATCGCGTGGGCGAGCCCGCCGACGCCAGCGTCGACGTCTACGAGGGCGATACCGACGCAGGAGCCGAGACCGCTCGTCACGAGCGTCGCTCCCGCTTCGGCGACCGCGTAGTCGGCGACGCCGACCTTCACACGACCGGTTGATCGGTCGGTCGGATCGCTAGTGTAAACTTTCATTCCGAGTGAAGAGGTCCGAAAACGGGGAGTCTGGTTGTTTGCAAGCGTCTACTGACCTCGGGTCCGTCGTGGGATCGGCATCGATCAATCGGCCTCCGTCGCGAGCTGCGTGAAGGCCTCGCGAAGCTCGCGCTCGTCGGGGAGCGCGTAGATATCGCACGTGAATGTCTCGTCGGGCGTCACGATCGCCGAATCGATGAGGAACGCGTAATCCTGCGTTCGCGCCAGCTCCGTCACGAGCGGGTCGACGATCGCGGAGGCGATGTCGTCGACGTAGGTCGGCGGCGAGATCTCGATCGTCGTCTCCAACGTGTCGGCCCAGCCGTCGAGGAACCCGGACGTGACGATGTTGCCGATCTCCTGCAGCGCGCTCTGGCGCATGGCGGCGTCGGCGTCCATCCCCGGCATCAACGCATCGGCGACGCTCTCGGCGGATTCGCTATCGAACAGGATCGCGATGTACCCCGACGGCCCGCCGCTGAACTCCAAGACGACCCCGCGCCTCTGTTCGTCGGTCAGTTCCATCGGGACGCCCTCGATCGGAACGAAACTCAGCCGACTCACGTCGACCTCGGTCTCGATACCGGTCATCGCCGTCAGATCCTCGGAGGCCTGTCCCGCCCCTTCCGAGATCATCTGCGAGAACGACGTGTACGTCTCGACGGGGAGCGCGTCCTCGACGTTCCCAGCGGCGTCGACGATCGTCACGACAGAGTCGTGAGTCGGCAGCATATAGATGTAGAACCCGGCCTCTTCGTCGACCGCTTCGAGGTGGTTCCGGAACGCGAGCACGTGCTCGCCGTCGATCTCTGCGTCGGACGCGTCGGGGATCGTCGGAGTTTCGTTCGCTGCGGAACCGTTCCCTTCGAAACCGTTCTCGGTGAACCCGTTCGTCGCGCGGGAGGACTCGTCGATGACGTCGCGGAGGGAACGACCGGCGTCCAGTTCGACGTAGGTCGGCGTCGTGATATCGATCCCGTCGCCGAGAAAGTCGGCCCAGCCGTCAATGAAGCCGCCGAGCATAATGTTCCCGAGCTCTTTCAGCCCGCTCGTCGCGAGGTTGCTGTCGGGATCCTCAGCCGCACCGGGAACGAGCGCGTCGACGAGGGTGACTGCGCGTTCGCGATCGAACGCGAGGACGGTTCGGCCCGCGATCGCCCCCGAAAATCCGATGTGAACGGTCACGAGGTCGCGCTCGCGGAACTCCCGTTCGACGTCCGCACGCGTCGCCATCTCGACTTTCGTGACAGCGACGTGCGCGTCGAAACCGGTGAGCGTGGTGAGCGAGCCAGCGGCCTGTTCGGCCCCGGAGTGCGCCAACCGACTGAAGGTCCGAAGCGACTGGACGTCGAGATTCATACCTCGACGCCGACGACGTCGTCGATCGCCTGGAGCACGTTCGGTTTCTGAAACGGTTTCGTGATGTACCCGTCGGCTCCGGCCTCGACTGCCTCGCGCATCTTCTCCTCCTGTCCGACCGAAGTGCACATAATCACCGAGGAGGCCGGGTCGAGCGATTTGATCTCGGCAGTCGCCTCGATGCCGTTACGAATCGGCATCACGACGTCCATCGTGACCACGTCGGGACTGAGTTCGCGGTACAGTTCGACCGCCTCGACGCCGTTTTCCGCCTCGCCGACGATTTCGTGGTCCTCCTCGAGCAACTGCTTGAGGAGGTTCCGCATAAACGCCGAATCGTCCACCACCAGTACGGTGCGTGCCATACTCACCGTTCCGGGAATCGTTGTATAAACGCATCGCCCCCATTATCACGGGTGATACGGCTATCCGTCGACAAACGGTTCCGACGAGTCGACGGGGAATCGAGCCCTCAAAACCGACTCAGCGGTTACTCTTCGGGCGGAATCTGGATTTTCTCATCGGACAGCGCCTCGACGAGATCAGCGATCGAGTCGTTGAGCGTAAGGTTTTGCTGTCGAAGGATGGACGCCAGCGTGTTTGTTGGGTACGAGACCGTCGTCTCCGACGCGAGCAGCAGTATTCCGATCGCCTCGCTCGGCGAGGCTTCCGTGTCGATCTGCTCGACATACCACTGTACTAGTTCGCCGAAGGCCGTCGCGACGTCGTCGGTGAAACGCTCGTGTTGTGCGACTTCGCCGTTGAATGCCGCCGTGAGCGCGAAGCCGTACGCACCCTCACGGTCTGAGACGTATCGATTCATCTGTTGTCGCGCGAGCGTTCCCCTTTCGTCTTCGGAAACCGACCCTTCCTCCTGGGAAGTATCCACGGACGGGGAGTCGTCGTTGTCGGTCGCGATGACGTACCGACCCTCTTCGAGTTCGGCAACTCGCTCGGAGACCGTGTAATCGAGATCGTCGGGTCTGACGACTCCGTCCTCGGAACTGGCGGAGGCGGGAACGTCGTCCGGCGGGTCCGAGGGAGGCATATATTTCGGTGTCCTCGGCGCGGTAATAAGCCCATCGCAGATTGTTACGTTTCTCCGGCACCAGCGAGTCGAAATCCGTCACTCGGTGAGTTGATATCAGTATCAATATCGAAATTGATGGACCGTCACATTCACATTATTCCGGTTAGAACGTAGGTCCGTCTATGGAGTCTGACAGGACGCTCGCAGCGCTGGGGAACGAATATAACCCAGATATCTTACGCGCGGCGGACGAAGCCCGTTCGGCACAGGAGTTCAGCGAAATGCTCGACATCCCGATTGCGACGTGTTACCGTCGCATCGAGGAACTGACGGGAGCGGGACTCCTCGAACTACACGACCGCGTCCTCTCCGACGAACACCGTCGGACGAACGTCTACCGACGCGATATCGACGAGATCATCATTAATTTCGAGGACCGAGACCTCAACGTACAGGTGACCGACCGCCCCGAGGTGAAGAACAAACTCGACGACGTCTGGCGGAGGATCTCCCAAGAGTGAACGTCACTGCCGAATCGAACGGCACGCGTCACAGCCGTAGTTGACCACTCACCCACCCCCCGCCCTGCGTGCGGTCTACCGCTCGTTCGGACTGTTTTCGAGTCGTTCGGTGTCAAACAGCGTGCGCCCCGTTCAACACGGAAGTCAACAAGAGAGATACATATTTTCGAGAGATATCGACCGAGACGACCCTTAACGGAGAAATATCTCGTATAGATCTAGATATCATACGTGATATTCGCGTCCATAGCGTTATGTGCAATCCGCTGATTGGTTGGCCCGACGGTCCAACCTTCGCCGGGGAGGAACAGGGCCAGACTGGAGACAACACAATGTTTGAAGAAAACGACGCCGACCGTGGTCAGGTCGGTATCGGTACGCTCATCGTGTTCATCGCGATGGTCCTCGTTGCCGCGATCGCAGCGGGCGTCCTCGTGAACACGGCCGGATTCCTCCAAGCGACCGCCGAGGACGCCGGACAAGAGAGCGTCGACAAGGTGACGAACAGACTCGACGTCGTGAGCGCTCACGGCATGATTAACGAAACCGCTAGCGGCGATCTCGCCGTCGACAGCCTCAACCTCACGGTTCGGCTTGCCGCTGGCTCCGGTGCCGTCTCACTCGAAGACACCACCATCAAGTACGTGAGCAGCACCAAAGCTGAGAACCTCATTTACAAAGAGACGGCGACGGGTGACGGGGAAACGCTTGGTGACGTTACTCAGTGGGACGGCACCAGCGGTCTCAACAATTCCAGCAGCGGAACTGCGGAGTTCACCGCATACTCACTCAACGACGGCTCTGATACTTCGTTTCCGGTGCTGAACGGACAGGCTGATCGCTACGAGATCGTGATCAACGCCTCACTCGTCGAGCAGAACGGAGGCGGCCTCTCGACCGGTGACTCGATCGAACTCGACATCACCAGCCGCTCCGGCGGATCCACGCAAGTCATCATGACGATGCCCCAGCAACTCGCGGGTCAAGAGAACAACGATCCGGTGCCACTCTAAGTGATATCTATGTTTGAAATATTCAACGAAGACGAACGCGGTCAGGTCGGTATCGGGACGCTCATCGTGTTCATCGCGATGGTTCTCGTCGCGGCAATCGCGGCGGGCGTTCTCGTGAATACGGCCGGATTCCTGCAGGCGACCGCCGAAGACGCCGGACAAGAGAGCGTCGACAAGGTCACGAACCGCGTCGAGGTTATCAATCAGCACGGCACCGTAGGTAGCAACGAGGACATCGCTAACATCACGATGACGATCCGCCTCGCTGCGGGATCGGGGGCGGTGGATATGAA
>NZ_VJXQ01000001.1:640949-669560 GCF_007655485.1 Halobellus captivus
CGACGACAGCGTTACGACGCTGACGAACAGCACGAGCGCTACGACAGACGACGATAACGATGGGACGGACACGAAGTTCAACCTCACGAAGGTCACTGACGACGACGGTTCCTTCGGTGTCCTCAACAGCGGAAACGACCGCTACGAAGTGACAATTGACACTGGTAACATCGAGGGTGGTGCAGAGGATGGTACAGGACTCAGCACCGGTGCAAAGGTCCAGCTCGACATCACGAGCCAGACTGGCGGCACGACGCAGGTCCTCCTGACGATGCCCCAGCAGCTCGCTGGCAAGAACTCCGGCGAACCGGTCAAGCTCTAAGCTCCGGTCCCACTTCGCACTGCCGACAATCACAACTTTTCATTTCTCACTCCGTGAGCGGGTCGCCCGTCGATCCGCTACCGAGCGGACGGAGATCTCGCGCCAGAACTAGGGAAACAAACACCGAACCAGGTGGGGATCCCGTTGAACGACTCGGAGAGGAGTTAATCGCCTAAGCGGCAGTTTCGGCTGCGTCTCCGACGGTGAATGAGGGTTGCAGTTCGTTCGCACGGGACCGTCGGTTCGTTATCGCACACACACGCGAAGACGCGGGATTCAACGTATCAAAATCAGGAGAGCTCAACAGTATGTTGTCGACCTGTGGCTTATCAGCGCTGATATCTGGGTCCATACCATTATGTACGGACCGTTGCTCGATCGAGTCAACGGTCTGCTTTCCGACGGAATGGGGAGTCGGACTGGTGACAATACAACAATGTTCGAAGAAAACGACGCCGACCGTGGTCAGGTCGGTATCGGTACGCTCATCGTGTTCATCGCGATGGTTCTCGTTGCCGCGATTGCGGCGGGTGTCCTGGTGAACACGGCCGGATTCCTCCAAGCGACCGCCGAGGACGCCGGACAAGAGAGCGTCGACAAGGTGACGAACAGACTCGACGTCGTGAGCGCTCACGGCATGATTAACGAAACCGCTAGCGGCGATCTCGCCGTCGACAGCCTCAACCTCACGGTTCGGCTTGCCGCTGGCTCCGGTGCCGTCTCACTCGAAGACACCACCATCAAGTACGTGAGCAGTTCCAAGGCGCAGAATCTCGTGTACAACAACGAGACAACGGATGATGGATCGACGCTTCGGAACGTCTCGAAGAGTCAGCCCGGAAGCGCAGAAGGTCTCAACTCGACGGAATTCACGGCGTATCAGCTCAACGACGACGGCGACACGTCGTTCCCGGTGCTGAACGGACAGGCTGATCGCTACGAGATCGTGATCAACGCCTCACTCGTCGAGCAGAACGGAGGCGGCCTCTCGACCGGTGACTCGATCGAACTCGACATCACCAGCCGCTCCGGCGGATCCACGCAAGTCATCATGACGATGCCCCAGCAACTCGCGGGCCAGGACAACAACGACCCGGTGCCACTCTAAGGAGAGACAATGAAGCAATTATTCAACGAAGACGAACGCGGTCAGGTCGGTATCGGGACGCTCATCGTGTTCATCGCGATGGTTCTCGTCGCGGCAATCGCGGCGGGCGTTCTCGTGAATACGGCCGGATTCCTGCAGGCGACCGCCGAAGACGCCGGACAAGAGAGCGTCGACAAGGTCACGAACCGCGTCGAGGTTATCAATCAGCACGGCACCGTCGGTCTGGACGAGACAATTTCCAATATGACGTTGACGGTTCGTCTCGCTGCGGGATCGGGGGCGGTGGATATGAACACCACCTCGATCAAATACCTCAGTGGTAGTCAGGTTACGACGCTGACGAACAGTTCCGATACGGTTGATTATCCAGCCGGTGACGGAGACGAATTCAACCTCACGAAGGTCACCGACGACGACGGATCCTTCGGCGTCCTCAACAGTCGTGACGACCGCTACGAGGTAACGATCAACGCCTCCGCGATCGAAGGCGGGAACCAATACACCGGCCTCGATACGGGCGAGAAGATCGAACTCGACATCACGAGTCAGACCGGCGGCACGACGCAGGTCATCCTGACGATGCCCCAGCAACTCGCGGGCAAGGATACCGGCGAACCGGTCAAGCTCTAAGGGTCACTCCCGCTTCGGCTGACGACGAGAGAAATTTTCCACTTTTTCGAGTTCGAGAGCGACAGCTCGACTTCGTTGGCGGATCACCCGGCCACGTGAAGGGAAGAGAGAAGAGAACCGAACGTAACCTATTCGAGTCCGCCCTCTTCCTCGGCGAACCACGGTGCCGACTCGCCGACCATCGAGAAGCCAGCGGCCTGTTCGTAGACCTTGATCCCGCCGTCGTCGATTTCGAGCGGGAACATCGAGTTTTGGATGGGCTGCTTGCGCATCTTCGCGACCCAGATGTACCGGTTCGACGTCGATCCGGCTGGCGACTGGATGAGGTAGATGTTTCCGTCGGTGAGGAAGTTCTCGAGACCGATCTCGGTCTCGGGGAACACCGCAGACTGCTCCATCGTCAGAATCGAGGTGAGACCGCTGTCTTTGAGGATGTCGATGAACTTGAGCAAGTACTGTCGCTGCTCTTTTTCGTCCTCGAAGAACAGTTGGAACATCGTCAGCGAGTCCAGGACGAGACGGTCGTACTGCGTGTCCTGCAGGTCTTCGAGGATCGTATCGAGCGTCGAAGAGAAGTCACCGCTGCGGAGCAACGTCCGCTTGTCGTACATCTTGATTCGGCCGGTTTCGACGAACTCGTTCCACTTGTCGAAGCCGATCGATTCGGCCGCCTGGGTGATGTCGTCTTTCGTCTCCTCGAAGGTGAGATAGATCCCGCCCTCATCGAACATATCGACACCGTTGTAGAGATACTGGAGTCCGAGGATGCTCTTTCCGGTTCCGGGATTGCCGCTGACGAGTACCGCGGCATTCTCGACGAAGCCACCATTGAGGATCGAGTCGAGGCCGTCGACGCCCGTTTTGACGAGTTCTGGCATAGATATCATCACTTCCTGATGGATGTTAGGAGCGGGTCGGTCTTGCACGCGGTTAATTCTTCGCACCGGGAGCCAGCCTCCGAGGGAGTCCAACTGTCGTCTGTATCCACTCGTCAGCACACGCGGTCGAACGAGCGCAACCCCGTACTGGCGAACACACCAGCGAGGCCGTGTACCCGCGACACGGGTGCTATCAGGAGCGATAATTTGGTGGGAACATTCTTGTACCGATGCTGGATCAATTAGGCCAATGATACCTGTTCCACCGAGACCGGACGACCGGACCGGTCGGACCACGCAAACGGGGCCGCGCACGGGAGACCGCGGTCTCGGCTGGCGACCGCATTCGACGGGCGGCCGTTCGGAGGGGTGCAGGGGGAGTCGCAGATGGGTGTGATGGACTGGATGGACGGCGAGTCGAACGAAGCGGACGACACCGTCGCGACCGACGGTCTGGGGTTCGACGAACTCGACGGTGAGATGGACGACCTCGACGGGTTCGACGACGGTGACGACTTCGGTGGAGACATGGATGGCCTGGAGGGTGAAATGGGCGGATTCGACGGCGGCGACGATCTCGGCGGCGTCGACATCGATCCCGACACCATCGCGGATATGGAAGATCGCATCTCAGAGCTCGAAAACGAGGTGAGCTCGATCTCTTCGGGAATGAACACCGTCCGCGAGGAAAACAAGCAGATCGGTGAAACGGTCGAAGAGCTCGACGAGACCATTCGCAAGCTCCTCGATATCTACGAGATGGTGACCCGCGGCATCAACCCATTCGTCGACGACGCCCGAGAGATGGGCGGACTGGAGGGCGACGGCGCGTTCGGCCTGTTCGATATGGAAGAGGAGACCGAAGAGAACCTCGATACGGACGTCGCGGCCGCAGACGCCGAATCCTTCTTCGACGAGGACTTCGGGGAAATCGACGCCGAGGAGGACGAAGCCGAGCTCGCAGCCGAGGACGAACTCGCCGAGGCGGAGCGCGAAGACCCCAGTGCGGCACTCGAAGACGATGCGGACGGTGAGAGCGCCGATGGAGACGCGACCAGCGGGAGCAGCTTCGACGATCTGAAAGCCGAATACGAGGAGAACGAGGGCTGGGAGGACGTCGGTGGCGAAGCGCTGGATGAGGAAGCGGACGACGAAGACGCGGACGACGAAGACACTGCGGACGAGGACGCAGTGGAGGAAGCGGACGCGGCCTCCGAGGAACGGGTGGAGATCGATCCCGACGACACGCTCTTCCAGCCCGGTGAGGAGTCCGTCGAAACGAACGGCTCGGCCGAAGCGGCGGCAAACGGAACAACCGGCACAGCGTCGGCGACACCAGCAGCCGACACGCAGCAATCTACTGGTGTCGGTGGCGAGGACGCATATCTCACGGCTCTCCCCGCACGGTACACCGCCGAGTCCGTCGTCTTGCAGTGGACGCGGTTCCTCGTCGAGACCGGCGGGGCGATCGGTGCCGCACGAGCGCTCCGACAGTACCGTTCGCAGGGGTGGATCACCCGTTCCGTCGAACGAACGATGAGCGAGCACGTCCGCAACGCGGCCACCGCGAGCGCGACAGAGCGGCCGGAGGATCTCCGAGTCGAACACCACAGGGAGAGCCTGACGTACATCAGCCGACTCGCTGGCGGCGGAGTTGAAGAAAGTCGGCTCCTCGAAGAACTGTCCGCGCTCGGGGGTGGCGTCAGTGGGATTCGGCGTTAGCGGGTCGACAGCGGTCATCTTTCTCGGCGTCTTGATCGCCTCGGGGACGCTCTACACCGCCGCGGCTGGCAGCGCAGAGCGGATTTCCGACGCGCGCGACACGAACACCGAGGACCTCCTCGATCGACAGAACACGGAGTTAGAGATCACGAAGGCCGTGTACAACGACCCCAACGTCGAGATCAACGTCACGAACGAGGGGACGACGACGCTGTCTGTCAACGGGACGACCCTCCTGGTCGATAACGAGTACGTCGAGATCACGTCGACCAACGTCGAAGGCGATCTCGCAACCGACGTCTGGGGTGCGGGCCAGACGCTCGTGATCGACGCGAGCGTCGACGAGGAACCCAAGCGCGTGACGGTCGTCGCGGAGAACGGGATCACCGCGAGCAACTCGACGATCGAGGTGAACTGAATGGCAGACGTCTCCGTTCCGAGTCTGATCCTGTTCATCGCGAGCATCGTCATCGCCGCGGGCGTCGCGGGCGTCCTCATCGATACGGTGACGGGTATCAGCGGCGCGCTCGACGACCGCGGTGCGGACGTCGAAGAAATCATCCGAACCGACGTGGAGATCATCAGCAGCGCCGAGCCGGGCGTCTACAACGCCTCGGAGGGAACTGTCACGCTGTACGTGAAGAACACCGGGCAAAGGACGTTACCGGCCACTGGCGAGACCTTCGACGTCATCGTCGACGCGCAGTACCGCTCGAACGTGTCGGTGGCCGTCGCGGGCGATCCCGGCGCCGACGAGTGGAACCCCCACGACGTCGTGGAACTGACGGTCGGCGATCTGACGTTGGACGACGGCGATCACCGCGTGACGGTGGCCGTCAACGGCGACGAGGAGGAGTTCAGATTCAACCTATGAGCGCGAATCACTACCCGATCGGAATGAAGGACCACGACCGCCTCGAAAAGGAGCTCGGAGGCGGGATCCCGAAGGGATCGATCGTCCTCATCGAGGGCGACTACGGGGCCGGAAAGAGCGTGCTCTCCCAGCGGTTCACCTACGGGTTCACCCAGGAGGAGATCGTCACGACGCTGGTCTCGACGGAGCTCGGCGTCCGCGGCTTCTTAGATCAGATGCACTCACTGAACTACGACGTGGTCAAGCCGCTCCTCGACGAGAAGATCCTCTTCATCCCCGCCGAAATCGACGCGTCCGGGGCGCTAACGGGCGGTGGCGGCGAAGAACGGAAGGAGCTACTCCGGCTGATGATGGAGGCCGAAACGATGTGGGACGGTGACGTGATCATCATCGATACGTTCGATGCGATCCTCCGGAACGATCCGATGTTCGAGGCGCTCGTCAGACAGAACGAGGAGCGACAGGCGGCCTTAGAGATCATCTCGTTCTTCCGCGAGCTGACTACCAAGGGCAAGACGATCGTGCTCACGGTCGATCCCTCGACAGTCGACGAGGAGGCGATCGGCCCGTTCCGATCGATCGCCGACGTCTATCTCAAACTGGAGATGGTCGAGGTCGGAAACGACGTCCGGCGAAACATCTTCGTGAAGCGGTTCGCCGGGATGGGCGAGCAGGTCGGCGACCGCGTCGGCTTCTCCGTCCGCTCGGGAATCGGTATCGTGATCGAGTCGAGGAGTGTCGCGTAATGGCCACCGAACACGGGTCCGCGAAGATCGACAACGAGCTGAAGAAACACGCGGGCCGCTGGGGGCACCTTCGCGATCACCTCAAGCGCTTCCGACAGATTACCGGCGAGTTCCCGATGTTCGTCGACGGCCCCGACGGGTACGAGTCGCGGCGGCCGAACATCATCTACCACCTCGGCGGTCCGATCTACTGCCAGGTGTACGGGAATTTCGGCGAGACGACCAAGTACTACACGATCGAACCGGAGCTCGACGGCCCCGAACACGACATCTTCGATCAGGTGAAGGACAAGCTGCTCGAACGCTCGGTGACGAAGCCGGCACCGGCCGCGGAGACCGAGTACGAGGACCGAATCCAGGAGCTCCTCGAAGAGATCGTCGTCCTCGAAAACGAGCGCAACGGCCGCCTCGCGGAGCTGGTTCAGCGGCTCGAACTCGGACCGTTGGAAGTCACCGAAGAGACGTACGAGAAGGTCCAGTACCGACTCGTCCGCGACATCGTCGGGCTCGGGCCCCTCGAACCGATTATGCGCGACCCCGCGAACGAGGACATTCACGTGATCGGGCCCGGTCAGGTCGACGTCGACCACGGCGAGTTCGGTCTCTTGGAGACGACCGTCGAATTCGATAACACCGACCAGTACGACAACTGGCTCCGGAATATGGGCGAACGGATCGGCGATCCGGTCTCCGACGCGCATCCGATCGTCGACTCGACGCTTCCGGACGGATCCCGTATCAACATCATCTACTCCGACGACGTGTCGTTGAAGGGGTCATCGTTGACCATCCGGCAGGGGGATGAGGTCCCGCTGTCGGTGTTTCAGATCGCGAAGTGGGGGACGCTCTCCCCAGAACTGTGCGCGTACCTCTGGATCGCACTGGAGAACGAGCGGACCATCTTCGTCGTCGGAGAGACGGCGTCAGGGAAGACCACGACGCTCAACGCGATCACGTCGTTCATTCCCCGCGACTCCAAGATTTACACCGCCGAGGACACCGCGGAGGTATTGCCGCCGCACAACACGTGGCAGCAACTCCTGACGCGTGAGGGGCGGGGGACGGATTCGGAGGTCGATATGTTCGACCTCGTCGCCGCCGCCCTCCGATCGCGGCCGGACTACATCATCGTCGGGGAGGTCCGTGGCGAGGAGGGTCGGATGGCGTTCCAGGCGG
This sequence comes from Halobellus captivus, assembly GCF_007655485.1. GTDB lineage: Archaea > Halobacteriota > Halobacteria > Halobacteriales > Haloferacaceae > Haloquadratum > Haloquadratum captivum. The sequence goes on from NZ_VJXQ01000001.1 coordinate 648,406, forward strand.
CACAGACCGGCCATCCGGTGATGTTGACGTTCCACGCCTCGGACATCGTCTCGATGATCCAGCGGTTCACCGGCGATCCGATCAACGTCCCGGAGACGTTCATGTCGAACGCCGACATCGCGCTGTTTCAGAACCGTGTCAAGCGAGGAAACGACACGCTCCGGCGCGTGACGTCGGTCCAAGAGATCGAGGGGTACTCCAAGGAGATGGGCGGAGTCGTCACTCGAGAGGCGTTCTACTGGGATCCCGTCGAAGACCAGATCGTCTTCCAGGGGATGAACAATTCCTACATTATGGAGGAAAAGATCGCGACGCTGCTCGGCTACGAGGACACCCGGAAGATCTACGAAGACATCGAATTCCGTACGAAGCTGATCCGTCGCGCGATCCAGGAGAACATCCTGGGCTACCACGAGGTCAACGAGTTCATCGAGGACTTCCAGCGCGACGGGACGGAAGGCATCCCGTTCGACATCACGAGGATCGAGTGATGAACACGAAGAACCGCACGATCGCCGACGATACGACGATCGAAACGAACGGTCGACGCCTGCTGTCGGGCACCGAGAATCGGCCACGGGAGCGTGCTGAAGGAACTCGAACGCGTGCTGAAAGTCGACCCCGAAGGCGCATCGGAAGTCGATCCGGTCGGCTATCGCAACCCAGACTGGAAGCTGTGGGTGGGGATCGAGGAGGGCGTCGATGAGCGAGACGAGAGCAGATATCGACGCGGGGTTGGGCGCACAGCGACAGCAGTTTCGCGAGTTTGCCTCGTCGGTTCTCGACGCGTACGAGCAGATGCCGATGGAGAATCGGAAGTACGCGCTCACCGTCCTCGTCCCGACAGTCGTCCTGTTCCTTCTGAGTATCGTCGGCGCGTTCGCCCTCTCGCTCCCGTTGCTCGTTCGGATCCCGATCGTCCTGCTGGGGGCGCTGATGCTGCTCGCCGGGATACTGTACCCGCGATTGCTCGTCGAAGAACAGCGCCGCGGACTGGAGAATCAACTGCACCTCGTCATCACCCACCTCACGGTGTTGTCGACGACGAACATCGACCGCGTGGCGGTGTTCAGACAGCTCGGGCGCGAGGAAGAGTACGGCGAACTCGCAGTGGAGATGCGCCGGATCACCGAACTCGTAGACACGTGGAACCAGTCGCTCGACGACGCGCTCCAGCGTCGGGCGCGATCGGTCCCCTCGCGGGAACTGGGCGACTTCCTCGACCGACTCGCGTACTCGCTGAACGCGGGGCAGTCCCTCGACGACTTCCTCCTCGGCGAACAGCGAACGATGATCGAGAAGTACGTCACCGTCTACGAGGGCGCGCTCGGGAACCTCGAAGTGATGAAGGACCTCTATCTCTCGATGATCCTGTCGATGACGTTCGCGATCATCAACGCGATCGTCCTCCCGATTCTCACCGGTACGGACGCGACGATGACCATCGCGGCCGTCATCGTCCTCTTCGTCTTCGTGCAGTTGGGCTTTTATTACGTCATCAAGACGATGTCACCGTACGATCCGCTGTGGTACCAACAGCCGGAATATCGGACGAAGATCGACCGGCAGATCGACATCGCGCTCTACGGCGCGGTGGCGTTGAGTCTCGTTTTCGTCGGCATCCTCGGACTCGGGATCACGGGGTGGACGTCGACCGGACAGCTCGTCCAGCGCGTGATGCTTGACGCGCCGGTCCCGCTGTTGATCGCCACGCCGCTGACGCCGCTCGCGATCCCCGGACTGGTGGCCCGCCACCACGAGAATCACATCAAAGAGCGCGACGAGGAGTACCCGGGATTCATCCGCGCGCTGGGCGCGTCCGAGAGCGCGAAGCAATCGACCACCCGCGCGGTGCTCGAAACGCTCCGCGAGAAGGACTTCGGCGTTCTGTCCAGAGAGATCGACCGGCTGTACGTCCGATTGAATATGCGCGTCGGGCCCGACCGCTCGTGGTTCTTCTTCACCGCCGAGACGAGTTCGTACCTCATCCAGAAGTTCTCGGAGATGTATCTCGTGGGACGGCAGATGGGGGGGACGCCGAAACAACTCGGCGAGCTCATCTCGAACAATATGAACGAGGTGCTCAAGCTCCGTCGCCAGCGCCAACAGGCGACGGTCACGCTCATCGGCGTGCTGTACGGGATCACCGCGTCGGCGTCGTTCGCCTTCTTCATCGGTCTCGAAGTCGTCGAGATCCTCGCGACCTTCTCCTCCAGTATGAACCTCGCGCAGTTCGAGTTCGGCCAGCTCATCTACGCGGGCGTCTACGACATCCCGGTCATCGAGTATCTGCTCTCGCTGATCATCCTGTTTAACGCCGTGCTCTCGGCGTTGATGATCCGAATGGTCGACGGCGGGCACAAGGCGAACGCCTACCTCCATTTCGTCGTGCTCGTGTGGATCGGTTGCGGGAGCGCCGTTGCGACCTCGACGCTCGCAGGGGGGTTGATCAGCGTATGACCGCCTCGAACTCCGACAGCACAAAAGTTGAGCGCGACCGCTCAAACGGCGACACCGCCGAACAGCGTTCGAGCATCCTCGAACAGTTCCAGAAGCGCGCGTTCAAAAACACCAACGGAGCATCGGCTTCGGGAGGTTCGACGGATTCGTCCTCGGGAGCGGAGAAACGACGGGACGATAGCGACTCCGAAGAATCGATCGTCGTCGATTTCGTCGCGAACTTCGTCGCCGGTGGTGACGCCACGTTCGAGCCGGTCAAGGGCCGGGTACTGATGAGCGGTCGCCGACTCGTGCTCGCGACGGCGAAGACGAAAACGACGATTCCGATCGGATCGGTCTTCGACATTGCCGTCGGCCAAGTGCCGCCGGAGGTCGAGGAGTTCTTCGATTACACCGTGATGGTGGGCTACGTCGAGAACGATCGCCGTCGAACGACCGTTATCGGTGCCAATCGGGAAACGATCGAGAAGTTCACGCTGCTGTTGTTCCGCGCGACGCTCAACGGATCGACGGCGTTGGTCACGCACCCGGCCAAAGTCGGGGGTCGCGTGATGGACACCGCCGCACAGCGATCGGGACTCCACCTCGATTACGAGTCCGTCACGTTCCCCGGCAGCGACGTCGACACGACGGGCGACGGCCCGTTCTCGATCGATCTCGCGTCGGTCATCTTCTTCGAGGTGATCGAGCGGACGAACGACGAGGGCGAGGCCACACTGGTGCTGTCGGTCCAGCACGTCGAGAACGGACAGACTGTCACGTCGGAAATCTCGATGACGTCTCGACGGAAGATGAACATTCTGGGTCGCTACCTCCGGTTGATCTACCACTGGATCAAAAGCGACGTCCGCGACGTCGACGTCGAGGAATCGGAGCTAGAGGTCCTCGTCGGACTGTACTCGACGCCCGAGGAGATCGACCTCGCATCGCTTCTCGACATCGAGGCCGCCGAGCTCGAGGCGCGACTCGCGTCGTTGTACGAGGACGGTCTGATCACCGCCGTCGAGCCCCCGATCGACCTCACTCCGCAGGGTCGGTTCATCGTCAACGACGAGTTCGAGGATATCAACGTCTGAGACGCGTGCGTTCCGGGCTGTCGCGCAGTCGATTACCGCATCTCGTCGAGCGGATAGAAGGCGTCTGCGTCCGCGGAAAGCCAGGCGTCGACGTGCTCACAACAGCTTTCGCGACGGGGGTAGATCGTACACCGGTCCGGCCGCCTCTCGTAGCGAACCACGACGCTGCGCAACTCGAAGACCCCGTCTGCGTCGCTGGCGCCGCAGCGCTCGGCGCGGGGCACCGAAATACGGTTCTCGGAGTCGCCGGGCAAGTCGGACATCTCAGTCCACAGGTACCCCTTTGGCACCGACGTACTAAACCACTACTGTTGACTGGCAAGTTCCGCCGCCGGGGACGGAGTAAAGTGTGCCGGAGTGCCAACGGACGCGAAGAGATGGTAGACCCGACGTCCGACCTCGGAGAGGATATCGACGAAGCCGATGCGCCGTCGTGTGCGACCTGCGGTTCGAAGATCGTCCAATCGCCGACGCACCGCGTGATCACCTGGGTCGAAGACGAGCGCGTACAGACCCGGCACTTCTGCTCTGACGACTGTAAAGCCGACCGAGGCGAGGCCTAATCCCGAGAACCGCGGGTCACCCGAGGACGACCTTCTAACCGCGAAATCGACGCCTCACGCGGATTAGCCGCCTAACCGCGAGAGCTGACGCCAGACTAATTCTCTGTGGGGCTATGTGTCGCCCCCGTCGACGTCGGCCCAGAAGCGGTCGACGCCGTATTCGAGCATATCCGGACTGACCGGATCGAACTCCGCCCGCTCGGTTTCGGGGAGGTACCCGCGAACGCCGTCCCACGAGGCCCGGGCGTACCGCGCGTCGACGAAGGCTCGGATACCGACCTCGTCGCGACCGCGGATGACGCGCCCGACGGCCTGTCTGGCTTTCCTGACCGCCGGGACGGTGAGCGCCGTCTCGAAGCCGCTGCGGCCGCCCTGCCCGTCGGAACCGAACCGTCGGTCGTACGCGGTTTTCAACGCGCGCGTCCGCGGGCTCGACGTGTCGATGATGGGGACGCCGCAGACGACGGCCGCGGCCAGTCTGTCGCCGCGGTAGTCGACTCCCTCGGTGAGCGTCCCGCGCAGGCTCGTCACGAGTACTTTCGGTTCGCCGCCGAAGAACTCCGATTTCAGCGACTCCGTCTCGTCGTCGCCGGAGGATTCATCGAGCAGGACCGGTCGGTCGAGTCGCTCCGAGAGCGATTCGGCCATCCACGCGGCCTCCGCGTAGTTGGGCATCCCGACGAGCACGTTCCCCGGCGAGCGGGCGACGTCGCAGACGGCGTTGACGTGAGCGCGCCGGGTGGGGTTCGCCTCGTCCCGCCCGCCCCGGTTCTCGTGGGTGAACTTCGGTACGTCGACCGCGAACGAAGCGCGGTTCTCCGTCGGGAACGACAGCCCGTACGTCCGCTCTTCGACCGGCCGCCCCGAATCGACGAGCGAGTCCAGCCCCGTTACCTCGCGGAAGACGTCCATCGGGGCGAGCGTCGCCGACATCAACACGCCCCCGCCGAACTCCCCCAGACGCTCGGCGATGGCGTCGCCCGGGACGCAGTTGTGCAGCGCGAGCCGGGCGTTGTAGGCGCGCCGCCAGGCGTTCGGCTGCGCAGTCTCGTCCCACGTGCGTTCCAACTCGATCTCTCTGAAATACGCCACGTGATCGGTTCGAATCCAATTGGCGAGCGTTCGACCGACGCCCGGTGCGGCCCGCTTGACGTCCTCCTCTTCGGCCTCGTTCAGAATTCGGGCGACCACCGCGCCGACGGACTCCGCGCGCAGCCACGTCGCCTCGTCGTATCCGGACTCCCCGGCCCAGTCGGTCAGTTCGTCGACCGCGGGTTCCTCGGGATCCCGCAACGGAATTTCGTCGTCATCGAGCCGCGAGAGGTCGGCGCGCCAGTCCGGGAGCGTGCGATCGAGGTGCGCGCGCACCCGGCGGTCGAGTTCGGACCGGAGGTCGGAGACGAACTCGCGCGTCTCGCGGAGTTCCCGAAGCGTCACGTCGGTGTCGGCGAGTTCGCCGCGGACGAGGTCGGCGTCGGTCCCGCCTCCTCCCACGGCCTCTCCCCCCTCGTCCTCGAACTCGACCGGCTGGATCACGCGTATCAGCTCGTTTTCGGCGTCACGGAGCGTCGAATCGGCGACACCGTCGCTCACCAGGTCGCGCACGCGCGATTCGAGCATATGCGCCTCGTCGCAGACGACGAACGTCGTCTCGTCGACGAGCGCGCCCGTGAACGAGCCGACGGTCGTCGGATCGAACGCGTGGTAGTAGTTCCCCAGCACGACTTCGACGTGCGGGAGCACCGCCCCCATCACCGAGTGCGGGCAGGTCCCGTACCCCGCGCTCAGCCGGACCAGTTCGTCGGGCGCGATGTGTCCCCGCTCGGTAACGTCGAACGGGACGGCTTCGATCGGGTCACCCTCTTCGGGGACGTCATCCAAGAACGTGGCGTAGAAGGGGCAGTACTCCGTGTCACCGTACTCGGCGGTCTCGGGCAGATACGGCGTCGGTTCGCCCGCCGTCGAGAGGTAGTTCGGCCCCTGTGTCGAGCCGGTATCCAGCAGGCCGGTCTGCGTCTCTCGTGCCTCGGAGACGAGCGTCCCCGTCGACGTCCGACCGCCGTCGCCGACGAGGTTCCGCGTACGCTCCCGAAGCCCCTCGCAGCGGTCGTACACCGTCTCGTCGTCGACGCCCGCGACGTTCTCGCGGCTGTAGGGACAGACGTCCGCCTTCCCGACGAGCGTCAGTCCCGAGACGGGGTTCCAGTCGTCCGGGAGGTCGCCGTTGATCGTTCGGAGGTCGGACTCGAACTGTCTGAGCTGTTGCTTGACGCTCGTCAGGACGAGCACGCGCTCGTACGCCGAATCGGGGTCGCGCACGCGGTCGATGCCCGCGGTGAGCGCGAGCATCGTCTTTCCGGTCCCGCACGCGCCTTCGACGACCAGAAACCCGTTCTCGTCGGCGACGTCCACCGCGGCGTCGATGCCGTCGGCTTGCTCGGGGTAGGGCTCGTCGTGGCCGAAGACCGCCTGCCAACTCACGTCTCGCAGTGGCTGCGCCGCGTTCATATCGGTGTCGGTGAGTGGCCGCGTTTTCGTATTTGAACCCTCGCTGTAACGATGGCGATGAAAGAGAGGGAGGTGCCGAATACCGATCGTCGTCGGAGAATTCGTACTACTCGTCGTCGGAGAACCGCACTACTCGTCGCCGGAGAACCCGTACAGATCCACACCCGAACAGCGACGCAACCGGATCGGAGGTCGTTCAGTAGCTACTGGAAAACTGCTCGACCGGTGTGGAGGAAACGACGAACCGCTACTGGAGGGACTGGTCGACTCTGCGGACGTCGTCGTCGGTCCCGACGCAGACGACGAGCGAGTCGCGCGTCGGCGCGTACACGGTCATCTCGCGTCCCTTCACGGAGTAGCGAGTGCCGATCACGCGGACCAGGTCCGCCTCTCGGAGGTTGTCGAGGTGGTGGCGGACTTTCTGGAGCGACGTCTCGACGATATCGGCGAGTTCCGATGCGGTGGCGGGGTCGTCGTGGAGGGCCGCAAGCGTCGAGCGGGCATTGTCAGCGGAGAGACAAGAGATGAGCTGCGCGGCGTCGTCGTCGTCGAGCGGGAGCACGCGGACGTCGCCGCCGGTCTCCTCGGCGACGTGGGACTCCGCTTCTGCAGGCAGCAGGCTCGACATACTACTCGGATGCGAATACGCGGACCTAAACGTTTCGGATTTCCGACACACCCTCGGTCACGTGTGACCTAGTCGATCACACTAGCGATCGCACACCTGGGCAATCCCTCCCAATCGATCCAGTCCCTGAGCAATCACCTCCCGACCGGTCCCACCACCGGTTGATCACACCACACGAGCGTCGCTACCCATCGCCTTTTAGGACGGTTCGCCACGAAGGGGACACTGATGATCACGAGCGACCGAATGGCCGCGGTCGATCGCAACGCGGAGGCGCTCTCCGTTCCGCGCAAGCAGTTGATGGAATCCAGCGGCAACGCCGTCGCTCGGGCGGCGCGCGACCTCGCCGACCCCGGCGCGACGATCACCGTCGTGGCCGGACGCGGCAACAACGGCGGCGACGCGTTCGTCGCCGCGCGGTTTCTGGACGCGTACGACGTGAGCGTCCTCCTGCTCGGCCGACCGGAGTCGATCACGACCGACATCGCCCGGGAGAACTGGCAGGCGCTCTGCGCCGCCGAGTACGACGCGCGTGCAGTCACTGACTCCGCCGACCTCGATCTGGCCGCCAAGGACCCGGACCTCGTCATCGACGCGATGCTGGGGACGGGCGTGACCGGTGCGCTCCGCGAACCGGAGGCGGCGGCCGCAGCGGAGATAAACGACCTCGACGCGACCGTCCTCGCGGTCGATGTTCCGTCCGGCGTCGACGCCGACACGGGTGAGGCCGCGGGCGTCCGCGTCGAGGCCGACCACGTGGTGACGTTCCACGACGAGAAACCGGGGCTGTCGGCGCTCGACGCCGACGTGACCGTCGCGGACATCGGGATCCCCGAGGGAGCCGAACTGTTCACCGGCCCCGGCGACCTCCTCGCGCTCGGCCGCCCCGCGGAGAGCCACAAGGGCGACTTCGGCGAAGTGCTCGTCGTCGGCGGCGGCCCCTACACCGGCGCGCCCGCCCTCGCCGCACAGGCGGCGCTCCGGGCCGGAGCGGACCTCGTCCGCGTTTCCTGCCCGACGAGCGTCGCCCGCGAAGTCCAGGGCTACAGTGAGAACCTCATCCTGCGGCCTTACGAGGGGGACCGGCTCGCCCCCGAGCACGTTGACGAAATACTTTCGCTCGCGAACGAGCACGACGTCACCGTGTTGGGCCCCGGACTCGGCAGCCACGAGGACACGCTCGCGGCGGTCCGCGACTTCCTCGAACGGTACGAGAGACGGGCCGTCGTCGACGCCGACGCCCTCAAGGTGGTCCCCGACGTCGACACCGGCGCGACGCTGGTGTGCACGCCGCATCAGGGGGAGCTTCGAGCGATGGGCGGCGAGACGGATCCCGACTGGCGGACGCGCGCCGAGTTAGCGTCCGCGTTCGCGGCCGACCTCGGCCACGTACTGCTCGTGAAGGGCGCGTACGACGTGATCGCCGACGGCGGGGAAACGCGCGTGAACCGGACCGGGAACCCGGGGATGACCGTCGGCGGCACCGGCGACGTCCTCGCGGGAACGACTGGGGCGCTGGCGTGCGTCCTCCCGCCGTTCCAGGCGGCCGCCGTCGCGGCCTACGCGAACGGGCGCGCGGGCGACGCGGCGGTGGAGGAGAACGGCCACGGGCTGCTGGCGACCGATCTGATCGACCGACTCCCGGCGGCACTTCGGAGTGATGACGAATGACGACTACCGACACCGACGACGAGACGATGCAGCATCGCGCGGAAAGCAGCGACGCCGACGAGAACCGTGACGAGGAGAACAGCGACAGAGTCGACAGCGGCGACATCGACGACCGAGCGGACGCGGAACTCACGCACGTTGACGACGCAGGCGACGTCCAGATGGTCGACGTCGGGTCGAAACCGGACACGAGTCGCCGGGCGGTCGCCCGCGGAACGATCCACCTCTCGCCCGCGACGATCGACGCGATCCGCGGCGACGAGATCGGCAAGGGCGACGTCCTCGCGACCGCCCGCGTCGGCGCGGTGCAAGCCGTCAAACACACCTGGGAGACGATCCCGATGTGCCACCAGATCCCCATCACGAACGTCGACACCGACTTCGCGGTCTCCGAAGACCGCGTCGATCTCACCGTGGCCGTCGAGACCACCGGCAAGACGGGCTGTGAGATGGAGGCCTTAGAGGGAGTCACGACGGGGCTGAACGTCGTCTGGGATATGGTGAAAGCCGCCGAAAAGGACGATGAGGGGCAGTACCCCGGAACGCGGATCGACGGCGTCGAAGTGGTCTCGAAGGAGAAACGGCGGCTCGAAACCGAGTAGCAGTTCGCTTACCGGCCGTCGACGCTCGCTTCGGCTTCGCCCCCATCGGCCGACTGCGCCGGTGCGCTCACCATCGCCGCCTTCGCGCGCGCCTTCTCGATGATGGCCGGGCGGGCGGCGAACTCGATGAGCACCTCCTCGTCGGTGTACTCCTCGCGCTCGACGTGGCCGTGGTCGTAGACCCACGAGACCAGACTCATCGCGTCGTCCGAGAGCGGGAGCAGGAGGCGCTCCTCGCGCCACTCCGGAAGTTCGGCTTCGATGCGGTCCGTCAGCTCCCCGACGTTCTCGCCGGTGAGTCCGGAAACGGTCACGGGGTTCGGCGCGAGCGCGTCGAGCGCGTCGCGCTTCTCGGCCAGCTCGTCGTCGTCGACGCGATCGATCTTGTTGAGGACGGTGACGATCGGCGCTTCGTTGCGCTCGTACAGCGTGTCGTGACACGTGATGAGCTTCTCGCGCATCTCGTCGACCGGTTCGGAGGCGTCGACGACGAGCAGCACCAGATCGGCGCGGTAGACCGAGTCGAGCGTCGACTCGAACGACTCGACGAGCCAGTGCGGGAGGTCGGAGATGAACCCGACCGTGTCGGTCAGGAGGACGTCCCTCGTTCCGGTGTCGGCGCGTCGCGTCGTGGTCCCGAGCGTCGTGAACAGGCGGTCTTCGGACTCGACGGTCGGATCGAGGTCGGGGTGGAGGTCCTCGTTTTCACCGACGTCGAGGTCGTCGGCGAGGCGTCGCATCAGCGTCGACTTGCCCGCGTTGGTGTAGCCCGCCAGCGCGACGAGATCGAAGCCGGACTCCCGGCGTTGCTCGCGGCGGGTCTCCTCCTTGTCGGCGATGGTGTCGAGGTCGCGTTTGATGCGGGAGATCTGCGCTTTGATGTCGCGTTCGCGGCTCTCGTCGTACTCGCCGAGTCCCATAAACCCGGGGCGCTCGTCGCGCTTCGCGAGCGACGCCTTCGCCTCCGCGCGCGGGAGCTCGTAGCGCAACTCCGCGAGCTCGACCTGCAACTGCGCTTTCCGCGTGTTCGCGCGCTGGCCGAAGATCTCGAGGATAAGCGTGAATCGGTCGATCACCTCGACGCCCGACGGGAGCTTCCCGCCGATGTTGTACGTCTGATACGGCCCGAGCCGGTTGTCGACGATGACGGCCGCGGCGTCGGTCTCGCGAACCAGGGCCGCGAGCTCGTCGACTTTCCCCTCGCCGAAGTGGTAGGCGGCGTCCTCCTTGCGCGACTGCGAAAGCCGTCCGACGACGTCGTATCCCGCCGCCGTCGCCAGGTCCGCGATCTCGGTCAGATCGGCGTCGTCACCGCTGTCGACCCGCTTGGCGACGACGACGGGACCCGCTTCACTCATAGTCTCACTCCCATCGCGAACGCGGTGGAGTTTCCGTCTGCGGTGAGTTCGCTGTGGATTACCTGCACTGTCTAGGTGACGGTACGCGGTCGAAGCACTTGAACGCTACCCGGGACGATCGCTCCGTCGCGTTGGGTGACTGCCCCGTCGCAATGGACGACCACCCCGTCGCGATCCGTCTGCCGTAGTCGCGGCCGGTCTGGAACTCATACGCGCAACCGATCTCGCACCCATACGCGGAACCGGCCTCGCAGACCTTTCGAAATCGGGTCCGTGTCACGCCGTAACTCACAATACGGCAATATTTTGTATTTTAAAACGATCTATCACCGTAATATTGTAGTTAAATTTAAACTCGTGCGTATCTGAGGGAAGATACTCAATGATACGTCGGATTCGTTCTCAATTTCTCCCACCCGACGCGACGCTGTTCGTCGCGCTCGCGACCGTGTGGGGACTGTCGTTCGTCGCCATCGAAGCCGGGCTCGCCTACGTTCCGCCGCTGTACTTCGCGGGCGTGCGGTACGCGCTCGCTGGCGTGCTCGTACTCGCATACGCTGCGCTCACGACCGACCGTGTGCGGCCGCAGGGCCGAACCGAGTGGTTGAACGTCGCCGTCGTCGGCGTCTTCCTCGTCGGCGGATATCACGCGTTCCTCTACGTCGGGCAGCTTTCGGTCCCCGGGCCGGTGGCCGCCGTGGTCGTGAGTCTCTCCCCGATTCTTACGGCCGCGCTCGCGGCGACGCTCCTCGGCGACGACCTCGATTGGATCGCCGGAGTCGGCTTCGCGCTCGGCCTCGTCGGCGTCGCGATCGTCGCCGATTTCGAGCCCGCGAACTTCCTCGGGAGCGATCTCGTCGGAATCGCCGTCCTGTTCGTCGCCGCCGGGATCTTCGCGCTCGGGTCGGTGCTCTCGACGCCGCTGCGGACCACACTCGCGGACGTCTCGATGCAGGGCTGGGCGATGCTCCTCGGCGCGGCGGCGCTCTTCGCGGGATCGTTCGCGCGCGGTGAGGCGATAGCGACGACCGAGTGGTCGCCGACCGCCCTCGCCGCGTTGGTGTACCTGACGCTCGTATCGGGCGTTATCGGCTTTCTCGTCTACTTCGCGCTCCACGAGCGCATCGGCCCGACGGAGAGCAATATGGTGAGTTACTTCCAGCCGATCGTCGCCGCCCTCGGCGCGTGGTTGCTCTTCGGCCAGACCGTCAGCGCGACGACCGTCATCGGATTCCTCGGAATCTTCGCGAGCTTTCTGCTCGTCAAACACGACGTCGTCCGAGCGCGCGTCGACGTAACGCGCGCCCGTGCCGCACCGCGAAACGCGATCGTCGCGTTCTCCTGTCCGGTCATCGAACGCGGCCGCGGGCTCACTTTCGAGCGCGACGTCGCCTACGAGGACCTGTACACCACCTCAACGAGCGGATACGGGTTCGAGGCCGACTAACTGGGTGTCATAGAACGCACCGGAATTGTGGTTTTTTGCCCTGTTTCGAGGAATCAGCCAGAGGACTGTGCGTGCTTACTTATCGGACCGATTTTTTCATCATAAGAAACTCAAAGTCATAGTTCTCCCGCGAGACTGTCTCAGCGTCCTCATACCCACGTTGGCGATACATCTCCGGGAGGTACGGATGCTCTTCCGGAGTGATCAGCCAGATTGTCGCGTATCCGCAGCAGCGAGCTTGTTCCTCTGCGTAGTCCAGTAACTGTCTTCCGACGCCCTCTCCTTTCCAGCTCTCGTGTACGGCGAGTCGGCTGAGTTCCACACGGTCTTCACCTGTCTCTTCGAGACAGACACCACCGATTACACCGCCGTCTTTGTTGGCAACGTAGACCGTGTTCCGCCGAATCAACTCAGCGATTTTCCTCTCTGATGCAGACTCTGCTTCGTTGGGGAGTCCGAGCCGACGATTTTCCTGATACGCGCTCCGGTATACCTCCGCGAGCTGCTCAGCGACGGCTATCGTCGCTCGTTCAATGTGTGTTTCACTCATACCTGACGACGACCGGTCCTCTGAAGCGTGATACCGCTACGTCCGTTCTCGATCGAGGAAGTCGGGCTCGATCCGCTTTTCGTCGTATTCGCCTTCGAGGTGCGCGCGGAACGCCTCGACGTCGACATCCTGACGCTCGCGCTCCTTACGGTCGCGGACGGAGATGGTTCCAGCTTCCTCCTCGTCGCCGCCGACGACGATCATATACGGAACGCGATCTTCCTGCGCCTCGCGGATCTTCCGGCCGAGCGTCCACGAGCGGTCCTCCACCGACACGCGGAAGTCGCCGAGTTCGTTCTTCACGCGATGGGCGTAGCCCAACTGATCGTCGCTGATCGGGAGGATCCGGACCTGCTCGGGCGCGAGCCAGAAGGGGAACTTGCCGTCGAAGTGCTCGATGAGCACCATGAAGAACCGCTCGTAGGAGCCGTACAGCGCGCGGTGGATCATCACCGGGCGGTGCTCCTCGTTGTCCTCGCCCGTGTAGGAGAGCTCGAAGCGCTCGGGCATATTGAAGTCGAGTTGGACCGTCGGGCCGTCCCACTTTCGCCCGAGGGCGTCCTCGAACGCGAAGTCGATCTTCGGGCCGTAGAACGCGCCGTCGCCGGGTTCGAGGTCGTAGTCGATACCCTGGGTTTCGAGCACTGAGCGGAGCTGCGATTCGGCCTGCTCCCAGATCTCGTCGCCGCCGACGGACTTCTCCGGGCGCGTCGCGAGCGCGACGTGCGCGTCAAGGTCGAAGGTGTCAAGCACCTCGTAGATGGCGTCCATCACCTGGTTGACCTCCCGCTCGATCTGCTCGGGCTGGCAGAACAGGTGACCGTCGTCGATCGTGAAGGACCAGACGCGCGAGAGCCCCGACAGTTCGCCGCGCTGCTCCTTTCTGTACACCTTGCCGTCCTCGAAGTACCGAACCGGGAGGTCGCGGTAGGACCACGACTTCTGATCGAAGATCGTCGCGTGCCCCGGGCAGTTCATCGGCTTTAATCCGTATTCCTCGTCGTTGACGTCCATCAGAAACATGTCGTCGACGTAGTTGTCGTAATGTCCCGACTTCTTCCACAGCTCCGTCCGGAACAGGTGCGGCGTCTCGACGGGATCGTACCCGGCGTCGACGTTCAGCGAGCGCGCGTACGAGGAGAGTTCGTCGAGGATCTTCTTCCCGTTGGGGTGATACAGCGGCAGCCCCGGGCCCGTGACCTCCGGGATCGAGAACAGATCCAGCTCCTGGCCCAGCTTTCGGTGATCCCGCTCTTTGGCCTCCTCGCGGAGAGAGAGGTACGCTTCGAGGTCGGATTCGGATTCGAAGGCCGTCCCGTAGACGCGCGTCAGCGCGTCCTCGTCCTCGTCGCCGCGCCAGTACGCAGACGAAATGGTCAGCAGTTTCACCGCGCCGATCTCCCCGGTGGAGTCGACGTGCGGCCCCTGACAGAGGTCCGCGAAGTCGCCCTGTACGTAGAACGAGACCGGATCCTCACCGGCGGCCTCGTCGTCGAGGATCTCGCGCTTGTAGCGGTTGTCCTCGTACGTCTCGACGGCCTCCTCGCGGGAGCGCATCTCGCGCTCGATCGGGAGATCCTCGGCGATGATCGACTCCATTTCGGCTTCGACCTCGTCGAGGTCGTCGGCGTCGAGATCGACGTTCGCGACGTCGTAGTAGAAGCCCTCGTCGGTCGGCGGCCCGATCGCGAGCTTCGTCTCCGGATAGAGTCGCTGGAGCGCCTGCGCGAAGACGTGCGCCGCGGAGTGTCGCAGCACGCGGAGGTACTCGTCGCTCTGGTCCGTGACGATGACGATTTCCGCGCCGTCGTGGACGGGCGCGGCCTTGTCGACGAGTTCGCCGTCGACGACGCCCGCGACCGTGTCGCGTCCGAGTCCGGGTCCGATCTCGTAGGCGACGTCCTCGACCGTCGCGCCCTCCGCGACGGACAGTTCGGAGCCGTCGGGGAGACGGACAACGATTTCGCTCATACGCGTTCGGAGTGCGAGCGCACGAATAAGTGTTTTCGAGTCGGCGGCGGGACGAAGTGGCGCACGCCTCCGATCGGATAGGCGGTGTCAACAGATGGCGTAGTACGGATACAACTCGCCGTTCTCGGTGATCTCCACGTACGCGTTCCCGTGGCACTCGTGGGTCTCGATTGTGACGCTCTCGGTGGTGTTGCGCGCGGTTGCGATCACGCGGAACGACTCGATGCCGTCGGGGTCGGCGTCGGCGAGGTTGTACACGTCGCGGTCAGCTCCCGGCTCGAACGTCTCCGTCTCGTCGTAAACGGTCTCGTTAGTCGCCTCGCGCACGATGCGAATCCGGATCTCGACCGACTGGTTCCAGCGGTTCTCCACGTGGACCGCCTTGTCGGGATCCGGCTGCTCCGACCAGCCCGCGGTCCCCTCGAACGTCGACTCCGGCCGGGTCCGCTCACCGGGCGTCGGCCCCGGCGAGGACCGCTCCGTCGGGGACGCCGAGTCGGTTATCGGGGACCGCGGTTCCGCTGTGGGTGTGGGCGTCTGCGTCGCTGTCTCCGATTCGGGACCGTCGGCTGGCACGCCGCCAAGACACCCCGCCGTCAGGAGCAGGAGGCTCAGCGCGATCACTGTGCGATTCGCGAACGTCATCACGAGAACCAACGGCGATGGCAAGAAAGGGCTTTGTGGTGACTCAAACGGGTGTTTTAGACAGTGAAATCACGCAGACAGCCCGCGCTTCACCTCGTCGGCGTAGGCGTCGGCGAGGCGTGTCGGCTCCGGAAGCTTGTAACCGTCGCAGAGCCGCCCGACGAGGTCGGTCGCGGTGTCGACGCTCACGCGATGGCCGGGGCTGACGTACAGCGGGTTGACGATCGGCCGCGAGTCGTACTGCCGAGATTGGAGGGCGTGACCGATTTTCTCCCCGGGTTCCGCGTTCTCGACGCTATCGTCCGCGCGGATCGGCGTCCGCCAGCCTTCAGGTCGGCCGTCGACGTCATCTTCGGGCGTCCCGCAGAGCAACCCCTTCGCGACGCCGACGCTGGGGAGGTCGAGCGCGACGCCGATGTGGGTCGCCAGTCCGGCCTGTCGGTAGTGAATCCGGCCGCTGCCGTCGAAGACGACGAGGTCGGGCTCACGGGACAGGGCCTCGAAGGCCGCGAGGATCGGCCCTCCCTCGCGGAACGCCAACAGGCCGGGAATGTACGGGATTTCGAGGTCGGTGACGGCGTGAGCGCGTTCGACGACCTCATCGCCGCGGCGGACAACCACGACGCTCACCGCGCGGTCGTCGAGGAACGCCTGATCGACGCCAGCGACGAGCGGCGCCTCGGGTGTCGCGCTGGGCTCGGTGAGTCGTCGTTGGGCGGAGTCACCGCCGACTCCAACGGTCGTGGGGTCGAAGTCGAAGTTGTCCGTCCACGTCGCCGCCGCGGCGACCTCCCGCTGTAGAGACTCCATCTCCGCGCGGGTCGCACCGGCGTCGGGAGCGAACTCCGATCGGACGAGACTGACCATCGATCCGGTTCAGAACCGCCGACCGGGGCCGCCCATTCCGCCCCCGCCGCGCCCGAACTGCAGCGAGTTGGGAACGCCGACGCGGCCCTTCACGCGCACGCCGTAGAGGAGCCCGACCACCAGCCCCGCGAGGTGTGCGAGGTGGGCGACGTTGCCGCCGGTGAGGCCCGTCCCGGCCGCGACGCCGAACCCGGCGATGATGCTGAACGCCGCGAAGCCGAAGGTCAACACCCACAGCGGCATCGGGATGATGAAGTACAGATACACCTTCAGGTTCGGGTTCAGAACGGTGAGCACTCCGAGGACGCCCATGATCGCACCCGACGCCCCGACGACGCCAGCCCCGAAGGGACCGACGGTGAGGAGCGTCGAGAACACCTGCGCGAGCCCGGCGATGATTCCCGCGCCGAAGAACAGCGCGGTGAATCGCTTCGTATCGAGGTAGCGCTCGACAACGGGTCCGAAGAAGTACAGCGCGATGCTGTTGAACGCGATGTGGGTGAACCCGCCGTGCGCGAAGATCGAGGTGAACCACGTCCAGACGAATTCGATGTGTCCCGGTGAGAGCACGAAGACCGCCTGCCAGAGGCCGCTGCGCGGAGACGCGCCGAGCAGAAGTGGGAAGATGAAGAACTGTAGCCCGAACGTAATCCACATCACGCCGAGGAAGACGTAACTCATATTCCCGCGGAAGTACCCGAGCGGCCCGCCGGTACCGGTGATTCGATCGATGTAGCCGGTAGAACTGGACGTTCCGCCCCGGTTCTGCACCGAGGCGTCGAAACCGCTGTCGAAGACGCCCGAGGGGTCGCTCCAGTCGTCGAGCCCCGGGCAGTTGTGGTTCTCCGGAAGCCGGTGCTCGGCGCAGAAGGTGTTGCCGCACCGACGGCACTGGTACGGTAGGTTCTCGTGTGCCCCGCACTGGTCGCACGTAGCCATCACGCAACGTAATCGCGGCGGGAGTAAAAGCGGTTCCCCTCGGATCGGCGGCGTCTCCCGATCGGCTCGGTCGCGATGCGTTCGAGCGACATCGAGCGACATCGACGTCCGCGGGAGATGGGGTGGTCCGCGTGCTGAAGTGGACGTCCGCGAACGAGTGGCAGCAAGATACGCGCTGTCGCAGAGGCAGTCACCGTCCAGAAGACGGCCCCTCGTTACCCGTCGTCCAACGCGTCGTCAGCACGACGCACCGTCTCGTCAGTCGGCTCCCGATCGTTGTCGTCTCCGCGGGGCTCTGCCGGAACGACCGTCGGGTGATCAACGCCGAGTCGCGGGGTGTTCGAACTCATCACGGTCAGTGATTCGGACGCGACACTCAAAACATTACTCATAAGCATAATACATCCGACGAGGCGGCAGTCATAACTGAACGTAATCGGCCCGTTCGGCCAGAGTGCACAGGCAGCGGCCCCGAGGGCGTTGGATGCGAGTCGGCAGCGCATCCGCTCGGCGGGAGGCGGCGCAAAAAAACGGATCGGAGCCGGACGAAATGCGGCCTTACGCGAATTTCTCTTCGTAGAGATCCATCGCGTGCTCGACGGCGTCTTTCGCCGCGGCGGCGTCCTGCCACCCGAGCGTCTCGGTCTGCTTGCCCGCTTCGAGGTTCTTGTACGTCTCGAAGAACTCGGAGATCTCGGCCTTCTGCTGGTCGGTGAGGTCGTCGACGTCCTCGACCTCGTCGTAGCGCGGGTCCTCCGCGGGGACGGCGATGACTTTGTCGTCTTTCTCGCCGTCGTCGTCCATCTCCATCAGCGCGACCGGGCGCGCCTCGATGATGCAGCCGGGGAACGTCTGGTCTTCGACGAGCACGAGGATGTCGAAGGGATCCTCATCGTCGTAGTACGTCTGGGGGAGGAACCCGTAATCGGAGGGGTAGTGAACGTTCGAGTGGAGCACGCGATCGAGGACGACGCCGGGGACGTCCTTGTCGTACTCGTATTTGTTCCGCTCGCCTTTCAGGCACTCGACGACCGCGTAGACGACGTCAGGCGCGTCGGGACCGGTTTCGATGTCTTCCCACAGGTTTGTCATACCTGTGCTCGTTCCGAACGAGAAAAAGACCTTTCGCATCGCCGTCGACGGATCCGACTACAACGCGGCTGTCACAATTGTCCCGTATTGCGGGACACTTGAGAGCGTAGTTACCAAATACTCCGGCAGTATTCGTACAGGAATATCCATAACGGATTACTGTCCGACAAATTGGTGACATCAGTGTCCAAAAATGTTGGGAAGAAGTGTATATATCCCGTATCTAAGAGTCCGAAACGATCGATTTAACCCAAAGAACGCACAGGTTGAGAAGGGTTATATATCCCGACGACATTTCACCAAGTATGTCAGAGGCACAAACAGTTACTGACACAAATAGCGTGGTGCGCGATCTTACGGCGTTTCAGCAGAACATCCTCGTCATACTGGCCGAGGAACCGATGTACGGGCTTGCGATCAAGCGACACCTCGAATCGTATTACGGGACGGAAGTCAACCACGGTCGGCTGTACCCCAACCTCGACGACCTCGTCGAGATGGGTCTGGTCGAAAAGAGCGAACTCGACAAGCGGACGAATCAGTACGAGCTCACTGAGGAGGGCCACGACGCGCTCCTCGATCAGTTCGACTGGATGTTCGAGAAGTTCGTCGCGGACGACGAGCGCGCCGACGAACTCACAGACCTCGTCGAAACGCACCGATAACACCGCAGTTCAGGCTCCGGGCACGTCGTCGCTGACGTCGGCCACGCGGTCGACGCTCTCGTCGACGATGGATTCCTGTTCTTTTGACGGCCAGACGTTGCGCGGGTAGTACTCCGTGAGGAACTCCTCTCGTTCGCCCGGCGTTGCGTCGACGATGCACTTCAGGTAGTGGTTTCCCATAAAATCCGCGAACGCCCGGACGTTCGCGGCGTGTTCGGGACCGAACCGGGCTTCGACCGCGTCGACGACCGCCTGGTTCGCCTCCTCGACGGACTCCCAGTCGGCGCCGTGGTCCGGGCCCGACAGCGACACCTCGACCGCGCGGTCGGTGTCCTCGATCCGATCGAACTGTACGACGCCCTCGTCGACCCATTCGTCGGGATAGAGGACGAGCGTGTCGTCTTCCTCGCGGACGCGCGCGGTGAAGTCGTGTTCCTCCACGAGTTCGTCTCGATGCTCCCGGTAGGCGTTCGCGGCCGCTTCGACGGCCGCCTCCTCGGCTAACCGCGTTAGCCGCTCGGCCTCGTCGACGACGGCTTCGGGAACTTCCGGCGCTCCACCAACATCGGGTGATCCATCAGCATCGGGTGCCCCAGCAGCATCGAGCGCTTCATCAGCATCTACTCCCCGGACCTCTCGTTCGTATTCGTTTCCTTCAGGCATCGTCCAGCGCCTCGTTCGCTAACGAGTCGGCGCGCTCGTTTACCTCTCTCGGTACGTGTTCGAGCGACCAGCGATCGAACGAATCCAGCAGTTCCCGCACCCGCACCCGTCGCTTTCGGAGTTCCGGATTGTTGGTGTCGTACTCGCCTTTCACCTGCCGGACGATCAACTGCGAGTCCCCGCGGGCGTCGACTTCGTCGAACCCGTACTCGCGGGCCGCCTCCAGCGCCCGTTCGAGCGCCGCGTACTCCGCCCGGTTGTTCGTCGTTTCGCCGATCCGTTCGCTCCCCTCAGCGACGATGCCGTCGCTCGTGACGATGGCCCATCCGATCGCCGCGGGTCCGGGGTTGCCGCGACTCGCGCCGTCGAAGTAGACGTGGGCGCGACCGCCCGACTCGGACCGGAGCAGCGCGAGCAGATCCGTCGGCCGCGATCCCTGTACCACCACCTTGTCGTCGTACGCGACGGCGGTCGCTCCCCCGCGTTCGGCGCGCCAGCGCTCGTACTCGGTGTTTCCCCCGTCGATCGCGATACCCGCGTCTTCGAGTCGCGCTCTGGCGACGTCGGGGTCGCACTCCACACTCGGCATAGCGGAGGGTGGCGGAGGAGCGGAAAGAAGGGTTCGATGTCGGCGAACTCCGAGCGCTCGTCGTTGTCGGCGGCGTCCGCTCCGTTGCCGCACTTCCACCGATGCGATCGCGTCGCGGTCGGCGGTTTTTCCTCCAGTTCGGCAAAGGGTTTAACTGTCGCGAGACACCGAATATTTAAATGCGATGACACGGCCCACCCGCCAGCGGGAACAGGACGCCGAGAGAACGCGATGGCAGGGAGCGCGAGCCGACGAGGAGGAAGACACCGAAGACGATATCGAGATCGAGGAGATGGATGAGGAGGATCTCATCCGGACGGGGGACGGCGAACTCATCCACGAGCCGACGGGAATCGTCGTCGAGGAGGAACAGATCGATCCCGGACCGGAGTGGCGGGCGTTCAACCACTCCGAGCGGCAGTCGAAGTCCCGCGTGGGCGCGCCCACGACGAAGACGATGCACGATAAGGGACTGACGACGACGATCGATTGGAAGGATAAAGACGCCTACGGTCGATCGATCTCCTCGCGGAAGCGCTCGCAGATGCACCGCCTGCGGAAGTGGCAGGAGCGAATTCGGACGAAGGACGCGGGCGAGCGCAACCTCCAGTTCGCGCTCTCGGAGATCGATCGAATGGCCTCCGCGCTGGGCGTGCCGCGCTCTGTGCGCGAAGTCGCCTCCGTCATCTACCGGCGCGCGCTCAACGAGGACCTGATACGCGGTCGCTCCATCGAAGGCGTCGCCACCTCCGCGCTCTACGCCGCCTGTCGGAAGGAGGGCATCCCCCGATCACTGGAGGAGATCGCGGACGTCTCGCGGGTCGACAGAAAGGAGATCGGTCGGACGTACCGCTACATCTC
>NZ_VJXQ01000001.1:669570-786806 GCF_007655485.1 Halobellus captivus
ATGCGACCGGTCGACCCGAAGAAGTACGTCCCGCGGTTCTGTTCGGAACTCGAACTCTCCAAAGAGGTCCAGTCGAAGGCCGACGAGATCATCGAAACGACGGCCGAGAAGGGGCTCCTCTCGGGGAAGTCGCCGACGGGGTTCGCGGCGGCCGCGATCTACGCCGCCTCGCTGCTGTGCAACGAGAAGAAGACCCAACGCGAGGTCGCCGACGTCGCGCAGGTGACCGAAGTCACCATCCGTAACCGCTACCAAGAGCAGATCGAAGCGATGGGCCTTCCCAACTGAGCTCCGAGACGCGTGTCGGTACCTCGGCTGTGTGACGTCACGGTCGGTGCCGCGACTGCGAACAGCCAACGGTGGCCGCGACGACGAACGGCCAACAGTGGCCGCGAACGCCGAAGCTTCATATCCGTCGACGCCGCAGTGTCACCCGATGAAGCTGGACGAGTACGTCGACATCGAGCGCAACGAGCGGGCGGAGCGTCGGCGACTCGCGCAGGAGAAGTCCTACGACATCCTCGATCAGTTAGAGACGTTTCAGGACCGGTTCGAGGAGACGTTACAGGGTGATTCGCTGTACGGCGGCGTCTCGCCGTCGATCTTCGTCGGCGCGTCGAACTACCCGCGGGTTTCGACCGGGCTGCTCTCGCCCGTCGGTCACGACGACGACGCCGAGCGCTTCGAGACCTCCGGCGCGTGGTACGACGAGGGCGTCTCGATCAACGACGTGTTCGCACGTCGGACGTCGCTTCTCAACTCCAATCGCTCGCAGAAGGTGACCAACGTCGCCGACTCGTGGAACGGGTTTCTCGGAACGCAGCGGGAAGTCGCGATCTCCGATCGACCGGTGACCGTCGAGATCGGCCTCGACGAGCGCCCCGACGTCGACCTCGACGTCGGCATCGAGGACGTCGCGACGCCGGTCGGGCCCCGAGCGCGCGCCCGCTCGGCGGACCTCGCGGAGAACCCGCACGTGCCGCGGTTGGTTCAGAAGACGCTCGAAGACGACGACTGGAACGCCGAGGGCGCGATCAACTACCTCTACCGCCGCGGCTTCGACGTCTACGACATCAACACGATCCTCTCGGCTGGCGCGCTCGGGCAGACGGAGCAGCGCCGACTCGTCCCCACGCGGTGGTCGATCACCGCCGTCGACGACACCGTCGGGCAGTATCTCCGCGGGCGGATCCGGGGGGCACCCGGAATCAACGAGGTCGAAGTTCACCGCAACGAATTCATGGGCAACGCCTTCTGGGTGATCCTCGCACCCGGGAAGTGGGAGTACGAACTCGTCGAGATGAAAGCGCCCGGGAGCGTCTGGAACCCCGACCCCGAGGCGGGAATGTACCTCGCGGCCGACAGGGAGGGCTCGGAGGGCCGGACGGGCTACGTCGACGAGACGGCGGGGGCGTACCACGCCGCGCGGCTCGGCGTCCTCGAACACCTCGAAGAACGGGGCCGACAGGCGAAGGCGCTCGTCCTGCGACACGTCTCCGACGACTACTGGGGGCCGGTCGGCGTCTGGCAGGTGCGCGAGACCGTCCGCGACGCCTTCGACGACGAGCGCGGGACCGCCGGGACGTTCGCCGAAGCGGTCCGCGGCGTTACCGAGCACCTTCCGGTGTCGCTGTCGACGCTCCGCCGAAAGTCGACAATGGCGGCCGGACTCCAGACGACGTTCGGTGACTTCGCCCGACAGTGACCGTTTCGTCCGGTTCGCCTCCCAGTGCGGCGGTACTACTTTAACGGTTCACCGAGAGGTACCATCGGAGGTCTGCACGGTGGAAATCTCAGATAAACTCTTGTGTCTGTTCAACGCGGATGTTCGTGAGGAAGACGGTCGATACGTCGTCGAAGTACCGAAGCGGGAGGTCGAAACCGGATCGATCGGCCCCGGCGAGGCCTACCGCGTCGCTCTCATCTCTCGTGCGGTCGAATCACCATCGGAGCCAGCCGAGACGGAGCAACCATCCACGGAACCGCAGCCGCCGGTCGAACCGGGCGAACTGCGCTACGTCGAGATCGAAGACATCGGCAAGCAGGGCGACGGCATCGCGCGAGTCGAACGGGGCTACGTTATCATCGTCCCCGGCACCGAGATCGGCGACCGGGTGAAGATCGAGGTCAGCGAGGTCAAATCGAACTTCGCGGTCGGCGAAGTGATCGAAGAGGAAGCCTGATTCGCTCCTCGGACTGACTCGGCCCGCCGCTACTCCCCGGCCGCCCGCGTATCGAGCGGATAGTCGCCGGTGAAGATCTCGAAATCGATCTCCGGACTCGAAACGGCCGCGGCGGATTCGTACGGCCGATTGACGACGATGTCGCCAGCGGTCCGATCGCCGATGCCCGGAATTGCGGTCAGCTCGTCCATCGTCGCCCCGTTCGGATCGAGCGGGAACGGAACCCCCGTGACCGAGCGGTAACCGTGATCGACGACCGCGATGTCGATGGTCGTCCCGAGTTCGCGCTCGCCCGGAATCCCGACGAGGAGCGGATACGTCCCGAGCTGGCGGCCGAACGTCCGCCCGTCCTGATGGTATTCCAGGTGGACGTTCGGAAGCACCGTCCCGACGGGTGCGAGTCGGCGCAGCATCGGTCGATCGATCTCCTCGCGGACCTCGCGTTTGTACCGTTTGAAGCGCTTCTTGTGAGCGTTCGCGATGTTCGCTCCCTCGTCGGCCATCTCCGTCCCCTCGAAGGCCATCACCTGCCGGATGTTGATCCGGCGGACCATCAGCCCGGCGTCGTAGACGCGCTGGAGGAACTGTTTGTTGTGCTCGAACGTCTCCGTGCGCTCGCCCTTCAGTCCGTGCAGGAGGTTGATTCCGGGCAGGAGTTTCGGCAGTCGGTTCGAAGGGTCGCTCGCATTCGAGCCGTGCGGCGTCTCGCCGTCGCCGTGGGTCGGCGCGTCGGCGGGGTCGTCGCCGGGTCGCCAGCCCGCCTCCTCGTTGACGATCTCGATCGCCCGGAAGCACTCGTCGGCGGTGACGTTCAGGTGGTTCTCCTCCTGTACCACGGGATCGGCGGATTCGAGGCCGAACGCGGCCGTATCGCCCGGCGTATTGTGCTCGGCGATGATCCGGATGCCCTCTCTGGACTTCTCGGGCCACTTCACCACCGTGATCGGGTTCATATTGTCGAGGTGCAGCGTTCCCAGGTTCGGCGCGACCTCGCGGATCCCGCCGTACAGTCGCCGGAGCGCATCGGGGTTCGGGGCCTCGCCGTCGCCGCCGTACGCGAGGATGTCTGCCTGACGTCCGAGTCGGAGGTGCCGCACGCCGCGCTCGTAGAGCGCCTCGACCTCGCCGACGACTGACGCCGGGGATCGAAAGGCCGGATTGCCGTACATCGGTTCCGTGCAGAACGAACAGCGGTAGGCGCAGCCCCGTGACGTCTCCAGTTCACAGATGAGATAGTCGGGATGGTTCGGGTGCTGCTCGACGACGAACGCCCCTGCCGCGGCCCAGCGGTCCAGTTCCTCGTTGTCACGATAGCGGTTCTCGAAGCCCTCTAACCCGTTGTCGACGAGGTCGTAGGCGGCCGCCTCGACGTCGGCCATCGCGAGGAAGTCGTAGTCGAGGCCCTGCCGCTGCATCTCCTGTGCGCCCGCGTTCTCCTCGCCGACGCCGAAGCGGATCGGCCCGCCCATCACGGAGACGCCCTCGGCGACCCACGCGAGTTCGCGCACCTCGTCGGGTTCGGCGGGCGTCCCGCCGACGTACTTTCCGGGGACGGTCATCCCGCCGAGGTAGACGAACAGGTCCGCGTCGGCGACGTCGGCCCACTTCTTCCGATCGTCGCGGAGTTCGTCGATCGTGTGGTACGTCACGTTCGACTCGGGGACACCGGCGTCGACGATCGCACCGGCCGTGAACCGCGGGTACGTCGAGATGTACGGGGGCACACCGAAGTGTGCGGGCTCGTCGACGTAGCCGTCGACGAGCGTCACCGAGAGATCGGCCGGATCGGTCATTGGTGGTGAAAGACGGGCGAACGGTAAAACGCTCACTCTCTCGGGGCGGGTCGAACAGCCGGAATCGTAAGACCAGTTACCAACCGCGCCGACCCGACAGCTATGCCCGAAGACGCCACCGACGACGTCCGGTTGCGACCCGCTCACCCGGACGATGCGGCCGCCGTCCGCGACATCTACGCGCCGTTCGTTCGCGACACCCCCGTGACGTTCCGAACCGAAGTGCCCACCGTCGAACACATCGCCGACGAGATCCGCCAGAACCGCGAGGACGACGCGTACCCGTGGTACGTCGCCGTCGCGGAGGCAGGCGATAATACGAACGCATCCGACGAGAATGGCACGAACGCGTCCGACGACGATAGTACGAGCGCGTCCAATGTCGTCGGCTACGCGTACGGCACCCAACTCCGCGGCCGCCGGGCGTACCGGTGGGCCGTCGAGACGTCGGTCTACGTCGATTCTGACGCACATCGCGGTGGGATCGGAACGGCGCTCTACGACCGACTGTTGGACACGCTCCGCCGACAGGGATACTGCGGCGCGTACGCGGCGCTCGGAATGCCGAACCCCGAGAGCGAGGCGTTTCACGAGCGACGCGGGTTCGAGCGGGTCGGAACGTTCCCCGCCGCCGGGTTCAAACTCGGCGACTGGCACGACGTCGTCTGGTACCACCGACGGCTGCGAGAGCCCGAAGGAGAACCGGAGGAACCGCGCCCGGTGTCGGCGGTCGACCCCGACTTCGCTGCTTCCGGGTTCGAGAGCTAACCGTCGCCGCGGCAAACCTCCGGAGAGTCGCCACGTTCAAGCGCTCCGGCCGAGTGGGGCCGATAACGATGACACGAAGCGTCTGGCTCAAAGCCGACGACACCGTCGGCGACTGGGAGACACGGAAGCGGCGGATCACGACGGGCCTCGAAGCGGGCGTCGACTGGGTGCTCGTCGACGATGCCGACGTCGCCCGCGTGCGATCGCTCGGCGACGTCTCGGTGGCAGCGTTCAAAACGAACGCCGATAGCAGCCTCATCGACGACGTCGAGGCCGATGAGGACGATGACTCCGAAGAATCGATCGCCGACGCCTACATCGTCGGCAAAGCGGGCGAGGGCGACGGTACCGTCGACCTACCGGGGGACTTCTCGGGATCGGCCGACCTCACGACCCTCCGCCGCGAGGACGAGCGAGCGCAGGGCGCGTACGTTCGGATCCTCTCGAAGGAGTACGAGTCCTTCGCGGAAGAAGCGGCTAAGGACGCCGAGTACACCATCGTCATCGGGGAGGACTGGACGATCATCCCCCTCGAAAACCTCATCGCGCGTATCGGCGAGGAGACCGACCTGATCGCGGGCGTGACCTCCGCGGAGGAAGCGAAGACGGCGTTCGAGACGCTCGAACTCGGGTCCGACGGCGTCCTTCTCGATTCCGATGACCCCGACGAGATCCGGCGGACGGTCGAGATCCGCGACGAGGCCGAGCGAGAGACGCTGGATCTCGAGTGGGCGACCGTGACGGCGGTCGAACGCACCGGGATGGCCGACCGCGTCTGCGTCGACACCGGGAACCTGATGGAACACGACGAGGGGATGCTCGTCGGCAGTATGGGCCGCGGGCTCTTCTTCGTCCACGCCGAGACCGCCGAGTCGCCGTACGTCGCCTCGCGGCCGTTCCGCGTCAACGCGGGCGCGGTCCACGCCTACGTCCGAACGCCCGACGGCGGCACCAAGTACCTCTCGGAACTCAAGAGCGGCGACGAGGTGCAGATCGTCGGCGCGGACGGCAAGACCCGCGAGGCCGTCGTCGGCCGCGTGAAGATCGAGAAGCGCCCGATGTTCCGCATCGAGGCTGAGATCGGCGACGACCGCATCGAGACCCTGTTACAGAACGCCGAGACGATCAAGGTCCCGACCCGCGAGGGCCGGACGTCGGTCACGGACCTCGAAGCGGGCGACGAGGTGTTGGTGTACTACGAGCAGACCGCTCGACACTTCGGCGAGGCCGTCGAAGAGAGCATCATCGAGAAGTAACTATTCTTCTGTCTCCGGGTACTCCCACTCAAGTTCGATCGTACACCACGGACAGAAGTCGATCTCGGGGTCGAGGTCGCCGCCACAGTTCGGACACTGGAGGCCGTCACTCGTCTGCGGTCCGGCGATGGCGAGCCGATAGGCGTCGACCGTGCTGACCATCAGCAGTCCGAAGATCGGCGCGGTGACCGTCGCTGGGAGTGATCCCGGATCGAGCGACGCGATCGCCGCGGGGTCCGCGAGTGCGACCGTTGACGGGTCCACGAACGCCCAGAGCAGGACGATCGCCGCGCCGATGACGAACGCGAACCACGCCGCGGCGCGACGCCACCGACGCAAGTAGAGATGTCCGGCACCGGCGACGCCGACGCTCGCGCCGAGAACGGCGACGAGCGCGGCGATCACTGCACGACGGCGCGTTCGGGTCATATCCGGTGACGACGGCGTGGGCGCGTATAAATCTCCGGAATTACTGACGGACAGAAAAACGGGCGTCAACCGCCGAGCGGGGCGAAACGACCGGTCTCCGCGACGGACTATGCGAGGCCGATGCTCTCTTCGGCTTCGAGCAGCTCGTGATAGCGGTTGCGGATCGTGACCTCGGAGATGTCGGCGACGTCGCTGACGGCCGCCTGGGTCGTCTTCTCGTTGGTGAGAAGCGCCGCGGCGTAGACGGCCGCCGCCGCGAGGCCGACGGGCGACTTCCCGGAGTGTACGCCCTTCTCCTTGGCGTTCTTCAGGAGCTGTCGCGCGCGGAGTTTCGCCTCGTCGGAGAGTCCGAGCTCGGAGGCGAACCGGGGGACGTACTGTTCGGGGTCCGCGGGCTTGACTTCGAGCGAAAGCTCGCGGGCGATGTATCGGTAGGTGCGCGCGACCTCGCTCTTGGGGACGCGAGAGACCTCCGAGATCTCATCGAGCGAGCGGGGAACCCCCGCCATCCGCGCCGCGGCGTAGACACACGAGGTGGCGACGCCCTCGATGGAGCGACCGGGGAGCAGATCCTCGTCGAGCGCGCGACGGTAGATGACCGACGCGGTCTCCCGGACGTTCTCGGGGAGGCCGAGCGCCGAGGCCATCCGGTCGATCTCGCCGAGGGCCTGCTTGAGGTTGCGCTCTTTCGAGTCCCGCGTGCGGAACCGCTCGTTCCACTTGCGGAGGCGCTGCATCTTCTGGCGCTGATTCGACGACAGCGAGTTGCCGTAGGCGTCGCGGTCGCGCCAGTCGATGTTCGTCGACAGGCCCTTGTCGTGCATCGTGTTGGTCGTCGGCGCGCCGACGCGGGACTTCTGGTCCTTCTCCTTGGCGTCGAACGCGCGCCACTCGGGGCCGCGGTCGACGGAGTCCTCGGTGATGACCAGTCCGCAGTCGTCACACACAGTCTCGCCGTGCTCGTCGTCGACGACGACGTTGCCGCCGCACTCCGGGCACGCCAGTTCTTCGTCAGCGGTCTCGGATTCGGTTTCGGTTTCCTCTTCGTCGGGCCGAACCCACCGCTGACCGGCCGAGCTTCCGCTTCGGCCGTCGTTCGTTCGCGATTCGTCTCTCGTTCTCGCATTCACGCGAGTGTACGTACTCTTCTCGCTCATCGGTATAGCGACGAATGCTCCGTGCCACAGATACGGGTAAGAGAGGCCCGGAGCGGTCCGTACCAACCCAACCGACGGAGAATATAAAAGCGGTTCGGAATCGTTCGCGCGAAGTGGACGCACAGCCCCGGATCGCGCGATCTTTCGACAACGACCGTTATGATTTATATATCGGCGTAACCCCCCGCGAACGCGGTCGTTTCCGTGATCCACGCGGCCGATTCCGCCGCCACCGAAAACGCACTTTCACGCACCCGACTCCGTCGCCACCGACAGCGCATTCAGACGCGCACGCCGCCACGGCGATCCCGCGCTTCTCGTCTCCACAACGCACTGCCACCACAACGCACTTGGTCGTCGCCCGCGCGGTGTCGTTCGTACGATGGACAGCCGACGATCGACGACCGTGACTCCCGAGAGCGCCGAGAAGACCGTCGCGACGGGCGGAGGACCGAATACGACCGTCGTTTCGCTCGCCCCCAGCGCGACGGCGACGCTGGCGGCGATGGGTGTCGGAGATCGCATCGCGGGCGTCACCGCCCACTGCGGGCTCGACCGTCCGGTCGTCGGCGGCTGGTTGAGCCCCGATTACGATCGACTGGCCGAACTCGATCCCGACCTCGTCTGTACCGCCGACGGTCTTCAAGCGGAAATCTGCGAGGACCTCCGCGACCGCGGCTACGACGTCTGTCACGTCGAACCCGACACCCTCGACGCCGTCGTCGACTCCTTCGAGACGCTCGGACGGGCGGTCGGCGAGGCCGAGGCCGGAGCGCGGCTCGCGGTCGACGCGCGTGCGCGAATCTCCGACGTTCGGCGTCGCGTCGACACGTCGCGAGAAACCGACGGCGTCGAACGGCCCGTCGTCTACTGCGAGGAGTGGGGCGATCCGCCGATGGCCGCCGGGAACTGGGTCCCCGACGCGGTCGAGGCCGCGGGCGGACGGTATCCGTTCTGCGACTCCGGCGAGCGCTCCCGCGAGGTATCTCGCGAGCGCGTCGAGCGCGCTGACCCCGACCACGTGATCCTCCACCACTGTGGACGCGGCGACCGCGTCGATCCCGGTGCCGTCGACGCACGCGGGTGGGCGCTCGACGCCGCCGTTCACGTCTTCGACGACGACCTCCTGAACCAGCCGAGTCCCGCGCTCATCGATGGCATCGAAACGCTCTCGGCACTCTGTTATCCGGACGAATAACGCGGGCCGGGGAACGTCCCATCGCGAAGCGACACACGTTTGCGCGGAGAGCGGGAGATGCGTCTATGCGAATCGCAGTGGGTAGCGGAAACCCGGTGAAGCGCGATGCGACGGCGCGCGTCTTTCCCGAATCGACGGTGGTCGCCGAGTCGGTTCCGTCGGGCGTCGCCGAGCAACCGATCGGCCACGACGAGACGCGAACGGGCGCGCGAAACCGCGCAGATGCGGCGCTCCGGACCGATGCGTACGACCTCGGTGTCGGCATCGAAGGCGGCGTTGCCGGGTTCGGCGAAGGGGGCGTCACTGCACTCGGCGAGGATGTCGGTTCCGAGCGGCGGTCGTCGCTCGAATCACACGAGCTGTTTCTCGTGATGTGGGCCGCCGTCACCGACGGCGAGCGCTGGGGCGTCGGGGCCGGACCGAGCCTGTCGCTCCCGGCGTCGATCGCGGACCGAGTTCGGGACGGCGAAGAGTTGGGGCCGGTGATGGACGACGTCCTCGGCGAGTCGAACGTCGCGAAAAAACAGGGGGCGGCGGGGGCGTTCACCGGCGGGTTGATGACCCGCACGGACGCGCTCGACGCCGCGGTGACCGCCGCCGCCGCACCGTTTCTGAGCGAGTTGTACTGACGTCCGCTCCCGCCTCGCGTTAATCGAGTTCGACGGCTTCGTCCGTTCCCTCGCGCGCGTCTCTGCTCTCCTCGACGGCGGTCGTCAGCGAGACGTTGAGACCAAGCATCGAGGCGTAGCCGCCGATGACGGTGACGATGTTCTTCACGGCGTGATCGAGGACGGCCGCGCCCAGCGCCAGTTCGGGCCCGAGCGGCGTCAGCGCGACCACCAGAAGCGTGAACGCGCCCTCGTAGAGACCGACGCCACCGGGCGACAGCGGCAGCACCTTCGCGAGGTTGCCGACGCTGACGGCGAAGAAACTCACCGCCACGAGTTCCACGACCGGCAACCCCGG
Organism: Halobellus captivus; assembly: GCF_007655485.1. Classification (GTDB taxonomy): domain Archaea; phylum Halobacteriota; class Halobacteria; order Halobacteriales; family Haloferacaceae; genus Haloquadratum; species Haloquadratum captivum. Next base: position 679,321 of record NZ_VJXQ01000001.1, read on the forward strand.
CGCGAACGCCGCGAGAACCAGCAGCGCGGTCATCACGTCGAGCGTCCAGATGAGGACGCTCATCCCGCCGACCCGAGCGAATCCAGCCCGCGTGCCCGCCACCGTCTGGAGATCGCTGACGAACTGACCGATGATTCCCGCGACGAAGTCGGCGTAGGAGTCCGTGCTCATTCGGTGGACGAGCGCGGTGACCAGATCCCGATCGCTCCGCGCGGAGAACGCGATCACACCGACCGCGCCGATCGCAACGAGGCTGACGGCCACCGAGACGAAGACCGCCACGCGACCCGCGCCCTCGGCGCCGACTATCGTCTGCGCGAGATCGGCCGTCTGCCCGGTCACCGTGTATCCGATGAGGACGACTCCGGCCATCGCGGCGATCGTGAGCAGGTCGAACACCCGTTCGGCGGCCAGCGACGCGAACCCTGACGGATACGGGATGTTTCGGCGTGCTTTGACCACGTACGCGCGGATCAAGTCACCGGCGCGGGCCGGGAAGACGAGGTTCCCGGTCTGGCTGATGAACACCGCGCCCGTCAGGAATCCCACCCGCTCGCGATACCCGAGCTCTGAGAGGATGTCGCGGTATCGGAGCCCGCGAAGCGGCCACGAGAGGAGATACACGAGCGTGGCCGCGGCGACGAGTCCCCGGTTCGCCTCGCGCATCTCGGAGAGAACCGCACCGAAGTCGATGTACTGCGTCATCAGAGCGAGCGCGAGCACCGCCAGCGCCGCTCCAGCGACGAGCCCGACGCGGCGCGAGAGGCGCGGCCGGACCGACAGCTGCCACCACGTCCGGAAGATCTGACTCCCCATTCCGAGGACGTCGCGGACGAGATCGACCTTCGTGTCGCCCTTCGGCGTCCAGTCGACGGGGAACTCCGCGACCTCGTAGCCGTGTCGCTGCGCCCGTACGAGCATCTCGGTGTCCCAGAACCAGTGTTCGTCCTCGACGTCCTCGCGGAGCGTCTCGAACGCCTCCCGACTGAACGCCTTGAACCCGCACTGGTGGTCCTGGAGGTCCGAGCGAAGGAACGTCCGCACGAGCCCGTTGTAGGCTCGGCTCGGAACGCCGCGTTTGGCCGGTCTGTCGGCGACGTTTCCGGGCATCCATCGCGATCCCGTCGCGACGTCCGCGTCGCCGGAACGGACCCGTTCGATGAGCTCTTCGAGGTGTCGCATATCGGTCGCCAGATCCGTATCGAAGTACGCGAGGACGTCGCCGTGAGCCGCCTCGAACGCCCGTTCGAGCGCGCCGCCACGGCCGAGTCGCTCGCCGCTGTGGAAGTGCCTGACGCGGTCGTCCTCGGTCGCCAACCGATCCGCGATCTCCGGTGTCCGATCGTCGCAGCCGTCCTCGGCGACGATGACCTCGAACGTCCCGGGAGCGAGAAACGACGCGAGCGTTTCGAGAGTCGTCTCCACGGTCGATTCGATGGTCTCCTCCTCGTTGTACGCCGGAAGCACGACGCTCACGGACGGAACACCCGGACGCGATGACGACTCCTTCGGAGACTCGTTGTGGTTCGTCGGCTCCCCGCCGCTCGTCGGTCGCGGTTCACGCTCGGCTCCGTGACGGGGACCGCTCATTAGCACAGTCTGAAACAGCGTTCGATATGAACCTTCTGTCTCGATGGTTGCCGCTTGCTCGCACAGGAGCACCGTCAGTACGAACGCGAGAGCGTCCCGGCGCTGCCGTCCGGGGTGTTCGCCCCACGCGACATCAACGTGTTAACGTATCTCAGTGTGCGTTAGGCAACTGTACCCGGAACTGTGATCTGGGGTGATGATATCCAGTATTTCTCACCAGTAACCGCATTACAGCACCGTGTTAACTACATGTACCAAACCGTTCTTAGGCCGATATCCCGTGAGAGTAGATATGAGCGCGACCGTCGCCGCAACGACTGCATCGAACCTCAGCGAGAAACAGCGCCGGATCCTCCGGTACCTCCGATCGAACGCCGACGACCGAACGTACTTCAAATCGCGGCTCATCGCTGAAGACCTCGGGCTGTCGGCGAAGGAGGTCGGAGCCAATATGCGCGCGCTGCTCGACGGAGACGTCGACCTCACCGTCGAAAAGTGGGGGTACTCCTCGGGGACGACCTGGAAAGTCACGCGGTAGACCTGATACCGATCGGTGGACGGGTGAAACAACAGTCGTTATCTGTCTCGGACCGTGATTTTCGATCGGTAATGGACGATCTGACTCCGACGAACCGTCGGCGGTTCCTCGAAGGCGCGAGTATCGGTGGCGCGACGCTTCTCGCCGGGTGTACAGACCAACTCGATCTCGGTGGTCAGGAGGCGAGCGACGCCCAGAGCGAATCCCCCAACGAGTCGAGTAGTGACGGTGTCGGTGCGATCGCCGCAGTGGATCAACAAGCGATGCAAGAAGAGCAGGTCAGACTGCAAGAGGAGATCCAGAGCGGGAACCTCACTCAGGAGGAGGCCCGAGAGGAGTACGCCACGATCCAGTCGGAGTACATCGAAGAGGCGATAACGGCGTTAACAGACGCTGCCGAGGCCCAGGAGGGCGTGAGCGTCGAAGAAGAGTACGATTCCTTCGGCGCGGTGATCGTGTCTGGCGACGCTGGCGGCATCCTACAGTTACTAAACAGCGACGAGGTGAGCGCGCTCGTCTCGCAGGCGGACATCGAAGCACAGACGCAAGCAGCGGCCGGGACCGGAACCGCCGAGGCGTAACTCACGGCGACGGCGCGTCTTCCGCACCGTTACGGGTCGTATCGAACGAGGGAATCGGCTTCTGCGGCCAACTCGACCGCGTCGGACCCGAACGAATCGGCGTATCTGACGACGAGCGTGAGAACCGTCTCCGGTCGCTCGATCACGTACCCGTCCTCCCGTGAGAGCAGTCCGGCGGCTTCGAGGTCGCCCGCGTAGCCGCTCACGGTCGCTCGCGAGACGTCAAGTCGGTCTGCGAGGGCCGACCCGGTCGTCGACGGGTTTCGGAGGAGTTCGATCACCATCCCGCGCGGCGTCCGTCGTCGGAGGTACCCGAGCGCGGTCTGTTCGAACGCGGAGAACCGCTCGGCGGGGAAGAACCGCTTGTAATCGCCGTCGCGGGTGAACACGAGCACCCCGTCGTCGACGAGTCGGCGGAGGTGGTGCTGCGTCTCGCCCGTTCCGAGGCTGAGATCGTCGCGGATCTTCGAGAAGTGCGCGCCCGGCGTCGACGCGACATAGCCGACGATCGCGTCGCGGGCGTCGCTCGTCGTGTCGGTCTCGGCGGCCGCGTTCCCGGCGGCGCCGAGCCCGGCAAGCGGTGAGGCCGCCCCCAACGCTGCGAAGCGTCTGAGCGTCGCCCGTTTCTCCTCGTCGATTGCGCGATCCGGCATCGGTTTCGATCGTACAAACGGCTGATTCAGTCAAAAGCGCTTCGTTCGGTCCACTTTTCGAGGGGATGACGCGGCAGTACGAACGCGAAAAAGATGGGAGAGCGGTACCGCAGCGGCCTCGGACGACAGCCGACCGCCTCACTCCTTCTCGGTTTCGACCGCCGGTTCGGCGTCGTCGGCCGATCCGGAATCGTCAGCGGCCGAGTCGTCTCCGGCCGCCGAACCGTCGCTGGGAGCGTCACCGACGACCTCATCGGGGTCTTTGATCGTCGCTTCGTCCGCGTTGTCCGCCTGGGCGACGATCTCGTCGGCGCTCTTGATGTCGGTGCCGCCGCCCTGCTTGATCGCCTCCGCTTCCTGTTCGAGTTCTTCGACGTCCATCTCCGTCGCCTGGTCGATCTGGCCGAGGATCTCCTCGATGTCGTCGAGACCGAGCAGTTCGCGGGTCTCCGAGTCGAATTCGAGGCTGTCGAGTCCGGCGGACTCCTGCACGTCGGAGTCGGTCAGCTGCCGACCGTACCGACCGAGGAGGCTCGTGAGCTCCTGCGGGAGGACGAACGTCGTCGACTCGCCCTGTCCGATCGCCTCTAAGCTCTCCATTCCCTTCTCGATGATGGCGCGCTCGCCCATCGATTCGGCGGATTTCGCGCGCAGCACCGTCGAGATGGCGTCACCCTGCGCTTCGAGAATCTGACTCTGCTTTTCGCCCTGCGCGCGAATGATGTTCGACTGCTTCTCACCCTCTGCCTGCTCGACCGCGGAGCGTCGTTCACCCTGCGCTTCGAGGATCATCGCGCGGCGACGGCGCTCGGCGGAGGTCTGCTGCTCCATCGCCTGCTGGACGTCCTGAGAGGGGTTGACCTCCCGGACTTCGACGCTCTCGACGCGGACGCCCCACTCGTCGGTGGGCTCGTCGAGTTCGCGGCGGATCCGACCGTTGATCTCCTGTCGCTTGTTGAGCGTGTCGTCGAGTTCCATATCGCCGATGACTGCGCGCAGCGTCGTCTGTGCGAGGTTCGAGACCGCGCGCTTGTAGTCGTCGACTTCGAGGAACGCCTTCTTCGCGTCCATCACCTTGATGTAGACGACGGCGTCCGCAGTGACGGGGGAGTTGTCGCGGGTGATCGCCTCCTGTCGGGGGACGTCAAGCGTCTGGGTCCGCATATCGAACGGGTACGTTCGCGAGACGAACGGCGGGATGAAGTTGATACCCGGCTCTAAGAGTTTCCGGTACTCGCCGAACACCGTCAGCGCCTTCTTCTCGTAGGCGTCGACGATCTCGACCATCTGATAGACAGTGACGATCGCGAGGAGGAGCACGAGTATCCCGATCGTCGGGATACCGATGCCTATCTGTAGCGGAATGGGACCAAATGCCATATTTCGCCTTGGTGTGTCGCTCTCATAAGCGTTGGCCCCTGCGTGGTGGATGGACTTGGTCCTCGCGACCACTGTAATCGAATTGCGGAGGGGAGCAGCCAAAACACGGCCACCCACATCAACGCTGACCAGCCGGTTATCGGCCCGTTCAGGCCCGTTCGGTCTCGGTATCTACGTCCTCGTCTCGATCTTCGTCTGTCATCTCCGCGTCGTCGCTGCTGGCCCCCATCTCGGCGTCTCGATCTCCGCTTGCCGTCTCCGCATCGCCTTCCGTCATTTCCGCGTCACCTTCTTGCTCCCGCCCGCGAGCGAGTTCGCGATCGATCTCGTCGTAGTTCGTCGACATCGATTCGACGGTCACGACGTTCCCGCCGCCGGGGTGAATGACGACGACTTCGGTTCCGACGTCCAGTTCGCCGTCGACCGATCGAGCGGCGTAAAAGGGGTTGAAACCGCCGTCGTCGAGTTTGACCTCGCCCTCGGTCGGCGTGACGCGCTCGGTGACGCGCCCGGTCCGGCCGCGGAGGCTCGTCGAGTCGCTCGTCTGTCCCGAGCCCTTGCCGCCGTAGAAGTCGAACTCGCGGTACCCGTAAAGCGCCAGCGAGCCGAAGACGAGGACGAGCACCCCGAGAACGATCGGCGAGGCCAACGGGCCGAGAACGAGGCCGACGAGGCCCGCCGCGAGGAGTGCGACCCCGAGGACGATGAAGTGCGCTCCGGGCGCGAACGCTTCGAGCACGCTCAGCCCCAACCCCGCGGCGACGAGCAGCAGCGGTAGCGTCTCCGGCGGGATCGAGAGCTGCAGGGCGACCGAGACGGCACCATCGAGCATACCCGTCGTTAGGCTGGCGGCGGATTAAGCGTTGTCACGCGGGGGATCACTCGTGGTCCGGTTCCGGCGCGTCGGAAGCCTCAGGCGCGTCGGAAGCTTCCGACGCTCCGGACGCTCCGTGTACTTCGGATGCACCGGGCACTTCGGACGCTTCGAATACCGCACCAGCCTTCGGAAGGTCGATCCGGACACTCGTCCCGACCTCGGACACGTCGAACGCCACCGACCCGCCGAGCGCGTCGACGCCCCATTTGACGATCCAGAGCCCGAGTCCGCTCCCGTGTTCGAGCGCGGTCTCTTCGGTGTCGTCGAGAACCGCGAGTTCGTGCTCCGGGATCCCCGGCCCGTCGTCGCGGATTTCGACGGTGAGAACGTCCTCGGTAGCGCCGGGATCGAGCAGTCGGACGGTCGCGGTCGGCGTCGTCGAGTCGCCGTGTTCGAGCGCGTTTTCCAGTACGTTTTCGAGCACGATTTCGAGGAGCGACCGCCGCGCCCGAACCGCGGTATCCGAAGGGATCTCGACGTCGACGGTCCCGTTCGGATGTGACGCTCGCAACTCGTCTCGTAGCGATTCCACCAGCGGGAGCAACGCGACGGGGCCGGTATCCCCGGTATCGGCCTGCATCGCGCCTTCGATCTGACGCGCCTTCTCGCCCAGCGCGACGACGCCCGCGGTGTTCCTCGACGCGGTTCGGATCATTCGGTCGAGTTCGGGGTCGTCGATCCGCTCTGCCGCGATCTCCAGATAGCCCTGCACGACGTTCAGGTCGTTCCGCAGATTGTGCCGCAGCACGCGGTTAAGCACGGCGAGCCGCTGTTCGCGCTGTCGTTCATCGGTGATGTCCTGGAAAACGATCGTGTCGCCGACGCGAGTCTCCGAGGCGTCCGTGAGCGGTGCGGTCGTGACCGCGTATATCCGCTTCCGTCCGTCGATCCGACGCGAATACGTCTGCTTGCCGCCCGCGGGATCGACGTCGGGGAGATACTCCGAAACGGGCCGACCGAGCGCCGCGGTCGCCGTCGCGTCGACGAGCCGCGCGGCCTCCTCGTTCAGTTCGATGATCCGGTGGCCGCTGTCGACGATGACGACCGGCGAGCCGAGGTTCTCGATGGCGGCGCGATCCGCCGTCCGCCGAGCCGCGGGAACCAGATCGAACATCTCCCGCGAAAAGAAGGCGTACATATCGAACGCGAGATGGACGGGAAACACGAGCGGCGTGAGGTTCACCGGGGGAGACGCCCCGATTTCCGCCAGCCACAGGAGGAAGGGAAGACCAGGAAAGACCGGTGAAACCGCGATTGCTGCGGCCTGCGAGCGATACAGCGGACCGTAGCTGAAGACCGTGTCGGCGAGGAGAAAGGAGCCGACGGCGATCATCAGGATGAACCCCGCCGCGTTCACGAACAGCCACGGCTGGTGCGCGTAGACGACGGTCGCCGCGCCGAAGGTCGGTTCGATCCGGTACCCGCTCCACGCGACGTGGTGCAGCGAGTTGGTGACGACGACGAGCGTGTGGAGTATCTGCAGGCCGACGACGGCCGCCATCGTCTTCGATCGGAGGAGCTTCCGGCGGCCGGTGTACTCCAGCGCGAACGCGAGGAAGAACACGCCGATGAAGTTGATGGCGACCCAGATCGGGATCTCGAACACCTCTCTGAGCGCGGGATCGAACACGAGAAGGGCGACACCGTACGACAGCGCCCACAACGCCTCACACCCGATCGTCGCGATGAAGAAGCGGCCCCCCAGGCGGTTCCGATACGGCCACAGGTACCAGATAAACCCCGCAGAGACGACCCCCGAAAGCACCGAGGCGGCCGCCAACCACGAGATCGATTCAAGCACGGACGTCACTCTGGAAGGTCGTCGTCGTTAAAAAATTACGTAACCCGGCGCGTCTGCAAAACGGGAACTCACGCCCCGTCGTCGGGCACCGTCGCCTCCGGCGCGATCGAACGGTCGCGAGTGAATCGAACGCCCTCCGCACTGGACGTCAGGAGTGTCACGCTTTCGCTGTCGGCCGGGACGCTGAACACCGTCCACACCTCTCGGTTCTCCTGCGGTTCGTACAGCCCGGCGCGCGGGAAGCCGGTCACTCCTTGAAGGGGCTGATGCCCGTAGCGTTCGCCAGCGACCTCGACTGAGAGGGACGGTTGGTCGAACTGCGTGGGTGACTCGTTCGTGTTGGTGACGTTCATCCGTACGAGGACGAGGGTCTCCCCCTCGGGAGCGTCGTAGGTGGTGCCGTTCACCTCCAGCGAGTCAACCGTGCGCGCGTTCCATCGAACGTCCAGCGTCGCGTTCGCGCCCGCCGTCGACACCGCGGAGGCGTCGATCCCATCGCCGCTACCGACGTCCAAGGGCGCACCGATACCGACACCGGGGCCCACCGTGGCACCCAGGACGAACGCGATGACGAGGATCACCGGGAGCACGACGGCAGGGATCGACTTGGTAGAGAGCCCCCGCAGCGCCGCTATGGGGCTTCCCGCCAGGGGAAGTCTCGACTCCTCGTCGGGGTGACCGGAATCACCCTGGTCGGCGTCGCCCTGATCGCCGCCGCCCGCGGCGGATCGACCGCCGTCAGCGCCACCATTGTCGTCGCCACCCCCGAGTTTCGCTCGGACCGACGCGAACGCTTCGTCGACGTCGCCGACGCGGTCCAGAATCGACTCAGGGAGAGGAAGCCCGAGCGCGACGAGTCGTTCGGCGACCGATTCGAGCGGCCCCGCCTGTGTGTAGCGTCCCAACACGTCTTCGAGTCCGCCCGCCGCGACGGTATCGGCGAGAGCCGCGCGGTCGAGGAGGTGAACGCTTCGCTGGGCGGCGGTCCGCTCGGCCTCGGGCGCGAACGCCCCCTGCGTCGCCACGACGGCGACGTCGATCCCGCGCTTGCGGCAGAAGCCGACGAACTGTTTGAGATGTCGGTCGGTGACCGTCGCCGTCGCCGTGGGGAAGACGTAGATGACGCCGCGCTTGCCGTCACCGCGTTTGCCGATCACGAAGTACGACTCGTCGGCGCGCTCGCGAACGGACGTCTTCCAGCCGCGTTCGTCCCACAGATCGGCGAGGAAGGCGACGAACTCCCGCGGTTCGAGTTCGGGGATCACGGCGCGTCACCCCGGCGGGCGAGGAGTGCCGCGGCCCCGACCAGCGCCGCGACCGCGACGCCCGGCGACAGCGGCAGGCTCGATTCGGTGGTTCCACCGGGTTGCAGCGGCGTCCGGGTCACGACCGGATACGCGGTCGCGGTCGGCGTCCCCGTTTCCGTCTCGGTCCGCGTCAGCGTGGCGGTCTCGGTCGGCGCGGGCGGGAAGTCGATCATCGCCGTGTCGTTCACGGTGACCCCGTCGAGTGCGTACGCCGCCGCGCTCGGATCGTAAGAGCCGTCCTCGTCGGCGCGGACCAGTTCCGCACGGAGCAGTTGGTCCTCGAAGACCACGGTTTCGAGCTCCGCCGACACGTTCGCGTGCTGGCCGGGTGCGAGGTAGTCGCTGCGGCCGATCGCCTCTCCGCCCTCGTCTTCCAGCCTGACGAATCCGCCAGACGGGACTTCGGCGCGTTCGATCTCGACGGCCGTCCCGTTCACCGTCTGATTCTCGATGTCGACCATCGGATCGGGGGCGACCAAGTGCACCTCCTGAGCGGTCTCAAGGAAGTGATCGCGAACCCACAGTGTCGCGTTCGTGCCGCGAGAGAGCCCGGAGAAGTCGAAGGACGCCTCGAATTCGCCGTTCTCGTCGACGGTCGCGTCGGCGAGTTCGAGGAACGCGTTCGGATCCGTCGAGCGCAGGCGGACTTCGAGTTCCGTGTTCGGCGCGCGCGTCGTCGATCCGGTCACCGGGAAGGCGTCATCGTCCCACGGGTAGTGGACGGAATCGTTCGCTGGCGACAGCGACACCCTCGGCTCTCGGAGGAAGAAGGTCGCCGTCGCGACCGTCTCCGAGCCGTCGGAGAGCCCGCTCTCCTCGGTGAGCGTCAGTGCCGCACGGTAGCGGTTGCGTTCCGACTGCGATTCGAGTTCGACGTCCGAGGTGTCCCAGAGGACGTACAACTCGTCGTTCGCGAGGTTCGGGAGCACGGTGACGTTCGCCGAGTCGGTCGCGACGTACTCGCGGGCCGCGTGGTTCGGTCCGGGATCCGTCTGCGTGAAGTTCACCTTGAGTCCGTTGGCTGCGGCGCTCCCGGTGAGATCGCTCGCGTTCAGGGCCGTCTCCAGCCCACTCTCTTCGACCCGCATCACCGCGTAGTCGCCGCGGGCGACGGCGGATCCGGCCGTCATCGTCGACTGCAGCGGGCCGACGTCGGCGTCGCCGTCCTCGCCGCCGCCAGCGGATTCGGCTGGCTCGAACGACCCCGGCGCGCGGAAGGATTCCGCGCGCAGATCGCCGCGCGGTTCGACGGTGAGCGTGCTGACGTCGCGTTCGACGCCGTCGACGTCGACGCGGACCAGGTAGTCCTCGGGTTCGATCGGCTCGTCGAGCGGCGGCGTGTGCATCGTCGCGGACCCGCCATCGATGAACGCGTTCGGGTCCGAATCGGTGGTCCGGCGCGTGTCGATGACGATTTCGTCGGTGCCGCTACCGCCGAGGTTGACAGTGACGTGGAAGCCGTACTCCGGGCCGCCGATCGTCACCGTCGCGGCGGCGGAGTGCGAGACGGCGATAGTCACCTCGTCGCCGCGCGTGACGCTGACGTTGCCATCGGGAAATGAGCCCGAGTCGTCGTCGACCTGTCTGCGGATCGGGTTCGCGGTCTCCGACGTGGCGGCGGCTTCCGCCGACACGTGCGAAGGTGCGTCGCCGACGGCCTGGACCCGCTGTTCTCGGTCCGCGTCGATCCCCAGGCCCGAGACGGGGGTCGCGCTCCCGAGGAGGAGCGAGATGGCGATTGCGAGGACCAGCGGTGTGGGGGCGTGAGGCATCGGCGAGGGCGTTGTCTCCCTACGGTACCGACCACGCTACATAAAGTACTGCGGTCAAACCATCAGATTTGATAACAGACCGGTCGACGGCGGGGATCCCGCCTGCGAAATGCGACTCGCTGCTCCGCCGACGACCGGTCAGATGAGCCCCGGTGCGACCGCGCTGACGAGCAGGAGGACGGTCCCGATCACGCCGAGAACCACGAACAGCGCGTTCTCTGCGGACGGATCCTCGGGTTCGATCGGGGCCGGAGTCCACCGCTGATCGTCGCCGTTGCCGTTACCGGTGTCGTCGCCGTTCCCACCGAGACCAGCATCCGATCTCGAATCGGTCCGTACGGCCGTCTCAGCGCTGACAGAGCCGTCTCGCCCCTCACGATCGGATCCGTCGTCGGCCCCGGCGATCGACACGCCCGTCGGTCGTGGTTTCTCCCCGTCGCTCTCAGTCATTACCCGCTCTACGTTCCTCGCGGGAAAAGGTCTGCCGTCCGACCGCGACGCTCGTCTCCCACTCTGATCGCAACGCTCGTCTCCCACTCCGACCGCAACGCTTGACCCCGACTCCGAACGAGACAGTCGCTCCAAACTCTGATCGGCGGTCATATCCGCTCAGCATCTCACTCCCGCGCGAGCGACTGCCCGCGGTGGCTGATGAGATCCCCCTCGTAGACCACGCCGCGTTCGGCGTGCAGCGTCAGTGTCGTTCCGTCGGAGAGCCGTCGCGGCAGCGGTGCACCGGAGATCATCGGAATGTCGAGTTCCCGCGCGACGAGCGCAGGGTAGCCGGTCATCCCGGGCCGCGCGTCGACGATCCCCGCGATCTTGGCGGTTCCTCCCTCGAACTCGCCCTCGAAGTGCGCCGGGAGCGCGAGGATCGCCCCGTCGGGAATCGCCGAGAGGTCGCCGTCGTCGACGGTCGCCATCGGACCGGCGGCGCGGCCGCCGACGACCTTGCGCCCGGTGGCGACGGTCTCGGCGGCAACGTGGAGCTTCAGCATATTCGTCGTATTCGTGCTCTCCAGTTCGGTCATCATCCCCGAGAGGACGACGAGCGTGTCGCCCGAGCGGGCGACGTTGGCGTCGAGCGCGGCGTCGACGGCGTCCTCCATCATCTGATCGATATCCTCCCGGTAGGCGGAGTACTTCGGCACGACGCCCCACGAGAGCGCGAGCTGTCGACGCACGCGGTCGGTGGGCGTCGTCGCGACCACGGGAACCGCAGGTCGGAACTTCGCCGTCTTCCGCGCGGTGTAGCCGGACTCGGAGGCGGCGACGATAGCGCTTGCTCCGACGTCGCGGGCGAGGTACCGCGCCGAGCGCGCGAGCGCCTCAGTCCGGGACTCGCTGTCGGCGGTCGGGATGTGCTGCTCGCGGCTTTCGGAGTACTCCTCGCTGGCTTCGACCTGCCGGACGATCCGGTCCATCGTCTCGACGACGCGGACGGGGTCGTCGCCGATCGCCGTCTCCCCGGAGAGCATCACCGCGTCGGTGCCGTCGAGCACCGCGTTGGCGACGTCGGAGGCCTCCGCGCGGGTCGGCCGCCGCGCGTGGATCATCGAATCGAGCATCTCGGTCGCCGTGATGACCGGCGTGCCCGTCGCGTGGCACTTTCTGATGATCCGCTTTTGGATGATCGGGACGTCCTCTAAGGGCATCTCGACCCCGAGGTCGCCGCGGGCGACCATCACGCCGTAGGCCGCGTCGATGATCTCGTCGAGGTTTTCGACCGCACCCGCGCGTTCGATCTTGGCGACGACCGGGATGTCGGCACCGAGTTCGTCGAGCGCGTCGCTGATCGTGTAGACGTCGGCGGCGTCGCGGACGAACGAGGCCGCGACGAAGTCAGCGTCGGTCTCGGCCGCGACGGCGAGTTCCCGCCGGTCTCCCTCGGTGATGAGATCGATGTCGAGGTTGACACCCGGGAGGTTGACGCCTTTCCGCCCGCCGAGGCTCCCGCCGGAGACGACTCGCGCGACGACGGTGTCGCCCTCGATTCGGCGCACCGTCGCCTCGATCCGACCGTCGTCCAGCAGGATCGTATCGCCCGGTTCCGCGGCAGCGATGGAGTACGAAAGGCCGACGGTCTCCGGCGTCGCCTCGCTTCCTTCGACGAATCGGACCTCGGAGTCGGTCTCCAGCGCGATCGGCTCTTCCAGGGGCGCAGTCCTTACTTCCGGCCCCTGTAAGTCGACCATCGCGGCTATCGGCCCGTCGGTCACGTCGTCGACCGCGCGGATGCGGCTGATCACCTTGCGGCGGTGGTCCGGCGTCCCGTGGCTCGCGTTGAGCCGCGCGACGCTCATCCCCGCATCCGCGAGTCCGCGAATCGTGGCCTCCCCGTCGGAGGCCGGGCCGAGCGTACAGACGATTTTGGCCTTGCGCATAGAAACCCTACTCGGGAGCGAGTTAAAAAGGTCGACGGTGAGGCGGTGCCGCTCGAAACGGCCGCAGGCGGAGATTTTCGGACCGGTCTATCGGATCTTCGTCCCGGGGACGGCGTCGCCGTGCGTCGTGAGCAGATCGGCCTGCTCGCCCGCCGCGAGCAGCATCCCGTTCGATTCGACGCCGAACAGCTCGGCCTTCTCCAGGTTGGCGACCACGACGATCGTCTCTCCGACGAGGGAGTCGAGATCGTGGAGCTGTTTGATCCCGGCGACGATCTGGCGCTCCTCGAGGCCGATGTCGACGGTCAGCTTCGCGAGCTTGTCGGCGCCCTCGACGCCCTCGGCGGCGACGATTTCGCCAACGCGGATGTCGAGCGCCTGGAAGTCCTCGAACCCGATGCGCTCGTCGGCGATCGGTTCGAGGTCCGCGGCCGACGCGTTCCCCGCGCCGCCGTCCTCGCGGTCGCCGTCGGTATCGTCGTCAGCGCCGGAGTGATCGTCCTCGGTCGCCGCTTCGACCCGCTCTTCGAGCTTCTCGTTCAGCTCCTCGACGCGCTCCGCGGGGATCTTCTCGAACAGCTCCGTCGGCTCGTCGAACGCCTGCGTAGCGGGATCGAGCGCGGCATCGATGCCCGCGGCGTGGACGTCGCCGTCCTCGTTGAGATCGCTCCAGATGTTCTCGGCGGCCTCTGGCGTGACCGGCTCGAAGAGCACGGCCACCGCTTTCGCGATCTGGACGCAGTCGCGGATGACCCGCGCCTTCTCGGGATCGTCGTCGTCGAGCTTCCAGGGCTCGTTGCGCTGGATGTACTCGTTGCCGAACTGCGCGAGCCGGACCGCGCTCTCGCCGACCGCACGGACCGAGTACTCGTTGACACCGGCCTCGAACTCCTCGATCGCGGTCTCGATCCGCGCGCGGACGTCCTCAGAGACGTCGACGTCGGGCGAGCCGCCGAACTCGCGGGCGGCGAAGAGCAGCGAGCGGTAGACGAAGTTGCCGACGGTGCCGACGAGTTCGTTGTTCACGCGTTCGCGGAAGCGGCCCCACGAGAAGTCGACGTCCTGCTGGAAGCCGCCGTTGGTCGCGAGGTAGTAGCGGAGGAGGTCGGGGCGAAAGCCCTCGTCTAAGTACTCGTCGGCCCAGACGGCCCGGTCCCGCGAGGTCGAAAAGCCCTTGCCTTCGAGCGTGATGAAGCCGGAGGCCATCACGGCGCGCGGTTCGGCGTAGCCCGCGGCGCGCAGCATCGCGGGCCAGAAGACGGTGTGGTGCTGGATGATGTCGCGACCGATGATGTGGACGATCTCGCCGCCCCCGGTCGGTCCACCCGCTCCGTCCGATCCGCCCGCTCCGTCACCGTCGACCGCGCCCGAACCGCTCGCTTTCCACGCCGCCTCCCAGTCGAAGACGTCGCTCCCGACGCGTTCGGTGTACTGCTTCGTCGAGGAGATGTACTCGATCGGCGCGTCGACCCAGACGTAGAGGACGAGGTCCTCCTCGCCGGGGTAGTCGACGCCCCAGTCCATATCGCGGGTGATACACCAGTCCTGGAGTTCGCCCTCGATCCACTCGCGGGGCTGGTTCTGGGCGTTCGAGGTGCCTTCGAGGCGGTCGATGAATTCGACGAGGTACTCTTGCAGGTCCGAGACGGCGAAGAACTTGTGCTCGCGGTTTCGGTACTCCGCGGCGTTCCCCGTGACCGTCGAGACGGGGTCTTCGATCTCGCCGGGTTCGAGGTGGCGGCCGCAGCCCTCGTCGCACTCGTCGCCGCGGGCGTGCTCGCCGCAGTACGGGCACGCCCCCTCGACGAATCTGTCGGGCAGCCACTGGTCGGCCTCGGGGTCGTAGGCGACGGGGATCTCCTTCTCGTAGACGTAGCCCTCCTCCTCCAACGTCCGGACGATCTCCTGGGTCGTTTCGAGGTTCGTCTCGTCGTGCGTGTGGCCGTAGTTGTCGAACTCGACGTCGAACTTCGGGAACGTCTCCTCGTACCGCTCGTGGTGTCGAAGGGCGAACTCCTCGGGGGTGACGCCCTCCTCAGCGGCGTTGACGGCGACCGGCGTGCCGTGCATATCGGATCCGGAGACGAACGCGGTCTCCTGGCCGAGCCGCTTCAGCGCGCGGCTGTAGATGTCGCCGCCGACGTACGTTCGGAGGTGACCGATGTGCAGGTCGCCGTTGGCGTACGGCAGCCCGCAGGTCACCACCGCCGGGTCCTCGGTGGGAAAGTCCTCGTGGCTCATAGGGGACACTCTCGGCGGCGGCACCAAAATCCCGCTGATTCGGCGTCGTCGTCGTCGGGGCGGCAACGCGACGACTGAACACGGTGGGCACGACGACCGAACGCGGTGGGCGGCGGCACGCGGAATCGAATCCCGTGCGACCGCGGCACCGACTACCGAAGCGCGTCGAGGTCGTCGAGGAACGCCCGAAGCATCTCCCGCGTCACGTGCGGCATCACGACAATCCGCGCGAGGCCGTCGCCCGTGCGAGAGAGCCGCCAGCCGCCGTCGCGGAGCGCGCGGAAAGTCGGTTCGTCGAGGTCGACCACGACGATCGGGAGCTCCACGTCGGCGACGTCCCGGTCACGCGATCTGAGTTCCGCCGCGAACCACCGGGCGAGCCGGTCGGCGCGCTCGTACTCGCGGCGGTAGCCCTCTGGCCACAGCGCGTCCATCGCGGCGACGGCGCTCGCGACGCCAGCCCCGCTTCGCGTCCCCGTCAGCGACGCCTGCGAGGTCGATTCGAGATACGGCGTATCGACCGCCAGCGCGTCCATTCCATCCCGTTCGCGGAAGAGCAGTCCGCCCGCGGGGATGACCGCGCGGCCGCACTTGTGCGGGTCGATCGTCATCGAGTCGATCGGGGCGTGCCCGAAGTGCCACGCGTGGTCGGTGAAGGGGAGGAGGAAGCCGCCCCACGCGGCGTCGACGTGACAGTACGCGTCGGCGTCGTGGGCGATCTCGGCGAGTTCGGGGATCGGATCGATCCGACCGTACTCGGTCGTGCCCGCGACGCCGACGACGAGGATCGTCTCCGAGTCGACCGCGGCCCCGACGGCGTCGACGTCAGCGCGGTGGTCGTCGTCCGTCGGGACCGTGCGCAACTCGACGCCGAGAATGTCGGCCGCCTTCGTGAAGGAGAAGTGGACGCTCTCGGGGGCGACGACGTTCGGGTCGGTCGCGTCGCTTCGGTGTCGCGCCGAGCGGACCGCCTGGATGTTCGCCTCGGTCCCGCCGCTCGTGACGTATCCGTGCGGGCCGTCGGAGGCGGCGTTCGGATCCGGAGCCGCCGTCGGGCTGGACGTGGATTGGCCCAATCCGGCGAGTCGACCGAGTCCGTTCACGGCTCGCGCTTCGAGTGCGCTGACCTCGGCGTAGGTGGCCGGATCGCCCGGGTTCGTCGCGAGAAACCGCTCTGCGGCCTCCCGTGCGCTCGGATGCGGCTCCGTGCACATCGAGGAGAGAACGCGCTCGAACGTCTGCGGGGCCGCCCGCTGCATAGAACCTCGTAGGATGCGGTCTCGTTTAGTCATTCTGTTCTGGTCGCGCGGTCTTCGATCCCGTTAGATCGGTCGACGGGTCGTCCGCGGCTGGAACGGACGAACCGCCGATCTCACGCCCTTTCGGAGGCGCTCCCTGCCGACTATCGAACCCGCCCCAATTACCGCACCGAATCGAGGAGGAGCCGCTGTTCGACCCGCTTGGCCTCGTGTTGGACGTCGCGGACGGCGTCGATGTTCGCCGACACCGACGAGATCCCCCTCTCGACGAGGAACTGAACCATCCGCGGCTTCGAGGCGGCCTGTCCACAGATCGACGTTTTGACGCCGAGTTCGCGACACGTTTCGATCGTGTCGCCGAGGATCTTCAGCACCGCCGGGTGCAGTTCGTCGAAGCGGTCGGCGACGCGCCCGTTGTTTCGATCGACCGCGAGCGTGTACTGCGTGAGGTCGTTCGTCCCGAACGAGGCGAAGTCGATGCCCGCCTCGGCCATCGACTCGACTTCGTAGGCGGCCGCGGGCGTTTCGATCATAACGCCCCACTGGCGCTTCTCCGGATCGACGCCCGCCTGCTCCATCAGGTTGCGTGCGCGCACGACATCCTCAGCGTCGTTGACGAGCGGGAACATTATCTCGACGTTGTCGTAGCCCATCTCGTAGATGCGACGGAACGCCTCCAGTTCGTGTTTGAACAGCCCCGGGTTGTCGAGCGAGCGGCGGATCCCCCGGTAACCGAGCATCGGGTTGTGCTCCCGGGGTTCGTCCTCGCCGCCTTCGAGCTGCCGGAACTCGTCGGTCGGCGCGTCGAGCGTTCGGACGCGGACGGGACGGGGGTAGAACTCCTCGGCTGCCGTTCGGATGCCGTCGACGAGCTCGTCGATGTAGGCGTGCTCGCCGTTGTCGGCGATATACTTCGTCGGGGTCTTGCCGAGCGAGAGGACCATATGCTCGATCCGGAGGAGACCGACGCCGTCCGCGCCGGTCGCAGCGGCGCGTTCGGCCGCTTCCGGGATCGAAACGTTGACTTTCACCTCAGTCGCCGTCATCGGCTTGACGGGCGTCTTCGGGCGCGCCTCCTCGATGGGTTCGTGCTGCTCCTCGACGGGTTCGACGCCCTCGCGAATCGTCCCCTTGTCGCCGTCGATGGTGATCGGCTGGCCGTCTTCGAGCTCGCGAGTCGCCGATCCCACGCCGACGACGGCCGGAACGCCCAGTTCGCGGGAGACGATCGCCGCGTGGGAGGTCATTCCGCCCTCGTCGGTGACGATTCCGGAGGCGCGCTTCATCGCCGGAACCATATCCGGCATCGTCATCTCGGTCACGATGATGTCGCCGTCGCCGACCTGATCGAGGTGATCGAGCTTCGTGACGATGCGGGCCTCGCCGGAGGCGATGCCGGGGCTGGACCCGAGCCCTCGGAGGATGACGTCGCCGGAGTTCGCATCGTCTTTGCCGCCGTTAGCTTCCGCGGACGCGGCCGCCTCGGACTCCTCTTCGCCGATCGTCGTGATCGGCCGCGACTGGAGCATGTACACGTCGCCGTCGTAGATGGCCCACTCGACGTCCTGCGGCGTCCCGTAGTGATCCTCGACGCGAGCGCCGATTTCGACCAGTTCCTCGATCTCGGCGTCCGTGAGGACGCGGGCGCTCCGTTTCTCGTCGGGGACGTCGCGGTCGACGGTCTCGCCGGTCTCCTCGTCTTTGACCATCATCATCTTCTTGTCCGCGACGGTGACGGTCTCGACCTCTGCAGTCTCGCGATTGACGACGTAGTTATCCGGGGAGACCGAACCGGAGACGACCGCCTCGCCGAGACCCCACGCCGCCTCGATGATGATCTGCGGCTCGCCCGTCGACGGGTGGGAGGTGAAGAGGACGCCCGACTTCTCCGCGTCGACCATCTCCTGAACGACGACCGCGATGTCGACCTCCTCGTGGGGGAAGCCCTGTCGGTTCCGGTAGTAGATGGCGCGCTGGGAGAACAGCGACGCCCAACACTCCTTGACGCGCTCGACCAGCGCGTCCTCCTGGACGTTCAGGAACGTCTCCTGTTGCCCCGCGAAGGAGGCGTCCGGGAGGTCCTCGGCGGTCGCAGACGAGCGGACGGCTACGAAGCGCTCGCCGTCGCCCAGGTTGCCGTACGCCTCGAGGATCTCGTCTCTGACCGCGTCCGGGACGGGCGTTTCCATAATGAGTTCGTGAGCGCGCTCGTGCGCCTCGCGGAGCGCCGAACTGTCCTCGTGGTCCACGTCGACAACCGAAAATAGTTCCTCGTCGATACCCGCGTTTTCGATGAATTCGCGGTAGGTCCCGGCGGTCACGACGAATCCCGACGGCACGGGTAGCCCTGCACCTGTGAGTTCGCCCAGTGAAGCCGCCTTGCCGCCGACTCGATCGATGTCGGCGGACCGCACGTCGTCCAGCCAAGCTACTGCCATTAGCGTGTGCAATTCCGCGGATGTTCGTAAAGTACTTTCCGAAGAGCGCAACCGTGAATAAAACGTACTCGAATATGAGTATATTATTTATGACTGTTCCGCCGAGAGGTTCTTTACCGGCGAAGCCCTTCGTTGCACTGTGCTCCCGGAGTGGGTCTCATCGCTGCCGTCGTGGCTCGTATTGGGCCTTCTCGGCGGCGGCCTCGCCTCGGTCGTCGTCGCCGGAGTGTTCCTCGTCGGCGGTCGCTTGTTCCCGGACGCGCCGCCGACGAGCGGCCATCGGATCGACGGCCCGTCGCGGCGTCGGATGGAGATCCGCAGCTACCTCCGAACGATCTCCGAGCCGTTCGTCGAGGATCACCCGATCGACGGTGAGATGGTCGAATTCTACCTTCCACAGCGGGGGGTCGCGCTCACGTTCGACGCGCAGGCGTACTTCCGACTCGAACGCGCGGGGACGTACACGGTGCTCTGCGAACACGAGATGCCAGCGCACGCCCTGGGTCGCCGACTCCCCTTCGAGGTACCGGAGTTCGAGTTCGGCAGGCACCGACCCGCACGCGACGACCCCGTGACGGAGGCGTTCGATTACCTGAACCTCGCACCCACCGTCGCCCCCGAGGAGGTCAAAAGCGCCTACCGCGACCGCGTGAAGTCGGCCCATCCAGATCACGGCGGGTCGCAAGCGGAGTTCAAACGGTTACAAGAGGCGTACGCGACCGCCAGAGAACACGCTGCGGAGTAGGTTTATATGCGATGGCGAGGCCAGACGCGTCGTGATCTGACCGACGCCACGGCGCGTTTCGCGGTTGTGTGACACATCGCGCCGTGTTCGGAGTGCCGTTCGCGCCTCGCATACAGTGCGCGCTCCGCCGTGTCACCTGTTCGCCCCGACGGCCAGACTACCGTATCGCCCACCGCCCGGGCACCGGGCCGTCCCACCTCTCACCACCCAGTGGCGACGTCCGCGTATCCCTCACCGCTCGGGCGTGACACCGTCGCGCTCGTCCGTCATCTCCGTCACCTCGTAGCGCACCTCGGCGTCGCGCAGCGCGTCGGTCACCCGGCCGACGAGATCCGGCGTCGCGACCACGACGCTGTCGACGCCGCGGGCGGCAGCCGCGGCCGCGACGTCGCCAGCGGCGAAGGACGTCTCGACGTCGACGTCGGCCGCGCGGAGCGCTACCACCGCTTCGACGCCCGCGGCGACGACCACGTCCGCGTCCGCACAGCGGACCGCGAGTTCGTCGGCCGGGACCGCCCGACTGCCGCCAGAGCGGGCCGACGGGATCTGTACCACGGTGACGCGGCCGGGGTCGATCTCGATGACGCCCTCGAAACCGGTGACGCTCACGTCGCCTCCCGGGTCGGCGGCGGTGGTGGCCACGCCGGTCGCGGGGCCGTCGTCACCGGGCGTCGCGTGAAGGAGTCCGTCGCGGAGCGACAGCGTCACCGTGTCACCGACGTCGATCCGCTCGGTGGCCACGGCGGCGTCCTCTTGGACGCTCTCTAAGACGTCCTCGGTCACGTGCTCGGCGAATCGACGGAGCCCCTTCGCCTCCTGAAACAGCCAGTCGACACCCTCCTTCGTCACCCGGTAGCGGGAGCGCGCCTCCTTGTCGACGTAGCCGTCGTCGACGAGTTCACGGATGTACTCGCTGACGGCTTGGCTCGTCACCCCGACCGCGTCGGCGATCTCCCCCTGGCTCACCGCCGGCTGTCGGTCGGCGATCTCGACGAGGATCCGAAACCGCGTCGCCGTTCGTTTGTCATCGAGCGCGCCGCTCATACCGGACCCTCGGCCGCCGCCGAGAAAAACCCCAACGGAATGGCGACGGTCCGGACGCGATCTCGAGTCGCAACTGCAACGCCGCTGCCGTCAGTGATTTCACCGCCTCGATCCAAGGGCCGCCGTGGACGCCGTGGACGACGTCGAGTTCCTGCCGCGCGCCGTGTACCTCCGCCGAGCCGACGCGCTCGTCCTCGCGGACCTCCACGTCGGGCGCGGAGAATCGTCCAGCCTCCGCCTCCCGGTCGGCGAGCGACGCGATCTCGTCGAACGGCTCGACGCACTGCTCGCCGCGACCGGCCCCGCGAGGACCGTTTTCGCTGGGGACGTCCTCCATCGGTTCGGAACCGCCTCCGCGCGGAGCCGCGAGACCGTCGAGGCGCTCCGTGGCTGCTGCGACGACGCGGGAAGCACGCCCGTCTTCGTTCGCGGGAACCACGACACGGCACTCGAATCCGTCAGTGACGACGTTCGAGAACACTACGTCGCCTGTGATGATCCCCGGACCGTCGTCTGTCACGGTCACGAGGAGCCATCGGTCGACGCCGACCGATACGTGATCGGCCACGATCACCCGGCGATCGAGATCGAAGGACAGCGACGGCCCTGTGCGCTCGACGCTCCCGACGCGTACCGCGGCGCAGACGTGCTGATGCTGCCAGCGTTCTCGCGGCTCGCGCCGGGCGTCGAGATCAACGCCGCGCGCGCCGCCGACCTGTTGTCACCGCTCGTCGACGACCTCGACAGCGCCCGGCCGGTCGTCTACGACGAGGGGCGCGAGGTTGCGCTCACGTTCCCGCCGCTGGAGTCGTTTCGGCGGATGCTGTGAGCGGTACTGACACAGCGAGCCGCCGACAGTGGCGATACTGACGCAGGGGATCGGCTGACCGAATTCAGCGGTCGCGCTCGACGGCGCGCGCGGCCTCGCGGCCGCTCCGCAGCGCACCCTGAATCGACGACCACGCGGTGTAGTCGCCAGCCAGATACGTCGATCGGCCCGGCTCGCGGACATCCGGGAGCGTCTCGTGAACGCCGGGCGGCTGCGCGAACTGCGCGAACTCGATTCGGTGCGTTCGGACCGGTTCCAACGCGGAAAAGTCTCGCTCTGGATACCACGCTTCGAGCGTCAGCCGCGTCTCCTCGGCGAGCGCCGACGCGTCCCGATCCAGCGCCGACTCGCCGAGGAACGTCGCGTTGAGCAGCGCGGACCCGTCCGGCGCGTACTCGGGCGCGACCTCCGAGACGGGCACGACCGTGTTCGGAGAGGGATCGGCCGCGTTGAGCAGGATCTTGCGTCGCGTCCGCGGCGCCGAACCGTCCGGGAGCCGATAGTACTGCGTTACGCAGCCGCGTGCCTCTCGGGGAATCGAGTCGACGCCCGTGAGCCGATACGCTTCCTTGGGGTCGGTGGCGACGACGGCCGCGTCCGCCGTAATCGTCTCCCCGTCTTTTTTGACGGTCACGCCGTCGCCGTCCTCGTCGACCGACGCGACCCGCTCGCCGAGGCGGATCGCGACCCCCGCATCGCGGGCCCGGTCGGCTAACTGCTCCGCGATCGCGCCCATCCCGCGCGCGGGGAGCGCGATCCGCCCCTCCGAGAGCGCCTTGAACGTGTACTCGAAGACGCGCTTGGAGGTCGAGAGCGACCGGTCGAGCGTAATTCCGCCGTAGAAGGGCGCGACGAAGTGCTCGATGTAGTCGTCGGTGAAGCCCCACTCCCGGAGGGAGGACCGGATGGACTGGTCCGCCGAACGGAAGATCTCCGATTCCGTCCGCGTGCCGACGTGCTGTCTGAGGAGCAGCGTTCGGAGCTTATCGCTCAGCGTCACCTCGCCGTTTCGGAGCGACGCTCCGGCGGCGCGGACGTCGCGGAAGGGGTCCGAGAGCACCGACCGCGATCCGGGGCGCGCGATCACCGCACCGGGGCGGAAGAACCGCAGGTCCAGCGCGTCGAGATCGAGTTCCAGACGAACCGCGGGGTAGGCGGTGAAGAGGACCTGGAACCCGCGATCGAGCGTGAACCCCTCTCGCGTCTCGGTCCGCACACGTCCGCCGACAGTCCGACCCCGCTCTACGACGGTCACGTCCGCGCCCGCAGTCGCGAGTCGGCGGGCGGCGACGAGACCGGCCAGCCCCGCGCCGACGACCACGACGGAATCTCCATCCATACGGAACCTTCGGTCGGCGGCCACTAAGAGACTGCGAGTGTCGTGACGGCTTCGAAAGCCTCGGCGCGAGTGCTCGCAAGCGAGCGCGAAGTGAATAGGGATTTGTTCGTCGGGTCGAAATTTCGGCTATGCCGACCAACGACGCGTTTCTGGGACTCGTCTGTACCGAGACCGGAGAACGCTACGACGCGACCGCGACGGGACATAGCGACGCGGGCGCGCGACTCGAAGCGGCCTACGAGTACGACGCCGTCGACTGGGCCGACGGGACGCCCGCGGACGAATCCGACTCGATGTGGCGCTACGCCGACCTGCTCGCGTTCGAAGAACCGGTCACGGCCGCGGAGGGCGGAACACCGCTCGTCTCGGCACCGACGCTCGCGGCGGAGGCCGATATCGGTGCGCTCTCGATCAAAGACGAGGGGCGGAATCCGACTGGGACGGTGCTGGACCGCGGCCTCGCCCCGGCCGTGACCGCCGCGCGCGAGGCCGACGCGGACCTCGTCGCGCTCGCGACGCCCGGGAACGCGGGACAGTCGGCCGCGTCCTACGCCGGACTCGCCGAGTTGCGCTCGTACGCGTTCGTCCCCTCGCGGGCCCCCTTCCCGAACAAGGCGATGATCAACGTCCACGGCGGCGAGATGCGCGTCGTCGGCGGGCGCTACCCAGACGCCGAGTCCGCCCTTTCCGAGCAGTTGCAGTCGGCGTGGTACACGCTCCAGGAGTTCGACAACCCGCACCGACACGACGGGATCAAGACCGCCGCCTTCGAGATCGCGGAGTCGCTCTCGTGGGCGACTCCGGACGGCGTCGTCGTCCCCGCGGGCACCGGCGAGGTCGTCGCCGGAATCGCGAAGGGATTTCGCGAACTGCGGGAGCTCGGACTGACCGCAGACGTACCGCCGATCTACGCCGCGCAGCCTTCGGGCTGTGCGCCCATCGTCGCGGCCCATCAGCGAGATTCCGACGCGATCGAGTCCTGGGAGTCGCCGGACACGATCGTCGGCGAACTGGAGATCACCGACCCGAAGGGCGGGGACGCCGCGCTCGAAGCGGTCCGATCGACAGGCGGCGGGGTCGTCGCCGTCGACGACGAGGACAGTCTGGAGAGCGCCGTGCTCGCCGCACAGCGGGTGGGCGTCGAAGCGGGACCGGCTGGCGGCGTCGCGCTCGCGGGTGCCGCGGCGCTCGCCGACGAGGGCGCGTTCGGAAGCGATGACGACGTCGTCGTCCTCAACACGGCGTCCGGGACTAAAAGCGCCGACGTGCTCCGGAGTCACTTGATGGGGAAGGGGATATAACGGGGAGAACTGGATCTAACACGGAGTCCACAGTACCGACGTCGGTCGGGTTTCGATTCGATTTCCCGGAAGTTTCCACCGCCAGATTATTACTTTAGACGGGTCTAAACCGGGGTATGTTGAGCGACGTGATGGAGGACTACCTCAAGGCGATCTACCAGATACAGGCGCGCTCTGGACCGCCGGTATCCACCTCCGCGATCGCGACGGCGCTCGATAAGACGCCCGCGACGGTGACGAGTATGCTCGGTACGCTCGAAGAGCGCGGGCTGATCACGCGAGAGAAGTACAAGGGGGCCGAACTCACTCGCGAGGGCGAGACCGTCGCGCTAGAAGTGCTTAGACACCACCGACTGCTGGAAGCGTACCTCGCCGAACAGCTCGATTACTCCTGGAGCGAGGTCCACGAGGAGGCCGACGCGCTGGAACACCACATCAGCGAGGAGTTCGAGCGGCGCGTCGCGGCCGCCCTCGACGACCCCGTCGTCGACCCGCACGGCGACCCGATCCCGTCGGCGGATCTCACGCCGCTGGAAGAGGACGAGGCGACGCCGCTGTCGACTCGGGAGGTCGGCGACCGCGTCGTCGTCTCCCGCGTCAGCGACCGCGACCGCGAGGAACTCGAATACCTGGCCGACGCGGGAATCACGCCCGGAACGGCGCTGGAAATCGTCGATGTCGCTCCCTTTGGAATGATCACGGTTCGAACGGACGAGGGGGTCGAACAGAGCCTCCCCGAATCGATTGCCGAGGCAATCTACGTCGCCGCCGACGCCGACGCGACCGACTCCGAGCAGCGAGGCGACACCGATCAACGGGGAGGCGTCGGCAACGCGTGAGCGCGTACCTCGAAATCGTCGTCATCGCGTTCGTTGCCCAGTTGGCGGTGCTCCCCGGCGAGAAAGTCCAGTTCATCATCGCCGGACTGTCAACCCGTTACGACCCGAAGGTGGTCGTCGCCGCCGCGGGCTCGGCGTTCGCTGGCTGGACCGCCCTCGAGATCCTCTTCGGACGGGCGTTGCAGTCGGCGCTCTCCCCGCAGGTCCTCGACGCGGTGACGGCGGCGCTCTTTCTGACGTTCGCCGTCCTGCTGTACCGTTCTGCCCCCTCGTCCGGCGACCGCTCGGCGTCGCCGACGACCGACGGCGGGACCGCCGATCTCGACGGCTTGCGGCTGCCGGAGCCGCTCGACCGCTACTCGGGGTCGTTCGGCGGCTTCCTCCCGATCTTCGCGCTGATGGTGACCGGCGAGTTCGGCGATAAGACCCAGTTGATCACCATCGGGCTGGCCGTCCAGTACGGCGCGACCTCCGCCATCTGGGTCGGCGAGATGCTGGCGATCATCCCGATCAGCCTCGCGAACGCGTACTTCTTCCACACGTTCGCACACCGGGTCGATATGCGGAAAGCACACCTCGCCGCGGCCGCGCTGTTCGCCCTCTTCGGCCTCGACGTCGTGCTCTCGTTACTGACGGGCTTCTCGGTCTGGGACTCACTCATCGGCGTCGTCAGCGCGGCCGCCGCGGGACTCGTCTGATCACCAGTGGAACGTCCTCGTAGATCGTTTCGCGTCCCCGCAGATCGTTTCGCGTCCCCGCAGGTCGTTTCGCGTCCTCGCAATCCGTCTTTCTTCGGATCCTTTTTCTCGGTATGCTCCCGTTGTTAGTGTGATGACGAGTCTCGTTGTGACGCTTACGGCCGGTCTCATCTTCGGCGTCGCACTCGCGGCACCGCCGGGGCCGATGAACGCGATCATCGCCGAGGAGAGCGTTCTCAGCGGCTGGATCGCGGGGTTCAAAGCAGGACTGGGTGCGATGACCGCAGACGCGATCTTCTTCGTCCTCGCGCTCCTTGGCGTCGTCGCGTTCGTCGAGCAGTTCCCGATCGTCCGCGCGGTGATGATCGGCGTCGGCGGCGGGTTGATGCTGTACTTCGCCTACGGCGCGCTCGTCGAGATGCGATCGTCGTTCCGGGCGGACAGCGGAGTCGAACCGCGGGAGTCGCGCGCGGGAACGGGTTTTCGGAAGGCGTTCGTGCTGGCGCTCACCAACCCCTACCAGATCCTCTTCTGGCTCACGATCGGCGTCGGGATGCTCCAACCGGGACGCGTCGACGTCCTCGCGCAGACGCCGTACCTCGGCGAGTCGATTGCTGGACTCGTCGTCGTCGACACCGGCTCGCCAGCGCTCATCGCGGGCTTCTTCGGGGGTATTGTGGTGTGGATCACGGGCTTCCCGGCCGCCCTCGTCGGTGCCGAGCGCCGCGTCGACGCCTTCGCGCCGATCGTCGCGGGCGTCAGCGCCGTCGTGCTCGCCGCCTTCGGCATCCTCTTCGTGACGCAGAGCGCCGGAATCCTGCTGTAGCGCCCAGATCGACGGAATATCTCGGTAGCAGTTGTCACCGAAGGGAAACCCTTTGAGCCACCCGACGAAACGGGCGGTATGTTCGAGAAGACGACGTGGATCAAGCTCCCGCGGAACGTCCTCGTCGGTCACGGCGTCCTCGACGACCTCTCGGCAGCGGTCGAGGAACTCTACCTCTCGGGGAGGCCGCTCGTGGTGACGAGTCCGACGCCGAACGAACTCGTCGGCGAGCGAGTCCGAGCGCAGTTCGACGTCGCCGGGACGATCGTGATCGAAACGGCGAGCTTCGACGCCGTCGAGCGCGTCGTCGACGCCGCGTCGGACGCAGACGCGGGCTACCTCGTCGCGCTCGGCGGCGGCAAGCCGATCGACACCGCGAAGATGGCGTCCGATCGGCTGGGCTGTGGGTTCATCTCGGTCCCGACCGCCGCCAGCCACGACGGGATCGTCTCGGGGCGTTCGTCGATCCCCGAGGGCGACACCCGCCACTCGGTCGCCGCCGACCCGCCGCTGGCGGTCGTCGCCGACACGGAGATCCTCGCAGAGGCCCCGTGGGAACTCACCACAGCGGGCTGTGCGGACATCATCTCGAACTACACCGCCGTCAAGGACTGGCAGCTCGCCCATCGGCTGAAGAACGTCGAATACAGCGAGTACGCGGGGGCGCTCTCGCAGATGACCGCGGAGATGCTCGTCGAGTCCGCCGACGCGATCAAACCCGGTTTCGAGGAGTCGGCGTGGCTCGTCGCGAAGGCGCTCGTCTCCTCCGGCGTCGCGATGTCGATTGCCGGGTCCTCGCGGCCCGCCTCGGGCGCTGAACACCTCGTCTCACATCAACTCGACCGACTCGTCCCCGGTCGGGCGCTCCACGGCCACCAGGTCGGCGTCGCGTCGATCGTGACGGAGTACCTCCACTCCGGCGAGCGCGGCGAGTGGGCCGACATTCGTAACGCCCTCGAAGCGATGGGCGCGCCGACGACCGCATCCGGACTGGGAATCGGCGACGACACGTTCCTGGAGGCGGTGACGACCGCGCACTCGATTCGCGACCGGTACACGATCCTCGGCGACGGCGTCAGCGAGGCGGCCGCTCGCGAGGCGGCGACGTTGACCGACGTGGTCTGAGCGTCGGCGCGTCGGCCGCTCGCGAGGCGGCGACGCGATCAACACGGTGACGGGCGATCCGTTCGGGGACGACCCGTTCCGAAGGACCGATTAGGAACGGCTGCCAACCCGAGGTATGGCAACCTCCAGCGCCGACAACGCGGCCAAACGTCACCCGCTCGCCGTGACCGGTTTGCTGTCCATCGTCGGATACGCGGCCGTCATCGGTACCTTTCTCGGTGCCGTCCCCGGGAGCGTGTTCCCGGAGCTATCGCTGTGGGAAGTGAATCGCCTCTCGGACGCGATCGCCGTCGTCAACGCCGCGAACGTCGTCGTGATCGCCGCGGGCTGGCGCTGGATCCGCCGCGACGACGTGCGAAAGCACGCTGCCGCGATGGTGACGTCGTTCCTCCTCATCCTCGTGTTTTTGGTTATGTATCTCACCAAAATCGGCGGCGGCGGCACGAAGGAGTTCGTGGGGCCGACGCTCGTGTACTACCCGTACCTGGCGATGCTCGCGATCCACATCGTGCTCTCGATCGTAGCGGTTCCGGTCGTGTTGTACGCGCTCGTGCTCGGCGCGACCCACTCGCCCGAGGAACTCAGGCGCGAGACGCCGCATCGACGCGTCGGCCGGATCGCGGCCTCGGCGTGGCTGTTCTCGCTCGCGCTCGGGGTGCTCACGTACCTCCTCCTCAACCACGCGTTCAGTTGGGAGTACGTCGAAGCCGCCGCGGCGGTTCTGGTCATCCGATGACTGCGGCGGTCCTTTTTATTCGATGACCGCGGCGGTTCTCTTCGTTCTCTGAACTCGACAACCACGCCCGTGTCACGCGATGGGATCGAGTGAATTCGGGGCGGGCACCGAATGTCGAGGATTTTTATCGCCGCGACGAAACCCACGGGTATGCGCGTCGCGTTCGTCTCGCTGTACACCGATCAACGGCGCTCCGACGGCGCGACGCAACGGCTTCGACGAGTCGCCGAACGGCTCGCCGCGCGCGGCCACGACGTCTTCATCTGCTGTGCGAAATGGTGGGAAGGGCCGATCGACGCCTTCGAACAGAACGGCGTCGAATACGTCGGCGTCGTCGAGACACCCGCAGTTCGGTCCTTCGCCTCAAGGCTCCCCTTCGCGCTTCGGCGCGTGTCGCCGGACGTGATTCACTGCACCAACAGCCCGCCCTCGCAGGTCGTCGCCGCCAAGACGGCCGCGAGGTTCCTTCGGGTGCCGGTCGTCGTCGACTGGTGGGCGCGCCGCGACGACGACACCGATCGGATGACCCGCCGCGCCGCGACCGGCGCGAACCGGGTGATCGCTCCCTCTCGGCTGGTCAAAACCGAGGCGCGCGAGTGCGGCGCGCCCGCGGATGCCGTCACGCTCGTCCCGGAGTCGATCGACTTCGACCTCGTTCGGGAGGCGGAGGTGGACAACCGTGCCGATCTCGTCTACGCCCGCCGACTCGACGAGCACGCGAACGCGGAGACCTTCCTGCTCGCCTTAGCGGAGCTCCGCGACCGCGAGTGGCGCGCGGTCGTCATCGGTGACGGGCCCGAGCGTGACGCCGTCGAGCGGACCGCGGCCGACCTCCGGATCGACGACCGCGTGTCCTTCCTCGGCGACCTCACGCCCGAGGAGTACGTGCCGATTCTGAAGGGCGCGCGCGTGTTCGCCCAGACGGCGACGGTCGAACCGTTCGCCCGAGAGCTGCTCTGGGCGCTCGCCTGCGGCTGCGTCGGGATCGTCGAGTACCAGGCCAGATCGAGCGCGCACGAGCTCGTCGAGAACTTCGACCGCGGCGTGCGCGTGACGAGCCCGCAGGAACTCGCCGACGAGGTCGCGGCCGCGGCCGCGCACGAACCGGCGTCGGTCAACGAGGCGTTCGCGGGTTACGATCACGAGCAGATACTCGAGTCGTTTCTGCGGATCTACCGGTCCGAGATCGACGAGTTCGGATTCTTCTGAAGCGAGCGAGCCGAACCGGTCGACCCGGGGAGTTTCCTACCCGCCCAACGTACGGGGAGGCGATGTCGAGTTCCCTCCACCTCGTCGTTCGATCGATCCACGTACTCGGGATGGCGATCGCCCTCGGCGGCTCCGTCCTCGCTTGGCAACTGCTCGGAAGCGACGATCAAGATCCGATTCCGTCGTTGCGCCGCTTCGAGTGGCTCTTCTGGGGCGCAATCGGGCTGCTGGTCGCCACGGGCGTCGGAAACCTCGGGACGCTCGGCCCACCGGGACCGTCGACCAGTTGGGGTGCCGTGTTGACCGCCAAGTTACTCGTCGTGTTCGCGCTCGTCGTCGGCTCGGCCGTCCGATCGCTTGCGGTGTTGCGCCTCCAAGACCGGGATCGAGCGGCGAGCGATCACGCACACGCTCGTCTCCGGACGCTGTACGCCG
This sequence comes from Halobellus captivus, assembly GCF_007655485.1. Taxonomy (GTDB): domain Archaea; phylum Halobacteriota; class Halobacteria; order Halobacteriales; family Haloferacaceae; genus Haloquadratum; species Haloquadratum captivum. Next base: position 709,268 of record NZ_VJXQ01000001.1, read on the forward strand.
GGACCGCGTGGTCTCTCGTTCTGGTGGTCGCGCTCGCGGAGGTGCTCGCCCATGGGTGACTCCGCGAGTTGGTTCGAGGTCTGGGTCATCGGGACCGTTGATTTGGCGACGCTCTCGCTCGTCGCGCTTGTCTCCGCTCATCTCTCGGGAGGACTGTCGGGCGCGCTCGCGGGGCTGGGGACGGTCCCTGGGCTGCTGCTCTTCGGGTACCTGTGGTTCCTCGTCGTCGCCGCCGTGTGGTGGGTGCTGCGCGACGGGGGACTTCGAGAAGAGCGCGCGATCCGAACGCTCATCGTCCGTAGCGCGGGGGGCGGCGCACTCGCCGGGGGCGGGTTGATCGGCGGGGTCGCCCTCGTCGCCGGGATCGCCGTCGTTGTCACCGATGCGGCGTCTCTCACCGCCGTCGCGCTCATCGCCACGATCGGTGGAGTGGCCGCCGGGATCGTGGGCGCGATCGTCGGCGTCGTATTCGCCGCGATCAACGTCGCCCTCCAGTGGGTGAGCGAGCGGGCGGTGCCGACGGCGGAACGCGAGGACTACTCGTCGTCTTCGAGTTCGTAGTTGCCGCCGTACTTCATGAAGAAGAAGGCGAGGCCCAGCGTCGCCACCATCGCGAACGTCGTCGCGACGCCGAGGGTTTTCGCGGAATCCGGCACCTGCGGGACGTTCGCGGGTTCGGGCGTCGAAATCTCCTCGACGACGTCGATGGTCGCCTCCATGCCGGAGACCTGGTGCGGTTCGCAGTAGTACTCGTAGGTGCCGAGCGTCTCGAAGGTGTACTCGTAGGTGAACCCGGTGTTCTCGAGGCTCTCGGATCCCTCCCAATTGGCGTCTTCGGGCTGGTTCTCGACGACGATGTTGTGGTTGTCCGACTCCCAGACGAACTCGACGGTCGTCCCCGGGAGAATCTCCAGCGGTTCGTCGGTTCCGGGCGTGAACACGAGCGATCCGTCCGGACCGACGAGAACTTGCTCGGACCCGCCGCCTTCCTGTCCCGCAGCGGCACCAGTAGCACCGGCGACCGCAGCCGAACCGGCCGCCGCCGTGAGGAAGGCACGACGGGACATATCCGCGTTGCCGTCAGTCATACACGGGCGTTGGGAGTCGGCTGTAGTGAATACTTTGGTTTGTCTCTTTCGTCGGGGATGCACGGAGTGGGTCGGGTCGTCGCTGGCGGCAGTCGCAGTCCGTCGTCGGTGCGGTCGCAGTGCGGAACGATGCGGAACGATGCGGAACGATGCGGAGCGGTTGCAGTGTGGAACGATGCGGAGTAGTTGGGCGGTCGCGGGACGGTCCCAGTGCGGTGCGGTCCGCAAGCGGTTGTACCGCGTGGCTCGCCCCTGCGAGCCTCGCGGGTAGTTTTTCCCTCCAGGTTTTTGCGCGGAGGGTCCGCTGGACCCTCCGCAGTAAAAAGGTGGTTCCGCAACGCTTTTGCGCGTCGTCTGGCACGTCACGGCTATGGCAGACGTAGAGGCGGAGCTCCGCCAGCAGTTCATCGACGCGTTCAGTGGTGCCGACTTCCCGATCAGCAGCCAGATGGACCTCGTCCCCGCGCTCCCGAACGGTCCGGGCACGAAGTTCGAGGCGGGCGACGTCACGCTCACCGCGATGGAAATGGCCGCGAAGCTCGGTTCCCACCAGGACTTCCCCTACGACGACGTCGAAACGCTCGTCGACGACGTCATCGAGGGGCTTAAAGCCGAAGGGATGATCTGACAGTCCGAACGGCGGCCCGCTCGTGCGCGAAACCAAACGGATTCTCTGGGAGTCGTGGATCGATCGGTACGTCGACAGCGACGACCCTACGCCGCTTTTTGCAACGGTGGACGGCGACGGAGAACGTAGCGGAGACCGTCTCGGCGACGACGCCACTGACGGACCGCTGACCGTCGCGCTCACCGACTACGGCACCCGGCGAAAGCGGCCCGTACTCACACGGAGCGACGCGATGAACGCACGGCTTTTTGACGCCGTCGAAACCGTCGTCGAGGACCACGAGCGTCGAGAAGGCGACTACGACGGCATCGTGTATCTGATGTACGGGTTGGACGGATCGCGGGTAATACCGTACTACATCGGAAAATCCGGTATGTTCGGACGCGCAGACGGCCGCCTGAGCGCGAACTTACGGAACATTTCGGAGACGGGTGGCAAGTTCGCACGCTGGGGCTACGGCGACGCGTACCATCTCGGCGATCTGAGCGCCGCCGTCCTCGACGCTTGCGACGACATCGACACGACCAATCACAGCGATCCGAAGGGGAAGTATCGAAGGTGGGCGGCACAGTTGTTCGAGCCCAGAACGCATCGACTCCGCCAGCCGGTGTACTTCTGGGTCAGCCCGTGGGATCGCAGCGAGGGACCGTATCCCGACACGTATCCCTATCTGGCGGAGCTCGAATACCAACTCGTCGGCATCGCGTACGAACTGTTTCCGGAGACGCTCCTCAACACAGAGGGCGTCCCGAACAATCCAACAGAGTACGCCAAACTGCGCGGCTGGATCGACGACGAGCGGACCTCGTTGGACGATTTCGCGGACCAGGAGTGAACGGGGAGACATCGCGACGCGGTGAAACGGCGGCGACGATTCTTTCGGACCCACCCGAATGCTTTCGTCCGTATCGCCCGAACATGACGGTATGGCCCACGATATCGAGCGCTACCTCAACATACGGAGCGCCTACGGTGCGTCGTTCAGCGCGGACGACGAACTCGCCTTTCTGATGGATACGACGGGCGTACCGCAGGTGTGGACGCTTTCGGACCCGGGCGGCTGGCCCGAGCAGCGCACCTTCTTCGACGAGCGCGTGACGTTCGTGTCGTGGTCGCCCGAGCGCCCGGCGTTCGCCTTCGGAATGGACCGAGGGGGCGACGAACGCCAGCAGCTGTTTCACTACGACGTGTCGACAGGCGAGATCACGAACTGGACCACCGATCCGGACGCGAAGCACCGCTGGGGCGGCTGGAGCCACGACGGCGAGCGCATCGCGTTCGCCGCGAACCGTCGCGACGAGTCGGTGTTCGACATCTACGTGCAGGATCGCAGCGAGACGGGTACCGACGCGGAACTGGTCGCCGAGGGCGACGGCTGGCTGACGCTCGGCGGGTGGTCACCGGACAGCTCCCGGCTGATCGTCACGGAGGCGTACTCGAACTTCGATCAGGACGTCGCCGTCGTGGACGTCGAGACCGGCGAACTGACCGAGTTGACGCCGCACGACGGAACCGTCAGGTTCCAGAGCGCGACGTGGGGACCGGACGGCGACCACGTGTATTTCGTCTCCGACCGCGAGAGCGACACGCTCGACCTCTGGAGCGTCGACATCGACAGCGGGGCGTTCTCGCTCGTCGCGGCGGACGACGACTGGGAGATCGACGGCGTCGCCGTCGACGACGAGACCGGGCGGATCGCCTACTCGACGAACGTCGACGGGTACACCGAACTGACTGTGGGCGAGCTATCGACGCCGACGGCGATCGAGGTGACGGAGACACCCGAGCTCCCGCGGGGCGTCGCGGGGGGCATCGACTTCGACGCTGCGGGCGAGGGATTCGCGCTGACGGTGACGCGTCGCGGTGACACCGCGAACGTCTACGTCGGCGGCGGATCCACGGGCGAGACCGAGCGGTGGACGCGCGCCGCGACCGCCGGAATCCCGCTCGATTCGTTCGTCGAGCCCGAACTCGTCCACTACCCGACGTTCGACGGCCGCGAAATCCCCGCGTTCTTCTCGCTGCCGGAGACAGACACCGGCCACGGCGAAACGCCGGTGATCGTCGACATTCACGGCGGCCCCGAATCCCAGCGACGGCCCTCTTTCAGCGCGGTCACGCAGTACTTCCTCGCGAACGGCTACGCTGTCTTCGAGCCGAACGTCAGAGGCTCTGCGGGCTACGGCAAGGCCTACGGCCACCTTGACGATGTCGAAAAGCGGATGGATTCCGTCGCGGACATCGAAGCCGCCGTGGAGTGGCTCCACGACCACCCCGCCGTCGATTCCGATCGAATCGTCGCGATGGGCGGCTCCTATGGCGGGTTTATGGTCCTCGCAGCGATGACCGAGTATCCGGACCTGTGGGCCGCGGGGATCGACATCGTCGGCATCGCGAACTTCGTGACGTTCCTCGAAAACACCGGCGAGTGGCGTCGAGAGCTCCGCGAGGCCGAGTACGGGTCCTTAGCCGACGACAGGGAGTTCCTCGAATCCATCTCGCCGCTCACCACCATCGATTCGATCCGCGCGCCGCTGTTCGTCCTGCACGGCGAGAACGACCCCCGCGTCCCCGTCTCGGAGGCGCACCAACTCGTCGAAGCCGCGAGGGAACACGTCCCGGTGCGTGAACGCATCTTCGAGGACGAGGGTCACGGATTTACGAAGCTCGAAAACCGTGTCCGCGCCTACGAGGAGATCGTCGAGTTCCTCGCCGAGCACGTCGAGTAAGCTACTGTCGGAATACATATGTTATACAACCGAATGGTTGTGAGGATTTCAGACGACCACTGAATCGATTTTCCAGCGGCTGTGCGTCGGAGGGAAGCGAAAAGTGAATCATAATCATCAGAAAATCGAACGTCTTAATGTGTTGACGAACAAGAAGGTGAGATATGACGGGAGATCCGACTGGAGGGCGCGTGCTCGTCGTCGTTCCGTCGGAGTGGGTGCAACCGAGCGGGGGGGAACCCGGCGTCCAGGAGGAGAGAGAACCGACTCACGGAGACGGGGAATCGACCCAGGGAGAGAGAGGGTCGACAACGGGTACCGGGGGCACCGACTCCGACGCGTCCAACGTGGATGATTTCTGTCGTGGCGGGAGTTCAGCCCCGAAACCGAGCGAGCGCACGCACCCACAGGAGCGATCTGACGAGAGCAGCGACCGGCGATATGCCGACGAAAGCGACTACCAGCGACATACCGACGAGAACGGCGACCGGCGACATACAGGAAGGGGATCAGCGGATTCAGACGGTCCACTCCGAGATAGTTGTGATCCGAGCCGAGTTATCTCGGAACTCGAGGAGCGACTCTCCGTCGACGTAGTGATGCGCTGTACGGAAACAGCGATCGAGTACGTCGAGGAACTCGGGCCGACCCTCGAATGCGTCGTCGTCCTCGTCGACGACAGACAGTTGCTTCACGCGCTCGTCGCGGCGGGGTCGGTTCCGACGATCGTCTGCCAGCCGCCGATCGTCGGCCGTATCGACGAGGGGGCTACCGAGGCGGATTCGATCGAGACGCTTATCGAATACGTCCAGGCCGAGATCCAACGGGAATGCGTCGAAAACGATCTTCAGGAGTCCAACGCGCGATTGACTGCACTGAGTCACTACGCCGAGGATATCACCGCCTGTGAGACAGTCGAGGCCGTCGTCGAGCGGACCGTCGAGGCGACCATCGACGCGCTCGCGTTCGATTACTGTGTCGTCCTTCTCGCCGAGGATACGCTGCTCGTTCCGCGGGCGTCGACCCTCCCGGACCCGCCCGCGAGCCCCTGCGGCGTTTCGGAGGGGATCGCCGGACGGACCTTAGCGCGGGGGAAATCTGAGATCGTTCCGGATATGCAGACCGATCCGGACGCGATACCGGAACACGACGAGTTGCACGCGGTGCTGAGCGTTCCGATCGCCGACCACGGCGTGATCCAGGTCGTTTCGAGCGATTACGACGCGTTCGACGACCGCGACAGGGAGTTCGTCGAAATTCTCGCGGGCTACACCCGAGAGGCCCTCGAACGAATCGGGAGAGAGGTGACGCTCCGAAGGGAACGCGATCGACTCCACGCGTTCTTCAGCGACTTCCCCTCGCCAGCGATCTACGTCGAGCGACGGGGCGGGGTAACCGTCGTCGAAGAGGCCAACCACGCGTATAGCGAACACTTCGGCGGTCTCGAACCGGGCCAACAACTCGCCGATGTCGTACAGACCGACGCCGAATTCGAGCAGTACCAGCACGCGTTCGATACGGGAACCGTTTCGACCGGAAGTGCGGAGCGAACGACCACAAACGGGGGGACAGAGACGTTCGCGCTCCGCATCATTCCCGTATCACGCCCCACCGTCCACGAATGCGCCTACGGGATCTACGTCGGCGACAGGACCACCAAAGCGTTCGAATCCGTCCAGTGAGCACACGCCAGACAATCCAGTCGCACGCCAGATGATTGTGACACCTCTCGGTAGCGCGACCGAGAGCCCGGAAAGACCGCAGCAGCGGTAGAACCAAACCGGCAGACGTCGAACGCTGGGGTATGAGTGCTGACACCGATCCCGAACGGCGGCACCGGCCGATTCGGAGTCTCGTCGCGAAAGTCGGGCTCGACGGCCACGACCGTGGCGCACACGTCATCTCTCGGGCGTTTCGAGACGCGGGATTCGAGGTCGTCTACTCGGGGCTCCACCGCGCTCCCGAGGAAGTCGTGCAGGCGGCCGTCCAAGAGGACGTCGACGTTCTCGGTCTCTCGATCCTCTCGGGCGCACACAACACGCTCGTTCCGGCGGTCATCGAGGGCTTGCAGTCCTACGACGCGTTCGACGAGATGCTTCTCATCGTCGGCGGGATCGTCCCGGACGAAGACCGCGAACGCTTGCGCGAGATGGGGGTCGACGCGATTTTCGGTCCCGGTACCCCGATGCGAGACACGATCGAGTTCGTCAGAGAGAACGCACCGCGGCGAGAATGATGACCGACGACGACTCCGGGCAGACGGGAACATCGGAGCGCAACGACCGACTCGTGAACGCGCTGCTCGACGGTGAACACCGGGCGCTGGCGAGAGCGATCACCCGGATCGAGAACCGCGAACCCGGGTACCGCGATCTCGTCTCTCGGTTGTACGAACACGCGGGCTCGGCGCGCGTCGTCGGGATCACCGGAAGCCCGGGAGCCGGGAAATCGACGCTGGTGGACAAACTGGCTGCCGCGTATCGCGAGCGCGGCGAGACAGTCGGCGTCATCGCCGTCGATCCGTCGTCGCCGTTTTCGGGGGGGGCCGTCCTCGGCGACCGAATCCGAATGGGCTCGACTGTCGGCGATATGGACGTGTTCGTCCGGTCGATGAGCGCGCGGGGTCGGCTCGGGGGGGTATCGACCGCGACGACCGACGCGATCACGGCGCTGGACGCCTTCGGCAAGGACGTCGTCGTCGTCGAGACCGTCGGCGCGGGACAGAGCGAGGTCGACGTCGTCCGAACGGCGGACACGGTCGCGGTGCTCGTCCAGCCGGGCAGCGGCGACGATGTTCAGATGTTGAAGGCCGGAATCCTCGAAATCGGGGACGTCTTCGTCGTCAACAAGGCCGATATGGACGGGATCGAGCGGACGGTGGCGGAACTGACGGAGATGATCCACCGGCGATCGGACGGGCAGTCGCACGCCGACCCGGACGAACCTGCTGTGAACGACGCCTCGTGGCAGCCACCCGTCGTGGAGACGGTCGCGACCGCGGGCACGGGAATCGACGACCTCCTCGCGGCGCTCGACGACCACGCCGCGTACTTGACGCGCTCAGCCGAGGGTGAGCGACGGGAACTCGATCGGATCGCAGAGGAACTCAGACGACTCGTGCGAAACGACGGGAACGAGTTGCTGGAGGCCGAAATCCGCCGTCGCGGCGGGATCGAGACGCTGGCGCGTCGCGTCCGTGACGGCGAAACCGATCCGTACGCCGTCGCCGAATCGATCCTCGAACCGCTCCGCGACTGTCTCGGACCCGGTGAGACAGCGACCGAAGCGGAGGGATCCGCGCCGGAACGAGAGTGACCACGGGCGGATCCTCCCGACGTTCGTGCCAGTAGGCTGAAACCGACCGCGACCGTATCAGGAGTATGCGCCTTCGCTCGCTCGCCGCCGGTGTCGCGCTCGGCATCGGTGCCACCGCCGTCGCGAACGCCGTCCTGAGACGGAACGCGGCGGAGCTCGAACCGCCGCTCGACGGGACGCAGAACACGGTCGAGTGGAACGGGATCGACGTCCGATACGCCGAAGCGGGCGACCCCGCCGATCGAGATCTCGTACTCTTACACGGCATCAACGCCGCGGGATCGAGTGGGGAGTTCCGGGCCGTCTTCGACGCTCTCGCCGAGGAGTACCACGTGATCGCCCCCGACCTCCCGGGTTTCGGCACCTCCGATCGCCCGCCGCTTCGGTACTCCGCGACGCTGTATGAGGAGTTCGTCTGCGACTTCGTCGCTCGGTTCGATCGCCCGGCCGTCGTCGCCTCCTCGCTCACCGGCGCGTATCTGGCCGCCGGTGCCGCACACCTCGACCTCTCGTCGGTCGTCCTCGTCTGCCCAACGGCGCGGGGCGGTCCCGACCGCAACCTCCCCGTCAGGGAACTCCTCCGCGCGCCGCTCGTCGGCGAGGCGCTGTTCAACGCGCTCGCCTCGAAGCCGTCGATACGGTACTTCAACGCCGACCACGGCTACTACGATCCCGAGCGCGTGAGCGAGTCGTGGATCGATTACGAGTGGCGGACCGCCCATCAGCCGAACGCGCGCTTCGCACCCGCGTCGTTCGTCAGCGGCTTTCTGAACAGCGACGTCGACCTCGAAGCCGCGCTCGCGGCCGTCGACGCACCGGTGACGCTCGTCTGGGGCCGCGAGGCCGAGATCACGCCGCTGCAGCGGGGCAGAGCGCTTGCGGAAGCCGCGGACTGCCGACTCGTCGTGATCGACGACGCGAAACTGCTCCCGCACGTCGAATTCCCCGCCGCGTTCGTCGATGTCGTCCGCGACGCCATCGAGGAATAATCGGACCTCGGGACGTGTGCGGCGTAACCGACCGTCAAAAGAATGCTCCGCGTGGCTACCGGAACCGCTGGGTCTTTTTCCCCGGCGGTGTACCGACGGGTATGCGCGAAGTCGAGTCCGAGGAGATGGGGTGCGATCGGACGAGGAGACGCCCGTGAGCCTGCGCTGCCTCGTCGTCGGAGACGACGGCTCGACGGACGGCGTCACCGACGCGCTCGGCGCGCGCGACGACGTTCGCGAGGACGTCGTCGCGATACGCGAGATTGTCGAGAGCGGCGACGAAACAACTGGTGTCGACGCCGTCTTCGCCGTCGGTTTCGAGGCGCTTTCGGCACTCGCCTCGCGGCGGGTCGATTGCCCGATCGTCCCCCTCGGCGTCGACAGCGGCCGCTACGATATCGCGGGCGGGGATATGACCGCGGTCGTCGACGCCCTCCGGGAGGACGTGTTCGAGATCGCACGGCATCCAGTTCTCGACGTCGATGTCGACGGCGAATCGGCGGGGTACGCAGTCGCCGACGTGACGCTGATGACGGCCGATCCGGCACGGATCTCGGAGTATTCGGTTTCGACGGCGGACCGGTGGACTGAGACCGTTCGATCGGACGGCGTCGTCGTCGCCACGCCGCTGGGAAGTACCGGCTACGCGCGCGCAGTCGGCGGCCCGGTGCTCGCTCCGGAGACGGGGCTCGTTTGCCTCCCCGTGTCGCCCTACGCGATGAACCCCGACGCGTGGGTGCTTCGGGAGCCGATCACGCTCTCGGTCGAGCGCGACGAAGCCGACGTATCGCTGCACTTCGACGACGAGGTCGTCCGCTCGGTCCCGACGAACGTTCCCGTCACCGTGTCGGTCGCCCGAGAGCTGTCGCTCGTCCGTCCACAGCTGTCCGAGGACGACTGAGCGATCTCATACGGGTGCGTCGCCTCGCATTGAATCACCCCGGTGCCACCCGGTGGAGCGCTACCACCGGGGGACAGCGACAACCGTCCGCCTCAGACGATCGAGTTCCAGAGCGGCTCGATGAGGAAGAAGAAGCTCTGGTAGCTCGCGTACAGGAGCGCAAACACCGACGCGCCGATCGCCGCAGTCGGCCGTTCGAGCGACTTGGACTTCGAGCGCGCCTCGACGAGGCGGGACTCGAACTCGAAGAAGTCAGAGATGAACACCGACAGCGCGAGGATCGACATTACCATCCCGCCGTGCGGTTCGATGATCATATAGACGAACGAGGAGAGCACGAGTCCCAGATTGGTCGCGGTGTGCGGCAGCCAGCGACTGACCGACCCGTCTTCGTCACCGGATTCGACCTGCGAGCGGTGCCGCCGGTGCTGGAGCAGGCGCGTCAGAATGTTGAGGATGACGAAACCGAAGACCACGAGCGGGATGATAGGCTCGAGTGCGTCCAACGCATCGAGTGGGACGAGGAACTGTAGCGGTTGCATACCCGACGTTGGGTACAGGACTCATTAGAGTTTTTCCAATCCGATGCGGGAGCAATGGGTGGAAAACCGCAGAAATGACATATCCGGTCGCAGGCTGGCGACGGAACGAAGTCGGCGGAAGTTACTGGGCGCGCTCTTGGAGCTTTTCGCGGGCCTGCCGAATGACGGGGATGACGACCCAGAACGTGAGCGCGCCGATGATGGTGAACCAGAAGAATGCGTCCATGAGCATCACGCCGAGCGTGTCGAACATCGTCGCGGAGTCGCCGAGCGACACCGGCGAGACGAGTTGTTCCTGGCTCTCGAAGCTCGGTGTGCGGTACCAACCCGCGAGGATCATCCACCCGAGACCTGCTGCCGTGAAGATACCCAGCCCTTTGATGAACTCGTCAGCCATTGGTATCTGAATCTTCACCGGAGTCCTCTTGAGACTTTCCCATTCCGCGGGCGCGAAACCGCGTTCCGATCACGTACACCCCGGCACCGAACGTGATGATGGCCAGCCCCAGGGCCGCGAATGCAGTGCTCAACAGTCCGTCACCGATCGTAAGGCCCACGGCGGCGAGCGCGCCCCGGACGATGTTTCCCAGAAAACTCACGTTCAGCGTCGCCGCGTCGAGCAGCATAAATCCGAGTACGACGCTCACCACGGCGATGAGGGTGGAGAACACGGTCACGGTCTTGTACAGTCGCATCGGGACGACGACGTCGCGACCGCGTCGGCCGTCCTCGTCGCCTTCGCTACCGCGCGCAGTCGACGCCACCCCACTCTGCGTGGTCGACGCCTCCGTCTCCTTGAGCGGCTCGGGCGACGCCTCCGTCTCTCGGGGCGGCTCAGTCGACGCTTCCGTCTCCCGGGAGGGCTCAGTCGACCCCGCGGGGCCCGCTCTCGAATCGTCATCACTCATTGGCGGCCATTCGGCCCGACGGGACATGATCCTTTTCGTGTCGGTCGCGAGCGGGTGCGTCGCTCAGGGGTGAGGAAAATCGATCGAAAGCGGGAGAGCTGAACGTGCGGTACCGCTATTTCGGCGGCCGAAGCCGGTAGTAGCGGCGATTGAGGTCGTACATATACCCTTCGCGCATCGTCTTCAGCACCGCCCAAGTGATGAACCCGCCGACGATCGGAAGCAGGAACGTCAGGTCGAACGCGAGGTTGACGTTCATCGGCAGGAGGTTCTTCGCGGAGTAGACGCTGATCGTGAGCGCGAAGATGACGCCGCCGACGCCGATGGCGGCCCAGAAGGGCTGCTCGACCGGCCGCCGCGCGCTCCCCTTGTTGAGGAAGGGGACGATCGCGATGAAGCCGACCACGACGACGTTCGCGAGGACGCCGTACATCCGGTCGGACATCAGTTTCTGCCCGCCAAGGATCGACAGTTCGGGATTCAGCGGACCGAGCTTGAGCAGGCCGAACGACCAGTACAGATACCAGTCGGGGAGGATGATCGCGGGCGTGCTCGAGGGGTTCGCCGGGTCGCCGATGTGCGGCGGAAGCGTCGCGGACAGGAACAGCAGCATTCCCACGAAGAAGCTGGCGATGGCCAGGTTTCGAATGATCTCGTGGGGCCACGTCGGGAACGCGAGCACGTCGCGTTCGACGTAGTCTGACTCCTGTCTGAGGTCCTGGTCTTCGCGACGGGACCGCTCGAAGTACTCGTAGGTCAGCTGTGAGAGGCCCTGCGTGCGTTCTTTGCGCTCGCGCCACGTCGGGGTCTCGTCGTCGGGAGCGACGATGCCGCTGCCGTCGGCGCGGACGTCGTCGGTTGATGTGTTTTCGTCGGTCATTGAGTTAGTGGGGTTCCGCGATGCCCTGCACCCACACGATACCGATGTGGATGGCGATGAGCGCCGTCACCACGAACGGGAGCAGGAACACGTGGAGGATGTACATTCGTTGCAGCGTCGCCTGGCTCAGCGAGAAGCCCCCGAACAGGAGCTGTGCGGCCCATTCGCCGACGAGCGGAACGGACAGCGCCATCTCCACGCCGATCTGTCCCGCCCAGTAGGCGAGCTGATCCCACGGGAGCAGGTAGCCGGTGTACCCGAACACCATTGTCAGGCTGATCAGGACGATGCCGAGCAGCCAGTTCAACTCGCGAGGCTCCTTGTACGCCCCGGTGAAGTACACGCGGAGCATGTGGAGGAACACCGCCGCGACCATCACCTGCGCCGACCAGCGGTGGATCGACCGCAGCATAAACCCGAACTGGAGGTCCTGCATAATGAACGCGATGGAGTTGTAGGCGGTCGAGGGATCGCCGGTCGTCGCCGGGGAGTAGTAGAACCCGAGCAGCGCGCCGCTGATGGCGGCGACGACGTACGCGAGCGTGGAGAACAGCCCCAGCGTGTACAGGGGGTACCAGTACCAGAACTTGTTGTCCAGGTTGTACTGTTCGGTGTGGCTCTTCGGCATCTGGAGGTTGACCCGGTAATAAAGGGTCTCGAGCAGTTCCAGATAGTCGACGATGCGGAGTCGCTTGTCGAGCCAGATGAGCGAGGTGAGGAAGATCGACTCCACGGGAGTCAGATCCTTCTCCTTCATCCAGCCCTTGTGGTCGTACTCGTCTTTCTTTTCGAGGCTCATGGTTATCGCTTGTAGTAGGGGTAGACCGCACGCTTGACGTGATCCCACGCGCCGTCAGCGAACGGCACGCCGTCGACCTCCTCTTCGCGCACGTAGAGATCTTCCCACTTGCGGCGTCGTTTCTTGACGATCACGACGTCCGGAAGAAACTCCTTGCGGTACATCGCGAGGATGAACGCGAGGTCGATGAAAATGACCGCCAGCACGGCCCCGAGGTACATATTACCCGTGTCGGTCAGTCCCCATCCGGAGAGCAGACCGTACGTGAACAGGAACACGAAAATGACCTCGATGATCGTGAGCAGCACGATCGCGATCGCCGCGGCAGTGCTCTCTCGCGCCGGTTCGTACCGGTGGATGTCGCCGTAGGTACTCCCGCTCGATGACATTGTCAGTTTCTCCCGGTCCCCGTGTGCGGGGACTCACCGTATTTCAGGATGTAGAACGTGAAGATCACCGTCACGAGGATCCCGAGGATCGTCGCCGCGCCGACCCAGTGGGCGTGAATCGGGACGCCGAGATCGTGCAGTTCCTTCTCGCCGCCGCCACCGCCGCCGGCGTTGGGGTTTTCGGTGACCTCGATCGTGGCTTCCATCCCCGACACTCGGTGCGGTTCGCAGTAGTACTCGTAGGTGCCGAGCGTCTCGAAGGTGTACTCGTAGGTGAACCCGGTGTTCTCGAGGGGTTCATGTCCCTCCCAGTTGGCATCTTCGGGCTGGCTGTCGACGATGATGTTGTGGTTGTCCGACTCCCAGACGAACTCGACGGTCGTCCCGGGAGCGATCTGTAGCGGTTCGTCAGTACCGGGCGTGAACACGAGCGATCCGTCGGGGCCGACGAGGACCTCTTCGGTTCCGCCTCCGCCGCCGGAGCCGCTTTCGGTCCCCGTTCCGGTTCCGGTCCCAGTGTCGGTTCCGGTTGCCGTGCCGGTGGCTGTTCCACCCTCGGTCTCGGTCTCCTGGGCGGCACCGAGTCCGGCGGTGGCAGAGGCCGTCGTGGCAGCAGCAGGGACGCTCGCTGCTCGCAGAAAGTCCCGCCTCTTCATACGGTTCGACGTCAGGATGGAGCGCGCTTAAACCCACCGACTCCCCCCTCACAGCGGACGCTCGGAGTCGGTTCCGTCGTCCGCTGTTTCCGCGGGGTCGGAGGCGTCTCCCCCGTCGATCGCTTCGGCCTCAGTGGAGGGACCGCCTTCCTCTTCGGCCCTCCCAGCCGTCGGTCTGTCAGGAAGGAACTCGGGGCGCTCATCTTTGACGGCTTCGAGGGCGCGAAGTCGATTGCGGAACTCCCGCGTTCGAAACCGGTCCGAGAGGCGCGCGTTCGCGACGACCAGGAACAGGAAGAACCCGATGACGAGAAACCCGATCGCGGCGATCGGCGCGACGATCGTCGAGAGCGACGGCAGCGCGATCCACGCGACGAGCAGACCGAGTCCGACCACCATCTGCGCGGCGGCGACGATCTGGAGCATCAGGTTGCCGAACTCGCCGCTGCCCTCGACGATTTCGTCGGGGTCCGGAAGCGACGCGTCTTCCGGCGCGTCCATCAGTTCGTAGCTCTCCATCGAGCAGAGCGCGACGGTCGGCTTGACGTCCCGAAGGACCGTTCCCTCGCCCTCGACGCTCCCGTCGGCGTGGACGATCGCATAGCCCTCGTCGGAGTAGGCCACGACCCGGTCGTCGCCCGCTCGAACTCGCTCGACGACGGCGAATATCTCGCGAATCGCGACCCGCGCGTTCAGTTCCTGTTCGACCCGATCGAGGAGTTCCTCGCCGACGATCCACGTGTCGGGGTCGAACACGGCCTCCCACTCGTCGAGGCTCATCTCGGCCATCTCCTGCGGGCCGAAGTCGTCGAAGTCGTAGGTTTTCTCCACTTGGCGGCGGAGCGCATCGAGATCCGCCGACTCCGAGGGGGATTTCGAGGCCGATTGCGCGTCTCCCGCAGTCGGCGACCCATCTTCATCTCCCGTAGTCGACGACCCATCTTCATCTCCCGCAGTCGACGACCCACCACCATCCCCCGTAGTCGACGCACTCGCCTCGTCCATCGACCCGTCTGGCGCGCGGGGATCGGATCGACCCTCGGTCGCGTCCGACTCCTCGGAGGACTCCGTCATTTCCCGGCTATTGGATCGGCACACTCCTTAGGGTAACGGTTTTTCTCACCACCACGAGTAAGTCGGACACTTTACCCGCCGGGAGTCCGAACGTCGGGCGATGGTATCCGAGTCGGCCATCGCGACGGTCGCCGCGCTGATGGTCACGGCCAGTCTACCGTTTTACCTCTACGGCGCGTGGATTATGATCGACGCCGACACCGTCAGCTGGGGCGTGCTGATCTACCACCTGAAGTTCATCGTTCCCGGACTGGTCCTCACCACGGTCCCGGTCGTCGGATGGATGCTCCCGCGACTGCTCGACCAACTCGGCGGCGTGATCGTCCTCCACGCGATTTTGGGCTTGCAGGCGTACGCGCTCTTGGTACTCGCGCTGACAGGCATCGTCCGGATCATCCACGTGAAGCGCGCCGCCGACCTCTACGATGACCCCGGTCAGGACGTCGATCTCGACGAACTCCATCCGGATATGAGTGCGTGGCGGGGTCGACTGCGGATCGGCGTCTTCGGATACGTGATCTTCTGGATTCTCGCGTGGCTGCTCGGCGTGTATCAGTACCTCGGGCGATACGTGCTCGGGTAGCCGTCGGCGTTCAGGTGTTCAGACGCCCCTTCAACCCCACGCCTCACCCGACGCGAGATCGACGCCGCCGTCGAGCTTCGACGAGGGACAGATGTCTTCGAGAACGCACGCCTCGCAGTCGGGGTTGCGCGCCGTGCACACCGCGCGACCGTGACTGATGAACAGATGCGTGAACTGCTGCCAGTCCGATTCGGGGACGAGCGCCATCAGCTCGCGTTCGATCTTCGTCGGCGTCTCCTCCTCGGCGATGCCGAGCCGACGCGAGATCCGCTGGACGTGTGTGTCGACGACAATTCCCTCGACAACGTCGTGACCGTGCTGTAACACGACGTTCGCGGTCTTGCGGCCGACGCCCGAGAGCTCGGTGAGTTCGGCCATCGTGTCCGGCACCTCGCCGTCGTGTTCTTCGAGCAGAGTCTCGCCGATCGACTTCAGATATCCGGCCTTGTTGTTGTGGAACGTGATCCCGTAGATGTCGTCTGCGAGCTGTTCCTCATCGGCCGCGGCGTAGTCCGCCGCGCTTTGATACGTCTCGAACAGCTCCTCGGTCACCTGATTGACCCGCTCGTCTGTGCACTGCGCCGAGAGCACGACGGCGACGAGCAGCTCCAGCCGGGTCGTGAAATTCAGCGAGATCGTCGAGTCGGGGTACTCCTCGTAGAGCCGGTCGAGAACCTCCGCGACCTGTGCTTCGCGATCGGAACGCGGCGTGCCCATACCCGGGCATCGATTGCGGCGGTGTTGATACTGTCGAAGGCGGTCGAATGGGGGGAGTGAACGCCGCTTCGCCGCGCGGTCGGGCGGGATCGTATCACCCGGTTCGATCGTATCAGTCGGGGCGACCGTCTCAGTCGTCGGCGCTCGATTCGATCGCCGCGAGCGACGCGTCGGCGACGCGGTCGACCGACGACCGGTTGCTCGTCGGGTCCTTCTCGACGGTCACGAGGTCGTCCGCGGCGGCGACGAGGTCGTCGTCGTGGCTCACGATGAGGATCTGGGCGACGCCCAGCCGACGCATCTCCTCGACTAAGTCCACCAGCCGGGAAACGTGCCCCGAGTCGAGGAAGACCGTCGGCTCGTCGAGAATGAGCGGCGGCATCGGCGCGGCGCCCTCGATGCCCTCCGCGAGCAGTCGGTAGATCGCACAGCGCAGTGAGAGGTTGAACAGCGCGCGCTCGCCGCCGGAAAGCTGCTCGGGATCGAGCGCGGTACCGTCCTTCTGGAAGACCGTCAGTTCGTACTCGTCGTCGAGGCGGATCCGCGAGTACGCGTCGTTGGCGTAGACGAGGTCGAACGTCTCGTTGAGCATCCGTTCGAGGGTCTCGACGTTCCGCCGCCGAAGCTCGGCCCGCAGGTCGCTGTACGTCGATTCGAGCGTGGAAATCTCGCCGTGGAGCGACTCCAGGGCGTCGACCCGCTCGGCGATTCGCTCTCGATCTTCCCGTAGGGATTCCAACTCCGAGATCGACGTCTTCACGCCGCCGACGTCGCTCTGGAGCGCGTTACGCCGCTCGCGGAGTTCGGCGAGTTTCTCGGCGACGTTGCTCAGGTATTCCTCCGCTTCGGCCTTGTTTTCTCTCGCCGTTTCGACGCGCGCCTCGTCGACCGCCTCGGCGAGTTCCTCGCGCCGCTCGCGCTTCTCCTGAAGGTACTCCCGACGCTCGTCGTTCCGCTCTGCGAGCGTCTGTCGGCGCTCCCGAAGCCGGTCGATCTCCGATTCCGCGTCGTCGATCGTCGATCGGAGACGCTCGACCCGATCGAGTCGCTCGCGTGCGGTCTCGATCTCGTCGAGATCCGCTTCGAGCGACGCGACGCGCTCGTCGGCCTCCGCAGCCGTCGCCGACTGTGTCTCCGCCGCTTCGCGCTTTTCGACCGCCCGTTCGTCGAGGTCGGTCGCTTCCTCGCGGAGCGACTCGGCCTCCGAGCCGCGTTCGTCGGCCGTCTCGCGCGCGTCCTCGATGCTGTCTTCGATCAGCGATCGCTTCTCCCGGAGGTTCTGCAGCCGCGTCTCGGCGTCGCCGAGCGACTCGGCGCGCTCCAGATCCGATTCGAGTTCGTCCACCCCCGCACGGAAGTCGTCGAGGTCGGATTCGAGGTCGGCGATCTCCGTCTCGTACTCGCCGATCGCGTCGACGTGCGGCGACTCCTCGACCGGCTGACCGCACTCCGGGCACTTCCCCTCCGCGCGGAGTTCCCGCGCCTCGTCGAGGCGGTCTCGGACCGACGACAGTTCCGCCTGCGTCGTCGCGACCCGTTCGCGCGCCTCCCGAAGCGACGCTTGCACCGAGTCGCGGTGTGCGGCCGCCTCCCCGACACTCACCGGTGCGTCATCGAACTGCGCGCGGAGCGAGTCCGTCTCGCCGTCGAGCGCGTCCAGTTCGTCGGTGCGGTTCTCCACTCGCTCCGCCGCGGCGGCGGCGGTCGATGCGGCCTCGCTGGCGCGATCTCGCAACTCCGCGGCGCGTTCTTCGAACTCGTCGGCGCGCTCGGCCAGCTTCTCAGCCTGGTTCGACAGCATCGTCTCGCGCTGGCGGGCGTCTGCGAGATCCTCGCGAAGCTCCGTCTCCCGTTCGTCGAGTACCTCCCGGCGGGCCTCCAGCGCGTCGACGTCAACCGCGGCGGCGGTCGTCGCGTCCAGCTCGGTCGCCGCCGCCGCGGTTTCGAGCTCGGTTTCGACGTCGTCGATCCGGTCGCGCGCCTCGACGATCGCCTCTCGGAGCTCGTCGCGTTCGGACTCGTCTGACTGGATCGTCTCTCGGAGGTCGGCGATGTCCTCCTCGATGCCGTCGAGCTTCGCCCGCGTCTCCTCGTAGGATTCCAGGATCTCTTCGGCGTCCGCGAGCGTCTCCTCCGCGCGCGCCTCGTTCCCCTCGAAGCGCTCGATTTCGTCTTCGACCTCGGTCAGCTCGGTCTCCAGTTCGTTCAACCGCGCGTGGAGGTCGGCGTCCTCCTTGGCCTCGATCTGGGAGTCGAGCTTCGCGAGCGCGCCCTTCGTCTCCGAGCGGACGTCCTCGACGCCGAGGCGCGCCCGACTGGCCCGCTCGCGGTATTCCTCTAACTTCCCCAGTTGCAGCAGGTCGTCGATGGTGTCCTGCCGCTGGGCGGGCGTGGCGTTGATGAGCTTGTTCACCTCGCCCTGTCGAACGTACGCGCAGTTGACGAACGCCTCCGCGTCCATCCGGAGGAGGTCGGTGACGAACGCGCGGACGTCGGTCGCGCCGTCGACCGCGATGTCCGGGCCTTCGAGCGTGCAGGTGATCGTCTGAATCCGGTCGCCGGAGCGCCGCAGCTCCCGCTCGATGCGGAACGTCTCCCCCTCGTGAACGAACTGCAGCGAGATTTCGGCCTCGTCCTCACCGGTCGTCACGACGTCGTCGAGCGTCTCGTCGAGCGCGTGTGCGCCGTAGAGCGCGAAGAAACACGCTTCGAGGAGCGAAGACTTCCCGCTGCCGTTCAGCCCGTGAATGACGGTGACGCCGTCGCGGAGGTCGAGATCCGCGTCCGCGTACGGCTTGAAGTTCTTCAGGTGGAGCCGCTCGAAGCGCATCTAGAAGTCCTCCATCGTCACTTGCCCGTCGGTCGGAGTCGACGCCGACCCCTCGGCCGGTTCAGGTGGCTCATTCTCACTGGTCTCCGCGTTCTCATCGGTCGCAGGGTTCGAGTCTGCGTCGCCTCCGCCGCCGTCGTCAGCGTCTACTTCATCCGTCGCATCCGTGTCGTTGCCTTCGTCGGCGTCTCCGTCACCATCGGCCACGGAACCAACGTCTTCGTCGTCAGCGGCCGCATCGTCGCCATCGGGCGCGTCCGGCGCGGGAGCGAACGCGTCTCGCTCCTCGTCGAGCAGGGTAGCCACCCGGTCTTCGACGACCTCACGGACGTTCGAGTCGGCCGTCTTGCTCGCGCGGATCGTCTCGTCGACGTCGAGCGCGGCCGAGGAGAGGCCCAGTTCGCGGACGCGCTCCTCGACGGCGTCGTCGGGGTCGGCGAAGGAGACGTCGACGGAGGCCTCGACGTCCCGCTCGCGGCGGTCGGTGACGCGGGCGATCAGCGCGCCGCGGTCCGTGAGCGATTCCTCGATCGACGCGGGCGTCACCGGCTCGCCCTCGCCGAGGATCTCGACGACGACGACCGCGTCGTCGACCTCGCGCTGTCGGAGTTGCTCGCGGACGCGCCCGGGCCCCTCGCCCGCGGCCAATTCGACGGGGACGAAGACGAACTCGCGCGTGTCGAGCGTTCGCCGCCGGATGTCGACCGCGGCTGCTTCCGACGCACCGAACTCGATGAGGTTGTAGCCGCGCGGCTCTTTTTCGGCGGCGCTGGCGCGCTCCGTCGACCCGCAGTAGGTCACCCACGTGTCGGCGACGGTCTCGACGCCCGGCGCGTGGTTATCCCCGAGGAGCACCGCGTCGAAGTCGATGTTCGAGCGCTCCAGGACGGTCTCGGTCTCCCAGTCGGCGTAGGCGAAGGGGGTGAACAGCCCGTGGCTCACGAGCGCCGCGCGGGTCGCGTCGTGGGGCTCGAACGAATAGTCGAGGTCCTCGCGCCGCGATTTCGGGACGTGATCGAGGCCGTAAAAGGCCGTCTCGCCGACGAGCCGGGGTTCCGCGCCGAGTCGCTCGGCGAGGCCGAGGTTCTCGAAGAGGTCGAGCCACTGCCCGCCGCGCGTCGATTCGTGGTTTCCCACGACCGCGAGAAACGGGATTCCCGTCTCCCTGAGTCGTCGGAGGACGCGGATCGTGCCGAGGAGGTCGCGCAGTTCCGGTCGCCTGTCGTGGAACAGGTCGCCCGCGTGGACGACGGCGTCGACGTCGTCCTCGATGGCGTCGTCGACCACCTGCTCGAACGCGTCGAGGAAGTCCGCGCGGCGCGTCGGCGAGTGGTACTGCTGGTACCCGAGGTGGGTGTCGCCGGTGTGGATCACCCGTGTCATCTGTCCCCTGATTGATCGCTCCGTCCTAAAACCGTTCCGCGACCGGAGCGGAAGTGGTCGCCACCGGCGCGTTCGCCTCCCCATCTAGGGCGGCCGAAAGCCCACGGAGCGTCTCGCGTGCCTCTTGCCCGCGCCGCGTCGCCTCGCGCGCGCCGCGCCGATCGGCCGCCGCAATAGCCGCCTCCAACTCGGCGATTCGGCCGTCGCGCAGAAACCGGGCCGCCGTTCGGGCGCACGAAGTGGCCGTTTCAGCGTCGCTGACGACCTCGTCGATACGCCGGTAAGAAGGTGCATCCGTCGAGCGGATCGGCGTCCGGGACGGCGCCGTGCCGTCAGTGAGCGCGCGGAGCGACCGGCGGACGGTTCTCGACGGCGGTGCGCCGGTCGCAGAGCGGGAGTCGGTCACGGAGAGGATAGCGTCGTAATCGCACTTGAACGTTCGGCGGTGGAGGCCCGACGGTTCGGCGGTGGGGACTAGACCGTTCAGCGGTGCGGTCGCGGGCGTACGGCCGTCTCGGCTCCGCTCACACGACGGAACTCTGTGCGTCCCGCCCAGGTCCGCTCACAGATTCAGCGTGTACAGCCGTTTCCTCGCGTCGGTGAACGAAAAGCGCGAGTCGACCGCGCCAGCGTCTTCGAGTCGGGCGAGGGCGTAGCGAACCGTCCGCGGCGGGAGGAGCGTCTCCTCGGCGAGTTGGCTCTGCGTCAGCGTCTCGTTGTAGTCGAGTACCTTCGCGACCAGTTTCGCGCTCGGCGGCATCTCGCGCACCGGTTCCCAGCGGTCGGTCGACGCCTCTTCGGGGGCGAGTGCCTCGGTGGTGCTCATTCGTACCTCTCACTGTGGGATGTAGCTTGATAATATTTTCTGTATTAGATTATTACTCTAAAGAATTTCATCGAGGGCTCGGTCCACCGACGACATCGAGTCGGCACCGTTCGAGGTCGAATGAACGCCGTCGTTACTCGGATTGACTCCGTTCGTAGAACACCTTCGCTCACATGGACTCCGTCCGTAGAACCGGTTTCGACCGCGCGCTCACTGCTAGCGTTTCGTCCACCCGAAGTCTCTTATGAAACCACATCCTACGGTGGGTGATGACTGACACTGTGGACGACGTCGAGCTTCCCTACGACGAGGAGGCGACGTCGCAGCAGGAGAAGATCCAAGCGCTCAGAGAGCGGTTGGACATTCTCGAGTCCCAAAACGAGGAGATGCGGGACAAACTTCTGGACGCGAACGCCGAGAATAACAAGTACCAGCAGAAACTCGAGCGGCTGACCCACGAGAACAAGAAACTCAAGCAGTCGCCGCTGTTCGTCGCGACGGTGCAGGAACTCACCGACGACGGCGTCGTGATCAAACAGCACGGCAACAATCAGGAGGCGCTCACGGAAGTGACAGACGAGATGCGCGAGGACCTCGAACCCGACGCGCGCGTCGCCGTCAACAACTCGCTTTCAGTCGTGAAGCGCCTCGACAACGAGACAGACGTGCGCGCTCGGGTGATGCAGGTCGATCACAGCCCGGACGTCACCTATGCCGACATCGGCGGCCTCGAAGAGCAGATGCAGGAAGTGCGCGAAACCGTCGAGATGCCGCTGGAATCGCCGGAAATGTTCGAGCAGGTCGGGATCCAGCCGCCGTCCGGCGTGCTGCTCTACGGCCCGCCCGGAACGGGAAAGACGATGCTCGCGAAGGCCGTCGCGAACCAGACCGACGCGACGTTCATCAAGATGGCGGGCTCCGAACTCGTCCACAAGTTCATCGGCGAGGGCGCGAAGCTGGTCCGGGACCTCTTCGAGGTGGCCCGCGAGAACGAGCCCGCCGTCCTGTTCATCGACGAGATCGACGCGATCGCCTCGAAGCGGACGGACTCGAAAACGTCGGGTGACGCGGAGGTCCAGCGGACGATGATGCAACTGCTGTCCGAGATGGACGGCTTCGACGACCGCGGCGACATCCGCATCATCGCCGCCACGAACCGCTTCGATATGCTCGATGAGGCGATCCTCCGGCCGGGTCGCTTCGACCGACTCATCGAGGTGCCGAAGCCGACCCAGGAGGGTCGCGCGCTCATCTTCCAGATCCACACGCGCGATATGAACGTCGACGACGATGTCGACTTCGAGCATCTCGCCGAACTTGCGGACGACGCCTCTGGCGCGGACATCAAGGCGGTCTGTACGGAGGCCGGGATGTTCGCCATCCGCGACGACAGGACGGAGATCACGATGGCGGACTTCCTCGAGGCGTGGGAGAAGATCCAGTCCGACGCCGTCGACGAGGGGACCGCGAGCCGCGCGTTCGCCTGATCGCTGGCACGCATCGATCCGCCGAAGAACCGTTCTATTCCGATTTCTGATCTGGGTCAATAGCCCCCGAGCGGAGCGACTCGACCGCTCGGCGCGTCTCCTCGGTCGCGTCGTAGCCGCGTTCGCCGTACACTGTCGCCTCCTCGATGAGCCGCGCCGCCCGAAGTTCAGAGAGGCGACCGTGGAGATCCGACTCACACAGCGAGTACGCGTCGAGGAGTTCGACGACCGAAATCGGCCCCCGGTCGGCGAGTTCGACAAGCAGCCCCAGCGACTGCTCGTCGTGCGCGGCGGTGACGAGGCGGCGCGTCGCTTTCGGGATGCCGCTCGCCGCGACGGAGAGCGGCGCGGCATCGCCCGCATCGAACCGCAGCGTCTCGTTCGGGAGGTACCGCTCCTCGCCGGTCGCCGGATCTCGCACGCGACTCGACTCCGCGGAGCGCTTCACGAGCAGGTAGGGGTCGCCGTCGGCGTCGCGGACGGTCTGCATAGTCGACGAGTGGACCGTCAGGCGCTTATCGGTTGCGTTGGCGCCGAACGGGCGAGAGAAGCATAATCGATCAACCGTGGCAGTACTGCGTCACTCCTCGGACGTCTCGTCGCGGTCGTCGCCCGCTGCGACGTCCGTGCGGTAGCGCCGGTAGAGGTCGTACGTACGGTAGAGCGCGAAGAGGCCGATCGCGACGCCGCCGCCGCCCCACACCCACTGGCCTCGGAAGCCGATCAGTAACAGCCCCAGGCTGATTCCCGCGAGCGCGACGTTGGCGTAGATGACCGTCGCCCAGAAGTACTTCGCGAGGTCGCCGTCGATGTTGACGCCAGCACCCTCGTCGTCGACGTCGTCACCGGGGACTTCGACGGACGGAACCGTGGCGAGATCGGTCTCGGGATCGCCCCACCGACCTTCGGGATCGGGCTCCTCGGGTTCGTCGGGCCAGTCGTCGAACTCCGTCGGCACGTTCGGATGCAGGAAGGGTCACCGCAAAAACGGTTCGTTCCGGCGCGCGGTCGAGACGTTCGACCAGAGCGGGGTGCGTTCCACTGCACCGCATAGAGGCCTTAGGCCCCAGAAGGGGTGCGTTCCGCCGCACCGGAGAACGTTCAGCAGTGCTCGGAAAGCAGAATCGTCTGTGACGTCTCGACCCACGCCAGCGGGTTCTGCGGGTCGTAGAAGACGACTCCGCCGTCGACCTCATAGGACTCGACGTCGTCGAGTCCGCTCGCTTCGCCCACCCGCGCCGGTGCGGCTGGCGACCGATCCGTCCGTTCGGAGTCCACAGGGTCGACCATTGTAAATCGTGTTATGTGTTACCATATTATAGGTCTTGCGGGTCCGTCAACAACTGACTGGTAATTGCTGGCCGACAATCATTGACCGATAATTGCTGGCCGACGGTCACCGATCGGCTACGACTGGATGACAATCACCGATCGACGGTCGGGGGCAATGCCGAAGCTTTTACTCGACAGTGTCGAAGGCGTCCCTATGAAACAGGCAGGGCTCACGGACAACTGGGGGGGCGGCGGTGGCTCCGCCGACGGCCCCCGGCCCGAGGACGAGGCGGTCGCCGTCGCGGGAAACGGCACCCAGCACGTCTCAGAGGTCGTCGACGCCGAGGATATCCGCTTCCCCGACGCCGACGACACAATCGAGCTGATGGTGACCCAGGTGAACTACTCCGTCGAGGGCAGCGGCGACCGCGAGTACCCCGTCGTCCACGTGTTCGGCAGGACCCGAGAGAACGAGGTCGAACACGTTCGCGTGCTCGGATTCGAGCCGTACTTCTACGCGCCGACGGACACGCTCGACGACGACAAACTCGACAAGAACGTCATCACGCGCACCGAGGAGGGCTTTCAGAGTATCCGCGGCGACGAGCTGACGAAGGTCTGCACGCGGACCCCGCGGGACGTCGGGCAGATCCGCGACGAGTTCGACCACTACGAGGCCGACATCCTCTTTCCGAACCGCCTGCTGATCGACAAGGACATCAAGAGCGGCATCCGCGTCCCCGCCCGTCGACTCGGCGACGAGCCGGACGATCCGGACGCGTCCGGGGGCGAGAAACCCTCGATCCAGATCCCGCACGACGAGATCGAGCCCGTCGAGGTCGACGCCGACCTCCGCGTGAACACCTTCGACATCGAGGTCGACGACCGCTCGGGCTTCCCCGAGGAGGGCGAAGAGCCGATCGTCTGCCTCACGAGTCACGACTCCTACCGCGACGAGTACGTCGCGTGGCTGTACGACGCTCCCGACGCGGGCGACGGCGTCGGCTCGCCGGAGTCGCTTCCGGGCTACGAACCGCTCCGCGACGACACCGAGATCGAGGTCCGCACCTTCGAGCGCGAGGGCGAGATGCTCGACGCCTTTATCGCCTACATCGAGCGGACCGATCCCGACGTGCTGACCGGCTGGAACTTCGAGGACTTCGATATGCCCTACCTCCTCGATCGGATGGACGTGATACGCCCCACCTCCGAGTACGATCTCGACCCCGAGCGCTTCTCTCGAATCGGCGAAGTCTGGCGCAGCGGGTGGGGCGGCCCCAACGTGAAGGGCCGGGTCGTCTTCGACCTCCTCTACGCGTACAAGCGCACGCAGTTCTCCGAACTGGAGTCGTATCGCCTCGACGCCGTCGGCGAACTCGAACTCGACGTCGGAAAGGAACGCTACGCGGGCGACATCGGCGACCTCTGGGAGCAAGAGCCCGAGCGCCTGCTCGAATACAACGTTCGCGACGTGGAACTCTGCGTCGAGATCGACCGCAAGCAGGAGGTCATCGCCTTCTGGGACGAGGTGCGTACGTTCGTCGGCTGCAAGCTGGAAGACGCGACGACGCCGGGCGACACCGTCGACGTCTACATCCTCCACGAGGCCCACGGCCGCTTCGCCCTGCCGTCGAAGGGACAGGCCGACGCGGAGGACTACGAGGGCGGCGCGGTCTTCGATCCGATCACCGGCGTGAAGGAGAACGTGACGGTGCTCGACCTGAAAAGCCTCTATCCGATGTGTATGGTGACGATCAACGCGTCGCCGGAGACGAAGGTCGACCCCGACGGGTACGACGGCGAGACGTTCCGCGCCCCCAACGGGACGCACTTCCGGCGCGAACCCGAGGGGATTATCCGTGAGATGATCGACGACCTCCTCGCCGAGCGCGAGGAGAAGAAGTCGCTGCGAAACGAGAACGATCCCGGGTCCGCCGCCTACGAGCAGTACGACCGACAGCAGGGGGCTGTCAAGGTGATTATGAACTCGTTGTACGGCGTTCTCGGCTGGGATCGATTCCGCCTGTACGACAAGGAGATGGGCGCTGCGGTCACTGCGACCGGTCGCGACGTGATCGAGCACACCGCCGAAGCAGCGAACGAACTCGGCAAGCGTGTCATCTATGGAGACACCGATTCGGTGATGTTAGAACTCGGCGGCGACGTCTCCAAAGCGGACGCGATCGAGCAGTCGTTCGAGTTGGAGGCGCACATCAACGACTCCTACGACGAGTTCGCCGCCCGCGAACTCGACGCCGAACACCACCGCTTCCAGATCGAGTTCGAGAAGCTCTATCGGCGGTTCTTCCAGGCGGGCAAGAAGAAGCGCTACGCGGGCCACATCGTCTGGAAGGAGGGCAAGGACGTCGACGATATCGACATCACGGGCTTCGAGTACAAGCGCTCGGACATCGCACCGATCACGAAGGAGGTGCAAAAGCGCGTCATCGAGATGATCGTTCACGGCGAATCGAACGACGCCATCGCCGACTACATCCACGGGATCATCGAGGACTTCGAGACGGGCGAGGTCCCGGTCGAGGAGATCGGAATCCCCGGCGGAATCGGCAAGCGGCTGGACGCCTACGACACCGCGACCGCGCAGGTCCGCGGCGCGAAGTACGCCAACGAGTTCCTCGGGACGAACTTCGGGCGCGGGTCGAAGCCGAAGCGGCTCTACCTGCGGAAGGTCCACCCCTCGTGGTTCCGGAAAATGGAGGGCGAGAAGGGATTCGACCCGCAGCGAGACGCCCTCTACGGCGAGTTCAAACGCGACCCCGACGTCATCTGCGTCGAGTACGACGACCAGCTTCCCGAGGAGTTCGAGGTCGACTGGGACAAGATGTTGGAGAAGACGCTGAAGGGGCCGATCGATCGCATCATCGAGGCGCTCGGGATGTCGTGGGACGAGGTGAAGTCGGGACAGGAACAGACCGGCCTCGGAAGCTTCGTGTAGGGCGCAGAAGCAACTCACGGGGACTGCGGCGACGTAGCCGTTTTCGGTTTCGTGAAACACAAATAATTTTTCTCGACAATAAAGAGACGAGGGGCGAATGCGTAACCATTATGGGCGTTAGAACCCATTTCACAGTCACGAGGCAACGAAACAACGATGGCTACACTCGAAATCAAGAACCTCCACGCGAGCGTGGCGGAGGAAGGCGGCGAACAGATTCTTCGCGGCGTCGACCTGGAGGTCGACTCCGGTGAGATCCACGCCCTGATGGGTCCAAACGGGTCGGGGAAGTCGACGACGGCGAAGATTATCGCCGGGCACCCCGCCTACGAGGTGACTGACGGGCAGATCCTGCTCCGCTTCGGCGAGGACGAGGTCGACGACGACGTCCCCGAAGAGAAACTGACGTGGGACCTTCTCGAACTGGAGCCGAACGAGCGCGCGGCGCTCGGTATCTTCCTCGGCTTCCAGTACCCCGCAGAGATCGAGGGCGTCACAATGACGAATTTCCTGCGGACGGCGCTCAACGCGAAGCTCGAAGAGCGCGAGGAGCTCTTCGAAGACGAAGACGAATCCGAGGAGGCGGAGGCCGACGAGGACGAAGCGGGCTACGAGACGTCGCCGATGGAGGGCCCCGCAGACGAGGGCGAGGTCGGCGTCGCCGAGTTCCAAAAGCTCCTCAAAGAGAAGATGGAGCTGCTCGACATGGACGAGAAGTTTATGCAGCGCTATCTCAATGCCGGGTTCTCCGGCGGTGAGAAGAAACAGAACGAGGTGCTGCAGGCGGCCATCCTCGAGCCGTCGATCGCCGTCCTCGACGAGATCGACTCCGGGCTCGACATCGACCGCCTGCAGGACGTCTCGAAGGGGATCAACGCGCTCCGCGACGAGCAGGGCACGGGCATCCTCCAGATCACCCACTACCAGCGGATCCTCGAATACGTCGAGCCCGACCACGTTCACATCATGCTCGACGGCCGCGTCGTCAAGAGCGGCGACGCGTCGCTGGCCGAACAACTCGAAGACAAGGGCTACGACTGGGTCCGCGAGGAAGTCTACGAGACGGCCTAACCCGACAGTGAACACACAACTACACCCATGAGTTCCGAACAAGACCACCTCAAAGAGACGGACACCGAAGCCCGCTTCGACTTCAAGAAGGAAGAGACTTCGGCGTTCCAAACCGAGAAGGGCCTGACGGAGGAGACCGTCCGGGTCATCTCCGAGGACAAAGACGAACCCGAGTGGATGCTGAAGCGTCGGCTCCGCGCGCTCGAACAGTTCCAGGAGATGCCGATGCCGACCGACTGGCCCGGACAGCCGGACCTTTCGGAAGTCGACATCGCCGAGATCGTCCCGTACATCCGCCCCGACGTCGACGTCCGCGCGGGCGTCGACGACTGGACGGAACTGCCCGACGAGATCAAAGACACCTTCGACAAACTGGGCATCCCGGAGGCCGAGAAGAACGCACTCTCCGGCGTCGGCGCGCAGTACGAGTCGGAGGTCGTCTACCAGAATATGCAGGAGCGCTGGGAGGAGAAGGGCGTCATCTTCTGCAACATGGACGAGGCCGTCCAAGAGCACGAAGAGATCGTCAGAGAGCACTTCATGACGAAGTGCGTGCCCCCGAGCGACAACAAATTCGCCGCGCTTCACGGCGCGGTATGGTCCGGCGGCTCGTTCGTGTACGTCCCCGAGGACGTCACCGTCGAGATGCCGGTCCAGGCGTACTTCCGGATGAATTCGGAGGGAATGGGCCAGTTCGAGCACACGCTCATCGTGGCCGAGAAGGGCTCGGAAGTCCACTACATCGAGGGCTGTTCGGCCCCGAAGTACTCCGCGTTCAACCTCCACTCCGGCGGCGTCGAGGTGTTCGTGGGCGAGGACGCACACGTCCAGTACTCGACCGTTCAGAACTGGTCGAAGAACACCTACAACCTCAACACGAAACGCGCGCTCGTCGAAGCCGGGGGACGAATGGAGTGGATCTCCGGATCGATGGGCTCGAAGGCGACGATGCTGTACCCCTCGAGCGTCCTGAAGGGCCGCGGCGCCTCCGACAACCACATCACCATCGCCTTCGCGGGCGAGGGCCAGAACATCGACACCGGCGCGAAGGTCTACCACAACGCGCCGAACACCAAGTCGACGATCGAGTCGAAGTCGATCTCGAAGGACGGCGGCCGCACGAACTACCGCGGCCTCGTTCACATCGCCGACGGCGCGGAGAACTCTTCCACTGCGGTCGAGTGCGACGCGCTGATGTTCGACAACGAGTCGACCTCCGATACGATGCCGTATATGGAGATCAACGAGTCGAAGGTCGACGTCGCCCACGAGGCCACAGTCGGAAAGATCGGCGACGAGGACATCTTCTACCTCCAGTCGCGCGGTCTCGACGACGACGACGCGAAGCAGATGATCGTCTCGGGCTTCATCGAGCCGATCACCGAGGAACTGCCGATCGAGTACGCGGTCGAACTGAACCGCCTCGTCGAACTCGAAATGGAGGGCAGCCTCGGATAGTATGAGCAGCGCACAACTTCCCGCGAACCTGTCAGAGCAGACGGTTCGAGAGATCTCGGAGCGGCGGGACGAACCCGAGTGGCTGCTGGAGGCGCGGCTCGACGCGCTCGACGCGCTCGACGCCATCGACCTGCCGGACGTCATCCAGACGCCCGGCCGCCGCTGGACCAACCTCGAAGCGCTCGACTTCGAGTCACTCGTCGACCCGCTCAATCAGGCCGACGAGACCGAGCGCACGGCGGACGAAGGCGTCGACGTGCTCACGTTCACTGACGCGCTCGAGGCGCATCCGGATCTCGTCGAGTCCGCGTTCGGCTCGACGATCGATCCGCAGGAGAACTACCTCACGGCGCTGTCGGCCGCACTCTTCACGACCGGAACCGTCGTCTACGTCCCCGAGGGCGTCGACGCCGAGGACGTGACGATCCGCGCGGAGATGAACTCCCGCTCGCTGTTCAGTCACACGCTCGTGATCACCGAGGAATCCTCGTCGGTGACGATTCTGGAGAGCATCGAGTCCGGTGCCGAGAGCGACGACGCGCGGTACTTTTCGAACCTCGTCGAAATCGACGCGGGCGAGAACTCCTACGTGCAGTACGGATCCCTGCAAAACCTCGCAGAAGATACCTACAGCTACTCGCTCAAGCGCGCGGACGTCGGAACCTACGCCACGGTCAACTGGATCGAGGGCAACCTCGGTTCGCGGCTCACCCGCTCGGACGTCGAATCCGAACTCAACGGCGACTCCGCGGAGACGAAGATCGTCGGCGCGTTCTTCGGCCACGACGAACAGCACTTCGACGTCAACGCCCGCGTCTGGCACAACGCCGAGAACACGACGGCCGACCTCGTCACCCGCGGCGTCCTCGACGACGCCGCCCGATCGGTGTACGAGGGCGTCCAGGACGTCGGCCGCGACGCGTGGAACACCTCCTCGTACCAGCGCGAGAACACGCTGATGCTCTCCGACGAGAGCGAGGCCGACGCGTCGCCGAAGCTGATCATCCACAACCACGACACCGAGGCGTCGCACTCGGCGACGGTCGGACAGGTCGATCAGGAGGACCTGTTCTATATGGTGTCGCGCGCGATCCACCCCGAGAAGGCGCGCAATATGCTCGTCGAGGGCTTCTTCGTTCCCGTGCTCGACGAGATCGACGTCGACGAGTTCCGCGAGGACCTCGAAGAACTGATCGCCGCGCGGCTTCGGTAACGGCGCCCGGTTCGCCCCTCACCGGCGTCTCGGTCGGACCCTTACCGACCTCTCGGTTCGTTATCCCCTCTCGATTCGTTATCTCCCATTTTCCCGCGGACACTGTCCGGTCGGCGTGACGCAGCGCGGTCCCGGAGACGGATCGCTCCACGCGAGCGACCGCTCGTCCGAATTTCCGTCGGTGTCGCCGACGCCGAGTTTGCCGGGCGGGACGACCGCGAGCGCGACGGTCCGGACGCTGAAATCGACGCGCTCGCTTCGCCCCAGCGACTCCTCGGCCCCGTCGGCATCGACGTCGAGCGCGACCGCAGAGCCGTCGCGGACGTACGTCGTCTCCGATCCGGAGACGCCCACGGTGAACCGGCCGTACGCGCCGCGCGATTCGACGATCCAGAGGTTCGCCGTGGCGACCCACGGGCTGAGCGTCGGCGAGATAGGGAGCCCCGCGGGAATGCCGCCGACGGTGTCGTTCGTCGCTCGCGTGATCGCCGTTTCCGTCGCGCGCTCTGCGGCGTCGTTCGCCTCTCGTTCGATCTCCGCGCGCACCGAGGAGACGGCGTCATCGACCGCGGATTCCGGAACGCGAACCCGCTCGGAGCTCGCGACGTGTCGGAGATCCACGCGCAACGCCGTCCGAATGCGATCCTCGGCGACGGCGGACGGATCCCCGCGGCCGCCCGCTCCCGCGTCGATCGCGACCGACGCGACCTCGCGCGCCAGCGAGCCGTCGGTGGCCGCCACCGCGCGCTCGCCGGGGCCGTCGAAGCGGGCAAACGAGCGACGGACGACCCAGTCCCGTTCCTCGCGCGTGAGCGCCGTCTCCCGCATGAGGGTCCGCCTCGCCGTTCGGCGGACGTCTCGCATCGATCCGTCGACCTTCCGCTCGAGGACGTCCCGTTGGTCTCGGAGCGTCGGGTCCGGATGCGACTCGAGCGTCCGGTCAGCCGAGACGAGCGCCTGTCCGGCCGTGTGCAGCGACACGCGGCCGGGATCGCCGAACAGCACCCGCGTGACGATGTCCGCGGTGTCGCCGTAGGGGACGCTGAACACGTTGACGTTTCTGACCGCGAGACCAACGTACTGCTCGTCGTCCGCGACGCCGTCGACGAGCGCGCCCTCGACGGGGTCGGGCGCGAGGTAGGCGGGGTCGCCGTCGGGGACGAACGTCGTCTCGCCGCGAGCGCCTGCTTCCGTCCCGTGATCTACCCGAGGCGCGGGTGGTTCGGGCGTGAGCGACGCGAGCTCGTTCACCCGCGAGGCGGCGAGCCCCCTCGCGCTCAGCGCGCGCTCGATCCCGGCGTTCTGCGACTGGGTCGCACCGGCGCGCTCGTCGAGCCGCGCGACCACCCGATCGAGGTATGCCTCGCGGGCGGCGATCCGCGCGCGGTCGGCGACGCCGTCGTACGCTCGCGGAGCGTCGACCAGGTCCACGCGGCGGTCGCGAATGACCGATGCGAGTTCTGCAGCCCCGTTCTCGCGGCCGGTCGCGGCGTCGCTGGCCTCGACTTCCACCGAGAGACCGCGAACGCGCTCGCGGAGGTCGGCGACGTCGGCGTAGATCCAGGAATCGAGATCGGCGGGGCGCTCGCCGGTGACCGTCCGCGACGCGCTCGTCCGGCCGCCGGTGACCGCTTTGCGAGCGATGGCGTCGGGACCGCCGAGGTCCGAAACGAGCGCGCCGCTCGCGGTGCGGCCTTCACGCAGATTCGGGCCTGAGAGTGCACCGCCCGATCGGAACAGCGGCCGGACGGATCGGGTCGGTGCCGCGCTCCCGCGCAACCGGGCCGTCGCCGTCACGCGGACGCGGTAGACGTCCTCCCACGACGCCGCAGTCGTCCGCGGCGTCTCGTTGAGCTTCACCCACGTCCGCTCGACCCGCCACCGCTCGGTGACGCGCCGGGTGGCCGCGTAGAGCCTGCGCTCACCGGTCCCGATCCGTGAGATCGACCGAGCGCTGCCGCCGCCGCGCACGGAGACGTCCTTCGAGGTATCGGAGAACACGAGCGTCCAGTTCTCTCCGGGCGCGCGGGGCGAGGGTCGACGTTCGTTTCTGACCGTCTGCGCGGTGGTGCTCACGGAGACCGTGGCCTCGTAGCCGCCTCGACTGATCGAATCGAGGCGCTTCGCGCCGTTCGAGCCCCGAAGCAGTTCCAAGAACGCCTCGTCGGCGGTCTCGTTCACGCCCACGGAAACCGTCCGAGTCGCGGGGAGCGCGTCGGAACCGCGTTCGGCGTCTGCCCGCTCTGCGGCGTTGGGGTCCGGTAGCTGTCCCGTGACGGCGGACGCGACCCGAGAGTTCGACTGGAGATCGAGGACGTCGGCCGCGCCGGTCCGGACCGTGGCCGCTCGAACGCCCGCGGCCGCGTCGGGATCGCTCCGACCGAAGGCCGCGCGCTGCGCGTCGAGCAGTCCGGCGTTCGTCGAGAGCGCGACGTGGCGGTTCGCGACGACGTTCGAGATCGGCAGGCCGCCGTACTGCCCGAGCCCGCGGGCTTGCGCCATTGCGGTGACGCCGACAGTCGTGCGCCGAGCGAGTCCCGGCCCTTCGAGCGGTCCGGCGTCAAGGCGGGCTTGAAAGCTCTCAGTTCTGTCGTGGAGTGCCAGTACCGGTACGCCCACGGTGACAGTCCGATCCACCCGTCGGGTGTCGACGACGCGGCCGTCCCGCTCGACCGTCAACTCGACGTCGCGGATCGTCGCGCGGAGTTCAGTTCCGTCGTCGACGCCCTCGATCGAGACGCGGTCGATCGCGTTCGGGACCGGCTCGGCTGAGTCACCGAACGATGCGCGGGCGAGGCTGCCGCCGCGGCGGTGTTCGACCGGATCGATCGCCTCGCGCGCGGCGAGGAAGATCCGGAGTCGAAGGTATCGGCGGAACGTGTCGGGACCGTCGAGCGCGGCACCGGCCTCGGTGTCGGCGGCGACCGTCACCGGCTCTCGCGCCGCGGCGCGGGCGGCGTCTCGAACGGCCATCCTGAGCGCGGCCGTCACCTCTGCGTCGACGCGATCGGCGGCGATATCGGCCGATCGATCGACCGGCGCGGCCCCCGGCGTAGCGAGCGATGCGGCGAACGCAGAGCTCCCGACGAGCAGCAGCACGCCGACGAGTGCGAAGGGGACGCGGCCACGGTTGTCGTCCGCGAGTCGCATCAGCGCACCTCCGAGGCGGGCGACCACGTCCGGACGACGATCCGGACCGACGAGACCGTGACCGCCTCGGCGGCAGCCGTCGGCGTGTCGTAGCGGGCGCGGAGCTCATCGGCGATCCGCGGGGCGAGCGCGGCCGTGACGCGCGCGTTCGCCGCCGCGGTGTCCTCCGTCGCGAGCGGTTCCGCGAGCGATACGTTCTCCTCGGAAGTCGCTTCGTTCGTCACCGCTTCGAGCCGCGCGTACCGATGTCGAACCAACGCGGCAGACGGATCGTTCCCGCGGAGCGTCGTTTTCGCGGGACCCGCCGGGACGAGCACCGCGACAGTTCGATCGGCCACGACCGCACCGAGCGACTCGAAATCGGTCGTCGCCGATGCGGGAACCGGCTCGATTCCGGTCGGTACGACGAGCGTCGCGGCGTGAACGCCGTTCCGCGGCGGCGTCGGACCGACGCCGACCGCCCCGCCGACGGGCGAACCGGGGTAGGGACGCCACGTCGCGTCCACGCGGACGGTCGCGCCGGTCCGCGTCCGAACCGCGTCGGCAACGCCTCGTCGGAAGGACGCTCGCGTCCGGGTGAGCGGTTGAACCTCCGACGCGCGCGGGGTCGACGCGTTCGGATCCGCGCTCGCTTCGAGGTCGACGCCGCTGGTCGCCGTCGTGGCGCGCGCGAGCAACTCCGCGAGACTCCCGTGCGCGGTGCGGTCGAGTTCGGGCGAGTCGAGCGGAATCTCGGATCCGCCGGATGCCGCATCGCGCGCGTCCAACTCCCGGATGCCGGGCGCGAGCGAGTAGTCGACCTGCGCCGTCGTCGTCGCGAGCGCGTCCGCGACCGCGTCGGCCGCTCCCGGCGTTGCTGGCGGCGACTGCTCGATCGTGACGAGGCCGACGACGGCCGCCGAGACGAGAAGTAAGGAGACGACGGCGTCGATAGCGACGTTCATCGCCACACCCAGACGCGGAGCGTTCCCCAGACGACGTCGCCGTCGGCCATCGAGACGCTCACCGGACGCTCGGCGGCGTCGACGGCGGTGGAACCGGTGGCAGCGCTCGAACCCGTTCCATCGGCGTCGACAGTCGCCGCAGGCTCCGGCGGGTGGCGCCCGTTCGTCCACGTTCCCCTCGACGTCGTCACCGCGACGGCGACGCGGTAGCCGTCGGGTGTGGCGGGGCCGTCGTCCGGGAGACCGACCGGCGAGACGACGCCGCCGTCGCTCACCTCGTCGTAGACCCGTTCCAGCGTCGGTTCGGCGAGCGCATTCGCGGTCTCACCGGGCGTGACCACACCCAAGGTCGTCGCGTACAGCGAGAGCCCGGTACAGACCGCGAACAGCGCGATCAGGGCGACGAGCGGTGTCGTCTGCGCCCGCGACGCTCCGAGCGCGGATTCACGCGTCGACGAGAACGACATTCACTCCCTCCCACGAGATCCGTCGGACGATGAGCGTGCGTTCCACGGGACGCCAGGGGGCGTCACTGGCCGCCGCTCGCGCGTCGACGACCGCCTGCCTGAACGCGTCCGGCGAGTCGAAGGCCCGTTCCGGCGGCGTGCCGTACAACACGTCCCGAAGCGGCGAGTCGTCGACGGGAACGGGCGTGACCGGCCCGAACGCCAGCGTCGCGTGCGCCGTTCCCGACCCGGATCTGAGCCCGATCCGACGCGTCCCGAGCCTGATCTCGTCGGCGTCGAGCGGGTGCTCGCCGGTGGCGGCGTACTCCGCGGCGGCGACGCGGTCCACCGTCGCGGCGGCGGCCCCTGCGTCCGGCGGCGGTGCCGTCGGAAGTCCGGTCGCCGCGCCCACGAGCGCCACGCCCGCCAGCGAGAGACCGATCCAGCCGTACCACGCGTCCAGCGTCAGGTCGAACATAGCCCCGTTGGCCGCGTTTCAGTATATAAACCATCGCCTCCGAGTGGCGAGTGGATCGCCGGTCGCGGCCGGATCAAAACAGCATCGACGCGCCCAGGAACGCGACGAGATACGTCACCGTTGCCGAGACGAGGGCGAGGCCGACCCGGTAGCCGACGAGCGAGCGGTCGAGGCCGCGGTCGAGCCCCGTCGCCAGCGCGGTGAGAATCACCGCGAGCGCGAGCACGTACACGCCGACGGCCGCGCCGAGCGTCGCGGGCGGGAGCGTCGCGGCACCCGGCGCACCCGCTCCCCCAACCGCTGCGCTCGATCCGGCGACTGACGCACCCTGCATCGTCGCACCCTGTGCCGTCGCTCCCGACCTCGTCATCTGCGTCGCCATCGCGACGGTCGCGCCGCCGACGAGCGGACCGAACAGCGCCGCGGTGTGTCCCAGCGTGCCCGTGATGGCGGCGAGTTCCCGTCGCGCCTCGTCCTCGACGCGCCGGAGTTCGGTGAGGTGATCCGCCAGTCGGACGAGCGTCGCGCCAGCCGGGCGGCCCTCTTCGGCGGCGACCGCGAGAAGCGAAGCCGTCGCCCGCGCCCGTCGACTCGGCAGATCGCGCAGCGCGCCGTACTCGCCCAGAAACGCCCGGTGAACGCCCACTTGCAGGCGACGCTGGACGCCAGCGGCCGCGTCGAACAGGTCGCTGGTCCGCCCAGTCGTCGCCGCCGCGGCCGACTCGATCGCCGTTTCAACGGCCTCTCCGGACCCGACGCGGCGCCCGATGACGGCCGTCGCGTCGGCGAGACCGGCTTCGACCTCGGTCACGTCGCGCCGGACCGCGGCCATCGGTCGGTAGTGAACGACGAGCGTCGCGCCGACGCCGACACCCACAGCGGCAACGGGCGCGGCCCACGAAGCGACGAGCGAACCGCCGCCGAATCCGAGACCGATCCCGATGACGCCCGCCGGGACGCCGTGGGGCGATCCGGAGGGAACGTCCGGATGCGCGGTGGTCACGCGGGGAGGCGCGATCGCGATCGGACGCCGGAGAAGGAGCCACGCGCCCGCGCCGACGAGCCCGATCGGGAGAAGGAGATCGTACAGGACCACGAACACCGACGTGGGGATCGTCACCCCACCGGCGCGGGCGGCGGGCAGTACGCCGACGAGCGCGAGCGGGAGGAGGACGCCGAAGGCGTAAATCCCGCTGGCGGGACCGCGCGCCTCGCCCGCGAACTCCACCATCTCCGTCCGCGCGCCGTCGAGAACGGTTTCCAGCGCGCGGTCGAGTGCGCGATCCCGTTCGTCGGCCGGGGCTTCGACGGCGGCCGCGAGCAGCGCGATCGACCGTTCGAGCGCGGGAAACCACGAACGCCACTCCGAGGCGAAGGCGTCGAGCCCCGCGGACGGTCCCGAGCGGGTTCGTTCGGTATGG
The DNA here is from genome assembly GCF_007655485.1 of Halobellus captivus. Classification (GTDB taxonomy): domain Archaea; phylum Halobacteriota; class Halobacteria; order Halobacteriales; family Haloferacaceae; genus Haloquadratum; species Haloquadratum captivum. Next base: position 746,401 of record NZ_VJXQ01000001.1, read on the forward strand.
GCGGTCAGACTGCGGGCGAGCGGCCCCGTCCCGGTCCGGGCGGCGAACGCCGCGGCCCGCTCGGGCGTCGCTTCGAGGCGGAGGCTGAGCGCCGCGCGCGCGACGATCCCCGGCGCGTCACCGAGTGCGCGGGTCCGCCGGAGCGTCGCGGCGGCGACGGGGAGCCGGTGGACGACGTGAGTGGCTCCGAGGCCGACGCCCGCGGCCGCCGTGACCGACGCCACAACGGGGAACGCGGGAAGGAGCACGACGAGCGCGCAGAGCGTCAAGAGAGCGACGGGAGCCGCGGCGACGTATCCGGCGCGAACGAGGGTGTCGGCGCGGAGTTCGCTGCCGAGAAACGCCAGCGAGCGGTGGAGTTCGTCGGTCGGTTCGACCTCCCCGGGGTACCACCCGGCGAGCGCGCGAGTGATCCGACGGATCCGAGCGGCGCTCGCGGTCATTGCAGACTCCCGTTCCGACTCCGATCACACGCGTCGGGCGTCGTCAGCGAGGCATTCGCGAGTCGGTCGAAGCGGGCCGTCCGACGGTCGAGACGCGACAGGAGGTCGCTGTAGGATCCTCCGTCGCGACAGAGCCGCTCGAAGACCGCGCTGTCGCCCCGCTCGACGGCCCCCGTCGACTGGAGTCTTCCGTCACGACGCTGAAACAGCGACACGAACGCGGATTCCTCGCCGGTCGTCCGCACTTCTTCGACGGCGGCGACGTACCGCGAGTCGCCCTGGCGCGCGCAGGTGACGACCAGATCCGTGGCTCCGAACGACGACGGTGCGACGCCGAGATCGGAGACGACGCGCTCTCGGACCGCGGAAGCGGAGTCACCGTGGATCGTCCCGAGCACGGCGTGGCCGTGCGCGCCGACGCGCATCGCCTCGTACAGGGACTTCGCTTCGTCGCCCCTGACTTCGCCGACGACGAGCGCCCCGTCGCCGAGCCTGAGCGCGGTTCGCAGCGCGTCCGTCGGGGAGAATCCGCCGGTCACGGCTCCGCCAGCGGTTCCGCTCGACCGACTCCCCCCCGCGCCGCCTCCGCCGCCCGCACCCACGTCGGTGTGTAACGCCTGGACGTCGCGGCCGTGCTCGCGCAGCGCGTCGACGGGAAGTTCCGGGGTGTCCTCGATGCTCACGAGTCGCGTCGTCCGTGGAAGCTCCCACAGGAGCGCGCCGAGGAGCGTCGTCTTCCCGGCCCCGCGCGTGCCAGCGACGATGGTCGCCGCACCGCGTTCGGCGGCGAGAGAGAGGAACGCCGCCGCGTCGGCCGGAAGCGATCCGGCGGCGACGAGTCGCGGGAGCGTCCACGCGTCGTCGTCGCGGGCGCGGAAGGCGAATCCGACCCCGTCGCTAGCGGGTGCGGTCACCCCGGCGACCCGGATCCGACGCCCCGTCTCGGTGACGATCGACGCGTCGAGCGCGGGCGAACTCCGCGAGAAGGCGCGACCGCTCTCGCGGCGGAACCGCGAGGCGAGCGAGGCCGCGCCGTCCGGCGTCAGGCGGACGTTGGTCGGAACCCGCTCGCCGTCGACGACGACCCGGACGGGCGCGTCCGTCACGGGGGCGGAGACGACGACGTCGGAGATCCGCTCGTCGGCGAAGAAGTGCTCGAAAACACCGAGACCGTGGGTGTGTCGGTCGAGTACCGCGGCGAGCGTTTCGATTGGATCGTCCGCCCCGGTGACGCGCCTGACCGCCCGTCCGGCCGCGCGCGGCCCGCCATCGACGGATCCGTTCGCGAGGACGCGGTAGGCCGCCGAGAGCGTCGCCGTCGCGTCGCCATCGAGACCGTGCGCGACCGGCGTGAGGTGATACAGCGGCCCGTCAGGCGTGTCGTATCGGCGCGCCTCGGCACCGGTCGGCAGCGAACGCGTCTCGCGAAGCGCGGCCGACGGCGGGGGACGCGTCGAAACGCGAGCCCGGCAAACGGTCGGTCCGACGAACGCGCGGAGGGCACTCTCGTATCGACCGCAACCGGGGCGTGAATCGGTCGCGTCGGTTCCGTTGATCGAGTCGGTCGCATCGGTCCCATCGGTTCCGTCGATCCAGGCGGTCCCGTCGATCGCCGCCGTCGATCGCCGTTCGGTAACCCGCTCGGCACCCGCCGCGAGCCCGGATTCGGCCGCGATTCGTGCGAGCGCGCCCGCCCGGCCAGCCGCCCGATGGGCGGCCCCGAGCGGATCGACGCGAGCGCGCTCCGCCAGCGATTCGTCGTGGACGCGCGCCCGTTCGGCGAATCGCCCCGCGGCGAGCAAGAGCCCCACGGCTGCGTCCGAATACGCGCGTTCGACACCCTCGGAACGCGTTCGGACGACGTCGACGTCGCGGTCTTCGAGCGCGGCGATCACGGTCGCTCGGCACCCCCGACTGCGGGCCAGATCGCCCGCTCCGGGGCAGGCCGATCCGTCGGCGACGAGTTCTCGACGATCGGCCATTCCCGTTCCGATAGGCTGTTCGAAGTCGATATCACACCGACATTCGTGGGCCGTTTCCGGCGTCTCGGCTTCACCGCCGCCCTCGTGTCGGTCGCTGCCGCCGTCCGTCGTCAGTCCCAACGCCGCCGAGAGCTCGTCGACGGCTGCCGCCACTGCGGCGAGCCCTGAGACGCTCTCGGCGGGCGATTCGTCTGCGAGGGGTTCGTCCGCGGTCGATCCCTCGGGCGTCAGTTCGTCCGCGGCGTGGTGCGCGCCGTCGCGGGGCAGAGTCATAGCGCCGGTGGCCGCGTCTCCGTATATAAACGGTCGGTCCGGGCGCGTTTCGGCGTCTGGAGCAGAGACGTGTCTCTTCGTCGTTCACCCGCGCGTCACGACGAGCACCGGCTGCCCCCTGTCGGCGACGAGCGCGATCGACACCGCGTGCCGCCCGGTCGCCTCGAACACGACGGGACCGTCGGGCGTGCGCACCGGGGTCGGAATCGAGAGGCTCCGAAGGCGAGTCGAACCGGTAGACGGCCCGTAGACCACGGTCGAGCGGTTTCCCGGGCCGTCAGGTTTCCCGCCGACGGCGACGAACGACGGCCGCGCGGTCGTCAGCGACGCGCGCGGGAACCGGACGGTCACGCGTCGCGTCGCCGCGTGGCTCCGCCTCGAGGTCGCGTCTTCGCCCGTTGCGAGCGCTCGTCCGGCGCGTTCGATTCGGTCGATCGTCCCCTCTAGTTTCGCGTCCGTGCCGGTCGCTCGGGCGTCGTCGATGGCGGGCATCGCGGCCGCCAGCGTCGCCACTGTCAGCACCGCGGCGACGACCAGGCGGATCACCGGAACGCGTCGCGGAGTCGAGTCGCCAGCGACTCGTCGTCGCCGTCGGGCAGTCCCGCGTCGGGATCATCCGCGTCGAAGTCGAATGCGCCGCCGGGTCTCGGAGACCGAGAGTCGCCGTCGAGCGGAGACTGAGTATCGCCGTCCGGCGGAGACCGAGCATCGCCGTCCAGTGGATCCTGAACATCGCTGTCGTCGGCGACGGTCGAGCTGTCTGGCCTGCGCGCCTCGGCGAACCGCTCACGGACCAGGCCGTCGTCCGCGGGCGCGAGCTGTCGTTCCAACGACTCAACTTTCGCGAGCGCGATCGACGCGCGCTTTTCGACGCGCTCGTCGACGGTTTCGACGCCACCGAGAAGTCCGCGTACCGCGTCGATCTCGGCTTCCACCGCCGTCAATCGGCCGTCGAGTGCCTCGATCTGCGCTTCGACCGGCGGATCGACCTCCATCGTTTCAGTCGGCGCTGGTGGTCCGTCAGTGGACGAGGTTTCACTCGTTGCAGTCCGTTCGTCAGTGGACGGCGTTTCGCCCTCGCGAACGTTCGGTTCGGTATCACTGGCGTTCGATTCGGTATCACTGCCGTTCGGTTCCGTCGTCGGCTTCGAGCGCTCGCCCATCTCCGGGGAGGTGGTCATACCGCGAGTGGTTCCGCCATCGGTTATAAACACCAGCACCAACGTTGAAGGTCCACCTCGGAGATACACGGGTATGAAGTCCGTCCTGATTGGCGTCGGCCAGGCCGGGGGAAAGCTCACCCGGGAACTGGTCGACTTCGACGAGCAGATGGGGTTCGGTTCCATCCGCGGCGCTGTCGGAGTCAACACCGCGCAGGCAGACCTCCGTGACCTCCCGTTCGAGACCGTTCTCGTCGGCCAAGACCGCGTGAAAGGCCAAGGCGTCGGCGGCGACAACGAACTCGGTGCGGAAGTGATGCAATCGGATCTCCAGGAAGTCCTCGCCGCGCTCGACGGCCGCATAACCGCCGGAACCGAATCGATCTTCGTCGTCGCGGGACTCGGCGGCGGCACCGGCAGCGGCGGCGCACCGGTCATCGCGAAAGAGCTCAGTCGCGTGTACGACGTCCCGATCTACGGCCTCGGAATCCTGCCCGGCCGCGACGAGGGATCGATGTACCAGGTCAACGCCGGGCGGTCGCTGAAGACGTTCGCTCGCGAGGCCGACTCGCTTCTCCTCGTCGACAACGACGCTTTCCGCTCGGTCGGCGAGAGCGTCACCGAGGGATTCGATTCCATCAACGGGGAGATCGCCAAACGAGTCGGGCTGTTGCTCGCCTCCGGCGAGTCCGTCGACGGCGTCGCCGAAAGCGTCGTCGACTCCTCGGAGATCATCAACACGCTCCGGAACGGATCGATCGCTGCGCTCGGCTACGCCTCCGCGGAGGCGGCCCCCGAGGCCGAGGACAACATCAACACCGTGATGAGCACCACCCGCCGCGCGCTGCTGACGGGATCGAGCCTGCCGGATACGACCGACGCGGAGGCCGCGCTGGTCGTCGTGGCCGGGAAGCAAGAGGCGATCCCGCGGAAGGGCGTCGAGCGCGCCCGCCGCTGGGTCGAAGAGGAGACCGGAAGCCTGCAGGTCCGCGGCGGCGACTTCCCGCTTGCGAGCGATCGCATCGCGGTGCTCATCCTCCTCGGCGGCGTGGAGCGCTCCGAACGGCTGGAGGCGTTTATGCAGCGCGCGAAAGACGCGCGAGAACAGGAGGCGACCGCTGAAACGAAGCCGTCGGACCCGGGCGATCTGTGGGCCAACGACGAACTCGAAGACCTGTTGTAAGCGTCGGGGAATCGTTTCTGCGCTGTCGGTCGAGACGTGCCCTCGACCGTCGCTACTACTGGCGGCGATCGTTACTGCTGGAGGAGGCTCGCGCCGTCGAACTCCGCGCGGGCGTAGTCGACGTCCATCAGATCGAGGATCGTCGGCGCGATGTCGTAGAGATCCGCGTCCGTGATGTCGACGTCCGCGTCGTCGACGAACAGCGAGGCGTTGTCGAAGCTGTGCATCCCGTTCCGGGGCCCTTTCCCGAACACGTCCTCGTGGCCTTTGAACCCGGATTTGAGATCGAAGCCGTGGTTGGGGACGACGACGAGGTCCGGCGCGATGTCGTCGTGGTCGCCGCGGAAGGCGTCCTCCTTCTCGACGACGCGGTCTGCGACCTTCCGCCCGTCCGGCCCCTCCATCGCTTCGAGTTCGGCTTTGAGTTCGGCGCGCGCCTCCTCGTACTCGTCCGCCGGGACGCTGCCGCGCGGTTCGCGCCCCTCGAGGTTGATGTAGAACCGCCCCGGAATGAGCGAGTACGCCCGCGCGTCGTCGGCGATGTCGCCCAGTTCCTCGTGGTCGTCGTCCGCATAGGAGAGCCAGCCCTGCTCTTCGAGCCACGCGTTGCAGTGGACCTCATAATCCAGCGAGGTGAAACCGTGATCCGACGCGACCACGAGCGTCACGTCCTCGGGCAGGGAGTCGCGGATCTTCCCGATGTAGTCGTCGAGCTTCTCGTAGAACTCGATGAACGCGTTCTTGTTCTCGCCGTCGCGCTCGTAGTCCTCGAAGAGGAAGTGGTTCACCCGATCGGTCGTCATAAAGACGCCGAAGAAGAGGTCCCAGTCGTCGCGGTCGAGAATCGAGGAGAAGGCGTCGTACCGACGGTCGAGCGTCTCGTGCGCGTTCTCGACGAAGTCGGATTTGTCGTCGTCGTGGCCGAGTTTGGCGTTGACGTCGATGCGATAGCCCAACTCGTCGAGTTCGTCGCGGAACTCGTCGGGGTGGGCGGCCTTCTTGACGCCGGGGGAGAGGAATCCCGAAACCATCCGCTGGACGTTGCGCTGCGGCGGGAACGTCACGGGGACGTTCATCACGCTCGCCTGTCGACCGTCGTCGGTCACGCGGTCCCACAGGCGCGTCGCCTGCACGTCGCGCCCCATCGGAACGTAGGTGTCATACGAGCCGTTCTCGCGGTCTTGGAAGCCGTATACCCCCGTCTCGCCCGGGTTCACGCCGGTCGTCAGCGAGGGCCAGCAGGCGGAGGACTCGGGGGGAACGATGCTTTCGATCGCACCGGCGCTGCCGTCGTCGGCGAGTGCGGCGAAGTTCGGAAAGGTGTCGGGGTTATCGGCGAGGAGACTAAACGGTACGCCGTCGATACCGATGAAGGCGACGCGCGGGTGGTCTTCCCCGCGCAGCCGGTCGAACAATCCCATACCGTCCGTATTTCCTCGTGGCTCATAAGAAGTTTCGTCTCCGCGCGAACGACTGCCGCTGTCTCGGACGCGGAACGCTCCAACCGAAACAGAGCGGCTCCGACTGTCACAGCCCAGATCCGACTGACACAGAGCGGCTTCACCTGCCACGACCCAGAATCGGCTATCACGGTCTGATTTCGACGGTCACGATCCGGAATCGATCGCAACCGAACCGCACGCGCGAACTCGACGCCCGGAGCCGAACTCGCCGAAGGAGCGAAGTACGCGCCGCGGTAAGGAGTGAGTAAGAGCCGTGAAGGAGTTCGAACGAAAGCAGCTGTTGGAACGCGTCAACCGCGAGGCCGCGACCGTCGGCGCGGAGATCCCCGACGCGATCGACGTCCAGGGCGAGGAGATCGATCTCCGCGAGTTCGTTTTCGAGATCAAGCGTCGCGACACGATCCCGTCAGGCGAGCGCGACCGCGTCGAGGACGCGAAGCGGAACCTCCGCCGGGAGCGGCGACAGCGACTCCAACGAATCGAAGACGGCGATGTCTCGTACGAGAAAGGGGAACGTCTCGCCGAGAGTATCGTCGGCATCGATCGAGCGCTGAACGCGCTCGAACAGCTCCGGGCGGTCGACCTCGAACGGGAGGCGGCGGTCCAGGCGACCGCCGACCAGAAGCGCTGGGTGCGCTTCCTGAAGCAGGCGCTCGGTCGCGACGACGCCGGTGGCGGGCGGGGTTCCGGCGGCGGACGCAGATCGGGAGGCGGCAGAGGGTCCCGAGGGGGTCGGCGGTGAGTCGAAACGCGGAGGTCGCAAGACAGCTCGAACTGTTCGCCGACCTCCTCGAAGCTGACGGCGTCGAGTACAAACCGAACGTCTACCGTCGGGCCGCCGAGAACATCCGCGAGCACCCCGAGCCGATCGAGGCGCTTGCCGCGGAGGGCGAAGCCGCCGTCGAGGAGATCGACGGCGTTGGCGACGCCATCTCATCGAAGGTCGTCGAGTACGTCGAAACGGGTGAAATCGGCGAGTTAGGGGAGCTACGAGAGGCCCTGCCGGTCGACATCGAGGTGCTCACGCGCGTCGAGGGCGTCGGCCCCAAGACCGTCGGTGCGCTGTACGACGCGCTCGGGATCACCACGCTCGACGAACTGGAGGAAGCGGCGACGGACGGGAAGATTCAGGAGGTGAAGGGGTTCGGCACGAAAACCGAGTCGAACATCCGCGAGAACATCGAGTTCGCCCGCCACGCGAAGGAGCGCGAGCGGCTCGGCGACGCGCTTCCGCTCGCGGAGGACGCGCTCGGCTACCTCCGCGACGTCGACGGGGTCGAGGCCGCCCAGATCGCGGGATCGATCCGCCGCTGGCGCGACACCATCGGCGACGTCGACGTCCTCGTCGCGTCCGAGTCGGGGGAGCGGGTCGTCGACGCGTTCGTCGAGTGGCCCGCCGCGACCGACGTCATCGAAGCGGGCGAGCACAAGGCGGGCGTCCGCATCGACGGCGTTCGCGTCGACCTCCGGGTGGTCATTCCCGAGGAGTTCGGCGCGGCGCTGCAGTACTTCACGGGCAGTAAAGATCACAACGTCGAACTCCGGAACATCGCAATTTCTCGAGGACTGAAGATGAACGAGTACGGCGTCTTCGACGTTTCGGACGTCGAGGACCCCGACGCGGGCCAGCGGGTCGGCGAGCGGATCGCTGGCGAGACCGAGGAGTCGATGTACGCCGCGCTCGATCTGCCGCTCGTCCCGCCGGAGATCCGCGAGGGGACCGGCGAGGTCGACGCCGCTCGCGAGGGGTCCCTTCCCAACCTCGTCGAGGAAGGGGACGTCCGCGGCGACCTCCACACCCACACCGACTGGTCCGACGGCCGCGCGTCGATCGAGGAGATGGTCGTCGCCGCCGAGCGACGCGGCTACGACTACTACGCCGTGACGGACCACGCGACCGGCCCCGGAATGGTCGGCGGCGTCGGTCTCTCGGACGCGGAGCTACGCGAGCAGACGGACGCGATCGAATCGGCGCGCGCGGGGATCGACTCCAACCTGACGCTGCTTCACGGCGTTGAGACCAACATCGACGCCGACGGGGACCTCTCGACGGACGACGACCTGCTCGCCGACCTCGACGTCGTCGTGGCGTCTCCGCACGCCGCGCTCGGACAGGACCGCGAGACGGCCACCGATCGGCTCGTCCGCGCCGTCGAACACCCGAGCGTGGACGTTTTAGGCCACCCCACAGGGCGACTCATCAACCAGCGCGAGGGACTCGACCTCGACGTGGCACGGCTCGCGTCGGCGGCCGCCGATGCGGGGACGGCGCTGGAGATCAACGCCGATCCCGCCCGTCTCGACCTTCGCGGCGAACTCGCTCGCGTCGCGATCGAACACGGCGCGACGATCGCCGTCGACACCGACGCTCACGCACCGGGTACGCTCGACGTCATCCGATACGGCGTGCACACGGCCCGCCGCGGGTGGTGCGAGGAGGCAGACGTGCTGAACGCCTGGACCGTCGACGACCTGCGATCGTTCCTGCACTGAGCGTTGGAGAGCGAGTGACGATGCCCGACCGACTTCTCGTCGACGCGATGTGCGGCAAGCTGACGACGTACCTGCGGATGTGCGGCTACGACGCCGCGTACGTGCTGGAGGGGCGCGTCGGCTCCGAGGGATCGACATCGGAGAGTCCGCCCGACGACGACATCGCGGCGTGGGCGAAGCGGTCCGGTCGAACGCTCCTCACGCGCGACGTCGGTCTCGTCGAACGCATCGACGACGCCGTGGTACTGACCGCTCGCGACACGATCGAGCAACTTGGGGAACTCCACGCGGCGGGCTACGCGCTCGCGCTCCCTGAATCGCCGACCCGATGTAGCGCGTGCAACGGCGAACTTCGCCGCGTCGGTTCCGAGGAGTCGCTGCCGCCGGAAACACCGAATCCCGCCGAAGAACCCTGCTGGCGGTGTCGCGACTGCGGGCAGGTGTTCTGGAAGGGAAGTCACTGGGACGACGTGGCCGCGACGCTCACGAGCGTTACTGACTGAGGGCGGCAACCGCGTGCAGAACCTTTTCGCGGAGGCTCGACCGCGCCGACCAGTCCTCGCCTCAGCGGTTCGGCCGCGCCGACCAGTCCTCGCAGGGGTCCATATCGTCCATCAGTTCCTCGTGAGCGCCGCAGTAGGGTTCGATGCCGGAGTCGGTCCGGACGTACTCGAAGTGCGCGCAGTTGCCGCAGTAATGGTCTGCGGCGTCGTAGTTCCGTGGACCCGGTTGGCCGGTGTGTTGCCGGGAAGTGGGCCCCGACGCGGCAGCGTTCTGGCGTGCCGTCGACGACGGTCCCCCCGTGGCCTGCGGGCCCTGTGCGGACGTCGTCGGAGGCGAGTCGTCCAGGGGAGAGGAGATCACTTCGGCGTCGGTGCCGCCGTCGGAGGTGGGTCCGGGACCCGCGCTACCGGTCTGGGTCTCGACCTCGCCGTCGGGCGTGCCGCCGAAGAAACCGATTCCGCCGAAGCCGCTCCGGGGACGTTCGACCGGGACGTATCGCGTCTCGTGTCGGCGCGTCACGTTCACCATCGCGGTGCCTCCCGGATCGTTGCGCGTCTTGAAGTTCGCGACGCCGACGAACAGACACCAGAAGGTGAGCATCGCGCCGAGAAAGTAGATCCCGACGGTCAGAAGCGTCAGGTCCGGCGTACTGTTGGCGCAGAGCGATCCGGACCAGTGGCAGGGATAGGCGTACGTGAAGAGCGCGACGCCGACCACGGCGATTCCGGCGCCGACCACCGCGGCCGCTTTCGTGAGTCGCCCCGACGGGAGCACGGCGAAGATCCCGAGGAACACCGACGGGATCCCGACGCCAGCGAGGACGGCACCGAGCTGTCGTTTGGCCGTGAGTGCCGCGACGTCCGACCCGTACAGGAGATCGGTGGTGGCGACGACGATCCCCGAGACGACGAGGAGAGCACCCGCGAGAAACAACCCCAATCCGAAGAACAGTCGGCGGAGGCTCGCCCCCGTTTGCTTTCCCCTGTAGACCTCCGAGAGACTGGGCATACCCGCCCTTCGCGGGCACCACACAAAACGATGCGTCAGACGGACGCACGACGGAGTGGTATCGACGGCGCGTGCCGCCGAGGTGAAACGCTCTCTGAGGAGCGGGTGTGACACTCTCGACGAAGGATGTGGCTCGACTGGGCGAGGGGATGTGCCCCTCCCGAGCGACAGGCGTCGACGCACCGAGTAACGAAGTCCACCGTGACGCACTCTCACGGTGTGTCGAAGGGATTATTGTCGGTGATGGCAAACCGGAGCGTATGGCAGATGAGGAGGAATCCGAGGGCCCCGTCGTTGAACTAGGCGAGGAGACGCCCGTCGAGGGCCAGCCGTTGGCGCGCGTCGCCGCGCGGCTCACCTGGCCCCACGAGATGAGCCGGATCGTCGCACAGGAGGGCGACAGCGTCATCCGAACCCCGTCGGGACCGCAGACGCTCTCCGAGGTGCTCGAAGACGTCGACGAAACGTACGTCGACTCGCGGCAGACGTTCGTATCGCTCGTGAAGGACGTCGTGGGCGACGGCCCCGTCGCGACCGAGTAACGCCGCGCACGACGGTGTCCGTCAACGCCCGTATCCGGACCGCCGTCGACGAACTGAGCTGGCTGCAGCGTACGCTACTCGTCGGATTGGTCCTCTCGGTTCTGTGGAGCACGTGGTCGGTTCCGCCAGCGAGTCTCCGGGCCCGCGTGGTCCGCGACGTGATCCTGTTTCTCCTAATTCCGGTCAGTTTAGCAGTCACTCACGGCCGTCGGCTGGGCTTTCGCGTCGATCGAACCGCCGTCCGCGACACGCTCATTCTCGCGGCGTTCGTCCTCCCGTTCTATCTCGTGGGTTCGTCGCTGCCGACCATTCGAGCGTACTATCCGATGTGGCACACGACGACCGCGCTCGGCGAATTCCTGCCGCACACGATTCAGCAACTGCTCGTCGTCGTCGCCGCCGAGACGTACTACCGCGGGCTGCTCTGCGTCGGCGTCAGCGAGGAGTTCGGGTTCAAGAGCGTCTTCATCAGCCCCGTCGTCTACGCGCTACACCACGTCGGCAAACCGCCGATCGAACTGCTCCTCTCGGGTCCGACGGACGTCCTCTTCGGCGCTGTCGACTACCACAGCCAGTCGCTCCTGCCCTCGATCGTCGCCCACGGACTGGGGCTGACGCTGCTCGACTGGCTTATCCTCCACAACCCCATATTCCCGCCGGAGGACGTCCTCGCCGCGCTTCGGTGGCTCCCGATTCCGTTGTAATCTCGACTCGATGTCGTTCGAGAGGACGGGACGCTCCCACGGTAGTGTATAGTACAGACAATTGCATACTTTTTCATCGTCGGACGCCGTACGTCGAACCGATGACGCTACCAATCGATCCGAGCGCAATCGCCGCGGGGGACATCGGAGAGGAGCGGGCGACGCTCCGAATGGAGCACGAAGAGGCCGTCGAACACGTCCGCGAGGCGTTCACGGAGGCGGGCTTCGGCGTCGCCACCGAGTTCTCTCCCTCGGAGATGTTGAACGAGAAGGTCGACGCCGGGCGGGATCCGTACTACGTGCTCGGCGCGTGTAACCCAACGATGGCCGACCGCGCGCTCGACGCGAGCGAGCGGAAGATCGGCGGGCTGTTCCCGTGTAATGTCGTGGTCTGGCAGGAGGAACCGGGCGTTCAGACCGTCTACCACGTGAGCATTATGCGAATCGCGCGGCTCGTCGGAATGACCCCCGACGACGAGACGATGGCCGACATCATCGCCGACACCGGTGAACTCGTCGACGAGGCGTTCGGCAACCTCGACGCCGAATAGCCGTCCCGATCGGGGAATCGGTAGCGAATACCCGCCCCGTCAACTCCCTTCGTTTGCTGGTCGCGGCGTCCACGAGCCGAGCTGCCGCATCGTCGCATCCATCTGCGAGAAGTGGGCGGTTTCCCTGCTATGTGAGGTCATAACAAGAACGTCGGCAGTGTGGTATAAGTGTCTTCTGTCGAAGTAGTTTGAGGTACTTAGGTCACTTGCAGGAAATATAGAGTATATCACCATATATTCAGTATATTTATCTAAATACGTCCAACTATCTGGGGAAGAGTAGGCTGTATGGGTACGCGTTTTGATGCGGTTCCAGCGGGAGATGCGGTCCGAACACCGTCAAGACACCGAACACGGAGGTGCGGTCGCGCGTCCGTCTCCGGAACACTTAGCCCGTCGCCAGCCACAGCGACACGTATGACGCGAAGCGACTGGGGAGACTGGCTCCCGCGCGCCGTCGAAGCAGCGGACCCCGACACCGTCGCCGTCTGGTACCTCGGCTGTAACGGCTTCGTTCTGAAGGGAAGCGAGGGGACGACCGTCGCCATCGACCCGTACCTCGGCACGGGCGACCCGCCGCGGACGGTTCGCATGATTCCCGTCCCCTTCGACCCCGAAGACGTCGCGGAGATGGACGCCGTCTTCGCCACTCACGAGCACACCGACCACACCCACGGGCCGAGTCAGGCACCGATTCTCGAGAACACGGGTGCGACGTTCTACGGGCCGGACGACTCGCTTTCGGTCGCCTTCGACGACGAGGCGTGGCTCGACGAGTACGATCTCGACGAGTCGCAGTTCACCGAGGTCGCTGAGGGCGACACCCTCGACGTCGGGGAGTTCACCGTCCACGTAGAGTTCTCGAACGATCCCGACTCCACGCACCCGGTCTCGTACGTCTTCGAGCACGACTCGGGAACCTTCTTCCACGGCGGCGACACGAAGCCGCACGAGGAGTTCGACGCGCTCGGCGAGCGCTACGACATCGACCTCGGCGTGCTCGCGTTCGGCGCAATCGGCAACATCCCCGACAAGCAGACGCGCGAGCCGGTCCGAACCCGCTGGTACTCCACGGAGAACGAGGTGGTCAAATCGGCCTCCGACCTCCAACTGGATCGCTTCCTCCCGAGCCACTGGGATGTGTGGAAGGGGATGACCGCCGATCCGAAGGTGCTGCACCACCACACCCGTAGCTACGAGTATCCGCGGTCGCTGGAGGTCGCCGAAATCGGCGACCGCATCGATCTCTGAGGCGAGGGGACCGCGTCTCTCGTGACGACTCGATTCGAATTCCGCAGTGCCGTTTCCACGCCTCGCTATCGCTCGGCGGGAAACGAACGTGGCGGGATCCCCGCGAGTCGGGCGAGCGGGGGTACGCCACGTGAGCAAGCGGAGCGCAGCGAACGTGGCGGGATTCGAACCACAGTCGGACGTGCTCGCTGCGCTGCGCGCGACCTCCCTGATTCGAATTCCGCAGTGCCGTTTCCACGCCTCGCTATCGCTCGGCGGGAAACGAACGTGGCGGGATTCGAACCCGCGATCTAGGGGTTAGGAACCCCTTGCCCTGGTCCACTAGGCCACACGTCCCACCGACGAATAGCGTAGCTACCGCTTAAAACGGATGCGGTTTCGTGAAAAGGACCGGGTGGAAGCAGGATACCGTTTGCCATCGCGTGTACGCATCCGTTCGCACGCCGTCGTGCGATCACGTGAGTCGAGACGTACAACCGCGACGGGACGTCTCAGTTCGTTTCGGTCGACTTCTCGGTCGAGGCAGAATCCGTCGAGGTGGATTCCGTCGACGTCGTGGTCTCCGCATCTTCCTCCTCGTCGTCGTTGTCCATCTGGCTAAGCTCTTCTTCGATCTCCTCGCGGCCGCGTCTAAACTCGCCCATCGCTTGTCCCGTCGAGCGAGCGAGTTTCGGGATCTTGTTGGCGCCGAACAGTAGCACCAGTATGAGCAGGACGACGAGCACTTCCGGCCCACCCGGCAGCCCCGGGAACAGTGGGGTGATAGTTCCGTACATCGCTACCAGAACCTAACCCAGTGGTAATTATAGGCTTTTTGCTCGGCCAGCCCGGTAAAAACCGGTACTCGAAGGGAGATTGCAAGCAAAGACAGGAACATTCAACCGTGACGGCTCTCGAACCCCCGTATGGTCTCAGTCGGCGACGATGCACCTGATTTCACCGCACCGCTCGCGAACGGCGACCTCGAATCGTTCACGCTCTCGGAGAACCTCGACGACGAACCGGTCGTGCTCGCGTTCTTCCCGGCGGCGTTCACGGGGACGTGCACGACCGAAATGTGCACCTTCCGAGACCAGATGGCCAACTTCGAGGACGTCGGCGCGGCGGTCTACGGCGTCAGCATCGACACGCCGTTCACCCTCAACGAGTTCCGCGCGCAGAACGACCTCAACTTCGGCCTCATCAGCGACAACAACCGAGAGATCATCGACGCCTACGACGTCTCAATGGACTTCGCGGACCTCGGCGTCTACGACCTCGCGAAGCGCGCCGTGTTCGTCGTCGACAGTGATGGAGAAATCACCTACGCGTGGGTGAGCGACGATCCGGGCGTCGAACCCGATTACGAAGAGGTCGCAGCGGCCGCGAAGGCGGCGCGCGTCACCTCGGTGTAGTCAAGCGCTACCGAACGCGACGACCGGTTCATCCGCACTTACTTTGCCGTCGGCGGAGTATCGGGAGCTATGACGCAATCGACCGGGAACGGGGGACGCGAGTACGACCCCGATACCGAACACAACTTCCCCGACGAACGGCTCAACGCCGTTCTCGACGAGATCACCACGGACCCGGAGATCACGACATACCTGGACGCGCAGAACGTCAACGCCGTGGCGCGAAAGGGATACAACGATCACGGCGCCAAGCACATCGAAATCGTCCGCAATCGCGCGCTCTGTCTGTACGACCTCCTGAAGGGCGGCGGCGTGGCGTGCAACGGCGCGGTCGATCAGGGGCTCGAGGAGGCCGACGAAGCGGTGATCATCGCCCTCGCCGCCACGCTGCACGACATCGGCCACGTTGTCCACCGCGACGATCACGTCTACTATTCGATCCCGCTCGCGGCCGATCTGCTGGATCGACTCATCCCGCAGTTGGGGTTCTACGACACCGCGGAGGCGGTCCGCCTGAAGGCCGAGGTGTTGCACGCGATCCTCTGTCACCACACCGAGGAGGATCCGCTGACGACCGAGGCGGGGATCATCCGCGTCGCCGACGCGTTGGATATGGAACGCGGTCGGTCGCGTATCCCCTACGAGAAGGGCGGTCGTGGGATCAACACCCTGTCCAGTCGGGCGATCGAGAATGTCTCGCTGCGCGAGGGTAACGGCAAGGCCGTGCTCGTCGAGATAGAGATGGTCAACGCCGCGGGCGTCTATCAGGTCGACAACCTCCTGAAGGCGAAGCTGGACGGGTCCGGGCTCGAAGAACACGTCCGAATCGTGGCCGTAAACAAGCGCTCCGAGGATCAGTTGGTCGAGCGAATCGAACTCTGAGTTGCGAGCGGTGTTGCGTCGCGAGCGGCGTTGCGTTACGAATCGTGTCGTGCTGTGAAACGCAGTGAATCGCGGGCCGTTTTGTCCGAGGACGCTCCACCGGATCAATCGTTCGCGGGCGAGACCTCTTCGAGACCGGCGACGGTGAGTTCGCCGGTGAGCGTGCGGTTCGGGTACGGGATATCGATCCCCTCCTCGTCGAAGCGCCGCTTGACGGCCGTGACGTACTCGCCGCGCGTCTTCACGAAGTCCGCGCGACTCGGGTCAGAGATCCAGATGCGCGAGGTGAGCGTCACCGAGGAGTCGCCGAGTTCGGTCAGCCGGACCGACGGCGCGGGGTCTTCGAGAATGTCCTCGCGGGCCTCGGCTTCCTCGATGATGATCTCGGTCGCCTTCTCGGTGTCGTCGTCGTAGCCGATCCCGAACGGCACCTGCAGGCGGAGCTTATTCTTCGCGACGGGGTTCTTGATGACGCCGTCGGTCAGCGCCGAATTCGGGACGGTGAGCAGTTCGTTGTCGAACGTTCGGACGCGGGAGACGCGGAAGCTGATGTCCTCGACGATTCCCGAGTTTCCGTCCCACTGGATCCAATCGCCGATCTTGAACGGCTTGTCGGTGTAGATGAAGATCCCGGCGACGAAGTTCTTCAGGACGTCCTGCATCGCGAAGCCGATCGCCAGCGTGGCCGCGGCGGCGATCGTCGCGAGCGACTGCAGGAAGTTGGGATAGCCCGCCGCACCGAACGCGGCCGTCACGCCCGCGAAGCCGACGACGATAACGAGGAGTCTCCGGAGCGGTGTCTGCGCGTGCGGTTCGAGGCCGCGGGAGTCCATCATCCGCCCCGCGATCGGAAGGAGCACGCTGCGGCCGACGATGAACACGACCGCGAACACGATGAGGAACGCGAGCGCCTGCCCGAGCAGGCTGGCGACCGCGTCCGGGAGACCGAAGCCACCGAGAAGTCGAGCGATCGAATCGTTGAGCCCGATTCCGGCCTGCAGCGTCACCCCGGCGCTCATCGGTGCAGGACCCCCGTGTTCCCGCGCGTTTCGATCACCGTCGCGTTCGTGCGCTCGGCGAGATCCTCGGTGAGCTCCTCGGCGGTCGTGCCCCCGCGGGCCGCCCGGAGGAACTTGACTTTGATCAGGTCGCGCTCTTGCAGCTGATCAGACGCCTCCTCGACGACTGGATCGATACCCCCCTTCCCCACCCAGACAGTGACGTCCAGGTCGTGGGCCGCCTTTCGCAGCTCGTGGTCCGACATACGCGTTCGCTAGGGTGGGAGATGGTTTGAAACTTAAGACATCCGGACAGACGCTCGCGGAGATGACTCCGATCGGTCAGATGACTCCGATCGGTCAGACGACACTGATCGGCCAAACGACGATAATCACTCTCGGGGAGGACTTCAACCGCGCTAGTCGTACGGGTATCGCTTCGTCGCGCCGCAGCACAGACACCTGACGACGACGTGCCCCGACTGCAGCCGAACGCGCGCGGTCGCCCCCGGGCGGAGATACGCGTCGCACTCGTCGCAGGTGAACCGCCGGAACCGCCGCGGCAGTCGGACGCGGTTCCGTTCGCTGACTCGGCGGGCGAGACGGACGTACTCGCGGGCGCGGTCGACGTCGCCTCCGGCCGTCGCCTCCCGAGCGAGGTCGTGCAGTCGCTCGATTCGCTCCGCCGGAATGCCCATACCGAGGCACCGAGTCCGGCGAGTAAAGGCGTTCCGAAGCGGCTGGGTGCCTCGAAGCAGAAGGACCGGAAGCGGTACACTCTAAGTCCGCCCCCGCGAACCGGTGACGACGTGTCTCTCCGCGCGCTCAACTACCTCGAACTCGAATCCCGGCTGGAGCGTAGCGGCATCGGGACCGCGACGGACCAACAGCGGGCGGCTCTCGACCGAACCGACGTCGACGTCGTCACCTCGCCGTGGCGCGGCGGCGATCCGTTCTCGGGCGTTCGCTCGCTCGCGACCGGGAACGACCTCTTCGAGGAGTACGACCTGGCTCATTGCAACCTCGTCGGTCCGGGATCGCTCGCCGTCGCGCGCCACGCCCGGCGCAACGACATCCCCTTGATCCTGCACACCCACGTCACGCGCGAGGACTTCGCAGAGTCCTTCCGCGGGTCGACGACGGTCGCGCCCGCGCTGGGCCGCTATCTCAAGTGGTTCTACTCGCAGGCGGACCTCGTGCTGTGTCCCTCGGAATACACGAAGCGCGTGCTCGAATCGTACCCCGTCGACGCCCCGATCCGGTCGATGACGAACGGCGTCGACGTCGAGGCGTTAGAGGGATTCGAGGGCCTTCGCGAGGAGTACCGCGAGCGCTACGACCTGTCGGGAACGGTCGTCTTCCTCGTCGGCAACGTCTTCGAGCGGAAGGGGCTGACGACGTTCTGTCGCGTGGCCGAGGAGACGCCCTACGACTTCGCGTGGTTCGGCCCCTACGATACCGGGCCGCACGCCTCCAAGGCGGTCCGCAGGTGGACGTCGGACTCGCCCGAGAACGTCACCTTCACCGGCTGGATCGACGATATCCGCGGCGCGTACGGCGCGGGCGACGTTTACCTCTTCCCGACGAAAAACGAGAACCAGGGCATCGCCGTGCTCGAAGCGATGGCCTGCGGAAAGGCGGTCGTGCTCCGCGACATTCCCGTGTTCGAGGAGTTCTACACCGACGGTCACGACTGCCTCAAGTGCGAGACGGACGAGGAGTTCCGCGCGGCCGTCGAGCGGCTCGCCGGGGACGACGCGCTCCGGGAACGCCTGGGCGAAAACGCCCGACAGACCGCGATGGAGCACAGCTTAGATCGAGTGGGCGAGCGACTCGCGGCGACCTACCGCGAGGTTCGAGACGCCAAACGCGTCGGTCGCCCGGTCGAACTGGGTGACTGAGACGACGGCGACGACTGAGACGACCGCGTTCGCAACGACAGCGACTCCCGCGACGCGACTCCTCCAAGTCGCAACGATTTAAGCCCGCGTGCGTGAATCGCCGTCGATGGCACCCGTCTCGGTCGCGGCGTTCACCGACACCTATCTCCCGACGGTCAACGGCGTCTCCTACACGATTCAGACGTGGCGCGACCGCTGGCGCGACCGCGGTGGGACGATGCGCGTCGTCTACCCCGGCTGCGACGAGTACGACCCGGCTCCCGAGGAGTACCCCATCAGGAGCCTTCCGTTTCCGATGTACGAGGGGTTCCGGCTCGGGACGCCGCGGATTCCCTCCGCCGCCCAGGACGTCGACGTCGTCCACGCGCACACACCCTTCGCGGTCGGGCTCGGCGGCGTCCGACTCGCGCGCCGGAAGGACCTGCCGCTCGTCACGTCGTACCACACACCGACCGCGGAGTACGCCGACTATCTCACGTCGCGACCGCGGATCGAGCACAGCATCGAGCGCCTGGCTGAGCGCTACGAGCGGTGGTTCCTCGCCCGCTCGGACGCGGTGATCTGTCCGAGCGAGGACGCCAGAAGCCGCGTCCGCGAAACGGTCGACACCGACACGCCCACAGTGGTGCTCTCGAACGGCGTCGACGTCGAGTTCTTCGCGCCGACCGATCCCGAACCGTTCCGCGAGCGCTACGAACTTCCGGACGGTCCGCTAATCGGCTACACCGGCCGCCACGGCTACGAGAAGAACCTCTCGGAGTTCCTGCGCGCGGCCGCGGGGATGGACGCGACGATCGTCGTCGGCGGCGACGGCCCCGCTCGCGATGAGCTCGAAACCCTGGCGGCCGAACTCGACGTCGACGCGCACTTCCTCGGCTTTCTCCCACGCGAAGAGTTACCCGCCTTCTACTCGCTGCTCGATGCCTTCGTTTTCCCGAGCCCGGTCGAAACGCAGGGCCTCGTCGCGCTCGAAGCCAACGCCTGCGGGACGCCCGTCGTCGCGGTCGACGCGGGCGCGCTCTCGGACACGGTCGAGGAGGGCCTCACGGGCTATCACTACGACCACGGCAACGTCGCGGGCTGCCGGGCGGCGATCGAACGCGTCCTCGACGAGCGCGAGTCGCTTTCACGGACCTGTCTGGAACGTCGCGAGTCGCTGAGCGTCGAACACGCCGTCGATCAGCTCGCGGCGCTCTACGAACGGGTTATCGACGAAAACGGAAGCGAAAACGAGTAGTTCGGCGATCCGCTCAGTCGTCGAGGTCTTCGACGGCCTGCGCGATGCGCTGAAGCTGTCGCGTCGCGTCGCGGACCTCGTCGCGGAGCTGTCGAACCTCGCGGACGAGTTCCTCGTTACCGCCAGACTCGCGCTCCTCGGGGCCGCCCATTCCGCCGGGACCCCCGGGGCCGCCTCCCATTCCGGGCGGGCCGCCACCCATTCCGCCAGGACCGCCCCCGCCCATCATTCCGCTCATCATCTGCGCGAACGGGTTGCCACCGCCGCCACCCATCCCGCCGGGGCCGCCCCCGCCCATCATCTCCTCGGGCTCGGGACGTTCGCCCTCTTCTCGCTCTTCGGCGCGTCGCTCGCGGATTTCCTCGACGCGCTCGCGGAACGACTTCTCCTCGGCCTCGGAGTCGTCCGCAGGTGATTGGTCTGCGTCGTTCTCGGCGGCGGAATCGTCTGGTTCTTCCGACATACCTCCCGGTACAGGCTCGGCCCGCAAATGACTGTTGGTCGGCGAACGACAGTCCCTCGTGCCGACCGAATTCGCGACTCTCGTTACGCCAGGATCGAATTCGCGACTCTCGTTACGCGAGGACCGAATCCTCGTCGCCCTCGCCGTTGGGCTGTGTCATCTGTTCGAGGACGTCGTGGAGGGTGACGTCATTGATGAGGATGACGTCGCCGACGGCGCGAACCCAGCGGTACGGCAGAATGACGCCGCGCTTGCCGCCGACGATGTCCGAAAAGAGTTCGTCGTTGAGTTGCGTGAGCGCGAGTCCGGTCACGGCCTGCCGCTCGGTGAGATCGAGTCGGACGTCGGCGACCTCGCCGACGAATACGCCCTCGTTCGAGTACACCTCGCGGCCGACGAGCGTCGTGATCTTCTGGGGGGTCTCGTCCATACTTCGTGATTGAGAGCGTCCATCTTAATTGTTCGCAGGACACGGTGGAAGCGAGAAGAACGCGGGTGACGGGAACGCGGATGAGTGTCGACATCTTACTCACGCCGCGTCGAACTCTTCGGCGGTCACGCGGACGACGACAGTCTCCTCGACTTCGCGGAGGTCGTACTCGGGGACGGTCCCGTCCGGCCGACGCGTGACGTACATCGGTTCGACCAGCGCGCCGTCTTCGAGCCCGTAGATCGCGAGGCGCTCGCCGGTCTCTTGGGGTCGCACGTCGCCGTCGCGGATCGCCGTCGCGAGCGCGCGACTCAGCCACTCGTCGGTCGAGACGCTGGGCTCGCGGACCAAGGCGACGTCGGCGAAGCGGACGAGATACCAGTTCAGGTCGTTGCAGAGCGATACCGCCGATCCGAGGCTGACCGTATCGACCGCCAGCGAGTTCTCGAAGGGCGCGTACCGGTCGTACGTCGACAGCGCTTCGCGCGCAGTCTCGCGGGAGAGCAGTTCGTACTGAACGTCGACGTCCGCCGACCCGACGAAGCAAACGCGAGTCACGATCGGAGGATCGAGACGTGACCGCGGCGTCGGTTGTCGGTCGGTGCGTGCGCGATGCGCGGCGAGAGAGCGATCATAGGGAGACGACCGCGCGGTGGCGCGGGTGCTGTCCCGCGGTTGCCGAGGAGACCATAAATCGGTTGCGGTGCGCCGCGTCAGTGATGACTACGGTGCGTCGCGTCCGTGATGACTACGGTGCATCGCATCTGTCGAGAACGTATTGATTCGACGGCGCGCAAGAAACGGCCGATAGAAACTCGCCGCCCCCGGTCTGAGGCATTCAGTGGTTCGCGTCGGCGACCTCGTCGGCGACTGTCGTCGTCTCGTCTAGCCACGCGTCGGCACAGCTCTCGTCACAAAATGCGAGCAACCGACGCTCGCGGGTCAGCTTCTCGCCCTCGGCGGGCGCGCGTTCGCGATCCAGTTCCACCTGGTAGTGCGCGTCCAGGAGATCGACGCTGTCGCCGCACATCGGGCACGTTTCAGTGGTCGAATTCCAGTCGCTGCACGGTACTACGTGTCTCACGGTCCACTCCGCATCCGACGTCGAGGGGGAGGGACGGCAGCTCTTTGACATTGACAGAACGTACGTCCTCTAGGTATGTAAATCCATTTTTGCCCGGATTATCACACAGAAATCGAACAATAGTGAACGATGATTCGGCATTTGATACACATACACATAGAAATTGTGCTGTGCGTTCACACGGAGGACGGTCGTGTACGGCGGGTGGGCGTGTACCGCGAATGGGCGTACACGGCGGATGGGCGTGTACCGCGAAATCACTACCCGTCGAACGCACGCCCCGCTTCACGGCCCGCCTCTCGGGCCGCTTCGAGCACGCCCGCGGGCTCGCGGGCTCGCACGTCACTCAGCGTCGCGTTCGTTTCCGGATGCGACGGCGCGATGCGGTCGCAGCCGACAGGCAGCGTCGCGTCCGTGTACGTTCCGAGGTCTCGCGCGGCGGCGACGATGTCGGGCTTATCGACCGTCAGCAGCGGCCGGTGCACGGGAAACGAGACGGCGGCGTCCGTCACCGCGAGGTTCGCACCGGTCTGACTGGACTTCTGCCCGAGCGCCTCGCCCGTCGCAATGCTGTGTGCGCCGACGGTCTCTGCGACCCCCTCGGCCGCGGCGAGTATCGCGCGCCGGAGCGACAGCATTCGCGTGTTGTCGGTCTCTGCGACCAGTCTCCCGACGAACGCACCGCCGTCGACGACGCGGGGACGGAGGTCCTCTCGGGGCGCGCGTTCGGCGACCGTCCGACACACGTCGAGCGCGCGGGCGCGGTGATCCGCCCCGCCGTAGTCGCCGAGGTCGACGTAGACGGGGACCGTCACGCAGCCGCGCCGGAGGAGTTGCCACATCGCGACGGGAGAGTCGAGACCGCCGCTCACGAGCACGGCCACGCGCCCTTGCGTGCCGACCGGCAGCCCGCCGGGGCCGTCGAACCGGCGCGCGGAGACGTACGCCTCGTCCTGACGCGCCTCGATCCGATACGTCCGATCCGGATCGTCGAGGTCGACCGCCGCGCCGGTGGCCTCGCCGACGACGCGTCCGCCCTCGACGTTCAGATCGCGGGTCGAGAAGCCGTGAGCGCTCGACGGACCGACCCTGTCGCTGTCGACCGCGTAACTCTCTGCCTCGGCGTGAGACCCGGTCTCAGCGAGGCGTCGGATCGCCCCGAGGATCGGCTCCAACCGGGGATCGACCGCGATCGCGGGACGGGCGAAGGCGATTCCGGGCAACGTCGCGGCGACGCGCGCCGCTGCGGTGGGGTTGTCCGTCCGGATCACGATTCGCGACCACGGGCGCTCGACGGTCCCCCCGATCTCGGCGGCCGCCAATGCGGCCTCGACGTCGCGAGCGAGTCGCTCGGCCATCTTCGAACGGACGGCGCTGCTCTTCGTTCCGAAGTCGCCGTGGCCCACGAGGACCGCGTTCGTTGGATCCGTCGATCCGTCGGCGTCCGTGTCCCCGGAATCCGAGTCGTTCGTCGCGGTCACGGGTGATGGTTCGCGGCGAGCGGCTTCAGAACGTCGAAAGCTCGCCCTCGATGACGCGACGAGTGATATCGGTGACGTTCGCCAATCGCTCGTCGATCCGCGCGCGGACTTCGGGCTCGATGTCGGCGAGGTCGACGCCCTCCTCCGTGACGATCTTCGCGTCGGCGACGTGCGGCCGGTCGATCGGCCGACCGATCTGGGAGAGCAGCCGGATCTGGAGGTCGCGGATGCCGTCGACGTCCGCGACGACGCTCTCGGCGATGTCGGTCGAAAGGAGGTTGTAGATCTTGCCGATGTGGTTGACGGGGTTCTTTCCGGAGGTCGCCTCCATACTCATCGGACGGTTCGGCGTGATGAGCCCGTTGGCTCGGTTGCCGCGGCCGACCGAGCCGTCGTCGCCCATCTCCGCGCTCGTGCCCGTGACGGTGAGGTAGACCGATCCGGATTCGTAGTCGTCGGCAGTGTTGACCGCGACGGTGACGTCGCGGTCGGTGAGCTCTCGGGCGACGTCGCCGACGTACGCGCGGACGCGCTCGACCGCGTGATCGTAGTCGTCGAGGTCGTCGACGTAGGCGTCGACCATCGCTGCGGCGACGGTGATGTCGATCGCGTCACCCTCGCGCTTGCCCATCACCTTCACGTCCGGACCGAGCTCCGGGTTGTCGTCGGCGTACGGACCGTTGAGACGTTGTTCGACCGTCAGCACGATCTGCTCGGTCTCGGTCAGCGGCGCGTGGCCGACGCCGTAGGAGGTGTCGTTCGACATCGGGACTTCCACGTCGTCCTCGCCGAAGACGTCCTGCAGGTCGCCGGAGCCCTGGCCGATCCGGGTGTCGACGACGATGTCGGTGCCGACCTCCAGTTCCGGGATGTTCTCGTTCAGGTACTCGCGCGCGGCGGCGATCGCCGTCGCGTCGACGGGCAGTCGCTCGCCGTCGTACTCCCGTGTGGCGCGGCCGACGATGAGGACGTAGATCGGCTCGACGATCTCGCCGCCGCCGTAGGTGGGTGCGGACTCGCCAGCGACGAGTTGGGTCTCGTCGGTGTTGTAGTGAAGCACTTTGCCGACCCGGTCGAGATAGAGCTGTGAGAGCGCCCGCGAGACGGCTTCGGCGATCCCGTCGCAGATCGAGTCCGGATGGCCGATCCCCTTCCGTTCGACGATTTCGACCCCCTGATCCTCGACTGCGGCCCTGTCTGCAGCCTCGATCGCGATGTTCCGTTCGGTCATTGCCGGAGGCTTCTGCCCGGGTCGTTCTATAACTTGCGGAAAAGTTCGCCAGTACAAATATTACTGTTGAGTATTTCTACCGGACAACCCGTCACTCCTCGGCGGCGAGAAGCAGTCCGAGATACGACGTCCGAATCTGCTCGTCCGGATCGAGGCCCAGTCGTTGGAGGACTTCGAAGACGCCCGCTCGGACGCGTTCGACGTCCGCCTCGTCAGCAGCCTCGGCTTCGACCTCCACGAACTCACCCAGGCCGTCGACGCGATCGAGCGTGACGGTGTGACCGTCGAGATCGAAGAACTCCCGCTCCTTCTCGACGACGGCCGCGGGCTCGAAGCCCAGTCCGTCGAAAATCGCACCGGCGGTGTCGCCGTCGCGGACGGTCGTTTCGTGTTCCTCGCGCGTCTTCGACGCCTCGTCGAGAAGCGGTCCCTTGTAGGTCACTTTGGTGTTCGATTCGCCGGACTGCTCCGGCGACGCTCCCGGGGCGCCGGGGCGCCGTTCCCGCCGGAGTCGAAGCGCCTCGTCGGTCTCCGCGAAGTCGCGGTGCGGCGCGTCGTAGTACGTGTCGACTTGGACGAGTCGTCCGCGCGACTCGGCCCCCGCAGCGGTGAGGGCGTCCCGAACCGCGTCGTGGGACGCGCGGAGTTTGACCTCGACTTCGATCATAGCCCGTCGATCGGTCCGAGCGGGGAAAAATCACCGCGATCGACCGATATAACCCTCAGCATTTATTATTCACAATGTCGTATGTGAACACGAGACTATGAGTGGCGAAACATCCGAATCACCGACACCGGCGGTAGACGAGGAACTGGTCGAATCGTTCGAGATACCGATCACCGGCCACGTGGTCGTCGCCGCGATGGGTGGGGGCCTGCTCGGAACAGTGGCGATGCTCCCCGTACTCGTGGGGATTCCGGGCCTCCTCGGACTGTTTCGGACCGGTCCAGTGACTGAGTTTGCCGGGTTCGCGTCGTTCTTCGGCCTCGAACCGACGGTCTTGCTTGGAATCGTGCTCTTCGGGTTCGGCGGGACCGTGGTGCTCCCGCTCACGTTCCTGGTTGTGGGCGCGTTTATGCCGCCGGAGACACCGCGATATCTCCGCGGCGCGACGTTCGCGACGGCGTTCTGGGTCGGATTCCTTCCGGCATTCTGGCCGGGCGCAGATCTCTTTACGACGGCTTCCTACGTCGTGTTCTCTCTCGCCGGTCACTGGATCTACGGACTGACGCTGGGGTTCGTTCTGACGCGGACCACGGGGTTACCTCAGCACGAGGTCTGAGCCTGCGTATAATTTATAACAATCGTTCCCGATACTCCGCGTGAGTCGTGGTAGTGATGGCCATACACGCCGCGGGATCAGTCGTTCCGATACCGCTGCAGGCGGAGCTGGTTCCGCGAGGGACGCGGACAGTCGTTTTCGAGCGCATCTTCGAGGTGTTCCTCGCCCTCGGGACGCTCGTCGGCGTCGTCGTCGTCGCGTATATGGTGTACAACGCGTACAAGTATCGCGACGGAGCGGACCGCGAGGACGACTTCGATCCGCCAGTACTCGGTGAACTGCCCACGGGAGGTGGCGGCGGCCGGAAGCTGTTCACGTCGTTCGCGCTCAGCACCGTGATCGTCGTCTCGCTCATCTCGTGGACCTATCTGACCCTCCTGTACGTCGAAGACCCGCCGGAGCCGGAGATGGAAGTCGAGGTCGAAGGCTACCAGTTCGGCTGGGACTTCACGTATCCGAACGGTCACGAGAGCGACGTCCTTCGCGTCCCACGCGATGAGGTGATCCAGCTTCGCGTCACGTCGAGCGACGTGTTCCATAATTTCGGCGTGGCCGAGTTGCGCGTCAAGACCGACGCGGTCCCGGGACAGACCACGACCACGTGGTTCGAGGCCGACGAGACAGGGAACTACACGGCACAGTGTTACGAACTCTGCGGCAGCGGCCACTCGTATATGACGGCGACCGTCGTCGTGATGGAACCCGACGAGTACCGTGAGTGGTACGCCAACACGACGGCAGATAGCTCATGACCGACGAAGATCCGACGGACCGGAACGCTGGTGATAGCCGGGAGGGTGCAGACGCCAACTTTGACGGCCGGAAGGCTCCGAACGTCGACTCCGACAGCCGAGAGACTCCGAACGCCGTCAATCGAGAGTCCCTGAACGTCGACTCCGGCAGGGAGCTACCGGACGGCGGCAGCCTCGACGGCGAGGCGGCCGACGGCGGCACGGTCACCGGCAACGAGATCCCCGTGCAGGGCGCCGTCTCCGACGCGCTGACCGCGGCGACGCATCCCTCGCGATCGACGGTCCGACACTGGCTCACGACGACGAACCACAAGGACGTCGGTATCCTCTACATCGTCACCTCGCTGTTCTTCCTCCTCCTGGGCGGTCTGCTCGCGTGGTTGATGCGGATTCAACTGTGGGAACCCCGGGCGGTCGGCGAGGGGCTTCTCGGCGCGATGGCGTACAACCAGGCGGTCTCCGCACACGGACTGGTGATGGTGTTCTGGTTCCTCTCGCCGTTCGCGTTCGGCTTCGCGAACTACGTCGTCCCGCTCCAGATGGGCGCGGACGACCTCGCGTTCCCCCGGCTCAACGCGCTCAGCTTCTGGCTGTATCTCGCCTCGGGGCTGCTGTTCGTCGTTTCGTTCTTCCAGGGCGGCACCTTCGCGGGCGGCTGGACGATGTACGCCCCGCTGAACCTCCCGACGTTCACGCCGGACGTAGGTGCCAACACAGCCATTCTCGCGCTCGTCCTCTTCGTCGTCTCAGTCACGGTGTCGTCGGTGAACTTCCTCACGACGATGCATCGGATGCGGGCGGAGGGTCTGACCCTCCGTCGCCTTCCGATCTTCTCGTGGTCGATCCTCCTCACGGTCTGGATGATGCTCTTCGCCTTCGCCGCGCTGCTCGCGGCGCTGCTCATCCTCTCGTCGGACCGCATCCTCGGGACGGCCTACTTCGTTCAGGAGACCGCGGGCGGGACGCTGCTGTGGACGCACCTGTTCTGGTTCTTCGGCCACCCCGAGGTGTACATCGTCTTCTTCCCGGCGCTGGGGATTATGGCCGAGGTGTTCCAGACGTTCACGGGCCGCCGCATCGTCGGCCGGAAGTGGTTCATCGCCGCGATGGTGCTCGTCGCACTCCAGAGCTTCGTCGTCTGGATGCACCACATGTTCCTGACGGGCATCAACCTCGAGATCAAGACGCTGTTTATGGTGACGACGATCGGCATCTCGCTCCCCTTCGATCTGATGGTGTTCGCGCTGATCTACACGCTCGTGAAGGGGCGCGTCCGGTTCACGACGCCGTTCCTCTTCGCCTTCGGCGGACTATTGTTGTTCATCCTCGGCGGCATCACCGGGGTCTTCCTCGGGGCCATCGTCCTCGACTACGAGTTCCGGGGCACGTACTGGGTCGTCGCGCACTTCCACTACGTGATGGTCGGCGGGGTGACCGCACTCATCGGCGGCCTCTACTATTGGTTCCCCAAGATCACCGGCCGGATGTACGACGAGTTCCTCGGGAAGGCGCACTTCGCCGCCTACTTCGTCGGGTTCAACCTCCTGTACTTCCCGATGTTCGTCGCCTGGGAGACGCCGCGGCGCGTCTTCCAGTACGACGCCTGGATGGCGCCGTGGCACAAACTCGCCACGGTCGGGGCGTTTATCTTGGGGCTCTCGTTCGTCCTGATGTTCTACAACCTGACGAAGAGCGCTTTCGACGGCGAACGCGTCGGCAACACGCCGTGGGAGTTCTCCCGCACCGCCGAGTGGGCCGTTCCCTCGCCGCCGCCGACGGAGAACTTTCCCGGGGTTCCCACCTACCGCGACGGCCACCTCGCCTTCCGGTCGCGGGAGGCCACCGACGGCGGCTCGTCGGCGACGTCGACACAGCCAGACGGCGGCGTCGCGGCCGACGGCCACGCCGGGGAGCACGACCACGGAACGCACGCCAGCATCTGGCCGTTCGCCGTCAGCGTCGGCGGGTTCCTGCTCTTCCTCGGTCTCTCGGGCATCCGCGAGGGGTCGCTCGTCGAGGGGATGGCCGGGACCGCCTACCTCCTCGCCGCGGTCGCTGGCGGCCTCGTCGTCTTCGGCTCGCTCGTCGCGTGGGCGCTGGAACCGTTCGATTCCCCCGAGGGCGGCTTCGGCGAG
This sequence comes from Halobellus captivus, assembly GCF_007655485.1. Taxonomy (GTDB): domain Archaea; phylum Halobacteriota; class Halobacteria; order Halobacteriales; family Haloferacaceae; genus Haloquadratum; species Haloquadratum captivum. The sequence goes on from NZ_VJXQ01000001.1 coordinate 775,229, forward strand.
GCGTGGCCGTTCGACGGCGTCGAGAACGGGAAAGTCGGGATGTGGATCTTCCTCGCCTCAGACGTGGTGCTGTTCGGCGGCTTTATCGGCGCGTACGTGTTCACCCGGGTCGCGGCCGGGTGGACCGGCTGGCATCCCGTCCCGGAGGACCCGATTCCCGGGCTCGTGAACACGTACATCCTGCTCGCGAGCAGTTTCACCGTCGTCCTCGCCCTCGTCGCGGCACAGAAGGAGCACCGGTGGGGCGTCGTCGCCAGCCTGACGGCGACCATCGTGCTCGGCATCGGCTTCCTCGGAAACAAGGGCTTAGAGTGGCTGCACCTCTTTCACACGGGGGTCGAGCCCACCGCCACGATACAGACCTCGACGTTCTTCCTGACGACGGGGCTGCACGCCGCACACGTCATCGCGGGACTGATCGGCGCGCTGTATCTCCTCGGGCGGTCGCTCGGTGGGGCGTACCTGAGTGACCACCGTCCGGTGGAGTACTTCGGACTCTACTGGCACTTCGTCGACATCGTCTGGCTGTTCCTCTTCCCGCTGTTCTACATCCTGTGAGAGAACCAATGACACACACAAAACTGTACACGGTCATCTTCGCGGTCCTGTTCGTCTCGGCGACAGTCCAGGTGCTCGTCGAGTTCGCGGAGCTGGCGTACTGGACGGCGTTCGGTATCATCATCGTGCTCTCGGTGATCAAGGCCGTCCTCGTCGCGGCGTACTTCCAGCACCTCAGGTTCGAGCCGCGCTCGCTGACGTACGTCGTCCTCATCGGACTCGCCGCGGCGCTGGCGCTGACGCTCGCGGCGTCGTACTCCATCCTCTGAGTCGCGCCCCGAACCTAACTCCCGAACCCGACTCACAGATGATGTATTCGATAACCGATTTCGAGGGCGCGCCCGACACGATCAGCATCGAGGCTCGCGACCACGCAAGCGACACGGCTCGTGGGGGTGGTAACGATGTGTGTCGCCGCGGCGTCAACAACGATACCACCGATGTCAACGACGAAACCATCGACGCCAACGACGACACGCCCGATATTAACGATGCTCGCGGCGACGATGCGCCGAGAGGAAGCCGACGAAGCGCAGGAATCCGACCGGGAGATGCAGTCCTCGGGTACGCCCTCCTCTTCTCGCTCCCGGTCGGCGTCGGCGTCGCCGTGATGCTGCTCCGAGTGACGGGATCCCGTCCGAACGACGCGATCGTGTTCGCTCCGAGTCTCGCGCTGGCCGCCGCGGTGTTTCTCCTCGTCGTCGCCATCGGCTCGGGCGGATCGCCGGAGCCCTGATCGGTGATTTCACGTTAACATTTACCACAGATGCGACCGAATACGGCGACGATGGACGCCACGCAACTCACGCTGGCCGTCGCGCTCGTGTTCGTTGTCGCGGGGCTCGTCGGACTCTTGGCCGCGGAGGCCGCCGGACTGTCGACTGTCGTCGTCGCCGCCTGCGGGATGGTCGCGCTCGCCGGAGTCGGCGTGCTCACGGCCGCCGTCGCGCGGGTTCCGGAGCCAGCCGAAAACGACGACCACGGCGTATGAGCGCGGAGATACGGGGTACGTGCCCGGGGAAGTAGTCACCCCTCACCCGGGAAGGCTGAACGCCACGACGCCGCCGACGATCGACGCCGCGTAGAGCAGTCCCACGGCGAAGATCACCTTCAAATGCAGTCGGAACAGCTCGTCGCTCTCGGCGTCGCGGGCCGCTTCGTAGGCGCGCCGCTCGGCTTCCGTCGCGTTATGTCGCTCGCCGACGTGGAGGGCGCGCTGCCGCTCGGTGACGAACGGCCGGTCGCAGTACGGACAGACGGCGGCCGTCGTCCCATCGTCGGATAGCGTCGTCTCGGGGGGATGTGACTGTAGAGACATCTTAGGAGATCCCCGTGGCGATCGGCTGGGCGACGATCCAGAGGCTGACTGTCGTGTAGCAGACGGCGACGCCCGCGAACGGGTACTGACTCCGGATCGGCTGGACGCGGCCCGCGAACAGGTCGAACGCCCGGGCGTGGGCGACCCAGACGGCGACGACGTGGCCGACGATGATCGCGAGGAGCACGAGCGCGCCGAACCACCCGGGCGGTGACAGCACGGGCAGTGACGCGGGCGGCGAGACGGGATCGACGGCGACGGCGGCGATGGTGGGCGCGAATCCGGTGAGGTATCCGACGAAGTGCGCGAAGTGGTAGCCCGCGGCGATCGGAACGAGCGCCGGCGCAAACCACCCCGCGAGGTACCGCGTCGTCACGTACGTCGGGGCGGTGCGTCTCACCCAGCGAGCGGCGAGCCAGTAGCAACCGAGGAAGCAGCCGAACCCGCCGAGGAGTCCGGAGAGCGTGACCGCCGACGCGGGGACGCCGACGGCGGCGGTCGCGTCTGTAAGGCGCTCCCACGCGGCGGTCGCCACGAGTCCGTCGAAGGTCGTCACCCAGACGAGCGCGACGACGAACGCCACGTCGTCGGGGTCGTAGACGGTCGAGTCGCGCGCGAGCCCTGCGCCCGGAAGACCGATGTGGAGACCCGCGTCCGTCCGACGGATCGGCGCGAAGCGGCCGTAGAGCGCGAACATCCGCGCCACGGGATCGACGCGGTCGAACCAGGCGTCGCCGAAGGCGGCCGCCCCCGCGACGGTGACGAGCGAGTAACCGACCACCGCGGCGGCGAGGAGTCGCGGATCGCCGGTGACCGGGCTCAGGACTTCGAGAGCGACGAGCGCGAGGAGCCCGGCGACGCTCGGCCACGAGCCGACCCGCCGAGGGAGCGAGCGGGGCTCGACTGGAAACAGGGGCGCGACGGTCCGCCAGGGGTTCAGCGCGGGCCAGGTGTTTCCGACGACGTACGTCGTCATCGTGTAGCCCGCCCACCACGCGATCCAGACCACGAGCGTGAGGAGGTTCGCCACGGGCTCGTCGGGGCCGATCACGCCCGCGACGATCACGAGCGGCACAGCGGCGACTGCCGTCCAGCGGACGACACCGACGAAAATCGGAGCGACGGGCGGCAGAGACCACCCGCGGCGCGGCACCCGTTCGACGAACTGGCGGTCCGTCAGGAGGCTCGTGAACAGGAAGGACGCACCGACAGCCGCCGCGCCAGCGGCGATCACCGACCAGGAGGGAACCGGTGCGCCCCGCGAGGCGAGGCCCACCGATCCGGCGTGTGCCGCGACGGGCGCGGCGGAGACGAGCAGCGCGAGGACCGTCGTACACGCACGGAGGAGCGGATGGCGAGACATCGCGGGTCACCGACTACTCCCGCCGAGAGAGACCGAAAGCAGTCCCGCGGCGAGCACGAAGCCGAGCGTCGAGAGGTCGACGCTGAAAGGCTCGACCGCGGCGAGCGCGGCGGCCCCGCCGACGACGCCCACCGCGGCCGATTCGACGAGCGGGAGACTGCATCCGACGCAGGAGGCGACGCCGACGACGCCGGAGAGCGCCCGACGGCTCGCGTTGAGCGCGGCGGCGTATACGAGGAACGCGAGCGACAGATAGCCCACTACCCGATAGGGAACGAAGTTCAGCGTGAGGAGGGAGCCGCCGTATCCGATCCGCGGTCCCCACCCGGGAGCGGCCAGCGTGACCTGGAGTCCGGAGACGTGTGCGTGTGCGTGGGAATGCCTGAACTCCAGTCCGACGAGTCCCGAGAGGAACGCGAGCGCGAGGAAGTACCCGATCGCGAGAGCGCCAGCCAGGAGTCTGAGGCGACGGTCCGCGTCCGGGATCTGTACCCGTACCGTGGCCGCGAGGCCGACGTTCATCCAGACGAACGGATAGACCAGATATCGAACGGCATCGATCTCCGGTTCCGCGACGGCGAGGTACGTCCCGACTGCGACGACTTCCGCGAGGAGGACGAGTGCCGCCAACCGGACGCTCCGAGCGGAGAACCGCTTCGATCGGCTGACGGCGGCGGATAGGCTCATCTGTCAGAAAAGTCCGACGAGGCTCGCGGCGACGGCGACGAGCACGAGCAGTCCGACGGCCCATGATCCGAAGGCGGCGGCCTGCGCCGCGTGGAGTCCCCGGGACCGCGCGGCGACGAACGTCCCGTAGAAGACGTAGCCGACGAGGACGATCGTTCCGACGGCCGCGAGGAGTGCGGTTGCCCCCCCGGCAACGCTCGGTGAAACGTCGAACCCGCCGACGGCGAGCACCGTTGCGATCCCGGCGAACATCGCCACCGCGAGGAACGAGACAGTCCACGTGACGGGCCTCCGCGCGAGCGTGAGTATTCCGGTCGCGAGATCGCCGTCACCGTTCCCGAAGCTGGGCGTGTAGCGGAACCGCCCGCGCGAGAGCAGGCCGATCAGTGCTGCCACGAGGATGATTCCGAGCAGAAAGCTCGCGACGAACGTCGACTGTGGCATATGATCACAGGAGACATTCAGAGTCATTCGTGATAAATCTTCGCTGCACCGACGGGGCACTCCCCCTCAGCGCTTCTGGGGATCGTTCGATCGAATTGAAGTCGTCGGCGGACCTCAGTGCCCTAACAGTACGGTCCGGGCCCTCGGGCGTCGGTACAGGACGATCTGAGCCCTCGGATACCTCGCGAGCCGAAACGTGATTCTTAAGGGTCGCACGGGAGATTGTCCGCGTATGAGTGACGAACAGCAGGCGGACGACGCCGAATCGCAGGCAGACGCCGACGCGGAAGAGGTCGCCGACGGAATTCAGGACGGCGACTTCGTCCGTCTCGCCTACACGCTCCGGACCGCAGACGACGGCACCGTCGTCGATACCACCGACGAGGAAACGGCCGAAGAGGCCGAAATCGACACCGACGAGTACGAGTTCGAGCCGCGCGTCATCGTGGTCGGCGCGGGGCACGTCTTCGAGAGCGTCGACGAGGCGCTCATCGGCTCGGAGATGGGCGACACCGGGACCGTCGAAATCGCCGCCGACGAGGCGTTCGGCGAGTACGACGACGAACAGGTGCGAACGGTCAGCGCCAACAAGATCGACGAGGAGAGCCGCTACCCCGGCGCGCAGGTCCAGATCGACGGCGAGCAGGGCCGCATCGTGACGATCGTCAGCGGCCGCGCGCGCGTCGACTTCAACCACCCGCTGGCGGGTGAGGACCTCGAATACGAGTACGAGATCCTCGAACTCGTCGACGACCGCGAGGAGCAGGCCGCGAGTATGCTGGAGATGTACCTCCAGCAGGCTCCCGAGGTCTGGATCCAGACGGACACGGTCGAGGAAGAGCAGCTCGTCGAGGACGACGAGGATACTGACGAAGACGACGAAGACGGCGAGGACGCCGAGCCCGAGTTCGAGACCGTCGAAACCGAAAAGGAGACGCTGTACATCGAGGCCACGCCGCAGATGACGATGAACCAGCAGTGGATGTTCTCGAAGCAGCAGATCGCCCAGGACGTGATGGACCGACTCGATCTCGACCGCGTCATCGTCCAGGAGACGATCGACGGAATGGGCGGGATGATGGGCGGTCTCGGCGGGATGATGGGCGGCGGCGCTGGCGGTCTCGACGCCGCGGACCTCGAAGAGGCTGTCGAGGACGTCGACGTCGACGCCGACGAACTCGCAGAGGAACTCGACGGCGACATCGACGAGTAACGCCGCAGCAGCGATCGAACGGCGCGTCCGGAGGAGGGCTTCCCCTTCCGCTTTTTCGCCGATCGAACCCCACGGCCGCCGGACGGTGAGAGACAAACGATCCAGTGATGACCGAGCAAGACGCCGACACCGAGCAGGACGTCAGCCCGCCCGCCGAAATCGAGCGAGACGCCAACCCGGACACCGAAACCGCGCAGGACGCCCGCTCGGCCGCCGAACTCCCCGGAACCGACGACCTGCGGGTCGCGGCCGTCGCCGCCGCTTGTACCGTCGGCCTGACGCTCCTCCTTCAGTACGGCGCCGGACGCGAGGTACCGCTCCTCTGGCGGCTACTACCGCTCGCTCCGTACTTCCTCTCGCTGTTCACGAAGCGCGTCGATCTCGGCGGATTCGACACGCCCCGGAACTGGTCGCTTCTGACGATCGGAGTCACGCTCGCGACGTTCCTGTACTTCGGCGTCGTCGCGTGAGCGCCCGAGAAGAGAGGTCAACCGCGTTCAACGCCGGAGGCGGCTGGCCGATATGCGTTCAGCGCCGGACACCGACTACGCGATGTCGCGGCTCGTGTCGACAGTGACGCGCTCGCCCAGCCGGAGCTTGATGGTCTCCTCGGGCGGGTGCGCGCCGCGGAACTTGGGCACAGCGAGGCGGTTTTCGATGTCCGAGCCCTTGATGTTCGTCTGAAGGTCGAATACGACGTCGGACATATGCTTCGTGTAGCCCCGATTTCGGGGTTCGACTCCCCCCTTCATCCCGTGGAGGACGGCCAGCCCGCCGGTGTTGACCATATGGGTCTGGAGTTCGTTCAAGAACTGTCGGTAGCGGGCGGGTTCGGTCTCCTCTAAGACGTCGACCACGTCGATGATCAGGTTTGCGCCCTCCGGGAGGTCGCGAACGAAGCGGTTCGCCGTGTCGAGCGGTGCGTTGCCGCCGACGTCGCGTACCGTGGGATCGCCGACGTGCCCCGGCGTGCGGGAGATCGCGTCGCGGACGGCCTGATCCGAGCGGATCGTCGTGAGATACAGCGAGGCCCGGACGGCGGTCAGTTCGTAGAGGAACAGCTCCGATTGGCTGGCGGGGTCGGCCGCGAGAAGCACGATGCTCCCCGGCGGGATCCCGCCGTCGAGTTGGCGATCGAGGACGCTGATGCCAGTCGAGAGCCGAGTAGACACGAAGGGTGATACGGAGTCGACCGGCTTAGGCTTTCGGTCAATCGAACAACCTCACAGCGAGATCGTCGTACGCGCGTCTGACAGACGGGTTTTCGAGGGGATCGCGCGCGTCCGGGACCGTCGCGAGGACCCGACAGCCGAGGAGATCCTCGACGCCCGGCGGAACGAGTCGCGCCCGCGTGAGCACGCCACCGACGACCGGGGTGCCGACCGCGCGCGCCATCGCTGCGGTCTTCGCGGCGTCGCGAAGAGCGGCCACACACGGCGTCGCGACGACGAGAACGCCGTCGGCGACGCGAAGGGGAACGGTCGCGTCCGGTCCCGCACCCGCCGGGCAGTCGACGAGGACGGCTTCTGCGTCGCCACCGTCGGTGTCGTGACCGCTGAATTCGTCGACGGCAGGGTGGGTTGACGACCGCGCGATCGAACAGCGGCGCTCGCGCGCTCGGAGACGCCGGAGCCGACCGCCGATCCCGTCCGGCGCGTCGCGCGGTGCCGGGACGATGCGGGTCCGATCCCCGTTCGTCGACGGGTCCGGATGTCCGAGGCCACCGGCTGGCGCGTCGCGCGGGACGCCTGCGAGCGCGTGGAGATTCGGCAGGTCGCAGTCGGCATCGACCGCGAGGCTCGGGCCGTCGACTGCGCGGGCTACCCCGAGCGTCGTGGTGGTCTTGCCGCTGCCCCCCTTTCCGCCAGCGATCGCGAGCATACCGCTCGTGGTCCCGTTTTGGTATTTGAACGCTCGCACCCACACCCCAACTAGCTGACTGAAAATACCGCCGACAACCGAGTGTCGTAGAACCCGCGGCCGTTCGTTTACTCTCTTCCGGCTTTGAGTATCGATTCGGCGAGTCCCGACGGGTCCGTGAACATCGTTTCGTGACTTCCCGGCATCGTAACGAGCCGGTAGACACCCAATCGGTTCGACATCCGCGGATGCCATCCCCACTCCGGACCGGGAGGGAGTGCGACGTCTTCGGTGCAATAGAGGTAACTCGACGGGATTTCGAGGCCATAGAACGTCGACAGATCGAGGCTCGCGACCAAGGGTGCATACGGCTCCGGCGAGAGGTACTCATACGTCTCTCTCGCCAGCGATTCATCGCTGTCGCCGATAAATCCGTCCCGCCAGATTTCATAGGGAAGCATTATCGTGTTGTCATCAGACTGTGCGGCCAATGTTTCGAACAACTCCTGGATGTGCGGCGGGATTTCATCCGCGAGGCTACTCCCGTCCTCGGGAACGAACGCGTTTTGAAACACCAACCGACTGATCCGATCGGGCATCCGCTCGGCTACCTTCGCGATGACGGTTCCGCCGAAACTGTGGCCGACGAGCACGAAGTCGGACAGATCCTCTCGTTCGACGTATTCGACAATCGAGTCGACGCAATCGGCGTGAGTCACGTCTTTATTGACGCCCGGGCCGTGTCCGGCCACGGTCGGCGCGTACGCTCGATGACCTGCTTCTTCGAGGTGGTGAACGACATCATCCCACGCCGATCCCTCGTGCCACGATCCGTGTACCAGGAGGAACGAGTAGCTGGTCTCCATAAACTACTACAGATTGCCGCAAGTCGTAGTAAAACCGCTGTCGCGTGAGAGTATGTGGTATCTTCACTGCGAGCGTGAGTGGCGATCAGTGATCGATCAAATCCGGATACGAGAGTCCGAGAACGCGCAAAAACGGTCGTGAACGCCGATTTCAGTCGTGACAGCAGCCGCCAGCCTCGCCGCCGAAGTCGACCGCGAGCGGGTCGGAAATCGCCTCGTTGACCGTCTCCAGACGGGCCTGGAGGTTTTCCTGGGCGTCGAGATACGCGGCCATCTTGGGCATGGAATGCAGTTCCTCCTGGGCCTCTTGGACGTGCTGGAGGTTCTCCTCCGTCGCGTTGCCCATCTGTCGGGCGTGCATGAAGTGATCCCGCCGCTCCTGGAACTCCGCGATCTGTTCCTGCACGTCGTCGTCGGCCTCGACGGCCGCCTTCGTCTCCTCGAACGCCTCGTACTCGGGAGTCTCGGCGATCGCCTCGCCGAGTTCGCGACCGAGCGTTTCGAGTCGATCTGTCTGGACGCTCATCGTTTCCCGTTCGGACGCGAGGCGTTTTATACTATCGGACGGGGAGCCGCGGTAGCGGTCGATGCGCACTCGTCACGAAACACACTCACACGCTCGTTTTCGGGCGTCTCGGAACCGCCGACGTTATGGGCGTCGGCCCGCTACGAGGTTCCAATGAGCCAGGACGCCGCCACGGAGGGAGACCTCCGAAACACCGGGATGTCGCTAAAGCACGACCGCGAGTGGGACTACGAACTGGACCGGATCGTTGAGGCGATCGAAGAGCGGGACGCGAACCGCGTCGGCCTGCAGTTCCCCGAGGGGCTGAAGCGCCGCGGTCCGGCCGTCGCCGACGACCTCCGCGAACTGTGCGACGACGACGTGACGTTTATGCTCTCGGGCCAGCCCTGTTACGGCGCGTGCGATCTCGATACCTATCTGATGCGCCGAACCGACGTGTTCGTCCACTTCGGCCACTCGCCGATGAAGGAGTCCGAGAAGATCATCTACGTCCCGCTCTTCTCGAACGTCGACCCGTTCCCGATTCTGGAAGAGGCCGTCGACGAACTCCCCGAGGAGGAGGTCGGCCTCGTCACGACCGCCCAGCATATGAACCGCTTCGAGGAGATGGTCGAGTGGCTCGAAGCGCGCGGGTTCGACGTCCACACCCGCCGCGGCGACGACAGACTCACCTTCGAGGGCCAGGTGCTCGGCTGCAACTACGCCTCCGCCGACATCGACGCCGACCAAGTCCTCTACGTCGGCGGCGGGAAGTTCCACCCGCTCGGACTCGCGATGGAACACCCCGAGAAGAAGGTGCTCATCGCCGACCCCGTGAACAACGTCGTGACCGTCGCCGACACGGAGAAGTTTATGAAACAGCGCTACGGCGCGGTCCACCGCGCGATGGACGCCGAGAAATGGGGCGTCATCTTCTGTACGAAGATCGGACAGGGGCGGATGGAGATCGCCGAGTCGATCATCGAGGACAACGAGAACGCCTACCTGATCACGATGGACGAGGTGACGCCCGACCGGCTCAGGAACTTCGACATGGACGCGTTCGTCAACACCGGCTGTCCCCGGATCACGACCGACGACGGCCCCCGGTTCCACAAGCCGATGCTCACGCCGGGCGAGTACCGGATCGCCGTCGGCGACGAACCGCTCGATTCGCTGGAGTTCGACACGTTCCACGGCACCTGGTAGATCTCACCGCCCAGTAGCTACGGTTCCTCTGACACCGCGGATTCGACGTATTCGACCGCTTCCTCCGGCGTCTCGACGGCCGCGACGTGTGCCGCGTCGTGCGTTCCCAGCCCGGCCGTCGGCCGGTCGTAGACGGCCGCGTAACCGAGTTCCGAGAGCGTCCCGCCGCTCCCGTCGACCGCGACGACCGCGTCGCCGTTCATCACGACGAGCGCGTTGCGCGCGTGGCCCATTCCGGTCGCGATCGCCTCGTCGACGTACTCGTTCGCGTCCGCGCGGCGGTCCGTCGGGAGGATTCCGATCGTGTGCCCGCCCGCCTCGGACGCGCCGCGACAGACCGCTTCCATCACGCCGCTGAGCCCCCCGCAGACCACCGTATGGCCGCGCTGTCCCAGGAGCCTGCCGAGCGTCGCCGCCGTCTCGGCCTCCGCCTCGCCGATCGCGCTACCGCCGATCACGCTGACTCGCATAGCGGACGCTCGTCGGGACGGGGAGTAGTGGTTTCGCTTCGAGGGAATCGAGTCGGAATCGGCGACCTATGGCCGAACCTCGATCGCGTCGATATCGCCGACAACCGGGAGCGTTGCGAGCTCGTCGGCCGGGCCGCATCCCGATCGGGGACGCGCCCGCAGCGGACAAACGGTCTCCCTACCGACGACCGGGCTGCGCGTTTCGACGACGTACGCCTCGTGCCGGTCGTCGCCGGAGACGGGCGCGAGGTGGAGGATTCGGCGATCGACGATCCCGTCGATGTCGACGTCCTTCTGTCTCGCGTCCACCGTCTCCTCGCGCACCGCCGCTACTCGGGTAACGATCGGCGAGTCGAGTTCGACGCCGCGGACGGAGGCGGAATCCGTCGCGAGCGTGAGCCGCACTTCGTCGCCCTCGGTCGCCCCCGCGATCCGCTCGAAGAGATCGGCCGTCATTACCGCCCGTTTGGGATGGGAGTCTCAAGAAAGGATCGTAACCGGCGCGAGGCAGCGGTGTTCTCAGTCGTCGTGACCCGCTTTGCCGTCGTGAACCGTCTCGTCGTTGTGAACCGGCGTGCCGTCCGGCCGCTTCGGTCCCTCGGAGTCGTAGACGACCACGCCGTCGGCGTCGACCGGTTCGTAGTTGTCGCGGACGCCGATCGCCTCTTCTAACTCGCGAACGGCGCGCTCCTTGAGCGCGGCCGCCAACTCCTCGGCGTCCGGACGGGAGATATCACGTCCAAGCCCCTCGCACTCGTGCGCGCGGACCATTCCCTCCTCGTCGACGGCCTGGCCCATCGGCTCGCTGGTGCCGCCGAGCGCGACGCTGAACGGGTACGTCTCGCAGATGAGCGGCCGGTCCTCGTGGACGCGACAGCCGCCTTTGGGCGTCCCGTCCGCTCGCTCGCCGACCTCCTCATAAAACGTGCAATCTCCGCAGGCGTCGGTTTGGAGCGCCCACTCGAACGTCTCGCCCTCCGGGCCGTCCGCCCCCTCGACGACCCCGTACGGCATCGGGCGGGCGACGTCGCGCCAGTCGTAGCTGTTAGCCGCGTCTGCGTCGTTTGCGTCGTCTCCGTTGTCTG
>NZ_VJXQ01000001.1:786816-911108 GCF_007655485.1 Halobellus captivus
CTCCGTCGTCTGCCCCCTCCCCATCGTCTGCACCTTCTTCCCCCGGGTCGTCCGCGTCCTCTCCGGTGTTCGATCCGGGAGCCGCCGACTGCAACGCCCGAACCTCGTCCGGAAAGACCGTCGCCGTGTGGGGTTCCGTTCCCTCGCCGTCCGCGCGCTCGTGGCCCTTGCAGCACGCGCCGCAGCGCGTGCACTCGAAGCCGATGGACTCGATGGCGTCCGCCAGTTCCGACACCGACAGGTCGCGGGCGCGGTCGAGTTCGGTTTCGAGCGACGGTCCGTCGTTCACAGCGTCTCTCGAACCGACGCGGACAAAACGCTCCCGGTTGCGCGACTGAGGCGATGGACGACGCTGGGCGGCGCGGTCGGGAGGCCGCACGCAGCACAGCAGACAGGCATCCGCGTTCAATACGGCGCGACGGTCTCGGTCTCGCGGTCGAACCGCACGCGACGCTCGGCGGCGAGTTTCTCCACGTGCGCCAGGATCGTCGCCCGCGCGAACCGGCGGATTCCCGTGAGGTCTCTGTCGTAGACGGCGTCGACAGCGGCGTCGATGTCGCGAGCGCCGGACTCGACGGCCGCGAGCACGTCGCGCTCGCGGTCGAGTCGCCGTCGAAGCAATCGCTCACAGACCGCCCGCGGTTCCTCGATGGTCGGGCCGTGACCCGGAAAGAGCCGCGCGGGGTTTCGGGCGTAGAGCCGCCGGAGCGCGACGAGGTACGCGCGGACGTCGCCATCGGGGGCCGCGACGGCGACGCTGCCCTCAGCGATGGCGACGTCGCCGCAGAGGGTTCCGACCGCGGTCTCGAACGCGACGTGATCCGGCGCGTGGCCGGGGACGTCGAAGACGTCGACGCCGTCACCGATCGGGAGAGAGGTTCCCTCGATGAACGTTCGGTCCGGTTCGATGCCGGTGGCCTCGGTGAAACGAGCGTCGCGACCGCGGCGACACCAGACGGTCGCACCCGTTTCATCCGCGTAGGCGGCGACGCCGCCGACGTGGTCGGGGTGCGCGTGGGTGAGGGCGATGTGCTCGACGTTCCTGTCGGCGATGGCGTCGTCGAGGGCCGACGTTCTGTCCGCGGGATCGACGAGCAGCGCCGGACCGGTGCCGACGACGTAGGCGTTGGTCGCACCGGTTGGAACCGAATCGTCGGGGACGGGAACGCGGCGGATCGAGACGAGATCGGCGGACGCGGTGGTCACGTTCTGAGTTCAGATCGACGATAGAAAACGTTGCCGCAGGCCCGACGAGGATCGGTGACAACGACAGTGTGTCGTTCCAGTCGATGGGTGGTGTCGTTCCAGTCGATGGGTGGTGTCGTTCCAGTCGAGGAGAGGATGTGGGCGACTACGCGTTGAGGTAGTAAACTTGCTTTCGGGCGTCTTTGAAACTGTAGCGCGAACCGACGAGGTCGGCGTCTTCGAGTCGGTTGAGCGCGTAGCGGACCGTCCGATCCGGCAGCAGCGATTCTTCGGCGAGTTGGCCCTGCGACAGCGGCGCGTCGCTTTCGAGGACTTTTGCGACGAGTTTGGCGCTCGGCGGTAGCTCTCGGAGGCGCTCGCGGTACTCCGACTCCGAGAAGAGGTTGTCACCGTTGAGCTCTGCGGTACTGGTGCTCATACAGAACGCAAGAGAATCGCGCTTGGTAAAGGTTGCCTACAAGTGTGACAATACAATCCGTAGACCTTATACACATACAAGGACAGAAGATGTCGGATATGTCGCATATCGCGCGCGAGAGCGGAAATAGCGGAGCCGTCCATCGATTGCGCGGTACGGCACGCATCCAGTACGGTTTTAGTCTGCGAGTGAGGACAGAGAGATAGTGTGAAAGGAAAGGAGTGGTACCAAGCCGACGACGTCGCCGAGGAGTACGACTCGAAGCGATTCTCGCGCGGGGGGAAACTCATCGACGATCGCGAGAAGCGAGCCGTCATCGACGCCATCGGTCCCGTCGAGGACAAGGAGATCCTCGAAATCGCCTGCGGAACGGGACGGTTCACGGCGATGCTGGCCGAACGCGGCGCGAACATCGTCGGACTAGACATCTCCAACGCGATGCTGGCGCAGGGCCGCGAGAAGGCCCGACGGGCCGGGGTCGCAGACCACATCGAGTTCCTCCGCGGTGACGCCGCGCGGCTTCCCTTCCCCGACGATCACTTCGATGCGGTCTTCGCGATGCGGTTTTTCCACCTCGCGGACACACCAGCGAAGTTTATGGCCGAGATGGCCCGCGTCTCGAAGGACGTCGTCTTCTTCGACACGTTCAACGGCGGCAGCGCTCGCATCGTCTACAACTGGCTGCTTCCGATGGGGTCGCACCTCTACTCGGGCGCGCAGGTCGAACGGTTAGTGGAGGACGCCGGGCTTCGACTGGTGAACGGCGAACACGACTTCCGCCTCCCGTACGGGTTCTACCGGAAGATCCCGAACGGGATCGCCAGAGAGTTCCGCGACCTCGACACCTCGATCGGAGCGACGTCGATCGGAGACGCGCTCGCGTCGGTGTCGTACTGGACCGCACGCGTCGACGGCGACCCCACCGAGTGAGTCTCGAACCGATACGTATGGGAAGTCGGTTAATCGCCGATTAGGTCGTTTACGCGTCGTATACGGCGCGTACCCGGCGACCGTCCCGAGGTGCGACATTTAAGTGCTCGTATCGCAACCGACCGGTATGGAGCTCTCGGTAGTGGTCCCGACGCTGAACGGGCGGGATCACCTCGCGGCCACGCTCGACGGATTGGCCGCATACGCGCCTGACGCCGAAGTCGTGGTCGTCAACGGCCCCTCGGCGGACGGGACGACGGGGATGGTCCGAGAGCGCGACGACGTCGACGTGTTAGTCGAGGTGTCGGATCGAACGCTGAACGTCTCGCGCAACGCCGGGATCCGCGCGGCCTCCGGCGACGTCGTCGCGTTCCTTCGACACGACCTCGCCGTCGAGGAGACCTGGCGAGAGGCGATCGAGGCGGGTATCGAGCGCGCGCCGGTCGTCACCGGACCCGTCCACGAGACGCTGCCCGCGGGAATGACGACGACGTCGCCCGAGACGCGCCGAATTCGGAACCGAACGGTGACGTACTTCAACGGCGGCAACGTCGCCTTTCGATCCGACGTATTAGACGATCTGGACGGATTCGACGAGTACCTCGAGACCGGCGGTGCCCGCGACGCCGCCCACCGGTTGGCCGCGATCGGTCACGACGTCGGCTGGGAGTCCGAACTCTGCGTGCGGACGGAGTTCGAGGCCGACGGCGGCATCGAGGAGCGGAGCCAGGGCTGGAAGTACCGCGCGCTCTCCTATCGACTGGTCAAGAACTACGGCGTGCGCCCGACGATCCTGCGTCGAATCGTCTCGCACGCGGGAGCCGACGCGATTTCGGCCGCTCGCGACGTGCTCAGCGGCGACGCCACGCCGACGGGATGGGTCGGCACCGGCCGAGACGTCGTCTCCGGCGTCGCGACCGGCTGGTCGGACGGACTCGTCGCGCGGGCGCGGGACAGATCCCCGACGCGAAACCCGCACGGCTGTTCGAAGCGCGCGGACCGGGCGGTCGCGAAATATGACTGGCGCTGATCGCTCGTACGGTCAGGGCGTACCTATTCCCCGGGTGCGAGAGCGGGAACGACCCGCGCCGGGTTCGTCGAGAACGCCCGGCGCATCGCGTCCTCGCTCACGTCGAGCGTCAGGACTTCCATCACGCCGACGTTCGGATGCGTCTCGGGCGCACCGCTCCCGAACAGCACCCGATCGGGATGCTCAAGCAGCGCACGTTCGAGAACGCTTCTGAAGCGGACGTACCGCGTATCGAGGTACAGGTGGTCGTAGTCGCCGAGCAGATCGATTGACTGCGCCATCAGCTCGCGGTCGAGTGGATACCCGCCGAACCCCGCCAAGACGACCGGGAACTCGCGACCCAGGAGGGTATCGGCGACCGCAGCGGGCGGGAACGCGCGTCCGGCGCGGACGACGACCGGGAGCCCCACGTCGTCCAGTTGATCCAGCGTCTCCTCGTCCGGGAGGCCGTCCCGCTCGGGTGCGAGCGTGAACCCGTGGAACCGGTCGTCGTAGGCGTACTGTTCGATGTCCGCGGGGCTGGTGTGATGCGGCGCGCGCGCCGCGGTGAGGTTCCGGAGTCGCGCGGTCGCACGGGAACTCGGATCGCGCGGGCCGTCGATCCGGGCGAACGCGAGGAAGGGCCGGTCGACGCTCAGTCGGGCGACGGCGTTGTTGGCGCGGAGGTAGCCTTCGTCTCTGGGGCGCCCACCCGGCGAGACGACCGCCCTGACGACGCCAGCTTGGTGCAGCTCGCGCTCGAGCGCCTCGGGCGTCGTCTCCCGACCCCGACTCGCGACCTCCGCCTGGTCGCTCGGGTCCAATCGCGCGTGGAAGTCGACGACCCGGAACCCGTGGTTCAACTCCAGCATCGTCGAACACTGTTGCGGCGATCTAAATATACCTTGTCGACATCCCGTTGTCATCCTGAGCGGGTCACCGCCCGCTCTCGACACTCGCACCCTGATCTCGGTACGCGCCGACAGTGATCGGTACTCACCGCCCGGACGCTGTACTTGCCGCCTGGGACCGTACCGCCCGGAATCAGCACCCGCCGCGCCGGATCCCCAAAGTCTCCGGAATCGGACTGTCTGTTAGCGTCTCTCTAAGTGATTTTCTGACCGTTATTACCAAAAACTATTTATAGAACTGCTAACGTCATTTTCCGTGAGGTTTCCATAACAATGTCGACACGTATGCAGCCACTGTACGTTCTTTCCGGGAGCAGCGAGCGGACCAGCGGCGGCGACGCCCAGAGCTCGAACATCCGAGCGGGGAAGGCCGTCGCGAGCGCCGTGCGGACGACGCTCGGACCGCGCGGGATGGACAAAATGCTCGTCGATTCGGAGGGGAACGTCGTCGTCACGAACGACGGCGCGACGATCCTCGAGGAGATGGATATCGAGCACCCCGCCGCACAGATGATCGTCGAGGTCGCGCAGACGCAGGAGGACAGCGTCGGCGACGGCACCACCACCGCATCGGTCCTGACAGGCGAACTCCTCTCGCACGCCGAGGACCTCCTCGACGACGACCTCCATCCCACGGTAGTCGTTGAGGGGTACTACGAAGCGGCCCGACTGGCGCAGGAGGCGATAGACGAGCAGGTGCTCGACGTCGAACTCGACGACGACGTGCTGGCGTCGGTCGCCGAATCGTCGATGACCGGAAAAGGAACCGGCGACGTCACCGCCGACGTGCTGGCCCACCACGTCGTCGACGCCGTCCGTGCGGTCCACGACGGCAGCGACCGCTTCGACCCCGACGACGTTCGCATCCTGACCCGCACGGGCGCGTCCTCCTCGGCGACCGAACTGGTCGAGGGCGTCGTCATCGACAAAGAGCGCGTCCACGACGGGATGCCCCGCTCCGTCGAGGACGCGACGGTCGCCGTCCTGACGACGAAGCTCGACGTCCGCGAGGGCGAGGCCGACGCGGAGTACACCATCTCCTCGGTCGACCAGCTCGAAGCCGCCATCGAGGCCGAGGACGCCGAGCTCCGACGCTACGCCGACGCGCTCGCGGACGCGGGCGTCGATGTGCTCTTCTGCACCAAGAAGATCGCAGACCGCGTGCAGAACCGCCTCGCGAAACACGGCATCGTCGCCTTCGAGAGCCTGAAGACCGCCGATGCGCGCGCTATCGCCCGCGCGACGGGAGCGAAACAGCTTGGCGACGTGAACGACCTCGAAGCGTCCGACTTCGGCCACGCCGAGCGGATCTCGATCCGGCGCTTCGGCGAGGACGAACTCACCTTCGTCGAGGGCGGCAAGGCCGCGGAGACCGTCACGCTCCTCCTCCGCGGCGGGACCGAGCACGTCATCGACGAACTCGAACGGGCGATCAACGACGCGGTCGACGTGACCGTCGCCGCGATCGACTCCGGCGGCGTCGTCCCCGGCGCGGGCGCGACCGAGGTCGCGATCGCCGAGTACGTCCGCTCGAACGCGGGCGGCGTCGAGGGACGCAAGCAACTCGCCGTCGAGGCGTTCGCCGACGCCGTCGAGGCGATCCCGCGAACGCTCGCGACGAACACCGGGATGGACCCGATCGACGCGATCGTCGAACTCCGGTCGACGTTCGACCGCGAGGGGATCGCGGGCATCATCTCCGAGGGGAAACACGGCGAGATCGGCGACCCGATCGAGGCGGGTGTCTTCGACCCCGCCGCCGTGAAGCGCGAAGCCGTCACCGCGGCGACCGAGGCGGCGACGATGATCGTCCGCATCGACGACGTCATCGCCGCGAAATGAAACGGTAGCGGACTGCGAAATCCGGTGCAGACTGCAGTTCGCTCTCGGCTGTCTGCTCCCCGGCGGTAATCTCTTCTGGTACTGGTACGGGTCCGTGATGGGAATGCCGTTATCCCGCGAGGACGACCTCGTCGCCGGGCACGAGCCCGAACGCCTCGTCGCCGCGGTCCCGGTTGACGTCGCACTCGACGTAGCCGTGACTGCCGACAGTGACGAGTCGCTCGCCCGGTGCGACGTCCGCGAAGGCTGTCGCGACGGCCGCTGAGACGTCGTTCACGTTGACGGTCTCGCCCTCTCGGCCGCCGAGGAACGAACCCGGGACGTTCGTGATCGCGTTCCCGAAGTCGTCGACGACGAGCACCTCGCCGCGTGCCGTCGCAGTGTCGTGATCGACCGTCGCCTCGGGGAACCGACAGTCGACGACGGAGGTGGGTGAGGCCGACGGCGAAAACCGGTCGACGGGCGCGACGCCGTCGAGCGACTCGACGGCTCCGACGCCGACTTCGTGCACCGCGGCGGCCATCGGAGCGAACACGTCGCGACCGTGGAACGTCGTCGACACGGGGTCGTCGTACTCGTAAACGAAACACTCGATCGCTGGCTCGTCGTCGTCCCACTTGGCGATCCGGCGGGCCGCCGGGAGCAGCACGCCGTTGTCGGGGCCGACGAGGGCGTGATCGCCGACGCGGACGACGAGCGCGTCCCGCTCGGTTCCAACGCCGGGGTCGACGACGACGAGGTGGACGGCTGGCGGAAAGTGCGGGAGCGTCTCGCGGCACCAGAACGCCGCCGCGCGGACGTCTTGGCGGGGGAGGTCGTGTGCGATATCGACGAGGCGCGCGTCGGTCCGCTGAAGGAGAACCCCCTTCATCGCGGCCGGGTAGGCCGAGCCGAAGTCAGAGGCGAGCGTGATCACGGTCTCTCCCTCACTCGTCGGCCGCGTCGCCGTTGGCGTCCGTCGCGCTGACGCGCTGGATGCGCTCGATGCCGCCGATCTCCTCGACGACGTCGATGACGGCGTCCGGGAGGAGATGTCGCCAGTCGTCGTCTCGGATCATTCGCGCGCGCAGTTCCGTGCCCTCGAGAACGTCGCGGTTGAACATCGGAGACTGCCGAACCTCGACGCCCGCTTCCGAGAACAGTTGGATCACGAGGGGATTGTTCGAGTAGGCGACCTCGAAGGCGGGCGACATACTCTGGACGTGGCTCACCCACACGGAGTTTCGGTCGAGGTCCTCGATCGGGACGACGTAGGTGGTGAGATCGAGTTCGGCGACGGATTTCGTCACCATCATCACTCGCTCGCCCGCCGTGAACGGATTTCGGGGGCTGTGTGAATCGCCCGCCGATCCGATCCCGAGGACGAGTTCGTCGACTTCGTCTGCGATCTCCTCGACCATCCGGTGGTGCCCGTTGTGGTAGGGCTGGAACCGGCCGATGTAGAACCCCCGCATACCTCAGTTGTCGGTCGCACTGCTTATAAATACCGCGAGATTCGATGATTCCGTGAAATAGCGTTTAGATAGCACGAGGCGCCCGATTTCGAGGATGCAGTGGGGGTGCACTGGAGGAGAAAGTATATCAGTCGCGCGGCCTTCCGTAACGGTAGCGAAGAATTCTATGAGTAACGACACGGAAGCCGACGAGAACGCCCCCGAATCGGGGGGCGGCGTCACCGACGAGGTGTCCGAGTCGCCGCCGTCAGACGGCGGTGAGGAGGCCCCTCGCGGCGTCGCCGACGAACCGTCCGACCCCTCCGTCGGACCTGACGAGCGCGGCGAGGTGCCCGGCGGTCAGAACGGGCAGGCCGACGAGCCGGGAAGCCAAAACGGGCAGTCCCAAGCGCCCGTCGAGCGGACGATCGACGATCTGGGGAGCGACGTCGAGGTCGACGCGGAAGTCGTAGACGACGTCGACGATGACGACCTCCTCGGCGGTCTGCGGATCGAGTCCACCGGGGAGATCGACGTCCCGGACCGACTCGTCGATCAGGTCATCGGACAGGAACACGCCCGCGACGTGGTGATGAAGGCGGCGAAGCAGCGACGGCACGTGATGATGATCGGCTCGCCCGGGACGGGCAAGTCGATGCTGGCGAAGGCGATGTCCGAACTTCTCCCGCCGGAGGAGCTACAGGACGTCCTCGTCTACCACAACCCCGACGACGGAAACAACCCGAAAGTCCGGACGGTTCCGGCCGGGAAAGGCGATCAGATCGTCGAGGCCCACAAAGAGGAAGCCAGAAAGCGCAACCAGATGCGCTCGTTCCTCATGTGGATCATCATCGCGATCGTCATCGGCTATTCCTTTATTATCGCCGGGCAGGTCCTCTTGGGAATCCTCGCCGCCGGTGTGATCTACCTCGCGTTCCGCTACGGGTCACGCGGCGGCGACGCGATGGTGCCGAACCTCATCGTCAACAACGCGGACACGACGACCGCGCCGTTCGAGGACGCGACCGGCGCGCACGCGGGAGCGCTACTCGGCGACGTCCGCCACGACCCGTTCCAGTCAGGGGGAATGGAGACGCCGAGCCACGACCGCGTCGAACCCGGAGCGATCCACAAGGCGAACAAGGGCGTGCTGTTCGTCGACGAGATCAACACGCTCGACATCCGCAGCCAGCAGCACCTGATGACGGCGATCCAGGAGGGCGAGTTCTCGATCACCGGCCAGTCCGAGCGCTCCTCGGGCGCGATGGTCCAGACCGAGCCCGTCCCGACGGACTTCATCATGATCGCCGCGGGGAACCTCGACGCGATGGAGAACATGCACCCCGCCCTTCGCTCGCGGATCAAGGGCTACGGGTACGAGGTGTACATGGACGACACCATCGAGGACACCCCCGAGATGCGCCGGAAGTACGCCCGCTTCGTGGCCCAGGAGGTCGCGAAGGACGGACGGCTGCCGGAGTACTCTGCCGAGGCGATCGAGGAGGTCATCCTCGAAGCGCGGCGTCGCGCGGGCCGCAAAGGTCACCTAACCCTCAAGCTTCGGAATCTCGGCGGGCTGGTCCGCGTCGCGGGCGACATCGCTCGCTCCGACGGCGACGCCGATGTCGTCACGCGCGATCACGTGCTGCGCGCGAAGAGCCGCAGCCGCTCGATCGAACAGCAGCTCGCGGACGACTACATCGAGCGCCGCAAGGACTACGAACTGCAGGTGTCCGACGGCTACCAGGTCGGCCGCGTCAACGGTCTCGCCGTGATGGGCGAGGACTCGGGAATTATGCTCCCCGTGATGGCCGAAGTAACGCCCTCGCAGGGCCCCGGTGAAGTCATCGCGACCGGTCAGTTGAAGGAGATGGCACAGGAGTCGGTGTCGAACGTCTCCGCGATCATCAAGAAGTTCTCCGACGAGAACATCTCGGAGATGGATATCCATATCCAGTTCGTTCAGGCGGGTCAGCAGGGCGTCGACGGCGACTCCGCGTCGATCACGGTCGCGACCGCGGTCATCTCCGCGCTCGAAGACGTGGGCGTCGATCAGTCGCTGGCGATGACTGGTTCGCTCTCGGTCCGCGGCGACGTCCTCCCGGTCGGCGGCGTCACCCACAAGATCGAGGCGGCCGCGAAATCCGGCTGCACGCGGGTCATCATCCCCGCGGCGAATATGCAGGACGTGATGATCGAAGAGGAGTACGAGGAAATGGTCGAGATCATCCCGGTCAGCCACATCAGCGAGGTCCTCGACATCGCCTTGGAGGGCGAGCCCGAGAAGGACTCGCTGGTCGACCGCCTCAAGAGCATCACCGGTTCGGCGCTCTCGCAGGGCAACGAGAACGTCTCCGGGCCGTCCAGTCCGAGCCCGCAGTAAGCGAAGATGCCCCAGTGGGCGACGTTCGCGGGATTCGCGATCGTCGTCACCGCGGGCTTACTTCTTCTCTCGCACGCGTCGCGCGGCGTTATCGACGGAACGGATGCCGACGGCGCGGCGCGAAGTTCGAACGATAGCGAGCCACGACACGACGCCGAGGAGACGATCGTCCTTCCGAAATCGGGCGTCAGCGTTCGGGTACGCGACAGAAACCGCGCCGTCAACGATAGTTCACAGGTCGGCAACGATAGTTCACAGGTCGGCAACGACGATTCACACGCCGTCCGCGACGACGCGCGTATCGATAACGACGAGCGAGGCACCGATACCGGCGGGTCGCGGACACCGACGGAACCGCAGAGACGCACGGAACCGTCGGCGACGACACGGCACACGGATCAACCACCGGTTCCGGATCTCTCCACGGCGTCGCTGCTCGCGAACGTCGCCGTCTCGCAGGGGCTCTTCGGCGTCCTCCTGTTGGCGGGCGCGTGGTACGCGGAGATCCAGGCGTGGGCGTTCGGCGTCGCCACCGACGCGGTCTCGCTGCACGCAGCCGCGCTCGGCGTGGGACTCGGGGTCGCGCTCTACGTCGCGAACGAGGCGGGCGCGACCGTCGGGGCGCGGTTCGGCCTCGGCGAGGGAGAGCGGCTGCGACGCGCGCTCGCTCCCGACTCGCCGCTCGGTTGGGCGGCGCTCCTGTTCGTCGTCCTCCCCGTGATCGCCGCCTTCGAGGAACTCCTCTTTCGCGGTGCGCTCGTCGGCGTCCTCGCCGCGGGCTACGGGGTTTCGCCGTGGCTTCTCGCGCTCGGCTCCTCGGTCGCGTTCGGGGTCGGCCACGGCGCGCAGGGGCGGGTCGGTGTGCTGGTAACCGCGACGCTCGGCTTCGTCCTCGCGGCGGCGTTCATCCTGACCGAGAGCCTCGTCGTCGTCGTCATCGCGCACTATCTCGTGAACGCGTTGGAGTTCGTCGTCCACGAGGGCGCGGTCGTCGAGTGGGTCCGAAGCGGTTGACGCTCGACACCGATGCTTTTTGCGTCTCGGGCGATCTGAATCCGTATGGAATACCGGTCACGGACCATACTGCAGTCGATCCTCATCGGCTACCTCGCGCTACTCGTCGCGTCGATTCTCACCGGCAATCCGATCGTGGCGAGAGCCGCTGACTTCGGATTCGCGGTCTTATCGGGCGTCTTCGGCTATATCGTGTACACGACTCGCTCGACGTCGGACGACGAACGCGTGGTACTGATCACCGCCGCGGCGTTCGTCCTCGCCGGGATCGCCCAACTGCTCGGACTGCTTCCGGGCTTCGGCGTGGCCGCGGTGGCCGCGACGGTGCTGTTCGTCGTCGGCTTCATCGGATACTTCTACCTGCGACGGCGCTGATCGGGTGAGCCGCGGTGGCCGGATCCGACTGCTCCGTCGGCTGGGAGGATCCGTTCAGAGCGGTCAGAAGCGGCCGGTCAGGCCGATTCGATCGCTCGTAACCGTCTCGCTACCGAATCCGGCGTCGCACCCGTCACGTCGCGCACGCGGTGGTCGGGGATCAGAAGCGGCACCGGATTCTCGGCCAGTGCGCGCCGCGCCGTCTCGACGTCCGCTGAATCGTCCGGATCGAGGCCAGCCATCCGGATCACCCGCGCGAGCGCGACCGTCTCTCCGTGGGGGACGTTGCGGACGGCGTCCAGCACGCGACGGTGCTCGGTCGGGACCGTGAGCGCCACGTCGACGTCGTCGAAGTGGTCGTGCTCGCCGTCGAGATACGCGAATATCCGATCGAGAATCGGGTGGTCCGTCTCGGCGTCCTCGGCCGCCGTCGCCGGAAAGGACGCGCCGACGATGCGGCCGCTCACGACACCGATCTCGACTGCCCGATCCAACCGGTCCGACTCGCGGGCGAAGATTCCGACGTCCGTCCCGATGTCCATACTTTCGGTATCCCGTCTTCGGACTTGAACCTTGACCGGGCACCCCATCGCCCCCGACGCGCAAGCCTTATGTGCAAAAGCGTCCGTTAATGAACATAGATGAACGCTAATGAGGACAAACTCGCCCCCGCGGTGCGATCGATCCTCGCGGCGGCCCGAGAGCGTCCCGGCGGCGAGACGCGACTCGACGTCGGCGCGAGACCGTTCCCAGAGGCGGTCGCGGAGACGGAGACCGCAGGTCGCGTCCCCGTCGTCGCGGAGGTCAAGCCGACGAGTCCGACGACCGAGGGAAAGCGAGCGGACGACCCCGTCGAGTTGGCGAGAGCGATGGTGGCGGGCGGCGCGACCGCGCTCTCCGTGCTCACCGAGCCGGAGCACTTCGGCGGGTCGACGGAGAACCTCCGACGCGTCCGCGACGCGGTGGACGTCCCCGTGCTCAGAAAGGACTTCGTCGTCCGCGAGGCGCAACTCGA
The DNA here is from genome assembly GCF_007655485.1 of Halobellus captivus. GTDB lineage: Archaea > Halobacteriota > Halobacteria > Halobacteriales > Haloferacaceae > Haloquadratum > Haloquadratum captivum. The sequence goes on from NZ_VJXQ01000001.1 coordinate 799,353, forward strand.
CGCGGTCGAGTCCGATCTGATCCTCTTGATCGCGCGCTTCCTCGACGAGGAGGGGACAGACTCGCTGAGAGAGCTGTACGACGCCGCGCGCGACCGCGGCTTTCAGCCGCTCGTCGAGGTCCATACCCGCGAGGAACTGGACCGCGCGCTCGATGTCGGCGCGGAGATCGTCGGCGTCAACAACCGCGATCTGGGGCGGTTGGAAGTCGACCTCGCGACCTTCGAGCGAATCGCGCCCCACGTCCCCGACGACGTGACGCTCTTGGCGGAAAGCGGCGTGAAAACCGTCGAAGACGTCCGCCGGATGCGCGCCGCGGGCGCGGACGCGCTCTTGATCGGGACCGCGATAATGGACGGCGACGTCGAATCGAACACCGAACGACTCACGGCCGGGGCGGAACACACTGAACGACAGGCGGAACACACCGGGCGACAGACGAAACACACCGACTCAACACGATGACACAGCAATACGCGGACGGCAAGTTCGGCGAGTACGGCGGACAGTACGTACCGGAGGCGTTGATGCCAGCGATCGAAGAGCTGACGGACGCTTACGAGCGGTACGTGCTCGAAAACGAGGACGGCTTTATGGACGACTTTCGCGCGCGGCTACGGGATTTCGGCGGGCGGCCGACCCCGACGCAGTACGCCGAGCGACTCTCCGAGCGATACGGGCGCGAGGTCTACCTGAAGCGCGAGGACCTGGTCCACGGCGGCGCGCACAAGCTCAATAACGCCCTCGGACAGGTGCTCCTCGCGAAGTATATGGGCAAAGAGCGGATCGTCGCCGAGACCGGCGCGGGCCAGCACGGGACGGCGACGGCGATGGCGGCGGCGCACCTCGATATGCCCTGTGAGATATATATGGGCGAGACCGACATCAACCGCCAGCGGCCGAACGTGTTCCGGATGCGGCTCAACGGCTCGGAAGTGAACCCGGTGACGACGGGGCGGGGAACCCTCAAAGAAGCGATCTCGGAGACGATGCGCGACTGGGCGACGAACGTCGAGGACACCCACTACGTCATCGGTTCCGTCGTCGGCCCGCACCCGTTCCCCGCGATGGTCAGAGACTTCCAGGCGGTCATCTCCGAGGAGGCGCGCGAGCAACTGCGCGAGAAGACCGGTGGTCTCCCGGACGCCGTGCTCGCGTGCGCCGGTGGCGGCTCGAACACGATGGGCGCGTTCGCGAACTTCGTCGACGACGAGAGTGTGAGTCTCTACGCCGTCGAGGCGGGCGGGTCCAGCCTCTCCGTCGACGAAGACGCGGGCGTCGCGCCGAACTCCGCGTCGCTGTCGACGGGCAACGAGGGCGTGCTGCACGGCGCGCGAACCAAAGTGCTCCAAGACACGGACGGCCAGATTATGGAGAGTCACAGCGTCTCCGCCGGACTCGACTACGCCGGTGTCGGACCGGAACTCGCCCGACTCGTCGACGACGGTCGAGTGAACGCGGTCAACGTCGACGACGACGGGGCCTTGGAAGCGTTCCACCGGCTCTCGCAACTGGAGGGAATCATCCCCGCACTGGAGTCCGCACACGCGTTGGGCTTCCTCGAATCGAACTACGAGGATCTGGGCGACGTCGTCCTCGTGAACGTCTCCGGCCGCGGCGACAAGGACCTCGAAACGGTGATCGAGGAGACCGAGAAGCGCGACATCGAGGCCGCGCCGTCGCTGGCCGAGTTCTCGGGGGGGATCTGAGATGGGGGACGCGAACGAAACGGTGACAACCGAAACGGCGGCGAACCCGGAACTCGCGGCGGCCTTCGCTGACGGCCCGGCGTTCGTCCCGTATCTCGCCGCGGGCGATCCGGACTACGAGTCCTCGCTGAAATACGTCGAGGCGCTCGAACGCGGCGGCGCGGACGTCATCGAACTCGGACTTCCCTTCTCGGAGCCGATCGCGGAGGGGCCGACGATCCAGAGCGCCGTCGTGCGGGCGCTGGAAGGCGGGATGACGCCCGAGCGGTTCTTCGAGTTCGTCGAGGAACTCGACGTCGACGTGCCGCTCGTGTGTATGACGTACTACAACCTGATCTATCAGTACGGGGATAGCGAGGCGCAGAGCGCCTCGAACGCGAGTAGCGCGGAGCGGAGCTCCGCAGACAGTCGAGCGGCGGAGCCGCGAGACGACGGGGGACCCGCGAGCAACGGCCCGCGTCCGTTCGTCGAGCGCGCCGCCGAGGCGGGTCTCTCGGGCTTCGTCGTGCCCGACCTTCCCGCCGAAGAGGCGGGGGCGCTCCGGGACGCCTGCGACGAGTTCGGGCTCGATCTCGTGTTCATCGTCGCGCCGACGACTCGGGGGGAGCGACTGGAGCGCATTATGTCGCAGGTCTCGGGGTACGTCTACGTGCAGGCGCGTCTCGGCGTCACGGGCGCGCAGGACGACGTCTCCGGTCAGACCGAGGGAAGCCTCGGACGCCTCGCCGACCACGACGTGCCGAAGGCGGTCGGATTCGGCATCAAGACCGGCGAGCATGCCGAGCGAATCGTGGCCGCGGGCGCGGACGGGATCATCGTCGGGAGCGCGCTCGTCGATATCGTGGCCGCGGGGAACGACGCCGGAGAATCTGCCGACTCCGTCGCCTCACGTCTCGAAGAGAAGGCCCGGGAACTCAAGCAGGGAGCACTGCGCGGATACGAACAACGTGTGCCCCAAGCGGAACGCACATAACCGACGGTTGCCACAGGATAACACACGATGAACGCAGGACTCTCCGCGCGGCTCGGCCGCATCTCGACAGGGGGGCGATACCTCGTCGTCCCGATGGACCACGGCATCACACTCGGGCCCGTAACGGGGCTCGTCGACCTCGAATCGACCGTCGACGCGATCACTCGCGGCGGGGCCGACGCCGTCCTCACGCAGAAGGGCGTCGCCCCTCGCGTCCACCCGAACAAGAACGGCAAGGGCTACATCGTCCACCTCAACGGTTCGACCTCGATCGGCCCCGACTCGAACGACAAGCGGCGCACCGGGTCGGTTGAAGAGGCGATCCGCGCGGGCGCGGACGCCGTTTCGTTCCACATCAACGTCGGTAGCGACCACGAACCCGGCCAGTTGACCGAACTCAGTGATCTGACCGAAACGGCTCACCAGTTCGGGATTCCGGTGCTCGCGATGAGCTACGCGCGCGGTCCGGGCGTCGACGAGCACGACGCCGAGAGCCTCGCTCACGCCGTCCGAATCGCCGAGGAACTCGGTGCTGACGTCGTCAAAACTGCCTACTCCGGCGATGCCGACTCCTTCGAACGCGTGTGTGAAGCCACGCGGAAACCCGTCGTCATCGCCGGTGGGAGCCGCGGGACCGACTATGAGACCGCGGAGATGGTCCGCGGCGCGATGGATGCCGGTGCGTCCGGCGTCTCGATGGGGCGGTCGATCTTCCAGCACGAAGAGCCACAGGCCATCACGCGGGCTGTCAGCGCGATCGTCCACGACGACGAGAGCGTCGACGCCGCTATCGACGCCGCGGGCCTCGGAATCGAGGCGTAAGCCGCCAATCTCGAAGCGTCGTCTGCAACGAGTCGAAATATCGTCTGCCGCGTATCGAGGCATCGTCTGCCAGCACTCGAAACACCGTCTGCCAGCACTCGAAACGCGGACCGCTTTTGTCAACCCCACGAACCGCTCCCGCCCCGAGCCCGCGCGCTTATGAGCGTGGCGGGCCAACCCGCCCGTATGCCCACGACGCTCGAAATTCGCTGCACCGATGACGAGTGCGAACTCGATATGTTCGAGTTACACTATACGTACGATATGCCCGAGGAGGTCGGCATCGCCGACTTCGTCTGTCCGTACTGCCGCTCTTCGGAGCGTTTGGAGGCGATCGAGTTATGAGCGACTGCGGACGGATCGACCCCGCGGACGCGCCGCACCGACTCCGGGAGTTGGGCGAGTCGATCGCCGGAGACGCGCTCGAACGCGTCGGACGCGGCGTCGCGCGGTTCCAGGAGCGAGCGCCCCTCCCGTACGACCTCCTCGAAAGCGACGGCGCGTTCCTCGCCGTCTTCGACGCCCCCGGCGTGCGGCAGAAGGACGTCCAGGTCCGGTTCGTCGACAACGAGGTCCGCGTCAGAATCGACCGCTTCCGGAACTTCCACGAGGGGTTCGAGATGCGCTTCCCCGGCCGCGGGCTCTCGTTAGATGGTCGAGCGCCGCTCCCGGAGGGCGTCTCAGTCGATCCGGCAGAGGCGACGGCGACGGTCACCGAGGCGGGAACGCTGCAGGTAGAGATCCCCAAACGGGAGCGTGACTCTGCCGAGCGGGATTCCACCGAGCGTGGCTCCGCCGAACGAGAGACCGACGACGTCGAGCAGTAGCGTCCCAGCGGGAGGAATTAGATTCTGACGGACGTTCGGATTTCAGACCGGAAGCTCGGCGTCGGGTCCGACGACCCGATCGGGGTCGTCGGGGACGCGCCAGTCGGTCGTGAGTTCGAGTAGCTGGAGCAGCATCACGCCGGTCGCGCCCCAGACGGTGTAGTCGCCGACGTGGAAGAAGTGGACTCGCCGCGCGCCGTAGGTCGGGTGCTCGCGCCGTTCGGATTCGTAGTTGTCGAGGTCGGTGAGCTCCGCGACCGAGAGCGCGACGACCTCGGCGACCTCGCGCTCGTCCGGGTCGTACTCGCGGTCGGGGATCCGCGCGACGTACGGCCGCACGGCGTAGTCGGTGACTGTTCGAATGTCGTCGAGTCGACCGACGACGCTCGCCTCGTCGGGCCGAAGGCCGATCTCCTCGTCCGCTTCGCGGAGTGCCGTCGCACACAGGTCGGCGTCGACGGGTTCCCGCGACCCGCCCGGAAAGCTCATCTGGCCCGGGTGCTCGCCGAGGTGGTCCGCGCGTCGCGTAAAGAGGACGTACGGCTCGCCGTCCCGTTCGAGGACGGGTGCGAGGACCGCCGCTTGCTGGCCCGCACCGTCGACCGCGGTCGGTGCGTGCGCCGCCACACGCGAGAGCTCCATCTTGAGAGGGACGTACGACCTCGGAGTGCTTATACTGTCCGCTGAGGATTCGTGAAGGATTCGCGGTGAACCCCGAGAGAGCACGCCGTTCTCCTCGCTTCTCGGATCGCCCTCCTTCCATCTCACTCCTCAGACCGCTTCCGGCTCCCCTCACTCCTCAGACCGCTCCCCCTCCGCAAACACCGAATCGCTTCTCACTCATCGAGCGCGTCGGCCAAGCGGTCACGGAGGTCGTCGACGGCGACTCGATCGGACCACACGGCCACGTCGTACGTGACGTCGAGGACGTCTCGCATCGCCGCTTCGTCGCCCGCGTCGACGGCGCGAGCCGCTTCCGCGGTGAGCCGCGCTTCGACCGCGTCGCTCGCGGCGTCGCGGTCGACGTCGCGCTCAGGAATCTCGAGGATGTGCGGGAGGTCCTCGGCGTTCGCCGGGAGGGTGGGAAACGCGGCGGGGCCGGGAACGAGAAACGACTGACCGTCGCGCTCGTACCGGACGATTGCGTAGGCATCGACCGCGTCCTCGACGGCGTCCGAAGCCACCGGTTCGTCGACCGCGCCGCCTTGCTTGAACGCCAGTTCGTCGAGCGCCTGTCGCAGCTCTGCGGGGGTAAGCGCGCCGAAGAGGTCGACGACGCCCGCCAATTCGTCGGTCTGCAGTTCGGTCGTCACTCGCCGATCCCCCGGACGTCGGCGGCGGCGAGGTCGCTCTTCTCCGAATTCGCCGCACCTTTGAGGTCCGCTTCGGCCGCGGTGGCCACCGCGTCGGGGGAGAGCGAGACGTCCTCCCACGCGGGCAGTCTGTCGTCGGCCTCCGGGGGTTCGGTGATCGCCGCCGCGTACTGGGATACTTGCGAGCGCTCGTGGTTGCGGTCGAACCGCAACTCGTTGAACGCCGCATCCAACGCATACTGATCGACGAGCGTCCGTGCAGTCTCGCGGTAGCGACCTCTGAGCGTCGAGAAATCGACCTCGACCCCGTGTTCGAGGACGCTCCGGAGGAGCGTTTCGCCGACCGACCGGCTCATATCCGAAAGCCCGGTCGACCCGCCGACCGCGCGGTGGTCGTGTTCGTACGTTCCGAGGTCGACCTGCGCGGTGCCGTCGAATCCGGCGACGTCGAAGGCGTCGCCGAGCGTTCCGACCTCGAGCCCCCATTTCCGCGGCGGGCGGAGTCGACGGGCGGTCTCGGCAGTCGTCGCGAACTCGCCCGCGAGGGCGTAGCGAAACGAATCGAGGTACCGAAGGTACGGAGCCGGGTTCGCCTCCACGAGCGTGCGGACGAGCGGAACGTAGAAGAGACGAAAGAGCCGTCCGTAGAGGCGGGAGTCCTCGACGCGGGCGTAGTAGCCCTTCGAGAAGTCGTAGCCGCGCGTGAGCGGGAACAGTAGCCGTCGGACGAACGACTCGTCGTACGTCGTCGTGTCGGCGTCGTGGACGACGACGAACGGTTCGGCGGTCGCGCAGCCGAGCCCGAGCCAGACGTCGCGGCCTTTCCCGCGCTCGCCGTCGAGTCCGGCTTCCGAGAGCAACGAGGCCACTCGCGGACCGTCGCACCACAGCAGATCGAGATCCAGATCGAATCCCGAGAGCCACTCGCGCACAGGGGCGACGCGGTCGGCGGATGCGCGCAAGGGAACGACGACCCGGGCGGGATCGAGCCCTTCGAGCACGCCCAGCACCCGGTTCGCGGCGGGCGTCTCGTACTCGCGCTCCGCCATCGGCACGACGACCGCGGTCCGATCTGTCGGGGCGCTCGGGAACGGGTCCGCGAGGTCGTGGAGGGTCGCCACCCGCGATTGCACGTACTCCATCGGAGTCTCCTCAGGACGGCACGAGCAAAAGCGCGGGGGTTCCGGCGGCGAGCATTTTTATGTCAACGCGCGGCCAGACGCGCCGTGATCTGAGAGCGACCTCGCGTCGGGCTGCGGTTGTTCGGCACGTCGACGCGGGGCGATCCTGGCGCGAGGAGGGCGCGCCACGGTCAATGCGGGTGCCGACTGCACGCCCAGACGTATTTGCGAGTCCCGGCAACACGTCTATGGACTACTTGGGAGTCCCGACAACACGTCCACGGATACGAGCGAGTCCCGATCGCCATCTACGACCGATCGCGGCCGACGGATTAGCAGAGGACGCTCACTGCGGGAGCCGGTTACTGCGCTGGAGCACGAGAAGCCCCACGGCGACGACCGTGAGCCCGAGCGACAGCTGCGTGAAGATGGCGTCGTACGCGAACCCCGCCTCGCGAAGCGCGCCGACCGCCGAGGAGCCCGTGGCTTGGACGACCATCATCCCGCCGGAGTACCACGCGTACGCGCTCGCTCTCGACTCATCGGGGAGCGTATCGAGCAGATAGGTGTCGACAGCGGGAAACAGGCTGTGAAGGACGTATCCGATCACCGCCGTGAGAACGACGATTGCGATGACTCCGGTGGTGACCGTCAGCACCAGCACGCAGATCGTGAACCCGCTGATGATCGCGAGGATATACGGCACGCGCGGCAGTTCGTCCGCCAGTCTCCCGGAGACGAAAAACGCGGGCACGCCCGCCGCGAAGATCACTGTCAGGAGGTTCTTCGCCGTCGCGTCGGAGAGCCCCTTCGTGATCATGTACAGCTCGTAGAAGTTGAACAGGCCCTGCCAGACGAAGCCGGTCGCACCGACGACGACGACGCCGAGAAGGACGGCCCGCCACTCCGAGCGGATCGCGGCGACGATGTCGCGGTCCGCCGAGCCAGCGTCGGGAAGCGTCGTCGAGCGAGCCACGAAAAACAGAGTGATCGTGACGAGAGCGGCCGCGACCGCAATCGCTGCGAAGACGACCCGCCAGTCGAAAAACAGCGTGAGAAAGAGCGTGACGAGCGGCGCGGCCGCCGCCGCCGCGATCTGACTCGTCATTCCGTGAACGCCGAGCGCCCAGCCGACGCTATCGGGATAGAGTTCGCTGACCAGCGGGTTTGCGGCGACGAAGTACGCGCCCGCCGCGAGGCCCATCAGGAACGCCCCGATGGCGACCATTGCCACCGACGTCGCGCTGGCGATGAACACTGACGCCCCCGTGAGGACGCCTCCGGCAGCCAGAATCACTCGGTGACGCGGAACACGCGTGAGCAACCATCCCGTCGGAACGCGCGGGAACGCGCTACCGAGCCACGCGAGCGTCGCGATCAGTCCGGCCGTCCCCTCGCCGATCTGAAACACGGCGATGAACTCACCGAGCAGCGGCGCGAAGATGACTCGCCCCAAATTGACGAGGAAGATCAGCGAACAGAGCGTACCGAAGAGACGTCGCCGGGACACGGAGGCGTTTCGCCGCCGGAGAACTTCAACTGTTGCGGTCGGACACCGGGGATTCGAGACTGGGTCTTTTTACCGTACGGGCGCGTACCCGAGTGAGTATGAAGACGACTCGGAAGGGGCTTCGAGAGGGGGAGCTCGAGAAAGACACGTACGGGCGGCTGAACTGCCAGGAATGCGGCGAGTCGTTGAAGACGAAGAACGATCCGGACGAGGTGTTCACGGTGCGTCGGTGCCAAAGCTGCGAACGCGAGTGGAAAGAACTCCGATAGAGCCGCTATCGACTCGCGACGCGACGGCCGTCTGGCTGTACGGGATTCGGCAACTCAGTGCACCGAAGCAGGCTCGAAACGAACTCGATTTTCGACCGGGACGCTACTCGAATACGGCGTCGAACGCGCGCGCCCCGAGCGGCTCGAACGTCCCCGCGGCGACGTTCTCGGGGACGTGTTCGGGAGAGCTCGTGCCGACGAGCGCGGTCGTGACGCCCGGTGCGCTCCGCGCGAAATTGATCGCTCGCTGAGCGTTCGTGTCGCCTCGTAACTCCGCGTCGACGGCGTCGGGAATCGATGACGCGAGCTGCCCCTGCGCGAGCGTCGCGCTCGCGACGACGTCGATTCCGGCCGCTTGCGCGTATTCAAGCGCGCTGACGTCTCTGTTTTCCGTCGGGTGTCGGTGCGCGGATACGGTGAACGCGTCCGCCATCGCGACGTTGAACGGGAGTTGTACCGCAATCAGACCGGCGTCGTCGACGCCGACGGTTTCGGCCGCGGCCTCCGCGCGGGCAACGACCTCGGGGAGCGACAGGTACGAGTCGTGATCGCGCGGCACCCGAAACGCCTCCCACGTCGCGACGCCGTAGCCGCCGATATCGTCCGCGGCGCGCCGTCGTTCCAAGCGCTCGAACGCGGCTTCTAGCGCGTCGTACACTTCGTCCCGAGGCCTGGCGTGAAGCTGCGTTTCGGGGTTGTGGACGTAGTAGCAGTCGACGGAGTCGACGGCGAGGTTCGAGAGCGAGCGGTCGAGCATCGCGTCCAGGAACTCCGGCGCGATCGCGTGGCTCCCGCGGGCGAGGTCGTCGGTGTCGAGGAGACCGGTCTCGAGGAATTCCCGGCGCACGTACGCGCTCGGGTCATCCGAGCGCACTCCATCGAACGGGATGAACCCGCCTTTCGTCCCGATGACGACTTCCTCGCGGTCGACGTCGGCTCGGCGGAGCGCCTCGCCGACGACGCGTTCGCTGCGCTGATGACGATAGTTGATCGCCGTGTCGACCACGTTGATCCCGGAGGAGAGCGCTTCTGCGATCGATTCGCGGTATCGCTCGTCCCGCGCGTCTGTCGGCTCGCCGAGGTACGTCCCGAGGCCGATGCTCGAAGCGACGCCCGGACCGAACCGCCGGAAGTACGTCCTCGCGAACGCGTCGCCGAACCGATCGCGATAGCCCCAGGTCCCCTGACTCGTCGCCATAGCGGTGCGTACGGGGTAGGTAGGTAAACGAGCGTCGGATCGGTAGTGCGTCGTGGGATCGGATCGACAGCGATCAGGAGGTCGGATCGCTAGCAGTCGGGGGGCCGGGTTAAACGTCCCCAGATAACGAGTCGAAGAGCCGTTCGCGGAGGGCCTCACGCGAGATCTCGCCGCCGAATTCGGTTTTGATCGTCCCGTTCGACAGCGAGAGTTGGCCGCCGCCCATCCGAGCGTGGCCGCCCGCGGAGCCGTCGCGGAGGTCCTCCAGGGCGGCTTCGAGAGTGTGGCCCATATGAACTCGGTCGTCGCGGGAGCGCCCCGAGAGGTGCACGACGCCGTTTCGCTCGCCGAGTACGACGACCGCGGTGACGCCCTCTAATTGCACGAGTTCGTCGGCCGCTTGCGGGATGGCATCGGCGTTCGAGACGCGGCCGACGTCGCTGACGGCGAACGGACCCCTGACGTCGCGACCCGCGATCGCTCGGGCTTTGAGTTCTAAGACTTCGGTCGAGACCTCCGGGTTGGCGATCCGATCCAGCTGGTCCTCGTCGACGCCGGAGTACAGAAAGCCCGCGGCGGCGAAGTCCGCGGCCGAACAGCCCGAAGTGAGCCGCTTCGTGTCGGTCAGGATACCGTAGAGCAGCCCGGTCGCGACTGTCGAGGGGATGGTGTAGGCGGCGTTGACCTCGCTCGCGTGCTTGGCTGGCGGGACCGGTTTGCCGTTGACATCGTCGAAGTACTCGGCGACGATACTCGCCGACGCCCCGTAGTCGGTTCTGACGTCGGTGAACGCCTCGCCCGTCCCGTCGCCCGGGTGGTGATCCACGACAGCGAAGGGCAGCACGCTGTCGGATCCGGCGAACCCGCGCGGTTGGTTGTGATCGACGAGGACGACGTGTTCGGCCGCGACGTCGCTGACGTGGTGGATCTGTTCGACGTCGAGGTCGAGAACCGTCTGAAAGGCACGGTTTTCTTGGTGGCGGATCTGTCCCGGGTACTGGACCGAAGCGGACGCCCCGGCCTGTTCTGCGAGGGCCGCGACGGCGACCCCCGTCGCCATCGCGTCCGGGTCCGGGTTCGGATGGAGGAGCACCGCGACCTCGTCGAGACCGGCGACCGCCTCGAGAAACCGCGCGCCCATCGGCCGATTGTACCGCTGGAACGCGTACAGTCCGACGAGGATCGCGAACAGTCCCACGAGGGTCGCGAGAGTGAGTGCCGGGTACGCCCGAATGAGGGAGAAGACCGAATCGAAAAGCTCCTGGCCGGAGACTTGCCCGAAGCCGGAGCGAGACAGACCCATACGTGCCGAGTGAGAGTGCACCCCTAAGAAGATTCCCACGAAGTGTGGCCGACACTGGACAACTGACGAGCTGATCTGGTCCAATCACGTCGAGGACGCCTTCGACAGTCAGATGTCGTCGGGGTTCGTCCCTGCTCGAAACGACTCGATCGCGTCGCGGTACCCCTCGCGGTACGTCGGGTACCGGAGTTCGTAGCCCAGTTCGCGGAGTCGGTCGTTCGAACAGCGCTTGCTGGTCTGAAGACGCCGCTTGGCGGCCGTCGAGAGGTCCGGATCGTCGAGACGCTCCTCGATCGTGCGTTTCGGCGGCGAGGGAACACCGCACTCCGCGGCCAGCCAGTCCGCGAACGTCCACTTGTCGACGGGTTCGTCGTCGGCCACCAGGACCACCTCTCCGCGCGCTGCGTCGGCGTCGAGGAGGAAGGCGACCCCGCCCGCGGCGTCGTCGCGGTGGACCATATTCAGGTACCCCTCCGTCACCGGCCCGTCGAGATATCGCGCGAGCCGATAGCGGCGCGGACCGTACAGCCCGGCGAAGCGCGCGACCGTCCCGTCGATTCCCGCGGCGGCGGCCTCCTCGCGTGCGACGCGCTCGGCTTCGGCGAGGACGCGCGTCTTTTCGGTCGTGGGGTCGATCGGCGTCTCCTCGTCGACGAAGTCGCCGCCGTGGTCGCCGTAGACGCCGGTCGAGGAGGTGTAGACGAGTCGGTCCGGCGGCGACGCGCGGGCGGCGTACTCGTCGATTACGTTGCGCAGGCCGTCGACGTAGACCCGCTGGGCGTCCTCAGCACCACGGCCGCCGGAACTCGCCGCGAAGATCACCCACTCCGCGTCGGGGAGCGATGCGAGCGAACTGGGAGCGGTCGCGTCCGCTCGACAGGGATCGAGTCCGGTTGCTTCGACGACGTCGAGCCCGTCGTCAGACCGACGGACGCCGGTCACCTCGTGGTCGGCCTCGCGGAGCTGTCGGCCGAGTTCGAGACCGACGTAACCGCAGCCGACGATGACGGCGCGGACCATCAGCGATCGTTCCGGACGGCGAGATACCGTTGGACCGCCGCGAGCTGTTCGAGCGTCATCGCGGTTCGCCCTTCGAGCGCCTGCTGGACCTCCTGTCCGGTGAGATCGAGGTCCACGTTCGAGGCGATGGCGTCGACGTCGACGACGCCGGTTGTCATCGCCATCAGGAGGTGATCGCGGAGTTCGAGAACGATCGAGTCCGCGTCCGGGCGGGCGTCGTCGAGTGCGAGGATCGACGCGGCGTCGGCGACTCGCAGGTGCGGAACGGGGCCGTCGGCGAGCGCGGCGACCGTATCGAGATCGACGTCGGCGTCGGCGGCGACGGTTTCGACGCCGAGGTCCGTCACGACGGCTCGGAGTTGTGCTTCGTACGCCTCGCGTACCTCCGCGGGCGTCAGCGATGCGGGTTCCTCGGCCGCGTCGTACAGCATACCCGCACTCGCCGCTCCGGCGGCAAAACGGTTTCCGAACGGATCAGTGAGCGACGCCGGTTGCGAGGGAACCGCTTAAGTCGGTCACTACCCACCCAACGAGTATGAACCGTGTGTCGCCCGCTACCGGGGAGGTGCACCCGTGAGCGTCGGCCACCGCGTCACTTCCGACCACCAGCTCGCGCGACTCCTCCAGATCGGGATCGTCCTCGAGGAGGTCGTCGAGGCTCGGTCGTATCACCACTACCAGTCGCTGGAGGACGCGCCGACGTTGGATCCCGACATCGAGACGCTCTTGGAACACGCCGCGGAGGAGTCGGCCGAGCACCGCAAGCGACTCGAAGGGCTGATCGAAGGACTCGACGCCGAAAGCATTCCGTTCGAGGAGATCAAAACGCTCGTCGAAGCGCGCTACGGCGGAACCGAGCCCGAGGACTTCGACGACATCCTCTACGATCAGCTGTGCAACGAGGAGACCGCGTACAAGTTCTACGACGACCTCATCGGGGCGCTGCGCGCGTCGGATGCAACGTTCGGGATCGACCGCGGCCACCTCATCGACACGCTCGTGGAGATCCGCGAGGAGGAAGCCGAAGGTGTCGAAGAAGTCACGAAGCTGATGAACACCCGCTAATGAGACGAGACACGACGCAACACGGAGGACGGAGATGAACACGGCCGACCAGTACGTCAAGGCGATCTACCTCCTCCAGCAGATGGAGAACGGGCCCGCATCGACCGGCGCGCTCGCGGACCGTCTGGACGTGAGCCCCGCGAGCGCAAACGAGATGATCGGAAAGCTCGAATCCAGAGGGCTCGCCGAACACGAGAAGTACAAGGGAGTCACGCTCACCGACGAGGGAATCGTCAGGGCACGCGACGCGCTCCAGACCTACTGTATCATCGAGCGCTTCCTCGCGAACGTCCTGTCCGTCTCGGAGTTCCGCACGGAAGCGCGCGAACTCGAACCGGTTATCGACGATCTCGTCGCGGAGCGACTCGACACGATCATCGACCGAAACGACGACTGTCCAGACTGTTTCGATCCCGAGACCGACGCCTGCTGTCACCTCGAAATCAGCACCGAGAGCGCTGAAACCGAACAGAGCGCGGATTGAGCGATTTCCGATTCCAGTAGGGCAGCGGAAGCCCCTATCTTCAAGACCCCTGCGAAACAGGAGCGGGTATGGATGGGACAGCGGCGATCAGCCGTCTCCTCGAACTCGCGGGAGTGGGACCCCGCGAGTCGACCAACGACGCGGAGCGATCGGTCCAGTACAGATGCCAGGGATGTGACTCGGCGTACGACGTGCAGTATCACGTCTGCCCGGAATGCGGCGGGTTCTCCGTCGAGTTGCAAGTGCAAGACGACTGCCCCTCGGCATCCGAGACGACCGATCGAGATGATTCCACGACCGAGTGAGGTCGTCGGGAGCGGCATCGCGTCGTCGTAACCCGATGGGTTTTCAAACACTGCGACGAGAGTAACGAGTACAGTCCCGTGGTGTAGTGGCCAATCATATGGGCCTTTGGAGCCTATGACGGCGGTTCGAATCCGCCCGGGACTACTCAAAATTCTTCAGCGGTTGTGCGGGCGTCAGTTCGTAGACGACAGCCGCCGCTCGGTTTCGAGTCGCTGGTACCCGGAAACGAGAGAGTCGGGAAGTTCGCCCGCCGAGCGATGAACCGCTTCGACGACGACGCCAACCTCCTCGAAACGCGGCCCGCGAGTCGCCCTCAACGGTTCGGTATCCCACTCGATAAACCCCATTTCCGCAAGTTTCGGGAGGTGCTGGTGACAGAGTTCGATCCGCAGCGATTCGGGATCGGTGGGGACATTCGGATTGATTGCGGCCTCGGGGAGCTCCACAGAAACGCCCGGAGAGGCATCCAACAATGCCACGATCAGTTGACGACGGGGCTCCGCAGTCATACTCTCTACAACGCGGTCCCACCGATTGACGACCTTTTGTGCACGTTCTCCCCGGCGGTGAGCCATAGTCGAGTTAATGATTCTGAGAATACATAACTATTGGCCTCGTTCTTTCGGTTACAGTAATTTTGTTGTCGATAGTTGGGTGCCCCACCAAATACGGCGTCAAACTACGGTACCGTTTGTGCGTCCTCACCCGCGAGCGTGGTTGGGTGATCGGTTGCGAGCGCTACTAAAGTACAGTCATTCAGAGAGATAATTTCAATGAAATAATAGTAAAAACACGAGTAGTAGTCGATAAAGTATCTAATTTGAGAATTGAAAACAAGGATACTTATAGCAAATATCGGACGTCTCACGTAGGTTGAAAATCGACAGACAGATGCGGACGTATCGGAGCGTCATCCCCTACTCGACTCACAGCAAGATCTGCACACCTCTGCGGAAGCAGCGACGGGGTGCAGTTGGACAGACGGTCGATTGCGGTCGATTCCAGTTCTCACTACCGGTCGGTACTGCGAGCGACGATCCACTCCGCCACCTGCTGATTTTCCGCCAGCTATGCTATGTCAGACTACACGAACTCCGTTCGAGCAGTCTTTCTGGTATCGATCCTCTCAATCAGCCTCCTCGCGGGTGTTGGGGTTCACCCGACCGCGGCTGCACAAGGTAGTATCGCGTTCGATGACGCTACGTATCAGGATGGAGAGACAATTACCGTCACCGTTGACGACGATGATCTAGCGGCTAGTGAGGACTATGTCGTGAATATTGAGTCAGATACAGAGTCGCAAGAAAGTATTCTATCGGAAGATGTCGAAGATGGCGTTAAGCGAGTAACAACTAATCACCCCGCTGCAGATGTAAATGGAGATAATAAAATAACATATTTGGACTTTGTATACGACAATAATGGGGATGGGTCGGGGGTTATTAATAGTATATCCAGAAATAGCGATGGAACAGTTGATATCGAATTAGTATCACAGTCAGATTCTGATGACACAATAGGATATACTAGTGGTGAATCAGTGAAGTTGGCTCACCGTGATGGAAGTGAATTTTCTGGATCTATTGAAATTAACTTCTCAGATAGTCAAGGTATTCTCCAAGTTTCAGATGAAGATACGGTTTCAGCAATATATTCTGATGAGAGCGAAGGAGAGGACCGATCAGCTACGGCAACAATAAAGGAAAAGCAAACAGACCAAGACCCAGAACAGCTCACGCTCGGACCGCTCACGGAATTCGAGATCGACGCACTCGATGGATCGACACTGACCCACACCGAGAGCGTGATCGAAATCCCGTTCAGTGAAGACGTCTCGAAGGCGGGCGGAGAGTCGGGCGCGCTGACGCTCTCGGAGAACATCACAGTGCTCGTCGACGGCGCTGACGTGACCAGCCGCTACGTTCTCGACGCCGACGGCGCCGACGACGGACAGGTGGTTTTGAGTTCGTCGACCGCGATCGACCCGCGATCGGCGGTGCACGTCGAAATCGACGCCGTGAACGATTCACTTGACACCGAGACCATCGAACCGGGCGCAGTTGAAGTGATAAACGCGGGCGCGACCGTCTCTGAGGACGAAGGGTCCGCGAACGTCTACGAGGGCGAAGTGATCGCGTTCGTCGCGAACGACGGCTCCGCAGACCGCCAGCAGTCCTTCGAGGTGGAGGAGGAATCCGGCGCGTTCGTCTTCGCCGGAGACACCGGTGCCGGGAGCCAAGTGTTCACCTTCGACACCGACGCGCGAAACTGGAGCGAGGGCTACGTGTTCACGACGCTTCTCGATGACGGGACAGCGGACGAAACGGTCGACACCACGCTTCGAGCGCTGGATTTGACCGTGAATACCGACGATCGGACCGTCACGACCGCCGACTCGATCGAGGTATCGATCAGCGCGAACTCCGGCGGCCGAGTCGTCGAAGCGACCCTGTTGGACGCACGTACTGCGGTCCTCACCCGGCAGAACATCACCCTCGACGGGAACGGGGCGACGCCGTTCGCGTTCGACGAGTCGACACTGGCAGCGGCCGGTCCCGGAAACTACACGGTCGCGGTCACGGACGCCGGAACGGGCGAGACGAACGAATCGATCCCGGTCCACGTCGTCGATGCCGACGAGACGGCCGCGTCGCTTCGGACAGCGACCGTCGAGGAACACGCTGGCGACGTCGTCGAATTCGGCGTCGACCTCAGGTACACAGACACCGCGACGGTGACCGTCGGCTCCCCCGATTCGGGATTCCGCGCCAACGTGACTGTCGCCGACGAGAACCGCGACGGGACTGTCGACGTGTGGTTCAACACCGCCGCGGCGGTCGGTGCCGAGACCCTCCCCGATGACGGCGGGGACGTCTTCGGCGTGGGGACACCCAGCGAGGGCGGCGACGACGCGGTCCTCGCAGCCGACGTGGATGGTGGAGGACTCGCGGCGTCGATCGAACCGGACGAGTACGCGCTCGCCGTTCGCCCCGGTGACGATCCGGCGGTCCCGGCCCAGCACACGGGTGTGGTCGCCATCGAGCGGGCCACGCCGTCGGAGGTGCGCAACTGGGTCGCACCGATGGGTACTGACGTGTCGACACGCGGCGACCTCGCCGCGGCTGTCGACTCCGGTCAGTTGACGACTGCGACCGAAATCGCTGTCGGCGACGTCGTCGTCCATCGGATCGTCCTCCCGGGGATCGCGGGGGCGTTCACCGGCCAGGAAGGGACTCCGACAGAGGCGTTCTTCGCACTCGCTGGCAGCGACGCCGACGCGCGGTTCGCGCTCACCCTCACGCGACGAGCGTCGACGGCGAATCAGGAAGCGCGTCAGCACGCACTGACTGAAGAGAACGCGACCGTCGTCGCTGATCCCGCGAACGACACCTACGTCGTCGCCTACGAGGGTGGCAGCGTGGCGGGGTTCGACGCTGGAGAGTCGGTGAATGCGTCAATCGAGGTTAACGAAACCGGCGCGTACGGCGGCCTCGATGCCGAAGATCGAACGCTCACGACCGAGTACGCCCTCGTCGATGCGGCAATCGACGCAGTCGGTCCGATTCGCGTCGCGAACACGACCAATCAGTCGATCACGGGGACGACGACTGCGGCACCCGGAACCGAGCTCGAACTTCGAATCCGTTCTGCGAACGGAACAGAACCCAAGTTCCTGAAAACGGCCAACGCGGTCGTCGACTCCGACGGGCGCTGGGTTGCCGAGGTCGATTTCGGCGCACAGCGCGTCGGCGACGAGTTCATCGTGACTTCGGCCGTCGACGTGATCCCGGCCGTCGACGAACTCCTCGTCGACGGTGTCGTCCGCGCAGTCGCCCCGTCGGTATCGGTCGAATCGGTGGCGAGGACCACCGACGCAGGGGGCGGTGATGAAGGCGGACAAGGCGGTCCGAGCGGCAGTGCTGACGCCGGGGGCGCCTCAGACCGGGATACCGGTGAACCATCGACCACTCCCGGGAAGACCGCCGATTCCGACGAGTCAGTCATCGATTCGACGAAGCGGTTCGTCGGCGGCGTGCTCGGAACGTTCGTCGACGAGTCCGGCGACGAATCGCTTCGGAGTCGACTACTCGGGTTCGACGTGCTGGTCTCTCTCGGCGCGCTGACGGCGGTGACGCTCTTCGTCGCCCGTCGAGCGGGATAGGCGGTCGCATATCGACGCGGTGTTTCGATTCAGCGGATCTACGCACCGAGTGAGGGGCCGTCAGTCCAGGATTACTCAGTTCGTCGAGCCGTATCGGTTCCGGGTCGTATCGGTTCCGGGCTGTAACGGTTCGGTCGTCGCTCGAAAAACGCCTCTCTCGTCGTAACGCCTAAGAACCGGAGAACCATTCTATCTGATAATGAATTCGAAGTCGAAAGCGAACGTCGTTGGCCCCCCCACCGACACGAACGAGGGGTGGTTCCGTGGGCGTTGAGATCAAGGAATCGACGGTCGACGAGGCGGAGTTCGAGGAGATGAAGCGGTTCGTCCGCGACTACCTCGCCGCGAGCGTCGAGAGCGAAGAAGACGGCGGCCGGATGCGGTGGTACCCGTGGCACAGCGCCGAGTACCGCTTCAACCACATCCTCAACGTCGTCGACATCGCGACGGAGATCGCAGAGCGCGAGGGCGCAGACACCGACGTCGTCCGGGTCGCCGCGCTCTTCCACGACATCTCGAAACTCGAAGCCGACCAGGAGATTCACGCCGAGGAGGGTGCACGCGTCGCGCGTGAGTACCTGACCGCACACGGCGACTTCCCGCAGTCGTTCGTCGAGCAGGTGTGTCAGGTCGTCGCCGATCACTCCTATCAGGGCCCGCTCTCGGACGTCTCCCTCGAGACGCAGAGCCTCATCGAGGCCGATATTCTCGATAAGGTCGGGGCGAACGGCACGGCGCTGATGCTGCTCCGGATGGGCTATGAGGCCCGGACGCACATGGACGCAGCCGAGATGGTCGAGCGGGTGCTGGAACGCGGCCGCGACGCCGCAGTCCGGGTCAACTCCGACACCGCAGAGAGCATCGCGCACAAGCGGATCACGCGCGTGAAGTGGTTCCGCGAGTGGCTCGAAGGCGAGGTCCCGGAGATGGACCACGCGACCGCGGAAGCGCTCGAAGAATCGGGAGAGCCGAAACCGGAGTGAGCGACCGCCGAAAGAGGACCGTGCGATTTCGCGTGTGACCGAGACGATCCGGATCGGAGATCCGTCGAAACGGAGATCACTCACTCGGCTTCGCGCATCGAGAGCCGCGATCGTCGGAAGAGTTACAATCACTGCTCGGGAGCATCGAATGTGTCCGCCGAGTTCCCTCCAACTCCATCGCGTCGCACGAAAATCGCCGTCGTCATCGCCGTACTCGCGACGTTCGCCTACAGCGTCGTCATCGCCGGGCAGATCCTCCTCTGGTTCGTGCTCGTCGGGATCGTCGTGGGGGCGTACATCGCGTGGCTGCTCGTCATCGCCGTGTTTCGGCTGGTCGAAGCGGTCGAACGTCTCGCCGCGGCGAAAGAGGCGGAGGTCGGCTCCGACAACCGAACGAGTGACGCCGTTGACGACGACACCTGACCCGGTGTCCGCTTGTATGACGACGCCTGAACCGGTGTCCGTTTGTACGACGACGCCGTAGCGCTGCCAATGACCGACTCCGGCTCGTGGGTGAGCCTCTTCTCCGGCGGCAAAGACTCCTCGTGGGCGCTCTATCGCGCGCTGGAGGAGGGACTCGACGTGTCGCACCTCCTGACCGTTCACCCCGGCGACGACTCGTATATGTACCACGTTCCCGAGACGCAGTTGGCCGGGCTCGCGGCCGAGAGCGTCGGGATCGAACTCATCGATATCGAGCCCGGCGACCTCGGTGCCGACGACGTCGACGACGCGGGCGAGCAGGGCGATCGGGAGTTGGAACCGCTGGAAGCCGTGCTCGGGGAGCTACAGTCCGAGATCGACGGTGAGATCGCGGGCGTGACCGCGGGAGCCGTCGAGAGCGAGTTCCAGACCTCGCGCATCCGAGGGATGTGCGATCGGCTGGGGATCGAGCTCTTCGCGCCGCTATGGCAGCGCGATCCGCGCGAGTTAGCGAGAGAGATGCTCGACGCCGGATTCGAGATCCGAATCGTCCAAGTCGCCGCCTACGGGCTCGACGAGTCGTGGCTGGGGCGCACCCTCGACGCCGACGCGCTTTCGGAACTGGTCGACCTCAACGAGGAGTACGGCGTCCACGTCCTCGGCGAGGGCGGCGAGTTCGAGACGCTCGTCACCGACGGGCCGCACATGCACCGGCCCATCGAACTGGAGTACGAGACCGTCTGGGACGGGACCCGGGGACACATCCGCGTGACCGACGCGTGGCTCGGGGATACGTCCGCGTGATCGACAGTTACCGTGTCGACAGTTAGCTTCGATCGCGACGGGGCAGAAATCAACGTGTTGCGATCTCAACCCGGTCGACTATACCGACCTCGACCGAGGTAGTGCTATGACCAGTGAGTTCAGCGTCGTCAATCCCGAGACCGTCGAGCAGGAGCGCTTCCCGGAATCCGGAAACCTCCATCGAAAGCTCACCGAGGCGCTGGGGTGTACGGAGATGCGCGTGAACTCAGTGACGCTCCGACCGGGAGAGCAGACGGCGTCCCACACCCACACACGGCAAGAAGAGGTCTACGTGGCGCTCGACGGAGGTTGCGTCGAAATCGACGGCAACATCTACGACGTCGAATCGGGCGGCGTCGTCCGCGTCGGTCCGGATTCGACGCGAAGCGTTCACAACGTGACCGACGACACCACGCAGACGTGGATTATGTTCGGTGCGCCGCCGGTGGGAACGGTCGACGACTTCGGCGAGTACACGATGCCCGACGGCGAATCCTGACGTCGCTGGCAGGGTGACAGAGCCTTCGAGAGCAGATCCGATGCGAAGAGTCAGCCGGTTGCAATTCCCGAGAACCGAACCTCACTCCAGATGCGAGTGCGCGCCGATCAGCGCGTTCGAGAGATCGAGATTTTCGATGTGGGTGTCCTCGTCGACGATCGTATCGCGGATGTGGGCGTCGCGAATGACCGCCTCCGAAAAGACGACCGATCGTTCCAGTCGGGAGTTCGTGACCGAGGCGTCGGCCATCACGTGGACGTTCGCGCCGAGGTCCGAGCCCTCGACCGTCGCGTCCTCGTGGACGAACGTCTCGCCGTCGAGATACCACGAGACCGCGTCGAGGTAGCTCTCCGGCGTGCCGATGTCGAACCACGCCCCGTCGAAGGTGAACGCGTGGACGGTGCCGCGCGCCTGGAGCCACTGCATAAACCACCCCGGCTCGTCGGGGTTGTTCCCGTCGGAGAGGTACGTCTCGAAGTCGGGCAGCGTCTCCCTGGGGAAGGCGTAGCAGGCGATCGAGACGAGCGTGCTCTGGGGGTCGTCAGGTTTCTCCTGGAAGTCGATCACGCGGTCGCCGTCCAGTTGGACGAGGCCGTAGGACTTCGCGCGCTCCCTCGATCCGACGTCGTACGCGGCGAGACACGGCGTCCCCTTCGATTTGAAGAAGTCAACGAACTCGGCGACGTCGAACGAGAGCAGGTTGTCACCGGCGATGACGACGAGGTCGTCGTCGACGCCCTCTCGGTCGATGAGTTGGGCGAGCGCGCCGACGACTCCGAATTTCTCGTCCTCCTCGACGGTCTCTTCGACCGAGAGCGTCGGCTTCTCGTACGGCGCGTCGGCGATGAACGTCTCGAACGTCTCCGCGAACCGCTCGTTGGTGCTCACGAACACCTCGTCGATCCGCTCGTCCGCTTCGAGGTCTTCGAAAATGACGTCGATGACCGTCCCATCCCCGACGGGAAGAAACATCTTGGGCCGGTGTTTAGTGATCGGCCACATCCGAGTCGCGTACCCGCCTGCGAGGACGACTGCCTTCATACCAATCCAGTTTGTCCGGACTCCCAAGTGTGTTTCCCAACACAGAGTATTTGGCCGCATACGGAAATACCGCGATTGCAAGCGGATCGAAGTGCGTTCGTTGGCCGCGTCTGGGTTTCGCCGATGGCAGCGCATCGGTTGTGAAAATGAACCACAGGACACCGGAGCGGGCAATATAAACACAATCAGTGCGTGTACCGAGTATGGTCGAACCGGGCGAAGAGCCGACGACGCGGGAGCGAATCACGGATGCGCTCCGGACGGAGGACTACGATGCCGCGGAACTTTCGACGGAGGTCGGAGTCCCGCGCTCGGCGGTGTACCGACACCTCGATCACGTGGCGCGGACGATCGAAAGCGACGCCGCAGACGAGCGGTTTCTCGTCGCGCCGCCGGAGTGTCGCGCGTGCGGCTTCGACGATTTCGACGATCCGCTGAACGACCCCTCCCGGTGTCCGGAGTGTCGCTCCGAGCGGATCGCGGAGCCCCGGTTCCTGATCGAGTGAGAGGGTCGTCGGCGTGGCTTAGCTGCGGTCGCGATCGCCAAAGTCGCGAGAGAGTTCGCCGATCCGAGAGAACTCGTTATCCGAACGGTCACTCACTGGTGTAGGGTCATTCCCCGGTGTAGGGCCATTCCCCGGTGTAGACGCGCTCGGAGAGAAATCGACGGAGCGCAGCCGTGACGAATTCGGGTTCGTCGAGGTTTGACGCGTGCGCGCCGCCGGGGACTTCCACGACGTCCGCGTCGTCGATCTCGGCGGCCAGTTTCGCTGCGTGGCGCTTGACGAACCCCATCTCGTGCTCTCCGTAGATGAGCAACGCGGGCACTGACAGGTCGGAGAAATCGAACGAGGCTCGCGGGACGCTGCGAAGTGCTCGGATCACCTTTGCGAACTCCTCTGTCGTCATCGTCGGCCCCGATTTTCGGAGTTCCTCGATCCTGTCGTAGTCGCCGCTCGCCTCCTCCCCTCGGACTCGTTCCTGGAGCCACACCATCGCCCGTTCGACCCGCTGGTAGCCGACGAGCCGAGCGATCGGTATCGCCGCTCCCAGCAGTCCCCACTGAAGCCGTTCGGGCCAACGCCAGTCGCCGGACGTGAAGGTGTCCGCGAGGACGAGTCCCGAGATCCGGTCGGGATGCTTCGTCGCGTACGCCTGCGCGATGCAGCCGCCCAACGAGAGCCCACAGAGGACGGGGTGGTCGAGATCCAGCTCCGCGATGAGCGCGTCGAGATCGTCAGCGAGCAGTTCGAGCGTGTACCGATCGACGGTCGAGCCCCCGGTCCGACCGTGGCCGCGGACGTCGTAGACGACTGTCGTGTGCGAATCGCTCAGCGCCTCCGCCTGCGGCAGCCACTGGCCGTGGTCGACGACCGCGCCGTGGACGAAGACGATCGGCGGCCCGTCGCCGCGGCGCTCGTAGTACGTCTCCACGCCGTTAGTCTGAACGGTCGGCATATGATGTCCTACGCCCGCCACGGAGATGAAGCCAGTCGTGCGTTTCATCTCGAACTCCCACGATCTGATTCGCCTCGTACACCGAGATCCGATTCGCCCTCCTACATCGAGATCCGACTCGCCCCCGTACACCGAGAATCCAATCCCACGGGTATCTCAATTCGGCGCGTCTCTCGATTCGACGCGTCTCTCAATGTACCTCGTACTCGTCGGGCTTCGCTTCGTACTCGTCACGCAAGCGGTGGCACGACGCCTCGCGGTCCGGAGCGTCCGAACGGCTCGGTGGCGATTCGCGCTCGCAAACCGTCTGAAACTCGGTTTCGAGCAGTTCGGACGCCGCCTCGCGTTCGCCCGCCGCGAGCGACTCCAACGCCTCGTCGAGGATCCGATTAGCCCCGTCGTCCGAGAGTCGCATCGGGAGGTCGAACTCGCTCCTGAGGGTCGCAGAGGGGGTGTCGTGATCGCCGCCGTCGCCGTCGATTCCGTCGGTGAACTCTGTTGCGGTGGCGGTGTCGACGTCGGACGACTGTCCCGAGAGACGCAGTCGAAATCGGAGCAGCCGTCGCCAGCCGTCAGCTTCGAGGTCGTAGTCAGCGGGCGGGATCACCTCCGGGCATCGGGTGTGGAAGCGACAGCCGGACGGCGGCGCGGCGGCGTCGGGGACGTCGCCGACCAGGTCGGCTGCGGGACGGGGTGCTCTGGGATCGGGAACGGGGACCGAGGCCGAGAGCGCGCGGGTGTACGGGTGTCGCGGGTCGTCGAAGACGGCTTCGGCAGGCCCCGATTCGACAATTTCGCCGAGATACATCACGCAGACGCGGTCGCAGAACGCGCGGACGATCGACAGGTCGTGCGTGACGAGGAGGACGCCGAGTCCGAGTTCGTCGCGGAGGCGGGTCAGGAGGTCCAGAACGTCAGCCTGCACCGACATATCGAGCGCGGAGACGGGCTCGTCGGCGATGAGGAGATCGGGGTCGGTGACGAGCGCGCGGGCCAGGGCAGCGCGCTGTTTCTCCCCGCCGGAGAGTTCGTGCGGGTATCGGTCGGCGTCGCTCGCGGCGAGTCCGACGCGTTCGAGCGTCCCCTCGACGAGTCGGCGGCGACGCGCTCTGTCGGCCATTCCGTGCACGGTGAGCGGCTCAGCGACCGATTGGCCGATCGACAGCCGCGGGTCGAAGCTCGAATCGGGGTCCTGAAAGACGAGCTGCGCCCGTCTCCGGAACCGCTTCAACTGTCGTCGATCGTACGCCGTGACGTCGTCGCCGTCGAATCGGACGGTCCCCGCCGTCGGCTCGTCAATCCGCAACGTCGCCCGGGCGGCGGTCGACTTCCCGCAGCCGGATTCGCCGACGAGCGCGACGATTTCCCCGCGCTCGACGGAAAGATCGATCCCGTCGACCGCCCGCACGCGACCCGCCTCGCGGTTCCAAAATCCCTCGGTGATCGGGTAGTGTTTCACCAGCCCGCGGACGTCCAACAGCGGCGCTTCGTCGGTCATTCCGCGTCACCTCTCTCAGCGAAATCGAGGTGCGCTCGACGCCCCGGAATCGAGTCCAACAGCTCCTGGGTGTACGGGTGCGACGGGTTCTCGAAGATCTCGTAGACGTCGCCGCGCTCGACCACGCGACCCCCACGAAGGACGACGACGCGGTCGGCGACGGACGCGACGACTCCCAGATCGTGCGTGACCAAGAGCAGCCCCATCCCGAACGCGGACTGGACGTCGTCGAGGACGCTCAACACCTGCGCCTGGATCGTGACGTCGAGGGCCGTCGTGGGCTCGTCGGCGATCAACAGGTCCGGCTCGCCCGCGAGCGCCGTCGCGATCGCGATGCGCTGTTTTTGCCCGCCGGAGAGCTCGTGCGGGTAATCGTCGATCCGCCCGTCCGGGTTCGGAATACCGACGCGGTCGAGAAGCTCGATCGCACGCGTTCTCGCTTCGCGCTTCGAGCACTCGGAGTGGATCCGAATCGCCTCGATCAACTGCCAGCCGATCGTGTAGACGGGGTTGAACGCGCTCTGGGGGTTCTGAAACACGTGTGCGATCCGATCGCCGCGAAGCGCTCGAAGCGCCGAATCCGAGAGCGATAGCACGTCTCGCCCGTCGAACCGGACCGCGCCCCCAGCGATCTCTCCCGACGGTTCCCGGATCAGCCGCGTGATCGACTCGCAGACGGCGGTCTTTCCGCTTCCCGACTTGCCGACGAGACAGACCGTCTCGCCGCGTTCGACGCCGAAGGAGACGTCCTCGACCGCGCGAACCGTCCTCCCGTCGGTGTGGAACTTCGTTTGGAGGTTCTCGACGCGAAGCAGCGGCTCCGTCCGTTTCGTTCTCGTCTCGCGTCGGTCGCCATCTCGATCTCGCATCGGTTACACCTCCTGCCGCGGGTCGAGCGCGTCTCTGAGCGCGTCGCCCAGGAAGTTGAACGCGAGGATGGTCGCGAAGAGGAACAGCCCGGGGACCGTCGAAATCCACCACGCCGTGCCGAGGTCTCCGCGCCCCGTCGCGATCGTTTGTCCCCACGAGGGGAGCGTCACGTCGCCGAGACCGATGAACGACAGCGCCGCTTCCGAGAGGACGAGAAACGGGACGTTCAGCGTCGCCGCCGTGACGATCGAGTTCGAGACGTTCGGGACGACGTGCCGACGGACGACCGACAGCGTCGACGCACCGGATGCCCGCGCGGCCGCGATGTACTGCTCCTGTCTGCGCTGGATCGCCTCGCTGCGCACGATCCGGGCGATGCCGCCCCACCCGGTCACGCCGAAGATGACGATCAGGACGAACAGGCTGCCGCCGTAGAGATACGCGAGGAAGAGAAACAGGAAGAACGTCGGAAACGTCTGTTGGATGTCGACGTAGCGCATCAGCGCCTCGTCGATCCAACCGCCCGCGTAGGCGGCCGTCGTCCCGACGAGCGTCGCGATCGCGACCGAGATCAGCGTCGCGATCAGGCCGACCTGCATACTGACGCGCATCCCGAAGACCGCGAGCGCTGCGAGTCCCTTCCCCTCGCCCGTCGTCCCGAGCGGATACTCCCACGTGCCGCGACACCGTCCGTCGACGACGGGGCCGACGCACTCGGTCGGGATCGACGCCTCGACGCTCAGGAAGACCGGCGGCTGGTACGCGGCCGCGACGTCCAGACTCGGCGGTTCGATGAACAGCGTGCCGACCGTGCCGAGGAGGAAGATACAGAGGAGATACCACGCGCTGATCACGGCAGGTCGGTGGCGTCGGAACCGACGCCAGTAGTACGCCCGAAGCCGACGGTTCCGCGCCACCGGGACGAGCGCGAAGCCGACCACCAACAGCGACGCGACGAACAGCCAGTCGACGGCGGTCACGTCCCAGACGTACGCCGACTCGGTAGTCGACCACGGGAGGCCGACGCTGATCTCGAACGTCGCATCGTCGCCCGCGACGAGGACGTCGTAGGCGAGCGTCAGAACGTAGAGACCGCACGCGACGAAGGCGGCGAGGCGGGTCTTCGTCAGTCGTCGACCCTCGGCGTCGATCGCGTCCCAGTCGACGTCCTCGAACCGCTCCGGGCCGTTCCGGTCCACGTTATCGCGGACCCGATCCATCGTCGAGTCGCTGGCTTGGTCCGTCGTCGAGTCGCTGGCTTGGTCCGTCGATGTGCCGCTGACTTGGTCTCTCATCGAGTCGTTGCCGTCGTCTCCGTTCATCACCGATCACCGTAGTCGATCCGCGGATCGAGGACCGCGTACGCGAGGTCCTGCAGGAGGTTTCCGACCACGGCGACGAACACCGGTACGAGCGTCGTACCGAGCACTAACGCCGTGTCCTGCCGCCGGATGGCTTCGAGGCTGAGGCGTCCGAGTCCGGGGATCCCGAAAACGACCTCCACGAGATACGACGCCGAGAGGACGACGCCGAGGAGGTCGCCGACGAGGATCGTCGACAGCGGGACGAGCGTCGGGCGGAGGACGTGTCGCGTGAGGATGCGCCGCTCGCTCACGCCTTTCGCGCGGGCGGCCTTGACGAACGTCGCGCGGACGTATTCGAGCGCCTCAGCCCGAGTGTAGCGCATCGTGCCCGCGACCGCGCTGGTTCCGAGAACGAACACCGGAAGCGCGAGTTGCCGGGCGTTCGCCAGCGAGAACGTGTGCGTTCGCGCCAACTCCGCGTCGAACAGGACCGGCACCCACCCAAGGTGAACCGCGAAGACCAACAGGAGGAGGATTCCGAACCAGAAGTTCGGGACGCTGATCCCGAAGAACGCGACGAACGTCGCTGCGTAGTCGGTCTTGGTGTACTGGTTGAACGCCGAGTACAGGCCGATCGAGATGCCGAGCGCGGTCGAGGCGATCACGGCCGGGACGGTGTACATCAGCGAGTACGGCAGCGCGGTCAGAATTGCCTCTCCGACGGGCTGGGAGCGCGTGTCCGACCAACCCCAATCGCCCGTCGCGAGGTTCGCGAGGTAGTCGACGTAGCGTTCCCAGAGCGGGCCGTCGAGTCCGCGGCGGCGGGCGTACGCCTCGGCGGCGGCGTCGGCGCTCCCGCCGCGGGCGGCCGCCTGGAACTGCACGCTGGCCAATTGCGAGTCGGGAGCGAGTTCGAGGAGGACGAAGGTGACCGTCAGAATCACCCCGGCGACGACGCCAGCCCACGCGACCCGGCGCGCAGTGTACCATTTCAGTCCCATCTGAGATCCTCGATTAGTTTTCGTTTCGCCCCTTCGATCGGGTCGTTCTTCGTCTCGGTCGTTCGTTTCGGTCAGGTCGGTCTTCGTCTTTGCCGTCCGCCTCAGTCGTGCATTCGCACCGGTCGGTCCGCCCCCTCGACCGCGACGATCAGGCCGAATCGAGCCGCCAGGTGTTTCGGTTCCACGTGTAGCCGAACACTTCCTCGGGGCCGCGGACGGCGCTGTCGTAGCCGACGATTTTGACGCCCATATTCAGGAAGTTGAACGGCTGCTCCGCGGAGAGCGCACCGAATATTTCGGCGAGCGTCTCTCCGCGCTCCGTCTCGTCGACGGTGCCGGTGGCCGTCTCGAACAGCGATCCGAAATCCGTCTCCGGCACGTAGCCGTAGAAGTTGATACCGCCGCGCTCGATCGTGAACCCGCGCGTCGCCGAGGGCGTCCGCGGGTAGGTGTTGAACGTGACGCCGAGGATCAAGTCCCACGGGTCTTGGCTCACGGATCCGTCTCGCGGACCGCCGTTGTACGGTCCGGCGTTCCACGGCGGGTCACCGTCGCCCTGCCAACTGTTGAACACGTGCTGCTCGACGAGCGTGCCGTACTCCTTTCCAGTGATTTCGACGTCGAGACCGACCGCGTCGTACTCCTGAGCGACGAGTTGCGCCGTCGTCTGCACCGCTTGAGAACCCTGTACGAACACGAGATCCAGCGTGACCTGTTCGTCGTCTTCGTCGACGACGCGGTCACCGTCGTAGCGGTACGGTGTCGGGTCGAGGGCCGATTCGAGCAGCTCTCGCGCCCGTTCGTGGCCGTACGTGTCGCCGACGCCGTACTCGGTCACTTCGTCGTCAGCGTACCACTGCGAGAACGTCGGTTGAAACGTGTGCGCGACGTTCCCGTATCCCCGCAGGACGTCGTCGACGATGTGCTCCTTGTCGACGGCGTGCGCCAGCGCTCGCCTGACTGCGGGCTCCCGAAGCGCCTCGTAGAACGACCCGTTCGAGCGCTGGTTGTAGATGAGCGAGGTCATAAACGCCTGCGGGAACACCTTCACGTCGATGCCGTCGACCCCCTCCAACTGCTCGACTCTCGTCTCCGGCACGTCGGTGGCAGTGAGCTCTCCGGATCGAAGCGCGGACAACCGACTGCTCCCCTCGGGGACGACCTGGTAGGTGTAGGAATCGAAGTACGGCGCGTCTCGCCACTCGTCGGGAACGCCGTCGACCTCGCGAAGATAGTACTCGTCGTTCCTGACGGCGACGAACTCGGACTCGCGCTCCCACCGCTCGAACCGATACGGTCCGAGGTTCCCGGCGTACGTGAGCGTCTGGACCTCCTCGTCCTGTTGCAGCCCCGCCTGATCCCCGCCGGGGCGGTACTGTTCGATGAGCGCCTTCGGCATACAGAACGCGCCCCACATAACCGGTCGGAGCGGGAACGCGGGGTCGACCGACTGCAGTTGTATCTCGAAGGAGCGCCTGCCGGTCTTCTCGACGGGGATGGGCTCGCCGTTCTGCCGCCAATCGCCCGTGTTGGGGAACCCCGCCCAGTTGGGATCGGCCTGGAAAACCTCCGTGATCGTATAGATCCAGTCCTCGGCGGTCATCTGGCCGTACTCCGCGCCCCATTCGAGGTTGTCCCTGAGTTCGACCGTGTAAACGCGGCCCTCGTCGGTTGAGATGTCCGCCCACAGCGGGAAGATCTCCTGTTCCGGCGTGACCGCATACGCGCCGTCCAGCGCCAACTGGACGCGGTTCACAGCGGGGTTGTCGTCGACGCTGAGGAAGTTCAACGTTCGCGTCCCCGTCGCCGTTCCCTCGACGTATTCGACGGGTTCTGCGACTGTCCCGTCGCTTTCGGGTGCACTGCATCCCGCGAGCGCCGCCGCCCCACCGAGGCCTAAAAGCGAGAGAAACGACCGTCGGGACCGACCGCGGAGAGTCGGTCGACAGTCGTCAAGACTGGTACCGGATGGCATAGCGTCTACGTGCGACTATCCGCTGAAATACTCTTCGATCACTCAGCGAAAATTTCGGGTTCTGTCGGCCGTATTATCCGAATGTGGGGAGTCCGGTCAGACGGGGCGCACTCGCAGATTTGATAGTGGTCTTGACTCGAGTCAGCCGTTCCAGCCGTATCCCGGCAATCGTCCTATGGAGGTCGTTGCCAGTCGTGGCGGTCAGTCATCGCCGTGCTCGTCGACGATGACGACCTCGCCGTCCTCGACGCGGACGTTGATCAGCGTCTTGACGTGGTGGCCGCTGTCGTCGAGTTCGTTGGGACCGGCCTTCTTGATCACGGCGACAGTGTCGACGATGTCCGCGCCGATGTGAGTGAGCGCGTCGAGGACCGCGCGCATCGTTCCGCCCGTCGAGAGCACGTCGTCCAGGACCAGCACGCGGTCTCCCTCCTCGACGTCGTTGATGTACATCTCGTTCTCGGAGTAGCCGGTCTCCTGGCTCAGCGGCTGCTCGCCTTCGAGGCCGTACTGTCGCTTGCGGATGACGACCAACGGGATGTCGGTCATCAGCGAGACCGCCGTAGAGATGTGAATTCCCATCGCAGCGGGCGTGACGATCTTGTCGACGTCGTCGATCTCGGCCTTGCGGATGATCTTGATAACGATCTCGCGGAGGAGTTCCGGGCGGAGCATCGGCACCCCGTCGCTGATCGGGTGCACGAAGTACTCGTACTTGCCCTTCTCGATAATTGGCGCGTCGAGGAGCGACTGCCGCAGTTGATCCATGCCGACGATTCCTCGGGTCCAAAATAAAAACTGGCGGTTCGGTCCGCGCTGGTACAGGACGGGACACGGTGTGCGTCAACGGGGAGCACAAACAAATAGTGTCAACCAAAAAGACAGAAACAGCGTTTTACGACGATCAGTTGATCGTCGGAGCCGTCGATCGGCTCAGCGTCGCGGAAGAGGATCCGTCAGTGGATTCCCAGACGACGCGGACGGTTTCACCGCTCCAGTCCGCAGTGTTGTTGAATTCCGCGGAGGTCCCGGCTGACACCGTACCCGTCAGCCCGTTGTGCCCGTCCCACTCGACAGAATCCGCCGCGAGGCCGCTCGTACTGAGCTGCGCCGTATCGATCGAATCGCCGCTCTCGTGAGTGATTGTGACATTGGTGGCACTGTTGTAATCGAAGCCGAAGCTCGCTTGCGGGGCCGTCTGCTGGAGTCCCTGACCGAGGTTGAGCACGAACGCGCCGATGACGGCGGCGAGGATGACCGTGATCGCGACCATCAGGATGACCCCAATCACCGGGGACACCGCCTTCTCATCGTTGAATAATTGTATTATGTTCATAGTAAGTTATAGGAAGTATGAGCATATAATAGTAATGGGATGTAGCGTAGCACGCCCCACGCGTTGTCGACTGAACACCGCCGAAATACGGACAGATCAGCATATTGTATAAAAAGAACAGTATCGATTCGAGAGCGTGTGAACGAAAGAGCGGAAGACGTATTTGACCCCCTTAGTAAACGGTACAGTAACGTATGAGTCGTGAGTCCGACGGGTATCGGTCGGTGTCTACCCTGGTGGGTGGTGGCTAGTGGCGGCCGACAGCGCTCGCATCCTGGTTCCGGTGGGCGAATCCTCCACGTTCCGCAACACGGTGGCGTACGCGCTCCGAGAGGCGCAAGCCGCTGCGGAGGGCGAAGAAACGGGGGCCGTTCACTTCGTGTTCCCCGCGCGCTGGCGCGCCGTCGACGGCAACGCGCTCGACGATTCGGCCGCCGCCGACCTGCTCGAACGCGTGACCGTGTGGGCGGACGAAGATCTCGACGTCGACGACGGCGACGAACCCGATATCGAGATAGAGACGGCGGTCGTCGGCATCGATCGCTATCTGTTCAGCCCCGGCGATTTCGCCGCGGTGCTCGTCGAGTACGCCCGGGAGTTCGATCTCGACCGCGTCGTCGTCGATCCGGAGTTCCGACCCGGCGGCAACGCCCCGATGCTGCGACCGTTCGAGGTCGAGCTGGCGCGCACCGACCTCTCCGTCGAGGAGGCACCGGTCGAGCGGCAGACGACGCGGACGCGGCTCGTCTCAGCCGCGACGCTCTCGAAGGGGATCCTCACGTTCGGAGCCACCTATGTGTTTTATCTGGCGGTGGCGGGCTCGCTGTCACCGTTCGACCTCGCGACCGGCGGGGTGACCGCACTGCTCGCGGCAGTCGCGTTCTCGAACGTCTCCTTCGTCACGTCGCCCTCGTTGCGGCGGACCGGTCGCAGGCTCGTCCGGCTGGCGCTGTTCGTTCCGTACCTGGTCTGGGAGATCACGAAAGCCAACATCTCGATCGCGTACATCATCCTCCATCCCGACCTCCCGATCGACCCCGAGATGCGGCGGTTCCGCGGGGCGGTCTGGGGGAGTCTCCCGGTCACGACGCTCGGAAACAGCATCACGCTCACGCCCGGCACGCTGACCGTCGACGTCGGACGCGACGGCCTCGTCATCCACACGCTGACGGCCGACGCCCGCGACGACCTCGCCGCTGGCGGGTTAGAGCGCGCCGTTCGCTTCGTCTTCTACGGGCGGAAGGGAGCGCGCATCCCGACGCCGAAAGAACGCGAGAGCATCTCGCTTCTCGGCGACGACGATGTCGAAACGCCGCCGGAGATACGGGAGGACGATAGCTGATGGCCGTCTCCGGAATCATCGATACGGTGCTCCTCGCGGCGGCTGGCGCGTTCGTCCTGTTCGCCATCGTGTTGGTATACCGGATCGTCGCGGGACCGACAATGCAGGACCGCGTCATCGCCGTCAACGGCATCGGGACGAACGCGGTCGTCGTCCTCGCGCTCCTGGCCGCGGCCCTCGATCAACCGGGATTCCTCGACGTAGCGCTCGTCTACGGGATGTTGAACTTCCTGATGAGCATCGCCATCTCGAAGTTCACCGTCGAGCGCGGGGGTGTGATCTAGATGACCCCCGTCGAACTGGTGGCGATACTCCTCGTCGTCGCGGGGACGTTCTTCGGGCTCGTGGCCGTCGTCGGCATCGTCCGCCTACCGGACCTGTACACGCGGGCGCACGCGACATCCAAGAGTGATACGCTCGGCATCATCCTGACGCTCGGCGGCGTCGCACTGGTGCTGGGAGCGGACGTCTCCGTCGCGAAAACGGTCATCCTCGGGATATTCCTGTTCGTGACGAACCCGACGGCCGCGCACGCGATCACGCGCGCTGCCTACGATCAGGACATCACGCCGTGGATGAGAGGTGACGGACGCCACGCAATCGACGAGTCGGCGGGACCGGTAGCGGGGAACGACACCGGGCAGCCGACAACGGGGAATGACGCGCCGCAGTCACCAGCAGGAAACGACGCGGCACAGTCGGCGGAGGGAGACCAATGACGACCGTGTCGACCACGCTCGCCATCGTGCTCACGTTCTCCGTCCTCGCGGCGCTCGCCGCGATCTTCCTGAGAGACGTCCTCAACGCGATCATCGCCTTCGCCGCGTTCAGTTTCGGCATCGCCGTGGCGTGGATCCTCCTCGCCGCGCCCGACGTCGCGCTGACGGAAGCCGCCGTGGGGGCGGGAATCACGACGGTCCTGTTTCTCGTGACGATCGCCAAGACAGTCCGACCGAGCGGCGAACGGCTTCTCGAAGCCGTCGAATGGCGGTCGGTCGCGATCGTCGTGCTGTTGGTCGGAACGCTTCTGACCACCGTGCGGTCGCTGCCCGCCGTCGGATCGGCCGACGCGCCGGTGGCGACCTCGCGGGTCACGGAGTACTACTTGCAGAACGCCTATCCCGAGACCGGCGTCGAGAACGCCGTCACCGCCGTGTTAGCCGCCTACCGTGGCTTCGACACACTCGGGGAGGCGACGGTGGTCATCGCCGCCGGTGTCGCGGTGCTTCTCGTTCTCAGACAGGAGGCCTACGTATGAGTCACGCCGATTCCGACCAAACCTACGTCGAGAGTACGATCATTATGACGACCGTCCGGGTGGTGGTCCCGTTCGTCTTCACCTTCGGCCTGTTCGTGATGTTCCACGGCGCGGAGTCCGCTGGCGGCGGCTTCCAGGGCGGCGTCATCGTCGCCTCGGCCGTCCTGCTGCTGGCGTTCGCGTTCGGGATCGAACCGACGCGCGAGTGGCTCGAAGGCCCGCTGGTGAAGACGACAATCGCGGTCGGCGGCGCGACGTTCGCGTTCGTCGGCCTCGGCGCGCTGGCTATGAACGGCGCGTTCCTCGAGTACGAGGCCTACGGGTTCGGAAGTGACGGCGTGAAATACGGCATCGAACTCGTCGAACTCGCGATCGGCGCGATCGTCTCCGGCGTCCTCATCAGCCTGTTCTTCAGCCTCGCGAGCGGCGATTTCCTCGTCGTTTCCGCGAATAACGGCATCGAGGCGGAGCCGTCCGAGAACGCCGCGAACGGCAGCGACGATGCCGCCAGCGACTCCGACAACGGGAGCGATGACGGCGTCGACGCCTCGGTCGGGGCGACGGGAGGTGAACTCGCGTGATCGACCTCCTCGGGACGCACTACAACTACCTAGTGTTCGTCGCGCTCGTCGCTATCGGGCTGTACGGCGTGACGGCGAGCACGAACCTCGTGAAGAAGATCATCGGGCTGAACATCTTCCAGGTGGGGATCTTCCTGTTTTTCGTCACCAGCGGGTACGTCGACGGCGCGGCCCCGCCCCTGGTCGGCCACGGATCGGGCCCCTACGCGAGCCCGCTGCCGCACGTGCTGATCCTGACGGCCATCGTCGTCGGCGTCAGCCTGACGGCCGTCGCGCTCGCGCTCATCGTCCGCATCTACGAGGCGTACGGGACGCTCGACGAGGACGCGATCCGGGAGGTGCAGCTGAATGACTGACGCGATCGCGCTGCTCGTCGTGGTCCCGATCGTGCTGGCGCTCGCACCGATCGCGTTCGGCCGCCTGTGGAACCGCACCGGCTGGCTCGCGGCCGTCGTGGCCGCGCTCGCACACCTGGGTCTCGCGCTGGTCGTCGCCAGTCAGGTCGCGGCGACCGGCCGGTTCACCTACGCCGTCGGCGACTACGCGCCGCCGTTCGGCATCGAACTCGTCGCCGACGGCGTGAGCGCGACGCTCGCGCTGCTCGTCTCGGTCGTGACGCTCGCGGTCGTGATCTACGCCCGACGGGCAGGTCCCGATTCCAACGGGTTCTACAGCGGGCTACTGCTGCTGACGGCCGGGATTTCGGGCGTGTTCGTCACCGGCGACCTGTTCAATCTGTACGTGTTCATCGAGATCACCGGGCTCGCCACGTACGCGCTGGTCGCGACGGGTCGCTCGCCCGACGCGGCGCTGTCGAGCCTGAAATACCTCCTTGTCGGAACGATCGGCGCATCGCTGTACCTGCTGGGCGTCGGGTACCTGTACATCTCGACGGGGACGCTGAATATGGCCGATCTGGCGGCGACGATCCCCGAAGTCGGCTACGACTCGCCGCTGGTGCTGACCGGCTTCGGCCTCATCGTCGTCGGCCTCGCAGTTAAGGCCGCGCTGTTCCCGCTGCACACGTGGCAGCCGGACGCGTACGCGGACTCGCCTGACAGCGTCACCGCGTACATCTCGGCGCTTGTTTCGACGGCCGCGGCGTACGCGCTGTTCCGCATCATCTACGCGGTGTTCACGCCCGCGTTCGACGCCGCGGCCCCGTTCGCGCTCGACGCGCTCGTGATCCTTGCCGCGGTCAGCGTCGTCGTCGGCTCCGTGCTCGCGGTGCTGCAGTCGGATCTCAAACGGATGCTGGCGTACTCCTCGGTGGCGCAGTTCGGGCTGATCGTCGCCGGGTTCGCCGTCGCGAACGCGACGGCCGTGACCGGCGGGCTGATCCACCTGGTCGGCCACGCGATTATGAAAGCCGGTCTCTTCGTCGGTGTCGGCGCGCTCGCTGGCGTTGCGGGCGGTCGCACCGTCGACGACTTCGCGGGGATCGCGGACCGCGCGCCGGTCACGAGCGCCGCCTTCGCCGTGCTCGCGTTCGCGCTCGTCGGCGTCCCGCCCGCCGTCGGGTTCGCCGGGAAGTGGCACATCGTCCTCGGTGCGGTCGAGGGCGGTCGCTGGGGCGTCGCAGTCGTCGCGGTCGTGAGCACGCTCCTGACGCTCGCGTACTTCGCCCGCGTCGTCGAGCGGATGTACTTCCGCGAGGCACCGATCGACGCGTCGGCCGATGCCGACGACTCGACCGTGGGCGACAACGGTGCGACCGACGGCACCTTGGCTTCCGACGGCGGTTCGGAGCCGTCTTCGGACGATGCGGCGGGGATCTCGACGGAGGCGAAGGTCGTGGTCGTTGTCGCCGCGGTCGGTGCGGTCGTTCTCGGACTGTTCGCGACTGATCTCGTGGCCGTCTTCGAGCCGGTTCTGGAGGTGTACTTCGAATGAGCGAAATCGACTCTCTCAGACCGCTGGTGGCGGTGCTGCTCCCCGCCCTCGGCATTCTCACGATCGTGGCATCGCACCGGAGACCCAATGTGAGGGAAGGGTTCACGATCCTCACCGCGCTCGCGACGTTCGGCGTCGTCGCCAGCCTCGTCCCCGCCGCACTCTCGGGGTCGCCCCACGTCTCGCGGCTTGGCACGTTCGTCCCCGGCGTGGAGCTGACGCTGCGGGCGGACCCGCTCGGGATGATCTTCGCGCTCCTGGCGAGCACGCTCTGGCTCGTCACGAGCTTCTACAGCATCGGCTATATGCGCGGGCTCGACGAGCACTCCCAGACCCGCTACTTCGCGGCGTTCGCGGGCAGCGTCGGCGCGGCGCTCGGCGTCGCGTTCGCGTCGAACCTCGTCGCGCTGTACGTCTTCTACGAACTCCTGACGGTCGCGACGTACCCGCTCGTCGCCCACGACGAGAGCGACGAGGCGCGCGCGGCCGGACGGAAGTATCTGACCTACACGTTCGGCGGCGGCGTCGCGGTGCTGGCTGGGACCGTCCTCGTCTTCTGGACGACCGGCACCGTCGCGTTCACGCCCGGCGGCATCGCCGAGTTGGCGACGGCCGATCCGCTCGTGGCCCGCGCGGCGTTCGCGCTGCTCGCGGGCGGCTTCGGCGTGAAGGCCGCGCTCATCCCCGTCCACTCGTGGCTACCGGACGCGATGGTCGCGCCGACGCCCGTCTCGGGACTGCTTCACGCCGTCGCCGTCGTCAAGAGCGGCGTCTTCGGCATCGCGCGCGTCGTCCTCGACGTGTTCGGCCCCGAAACGGTCCAGCAGTTGGGGATGGGACTGCCGCTGGCGGCGGTCGCCGCGGTGACGATCGTCGTGTCGAGTATCATCGCCCTCCGGCAGGACAACCTGAAACGACGGCTCGCGTACTCGACGATCAGTCAGCTCTCCTACATCGTCCTCGGCTTGGGACTGCTCTCGCCCGCCGCGCTGATCGGCGGCCTCCTTCACATCCCGGCGCACGCGTTTATGAAGCTCACGCTGTTCTTCTGCGCGGGCGCGATCCACGTCGAGACCCACACCGACGACATCAGCGATATGGCCGGAATCGGTCGACGGATGCCGCTCACGATGGTCGCCTTCGCCGTCGCGAGCCTCGGGATGGCCGGGCTGCCGCTTCTGGCCGGGTTCGTGAGCAAGTGGTACCTCCTGATCGGGAGCATCAACGGAGGAAACGCGATCTTCGCGGTCGTGCTGCTCGTGTCGGGCCTGCTGAACATCGGCTACTTCTGGCCGATCGTCTATCAGGCGTTCTTCCAGACGCCAGAGGACTCCGACGCCAAACCGCTCATCGAGTTCCCGATCGGCGGCACGCGCCTGGCGGCCGACGGCGGCGAACGGGTCGACGAAGCCGAAGAGGGGGGAGGCGACACCACAGAGAGCGACGCACCCGACTCATCCCGCGGCGAGACCGACGCCGACGTCCCGATCGACACCGCCAGCCGGGTCGAGCCCGACGTCGAACCGTCCGAGAGCGAGGGCCGAGTCGAGATCGAGGCCCGCGTCGAGGGCGAGTACGCGGTCGACCGAAATCCGAGTGATCACCTCGGTGCGGACGCGAAGGGTTCGGACGCGAACGAGGATGACGACGATCACGCCGAAGCGGCCCACGATGCTGATGATCACTACGCTGAAGCGGCCCACGACGCTGATGATCACCACGACGACCACGGCCACCACCACGGCGGCCCGCCGCCGTCCGGGTGGGAGCGCCGCGGGTTCGGCGAGGAGAGCACGTGGTTTATGCTCGGCCCGATCACGGCCGCTGTCGCCGGGGCCGTCGCGCTCGGAATCGCGCCG
The DNA here is from genome assembly GCF_007655485.1 of Halobellus captivus. Classification (GTDB taxonomy): domain Archaea; phylum Halobacteriota; class Halobacteria; order Halobacteriales; family Haloferacaceae; genus Haloquadratum; species Haloquadratum captivum. Next base: position 837,558 of record NZ_VJXQ01000001.1, read on the forward strand.
CGGGGAATGGTGTTCCTCGCGCTCGTCCAGCGCGTCGTCGCCGACGCGACGGGGGTGGTGTTCTGATGAGCGGCGCGTTCTCCGCCGCGGCCGCGACAGCGACGATCCTCGCCAGCGAGCCGTCGGTGTCGATACCGACCGCCGACGTGCCGACAGCGATTCCGCCCGCGTTCGTCGTGCTCGCCGTCGCGCTAGTGATGCCGTTCCTCTCGCGGAAACTCGGGCACGCGCTGGGCGTGCTCGCCACCGGCGGGGTCGCCGTCTGGTCGCTCCTCGCGCCCGCGGGGACGTACCTCTCCGTCACCTTCCTCGGCTTCGACGCCGTGCTGTTCAACGTCGACGCCTTCTCGAAGCTGATGGGCGTCATCTTCGGCTTTATCGGCGCGGCCGCCGTGCTGTATTCGTACTCTTCGGAGGCGCGAAACCGGCAGACCGCGTTCGCGCTCGGCTACGTCGGCACCAGCATCGGGACCGTTTTCGCCGGTGACTGGCTGACGATGGTGTTCTTCTGGGAGCTGATGGCCGTCACCTCCACCCTACTGGTGTGGGACTACGGCGGAGAGGCCGTCCGCGCGGGCTTCCGGTACGCCATCTATCACGGCCTCGGCGGGAGTCTGCTGATGGTCGCGGTCGTCTGGCACTACGCGAGCGTGGGCTCGTTCCTCTTCAGCGCGAGCGACGGCATCGTCGTGGGGATCCCGGCCGCGCTCGCCGCCGTCGGGATCGGGGTCAACGTCGGCTTCGTCGGCCTGCACACCTGGCTGCCCGACACCTACCCGCGCCCGCACGTCGCCGCGAGCGTTTTCCTCTCCGTGTACACCACGAAGACGGGCGTCTACGGCCTCGCGCGCGCCTTCCCCGACGGCAACCTCGCGATCGCCTACATGGGCGCGGCGATGGCGCTCGTCGGCGTCTGTTACGCGCTCCTGCAGGATGATATGCGACGGCTGCTCTCCTACCACATCCAGTCGCAGGTCGGCTACATGGTCGCGGGCGTCGGCATCGGTACGGCGCTCGCGACAGCCGGTGCGTTCGCGCACGTGTTCAACCACATCCTGTACAAGGCGCTCCTGTTCATGACCGCGGGCGTCGTGATCGCGCGGGCGGGCGAGCAGCGCTTGAAGTATCTCGGCGGCCTCGGTCGCGCGCTCCCGGTGACCGCGCTGGCGTTCACCGTCGCGGCCCTGTCGATCAGCGGCTTCCCGGGCTTCAACGGCTTCGTGAGCAAGGGCATGATCACCGCGGCCGCGCACAACGAGCATCTGGACGGCATCTTCTACATCCTGCTCGCCGCGGGCGTCGGGACGTTTATGTCGTTCATCAAGTTCGGCTACTACGCGTTCCTCAAGGAGAGCAAAGGGACGTGGAACCTGAAGCGCTCTGTCACCGGCCAACGGGTCGCGATGCTCAGCGTCGCGTCACTGTGCGTCGCGCTCGGGCTCTACCCCGACGCGCTGTTCGCACTCCTGCCCGGCAGCACCGCCGACGCCCACCCCTTCACCCTGGGGCACCTCGGCGAGGGATTCGTGCTGGCGGCGCTCGGCGTCGTCGGCTTCGCGATCCTCAAAAAGCCGCTGTCGAAGGTCGGTCCCGGCGTCGACGTCGACGCCGTGATCGAACCCGCGACGTTCTACGGGATGCGCGGACTCGTCCGAGGCGTCACCGGCCTGTTCGCGGTCGTCGACCACATCGTGGTCGATCTCACGACGCGGTCGCTCCGAGCCGCGGCCGATCCCTACGGCGCTGTTCGCGGGCCACTCGGTGCGCTCGTCGGCGGAGACGGCGAAAACCTCCGCGACGGCAGCCTCCGGGCGAGCATCGCAACGAGCGTCCTCTTGGTACTCGTCGTGTTGGGTGCGACGCTCGTCGGTCTGCTGTAACCTCCCGAATCTCTGTTTCGCGGTTCAATATCGTAAGCGGTGCCCGCCAGGAACCAGTCAGCGGAAGGTAGTTGTTATCACTCCATCAAAATAGACGTTTTGGTAGCATATACTAGTTTGAAGGACAGATCAGTATCTGTTCGAAGTTCTTATTCCGTTCTGTCCGATACAGTCGAACACGTGACTGCCACGCGCGCCGTCCCGCGATACGACACGATGACAGGACAAAGCGCCATCTACCGCGTCCGAAACGATCCGCAGGTCGTCGGGCCCACGTCTGGAGGGGAATCGATCACAGGCCATCGACCAGAGAGCGTCGGGACCGTTCGAACGTCCGGAACCCGCCTGTGGCGGCGCCGCGACGAAAATTTGGGGGGTTGGCCCGACGGAAAGGCCCCGGAGTCGACGCGCTCACGGGCGGTGAACTGACGTGCCGAAGGAGCTCGAACGCGACCTCGGCCTCTACGCGGTGCTCGCAATCAGCATCGGCGCGATGGTCGGCAGTGGGATCTTCATCCTTCCGGCCCTCGCGGTCGACATCGCCGGACCGGCCGTCATTCTCGCGTACGTCGTCGCCGGCGTTCTCGTGCTTCCCGCGGCGCTCTCGAAATCCGAGATGGCGACGGCGATGCCCGAAGCGGGCGGGACCTATCTGTTCATCGAGCGGGGGATGGGACCGCTCCTCGGAACCGTCGCCGGGATCGGCACGTGGTTCGCGCTCTCGTTCAAGGGCGCGCTCGCGCTCGTCGGCGGCGTTCCCTACCTGCTTTTAGTCTTCGACGTCCCGCCGAGCGTTACGACGCCGGTCGCGCTGGGTCTAGCGACCCTGCTCGTCGTCGTGAACCTGCTCGGCGCGAAACAGACCGGACGGCTCCAGGTCGGGATCGTGGTGGTGATGCTCGCCGCGCTCGTCTGGTTCGTCATCGGCGGAGTACCCTCGCTGCGGGGAGCGAACTACACGCCGTTTTTCCGCGGCGGCGCGGGGGGACTGCTCGAAGCGACCGGCCTCGTGTTCGTCTCCTACGCCGGGGTGACGAAAGTCGCCAGCGTCGCCGAGGAAGTCTCTGACCCGGACCGGAACATCCCGATCGGCATCTTGGGCTCGCTCGCGTTCACCACGGTTCTCTACGCGCTCATCGTGACGGTGATGATCGGCGTCACCGACCCCGCGAGTATCGCCGACAGCGAGACGCCGATGGCCGTCGCCGCCGACGCGACGCTGGGAACCGCTGGCGTCGCAGCGGTCGTACTGGCCGCGATCCTCGCGCTCGTGAGCACGGCGAACGCGGGGATTCTCTCCTCGTCGCGGTACCCCTTCGCGATGGCGCGCGACGACCTCGTTCCGGATCTGATGGCCTCGGTCCACGAGCGGTTCGGAACGCCGTCTAACTCGATCACGCTCACCGGCGTGGTGTTGCTCCTACTGATCGCGTTCGTGCCGCTGCTCGAAATCGCGAAGCTCGCGAGCGCCTTCCAGATCCTCGTCTTCGTGTTGATCAACCTCGCCGTCATCGCGTTCCGCGAGGGGAGCGCCGAGTACGAGCCGTCGTTCTCGTCGCCGCTGTACCCGTGGATACAGATCTTCGGAGCCATTGGCGGGGTAGTCTTACTGACGCAGATGGGAACCGTTCCGCTCGTCGGCGCGGTGGTGATGACCGCCGCGGGCGTGGGCTGGTTCCTCGCCTACGGACGGAGACGCGTCGACCGCGAGGGTGCCGCAGTCGATGCGGTCCGTCGACAGGTCGGTCGCAACGCCGTCGACCGAACGCGAGAGACGATCGACGAGACCGAACGCGACCATCGCGTGCTCGTCGCGCTCGATCACGAGCTCTCGAAGGACGAGGAGCGCTGGTTCCTTCGCATCGCCGCCGCCGTCGCCCGCGCGAACGACGGCGAGGTCGTCGTCGCGCGGTTCGAGCAGGTCCCCGATCAGATCTCGCTCACGTACGCCTCCGAGACGGAATCGCCAGCGGACGTCCAGTTCGAGACCCAGACGGGCGAACTCGACGCCGAGTTCGACGTGCCCATCAGCAGCGGAAGCATCGTCTGCCACGACGTCCGCCACGCCGTCGTCAACTACGCCGAGCACGAGGACGCGGATATGCTCCTGATGGAGGACGCCTCGCCCGCTGGCCTCCGGGGCCTCCTGTTCGGCTCCGACGTGGAGTGGGTCCTCCGACACGCCCCCTGCGACGTCGGTCTCTTGAACCCGGGTGCGAACGGATTGGGCGACTGCGACGTCGTCGGGGTCCTCTCCGACGAGGGACCGTACGATCCGGTGAAGATCGCCGTCGCCGATGCGATCGCCGCGGCCGCGGGCGGGTCGATCACGCTGGCCTACGCGGGCCGCTCGGACGCCTCCGACATCCAGGGGCGAACCCTCCAGGACTACCACGCATCGGTCGCCGCGCTCTGTTCGGTTCCGGTTCAGAGCTGCGTCTCGTTCGGCGACCCGCACCAGATGAGGTCCGACGAGGATCTCTCGGACGCGGATTTACTCGTCGTCAGCGCGACCGAACGGACGAACGACGCGATCGCCGCGTACCTCACCGGGACTGACAGGCCCGTCCTCATCGTCCACCAGCAGGAGACCGAACTGCGAGGGCGGATCGGGCGCGCGCTCGAACGACGGTTGTTCTGAGTCGCGACGGAACAATCGCTGTTCTGAGTAGAAACCGAAACGATCGCTGCCCGGCTTCGACAACGGAGCTTTCCTGTGGATTTTTCGGGATCCCAGTGACGACGGGAGCGGTCACCGCCGAGCACAACACCTATTTAGTATTCGATTTGCACACAGTGTATGGCCGCAGTCGATCTCGACGATCTCGACCGCTACATCGTCTACGCGCTCCAGAAGGACGCCAGACACACCTCCAGCAGCGACATCGCGGAGGCGAAAGGCGTCTCAGCCAGCACCGTCAGAAACCGAATCTCGAAGCTCGAATCGGCGGGCATCATCCGGGGGACCCACGTCGACGTCGACTACGAGAAGATGGGCTTTCAGCTCTACACGATCATCTTCTGCACGGCACCGATCCCGAAGCGCGAGCGGCTGGCCGAGCGCGCGCTCGAAGTCGACGGCGTGATCTTCGTCAGAGAGATTATGACCGGCGAGGAGAACGTCCACATCACGGCCGTCGGTCGCGACAGCGACGACCTGAGCCGAATCGGCAGAGAGCTCAGTTCGCTCGGGTTCGAGATCGTCGAAGAGGAGATTATCCGGAACGAGTACTCGAACCCCTACAGCGAGTTCGGAACGTGTCTCTCCGACGACGACGAAACGCCGGAACGCTGAGCCGACGCGCCCGGTGATGAGGGGCTGTGGGACCGTTCGTCCGATACATTCACGGAGACGTCGCCGGTATGGGTGAGGAATGACAGCGATTACCGCGAAGCAAGCGCTCGCGTACGCGCTCGGGCGGGAGATGATTCTGCTGTACGCAGTCGTACTGGTCGGCTACGTGGCGACGCTTCTCGGCGGCTGGTTCGCGTCGGGGTGGGCGCTCCGCGGCGGCGGAGGCGGCACCGTCGGACAACTGCTGGCGGCGGTCTTCCTCCTGGCCGGGATCGTCGCGGCCCTGGGTGGATTAGTCGGCGTCGTGTACAAGGTCATCGCCGACGCCAACGAGGTCGCACAGCGTTGATCAAGTCGAGTGCCACCGTCGATGAGTAGTCGACAGCCACGCAGCGATACGCAAGCGGATTTCGACGTCGAGCGGGCGAACTCCGAATTCGATCCGCCTGATCAGGCTCAAAGCCTCGACGCGAGGCGCGCGGCGATCTCCGCGCCGAGCGCGGTCTTCGTTCCCCTGAACTCCGAGACGTCGTCGGCGTCGACGAACAGCGTCCGCGTCTCGTCGTCGCCCATCACCGAGGCGTCGTTGGCGACGACGAACGCCAGATCGGACCGCTCAAGAATGCCGCGCGCGGCCTCGATCATCTTCTCGTCGTCCCCGGACGTCTCGGCTTTGAATCCCACGATCGGGAGCGTCGAACGCGCGTCTCGGACGTCGTCGATGAGCTTCGGGGTCGGTTCGAGATCGAGGGTCCGCGGCTCGCCGGATCGAAGCTTCTCGTCGGCGGTCGAGACGGTGTAATCGGAGATGGCGGCCGCGGAAACGAGTGCGTCGGCCGCTGCCGACTCCGCGTCGCTGTCATCAGTCCCAATAGCATCCAGCACCGCTTTTCGCATCTCGGCCGCGGATTCGACCGTCACCGTGTCCGCGTAGTGGACGTCGGCGCCGTCGTGGACGAGCGTGACGTCGGCTCCGCGGACGTGACACGCGCGAGCGACCGCGCGTCCTGTCTTCCCGGAGGCGCGGTTCGTGAGGATCCGGACGGGGTCGATAGCTTCGGCCGTCGCCCCCGCGGTGACGACGATGTGTCGCCCGGCGAGCGTCTGTTCGGTCGTCGCGCGCGAAACGGCGGTCACGATCGCCTCCTCGGTCGCGATCTTCGCTTTCCCCTCCTCGATCCGTGGGTCGACGAAGTCGACGCCCCACGACTCGACGCGCTCGATGGCGTCGAGGACGCCGGGGTGGTCGTACATCGGCTCGTGCATCGCGGGCGCGACGACGACCGGGACGTCAGCGCCGAGCGCGGTCGTCGCACACGTCGTGACGGGCGTGTCGTCGACGGCGCTCGCGATCTTGCCGACGGTGTTGGCCGTCGCGGGCGCGAGCAGTAGCACGTCGGCCCAGCCCTCGCGTCCGCAGAGTTCGACGTGTTCGACGCGCCCCGTGAGTTCGGTCACGACGTCGGTTCCCGTCGCGAACTCGACGGCCCACGGGTGGATAATCCCCCGTGCGCTCTCGGTCATCACCCCGCGGACCGCCGCTCCCTGTCGCCGCAACTCGTGGGCGAGCTCGACGACCTTCACGGCCGCGATGCTCCCCGAAACGCCGAGTGCGACGTTGACCCCGTCTAACATCGCTCGACGATTCGACGGCACGAGTGTAAAAGCCCCTGTTCTGTCGGACGCGGCCTTGCGCTGGTGTTCGCTCCCGGCCGCGTCGCCTCACAGCCCAACAGATCAGTCACCGGATTGATGCTCGATCATCGCGTCGGTGCATCACTCATCGCGTCACGGCGTCACTCACCGCGTCGGGGCGTCGCTCTCACTAAGAGTGACGCTTCCGTCATCGTCGATTCGAACGCTGTATCCTTCGTACTCGAATCGAAGCGTGACTGTGGTCGCCGTGGCCGGAGAATACAGCGAATCGAGCGCATCCGGGTCGATAACGTCCGCGAGCGGCGTCAGTTCCATCGGAGAGACGCCCTTCGCCGCAGCAACAGTGTCAATGATTTGGAGAGAGATCGGGTGATATTCAGAGTTAGGACTCATCATAGACTCGGAGGGGTGACTGAAATAAAAGAATTACTCGTAGACTTCTTTCTGAGAATTATTTTCATAACTAACCGACGGCAAGTGGTCACTGAATGTCACAATTGATCACTTCAGCAGTGGTCAATTCAATCCTTCAGGCGTTTCGAGCGAAGAAACGACCCCGTCGAGGGTGGCAATCGTCTCACTGATACGGCAGTCGTCTCGCTGGGTGCTCACCCGACCACGCTATTCGTTGAGTCGACCCAGTTCGTCGTCGACGAGGCTGGGGTGAGTCCGCTGCGGCTCCGGATGCGGGTCGGCGAGCGCCTCGCGCATCCGCTCTCGGCCAGCGGCGTGTCGGCGCGCGCGTTCGTCGGCGTCGATCTCCTCGCAGCCGGGCGGGACCTCGCGTCCGCGGTCGGTGAAGTACCCTTCCGGCGTGACCCAGTCGTGGTAGTACGGGACGTCGGAGTCGTGGACGACCGTCAGGCCGACCTCCGCGCCGTGGCCCGCGGCGACGATCGCCTGGTGGTACTTCTCGGCGATGCGCCCGGCCGCGTAGACGCCGTCGACGTTCGTTCGACCCACCTCGTCGACGACGACGTACTCTTTCGAACCCGCCTCGCGCGTTTCGACGCCGAGACCGTGCAAGTAGGACGCGTCCGACCACGACGCGGCGACGACGGCGTCGGCCCGGAACCGGCGCGTGTCGTCGTCCCGTGCGACCGCGCGAACCTCGAATCCGTTATTCCCCCGTACAATATCGGCGACGCGTCCGGTCCGCCGACGGGCGCCGTTTTCCTCGGCCTGCTCGGCGAGGAGGTCCAGGAACTGCCGAGCGTTGATGCCGCCGGGGAATCCGGGGACGTTCTCCAAGTGGGCGTTCCGCGCGAGGATGCTCTCGTCAAGGTCGCCGGACGCCCTCCGATCGCCCGAGGGATCGGCGTCGCCTGATTCCGTCCGCCCGCCTGCGGGGCTTCCTCCCACGGTGTCGACGACGAGGGTGTCGAGTCCGGCGCGCGCGGTGAACGTCGCCGCCGTCAACCCCGCGACGCCGCCACCGACGATGACGACGCGTGCCGCGTCCGCGTCGCTCGCGCTATCCGTGTCGCTCGCGCTATCCGCGTCAGTGTCGCAGTCACCCACAGTACTGGTGTCGGTCTGTTGCTCCGTCATACGCGCCGGAAGGCGACCGTTGCCGATGAGTCTCACGGTCGATGCCAACGAGCGCGAGACAGTGGAGAGTACGCCGAGTTGTGGGAGTTCGCCGAGTTGTGGGAGTTCGCCGAAGCGAATCAGTGAGGGCGTCGGACCGGATCAGTGGCGTCGAAGCGGTCCCAGCCAGTGTGTCGAGTCAAATCAGGAGGACTTCGAACGGGTCACTCAGTAGGTCGAGTCAGTCTCGTACAGTCGCGCGTCGTCGGTCGCGTCGACGGAAACGAGTCCGTCAGGCGTCTCGTCGAGTTCGACGGCGAGTTGCCAGCGCCCCTCGCCGACCGGCGTCGCCGCCGTGAAGCTAAAGTTCGTCTGCGGGAGCCGCTTCGCGAGCGCGACCGAGAGCGGGAGCGTCGGCAGTCGACCGGTCCGCTCGGCGAGGGCGTAGTCGCCGAACGTCACGCGCCAGCGATCCGATCCGGCGCCGACGGCAACGGAGTTCGCGTCGACGAACCCGACGCGTTCGAGCGTCTCGATCGTCGCGCGCAGCGCCTCGTCGGGACCGACCGTCGACGGCGCGTTCGGCCCGCGGAGCGCCGCAGCGGCCGCGTCGACGACGTGGGCCCGTTGGTTCCGGTCCGCGCGGAGCGCGAGTTCGCTCGTGACGCTCCACAGCATCGTGAGACAGAAGTCATCGCGGTCCTCGACGACCTCCGCGAGCGTCAGGTACGTCTCCATCGCCGCGGTCTCGACCTCGCGCAACGATGCGTCCGAGAGCGCCTCGAAGGTCGCTCCTGCGACGTTGTGACAGAACTCGAGGTACCGAAACCGCGGATCCGCATCCCCGGTCGTCGCGACGCCGGGCGGCGTGTCCTCAACGTCGTGAACGAGCGGCTCGTAGAACGGGACCTGTGGGTCGTACTGGCGAAGCGTCGCGCGGTACTCCGCGGCGGCCTCCGCGGCCTCCGCGGCGGTGTCTCTGTCATCGAAGCGGCGACCCGATACCGGATGTGGTTCACAGCCGGTGCGCCCGCAGACGACCGCGTACGGGCCGCCCGGGGCCGAAAGGCAATCGACGTGTCGGCTGATATCTCGGAGGGTCGCCCCGACCATCGTGTCAAATATGACCGTTCGACAACAAGTGCGTTCCGATCCAGCGATGGGCGTGCGAACGAGGGACACCGGTCCGGCTCTCGCCGCCCACAACGCTTTCTGTCTCTCCCGCCAACCGACCGGCGTGGACGAACTCGTCGTCAGCACCGTGGTCTACGCTCCGCCCGAAGAGGCGTACGATCTCCTCGTCGACTTCCCCCGATACGAGGCGTACGCCGACCACCTCCGCGACGTCGTCAGGCGACGCGGCGACGGCGGCCCGGGAACCCGCTACGCGCTGCGGTTCGCCTGGTGGAAACTCACCTACACCGTCGAGTCGGAGGTCACGGAAGTCGATCCGCCGGAGCGCATCGAGTGGCGAGTCGTACGGAACCTCAACGCAAGCGGCCGCTGGCGCATCGAGGAACTCGACGAACTCCCCGATGGTGCCCCCGACTGGGCGAACACCGCCTCTCGCGTCTCCTTCGAGGTGTCGTACGACCCCACCTCGGCGAACGAGGGCGGCATCGACCTGCCGCGGTTCGTTTCGCTGGGTTGGGTGGTCGATCGACTCAAGCCCGCGATCGCGAGTGAGGCCCAGCGGATCGTCGAACGAATCGTCGCCGACCTCGAAGGCGAACCGCGTCCGGTCGATCTCACCGTCGAGCGGCGAACCTGATCGAAAGAAACCGAATCCGAATCGGAAGGGAATGGAAAGACACTCGAAAGCAGATCAGTATTGAATCGGAAGGGAATCGAAGTAAGCGGGCGCGTCGGCGTCGAATACGGCGTTCTAGTCGATTCAGACCGATGCCGAAAGAGAAATACGTCCTCGTCGGACACTCTCTGAGAGAATGAATCCGGGTGACTCCCCGTGCGCGTCGTGATCGTCGGAGCGGGGCAGGTCGGATCGAGCATCGCGGCCGACCTCGCGGGCACGCACGAGGTGATCGTCGTCGACTGCGACGCAGATCGCGTTGAGGAGTTGAACTACTCGCTCGACGTCCTCGGCGTGACCGGCGACGGGACCTCCGTGTCCACACTCGAAGAGGCCGGAATCGAGGACGTCGATATGGTGATCGCCTCGACCGACGACGACGAGACCAATATCGTCGTCTGCTCGACGGTGAAAGCGGTTTCCGATGCGTTCACCATCGCCCGAGTGAAGAACACGGAGTATCTCCGGACGTGGGAGCGTTCGAAACGCGCCTTCGGCGTCGACTTTATGGTCTGTACGAACCTCCTGGCCGCGGAGTCGATCGTCCGGATGATCGGCCTCCCCGCCGCGCGCGACGTCGACCCGTTCGCGGGCGGGCAGGTACAGATGGCCGAGTTCGAGGTCGACGCCGACAGTCCGGTCGCGAACCAGACCGTCGCCGAGGCCGACCGCTTCGACTCGCTGACGTTCGTCGCGATCCTCCGAAACGGCTGCGTCGAGATCGTCCGCGGGGAGACGGTGATCGAGCCCGACGACCGCGTCGTGGTGATCGGATCTCCCGAGAGCGTCCAGGAGTTCGCCCGATCGGTCGCTCCCAACGAATCGCCCGGCACCGCAGAGGAGGTCGTCATCGTCGGCGGTTCCGAGATCGGCTATCACGTCGCACGGCTGCTCGAAGAGCGCGACTTCACCCCCCGTCTCATCGAGCGCGACGGCGAGCGCGCTCGCGAGCTCGCAGAGCGGCTCCCGAAAACGGTCGTGATGGAATCGGACGCGACAGACATCGAGTTCCTCGAACGCGAGCACATCGGCGACGCCGACGCCGTCGTGTCCGCGCTCGACTCCGACGAGAAGAACCTCCTCGTCTCACTACTCGCCGCGCGGATGGGCGTCGAGCGGACGATCGCGATCATCGACGCGGCCGAGTACGTAGACCTCTTCGAGACCGTCGGCGTCGACGTCGGCGTCAGCCCGCGGGGCGTCGTCGCCGAGGAGATCTCCCGATTTACGCTCGACGGCGACGCCGAAAACGTCGCGCTCATCGAGTCCGACAAGGCCGAGGTCCTCGAAATCGAGATCGACGCCGAGAGCGTGCTCGCGGGGCGACCGATCCAGGAGTCCGCTCGGGACCTCCCCCCGGGCGTCGTCATCGGCGCAATCACGCGCGAGCGCGAGTTCATCACCCCTCGCGGAGACACCGTCATCAAGGTCGGCGATCACGTCGTCGTCTTCGCCGATATCGACGTCGTGGATGACGTGACCGCCCAGTTATGAGCGTCCAGCTTCGCGTCGACGTGCGGGCCAGCCTGAGCCTCGTCGGTTCCGTCCTGAAATATCTCGCCGTTCCGCTGTGTCTCCCGTTGGTCGTGGCGCTGTACTACGGTGAGACCGTCGTCCCGTTCGTCGCGACCATCGCGCTCACCGTCGCCGTCGGCGTCGGACTCGAACGCCTCCATCGCGACCCGGACCTGCGCGCCCGCGAGGGGTTCCTGATGGTGGCACTCACCTGGCTCACCGTCGCTCTCATCGGCGCGGTCCCGTACCTGATCGAGGCGCACGGCCTGCCGCCGCTGATCGCTGCGACCCATCCGGGGTCGACGCTTGCGAACCCCGAGAACGCGCTGTTCGAGGCGATGAGCGGATTCACCACGACGGGGGCGACCGTCCTCGGCGACATCTCCTTCGAGTCGCACACGCGCTCGGTTATGCTCTGGCGACAGCTCACGCAGTGGCTCGGCGGAATGGGGATCGTCGTCCTCGCGGTCGCGATCCTGCCGGAGCTCTCCGTCGGCGGCGCGCAGCTGATGGACGCGGAAGCGCCCGGCCCGGGAATCGAGAAGCTCACGCCCCGGATCGCCGAAACGGCGCGAGCGCTGTGGGGGGCGTACCTCGGATTGACCCTCCTCGAAATTCTCCTCCTGTACTCGCTGTCGGTCGCCGGGATCGACGACGGGATGACGCTGTACAACGCGGTCGCCCACGGGCTGACGACGATGCCGACCGGCGGGTTCTCACCCGAGGCACGGAGCATCGAGGCGTTCAGCGCTGCGGCACAGTGGATCATCATTCCGTTCATGATCGCCGCCGGGACGAACTTCGCGCTGTTCTGGCACGTGCTGTCCGGCGACTCGACGCGGCTGTTCCGTGACGCGGAGTTCAAGTTTTACCTCGGCGTGCTGGGGACGTTCACCGCGCTCTTGGCCGGGGTGCTCTTCACCGGCGGCTTCGCCGCGACAGCACCCGCGGGCGGGACGTACGACGCCGTGTATCTCGACGGCGTGAGCGCGGCAATCGCCGGGCAGGCCGAACCCGCGATCCGACACGCGCTGTTCCAGGCGGCAGCGATCGTGACGACCACCGGGTACGCGAGTATGGACTTCAACGCGTGGGGCCCCGCCGGGAAGGGGATCCTCCTCTTCGGGATCTTCGTCGGCGGTTCGGCGGGATCGACCGGCGGTGCGGTGAAGATCGTCCGGTGGTACGTGATTCTCAAGGCCGTTCGCCGAGAGCTATTTACGACCGCCCACCCGGAAGCCGTCCGGCCGGTTCGACTCGGCGGCAACCCGATCGACGAGCGCGCGCTTCGCGGGATTTACGCCTTCACGTCCCTCTATCTCGCACTCTTCGTACTGGCGGCAGTGCTGTTCTTCCTCGACGCCCACCGTGTCGGACTCAGCGTCACCGTGTTGGAAGTCGTCTCTGTGTCCGCGACCGCCATCGGCAACGTCGGCCCGGCGTTCGGACAGTTCGGACCGATGGGCGGGTACCTATCGCTCTCGGAGCCGAGTAAACTGCTCTTCGTCTTCCTGATGTGGATCGGTCGGCTGGAGATCCTCCCGGTGCTCGTGCTCTTGATGCCGGAGTACTGGCAGCGGTAGCGACAGAGCCTGTCGAGAGGGTCGAAAAGAGACGAATCCGCGTCGGGAACGAAAAACGGCGGTCCGCCGCAAAGCGGAGTCGCGTCAGTTCTCGACGGCCGATGCCGCCCGGATGATCGCTTCCTCGCCGAACTTCGGACCGATCAGCTGTAGCCCGACCGGCAGGCCGTCTGCCTCGCCAGCGGGCACCGAGATCGCCGGGAGGTTCGCGAGGTTCACCGGCACGGTGTTGGCGTCCATCAGGTAGAGCTGAAGGGGATCGTCGAGACTCTCGCCGAGCGCGGGCGGGAGGACGGGCATCGTCGGCGTCGCGAGCACGTCCGCGCGCTCGAAGGCGTCGTCGAAGTCGTGTTTTACCCACGCGCGGGCGTCCTGCGCCTTCTTGTAGTACTTGTCGTGGTAGCCCGCGGACAGCGCGAACGTGCCGAGCAGGATCCGACGCTTCACTTCCTCGCCGAAGCCTTCCTCGCGGGCGCTGGCGAAGGCGTCGTTCCAGTTGCCCTCGTAGCCGCCGGACTTCCCGTACCGAACGCCGTCGAAGCGCGCCAGGTTCGAGGAGGCCTCCGACATCGCGATGACGTAGTACGCCTGCACCGCGTGCTCGACCGATTCGAGCGAGACGTCGACGGTCTCCGCGCCCTGCGCGCGTAGGTCGTCGATCGCGGCCTCGAAGCGCTCGACGACGCGGTCGTCCGCGCCGTCCAGTAAGTCGGTGACGACGCCGATCGTCGTGCTGTCGACGTCGCCGTCGGCTGCGGCGGCGTACTCCGAGTCGGTCGCGGGGTGGGTGTCGTCAGCGGTCGCAGCTGCGCCCGAACCCTCGCCGCCGACGTCGAACCGCGTCGTCGAATCGCGGGGGTCGGGTCCCGAAATCACGTCCAAGAGCGCGGCCGCGTCCTCGACGTTCCGGGCGATCGGGCCGATCTGTTCGAGGGAATTCGCGTACGCGACGAGCCCATATCGCGAGACGAGCCCGTAGGTCGGCTTGATGCCGACGACCCCGCAGAACGCCGCCGGGTTCCGAACGGAGCCGCCCGTGTCGGAACCGAGCGCGAGGTCGGCCTCGCCAGCGGCGACCGCGGCCGCCGAGCCGCCGGAGGAGCCGCCGGGGACGTGTCCCTCGTCGACGGGGTTCTTCGTGGCCCCGTACGCCGACGTCTCGGTTGTGCCGCCCATCCCGAACTCGTCCATATTCGCCTTTCCGATGATCGTCGCTCCAGCTCCTTTCAGCCGCTCGACGACGGTCGCGTCGTAGGGGGGCACGTACGTCTCCAGCATCGCGGAACCGCAGGTCGTCCGCACGCCCTCGGTGCTGATGTTGTCCTTGACGGCCACCGTCATATCCGCGAGCGGGCCGTCACCGTCGCCCTCGATCGTCTCCTCGGTGATGAACGCGTTCAGACTCATTAGGACACCCGCGGCCCCTTGAAGAAGCCGTCTTCGGTCTCCGCGGCGTTCCCGAGCGCCTCCTCCTGGGAGAGGCTCGCTCGAACCTCGTCGGAACGCATCACGTTCACCAGGTCGGCCTCGCTCTCGACTTCGGGCACTTCATCGAGGGCCTCGAAGTACTCGAGGATCTCCGCGAACTGCGCCGTGAACGCATCGACCTCCTCGGCGTCGAGATCGACGCGGGCTAACTCCGCGACGTGTTCGACGTCCTCGGCGTCGACGGGCGTCTCGCTCATATCCGAGAGGAACCGTGGCCCGGGAGTAAGAGTTTCGGTGCGCGTTATACGGAGTCGGAGAGTGGGAGACGACAGGAATCGCCGTTGTCAACAACTCGGACGCCCCTGCCCCTTCCACTCCCACCCAACGGGCCGCGGCTGGCACTCGAACGCCGGACGTGGGGAGTCGTCGCGGCGTTTCGGCGATCGCGTCCGCCGGTTGATCGCCGTCGCTGAGCCCGAACAGTAAAAGCCACCTACGCTCCGGCGCATCGCCGCGTATGGAGACGACACGGCACTTCACCGCGACGGTCTACATCGTCGAGAGCGGGGCCGTCGCGCTGCATCACCACGAGCGCCTCGGGATCCGCGTGCCGCCGGGCGGGCACGTCGACCGCGACGAACTCCCGCACGAGGCGGGACTGCGGGAAGTCCGGGAGGAGACCGGGCTCGACGCGGAACTTTTGGATGGTACCGACGACGTCGACGCCCCCGCCGGACGGGTGCTGCCGCGACCGCGACACCAGATGCTCTACGACATCAACGTCCACCCGGACGGCACTGCCGGGCACCAGCACATCGATCACGTCTACTACGCCCGCGTGGATTCCCGCGAGATCGACCCCGCGGGCGACGACGAGGCCGATACCGAGGCGTGGGAGTGGTACGACGAGACCGAACTCCGCGAGAGCGACGTCGATCCCGACACCGTGCAGTTCTCGCTGGAAGCGATCGAGGCCGCCGAAAACGTCGCATCCACCGCAGCGGAGTAGCGCCCCCAGGCGACGCGACTATGCCCCGTCGTCTTCGTCGGGCGGGCGGACGGGTCCGTCGTCAACGAGCGCGCGGACGTACCGTTCGACGTGGTTCTCCATCCGGCGTTTGTACCCGGCCTGTCGGGCCAACCGATCCAGTTCCCGAGAGACGTACGTCCCGTACTGGACGGCCTTCTTGTCCGCTCTTCGAACCGAATCAGGGACGGCGCCGCGGGCGGCCTCCCGCAGCGCGACCTTCCGCCGGTCGCCGTCGACGAGGAGGTGTCCGGGGAGCCCCAGCGCCGCCTCGACGACGTCGTCGTGCAGCAGCGGCGTGACCGGTTCGACGCTCGCCGCCCGGATCGCGAGCACGTCGCGTTCGGCCTGTGCGGGAACCGTGGCCAGCAGCTCCCGGCGCGCCCCGCGAACGGTGTCGGCCTCGACCCGCGGGTCCCCGGGGGCCTTCGCCACCTTCGCGTAGCCGCCGAACAGTTCGTCCGCGCCCTGCCCGAGCGCGAGGCGGTCGAAGCCGTCTGCCGCGACGCGCTCGGCGACGAGATAGAGGGGAAGTGCGATCGAGAGATCCATCGGGTTCGTTCGACCGAGCGCGTCGACGAGCGTCGGAATCGCGTCGAGGAGGTCGTCGTGGGCGAGTTCGACCACGCGGAGCTCTCGATCCATCCTCGCCGCTGCGTCCCGAGCGGCCCCGACGTCGTGACTCCCCTCGAAGCCCGCGACGTAACAGGGTGCGTCCGGGACGCCCGCGGCGACGACAGCGCTATCGACGCCGCCGGAAAACGCGACGGCGACATCGTCGGCGGACGCGTCGTCGCTCGCGCCGACCGCTCGCGTTCGGGCGAGTACCGCATCCCGCACCCGTTGGAGAGCTCGATCGTCGCCATCGACCGGGTCGAAGTCGGGGAGCGTCCAGCGCGGCCTGTCTCGATCGGCCTCACGGAAGTGCTCGCCGAGAGTCGCGACTGTCCCCGC
Source organism: Halobellus captivus (assembly GCF_007655485.1). Classification (GTDB taxonomy): domain Archaea; phylum Halobacteriota; class Halobacteria; order Halobacteriales; family Haloferacaceae; genus Haloquadratum; species Haloquadratum captivum. The sequence continues at coordinate 854,236 of NZ_VJXQ01000001.1, forward strand.
CGAGACGGAGACCGGATCCGAGAGGTCCCGTCGGTCGAACGCCCACGCTGAAGGGTCATCGGTATCGACGAAGAGCGGTCGACGGCCGAGCACGTCGCGAACGATCGTTCCGTCGACGACGCCCGCGAATCCCGCGGTCCCCGGCAGCGCCTCGCCCGTTTCGATCGCGCGTCGAACGGTCGCAGGATCGGCCCCATCGACGACGTCGTCCGGCGAATCAACGGGGGCGGCCATCTACACCAGGTCCGAGATGGTGCGCTTGATCCGGCGCTTGACGCCGCCGCCGAACTGCCGGAAGGAGATGCGCCACGGGGTCCGGCTGCCGACGACCGTCGTCTCGCCCGCGGCGATCGCATCCAGAATCCCGGACGCCGAGCGGTCGTCGGTCGCCACGTCGGTCACGGCCTGTCCGACCATCTCGCTGATGTGGGCGTCGCTCCCGGCCGTTTTCGGCATCCCGCGAGCGGTCGCGAAGCGGTCGGCCTTCCGGTTCGCCAAGCCGGTGAACAGTCGCGAGTTGTACACCTCGATGGCGTCGGCCGCGGCGAGTTGGTCGCCGGTGATGTGTGCGGCGACGCCGTGTCGAGAGGACTGAAACGGGTGCGGAACGACGGCGATGCCGCCTTGTTCGTGAATCCGATCGAGCGTTTCGTCGTAGGAGAGTCCCGCGGGGACGAGTTCGTCGATACCGAACGCGAGGACGTGTCCGGCCGCCGACGTCACCTCCATCCCGGTGATGCCGACGAGATCGTACTCCGAAGCCAACTCGGCGGCTTCGAGGCTGGCGTCGATCTCGTCGTGGTCCGTGATCGCGAGCGCGTCGAGGCCGACGGCCTGCGCCTGCGCTAAGAGCAGTTCGACGGGGTCGCGGCCGTCGTACGACAGCGACGAGTGCGAGTGCAGCTCGACCGATAGCACGGAAGTGGGTAGTCGCCGCGATTAAAAAAGCGGCCCGATCCGATCGCCGGTCCCGGCGGTGCCGCCCGGTCGCGACCGATCAATGCACGTACGTGCACACAGAAAAGCATTAATTCGCTCTTCTTGAACAGGGAAGTGAATGAGCCTGCCGGACGCTGACCGCGAACTCGTAACGGCCGAACTCGGCCGCGACCCCACTCCGACGGAGGCCGCACTGTTCGAGAACCTCTGGAGCGAACACTGTGCGTACCGCTCGTCACGGCCGCTCCTCTCCGCGTTCGATTCGGAGGGCGAGCAGGTCGTCGTCGGCCCCGGCGACGACGCCGCCGTGGTTCGACTCCCGGACAACGGCGGCGAATCCGACGGGGAGACGTACATCACGATGGGTATCGAGAGCCACAACCACCCCTCCTACGTCGACCCCTACGACGGTGCGGCGACGGGCGTCGGCGGCATCGTCCGCGACACGCTCTCGATGGGCGCGTATCCCGTCGCGCTGACGGACAGCCTCTACTTCGGCGGCTTCGACCGCGAACACACCCGGTACCTCCTCGACGGCGTCGTCGAGGGAATCGCCGATTACGGCAACGCGATCGGCGTTCCCACTGTGGGAGGCAGCGTCGAGTTCCACGACGGGTACGAGGGAAACCCGCTGGTCAACGTCGCCTGCGTCGGGCTCCTCGACGAGGAGCGCCTCGTGACCGCCGAGGCGCAGAATGCGGGGAACAAACTCGTCCTCGTCGGCAACGCGACGGGTCGAGACGGCCTCGGCGGCGCGTCGTTCGCGAGCGAGGACCTCGCGGAGGATGCAGAGACCGAGGATCGGCCCGCCGTACAGGTCGGCGATCCCTACTCGGAGAAATTGCTCATCGAGGCCAACGAGGACCTGATCGCCGCCGATCTGATCCAGTCCGCCCGCGACCTCGGCGCGGCGGGTCTCGGCGGCGCGTCCTCCGAACTCGTCGCGAAGGGTGGGTTCGGCGCGCGGATCGCCCTCGATCGCGTCCACCAGCGCGAGCCGAATATGAACCCGTTGGAGATCGTCCTCGCCGAGTCCCAAGAGCGGATGTGCTATGAGGTCCGGCCCGAGGACGTCGACGCAGTCGCCGATATCGCCGAGCGCTACGACCTCGGCTGCTCGGTCATCGGCGAGGTCGCCGAGGGGAACTACGTCTGTACGTTCGACGGCGAGACGGTCGTCGACGTACCGCCGGAGTTCCTCGCCGACGGCGCGCCGATGAACGATCTCGACAGCGTGGAACCGACAGAACCCGACCGGGACCGGCCGGAGATCGACCTCGAATCGGCGTTCGAGGCGGTCGTGAGCGCGCCCAACACGTCCTCGAAGCGTTGGGTCTACCGCCAGTACGATCACGAGGTCGGCGCGCGGACGGCGTTGCTCCCGGGCGACGACGCCGCGGTGCTCGCGATCCGCGAGGCCGGGACGGGCCTCGCGATCTCGGCGGGAGCGGTTCCCGCGTGGACCGCGTGCGCGCCCTACGACGGTGCCCGCGCGGTCGCGTTAGAGAACGCGACGAACCTCGCCGCGAAGGGAGCGACGCCACTGGCCGCGGTCGACTGTCTCAACGGCGGTAATCCCGAGAAACCCGACGTCTACGGCGGCTTCAAGGCCGTCGTCGACGGCCTCGCCGATATGTGCCGCGACCTCTCGGTCCCGGTCGTCGGCGGCAACGTCTCGCTGTACAACGACTCGGTCGCGGGGCCGATCCCCCCGACGCCGACGCTCGCGATGGTCGGGGCGAAGGCTGGCTACGACGCCCCGCCCGCGGCGTTCGACGGTGACGGATCCGTGCTCCTCGTCGGCGAGGGAAGCGACGCGCTCGGCGGCTCAGAACTACTCGCGCAACTGGGCGGTTCGGATCGCTTCCCGACGCTTCCGGAGAACGCGAGCGAGGCCGTCGCGACGCTCGCGGACGTCGCGGACGCCGAATCGACGCTCGCCGTCCACGACGTCAGCAACGGCGGGCTGGCGGTGGCGCTCGCGGAGATGGTGACGTCCGACGCGGGCGCTGACCTCGCGGTCGACGACCTCGCGGCGCTCTTCGAGGAGACGCCCGGTCGCGCGGTCGTCGAGACGATCGATCCCGACGCCGTCGCCGACGCGTTCGACGGTGTCGCGCCGGTGACGACGCTGGGCGAGGCGACGACCGACGGAACGCTGTCGGTCTCGGTGGCTGGCGAGACTCTCGCGGTCGACGCCGAGACGATCGCGTCGCTCCGCGACGTCCTCGCCGCCGAACTGGACTGAATCGGCTCGTCGAGCGGGCCGACCCGACTGGAGATAGCAGCCGCTGTTCGATCGAGATTCGAGAGGAAGGAACCGTATTTCAGACGAGAAGCGGGATGCCGAAGACGACAACGAGGCCGATGGCGAGGACGATCAGCCCCGTCGTCACTCGGCCCATCCCGTATTCCTGCATCGGCGAGGTGACGCGCGTTTCCACCAGCTCGCTCCCGTGTTCGTCGGGACCGTGGCCGTCGCCGTGTTCGTCGTATCCGTGATCGTCACCGTGCTCGTCGTGGTCGCTCATACGCGAAGCGTGGGACGCCGACTACTAAAACGCTCCCGAATCGCCACTCGCGGCGCTGATTCCTTTCGAGAGGGCGAACAGGCGACACGCCGCAGAGCGCGTTGCCGCTGCATCGACGAGATCAGCGGAGAACCCGTCGATGCTCGCACTCGCTCCAACCCGCGACGCGCCGTGTCGCACACCCGCGTCCGCGTCGCGGTCGGTCTCAGCACACACGCCGTCTGGCCGCGTCTCGATATATAAATTCCCGCACGCGGAGTGGATGGGTTGGGGAGTAAGTGGATACATTGAGGGGTGGATGGGTTGGGGAGCGGGTGGGTGGACGGCTGGATGAATCAGTGGGTGGACGGCTGGATGAATCAGTGGGTGCGGCCTTCGGAAGTCGGATCGGCGTCGTAGTCGAAACCGTCAAGCGGCCGATCCGCGAATGATGAGATAACAAATGCTCACGAAGCGGATCATCCCCTGCATCGACGTCGACCTCGACGACGACGGGAACCCCGCCGTCTACACCGGCGTCAACTTCGAGGACCTGCAGTACACCGGCGATCCGGTCGAGATGGCCAAGCTGTACAACGAGGCCGGGGCCGACGAGTTCGTCTTCCTCGACATCACCGCCTCCGCGTCGGGTCGGGAGACGATGCTCGATACCGTCTCGCGGGTCGCCGACGAGGTGTTCATTCCGCTCACCGTCGGCGGCGGCATTCGGAGTACAGACGACATCAAAGAGACGCTCCGCGCTGGCGCGGACAAAGTCTCGATCAACACGGCCGCACTGGAGAACCCGGACCTGATCGCCGAGGGCGCGCGGGCGTTCGGCTCGCAGTGCATCGTTATCTCAGTCGACGCGCGGCGGCGCTTCGACGAGCGCGGCGAGCACTACGTCGACGTCGACGGCGAGTCCTGCTGGTTCGAGTGCACGGTGAAGGGCGGCCGCGAGGGAACCGGCGTCGACGTCGTCGAGTGGGCCCGCGAGGCCGAATCGCGCGGCGCGGGCGAACTGTTCGTGAACTCTATCGACGCCGACGGGACCAAAGACGGCTACGATATCCCGCTGACGAAGGCCGTCTGCGACGCGGTGTCGACGCCTGTCATCGCCTCCTCCGGCTGCGGCGGTCCTGAGGATATGTACGAAGTGTTCACCGACGCGGGTGCCGACGCCGGGCTCGCGGCGTCGATTTTCCACTTCGGCGACTACAGCATCCGGGAGACGAAGGAGTACCTCGACGAGCGCGGCGTTCCCGTTCGACTGTAACACGGTTCCGACGCCAGAGACTTCGATATTAGGTGCCAGCGTCGCGAGAGCGAAGACCTACGGCGCGGCCGCCTCGAACTCCGAGGAGAAGGTATCGACCATGTTCTGGACGTCCTGAGACGCCTCCGCGAGGGCGTCGAGCGGGTCGACCCCGGATTCGGTCTTGATCGAGAGGATCGGCTCGGTCTGACCGCCCGACTGCTCGGGGTTCACATCGTAGGTCGCGGCCGCGACCCCGTCGGTCTCCAAGAGCGCGCCCTTGATCACGTTCATAAAGGTGTGATCCTCACCGGCGACCTCGATGCGGAGTTCCTCTTCCGTCTTGTCGATGACCCGCAGTTCCATACGGCTTCCTTACCGGTCACAGCGTTTCAGTATTTCGTCTTCGAGAACAGCGCCGAGACATCCGGGTCAGAGTCGACCAATCGGTAGGCCGTGCCGTCGCGTTCGACCGCACCGGCGTGTTCGAGGTGATCCAAGTGCGCGAACGCCTCGCCCGGACCGTGAAGAATGTGGATGTCTTCGAGTTCGCCGAAGAGGTGGGCGCTCACTGTCCACGCGTCCGCGGGGCCGTGTTCCCCGAGGACGTCGATGACCCGCTGCGTCCGCTCGACGTGGTGCGACCGGATCACGCGGGCGCGCTCCGACGGGTCCGTGATCGGATCGCGGTGCCCCGGCCACGCGAAGTCGAGGTCGCGGTCGATGAGTCGGTCGAGACTGTCGACGTACCGCTGAAGCGGCCGTTCGAGTCGGAGGTCCGCACCACCCACGTTGGGGGTGTACACGGGAAGAATCACGTCGCCGACGAACGCCACCGAGAGCGGTTCGTCGACCGCGTCCGCGTCGGTCGCGCCGTTTGTCGGCACGCTCCCGCCGTCCTCCGTCTCGTACGCGAAGGCGACGTGTCCGGCGGCGTGTCCCGGGAGGTGCCACACCGACAGCTCTCCGTCGCCAGCGGCGATTCGATCGCCGTCCGAAAGCGCCCGCGTGTCGCTCGGCTCGCCCGCGACCGCCTCGAAATCGGCTTGTATGCCTTCCAACTCCGCGCGCTTCGCGTCGGAGATTCCCCACTCGTCGAAGCGCCGCTCCCGGAGTTCGCGGAGGTCCGCAGCGGCGTCCTCGTCACCGGCGACGAGCGGGAGGTCGTCCTCGTGTGCGTATACCGTCGCTCCAGACTCTGCTTGGATTTCTCCCGCGAGACCGCTGTGATCGGGGTGCCAGTGCGTCAGCAGAATCTGATCGAGATCGGCGAGAGAGACACCGGCAGCGGAGAGCCCGTCGAGCAGATCGGCGCGCACGTCGGCCATCGCGATGCCGACGTCGATCAGCGTCGTCACATCCCCGTCGATCAGATACGCGTTGTTCTGCCCCTCGAAGACCGTGTTCCCGAGCGGGAGGCGGGTAACGTCCATACGGCGAGAACCGTTCGAACGACTATGAGGGTTACCATCCTTGCGTGTTTCGCTGGGTCCCGGAAAGGTCGCCGAGCCCAATGCGAACGCGCTCCTCCCGACGACGCCGCAACGCGATTTGCGGGTCGGTACATTCAATTCGGTCGGTGTCAAACCGCGCTGGCAGGGGATGGAAGATTTCTACGACCTGCTGGAGGTGTCTGGGGACGCCTCGACCGAGGAGATCAATCGCGCGTGGCGACGGAAAGTGCGGCGGTACCACCCCGACGTCAACGACGACGCGCGAGCGAACGCGCAGTTCAAGACGCTCAAGAAAGCCCACGAGGTCCTCTCCGACGAGACGGAACGAGCCGCGTACGACCGATTGGGACATCGGAAATACGTGAACCAACGACTCGACGGGCTGCCGACACGTCCGTTCCGCACGGCAGGGACCGAATCGGACTCCGGCACGACGACCGACACCGGCGACAGCGACCGGTCGGACGGGCACCACGAATCGGGCGCGCGTTCGGCCGGAAAGCGCGCCGATCGAGCGAACGGATCGGACCGCTCTGCGAACGCCGGACGCGGCGCGGGGCGGACCACGCGAGCGGAAACGAGTGGAGCGCAATCCCAGCGAACGGCGAGAGAGAAGAGCTCACAGAAAACAACGGGTAAGTCACAGTCGAATCGGACTACTGCGACCGGAACACAGTCGCGACAACGCGCTTCGACTGCGACGAGCGGGGAGGAACACCGCGTCGATGCCGGTCGTTCGAATCGGAACGATTCGGCGTCCGAGGGCACGTCCGTCGGCGCGCGACACTCTCGTCGACGGGCTTCGCCGCTGTTGTACGGGTGGAGCGCGGTGTTGCTCGCTGGAATCGCCTATCTCGCTGGCCTCTGGCAGTATCTCCGAGCGAACGCGGAGGCGATCTCGTCGCTCGGCCGCGCTGCGCCCGCCGACCCCGGGGCGCTGCTCTCCACATACGCTCTCGTCGGACCCGGACAGTTCGCGCTCGGCGCGTCCGTCGAGACCCCGATCTCGCTGTTGTTTCCGATCGGCGTCGTCGCGCTCGCACTCGCGCTCGTGGGTGTCGTCGCCGCCTTCGGACGCGGATTCGCCTATCTGTACGCGGTCGGTGGAGTTGCACCGGTCGCGGGCCTCGCAGTCGGCACAGTACTGTCGCTTCCCGACGGCCTCGTCCTCGTGCTCGTCGGACTCTGTCCGGTCGTTGCGACCGCGGGCTTCCTCCTCGACGTCGGCCGCGTCGCCTTCGGGCGTCGCTCGGGGGGGTCCTAATCGACTCGTTCGACTCGCGGAGACACGTATCGATGAAAGGAAGCGGGGCCGCATCAGGCGGGCCCCTGACTGACCAAGCCACTGCGAAGAGCACCAGTCTCGCAGCTCCTTACCTGACGCGCCCGGTTGCGTTCGACCACGCGCGTCAGGGTAGTATTTTCTGTTTGTCGTGAAAAGTGCTATGATAGAACTAATTTCCACCCAGATCGTTCGAGATTCCAACTAAATAGTCCATTTTTAGGGCTTTTTTGACCCATAATCAAAGATTCAGTCGGATTCAGCGGTCATCCGCGGACGTTCCTGAACTATCTTGATAAAAAGTTGGAAATCTGACCGGATGTTCACCGGACCAAGTACGGGTCCCCGTCGGCGCTGAACCGACCGAGGTCGGCTTCGCGCCGGAAATCCGTCGATCGAAGCGTGTCGAGGCCGTCGACGAGTCGATCGTGGTGTGTCTCGTCCCACTCGCCCGGCTCTCTGATGGGAACGACCAGAAAGCCGCTTCCCCGAACCTCCGTCGCGTGTAAGGCCTCCATATCGATTTCTGTCTTCCACGCCTGGGCCGTATACGTCTCGAGTACGTGAGCGGTGGCCCGCGCGCCGACCGGCAAGAGCACGTGTGCGGCGATCGCGCGCAGCTCGGCGTCGAAAAAACGCTCTAAATCGTCGTAGGACGACTGTGTGGGTTCCTCGCCCTCGGGAGCGCACAGGTGGAGGTACGAGAAGAACGTCCCCGCGGGTTCAGGGCTGTCCCCCGTCGTTCGCAGCAGTCCCGCCGCTCGCAGCGCCGCTTGTAACCGACGTCCGGGTTCGTTGGTGAACGGAACGCCGGTATCGAGGCCGCCGTGAACTCCCGGGTGGTCCCCAATGACGTGAAAATCCGCGTTGGCGTCGCCGTATCCGGGGACGAAGCGCTCACACGGCGGACGCATATCGAACGGGTTGCGGATTCGATCGGTGACGTTCTCCACGCTGGCAAGGTAGCGGTGAGATCGGTAAAATTGATCCGATTCAGTTCTACAGTTCGACGCCCGAGGGAATCAAGCTGTGTGAGCGGAGCAGATTTCCGTCGGCATCGTACACCAGGAACGTCTGCTTCTCGTAGACGACAGCCTCCTCGCCGTCGATGTGGACTTCGACGCGGTATCGCCCGTCGTCGTCCGCGTTGCGGCCGTACTCGCGTGCGGCTCGAATGAAGGTGAGCACGTCGGCGGCGGACTCGTTGAGTTCCAGGATGAAATCCCCGGTAATCCGGTTCGTGACGCTCACGACGCCAGCCGCGTCGGGATCGTCGAGCGGTTCCTGAAGTCGGAACGCGACGTCAGTCTCGCTCGCGTCTAGATAGCCACCCGTCGGATCCGAAAGGCGCCCCTCAAGGACCTCCCGCGGACCGTGGAAATCGATCCGTACCTGTGGCTTCTTGGGGTCGTCGCCGTCGTCAACCCACGAGACGTTTTCGACGTCTAGCTCGAAGTAATCCCGCCTCATTCCGTATAGTCGAGTTAGACGCCATCGCGTATGAACGTAACGCCCGTGTCAGACACCGCCCTCATCTGGGACGAAGCCGGTCAGATTGCGGCAGCCCCTGTCACCGGGGCCTTGGCGAAGGAAACCATATTGGTATTGCCATATACAGTTTATCAGGTCGAGAGACTGCGCGATTAAGAGCGGAGAGAACCAACTCGAAGAGCCAATTACGGTGAAAACACCGATTCGAGGGACGAGCAGAGCGACGCCGAGGAAATCAGCGGAACGGTGACGGGAATACTACGTAACGGTACCGAGTAATACTGCGCAACGGTGACCGAGTATTACACCGCGTGCGCGCGGACCGTCTGAAAGTCGTCGGCCGCGACGCTCGTTGTGAGCGCGTCGACGTCGAGTTCGGGGATGGATCCCGGATACTTCCGGTCGAAATACGACAGGAGATTCTCGAGATCCCGCTCGACGAGTTCCCGGGCGTTTTCGTGATCCGTCGGGACCGCCTGGGGCCAATCGAAGATCGTCACCCCGGATTCGCTGACTGCCACGTTGTACTCACTCATATCGGCGTGGACGTACCCGGCGTCGTAGGCCGCGGCAATCTCACGAAGAATCAGATCGAGAACGCCGACGGCCTGTTCGTCGGGGAGTTTCGCGCGGTGGAGTTCGATCCCCTCGAACTTCTCCATCACGATGGCGTGACGGTTCTGATCGATCGGACGGGGGACCGAAACTGCCGGAAAAAGCGATTCTAGCGTCTCATACTCCCGTTCTGCAGCCTTACGCGCGGTGTAGAGCCACGACACGTGTCTGTTTTCGGACGTGTAATCGCGCTCGCGCATCACCTCGCGGAAGTTCGTGTAGCCCTCGCGGTGGAACTTCAGTGCCAGCGGCCGGTAGGACTGCACTTCGAGGACGTCGCTTTCCTTGCCGACGCCGAGCGGCGCGCCCACGCCTTCGATCGTATCGCGCTGAGCGAACGCCCGCAGCGCGAGCGCATCGTATCCTTCCGCCGTGAGGGTGTAGCCCTCATACTGGATGGTCTTTCGCTCGATCAACTCCCTGGTTGCACAGCGGTCGAGTCGGTAGTCGACCTCCTCGGCCGTCAGGTTCGAAAACGACGGGAGCTTCTTACGGTTGACCCACTCTGAAAAGCGCATCCCCTGCTCGACGCCGGAGAGCAGATAGAAATCCTCGGGTTCGAGTTCGACCATCAATCCGGCGACGTTCCGCACCATACACCCACTGAGCGGGCGATACCTAAAAGGTCCGCGAGTCCGCTGTCCGATCAAATATACCATATTACGATATATCAAATTCGGTCTGGATCGCGACGAAATTGCTTTCCCTCACCGAGCGTAGCACACGGTATGACCGCGAACAGGGGGCCGCTGGCCGATTCCGAGTGGCGGCTGATCGAGGAAGAGGCGCGCGACGGCCCGATGCAGATGGCGCTCGACGAGATCGCGGCCGAAACGGCCGCCGCTGGCGGCCCGCGCACGGTTCGGGTGTACCGGTGGTCGCCGAGCACGCTCTCGCTCGGATACGGACAGGACCCGGACACGGTGGATTGGACGCACTGCGACACGGAAGGGGTCTCCGTGACGCGGAGACAGACCGGTGGGGGTGGCATCTACCACGACACCGACGGCGACGTCTCCTACTCGATCACCGCGCCGAAATCAGAGCTACCGGGCGATCTGATGGACGCGTATCACCTGCTCTGTGAGCCGGTTTTGGATGCCTTCGAGCGGTTGGGAATCGACGCCGACTACGTGGACGAACCCGTGCCCGAGATCTGGCGGCCCGCCTGCTATCTCCGCAAACTGCATCCGGCACACGACATCGTCGCGTCCGGTCGAAAGATCAGCGGCAACGCCCAGTACCGCCGCCGCGACGCCGTCGTTCAGCACGGATCGCTCACCTATTCCGCTCTCGCGACCGAGCATCTCGACGTCTTTTCGGGTCACGACGTACCCGCCGAGCAGTTCAGCGAGCGCGTCGTCGGCGTCGACGAACTGACCGACGCGACCAGGGGAGAGATGGTCACCGCAGTCGAGGAGTCGCTTTCGACGTGGACGGATGCCCACGTCGGAACGTGGACCGACGAGGAACTCGAACGCGCGCGAACGCGGGTCGAGGAGAAATACGGGAACGACGAGTGGGTCCGGCGTCGCCCCGACGAACGGTCCTGATTCGACGGACGGACCCGGCCCACCCGCGACAGTACTCCGAAGTGGCTTTACTCCCCGAGCGACAGCACAGGCGTATGCGAGTAGGAGCACACGAGTCGATTGCCGGTGGCGTCGCCAACGCTGTCGACCGACAACTCGAGGACGGCGGTAACTGCGGACAGATCTTCACCCACTCGCCACAGGTGTGGCAGAATCCAGATATCGACGACGACGACGCCGCGGCGTTTCGCGATCGGTCGAGCGAGCACGACGTCGGCCCGTGGGTGATTCACTCGTCGTACCTGGTGAACCTCTGCACGCCGAAAGACGACCTCCGCGAGAAATCCATCGACTCGATGCAGCGGGAAGTCGACGCCGCGGCGCTGCTTGAGGTCCCCTACGTGAACGTCCACCTCGGCGCGCACACCGGCGCAGGCGAGCAGCAGGGGCTCGAAAACGCCGTCTCCGCGCTCGACGAACTGGACGTCCCCGACGGGGTTACCGTCCTCGTCGAGTCAGACGCCGGATCCGGGACGAAGATGGGCGACGACTTCGGCCACCTGGGATACGTGCTCGAAGAGAGCGCGCAGGACCTCGAAATCTGTCTCGATACGGCCCACGCGTTCGCCGCGGGGTACGACCTCTCGACGCCCGAGGGGGTCGAGGAGACGGTCGAGGCGTTGGATTCGGACGTCGGCCTCGACAACCTCGCGTGCGTCCACCTGAACGACTCGAAACACGAGTGCGGGACCAACAAGGACGAGCACGCCCACATCGGGGAGGGGCTGATCGGCGAGGACGGAATGCGAGCGTTCATCAACCATCCCGACCTGGCCGAGGTGCCTCTCGTCTTGGAGACGCCGAACGAGGACGGAAAGGGCTTCGCGTGGAACATCGACCGAGTGCGCGAACTCCGCGAAGCCTGAGAACGCCGCCGCTGAACCGTAACCGACCCGCTTTTTAGGACGCCGACGGTACGGCGCGCCGTGCGAAAGTTCTCCCCGGAGTATCTGCGTCGGACGCGCGAGGGAATGTGGGAAGACTCCCGCGAGGCGCTCTCGCCGCTCTCGCTCGGGGACCGAGAGCGGATCCTCGACGCCGGGGCGGGCACGGGCGAACTCGCGCGCGTTCTCGACGCGGAGTCGCCGGGAGCGGTGGTCTGTCTGGACGCCGACCCGGAACTCCTCGGGGTCGCGCGCGCGGACACCGGTCTCGAAGCCGTCGTCGGCGACGCGACGCGCCCGCCGTTCGTCGACCGATCGTTCGATCTGGTCGTCTGTCAGGCGCTGCTCGTCAATCTCCCCGATCCCGCAGCTGCGGTTCGAGCCTTCTCGGACCTCTCGACCGATCTCGTGGCGGTGATCGAACCCGATAACGGCGACGTCGGCGTCGACTCGACCGTCGAACGGGAGGTCGAACTCGAGAAGCGGGTCCGCGCTGCGTACATCGAGGGCGTCGAGACCGACGTATCGATGGGCGACCGACTCGTGTCGTTGTTTCGCGAATCCGGACTCTCGGACGTTCGCACCCGGCGGTACTACCACCGGAAAGTGATCGAGCCGCCGTACGGCGAAGGGTCGCTGTCGGACGCGGCACGGAAGGCCAGCGGGGGAGCGCTCTCACAGCACGAACGGGAACTGCGGGGGACGCTCTCGGGGGACGAATACGACGCGCTCCGCAGCGAGTGGCGCGAGATGGGCAGAGACGTCATCGAAGCGATGCGCGAGGGGACGTACCGCCGCGCCGAAGTCGTCCCGTTCGACGTCGTCGTCGGGCGGGTCACCGATGCAGTGTGAGTGATCTCGCCGAGAATGTGGCGGGTGCCGACACGACTGTGTGACGGGTGCCGATACGACTGTGTGACGGGTGTCGACGCAACTGTACAGCGGATATCGACACGGCTGTGTGACCGGCGTCACCGAGAATATCCGAACCGACGTGTCAAACGACGTCGCCGCGGACGGTGCGCCCCGACTGTGAGGAACGGTACTGCGAGACCGCAGCGGCGGCCTTCTCGGCGGTGTCTTCATCGAGGCCAAGCATCGACAGCGACTCCGTGAGCGTCGGGAACGCGAGGTTGCCGTCGCGGAGTTTTTCGAGGGCCGAATCCGAGCGCTGCCCCTCGGCGTACAGACAGACGCCGCGCGGGTCGAGGATCTCCTCGTAGGCGTCGCGGGCGAGTGCGCCCTTCAACCGCTGCCGGACGTTGTCCTCGAACGGGGCGTTACACACTTCGAGGTGGGCGGGTTCGTCCGCCGGGAGCAACTGCGCCGCGAGACACTTCTCGGGAGCGGCGTACCCGCTGGCGTTCGTCCGCACGAGCTCGGGGTTCGCTTCGGCCCACTCCGCCGAAATCGTCTTTCCGACGCCCTTGACGCCGTGGGTCGCCTCGAACGCGTCGGCCGCGTCGGCATCGCCGCGGAGGAGCAGATCCTTCGTCACGTACACGTTGAGTCGCTCGATCGGGTCTAACCCGAGCGCGACGTCGCCGTACACCCACAGCTCGCGAATCGGAACCGGAAGGGTATCCGACTCGACGAGAGCCAAGATCGATTCGAGCCGAGATACCGCCCGCGAACGTCTCATACCCTGGCAAGGTGCTCGGCCGCCGAATGCGTTTCGACGGATGGTCGCCCCCTCAGACTTGTCACTGAACGTTCAACTCCACCCCGCACTGCGGTTTCGGAGGAACTTTCAGTACGGTGTCCGTACGTACGGGCGGCACCTCGGGGGTGTCGATCGATCGATCACCGTCACGGTGATCACTCGGGGTAACGCTACCTCGGGGTGCCTTCCCCCATCCCCCTCTCCCTCGATCACGCGTTCCCCCGTTTTTGCGTCTCCGACGGAGACGAAACCCGTATCCGCTCGCGTCGCCAACGCCGGAGCGATGGAGTGCGACAAGTGCGAGCGCGACGCCGTGATGCACGCCGGATACTCCGGTGGGCACCTGTGTGAGAAGCACTTTTGTGCCTCAGTCGAGAAGCGGGTCAGACGCCGGATTCGCCGCGACAATCTCGTTCCCAGAGAGGCCACTCCGGACGACCCCGAGCGGTGGGTGCTGGGGCTTTCGGGCGGCAAGGACAGCGTCGTGCTCGCACAGATCCTCGACGACACGTTCGGACGGGATCCGCGCATCGAGGTCCTCGCGCTGACGATCCACGAGGGGATCGAGGGATACCGCGACGCGAGCGTCGACGCCTGCGTCGAACTGGCCGAGAAACTCGATCTGCGCCACGAACTCGTGTCATACGAGGACGAGTTCGGCGTTCGGATGGACGACGTCGTCGAGGACGATCCCGAAGGGATGGCGCCGTGTGCGTACTGCGGCGTCTTTCGCCGGGACCTGCTGGAGACGTATGCGGCGGAGTTCGATGCCGATATCCTCCTGACCGGACACAACCTCGACGACGAGGCCCAAACGGCGCTGATGAACGTCTTCGAGGGTGACGTCGAACAGATGGCGAAGCACTTCGATGCGAGTCTCGGTCCGTTCGACGAGCGAACGGAGTCGCCGCACTTCGTGCCGCGGGCGAAGCCGCTTCGGGACATCCCCGAGAAGGAGGTCGCGCTGTACGCGCACCTGCGGGATCTCCCGGCGCACATCACCGAATGTCCGCACGCCTCGGAGGCGTTCCGCGGCGAGATCCAAGAACTCCTCTTGAAACTGGAGGAGAACCACCCCGGGACGAGGCACTCGATCCTCTCCGGCTACGAGGAAATCGCGTCGCTGGCGGCCGACCGCTACCGCGGGGAATCGACCGCCGAGATGCGCGAATGCGAGCGATGCGGCTCGAAAACCACGCGTGAGGTCTGTCGGAAGTGCCGACTGTTGGAGTCGCTGGCGGCCGTGTGAGATCGGACTGAGTCAGTAGTGACTCTGCCATCGGCCGGTCGAAAAAACGAACGAACTGGAGACAACGACTGCGCGTCGGTGGTCAGATCGACGCGATTCGCGGAGTTTTTTCGACGGCTATCGGATGACGTCGAGGCCGTTCTGCCGTTCGCGCTGCTCTTGACCGCCGTCGGACTGCCAGGAACCGCCTGTCGCGGTCGAGCCGTTGTGGCTCTGAGAGGGCGGTCTGTTCTCGCTGGCGTCGAAGTCCGTCGTTTCGATGCTCTGTCGGGACTTGTCGGCCTGCTTCTGCGTCGACGGGCCGAGGACCTGGGCGGACTGGACGCCCGTCATAATGGCCATCACGCGGACTTTCCCCTTGTACTCGTCGCGGATGCGCGCGCCCCAGATGACGTTCGCGCGGGCTTCCAGTCGCTCCGTGATGTTGTTCGCGATGCCCTCGGCCTCCTTCAGCGTGAGGTCCGGACCGCCCGTGATGTGGACCAGACCACCGGATGCGCCCCGGTAATCCACGTCCAAGAGCGGGTGGTTCATCGCGTCGTTGACGACCTCCTGGGTCTTGTTCTTATCCTGCGTCTGACCGACGAGCATCACCGCGACGCCGCCCTGATCCATAATCGTGGACATATCCGCGTAGTCCAGATTGATCAGCGACGGCTGCGTGATGGTCTCGGAGATTCCCTTGACCGTCTCGGCGATGATCTGGTCCATCACCGAGAACGCCTTGCCGATCGGGAGGTTCGGGACGTAGTCGAGCAGGCGGTTGTTGTCGAGGACGATGATCGAATCGGCCTCGTTGCGGAGCTTTTCGAGCCCCTCCTCGGCCTTCACGGTCCGCGCGCGCTCGACGTTGAACGGCGTCGAGACCATCCCGACGACGATCGCACCCTGCTCTTTGGCGATCTTCGAGACGACCGGGGCGGCACCGGTACCGGTCCCGCCGCCCATCCCCGCCGTGACGAAGACGAGGTCGGCCTCGCCGAGGACTTCCTTGATCGTCCCCTGCGCCATTTCGGTCGCTCGCTCCCCCATCGAGGGGTCGCCACCGGCACCGAGACCCTGCGTCAGCGACTTGCCGACGAGGATCTTCGTGTCGGCCTCAATCATCTTGAGGTGCTGTTTGTCGGTGTTGATCGCGACCGTGTCAGCACCGTCGACGCCGATGTTGTACAGACGGTTTACCGTGTTGTTACCGGCACCGCCACAGCCGACGATGACGATTCGGGGATTTCCGAATTCGTCGTCGTCCGGGGCCTCGGCGGCCTGTTCACGCTCTTGCTCATCGCGCTGCATAGCCTCTCTAACAATATCTTGCATTGATTACACCTTGGCCCATGTGTGTTTGGTCGGTGACTCGCGTCCATCGGCCTGTTGTTCGTTAATCATCTCACGAACAGCCGAGCGGATCGCCTCTGACCGGTTCGGAAACTCCCCGGTTTCGACCATCTGTTCGACCTCCTCGATCTGCTGCTTCGGAATTCGTAGTGTCACACGCTCCATGTTACATTCCCCCGGTAAGACGGCGCGCACACCCCGTGCGAACGTCTTACACGTCCGAAATCGGGTGACAGAGGGACGGTCCCTCCCCCCGAGCCGGACTGTAAGACAACCGTCTTACGCGGCAGTTACCACAGAGCGACATCATATAAATGTAACGACGAATGTAAGACAACACCACCGGAAGTGCCGTATACACCCGCACCAGATCGTTTACGTGCGTTCGAGCACGTCTGCCGCCGACGTCCGACGGCCGCAGCCCGGGCAGAACGCCCAGTCGGATCTGAGTTCATCACCGCATTCACAGAACACGCGGTGAGACGCTTTCTCGCCGCAGTTCGGGCAGTACACGTGGTCGGTGTCGACGTGCTCGCCGCATTTTTCGCAGGCCTTCGAGCCCACGTCACGTACGTCGTCGTCGGAAGATGTCTTACGTTCGGATTCGCCCGCCGAGTGGTCGGTCCGCACAGCCGACGATTCCGCCGGTGCGTCGGACTCGACCGTCCGGGCGCCGTCGACTGTCACGTTGACGTTGAGATCGCGGGTGCGGTCTCGGCGCGGGAGACGTCCGGCGAACGCTTCGTCGACGCGTTCGGCGACCAGTTCGTCGACGCGTTCGCGGATCACGTCATCGACGGACCCGCTACCGTCGTGCACGGTAACCACGTCGTTGCGTTTGCCAGAGCGAGGCTCCGCGACGTCCGTATCACGGTCCACGCCGTCGAGGTACGTGCGCAACGCCTCGCGCATCGCCTCGCTCTTGGAGGTTTCGAGCGCCTCCAACCGCTCGACGAGGTCGTCGTCGGCGCGGAACGTGATTTTACTCATCAGTTCCATATTACCAACGGAGTATTTTAATCTATCCTCGTGTCTGACGGTTGTCAGCCGTTGCGTGTCATACGCACCCCTCGCATTCACCACCGTCGCTTCTCTCCGGCAAATTCAAGTCGAGTTTCATCGTTCCAACTGTAGTGGCAGTCACGTTCGATCTCTTCGGGACGCTCGTCGCGGTCGACGCATCCGAGGATCCGGCCGCCGCGGTCGCAGCGGAACTCCGCGCGCGCGATGTACCCGTTCCGGACGACTGGGAGAAAGCCTACGCCGAACGGCACGTCGACGCGCCGAGCGGCACGGAGGTCCCGTTACCGGCACACGTCGCGGCCGCGCTGCGTTCCCGCGACGTCGACGCGCCGAACAACGCCGCCCGTCGCGCCGTCGTCGCCGCGTTCGACCCCACCGTCCGAACCCGTGCGGGCGCGGTCGACGCCGTCGAAGCCGCCGCCGCGTGCGGTCCGGTGGGCGTCCTCTCGAACTGCTCGGTTCCGGAGCTCGCCTCGCGGGCGCTGATCCGCTCGGCGATCGATCGGACCGCGTTCGACGCCGTCGTGACGAGCGTCGGCTGCGGGTGGCGGAAACCGCACCCGGCGGCGTTCGAGACAATCGCCGATCGACTGGATACTGGACCGGGCTCGCTCATCCACATCGGCGACGAGGAGGCGACTGACGGCAGCGTGCGAGACGTGGGTGGGACGTTCGTCGACGTCACCGAAACGGAGCTTCCGTCGCTCGCGAAGCGGTTTCGAGACGGGGATCCGGAAGGGGGTTCGCCGTGCCGGTGACGGCAACCGCGGCGGTCGTCGTCGCCGCCGCGCTTGACGCGCTCGTCGCGGAACCGCCCGCTCGAATCCACCCGGTCGCGCTGCTCGGTCGCGTCGTCACCCGAGTCGAGCGCCAGTCCGACGGATGGACGGCATACGGACGGGTGTCCCCCCGAACCGTCGGGATCCTGGCGGCGCTCTGTATTCCGCTCGGGTTCGCCGCCGCCGCGGCAGGGCTGGTCTGGATCGGAGCCGCCGCGACGGACGCGCCGTGGGTCGCAACGCTCCTGGCCGCGGGCGCGCTCTTCTCGACGACGAGCCTGCGGCTGCTGCTCGACAGCGCCCGGACGGTGATCGACGAGAGCGACGCCGACCTCGACGCCGCGCGAGGGGACCTCCCGGCGTTGGCGGGGCGCGATCCCGACTCGCTGGACGCGGGACACGTGCGGTCGGCCGCGGTCGAGAGCCTCGCGGAGAACCTCGCCGACGGCCTCGTCGCACCGCTCTTCGCGTTCGCGCTCGCCGCCGCGGCGGCGAGCGCGAACGGTCCGATCGCGACGACGGAAGCGGCGGGCGCACTCGCTCCGACGACAGCGTCGGGAGCGGTGGACACACTCGTCCCGACAGCACCGGCGGGAGCGACAGACACCCTGCCGCTCGTCGCGGGTGCGGGGGCGGCCGCGTGGGTGAAAGCCGTCAACACGTTGGATTCGATGGTAGGCTACCGCTCGGTACCGATCGGGTGGGCACCGGCCCGCCTCGACGACCTCGTGATGTGGCTCCCTGCACGCCTCACGGCGCTGCTCCTCGCCGTCGTCGCCGGGGCTCCAACGCTCCCGTTCGACGCACAGATTCGGACGCTCGCGCGGCAGCCCTCGTCGCCGAACTCCGGGTGGCCGATGGCGACGATGGCAGCACTGCTTCCCGCGCGGTTGCGCAAACCCGGCGCGTACGAGCTCGATCCAGCACGAAGCGGATCCGCGACGCTTCCCGACGTCGCCAGCGCGACCCGAGCAGTCCGGATCACGCGAGGCGCCGGGACGCTCGCGTTCGCGCTCGCGGGGGTGATCGCGTGGTACTGAGTGTCCGAACGGCACTGTCCGCGCTCCGGGGCGCGCTTGGCTTCCTCACTCGACTTCCCCTCGGCGGCGACGAGGACTCCTGGAACGCGTTCCGCATAACGCCCGTTTCGATCCCGCTCGTCGGCTACGTCGTCGGCGCGCTCGCGGCGCTTCCCCTCTTCCTCGCGCTCGCCCTCCCGCTCCCGGGGCCGAGTGCGGCCGCGCTCTACCTCGTCGCGCTCGTGCTCCTGACCGGCGTCACCCACGCCGACGGGTTGGCCGATCTCGGCGACGCGGCGGCGGTGCACGGCGGCGTCGACGAAGCGCGCAGGCGCGAAGTGCTCAAGGACTCGCAGGTCGGCGTCGGGGGCGCGCTGGCGGTCTCGCTCGCGTTCGTAACCCTCGCCCTCGGGGTGCTGAGTCTGGCCGGAACGGACCCACGCGTCGCGTTTGCACTCGCACTCGCGGCGGAGGTCGGTGCCAAAGCCGGAATGGCGCTGCTCGTCTGCACGCGCGCGGCCGCTCACGACGGACTCGGCTCCGCGTTGACCGAGTCAGCGACGCCGACGGAGCTGCTCTCCGTCACTGTCGCCGTACTTCCGGTGGTCGGGGTCGCGTGGCTGGCGGGAGCCGGGTACGCGGTCGTAATCGGTGCACTCGGCGCGCTCGTCGCCCCAGTGGTCACGGCGTGGCTCCTCGGCCGCTGGGCGGGCAATGCGCTCGGCGGCGTCACCGGTGACGTCCTCGGCGCGGCCAACGAACTCGGGCGCGTCGCGGGCGTCCACGCGGGGGTGATCGCGTGGACGCTCTGGTGATGTGCGGCGGGCGCGGGACGCGGCTTCGAGGTGCGGACGACACCGAGAGCACAGCCGACCGCGAAAAGCCGCTCGTCGAGATCGACGGCGAGCCGATGCTCGATCGCGTCGTCGACGCGCTCACCGCGAGTCGGGTCGGAGGATCCGGATCGGAAGCGGACGGAACGATTCACGCCGTCGTCTCGCCGTACACGCCCGCGACGGCCGCACGCGCGAGAAAGCGGTCGCTCTCGGTCATCGAGACGCCCGGCGGGGGCTACGTGAGTGACCTGCGCGCCGCACTCGAAACAATCGATCGATCCGGATCCGAGAACCGTCCCGTTCTCACCGTTCCGGCGGACCTGCCGTTACTCGCGCCCGAGCACGTCGACGACGCGATCGACCGAGCGTTTGCCGCCGAAGGGGAGGGCGCACAGGCGTTTGCAGCCGACGGCTCGCCCGATCGAACGTTTGAGGCCGAAGGGACAGGAGCGACCGCTACGGTTCCTCCGGCGACCTCCCTCACCGTCTGCGTTCCCGTCGCGCTGAAGCGCCGCCTCGGCGCGTCAGTGGATGCGTCCTTCGAACACGAGGGGCGGGCAGTCGAACCCGTGGGGCTGAACGTCGTGGCGGGTGACGACGACACCGTGGCGTTGACGTACGACGCCCGCCTCGCGGTCAACGTGAATCGACCCGAAGACAGAGCGCTCGCGGAGGCGCTGTGCGAGTGATTCTCGTCGCGGGGACGACCCGCACGGCCGAGATCGACGGCATCAGCGCCGCGGGTGCCACCCGCGACCTGCTCTTGCACACGCCGAGCGCCGACGCGGAGATCCTCGCGTACGGCGATACGGTCCGCGCGCCCGTGACGCCGGTGAGTCCGACGGGCTGTCCGACGCCCGCGGTCGTGACGCGCGCGGTTCGGGAGCTCCTCGGATTCGACGTCACCGTCGTCGACGGCGGCCTCGCGCGGCCGACCGGTGCACCGACCGTCTCGGTCGGGGCGCGGCCTGGTCGCGACATCCGAGAGGCGGACCCCGTCCAGACCGCGCCCGGCGCGTTCGCGGCCGCACGGGAGTTCGGACGCGGGCTGCCGGACGACCGAGTCGTCGTCGGCGAGACGATCCCCGGCGGGACGACGACGGCGATGGCGACACTCCGCGCGCTCGGAGAGGACGTGATCGAGTCGACGTCGTCGTCGCTGCCGGAGAACCCGCTCGACCTGAAATCGCGCGTGGTCGAGGAGGCCTTCGAGCCGTCCGATCTCGAGGCCGGGCGCGCGGCGCACACGCCCGAACTCGCCGTTCGGTTCGTCGGTGACCCGGTCTTGGCCGTCGCTGCGGGGCTCACTGCCGGTGCGCTCGAATCCGGTACTGAGGTGGTCCTGGGCGGCGGCACGCAGTTACTCGCTGTCGCCGCGCTCGTTCGCCACGCTGGCGTCCCCGCTCGGGCGACGCTCGCGACGACGTCGTATCTCGCGGCCGACGTTCCGGAGCTCGGCGATGCGGCCGACGCGCTCGGTCTCGATCTCCGAGTGTCGGATCCGGGCTTCGACGCCGAGGGCGCGGGACCGCTGTCGGCGTACGCCGACGGCGTCGGCAAGGAAGGCGCGGCGATGGGCGGTGCGCTGGAACTCGCCGAGGAGGCCGGTCGGCTCGACGAGGTGACCGGGGCGACTCGGACCGTTCTGGAACGAGTGACGACGGGCGGGCAGGAGGGACCGACCGCGGATGGACCCTGAGAGCGTCGACGAGGTTGAACGCGTCCCGCACGGCGGCAGTGACGACACCGAACTGATCGATTTTAGCGCGAACACGAACCCGGTGCGACCCGACGGGATTGCCGACGTGTACGAGGGAGCCCTCGCCGATGCGACGCGCTACGCCGACGGATTCGACGACTTCCGAGCGGCCGCCGCCGATTACGTCGACTGCGGTTTCGACGCCATCGGAACCTGCAGCGCCGCCGATGTCGTTCCGACCGCCGGGGGCCTCGCGGCGCTTCGGCTCGCGTTCGGTGTCAGCGTGGCTCCGGGCGACCGCGTGCTCGTCCCCGAACCGAGCTTCGGCGAATACGCCCGCGAGACCCGGCTCCAGGGCGGCGAGCCCGTCGGCGTCGCGCACGACGAACTGCTCGACCGCGATCCCGGAGACTACGCCGCCGCCGTCGTCTGCACGCCGAACAACCCGACTGGCGAACTCGCCGATACGTCGGCGCTTCGGTCGTTCCTGGACGCGTGCCGCGAATCCGACACGACGCTCGTCGTCGACGAGGCGTTCCTCGACTTCACCGACGCGCTGAGTCTGGCCGGAGCGGCCGGTGCGATCGTCGCTCGTTCGCTGACCAAGATGTTCGGCCTGCCCGGTATCCGCGCGGGCTTCGCCGTCGCGACCGGCCGACTCGGCGAGCGGCTCCGGACCGCCCGTCCGACGTGGGGACTGTCGACGCCCGCGACGGCGGTGGGAACGCACTGCCTGCGACAGGCGGAGTTCGTCGAGCGCACGCGCGAGCGGGTCGCGAGCGAACGCACCCGAATGTATGAGGCGCTTTCGACGAGGTACGACGTCGCGCCGTCGGACGCGCCCTTCATGCTCGTCGACGTCGGCGAGGAACCCGTCGATTCGGTGGTCGAACGGGCGAGCCGAGGCGGCGTGGCTGTCCGGGACGCACGGACCTTCGCTCGGTTGGATTCGCACGTGCGCGTGGCGGTGCGCCGCCCGCGCGAGAACGACCTGTTGCTCGACGCGCTGTTGGACCGATGCGCGACGACGGGGAGTCGATGAGCGACGACGCGGAAGGGCCGGAGCGACCGGGGACGACGGTCTTCGAGGCGACGGTCCGAGACGGGGTTTGTCGGCTCCGCCGACCCGGAACGCGGTGGCTCTCGACGGGCTACGACGGCGGCGAGTCCGTCGGCGACTGTGCGTACCTCGTGTCGGTGCCCGAGGGCTGGGACGACGTGGACGTGTCCGCGTACACCGCGCGCCGTCGCCGTGAGGCGGGGTTCAGGGATTCGGATCAACCGGTCGAATCCGCGCCGACGCTGCTGACTGGCGTCTCGATGCGGCACGCGCGCCGCGCGCGCCTCGGTCCCGTCGAGGCGGTCGTCACCGCGGGCGTGAACAACCCGGCAGCGCTGCCGCTCACGGCGGTGGAGTCGCCGTCGGGTGCAGTCGGAGCGACGGCCGAGCCACCGGCGCACGACGCTGTGGGAGCGAGGGCACAGAACGTCGTGAGAGCGACAGGCCAGGACGCCGACGAAGCGACGACACACGATCCAGACGACGATCGACCACCCACCGGAACCGTCAACGTCGTCGTCGGGACGACGCGGTCGCTCGCGCCGGGAGCGCTCGCGAACCTCGTCGCCGTCGCCGCGGAGGCGAAAACGGCGACGCTCCTCGCGCTGACGGGCTTTCCGGGAACGACCTCCGACGCCGTGCTCGTCGGCTGCGACCCCGACGGCGAGGCGGCGGCGTTCTCGGGGAGCGCGACGGCTGTCGGGTCGGCCGCGCGCGCCTGCGTTCGCGACGCACTCCTCGCGTCCCTCGACTCGCGCTACGCCGAAGAGAGTCCACCGAATTCGGTCGAACAGGCCGAGTACGGCGTTGTGACGGACGAACGCGCTCGCGTCCGTCGGGTCGACAGCAGCGGTCACGCGCGTGAGTGACCTACTGGCGACTCGTGCGCTGATGGCGAAGCGGCGGCTGGTGCGCTCTGATGGCGAAGCGACGACTCGTGCGCTGATAGCGAACAGTCGGCACCTACCGTCGACGACGTTCCTCGCTCTACCGTCGTCGACGTCGGTTCCCGCGCCGACGTGCCGAGCAACCGCGGCCCGACGCGGGGTGGATCTCAGATCACGGGCCGTCTGGCCGCGGGTTCAGGTATAAACCTACGGCCGAAACGGACTCGAAGACGTCGGATGACGGAATCACTTAACCGATTGCGTCGACGAGGGTCCGTCGATGACCACCGATGCGGTGCCCTCTGACCTTCCGGGCGTCGTCCTCGCGGGGACGGCTTCGGGCGTCGGGAAGACCGTCGCGACGCTCGCGGTCTGTCGCGCCCTCGAACGCGCCGGACAGACTCCGGTGGCCGCGAAGGCCGGACCCGACTTCATCGATCCGAGTCACCACGCCGCCGTACTCGGACGGCCGTCTCGAACGCTCGATCCGTGGCTGTCGGGCGAGACCGGGATCAGGCGCGCGTACGCCCGCGGGGCGAACGACGGCGATATCTGCGTCGTCGAGGGGATGATGGGGCTGTACGACGGCGACGTGAGCACCGCCGCGGTCGCGGAGGCGCTCGATCTCCCCGTGGTCCTCGTCGTCGACGCGGCGGGGGGGATGGAGAGCGTCGCGGCCACGGCGCTGGGGTTCCAGCAGTACGCCGATCGGGCGGGCTACGACATCGACGTCGTCGGCCTGCTCGCCGCCCGCGCCCACGGGGGGCGACACGAGCGAGGGATTCGCGACGCCGTCGAGGGACTCCGGTACGTCGGCCGTACGCCGTCGCTCGACGGCCTCGACATTCCGGATCGGCACCTCGGCCTCCACTTCGGCGACGAATCGCCGGTCGAAGACGAGGCGCTCGATTCCGCGGCCCGACAGGTCGACGCCGACGCGGTAGTCGACCTCGCGCGTCGACCGCGGCTCGACACCGCACCCTCGCTCCGTGCAGACGACGAGACCGGCGTGCGGGTCGCGCTCGCCGCCGACGACGCGTTTCGGTTCGTCTACCCGAGCACGCGGGAGCGACTCGCCGTCCGCGGCTCGGTCGAACCCTTTTCGCCCGTCGCTGGCGACCCGGTTCCCGACTGCGACGTCGTCTACCTCCCCGGCGGCTACCCTGAGCGGCACGCGGCCGCGCTCGCGGAGTCGGGGACGCTCGATGAGATCGCCGAACGCGCGGCCGATGGCCTACCGGTATTCGGCGAGTGCGGGGGACTGATGGCTCTCGGGGAGTCGTTGACGACGGCCGACGGCGACGAGCACGCGATGGCTGGCGTGCTCCCGGTCGAGACCCGGATGACCGACGGGCCCGTCGCGCTCGATCACATCGGGGTCCGCGCCCGCGAGGACTGTCTGATCGCCCCGGAGGGCGAAACACGCCGTGGACACGAGTTCCATTACTCCTCCGCGACGGCCGCACCGGACGCCCGGTTCGCCCTCGAGATGGTGCGCGGCGCTGGCATCGACGGGGCGAACGACGGCCTTCGGGAGTACCGGACGCTCGCGACGTACGCGCACGTTCACGTCGGATCGGAAGCGTTCGACTATCTGCTGGAGACGGTCTGATACGGTCGATTGGGTTCCCTTCTCGGTGCTCGCGGTCCCGAACCCATCTCGCAGGGTTTATGGCTCCGCCGGGGGTATCACGCGATACTATGGCCGAACAGAAGGCACGAAAGACCGGCAGCGCCGGTCGATTCGGTGCGCGATACGGGCGTGTCGCTCGTCGACGCGTGAAGGAAATCGAAGCGGAGATGCGGAACGCGACGGTCGACGAGGACAGCGTCACCCGTCTCGAGCCCGGCATCTGGCAGAACGACGAGACCGGCGAGATCTTCACCGGCGGCACCTACCGACCGCAGACGCCCGGTGGAACGCAGGTCCGTCGCTCGATCCGCGCCGCGCTCTCCGGCGACGGCGAGGAGTAGTCGCCGAGCGCGACGCCGAATCAGACGCTCCCACACGAAAGAGCCAACACACCCACACCCAACGTACCCACTAATGAGCTACAAGTGTTCTCGGTGCAAGCGAGACGTCGAACTTGACGAGTACGGCGGCGTCCGCTGCCCGTACTGCGGCCACCGCATCCTGCTGAAGGAGCGCGCGCCGGACGTCAAGGAAGTCCCGGTCGAATAACCCTTTTCGAAATCGATGGCGAGTCGAGAGACGCCCGCCGTCGGGGCCGCACACACGGCCGAATTCGAATTCACGTACGACGAGGAGCGGACCGCTCGCGCGGTGTTCGAGAGCGTTCGCGTCGAGGTCGACGAGATCGCGGACGACCGCTCGCGCGCAGACGCCGCACGCGACGGACGCGTCGTGCGCGTGACCGTGGAAGCGGCTGACCTGACCGCGCTTCGAGCGGCGCAAAACACCTGGATCAGGCTGTTGGAAGTCGCAGAGGACGTCGAATCGATCGGGCGGCGACTCGTTGACCGGTAGCGCTGTCGACGGCGTGGCTCGTCTGGTTCGGGTGGTGGAGATGAGCGGACCGCCCGCTGATGAGTGGCCTTGACAGTGGTTCGTAGAGGAGTCCCAATCGCTGCGCGGAGAATACGGGTCTTTTTCCGTCCGGGTCACTTCGCCACGGGTATGCAGGGCAATCTACCGCCGGAAGCACAGGAGAAACTCGAAGAACTGCAGGACCTTCAGGAGACCGCCCAGAAGGTGGCCGCCCAAAAGGAAGGAGCCGAATCGACGCTCACCGAATCGCAGACGGCGCTCGAGGCGCTCGAGGACATCGACGAGGACACGACGATGTACCGCGAGGTCGGCGAACTGCTCGTCGAGGCCGACTACGACGAGGCCTACGAGAGCCTCTCGGAGAAGGTCGACACGCTCGAGATCCGCGTCGAGCAGCTGAAAAAGCAAGAGCAGCGCGTCGAAGAGCAGTTCGAGAGCCTGCAGGAAGAGCTCCAGCAGATGCTCCAGGGCGGCGCGGGCGGCGGTCCGATGGGCCCCGGCGGCGCCGGCGCATAAGCCGATGCCGACAGACGAGAAGGTCGTCCAGACGGCCGCCGAGGCCGCAGAGGGCGTGATCTTCGCCCACTACAAACAGTCGGCGCTGAAAGATTTCGACGTGACCGTCACGTTCGAGGAGGGCGTTCTCGACGTCGACGTCTACGTCAACGCGCCCGACGACGCCGACGCGAACGCGGAAGACGTCGCCGACGAGGCGGCGCGCGCTGCCGGAGACGCCGTCGACGAGTTGTTCGCCGACGACGACGCCTAGACGGCCCGTCTGCCGAAACGCGCGGGACAGCCTCGTCGGGGACGCGATTCCTTTTCACGCGAACAGGAAGATCAGGACGCTGACAGCGACGGCTGCGAGGATGATCGAGACGGCGAAGACCCCGCCCATCGCGACGACAGCGTTCGCGTGGCTGGCCAGCGTCTCAGTCCGATCGTTGCCGAAGACCGTTACCTCCGCGCGCTCGACGGCGACGCCTGCCTCGACGGGTTCGAGATCCGCGCGGGCGGCCTCGAGGAGGTCGCAGACGAGCGCCCGGAGTTCGCCCCAATCGATGGCCGCCCCGACCTGGTTGTCGGCGTCGACGGTGTTGACGATATGCGTGTCGGTCGTCATCACCTCCGCCTCGTCGACGGTACCGTCGTCGTCGTCGGGATCATCGTCGTCGGAACCATCGGCGCCGGATCCGCCAGCCGCTCGGGACTCGTCCGGAGTTTCGCCGTCGACGAGCGCCGAGACGAGTTCGCCGCGGAGCCCGGGTTCCATATTGTTACCGTCGATCAGCACGTACGCCGTCTCCTGCCCGCCGACGGCAGTGACCGCAACACGGATGCCGAGCGGGCCGATTCCCTCCGTCGGCGTCCACGGCGTTTCGTCCCACGCGACGCCGAGTTCGAGGTCGCGCCGACCGGCCGCGGAGAGCCGCTGTCCGGAGATTCCGGCCGCGCCGATCATATCGAACGCGCGCTGGGAGCCCGGCGTGACGTGTCCGAGATCCGGTCCGCTCAGGCCGTCGTTCGAGTTGTGCGCGTCCGCGAGGAGCACGTGATCCAAGTCGCTGGTTCGGGCCTCCGCGGCCGCGGAGAGCCCGACGCCGTACTCCACGTCGTCGGCGAAACCTGGCGCGAACGTGTTGACGAGGAGCGCGTCATCGCCGAACGCCTGCCCCAGCATCGACGCCTCTCCGGATTTGACGCGGACGCTCGGGGTCGCCTCGGCGTCGTAGACGATCCGGTCGGCCGCCCTCCGGGCGGCGTCGAGAATCGTGTCCACCTCCCGCTCGGTCACGAGGTTGAAGTCGTGACCCGCGGTGGCGTGCGGCGGGAAGACGAGCCCCGTGCAGTCGTCGGCGACGCGCTCGGGGAAGTTACCGCCGCCGATTTCGCCCATCGGACCGGGGTGGATCATCGGGAGGACGAAGCGGGCTTTCTCCGCGCGCTCGTTGGCCCCTTCCCCCTTTGTGCCGCCGTCGTCGGCGACATCTCGTCCGTTCTCGTCCGCGACGTCTCGTTCATTCCCGTCCGCGTCGAGTCGGCGAAACGAGAGCACCGAGACGGGAATGATCGCTTCCTCGCCGAGCTGCTGGAAGAACTCCTCCAGTTCGCGGGAGCCCTCGGCGACGTGGCCGACGAAGCCCCGGAGGAAGTCCAAGAGCGAGACGCCGAGGCTCCGCTTCCACGGTCGGTCGACGGCGACGATGAACACGTAGACGCCCAGCGCGTAGATGCCGCAGGTGATCGCGAGGAGGTAGAAGTGCTCCGCGGAGATGGCCGAGAACTCGGCGGGCGCGCTCTCGGAGCGCGCGAGCAGTTCCGTCAGATACGCGTCGACGACGGGCCCGCCGACCGTCAGCAGTCGGAGCGTCCCGCCGTAGACGAACAACAGCACGGCCGCGGCGAGGGTCTGGATGCTCGCCGGAATCGACGCGGCGAGCACGGACGAACCGGACACGGCCATCACGACGAGGAGCCGAAACGCGAATACGGACGCGAGCGCGACGACGAGCGCGTCGAAGACGAAGCGCTGGCCGAGCCCCGTGAACACCGAGACGATGGCCGCGCCGGTGACGATCGCCACCACGATGATCTCCGAGACCAGCGCGAGCAGCGACGATCGGTTGTGCGTCAGCTTCCCGCCGACCAGCCGGTCGACACCGGTCGTGCCGAACGCGGCGACGACGGTCGGAATCCCGATGAAGAAGATCCCCTCCCAGGCGTCGCGCCCGAGGAAGAACAGCCCGCGCCACGTTCGCGCGTAGGCCCCCGAATCGAACGCGGCGACGCCCGCGAGCGCCGCGAGCAGGAGGGCGAACGTGAGGCTGACGTACCAGTTCGGCGCGCGGAAGATGAACCGGGACAGGCTTGCCAGGTCGCTTTGTGTTGCGGTCATCGTGAGATCGGGTGCGGGAGCTGGCGGATCGAAAACGAACTACTCGCAGATCGAGACGAAGTTGCGGAACACTTCCTCGCCGCGCTCGGTGTGGGCGACCTCGGGGTGCCACTGGACGCCGTAGAGATCGCGGTCGGTGTCGCTCATCGCCTCGACGGGGCAGACGTCGGAGGTCGCCGTGCGGGTGAAGCCGTCGGGCACTTCCTTCACCTCGTCGGCGTGGCTGGCCCATACGCGCGTCTTCGGGGCGAGCGAACCGACGAGCGGGTCCTCGGCGTCGAGGATCTCGACGTCGACGTCGGCGTAGCCGCCGTAGTCGCCTGAACTGACCGAACCGCCGAGTTCCGCCGCGAGGATCTGCATTCCGAGACAGATCCCGAAGACCGGGACGTCGAGGTCGAGGTAGTCGGGGCAGTTTCCGATGCGGTCCATATCGGGGCCGCCCGAGAGGACGATCCCGTCGGCGTCGATCTCGGACGCGGGAGTCGCGTTGTCGAGTAAGTCGACGTCGACGTCGACGTCGCGGAGCGCGCGGCGTTCGAGGTGGGTGAACTGGCCGTGGTTGTCGATGACGACGATGCGAGTCATCAGTTGCAGTCCCTACAGGGAAGAGAGCCAAAAAGCGCCCGGTCTGCGAACGAGGCCCTCAACCACTTCGGAGATCGGATCACCGTGCGTTGGGATCGCCGTGTGGAGAGATCACCGTGCGTTGGGATCTCTGCGCGTTGGACTCACTGCGCGTCAGAGTCGCGCCGTTCGCGCGCGGTGTCGAATCCGAACTCCGAGTGCTCCTTCGAGCGGCGCGCCTCCCGCGCGGCGAACGCTTCCGGATCGGGTTCGACGTCGTCGTCAATCCGGGCGAACGACCGGTGGATCTTCGCGTGACACCACCGGCAGAGCGCAACAGTGATCTCGTGGGAAATCTCCCGACCGACTCCCGCGTCGTCGCGGGCGCTTCGCTGACCGCTTTCTCCGTACGAGAGGTGGTGCTCTTCGAGCAGGGAACGGGAGTCGTCGTGGGCGATCCGAACCGCCTCGAGGCCGCAGCGGACGCACTCGCGGGCGTCCGTCGTCGAGCGGTAGTGCGGGCAGTCGCGGAACTCCCC
Source organism: Halobellus captivus (assembly GCF_007655485.1). Lineage (GTDB taxonomy): Archaea > Halobacteriota > Halobacteria > Halobacteriales > Haloferacaceae > Haloquadratum > Haloquadratum captivum. Next base: position 884,319 of record NZ_VJXQ01000001.1, read on the forward strand.
CTCGTCATCGGCCGCGACGCAGTCGTACCCCGCGGCGCGTCGAGCGGCCGAAAACTCGGGGTCGCGGCCCGCGTGGTTGAGCGCGAAGCGACAGCGCCCGTCGCCGGTGAGGTGATCGCAGACGCCAGCGTGCTCGTAGGGGTCGTCGACGCCGACTGGCGTCCCGGTTGGCGTCTCCTCCATACGCGAGCGGTCGCCCGCGACGGAATTGAATCCGACGGTCGGAAACGTCGTTCGGACCGCATCGCGCCGGGCGTTTTATACACTCGGACACAGAGCGGAACCTGTGCGAATCGAACACGACGACGGAGACGGGAGCGCTCGGACGCTCGCAAGCGATGTCGACGTCGCGGATACGTTTCTCTCGCGGGCGCGGGGGCTGATGTTCAGAGAGTCGATCCCAGACGACTACGCGATGGTGTTCACGTTCGGAGAGGCCGCCGAGCGCAACCTCCACATGGTGTTCGTGCCGTTCGACCTCGACGCGCTGTGGCTCGTCGACGGCGAAGTACGAGAGAAGAAGCGACTGCGCGCGTGGCGCGGATTCGGTGCCGCCACCGCGGACACGATCATCGAACTCCCGGCCGGAGCGGCGGACGGCCTCGACGTCGGAGATACGGTTCGGATCGTCGAGTGAGAGTACGTGGGGTGAAGGTGGGTCGAGCGAGGATACGTCGAGTGAAGCGGAGTGTCGTCATCGGAAGAACCGGCCGACACCCGTCGGGGCGTGCCGTCCCACCACACCGCGAGAAGCGTCAATTTATATATCTGCACGACCACAACCCGTGTGAGCACATGACTCGTGGTCGATTTATTCGGGGGTAACCCCAACAACCCCTTTGCATCCACCGTGGATTCTGACGACTCTGTACAGCTACTAGATACGACGCTGCGCGACGGCGAGCAAGCGCCGGGTGTCTCGCTGACGCCCGATCAGAAGGCCGACATCGCTCGATCGCTCGACGGGGCGAACATCGAGTTCATCGAGGCCGGCAGCGCCTGCACCGGCGAGGGCGAGCGCGAGACGATCAGGCAGGTCACCGCGCTCGACCTCGACGCGACGGTGACGAGCTTCGCCCGCGGCGTCCAGAACGACATCGACCTCGCCCTCGACTGCGACGTCGACGGCGTGACGATCGTCGTCCCCGCCAGCGACAAGCACATCGAACGGAAGGTCGGAACGACTCACGACGAGGTGGTCGAGAAGACCGCCGACCTCGTCGCCTACGCGAAGGACCACGGCCTCTGGGTCGAGGTCATCGGCGAGGACGGCTCCCGCGCCGACCTCGACTTCCTCGAACGGCTGATGCGCGAGGCGCTCGACGCCGGAGCCGACCGGTCGTGCTTCGCCGACACCGTCGGGCACGCGACGCCGGAGACGGCCTACGAGTACGTCTCCCGATTGGCGGAGCTCGGCCCGGTATCGACGCACACCCACGACGACCTCGGACTGGGGATGACGAACGTCTGGGCCAGCCTCGCGGCCGGTGCGGACCTCGTCCACGGCACGATCAACGGCATCGGCGAGCGCGCCGGAAACGTCGCGCTCGAAGAGGTCGCGATCGCGCTCGCACACGGATACGGCGTCGAGACCGCTAAGCTGGAGGATCTCTACGATCTCGCTCAGCAGGTCTCACACGCCACGGGCGTTCCGCTCCCGCCGAACAAGGCGGTCGTCGGCGAGAACGCCTTCACGCACGAGAGCGGCATCCACACCGACGGCACGCTCAAGGACGACACGATGTACGAGCCCTACCCGCCGGAACTGGTCGGTCGAGAGCGTCGACTCGTCCTCGGCAAGCACGCCGGGCGCGCTGGCGTCCGCGCCGCGCTGGATGAGCACGACGTCGAGGTCTCCGAGGAAGAGCTCGCCGCGGTCGTCGAGCGCGTGAAGCGACTCGGCGACCGCGACAAGCGCGTCACCGACGCGGATCTGCTGGCGATCGCCGAAGACGTCCAAGGTCGCGAGCGCGACCGCCACGTCGAACTGCTGGATCTCACTGCCGCCTCGGGCGGCGGGACGCCCACCGCCTCGGTTCGACTCCGCGTCGGCGATCGAGAGCGCGTCGCCTCCGGCACCGGGAGCGGCCCGGTCGACGCCGCCGTCAAGGCCGTCAAGGCCGCACTTGGATCCGACGCCGACGCGCAGCTGGAATCGTACCACGTCGACGCGATCACCGGCGGCACCGACGCCGTCGTCACCGTCGAGGTGGAGATGTCCAAGGGCGACCGGACGGTCACCGTCGCCACCTCGGACTCGGACATCACTCGCTGCAGCGTCGAAGCGATGGTCGAAGCGCTCGACCGCCTGCTCGGAAGCGAGGCCGTCGAGCGCGACGCCCAGGCCGAAGACGCGACCCTCGCTGACGACTGAGGCGAGCGTCTTTCGTCACTGAGACATCTTTTAGACGTCTTTTAGACGTCTCTTGCAGTCGCGGAGACGTGTCTCTCTCGGCCAGTGTCGCGTCGACCTCAAAAGCAGCGCACTCGCGCTCAGCGATCCTCGACGAGGTACGTCCAGCCACCGCGGCGCTCGAATCGGACGTCGCCGTCGGATGACCGGGTTTCGGCGAACTCAGCGACCCGCGCGGTTTTGACGTCCGTGACGTCGATCCGTCGGGCCTCTTGATTTCGATTCGTCGTCGAGCGTTCGGATGCCGTCGCGTGCATACCTCTGCTATCGGATCGGATTGGTATGTAAGCGATCCTAGTAGAGTGAAAGTAAAAACCGAATCACAGCGTCGCCCTCGGGGTCGAAGCATAGATTCAGCGTCGGTGATCCGGGATACCGCTCGAACGGAGGGCTTTACGTCGCTCGGTCACACTCACCCGAACGATGATACTCTCGGACGACGACATCCTCGCTCGTCTCGAAACCGGCGACCTCGTCGTCGAACCCATCGACGACCTCGATATGCAGGTCCAGCCCGCGAGTCTGGACCTCCGGCTCGGCGAGGAGTTTCTGGAGTTCCAGCGGACGAACATCTCCTGTATCCACCCGAACAGGGAATCGGAAGTCTCCGACTACGTGACCGAGACGCACGTCCCGGAGGGCGAGGAGTTCATCCTCCACCCCGGCGATTTCGTCCTCGGAACGACCAAAGAGCGCGTGGAAATCCCCGCAGACCTCCTAGCGACGGTCGAGGGGCGCTCCTCGCTCGGCCGCCTCGCGGTCGTCATCCACGCGACGGCGGGCATCGTCGATCCCGGCTATAAAGGGCAGATCACACTCGAACTGTCGAACCTCGGCACCGCGCCGGTCGCGCTCACGCCCGGTATGCGCGTCTCGCAGCTGGTGTTTACCGAGCTGACGCGACCGTCGTCGCGCCCCTACGGCGCCGAACGCGGTTCGAAGTACCAGAACCAGAAGGGGCCGCAGGCCTCCCGAATCGGGGCCGATCCCGAGTTCGCTGGGACTCCCAGTGAGGAGACCGCCGTCGACGGGGTCGACGGAACGGACACAGACGAATGAAGTTCATCGAAGAGGTCGTCGTCGAGGAGTTCCTCCCGACCTTCAGGTCGATGCTGGCGGAGGCGCTCCGCGACCGCGGATTGACGCAGCACGAAGTGGCCGAAGCGCTGGGAATCAGCCAGAGCGCCGTCTCGAAATACGCGCACGGCGAGGTCGCACGGCGCGGGGAAGTGCTCGACGACGAGCGCGTCGTCGAACTCGTCGAGCGCGTCGCCGACGGCCTCGCGACCGGCGATATGAGCCGCGTCCAGGCGCTCGTCGAGGCGGAGGTGCTCGTGCGTCGGTTAGAGCAGGGCGATCTCCTCGCCCAGTTACACGAGGAATCGATGCCCGAGCTCGCAGCGTACGACGGCTACGCGCGAATCCACGACCCCGAGAGCGGGCTTCGAACGAGCGAACAGGTCCGATCGTCGCTGCGGCAGGCGCTCCGCCGACTCACGAACGCCAGCGGGTTCGCCGGACTCATCCCAAACGTCGGCTCGAACCTCGTCGAGTGCCTCCCGGAGGCGACCTCCGTCGACGACGTCGCGGGCGTCCCGGGTCGCATCGTCGACGTCAAGGGACGCGCGACGGTTCCGGGCGACCCGGAGTTCGGCGTCAGCGAGCACGTCGCGTCCGTACTCCTGTCGGCGCGTAAGGCAGATTCGGACGTTCGCGCCGCGCTCAACGTCCGGTACGACCAGCAGATCGTCGCGGACCTCGAATCCGCGGGATACGACGCCGTCGAGTTCGATCCCGACGCCCCGACCGATCCGATCCGGGAGGCGATCGAGGAGCGCGGTCCCGACTCGCTCTCATCGACGTTCGTCTGCTATCAGACGGGTGGGTTCGGCATCGAACCGATCACCTACGTACTCGGCCCCGACGCCGACGCCGTCGTGACGGCGGTCAAAACGCTGCTCGGACGGTAAGCGAACCCCGCGACCGGCTTCGGGTGTCGGTATCGCGGTCCGGTCAGTCAGGGCGGCGCAGTCGCTACCGCCATCGGCGTCGGTCAGGCGGCACCGTCGTGTGCTTCGATCAGAAGGCACGGTCGCGAGCTTCGATCAGAAAACGCGGTCGTGTGCCGACGACGGGAGAATGCAGAACGATTTAGCCCTCTCAGATCCTTTTTATTAGTGATGACCCCGCGTACACGCAGCGACGCCGTAACGGCGACTGCACCGATGGACGTCCGCCGAGGTGACGTCCGATGAATATGCTCGTCGACGGCGAGTGGCGGACCGACGCCTATCAGGCGACGAACGAAGACGGAGAGTTCGACAGGGACGAGACGTCGTTCCGCGACTGGATCCAGGACGACCCGGACGCCGAATTCCCCGCCGACTCTGGACGCTACCACGTGTACATCTCGCGGGCCTGCCCGTGGGCGCACCGAGTGGCGATGACGCGCCGACTGAAGGGCCTCGAAGACGACATCTCGCTGTCGATCGTCGAACCCGTCCGCTACGACGACGGCTGGGAGTTCTCCGAGGAGTACCCCGACCCGCTCTACGGAGAGCCGTACCTCCGCGACGTCTACACCCGCGCGGACCCCGAATTCACGGGCCGCGTGACGGTCCCCGTGCTGTGGGACAAGGAGAGAGAAACGATCGTCAACAACGAGTCCCGCGAGATAATGCGGATGCTCGACACCGAGTTCGAGGGGCCGGACGGCGTCGACCTCTGGCCGGAGGGCTATCGCGAGGACGTCGACGCGGCGATCGACGACATCTACGAGACGATCAACAACGGCGTCTATCGCGCGGGCTTCGCCGACGCGCAGGAAGCCTACGAAAACGCGGTCGAGGATCTCTTCGACGCGCTCGGCCACTGGGAAGAGGTCCTCGACGACCGGCGCTTCCTCGTCGGCGACGTGCTCACCGAGGCCGACGTCGCGATGTTCGCGACGCTGATCCGGTTCGATCACGTCTATCACACCCACTTCAAGTGTAACCGACAGGCGATCCACGAGTACCCGAACCTCTGGAACTACACGAAGGACCTGTACCAGATCCCGGGCATCGCCGAGACGGTGAACGTCGATCACATCACGCGTCACTACTACATGAGCCACGCGGACCTGAATCCGAAGCGGCTCGTTCCGACGGGCCCCGACATCGACTTCTCAGCGCCGCACAACCGCGACCGGCTTCCGGCCGATCTGCCGCCCGCGCTGCGGGCCGACGCCACGGCCGCTGACGACTGATACCTCCGCAAACGACGACTGACATCGCCAGCAACGACCGACAGATTCCTCCGCCAACGACGGCTGATCGTACCAACAACTGATTTCTCGTTCCGACTGTCCCGTCGCCTTCTTGTCCGCCCGGCGCGACCCCCCGGTTATGACCAACGGCGACGACGCAAGCGCGCAGACACCGTCCGAGACGCGGCGGGCCACGCCCGGCGGCGGCGTCCGCCCCGGAGCGACCGACATCGAACCGGCCGCGCCCGAGGAGTTCGGCCTCGTGCAGGCGTGGTGGGGCGACGGGAAGGGAAAAACCACCGCATCGCTCGGGATGGCGTTCCGCGCGGCCGGGCACGGCTACCGCGTGCACATTCTCCAGTTTATGAAGGGCGGCGCTGACTCCGTCGAGAGCGTCCGCGGCGAGTACAACGCCATCGCGGCGGTCCCCAGCGTCTCCTACGAGAACACCGGGCACTACGGCTGGCACGGCCTGCTGGACGGGTCCGACGAGGACGAACACCTCGCGAAGGCCCGTGGCGCGCTCGCTCGGGCGGAGGAACTCGTCGCCGCCGCGGGTGCGGTCGATCTGACCGAGCCGCTCGACCTCGACGGGGATCCCGCTTCAGGGGTCCACCTGCTCGTCCTCGACGAGATCCTCTACGCCGTCGATCAGGGACTCCTCGACGAATCGGACGTCCTAGATCTGATCGACGTGAAGCCCGCGAACCTCGAACTCGTCCTGACCGGGAGCCACACCGAGCCGACGTACCTGCTCGACGCGACCGATCTCGTGACCGAGGTCCGGAAGGTGAAACACCCCTTCGACGAGGGGGTTCGAGCGCGGAAGGGAACGGAGTTCTGATGGCGACTACGCCATCGGAACCGTACGCAAATACCCGCCCGAATTCCGTTCGAACGCCCGCTGAGACGATTCCTCACAGATATGGGCACCGGTAAACAGACTGCCGCTGAACTGACCGCCGCCGAGACGATCCTCGTCGCGGGCACGGCCAGCCACGTCGGCAAGAGCACCGTCGCCGCCGGACTGAGTCGGCGGCTCGCAGACGCCGGTGTCGACGTCGCGCCGTTCAAGGCGCAGAATATGAGCAACGAGGCGCGGGCGGTCGTTCGTCCGGCCGCGGTCGGCGGCGTCGACGCGGACCACCGCGCGGCTCCCGCGGACGCAGCGGGTCTCACCGACTCCGCATTCGGCGAGATCGGCGTCTCCCAGTACGTGCAAGCGCGCGCCGCCGACGTCCGCCCGACGACCGATCACAACCCGGTGCTCCTGAAACCGCGCGGCGGCCAGGAATCACAGCTCGTCGTCGACGGCGTCGCCGTCGGTCACTACGCGGCGGGCGACTACTACGCCGACCACTGGGAAGCGGCGAGAAACGCGGCCGAAGCGGCCCACGCGCGCCTCGCCGCCGATCACGACGTCGTCATCGCCGAGGGTGCTGGGTCGATCGCCGAGATCAACTTCCACGAGCGCGACCTCGCGAACGTCGAGACCGCGCGGTTCGCCGACGCGCGGATCCTCCTCGTCGCCGACATCGAGCGCGGCGGCGTCTTCGCGTCGATCCTCGGCACGCTGGAGCTGCTTCCCGAGGACGTCCGCGAGCGAGTCGTCGGCGTCGCGATCGCGAAATTCCGGGGCGATCGGTCGCTGCTCGATCCCGGCATCGAGGAGATCGAATCCCGGACCGGCGTCCCCGTGCTCGCGGTGCTCCCCTACGACGATCCGGGCCTGCCCGACGAGGACAGCGTGTCACTCCCGGCGGCGGACGAGTGCGAGGTCCGCGGGGGCGACGACGGCGTCGACGGCTCGCAGTCAGTGACGATCGCCGTCCCCCGACTCCCGCGCGCCTCGAACACCGCCGACGTCGACCCGCTCGTCGACGTTCCCGGCGTCCGCGTGGCGTTCGTCCCCCTCGGCGCGCCGCTATCGGACGCCGACGCGGTCGTCCTCACGGGGACGAAGAACACCGCCGACGACCTGCGTGCGGTCCGTCGGGCGGGCCTCCACGAGCGACTCCGCGCGTTCGACGGCCCCGTCATCGGGCTCTGCGGCGGCTATCAACTCCTCGGAGAACGGCTCGTCGACGCCGATGTCGAAGCTGCCGATGTCCACGTCGAGGCGACCAAAGGAACCGACAACGAAGCGGTCGAGGATGTCGACGTCGAGCCCGCAGAGAGCGGCGAGAGCGGCGGCCACGCGTCGACGGTCCCGGGAATCGGACTGCTTGCGGTCGAAACCGCGTTTTCGCCTCGGAAGCGGGTTGCCCCCGTGGAATGGGATCTCGACGGGTCCGGACCCCTGTCCGACGCGTCTGGACCTGTCTCGGGCTACGAAATCCACGCCGGAGAGACGCGAGTTGTCCCTTCCGACGGCGTCGGGCGGGCGAGTACTCCCGTTCTGACGCCGTTCTCCGCCCCCGGTCGGGAGCCGGTGGCGCTCGGCGCGGCGGCGGCGGGAGTGCTCGGCACGTACCTCCACGGGCTGTTCGAGAACGACGGGGTCCGGGAGGCGTTCGTCGACAACGTCTTCGCGCACGCTGGCGTGTCGCGGCCGACAGCCGGTGCAAGCGCGTCTGAATCGGACGATCCGTACGCGAACGCGGCAGCGCTCGTCGAATCGCTTCCGCTGGACGTTCTCTGCCCGGCCCACGCGCCGTAAGTCGTTTTGGTCGCTCGATAGAATCAGCCCCGAGAATCGGAGTCGAAGACTTTTGAGGGGGTGTCGCGATGCTCAGGTATGGTCGAGGCGTTCGCCGTCGCCAGCGGCAAGGGCGGCACCGGGAAAACGACGAGCACGCTGGCGCTCGGGATGGCGCTCGCAGCGCGGTACGACGTCACCGTCATCGACGCGGACACCGGGATGGCGAACCTCCTCTTTCACGCCGGGTTGGACGACGCGGACGTCACCCTGCACGACTTGCTGGTCGCCGAGCGCGACGTTCCGGTCGAAGAAGCGGTGTACGACCGGTTCGGGATGTCCGTCGTCCCCTGCGGGACGAGCCTCACGGCGTTCGAGGCGGCCGATCCGGGCCGACTCCGGAAGGTCGTCGCCGAACTCGCCGCCGACACCGACGTACTCCTCCTGGACTCCCCCGCCGCGCTCGGGTCGAAGAGCGCGGTGCTCCCCGTCGTCCTCGCTGACCGCGTCGTCGTCGTCCTCCAGCCGACGGTTCCCTCGCTCTCGGACGGTCTGAAGGTCCAGGAGTACGCCCGCTCGTACGGCACCGAGACCGCGGGCGTGCTGTTCAACCGCGTCCGACCCGACGAGGACGTCGAAACGATCGCCGAACAGGCGGCGCGGTACTTCGGCGGGACAACCCTGGCGAGCGTGCCCGAGAGCGACGCGGTGCGCGCGGCCCGTCGCGCCGGAGAACCGCTGCTCGCGCACGCGCCGGACGATCCCGCGGCCGACGCGTTCCACGAAGCGGCGTCGACCCTCGACGTCCGAACGGGCGACGCGGACGACGTCGCGGATCGCTTCCGGAGCGCCGTCGTTCCGGATCGGCTCTGAGAATGATCGCCGACGGCCAGATCCCCGAGGGCGAGTTGTGTCGGTCGCGCACCGACGCCGACGTCGGCGACACGCTCGCGGGCGTTCTCGACCGCGAACTCACGGGATACGTCGTCTTCGAACCGCAGGGATCGATCCTCCTCGGCGACGACGAGCGCGCGGTGCTCACGTTCGAGGACGGAGTCCCCGTGCTCGCATACCACCCCGCGAGCGACACCGGCGGCGACGGCGCGCTGGATGTTCTCTCCGGGCAACTCTTCCACGCCGCGGTGTACGAACTGCCGCTCGACGCGCTGGAGGCGGCACACGAGGTCGTGGACCTGCGCGTCGATCCGACAGCGCCCGCGAGGCGGTTGGCCGACGACGAGGCGCTCGTGGACCGGACCCGCGAGGCCGCACCCGAGGGCCGACTCTCCGACGAGCGCGATACGAGCGCAGTCGAGGAGTTCCTCGCGGACGCGGACCGGATCGAGGAGATCAGGTCGGAAGCGCGCGCGGAGGCACAGGCGCGTGCCTCCGAGTGGGGCCTCCACGAGCAGCTCGACGAGAGCCAGTGAGGGCGGGCGGCCCAGACCGCGTTCGGGTACGCGGGCGGTTCTCTGTGCCCGAGTCGATTTCGATCGATCCGAGACAATATATACGGTGGGGCGGCCTAAAGTGGGTGTGAGCGTGTTTTCGCTGCTCCGCGCACGAACGCCCGCGGACTTCGCCGACTGGTTCGAACCCGGCGGCGCGTACCTCCTGCGGGTCGCAGAGGGGATGGGCTTTTACACGGGCGACCTCGCGGGGGTTATCGACGAGGCCGACACCGCGATGCGGGCGGGCCGAACGGGGCCCGACGTCGCGCCCGCGGTGAATCGACTGATCGCCGCCGACCTGTACGCCGACGCCGCGTTCGGCCTCCCGTTCATCGAGTGGACGCCCGTCTGGTACGAACTGCCGCTGACGCTTCCCACGGCGTACGCCGAGTGGCGACTCCGGCGCGTCGCAGATCAGTACGCCGAGACGATCGATCACCTCTCTGTGCCGCGGTTCAGCCGACCCGACGACGTCGTCTCGCGCGGCGCGCCAGCGGTCGGATCGGTGTCGGGATTCGCCGATCGATTCGCCTTCGCCGACGCCGTCCTGCATCTGGAGTGGTTCGATTACGTCGCGACGGAAGTGGGGATCGACGTGCCCCCCGAACTGATCGCCGAGGCTCGGTCACAGACGGTCGGATACTACGTCGGCGAACTCTCGATGGCCGACCTCGATCCCTCCGTGCGCCGCCTCCAGTACCTGCTCTTCACCGACGACGAGTGGGTCCGCGCGATAGACGAGCGGTACGGACTCGACAGTTCGCTCTTCTCGGTGTGGGAACGCGTGTGTCGCCGCGAGCGCGAGCGGTTTGGCAGCGTGTGAGTCGGTTTCACGGCCTACATCGATTCCGCGGCCGCTACTTGAATCCGCGACTCGCCAAGTGGTATCTGAGGACGTCTTTCGTCCCCTCGACGAACGGGTCGAGGTCGACCACGTCGGTCCGGTGGCTCAGGGAGACGAGTCGCCGATACTCCTCGTCCCACTCCTCGAGGAACTCCGCTTCGAGGCCGCTCGCGCGGATACGCTCGATCGCGCGATCGACGGCCTCCGAGTGGTCGCCGTCTCGCAGATCACATCGATCCTGCACCTCCGCCGGCTCGATGAGACCCCGTTCGATCGCGGCGACGGCGACGCCGGAACTGACGTCGCCCTCCCGGAGTTCTCGCTCCCACGTGCTGAGCCAGTTTCCGATACGGGCCATCCGTTGTGCGGGGTCGACAACGCTCCGAAGCGCTTCGAGATCTCCGGTGTAATCCGCGGTGGCGTACATCAGATCGATGTCCAGATAGCTGTACATCCCCATGTTGTGCGTCTCATAGCGGCGGAGATCCGCTTCCGTCGCCAAGTCCGGACGGTCGATCGCGAGCGTGCTGTACTCGATGGCCGTCACGATCTGTCTGGCGTCGAATCGAAACAGCGGCGCGTACCGTTCGTACGACGGACTCCGTTCGAGCCTGCCGCAGAGCGTTTCCCAGACCGTTCGCGCGAAATCGACGTACGCCTCGTCGACCGACGGGCCGTACCTAGCGTCGAAAGACGGGTTGTCGGTAACGCCGAGAGACTGGTTGTCCGCAGCGCCGGGAGACTGGGTACCCGGCCCGGTGCCAGACGTCGCACCGCCACCGTTGAGACGAATCAGCCGGACGATCGCGTCGAACGTCTCGTAATCCCGCCGCTTCTCGACGAGGTCGTCGAGAATCGTGATGAAGAGGACGAGAATGGTCTTGTTCGTCGCGACCGTTTCCCGGTGCTCGGCGTCGACGGCGGGCATCGTGTTCTTCGGAGCGAGTCGATGCACCCACCGCCAGATGAACCAGGGCCGAGCGCCGTCGAACGACTGATACTCCGCGACGAGGTCGTGCAGTGCGGGCGGAAGATCGTGGTCGCGTACGGAACTGAGGAGAGCGGCCGCACGGTCGGCGTCGAGAGACTGAACGACGCACTGGGCGGGGCTTCCGCGTGTCACGATTGACAGTACCCATCATCCTACCTAAGCGATGTGGTATCGACAACCTTGATAGGAAAATTCCCCACGTGGGGATCCGCGTGCCGTCCGCTGATTATCTCGATGGATAACTACCGAGAGATTTTAAATACGAACACGAGGGAAGCCACGGTATGATTGACCGACGGTCACCCGGGGCGCGCGGATGATGTCGGATACGGAGGCGACCGAGGTCGCGTCTGGTATTCCGCCCGTTCCGAGCCCCGAGACGCCCGATAGCTCCGAGGCGTGGTACGCGCCGACGGTTCGCGCGCAGTACGAAGTGACGCCCGGCGTGGTCACGACGATCGCGGACGCGAGCGACGGTGTCGGATTCGCGTATCGGATCCGAGAACCAGCACTCGGTGCCGCGGCCGAACGCGCGCTGGCGTCGGTGCGGGCGTACTTTTCCGACGTTGAGGTTCGCCGTCCGCTCACTCGACAGGGGACCGCCGAACGCGCGGCGGCCGGAATCCCCGCGAAGTACCGTCGCGTGCTCGACCGCTTGTTGGACGTTTCGCCGCCCGCGCGACGTCGGATCGAGTACTACGCGATGTGCGAGCTACGCCTGCTCAGTTCCGTGACACCGATCGCGCTCGACGACCGCGTGGACGTGGTCGACGTCGAGGGCGAGACCGACGGCGCGCTCGTCGTTCACACGGAGGACTACGCCCCCGCAGTCACGGAGTTCCGCGCCGACGCCGCGTTCGCGACGCGCGTCGCCGGAGAGCGCCTGCGGGATTACAGCGTCACCTTCGCCGGGTTCGACGTCAGCGTGGTCGTCCACCGCGATCGGCTCCTCGGCGACGACCGCTTCGACGCCAAGTACGCCGTGCTCGAACCCGATCTGCTACCCGGCGACGAGGAACTGATCGCCGAGTGCAAAGAGCGGATCTGGGAGGCGAACGTCGACGAGGTGGTGGACGACCGGACGACGTTCATCCGCGAGCGGGCGCGGAGCTTCCTCTCGCGGCGGCTCACCGCTCGCAACACCCGCGCGTGGCTCGAAGCGACTCGCTATCGCGTCCGCAATGCGCTCTCGGCGTACGGGGTCGGCGTCCCGCCGGTCGACCGCCGGTACGCGCAGGACCGCCTCGACGACCTCGTCTACTACGTGCTCAGAGACTACGTCGGCGAGGGCGTCCTCACGGTCCCGATTCGCGATCCGCACCTCGAAGACGTCGAGGCGAACCGGGTCGGCGAGCGCGTGAAGGTGGTCCCACGCGCGGACGTCGTCCGCGCTGGCGAGCGGGTCCCGACCAACCTCACGTTCGAGGACGAGACGAGCTTCGTCAACGTCGTCACGCAACTGGCGGCCGCCGATGGGGTCGAACTCAGCGCGAGCCAGCCGTCGGCGAAGGTGAACCTTCGCCCGGAGGGTGTCGCACCCGGCGCGTCCGGACACGGCGAGACGATCCGCTGCGCCGTCGCCCTGCCCGTCATCTCGGAGGACGGACCGCACGTCTCCATCCGCAAACAGGCGTCGTCGCCGCTGACGCCGATCGACCTCGTCGAATTCGGCTCGATCCCGACCGAGCTCGTGACGCTGCTGTGGTTACTGTACGAACACCACCGCGTCGTGCTGTTCTCGGGGCCGACAGGGGCCGGGAAGACGACGCTGATGAACGCGCATATGCCGTTCATCCCGTACGATCACCGCCCGATCAGCATCGACGAGGGATCCAGGGAGGTGTACCTGCCGCACGAGACGGGCGTGTCGCTGACGACGCGCGAACACGAGAACGAGTACAAGCGCGTCACGATGGCGGACCTGATGACGGAGGCGAATTACCTCAACCCCGACGTCGAGGTCATCGCCGAGGTCAACACGCCGGAGTCGTTCGAGACGTTCGCCGAAGTGCTCAACACCGGCCACGGCGTCGTCGGAACGACGCACGCCGAGGACGTCGAGACGCTCGTCAACCGGGTCGTCGAGCAGGGGCTTCCCGTCTATCTCCTGCGCGAACTCGATCTGGTCGTCTTTCCCCGCCGCGTCGACGGCGAGCGCTACGTCGGCTCCGCGGTCGAACTCCTCACGGAATCGGAGTACGAGGAGCTTCCCGCTTCCGCGCGCACGGGCGTCGTCGAAAAGAACGGGACGACACTGTATTACAACACGCTGCTGTGGCGGGAGACGGACGGCTCGTTCGCGATGGCGTACGACCACCCCTCGCTCGGCGGCGAGAACGCCGCAACTGACGGCGACGTCCACCGGAGCGCGCTCCGCGTCTTCGACCGCATCGCCGCGGCCACGGACCGCGACGTGGCTGAGATCGAACGGGAGTTCCGCCGCAAGCGGGGGTACGTGGAGTACCTCCTCCGCGAGGGCGAACGCGACGTCGACCGGCTGTTCGGGTTCCTCTCGGACCTCCGGACCGACGAGGCCGCGACCGTCGAGCGCGTCCGGCGGCGACACGCGCACCGAACCGACGGTGGCGCGGACCGTCGAGATCGAGACACCGAACGCGGTGGCGTCGAGGACAGCGACGAGAACGACTCCGAGAGCGGTTCCGAGAGCGACTCCCAGCGGAGCGGTTCGCGGTGAGCGGTACAGACGCGATGGAGTCGGGACCGGCCGAACCGGTCGGGTCGCAATCGACGGGACCGACGGACAGATCGACGCCCGCCGAACGACAGCGCGCGGACACCGAGCGCTCGCTCGGGCCGTTCGACCGCGCCGCCTACGCGCTGTTCGCCAGCCGCGCCGACTCCCGCCGACACGAACGCGATCGGAGGTCCTACCGCGGCACCACCGTCGCGATCTCGTTCGACCGCTACATCGCCCGCGTCTACGCGCTCTCGCTGATCCTCGCGGTGCTGGTCGCCGGAGGCGTCGTCGGATTGGGGATGCTCCTCCCCGGGGGGACAATCGAATCGACGGTGACTGCGGCCCTCGAACGCCTCGGGCGGGTCGGCGGGCGAGATCTGTCCGGATCGGTGGCCGCCGACGCGATCGCGCTCTCGGAACGGCAGCGCACCGCCGTCGTGGGTGTCGCGGGCGTCCTCATCGCGGCCGCAGTCCACCTCGCCGTCGTCTACGCGGGCGGGCGCTACCTCCGATGGCTCGCCGCCGCTCGCAGGGTGAACATCGGACGAACGCTCCCGAGCGCGGTCCGCTATCTGAACGTCCTCGCGTCGGGGAGCGACGGCCGTCGCGCGATGCTCCGCCGCGTCGCCGACACCGACGCCTACGGCGAGACGGCCGTCGCCGTCCGCAAGGCGCTCAACACCGCCGCGATGACGGGCAATATCGACGAGGGATTGCGGCGAGTTGCCAGAGACACGCCCGCGCAGGACAGCCTCGCGCCCTTCTTATTGAAGTTTCGCGAGCACGCCGATCAGGGCTCGGACTCGCTCAGAGAGTACCTCTCGATGGAGAGCCGGATGCTGCGGCACCAGCAGGACCGGGACCGACGGCGCGCGGAGGGATTTCTCGAACTCCTCGCGGAGCTGTTCGTGGTTCTGCTCGTGCTCCCGGCGCTGCTCGTGATCGTCCTCACCGTGATGAGCATTATTTCACCCGGGCTCTCAGCCCCGGTTTCGACCCCGTTCGGGCCCGTCACACTTCGCGCGCTCGTCGTCTACGGGAGCGCCGGGTTCATCCTCGCGGTCGGGCTCGCGACCGCGGCGCTCGTCTCGCGGCTCCGACCACCGGATCAACACGTCGTGTACCGACGCCCGGCGAGCGCGTTGCCGACGCTCCGGACGGCGACGACGAACCCCGCGAGCGCTGCCGCGGCGTTCGCTCCCGTCGGAATCGCCGGATTCGTCGCCTCCGTCAGTCTGGGCGTCGACACCGTGGTCGCGCTGCTCGTCGGCTACGTCGGGTTCTCGGTTCCGGTCGGCCTCGTCGCCGTCCGCCGCGCCCGGCTCGACGACGCGAAGGACCACGAGCTGAAGGACTTCGTGCACGCCGTCTCCGGGCACGTCAATCTCGGTCGCCCCTTCTCGGCGGCGGTCGATCACGTCGCCCGAGACGTCGATCTCGGACCGTTGAACGGCGACGTCGCCGATCTGGCGCTGAACCTTCAGCTCACGACGGCGACGGAACGCACCGACACGGATCTCAGAACGGCCGCGCTGGACCGGTTCGTCGACCGAGTGGGGACGCCGATGGCCGAGCAGACCGTCGGGCTCGTGATCGGCGCGCTCGACGCGGGCAGCGACACGGCCGTCGTCTTCGAGACGCTGCAGGGGGAAGTCGGCCGACTGTACCACGAGAAGCGGGCGCTGCGCTCGGGAATGTTAGTCTACGTCGCGGTCGGCTGGACGACCGCGCTTCTCGTCATCGGGATCAGTGCCGCGACGAGCGCCAACGTTTTCGCGGGCTTTGAGCGCCTGTCGACGATGTCCGAGCTCTCCGGCGTCGCGGTCGATCCCGGAGCGGTCGATCTGGCGCGCGATCAGTACCGCGTGTACGTGACGACGCAGGCGACGATGCTCGCCTCGGGGTGGTTCGCGGGCGTTGCCAGCCGCGGCCAGTACGAGGCGCTGTTGCACTCGGGATGTCTCGTCGCCGTCTGTCACGTCGTCTTCACGGGAATGGGATTGGTGTGAGCGGGACTCCCGATTCCCCAGCGACACCCCGGGGCCGGGCGCAGACGGCCGTCGTCGGCGTCGCGATCCTGCTCGGAATCACCGTCCTCGCGGTCGGGGGGTTGACGGCGACCGCCGGATCAATCGTCGAGGACGGGGCCGCTTCGGCGTCGGCGACCCGCGTGAGCGACGATTTCAGTACTGCGCTCGCACCCGACAGCGGTGAGCGCGAGACCACCGTCGAGCTGGCGAGCGGCACGGTCTCGGTGGTGAACCGGTCGGTGTGGCTCCTCGACGACGACGGCGTCGTCTGGGCGGGACACGCCGGGGCGATCGTCTACGCCGACGGGGAGCACCGCGTGACCGGGTTCGCAGGCGCGGTGGTGCGGAGCGACAAGCGCGGCAGCCGCGCGGTCGAACCGAGCCGGATCGCGCCCGCCGACGGAACGCTGTACGTCGGCGTGCCCGTCCTCAACGCCAGCGGGGCCGACGGCGTCTCCACGGGGAACCACCGGCTCGCGGTGACGCTCCGGGCGGATGCGGAAAGCGAGCGACAGCGGCTCCCCGCGGCGAACTACCGCGTCGGCGTCGAGACGACGACGCCCGCGGTCTGGGAGCGGCACTTCCGCGAGCGCGGCGCGACCACGACGCGACGGGATTTCGACGGGGACGGGATCCCGAGCGTCGTGGCGTCGTTCGAGGGCGAGCGGACGGTTCACCTCGTGGTTCACGACATCCGGCTCGACGTGGGGGTGGGCCGGTGAAAACGCCGCCCTCGGCCGATCGCGGGCTCTCGCCCGTCGTGGGGAAGACGCTCGAACTCGGCGTGGGAGTGCTGTTCGTCGCGCTGCTGACGGCGACGCTGTTCGGCGGGTTCGCGCCCGAGTACCGCGACGCGGTCGGTGCCGAACTGGGCGACCGGACGCTCGTCGCCGCCGCCGAACGGATCGAAGCGGCCGTCCCGGACGGCGACCTCGTCGCCGTCGAGCGTCGCGCGTCGCTGCGACTCCCGCCGACAGTTCGCGACGACCCCTACCGGATCGTCGCGGCGTCGACGGCGAACGGCTCGTCGGTGTCGCTCGTCCATCCCGACTCGCGGATCGGCGGGCGGCTCCGCCTCTCGCTGCCCGATTCGGCGAATGTCAGCGGATCTGTGAGGAGCGGGTCGCCGTCGTGGATTCTCGTCGACGGCGACGAAACCGCTCTTCGGGTTCACCTCGTCGATGGCGACGAAATCGGTAGAGGAGACCACGACAGAGACCGGATCGATGCAAGCGATTCGCCACCGGAGGGGAGGCGATGAGCCCGAACGGATCCGTCGGATCGACCCGCACACCCGAGTCACGCGGACAGGCGAACCTCGTCGGCTTCGCCGTGGCGCTCGTCGTCGTGACGACCATCACCGTCGCCGGAGGCGCGCTCGCGAGCGACGCCCTGGCGGACGCGGATCGGCAGCCGGTAGCCGTCCACGCGGCCGAACGGCTCGCGGACCACCTCGTCGCCGCCGACGCGGCTCACACGCGCGGGGCGAACGAACTTCGCCTCGCGTCCGTCTCGAATATCACGGCGGCAGATATCGATGACGAGATTCCGGCGGTCCGGGGGCGGTCAGTTCGCGTGACGCTCGGCGACGAGGTGATCGTCGAGCGAGGGGGCTTCGAAGATGACGCCGAGGATCGATCGGTCGCCGAGGATCGATCGGTCGCCGGGGAGCGTTCGGTCGCCGAGGAGCGCTCGGTCGCCGTCGTGCGGCGAGTGCTGGTGACGCGAAGCGTCCCGCGAACCGAGCGCGTTGCAGTGGCGGACAATCCCACGGGAGGAGGTCCCGGAGCGAGCGACGGGAACGACGTCGTCGTCGACGACCACGACGGTCGGATAACCGTCGACGTCGACCCGGGCGGCCCGCGGGTGACGACCGTCACCGCGGGCGGGCGGGTGGTGTTGCACGATCCGTCCGGACTCGACGGGCGATTCGAGGTGGCGGTCCCGGATCGGCGTCCGCTCCCCGTCGGGTTCGCGGTCGATGGATTCGGGCGCAGCACCGTGACCGTCGGCTGGACCGCGCGGAACGCGAGCGCCGAACAGTTGGTGGTGACTGTCGGTGCGTGAGTTGAACTCGGGGCGAACCGCCGATCCGGAGACTGACCGGGCGCAACTCGCCACCTCGCTCGTCGAGGCCGCCGTCGGGGCGCTGTTGATCCTCTCCGTCGTTGCCGGGTTCGTCTGGGTGCCGACGGACGCGACCGAACCGGACGCGGAGTTAGACCGGATCGCGGTGGACGCACTGGCAGTCCTCGACGCTGAGCCGCCGGTGGGTGACGGTCACAGCCGACTCACCGCCGCCTGCCGCTCGCCCGACGCGTTCGAGACGGAGCGAGCGGCGCTGGGTGAACGGCTCGATGACGTGTTGCCAACGGCCGTGTTCGGCCGCGTCGAGACGCCTCACGGCGTCGCCGGTGCGCCGCAGCCGAACGGCATCCCGAGCGGACAGGCGACGCTGCCGACGGCGCACTGCACCGTCACGATCCGGGTGTGGTACGTGTGAGCCGTGACGACGAACGAACCGACCGCGCGCAGGTCGTCCTCGTCGCCGCCGCCGTCGTCGCCGTCGCGTTCCTCACGATGACGCTCGCATACGCGCAATTGGGGTACGACGGCGACCGAACGGGGGCGGGCGCGGTGGACGTCGTCTCGGTTTCGGCGATCGAGCGGGGCGTCACCGAGTCGTTCCGCGCCGCCGTCCGCGAGGAGTCGATGGAGTCGACCGACTCGTCGTGGCGCGAGCGCGAGCGCGTCGTCGAGCGGATCCGCGACGACGTTGACGCCGGAATCGACCGGTTGGAAGGGACTTACGCAGAGGACGATCGCTCACTCGTCGTCTCCTTCGACGACGCGACCGCGAGCGCGTGGAGCGAGTCGCACTGTCCGGATGGTCCCGGGCGAGCGTTCGGCCCGTGTCGATCGATCGGCGGCGTCGTCGTCCAGGAGCGGGCCGGGGAGACGACACCGATCGCCGCGGCGTTCAGCGTTCGCATCGTCTCGCCCGCGGAGTCGACGACTGCGACAGTGGTCGTCTCGGCGGTTTGAATCGAATGCCGTTTCGACGTTGGATGCGCCCGTTCGTCGTCCTATCCGCCCAGCGCGGCGAACAGCGTGTAGGTACCGACGTAACTGACGGAGATGACCGCCGCGAAGCCGACGCCGCCGAGAAGCGGGCGCCGGAGTCGGACGAGCCAGTGGAGTGCGGCGAACATCACGCCCTCGGCGACGACGATGAACGCCGGGACGGTCCCGATCATCGCCAGGGGCGCGAACTCGTACCACCAGATCTCGGCGAAGTGCGCGCCGTACTCGAAGAATCCGATCAGCACCATCGCCGCCACGGACGGCCCGACGGTCGCGGCGAGCGGCCCGGATCGCTCGTCGAGTCGACGGCCGAGATAGCCGAAGTACGTGATGACCAGCGCCCACGACAGGGGCATATACAGCGGCGATCCCACGAGCATCGGGAGCGAATCAGGGTAAACCAACGATCCCGTCGAGACGAGGAACGCGTCGACACTGACCTCCAGGAGGCCAGCGATACTCCCGAGAATGAATACGTCTCGAACTGCTGAATGTCTGAGTGCGATCCCGATTCCGATGGCGTACAACAGCCCGTTGTACGCGTACGTCAGCCACAGCGGCGTCTCGAAGAGAACGACGTGTCCGAAGACGGCCATATTCACGCCGAGCCAACCCAACATCCGCAGGTCGGCGGGCGTCAACTCGCTGACGACGGCATCGAGCCACCCGGCCACCGCGGTGGATTGTGTCCTGCTCATTCGATGTGTCGATCTCACTCTTGCGGCGGGAACTATATATTCACCCGTCGTTCTGATCGGAACCCGATGACGCAAGTTCGCATAGAGTGATTGTCATAGTCCCCCAGTAGCGACCCCCGGATACGTTCACGTCAGTCGATTGGCCGACGCATCGATCGACTGGTGGTTTGATGTATGAGGATCCCATCGGGACAAGACGACCTGCCTCCGTATGCCGTGGGAACTCACTGCGACGTCCGCCGCCGGATTTGCGACCCTTATCGTCTACGCAGCGCTGGTGCTCGTCGCGTTCTGGAACTGGAAGTCTCGGTGCGGTCCGGAGGTAACCGTGATGCTCGCTGTGGTGGGACTCTCGGCGCTCACGTACTCGATACAGGTGGGGTACGACGTCGTCGCAACCCAGGTGTTCTGGTGGGAGCTCACGTTCGCGATCTCGACGGCAGCGCCGTTTCTGTGGTTGGTATTCGTCGTCCAGTACGTCAGCAGGGCGGCGTGGCTGACGCCGCGACGCGCAGTGCTGTTCGCGCTCGAACCGCTAGTGATGGTGTTTGCCATCGCGACGAATTCGATTCACGGCCTGATTTGGACGGTATCGGAGGACGTGACGGCGGTGCCGGGAACCGCAATCGAACTCTCGTTCGGGCCGCTCTACTACGGGCATCTGCTTTTGGCCTACCTCGTCGTCGTGATCGGGATGGGAATGATCCTCCTCGTCGGGATCCGCTGGTCGCTCGTCTACTGGAAACAGGTGCTCGTGTTGCTCGTCGCCCCGCTCCCGCCGTTTCTCTCTAACTTCGCGTTTATGTTCGGTGTCAGCCCGATTCCGAACCTCGATCTGACGCCGTTCACCTTCGCGCTCACGGGGGTGTTTTTAGTGCTCGGGCTGTATCAGTTCGATCTCCTCGAGCGCGTCCCGATCGCCCGTCGACAGGCCCTGCAAGCGATGGGGGACGGCCTCGTCGTCCTCAACGCGGATCGGCTCATCGTCGAGGTCGACGACATCTCCCGTCGAATTCTCGATCCCGAACTGCGAGTCGGCCAGCCGATCGAGGCGGTGTTCTCCGAGACGCCGTTCGATCAGCTCCACGGCACCACCGTCACCGACGGAAACGACCACGCGTACGACATCCGGATCGCGGAACTGACCGACGAGCGGGGCGACAGAATCGGATACGCGCTGGCGCTGCGGGATGTCACCGGTCGGCATCGGTACGAACAGCGACTCGAAGTCGCAAACCGCGTCCTGCGGCACAACCTCCGAAACGATATGAACGTGGTGCGCGGATACGCCGAGATGGTCGCCTCCGGCTCCGAGGCGGATGCGAGCCGGGCCGCCCGGTCGATTCTGAACCGCACGGAGGATCTCCTCACCGTCAGCGACAAGGCGCGAAAGGTATCGGAGCTCGACGACTCGCACATGCTGGCACCGAGCGTCCACGACGTCTCCGCCGTCGTCTCGGGCGTCGTCCACCAGGCCAAACGAACGTTTCCGAACACGACGTTCACGGTGATCGGGACACCGCACGTGGAGGGACGACTCAGGGACGCTGGCGCGCTTGCAACGGCCGTCGAGGAACTGATCGAGCTGCTCGCCGCCCAATCCGAGACGACCGAAATCGACCTCGTGGTTGACCATCGAGACGATAGCGTCATCGTACGAATCGAGTCCGACGGCCCCGGGATCCCCGACGTCGAACGCGAAACCCTGTCCGCGGGATCCGAAACGCCACTGCAGCACGCCGAAGGGTTGGGGCTGTGGCTCGCGTACTGGTGCGTGATCGAAAACGGCGGAACCCTCGCCTTCGGCGACGGACCGGACGCGTCAGACGGTGACACCGGGTTACATTCCACAGCGGCGACCAGTGCGACCATCACGCTCCCCGGGGCCAACGACTGAGAGGGGACGAACGACGGAGACGGAAGAACGCGCGTCGAAACGCTGCACCGCCGTCGTGCGCGGGACGCCGCAACAAGGCACGTGGTTTTTCTACGCCGTGACCGTGGCACACGGTGTGGATGCCGAGACCGCCCGGAAAATCGCGTTCGCCCTCCTCGCCGTCGCCGCGCTCGCCGGGGCCGCCGCGACGATCGATTCGACCGTAACCGGCGGCAGCGGCGGGTTCGGCGGATCGGCGGGCGCACCTGAATCGAGCGGAAACGAGCCGGTGGTCGACCTCCCGCAGAGCAGCGGGACGTTCGAGGGTAAACCGATCTGCGTCCCGGTACTCGCACGGCCGCCGGTCGTCGTCGGACTGGCCGCGCTCCTCCTCATCGGTCACTACGCGGTGTACCGCCGAACCGGGACGTCGACGTCGGTCGTCGCCACAGCGGTGGCCGTCGGCCTCCCGGCCGTCGCGCTGTGGGGAATCCTCACCGCGTGTCAGCGCGACCTCTCGTTCGAGTTCCCGCGACTCGGCTTCGGAGGCGGCTTCCCGATCGGCGGCGGCACCGGCGGATTCGGGACGGGAGCGACCGGCGACGGCGCAATCGCGACGCCGACGCTGCTCTTCGGACTGCTCCTCCTCGTCGCCCTCGCGGGCGCAGTCGTCCTGTTGGTTCTGTCGACGGCGAGCGGCGGCGGTGACGACGCCGATGGGACGGCGGATTCGACTCCGGACGAACCGGATCCCGACGTGGAAGGCGTCGGCGAGGTCGCCGGGGCAGCCGCCGATCGGATCGAAGGCGACGCCGACGTCGGCAACGAGGTGTACCGCGCGTGGGTCGAGATGACGGCGCACCTCGACGTCGCCCGGCCGGAGAGCAGCACGCCCGGGGAGTTCGCCGCCGCCGCGGTCGGTGCGGGAATGGACGCCGACGACGTGGGCGAACTCACGCGCCTGTTCGAGGCGGTCCGGTACGGCGACGAGCGCGTGACCGACGAGCGGGCCGAGCGGGCCGTGACCGCGCTTCGAAGGATCGAGTCGGCGTACGCCGGGGAGGAGTCGTGAGCGAGCGCGACCTCCCGGCGATCGTCGGCACGGCGGGAGTCCTGGTCGGCCTCGCGGGCTTCGCGGGGTTCGTCGTCCCCGGCGTGAGTGCGTCGTTCGCGTTCGTCGCGCTCGTCGGCGTCATCGCGGGCGTCCAAGGAGTCCGGTACGCGCTGGGACGCCGCGAAGTGACCACCGTCGAGACCGAGACGGGAGACCCGGAGCGACGACACCGGGTTCCCGCCCCCGGCGACGACGCCTGGCGGAAGGCAACACGGACGGGCGGACGGATCCGGAGGGGTCACCTCGGACGTCGCGGCCGAAGTGCACGACACGGCAGCGGCCGAGACGGACGTCGGAGCGCCAACGTAACCCGCTGGCGACGGCGACCGCCGCGCACGATGCGTCGACGCGTCCGCGACGCCGTCGTCGAGACGATTCGACTCCGCGAGCACTGCTCGATCGAGGACGCGGAGCGACTCATCGAGACGGGCGCGTGGACCGACGATCCGGTCGCGGCGGGCTATCTCGGGGCAGACGTCGCGCTGTCGCTCGAAACCCGAGTCCGGTTGCTCCTCGCTCGCAACGCATATCAGGCCCGAACGCGGCGAGCAGTCGACGCGCTCGAAGCGCTGATGGCCCACGAGGGGTCGATAGTGGCGGACGGCGTCCGTTCGGGAGACGACAGTGGGAGACCGGACGAACGAATTCGAGAGGGGAGTGAGTGATGCGCGCGTTCGACACGAACCGGTGGGTCGGCATCGAGGGCGCGGCGCTGCTCGCCGGGGCGCTCGGGGTCGTGTTACAGCGCCCGCCACTGCTCCTCGTCGCCGGACTGGGCGTCGCCTACACCGCATACGCGTGGCTCGGAGAGGCTCCCGAGCCGTCACTGGTCGTCGAGCGGCGCGTCGACGACGACGACCCGGATCCCGAATCAGCGGTCGAGGTTTCGGTCCAAGTTCGAAACGCGGGATCGCGGACGCTGTGGGACCTCCGCCTCGTCGACGGCGTCCCGCCGGGGCTGACGGTGACGGCCGAGTCGCCGCGGCACGGAACGGCGCTGCGACCGGGCGCGACGGTGGCCTTCTCCTACGAGGTCGAAGCCGTCCGCGGCGCGCACGCGTGGGAGCCGCTCACGGCCGTCGTTCGGAACCCGAGCGGCGGACGCGAGCGGAAGGCCGAAATCGATCCCGACGAGCCGACGACGCTATCGTGTACGCCGTCGCTCGACGCCACCGACGACCTTCCGCTTCGCGGGCTGACGACGGCATACACGGGCCGGGTGCCGACGGACGTCACCGGTGCGGGGCTCGAATTCGCGTCGACGCGTGCGTACCGCCGCGGCGATCCGCCCGGCCGGATCGACTGGAATCGGTACGCGCGGACCGGCGAGCTATCGACCGTCGAGTTCCGGCAGGAGCGCTCGGCCGCGGTCGTCCTCCTGATCGATGCTCGGCAGGTGTCCTACGTGGCTTCGGATCCGAGGCACAAACACGCCGTCGAGCACGGCGTCGACGCGGCCACGGAGGCGTTCGCCTCGTTGCTCGATACCGGTGACCGCGTGGGGATCGCGGCGCTGTCGCCGACGGAGTGCTGGCTTCCGCCGCGGTCGGGACGGGAGCATCGAAGTCGCGGGCGACAGCTGCTCGCGACGCACCCGGCGCTGTCGTCGACGCCGCCGGAGGAGCCGTACAGCACCGCCAGCGACGTCAAACGGCTGCGGCGCCGACTCCCGGCGGACGCACAGGTCCTGTTCTTCTCGCCGCTGGTCGACGATCTCGCCGTCGAGGCCGTCCGCCAACTCGACGCGCACGGCCACCTTGTCACGGTCGTCTCGCCGGACGTGACGGTCGGCGGAACGATCGGTCGGCGGCTCGCACGGGCGGAACGCCGGAACCGACTCGTCGGTCTCAGGCGGGCGGGGATCCGCGTGATCGACTGGACAGACGAGTCGCTTACTGCCGAGATCGTCCGCGCCCGACGGCGGTGGTCGCGGTGAGTGCGTCCGCGGACGGTGGGGGCGGATCAAACCGCGAAGACGCCGCTCCGGCCGACGAACCGCCGACGGTGGGGTCGTCGATCGCGCTGTTCGCGGGGGTCGTTTCGGTCCTCGCGCTCGCGCTCTCGTCAATCTACGCGTTCGCGCTCGGTGTCGTCGGCCTCGCGCTCCTCGTGGCCGGTCTATACGTCCCTGTCCGGCGGCTCGTGACGATTGCGGCCGGGCTACTCCTGCTCGCGGTACTCGTCGCCGGAACCGTCGGTTCCGGTCCGGAACTCCTGCTGGTCGCCGCGCTCGGTGCGGTCCTCGCGTGGGATCTCGCCGAGTTCTCGATCGGCGTCGGCGAGCAACTCGGTCGCGAGGCCGACACGACGAGACTCGTGACGGTCCACGCCGCGTTGAGTCTCCTCGTCGGCGTCGTGAGCGCGGGCGTCGTCTACGGCGTCTACCTCGCCGGTGGCGGCGGACAGCCCGCTTCGGCGGTCGTGTTCCTGCTCTTCGGCGTGGTCGTCCTGGTCGCCGTGCTCCGTCGACGGCCGGAGTGAAGGGGCGACACGTCACGACGTCGCCGAAATCGTTGAGGTTGACTTACTCAGCGACCGCCTCGGCATCGACAGTCGGAACCTCGACACGGTCGAGAACGTCGTCCACGACGGCCGCGGCGTCGATGTCGTCGACGCGCGCATCGGGTGTCAACACGAGACGGTGCGCCAGCACCGGTCGCGCGATCCGCTTGACGTCGTCGGGAGTGACGAACTCCCTTCCGGTCAGGATCGCTTGGGCGCGCGCCGTTTCGAGGAGCCGCTGAGTGCCTCGCGGGGAGACGCCGACGTCGACGCGGCGGTCCGTTCGAGTGGCCCGCGACACCGCCGCGATGTAGCGGAGAACGTCGTCGTCGACGCGGACGGACTCCGGCACGCGCCGAAGTTCGCGCACTGAATCCCGATCGAGGACGGCGTCGACGCTCGGACTTCGGGCGTCGCGCCCGACGCGACGACGGAGAAGTTCGACCTCGCCCGCCTCGTCGGGGTAGCCGATCGCGGTTTTGACGGCGAACCGGTCGACCTGCGCCTCCGGCAGCGGGAACGTTCCCTCGCTCTCGACGGGGTTCTGCGTGGCGATCACGAAGAACGGGTCCGGGAGGGCGTGCGTCTCGCCGTCGACGGTGACTTGCCGCTCCTCCATCGCCTCGAGGAGCGCGGCCTGCGTCTTCGGCGGCGCGCGGTTGATCTCGTCGGCGAGGACGACGTTCGCGAAGATCGGTCCCTCGCTGAACTCGAACGTCCGATCGCGCTCGTCGAAGACGTTCGTGCCCGTGACGTCGGTCGGGAGGAGATCGGGCGTGAACTGTACGCGCGAAAAGGAGAGCCCGAGCGCCGTCGCAACGCTCCGGGCGGTGAGAGTCTTTCCAGTTCCGGGGACGTCCTCTAAGAGGACGTGTCCCCGCGCGAGCACGCCGAGGAGGACGCGTTCGAGGAACCGATCGTCGGCGATGACGGCGGTCGAGACCGTCTCGTGGACGGCCTCGCAGGCGGCGGTCGCATCGTCGATGTCCATAGGTGAGTCTGTCGCGGCCGCGGCTTAAGACGGTCGCCCCGTGAACGGTCGCGGACCGTGATCCGGCAAAATCGAAACCGATTAAACGCGTCGCCGTCCACGTGTGAGTGTAAGCCGAGGTAGCCTAGCCCGGCCAAGGCGGCAGATTCGAAATCTGCTGTCCATTCGGACACGTGAGTTCAAATCTCACCCTCGGCGCTACTGAGAATCAAC
>NZ_VJXQ01000001.1:911118-930934 GCF_007655485.1 Halobellus captivus
TGCGTCTTGCGCCGCGGAACGCGTTGATTCTGCTGTCGCAATTTCGTGAGATTTGAACCCGGCGAGTCGCAGCCCGCGCAGCGAACGCAGTGAGCGAGCAGGACCGTCTCGGCTCGGTTCACAATCTCACCCTCGGCGCTACTGAGAATCAACTCAAAGCGGCGCGTCTCGTCGCGACGCGGAACGAGTTGGTACGCAGTTTGGATATCGCGCTGGTAGTCGCACTTTCGGCGCAGATGCTCGTAGGGTCGCAACAGCAAAGCGAGGACATATACGACATCGCGCGCCACGGTGGCGTATGAAGCAGGCCATCGTCGCCCGGACGGACCTCGGGATGGGTCGCGGAAAGCTCTCCGCGCAGGTCGCACACGCGTCGCTGTCGGCGTACGAGGACGCCGACGAGCGGACGAAGAAAGCGTGGAAAGGCAAGGGACAGAAGAAAGTCGTCCTCAAGGCCAGCGGTGAGAAGGAACTGTTCCGACTCGCCGACGAGGCCGAGCGCCTCGGACTGCCGAACGCGATCATCCGCGACGCCGGGCACACGGAGTTGGAGCCGGGAACGGTGACCTGTCTGGCGGTCGGGCCAGCGCGCGATGCCGATGTTGACCGCGTGACGGGGGAACTGTCGCTGTACTAACTTCCACCGATTCGAGCCGAAAACGGCCAAACGACTTACCACAGAGCCGAACGGACGGAGAACAATGAGAGTGTTCGCGGCAGAGGTGGACGGTGCGCTCGGAGAACTCATCGACGGGATGGGTGACGCCGTGATCGTCCGCGACGCCGCGAGCGGCGAGGTCGTCGCGGTCAACGACGCCGTCGAGCGGATGTTCGGGGAGCGTTCCGAATCGCCCCGCGTGCTCAACGCCGAAAGGTGGGCAGTCGAGCCGAAACGGGCTGTCGAAGCACGAGAAAACGCTGTAGAGCGGACGCGACGGTCTTCTCCCGCGACGTTTCGGTGGGAGGCAGAACGGTCCGACGGGACGGTCTTTTGGGCGGAATCGACGGTGTCGACCACGGTGATCGACGGGCAGGAGTACCTCGTAAGCGTGGTCCGCAACGTGACCGAGCGGACCGAACACGAGCGCGGACTGAAGCGACTCAGCGAGACCCTGACGCACGATCTGAAGAGCCCGTTGAACGCCGCGAACGCGCAGGTGAACATCCTTCGCACCGAATCGTGCGGCGGCGAGGAGTTTCTGGATCGTCTCGATCGCGTCCACGACAGGATGGAGTCGATCGTTGCGGACGTTCGCGCGCTCGTCGACGGGGATCGATCACGCGGCCTGACCCTCGAACCGGTTGATCTGGACCAAGTGGTCGCCGACGCGTGGAGGGCGGTCGGCGGGCGGGGCGACGAAATCGATCCGACGTGGAGCGAAAACGCGGCTGCGACCCTCGTCATCGAGGGAGAGCTCGGAACGGTCTCCGCGGACGAACGACGGCTCTGTCGGCTCTTCGAGAACCTCTTCGAGAACGCGCTTCGGCACGGCTGCGGCGACGCCGACTGCGTCACGGTGACGGTCTCGCCGACGCAAACGGGGATCGCCGTCGACGACGACGGCGTCGGCGTCGACGAGGCGGATCGCGACCGCGTCTTCGAGTACGGGTACACCACCGCCGACAGCGGGACGGGATTCGGGCTCAACATCGTCGCCGCGACCGCCGAGTCCCACGGGTGGGACGTCGTGGTCGGCGATTCCGAAAGTGGCGGGGCTCGCTTCGAGATCACCGGGATGCGCCAGTAACCGAACCGGAGCGACCTTACGCTCGTAGGGGAAAGTCGAAGTCGATCAGATGCGCGCGGCTCACCCCCTCGAACGACGCGTCGGCATCGAGCACTACTACAGCGACGCCGACGGGACCGGCGGCCGCCTGCGGACGACGCCAGCGGACTTCCGCGTTCGCGAGTTGGAGGCGATGGAACCGGAGCCGCTCGATACGGATACCGGCGACTACCCGCATCTGCTGGTGCGAGCGACGCTCCGTGGCTGGGACACCAACGACTTCGCGCGGCGGCTCTCGAACGCGCTCGGGATCAGCCGCGAACGGATCTCCTGGGCGGGGACGAAGGACAAGTACGCAATCACGACGCAACTGTTCTCGATTCGGGGCGTCGAACCCGAGCGGCTCCCCGAAATCGACGACGTCGACGTCGAGGTTCTCGGTCGAATCGGTAGACAGCTCCACTTCGGCGATCTGGCGGGCAACGCGTTCGAGATCCGCGTCCGCGAGGCCGCCGTCGCACCGGTCGAAGCGATCACCGCGGAGTTACACGCGCGGGTCGGCGGCGACGGCGCGCCGGAAATAAATAGCGACCGTACGTCGGAGGCGAGTCCCGGTAGTGCGCCGGAGACGACGAGCGGTGTCGACGAGCAAACCGAAGTCGGCGTCGCGGTCCCGAACTACTTCGGCCACCAGCGCTTCGGGAGTCGACGACCCGTCACCCACGAAGTCGGGCTGTGTGTCGCTCGCGGAGAGTGGCGCGAGGCGGTCCTGACGTACGTCGGCAACCCCTTCGAGGCCGAGCCGGAGGGCACGCAGGCCGCTCGCGCCTTCGTCGACGAACAGGCCGAGCGAGCCGATCCCGACTGGCAGGAGGCACTCGATCGAATGCCCGGGGCGCTCCGCTTCGAGCGTTCGATGCTCCACCGACTGCGCGAGGACGGTGACGAGACTCCCGCCGACTGGCGGCACGCGCTGGAGGCCGTGCCGCGGAACCTCCAGCGACTGTTCGTCAACGCCGCGCAGTCGTACGCGTTCAATCGCATGCTCAGCGAGCGGCTCTCGCGCGGCCTCCCGCTCGCCCGACCGGTCGATGGCGATATCGTGTGCTTCGCCGACAGGGATGCGCCGGAGGGACTGTATCGCCCGGACACCGACCGCACGCAGGTCGCGACCGATCGCCGCGTGGACGTGATGGCGCGGCACTGCGAGCGCGGGCGGGCGTTCGTGACCGCGCCGCTCGTCGGCACCGAGACGGAGCTGACCGACGGCGAACCGGGCGACGTCGAACGAGCCGTTCTCGACGATCTCGGGCTCAGTCCCGACGATTTCGACCGCCCCGGCGAGTTCCACTCGACCGGGACGCGACGCGCCGTCCTGCTTCGGACGCGCGTCGAGTACGACGTCGACGCCGACGAGAACGCGTACGACCTCGCGTTTTCGCTCCCCTCGGGATCGTACGCGACGGTGCTGCTGCGGGAGTATCTGAAGACGAGTCCGGTGGATCTGTGAGATGACCCCCTCACGGCACCGGTGGCGTCGATAGCCGCGCTTTTATTTTCCCCTCGCATTCCCACGCTATGGACTGTCGGCGGTGCGGAACGTCCCTCGAACGCCCCGGCGACTACTGCCTGGTCTGTAACACGGGCAACTGCGACGCCGTCGTCGTCTCCTTCGAGCGCGACCGCGCGAAGTTGACGATGCTCGACGAGAAGGATATCCTGGGACGAACGACGCTGACGACCGTTCCCGAGGACGACCCCGAGTCCGAGACCGTGGAACTCCGGAACTTCGCGGGCCGCGTCGCCGACGAGATCCGTCGGAAGCGGCCGGATACCGTCTTCGCGGCGGGCAACCGGGACGTCCTCAGAGAGGCCCGCGCGCAGCTGCACCACGAGTTCTACCGGGTCGCGGGCGACGACCCCGTCGAACGGGTGTTGGAGCGCCGCGGGGAGCGGTCGCTGAAGGTGGTCGAGACAGCTCCTCGAAAGAAACTCGGCGGCTCCCATTCGACGCTCATCGGCGGCCGCGGCGGACGGCGGGCCATCGGCGTCGTCGCGGACCACCCGCACGTGAAGAAGATCGTGCCGGGGCCGATCGACGCCGGGGGGATGGGCTCACAGAGCGGCCTACGCGCGAAAGTGACCCGCGCCGACGACAACGGCAACGTGCGCCTGCTGCTCCGAGACGGATCGAGCGTGCAGGAGAACCGAATCGTGACGACCGCGATGGACAGAGAGACCGGCGAGTTCGTCCGCGACGATCTCAACGACGCCCTCACCGAAGCCGAGCTTCGCGAAGCCTGACGCCGGGCCGTATATTCAGTCGAGTTCGCCAGCACGAATCGCGTCTTCGGCCGCCGCCAGCGCCGCCTCGGGATCGAAGTCGTCGACGATCGATTCCAACTCCGCTCGCGGCGCGTCCCGCAACGCCTCGGCGTGGGCCGTGATGTTCGGCACCGCGCGGATGATGTTGTCGATGATCGGGACCGCGGCCGTTTGCGCCGACCGCGACAACGGATTCAGGTCGATCACGATCTCTGATTTTCCCATCGCTGAGAGCGCCTCCGCGCGGTCGCCGTCCTCCAGCGGGACGAGCACGACGTCGGCCGCGCCGATCCCGTCGGCGTCGACTTTCGCCCGCTCGTGTTCCAGTCCGGGGATGCGCGCGTCCGCGGTCAGGCCCTTGATCTCGACGCCCGCAGCTTCGGCACCGTGCTCGCGGAGGTGGTCGGCGATCGCCCGCATTCGCTCGTCGGTTCGGTTGAAGAGGTTCACCTCGAGGTCGGCATCGACCGCGGCGGCGAGTTCGATCATCTCGCCGGGTACCAGCGCCGCGACGTTGCCGTTGACGGAGAGGACGGGGTGCTCGGCGAGGTGTAAGAGCGCGGCCGCCGCGCGCTCGGCTTCGTCCGCTGATTCGGTGGTCCGCTCGCCGAGGAGGTAGTCGAACGCCTCGCCGCGACCTTCAGCGATGAGGCCCTGCCTGCTCGTGATTCCCTTCTCGACGCCCGCTTCGATCCGATGCCGGGTCAGGAGCGATAGATAGCGGGGGTGGCTCTCGGGAACGTCGATCTCGCTCATATCTCGGACTCGGCGGGACGAAGGAAAAGCGGGCCGATTCGCGTCGCCTCAGTTCGGGGAAGGAGAATCGAAGCGGCCGATCGCGGGCGGTCGGAGCGTCGCGCCCGTCGGGTACACCGAACAGACCTCGGGGTCGTATCCGGCCGCGGAGAGGTCGTCGCCGAACGCGAAGACCGTATCGCCGAGCATCGCCATCGCGGCGTCACCGTCCTCGGCGCGGACCGCCTCGACGGCGTCGGCGACGCTCTCGGTGAGGAGTTCCGCGTCGCGAGCGAACCGTCGCGAGAGTTCGACGAGGCGATCGACCGTCGGTTCCGCTCGCAGGGCGGCGAGCGCGCGTTCGCCCGCTGCGGTCAGCGTGCTGGTGTCGCCCGAGAGGACCTCCTTAGTCGAGACGGTGCCGAAGGAGACGTACTCGACGCGCGGCGTCGCGGGGATTCCGTCCATCCGTCCGTGCCCCGGCGCGCCGGGTTCCAGTCGGATCGGCAGCCCGCCGCGGGCCTGTGCGACCACGTCACCGAGGCCGGTCCCGGCCTCGACTTCGGCCACGTGTGCGAGTTCGACGAGCGCGTTTTCACTCCGTTTGCAGTCGTAGGCGGCGTTGACGGCGTAGGCGGTGCCCAGCGCCATCGCCCCGGAGACGCCGAAACCGGCTCCGAGCGGGAGCGGCGTCTCAGCGACGACGCGGGCGTCTGGCGCGCCGAGGGCGTCGCGGACGGCGTCGACGGGCGCGACGTCGATCGGATCGCCGTTCAGCGTGGTTTCAGCGTTCCCGTCGCCGGAGGACGTGTCGCCACCGCGGGCCACGCGGACGTCGACGCCGTGAGAGAGGGTGACGCCCGCGCCGCGAGAACCCGCCAGTGACGGATCGTCGTCCGGATGCGCGCTGAAGAAACCGGTCACGTGCCCGGGCACGAACGCCGCCGCCTCGTCGCTCATTGGGGTCGGTTGCGCGCCCGCCGTTAAATCGGGCGCGGTTTCGGGTAGTGGTTGGTCGCGACGCGCACGTGTGTGAAATTCGGGTCGTCGCCCTACGGCGACAGACGCTGACGGTCTCGTGGGAACACCGCCGGACTCGCTGGATCCCAGAGACTTCGCCTACGGGCTCAGTCTCTGGCGATCTCGCGGGAACAACACAGCCTCGCGGATGTTCTCCAGCCCGAGCATCGTCATCACGAGCCGCTCGCCGCCGAGGCCCCACCCGGCGTGCGGAGGCATCCCGTATTTGAACATCTTCGTGTAGTACTCGAACTGGTCGGGATCGAGACCCTGCTGTTCGAAGCCCGCGACGAGGTGGTCGTAGCGGTGCTCGCGCTGCCCGCCGGAGACGAGCTCCATCCGCGGATGCATCATGTCGAATCCGGTCGAGAGCTGCTCGTCGTCGACGTGGTCCTTGATGTAGAACGGCTTGATCTCGCTCGGCCAGTCGGTGATGAAGTAGTGCTCGCCGACGTCGTCGCCGAGCGCGCGCTCGCCCTCGGTCGGGAGGTCGTCGCCCCAGACGAGCTGTTCGTCGAGTTCGCCCGTCGCGTTGATCCGCTCGATGGCCTCCTCGTAGGTGAGCCGCGGGAACTCGCCGGAGGGGACCTCGAACTCCTCGTCGAGACCGAGCAGTTCGAGCTGTCGCCCGCAGTTCTCGGCGACGCCCTCGTAGGCGCTCTTGACGACGTGCTCACAGGCGTCCATCGCCTCGGTGTGGTCGACGAAGGCCGATTCGAAGTCGATCGACGTCGCCTCGTTGAGGTGCCGCGGCGTGTTGTGCTCCTCGGCGCGGAAAATCGGGCCGATCTCGAAGACGCGTTCGAGGCCGGAGCCGACCATCAGCTGCTTGAACAGCTGCGGCGACTGGTTCATAAACGCCTCCTCGCCGAAGTACGTGATCGGGAACAGCTCCGTGCCGCCCTCGGTCCCGGTGGCGACGATCTTCGGCGTGTTGATCTCGGTGCAACCGAGGTCGCGGAACGCCTCGCGAGCGGAGCGGAGGACTTCCGAGCGGATCTCGAAGATGGCTTTCACCTCCTCCTTTCGGAGGTCGAGCGTCCGGTTGTCGAGCCGCGTCGAGAGCTCGGCGTCGACCTTTCCGGAGGGATCCAGCGGGAGTTTGGTGTCGGACTCGGCGAGCACCTCGATCGATTCCGGGAGGATCTCGACGTCCGTCGGCGCGCGCGGCTCCTCCTTCACGGAGCCGGTGACGGCGATGACGCTCTCGCGAGAGACGTTGAGACCGGTCTCGACGAGCTCGGAGTCCATCGAATCCTCTTCGAGTTTGATCTGAATCTTCCCGGACTTGTCCCGGAGGATTAAGAAGGCGATCCCGCCGAGGTCGCGAACCTCGTGAACCCAGCCCGCGACGGTGACCTCGTCGCCCGGCTCGGCGTCGGCCGTGTATGTTCTGCCTTTCATATCTCGTGTTTCCGGCCGCCCGGTCTTAAAAACGGTCGATTCACATCCACCTTTTTGCACCTCGGGTGCGCCTCCCGCACTACTCGGCGCAAAAACCAGTCTTGCTGAGCGAAGCGAAGCAAGGCTCGTGAGACGCTTTGCGTCTCACGGCGGAGAGAAAATGCCGCCGAACTCGCGGCCTGCGGCCGCTCGTCGGCGGTCAACCGTCGCTGCGCTCGCGGACACAACTATCTGTTTACGGGAAGTGACGGTCGCTCAGGACAGGGTACGTACTCAGCAAGTTGGCTTGGACTGTAGCTGGATTCCCACGATTACCGAGGACCGTTCGGAAGGAGTCGGAAACACACGGAATCTCCTCAGCCGTATAAGTGGGTTATACGTATAAGCTACAGAACGATACGGCCACGGGTCTTCTATTCAGTCGTATGCCACAGAGAACCCAAACCGACAATCAAGGCAGAGCGACTGAACCAGAGTTCTACATCCCCGCCGGAGTCAGCCCATCGTT
Organism: Halobellus captivus; assembly: GCF_007655485.1. Lineage (GTDB taxonomy): Archaea > Halobacteriota > Halobacteria > Halobacteriales > Haloferacaceae > Haloquadratum > Haloquadratum captivum. The sequence goes on from NZ_VJXQ01000001.1 coordinate 918,838, forward strand.
CATAGTCAGTCGGTTCGAGCGTCTCTGGGCGACGCTATTCAACCACCACGTCGAACCACCGAAATAGAGTTCTAATGCCCGGAAATCAAGATCATCCGAACCACCCCAGCATCGACCAATCGAACCGTACCATTCCCAGAAACCTTCGTCAAACAGGCGACGCAGACGTCGACCTCCTGATCTCTACCCGAGTTCGGAAGTCGCCATTTTGGCACCTCTCCGTCGAGGAGGGATGCAGACAAGCGACGGTCTACAACCATATGTACCACCCTCGCGGGTACATCGACCCCGAAGAAGGGGGATTGGAAGCCGAGTACGATCTACTGGTCAACGACGTAACGCTGATGGACGTCGCGGTCGAGCGCCAGATTCGCGTCGCGGGACCTGATGCCGAGGCGTTCGTCAACTACGTCATCACGCGAGATGCCACCGATATCGAGACGATGCGCGGCAAGTACGCCATCTGCTGCAACCCGGACGGCGGTATCCTCAACGACTTCGTCCTGTTGCGACCCGACGACGACGAGTTCTGGTTCTCCATCGCTGACGCCGACCTGCTGCAGTGGTTGCAAGGGGTCACAGTCAAAACGGACTTCGAGATCGATATCGACGAGATCGATGTCTCGCCGATGCAGGTACAGGGCCCGAAATCGCCCGACGTAATAGAGTCGCTCATCGGCGACGCGGTCGAGGACGTTCCGTACTACGGATTGTTGGAAGCGACGGTCAACGGTATCCCGGTGTTGGTGAGCCAAACGGGATTCTCCGGAGAGGCGGGGTTCGAGATATACGTCCGGGAGGCGACGAAGAACGCCGAAGCAGTGTGGAATCCGGTACTCGAAACGGTCAAAGCCCACGGCGGGGCCGCGACAGCCGTAAACCATCAACGACGTATCGCTGCCGGAATAATGTCGTTGGGACAGGATATGGACCACGATACGTCACCGTTTCAGGTCAATCTCGGCTATCAGATCCCCGACGACAAGGACGCGGACTACGTCGGCAAAACCGAACTGGAACGTCAGAAGGAAGCCATCGAAAACGGTGAGTTCCCGTTCACTCACAAACTAGTCGGCCTGAAGATGGCCGGCGAACCGATCCGGGACTACGCCCCGGATTTCTGGCTCGTGTCGGACCCGGAGACCGGCGACGAATGCGGCTATCTGACGTCGGCGTGGTGGAATCCGGACCTCGAGACCAATATCGGCTTCGGGTTCGTACCAGCGGCGAAACTGCAGGCCGCCACCGACGTCCCGCTCGACGACTCGATATACGACGCCGACGTCGACGCGGAGTTCGAGGTACACCTGCCGGACGAGTACACCGAGATGCCCGGTGAACCCGTATATGCGACGCTGGCGAAGGTTCCGTTCAAAGAGTCAGTCAATCCCAGCGCTCGCGAACAGGCCAAGATTCACGCCAGGGACGATATGGACGAGTGAGAGTCAGCTCTCCGAAGACGAGTTGTGACGAACGCAGTGGATTACTACTCAAAGACGTGACCCGAGTTCGGGAAGTTCGACCAACCGACTGAGTTAAGCCGCCACACGGCCACGGTTGCAACCTCGGTAGCACATATTGCAATATCGAGGTTCACCACGCGACTCAAACAACGCTCAATTGTATGGTTCTGTACAAGACAACCCACTACCCCACAGAACAATGACCGATATTAAAGCGGTCGTCCGAGCTAAGCATCCCGACATCGTGCTCACAGGGACAGTTACTCACGACCGAAGTTCGAAAATCAAATCGGTGTCAGAGGCGGGAACCGACCCGACGTCGGGAAAGTTCTTCTATCACATACAGTCGTCTGATTTCCGCCAGTTCGAGGACGGATTACGGAATGACCGCACTATCGGCGAATTCGAACGCGTCATCGAAACCGGGGACGACAAGGCGATCTACAGCTTCGAGTACACGGACGAAGCGAAGATCCTCTCACCGGTCGTTTCGACTTCGAACGGTGTCATCCTCGATATGGAGAACGACGGACGCGCCTGGATCCTGACAGTATGGATGCCCGAGCGAACGGATTTAGTTCACCTCTGGGACTATGCGCAACAGAACGACATCGATATCGAGTTACTGCGCGTGAACGAATACGATAGTTTGGGTACTGCGGACGCTGGGTTGACCGATAGCCAACGGGAAGCACTCCTCGTCGCATTCGAGACAGGGTATTTCGAAGAACCGAGGAACGCGACTCTCAGCGAGGTCGCCGCTGACCTGGACATCTCTCAACCTGCGGCCAGCGGTCTCCTTCGACGTGGAATCAAGCGGCTCGTCATATCCTCCCTGGTAGATGACAGTGAAAACTCAGATTAATCTACCGAGATCGACGTAAAATCGCTGTCTCACAAATCGTCCCACGGTAACTACACAGCGAACAGAAAGGCGCCGAACGCGGGCGGTCAGATCGAAAGCACGTTACTCGACAACTGCTTCCGCGTGGGCGTCCTTCACGCCCTCGACGGTCTCGCGGACGGCGTCGACGCCCTCGTCGTGGAGGAGGTCGCCGACGACGATCGTGTCGGCGTGTTTGCCCATCTCGTAGGCGGCGTCGTAGTCGCGGATGCCGCCACCGTAGAACAGCGTCGATTCGTCGAGCGCGTCGCGAGCGGCGGCGACTTTCTCAGTGTCGCCGAACGTTCCCGAGTACTCGACGTAGACGATCTCCTGGCCGAACATCTTCTCGGCGACGGCGGCGAAGGAGGCGACGTCCTCGGCGGTCTGGTCGGTGTCGGCCTCGGTCAACTCCGCGACAGAGGCGTCGGGGTTCAGGACGATGTACGCCTCCGTGTACGTTCGATCCCAGTCGAGCGGGCCGTCGATGCGAACCCACTCTTTGTGCGCGCCGGTCACCCAGAAGGACGACTCGGCGTTGAACACCGTCGGGATGAGGTAGCCGTCGAGGTGATCCGATTCGATGACGACGCCGGGGTTCGAGGGCTCCTGGTAGAGCGGGACGTCGTAGCGCGAGCACGCCTCGACGACGCGCTCCATCTTCTCGGTCGTGATGTCGAGGGTGCCGCCGATCTCGATCGCGTCGGTCCCCGTCCGGCAGACGTCCGCGAACGTCTCGCCGTCGGCGAGGTCTTTGTCCGGGTCCACTTTCAGCACGTGGTCCCACTCGGTCCAAGGCCCGGTCATTGCAGATACCTCACCCGGGGAACGTTAAAAATGGCGCGGAAGCGCGAACCGCGGCCGACGCGTGACGCTCAGTTGTCGCCCGTCGATGGCTCGTCGCTGTCTGCCGCCTCGTCGGTATCGTCTCCTATACCTGCGTCGTCGACGGTATCGCCGGTATTCGCGTCTCCGTCGGCGCTTCCACCCGCGATGTCGACATTGTCGCCCGTCCCCTCGCCGTCGACATCGTCGCCTGTCCTCTCGCCGTCGACGTCATCGCTCGCGTCCTCGACCGTGATGCTCACCGGGCCGACGTCGACGTCGTCACCCGCGTCGTCTGTCGAGCGGCCGAGTCGGTTGTCGAGGTTGAACACCGTGTTCAGCTCGGATTGGACCTGCGCCGCCACGCCGCGGACGAGGTCGCTCGGCGCGATGGCGGTGTACTCGTAGGGGTTGTTGCCCGCGCCCGCGCTCTCGCGCTTGCGGCGGGTGACGGTCTCCTCGTCGTGAAGCTCCGCGAGCGCCTCGCGGACGGTGCTCGGGTACAGCCCCGTCCCGTCGGCGACCTCCTCGCTCGTCGAGCGCGGGTTCTTGCGGAGATAGACGTAGATCCGCGCCCGCGTCTCGGTGTCCAGCAGCCACGCGAGGAGGTCGACGATCCCTTCGTCGAACTCGGAGACGGCGCGATCGGCCTCGGCTTCGAGTCGCGCTCGCGGACCCGCGTCGGCGTCGCTCTCGACATCCTCGACGGCGTCTTTGGAGTCGGTACTGCTCGCGTCGCTCTCGTCTGTGGGCTCGTCGGAAGGCATCGTGTTCTACCCGAAAGGTCAAAACTCGTCGGACAAAAGCCTTTCTCAGCGCTCAGTCGAGACAGAGCGTCTCACAGAGCGTGTCGATCCCCGAGTCTCTGCGGATCCGACGTTGTCGAGCGGAGCCGCTTTCGGCGTCCAGCAGGCGACGGAGTGCGTTGGTTCCGAGCCGATCCGCCTCGGCATCGACGAACTCCCCGAGCGAGACCGTGTCTTCCGCATCTCGGGTGATGAAGTCCGCGTCTCGACCGTAGCGCATCGCGTGCCACTTGTTCGCGTCGAGGATCTCTCGGCGGACGTCGGTCCCTGACTCGCCGTCCGCATAGCGCGCCGCGAGGTCGTTGACGAGCGCGTGGATGTACTCGACGAACGCGACGGTGGCCTCGGGATCGGTCTGCGCGTCCGGCGTTCGGACCTCGACGGTGCCGTGACCGGTGTGCGGTCGAACGTCGTACCAGAGTTCCCCGCGGTCCTCGATCGAACCGAGTTCGACCATCCGCCGTTCGAATCGGCGGTACGACTCGAAATCCGCGAAGTGCGTCGGCATCCCCGTGTTGGGCAGCGCCTCGAAGATCTTCGCGCGGGCGGAGGCGAGACCGGTATCGAAGTCGTACCAGTACGGCGAATTCGCCGACAGCGCGAGCACCGGCGGGAGGTACCACCGAAGCTCGTTCGCGATCCACGTCGCCTTATCAGCGTCGTCGACGCCGACGTGGACGTGCAGCCCCGAGGTGGTGTTCCGGTGTTGCGGATACTGGATTCGGTCCAGTTGCGACTGGTACCGCGGCTTCGTCGCGTGATCGAGCTCTCGCCACTTCGCCGTCGGGTGCAACCCCGCCGCCGCGATGCGGTAGCCGTACTCGGCGGCGTGCTCGACGAGTGCCTCGCGGACGGTTCGGACCGTCGACTCGACCGTCGAGCGGTCCTCGATCAGCGGCGTCTGCGTCTCGATCGTGAACTGAAACAGCTCGTGATCGATCCGGTCTTCGAGGATTCCCGTCGGAGGGTGTTCGTAGACGAGATCCGAGATGCCCGATGTCGGGCGCCCGCGCTCGTCGACGATGTAGAACTCTTCTTCGACGCCGAGCGTGCCCATCCGATCGAAGGCGTCCGCCGACCCTAGGTCCATCGACCCGTCGTTTGGGGCGGCCGACTAAATATGTCGCGGGCCGCGGCGAACGCTTCTCCCATCCGGCGTGACCGGGGGCAAACGTCACTGCTCTGCGGGTGCGTCCAGCTCCGATTCGGCTCGCGGTTTCGCGACGATCGCGAGGTGGTCGTCGTGAAAGCGATCCAGTCGCTTCGTTTCGAGGATCTCGTATCCCTTCCGGAGTTCGTCGAGCGCGCCCTCGAACACGGATTCCGGCTCGTCGAGGACGTCCTCGCTGCGCGCTTTGATCGCCGCCAACAGTCGGCCGTCGGGCGCGAGAAACCGTCGGTTGCGGAGCGCGACGGTGGCCTGCCCGCGCGTGGCGACGTCCTGGATGAGGCAGTCCAGGTCCGATTCGACGACGTGCGCGTACGTCTCGGGCTTTCGAGCGTCCTTCAGGAGCGGAAACAGGTTCGGGCGCGGCTCGGCGACGGAGAGCAGGTCGCGCGTCGGCCGCGGCGCGAACTCGACGGCGTACGTCGGCCCAGCGAAGTCCGCGACGTGGGAAACTGTCGTCCCGGAGGCCGCACCCAGATAGAGCACGCGGTCCTCGCCGTCGAGGTCGGTATCCATTCCCAACTCCAGCATCGCACCGAGTTTCGAACGCCCGGCGTCCCACGCGCGCCATCCGTCGGCATCTTGCGGCTCGCCGTACACCGGTTCGCCGCGGGTGGCGAATCGCTCGCGGCCGTCGAAGCGTCGGCGTTCGACGCCGTCAGGGAGCGTGGCGCTCGTCCGATCGTCCGCACCTTCGGCGCTCATCGAGTCGTCCGCACCCCCGGCGCTCATTGGCCCGCCTCCCGCTCGCGGATCGTCGCGATTCGCTCGTCGAGGTCGTCGTGTACGGACTGTTTGAACTCGCCCGAGTAGTGGTCGATCCGCGCCGCGATCGCGAGCTTCCCGGCGAAGGCCCGCGCGGCCGATCCGCGGTTTTCGGGGTGCGTGCCGCGGACGTACTCGTGCGTGAAGATTACGCCGTGTTTCGGCGACGATCCCCGACCGCGGAGGTGTGCGAACAGGGCGTCCTCCGCGCCCAACACCTGGACGGTCCCGGCGGGCTTCTTCGCCAGCGACTCCAGCCCTCCGGCGAGCGACAGCAACCGCGCGGCGAGGACGGGCCCGGCCATCGCGGCGAGGTTGGGCGCGACCTCCGGCGCGTGAGTTTCGACGAACGTCCGGAGCGCCGCGCGCTCGTCGTCGAGGTCGACGATCCGATCGGCGAGCGAGACAGCCCGCCCTTCGGCGGGCGACTGCGGGGTCCACGCGGCGACTGCGCGCGCGCCGTCGACGCCCCCGAGATCCTCGGCAGCGCGCTCCTCCTGTGCGGAGCCCTCGACGAGCGAGCCAGCCCACTCGGCGAGTCGTTCGGCGAGTTCGTTCGCCGTTCGCTCGACGTCGTCCATAGCCGCAATACTATACTGAAGTTGTTGATCGTCTGATGTCTCTTGGGCCGTTACGGCTTCTCGTGTGGCGTGGACTGTAGCCTCGTGTAAGGCCTCATAGTAACCGTCTTCGTCGTTTGCGAAGCCTGACTCAATGGCTTTGGCTGGCCAATTCTTGGGTTGGTCAGCTGTGCCTTCGGAAATTGCGTTTGCCGCCGCTTCGATATCCTTCGGATCTATATCTGTGAACCATCCCGTCTGTTCGGGATTTGAGCCGCTCATAGATCTCCTTGAATACGGACTCGTATATGTATTCGCGAAATGGAGCTAGAAGAAGTGCGGAATCTATTAGACCTCTAAGGAGAGGTTATCGTACCCAACGATGACATCTCCCTCAAAGACATCTGCAGCGGCCTCCTCCATTTTTTGTAGATCTCTGTACGGGAGGAGATGAGTGAGTACAAGCGTGTCGACATCAGCCTCAGCTGCAATTTCTCCCGCCTCGCGCGCCGTACAATGGGTTTTGTGAAGCCGATCCCACTGTTTCTGTGGATACGGTTTCGTAAGACGGTCCCATACGAAGCCTTCTGAGCTGTATTCTTCGTCAACTGATGCCAAACAGGCATCTTGGACGAGTATATCGGCATCAGCTGCAAAGTCTGCGAGTTCTGGTAGTTTCCTCGTATCCGCAGAAAAAACGAAAGTGTTCCCGGAGTCGTTCGCGGTAAATCGATACCCGTAGGTCTCAATTGAGTGATCGACAGGCAAAACATCGATCTGGAGTTGCTCGTCCCTCAAACGAAAATCCTCGTCGACGAGTTCAACGTCGATGTCGTCTATCCCCGACGTAGCGTATTCCATCTGCTTGCGATACTGAATATCCTCGTCATAAATTGTATGCAATGATTCCAAGAGGTCATCAGTCCCTGAGGGGCCATAGACCGTCAAATCTGTGCGTCCCATCGACCAACTAGAGATCACAAAATTGTAAAAGTCAGAGTTATGATCTATATGATGATGGGTGAAAAAGAGCTCCTCAATCTCACTGATATCCGTCTCATTTTCGAGCAGCCGATGGACGGTCTTTTGTCCGCAATCGATCAGAATATTTCTCTCTCCCAGTGAAAGGAGGATGGCTGTTCCACCGCGTTCGAGGATTGGAACTGGTGAGCCAGTCCCGAGTAGTGTAATCTGCATTTATTCTAATTTAATTTCAATTTCCAATATTCACTCGTCGCCGGATATCTTTGACTTCAGATATCAGCTGGTATACGAGTACGAGACCTGCGACGCCAATGATCGTGGCCGGTATCGGAGCAAAGATAACAGCTAACTGATCTCCTCCAGCTGCCTGTACTGCTCGCAGATAGTAGGTTTCGAGAATCGGGCCTAAGATGAACCCGAAAACAACGGATATTGGAGAGTACCCGAGTTTCCGCATAGCGAACCCGAGGATGCCGAAGATGATCACCGCGATAGAATCGATACCGCTAAAATTGTTTGCGAAGCCGCCGAGAATTGCCAAGATAACGATCATCGGTGCGATGATTTCTACTCGTATCTCGACGATGTTCTTGATCAAAGATGAGAGAGAATAGCCCACGAATAGCATCACGATATTTGCGAATAACAGTGCGAGGACGACACCGTAAGCGAGTTCTGGCGTCTCGACGAACAACTGTGGACCAACACGGATATTTTTGAGTTGCAGTACCCCCAGCAGGATCGCAGCAGCGATTCCTCCGGGAACACCGAGGACCAACGTTGGAATGAGCGTGGCCGCGGTAGCTGCGTTGTTCGATGATTCTGCGGCGATGAGTCCTTCTATCGCTCCCGTTCCGAATTCGTCTCCCCGTTTGGAGAATGTCCTACCAACGTAGTACGAGACGAAATTGGCGACGATAGAACCGGCACCGGGAACGAGTCCGATTGCTATGCCGATACTAGACGAGCGGAGAACTGACGCCGGACGTCTGAGCGTCTCAAGGATACCTCGATTCATATCCTGCAACCGCCGTCTGAGTATATTCTTGTCCGGCGATGTCTCAGGTGACCTTTCAGATCCCTCCTTGTCCTCTTCGATGCTTCCCCCTTGGTACAACAACATCATCGCCTCGCTGATGGCGAACAACCCGACGATAAGCGGGATCATCGGAATCCCCTGTTCAAGATAATCGACGCCGAAGGTGAACCGTTCAACTCCCCTGAAAGAACTGTATCCGACGACAGAGAGAAGCAGTCCAAAGGCTGAGGCAACCAGACCTTTAAGCATCGACCCACGGGAGACGATAACGAGAATCACGACACCGGCGAGACCAATTGCGAACACGATGCTCGGCCCGATCTGGAGTGCGATACGTGCGAACGGGGGTGCAATCAACAGAAGGGCAAGAACGCTAAGCACTCCGCCAATGATCGACGATGCGAGCGTGACTCCCAGTGCGAGGACGCCATCACCGCGTTTAGTCATTGGATAGCCGTCGAACGTCGTGACGGTCGAAGACGGATCTCCAGGCGTATTAATTAAGACGGCAGTCACCGATCCGCCGTATACGCCAGCCGGATACACTGATGCTAATAACACGACTGCCGGGAGTGGATCCATCGCGATCGTCAACGGGAACAGGAGCACGATACCAATCACAGGCCCCAACCCCGGGATGACTCCGATGATAAATCCGAATACGACCCCCACAAATACCATCAGCATTACCTCGGGTGTGAGGACCTGTGCCAACGCGTCGAGGAGTATATTCGCTGTTGCCATTTTCAGAATAGCCTAAGTGGGATTCTGATCAGAATTCCAAACACCACATACACGAACGCGAACAATGTGACCGTACTGAGTAACAACGTCTTCCGGTCCCGAACCCCTAGTGAGTAGGCGGCTCCGATATAACACGGGATGACCGCCAACAAGATGTTGAACGACCCAAGCGCGAAAAACACGGCCGTCCACAGGCCCATCATCGCTAGTCGTTTGATCCGTTCCGGGAGTGTAAACGAACTCGCTGCACCAGTTAGGTGTTTCATCACCTCATCGTCTGTCGACGCGAGGAGATCGGGTTTTAGGAGGCGAGTACTTACCTCTTTGATTACTAACCCGGCAGCGGCGACAATCCCGATATGGATGACGACCGACGGGAAAATCCGAGGTGTCCGACTAAACGCCATCGAGAGTTCGCGGAGGTAGAGCAGTACTCCGAGCGAGACTATAGCCGAGACAACTGATCCATAGCGGAACAGTCGTGACTCGACCGCTTCCGAGCGCCGTTTGTCCGTTGTTGTGCTCATCTCAGCTGTGTTCCGAAGCGAATTCTTGGAGCGTCGGAATGTATGGGTTAAATTGAGATTTGTAGTCGTCCCACTTTTGCTCTAATTCATCTCCGAACGTCGGAGTGGGATATGACCCGATGTTTCGCATTTCCTCGTGCCAGCCCGTGCCCTCCGACATAACATTTTTGAGGGCCTGAACGAGCACTTGTTGAATATCGTCGGGAAGCTCAGGTGGGCCCATCAGTCCCTTCATCGATGTCATAAGCGGTGGATTCTCGACGAGGTCCGGATATTCAGTGACGAACATATCTTCCGAAAGTGAGATTCCCTGCGTCTCCTCGTAGTAGGAAATGAGTTCCTCGTCGGGTTCCGATAGAATACTCACAGGCTTCGTTCGTTCCGCAGCGAAATTGTTTGCTGTCGTGTCAAACGTGTTCGCTGCCACATCAACACGACCCGCTTGCGCTTCGGTCCCGAGGGCACCACCGCCCCCGACAAACACCGGGTCAATCGACAGGTCGACGGATTCTTGAAGTTGTAGCATTGGGATCGCGACCGGTGCGACCGGGCCCGTGAAGCCCATCGTGACGGCTTGTTCTTCGGCGAAATCAACGAGATCAGGAAGTCGTTCTATATCCGAATCGTAGCCGGTCATAATATTCAGCGGGACCTGTGAGAACTGCCCGAGGAGGGTGAACGCATCGGGATCATAGTCGAATGCTCCCAGAACCTGCGGGTGCGTGGCAATAACCGGGTACCAAAAGGCGGATAGCGTGTATCCATCCGGTTCTGCCGAACTGAACTGTTGGTAATTTACCGCACCACCCGCCTCGGGATTATTTGTTACTGAGATTGAGGCGTCAAGTTCGTCTTGGAGGAAATCTGCAATCAAACGAGTCTCCAGGTCAGTCTGCCCTCCTTTGCCGAAAGGGATGTTGATCGTGATCGATTCGGACGGGTATTGGTTTCCCCGTCCAGGAACAAGTGCGGAACAGCCCGATAATCCGAGGAGGCCGCCTGTTGTTGCGACTGCCTTGAGCGATTTCCGCCTGGTAAACTTCGGCATGCCATCCGAATCCATAACGGCCGTTACGTATGTATACTAATATAAATATGTTTGGGGTTCAAAATAGAAACAGTGGATAGGAGGCTTGAATAACTGTTTCTACTAGCACGAAAGACGGGGAGATAAGCAGTTTATATACCTTCATTGGGTACTATGAGTATGTGTATTTCTATGGCCATTCACCACAGATCTCCAGTGTTTCAATCGATTATTTTTCCTACATCTCCCAAATAACACGATATCGTCTCTTTCGAGATACTCGAAGAATATTTATTCGCCTGTGTTATGCATTATCAATGAATGAATGAGCCACGTCGCCCTGTAACAACTGTGAATACAGCGATAGAGATCATCGACACGCTCGTCGGATCGCCGGACCAGACGCTTTCGGAGATTTCGAAACAGGTTAGTCTCGCAGAGAGCACGACGCATCGGCACTTGGCGACGTTAGTACAGAATGATCTTGTCGTTCGAGACGACGACACGTACCGGCTCAGTTTCCGATTTCTCGATATCGGGACGAAATCGCAACACCAGCATCCGCTCTATACAGCCGGTCGCGAATATATCGATTCGTTAGCTAATGAAACAGAGGAGCGAATCTGGTTAGCAACCTGTGAGAACGGGTTCAGTGTAAGTCTCTACTGGGCGAGCGATCGAAATCCGCTCCACCAGCATTCTCGTATTGGAACGAGACATCACCTCCATATGTCCTCACCCGGAAAAGCGATGCTCGCAGAGCTATCTGATGAGGAAGTGCACGCTATTATCGAAAACCGTGGATTACCGCCACAAACGGAAAACACGATCACTGAGGAAGAACGGTTGTTCGATGAACTGGATGAAATACGAGAACGCGGTTACGCAACCACCACGAACGAGACTGTACAGGGAATGAGTGCTGTTGCTGTATCTGTCAGTGATGACGTTTCGGGAATCCTCGGTGCTATCGGAATCGGTTGTTCTACGAGCCGAATGACCAACGATCGTCAGGAGCGGTTCGCCAGCCGGTTGCTCGAAACGGCCGACGAGATGGCGATCCGTACTAGGTTCTCTTGAGTGGATTCTGTCCCGACAAATATTATTCCCGTCTTCGAATGGTAGTGTTTAGTTTGGAGCATTGAGCCAGGCAGCAAACGCTTGAAGCCAATTTTCGGCAGTTTGCGGCTCAACGTGGCTGAAACAGTTTGAGAACGAGGAAGTACGGCGCTTGAATTCTCGAAAGATTCGCTCGATGGCATTCCGATTTCCATTCCGTTCGGTTTGAAATCGGAGGCCAGCTCTG
>NZ_VJXQ01000001.1:931095-937038 GCF_007655485.1 Halobellus captivus
GAGCGCAACGTGATTCGGACTTCGACCCTCTGCGGGCTGTAGATCGGCCTTTTGCACCCAATCGTGGATTGCTTTCCGAGATCGCTCGACACCCAACCCTTCGAGAATAGAGACGGTATTCGACAGCGACAGCCCCGCTAACTGGAGTTGAATACCGAGCTTCATCGCGCGCTCGGGTGTCCGCTGTCGCTCCACAAAATCCAAATCAATCCAGTCTGTACATCCGTTGAGGCGGGCGATTTCTGCCATAGACCAGCAAGAAATCACTCCGCCTCACTCTTCATCCGTAACTAAACACGACCCTTCGAATATCTTGAAAGCTTTAATTGGATCTGTCTGGTCGGTTGTAGATTACATCAATTGAAATCCGCTCTCGAGATCTGTTCAGGAGCAGACCCCAAGACGGTCGAGGTAAGCTCTCCTTTCGCTATACTAGGGTGTCGCCTTTCTCAGAACCCAAGATTACGTCGTCCATCGCTCTGATACTGTGAACAAGTTGTTGGTCGTCCGCGCGGTCGCGTGCTCGGACGGCCTCGCGGGTCGCCCGTAGCGTCGCGGCGTGGAGGCGCTCGTAGTAGTCGTCCTCGTCGTTTGCGAAGCCCGATTCGACGGCTTGTTCAGGCCAATTCCGCGGTTGGTCGGCTGTGCCTTCGGAGATTGCGGTTGCTGCCGCGTCGACGTCTCCCGGATCGAGGTCTGTGAACCACCCCGCGTGTTCGGGACTTGAGCCGCTCATAGGCATCCTTGAATATGGACTCGTAAATGTATTCGCGAACGTCTGCTCTGTCACTCGTGACTCACGCACTTCTGCCGCTCTGGCGTGAGTAACAGGTAGGTCACAAGGACGGAGACACCGGCGACGGCGAGTACGAACCCGGCCGCGGTGAAGGCGAGACCGTGCTGTTCGACGATTCCGGAGACGTCGGTGACGACGATTACCTGCAGCGCACCGACCACGACGCCGATAATCCCGAAGACGGATCTCGCGATCTGTTCTTGGAACACATACACCATATCACGTTCGACGCTGACCGCGTCGTGGACGCTGATATCGATCCGGTCCCGTTCGGTCGCCGGCATCTTGATCGTGTTCGGTGGGGAGTCGTCGTCGAGCTCCGTCGTGAGACACTGGGCTTTGGTCCGCTTCCCACGCCACTTGAGAACGACGTTGTCACCGGGGTCGATCCCCAGAAACGCCATCATATCCTCGGTCATCCGGACGACGTTGCGGTACTCGTCTTGATCCGGTCCCAATCGGACGTTGAACGGCATCTCTCTGCTGTCGATGAAGAACTTCTGTATCCATCTCGACAGCGACTGATTCGCATCAGCGGTTATGCCCGTGTTCCGAACACCGACCCCGTCACCGGGTTCGATATCGATGGCCTGCCGGGATCGGACGTCAACCCTGACGAGAGCGGGATCGTCGTGCGGCGCGCCGACGACCACGTCGATCCGACCCCCCGTGGCTGGATTGAACAGTTCCACGGTGGATCCGGTGGCGATTCCGAGTTGCTCCATTCGACACTCCGAGAGATGGCAGACCCGGTAGTCGATCTCGTCGTCGTATGTTCGACCGGCGGTCCCGGAGAACTGGGTGACGGTCTCGTCGACGCATACGTCGACGACGAGTCCCCCGTCCTCGGTGCGGGCGATGGAACTGACTTTATTGTAAAGGTTCGTCCGAAGTGCCCCCACGTAGTGATCGGGTTCGATGAGAGCGGGACAGGACTCGACTCGGACAGCGACGACGCGGATGCCTCTAGCAGTCCGTTCTGGGTCTCGTAGACGGACGTACTCGTAGTTCGAGAGATCCAGTTCGTCGAACGCCGGTGGGGGAAGAAACAGGGCGTTCCGGAACTGGTCGGCGGTGTCGGTGAACAACTCGGCGTCCAGATCGTAGGGCCGCCGACAGCGGACGGTCACCGAAGTACCCATACCGGTGCCCCGCATCCGAACGTGAATAATCTATTGTCTCTCGGAGCGACGACGGCGAGGATGGCGAGTGCGAGTGAGGCGATCCGCGTGGTCGCGTTTGGCTCCTTCGAACGGTCGTCACCTACCGACGAGTCCCGTGACAGAATGCCGCGAGCAAGCGTTATAGCAGACGGTTACCTAGTGCGTCCAGACGGAACTCGACCGACCGGCGATCGACCGGAGAGAAAACTGCGGCCAGTAACCGATGCACACGACCGTTGATATGAGCACAGTTTCGCATCGTCGAGCGAGGGCGGCCGACGTCCCGCGACTGATCGAGATCCACCGCCGAGCAGTTCGCGACCTCGGCTCGGCCTACTACACGGATCGACAGATCGAGGCGTGGGCCGCCGAAGCTCGTGAGGACGCCTATCCGGTCGTCGGGAGCGACGTGTTGCTCGTCGCCGAGTGTGACGATGATATCCTCGGATTCGGTCAACTCAGCCTCGAACGGCCAGAGATATCGAAGCTGTTCGTCGATCCGGTCTCTGCCGGTGACGGAATCGGGACATCGTTGCTGGCCGAATTGGAACGTTTCGCGGCCGAACGTGGTATCTCGGAGCTGTTTCTCGATGCCTCGCTGAATGCGGCGAACTTCTATCACCGAAACGGGTACACCTACGGCGAGATGCTGAACAAGTATCTGCCCGTCGACGGCGGCGAAGTGGTGTTTCCCGCGCTCCGGATGGAAAAGAAACGGATAGATCGAGACTGACACTTACCGTACACAGGCACGCCGACAGCGACGACAGCAGGTGTGGGAAGCTTAACGTGTCAAGGGAGGAACTTAACGCCTCGAAGCGGTGTAGTGGAATCACTGACGACCGTCGTATCGACCGAATAACACTTACCACGGTAAGAGTTAACACATCGAATCCCGTTAGCCGAGCGTAATGGCTACTCGTGGATCGTTCGTTTGCACCGAGTGTGGACGTCGCGTCTCACCAGGGTCGTTTCACGCGCGTTGCCCCGAGTGCAACGGCGACCTCAGATCATCTGTCGGCTGAGGTGAGTCGAAGACCTGCCGAGCGTCAGCCCAGCGAGGGCGGACGAGCGACGTCACTCGTTCGGCTGCTCCTCGGCGACGTCCCGTTTCGGGAGCGACCCCCCGTTCGGAGACGTAATACAGAATCACGACGAACTCGGCGACCGGAACGACGAGCCCCAGAGCGTCCTGTTTGGGATCCGTGGGTCGGAGCTGTCGCGCGTCGAAATAGACGGAGAGTACGAGGAGGTGCCGGACGGCAAGTACGGCAACGAGCGCGGCTGCGACCGATGCAAACGCGTCAGTACTCGCCAGCAGGTGCAGTTTCATCCACACAAGAAACGTCTACGAAGTGAAAAGACGGACCCGCGGATTTAACTCCACCGGGGGCAGTATTCTCGGCCGTGATATCGAACCGTCGCACGCTGGCCGCCGTCGCAGTCGCGCTCCTCCTGGTAACGAGCGGTTGTATCGGATTTATCACCGGGGACGAACCGCTCACGTTCGCCGCGGACCCGGCAGCCGTCAGCGATGAGGCGGCCCAGGACGCGGGCTACGAACTGAACGGCACCCAACCGCTCGAGATCAACGAGACCTTCGAGGTCGCCGGGCAGGAGCGGCAAGTGACTGCCACGAACTACCTCACCGACTATCAGAAGAGTATGGAACTGGGACCGCTCGGTGAAACCGAAGTCGGCGTGTTCACCGTCGTCTCGACGCCCGCCGTCGAAATCGCCGGACGGACGCTCAACCCGATCGGGAGTTACTCCAACGAGCGGTTGGTCGAGTTCGTCCAGGAGCAGTACTCCGGGATGAGCGACATCGAGCGAGTCGGCGAGCAGAACGTCACCGTGCAGGGGACCGAAACGACGGTGACGAAGTTCGCCGCGACCGCCACGCTCGAAGGGCAGGAGGTCGACGTCTACATCCACGTCACGAAGTACCGCGACGGCGACGACTTCATCGTCGCGATCGGCGTGTACCCCCAGCAGCTCGATAGCGAGGAGGAGAACATCATCTCCATGATAGAGTCGATCGAGCACCCCGCAGAGTAGGGACCAACCGCAGTGTAACGGATCACTCCGCTCATAAGGAACTGCCGCTGGATCGCTCACAACGGACTGCCGCTGGATCGCTCACAACGAACTGCCGCTGAATCGCTCACAACGAACCGCCACAGAGCCACCCGCACCGAACAACGCTTTTGTCGCAGCTCTGAGGAGAGAGCGTATGCACCGAACGCGAGCGGCTGGCCTCTGGCTCTCCGCGCTCGCCATCGCCGGATACGCGATCGGCGTCGTCGCACCGTATCCCGGGCGCTCGACGACCATCGTCGGGCTGATGGTCGGCGTGACGCTGTACGCGATCGGCGACCACGGGGGTGAATCGACGTGATCTCTGCGATCGTCTACGATGTCGGTCACGTCGAACGCTACACGATCGACGACGAATCGGATCTCAGAGCCGCGCGCGAGGCTCCCGGAACCACGTGGGTTCGGGTGAGTTCACCCACTGAGGAGGAAGTTCGGGCGATCTCGGACGCGTTCTCGCTGCACGCGCTCGAAATCGAAGACATCCGCGGCGGCGTCCGCCCGAAGACCGAGGAGTTCGACGAACACACGTTCGTCCTAGTCAAGACGGTTGCGCTCGAACGCGGCGAGACAACGTTCGACGAGGAGATTCGGACGCAGCCGATCGGGCTGTTCCTCGGCGGGGATTGGCTCGTGACGCTGACCGACGAGGACGAGCGCGTGCCGGTGGTCTCGGACGTCTGGCGGTCGGTCGAAAACCAGCAGGGGAGAATTCTCAAACAGGGGCCGGATTTCGCGGCCTACCGCGTGATCGACCACGTGGTCGAGGAGTACTTCAACCTGCTCGACACCGTCGGCGACACGATCGAGCAGATCGAGGAGTCGATCCTCTCGACGCCGGACGCCGAACTCATCGAGGGGTTGAACGCGGTCCGTCGCGATCTGCTGTCGTTCAGAAAAGTCGTCTGGCCGATGCGCGAGGCCGTCGGCGTACTCGCACGCGGCGATCTGGTCGGCGTCGACGACTCGACCGAGAAGTACTATCGCGACGTCTACGACCACCTCGTCGAGATCGTCGATCTCACCGAGACGTACCGAGACCTCACGCGGGGCACGCGCGATATCTACCTCAACGTCGTCTCACAGTCGACGAACGAGGTGATGAAACGCCTGACTGTCGTCGCGACGATTTTCATCCCGTTGACGTTCGTCGTCGGCGTCTACGGGATGAACTTCGGTGAGCACGCGACGAATATGCCGGAGCTGACGTGGCCGTTCGCCTATCCCGCGGTCATCGTCGGAATGGGACTCGTCACCGCGATCCTGCTCGTGTACTTCCGTCGTGAAGGGTGGATGTGATTCGCCACTGGATCTGATTCGTCATTGGATGTGGTTCTCCACTGCACGACTGTGGATGCGAAGCGGCGTTCGACCGAGTGAAAGTCACCCAGAGTTGCGTAATGGTTAAATATGTTCTAGCAGGGAGAATGATTCCTGTAAACCAACGGTAAACGCCCATATTGGCCCATCAGAGACCGGTATTCGGTACCTCGTGACACAGAAAGCTTTATATTCTTACTACACTTACTGTTTGTAAGGTCAATCCGACCGGACGATCTTTTTCTTTTTCCGGTACGGAGGAACCCGCCCAATTATGAGTGATACACGAACCAGAGAGCGCATCGACGAGCGCAGGACGTTCCGGGCAGGCGGACAATTCGCTGACGAACGGAACGAGACGGGATCGAGCGGCGAACGAGCGGAGCGCGAGCGGAGCGCCGAAGAGGAACGGACGGCCGCCGAGGAGGAATCGACGGACGAACAGTTCGTCTGCCCTGAGTGCGGTGGCACGCTCATCACCGACGAGACGCACGGTGAGACGGTGTGTTCGGACTGTGGGCTCGTCGTTGATGAAGATTCGATCGACCGCGGGCCGGAGTGGCGCGCCTT
>NZ_VJXQ01000001.1:937080-1089441 GCF_007655485.1 Halobellus captivus
AGAGACCGCGTCGGTCATCTACCGCCGCGCGCTCAGCGAAGATCTGCTCCCCGGTCGCTCCATCGAGGGCGTCGCCACAGCCGCGCTGTACGCGGCCGCCAGACAGGCCGGAACGCCGCGGTCGCTCGACGAGATCGAGCGCGTCTCCCGCGTCGACAAGATGGAACTGACGCGGACGTACCGCTACGTCGTCCGGGAACTCAAGCTGGAAGTCGAGCCCGCCGACCCCGAGCAGTACGTTCCCCGGTTCGCCTCCGAGCTCGGACTCTCCGACGAGGCCGAGCGACAAGCGCGTCAGCTCCTTCGCAACGCGAAGCGCGCGGCGATCCACTCCGGGAAATCCCCCGTCGGTCTCGCAGCCGCCGCGGTGTACGCGGCCGCGTTGCTCACTAACGAGAAGGTCACCCAGAGCCAAGTGAGTGAGGTCGCAGACGTCTCCGAGGTCACCATCCGAAACCGATACAAGGAGCTTCTCGAAGCCGACGACGCCGGGATGGTCGCGTAGATTCGCCTGTCGTAATCACGCGTTTCGTGCGTTCGTGTTTTCGTGGCATCACACAGATGACCAGACCGCACAGACCGTCTACGATTGTACACCATCTGCGAGCGCGCTCAACACGTCATCGGAACATCAGTAATAGTCCTGCACGAACATTTATTGAGGTACCGCGAGTCGGTCACGCTATGGTCGAAGCGTTTGTCCGACTGCTGTGCCCCGAGTGTACGAAAGGCTGGGAAACGGAGCCGACCTCGTTGCCCAACCATCGTCAGAACTTCACGTGTTCGTCCTGCGGCGCGACGCGGCGGCTCGCGGAGTTTATGCGGACTGAGCGCGACCTCAACACAGTCAAGCAGTTCGAGTAGTGCAGGCTCGTTCGGCACCGATTCGGTACCGGGTTCTACAGATCAGGGATCGACGAGAGCGCCCCGCAGGCATCGCATTTCAACACCGTCGTGCCGTGCTCGTCGACGAGCCGCGTGTCCGGCGATCCGCATTCGCTACACGTCACGAAGTCCGCCACGTAGGCGTCTAGCGCCTCCGCGACGCGGCGCTGTTTGAAGTCGCCGGTGAACCGCGCGCGGCCGCGGTCGTCGATCTGCGCGCTCGTCCCGAGTTCGGACTGCATAAAACGGACCAGGTGATCAGGGTCGCGGGCGAGCCGGTCGTGCGTCGCCTCGAAGTTCTCCCAGACCGTCACGTGACCTTCCGGACGGACGTCGGGATCGGGCACCTCGAACCGTCCGCTTCCCTCGGCGATGTCGGGCGAGTTATCGAGTGCTCGTTCGAGTTGATCCTCGTAGTCCATAGATAGGTTATCGGCGCGGGCAGTGTAAAGCGTTCATATGTACGTTCGGACCCGGGCGTCGGTATAGACAGTCGCACTGGACGACGGACGATCACACACTGAAATCGACGGCTGGGGCGACCGACAGTAGTCGTGGCCGACGCCGCGGACGGCCGCCCGCTGTCGGTCGAATCGCGGGGCGTGCACGCATAGCGATCTGTCGTGACCACATAATTGTTCATTATTGAAAACGGCAATTCCGCCGAATCCTGGCGTTTCGCCCGCATATTCGACAGGTGCGTGTTAACGAGACTCAGGATAATAATATATCCTTCCAGTCTCAACTCTTGGTTGCTCATGAAGAAGCAGGAGCTCATCCACCTTCACGGCCTGCTTGCGGAAGTACACACACAGGTCGAGATGTGGGAAGACGACGACGTCTCGCTCGAAGCATACAACGAACTCGGCGTACGACCGACATCGATTCACAAATCGAAGACGGATCACAAGGCCGCCGTTTTTAAATTGGTCAAAGGAATCACTTCCTCGCTCGACGAAACCGAACAGAGCCGCGTCGCAGCGACCGCTGACTAATCCCGACCAACTCGCCGCATCCTCCAACCGGTACGATCGATTAGCGACCGCTACAGTTCTTCTATTCGCGAATACCTCACAGGTCACAGCCGAGCGGGCCACTATCGCGCGAGCGATCTGTTGCCGAGCGGGTTCAACCGCGTTCAGGAGAGTGAAACCGGTTTCTGACAGATCTCACCCGTCTTCGATCAGATCGTCGAACTCCGGAATGAGGTCGTCGGTGTCGTCCGCGGAATCCGTGTCGTTCGCTGAACCGGTGTCGTCCGCGGAATCCGTGCCGTCGGAATCGTCCTCGCCTCCGGAAACCGAACCGGCGGACGTGGCTTCCTCGGTCGTATTGTCGGCAGATGTCTCATCGTCGGATCTCTCTCCGTCGGAGGTCGTCTCCTCGTCTGTGTCTTCGGACTTGTCGATCGCCTCCACAGAAAGGACTTTCAGCGGGACGCTTTCGAGTCGTTGGCCGATCTCCTTACGAGCGATCCTGGAGGCGTGTTCCTCTTGTTCGACGTTGAACACGGTCATCTCCAGTTCGAGGGCGACGAGGGCCTCGTCGGCGGCGACGAACGCGGGGGGAAGCTCTTCGCCGCCGGGAGTCGTCCGCGACCCCATCGAGATCTCGACGTAGCTCAGGTCGGGATTCAGCATCTCGCCCGTCTTCGAGATGGCGATGCGGATCGCCTCGTCGGGCGTCGTCACGTCGTATACCGGAATCGCGGCCTCGACGACGACTCTGCAGTCCATAGTGCTAAATTGGTGGCCGACGGCATCAAAGGTTCGCCCGGTTGCTGAGAATTAGTTCGGTGGTCGGCCCCGTCTCGGGGGCGAGGCGCAGCGAATCGCAGAAAGTGGTCCGGAGAGCGTGGCTCGCATTTCGCTCCGACCGTCACGCCTCCCCGCCCGCTCGCAGGTAGTGAAAGAGGTACGTCTGCACATAGCCCGCGTACTCGCCGCCGAGGCGCTCGCGGAGCGCCCTTGACGTCTCCGTGTAGTTCCCCCGATCGCACTCCGGGAAGTGATCGGCGATCGCGCCGCGGATCCACGTGTCGAGTGGGACGGCTTCGAGATATCCGAGCGAGAACAGGAGGACGCAGTCGGCGACCTTGTCGCCGACGCCGACGAACCGCGTGAGCGACTCGCGGGCGTCCTCGTAGGACAGCCCGACCGCCTCGGTCGGATTCGCTTCGCCGTCGGCGATCATCTCGGCGGTCTGCTGGACGTACGGCGCGCGGTATCCGAGCTTGAGTTCGCGGAGGTCGTCCTCGCCCCGCGCTGCGAGCTGCTCGGGCGTCGGGAAGGCCGAAATCGATTCCCCGGCGAACCCGTGGGGCGTTCCGAACGCCTCCGAAAGCGCCATCTGCATCCCGTGGATCCGCGAGACGCGCATCTGCGCCGAGCAGATGAACGAGACCAGACAGGGGAAGGGCGGGTCGCGGACGAGCCGCATTCCCCGATAGTCGTCGAACGCCCGCGCGAAGATGTCGTCGTCGGGGGCGCTCGCGTAGATCGCCGCCAGGTCGTCGTCGAGGCGGAGCAGGTGTTCCAACGCGGGGACCGGATCGCCGGTCGCCGCCCACTCCAGCGCGCCGTCGCGCTGGCGGACGCGCACGACGAGGTCCTCGTCGGTGACGCCGTCGATCGGCGGAACGACCGTTCTGTACCACGCGTCGCCGCCGTGGGCGTCGATCGACTCGTACATCCGTCCGTCGGGGCGGTCCCACAGGTACGACTGACCGCTCTCCAGCGTCGACTGCAGGTCGAACGGACCGCGGATTTCCGAGAGGTCGAGCGCTCCGGTTTCGAGCGCTTCGTCACCGTCGGCTCCAGTCCCGTCGGAGTCACTCCGCGCGCCGGGTTCGGCCGTCATTGGAAGTCGAGAGGGATTCGGGGCGTATCCCGGTTTCGATGTGGCGGGTGCGAGCGGCGGCGAGAACACGGTCGCCGGTGGCCGATGCTGACATCGGGCCTCGGTGTCGACGTCTCCTCACACCAGAATCACCGGTTTCGGCTCACGGGGAACTTCACGCGGTCGGGCTCCTCGTTGAACCGCGCGAGAACCCGCTCGTAGATCGCGTTTCGGTTGCGGGTCACCTGCCGAGAGCGCGAGAGAAAACGCAGTCGGAGTTCGACCCACGACTCCTGTTGGACGACGTTGACCGTCGGCCCTTCCCGTACATCGAGCTCGACGGCCGTCCGATCCAACTCAGAGCGGTACGCCCTGATTCCGCGGCGCATCTCCTCGCCCAGGTGGTCTGTCGCGGTTTCGATCATCACCTCGCGGGCGAACGCGAGGTCGGTCTCGTAGGCCACCTGAATCGACACCTCGCTCCAGACGAACTCGAAGAGGGTCGTGTCGTTGACGACCTGCGCGGACAATACCTCCGCGTTGGGAACGGTCACGACCCGCCCGGAGGGCTGTCCGGAGGTGACGAGCCGTCCGCCGACCTCCCACAGCGTCGTCGTCAGAAAGCCCACCTCGATGACGTCGCCGCGGGTGTTCGCGATCTCGACCCGGTCGCCGACGCTGTAAGGCCGTTTCAGGACGATGTAGAACCAGCCGACGAGCGAGAGCAGCGGCTGTTGGAGCGCGAAGGTGACCGCGAACCCGACGACCCCGAGCGAGAACAGGACGCCGAGCCACTGGTCGGTGAGGACGCCCGCGACCCCCGCGGCCGCGACGGCACCGAAGCCGAGTCTGAGCACGTTCCGCACGTCGTGCGTCCGGCGCTTGTTCGACAGCCGAGCCGCGAGGACCGACTCGACGACGAGGTACGCACCGGTCGCCGCCGCGAGGACGGCCGCCGCGACGAGTCCCCGAGTGAGCAGCGGTTGCAACTGGACGCCATCGACGAGCGCGTCGGCGAACAGTTCCGAAGAGCGGATCGCGGTCGCGGCGAGGACGAGTCCAGCGGCGGCGATGAGTGAGCTGTATCCGACGGAGCGACGAACCACGTTCCGGACTCGATCCCCTCGGACAAAAAACGGCGGGGCAGCGAGCCCTCAGTTTCGGACGAACTCGTCCGCCAAACGACGCTCAGTTTCGGATGTGTTCATCCGTCAACCGAGCGAGCCGTTGTGCGAGGTCGGAATCGAACGCCTCGCGGGTGCAGCGCCACGCCCAGTTTCCGGACGTCGTCCCCGGGCGGTTGAATCGCGCTTCCTCGCCGAGCGCGAGGACGTCCTGCACCGTGGTAACGGCCAAGATCGCATCGGAGCGCCAGACCGCTTCGATCAGCGACCACGTGATCTCCGAGCCGTCGGCCCCGATGTTGTAGTGGAGGCAGTCGCGCTGGCGGGGCGGTAGCGACTCGTAGTAGCCGACGAGCGTGTTCGTGTCGTGCGTCGAGGTGTACGCGACGCTGTTCTCGGGGTAGTGCATCGGCTGGTACATATCGCCCTCGCGGCACCAGTCGGCGTAGTGGGGAACGCGCATCGACGGGAACCCGAACCGCTCGCGGAGGTCGACGAGCCCCTGGTCAAGAAAGCCGAGGTCCTCGACGACGAACGGCAGGTCGCCGAGCCGCTCGGCGACCGTCTCGAAGAAGTCGACACCGGGGGCGTCGCGCCACCCCCCGTCGGCCGGTGAGTCCGATTCGGCGGGGATCGCCCAGAACTCGTCGAACCCCTTGAAGTGGTCGATGCGAGTGACGTCGACGAGGTCGAACAGGCGCTCAAGGCGGGCCAGCCACCACCCGTAGTCGTCCGCGCGCAACGACTCCCAGTCGTAGACGGGATTTCCCCAGCGCTGTCCGTCGTCACCCGGGTTCGGCGGCACGCCCGCCACGGCCGCGGGTTCGCCGTCGTCTGTCAGGTCGAACACCTCGGGGCTCGCCCAGACGTCGGCGCTGTCGAGGGCGACGTAGATCGGGAGGTCGCCGATGAGATCGATCCCCCGCTCGTCGGCGTAGCTCCCGAGCGCGCGCCATTGCATATCAAAGGCGAACTGGACGAACTGGTGGTAGTGGACCTCCGACGCCAACTCCTTGCGGTGGGTCGCGAGCGCGTCGGGGTCGCGTCGCCGGATCGGCTCCGGCCACGCGGTCCACGCGCCGTCGTACCGCGTCCGCAACGCCATAAACAGCGCGTAGTCGTCGAGCCACTCCGACTCGCGCTCGCGAAACGACCCGAAGGCCTCGCGGTCCGCGTCGCTTCCGCCAGTCCGGTCGCCGATGCCCCCGCCGCTTCCGACGCGCTCGTTGCCTCCACGGGCCGTCGCCCGGAAGCGCTCGGCCGCGGTGCGGAGCCGCTCGGTCTTGTACGCGCGGACTCGATCGTAGTCGACCTCGTGCGCCGAGAAGTCGGGGACGGGTTCCAGCTCGTCGGCGTGGAGGTAGCCCGCGTCGACGAGGCGGTCGAGGCTCACGAGGAGCGGGTTTCCGGCGAACGCGGAGTACGCCTGATACGGCGAGTCGCCGTGGACGGACGCCGTCGGCCCGAGCGGACAGAACTGCCAGTAGGACTGGTCGGCGTCGGCGAGCCAGTCGACGAACGCCCGCGCGCCGTCCCCGAGGTCGCCGATGCCGTGCGGACCCGGAAGAGAGGTGAGGTGGAGGAAAACCCCGGATCGTCGGTCGAATCGCATACTCGAAGCATCCCGGCGAGACAGTTAAGCGTGTGGTCGCGGTCGCGCCGAAGTGGTGTCCGCGCAACGGACCGATGCCCGCGAATCGCCCACAGTTAACACCGCGCGGTCCGTTTCGGGAGTCGTGCATCCGAAGACGGTCCTCATCACCGGCTGTTCGTCCGGCATCGGCCGCGCGGCGGCACTGGCCTTCCTCGAGGAGGACTGGTGCGTCTACGCGACGGCCCGCAACCCCGCCGACATCGAAACCCTCGGCGAGAAGGGGTGCCGCATCGCGACGCTCGACGTCACCGACGGAGACGACGTCGACCGGGTGGTCGATCGAATCGTCGACGAGGAGGGACATCTCACCTGCCTCGTCAACAACGCTGGCTTCGGGCAGATGGGGCCGCTGGAAGACGTCCCGACCGAGCAGGTCCACCGGCAGTTCGACGTGAACGTCTACGGCCCGCATCGACTGATCCGCGCCGCCCTCCCGCAGATGCGCGCCCAGGAGGGGGGAACCATCGTCAACGTCTCCAGCGCCGCCGGGCGGATCTCCTTCCCCGGCGGCAGCGTCTACGCCGGGTCGAAGTTCGCCCTCGAGGCGATGAGCGACGCGCTCCGAAACGAAGTCGACGAGTACGGTATCGACGTCGTTCTCATCGAACCCGGACCGGTCGAGACGAACTTCTCGGACCGCGCCGAGCGCGAGGTCAACGGCGGCGATGGGAGCGGAACCGACGCTGACATCGAAGCCGACACCGACGCTGACGCCGACGCTGACACCGACATCCCGGGATTGGACCGATCGGGTGCCTACGAGTCGTTCTACGAGCTGTTTTCGGAGACTCAGTTGATCGGGGGCGGCGGTCTCGGCGCGATCTCCCCCGAGCGCGTCGCCGAGGACATCGTCGACGCCGCCTCCTCGACGAAGCCTCACGCGCGCTATCAACCCGGAACCGCCGCCCGGATCGCCGTGCTCGCGCGGCACCTCCCGTCGCGGTGGCTCGACACGGCGTATCGGTACCTCAGAAAGCTGTAAGTCGGATTCCCCGCCTCACGCCAGGCAGGCGGCGACGACCCGGAGCGCCCGCTCGCCGCGGACCTCCTCGGCGAGGAGCGGCACGCGCCGCACGTCGCGCCCTCTGAACAGCTCGGTCGCGCGACCGATCGCGTCCTGCTGGACTCCCCAGCGGCGTTGGCAGAACTCACAGTGCTCCAAGTCGGGTGAGACGACCCAGCGGTCGTCGATATCTGCGGCCGTCACGTCCGCGAGGTCCTCCATCACTCGATTGACGACCAGCGTCTGGACCGGAATGCCGTAGCCGTCGAGGCGTTCGACGAGCCGCTCGGACTCGACGACGCTCATCTCCTCGGGGATCATCACGACTCTGAAATCGGTCTTCGCGGGGTCGCGCAGGACCGCGCGCAGCCGCTCGATCCGCTCGCGGAGCTCGTCGAGATCGGGGGCGGCCGCCTCCGCCGATCCCATCCCGAACATCCCCTTGACGCCCTCCATCATCCCCGAGAACTGCTGGCGGAGCTTCGCGACCCGCCCCAACATCGTGTCCATCATTTCAGGGAGTTCGAGCAGTCTGAGCGTGTGTCCGGTCGGCGCGGTGTCGACGACGACCCGGTCGAATCGCGGGTCGTCGAGGTATTCGAGCAGTTGCTGCATCGCCGCCGCCTCGTCGGCCCCGGGCATCGATCCCGGCCCCATAGCGCCGCCGAGTAAGTCCTCCATCCCGCCGAGGTCGCCGAACGGGGACGCCCCCGCTCCGCTGTCCCCGCCGCCGGCGTCCGAGAACGGGCCGTCGCGATCGTCGGCGAAGGGGTTGTCCTCGACGTCGGCGGCGTGATCGAAGCCGTCGTTTGCCGCTCCGTTCCCGCCGAACCCGCTCGCTTCGTCGCCAGCGCCGGGGGTAAACGGCCCGGCGACGACCGCGTCGGGGTCGATCTCCGCGGCGTACAGCGGCATCGACTCGCGAATCCGCGTCGGCTCGGCGGGCACGTCGACGTCGAGCGTGTCCGACAGCGAGTGCGCCGGATCGGTGGAGACGACGAGCGTCGCGGTGCCGGACGCGGCCGATGCGAGCGCCGTCGCCGCCGCCATCGTCGTCTTGCCGACGCCGCCCTTCCCGCCGTAGAGGACGTAGTCCGGCGCGTCGACGGCGTCGGGCAGCCCCGCGGCATCGACGTCCTCGATCGCGTTCCCGGTGGGAGATTCGACTCGATCCACGGGCTCGACGTCGATCGCGTGACCGTCTCCCGACGCGTCACTCTCCGATTCGTGCTCGTCGTCGCTCGGCTCGGCGTCGACGTCGATACTCGACATACGCGGGACGACGAGACGGGGACTTGTGTACTTCTCGGTCCATCGGTCAGTCAATCGCTCAGTCGATTTGTCCCTCGAAATAGGCAGCCAGCCGATCGGCGGCCTCGTCGGCACGGTCGGTGCAGAGCGCGAAGCGAACCCACTCGTCGTAGGCGTCGCCAAAGGCCTCGCCGGGCATTCCGGCGACTCCAGCCTCGTCGATCAATCGCTCGACGTTCTCCATCGTACCCGGGAATCCGTCGAAGCGAGCGAGGACGTAAAACGCGCCCTCCGGCGTGGTGTACTCCGCGCCCGCGGCGTCGAGCGCGTCGGTGAACGAGTCGATCCGTTCGCGTAGCGTGTCGCGGACGGACTCGTAGTACGACGGCGGCGTCTCCGCCAGCGCAGTCGCGACGGCGGCCTGGGCGGGTCGACTCGTGGCGACGTTCACGAGCATATGCCGCGTCAGCGCCTCGTCGACGAGGGGTTCAGGAAAGACCGCGTAGCCGACCCGGAAGCCCGTGATCGCCATCGACTTCGAGAACGCCGTGGTGACCACGACGCGGTCGCGATCGAGCGTGAGCGCGCTCTCGAACCGACCCGAAAAGTCGAAGTGGTCGTACACCTCGTCGACGACGAGCAGCGCGTCGACCTCGCTCGCGACGTCGGCCAGTTCCGCGACCGATTCGCGGTCGTAGACCGCTCCAGTGGGGTTGTTCGGCGTGTTGAGTACGATCGCGGCGGTTTCCGGGGACGCGACCGCGCGCATCGCGCGGACGTCGACGCGGCCGTCTTCGTGGACGGGGACGCGCGTGACGTCGGCGTCGAGCAGCTCCGCCTTGCCGGGGTAGTACGGATAAACCGGATCGGTCAGCAGGAACTCCGAACCCGCCTCGCGTTCGAGCGCGCCCGCCATCGCGAGGTAGTTCGCCTCGCCCGCACCGTTGGTGACGATGACCCGCGAGGCGTCGACGTTCCGTCGGCTCGCGATCTCCTCGCGGAGTTCCCTGAGCCCTTCGCTGGGCGGGTACTGGAACTCTCGGGAGTCGGCGTCGGCGTAGGCGTGCAGTCCGTCGCGGAGCGCCCGCGGCGGCTCCCAGTCGGGGTGTCCCGAGACCATATCGACGACGTCGCGGTCGGCGTCCGCGGCGTACCCGATGACGCGCTGAAAGAGCGGTTCGTCGTAGGAACTCGAGGAATCGCCCGACGCGTCCGCGGAACCGTCGGAAGGATCCGCCCGGTCATCCGAGGCGTCCGCGGACTCGTCCGAGGGATCGACCCTGTCAGCCATCTCGTCTGCGGCGACGAGCGGATCGTAGGTGTGTTTTTCGCCATCGCTTTTGTCGTCGGCCCCCGTCGTCGTCCTATGCGCGAATTCGCTTCCGAGCCACCGATCGAGGTCCGCGTCGGCGACGCCCTCCGCGAGGCGGGCGCGACCCTCGCCGTCACCGAATCCTGCACCGGGGGGTTGATTGGGTCGCTCCTGACGGACGTTCCCGGCTCGTCAGCGTACTTCGATCGATCGGTGGTCACCTACTCGTACGACGCCAAACTGACCGCCCTGGGCGTCTCGCGGGAAGCGTTGGACGAACACGGCGCGGTGTCCGAACCGGTCGCGCGCGAGATGGCGAGCGGCGTCCGCGACGTCGCCGCGGTCGACTGGGGGATCTCGACGACCGGGGTCGCCGGTCCCGAGGGCGGCACCCCCGAGAAGCCGGTCGGAACCGTCTACGTCGGCCTCGCGTACCGCGGCGAGTGGGGCACCGGCGACTCCTACACCCGCGTCGACCGTTTCGAGTTCGATGGCGACCGAACCGAGATCAAAGAGCAAATCGCCCGGCGGGCGTTAGAGACGCTTCTGGCGGCCGTCGAAGCGTAGTCTCGCGCGGAAACGGCGCTTTCGGAGGCGACGGATCGCTGTCGTTGCAACGTATCGCCGTCGTCGCGAATATACGACCGGCCATCGTCGTGGAAATACGACCCTCCGTCGTCGTCGTAGCACGGCGGTCTACCACCGCCGCCGAGACACAACGTTTGTAGGGGACACCCGCGCAGACACAGGCGATGAACAAAGACGGACACGTGCTGAACGGCGCGCTCTTGGCGATCGGACTGGGAGTCATTCTCACCGTCGACCCGACCGCCGGACCGATACTAGAGGGGACGAACGGTGAGAGCACCGCCGACGCCGCCTGGGCGCTCGCTGGCGACGTCGGTCGCTCGATCGCCGCGCTGTCGCTGCCGGTCATCCTCGGCGCGCTCTTCCCGGACGTGGACACCGCGTTCGGCCGCCACCGAAAGACGCTGCATAACCTCCCCGTGTTGGGGATCTTCCTCGCGTTCCCGTACCTCTTCGGCAACCTCCAGTTCGTCTGGATCGGCGTCGCGACGCATTACGTCCTCGACATCGTCGGCTCGAAGCGCGGCATCGCGCTGTGGTATCCCTTCTCCTCGACGGAGTACGGCTTTCCGACCGGCGTCGCGACGTCGAGCAAGTGGGCGATCCGGGTGACCGTCCTCGTCACGCTCGTCGAACTCGGAATCCTGTTCGCCGTCCACAACTACCTCGTCGCGCTCGACACGCCGCTGACGGAAGCGACGAACCTCATCGCGGCGCTCGTCGGGGTCTGACGTCCGACGGGTCTCAGTACACGCTGACGTCGTCGAAGCGCCCGCCGTAGGCGACGTGGCTCGGATGCGTCGGCTCGGTTCCGGAGAGAAAGATCCGGTCGAGTTTGCTCCAGGTATTCTCGAAGCCGAGATGGGCGAATTCCGCGAGTCCGCGGACGAGATGACTCGCGCCGTCACGCCGGTAGACCGTGCGCGGTTCCCCCTCGCGCAGCGCCGCGATGAGATCCGCCTCGGAGTCGATCTCGCGATCGAACGTCGTCCACACCTCGCCGACGCTCCCGTGGAGATGCGCGTACGACGAACCGAACCCCGGCGCGCCGACGTCGCGTGCGAGACGGCGCGCCCGCCGGTTCTGTCGGTCGAACAGCTTCAAGTTGTGCGTCTCGACTGCGTGAATCCGATCGCGATCGAGGTGCGTCCGCACCTCGTCGGCATCGAGACTCACGTTGAGGAACATCGGATGCGGGACGAGGACGGCCGCGTCCTGCCGCTCGAAGGCGTCGAACGCGCCGGACAGCGAGATGAAATCGGGAACCGGTTCGGAGAGACCCAACGCGAGGAGGTGGCGTCGGTCGCGCCACGTGCCGGTGAAGACCTCGCGAGCGGGAACGACGAGCAGGTCGTCGTCGGAGAAGCGCTCCGCGCGGGCGCTGATCTCGGGGAGGCGGACGAAGTGCGGGGCGTAGACCAACACGTCGATGCCGCGGGCTTTCGCGCGGCTGACGACGCGCTCGTTCAGGATTTTCACGTGGAGGTCGACCCTGGTTTGGCCGTCCGCGTCATCCTGCACGGGTGTCGCTCCCGATTGCACCGAACTCGCCTCCGTTCGCGTCGATTCCGCCACGATCGAGTCGGCGTCGTCTGCTGAGCCCGAGTCGGACGCGGCGGTGTCGGTCACGTCCCGCGGTTCGAGCGGGGTTCGGTTAGTGATTTCTATTTACCGTCGCCTGCGGAACGGTTTTGTCGACGGTGGTCGTGGCCTTCGGTATGTCTCTGTGGAAGTGCGGCATCGGCGGCTGCTCGGAGCGGTTCGAGGACGTCGAATCCGCGATCATCCACCAGACGGTCGAACACGACCGTCACGAGTGCACGGTCTGCGGCAGCATCGTCCCGGACGGCTATTTCGCGATTCGGCACGCCTTCGAGGAGCATTCCCGCGCGGAGTACGTTCGCGCCTACGACGCGGATTCGACTGCGGTCCGCGTCCGCGAGGACGTCAAGGCCGCGATCGAAGACGAGGCCGACCTCCGGGTGGTCGTCGAGGAACTCAAGCAACGCGACGCGCTGTAGCCGCCGGTACCGACCTGTGTACTTCGGTTCGATCGCTGCGCTTCCGCCACTGCTTGGGTGTCAAGCGTTCGTTCGGAAACAAACTGAGCGGGCGCGGGGAAGGATAAGCGGGCGCGGGGAAGGATGAGCGGCCTGTGAGCGTATGAACGGCGCGAGAGAACAGGGCCTCACCGCTCACAACGGAATACGAAACTGCCTCCCGTCTCGGCCTCAGCGCTCGTCGCTGTCGAGCACGCGGATCTGGTCGCCGCGGACGGTGACCGGAATCGGAACGGTCGCCTCGTACAGTTCGACGGTGACCTGGTCTTTCGTCTCATCGATCCGCTGGACGCGGGCCTTCTCGCCCTTGAACGGCCCGGCGATCAGTTCGACGATGTCGCCCTCGGCGATGCCCTCGACGTCGGGCGTCGGCGAGAGGAAGTGTTCGACCTCCGCCATCGAGGAGCGACCGGCCTCCCCGCCGCTCTTGACGAGGCCGCGGGCGTGCGGAATCTCTTCGAGAACCCGCGTGATCACCGCGTCGTTGTCCGCTTCCACCATCACGTAGCTCGTGAGCGAGTCGGGGGCTAATACGGCGTGCACCTCGGGTTCCTCGCGGTTCGCGATCATATCTGCGACGGTGCGCTCCTGGCTGGCGGTCGTCTTCACGGAGAAGATCGGCACCTCAGACACCCCCCGGGAGGAAGGACATCACCGCGTAGATGAGAAAGCCCAGGAAGCCGACGAGAACGATCCCGGCACCGGCAATGAGACCAATCTGTGAGAACTCCTCCCACGAGGGGGTGCTGGCCAGTTTCAGCACCCGCACGTAGCTGGTCAGGTCGTACTTAACGTCCATCGTTGCGTGTCGATAGTGCGCCCGGCTTTTTCTATCTATTGATACAGCCCCCACGACGATGTCGGGAATTGCGGCCGGACGAATCGACGACGAGGCCAGGAATTGACACCCGACGGTTCGAAGAACTGAAACCGGACGAGCCGACGACGAGAGAAGTCTGATCCGGGTTCACACGAAGTGGTCCGAAATTCAACGGTCGCAGTCGCGACCGCGGCTTACGGCAGGGAACGAGGCGAAAGCCACCCGTTCACTCGACGTAGTCGATTTCAGTTCCCTGGTCTTGGCCCTGCTGGGGAGCCTGCGGCTGGGGCTGCGGCTGGGATTCCTCCTCCTCGCTGCGACCGTAGATCTGCGGCGATTCGACGCCGGTGACGACGATCATCGTCCGCATCGTGCCGTCGAGTTCCTCGTCGACGGAGGTCCCCCAGATGATGCGGGCGTCCGGATCGATCCGGTCGTAGATCTCCTCGACGACGCCCTCGGCCTCCTCGATACTCATATCGGAGCCGCCGGTGACGTTCACCAGCGCGGAGTTCGCGCCAGAGATGTCGACGTCCAAGAGGGGAGAACGGAGCGCGCTCTTGACGGAATCCTGCGCCTTCGACTCGGAGTCGGACTCGCCGAGGCCGATCATCGCGACGCCGCCCCGCTCCATCACCGTCTTCACGTCGGCGAAGTCGAGGTTGACCAGCCCGGGCTTGGTGATGAGTTCGGTGATGCCCTTCACCGAGCGCATCAGCACCTCGTCGCTCACTTTGAACGCCTGTCGGACCGGAAGCTTGCCGACCGCGTCGAGCAGTCGGTCGTTCGGGACGACGATGACGGTGTCGGCGACGTCGCGGAGTCGCTCCAGACCCGCCTCGGCGTTGGTTCGGCGAACTTCACCTTCGGCGGTGAAGGGCGTCGTGACGATCGCGATGGTGAGCGCGCCCGACTCCCGAGCCGCCTTCGCGACGACCGGCGCGGAGCCGGTGCCGGTGCCGCCGCCGAGTCCGGCGGTGACGAACACCATATCGGAGCCGTCGATCGCGTCGTAGATCTCCTCTTGGGACTCCAGCGCCGCCTCTTCCCCCACTTGCGGGAGCGATCCCGCGCCGCGGCCCTGCGTCTTCTGTTCGCCCATCAGGATCTTCGTGTCGGCCTCGATCTCGACGAGGTGCTGGACGTCGGTGTTGGCGGCGACGAGCGTCGCGCCCTCGATGCCCTCCTCGTGCATCCGGTTCACGGTGTTGCCGCCAGCCCCGCCGCAGCCGACGACCGTGATATCGGTCTGGAGGTCGACGAGAACCTCCTGTAGCTCTTCGTCGGTCATCGTTCCGGTGCGGGGCATCTCCCCGCCCGCGGGTGCGTCGACGGCGCTCCCATCCCCCGTCTCCTCGGCCTCGTCAATCGCATCGTCGACGATGGAGTCCATAGTATGGGCGTTCGTACCGAATACAGCCTAATGATCTTTCCCCCTTACGTCCGACGCGCGTCTGACGTTGAGGCCGGTTCTCGCGGTGGTTCACCGGGCTTCGGGGTGCGCGTCCCGCCGCGCCGTCGAAAACGTCACCCGCTCCTCGGCGGTGACCTCCTCGGGCGTCACCTCGACGCCGTCGACTTCGACGGGCTGTCCCGCCGATAACCGGCCGAACTCGGGGCCCTCCGGGACCCCAGCCTCCGCCGCCGCCGCGGGGTCGAACGTCTCGCGCGTCGCGATCACCCGGTCGCCGTCGACGCGGACCGCGTCGTACTTCGATTCGAGAATCCACGAGAGCGCGTCGACGACGTCGTCAACGGCGGTTCGGTCGGTCACGGCGGCGCGTCCGCGCGGCTTCGTCCCGCCCTCTCTCGTCTCGAAGGCGACGACGCGGGACGCGACGGCCTCGAACGTCTCGTCGCGGTCGATCCCGGACGCTTCCGCGAGGAGGTCGTCCGGGAGCGCGACGATTTTGCAGGTGTCGTCGATGTCGCCGACGTCCGCAGCGAGCGTCTCGGAATCGACCGCCTCCGCCGACGCACCGAACCGAAGCCCCTCGTCGACCGTCGAGAGGCGGGATTCGAGCGCCGCGACGAGGTCGAGATCGACGCCGGAGGTGGTGCGGACCCACGTCTCGTCGACGACGCGGTAGCCGAGGTCGTCGACGACGGCTTCGAGTTCGGGATCGTCGTCGACGACGAGCGCGCGGGTCGCCGACGACCGCTCGAAGGCGCTGTCGATCACGTCGGCGTTGGCCTCCGGCGCGCCCATCGACTGCAGCACCCAGTCGGCGGCGACGTGGCCGACCGCCCAGTCTGTCTCCCTGAGAATCCGCTCGAACTGCGGCGCGTAGTGGCCGCCCCCGAAGCCGACGACGTGCCGACGGTCGCCCGTAGCGGTCGACGCTGGCGCGTCGGCGGCGACGCCGGAGAGTTCCAAGACGGCGCGGGCGACCGCGCGGGCACCGGCCGGATCGTCCCACTCCGTCTCGCTGCTCCCGAGTTCGACGAACAGCGAGGGCGCGCCGACGTCGCTCGGGCCGTGGTGCGTGCCCTCGATGCCGACCTCGTAGCCGTCGGGCGCGTGCCTGTCGAAGGCCTCGACGACGGTGCGCTGGGCGTTCGGGCAGGCGCGCGCGAGTTCACTCGGGGAGCCGCCGTACTCGGCCGGGCCGAAGTTGCCGGTGAAGTGGGCGGTCAGGAGCGGTCCGGTGTCGCCCGCGTGCCGCGAGAGGAAGGACACGAACTCGGGCGGCTCCGAAAACGCGTCGGCGACGCCGTCGAGTTCGAGGTGCCACTCGTCGAGCGCGCGGAGCTCGAAATCTCGATAGCGGTAGTACGTCCCGCCGCCGTCGGCGTCGCTTCTGGAGGCGTCTTCGTGCCGCTCCCACGCGGCGAGGTCGCGAAGCGCCTCGCCGATAGCCACGGATGCGGAATCCTCCCGGCTGACGACCAGTCCGATCACGGACGAGAGTGGTCCGCCCTCGGTATAAAAACTCTCGGAGCGGATCGAACGGCCGGGGCGACGCCTCGATTCAATCCGCTCGTTCGGGCTCCGGAACCGACGTGCCGCGGATGTTCGCGACGGTGAGCCGGGCGAGTCGACGGAGATCCTGGCGGCGCGTGGCGAGAAGGCCCGCGCCGAGGAGGATGTACACGATGGAGTACGTGAGCAACAGATAGATCGAGTACTGCTCGGCGAGCGCCTCGGGGTACGTCCGGATGAGTCCGAACTCGATGACGACCTGCGAGACGAAGAGCACCAGGAGCGTCACGGCCTCACGAACGCTGATCCGGAAATTCACGAGGATGGCGATTGCGAAGAAGCTCTGCGCCGCGGTGAGCCAGATTTCGGCCGCCTGCTTGAAGTCGAACGGGAGGACGCCGTACGCGCCGAGCGAGATGCTGTAGACGACCGAAAGCGTCCCGATAAGCAGCGTCCACTGATTCAGCTTCGAGGAGATGAGCGCGTTGAACGCGGCGGTCGAACGCGCCTTGTTCACGAGATACGCCGTCACGATGAGTTCGGGGCTCTCGGAGGCCAGCGGCGCGATCCACTGGATCATAAAGAACTCGGGGATGCCGAACTGCAGCCCCAGCGACTCCAGCCCGTGTGCGAACGGTTCGACAGCGGTGAAGATCAGAAAGCCCGAGTAAACGAACAGCGAGAGGATGATCGGAACGCGGACGGAGCGCGGTTTCGCCTGGAAGTACCGGGGCACGCCGATCTGGTCGTCGTGGTCCTCGACGTCACCGCGGATGATGATCGCGATGTAGGTGACGTAGAGGCCGACGAGCACGATCGTGTCGATGGCGTCGATCCCGCCGTTGAGCGGGACAAAGAAGGCGAACACCGTCGCCAGGAACAGAAAGAGGATCTCCGTCGAGATGCTCGGATCGAGTTTCACCGCGTCGCGGAGCGTTCCCTCGCGGTTCACGACGGCTCTGTCCTTCCGAGAGCCCGACGTGGCCTTGTAGATCGAAAACAGTGCGATCCCGGACCAGCCGAGACCGATGAGGATCCGGTTCGCACCGGTCATATTGGCGACCGCGAGGTTCGCCCGCGAGGGGTCGGTCGCCGCCTGCCACGCGTACAGCGCGTCGACGGCGTATTCGGGGGCGACCGCGAGCACGGCGAGCACGGCGATGGCGAACGCGCGGGGAACGTCCTTTTCGGCCGTTTCTGCACCCCACGCGAGGAGGAACGACGCGCCGAGGACCGCGAGCCCGGCCACGCTGACGACGGTCGTCGGCCCCAAGCCCGCCGAGATTCCGGTGGCCCACGAGACAACCCACGGCAGCGTCAGCGCGAGCGCTCCACCCGCAGCGGTGAGCGGGTGACGCAGGCGAGAAGTCATCACCCGGAACTGCTCCCCTCGGCGGCGTATCTCTTGCGGTTCGGAACGCCGCGGGAGCGTCGCTGTTCGCGAGCGATGGCCGCCGAGGAGACCATTTAACACGGTCGGCGGAAGACCCCTGCGTATGCAGGTATTCGGACTTCTCGGGAACCCGGTCGGCCACTCGCTGTCGCCGCCGATGCACGAGGCGGCCTACGAAGCGCTCGATATCGACGCGCGCTACGTCACGTTCGAGCCCGACCGCGACGCCGCGGCCGACGCCGTCGACGCCGCCGAGGTACTGGGAATCGCCGGACTGAACGTCACGATCCCGTTCAAGCGGGACGTCCTCGAGGCGGTCGAACTCGACGACGTCGCCCGACGCGTCGGTGCCGTGAACACGATCGACTTTTCGGCATCCCCGCCGCGCGGCTACAACACCGACGTCGCTGGCGTGGAGCGGTCCTTCGCCCACCACGGCGTTTCGATCGACGGTCGCGACGCGGTCGTCGTGGGGGCAGGCGGGGCTGGCCGCGCGGTGGCGTTCGCGCTCGCCGACGCCGGAGCGTCGGTCCACATCGCCAATCGCACCGTCGACCGGGCGGAATCGCTCGCCGCCGACGTCCCCGGCGCGACCGCGGGCGGACTCGACACGCTCGATCGGGTCGCCGACGCGGCGCTGTTGGTCAACGCGACGAGCGTCGGAATGGAGCCAGACGTCGACGAGACGCCCGTCCCCGAAGAGCACCTTCACGCCGACTTGGCCGTTCTCGACGCCGTCTACTCGCCGATCGAGACGCGGCTGCTTCGAGCGGCCGCGGACGCGGGCGCAACGACGATCGACGGCGCGTGGATGCTGCTGTTCCAGGGCGTGGAGGCGTTCGAGATCTGGACCGGCCGCGACGCCCCCGTCGACGCGATGAACGAGGCGCTGCGGGCGGAGTTGGAGTAGGTGAACGGACGCGAAGCGAGGCGGTTCGAAGGGTGACGCTCAGTCGTCGGCGTCGGACTCGATCTCGGTCCGCGAAACGCGGCGGCTCGCGCGCTCGATGAACTCGTCGGGGAGTTCGTCGATTTCGCCCGCCTGCACGCCCCAGAGGTGCGCGTAGAGGTCGTCGTTTTCGAGCAGTTCCTCGTGGGTGCCGCGCTCGGCGATCTCGCCGTCTTCGAGGACGACGATCTGCTCGGCATCCTTGATCGTCGAGAGCCGGTGGGCGATGCTGAACGTCGTTCGGTTCTCGGTGAGGCGGTCGAGCGACCGCTGGATGAGCATTTCCGTCTCGGTGTCGACGTCGGAAGTCGCCTCGTCGAGCACGAGGATTTCCGGGTCGCGGAGGACCGCGCGGGCGATCGAGAGCCGCTGGCGCTGGCCGCCGGAGAGCTTCACGCCGCGCTCGCCGATCTCGGTGTCGTAGCCGTCCGGCAGTTTCCGGATGAACTCGTGGGCCTCGGCGGCCTTGGCGGCCTCGACGACGTCCCCGTGCGTCGCCCCGAACGTCCCGTAGCGGATGTTTTCCTCCACCGTTCCGTAGAACATGAACGTGTCCTGGCTGACGTAGCCGATCGAGCGCCTGAGGCTCGGAATCGTCACGTCGCGGACGTCGGTATCGTCGATGGAGATCGATCCCTCGTCGACATCGTACATCCGGAGCAAAAGCTTGAGCACGGTCGATTTCCCGGCGCCCGTCGGACCGACCAGCGCGAGCGTCTCCCCGCCCTCAACGGTGAAAGAGACGTCCTCGATGATCGTCTCGTCGGCGTCGTAACCGAAACTCACGTCGTCGTAGACGACCCGTCCGTCCGCGACGAGGAGTTCCTCGGCGTCCGGATCCTCGGCGATCTGGGCGGGTTCGTCCATCAGGCCGAAGATCCGCGCGGCGGAGGCGTACGCGCGCTGGTACATATTGATGATCTGGCCGAACTGCGCCATCGGCCAGATGAACCGCTGGGTGAAGAGGATGAACCCGACGAACTCGCCGGGCGTGAGCCCGCCGGAGAAGAACAGCGGTGCGCTGCCGGTCTCCCGGTAGGTGAGTACCCAGATCCCGCCGATGAAGAACGTGAGGATGAAGCCGATGCCCGAGAGAAGCCGGAGGCCGGGGAAGAACTTGATCCGCGTGCCGATCGCGTCCCAGTTGGCGTCGAAGTAGTCCTGTGAGACGCCGTCGACGCGATCGGATTCGAAGTCCTCGGTGTTCGAGGACTTGATCACCTGGATGCCGCCGAGGTTGTTTTCGAGCCGGGAGTTCAACTGCCCGACCGACGAGCGGACGTCGGCGTACTTGGGCTGGATCGTCTGCACGAAGCGGTAGGTGAAGAACCCGATCAAGGGAACGACGGTGAGCGTGACAACGGCCAACTGCCAGTTCCAGTACAGGAGGATCGCCGCGATGCCGATCACCATCACGCCGAGGCGGAACGCCGAGTTCATCCCGTCGTTGAGGAACCGCTCTAGCCTGTTGACGTCGTTCGAGAGGATCGACATCATCTCGCCGGTCTGCTTGTCGGCGAAAAAGTCCATATTCAGCCGCTGCATCTTGTCGTAGGTGTCGGTCCGGACGGCGTGTTGGATGTGTTGGGCGAAGGAGTTCCACCCCCAGTTCCGCGTCCAGTGGAACGCCGCCCCGCCGAAGAACGAGAGCGCGATGAGCCCGGCGGCGAGATAGAGCTGTCCGGTCTGCGTCGTCGGCAGCCACGCGTCGGGGACGAGCCACAGCGAGAACGGGCGCTCGTCGAAGAAGATCGAGTCGACCGCGACCGTCAGGAGGACCGGCGGGAGCAGGTCGAGCAAGCGCGCGACGATGCTGGACGCCAGGCCGACCACGAACGCGAAGGCGTTCTCGCGGCCGTACTCGTCGAAGAGGCGGCGCATCGGGTTTTCCGCGCGCTCGCGCTGTTGCTCGAAGGGGTCGTCCTCGGCGGGGCTGACCATCACCGTGTTTCAGGCCTCGTCGGTACTAAAGGGTTCCATCGATCGACCGACTCGATTTCGGCGCGATGTCCGTTGTTCGAGCGGACGGCGAACGCCGTTGATCCGACAGCGGACGTCGCCGAATCGACAGGTGAACGGATCGGGCCGACAGGCGGTGCCATCGAACCCACGGGCGACATCGTCGGGCCTACAGCGAACGCCGTTCGACGCGGGGGTCGAGTCCGGCGGCGTCGAGGTCGTCCCGAATTCGCGCACGGAGCGGCTCGGGGACCGTGTCGCGGCCGACGGGGACGGCCGTCTCGCCGTCGCCTTTCACCTTCCAGTAGAGGACGCACTCGGATGGGCCGTAGAACTCGATGCTGTAGCGGTCGTCCGCGCCGCGGTAGTGAACCCGCGCGGCGTACCCCTCCACGTGCCAGCCGTCGAGGGCGGCCAGGGCGTCGAGCGCGCTGGTCGGATCGCTCATACGTGAAGGGCGAGTCCCGGGGCTCCTCGGGCTTTCGGTTCCGCCGCGTGTCACGCCCCGTCCGCTGGCGGTCCCCACTCGCCGTCGGCGCGGACGCGGTCGCCGACCTCGACGCCGCGCTCGACGGTGTAGTTGTACGGCACTTCGAGCACATACTGACCGCGGCCGCGGTAGCGGGTCAGATCGTCGTTAGCCGTTCCGTCGGGCGGCAGTTCGGCGTGGTGGATCGCGGTGATCGTCCCCTCGCTGTCGACGAAGACGATGTCGATCGGGAACGCCATATCCCGCATCACGTAGGCGTAATCGCCCGCCTCGTCGTGGACGAAGAGCATCCCCTCGTTCGGTCCGAGGGAGTCGGTCTCACTGAGTCCGGTGTAGCGCTTCGACTGCGTGTCGGCGATCCGGGCGGTCACCGTCGCGAGCGTCTCGTCGGTATCGTCGTCGACGAGTGTTACTGTTGTCCGGTTGTACTCGCCGGTCGGGAGAAGTCCGGGATTGCTCGCGACGGCGACGACGCCGACCGCGAGGAGGACGGCGACGGCGAGGATGACGGTAGCGAGTCGTGACCGATCGGCCATATCGTGTAGTCCGAGCGCGTGGGCGTAAGGATTCCGCCGTTCGGGATTGGAAACCGTTATACCCGCGTGCGGACTTCTTCGACGTGCGGGCTCGTGGTCTAGTGGTTATGACGCTTCCCTTACAAGGAAGAGATCGGTGGTTCGACTCCGCCCGAGCCCATACGTATCACGCACGGTTTCTAAGGCACCGATTTCATCGCGTAGAAGCGATATAGCCCAATTTTCCCAATTTTTGTCGCCGTAGCGACGGGGTTCGATTTTCCCGAACCCAATCGTTTGTCGACTGGCCCCCGCCTCCGTCCGAGGTTCTGCGTTATCCGAACGCGCGCTGGAGTATCAATGTATCGGGGCTGTGTTCAGATTAGCTGGCTGGACGGCAAACGCTTGAGTTCTATCGCGCCGAATGGCCTATGAGTGCCGAGCCAGCTTTCTATCCATCCATTTGCAGGAAGAATGGACAACGTCATAGAATCGCGTCTGCAACCTTCTAAGAAAGGATAATCGTGACCAAAAACCGAATAGAGAACATTCTGAGAGGTCACATAGGTCTTGTTATCGGTCCTACTGTTTCACTACACGAAACCAGACATAGCGACCTTCCTGTCAGAAAATGCTTAGTGAATCGGATAGGAACCGGGTTGTATGAAAGTGTCTTTTGTCGGTCAAGGATTCGAGAATTCTGATAATCCAATAGGCGTCCTACTCAACGAGTCATTTGCCGATGAGAGCTATACGAAATTCCTCTCCCTCGTCGCCTTTGCTCGTTCATCTGGAATCCGAAATCTAAGTGGGGTAATACAACAGTCAAAGGAGAATATCGATGAATTTCAAGTTATTGTCGGTATTGATCAAAAAGGAACCACAAAAGAAGCGTTAGAAGACTTATTAGAGTTAGATATTGGTGCAAGTGTATTCTATACTAGGTCTCCAAGCACATTCCATCCAAAAATTTACGTTTTTGAGGGGCCCGATAACGGGAGAGTGATTGTTGGTTCTTCTAATCTAACCAATTCAGGTCTATTTCGAAACGTGGAATCATCGATTCTTGTCGATTTCGAAAAACCCGATGAGGATGGAGAGGCGGTAATAACCGATATTCGGGAATACTATCAGCCGTTGATTTCAGGGACTAGTCCTAATGTCCATAAATTATCTACTGATTTGATTAATATGCTATACGAAAGCAACCTCGTAGATAGTGAAGTAGATACTAGGGGCAATTCTGAGTCATCAGCTTCGGGCCAAAGCGACACATCTGATGAAGTCCGCGACCTGTTCCCCCCGATAGATGTTGCTCGTCCACCAGCAGAACACTCAGGCCCTGGACTCTCAGACTCAGAGGTTCGTCAGGTAGAGGAGATGGATACGGGACGAGGACCTCTACTGTGGGAAAAGCCAGATTTACCTCGATCAGATGCTCAAGATCCTAGAGCTAGCCACGTAACTGGGCAATTGCGATTTAGTCAAGCTGGTTGGGAAGTTTCTGGGGATGTTATTGACCAAACCACGTACTTCAGATATGATGTATTTTCAGACTTTGATTGGGAGGAAATTGAGACTAATCCGATTGTTGAATCTGCTCAGGTCATCTTTCACGTAAACCTCGACGATGAGTATGAAGGCTATCATCAACTTGAACTCATTCATAAACCAGTCTGGGAAGCTGAACAGCGGAATGTAACGACAATGCTACGGTGGGGTGAATTGAACCAAAAGGTGAGTGAGTTGGATTTGACCGGAAAGACATTCTACCTTTATCGTCCCGAGAATGGCTCTGAGCCGTACTATATTGTAATTAGATAAGATCTATTCCTACATTTGCAGCTCATCCAATTGTTGCTTAAGTTTCGAGATGACACGGTTGACTGCTTCTTCCCCGACAGAGGTATTGATGACACATTTACCCGATGCAGAGATTGTCATTGTACAGTTAATATCTGATGGGTGATAGACGATATATGGGAATTGTTCTGGCTCATACTCGGCTTCCTCTCCTAGCCAAATATCAAGTTGAGTGACATTGATGTCTCTATCAAGGTCAACTGAATACACATAGTTGGTTACCGAAACGGAGTGCCCGTTCTTCCCGTCGATTATTCCATACTCTATCAGTATCTCTAAAAAGCTCTCGTTCGTTCGGTGTAATCCCTCAACTGAATCACTTCCCATAATAGTGTATTTGCCCGAACGATAGAGGCTGATAGTTCCTGTTTCGCCAGAAAATCGGACTGTAATCCCTTGGCTGGTTCTGTTAACATTCTCGATAGAAGAATTCTCGGCAATATCTTGTAGAACTGCATCAAGGTCCAATTCACGACCTAGATTTCCACTTCCGACTACATTCACTACT
This sequence comes from Halobellus captivus, assembly GCF_007655485.1. GTDB lineage: Archaea > Halobacteriota > Halobacteria > Halobacteriales > Haloferacaceae > Haloquadratum > Haloquadratum captivum. Next base: position 961,216 of record NZ_VJXQ01000001.1, read on the forward strand.
TCGACTGATTCGGGCATTATATTCTCAATCTACGATGTCCAACGGTTTCACGGATTCGTGTTGCCTATTATATCTATGCACATGCTCCTGAACATCTTCTTCCGATAGCCCATAGAGTTCGAATACAGCTTCATTGATTTGCTCCTCTAATTCAGCAATATCTCCATCGTTGCGGGTTGAGATATCCTCAGCTAGCTCATCCAGCGCGTTTTGCGCAACTTCGTCATCAAGGGGGACGGGTAGCGAAAGTGTTTGGTTCTTGTGTAGTTTGGTATCTTGGAGTGCAGTTTGTACATATTCGGCCTTCACGCCGGAGTCAATACCCTCAGAAAGTGATTGACCATCGTCCAAGACTAATGTCGTATCCCGGTCCAAATTCTGCTGGACAGATGGTGAAGAAATAAAAGTCGATTCAGGAGTTATTGTCACATCTATAAATTCCGCTCCCTTCTCACGGGCCTTAAGAATATACGGGTCCGGGAATTGGGGTATCTTCGTTTCAAGGTCTTTCAGGTGAAGAATCTCATTAACCGCAGTTTCAATGCGTTCTTTCAATTCCCCTGTTGGAACTTTCACCGGCCATTTTGAGATATAGTCTTTAATGTAACTGTAGGCTCTCCCTCTGTGGATTCGAGAATGGTGTTTATGATAATATTCTGTTATAGCAGAATTCAAAACTCCTGCTATGGAATATCTTTTATCCTCAGCAACGGCAAACGAATAGACCCGCGCATTATGCGGTGCAATAATGCCTTCATCGTCGAAGCATAGGCTATTTTCGTTCTTTTGATTGCCTGTTAGCAATTTGGGATACGGAAGCGACTCAATATTCTGGCGGCGCATATACCGATACCACCAGAGATCCTTGTCGAACAAGTCAATGACATCTACATTTGTTCTAATCGCACGACTCAGGTCCTGATACTGGCTTGATGAAAGGTCTGCCTGTCTATAATCACGCTCACCATCATTTGTCGTCACATCATCCTCGTCAATTACATCAAGTTCGTAGGCGAGGCGGTTATGAATCTCCTCACGCTCCACGGAGTCCTCGGACAACGTTTCCAAGACCTTCGCGTCAGAGAAGTATTCCCACGTCTGCTCATATTCTTCTTTCAACTCTCGGGGGCGAATCAATTGCGCTCGCTCGTCACCCTGTTTGTACGGGACGAAAACAAGGCGGTTGTCCCAAGAAGGCAACCATCGTTCAACGTCCTGACTACTGATGTCTATCTTCAAAAGCCCCGTTTCTACAGTATATGTTTCGTCAATCCCGCGCGGAGTAATCGGGAGCGTATCTATTTCACTCAGTTTCTCCTTGCTAATACCCACGATAGGATGAACGATGTATGCATTATCTCCACTAGTCTGAATTCCCACCATAATTTCATCCCCGACCAAATTCGGTGCATCCTCTGGGGAATTGTTCCGGATAACTCGCCTATCCCCCAGACGCATATCCATTAGGTCCTCAACCTGGCCCAGAACGTCATACTCACTCATAGGGCAGAACGGCCACACGTCTGCTATCGGCAGCATCTTCGAAACAGAAACACGCTGGCCGTTTGCCGTGAAACGAGTAGACATCTCCTCACGATAGACTTCACCTCGTTTTACCCATACACGACCTTGGAGGTGTTTGGAATCTATGTCGAAGAACTCGATGGTCGGGTGAGGTACCCGCGCTCGGATAGTACTAATCAAAGACTGAACATCCACATTATCGGAGTCATCTGTCTCCTCCCACTGACGAACACGAGTCGACAAGATTGAATGCTCATTAGTGAAAGAATCGTCTTCTATGAACGAGTCCCAATCGTCGTTATCGACCTCCTTCTCAACCGTTATTGCCGCGGTGTAGTTCGTTGCGTCAGGGAATATCGGAACATCGGTAAAGTCGATAATTTCGTGAATCCGATTCTTAGCAAGTAGGGCACGGATTTCCTTTGCACCTGAATTATAGAGGAAACGGTTTGATACGACGAACCCGAGTTTCCCCCCAGTGTGAAGCATATCGAGACCACGCTCCATAAACTCCATATAGGGGTCTGATTCGCTCCATGCCGAATAGTAGAGTTGCTGCATCCGCCGGTTCTGGTCATCCCCAGTATATCGGTTCTGCTTAGCGACCCACGGTGGGTTCCCAATGACGTAGTCATGTGAAATATCGTTCTTAATGATAGACGCGAGCACAACGTCCTCAATGAGTTTCAACAGTCGGCCGTCATTGTAGTCGTGACGTAAGTCTTCAACTGTTCCGAGGAATCCGTTTGCTGTATCAAGAAAGACATTTGCAATCTGCTCCGTACTGATGTGGGGCTCAAAGTAATCAGTAAAGTATGACTCCAATTCGTCCTGCTCAACCTCGTAGCGTTCTTGCCGCCCGCCGATTTCTTTGACTGCGTCGAATACGCCGAGTAGCGCTGAGAAGTACTGTTGTTGGTTCTGAATTTCGTTTAGCGTCTTCTCTTGTACATAACTAAACTCGGGCAGTTCGAATGGGAGGGATTCGAAATCACTTCCTTGACGAATTGGGAGAGGCATCTTGAATTCAATCATTCCCTTATCGTGGCTGGCAGTGAGAGTCTGCTGGAGTCCCTCCTCAACTTGACTCTCATCGATAAGTGAGTCGGTGCGGTAAATCGGGAGTCGTTTGAGGACGAACCCCGGACCCTCCTGCTCGACTGCTTCCCCGTACTCCGGCAGAATATCGAGCATAAACCGAATCTGGGCTAGCACGACTGCGAACGGATGGATATCTAATCCAACGAGTCGGGACCGCTCACATAGGTTACGGAGTTCAGTTGCCCAGTTCGTGTCCCCACCACACTGCTCCCGGTATTTTTCTAGGGCTTGTATCAGAAACGTACCAGAGCCGCATGAAGGGTCGATAAGCCGTTGCTGACGAAGGTCCCGGTCACTTTCCGCAGGATCGTAACCTGCGGAGTCCAAGACGTATTCTGCCAAACTTGGGGGGGTGTAGAACTCACCCAGTGCACGGCGAGTTTCTTGTGTGAAGTGCTTCTGGTACAGCTCTCCGAGTGGGTCGCCACGGATATTCATGTAGTTAAAGCGTGAGACAGATAGAATAAACTCAAGCAGTGTTCGGTCAAACTCTCGCATAGCCCGCGGCCAGTCTGTTTGACTCAGTTCCCGAACGTCACCCGCGTCGTAGTCCTCAACAGGTGCGTTCCACCAGTAGTAGATGTCCTGTTCGAAAATGGATTCTACGAGTTCCTGCCGCATCTGGTCCATCAAGTCACTCGCAGCGATTGTGTAAGACCCGACGGGAACCGTGTCACGAAACTCGCGTGTATTTCCTATAATAAACTCCGAGAGCGACAGAGAGGGGAAATCAAAGTCGTCACAGGCCTTCGCCAACATAAACCGTCCGAGCAAGGATTGGACAGTTTCAACAGCGAACATAACCTTCTCTTTATTCGCTGCTGACCCGGCGATATCCTGCCACTCATCAGGGAGATCACTCCAATTAGGTTCTGCCGAGTAGTACTCCTCCCAGAACTCGTAAGCGTCCTTTGGGAACGAATTCTCTTCGCGCTCGACATAGTAGTCGAGGAGGTTGTACGTCTTTTCGAGCATTTCATAGAATATGGTATTCTGCTCGTTAGCGAAGGTAGTCAGGAACTCATTCTGACCAACCTGCTCATCATCAATTACCTCTCCAATAGATACAGAATCAATCGAATCGAGATACTCGGTGAGTTCGGATTTCGTACTAAATTCGTAACTCGGTTTGTGAAGGTCAACGATCTCGTCAGCTTCCACGTCAGTAATCTCTTCTAGCGAATTGCGGAAGATACGTTCTGCCCGGTCCCGTGCCCCACGTTCGTATAGAATGATTTCCTGTCCGTCAGTCAGAACGCCATATCTGGCTTTGAGAGGCTTTACATATTGCTCCCAGAGTTGGGGTTTGTGATTTGCTAGGTCTTCGTCTCTAGACGGTTTCTTAAATTCGATTGTGAATACCGTATTATCGAGGTCGTCTTTCCCTGAATAATCTGCTCGTCCCTTCCCCACGATACTCTCTTCAGAGCGTATGTCTACTCCGAACCCTTCGTACCCAAGCTCGGAAAAGAACCCTTCGTCAACAAAAATATCCATAACCTCACTTTCGGATAGGTTGGGATTCTGTTGTACGTTCTCGAAGATGGAACGAAGGATATCCTGCATTGAGAGGTACTGCTCTTGCTACCTCTGATAAAGTTTCGGTCAAGTGTCCTCGAAAGAGTTCATTGTACGATTAGTCACGCTCTGAGTCGCACAGCGGCGGGTCTGCTAGTGCCTCCGGGTACCATCGAATGGACGACTTGGAAGTTCGTCAACGAAGGCCCACACAACCCCCGTGCTTCCCTGTTTGACTATCACCTAGGCATCGGCGTGCACCGTCTCACCGTCCGTTTCCGTAGGCCGTGGGAACGAGTACAGAAACACCCTTCTCAAGACATTGTTATAAGGCGCTTCTGAACGATAATGGCCTCACCAAGGAAGTTGGGCAGCAACACCCCGTTGAATCGTTGTAAGGAGGGACTGTCCATCAACAGCTTTGACGGGGACTTCCACCAGCGTGAGCGAGTCAAGATCACGTACCTCATATGTGGATCGCAGGGCCTGCTCTTGCTCTGGATAAAATAGTACACCAGGGACGTCGTGTGCTACTTGATACGCGACAAGTTGATAGATATCACTGGGCGACGGTTCGCGACTATTGGCTGCTGGATTGTCACGCTTCCACTTTGCATCACCCACAAGCCGAGCACGCTCCCCATCCGAAACCAACACGTCAGGGCGGATCTGTATCCGGCGATGACCGCCTGAGACAAGTCGCGTTGAAGTAGCCTGTGCCGTGGCGACCCAGCCGCGTTCAGTTGCCAGCTCAGAAACCACCCGTTCAACCACCTCCTCAAAGATCGTATTCATATTCACTAAGAGAGCATACGAGTCTCGGTCCGCGACGCGGAGTGAATCGAGATGCACGTTCTGTAGCACTAGCTTGGTCAATCGAACGAGATCCTCGTAGTACTCCATCAACCGTGTTAGCTCGACTGATTCCAACTCGATTGGCCGCACTGGCGTCAGCTCGACTCGGCGGCGTAACTGTTGCTGGTGCCGGCGTAGTGCCCTGTTAAGATCGGGGTCACTGACGAGCCGCTGCAGAACCGTTGTGGCATAGAGGATTGCCTGGTTAACCGTGGTATCAACCGTTAATTCGTCGTACGTACACTCGAAGGCTGTCGGCGTTGGCCCCTGTCGTTGAAGTTGTTGCTGCACATTGATTCGGCCTCGGAGGTGGTCAGTAGTCCGTGATACGCGGCTGTATGACCCGTGAAGCCCCTGGGTCAACACGTGATCGAGCTCGTTTTGGAACAGCATCGCAAGCGCATCAATAAACCGGGCTCCACCGGCAAGTTGAGTCTCCTGCTCGAACGTCTGCGCTTCAATATTTTGTGCGTATTTGAGAAGTCCAAGAAGGTCTGTGTTGGCTATTTTTGGGCGAATCTCAACCGTTGGCCCCTCTGGCAATGCGACGATTCCGATATGCTGAGTAGCTCGGAGTCGGGCACGACCGTCTGCCCGATATTCCAGCAGAAGGCGGGTCGCTTTATCTGACCCAGTTCCCCCATTAATTTCCCGTTCGACCGTCTCTCGAGCCTTTGAGGGAAGCTCTTCTGTATCCAGGTATGGGGTTGCCTCGTATTCGCGAAGCGTGTAGTCGGGCTCACTCGTGGAGAGGGAAGCGGACTGCTGACCACTCATAACTCGGCTGACTGAAGCTTCTCGGGGATAGGCTCACCATCTCGAATTGCACGTGCCAGTTCGAGGAGAGAGTATTCGTCATACCCAGGGATGTACCAGTAGTCGTGGCCCGCGTAACTGGTTCGATCGGTATCGCGATGATCGTGATCGATCCGACGAGCGAGGTCAGTTAGAGAATGGAGCTCGCCGTCATATGCCCACCGGACGCCCTTTTGTGTCCCGAGATCTGCGACCGTACACACCCAATAGTCGCTGTCCGGCTCAAACTGTGGCTCCGGACTCTCGTGCATACTGTCAATATCGAAGTGGAGTTCATCCCCAATCTTCAACACGTTATTCTCTGCTAAATAGCCGAGCGAGTTCGAGAAAGAGTCCTCGGATGACGTCGGAGTTTCCCAAACAACGTTGATGCCGACTAGTTCAGCGAGTACAGTGGCGAGCTCACCTGCTGTGAATGCGCGAATCTCCTGGCGGTCCGTATCAAGCAGCTCTCCAGCATCACCATCGAACAGCTGTTGTTCGATCTGGACGAACTGCCCAAAGTAGTATTCCTCCAAAAGTGGAAGGATCTCGAACTGCCAGGCATCAACGATCTGGGCGACCTGTTCGGTCGCCTTACCGTCCTGATCGATCCCGAGTAGATACGAGTGGCCGAGCTGTTTGCCACGCCCAAGTTGGGATGCATCGCGGATCCGCGCATTCAGCTGTTTCCATGCGAGAATTGAGAGGGCAAGCAGCGAATCGGCCGCATCCCCCTCAGTAGCGAGCGCCTCTAATTCAACCTCACCGTCGAATCCATATCTCTCTTCCAGCGGCGTCATCTCCGGCGGGAAATGGATGAATCGGAACCGGCGTCTCAGCGCCGCGTCCACCAGGGCAATCGATCGGTCGGCCGTATTCATCGTCCCAATTACATACAGATTTGGTGGGACGGTGAACCGTTCGTTCGAGTGGGGGAGCGTTGTGGCGGTTTCGCTGGTAGCATCTTGTCGTTTATCCGGTTCCAGGAGGGTGATGATCTCACCGAAGATCTGAGCGAGATTCCCCCGGTTGATTTCGTCGATGATAAGGACGTATGGCGGTGGCGATCCTTCGGACTCCCCCTCGCGGTGCGACTCGTAGGCAAGACGCGCTCGATCACAGAGCCGCTTGAACACACCGGCCTCAACCGCATATTCGACGCCACCATTGTGTTGGCGAGCAGTCAAGCCCTCGATGAAATCTTCATACGTAAACGACGGATGGAAGGTGACGACTTCGAGTTGGGCTTCCGTCGGTGCGTCCGACTGTTTTGCAATCCACCATCGGGCGAACTCGCGGGCAGTGTACGTTTTACCCGTCCCCGGCGGGCCATGGAAGATAAGTTGATTTACCCGAGAAAGTTGGCGAGCAATCGTATCCCGTCCTCGCGGTGGCCTCGTCGACTCTTCCAGCGGTGGCCGCCGGAACCGCTCGTCGAGTAGTTGATCCATCTTCACGTGATTGAAATTTGGGGTGAGATCCGCCTGTAATTGTAGACCCCGGATTAGCACGACGAAGAGAACTTGCGCAGGTGTCAGTGAGGAGTCGGTGATCTGTTGAACACCAAGTCGATCAGCTTGGGTTTGGAGTTGCTCGATATGCCTATTGTACAGATCAAACAACTGCTCATAAACGTGGACATCGCTTGGATCGATGTCGTTTTCGACGGTGGAATTGCGTCGAAGGACAGTCGTCCACTCTTCAATAACGTCAGTCGCAAGCGCGCTGCCAAGCCAGTTGCCAGGGGATCCATCGGTGAGCTGCTCTCGGATTGCAGCCGTCGCCTCGGAAATGCCACTGTACGGCTTGGTGCCTCCGCTGACAGTATAGCCGTGTTTTTCGAGTAGCGTTCTCAGGTTCGATGATTCGGCAGCGAAGATCTCAACGAGCTCTGGGGGGCACTCAGTAAAATAATGTCCTTGATTTAGCTGTAGGTTCTTTGTGTAGAAGATTTTCTGGTCGGTTGTCTCACAAATCCGTTGCAGATCCTCGGTGTATTCCTCGTTCCGGAGGATGTCATCATAGATGTGAATATGCGGTTCGATACCCTCCTTTGACCGAAGATCACGACGATAGCCGCCCCCGGCTTGTTCCTCACTCCACCGATTATCTGGAGGGCCCTCGAAATCCTCCTGTAGTTCTGAATCGATAACGGAAACCGCGACGATTTGATATTGTTCTTGCACCAGATGGAGAACGATATCTCCAATATCAGCTTCGCGCAGGGTTTCATACCGCCGGTAGCCACCATTATCCCTGCTCGGTGAAATCAGCGCTTTTCCGAGTGCTAATTCTCCTTCTTGCTTGTAGCGCCTGCCCTCCTGCTGGGTTTTCTCAATCCAGACGCGAGGAGAGGAGGACTCATCAATGTTCATACCGACTACATTCTCGGTAATGTAATCAAACCACGGTCTGTCACCAATATAATAACCACTATCGCATAGTCCCACAAATACAATAAGTAACTAATCGCTGGGAGTAGTTCAGATCGGAAAGATATGAGCTTGTAGCTCGAACGGGGAGAGACCGTCGCGTATTTGCGGAAACGCGAAATCAAGCATACCGATGACCTCTGACTGAGCAACTACGGACCCAATCCTCATTAGTTTCACTCCGCTCAGACAAGTATTATCTTAACACTCAGCAAGTACGAGGTATGTGGATTGAGGTACTTCCTCCGGTTGTCATCGAAAATCTGGACGTGATCGCGTTGATACTGCTCGGACTGCTCGTTGAAAAGCAGTACATCAGCCGGCCCGCCATCTGGGCGAACGTCGCAGCCATCAACATTCACCTATACGACTACTCGTTCGTCAGCGACTGGCTTGTTTGGTACGCGAATCTCGGAGTTATCGTCGCTGGCCTCGCTCTCTACACATACGGGTTCGATGAATCACTCCCTGGATGGTATTACACGCTCGCTTGGGCGTACTCATCAATTCCCGTTGCAGGAATTGCGTACCTGACTTGGAGTGGTGCGCTCTGAATACTGTCGAGAACTTCAACTAGTTACTCCAGATAATATTCTTTGATGCCTTCCAACCTTTCCTGATCAACGGTCTCTAATTGCTCGAACCGTTGGATCAAGTCCTTAGCCGCATTCTTGACTGCATTGTTATTCGTCCGGTCGAGAAGGCTCTCTAGGCGATCTAGTATCTGATCCTCCTTCCCATAGAACTCCTTAAAACCGGCAATCTGTTCAACGACTGTTTTCAATTGACTGGCGTTGAGATTTTGATCAGTCAGGGCATTGCTGAGCCGTTCCATAAACCGGCCGCCTTGGTTCTTTCCGAGCTCTTCAGGCATCGATTGCAGGACTTCGATAATCGGTGTGAGGTGGTCCGGGTTCTGGTTATTGCTGAGTCTCTGAGCAACTTCTTCTCGCACGTCCCCGACAACTGCTGCACGTCGATCTGCGTCTGCGTCTTCCGAAAAGGCGTCCCACAGTTCCTTATAGACCTTGTAGTCGCCTGCATTGCCTCGAAGAAGGATCTCCATTTGTCCGATGAAGCTCTCTTGCTCCGGCCCATCAAGCTTCGAGAAATGCTTAGCGATAGGCATCAAGAGTCGTTTCTTAACGTTTGAGTTATTCTCACCTTTGGCCTGTCGACCGCATTGCTCAATAATCGAACCCCACTCTTCCTCAAATCTACTGGGGTGCTTCTCAACTATCGAAAGCCCGAGTTGTCTATGGTTGTTATTGTTGTTCTGGATCAGTCCGTCTGCTTTATCAGCAATCTTCGAATCGTATTCAGACGAAACTCGTGGAATCACTTCGTCAATGATGAAGTCCTCGTTGTTGATGTGGCTAGGTACACGAGAGAGAAACGCATCAACTTCTTCTTCAGACTCAAGCACCGGTATCTTATTCTCCACTGCAAATTCGTAGATCTCTCTCACGTTATTCGGATTCCACTTCCGGTACAAGTCGCTAATCAACTGCTGAACCTCCGACCAAGTATTCTCTGAGAACGACTCGTGGAAGTGTAGGACGGCCTCAACAAGTACAACCCTCTCGTTACTCTTCTCTTCGAGAAGCTCCTTAATCGTCTGAAAAACTTTTTCTGCTGTAGATTCTGAAACCTTTGAACCTACCTCCATCAACTCACGAGCAAGTGACTGATCGATTTGATCCGCTTGATTCCCATTGTAATCGTCTCGAAGTTCAAGCAGCTTCTCTACGTAGCTGCTACGGCCATCGACACCAGCTATGTCATCAAACTGACCGTACTGCCCAGTCTTTGTATACTCGTTCTGATTGTCCTCCATCTCAACCAGTGAAGCAGCAACTTCGATAATCTCAGCCGTGACCAAGTGCTCCTTAGCTTCGCTGGAATCTGCTAAACTCTTCAGAGCAGCACTCAAGTTATCATCTCGCAGATCAATTACACTGGTAGAGAATTTTGAGACTGTACGCCTAGGGATTTCGTCAGCGTGTGTGATGAATGCCTCTAAGACACCATCGTTCAGTCCATCTTCAATTTTGACTAATTCTGCGAACCTGTTGAAGAGCCGGCGTGAATAACGTGCCGGCATCACCAGTAGTATCGGGAATACAGATTTTGCATTAAGATGAGGTAGATCCTCGCGTACAGGATTTCTCACCAGATATTTGCCGACGACTTGGGCGACCTGCTTCTTTTCTTCTTCCTCTAGTACGTTGAAGATAGAGACCAAACTTCGAATAATGCTATACATTGGCTGCTCACGACTGTTTGAACGGTAGGTCTGAAGGTCGTCATCAATGGCATCACAGTACTGAGCAAATGAACGACTTCTCTCCCTGATATCCTCTATTTGCTCTCGAAGCTCTGATTGTTGGCCCGTCTTCAAGTACCGCATTACGTCGTCTAAATCATCTAAACCAGACGAATAGGACGGTTCTGCAAGATTAAGGAAAGGACGGACATTCGGTGCTGTAACTCTTTGAGTCGAGCTGAGGAACGATTCCAAACGTGATTCTCCTCGTTCATCAATATCGAGAATTTTCTTTATACGGTCCTGCTTGTCCTCATCTTGTAAGTCATTGTTGAAATATGAATTAACATCGTCTAAGAGGTACGGGTCATCTACAAGTTGCCTGTAGAAGTCTGAGAACTCCTCTTCCAGTATTGAAATCTTTGCAAGGAACGGCGTATTTTCAGTGATTCTCCCCGAGTTCAGTATCCCCTCTGCCTCTCGTTCTTCTGCGATTTTTCGGAGAGTAACGAGCCGGTTGATCGCGTTTTTAATTCTGCGGGGGTTCTCAAAGTAGGCGTTTGCTATGATATCAACAGTCTCTTCGTCAAATGAATTGCTAAGCTGTTCATTCTGCTCCTGAGCATAGTTTTCGACATCTTCGGTTTGGAACGGTGGGATCCGCATATGGGTCTGGAAAAACTTTCTGAGGAACTCGCGCTCGCTTCGTGTATCCCCAAAATATCCGTCCTCGTTAATCGCCTTTAGGTGACTCTCCAACGCTTCATCATCACACGGAATCAAGTAGATACAACGGTCGTCCTCCAAGAAGGTCTTCAAGGACACGAGGACGTCGTAGACCGTGTCGCTTTCACACCGGTCCAAGTTATCCACTGAGATGACGACCTTTTCGGCCTCCGACTCCTGAATAATTGACTCGAAGATCCTTTGATAAGCACCGGTCCACTCCTTCCGAGGGTACAAAAACTTCCTCTGAATCGTCTGAGCAACCGTATCCAACTGCTGTAGAATATATCCTAGCACAGGTAACAGTAACCCTGTCAGGACTACTGATGCGGCAGCAGAGTATCCGCCAGCTTCTAACGCAACAGCGGCTATAGCCAATCCAACAAATGCTATTGCAAGTAATGGGCTGTCAGACCAGAAATCAGAGATAATTTCTTGTGGGCTACTGGATTTCGTGACTTGCTCATCTTCCTCTACGTCGTAAAGCCGGCCCGTAATGTCGTCTTCTCCGAGAACACCTTCCGAATCTTCACCGTCGATCTCTTCACCAATCGCTTGATCTAATTCCAGAAGTAGTTCTGTCCGGATCGAGTCTTCAGCGTGAGCCCAAGCGTCGAACTCGATACAAAGCACCTCGTCAAATTCTGAGCGGCTCCGTATTCTGTTATACAGCAGTTTGATAATCGAGCTTTTTCCTGACCCCCACTCACCGAAGATGCCGACGTGCCAGGGTGGCTCAACATTCTGAATGACTGTGGAGAGAGTGTCTACGTATTCGATATGGCCAAAGCTGTCTTGCTCTTCAGAAGTGATTGGATCATCAGTTAGGAACATACGACTATCATCGGAAGACGTCATTAGAGGACAACCTGTACTCGAATTATAAATAAACCCGTCAATATTACAACGACTCAAACACTGCTTCACCAATACTTAGCTCGTCGATTTTTTGCATTATCTGTGCTCTTTTCTTCTCTTACTCCTTTCTGTCGCGCCAGTGATGCTGTTTCCCCGTCCGTATCTCTCAGTAAAACTCTTTGAAGGAAGATTATGGGCTGGAAAGATGAAACGCAACTCTCCTCATTAGACGAGACGTCATAAAAGATATCTCTGAAAGCCTTAATTGGGCACACAGTGGCTAATTTGTACAGACACATATTACTCAATATTGGCACCAAGTCCCGCACTGATTGGTGTTGTCCCGATCTCAGCTGCCGTCTGTAACATACGGGAAAAGAGTCGAAATAACGGGGAGTATTTTCTTTCTACAGGCTAAACCTGACGCTATGACGTCGAAAGCCGACAAGCGGGGCCGGATCTACCTCCCCAAGGAGATCCGTGAAAAGCACGGCCAGAAATACCGCATCGTCGAACTGCCGTCGCACGTCGCGTTGTTCCCCGTCGCCGACGACCCGCTCGCCGCGATCGAGGACGAAGTCGGCGACGCCTTGGCGGGCAAAGACGTCGACGAGCTCAAAGCCGAAGCGCGCTCAAAAGCGGCCCGCGAGGTCGCAGCCGAACGCGACGAGGAAGAGGACTGACTCCAGATGTACGTCGAGAGCGATTTTCTGTTTGCCCTCGCGAAGCCCGAGGACTGGCCGAAAGAGAACGCGACGGCCGCGCTCGAATCCGAGGACGTCTACACGTCGCTTACTGCCTACACGGAGTTTCTCGTGTACTGGTACGACGAAGACGCAGCTGAGTACACCGTTGACGCCGCGACGATTGTTCCGAACCTCCTTGAACTCGTGCCGGTCCGTCCCGCAGAACACGAGGAAGCGCTGCTCGCTGCGGTCTCGTTTATCGAAGAGTACGGGACGACGCCATTCGACTCCGTACACGCCGGGATCGCGCACACCAACGGCGATACGGTACTCTCCACAGAACAGGATTACGACACCGTCAGCGTCGACCGCGTTCCCCTCGACTCGTACCTCAACGACACCGAATAAAACGCCGCCGAGGACAGTCATTCACAGATCAGACAGCGGAGCCTTGAATCGCTCACGCCACACCAGCGGACCGTCTACGAGATCCTGGGGGATCACGGTCCGCTCGCCCCGAGCGAGGTCGACGACCGCTACGTCGACGCTGTCGATGATCCGCGGACGAAGCGAACCGTCTGAACATATCTTTCAAAGATGGAGCAGTACAACCTCCCCGCAGCCAAGGGGGACGAGTCGCAATCGAGAGTACAGTGTTGTCGGCGTTGATAGCGGTTGAGACCTCAGTCTGCACTGCTTTCCTATCATAGCGAATTGTAACAGGCATAAATGAGACTGAGAGAGGCGTATTAAACAGCGGATTCTGGCCCACTCCATACTTATTGGAATCCCCACAATAAGTCAGATATGGAACGAGATATCGCCAAAATCCAAGAGCATAACCTTCGCTCTGTCTGGGCGAACGAAGAGAGAGACTTTACTCGTTGGTTGAGAGAAAATGTCAATTTGTTAGGGGCTGAGCTCGGGATTGAGCTTGAAGATGCACGTACGGAAGAAGCAGTTGGTGACTTTTCAGCTGATATCGTAGCACGGGAGATGAATACAGGGGAAGCCGTGGTGATCGAAAATCAATACAATAAGACAGATCACGACCACCTTGGAAAGTTGTTGACGTATTCATCAGGCAAAGATGCAGGTTTCACGATCTGGTTAGCTGAGGAATTTAGACCAGAACATCGTAGTGTGCTTGAATGGTTGAATGAGAGCGGACCGAAGGATGTCAAATTCTTCGCGATCAAACCACGTGTTGTGAGTGTGGAAGGCTCGGACAAACGTGGATTTGAGTTTGAAATAATTGTTGAGCCAAATGAATGGGAACGAGATATTACAGATGATTCTCTTTCAGAATCCGAGCGGAGCTATCGGCAGTTTTTCGCTGAGCTTGTCGAAGCGTACTCTGAGAAACGACCGAGCTGGTACAAACTCAAGCCTGGCCCTCGTAATTACCTAACCTTCAGTGCTGGTCTGTCGAGAGTCAGGCTGGGATGGGTTTTCCATCAGGGACCGGAATTCTCGGTTGAACTCTACATATCAACACCGGATAAAGAACGCAACGAAGAGATTTTTCAGTCGTTACGAGAAGAACAGGAAGACATTGAATCAAGCTTAGAAGCTGAATTAGAATGGGAACGTTTGCCGGAAAAACAGGCCTGCCGAATTAAATGGCCCACACCGATCGAAGCGAGTATTACTGAACTAACAACCGATCAGCGTACCCAACTAATTGAGTGGGGGGTGGATGCGATGAACGTCTTCCAGAATGAATTCGAGCCGAGAGTTTCTCAACTTTAACCTCTAAAATATTCCTTGAAGCGGACCGTCGACATTTGATAGCCTAATAGTTTATTTCCGTTAATAGTGGGAGTTATGTTACAACTATATAAATCTATATTCCAAATTAGGGTCGAATATGTTCGCTCTTAGCTATTGTCTTGTTGGTATTGGCGGACAACCAGAGTGATTCGGCAATTCATACACAAATATGCCGAAATGGGATTCAATCGCACTCTCTACGACTTAACCCCCACATTTAACCAAATACTTACCAACAGCATAGCGTGTCTATTCGCCGCGCCCGACCGCTCGACGCCCTCTACGAAGCAGTCGCCGACCACGACCTCGTCATCGTTCCCGACAACGCGCTCGCGGACGCAATTAACCGGCGCGTCGAAACGCCACAATTCGGAACCTTCGCGACCACACCCCGCCGAATCGCAACCGGCCGCCGCGAACAAGCCGAGGATCGCCTCGCTTTCCTCGAAGTAATCGACCAGACCGACCACTCCTGGAAGGCCATCGCCTACGCCATCGGTAACGTCCTTCAGTGCTGGGAACACCGGGGAACCCACGACGCGGTCCTCGACTACGACGCCTACACCGACGACACGACCGAACAGGTCGTCGGAATTATGGCCGGCCTCCAGTCGACATCGAACCAACTTACCGACTACACTATCGACAACGAACAGTCCGTCGCCGTCGTCGGATACAAACAACTGACTGAACTGGAACGCTCTATTCTCCCAGTCAACTACGACCGCGTTGGCCTCTTCACTGACGACCCATTCGACCACCCGCCCTTCCACGTCTTCGACTCTTCGGCCGACATCATCGACTCACTTCTCGATACCGTAACGGCTGAGAATTCCGAGGAGATTGCCGTCGTCCTCGACAGCGGGAGCCGGTACTCTTCGCTCGTCGAATCGGCGCTCGACGCAGCTGATATCCCGTACTACGGCGGATCGGGCTTCGTCGACGACCCCGACCATCGGGCATTCGTATGTCTCCTCCGGTCGGCGTATCGCGGGTCGGACACGACTGTAGCGGACGTCAAGTCGGTTTGCTCGCAAATGGGTATCGGGGTCGACATCGAGCACGACGAGAAGCGTCTCAGAGCGGTTGAGATTCCGAAAATCGAATGGATTCGCGAGTTCTGCGGGGACATCGATTCTCGCACCTTCTCGGAAGCCGTCAACGACTACGAGTCGAAGACCGGTCGCTCCCTGGACGACTTCCGCAATGAACTCTCCGAACTCGACCTCGCCGACCAATCCGTCGACCGTCGCCGGGTCGAGGACCTCGTCTACTACCTCCAGACATACGAGGTCCCGGTCGACCGCGAGAACGAGGGCGTCCTGCTCGCCGACGCCAAATCATCGGGTTACGTCGACCGACCAGTCGTTTTCTACCTAGGCATCGACGAGGGATGGACTCACTCAGCACCGCAACGCCCCTGGGTGGACACTGAGGCGCAGTTCGAGCGATACATCCGGCGGTTCCAACTTCTGCTCCAGAGTGGGGCCGAGCAATACTACCTCGTCCAGGACACCGCGGGCGGGCAACCGGTGACGCCGTGTCTGTATCTCGGCGAGCTACTCGATGCGGACTTCGAGCGGTTCAGCGACCTGGACTCGGTACGTTACACACGTCCTCCCGACGACGGCGCGGGCGGCTTCGAGAAGGAACCCGTCAACGTCGATCCAGAGGCCATCGACACCGTCAGCCAGTCGAGTCTCAACACCTACGTCAACAGCCCGCGGGACTACTTCTTCAGCCGGCTCCTCGATAGTCCCGACAAAGACTACTTCCGCGAGGGTAACCTCTTCCACGACTTCGCGGAGTTCTACGTCAACCACCCCGACCGGATCGACGACGTGGCCATCGACGAGGTCGTCGATGTTATGCTCGACGAGGCGGGTGCGTTCTTCCACGAAGATGACGAGCCGCTTCGCAGGCGGAAGTACCGAATTGGGCTGGAGACCATCGTCGAGTTCCTCGACGCGAACCGTCCGGAACGAGATGACTTCCTCACGCCTTCCTCGGGTTGGGGTACCAACTTCTTCGAGGACCACTTTGGCGAACCGATCGACTCACCGCTCACCGAGCGGTGGTTCGAAAACGAGGCCATCGGTGCCAAGGGGAAGATCGACCTCATCCGCGCCGCCGACCACCTCGTCGACTACAAGAGCGGACGCAGGAAGTCGGCCTACAGCGTCGTCACGGGCGCGGCCGTTGATCCGCCGGACGATACGCCGAACTTTCAGGCCGCGCTCTACCTGAGTCACTTCCGGACTGAACAGCCGGGCACGCGAATCGAGTTCACGTTTTTCCACTTCCTCGAGACGCTGGATGGAGTCGTCGCCGGCGAAGCCGACCTCGACGACACGCTGACCACGGTGACGTACTATCCTGAGACGTTCGCCGCATTTGTCGCATCCAGGGAAGCCTACGGGATACTCCTTGACGGGTACAACGACTGCGTCGCGACATTCGAAGACCTTGGATTCGAGGCCTACGAGAACATCGTGACTAACCTCTCCTTCCCTGAGACGACCGACCGCGACGAACTTCGGGAGTCGGCGTTCGCCCGGAAGTTCACCGACGCGGTCGACGCGGCCACGGGAGGCGACGTGGACGCCGAGAAGGGCTGCGACCAGGCCATCCGCGAACTCAACGGCGTTCGCAAGCGTGCGTTCTTTCGGGAGAACCTCGACTCGTTCGAAGGGTTCCTCGCGGACCGCATCGAGGAGATCAACCACTACCGGGCTGGCGAGGACCGATTCCCCGTCGACGGGCCCGCTGGCGAACCGAACTACCGGCGCGTCGACCATCGCGACCTGCTGTTGGAGGGTGAGCGATGACCGGTCTCGAGCCCAACCGCCGACAGCGTGAACTCATCGAAAACACCGACGGGATCTATCTCGTCGACGCCGGGGCCGGGACCGGGAAGACGTTCGCCGTGACGCGACGGTACGCCACCATTGTCGACCAGTCGAGCGTCGAACCGGACGATGTGCTCCTCGTGACGTTCACCCGGAGCGCCGCCACGGAGATGAAAGAGCGCATCGTCGACCATTCGAGCTATGGTCTTCGGGAACTCGCCGACGTGCCCATTCAGACGTTCCACTCGCACTGCCACGACATCCTCCAGGAGCACGGTTACGACGCACCGACCTACCTCGGCATCGACGACTGCATCACCGGGTCGGCCCGCCTTATCGAGGACGAGCTCGTCGAGAATGAGCTGTTCCGGGAGTTCCTCGGACAGTTCCGCGACGCCCATCCTGAGTATGCTGACCAGTTCCGGACCGTCCGCGACTCGCTCGAACTCCTCGACGTCGTCAAGGAACTGGCGTCCAAGGGCATCTTCCCGACTGCCGACGGGTGGTACCGTGACTGCGAGGAACACCTCGATGGCGACTTCGAACTATTCCGTGAACTCTTCGACGAGGTAAACGAGCCCAGAAACGGCGGGAGCAAGCAGTCGAAGCTCCGGGATTCACTCGGTCGCTTCGGGACCAACAAGACCTACCTCCCCGACGCGCCATCGAAGTCCGGGTTACGAGGCGGCCGGGGAACCAAGCAACTCGACGACCCCGTCGCAGAGCAGGTCTTCGACGAGGATCGCGAGGATCTCAAGGCGTTTGTCCACGATGTCTACTTCGAATACCTCGAGTTTGCCCTCAGCCGTAACTTCCTCAACTTCGGGTTTATACAGCTGTTCGCCTTTGTCCTGCTCTGCGAGAACCACGACCTCCGAGACCGGGTCGCCTTCGAGTACGTGATGGTGGACGAGTTCCAGGACACCAGCGAGATACAGTTCAAGCTGGCACTCCTCCTGGCCGACACCGATAATCTCTGTGTCGTCGGTGACTGGAAGCAGAGCATCTACTCGTTCCAGTACGCCGACGTCGACAACATCGTCGAATTCGAGAACCGACTCGGACGGTTTGCGGCCGACCTCAACGATGACGCCGATCGCGTGTCCTTCGCAACGGATGCCGTCCACCGGATCGAACTGGAGGAGAACTACCGGTCCACCCAGACTATCCTCGACTTCTCCGAAGAGGCGCTCGTCACGCCGGCAACGAGCAAGGACGAGGTGGACGAGAGCGCCCTCGACAACGTTGTGTCGCTATCTTCCAACGCGTCCTTCGACGAGACGACCATCGAGGCGATACAACACGAAGACGAGCACGAAGCGGTCCTTTCGACCGTCCAGCGCGTCGTCGGAAACGACGATTACGCGGTCGAGGATGAGGATGGAAACCGCCGGCCACCGGAATACGGCGACATTGCCGTCTTGACTCGGACGCGAGACTACGGCCGAGAACTACTCGACGTTGCGGAGACGTACGATTTCCCGATGGCCTACGACGGCGGCGTCGAGCTGTTCCGGACCGACCCGGCGAAGCTCTTGCTCGCGTGGCTACGCATCCTGGAAGCAGACGCCGACCGCGGCTGGGCCGTCGTCCTCGAACGCGCCGGCTACACGCTTGATGAAGTCAGCCACTTGCTCTCGACCGGCGACTACCCGACCAACATAGCCGACTTCCGGGATAAACTCGACGCGATGGAATCCGTCGGGTCGGTCGCCCGCCGGGTCTTTGACCGCTATGGGTTCGACGGCGACTACACCGACGTCATCCTCCACACGATCCAGTCGATCCACGACTCGACGACGCTGACCCGCGGCGACTTGATCCGGTTCATCGAGCGGGCCATCGAAAATGGAGTGACCCACGACGTCCACACCAGTGCTGGCGACGATTCGGCCACTGTCCAGACTATCCATGGGGCGAAGGGCCTAGAGTACCCCATCGTGATCCTCGCGAATATGAACGACGGTCGGTTCCCACCTTCGTCGCGAGACTCGAGCGTCATTCGATACGAGGAGCCGGTCGGGCTTCGTCAGCGAAAGCAGTATGCCGAGGTTCACGAGCACCCCCACGTCTACGACAACTGGCGTCACGACGTCCTTCGACACTGTCTGCCTCGCGAGTACAACGAAGAACGGCGGCTGCTCTACGTCGCTATCACGCGGGCCGAGAGCCACGTCATCTTCGGCTGCGGCGAGGAGCCCAACACGTTTATCGAGGAGTTGCCCGTCGAGATACAGACCGAATCTCCAGCGGTCGAGGCGATCGAACGAAACCGGACCGTTCAGGCGCAGCTTCCGTTCACTATCCCCCCACCCGATGGACCCGTCGGTGAAACGCCGCACTCGTTGATGGACGACAGCGTCTACGAGGAAGCGGACAAAGAGATGGAACCCGTCGACGGACGCGGCATCGGCTTCGGCTCCGACCTCCACGAGTTCGCCGAGGACTACGCCTACGGGGTCGACGTTACGCCGTCGAACGCAGACGAGCGACGAGTCCAAGAGTTCGTCGATGGACTTGATGGCGAACTGTTCGTCGAAGAGTGGGCCAGATTGCCACTCGAGGTCGACGGTGAGCGGGTCACGATCTCCGGGATCGTCGACCTGGTCCATGTGACGCCGGATCGTGTCGAGATAGTCGATTACAAGACCGACCTGAGCCGTCGGGCCGAGGAGGAGTACCGGAAACAACTGAGCGTCTATTATCACGTCCTCGCGTCGGAATACAAGGATCGGAAGGTAACGACGAGTATCTACTACACAGCGCAGGATGAGCACGTCCCGCTACCACCGCACTCTGTCGAAGAGCTACGCGACGTGGTAAGACAATGTCAGGAGTAGATGGCGAACCGAACTGGCAGATCGATATTCGTCGCCAGCAGATCTAGGCCTCATTGAGATAATCGTCGGGTGGGTAGCCGGCCCTCGAAACCCGGATCCGCGCCTTCTTACGTACGGTTTTGTTTGCAGGCCGCTCTTCGTGCTCTTGGATGTACTCCTTAATGTACGCCGCCATCTCGTCCATCAGATCGAGCCCGGCGGTATCCACCACGCTCTCTAGCGTCTGCTTGTACCCTTCCTCCGACGCCGGAAACCCCTGCCGCGACTCCAATACCTCGTCGTTGGCCGCTGCTATCTCGTAAAGATGGCCCTTCATCCGTAGCTCGACATCTCGCTCCATCGCATCCATATTGGGTGGAACTGACTATAAGTCTCGGTATTGCCATCGTCATACAACCCCAGATTGCTTTCTCCGGCAATCCCGGGATTGCTAATATCGGTAAAACCGGGGAATGCCAATTCCGATAACCCGGGATTCGCAATCCGTTGAGTCTCGGGATTGCCAATCATAGGAATTGGCGAGTCCCGCACTGACGGTGAGCAAATAACCGGAATTGCTGAAGTCTTCTTGGACTCGACAAACGATTTGATTGTAGTTTCCGGAGCGCGCGTGAGGCTAAGAGATGACTTGAATATGACTCCAGTCGAGAAAACGCGGCGAGGATCCGACTATGATCACCAATTATCTGGATACGACTACCAATTCTGCTAATTCACCAATCCCAATTAATTGGACAGTATATGTACTGCGGGTGAATTGGGTGCGGTGATGGTTGGGCGAGAACTCGAACCCCTCGCGCCGCAGGAAGCCCTCGATTGGTATCTCGAACATCGACTGGACGACCTGCGAACCGCGACTCGACGAAAGCACTCATCGGCGCTCGGAACGTTCGTCGATTGGACGGACGAAGCCAATATCGACAATATGAACGACGTCAGCGGTCGAACGTTGATGGAATTCAAGACGTGGCGAAAGAACAACACTGCGTTGAATACGCTCAGTCTCAACGGCAATCTCGCTATCCTGCGTGTTTTCCTCCAGTTCTGCGAAGACATCGATGCAGTCCACGCTGATCTTTCAGAGCGTGTCCCATTACCGAACGTACCGCCAGACGAGGAAGTCAACGAGTTCGTCCCTGACTCCGAAGAAGTAGAGGGAATCCGATCCTATTTTCGCCGATTCGAGTATGCTTCGAGGGCGCACATCGAATTCGAGCTGATTGCTGAGATCGGCCTTCGTATGGGTGCCGTGCGCGCTATCGACCGCGACGATTTCGACCGGGAAGATCGAGTGATTCACCTCCGTCACCGTCCGGAAGGCCGCGAAGAGTACGGAACACCACTCAAGAACGGTTCCGATGGTGAACGTATTATCAACATCTCCGACGGACTACGGGACTTTATCGCTGATTACGTCGAATACACACGGCACGATGTTGTCGACAGTTACGACCGTAAGCCGCTATTCACAACGTCTTCGGGCCGCCCATCGACAACAACCATACGACGTGATTTCTACAAGATGGCCCGGCCGTGCACGTACGCAAATGACTGTCCACACGACCGAGAGCAGTCAGACTGCGAAGCGGCTCAGAACTCAAGCGCGGCAAAGTGTCCGTCGAGCTTTAGCACTCACCCGATGCGGAAGTGGTCGATAATGCATCAGTTGGACGAGGGCGTCCCAAAGGAACTGCTGAGTGACCGTGTCGACGTCTCGGTTCCCGTACTCGACAAGCACTACGATCAGCGAACCGAGGAACGGAAGTCTCGGCGTCGACGGGAGGCTCTGGAAGCTAATCTTACTCAATATGCGATGACGGATGGTGGGCATCCTGTAGACGAAGATCCAAACGAATAGTTTGTCGGTTGGAATGGACCTGGAGTTCTCCTGCTGTCTCTTCCTTGATCGCATTCTGGAACTCTGTGTTGGTCTTATCTTCCACGGGGTCATCAGTGAATCAACCGGTAGAACAACCGTGCGAATTGACAGTTGGAGTTTCTACTAATTCAGATAGATGTTCTGATAACCGTCCAAGATACAACGCGCGAATGCAGCACGTCGCACTCCGAGAATCGGGGCCGTCTGATTCGGTTAGTACAGGGCGCGTATTCAGCATCGCACAAACTGCGACTGTTGGGACGCCGACGCTGAATTCCCGTGTTGGCCGGAGGGTATCATAGAACAGTTTGCACACCCATCGTCTCCCTTCTAAATCCTCAATACAGCTTCTGGAGGTACTGGGAGTACTCCTGTCTTAGGGAGCCTGTCATACAATAGTTGCCAACGGATATAATTCGAAGCCTCGGTTTTGAATAGAACTATCGGATGTCGAGATTACGGGCTTAAGCGCGAAGTTGGGGCTCTATAATCGTTATGCGGAGGGCGTGAGACGTATTCTATGACACGCTGTAATTCCTCTACTTATCTCAAATCAGCTCCATTGAATATCATAGTGGGACCGGCAATTGCATCTAAGCTCGTGATAATCTCCACCGAACTCCTCATAGCGGATACACGAGCCACATTCATCGCAGTATAGGAGTTCGTAAGCAGCCTTATGTGCTTCAAAAACTTCCTCGAATTCAGACGGACTTAGCGTCAACCATCGTCCAGGAGTCCAGTGAACGCGACGATTTACTTTATTCAGTTGTTGTCCCACTTCGTTTAGGACTGATCCATAAGCATTGTCAAGATCGTTTGCTTCGGAAAACATTTCGTCAGATTGATCGAGATTGTCTTTCGCTCTTCCAGTGAGTGTGTCTAATCGGCGACAAACTGAGTCTTTGAAGTCACTGAGCGTATGCCGGAGCCGAGGATCATATTCGACTTTGCCTCCTAGCGATACTGCACACTGTTGGAACATACGCTCTGTAGCATATCGAAGTTCATGGGCCGCCCGTTCCATTTCATCGTCTTCCATCGCCTCTTCAACGGTTTCCCACTGCTCATAGACGTCAATATACCCGCGACTTTCTTTCACACCGTCATCGAATGACCACTCTCGTAGTCGTATCTGCGGTCCACCTTGTAAGGCCCCTTGGCTGGATAATTGTTCGGCCCACAGTTCATCATGGGTTGTAATGATTACTTGATAGTCCTCTGCGAACTCTTTAGCTATCATCTGTGCAATTTCGAGACGATGGCTCTGATCAACGGACATAACCACGTCGTCAAGAAGGAGGAGGGACTTCTCGTCCTGTTGTAGATAGTCGGCAAGGGCGAGATGGAGACAGAGGCCCAACGAATCCAAATGGCCCTCACTAAATACGGAGTGGGGAGGGTACTCACCGGCATTATAGAACTCTTTTTGCAGGTCCGCACCAGTTTCTGTAACGACAATTGAGGTTGAGGTATCGAACTCGTCCGGATGAATCGAATTATAATACGTTTCGACACGATCTGTGATGTCGTCGTAAATCTCTCCGATCACCTCACTACGGGCAGCTATGAACGCCGACTCAGCGGTCTCCGTGTCGGATACCAGTGAGTCCAAACGGTCAACCTTATCATCCAGGTTCTCGTATTCTTCCCACCGTTCAGCAACGGACTTGAGACGCTCGTATCGCTGTTCAGTGTCACTGATATCATCGAGATCTTCGGCCGTCGATTTCAAGGAATTCGTTGTCTGAATGGCTTCCTCGATTTGGGCACTGATATCCGTATCATCTGACCCGGCAATAGGGAGATTGAGTGGTTTGAAATCGATGTTTCCGAGCAAATCACCGGATATCATCTCCGTTGATTTTCTTAGTGCCGTATTGAATTCAGATAGTGTCTCTACTTCTGGGTATTGATCTTCCTTCAACTCTTTTGTCAGATACTCCAAATAATCCAATCCACGTTCGAGCTCCTTCCGCAGATCGGATTGTAGCTGATCGATATTGTCTACGGTCTGCTGAAATTCGTGAAGTTGCTCGCGCCGATGACGTACATCTTCTAATAAGGAGCCGTCCCCTCGCCAGTCCTGAGCACAGAGCGGGCACACGTCTGCGTCGGCATCGATAACTTCTTCCCCCAGTTCCAGCAGTTCAAGCTTCGATGCGGATATTTTGGAGGTATCTCTCTCCCTGTATTCTTTAATCAAGTCATCCAACCGGTCGATTTGTTCAGGCAGGTCGTCACAGAAATCGCCTAGCCAATCTGCAAATTGGTTTAATTCCTTTCGTGGTCGTTCCCGTTGGAGTGCCTGTGTGGACACCGCCTCTACGGGGGATTCGATACCTTCTCGGACAGTTCCAGGATCGATTTCGTCAACGGGCTCGCCATCGAACGAGGTTCTGAGACGGTTGATCGTCTCAATAGTGTCTGTTCGAAGCATTATTGAATCAGACGCGTCCGATTCAGCGAGTTCTTGTAATCGTTCATTCGCTGTTTGACGCGAAGCTTTCGCTTTTTCCAGTTCATCTTCGAGAGCTTTTCGGGTCCGTTGGAGTGCAAGACGTCGTTCGTCGATGTCGGGGAGATCCAATAATTCGCTGAGAACCTCTCTCCGAGAGCTCGGTTGAGCGATGATTAGATCCAGCAAGTCATCCCGGGTGAGGATGTGTTGTCCTTGAAGCGCGGTATCGATCGTTCGCTGTAGCGAGACTGGTAGTTCTTCTATTGGTGGTTCGAGATCGGTCGAGTCGGTCGATCGCTCTACAGACACCTGTGTATCGCGTCCGGGATCTGTGAAAACTCCAGAGACTACACAATCACCGTTTGCGTCGACGTTGGGTATGACATCTTGCTTCCTGACGCTCTTCATTCCATCTCTGTCGAGCTGACGAATATCATGTGTAAGGAGGAAGTTGATAGCCTCTAATATCGAACTTTTCCCAGAGCCATTGGGTCCGACAATGATCGCATTATTTCCTTCAGGCTCGAATGTGTAGCTTCCTTTTACTCCTCGAAAGTTTTCGATGTCGAGCCTCTCAAGCTTCATCGTTGTCACCAATCGTCGCTATAAGCTCATCTGAGAATTCGCGCGGTGGATCATCAGCTAGTACTTCCGTAAGTACTGTCTCGGCTATTTCCTCGTCAATATCGCTCTCTTCAATTCTCGATGTGAACGATTCGAATATCTCTCCACGAATCTCATCGGAGCTGGCACCGGGGTCCACCATTTGATATGTAATCGGGAACTCAGGAAATCCAGATAAACCTTTCCCGGTGAGGGTGTCATAGAACATCCGCACAGCATTTCTTTCGTCGAAACCGCGATGAGCTATCCGTTCACTACGCAATTCTACTGAACGGCTGATTCATCCGGATCGGTGTGAAACCAACGACGGGCAACTGCTGACTTCACCCTCTATATTCAGCAGCCAGTTCCTGACAGAATTTGGGTAAATAACGACCCTGTGTGATACAGCATTCGTCTGTACTGAGCAAATCTGGGATCATCAAACCGAGAAGAGATATTGTAGTCTCTCTTGTCCAATTGAGAGTAGTAGGGAGTCGATTAGATATTATCGAGGTATCCTCTTCGTTGCTCTAATTTGACCTCTTCAGAACGTCGGTCGTAGTGTTTATCGAGAACGTCACGACTCACATTCATCCGGTCGCTAACGATCTCGGTCGGTATATCCTTCGTGAGGAAGTGAGTAATGCTACCTCGACGAATTGGATGCGGACTGACCGCTTCTGGACACTTTTTTTCCTCCGCACCTGTACAACCGGGGCAAGGCTCATTCCGGAAGCACGGTGCAGTGATACGGTACACGATTCTCCTGATGTTAGTCCGTGTCATTCTTCCGTGGGAAGTCGTTAATAGTGGTTCTCGACCGTACTCGTCGGTGATCTCTAGTCGTCTGTTTTCGATGAAATCTTGCAAAACCTCAGAAAAGCCTTCTGTAATAGCAATGGGCCGCTCACCAGTCCCACCGTTCTTTAATTCGGTCCCCTGCTCAGGACAGTGAACAAGTTCAATCCGTTTGTCTTGGGTATCAATATCTTCGAGATTCAAGGAATGAGCACCACCTAACCGCATACCCGTCTCCCAGAGGAGTGCGAATATCGTATGTTCAATCGATGCAAAATGATACCTCTCCAAATGTTCTCGAATGGCCTCTGCAGTTTCAGCCTCAAGCATCTCGTCGGATCGCTCTTCTTCCGGTGTCACTCGTGGAATCATTACCTTCTCGTAGAGGTCTGCAGGGACCGCTTCCATCGAACCACACCACTTGATGAACACCCGGATGGTGCTCATCTGCTGAGTCAAGGTGATTTTCTTTAGATCACCGTCATCCTGACGCCAAAGGCGATACTCTTGTAGATCACGGCCAGTCAAGTCATTCAGGTTATCTATATCGCTCTCAGCACACCACCGAACGAAGGGGTTAAGTCGAGATCTGTGCGACTGCACCGTCTGCTTGGAGGCATCCATTTCTTTCTGTTTCACGTACAGTTCTTGCGCGCGGTCCGGCTCCAACGGTTCGAGTTCGTCGTGTTCTGTTTTCATCGATCTCACAGAACCGCGTTAGGAGGCTGGAGCGCGTCGATGCCGACAGGGAAGGAAACCCGCGCGATACGCGCTGGGTCCGCCCGAGCCCATACGTATCACGCACGGTTTCTAAGGCATGGTTTTCGGGCCGGGCTCTCATCGGAACGCGTGGTTATCTTGGTGGCGCTACCGCGCCGCGCGTACGGTATTGAGGGTGCAGCAACGTTTCTCTCTCCTCCACACCTCGTTTCGAACCTCCTCACAGGGATCGTAGGCTGCCGTTCGTTGGGCTGTTCTCTGGGCATACCGAGAGGCTGAAGCAAGCGATTAAGCTGTGCGATTCGGACGAGTGCGACGGCACATACGAGTGGAATCCACTGCCCCGTTATAAACGTCTTACCCGATTAAGCTAAATCTCGATGGTATTCTGGACCCCTTATTCGATTGTATGGCAGACAGCAACCACACCAGCGAGACGAGCAGAGACACTGAATCAAAATTCTATCTCCCTGTGGGCGTTTCTCCATCTTCCGAAGAGAGTCGAATCGAGCGCATCTGGACGGCTCTCTTTAATCACCGCGTCTGAGAAATCAGAACCGCGGCAAGCGGTGATGATAACGGAGAATTAGTCACCGAATTTTTCCAAGAACATCGGAACTGGCCAAGTCCGAGGATCCTCATACGAGGGCCTCGGGCGTTTATTGGCGAACGTCGCAAGAGGGGTTTCAACTAAGTATTTCGGACACTGAAATAGAGCAGGAAACACGGTTTGTAACCCACTCGTGCGGAGAACCAATGAGCGATATTAAAGCCGTCATCCGAGTCGAACACCCAGATATTGTGCTCACGAGGACCGTCAGTCACGACCAAAGTGCGAAAGTGATGCCTGTGTCGGAGGCAGGAACTGACCCCGATTCGGGCCGATTTCTATACCACGTTGCGTCAGCGGACTTCGATCGGTTCGAAGAGGGGTTACGGAATGACCACACGATAGCAGCGTTCAAGCGAGTCATCGAAACCACCGCCGAGAGGGCAATCTATAGCTTCGAGTACACTGACGAAGCGAAGACGTTCTCGCCGGTGATCTCGAAAGCCGACGGTGTCGCGCTTGAGATGGAAAACGATGGCAACGCGTGGCTCATCTCGCTGTGGATGCCCGATCGGGAAAAACTGGCCGATGTTTGGGACTACGCCCAGGCCAACAGTATCGACATCGACCTACGGCGGGTAAACGAGTATGCTAGTCTGGGGAAAACAACTTCCGGATTGACTGAAACGCAACGCGAGGCGCTACTCGTCGCATTCGAAGCAGGGTATTTCAAGGATCCGCGCGACGTAACGCTCAGCGAGGTTGCGGACACACTCGACATTTCGAAGCCAGCAGCCAGTGGTCTGCTTCGACGCGGGATCCAGCGATTAATCATCGCAAGTCTCGTCGAAGACAGTTGAACAACAAACGCGCTCGTCAGTGAGTCACACGCGCTGTGCTCCAGTCACCCTGCTCTCTCAACTCTACCTGTGGATCGAATATTTTCTGAAGCGAGTACCGTTCATCATCGTACCGCAGGTCGTGGGTGTTCCCACTCCGATGGAACGGCCCTTCGACGACGATCTGAATCGTTTGGCTCAGGTACTCCAGACAGTTCGCTCCTGGAGGTGGGCCTTCCGCTTCTCGTGTCCCACTGCCGAATTCGAAGCCGCCGTCTCGGCTGTAGAGCGGCCCTGTTGAGACCTTCAGCGTTGATACTGAGCAGATCCATTCATCCTCCCGGATCCCGCAAATTCGAGGAGAGATCAGCCGCGAAGCAAACCGCAACACTGTGAGAGGAAGCCGACGGCGTCCGTTATGTCGACCAGTGGGGACGGCGGGGTCGCAACAGGGAGCGAACTCAGTACGATGGTAAAGCCCAGTACTCCTCGGTTGCAGTATCGATTCAACCCGTCACGACGAGGCGGAAATCTCGAACCGGATTCGAACGAACGCGTGTACCAGAACGGAGAGGAGACCGGTTAGATTGAAACACAGTCCAGAACAGCCAAATCTCGCTGACGACGCGGCGATCCGAAACCCTTTTTTATATACTGGGCGTCGGTCGAAGTGCGCGCCGCCTTAGCTCAGACTGGGAGAGCACTCGACTGAAGATCGAGCTGTCCCCGGTTCAAATCCGGGAGGCGGCATTTTCCTGCGAACGAAGTGAGCAGTGAAAACGATACCCAGACGGATTTGAACCAGCGAGCAAACCTGTAATTTGCGAGTGAGGTTCAGAATTCGGGAGGCGGCATTTTCCTGCGAACCAACCGAAGAGCGCACTGCCCGAGCCGCGAGTAGAGAGTGTACCGCGCCGAACCGAGACACCCCCTCTACGTGTACCGGTCGATGAGCGCGGACACCTCGTCGATGTAGTTCTCGCGGACGCGCCTGTTCGACATCTCCTGGACGTGCGTCGCCGTCTGATCGATATTCGGGCTCGTCCCGAGGGGTCGGTCCACGAGGTCGTACTGTGAGATCAGTTCGACGGGGCCGTCGACCGCTTCGAGGTTGTCGATGATGGCGTCGATGGAGCGCCTGATCTCGGTCCGTTCGGCGAAGTCGGGACAGCGGGTCATCCACCCGCGGTCGCCGTCGCGCTCGTAGGCGGCCCACACGTCGGCCTCGAAAAACCGCGTTTCGCCCCGGTACTCGATGTTCGAGACGCTGTCGTCCTGGACGTAGATCGCGTATTCGGGCGCTTCCTGATCGAGTCCGAAAATCGAGAAGAAGTCGTCCCACTCGGTCGGCAGGTCGTCGAGTTGGCCGGTCAGCGCGACGTCCCACACCTGTTTGCCGGCGCTGGTCCGCCGGTCACGCCACGAATCGAGGCGGCTCTGATCGATGAAGACGGGAATCGAGTTCCGGCCGATGCCCTCGTAGAGCCCCGCGTAGTAGACGCCTTTCATCGGTTCCAGGCGGACGACCGGCTGGCCCGAACTGATGCTGACCAGCGCGTCGATGCTGGTCGGCGCCCGCGTCGACAGCGCGTCTCTGAACTCGAAGTGCCGCTGCTTGATGAGCCGCGGATCTCCGAAAATCATCGGGGCGTACAGCGACAGCGTCCCCTCAACGGTGACGTACGACCCCGTGTTGAGCGTATCCTGCCGGTGCGCGGCCCAGAACTCCTTGACGCCGCCGATTTCGTCGACGCCGCCGTCGGGAACGGCGGTCTTCCGCTGGTGATAGACGCTCGCGGCGTCGACGCCCAACGATAACGCCCCGAGCGTGGCAGTGATCGGATCGACCATACCGTACTTTCCCAAACGACGTTACTTAATCTTCACCGATACTGACAGGACGGCTCGCTCTCCCGGTTGCATCGGATCCGGAGATGCGAATCGAATGTCGGAGATGCGCACCGGACTCTTGTATCTGCAGCGCCAAGTACGAGACTATGGCTGACGACGAACACGGCGTCGACATCGACGAGGAGACAGAACTGGAGACCGCAGAGGACGAGAAACAGAGTGAACGAGCGGCCGAGGAAGCCGACGAAGCCGTCGAGGAGTCGAAGACGGAGCGAGCGCTCGAGCAGGAATCGGACGCTCGCGAGGAAGAAGCCAAAGAGCAGGAGAATCCAGACGCGCACCGCGACGAGGAACCGCACCAGTGAGCCGCCGGCACGAGGGCGCGAAGGGGTCGTAGCCGATCAGAACTGGATCCGCCCTTCGAGCCGGTGGACGAGGTCGCGAACGGCCTCCTGTTTGTAGTACCCGACCGCCGAGAGCGCGATCACGACCCCGACGAGGGCCATCCCCTCGAGGAACCGGCCGCTGGCCAGTTCACCACCGGCGTAGACGGTGATGACGTACGCGGGGAGGCGACCGATGCTGATGACCGCGATGAACGTCCGGAGCCGCAGGGGCGTGAGCCCGCTCAGAAAGCAGATGGCGTCGTCGGGGAGCCCCGGAATGATGACGAACGCGAAGAGCCCCGGCGCGCCGACCCGCTCGACGAAGTCGTCGAAGCGGTCGACGACGTCCTCGTGGAGGATGTCCTCGACGAACGATCGCCCGAATCGCTTCGCGAGACTGAACGCGATCGCGCTGCCGATGAGGACGCCGGTGAGGCTGTAAACGGTGCCCCAGAACGGGCCGAACAGGTAGCCCGCGACGAGCGCGACGACCTGTCCGGGGATCGGGGCCACGATGACTTGGACCGCCTGAATGACGACGAACACGAGCGGAGCGAAGACGCCGAACTGCGCGATCCACGTTCGGAGTTCGTCGGCGCGAAAGATGAACGACGCGTACCGCTGGACGGCCACGTAGAGCGTCAAGAAAGCGACCGCAACGAGGAGTAAAACGAGGATTCCCCGCCAGCGGTCCGCTCTCGACGAGAAAACTCTCATTCCTCTCAGAGGACGTCACAACCGAACTTGAATCTTGCTTGTACCGCCGGAAGAGACGGCGAATCCACGGCGAACTCACGACGAACTCACGACGCACCAGCGGACCGTTACTCGATGACGACAGACGTCGTCGCCTCCTGCTGGTCGTTGAGGCCGACGGTCACCTCGTACTCGTCCGATTCGTCGGGGTTCCGGACGGCGGGATACTCGAGGGCGACGACGTCGCCTTGGCGCAGTTCGTACTCGGTGTCCATCGAGACCGTGAAGGAGTACTCGTTGTTGTTCGCGCCGCTGATCGCGTCCGAGCCGAACTCCTCGTCGAGCGACCCGTCGCCCGTCCGATCGACACCAACGGTGATGGCGTCGTGACTCGCGCTGTCAACGACGAACCGGTCGCGGGGATACGTCGCCGAAACCGCGCCGAGCGTCTGGCCCGCGATAGCCTCGGAAACGGGGACGCGAAGCGTTTGCGCGCCGCTGGCGTCGGGGTCGTCGCGATGGAGGGAAACCGATTCCTCGGTGCTGGCTCCGTCACCGCCGCCGTTTCCGGGTTCATCGGAGCTACCTGAAAGTGACGAACAACCGGCTGTCGCTGCGATGGCTGTCACCGCGCCTGCGAGGTAGGTTCGTCGGTGCACGGGGCGGGCTTTCGGATCCCGAGGTTAATACCTGGTGGCTCGATGACGTCCCGCGTAAACACTACAATAAAGTCGCCCCGCTCAGTGGCGTAATCCAATGGACGAGCCTACCCCGGAAGAGCAAGGCGATCCGCCGCAGGGAGACCCGCCCGATAGGCCGGATCTCGACGAGTTCCCGGATCGGACAGATTTAGACGAGTCAGTACGGGAGGCCGTCGAACGGTCCCGTATGGGCGCGCCAGCCGTCGGAGAGGCCGTTCGCGACCGGTTCTCCGCGGACGAGGTGTTCCAGCGCATCGTCGCCGCGGCCGACGAGGAAGTCACCTCGACCGGACGCGAACTGTTCTTCAGCGCCATCGCGGCCGGGTTCGCGATCAGCATCACGTTTCTGTTGTACGCCTCGGCCTCGTCGATCACGGACAACAAGATTGTCGGGGCACTCCTGTACCCGCTCGGCTTCATCTACATCATCATCGGCGGCTATCAGCTGTACACCGAGAACACGCTACCTCCGGTCGCACTGACGTTAGAGCGGATCGCGAGCCTCCCGGCGCTGTTGCGCCACTGGACGATCGTTCTGTTGGGCAACTTCGTCGGCGGCGCGATCGGAACGCTCGTGCTCGTGTGGGGGGACGTGTTCGACCCCGCCGCGGCCGACGAAGCGCTCTCTCTCGCCCGTCACGGCGCGTTCGAAGTGGGATGGTGGGCGCTGTTTTCGAAGGCCGTCTTCGCGGGACTCATCGTCGCCGGAGTCGTCTGGGTGGGATTCAGCTCGCGCGATACCATCTCGCGGATCGTCGTGACGTACCTGGCGTTCCTCGCGATTCCGGTCGGCGGCCTGTTCCACTCCGTCGTCGCGTTCTCCGAGGCGTGGTATCTCGTGCTGTACGGCGAGTTGGCGTTCATAGCGGGCATCACAGATTTCGTCCTACCGGTCCTCCTCGGTAACACGATCGGCGGCGTCGCGCTCGTCACACTCGTCAACTTCTTCCAGACGAGTCGCGACCGACTCGAATCGGCCCGGTTCGAGGGGATCGAACGCCGCCTCACCCTTCGGGAGTGGCTGTTCGGACGCCTCGTCGGACGCTCGTACGTACCGATTTTGGACCCTTCGGAGCGGTCGCTCTCGCGCGACGGCGGGTTCCGGATTATGGTCCCGATCGCGAACCCGCGAACCGAATCGGGGCTCGTCGATCTGGCGTGTACCCTCGCGAGCGCGAAGGAGGACGCGACCGTCCACGCGGTGCACGTGATCCAAACGCCCGGAAACCGCCCGGCCGATCCGAGCGCCCGACAGCGACAGCGCATCTCCGGGGAGTCCGAACGCCTGATGGAGCCGATTCACGAGACTGCGGCGGGATACGACGTCGGGTTCGAGACGTCACTCGTCGTCACCAACCGGTCCTTCGAGGAGGTGTTCAACACCGCCCGGCGGACGAGTCCCGATCTCGTCGTGATGGGGTGGGAGGACAACCGCCTGTGGAGCGATGCGCGCGCCGAACGGCCCCTCGCGGAACTCACGAACCAGCTACCGTGTGACTTCCTGATCGTCAAGGACCGCGGCCTCGACGCCTCCAGAATTCTCCTGCCCACCTACGGCGGCCCGGATTCAGACCTGAGCGCCGAAGTCGTTCGGATGCTTCAGACGGCCGTCGGGTCGGCGGTGTCGCTGCTCCACGTGGTCGACGACGACGGCGAGGTGGAGTCCGGACAGCAGTTCCTCGAAACGTGGGCGCTCGATCACGAGCTCACCGACGCCGACCTCCACGTCGAGGCCGGGGACGTCGAGACCGCAATCGAACGGGAAGCGAGAGATCACACCCTGATGATCCTCGGTGCGACGGAGCGGGGACTGCTGTCTCGGCTCCTGACCGACACGCTGCACCTCGACGTCGTCAACGAGGTCGAGTGCTCTGTGCTGCTCGCCGAGCGCCCGTCCGAGCGGTCGATTCTGGATCGGCTGTTCGGCTGACGCGGCGAGTGGAGAGACAGCGGTTCTCGAAACCCGTGGTACCACGCATCGCACAACAGTTATACATCGCGGGCCACTCGGTACGGTTGCAATGGCAAACGGTAAGGTTGACTTCTTCAACGACACGGGCGGCTACGGCTTCATTTCGACTGACGACGCTGACGAGGACGTCTTCTTCCACATGGAAGATATCGGCGGCCCGGACCTCGAAGAGGGACAGGAAGTCGAGTTCGACATCGAGCAGGCCGACAAGGGCCCGCGCGCGACGAACCTCGAGCGCCTGTAACTCGGAGAAGTCAACGCGACTGCGGTAGCGGACGGAGGCTGGCGGCGAGCGGGCAGACGAGTCCGATTCGGTTGCGGCAGTTCTCTGAACTATTCTCATTTCATCACACGCGGAGTGGCGACGTCGTCTGCGAGATGACACCACTCGAAATCACGAACAACGATAGTTGCGTCCGCCGACACGTTCTCGGTGGCGGCGACCGAACGGTCCCGTATGGACGAGGAGGACGTCGAGATGGAGTACGCCGAGGCGTACGGCACGCGCGTTCCGAAGGTGGGGCTCGGGACGTGGCAACTCACCGGCGAGGCGTGTTACGAGACGGTGTCGACGGCGCTCGAACTCGGATACCGACACGTCGACACGGCGCAGTTGTACGGGAACGAGGAGGAGGTCGGGCGCGCGATCGCCGACGCGGACGTCGATCGGGACAATATCTTTCTCACGACGAAAGTTTCGCCGCGAAACGCGGGCTACGATAACCTGATCAAGTCGACGAGGGCGAGTCTCGACCGACTCGATACTCCGTACGTCGATCTCCTCTTGCTCCACTGGCCCAACCCGATCGTCTCGGTCTCGAAGACGATGCGCGCGATGGACCGCCTCGTCGAACTGGGAGAAGTGTACAACGTCGGCGTCAGCAACTTCCCGCAGGTGTTTCTCGACCGCGCGCGTGCGGCCGCCGAGACGCCGATCGTCACAAACCAGATCCAGTTTCACCCGTACAAGCCGCAGCGCCGGATGTTGCGGTACTGCCAGTCGGAGGGGATGTTTCTGACCGCCTACAGCCCGCTGGCCCGCGGAACGGTCCTCGGCGACGACGACGTCGGAGAGCTCGCCGAGCGGTACGAGAAAACCCCCGCACAGATCGTGCTCCGGTGGGCGATTCAGCACCGCGACGTCGTCGTGATTCCGAAATCGACCGACGAGACGCACCTGAAAGCGAACCTCGAACTCTTCGATTTCAAGCTCACGCGCGAGGAAGTCGACACCCTCACCAAACCGTCGCTGCTGAAGTCCGGGAAGGCGATGCTCGACGGGATGGTGAGCGAGTTCCGGTGATGGACGGCAGTCGGCCGTCGCGACCGCTCGCGAGACGCGTCGCGGCCGCGTGGATCGGGGTCGTCGTCCTCGCCTCGGTCCTCGACCCGACCGCGGTATTTTCCGCGGTCGGCGGCCTACTGGGACCGGTCGGGCAACCCGAATCTGGCGGACAACTCGGCGTCGCCGGATCCCTGGCGAGTCGGATCGACGTGTTCGCCCTCTCCCACGTCGTCGCGTACGGCGTTCTCGCGTGGCTCCTCGCCGACAGTCTCGAGACGACCGACGCGGCCGATACGGGCGACGCAGCCGATGCGGTCGACGCAGCCGATGCGGTCGACGCCGCCGATGTGGGAGGGAGTTCCAGACTGGGATCGCTGTTGGTCGCCGTCGCGCTCGCCGCCGCAGTCGGTCTCGGCGTCGAACTCGTGCAGGCCCCGCTGGCAACCCGCACGGCGAGCGTTGCCGACGCGGTGGTGAACGGGGTCGGAGCGGTCGCCGCCGTTACCTTCCGCGACGTCGTGTCGCGGTGATCCCGTGACGGCGGGGCGACCTCGACGACGCGCCGTTTTTACCCGGCGAGCGCCAACGGGGAGTGAAATCGATGTCCGTGACGACGCTGCACCGACCGACCCACCGCGACGCCCTGGGACTCTTAGAGGCCGCGTTCGGCGACGGTCGGATGGTGACTGCCTTCGGTCGGTGTAGCGTCGACTACGACGGGCGGGCGTCCTCGGAACTCGGTCCGGGTGACAGGCTCGTCGTCTGCAAGCCCGACGGAACGATCCTCGTCCACACCGACGAGAACCGCAAGCCGGTCAACTGGCAACCACCGGGCTGCGTCCACCGCGCGAGCGTTCGGGACGGGCAGCTGCGAATCCGCAGCGAGCGCTCCTCGCCGACGGAGCGACTCGACGTCGCCTTCGAGCGCGTCGAGCAGGTGACCGCCTACGAGGTGAGCGATCGGAGCGACCTCCGACTGACCGGGAGCGAGGAGGACCTGCGCCAGCGAATCCTCGACGATCCGGCGCTCGTCGAACCGGGGTTCGAGCCGACGGCGACCGAACGGGAGACGGCCGCGGGCCCCGTGGATATCTTCGGTGCGGACGCCGAGGGACGGCCGGTCGTCGTGGAGTTGAAACGCCGACGAGTCGGTCCGTCGGCCGCGAGCCAACTTCGGCGGTACGTCGAGGCCGTCGACGAGGAGTTCCCCGACGAGGGCGTTCGCGGACTGCTCGTCGCTCCGTCGGTCACAGACCGCGCGGCCGCGCTGCTCGACGAACTGGATCTCGCGTTCGTGCCGGTCGATCCGACCGCGAACGTGGCTTCGGAAGGGACCCCCCGGTGAGGTCGGCGAACAGTTCGAAGCGCTTTTAGGTCGTATCGGCGTTGTTCCGCACAAGTAACTATGTCCGACAAACCCGCCTCAATGTACCGGGAACTGTCGAAGCCGTCCTACACGCGGCGCGACTACGTCACGGGGATTCCCGGCTCGAAGATCGCACAGCACAATATGGGTAACCTCCAGACCGGTCCGGAGGACTACCCGATCCAGATCAGCCTCCGCCTCGGAGAGGAGTGTCAGATCCGCCACGGCTCGCTGGAGTCGGCGCGTCTGTCGGCGAACCGCGTGATGCTCAAGGAGGTCGGCCAGGAGAACTACAAGATGGTCCTCCGGAAGTTCCCCCACCAGATCCTGCGCGAGAACAAGCAGGCGACCGGTGCGGGTGCGGACCGTGTCTCCGACGGAATGCGACAGGCGTTCGGCAAGCCCGTCGGCACCGCCGCGCGCGTTCAGAACAACGAGCGCGTCTTCACCATCTACTGCCAGCCTGAGCACGCGGACATCGCGAAGGACGCACTCCGACGCGCGTACAACAAGATGTCGCCGCCGTGCCGCATCGACGTCGAGAAGGGCGAGAAGCTGCTCGTCTCGTAAGGTCGCGTCCGGTCCATCGACGCGCGACGAACCGCGCTTTTGCTGCTGACTCGCCATTCCAGCGGCGGCACTCGCTATCCTGGTTTCTGGACGCCTCCACTCACGCGTTCGAACGGCAGCGCTCGATCGGCTGACAAACCGTTGCGAACGCACGGATAGCGAA
Source organism: Halobellus captivus (assembly GCF_007655485.1). GTDB lineage: Archaea > Halobacteriota > Halobacteria > Halobacteriales > Haloferacaceae > Haloquadratum > Haloquadratum captivum. The sequence goes on from NZ_VJXQ01000001.1 coordinate 998,285, forward strand.
CCCGCTGCCGTTCGGCGTCGATCGTCAGGAAGCGGGTCTCCGAGTAAAAATACGCGAACGGTTCAGCGGGCTGGACGGCTCACTCGAGGTCGATCGAGGCGGAGTCGTCGATCTTCTCGAACGTGACCTGGAGAATGCCGTTGTTGAACGAGGCGCTCGCGGAGTGTTCGTCGACGCGCGCGGGCAGTCGGACGCGCTCGTCGTACTCGCGGCGGTCACCGGCCGCGGAGATTGTGAGCACCTCGCCGTCGCACTGCAACTCGACGCCGTCCTTCGTGACACCCGGGAGATCGGCGACGAGTCGGAGCGACGATCCCTCGTCGTAGACGTCGACGTGGGTCTCCGTGGCGAACCCAGTGGCGTCGCTCCCAGTCATTTCGTCCATCATCCGCTCGATCCCATCGAAGAAATCGTCGAACGGGTCGTCGCGGTCGTCTCTCATCGAACCATCGTAGGGAGGTTCCGGAGAAAAGCCTTCTCCCCCCGGCCGATTCGGCCGGACAGTGGCAGAGCACGCCACCGTGTCCCGGTCTATGCCGTTTAGAGTTCCTCACGCGGATAAACTGATTGGTTCTGATCATTTCCGTTTGAAGTAACGCGTTTGATGATTGGTTCTGCACGTACTGGAGGCGATTCGGATGTGAGAGAGTCGAATAAAACTCCACAAATCACACGGTACAAAGACTATCGAAGTCGATATCCGGAGATATCGGGACGAATTTAATGACACAGGGATTCAAGTATATGGAATATGTGTACTCAAATATGAGTGAAAAATTCGACTTGAACGCCGCGGCGGGGGTCGAAGACAGCGTCCGGGTCGCCCTGAACGGGTTCGGGCGGATCGGTCGCAACGTCTTTCGGGCGGTTCGTGACCACCCGGAGATCGAACTCGTCGGCATCAACGACGTGATGGACTTCGAGGATATGGCCTATCTCGCGAAGTACGACACCGTGATGGGTCGACTCGACGAGGTCTCCCGCGACGGCGATTCACTCGTCGTCGGCGACACGTCGGTCCCGCTGTTCAACGTCCAAGATCCCACGAAGCTCCCGTGGGACGAACTCGACGTCGACGTCGCCCTGGAGTGTACCGGCATCTTCCGCACGAAGGAGGACGCCTCGGCCCACCTCGAAGCGGGCGCGGAGAAGGTCATTATCTCCGCGCCGCCGAAGGGCGAGGAACCGGTCAAGCAACTCGTCTACGGCGTCAACCACGACGAGTACGACGGCGAGGACGTCGTCTCGAACGCCTCATGTACGACGAACTCCGTCAGCCCGGTCGCGAAAGTGCTCGACGAGGAGTTCGGCATCGAGAGCGGCCTCCTGACGACGGTCCACGCCTACACCGGCAGTCAGAACCTCATCGACAGCCCGCACTCGAAGCAGCGCCGCGGGCGTGCGGCAGCCGAGAACATCGTCCCCACCTCGACCGGAGCGGCGAAGGCGACGACCGAGATCCTCCCGCAACTCGAGGGGAAACTCGACGGGATGGCGATTCGCGTGCCCGTTCCGAACGGGTCGATCACGGAGCTCGTCGTCTCCCTCGACGCCGCGCCGTCGACCGACGAGATCAACGGCGCCTTCCGCGCGGCCGCCGACTCCGGTCCCCTGGCGGGCGTCCTCGGGTACACCGACGACGAGGTCGTCTCCTCGGACATTCAGGGACTCCCCTTCTCCTCGACGGTCGACCTGCAGTCGACGAATCAGGTCAACGACGGCGGCCTCTACAAGATCCTGACGTGGTACGACAACGAGTACGGCTTCTCGAACCGGATGCTCGACGTCGCCCACTACGTCACGTACGGCTGAGCCGCTCCACCGAGACGACACCCAGTCAAGCGCTCCACCGAGACGACACTCCGGTGACCGGATTCGCCGCGACCGGATCCGACTACGACTAAGTAAGTCCTTCCCGAATCCATCTCACAGCCACCGATGCCCACATCCACGCCGACCGCCACGTTCGAGACGCTCGACGACCTCCCGACCGAGCAGCGCGTGCTCGTCCGCCTCGATATGAACTCACCGATCGTCGACGGCGAGCCGCAGGACAACCGCCGCTTCGAGCGCCACGCGGAGACCGTGCGCGAACTCGCCGAGGCGGGACACCGCGTCGTGCTTCTCGCCCACCAGGGGCGACCCGGACGCGACGATTTCGTCTCGCTGGCGGGCCACGCCGACATCCTCGCCGACCACGTCGACCGCGACGTCGGCTTCGTCGCCGACACCTATGGAGCGACGGCGATCGACGCCATCGAGGCGCTCGAACCGGGGGAAATCCTCCTCCTCGAAAACACGCGGATGTGCGACGACGAACTGCCCGAGGAGGCCCCCGAGACGAAGGCCGAAAGCGAGTTCGTGCAGTCGCTCGCGCCGCACGTCGACGCGTACGTCAACGACGCCTATTCGGCCGCGCACCGTTCGCACGCCTCGCTCGTCGGCTTCCCGCTCGTACTTCCCGCCTACGCCGGGCGCGTGATGCAGACGGAGTACGAGGCCAACACCGCCATCGCTGGCAAGGAGTTCGACGGCCGGGTGACGATGGTCGTCGGCGGCACCAAGGCGACGGACGTCATCGACGTGATGAATAACCTGGGTGACAAAGTCGACGGCTTCCTGCTCGGCGGCATCGCGGGCGAACTGTTCCTCCGCGCCGCGGGCCACCCGGTCGGATTCGACCTCGATCCCGACGCCGATCTCTACGATTCCCAGTGGGAGGCGAACCACGAGGTGGTCGAGGAGATGCTCGACGAGCGGGGCGAGCAGATCACGCTCGCGACAGACCTGGCCTACGAGGACGACGCGGGCGAGCGAGCCGAGATCGACGTCGACGCGATCGAGGAGAAGGATGTCTCTTTCCTGGACATCGGAACCAGGACCGCGGAGGGATACGCCGACGTCGTCCGCGACTCGGAGGCCGTATTCGTGAAGGGCGCGCTCGGCGTCTTCGAGGACGAGCGCTTCTCGATCGGGACCGTCACCGTGCTCGAAGCGATCTCCGAGACCGACTGCTTCTCCGTCGTCGGCGGCGGCGACACCTCCCGCGCGATCGAGATGTACGGGATGGACGAGGCCGACTTCGATCACGTCTCGATCGCGGGCGGCGCGTACATCCGCGCGCTGACCGGCCAGCCGCTCGCTGGCGTCGAAGCGCTGAAACGCGAGTGAAGCGATCCGAACGCTGACTCGGGTGCGACCTCGTGTCGCTGGTCAGGTACCGGGAAGGATGTCTCCGAGGGCCGCGCCGACGCTCATCGGAACGAACGCGACGACGATCGTCGCGAGCGCGAGCACCGGCGTCGACCACTCGACTCGGCCCCACGCGGTCATCACGACCAGCGCCGTGAGAAACGAAACGCCGAGAATGCCGACGAGCCGCCGCGGTATGAGGCCGAAGAACGGGTCCTGCACCCGCACGTCCTGGATGTCCGCGACGTAGAGGATCCCGACGACGAGCCCGATCGTCCCGAGGGCAGTACCGACGAGCGAAATCGGGCGGGTCGCCAACACCTGTCCGACCTCGTTCGTGCCGCCCTCGACGAACATCGGGATGCCGAACAGCACGCACCCGAGGAACGCCTCCGCGAGGTCGCTCCGATCGAACCCGCGGATGACTTTTCCGAACACGGGTGCGTCCGCAGCGGCGACGACCGCCGCGCGCCGAGCGCTCCGCACCCGCTCGCGTTCCGTCGGAGAATCGACGGTCTCCGCCAAGGCGTCGAACGCGGCGAGCAGTCGCTGGAGGTCTTCGCGGTCCGATTCCGGGATCGAGGAGTCCGGAGAGGGGGTGTCGTCGGTCACGGGCGGGGACACGCCCGGCCAGCTAATAAACGTCCGTCGCCGTCGTTCGGTGCTCGGCGACAGGAACCAGTCGTCTGCGGCAGAGATCAGTCGTCTGCGGCTTCGACGCCGACCCGATCGGATTCGTCGAAGCCGGAGGGGTTGCCCGCGAGACCGATACCGATCGTCCGGTTCGTGCGTTCGATACTCTCCTCGGCGTCGGCCGACTCCGTCATCGCGCGGATGGCGTCGACGTTCTCGGGGATGACGTCTGACTCCTGGTGGATCGCCTGGAAGAGATACAGGTCGCGGCCCTCGACGGCGATCGACTCGCCCCACGCGCAGTTCTCCCAGAGGTCCCCGCGCGGACGTCCGGCGTCGAGCGCGAAGTCCTTTAATTTGCCAGCCCCGTCGAGGCCGAGCCCCTCCGGAATGACGTACACGCGGGACTCGCCCTCCAAGAGTTGGCGGACGTGTGCGGCCGTCACGTCCGATTCGAGCGTGACGTTGAGCGCGTGGACGTGCATCAGCGTCGCGGGCACCTTCAGTCCCATCGTGTCGATTTCGAGATTGGGGAAGATGGTCTTCACGTCGGGCCCGTGATGCGAGGGGATTGCGATCGGGTCCGGGAGGATGTCGTTGATCGGACCGCGGGAGTTCTGGCTCGGGTCGCCGCCGCGGCGAACGAGCGTTGCGCGAACCTTCTCGACGCCGTATGATTCCTCCAGCGGCGCGACGATGCGCGAGAGTCCCGTGGTGTTACAGGAGACGACGCGGACGGTGTCCGCGCCGCGGGCGTCGTCGTAGTTCGAACGGGCGTTGAAGCTCACTTGGGCGACCTCCGCACCCTCGCCGCCCTGGAAGATGGCAGGCGTGTCGTAGGAGGCGTACAGCGATCGGTTCTCCGCGCCGATACCCGAGGGCGTGCAGTCGACGATCACGTCGGCGTCGGCGACCATCTCGTCGACGACGCCCGCGATGTCGATTCCCGCGTCGCCGAAGAGCGGCGCGCGCTCGGGGATCGCCGCGTACATCGAGTAGCCGCGCTCGACGGCGGTGTGCGCCTCGAAGTTGGGCTGTGTCTTGGCAACGCCCACGACTTCCATATCGGGCTGGGCCGCGACGGCGTCGGCGACCCGCTTGCCGATCGTTCCGTAGCCGTTGACACCCACTCGTATCATCACCCGGAAATCCGGGGAGCAGACGCATAGTTATTTCGGAGCGAATCGTCGAGAAATTAACTCCTCGGCGAGTAATGCGGGCGATTTCCCCGGATCCGAGTACTGCCGCCGACCACGCGTTGACCCCCGTTTCGACGACGCTCCGTCGATAGAACCGGCATAATCCGAACGCCTAACTCCGCGGACGACGCAGACGGGCGTATGTCGAACGACGGACTCGCGACCGCCGCGGCGACGGCGATCGAGCAGTGTATGGCACTCGACGCGTCGGAGTCGTGCGTGATCGTGACCGACGACGAGCGGCGGCCGATCGGCGAGGCCCTGTACGAGGCCGCACGCGCGGTCACAGAGGAGACGACGATCCTCCGATATCCGCCGGGCGACCAGCACGGCGAGGAACCGCCCGCGCCGGTCGCGGCCGCGATGGCCGCCGCCGACGTCTTCCTCGCGCCGACGACGAAGAGCATCAGCCACACTCGCGCCCGCGGAAGCGCCTGCGAGGCTGGCGCACGCGGGGCGACGCTCCCCGGAATCACCGAAGACGTCTTCGTCACGGGGTTGGACGCCGACTACGACGCCATCGCGGGGCACTGCCGCGACGTCCTCGACCAGGTGGGAGACGCCGAGGAGATCCGGGTGACCGCGCCCGCGGGGACGGACATCACCTTCGAGATGGCGGGCAGGTCGTGGAACACCGACACCGGCATCGTCCACGAGGCGGGCGGGTTCTCGAACCTCCCCGCGGGCGAGGTGTTCGTCTCGCCGACGAACGCGAACGGCACCTACGTCGTCGACGGCACGATGCGTCCGCACGGATTGCTCGGCGACGGAGAGACGCTCCGCTTCGAGGTCGAAGACGGGTACGTGACCGATATTTCCGACGACGAAATCCGCGGCCAAGTCGAGGCGGCAGCCGAGGAGGTCGGCCGCGACGCCTACAACCTCGCGGAGTTGGGCATCGGCACCAACGTGGGCGTGACCGAACTCGTCGGCTCGGTGCTCTTAGATGAGAAGGCCGCGGGTACGGTCCACATCGCCATCGGCGACGACGCGGGGATCGGCGGCGACACCGACGCGCCGCTGCACCTCGACGGGATCATTCGGGAGCCGACCGTGACGGCGGACGGCGAGGCAGTAGAACTGCCTCGGTGAGCGAGCGGTGAAACCGTGAGTGGGGGAGGTCTACGACCCCGACGTCGAGCGGCGAAGCCGCGAGCGGGAGCCGAGTGAGCCAGCGCCTCCCACGCGACGTGCGGAAGGGCGGACTTTTACGGCCAGACGGGATAGGAGGCCGTATGAGCGCACCACAGGACCGCATCGCGGTCGAATGTCCCTCCTGTTCGCCCGCCGAACCGACGGTCCACGAGGTACTGAAAGAGGGCGGCGGCCACCGCACCGTCCGATGCACGGAGTGCAGCCACGTGCACAAGGTTCGGATCGAATCGGAGACGGAAGTCGAACGCGACGTCATCGTCTCCCAGGACGACGAGTCGTTCTCGACGACCGTCGACGCGCCGCTTGACGAGACGGTCGCGGTCGGCGAGGAGTTCATCGTCGACAGCCCCGAGGCGATAATGCTCGTCCGAATTACCGGGATCGAGGTCGGCCCCGAGCAGCGCGCCGAGGAGGCGACGGTCGAAGAGGTCAACACGATCTGGACCCGCGCCGTCGACAACGTGACGGTGAACGTGACCGTCAACCCGAAGGAGGGCACCGGCGATCGAAAGGACACGCGGAGCTTCGACCTGCAACTGCCTGGCGACCACGAGTTCGTCGTCGGCGAGACCGAGTCCTTCGGCGACGAGGAGTTCATCATCAAGGCGATTCAGGTCCGCCAGGACGCGCCCGAGTACCGTCACGGGAAGTTCGATCACGACGGAGATATGGTGTACGCGAAAGACGTCAAGCGACTCTACGGCACGGACCAGACCACGTCGGCCTGGTCGGCCTGGTAACGAACCGGTTTTCAGCCAGTTCCCTCGGGGAAAGATTCGACTGCGCGGAGCGCTAACGCTGTATCGTGAGCACCGAACGGGCAGCCGAACGACGAGCGCTCGTCGAGCGATTGCGCGAGCGGGGACACGTCGAGAGCGACCGTGTCGCTGACGCCCTCGAAGCCGTGCCGCGCCACGAGTTCGTCCCCCGAGGCATCCGCGACCGCGCCTACGACGACATGCCGCTCTCGATCGGCAGCGGACAGACCGTGAGCGCGCCGCATATGGTCGCTGTGATGGCCGAGTTGCTCGATCCCACTCCCGATCGGCAGATCCTCGAAATCGGGACCGGTTGCGGCTATCACGCCGCGGTGACCGCCGAATTGGTTTCAGAGGGACACGTCTACTCGGTCGAATTCGATCCCGACCTCGCATCGAAGGCGCGTGAGACACTCTCCAGACTGGGATACGAGCGTCGCGTTTCGATCCGCGTCGGCGACGGACGGGAGGGGTGGGCCGGACACGCCCCGTTCGACGGCGCGTACCTCACCTGCGCCGCACCCAGCGTTCCGAGCGCGCTCCGCGAGCAGGTCGCGCCCGGCGGTCGCCTCGTCGCTCCCGTCGGCGACGTCTATCAAGAACTCGTCGTCCTCGAAAAGTGCGAGAACGGGACGTTCGACCGGAGCGAGCACGGAGGCGTGCGGTTCGTCCGGATTCGCGGGTGAGCGGTCGGTGGCGACGTTTCCGGATGAGAGAGCGGCAGAGCCGTCGGCGAGACGGGACTAGTCGAACTGTCATCGGCGATGCGGCCCTGGTCGACCAACCACTGATGACTCCGGTATGCCCTGTCAGTGGCGCTGAAATGGCTGGTTGGTGACGCGGAAATGTCCGGTTGATTGCGCTGGAATATCTAGTTGCGGAGCGCGGAGCGTGCAGTTGATTAGTGCGCGCGCCGGAGTGCGAATATGGACCCCGGGGACCTCCGCGGCGAGATGGTCGACAGCCTGGAGGCGCGGCTGTCGATCGACGGGGCCGTCGCGCTCGCGATGCGGACGGTCCCCCGCGAGGACTTCATCGACGACGCGCCGTACGACGGCCGGAGCGAGGTCGCCGGGACGACGGTGCTCGCTCCCGAGATGGTCGCGCGCCTCCTGACCGCGCTCGACGTCGACGCGCGGAACGTCGCGCTTCCCGACTCAGCGATCGATAGCGGCTCGGCGACAGACAGCGACTCGGCGAGCGACGGCGATTCGGATAGGGACTCAGACACCGAGCCGACCGGCGACGTGCTCGTCGTCGGCGCGGGTGTCGGCTACACGGCCGCGATCCTCGCCGAACTCGTCGGCGACACGCGCGTCCACGCGGTCGACATCGATCGACGGCTCGTCTACGCGGCGCGGTCGAACCTCGAATCCGCGGGCTACGGGGGCGTCCTCGTCGACGCCCGCGACGGCGCGCGCGGATTCCAAGAGTACGCCCCCTTCGATCGGATCTTAGTCGAGGCCGCGGCGATCGAACCGCCGAAGCGACTCGTCGAGCAGCTCGCCCCCGGCGGCAAACTCGTCCTCCCGCTCGGCGGTCCCGAACAGACTCTCGCCGTCGTCGACGATTCCGGCTCGGTGGTCGAGCGCTGCGGTCCGGTGGCGTTCAAGCCGCTGCTCGTCGACGGCGAGCAGGGGAGCGCACCCGCGCGAAATCGGACTATTAGAGAGGACGCCGAGCGCGCCAGCGAACCCGGCTATTTCGCGAGGACCGGCTGGGAGCAGGAGTGGATCGACTGGGACGAGCAGATGCGCCGCCGGTGACCGGCAGACACGGGATCACGACAGTTTCAAACCGCTCCCGGTGAGCGGGACGACGACGTCGTCGTCGGGAGCGACGACGCCGCGTTCGCGGTAAACGCCGAGCGCCGCGGGGGCGACCGCACTGGTCGGCTCGACGTAGAACCCGCGTCGATGGAGCGCGTCGAGTTCGCGCTCGACCGCCGCGGACGAGAGCGCGATGGCGTCGCCGTCGGTGGCGTCGATCGCGTCGAGGATCTGCGATTTTCGGACCGGCTCTCGGATCTGGATGCCGTCGGCGACGTCGTTCGTTCCGACCGCTTCCGACCCGTGGAGTTCCGCGGCGATCGGCGCGTATCCGGCGGCCTGCGCGCCGAGGAGTCGCGGCATCTGGTCGATCCAGCCGAGGTCGTAGAGGTCGCGAAAGCCGCGATAGGCACCGAGAAAGAGCGTGCCGTGCCCGAGGGGTGCGACGACGGCGTCCGGGGCGTCCCAGTCCCGCTGGGCGCACACCTCGTAGGCGAACGTCGCCGTGCCCGCGAAAAAGGCCGGGTTCCAGGCGTGGGAGGCGTACCACGCGCCCCCGGAATCGACGGCGTCCCCACGAGCCTGAGAGGGGGGACTTGTTGAGCTCTGCTCGACGGCGTCGACGCAGGCGGCCGTCACGTCCTCGCGACTCCCGTTCACCGGGACGACCGTCGCGCCGGTCCGCTCGATCGTCCGGCGCTTCGCGGGTTTGACCGACGCCGGGACGTAGATCTCGGCGTCGATACCCGCCCGGGCCGCGTAGGTCGCGATCGACGCGCCCGCGTTGCCCGAGGAGTCCTCGACGACTCGGTCCACGCCGAGCTCGGCCGCCAGCGAGAGCGTCACCGTCGCGCCGCGGTCCTTGAATGAGCCGGTGGGAAAGACGTATTCGAGTTTGAACGCCGCGCTCCAGTCGGGCGCGTCGACGAGCGGCGTCAGCCCCTCGCCGAGCGAGACGCGCGAGTCGACCGGGAGCAGGTCGTGAAAGGACCACAGACCGGCGCGGGTGTCCGCCCACGACTCCGGTGGGTCCGTCCCGACTTCCTCGGGGCCGAACCGAGATTCGAAATCCAGCGGAGCGCCGCAGTCACAGCGCCACGCCCACTCGTCGTACGTTCGATCGCAGGCGGAACAGGAGAGGGAGAGCGCGGAACGCATCTCAGTACGTGTCGACGGTGGTCCCGACCGAGCAGACGTACTCGCCGGTCGCGACCTGCGGCAGTCGGCGGGTGCGCCAGAAGATGCCGTCGTTCTTCGCGGTCACGCGGGCCTTCAACTCGCCGAAGACGTCCGTCACCTCGAAGAGGAGGTCACCCGCGGTGACCCGCTCGCCGAGGTCGACGTCGAAACGGACGAGTCCGCCGCTCGGCGAGCCGTACTGGTCGAATCCCCTCGCGCGGATCTGCCGGTCAGTGGTCGCCTCGCCCGGCAGGAAACCGTACGCGCGGAGCACGTTGAACACGCCGTCGACACCAGTAGCGATGCTGTCGTCGTCCCAGCCGACGCAGCCGCCGAGTTCGGGATCGATCGTCGGAATTCCCTTGTCGGGACCCGCGCGAGCGAGTTGTCCCTCGGGGCCCTTCTGATCGAGGATGTGACCGCAGCCGAACGTTTTCGCGAGGTCGAGACACTCGTCGTGAAGGCGGTGGCGGCGGCCGCAGCGGACGCGGACCTCGTCGATCATCCGGGAGGTCGACCCCTGATGAAGATCGAGGATCAGGTCCGCGCGGGTCGCCGCGTCGAACGTCGCCGCGGCGATGCGTTCCGAAGAGGTCCCGTTCTCGTCGCCGGGGTACGCGCGGTTCATCTTCGTGTCGTCGATCGGGTTCCGGTGCTCAGCCACCTGAAACGCGTGGTAGTTGACGATGCCGACGACGAGGATCGTTCCCGAGAGCTCCGCGGGGTCGAGCCGCGGGACGACCCGGCTGATGACGCCGACACCGTTCAGTTCGTCGCCGTCGGAGGCCGCCTGCAGATAGAGTGTCTTCCCGTCTTCGGCGCCGTTCACGACCGCACAGGGCAGCCCGACGGTCGAGCCGTCGCGGGATTCGCCCACCGCCAGACGGCCCGTATCAAGCTCGCCGGGGGCCGCACTCGCCGTGCCGAGTGTCGTCATTACTCGACTCTCGGAGGGGTCGGCCTTTAGGGGTTCGGTCTCCGCCACGGCGTCGCCTGCGTGCGGTCTCGTGGCTGGTCGCCGGGGCACGGGACTGACCGACGACGCTTTGTCGACCGCGTGGAAAGGGTTCGGTGTGAGCGAAGAGGTTCCCGACCGACCACCGCAATCGGGGTTGGTCCGCGCGCTCCGCGTCCCGCGAAACGCGGCCATCGGCGTCGGCGTCGGCGTCGCCCTCGCGGTCGCCGTCTACGTCGCCCGCGTGTTGGAACTGTTCGGCCCCTTCGCGGGAACGCGCGAGTATCCCGTGCTGGGTCCCGAAGGGTGGTTTCTGGTCCTCGCGTTCGTCCTCGCGACGTCGACGGCGCTGCTCGTCGCGTCGGCCCTCACGGTCGTCGAAGTGGTTCGACTGACTAGAGAGTTGTAGCACTGCGTAGCGTGTAGACTGCATAGGGTGTAGCACTGCGTAGCGTGTGCCACCGCGTCGAGCGTAGTGCGTGGCTGGCAGCCGCTATTCGTCGAATCGCTATTCGTCGAAATCGCTCGCATCTCCGACGAGTTCGCTCAGCCGATTCGCCCCGGCGCGGGTCCCCTTCGCGATGATGACGTCGCCGCCGCGGAGTTCCGTCATCGACCCCGGCTGGACCACCCATTCGCCGTCGTCGCCGCCGCGGCGGACGGCGATCACACGCATTCCCGTTTCGGTCTTGACCATCTGTTCGCCGAGCGTCGTGCCCGCGAGCGGGGCGTCGGGAGCGACGGAGAGCCGAACGATCACCTCGTCGGACTCCTCGACGGCGGCGGCCACGACGGGATGGGCGTCGATGCCGCGGAGGACGCCCTCGCTGATTTCGAGTGCCGCGTCGGAGATGACCTCCGTCGCCGAGGCGAGATGGACGAGCCCGCGGAGTCGAACCGGGTCCTCGACGCGGCTCGCCGCGCGCAGCGTCCACGCCTCGAACCGGGATTTCAGCGCGTCCACTTCGGCTTCGAGCTCTTTGACCTCCTCGGCGACCCCCTCGCTGTCGAACAGCACCGCGCCGTAGGCCAGATCGACCGCGAGCTCGCTCATGTCCTTCATCAGCGTGATAGAATCGACGGCACGTTCGAGGTCCTCAATCGGCGGATCGACCGCGTCAGGGACCTCGTAGGGGTTCCCCGAGACGGACTCGTAGACCGCCTCGATGCCGTCCAGCGGACCGCGAAGCAGGAGCGAGTCTCCCGGCTGTAGCCTGCTGTCGGGGCCGGGGTTCATCAGCCAGCGCCGCTTGCCCGTGACGGACTCGCGTCGGATGGCGATGACGCGGACGCCCATCTCGGTCTCCATATTGATGTCCAGGAGCGTCCGCTCGGCGTACGGAGAGCCGTCGTCGACGGTCGCGCGGACTAACACCTCAATCGCTTCGGGGAGCGCGGTGCGGATCGCGTCGGGCATCCCGATGTCTTCGAGCACGATCTTCGCGATGTCTCCGGCGGCGTTCGAGATCTTCTCGGCCGCGCCCATCACGCCGAGCACCGGCGCGAGCTGTTCGGCGTCTTCGGGGCTTCGAGCCGCCATCAGGAGACTCATTCGCCCCTGTAACTGGAGGATATCCATCCGCCCTTCGAGTTCCAGCACCTCGCGGGCGATCTCGTCGCTTCCGTTGAGGACGGCGGAGTACGAGAGATCGATGAGGAGCTCCGCGGTGTCTTTCATCTCCGCGAGCACCTCCTTGACGCTGACCGGCTCGTACTCGACGTCCTGGGGATCCATACCTCGCGGTTCGACGCGGACGACAAAAACGCTTGGTGCTCGCAGTGCGAGGCGTCCGCGACAACTCTTTCGGCTTCCGTATTCCTGCTGTGCTGGTATTCCAGATGCACCGGAATGGTCCGCACGCGCGCTGGACCGGCGAATCGGCGTGCGCGGTGCCGGGGGGTCGTCCGACACCAGGAAACGATAACGCTTTTTTCACACGGTAGGAAACTGAATAGGTATGTCAGACGACCTAAAGCGGGGGCTGGAAGGCGTCCTCGTCGCCGAGTCGGAACTGAGTTATATCGACGGCGACGCCGGGAAACTGGTCTACCGCGGCTACCCGATCGAGGACCTGGCCCGCGAGGCGTCTTACGAGGAAGTCGTCTATCTGCTGTGGCACGACGACCTCCCCGACGCCGAGGAGCTCCAGGATTTCGCGTCGTGGATGGCCGGGGCCAGATCGATCGACGACGAGGTGCTCTCGGTGGTCAGAAAGCTCGCCGAGGCCGAGGAGGTCCCGATGGCCGCGCTGCGAACGATCGTCTCCGCGCTGTCGGCGTACGACGAGGACGCAGATCACGAGGACGTGACCGATCTCGACGCGAACCTGCGGATGGCCTGCCGAATCACGGCAAAGGTTCCGACCGCGCTGGCGGCGTTCGAGCGCATCCGAAACGGCGACGAGCCGATCGAACCGCGAGAGGACCTCGACCACGCCGAGAACTTCCTGTATATGCTCAACGGCGAGGAACCCGACGAGGTGCTCGCGGAGACGTTCGACATCGCGCTCGTGCTCCACGCCGACCACGGCCTGAACGCATCGACGTTCTCGGCGATGGTGACGGCCTCGACGCTCGCTGACCTCCACAGCGCCGTCACCTCCGCCGTGGGGACGCTCTCCGGGTCGCTGCACGGCGGCGCGAACGCCAACGTGATGCGAATGCTCAAAGAGGTCGACGAGAGCGACGTCGAACCCACCGAGTGGGTCGAGAACGCGCTCGCGGAGGGACGCCGCGTCCCCGGATTCGGCCACCGCGTCTACAACGTGAAGGACCCCCGCGCGAAGATCCTCGGCGAGAAGTCGAAGGCGCTCGCCGAGGCCGCGGGCGACACCAAGTGGTACGATTACTCCGTCGCCATCGAGGAGTACATCGCAGAGGAAAAGGGGCTCGCGCCCAACGTCGATTTCTACTCGGCGTCGACGTACTACCAGATGGGTATCCCGATCGACACCTACACCCCGATCTTCGCGATGTCACGCGTCGCGGGGTGGATCGCACACGTCCTCGAACAGTACGGCGACAACCGCTTGATTCGACCGCGCGCGCGGTATGTCGGCCCGGATGACCTGACGGTGCCGCCGCTCGACGAGCGGTAGGCGAGTCGGCGTCGCGGTACCGTTTTGGCCGACGAATTCGCTTTGTTCGACTGGAGTCGCATCGAATCGGATGCAATCGCCTCGACCGAGGAGAGTCGTTTCCGACCTCGGTTCGACCGACGGGGGCGAACTACCCAAGCCAAGGAGGCGACCACGGGATCGGACGTGCGACAGACAACCGTCAGACAGCGGCGCGGAGGGGGTCGCTGTCGGCCGATTTCACTTTCACCCTGCGTGGGGGATATTTATGTATCTCCCGGGATCATAGCCGAGTGCACGTCACACGCGTGCATTCCCCCTTTCCCCCTTTAACACCCTGAGCGGAGCGGTTCGACGGTTCTAACCGAGACAACTCCGGGAGCGTGCGGCCAGCACGTGAGACGAATACTGCGGTTCGGCGTCGTTACGATGGGGGAGCCATACCGATCAGACTCGCCTGCCAGACACGAACATTTAGGCGCGGCGACCGGGTACTTTCGGTCGATATGCTCTCTCTCGCCGACATCGAAGCGGCGCGCGACCGGATCGACGATGTGGTCCGGTGGACGCCCCTAGAGTACTCCCACACGTTCTCGGAGATGACCGGCGCGGACGTCCATCTCAAACTCGAGACGTTCCAGCGGACGGGCGCGTTCAAGATCCGCGGGGCGACCAACCGAATCGCCACGTTGGACGACGGCGCACGCGAAGCGGGGGTCGTGACGGCGAGCGCGGGAAACCACGCCCAGGGGGTCGCGCTCGCGGCGTCGCGCTCGGGCGTCGACGCGACGATCGTGATGCCGGAGCACGCCCCCATCTCGAAGGTGGAAGCGACGGAGCGGTACGGCGGGCGCACGGTCCTCTACGGTGCGGACTACGACGAAGCACAGGCGAAAGCCCACGAGATCGAGCGCGACGAGGGACGGACGTACGTCCACGCCTTCGACGACGACGAAGTGATGGCGGGACAGGGGACGATCGGCCTGGAGATCGTCGACGACTGTCCGGAAGTCGACACCGTCGTCGTACCCGTCGGCGGCGGCGGGCTGATCGCCGGGATCGCCACGGCTATAAAAGCCCGAAAGCCCGACGTCCGCCTCATCGGCGTCCAGGCGGAAGGGGCGGCGTCGCTTCCGGAATCGGTTCGGACCGGTCACATCACCGAACTCGACGCCGTGAACACGATCGCCGACGGCATCGCCACCCGGAAGGTCGGCGAGCGGCCCTTCGAGGTCATCCGCGAGCGCGTCGACGAGGTCGTGACCGTCGACGACGAGCAGATCGCCGTGGCGCTGACGTATCTGCTCGAACGGTCGAAGACGCTCGTCGAGGGCGCGGGGGCCGTCCCGCTGGCGGCGCTGTTGTTCGACACCTTCGACTACGAGGGGAGCGAGACGATCGTTCCGGCGCTGTGCGGCGGCAACATCGACACGAATCAGTTGACGACGGTCCTGGTCCGCGGGCTGGTCGAAACCGGCCGGTATCTGAAGATCCGTACCGTCCTCCGGGATCGTCCCGGCGCGTTGCAGGACCTCGTCGAGATCATCGCCGGACGGCGGGCGAACATCTACGCGATTCAGCACGATCGGACCTCACGGGACGTGGCGATGAACGAGGCCGACGTCGAGATCGATATCGAGACGCGCGGGCACGACCACATCGGCGACGTGCTCGACGCGCTCAGAGGGGCGGGGTACGAGGTCGAGGTGTTGGCCTAGCGGGCGAATCGGCCGTCGAGTCGTGGTATCCTCGGCGGAGTTGCCGCAGCCCCGTCAAAATCACGAGCAATGCCGACGGGCGCACCCCTCGATCGACGGTTCCCAGTCGATGGGAACGACCGTGCGACACTTGACCACGCACACAGTAGTACACGGGAAGGGCCAGCCAACGCTACGCCCGGCAATCACCACCAATGATCGAACCGGCCCTCGCCAGCCGACTCCAGTTCGCACTCACGACGATCGTTCACATCATCTTCCCCGTGATGAGTATGGGGCTCGCCCCGTTTCTCATCTACTTCACGTGGAAGGACATCCGAACCGGGAAGCCGGTGTACGAACAGTTACGCCGCTTCTGGACGAAGATCTTCGCCGTCTCGTTCGTCGTCGGAACGGTCACGGGGATCGTCCTCGAGTTCGAGTTCGGGACGAACTTCGCCGCGTTCTCGACGGCCGCGGGCGAGCTCTTCGGCGGTCCGCTCGCGGTCGAGGGGATGATGGCGTTTATGCTCGAAGCGACGTTCCTCGGCGTGTTCGTATTCGGAAGGGAGCGCGTCTCCGACGCGCTCTATATGGTCTCGGCCGTCGCCGTCGGACTGGGAACGTGGCTGTCAGCGGTGTGGATTCTCATCGCGAATTCCTGGATGCAGACGCCCCGCGGGTACGAACTCGTCGTCGAGGACGGACAGACGCTCATCTCGCTCGTCGACCCGATTGCGGCCTACGCGAACCCGCGGTTCCCGTGGATGTTCGTGCATATGCAGAACGCCGCCGTACTCTCCGTCGCGCTGTTTATGGCTGGCGTGGCCGCCTATCACCTGTTCCGTCACTACCACTGGGAGTACCCCGTCGAGCACCCGGAGTTCTGGGAGACGACGCTCAAGATCGCCGTCGTCGTGCTGTTGCTCACCGCGCCGTTCCAGGTGGTCCACGGTGACGCCTACGCGCGACACGTCGCCGAGACCCAGCCGCAGAAGTTCGCCGCGATGGAGGCCGTCTGGGAGACCGACAGCTACGTCCCCGAGTACATTTTCGCCGTCCCGACGGATCTCGACGACCTGCTGAATCCGCGCGCGAAGGAAATATTCGGACTCGGGGTCCCCGGTGGGGCGTCGTGGCTCGTGAGTGGCGGCGATCCCACGGCGGAGATTACGGGGTTGAACGAGTTCGACACCCAACCGCCGCCGGTCGCGATCGTCTTCTGGTCGTTCCGGATCATGGTCGCGCTCGGCTTCTGGTTCGTCCTTCTGGCTTTCTGGGCGGGATACCGCTGGTGGCGCGGCCAGTTGCTCGAAGACGACCTCCTCCACAAGTCGCTGATGGCCTCGTCGCTGCTCGGCATCCTCGCCGTCGAGGTCGGCTGGATCGTCACCGAAGTCGGCCGACAGCCGTGGGTCATCCAGGGAGTGATGAAAACGCGCGACGGCGTCTCACCGGGATTGACCGGGTTCGAGGCGACGCTGACGCTGGTTGGGTTCGGCGTCGTCTACCTCGGCCTGCTCTCGCTGTACACGTACGTCGTGGCGCGGATCGTGAGAGCGGGCCCGCCCGCGGTCGACGAATCGACCGCCGACAGCGCCCCCAACGGGGCGTCTCAGCAGCCGTCAACACCCTCCGGAGGTAACGATGATTGACGGTGCTTCGGTGGGAGCGGATGCTGCGATCGCTGTGGTTGCTGCGGTAGCAGCAATCGATCCGACACTCGTCCTCCAAGCGGGGTGGCTCTCCGATGGGCCGTTGTTCGGCCTCCCACTCACGGAGCTGTGGTACGCCCTCCTGTTCTTCATTCTCGGGACGTTTCTCTTCTTGGACGGGTTCGACTTCGGGGTGGGAGTACTCTTCGCGACGCGCAGTACCGCGTCCGACCGCGAGCAACTCCTCGCATCTATCGGACCCTTCTGGGACGGCAACGAGGTGTGGCTCGTCGTCTTCGGCGGCGCGCTGTTCGCGGCGTTTCCGGAAGTCTACGCGACGCTCTTCAGCCGCCACTACCTGCTGATGTTCGCGATCCTCGGCGCGCTCATCGCGCGCGGCCTCGCCCCGGAGATGTACGAACAGCGCCACGACGACGCGTGGCAGCGCTGGTGGGGTCGCGCCTTCGTCGTCGGCAGCGTGACCGCGCCGCTGTTCCTGGGCGTTTTCGCCGCGAACTGGCTGCTGGGGGCGACGGCGCTCGTCTCGATTCCGTCGGTCGTCGTGGGACTCGCGCTGGTCGCGCTCTCGACGACGGGCGGGGCGGCGTTCCTCGGGTTGAAGACGCGCGGGCGAGTGCAGCGGGAGACGACCGTCTACGGCCCCCGCGCGCTCCTCGCGTATCTGGCGTTAGTCGTCCTCGCCGTGGGCTTCCTGCTCGCGACCCGCCCCGCCCTCAGGAGTGACCTGCTCTCACCCGCGGTGCTCGGACTCCTCGGCGCGAGCGTCGCCCTCGGCGGGGCATACGTCGCCGCGATGCGCCGGGAGTCGTACGTCGGGGCGCTGGCGGCGACGGCCGGGCTCACGTACGGGCTAGTCGCGTTGATCGCGACGGTACTGTACCCGGTGATCGATCCCGTGACGGGGCTGACCGTCGCCGACGCCATCGTCTCCACGATCCCATTGAACCTGATGAGCATCGGGGCCGCGCTGTTGCTCCCACTCGTGTTCACGTACTTCGTCGTGCTGTACTCGGCGTTCTGGGGTCCCGTCGAGGAGGGCGACGGCTACGCGGGCGAGTAGAGCGCGCCGGAGAGTCACCGCGGTCGGCGATTCGTGATCGAACGAGAGGTTTTAGACGGCCGAACGACTCTGTCCGGGCGTGAATCGAACCCGCTCGGCGCTCCTGTGGGGACTCATCGGTGCGCTCACGTTTCTCGTGCTCGTGCAGGGCTACCGGCTATTCGTCGGATCGCTGGGAGTAACTCTCCCGCTCGGAGCGGGCGTCGCAGTCGCCGTCGGCCTCGTCGTCGGAGGCGTCTCCTACGTCGCCGAGCCCCGACTCGGGGCGAAAGGAAGGACTTAAACTACTCAGTAGGTTACCTCCGTTCGAGCCAGGATGGCCGAGTGGTAAGGCGCACGCCTGGAAAGCGTGTTCCCTCTGGGATCCAGGGTTCAAATCCCTGTCCTGGCGTTTTTCCGACTTCAACACCACCGAGCACTGCGTGGCGTGTGCGAACCACTCGGTGAGACGCACCAACCTCAGACCGGTGAGACGCACAAATCTCGGACCGGAAAGCCCGACCAACCTCGGACGTCCGCGAGAGCAACGAATCGCCACAAAGTTAATGCGTGTGGGAATCCTCGACACGGTTGACAATGCCTGACACAAAAGACGGTCGGGAGCGCAAGGGGCGGAACAAACGCAACCAGCTCCAAGAGCGGCTCTACGACGAGGAGATGGAGGCGATCGACGCCGACGAGGAGCTCCCACCGTTCGAACCGTCGCGGGAGAAACCGTTCGTCGCCGACGAACTTCCGGAGGAGCTGTAATCGCACTGACGACTGCCGCGGCATTCCTCGCAGAATACAGTGGGTAGCGTTCGTTCCTGATCGCGCAGCCGTGCGTGTGAGACCGTACGATCGCGTGAATGCACACTTGCGAACGTCGGTATCGCGGTTATCGATGTTCCGAGTTCCGCAAGAGTACGCCTCTCGCTCGCGCGACGCCTCCGCGGGGGTCGCCACGTCTCTCGGTGTCATCCGAGAACCGGTATCCGGCAACACAGGTACCGAAGAGGGCACTGTGGACCAATACTTAAATAACGATACTCACGGCCGTTTCACGGAATAGCATTGTCAAAGAGTATCACACAATACCGGCGTTGAGTAACCGATTCACGCCGTTTACTGTGGTATGCCCCGGCGTCTGTACCGATCCTCGAAACGCCCAAAATCGCAGGTATTATATAGAATCACAAACAATCAGTCGATGTCTATGAGTCAGCGAATGCAGGGTCAGCCGATGATCATTATGGGCGAGGATGCCCAGCGCGTCAAGGACCGCGACGCGCAGGAGTACAACATTCAGGCCGCTCGAGCAGTCGCCGAGGCCGTTCGATCGACACTCGGCCCGAAAGGGATGGACAAGATGCTCGTCGATTCGATGGGAGACGTGACCATCACCAACGACGGCGTAACGATCCTCAAGGAGATGGACATCGACAACCCGACGGCCGAGATGATCGTCGAGGTTGCCGAGACGCAGGAGGACGAGGCTGGCGACGGCACGACGACCGCCGTCGCGACCGCGGGTGAACTCCTCAAGAACGCGCAGGATCTCCTCGAACAGGACATCCACCCGACGGCGATCATCAAGGGCTTCCACCTCGCGAGCCAAGAGGCCCGCGCGCAGGTCGACGACATCGCCGAATCCGTCGAGCCCGACGACACGGAGCTTCTCAAGAAGGTCGCCGAGACGTCGATGACCGGCAAGAGCTCCGAGCTCAACAAGGACCTCCTCGCGGATCTCATCGTCGACACCGTCAGCGCCGTGACGGTCGAGGCCGACGACGGTTCCTACGTCGTCGACCTGGCGAACGTGAACGTGGAGACGCAGACCGGGCGCTCGACCGCCGAGTCCGAACTCCTCAAGGGAGCGGTCATCGACAAGGATCCGGTCCACGACGACATGCCCACCCAGTTCGACGAGGCCGACGTACTGCTCCTCAACGAGCCGATCGAGATCGAGGAGGCCGACGTCGACACGCAGGTCAACATCGAGTCGCCCGACCAGCTCCAGAAGTTCCTCGACCAGGAGGAGAAGCAGCTCAAGCAGAAGGTCCAGCAGATCGTCGACTCCGGTGCCGACGTGGTCTTCTGTCAGAAGGGCATCGACGATATGGCCCAGCACTACCTCGCGAAGGAGGGCATCCTCGCGATCCGGCGGACGAAGAAGTCCGACATCGCCTTCCTGCGCGACGTTGTCGGCGGCAGCGTCGTCTCCGATCTCGACAGCCTCACGAGTGCTGATCTCGGCCACGGCTCGGTCCGCCGCGACGGCGAGGACGAGCTGTTCTACGTCGAAGGGCTCGGCGAGGAATCCCACGGCGTCACGCTGCTGCTGCGCGGCTCGACCGACCACGTCGTCGACGAGATCGAGCGCGGCGTCACCGACGCGCTCGACGTCGTCTCGACGACCGTCTCCGACGGTCGCGTCGTCGCTGGCGGCGGCGCAATCGAAGTCGAGCTCGCCCGGCGGCTCCGCAGCTACGCCGGATCCGTCGGCGGGCGCGAACAGCTCGCCGTCGAAGCCTTCGCCGACGCGGTCGAACTCGTTCCCCGCGTCCTCGCGGAGAACGCCGGTCTGGACTCCATCGACACGCTCGTGGAGCTCCGCGAGGCCCACGAGGGCGGTGAGGTCCGCGCTGGACTGAACGTCTTCAGCGGCGACGTCGAGGACACCTTCGACGCAGGCGTGGTCGAACCCGCGCACTCCAAAGAGCAGGCGCTGTCATCCGCGACCGAGGCCGCGAACCTCGTGCTCAAGATCGACGACATCATCGCCGCCGACGAGCTGAGCACCAGCGGCGACGGCGACGAAGGCGGCGCACCCGGCGGCGCTGGCGGTATGGGTGGCATGGGCGGAATGGGCGGTATGGGCGGCGCGATGTGAAAGCGGTCAGAGACCCCATTCCGTAGACCGTCAGCTCTCGCCTGACACAGCCGACGTAAGCGCGGTCGCCGAAACGTCACCGCGCGCTACCCACGGCTCGAACTGTCTCGCCGACACGACCGACGGCCCCGATTTTCTTTCGCGTATTCGTCCGGTAGCGCGCGCTTTCTCGCTCCAAGCACGGCCGATAGTGAGCAGTTATGACAAGTCAGAATTCAGCCGGACCCGGATGAATTGAATTAAAATTTTATCAATTCCAAATTTATAGAAATTGATTCAGAAATGAGATGAATTAAGTGCATCTCGAACGAATCTCGATGTATGGAGACGCTTCTGTTAAACGGGACCGACGTCCGCGAGAACGCGTCGATGACCGACCTCGTTCCGGCGGTCGAGGACGCCTTCGCGGCCTTCGAGCGCGGGGACGCACAGATGCCGCCGAAGTCCTACATCGATTTACCGGAGTACAACGGGGACTTCCGGTCGATGCCCGCGTACCTGGACGCGGGTACATGGGACGCGGCGGGCGTCAAGTGGGTGAACGTCCACCCCGACAACCCCGAGAAGTTCGGGTTCCCGACGGTGCTGGGGACGATGATCTATTCGGATCCAGAAACCGCCGTTCCGCTGTCGATAATGGACGGCAGAGAGCTGACGATGCTCCGGACCGGTGCGGCGGCGGCGGTGGCGACGGACCACCTCGCGGTCCCGGACGCCACCTCGCTGGGTATCGTCGGCGCGGGCGCTCAGTCGTACACGCAGCTCCGCGCGATCGCGGAGGTCCGCGACATCGAGACGGTCGTGATCTCCGATCTGGACGAGGAGCGCGTCGCGAAGTTCGTCGCGGAGTTCGAAGGCGAGTACGACGTTCGCGCCGGATCGATCTCCGAGGTCGCCTCCTGCGACGTGCTCTCGACGGTGACGCCCGTCGAATCGCCGATCGTCGCCCGCGACGACGTCGGAGCGCACACCCACGTCAACGCGATGGGGGCGGACGCCACGGGGAAACACGAGCTCGCCGATCAGATACTCCTCGATTCGAAACTGGTGATCGACGATTACGAGCAGACGACGCATTCCGGTGAGATCAACGTCCCGTGGAGCGAGGGCGTCCTCGACGACGACGACATCTACGGCTCGGTCGGCCAGATCGTCACCGGATCGAAGGACGGACGAACCGACGCGGACGGGATCTCCGTCTTCGATTCGACGGGGCTGGCGATTCAGGACGTCGCCGCCGCCCACGTCGTTTACGAGCACGCGACCGAGAAGGGCAACGGCTACGCCTTCGATCTGCTCGGACTGGCGTAGTTCGGCGATTCGATCTGTCCACAGTTCGACCACCGTCCGGTACCTTTTACAGAAACGCCGACGGTGAGCAGGTATGGTCTGGGTACGCGCCGAGTACGCGGGGGCACTGGCGGTCGTCTCGACGTGGATCGCGGCGCTCGTCCCGTGGAACGTCACCTATTCGACGGGCGTCTCCGGCGGCTCCGTCCTGTTCGTTCGGTTCCCGTTCTTCCAGATCCGGTACGCCTACGGCGTCCCGACCGCTCGCGGCGTCAGCGTCTCGGATCCGCTGTCGGCGACGGCGTTCCAAGTGGGCCAAACGATTCAGGCGGCCTATCAGGTCTGGACCGTCGGCGCGGCCGTCCTCGCGCTCGCCATCGCGTTCTCGGTGCTCTACTACCGGTACGAGGAGCGGATCGAATCGGGTCCGATCGACCCGGTTCGGCTGCTCGGCGGGCTGCTCACACTCACCGGTGTCGTGCTCGCGGTCGCGACGTATCTCCTGGTGACCCGCGGGTTTCCGGGCCTCCCGCTCCCGATCGGCGTCGTCCTGCTGTTCGTCTTCGGCGCACTGTTGCTGACCGTCGACCGAGCGTAGCTGACGGGTCGTCGCGGGCGTGGCTGGCGGACTATCGCGGACGTGGCCAGTGGTCGTCGCGGACAGGCGGCGAGCGTTTATATGCGAGAACGCGCCCAGCGAGGGTGTGACGTGACAATCGTCCCGCGTCGGGTCGCAGTTGCTCGGCACGCCGATGGGGGACAGGAGTGAGACGCCGTCGACAGCGGTGGGGATGTCGTCAACAGCGGCGAAGACGCCGTCGACAGGTCGTCGAACGCGGGTGCCGACTGTTCGCCAGAGCGGACTGACCCGCCGACGGAGGAGACGCCAGCGCCCGGAATCACGTCTCGGTCGAGTGAATCGAGGCACGGTCCGAAACGGGGCGACAGTATAAGTTACTCCGAACGAAACGGCCGGTAACACGTGGGGGACGCTGGTATCGGCGAGCAAAACGCGGGACACGAATCGGAGGGCAGCGGGGTCAACGGGACAGCCGCGGCGACGTCCGAGGGTTCAGAACCGCGCGACGCGGACGCGTCGACTGCCAGCGGATCGGCGGTCACCGCGTCAGCGACTCCGGATGCGGAGAGTGGCTTCCTCGGCCGCGTCACACGACGGGTCGGCCGCGTCGTCGACGTCCTCCGAGGGTCGTCGATCGACGTCCACCCGTACCGACCCGAAGACGGGCGTTTCGCGGAGTTCGAGCCGCCGGACGGCGAGGAGGTCGTCGATCGGTACTGGGTGAACGCCCCGTACGCCTACGTCGTGATCACCCACGACGACGAGGAGAGCGAGCACTACTACTACGCGGTCGAACCCGAACTCGACGAGTTCGAATCGGAGTTGCGCGATCGGGCCGTCGTCGATATCCGCGATCCGCTCCTGTACCGGACGAACGGGGACCCGACCGCCGAGGAGACGCTTCGCTCGGAGTTGCGGACGCTGCTCGAACAGTACGGCGTCGACGTGTCGATGCGGACGTTCCACGCGCTGCTGTACTACCTCGCGCGCGACTTCCGCGGATTCGGCCGCATCGACCCGCTGATGCACGATCCGCATATCGAGGACATCTCCTGCGACGGCTACGATCTCCCCATCTTCATCTATCACGACGAGTACACCGACATCGAGACGAACGTGGCGTTCGCGGCGGACGATTTGGACGACTTCGTCATTCGGCTCGCACAGGAGTCGGGGCGACACGTCAGCGTCGGCGCGCCCGTCGTGGGGACGACACTCCCGGACGGGTCGCGAGTCGAACTCGCACTCGGCGAGGAGGTGACGCCGCGCGGGTCGGCGTTCACGATCCGGAAGTACGCCGACGAGCCGTTCACGCCCATCGACCTCATCGACTACGGGACGTTCTCGGTCGAGGAGATGGCGTATCTGTGGCTCTGCATCGAGAACAACAAGAGCCTCATCTTCGCCGGGGGGACCGCCTCGGGGAAGACGACGTCGATGAACGCCGTCTCGATGTTCATCCCGCCGCGGTCGAAGGTCCTGAGCATCGAGGACACCCGGGAGCTGTCGCTGTATCACGACAACTGGCTCTCGTCGGTGACGCGCGAGCGACTGCACGAGGGCAGCGACATCGATATGTACGATCTCCTGCGCTCGGCGCTCCGGCATCGCCCCGAGTTCATCATCGTCGGCGAGGTTCGCGGGAACGAGGCCGTAACGCTGTTCCAGGCGATGAACACCGGACACACGACGTTCTCGACGATGCACGCCGACAGCATCGAGACGGTGATCAACCGCTTGGAGAACGAGCCGATCAACGTCCCGCGCGCGATGGTCCAATCGCTGGATCTCCTGTGCGTCCAGACGCTGACGCGCGTCGACGGCGAGCGCGTGCGCCGATCGAAGACGATCGGTGAGATCGGCGACGTGGATCAGCGAACCGGTGAACTCGATTACTCCCGGGCGTTCACCTGGAAGCCCGAGACTGACACCTTCGAGCACAGCGATTCGAGCCTTCTCGAGGAGATCCAGCGGGAGCGGGGGTGGAGCCGCGCGGAGCGCAAGCGTGAGATGAACCGCCGAGAGCGGTTCTTGGAGCTGCTGGTCGAACTGGGAACGACCAACTACCGGACGTTCACCGCGCTCGTCAACGAGTACTACTCCGCACCGGATCGAGTGATGGAACGGCTGGAAGCCGCGAACGATCCGGCCGAAGACGAGACTGCGGGTAGCGGCGGGACCGTGACGCACGGCACCGACGGCGAGGGGGCCGAATTCGATGGTCGTCGCTGACCTGCTCGGTTACGCCCCGTTCGCGTTCGTGACGCTGCTCGTGATCCCCGTCGCGCTCGTTCCAGTCAGTCCGTGGGCGCGGCTGCTCGTCACCCGGCTCGCACTGCCGATTTTCGGAGGGTACGTCACCCGGTCGGAATCGATTCGTCGGCGACAGACCGCGCGAATGCGGGCGGCGTTCGTTGGCGAGAGCTACCGGGTGTTCGCCTCTCAAACGCTCTTAATGGCTGCCGTGGCGGGCGTGGCTGGCAGCGTCTACGGCGTGTACCTCGCGGCGGGGGTGCTCCGCGCGCTCGCCGTCGATCCCGACGCGGTCCGCGCGGCGTTGCCGACGTCGCTGGAGTTTCTCGCCGCGATCACGCAGTTGCCGAACCTCTCGCTGCTGCAGCTCTTTGCGCTGCTGTTAGTTTCGGGTGCTACCGTCGGGGCGTTGTTCGCGTTCGGGGCGTACTGGATCCGCTGGACGGTACTGGACCAGCGGGCCCGAACGCGCGGGATCGAGATCGACGCGACGCTCCCGCGGACGGTGGCGTTCGTGTACGCGCTCTCGCGGTCCGGCGTTCCGTTTCAGGAGGTGTTGCGGACGCTCGCGGACAATCAGAGGATCTACGGCGAAGCCGCCCGCGAGCTCAGTGTCGCGGTGCGAGATATGGACGCGTTCGGGACCGACATCCTGACCGCATTGGGTGAGACTGCGAGTCGAACGCCGAGCGAGAATCTCGAAGAGTTCACCGAAAACCTCGCGAGCGTCCTCTCGTCGGGGCAGAACGTCTCGACGTTTCTCCGCGATCAGTACGAACGCTTTCAGGAGGAAGCGCAGGCACAGCAGCGGCAGTACCTCGAACTCCTGTCGACGTTCGCTGAGGTGTACGTCACCGTCCTCGTCGCGGGGCCGCTGTTCTTCGTCACGGTCCTCGTCGTGGTCGGCCTCGTGATTCAGAACACGCTTATCCTCATCCGTCTCGTGACCTACCTCGCGATCCCGCTGGCCACGTTCGGGTTCGTCGTCTACGTCGACAGTATGACGGAGGGACTTGGCGGCCCCGACGTTTCCGCGGAAGCGGGTGGCGCTGACGGGGGGCGACGCAACCGCGACACACCTGGGACTCCCGAGATTGCCGACGGCGGATCGGTTCAGGCGCAGGGAGAAGATCAGGCACTGACCGCCGAGAACCGGCAGCGGCTGGCCGTCTACGATCGAATCGGATCGTTTCGAGAGACGTTGGCGAACCCCGTCGGGACGGTGCTTCGCCGACCGAGCTACTCGCTTTTCGTCACCGGTCCGGCCGCCCTGCTCCTGTTCTGGCTCTCGGTGGCCGATACCGCTCGCGAGCCGATCAACGCCCTTCGAACCGGTTCGGTCGGTCCGATGGCGGCGGCCTCGGAGCTACTCCGAATCACCGACGGTCCGATCGTCCTGGCGACGGCCGTCGTCCTCGTTGGCGTCGCCATCGCGCACGAGGTACAGAAGCGTCGAACGCACGCCATCGAGGCCGACATGCCCGATTTCCTCGACCGAATGGCGAGCATCAACGAGGCCGGAGTCACCGTCGTCGGGTGTCTGAAGCGGCTCTCGACCGCCGACCTCGGTCGACTCGGTGACGAGATCGCGCGGGTGTGGCGGGACGTTCGGTGGGGGTCGAGCGTCAGCGACGCGCTGGTGCGGATGGAACGCCGGACGCACGCCCCGACGGTCTCACGCGCGGTGACGCTCATCCGAAACGCGATGGCCGCGAGCGGTGACATCAGTCCCGTGCTTCACATCGCAGCCGACGAGGCCCAAGAGACCAGACGCCTCCGCCGAGAGCGACGACAGGAGATGGTCACCTACCTCGTCGTCATCTACATCTCGTTTCTTGTGTTCCTCGGAATCGTCGTCGCCCTGACCGTCGCGTTCATCCCCGCGATCGAGGCCGCCGGACAGTCGAGCGGCCCGACGCCCGGGCAGATTTCGGGCGTGGATACCGGCGTTATCGGCGGCCTCAGATCCGTCAACACGGACGCTTACGAGCTCCTGTTCTTCCACATCGCGGCGATCCAGGGCGTCTGTTCGGGCCTCGTCGCGGGCCAGTTGGGCGAGGGGAGCGTCGCGGACGGCCTGAAGCACGCGAGCGTCCTCCTCCTTATCGCGTACGCGGTCTTCGCGGTGTTGTGAGCGCGCTCGATCGGTGGCGCTCGGGCGGCGACCGCTGCGATCGGGCATCGAACGTTGTACGGCGACCGCTGCGGTCGGGCGACCGCCACGGTCGGACGACGACCGATGTACCGCCGCTGCGATCGGACGGGAACCGCAGCAACCGGACCGGGACCACCGCGATTTTGTACCGCGATCACCTCTCTCGGGTATGGACGAGGAGGGCGGAGCGGAACCGCCGATCGGCGAGGCCGTGGGGTCTTCGGTCAGACGCACCTACGATCAGATCGCCTCCCACTTCGCGTCGACGCGGGAGTATCCGTGGCCGGAGGTGACCGCGTTCCTCGGCGGGGAGCCGGTCGGCGACCTCGATCCCGACGCGGAGGCCGCACTCGCCGGTGGCGCGGGGGTGAAAGCGAACGACGAGCAGCGCGGGGCGTCGACGTCGGAACGGCTCGGTCTCGATCTCGGCTGCGGGAACGGCCGCCACGCGGAATCGCTTTCCGGTGTGGTCGAGAGCGTCGTCGGCGTCGACGTGAGCGGTGCGCTGCTGCGAACGGCCCGAGAGCGGGCGCAGAGCCGCGGTTTCGACGATAGGCTGGGACTGGTACAGGCGGACGCGGCGGCGCTGCCGCTTCGGTCCGACGCCGTCGACGTCGCGGTCTACGTCGCGACGCTACATCATCTCCGAACGCGCGAACGGCGCGTCGCGAGCCTCTCGGAACTCGCTCGCGTACTGCGTCCCCGCGGTCGAGCGCTCGTCAGCGCGTGGTCGACCGCGCACGATCGGTTCGACGCGACGGACGGCTTCGACACGACCGTTCCGTGGACCCTTCCGGGCGGCGAGCGCGTCCAACGGTTTTACCACATTTACGATCCCGCGGAGTTCGAGTCGGATCTGGCCGCGAGCGACCTCGACGTGGTAACGAGCGTGATCTCCAGCGGCAACTGTTACGCGGTCGTCGGGCCTGGGGCCGAGTGAACGCGTCACGAGCGCACCGCCAGTACTCGCCAACGCGGCTGTCGTTACCCGCTACTAGCACACGCTCCACCGCGCGCGACCGGCGCAGTCATCGCAACCCGACATCAGCACGTTCTGATACCGAGCGTCGAACCGCCCGCGGCTGGACGTCACCGGCGCACTCGAACTCTGCGTTTAAGTTCGGGCGACGGCAATGGACGGACGAATGAGCGACACAGCGGACGTACGCGACTACGAGGTGGTCGTCGTGGGGGGCGGTCCGGCGGGACTACAGACCGCGCTGTACACGACGCGACTGGGCCACGACACTGCCGTCGTCGACCGCGGCGGCGGGCGCGCAGCGATGATGTTGGAGACGCACAACGTCATCGGCGTGCCGGAGGAGACGTCCGGAAACGAGTTCCTTCAGACCGCACAAGAACAGGTGAAATCCTACGGTGCGGATATCGTCCGCGACTTCATCGTCGAGGCGGAACGCACCGAAGACGGCCGGTTCCGACTCCTCGGCAACGACGCGGAGTTCCTCGCCGACCGGGTCGTCCTCGGCGTCGGATTCAACGACGAGCGCCCGAAGCCCCCGGTCCCGCGGACCGGCCGAGGGTTGCACTACTGTCTGCACTGCGACGCGTACATGTTCGTCGACCGGCCGGTGTACGTGATGGGAACCGGCGAGGCCGCGGCCCACGTCGCGATGATTATGCTCAACTTCACCGACGAGGTTGATCTGTTGCTCCGCGGTGAACAACCGGAATGGAGCGACGAGACCGACGAACAGCTCCGCGCCCATCCGATCGACATCATCGAGTCGGAGATCGTCGGAATGCGGAAGGGCGATGACGGCTGGCTCGAGGCGTTCGAATTCGAGGATAGCGTGGGTCCGCGTTCCACCGGAAGCGGGCCGGAGTCCGGCGACGACTCGGTTCGGCGGTATCGCGGCGGCTTCCCGATGTACGGTTCGAATTACAACACTGCGCTCCCCGAGCAGTTGGGTTGTGAGCTGAACGACGACGGCACAGTTGTCGTCGATGACAGTATGGAGACGACCGTCGACGGAGTCTACGCCGTCGGCGACATCACCTCCGGGCACAACCAGGTCCCCGTCGCGATGGGGCAGGGCGCGCAGGCCGGGATCGACATCCACTACACCCTCAGAGAGTTCCCGCGCGACCTCGAAACGATTCGCGAAAACGGCCCAGTGTCGCCGGACGAACTGCCTGGACTGGGAAGTCGCGTTCGCGCGGCCGCGGCCGACTTCGAGGAGGCGCGCGCGCCGCCGCTCGAACCGGACGCCGCGAGCGACGACTGATACAGAGTCCGGATATGTCGAACGTGCGACGACCATATCGGTGAGCCGGTTTCCGTGAGACGGCGTCGCGGCACGGCACCCCGAGTCGAAAGGGTAACATCCTTATTCGGGGACCGGGAACAGAGGAGTGACGGTCGTCGCCGCGTGATCGCGGTGAGGCCGAATCGGACGAGCGCCGGTGGTCTAGTGGTAGGACCTGAGCCTTCCAAGCTCATGGCCCGGGTTCAAATCCCGGCCGGCGCATTCTGCGAGGAACCCACGTGACGAGCGAATGCGTCACGCTGGCGATTTGAATCAGAGAGCGAGCGGAGCGAGCGACCGTGGTTCACAATCCCGGCCGGCGCATTTCTCGAACGAAGTGAGAGAGGCACTCGTTCAGGCGTCGCATTTTCTGCCGCGTGTGAGGGATCGATCGTTTCGCAGGGAGCGTTACACCAGCGAGTCGGATTCGAGCAGGGGAAAGACCGAAGCAGCGATGTAAATCCCACAGATACATATCAGTTATTAGATAAATAGACAAAGTTCGTATTTCTCGGACAGAGCGCTCAGAAAAACCGAGATACCCAGGCGATGTCTCGAACCTATTGAGAATTGTTTTATATTCAACGTGAACTGTGGTACAGTATGCACCTCAGGAAACGCGACTTCCTCAAGAGTGGCGCGGCAATCGGTGCGGCCAGCGTGGCCGGATGCCTCGGCTCGATCACCGGCGGCGAGATGCCGACGCTCCGGATGAACTACACCGTCCCGGCGGAGAACCTCATCTCGTTGATGGCGATCCCCGAGATCCAATCGGAGTTCGAGAATCTCGGGTCGGCCTACGAGTTGGAGACGAACCAGAATCAGAGTACGCCGGACTCGCTGAACGCGATGGCCAGCGGCGAGGCCGATATGGCGCTCTTGGCGTATGCGAGCTTCCCCGCGGCGGTTTCACAGGACGCCGTCCCCGGTGGGATCACCGCGATCGCGATGGACTTCTACGACGCTCACGAGGACTACTTCCGGTTCCCGGTGATGTCGATGGCGGACTCCGACGTCACCGATGCGGAGGACCTCGAAGGCCGAACGATCGCCGTCAACGCGCTCGGGACCGGCGTGCACGCGATCATCTACCGGATGCTCGAAAACGTCGGCATCGACCCCGAGAACGGCGTCGAGTTCGTCGAACTCCCGTTCCCGTCGATCGCTTCGGCCATCCGCGAGGGCCGTGTCGACGCGGGAATCTTCGTCGCGCTGTTCGCCGCGGCAGTCGAGGCTGAAGGCGATATGCAGACGGTCTTCGACAGCCGCGATTCGTGGGGACAGGCGTACCCGTTCGGGTTCGTCGCCGCGTCCAACGACTCCCTGGACGGGAAGGAAGAAGCCATCAGAGCGTGGGCGAGCGACTACGTCTCGATGGTCGAACGCGTCTACGAGAACCGCGAGGAGACGGCCCGACTCGCCGCGGAGCACTTCGACCTCCCCGAAGCGCTGCTGTCGTCGTACTACCTGACCGAACGCGACTACTACCGACCGCGGGACGTCGGCCTCGACATCGAGGCGCTCCAGTTCGTCACCGACGAACTCGCCGATATGGGATTCCTCGAAGCGAGTCCGACGATCAGTGACCACGCGACAAACGAGTACACGCCGTGAGTCGTCGCGGCGTACGCGGGCATCGGTCCACCCCCATCCGCGGTCTCTGAGTCTATCACAGTCGTTTACTCCATTCGTCGTCCGTCGAGATGATATTCACTCAGATTTGTATTATACATATGCCCTTATATGTGATTAGTGAACCATTATGCTTACAGGAGAAACTCCTTTAGGGGGAAGGTATTGGTGGCACATATGACCAAGCCACAGAGAAACACGACTGGCGAATCCGTCGGGCTCGCGGATCCGACGGACGAGCGGTCGAACTGCGGTGTCGGCGCCGTCATCGACCTTGACGGCGGCCGTTCGCACGAGACCGTCGCCGACGGGATCGAACTGCTGGAGAACCTCGAACACCGTGGCACCACCGGTGCCGAGGAGAACACCGGCGACGGGGCGGGGATTATGATTCAGCGACCCGACGAGTTCTTCGAGGCGGTCGTCGACGCCGACCTCCCCGCGGAGTACGCGGTCGCTTCGATCTTTATGCCGCAGGATGACGCCGCGCGCGAGGGCCTCGTCGCCATCTTCGAGCGCGTGCTCACCGAGTACGATCTGGAGGTCGTCCACTGGCGCGACGTCCCGACCGACAACGCCGATCTGGGTGCGACCGCGCTCGACTCGGAACCGGACGTCTGGCAGGCGTTCGTCGTTCCCGAGTCCGACCTCGCTGACGACGCCTTCGACCGCGCGCTGTACGTCGCCCGCCGCGCGGTGGAAAAAGAGGTCGAGGAACTGGACTCGGTGGGCGCGACGCGGTTTTACATCTGTTCGCTGTCGCGGACGACACTCGTCTACAAGGGCCTCCTGAAGGGCGAGCAGCTCGCCGACTACTATCTCGACCTCGCCGACGAGCGGCTGAAGACGACGCTCACGCTGGTTCACGCGCGCTTCTCGACGAATACGCTCGGCGCGTGGCACCTCGCGCACCCGTATCGACACATCGTCCACAACGGCGAGATCAACACGATCCAGGGGAACATCAACTGGATGCGGAGCCGAGAGACCGACCTCGAACACCCGGCGTTCGGCGAGGACCTGGAAACGATCAAGCCCGTCATCAACGACCCGGACCAATCCGACACGGCCTCCGTCGACAACGCCGTCGAACTCCTCCTCCAAGGTGGTCGCGACCTCCCGCACGTCCTTCGGATGCTGATTCCCGAGGCGTACCGCCGCGACGAGCAGATGGCCGACGACCGACGCGAGTGGTACGACTACCACGCGTCGCTGATCGAGCCGTGGGACGGCCCCGCGCTCGTCGCCGCCACGGACGGCGACCGCGTCGCCGCCGTTCTCGACCGCAACGGTCTGCGCCCCTGCCGCTACGACGTCACGACCGACAACACGCTCGTGATGGCCAGCGAGGTCGGCGCGCTGGACACCGACCCCAGCGAGATCAAAGAGCGGGGGCGACTCCAGCCCGGACAGCTGTTCGTCGCCGACCCCGAGGAGGGGCGCGTCATCCCCGATGAGGAGGTCTTCGAATCGCTGACCGACGAGACGTACGGCGAGTGGATCGACGCGGAACAGAAACAGCTCGACGCGCTCGTCGACGCCGACGACTACGCACCGCGGGACGAAGTCGACCACCTTCGCGCGTCGCAGGCGGCGTTCGGCTACACCCACGACCAGCTGAACCACCTCATCGAACCGATGGCCAGAGACGGGAAAGACCCAGTCGGCTCGATGGGCGACGACACGCCGCTGTCGGTGCTGTCGGATTTCAACCGGCCGCTTTTTACCTACTTCAAGCAGCTGTTCGCGCAGGTCACGAACCCGCCGCTGGACTACATCCGCGAGGAACTGGTCACCTCGATCGAATCGCGCCTCGGCGCGCAGCGAAACCTGCTCGATGAGACTCCCGAACACGCCCGACAGCTCGTCCTCGATTCGCCCGTCCTGACGGACGCGCAGACGGCGACGATCAAGTCGCTCGGCGACGACGCGGCCGACTCGATGGAGTCGACGATCGTCGATATTACCTACGAGCGCGAACAGTCGCTCGAAGACGCCGTCGAGCGCGTCCGCGAGGACGCCGCGGCGGCGATCGAATCCGGCGCGGACGTCGTCGTCCTTTCGGATCGGAACCTCGGCCCCGACCGAATCGCGGTTCCAAGCCTGTTGGTGACCGGTGCGGTCCACCACAGTCTCGTCCGGACCGGTCTCCGGAACCACGCGGGGCTGGTCGTCGAATCCGGCGACCCCCGCGAGGTACACCACCTCGCCACGCTCGTCGGCTACGGCGCGGACGCGGTGAACCCCTACCTCGCCTACCAGACGATCACGGACGTCGTCGCCGGACCCGACGGCGCGGACGAGAGCGAGTCGATCGCGGCGTACAAGAAGGCGCTCGAAGATGGGTTGCTGAAGACGATGGCCAAGATGGGCATCTCGACGGTCGAGTCCTATCAGGGCGCGCAGATCTTCGAGGCGGTCGGTCTCGACTCCGACTTCGTCGCCGAGTACTTCGAGGGCACGGAAATCCGAACCGAGGGCATCGGCATCGACGTGATCGAAGACGACGTCCGGACGCGACACACCGTCGCCTTCGGCGAGGACCCCGATCTCGACCGCCAGGGCGAGTACGAGCACCGCTCGGACGGCATCCACCACCAGTGGAACCCCCAGACAGTCGGCACGCTCCAGCAGGCAGTCCGCTCGGGCGACTACGAGAAGTACCGGGAGTTCGCCGAACTCATCAACGACCAATCGGAGGAGTTACAGACGCTCCGCGGTCTGCTCGAATTCGACTCCGATCGCGAGTCGGTGCCGATCGAGGAGGTCGAATCGGTCGAGGAGATCGTGACGCGGTTCTCCACCGCGGCGATGTCGCTCGGCAGCCTCTCGCCGGAGGCCCACGAGAACAACTCGATCGCGATGAACCGCCTCGGCGGCAAGTCCAACTCCGGCGAGGGCGGCGAACCGCCGGAGCGCTTCGACACCGAGAAGGAGTGCAACGTCAAGCAGGTCGCCTCCGGCCGCTTCGGCGTCACCTCCGAGTACCTGACGAGCGCCGACGAACTGCAGATCAAGATGGCGCAGGGCTCGAAGCCCGGCGAGGGCGGTCACCTCCCCGGCAAGAAGGTCAACGAGATGATCGCGCACGTCCGCTTCGCGACGCCCGGGGTCGGCCTCATCTCGCCGCCGCCGCTGCACGACATCTACTCGATCGAGGACCTGAAACAGCTCATCCACGACCTGAAGACCGCCAACCCCGAGGCAGACATCAACGTGAAACTCGTCTCTGAGGCGGGGATCGGCACCATCGCCGCGGGCGTCGCGAAGGCCAACGCCGACGTCGTCCACATTTCGGGTCACGACGGCGGGACGGGCGCGTCGCCGAAGACGTCGATCAAGAACGCGGGGCTCCCGTGGGAGCTCGGCCTCGCCGAGGCGAACCAGATGCTTCGCGCGACGGGGCTCCGATCGCGGATCCGCGTCTCCACCGACGGCGGGATGAAGACCGGTCGCGACGTCGCCGTCGCCGCGCTGCTCGGCGCGGAGGAGTACATCTTCGGCACGTCGTCGCTGGTCACCTCCGGCTGCGT
This sequence comes from Halobellus captivus, assembly GCF_007655485.1. Lineage (GTDB taxonomy): Archaea > Halobacteriota > Halobacteria > Halobacteriales > Haloferacaceae > Haloquadratum > Haloquadratum captivum. The sequence goes on from NZ_VJXQ01000001.1 coordinate 1,033,217, forward strand.
GATGGCCCGACAGTGCCACGAGAACACGTGTCCGGTCGGGGTCGCCACCCAGCGCGAGAAGCTCCGGAACCGCTTCCCCGGCCAGCCCGAGCACGTCATCAACTACATGACCTTCATCGCCCAGGAGCTCCGCGAAATTATGGCCGAACTCGGTTTCACCTCGCTCGACGAGATGATCGGCCGACCCTCGCTGCTCACGCAGCGCGAGACCGACCACGAGAAGGCCAAGCACCTGGATCTCACCGACGTTATCGCCGAGCCCGCGGGCGACGTCCGACAGAAGACCGAAGAGCAGGTCCACGCGGGGGTCGAGGCGCAGTTGGACCACCAACTGATCGAGCGCGCCGAGGCCGCGCTCGAAGACGGCGACCCCGTCGCACTCGATTCGCCGATCTCCAACGTCGACCGCGCGGTCGGCGCGATGCTGTCGAACCGCATCTCGAAGACCTACGGCGGCGCGGGCCTCTCCGAGGACACGATCCGCGTCGACTTCGACGGCGTCGCCGGACAGTCCTTCGGCGCGTTCCTCGCCGGGGGCGTCACGATGCAGCTGACCGGCGCGGCGAACGACTACGTCGGCAAGGGGCTCTCCGGCGGGAAGGTGATCGTCGAGACGCCCGAGAACGCCGCCTACGAACCCGACGAGAACGTCCTCATCGGCAACGTCGCACTGTACGGCGCGACGCAGGGCGAACTGTACGTCAACGGCGTCGCGGGCGAGCGGTTCGCCGTCCGGAACTCCGGCGTGAAGGCCGTCGTCGAGGGCGTCGGCGATCACGGCTGCGAGTACATGACCGGCGGCGTCGTCGCCGTGCTCGGTGACACCGGCCGCAACTTCGCCGCGGGGATGTCCGGCGGCATCGCGTACGTGTACGACCCCGACGACGAGTTCGCCACGCAGACGAACACCGGGATGGTCTCGCTGGAGGACGACCTCGACGACTCCGATCGACAGATGCTCCGCCGCCTCGTCGAGAACCACGCGGCTTACACCGACAGCGACCGCGCGGCGTGGATGCTCGACGACTGGAGTGAGGTCCTCGCGGACTTCGTGAAAGTGATGCCCGACGCGTACGCCGAGGTCATCGAAGAGCGCGCCCGCGACGACGTCCGGAAGGAACTGCCGCCCGCGGCGTCGGCGGCGGTCCCCGGCGACGACGGCGACCGACTCGCGCAGACGAGCGACGACTGATCGGGCGGCGGGCTCCGAACTCCGATTCCGATACCGACGCTAATCTGACACAGACGCCGACTCCGATCTGACACCGATCCCGATTCTTCCGTTTCATCGCGTCCGACAGCACACTTAACTCGGTCACCGCGAAATCGCCACATATGCGAGGTGACGGGGCGGAGAACGTCAATCAGACAACGAAAGCGATGCGGCATCGGACCGACCGCGCAGTGAGCGAGACGGTCAGTTTCGTCCTCGTGTTCGCGCTCGTCATCGCATCCGTCGGCACCGTCTACGCCGTCGGCGTCTCGGAGTTGGAGGAAACGCGGGACGCCGAGCGGGTCGAGAACGCCGAGCGCGCGTTCGACGTCCTCGCCGACAACCTCGGGGACGTGATCGAGGGCGCGCCCAGTCGCGGGACGGAGGTGAAACTCGCCGACTCGACGGTCCGCACCGCGGACGACGCCTCGATGAACGTGACCGTCGACCCCGAGGGCGCGGCGGCGGAGTCGTGGGAGTTCTCGCTGCGGCCGCTCGTCTACGAGGCCGCGACCGGCGGCGAGGTCCGACTCAGCAGCGGTGCCGTGCTCCGCGACAGTCCCCGCGGCGAGGCGTCGGTCGTTCGCGGTCCGCCGCTGATCGTCGACGGCGTCGACGGCGGAAGCGGCGGCGACGGCTCACGGGTCCGACTCACGCTCCTCAAGCAGGAGCACGTCGGGACCGCCGCGGTCGGCGGCTCCCAGACCGTCCGGATCCGCACGGAGGGCAGCAGGCCCCGGCTCTTCTACGACGCAGACGGCGGCCACGATCTCACGGTGAACGTCACGACGCCGCACACTGACGCGTGGGCGCGCCAGTACGTAACGTCCGGATTCGACTGTACGGAGGTCAGCGGGCCCACCGCCGACTCACCGGGACGGATCTCCTGCACCGCGTCCGACGTGGATCAAGTGACGGTGGTGTGGGTTCGCGTGACGACGTCGTTCGAGTGACTCCGGAACGCACAGTGAACCGTCAAACTGCAAGAGCTCGATTCCGAGACGCTCAAACAGCTCTTGTAGTATAGCGGACTTATTTGTTATATGGGTAACAATTTCGGGTATGGTCCTCGAACGAGCGATCGGAAAGCCCCTCGACCGAACCGACGTCAACCGCGAGTCGGCGGCGCGAACTGCGGCCCACGCCGAGGAACTGCACGTTCGAAGCTACGCCCACGAGTGGAGCTACGACCTCGAAATCGAGATCGCGACGCCCGACGGCGACGTCGTGTTCGAGACGCAGTACCACCTGCGACCCGGGCGGGCCGCCAGCGAAATCGGCGTCGTGGATCCCGGCGAATACGACGTTCGAGCGGTGCTCGACGGCGAACGCGAGACGGTGCGGCGTTGTCGGATCGATCGGACGGCCGGGGGAACGGTCGTCGTCGAAATCGGCAACGGGATTCTGAGTCTGACCGAGGGGCTCAGAGTGTAGTAGGGTCGACCCTTCGATAGCGGATCGATACCGGTCCAGTCGATGAGGAGTAGAGATCAGTTCGGGCGATGGGGAGTCGATAGCAGTTCAGGCGATGGCGATTCGTGACGAGTCAGTCGAGTTCGACGGTCATAGTCTCAGTCGAGTTCGACGGTCACGTTGTTCTCCGTCACGTGCAGGTACGTGATGTAGGATTCGCCAGCGATCGTGTCGTAGCGCAGCGTCCCGCCAGATTCGCTGTTGGATATCTGCGATGTTCCGCGGTTCCCCGGCCCGTGATACACGGTGAGATCGAACTCCGAATCGAACATCGCGAAGTAGTGGCGGGTGAGAATCCGGAGGTTCTGGGCGTCGCCGTAGGAGTACGTCGTGTCCTCGCCGTCGTCGCCTGTGTGCGCGAATGTGGTGGGGTTCGGATCTCCCGCGGCGTCGGCGTCGCGCTCGTCCCAGTCGATCGCGGTGTCGTCGAGACTGCTTGATCCGTACGTGAACTCCTGCTCGGTGCTCGTGAAGTCGATGTCGATCACCGTGTCGCCGTCCTCGCAGTCGAGTTGAACGGCCCCCGAATCGGACGGGATCGAGTCGTTCGTCCAGCGGTGAACGCCTTCCGGGGTCGACGCGTCATCGTAGTAGATGTCCATCGTCAGCGTTTCCGAACCGGGTTCGCCGCCGTTGCAGTAGTTGTTGCCGATGCCGTTCGGTACCTCGACGGCCGCCTCGTAGGCCTTGTCGCCGTCCTCGACGTAGAAGGAGACGAAGATGTTGTTGAACGTCCCACCGTCCTTTTTGATGGACGTCTGGAAGTCGGTGACAGAGTGCCCGTCATCGATACCGCGAACGGGGATACTCTCGCCCTTCTCGGGATACGCGAACGCGCCGACCTCGTTGGCCGTTTCGAGAACGACGGTCGCCGTCCGGTTGTCGTGATCGACGGAAACGTTTCCGGTCGTCCGGGTCCGGAAGTAGTCGGCCCAACCCTCGTAATAGGCGCTGTGGACCGTCACGTCGACAGTCCCGTTCGTGACCGGGTTCACGTACTGTCGGATCGAGCCGTCTTCGGCTTCGACGTCGTACGGCGCGCCGACGCCGTCAGTGTCGGTCGCCGCCTCGTTCGGATAGATCCGGGTCAACTCGCCCGATCGGCGGACGGTCGCCCGCGTATCGCCGCTGGCCGTGTCGGTCGAGCGGACGCGGAGCACCGGCAGCGTCAGGGTCGTCCCGCGGTAGTGGAACTCCGGCGGCGATACCATCGACGTGCCGCCGCCCTCCTGCCGCCAGACGCCGCCGCCTTGGTAGGCGACCGTCGTCTCGTCCGTTCGGTAGGAGACCGAGCCGAGCGAGGCGTTGTAGATATCCTCGGTCTCTCCGGCGGTGTAGTTCTCGTGTCTGATCCGCAGCCATCCGCTCTCGGATTCGGCGGCGTAGGTCCCGCCGCTGGAATCGCCGAGCCGGACCGTCTGAACGGAACCCTCACCGAGTCCCACGACCGCCGCCCGAGCGTCGAGCAGCGTCATCGCGTGCTCCGCGCGGTCGATCGACGTGCTGTCCTGCACGTCGGTCAGGGCCGTCGAACCGAGCGCGACGACGACGCCCGCGCCGGTGATCGTCAGCGCTAACAGTAACACGAGTCCGATGTTCGACGCCTGCGCGCGATCAGTCATACTGGTTGCCCCCCAAATCGTCCGATGTCGACCGCAGCGGGTCGCGACAGCGAGAGCGCGTCCGCACCGCCTTCCCCCTCGGAGACGACGAGCGACTCGCCGCCCGTCGTGTCGAGTTCGATGACGACCCGGCCGCCGTTCGCGGACGTCTCGTCCACGTCAACGATCGTCGAGACGGTAAGCGTGACGCTCACGTCTGACCGCACAGAGCGGAGTGTCAGGTCGTACTGTCCCGGCTGTGCGCCCGGCGGCGACTGCTCGCTGATCTCGATTCGGTAGGACTCACCGGCGACTCGATCCGGGAGATCGACACCGATCCGGAGGGTGGGAGGCGATGCGGTCGATCTCGAAATTCGGTCCGCGTCGTCGATCCCGGCGGCGAGCTGCTCGGCGAGGACGTCGAGTTCCTCGCGGACGACGCGGTCGCGCTCGTTCTCGACGTAGCCGCTCCCCGCGATGAGTAGCCCCGAAACGAGAACCGCGGTGATGCTCAGCGCGATCACGTAGTTCACCGTGACCGAGACCGCGCGATCCCGCCGGGTGTCGCCGTCGCGGCGCGAGGGTCGATTCATTCCGGCAGCACCTCGATTCGCGCCTCGTAGTCAAGTTCCTCGGTCCGGTACGTCACGTCGAACTGCGCGCCGTAGATCGCGTGCGTCCAGTAGGGCGACCCGCCGTCGACGGCGTCGACGCCCAGTGCGGAGAGTTCTCCGGGTCGCTCGTCAAGCACCATCGTGTACGTGCCACCGGCCATCTGCGAGTCCCGATAGCTGATCTCGACGTCGTCGCCGACGGCGGAGACGTTCGACAGCGCCGGGCACGCCGCCCCGCCGACGGACTCGTTCGGGACGTCGATCACGAACGTCCCGTCGGTGACCGAGCCCGCGAAACAGGCCGGGCGTGCGGTCCCGTCGTCGACCACGCGGACCGCCGGATTCCCGCCGTCGTCGTAGACGAACAGACTCGTGGTGCCCGCATCCGAGGAGACGTTGACGTGGAAGACGTCGTCGGCGACGAGGTCCGACGGATCGTCCGCGAGCGTCGATTCGTCGACGGTAAGGCGCATCGAGCGGACGCCCGAGAGGTCGGCATCGGCGGCGACGGTCCAGTTCCGGTCGCCCGCGTCGCTCGTGAAATCCCGTGAGGCGTCGTCCTGCTGGATCCGCGTCCCGTTCGTCACGGTCGCCACCTCGACGGCGACGACGTCGCCCCCGACGGCTCGGTGATGTGAGGCGAGGTCGTCCCAGCGATCGATCGCGGACCGGAAGGCCGCGTTCAACTCGGTCGGGTCGCTGTTGTTGCGGTCGTTCACCGAGCGAACGGCCTCGACGCCCGCCGCGCGGGATTCGGAGACGTACTCGATCACGGGCGTCGCGTCCACGCCAGCGTCGCGCGTCGCCAGGTTTCCGGTGTAGATCGCGGTGTTCAAAAGCAGCGCCAGCGCGACGAACAGGACCGCGAGCGCGAGCGCGCCGACGAGGAGCAACTGCCCGCGGTCGCGGTCTCCCCCGAGTGACTGCCCGCTGTCACGGATTCTCTTGCGTGGCTGACCGCTGCTTCGGTCTCTCCTGAGTGACTGACCGCTGCTTCGGTCTCGACTGGGTGACTGACCGCTGTCTCGGTCGTCCCGAAGCGACTGGCAGCGGTCGCCGTCTCGAGAACGTGGCTTCCGCGTCGCGTCGGGGGAGGGAGTCACATCCGCCATACGACGAGTTCGACCTCCACAACGGAGTACAGCGTCTGTTCGGGATCTCGGTCCTGGACGAGGTAGGAGGCGTTCTCCAGGGTCGTATCCGAGAGCGATTCGTCCGGGTTGCGCAATCGGTCGCCGTCAGAGAGCGTAACGAGTCGCCGCTCGGTCGAGGCGTGGTCGCTCGGCTCGCCGAGGTCGACGATGGGATCGCGCTGCCGCTCGCCGCTGTCGTCGATATAGTACAGCGTGAGATCGAACGCGATCCCGCGTTCGAGGAACGTCTCTTCGAGCATGTCTCCGAACGCGGTCGGCGGCGGGCCGCGAACGTAGCCGTCCGGGGTCGCGCCGTGCCAGCCACCTGCCGACTCGTTCCAGTACAGGAGCGTCGACGCGAGCGTCCCGTTCTCGTCCGCGGTCGCGAGGACGCCCTCGGCGACGGCGGCCTGTTGGTTCTCGATGTGCTGGCTGGACGTGCTGCCGGTCAGCGGCGTGACGGCCGTCACCTGCAGCGCGAAGACCAGACTGGAGACGAGGATCATCGCGGCGGTGATCGCCTCCAGCGTGTGGGCCTGTCCGCGGTCCATCACCACACCCTCACGAGCAGTCGGTACGTCTCGCCGTCGATCGAGACGACGCGCTGTGCGGACGTCACAGACCGCGTCTCCGGCAGCGACGGGCCCGCGGTGAGCGTCGTGCCGTCGACCGTCGCGACGCCGCCGTCGAGTTCGTGGACCGAGACGTTGGCGTCGCGCGGTCCGTCGAGTGAGAGGAGCGCCGCGGTCGTGTCCGCGGTCGTGTCGAACTGGCAGTCGAGGGGCGCGTCGTCACCGCCGTTGAGTTGGTCGAACAGCCCGGTCGTGCAGGTGGCGTTCAGCAGGTACGGCTCCGCGGGATCGCCGAGACGGTCCGTCGAGAGCGACGTCGCGATTCGGTCGGCCGTCTGCGGGCCCTCCGCGCTCTGGAACGGCGCGAACACCGTCGGCACGAACGCGACGACGAACGCGACGACGAGCAGAAACAGCCCGATGCCGATCGCGAAGTCGATGGTCGTCTGCGCGCGGGCCCCGCGGCGGTGACCGCTCGTCGGCGATAGCGGCATCACCCCACCACCATCCAGGTGAACAGCGCGATCGTCTGCAGGATGACGACGAACTTCACCCCGGAGACGATGTCGGCGTCGCGGATGTAGCCGCTGATGAACCCCGACAGCGCCGCCTGCAGCGTCACCGCGTGGAAGAACAACACCGAAAGCAACTGGGTGTCGACGCCCCCGCCGAAGTTCAGTCCCTGCCCGGCGAGTTCGTCGCCGCCGGTCGCACTGGCCTGCGACGTCAACCCCGACATCACGTCGAGGAACTGCGTCTTCAAGATCGCCATCACGCCGAGCAGCGTCAGGTACGTCATCAGGATGATCGCGACCTGCATCCGCGTTCTCGACTTCCGCTCGCGCTCGATGTCGTCTTGGTTCTCCGACGCCTGCGCCGCGGTGGTCAGCACCTCGGTGATCTGACTCGACGCCTCCTGCGCCTTCGAGATGAGCTTGACCGTTCGGGCGAGCCGCGGGATGTGGTACTTGTTGTTGAACTCGACGAGCGCGCTGCGCAGGCTCATCCCGTAGTTCACCTTCGCGTGCATCACCTCGAACTCCTCGGCGAGTTTCCCCGAGGAGGTCGACGCCACCGTCTCGACGGATTCCAGCAGCGTCTGACCGGTGTCGTTCGCGCTGGAGAGCTTCCGGAGGTTGTCCGAGAGCTTCCCGATGACCGCGTTCCGCGAGCGGACGTTCCAGGTGTGAAACACCGCCAGCGGGACGCCGACGACGTAAGTGGGCACGTACCACCACATAAACGTCCCCCAGACGGGGTTTTCGACCATCCCCGACCACGTCAGCGGCGCGGCGCCGTTGACCACCGCGACGGCGAGGAGCGCGAGCGCCGCCGGAACGGTCAGCGCCAGCGTGTACAGCGGGTTGTCGCGGAAGAACAGGTGCGGATTCCTGAGCAGCTCTCCCGTCTTGTAGGTCCCCTCCCGCGAGCGGATCCGATCGAAGAGCCGGAACTCCCCGACGAAGCTCTCGATCAATCCCATGTGGATCAGCCCCTCTCGGTTGACCTGTTCGAGTCGATCGGAGCTGTTCGACGGCTGCAGGTAGCCGTCCCCGGGTTCGTCCTGTTTGACCGTCGAGACGAGCACGAGAAACGCCACGCCGGTGAGGGGAATCAGCCCGTAGACGGTCCCGTAGAGCAGTTCCTGCTGCGCCTGCCCGAGCATACTCATGATGACGAGGATGATGATGAGAAGCAGCGGAAACAGCGACAGCGTCATGTACATCTCGCCGAACAGCTCCAGCGTCTCGAGGATGGTCTCCTGTTCCTGTTTCGCGGTTCGGAGGTGTTTCTCCTTCTTATCGGAGAGGAACTGCTCCATATTGCCGCCGGAGTTGACGATCGAGAGCATATCCGTCAGGAACTGCGAGAGCTCCTCGGAGGGCGTCGTCATCGCCTGATCGCGGATCGCGTTCCGGTAGTCGGTGCCGAAGTATTCCGTCTCGCGGACAATGCTCTGGAACTCCTGGGCGACCTCGCCGTAGGTGTCGTCGGCGCGGCCCATCGCCTCCAGGATTTCCAGTTGGTTCAGCCCGCCGACCGAGAGCGCGTACATGAACGAGATCGCGTCCGGGAGCAGCATATTGATCTCGCGCTTCCGTCCCGACGCCGTCGAGTACGGCACGGCGACGAGACCGCCGAAGCCCAGTCCGAAACCGATCGCACCGAAGACAACGCCGGAGACGAGCGTGACCGCGGGAACGGTGAGCGCTTTCAGCGCCGCGGCCGTCTCGGCGTCCGGCGCGGGAAGGCCGATGCTGATCGCCTCCGGCGAGACGAGACCGAGCGCGAAGATCGCCCACACGACGACCGTCCCGACGAGCCAGAGTACGCCGCCCGCGATGACGCCGATCGCGATCGCGTGCGAGAGGTACAGTTCGACCGTCGACGGCATCCGCGCCTGTTCGAGCTTTCTCGCCAGATCGGCGACGAAATCGCCGTCCTCGTCGAAGAAGAACTGGAACACCGGATAGAAGGCGTCGCCGAGCGTGTCCGTGCTCCGGTCGAGTCCGTCGCTGTCGGTGTCGCCGACGTCCAGACTCATCGCCCGGTCCCCGCCGACTCGTCGGACGCGCTTCCCTCCTCGTCGCCTTCGGAAGCCGTACTCTCCTCCGCGTCTCCTTCAGCAGTCTCGCTCTCCTCTGCGGTGTCTCCGTCAGTCCCGCTCAGCTCCGCGTCGACGTCAGCGACGGACCTGTCGCCGTCGTCGACCGTCCTGACGTCACCGAAATCCCACGCGTCGTCGCTGTCGATCTCGGTCTCCCCGCTCGCTTCGTCAGTCGCGTCGTCTGCCGCACCGTCCGCACCGTTCGTAGTCTCTCCGACCTCTTCGTCCCCTCCTTCCCCCTCGACCGGATCGCCCCCGCCGAATTCGACCGGCGAATTCCGGTCGACACCGCCGTTCGCCTCGGCGCTCTCGCCCTCCACTGAACCCGCAGAATCGTCATCGAAGGCAGGGCCTTCGAGCAAGTCTTCGATACCGAGTTCACCGGCGTCGCCGTCGTCAGAGTCCACCGAATCAGCCTCACGACGGTCCGTCCCGCCTTCGGTCGCGGCTGTCTCCGATTCGTCGTCTGCGGTCCCCGTCTCCGACTCCCCGTCTAACGCCGGTGTCTCTGCGCTATCGTCGAGCGTCGGCGCATCCGATCCATCGTCGAGGGCAGATGCGTCCGATCCGTCGTCGAGCGCGGGTGCGTCGGTCCGCTCTTCGAGGGCGTCGAGTTCGGGGTGGTCGCCACGTTCGGCGGTGACGTCTGGGGCCGTCTCGACGTCGAGCAGCGCGTCCGCGACGTCGACATCGTCCAGGTCCCGGTAGTCGGGCCACAGTTCCTCCTCGGCGCGTTCGAGGATCTCCGTACAGAGCGCTTGGATCTCCTCGCCGGGGCTCGGCCGCGGGACCATCGCCTCCTTCTCGGGGTCGACGTTGATCTCGACGGATTCCATCTCCCGCAGGTCTTCGAGGCTCCGTTCGAGGCCGTCGCGCGCCATCAGCGCGAGGATCGTCTCCTGATCGTTGATGAACGCCTGCAGCGTCGCCGCCACCTGCGAGTACGTGTTGAGGCCGCGGTCGATGAGGTACGCGAGCACGACGTGCCGCTTGAACAGTTCATCGTCGAGTTGCTCGCGGGTCCAGCCGCGGTCGAACCGGACGTCCGCGAGGGTGTTCGACGAACCCATCTTGAGGAATTCGTCGCCCTCCGCCTGCCACTGGTAGACGTCCTGGACGTTGATCTCGTCGTTCTCGGCGTCGTAGTGGTTGATCTCCGTCAGCGACTTGTTCCGCCTGACCTTGTTGCCCTGCACGCGCGTCGACGTCTGAACCGAGACGAGATCCAGGGCGGTGAACATCGTCTTTGAGACGTTGATCGGGTCGGTAGTAAAGCGCTTGAGCACCTCGCCGACGCTGTCGGCGTGGAACGTCGTGTACGTCGTGTGACCCGTGCTCATCACCTGGAACAGCGTCCGCCCCTCCTCGCCGCGAATCTCGCCCATCACGATGTAGTCCGGGCGCTGTCGAAGCGCGGCCTCCAGTAAGTCGAACTCGTCGACGTCTCCGCGGTCGTCGTCGCTGAACGACGGCCGGGTGACGGAGGCGACCCAGTTGCGCTGGGGCAGTTCGACCTCGCGGGTGTCCTCGATCGAGACGATCTTCGAGTTCGAGGGGATGAAGAGCGACACCGCGTTCAGCGAGGTCGTCTTCCCCGAGGCGGTCCCCCCGGCGAAGATGAGGCTCTTGTCGTTCTCGATGCAGAGCCAGAGGAACGCCATCTCCTCCAACGAAAAGGTCTTCCAGTTGATGAGGTCGATCGGGGTGAACGGGACGTCCTTGAACTGGCGGATGGTGTAGTTCGTCCCGTGGTCCGACACCTCTCGGCCGAGCGTCAGCTGCGCGCGCGACCCGTCCGGGAGCGTCGCGTCGACCTGCGGCCGCCGCTTGGAGATGCCCTTGCCCGACCGCTGGGCGAGTTTGACGACGAAGTCGTCGAGTTCGTTCTCCCCGTGGTAGACGTTGGAGATGATCTGCTCGTAGTCGGAGTGGTAGACGAACACCGGCGAGTTGTAGCCGTCGCAGGAGATGTCCTCGACGTTGACGTCGTGTTTGATCGGATCGATGCGCTCGTAGCCGATGAAGTCGCGGCGGAGGACGTACAGCAGTTTCTCGACCTGGTAGTCGGTCAGTTCCGTCGCGTCCTCTTCAAGCACCGCTGGCTCGGGGCGGGCCGCGATGCCGTCGAGCGAGGGATCGCTCGCCACCGACGACGCCCCGGCGAACAACCCGTCGAACCGACCGCCGAGTGAGCCTTCACGGAGTCCCAACGATCGAGCGATCGACGCCATCGACCGTTTCGACGACGCGCCGTCCCCAGAGGCTATTTCGCTGTCCTCGCCGCCGCCGCGACCGAACGGGAGCTCGAAGTCGAACGTCGAGAGGAATCCGTCATCCTCGGGGTCATCGGCGACGTCGCCGTTTCTCGTCGCGAGGACCGACAGCCCCGTCTGCCGGGGGTGGTCGGGAACGCGGTAGAGGTTGTACCGTTCGAGCAGTTCCAGCGACTGCTGTTCGATCACGCGGCGGCGCGTTTCGGGGCCACCGCCAACGACGCTCTCGTCGTCGTATTTGATCGCCGTCCGGAGCTTCCCGGTCAGGTACTCGGCTAAGTCGGCCTCGATCCGGTTCTGGTACGGTTCGACCGCATAGTACTTCTTCTCGTTCTCCTTCGTCGAGTGGAAGATGATCACGAACGAGTGCGGTTCGTTGACCCAATACCGTTCGACCTCCCTGAAGTGGGTCTTCTTTTCCAGCGGAACGGCCTTCTCCAGATCGTACCGGTTGACGACCGTCGTCGCACCGCGGGCGTTCGCAAAGAACGCGTCCTCGTCGAGTTCCGGGTTCACGTCGACCGTTCGCTCGTCGACGACCTCCTCGAGTTCCGTCGCTCGCTTCGCACCGTGGGCGAGCACGTCTTCGATCGCGTCGGGGTCGAAGCCCAGCGCCTCGCTCTCGTCGAAGCGGTCGATCTCGCCGTCATCGTCTCGCGGGCGCGAGCCGTCTTCCTCGTAGTAGTACTCGCGCTTGTAGTGCTCCCAGAGCCAGACGTCCTTGACTACGGGGGTCGTCTCAGGGTCACAAAACGCCTCGAACTCCCGCTGGATTCGCGTCGCCTCGCCGATCGCCGAGACGAGTTCCTCGGTCGTCTCGACGGGGTGGAACCCGAGGTGCGCCTCGACGTCGACGCTCACCGCGTCCCAGTCCTCGCGGGTCGGCGTCGGGATCTCCACGCCGTCGTCCCAGCGGGCGTTCTCCCCGTCGTCGGCCCCGTGATAGTCTCGCGGGTCGATCCCGCCGTACAGCGTCTCGACGTCGCCCTCGACGCCGTACTCGTCGAGAAAATCCGACCAGGTGTACGCGCCGACGGCGACTCGCGGTCCGTCGGGATCGGATCCGTCTCCTCCCTCACCCGCTTCCGCGTCGTCTGTCGAGCGGTCGGCCTCCTCACCAGTTGGTTGATCCGCGACCTCGCCCGTCAGTTGGTTCGACGGTCCGTCAGACGGGCCCTCAGTCGATCCGTCGGACCGGTCGTCCGAACCCACCGCAGGCTGTGTAGTCGATCCGTCGGCCGGTTGATCTCCGTCCGCAGTCGGTTGAAGCCCCCCAGCCCCATCCGCGCTCGATCCGTTCGAAGTCTCGGCGGCCCGATCGACGGCCTCCCCCTCGTGCGTCGACGGGGAACCGTCCCCGTCGCCCTCCAACGCGTCGTCGCCGTCCCCCTCGGGATCGGCCGCCGACGCGTCGTCGTCGGTTGCCATCGTACTGGCCTCGGTGGCCGCACGGAAAAAGACTTCTCCCCGATTATCACCGAATTTAATTGAGAGACGGCCTGAAAAAATGTTTGTTTAATTGGACGTTGTAGAGAGATATCGATAACAGACGACGCTGGCGTCCGTTCCGAAGATCAGCGGAATGCCGAGCAACGGTGGGGGTACGTCTGAACCGTATCGGTTCGAATCGAACCACAGCGCGCAGTAAAGCGTGTGGGGTACGGTGCGTTACTCATCAGCCCAGAGACATCTACGGCGAATTCCTCCGCGAAATGAGCTGTTGAATCAGGGGGCCGACACTGCAGTTGTAGTGGCGCTCAGCCGGGACGACGAATTGCTCTTGTTATGCGTCAACGCTGAAAATCGAGAGTGAGTCCCAGATCGAGGCCCGGTACGAATCAGAATGTCAATCTGTCGCTTCGCAGCGCTATCAGGAGCGGTATTTTGCCCGGATGTTTTATATGAACTGTTTCGGTAAGGTGGCCTATGAGTCACGAGTCCGACGCCGATCGAACGGTCTCCGTCGCAGATGACGAAGTACGCGTCGAGAAGTCGTTCACCGGGGACGAGTTCCCCGTTCCGGCGATCAAGTTTCGGGTGGTATCGGAGAGCGACGAACCGGCGCACATCCGACTTGTCGATCAGATTCCGGAGGCGTTCCCGATGGAGGGCGTCGGCTTCCACCCAGACTACGAGAGCGACAACTGGACCGCGTACAAAGACCACCGCGTCGAGTACGAGCGGACGCTGGAACCCCGAGAGGAGGCGCTCACCGTGTACGGAATCCGCCTCGATCAGTCCACGGACGTTTCGGGATTCCTCGGGGATCCGCTCCTCGAACGACCGCCCGCGCCGGGCGAGGACGGGAGCGAGGATGCCGCCCGCGACGTCGAAGACATCCTCGGTGCCGATCGGAGCCAACTCGTCCGCGACGCCCTGCAGGGCAACGGTCGCCTCGCCGCCGAATCGGCCGCAGAACCACCCGTTGAATCCGCCGTCGCAGACGCCCCGCCGACGCCGCGTGCGCTCGCGGCTGACCTGACACCCGCCGTACGCGAAGGGAGCGGGGACGTGGACGAAGAAGTCGTTGACGACGGTGTCGACGACGAAGCGGTCGACGGCGATGCACACGAGGAAGCGACCGACGAAACGGTCGAGGACGAAGGAGTGGATCAAGCGATCGACGCCGAGGTTACCGAGGAACCGACCGACGGCGAGAGGGGAGACGAAACAGCGGCAGAAGAGACGACAGCGGCAGAAGAGACGACAGCGGGCGAACCGGAAGACGAAGAGTACGTCGACGTCGAGGCTCACGTGGAAGATTCGGCGGCCGAGGCGGTGGAACCGGAGTCCGCTTCCGCGTCAGTCGGACCGGGCGAGACCGCGGCCGCTGGCGGGTTGGCGGCGGCGCTGGCCGCGGAGATCAGCGCGGGCGACGTCGCCGACGACGATCTCGCGGTCCTCCGTGAGGAACTCGACGTCGGGCTACCGCGGAGCGCCGACGTCCGCATCCGACGGCTGCAGGCCCAGATGGAGGACATCAACGCCTACGCCGACGCGATCGCCGAGTTCATCGACGAGGAGGGGACCGGCGCGCAGTTGGTCGAGCGGCTCGACGGGGAGTTGACCGAGATCGACGAGGAACTCGACCAGCTCCGCGATGACGTCGGCGACGCGGCGACCGACCGCGAGGATCTCCGCGATGAACTGGGCAGACTCGACGAGGCGGTCGACGCCGTCGACGAACGCATCGAGGGGCTCGAAGCCCGGGTGGACGACGTCGCGGAGAACGCCGAAACCGCCGTCGCTGGCGTCGGCGAACTCCACGAGCGTGCGGAGGGAATCGAATCACAGGTCGAGGCGACGACCGATCGCGTCGGAAGCGTCGAAGCGGACGTCGCGGACGTTGCCGATGACGTCGAGGACGTCACTGCCGACGTCGACGACGTCGCTGCGTCAGTCGACAGCGTGACCGAGGACGTCGGCGAGGTCGGCGCGCACGTGACGCGGCTCGACGAGGAGATGGGCGACGTGCGAGAGGACATCGCGTCGATCGACGGCGACATCGTCGACGTACAGGAAGCGCTCGAAGCGGAGCTCGATGAGCTTCGCGCGGACCTGTCGGCGCTGTCGGCCGATCTCGACCGGATCGACGCGATCGAAGCCGAGATCGAGGAACTGCAGACGTTCCGCGACCGCCTCAACGAGGCGTTCGGACCGCCGGGCGAGTAACGGTCGTCGTCCCCAGTGGAAAGACGAACGGGCCGTTGGACGAATGAGCCCGGGAATCGTTGGACGAACGAGTCGTCTGTTTCTCCGGACGAACGGGTTGTATGGTCTCTGCACGCCGGATGGCCGAAGCGCAACCGGTTTACCCCGCCGCCGCGTGCGTTCGATAATGACTGAGACGGAGGCGATTCGCGTCGCCGTCCCGCGCAAGGGCCGACCCCTCGAAGCCGTCCTCGAACGCGTCGCCGACGTTGCCGGGCGACGCTCGGCAGTTGGCGGAGCCGACGCCGACGCCGAAGCCGTCGCCGACGAGGTGATCTCGACACTGCGACACGAGAAGGCGATCACGAAGGGCCACACCGAACCCGAAGCCGACATCTACCAGCGACTCGCGACGTACTCCGACCTCGACGACGACTACTCGCCGGAGTACACGCTGCTGCGCGACGATCGACGGGGGATGCCGCGTCGGATCGTCTTCGACAGCCTCACGGTCGACGTCGACGGCGTTCCCGTCCAGTTCGTCGGTCGCGAGGAGCCGTTCCGCGCGCTCCGCACCCACGAGTTCGGACTGGGGTTCGACAGCGCCGACCTCGTCTTAGAGGAGGTCGTCGAACTCGAGCCCGAGGGCGTCGGCTCGCTCGCCGACGTCAACGCGCGAATCGATCCGATGAACACCGACGTCCGTGTCGTCTCCGGACTCGGGGACACCGTGTATCACACGCTGATGGCTCGCCCGGAAATCCTGCCGCCCGGTGCCGATCTCGACCGGGAGTTCGTCGCGGGCTACGAGGGCGAACTGTGCATCTCGCCGCGGTACGAACGCCTCGTCGAGGCGGTGTTGGGGATCCGTCCCCTGGAGGGCGTCTCCTTCGCCTACCCCGACGACGACCGCGAGGAGGAGGCCGCCATCGCCGACGTCGGCCTCGGCGTCTACCTGACGATGACGGGATCGACCGCGAGAGACCACGGTCTGATCCTCGGCGAGCACCTCTTCCCCTCGGAGACGGTGCTGATGGAGAACATCGCCGAGTCCGCGGACCTACCCGGCGCAGCGCGGGTCAGAGACGCGCTCGCGGCCGCGGCTCACGAGACGGAGATCACGGTCTGATACGCGGCGGGCGAACCGTCAGTCCGCGTTCGCCTGCCACTCGCGGACGGTATCGGGACCGACGCCGTCGACTTGGTCGGCGAGCGTGTCGGCTTCGGCCTCTTTCAGCGAGGCGACGTCTTCGACGCCCGCGTTTTTCAACTTCTCGGCGGTCTTCTCGCCGATCCCGTTCACGCTTTCGAGGTCGGAGCCGCTGGCGCTCTGTTCGGCCTGATACTCGCGGTAGTTGCAGATCGGACAGCCGAGCTCCCACGGCTCGCGGTCCTCGTCGTCGTCGTCGTAGACGATCCGGAGCTTCGGGAGGTCGTGCTCCTCGCAGGCCTCGTCTGTCACCTCGACGTCGCCCCGGCGGGGCAGCGGCAGCGAGTAGTCGCAGTCGGGATAGCGCGTGCAGCCGACGAGTCGTGAGCCCGAGCGGAGGCGTTTGATCGCGAGCTCGCCGCCCGCTTCGGCGTGGCAGTCCGGGCACGGCCCGATCACGAGATCCTCCTGTTCGTCCGCCTCCTCGGCCTTGCACAGCGGACAGCCGTGGACGAACGTCTTCCGTCCGGCGAGCATCTTCACGTGCGCGAGGCCGTGCTCCTCGCAGGTCTCTTCGAGCAAGAGCGGCTTACCCGTCGACGGCAGCGGCAGCGTGTTGGTGCAGTCGGGGTAGGAATCACAGCCGATGAAGTACGACCCGCGACGGCTCTTGCGGATCACGAGGTCGCCGCCGCACTCCGGACACTCGCCGACGGTCTTGTCGGCCTTCATCGATTTCTGGAGGTGCTCGCCGACCTCCTCGCCAGACTCCATCAGCCCCTCGAAGACGGCTTCGAGAATCTCTCTGGACTCGTCGGTGACCTCATCGAGGGTGGCGTCACCGCGCGTGATCGCCTGCATATCCTGCTCTAACTGCGCCGTCATCTCCTCGCTCACGATCCGGTCGGCGAACTCTTCGGACGCCTCGACGACGGCGCGGGCCAAGCGCGTCGGCCGCGGCGGGTCGCTCTCGATGTAACCGCGGTCGTACAGCTTCTGGATGATGTCGTGGCGCGTCGCCTTCGTTCCGATCCCCATCGACTCCATCGTCTCGATGAGCCGCGACTGGCCGTAGCGCCGCGGCGGCTGGGTCTGCTTGGCGTCCAGTCGGGTCTCGGTGACGGCCAGCTGCTCTCCCTCCTCGACGTCCGGCACGAACGACTCGCTGGCGTTGGAGTAGGGGTAGACCGCGTGGTACCCGGGCTCGACGAGCCGCTTGCCGTTGGCCTTCAGCGAGAGTTCCTCGTCGTCGCCGACGGTCGCGACGACGCGGAGATGTTCCCACGTGGCCGACTCGGCCACGGTCGCGAAGAACCGCCGGACGACGAGTTCGTACACCTCCCACTCGTCCTCGGAGAGGTCCGAGTGCCCCGGCAGTTCGGCCGTCGGATGGATCGGCGGGTGGTCGGTCGTCTCCTCGTCGCCCGCCGTCGGCTCGATGTCCTCCTGGTCGAGCAGCGATTTCGCGTCGTCGGCGAACGTCCGCGATCCGGTGAAGGCGTCCAACAGCTCCCGGGGGTCGAGGTCGTCAGGGTAGACGGTGTTATCCGTCCGCGGGTAGGTGATGTACCCCGCGGTGTAGAGGTCCTCCGCGATGCTCATCGCGCGCTGGGCGGAGTAGCCGAGCGACCCGGCCGCGCGGATGAACTGCGTCGTGTTGAACGGCGCGGGCGGGTCGTCGGTCCGGGTGCGGCGGCGAACGGACTCGACAGCCGCCGCCGACGCCGCTTCCAGGATCTCGTAGGCCCCATCGGCCGCGTCTTCGTCCCAGACGCGCTCGGCCTCGTTGCCGTCCTCGTCGAGGTAGAAGTACTGCGCCTCGAAGGAGCCGTTTTCGTCGGTATCGGCCTTTTCGAGGTCCGCGAACAGCTCCCAGTAGTCCTCGGGATCGAACGCCTCGATCTCGCGCTCACGGTCGACGATGAGTTTCAGCGTCGGTCCCTGCACCCGGCCCACGGAGATGAAGTCGTCGCCGAGTTGGCGGGCCGAAAGCGAGAGAAATCGCGTCAGCGCCGCGCCCCACACGAGATCGATGATCTGGCGGGCCTCCCCGGCCGCCGCGAGGTTGAAATCGAGCTCGTCGGGGTTCGCGAACGCCTCGGTCACCTCGTTCTCGGTGATCGAGGAGAACCGGACGCGGTCGACCGGAGCGTCCTCGTTGACCTCGCGGACGAGTTCGTACGCCTCCTTGCCGATGAGTTCGCCCTCGCGGTCGTAGTCGGTCGCGATGACGACGCGCCGGGCGCGCCGCGCGAGAAGCCGGAGCGCCGAGACGATGTGCTCCTGCGTCGGATGCTTGTCGATCGGCGCGTCGATCAACTCGACGGGCTCGACGTCGCGCCAGTCGTTGTACTCCGGCGGGAAGTCGACGCCGACGACGTGACCCGAGAGGCCGATGCAGCGTTTGCCGCCCCACTTGTAGACGTTGACGCCGTTCTGACGATCGGCCTCGGCGGACCCGCCGCTCAGGATGTCGGCGATGCGCCGGGCGGCGTTGTCCTTCTCGGTGATGATGAGTTCGGGGCCCTGGCTCATTAGGCGGCGATACGCCGGGGGCGGGCCTAAACCTTTCGCGGTTCACTTGCGCAAATCGACGGACAACGCGCTCGTGCGCGCGAAAGAGCCATTACTAGTTACCGCAGGCCGTGTGAAACTGAATCGAGGCGCTAAGCCCCGTCCCTTGAATCGTGAATGTTCATAACCTCTTCAAGCGTCTTCGACTTCGGACAAAATCTCAGGTGCTCATAACGGTCCCAATGGGACAATCTACCTGACAAGATGTCTCATAAGACAGGGGTAACAATCAGAAATGTTCGGTTAAGCTTTCGGGTTACTTGATTATTTGTTTCGAGGGTGGTGTCAGTACTTCTATGATTCATATCCAGACCCATCCTCCAATAATTCTTGATAACGAATAACAAAGCATCGCCCCCGCTTCAATGACGCTCGGAGGTATCGCTTTATGTACTCGAAAAGTGCCACTGAAATTCGGTTGGTAATCGATGATTGCGCCCCTTGGGTGGCACTTCCCGATCTCGGAGGTGGACCGTGACACACCGACTGAATCGACGTGCATTCGTCGCATTGACGGCGACGATCACAGCAGGCTGTTCCGGCGGCGGTGGCACCGGTGACGGTGGGGGAAGTGGTAACGACCCGGAATTCGATTCCGAAAACGAATCACCGACACCGTCTGGCTCAATTAGCGTCCAGCAGCAGTCTGGTCAGGGAAAAGTGATACTAATCCAGTCGGCCCAAGCGAACGTCGACTACCGGTTAGTAATCGAATATGGCAGCACAGCGGTCCGTTCCGATGTGATCTCTGCTGTCGAGACATTCTCCGGGGAAGTCCCCCTCGAGACACCGATTACTGAGAGCACCTCGGTCGAGATACGCGTGGTCTCGTCCGATGACCAGGTTCTCGATTCGACGAACGTTCCCTATCAGATCCGAGCACCGGGTCCGGAGTTGAGCGCGGACGAAGCGGAGAGAATCGCCGATTCATCGTTCGGCCTAGGTGACAAGGTTCCCACCAATCGACCGTGGTCGTTCTTCGACTCCTGGCGCGATTTCCCGCTCGCTCAAGCGCACAACGGGTGGGTCGTTGACGTCAACTGGCATTCAAAACACCCGAATTATAAGAGCGATCAGCTAACCTGGGCCGAAGAAGCCGAGCAGGTGCAGAGTGTCTTCGCCGTCTACCTTTTCCGAGGCTTTCACACGAGCGACTATCAGATCTCTCGGGTTACCGTCAACGCCTTTCTCAACTCCGGTTACGACACCGGCGGCAATCCGCAGTGGAAGCAGTCTCAACAGATCTCGATGGACCGTGAAGCCGCCGAACGAATCGACTGGTCGAATTTCGTCGACCTGTACCGAGAGGACGTGTTTGACAACGAGACCGGTGATATGAGTCGGCTATTAGATCTCGTCTCGGAGTACAGTTTCACGTACTATGCCGATCCCGACGAGGACCGATAAGTACTGAGAACACACTCCGGAACTGCCGGTATTCCGACACTGGGTTTACAGGCCGCGATTTCCCACATTTGGCGCTAAACGAGTCCGTCGCTGCGGAAAGGCTCTCACAGCACCCCGCTCCGTCGCTCCGCGCGCTATTCGTCCAGCCGATCGCGGAGCATCCCGTTCACGTCGCCGGGGTCGGCGCTCCCACCGGTCTTCTGCATCACCTGTCCGACGAGGAAGTTGATCGCGCCGCCCTCGCCAGCGTGGTAGTCCTCGACCGCGTCGGGGTTCTCCTCGATCGCCTCCGCGACCGCGGTGGCGACCTCGTCGTCGTCAGCGGTTCCGAGCCCCTCGGCGTCGATAATCGCGTCGGGTTCTTCGCCCTCGTCGAGCATCCGACGGAGGACGACCTCCTCGGCGTTCTTCGTGGTGATCTCGTCCGCCGCGACGAGTTCGACGAGTCGCGTGAATTCGTCGAGCCGATCGTCGACGTCGGTGACCTCCAGATCGCGGTAGTTGAGTTCTCCGAGGAGGTTATCCGCGACCCACGTCGCCGCCAGATCGGGATGGAACTCCTCGGCGACGTCCTCGAAGAAGTCCGCGACCTCCTTCGTCGACGTGAGCTTCGCGGCGGACTCGGCGTCGAGACCGTACTCCTCGCGGAAGCGCTCGCGGCGGGCGTCGGGGAGTTCGGGGATCGGGATCCGCTGCTTCCAGTCGGCGACTTCCAGCGGCGGGAGGTCGGCCTCGCGGAAGTAGCGGTAGTCCTTCTCCTCCTCCTTCGAGCGCATCGAGACGGTGATTCCGCGCGACTCGTCCCAGTGGCGCGTCTCCTGCTCGACCGCGCGGCCGCGCTGGACGGCGTTCTTCTGTCTGGTCACCTCGTAGGCCAGCGCCTGCTCTGCGCCCTTGTGACTGGAGATGTTCTTCACCTCCGTGCGGTTGGCCGCTTCGAGCGCGTCGGTGCCGATCGAACCGTCGTCCGCGACCTCGTCGGCCGGGACGAGCGAGATGTTGGCGTCGACGCGGAGCGAGCCGTCACGCGCGGCGTCGAAGACGCCGAGGTATTCGAGCACCTCCTCCAACTTCGCCAGGAACGCGCGGGTCTCCTTCGGACTGCGGAAGTCGGGCTCGGTGACGATCTCCATGAGCGGCGTGCCCGCGCGGTTGTAGTTGACGAGCGTGTAGTCGGCGGTGTCGATCCCGCCGCCCTTGTGCTGGAGGCTCCCGGGGTCCTCTTCGAGGTGGGCGCGCTCGATCGCGATCTCGCGCCGTTGACCCTCCACGGAGATTTCGAGGGTGCCGTCGGCGCAGATCGGGGCGTCGTACTGCGTGATCTGAAAGTTCTTCGGCAGGTCGGGGTAGTAGTAGTTCTTCCGGTGAAAGCGGGTGTGCTCGGCGACATCGGCGTCGAGCGCCTTGCCGACCTTCACGGCCGCCTCGACGGCCCCTTCGTTCAGGACGGGCAGCGCGCCGGGCAGACCGAGACAGACCGGACAAGTCCGGCTGTTGGGTTCTTCGTCTTCGCTCGATTCGGTCGAACACCCACAGAAGATCTTCGTGTCCGTCTCGAGTTGGACGTGGACCTCCAGCCCGATGACGGTGGCGAGATCGCGCTGGGAGAGCGCTTGCGCGGTCATTACCGCGTGGTTCGACGTAGCGCGGCTAAAGGCTAACGGGACGGGCGGCCCGAGCTCCGCCCCCACGCGACTGGCAGCGGAGGAAGCGAAACCTATTCCGCATCACCGAGAGACCCCACAGCCGATGCTCGCTGCTCTCGCCGACGCCGTCGGGATCGACGTCCGCCGCGGGGTGTCGTTTGCGACGCCCGCTTCCGAGGGCGACGCCACCGGACCCCTCCGCCTGGACCTCTATCGGCCCGGCGGCGACGCCGATTCGAACGCGTCGCCGCAGCGCGCGGCCGTCGTCCTCCTCGCGGGAGACCGGTGGCGGGCGGTCGAACGCGGCGAACTGGCCCCCTACGCGCTCGATCTCGCCGAACGGGGCTACGTCTGCGTCGTCCCGGAGTACCGCGGCAGCGACGCGGCCGCGTTTCCGGCCCAGCTTCAGGACGTAATAGCCGCGATCCGGTGGGTGCAGGCCGCGAGCGACGCCATCGACGTCGATCCCGACCGAATCGGCGCGTTCGGGCACGACGCTGGCGCGCACCTGGCCGTGTTGGCCGCACTGACCACGGAGGCGGACGCTGCCGGAGGAGATCAGGGGCGCTCTCGACCCGCGCCCGCGACCGACGCACTCGCCGCCGTCGTCGGCGTCGGCGGGACGTACGCGCTCGAACACGAACCAGAACGTCCGGATCTGAACGCGTTCCTCGGCGGCGACCGGGAGTCGAAGCCGGACGTCTGGAACCGGGCGTCGCCGTCGACGTATCTCGACGAGAGGGGACGCGGTGGCGCTCTCGGCGACGCGCCGCCGATCCTCCTGCTCCACGGCGAGGACGACGACGTCGCACCGGCGATGGCCTCGGAGCTGTTTCACGACTTACTGGAGGAACGCGACCTCCCCGCCGAATGCGTCGTCGCGTCCGGAGCCGGTCACGACGTCCACGAGACGCACCGGGAGTTCACGTTCGGCTGGGCCGAGGGGTTCTTCGACCGGCATCTCAGGTGACGTCGAAACGAGCCGACCGCTGATTCGACGCCGAACGCAGGCCTCGATGCCAACTGCAGACTTCGATGTCGACCAATTATCACTTTCCGGGTAGATGTCTGACGTACGTTTATGTGGCCGGAGGCGGGCTATCTACGCTATGAGCAACCGTGTGGAGGAGCTGGAATCGAAGGTCGCGGAGCTACAGGCCGCTGTCAACGGGCTGACTGAAGAGCTCGTCGAGACGAAAGAGCGCGTTCGGCTTCTGGAAGAGGAGGTCGAAGTCGACCTCGCCGCGGGAAGCCGACCGGTCGGTTACGGGACGCCAGAAGCCGAGGAAGCCGACGGACAGGCCGACGAGGCGGAGTCCGTCGGGGAGCGCGAGCAGGCCGCCAGCACCCACGAGGAGCCGCCCGCACAGGCGGAATCGCGCCGGGAGACCTCCGCACAGCAGTCCGACGACGCCGACTTCATCGACGCCGACGCCGACGAGGGGCTGGTGGGCGGCTCGAACAGCGAACCCGACTCGCAGGGCGACGAGACTAAGGCGGACGAGAGTGAGGGAGACGACGAGGCGGCGACCGAAGGCGACGATATCATCGTCGCGTAATCGGGCGCTCCGCCCGCCACGAGCAACCTATGCACATCAAAGAGCTCGTCCTTGACGGATTCAAAAGCTTCGGGCGGACCACGGAGATTCCGTTCTACGAGGACTTCACGGTCGTCACCGGACCGAACGGCTCCGGTAAGTCGAACATCATCGACGGCGTGCTGTTCGCGCTCGGCTTGGCGCGAACGCGCGGCATCCGCGCGGAGAAACTAACGGACCTGATTTACAACCCGGGCCACGCCGACGGAAGCGACGAAGACGGCGGGACCAGCGGCCCGAGGGAGGCGACCGTCACGGTCGTTCTCGACAACGGCGACGGGACGCTCGATCGCTCGCAGGTCGTCAACGCCGCCGGGAGCGACGACGTCGGCGACGTCTCCGAGGTTCGCGTCAAGCGGCGCGTGAAGGAGACCGAGGACAACTACTATTCGTATTACTACCTCAACGGGCGCGCCTGCAACCTCTCGGATATCCAGGACCTCCTGGGGCAGGCGGGAATCACCCCCGAGGGCTACAACGTCGTGATGCAGGGCGACGTCACCGAGATCATCAATATGACCGCCTATCAGCGGCGGGGAATCATCGACGAGATCGCGGGCGTCGCCGAGTTCGACGCGAAGAAGGAGGACGCCTTCGAGGAACTCGACGCAGTCGAAGCCCGGATCGAGGAGGCCGACCTCCGGATCGAGGAGAAGGCCGATCGACTCACCCAGCTCGAGGACGAGCGCGAGACCGCCCTCGAGTACCAGTCGCTCCGCGAGGAGCGCGAGGAGTACGAGAGCTACCAGAAGGCAGCGGAACTCGAGGACAAACGAGACGACCTCGAATCGACGAGAGCGCGGGTCGAGAAGCGGGAGTCGAAGCTCGCCGAGCACAGAGCGGAACTCGACCGCCGCCAGGGTCGCGTCAGTCGACTCGAAGACGAGCTCGGGGAGCTAACGAAAGAGATCGAGCGAAAGGGCGAGGACGAACAGCTCCGGATCAAATCGGAGATCGAGGCGGTCAAAGGCGAGATCGACCGCGTCGAGAACGCGATCGAAGCCGCCGAGGAGCGGATCGACGACGCCGAGAGCGAGCGGCGGAACGCGTTCGTCCAACTCGACCGAAAGCAGGAGGAGATCGACGAACTCGACGAAGAGATCCGATCTGTCAAGGTCGAGAAGGCGTCCGTGAAATCGGATATCGGCTCGTTGCAGACGGACGTAGCGCAGGTACAGGCCGAGATCGACGACGTCGACACCGAATACGACGAGCTGAAAGCCGAACTGAACGAGAAGAAAGCGCGGCTCGAAGCGCTGAAGTCCGAGAAGAACGAGCACCAGCGCGAGAAGGACCGCCTCCTCGACGAAACGCGGCGGCGGGCGAGCGAAATCTCGGACGCCGAGGAATCGATCGAAGAGCTCCGCGCGACGATTCCCGATCTGAAGGCCGAGGTGTCAGACCTCCACTCCGAACTCGACAAAGCCGAGAAGAACGAATCGAAGATCGAGTCAGTCGTCGAGGATCTCCGCGAGGAGCGGAGCGAGTTGAAAGCGGACCTCGACGCGGTCGTCGAGGAGATCCAATCGAAGCAATCGGAGTACGCCACGCTCGAAGCCCGCGCGGGCGACGACGGCGACAACTCCTGGCCGCGAGCGGTCACGACGATCAAGAACGCCGGTCTGTCGGGCGTCCACGGGACCGTCGGCGAACTGGGCTCCGTCGACGGCGAGTACGCGAGCGCCTGTGAAACGGCCGCTGGCGGCCGACTCGCGCACGTCATCGTCGACGACGACAGCGTCGGCTCCGACTGTATCGACCACCTCAAGTCCCGAAACGCCGGGCGGGCGACGTTCCTCCCGATCACGAAGATGGAGGACCGCGGGCTCCCGCGGCTCCCGGACCACCCCGGCGTCGTCGACTTCGCGCGCAATCTCGTTGACTACGACGCGCAGTACGACTCCGTCTTCTCGTACGTGTTGGGTTCGACGCTCGTCGTCGAGGATATGCAAACGGCTCGCGATCTGATGGGCGACTACCGGATGGTGACGCTCGACGGCGATTTGATCGAGCGCTCGGGCGCGATGACGGGCGGATCCGGCGGCGGCTCGCGCTACTCCTTCTCGAAGTCCGGCGGCGGACGGCTCGAACGGCTCGCCGAAGAGATTTCCGAGCTCGAAGATCGCCGCCGGACCCTTCAGGCCGAGATCCGCGAGAAGGAAGAGGACATCGAGGACGCCCGAAGCCGCGCCTCCGACGCCCGCGACCGGGTCCGCTCGCTCGAATCCGACGTCGAAGACGCCGAGGAAGCCGTCGCAGAGGCCGAAGGCGAAATCGACGCCCTCGAGAGCGAGATCGAACGGCTCCGCGAGAAGCGCGCGGAAGTCGACGGGGAGATGCGGGAGATCGACGAGGAGATCGACGCGGTCGACGCCGATATTTCCGACGTCCGAACGGAGATCGACGAGCTCGAAGGGGAGCTCGCGGACTCGAAGATCCCCGAGCTGACGGCGAAGGCCGACGAAATCCGCGCCGACATCGAGGAGAAAGAAGGCCGGATGGACGACCTCGACGGTCGGCTGAACGAACTCCAACTCCAGCGGCAGTACGCCGAGGAATCGGTCGACGACTTAGAGGAGACGATCGAGACCGCACAGGAGAAGAAGGCAGACGCGCGCGATGCGATCCGCGAGAAGCGATCCGAGATCGAAGAGAAAGAGGAGACGCTCGAAGCGAAACACGAGGCCGTCGAGGCGCTCGAAGAGGAACTCGCGGAGCTGAAAGCCGAGCGTTCCGACCTTCAGGAAACGCTACGAGAGGCCAAAAGCGAGCGCGACGAGAAGCGCGAGGCGGTCGATCGGATCGAATCGAAGCTCGGTTCGCTCCGCGACAGCGTCGAGCGGCTCTCCTGGGAAATCGACGAACTGGAGGCCGAGGTCGGCGAGTACGACCCCGAGGACGTCCCCGACCACGACGAGGTCGAAGCCGAGATCGAGCGCCTTTCGTCCGAAATGGAGGCGCTCGAACCCGTGAATATGCTCGCGATCGACGAGTACGACGAGGTGAGCGCGGACCTCGACGACCTCCGGGAGCGTCGCGACGTCCTCGTCGACGAGCGCGACGCCATCGAGGAGCGGATCGATCGCTTCGAGGCGCAGAAGAAGGAGACGTTCATGAACGCCTTCGACGCGATCAACGAGAACTTCACCGAGATCTTCGAGCGGCTCTCCGACGGGACCGGCGAACTCCACCTCGAAAACCCCGACGATCCGTTCGAGGACGGGCTGACGATGAAGGCCCAGCCCGGCGACAAGCCCATCCAGCGGCTGAACGCTATGTCCGGCGGGGAGAAGTCGCTGACGGCGCTCGCGTTCATCTTCGCGATCCAGCGGCACAACCCCGCGCCGTTCTACGCGCTCGACGAGATCGACGCGTTCCTCGACGCCGCCAACGCCGAGCGCGTCGGCGAGATGGTCGACGACCTCTCGGGTGACGCCCAGTTCGTCGTCGTCTCGCACCGCTCGGCGCTCTTAGAGCGCTCCGAACGCGCCATCGGCGTGACGATGCAGGGCGACAACGTCAGCGCCGTCACCGGGATCCAGTTGGGCGACGGCGCGTCGGGATCGGGTGGCGGAGACGACCCCGACGGAGAGGGAGCGGAGGTTCCCGCGGATGACTAACGGAGGTGCCCGCGGATGACTGATTCCGCCGGATCGTCGCCGCCGAGCGGTGAACCCGCCGGATCGCCCGCGACCGGCGAGTCGCTCATCGGTCAGGGCGGCACCGGCGGTCCGCCACCGGTGAACGGCTCCGGCACCGACGAGGACGAGGTCGAGCCGGTCGAACTGCTCGTGCAGTTGGCCGAAGACGGCGAGATCGATCCCTGGGACGTCGACCTCGTCGCCGCGACAGACGCCTTCCTCGACGCGCTCGATGAGACCGACCTCCGGACGTCGGGTCGGGCGCTCTTTTACGCCGCCGTCCTCCTGCGGATGAAGAGCGACGCGCTCTTGGCACCCGACGAGGAGGATGAGGAGGAGGAACTGAAACCGTGGGAGGCCGCGCTCGAACGCGGCGGACCGATCGCCGAGGGTGGCGCAGACGGCGAGACCGCCGGGCCGGGGTTCGATCCGATCGACACGCTCGAAGCGGAGATGGACCGTCGACTCGAACGCAAGGACGCCCGCGGATCGCCCGAAACGCTCGATGAACTCGTCCGCGAACTCAGAGAGGCCGAGCGGCAGTCGTGGTGGAAGCGCCGCCGCGAGTACGACACCTCGAACTCGCCGCGCGGGCACAGTCGCGGCACCCAGACGCTCGATTACCGCTCGGCCGACGAGTTTCGAGAGGCGGACGAGCCGACCGCCGCGGACGTCACCGGAACCGCCCACAGCGAGGACATCGAGACGTCGATTGCGTCCGTGCGCGAGGCCGTTTCCGTCCACTACGACAACGGCCGCGAAGAGGTGCTGTTCGCCGAGATCAAAGACGCCGCGGAGACGCCGGTAACGACGTACCTCGCGC
Organism: Halobellus captivus; assembly: GCF_007655485.1. Classification (GTDB taxonomy): domain Archaea; phylum Halobacteriota; class Halobacteria; order Halobacteriales; family Haloferacaceae; genus Haloquadratum; species Haloquadratum captivum. Next base: position 1,061,194 of record NZ_VJXQ01000001.1, read on the forward strand.
TCCTGTTTCTCGCACATCGAGGCGAGTTCACGCTCCAACAGGACGACCTGTTCGGCGACCTCTGGATCCGGAGCCCGGACGCGGGGGTCGACGACGAGTCGTCCGACGTAGAAGGGGAGGAGGAGGCAGAGGGGAACGTCGAGGAAGGGGCGGAGACGGATGAAGACGACGGGGCGGACGAGAACGTCGAGGAAGCGGTCGAGGAGGAGAGCGTCGAGGAGGCCGTCGTTCCGGCCGCTGACGACGACTGAAGTCTCTAAGGTTACTCCACGTACTCGCCGATCAACGGCTCCAGATCCGCCTTCGTTCCCTCTGGAATCGCCTCGTCGGGCGTGTTGATCGTCCCGGCGAGCGAGGAGTGACAATCGCACTCGTGACCCTCGGGAATCGCGCGGATCGCCGCCTCAACGGTCTCTTTGATCGCCGTCTCGTTCTCCGCGGCGTTTTCGAGCACTTCGTCGAGCGTCACCTCGCTGTCTTCCTTCCAGACGTCGTAGTCGGTGACGCCGGTGACGGTCGCGTAGGCCATCTCGGCCTCGCGGGCGAGTTTGGCCTCCGGAATCGTCGTCATCCCGATGACGTCCCACCCCTGCGCGCGGTAGAACTCGCTCTCGGCGCGCGTCGAGTACTGCGGGCCCTCGATGCAGACGTAGGTCCCGCCGCGGACGACGTCGGCGTCGGTCGCCGATTCCGCCGCGTCGGCGAGAGTCTCGTTGAGTTCGGCGCAGTAGGGATCCGCGAAGGGCTGGTGGACGACGACGTCCTCGTCGAAGAACGTCAGGTCGCGGTGTTTCGTCCGGTCGTAGATCTGATCGGGGATCACGAGCGTCTGTGGAGCCAACTCCTCCCGTAGGCTCCCAACGGCATTCGAGGCCAGGACGTGCGTGACGCCCATCCGCTTGAGCGCGAAGACGTTCGCGCGGTACGGCAGCGTGGTCGGCGAGCGCTGGTGGTCGGGGCCGTGCCGCGGCACGAAGACGACCTCGCGGCCGGTGTCGCCGAACTCGCCGACCGTCAGCGGCGCGGAGGGCTTCCCGTACGGCGTGTCCACGTCGACGGTGCGCGTGTCTTCGAGCGGAAGCGCGTCGTAGATCCCGCTCCCACCGATGAATCCGATCGTCATACCCGGTCGTTCTCGCGCGGGCGCTAAAACCTCGTGGATTGCCCCTCGTGCGTTCGTTCCGTGGATCGCCGGCCATCCGTCCGTCAGAGCACGACGCCGCTCTGCAGGATCGCGATGAGGACAGTGAGCGTGAGTACCGAGACCATCGTCGTCGCGAAGATTGCAGTCGAAACGAACTCCGTGACGGGAACGCCCGCGACCTCCCCTTCCGAGAACTCGCCGACGAGGATGAGCGGTGTCACCGCCGAGGGCATCGCGCCCTCGAGGACGAACGTTCGCGCGACCGCGGGGTCTGAGAAGCCGACCGCGAGCGCGACGCCGATACCGAGGAACGGCACGACGATCATCTTCAGGCCGACCACGCCCGCGACTGCCGAGAGCGTCGAGCCGACGTTCGTCCGCGCAAGTTGGATCCCGAGGAGCAGCAGCATTACCGGGATCGCCGAGTCGCCGACGAGCTGGACCGTCGTCATCGCCGTCGACTCCGCGGGCGGAACGAGGTCGAACGCGCGAGCGGCGAGCGCGACGACGACCGCGTACACCAGCGGAACGGAGAATACCCGGCGCACGCTGTCGAGGCGGTTCTCCGCGCTGCCGCGGGAGGCAATGTAGACGCCGACAGTCCAGATGAGGACGGCCTGCACGGAGAGGTAGACGACGGCGGTCGCCCGTCCGGTCGCACCGAACGCGAAGTCCGAGACCGGCACGCCGTAGTTTCCGGTGTTAGGAAACGCCGAGACGAGCACGATCGCCGCGAGCGCCGTCTTCGAGACGCCGAAGAGCCGACCCGCGGCCTCGGCGACGAGGACCGTGATGACGTGAAAGAGCAGGATCGCGATCGTGATTTTGAGGAGCGTCGACCGCGCGAGCGTCGTGGTCGTGAGGCTGTGAAACACCAGCGCTGGCGCGAGCACGTAGACGACGAGCGTGTTGAGCGCGTCCGTCTGGATGTCGCGGAAGTGCCCGAGCAGGTAGCCGACGCCGCCGACGGCGACGATCGGGAGGATCGCGGTTGCGAAGACGGAGACCAGAGACACCACAGGGGAGGAGAGTCGAAGTCGCTACTCAAACGCTTCGGTCGCCGGGCGGAATCGAAGCGGATCGATCCGCGCTACGCCCCGATGCCGTCGTTTTCGAGCAGTCGCCACGCTTCGCCGTCGGCGGATTCGACGTACCCGCGTCGCTCCATCTCACCCATCACCTCGGCCATCCGGTCCGGTTGAGCGATCTCCATCTCGATCCGGTCGACGGAGTGGAACTCCGAGAGGTAGTGACGGATGTCATCGACCTCGAAGGTCTCCTCGTCGGCCTTGTCCATCACGCCGGAGACGAGATCGATCATATCCTCGATGAAGTTCCACGGGTAGACGATCCACGTCCACTCTTCTAACCGTTCGCCGACGAAGTCGGGCTCGAACTCGCTGGTCTGCAGGAGTTGCAGCGTCGCGGTCTGCACCTCGCCCGCCTCGCGGTCGGTCACGTACTCGTAGGCGCGTTCGATCGACCCGCCGGTGTCGGCGATATCGTCGATGATGAGGACGTCTTTGCCCTCGACACTGCCCTCCGGCATCGGATAGCGGACTTCAGGCTCTCCGGCCTTCTGCGCGGTTCCGACGTAGTGTTCCATCTTCAGGCTCGTCAGATCGTCGAGCCCAAGGAAGTCACAGATGCACCGCCCGGCGAACCAGCCGCCGCGGGCCAAGGCGACGACGACGTCCGGCTCGAAGTCGGCGGCTTTCACCTGGTCGCTGACGTCGCGGCAGAGCCCGTAGATGTACTCCCAGTTAGTGATCGTGCAGTTGAACTGATCGGGCAGGTCGCCCATAGATTTCGGTCACCGTTCGTTGAACGGAACGGCTGGACCCTTAATCTGTCCGTCTTCCGTTTCTCGGTCGGTGACGTGCCACCGCACGCGACGCCGGAGGGGAGACTTTTCACTCACCGCCACCTCACCCGGCGTATGGACACTCGCCGCGCGCTGCTCGTCGACGCCTTCGCCGCCGAACCGCTCTCCGGCAACGCCGCTGGCGTCGTTCCCGACGCGAGCGGCCTCTCGGGCGAACAGATGCAGGCGATCGCCCGCGAACTCGCCGTCAGCGAGACGGCGTTCCTCCTCCCCTCGGAAACCGCCAATCGACGGCTCCGGTACTTCACGCCGCGACAGGAGGTCGACCTCTGTGGACACGCCACGATCGCCGCGCACGCGCACCTCCACGAGAGTGGCGCGATCGGTTCCGGAACGCACACCGTCGAGACGAACGTGGGCGATCTCGACGTCGAGATCGAATCTGACGGGACCGTCTGGATGACGCAGGATCGCCCCCGAGTCGAGCGCGTCGACGTCGACTACGATCGGGTCGGAAGCGCGCTCGGGATCGATCCCGCGGCGCTGCGAGATGTCGGTGCCGACGCGCCCGCGGCGGTCGCCTCGACCGGACTCCCGTTCCTTCTCGTGCCGGTGAACTTCCTGGAGAATCTCGGTTCGGCCGATCCGGACTCCTCGGCGGTCGAAGCGCTGGCCGCCGAGTACGAGGTCGCCGGGATCTACGCGTTCACCTTCGACGCGCTCGGTACCGACTCGACGCTGCACGCCCGCGCGTTCGCCTCGCCGGTCGGCATCGACGAGGACCCCGTGACGGGCACCGCGAGCGGCGCGTGCGGGGCGTACCTGCGCGAGGTCGGCGCGTTCGACGAGTTCCCCGAGGAGATGCGCTTCGAGCAGGGGCACTTTCTCGACCGGCCGGGCGAGGTTCGCGTCCGAGTCGCAGAGGAGGTGCGCGTGGGCGGGCGCGCGGTGACGTCGCTCGACGGGAATCTCGTCGTCCCACCGATCGAAGCCGACGACATTGTCGAGGCCTGAAGAAGGAGAAACAGCGAAGTTAGCCGAAGTACCGGGGATCCTCAGCCGAAATATCGAAATCGTCAGCCGATATACCGCAGGTCGTCGTCGGTCGGCATCCCCTGCTGTTGGTTCTGCATCTCCTGGATCTTCTCTGCGACCTCCTTCATCTCCTCGGCGCGCTCCTCGAGAGAGTCGTAGTCGACCTCGAATCCGACGACGGTTTCGAGGACTTCCAGGACTGCCTGCGCGCTCGTGGGATCGACGAGATAGCCGCTCGTCTCGCCCATCAGACAGGCGGCGGAGAGGCCGCGACGACCGCCGAGGCCCAGGAGGAGCCCGCTGACGCCGACGATGCCGCCCGCGGGTTCGCCCTCGCGGAACTCCACGCCCGCGTCTTCGAGCGCGTCGATCCCCCCCGCGTCGGCGACCGCGCCGAGCACGTCGGGTTCGTCGACGAGTTCGCCCGTGGGGACGCCGCCGAGCGCGTAGGCCGCGTCGATGTCGAACGATTCGGCGAGGTCGAGAAAGGCGTCCGTGATGTGGTAGTGCCCCGAGTGCGACTGCGCCTGGTGATCGCCGGTCAGCACGAGGAGGTCGCGCTCGCCAGCATCGACGGCGTGGAACTCCGCGCTCGCCAGGGAGGCGACGCCGTCGTCGTCGATGGCGACCTGCGGGGGGAACTCGTCGGCGTACACGCGCGCGACCAGCTCGGAGTCGAATTCCTCGAGGAGGTGCTCGGCGGCCAACTTCCCGACGTGACCGACGCCGGGGAGCCCCTCGATGAGCACCGGATCGCGGAGCGTCGGCTCTGCGAGCGTCTCGATCTCGATATGGTCCATACCCTCACTCGCGGCCGCGGCGTTTAAGAGCGCGTCGGTACTCGCCGTAGGCGTCCTCGGGGTCGAAGGGTGCGGGCGTGGAGTTTTCGGTGTCGCCGCCGCACTCCGGGCAGGTCGACGAGAGCGTGTACACCGGTCGGTCGTGGACGTCGCGCCAACGCGCACAGACTCGGATATCGGATTTCACGGTCGATTGCGGATGTTGCGGATGTTGCGAATGTTTCGGATGCGTAGAATGCTCGTAGTCGAATCGGAGAGTTATTCGTCGTCTTCGTGACGCTCGCGGTGGTACTCAGCGCTGCCGCCAACCGCCGAGATGGAATCACTCGCGCGACCTGCGGCCTCTTCGAGGGCATCCTCCGCAGTCTTGTAGTCGGGCGCGCGGACCTTGATCCGGTACTCCGGTGAGCCGACGTAGGTGACCTCCAGATCGATCTCTTCGGGGATGTCGTTCTCGTCACCCTCGGCCGCCTGCAGCGCCTCCTTGATCCGGTCGACGCCGTCGCCGGTCGGACAGCGGAGGTCGACGTAGCCCGTGACGTTCACGTACGGAACCGAGACGTTTTCCCGCGCGGTCTGGACGATAGCCTCGATCTCTTCCTCGTCGAGGTCGACGTCTTCGAGCGCATCCGCGCCGTGGATTGCCGCGGCCTCGAAACTGTCGTAGAGCGACTCGAACTCCGCGAGGAGCGCGTTGGCGATCTCGCGGTATCGCTCGTCCGCGAGGTCCTCGCCGAAGGCGACTTCCATCCAGTTGTCGGCCTTCTGCTCGTTCTTCCACTCCTGGATCTTGTCCTTGCGCTGGTGCTCGTTGACGTCTTTGATCGAGAGATCGATCTGCTGGGACCCCTCGTCGACGTCGAGCACCTTCGCCACGACGGTCTGCCCCACGCGGACGTGGTCGCGGACGTTCTTGATCCAGCCGCTGGCGACCTCGCTGATGTGACAGAGGCCGCGTTTGTCTTGGTACTCGTCGAGGTCGACGAAGACCCCGAAGTCCGTGATCTCGTCGACCTCGCCGACGACGAGCTCACCTGATTCAGGCCAACCGCTGTACTTCATATATTGAACCCTCCAAACGGAGACTTACGCCTCGGCCGAGCGTCGCTCGACCGTTTCGACGACCTCGCCGTGAATCTCGGCGTCGCCGCCGGTCGGCGTCGCGAGCGTGGTGCCGCACACGGCGCAGTTGACTGTCGTCGAGGCCTTCCCGAAGACGACCTGTTCGTTGTCGCAGTCCGGACACTGAACGCGGTAGAAGTTTCCTGCCATCGTTACTCCTGGAACGTGAGGCGGCCCGCGCGCCATCCTTCTCGCATATGCGCCTTACCGCAGTCCGAGCAGATGTACTTCAGGTGCGTCTTCTTCGTGGGCTTGTCGCCACCGGGCACCTTCGAGAACTTCCCGGCGTTCCCGATGACCGCCTTGTTGCGGCGGGTCTGTCGGGCGTTCCACTTCATTCCCGTCGAGCGGCCCGACCGGACCTTCTCGACCTCGTGCTCGTGATGCCCGTCGCAGTTCGGGCAGTACGTGTTGAATCGGCGTGGCATTTCCATAGATATCGACCTTGTGCCTGTTTCGACATCGCCAGTTAAAACCCGTTTGGTTCGGATCGACGCCGCCGACCGCGTTCCCCCGGCCTCGGGCCTGTGGTGCGGGTTCGTGTCACACACGTCGGGTGCCCACCGCGCTCGAATTCGAGACGCGCACCCGTCGAGCCGTCTCCGAAGCGATTAAGCCCCGACTGAGCAAACGGGCTCGTATGAAGAAGGTCATCATCCGCGGGGATCCCGGCATCGGACGCGGCGCGACCATCGAAGTCGACGGCGAAGAAGTGATCTGCTTCGGCATCGACCGCCAGAGCGACTACCACGGTGCCGATCGACCGCAGCTGTGGTGCACCGTCGGCACCGAGGACGAACGCGAGACGTTCGAGAAACGAGAGTTCGTCCCCCACTTCCTCGACGTCGTCGCCGTCGACGCCGAGGCCGTGACCGTCGTCGAAGAGCGCGGCGCGTAGCGTCCCGATCGTACGAACTGATTTTAGTCGGCGTCGAGCGCGTCGAGATCGACCTCGTAGATCGTCACGTCGCCGGACCGGTGAGCGACCGAGATCGCCTCGGATCCGAACGACACCGAGCCGTAGCGGGCGCGCTCGTTCGGCCCGACCCAGACGTATCGCACCTCGTACTCGGCGAGCAGCGCCGCCCGTTCCGACTCCGATCCCGCGTACATCGCGTCGACGTCGCGAACGCGCTCCGCGTACGCCGTCTCGCCGCGGTAGCCGATCTCGTGTTGCCACCCGGCGACGGTCGGCACGCCCGTGAGGCTCGACGCGGGATTGGCGTGCCAACTGTACATCGCCCGCGGCCGCTCGTCGCCAGCGGCGTACCCGAGCGTCCCCGGCGCTTCGAGCATCGTCGGCTGACCGGCCCTATCGTCGATCCACACGATGGCCGCCGCCTGCTCGGGGTGGTCGGTCCCGACGAACTGCGTCGCGTCCAGTGTCGGGCCGCCAGCGGGGCGCTGCTCGAAGTGGGCACCGAGCGCGAGCACGCCGTAAACGCTCGTCGACGCGACGAGCGCGAGCGCGAGCGCGACGACGGCGATGACGCGGAGCGTGTCGGTAGTCGAGCGACCTTCCTGAGCAGTATCAGAATCGGAGCCCCTCCGGACGGCGACGCGGGACGCCGTATCGAGAACCAACCCCGACAGCGCCGCGCCCATCGCCGTGCCCCAGAACACCCACACCTGCGAGTACGTCTTGAACACGGTGTTCATCCGGCCCGGTCCGGCCTGCTCGTTGACGTACACCAGTTCGACGATTGTGACCAATCCGGCTCCGGCGACGACGAGGACGGCCTCGTAGCCGACCGACTCCGCGGTTCGGAGCCCGACCCACGCGAGGACGAGAAGCGGCACCGACACCGCGAGCGCGGCGAAGCCGATCTGTACCCCCACGACCGCGGCGACGACGACGCCAGCGAGGAGGACCCACGGTCGATCGATACGGAGCCTCGTGAGAAGGTACCCGCCGAGACCGACGACGAACGCGCCGTGGACGAAAAGCAGCGCGCCGAGCCCGCTACGCATCTCCGGCCCGAGGAGGTCGAGCGAGCGCTCGCCCCCGCCCGCGGCCGCGCCGAGGAGGAACGGCGAGGCGAGGACGGCGGCGACGGCGGCCGCGACGCCCGCGACGACGAGCGAGGCGGCGAGGCGGTCGATCTCGCTTCGCGCTCCGAGGGTTCCGAGTCGCCGTCGACTACCGGCCGAATTCGGCAGCCACGAGCGCGACAGAGACGACCGCGGCAGCAGCGACCACGCGTCGGCGCGCGCGAACAGCGCGGCCAACCAGCCGAGCGCGAGCACGCTCGGAAAGCTCCACGTGCTCTGGACGGCCTGCCACGCGCCGAGAACCGGAATCGCCGCGAAGAGGAGGGCGCGTCGCCGTCGGAGCTCGGACTCCGGCGTTCGGTAGTACGCGTACCCGACCGCCGCCGCCAACAGAAGCGTCGGCGTGCCCATCATGTGCGCGTGGAGGTCACCGTTGAGCCACGCGAAGAGCGGGAACTCGTTGATCGTCCCCGAAATCACCCGGGAAGCGTCCCAGTAGCTGAACGACGCGGTTCCGCCGAGGAGTCCCTCGACGGTGTAGTCCGTCCGCCCCGCGACGAACTCCGCGGTCCTCCGGCGAAGCGGTTCCGGAAGCCGACCCACCAGGAGCCGACCGGCGGTGACGAGATTGCTCGCCAAGCCGACGAAGAAAACCGCGAGCGCGCCCGCGACGCGCCGTCGGAGCTTCGGATCGGCGAATCGTCCTCGAAAGTCACCGAGGCGTCCTTCTTCCAGATCGGAAGGTCGTCCACCGGCGGATCGAACCCGATCCGCATCGATCGCGCCCGCCAGCTCGAACGCCGCGGTGACGAGCGAGGCGTAGAACCCCGCGAGCGCGAGGTTGTACGCGAATTTCGGCGGCGTCGCCGTCAGCCAACCGAGCAGCGTCGCCGTCAGGTGGCCGCCGTAGTAGTACTTCACCGGTTCGTTCGCGAACCAGAAGTCCTCCGGCGGCAGGACCGGCGATCTGGCGAGCGTCTTCAGTAGGCCGAAGTCGAGGAACTTCTCCCCCCCGCCGGGATGGACGGCCGGATCGACCGCGCGGATCGCGACGAGGAGCGCGAACGAGAGCAGAAAGACCGCGGCCGCGTCGGTCGCGGCGTCGACGTCCATATCGACCGCGAGATGTACCTTACCCTCCCGGAGCGCGTCGAAATCCAGCCCGGCGAGCACGCTGGCGGACAGGAGCGTCAGAACCCCCCCGAAGAGCGCGATCGGCCCCCAGGTCACCTGGCCGATCCAGTAGGCGGGGAGACTGAGGACGACGAGCGATGCAGGGATGGCGAGGCCCGCACCCCGGCCGGTGCTCCGCGGAAGCAACCGGGCGACCAGCGGCATTCCCAGTGCGAAGAGGGCGAAATAGAGGACCAGCCAGCGGGCGGCGAGGGCGTACTCCATTCTTCGTGTTGACCGACCGAGAGCCCGAGACATACCTTTTGTGATGCGCCGAACGGCCGTTCGGACGCCCGCCCGCGGCGCGATACCGATCGGTAGCGGTTCGTTTTTCACGCAGAAGCGGGTATCCAGTGGTGATGAATCGTCCCGTCGGGATCGTCGTCCCCGCCTACCGGCCCGATCCCGAACGTCTCGGCGGCTACCTCCACGCGCTCGCAGAACGGCTCGACCCGGCGGTGATCCGCGTCGAACTCGACGCCCCGCAGTCGGAGCTCCGCGAGCGACTCGGTGAGCTACCCGACTGCGTCGAGATCGCCACCGCCGCTGCGCGGCGCGGGAAGGGGACGGCGATCACCGCCGGGTTCGAGGCGCTCGCCGACGACGTGGCGGTTCTGGCCTTCGCCGACGCCGACGGCAGCACGCCCGCGGCGTCGTTCGCGTCCGTCGTCGACGCCGTTGTTTCGGGCGATGCGGACCTCGCGACGGGTTCGCGTCGACACCCAAACGCAGACGTGGCGTCGCACCAGACCTTCGCGCGCCGCCGACTCGGCGACGGGTTCGCGTGGCTGGCCCGGCGCTTCCTCGATGAACAGCTCTACGACTACCAGTGCGGCGCGAAGGCGCTCACGGTCGAGGCGTGGCGCGGCATCCGGACGCACCTCTACGAACCGGGATTCGCCTGGGACATCGAACTCGTCGCCGTCGCTGGCGCGCTCGACTGCCGGATCGCGGAGATACCAGTCCGCTGGGAGGATCGCCCCGGATCGACCGTTTCGACCGTGGGAACGACCCTTCGGCTCGCGCGCGCGCTGCTGACTTCGCGTCACCGAGCGCGACTGATCCGCGAGGACCGCGTCCACGAACTGCTCGACGCTCGCAGCGGGAACGAACCGTCGCTCGTCGATCGGCTCGCGGCGATGGAGACGTCGGACGCCGTCGAGGCCGACTGAATGGTCCGCGAAACGGTCAACGCGCTGGCCTCGGGCGTCCGGTTCGGGAAGTTCGCCTCCGTCGGCGCGATCGGTGCCGTCTTCGATATGACCACCACGACGGCGCTCATCGTCGGCTTCGGCGTCCTCGGCGAGTACGCGAAGCTCGTCGGCGCGGAGGTCGCGATCGTGGTGATGTTCGCGATCAACGAGCGCTGGACGTTTTCGGAGCTGGGCAAACCGGGGCGTATTCCGACGCTGAAGCGGTTTCTGCGTTCGAACCTCGTCCGCAGCGGCGGGCTCGCGGTCCAGTTTCTGATCGTCCGCGGACTCCGCCAACTCGACGTTTCAGTCCACCTGTTCGGCTTCGACCTCTGGCAGTTGATTCCGATCCCGATCGCGATCGGCGCGTCGATGTTCCTGAACTACGTCGCAGAGAGCCTGCTCACCTGGCGCGTCACCCGATCCTGACCGAGTGGGAAATTGCCACACTGCGGGCGAAACACAATCCTTAACCGTCACCCCAGGCTTCGTTTTGGTAGCGGGATGGGATAGCCAGGAGATTCCGCCGGGCTCATAACCCGGAGATCGGTAGTTCAAATCTACCTCCCGCTATGTTCTTACTGAACTCACATCACGAGGCGTCGTGTCGCCGAGCGAGCCGTGGGTTCGGTAGCATAGCGACGGGGAGATTTGAATGAGGGAGCGTCGTGAACGGAGTGAGCAGAGAGACCGTCGTTCAACTCTACCTCCGCTACTTCTCAAATATTCACCTTCAAAACGGCTCGTTTGACCGTTGAGGACCGAATTTTCGAGATAGGTGACAACAAATGTGCCGAGGAGCGCAGCGAGCAACGATGAGAAACCGGTAGCAACAGTTCCGAACCGCGCTCAAAAATCGATGCGACCGCCCGAGGAGAGGTCTCGCTCCTCGGAGAGCCCCTCCGCTGCCGAATCCCACTCGTCGTCGGTGAGATACACCGCGCCGTTTTCGACGGTCACCGCGAAGGTGTCGAGGACGGCCCCCTCGCACGGTCCGAAGTCGCAGACGCCGCTTTCCCTCTCGAAGGTCGCGCCGTGTTTCTGGCAGACGATCTCACCGTTTCTGACGAGCGCGCTCGATCCCTTATCGAGTCTGACGTCCCGCCAGTGCGGACAGTAGTTCGTGAACGCAGCGACACTGCCGTCGTCGAGACGCGTGAGCAGCCCCTCGGTCGTCTCGAATCCGGACTTCGCGGTGAACACGACCGTCTCCTCTGCGGTGACCTCGTCTGCCGCGACGATGCGACGCTCCTCGTTCATAGCCCGCGTTCGCGGTCGGCCCGTTCAAGCGTGACGGTTTCAGGGCGCATCTGTGTCCCCGTCAGCGGCGTAGTGCGCCTCCACGCGCTCGTCGTACAGTCGCTGGACGAGCGTCGTCAGCGGACCGCCGCCGACGTCGATACCGTCGACCGTCTCGACGGGCCGCACCTCCCACGTCGTGTTCGTCACGAACGCCTCCGCGGCCCCGCGGAGGTCCTCGGGCGTGAACGCGCCTTCCCGGATTGAAACCCCTTCCGAGCGGGCGATATCGAGGACTTCCGCGCGAGTGATTCCCGGCAGGACGGGGCCGTCGAGGCTCGGAGTGCAGAGCGCCCCGCCGTCGACGAAAAAGAGGTTGCTCGTCGCCCCTTCCGTGAGATTGCCGTCACCGTCGAGCATCACCGCCTCGTCGGCGTCGGAAACGCGGAGTTCGAGCCGCGCGAGAATCCCGTTCAGGTAGTTGTGCGTCTTCGCGCGAGCGGGGAGCGCCTCGTCGGGGATCCGCCGCGTTCGCACCGTTTGCAGTGTCGCCGGACCGTCCCAGATCGGCGCTCCCTCGACGCCGCCGCGCGGGAGCGGTTTCACCTGCACGACGACCGTCGGATCGACCTCCTGCTCCGGCGTCAGCTTCCCGGGCTGGACGCCGCGCGTGATCGAGAGCTTCACGTACGCGTCGTCGAGGCCGTTGGCGGCCAGCGTCTCGTCGACGCGTCGCTTCAGATCAGCGTCCGAGAGCCCGTGTTCGAGTGAGATCGCCTCTGCAGACCCGGCCAGACGTTCGGCGTGGCCCTCCCAGCAGAACACGTCGCCGCCGTAGGCGCGAAGCGTCTCGAAGACCGCGTCGCCGTACATAAACCCGCGGTCCCGAACGCTCACGGTCGCCGAGTCGGCGGGAACCAGTTCGCCGTCGACGTGGTACTGCAGGTCGGTCATCCGGTCGCCTCGCCCAAGTTCGCGCGCCGAGGGCTATTCCTCGCGTGCACGGTCGATCCACGCGGCGACCCGCTTCTCGGAGACCTCGATCTCCGCGGCGACCTCCTCGGCGTCGGCCGCCGCGAGGTCGGCAACGGACTCGACCCCGACGCCTTCGAGCCGTTCGGCGTACGCCGGACCGATTCCCTTCAGCGTCTCCACCGATGGGGAGTCACCGTCAGAATCCGTCTCTCCTGCCTCGTCGACCTCCGCTTCTTCTGTCTCGTCGCTCTCTTCCTCGGATTCTGCGTCCGCTTCTTCGACCTCGTCGCTCTCTTCCTCGGATTCTGCGTCCGCTTCTTCGACCTCGCCGCTGTCTTCCTCGGCGTCCGCAGCCGAGCCCTCGCTATCGGAGGCAGCGTCGTCCTCCGGCGCCTCCGTCGAGGTGACGGCTTCCGCCGGTTCCTTCCCGGTCTCCTCGTCGACGAGAGTCCCCGTCGACGCCGCGGCGTCGGTTTCGGCGGCCGCCGCGTCCTCGGGCGTCTCGGCAGCGTCCGGGTCGGGGTCGGCCACTTCCTCACCCTCACCGGACGTCTCGACGACTTCGGCCGGTTCTTTGCCCTCCGCTTCGTCAACCAGGGTTTCGGTCGACGCCGCGGCGTCAGTCCCGGCGGCGGCGGCGTCCTCCGACGAATCAGCGGTGTCCGCATCCTCGTCTTCGGCTCCCTCGTCGGCCGACTCCGTCCCCTTGACCGCCGCTTCGGTCGACGCGTCCACCGCGTCGCGGTCGTCGCGCGTTTCTCGCTCGACAGATACGGTACCGTCCGATGTTGACGGCGCGTCCGCCGGGTCCGATGCTGTCGTTGAATCCGCCGTCGTCGATTCCGTCGACGCCGAGGCCGACTCGTCGGTGCGTCCGCCGCCGACGAGCGAACGTAGCGACGACAGGATCGTATCGAAGATGCTCATCGCGTCGATGGTATGTCCGTCGACTATTTAAAAGCCGTTCCGTCGGACGGTTCTGCGGCCGCAAAGCTGTTGGGTCGACTACGTGTCGTCCGACGAATCGTCGTCTCCGTCGTCGCTCCCGGCCTCTGCATCGGCGTCCTCCTCCGAGGACTCGTCGCCGTCGCCACCGCCGTCGGCGTCGGCCGCCTCCTGAAGCTGGCTCCGTAGCTGCGGCATCGTTCCCGTGAGGTCGCCGACGAGTTCCTCGGCGTCCTCGATCGACGCGAGCAGCTCCTCGACGGCCTCGACGTCCGCCTCTAGCGAATCGGGGTCGTCGAAGGCGTCCGCCCGTTGGCCGACGATGAACGTCTTCTTCGCCTGTCGGAGGTGCTCCTCGGCGTCACCGACGTTAAGCGCCGATTTGAGCGCGTTCAGGACGCCCAGGACGTTGTCCGCCTCCGCGTCCCACACGTCGTCTGACGCGGGTAACGCGGCCCGCGCGTCGGCGAGGTGGCTCTCGACCTCCTCGCGCATCTCCGCAGCAGCCTCTCCGAACAGGTCGTCATCCGCGAGTGTGCTCTGGCTACTCATACCAGCCGATTCGACGCCGGAGAGGTTAAAAACACGCCCGAAAGTGAAAGTGAAATTCGCTGCTTCGGCCCGGCTGGCCCGCGTTCGACGTTCCGCGCTACCGTATCACTCCTCGACGGCGACGAGTTTCATAAGCGGGTAGTCGCCCGCCATCTCCATCCGCGTTCGAACCGTCACGCCCTCGTATTCGATCAGCATCTCGACGTCGAGAAATCGGCCGGTGAGTTCGGTGTATTCGGCCGATTGAGACGCCAGTTCGTCGGCGATTCGGTCGGTCCTGACGTCGACGGCGACGTCGACGCAGTACGGCTGATTCTCGATCGCTTCCTCCATCGCTCGACCGAGGCTGGCGGCGCTGTCGGGGCTCACGGGCGTCCCCGCGAACTGGTGATAGAGCGATCCGAACTTGATTCCGGCCTCGAAGCAGGCCCGTTCCGCGTCAGTCGGCATACTCGATCCACGACCCCCCGGGCAAAGGGCGTGTCGTCGTGGGGTGACCGCGGCCATCGCGACGGAGATCGAATACCTGTCACTCTGCCATCACCGGTGCAAATCGGACGTTTCTTGGCGTCGCTTCACGGATGGCAGGATGAATGGACGAGCCGGTTCTCCTGACAGGGGCGGGCGGACGCGTCGGGCAGGCGATCCTGCGCCACCTCGGCGAGACGTTCGAGTGGCGGTTACTCGACCGGGAGCCGCTACCAGCCGCGAAGATCCCGACCGGCGTCGACGACGATGACGTCGTTATCGCGGACGTGACCGACGACGACGCGGTCCGCGAGGCGCTCGACGGCTGCGCCGCGGTGATCCACCTGGCGGGCGATCCGCGCCCCGAAGCGCCGTGGGACAGCGTCCTGCAGAACAACATCGACGGGACGCAGACGATGTACGAGGCGGCCGTCGAAACCGGCGTCGGGAAGTTCGTGTTCGCCTCCTCGAACCACGCGGTCGGCGCGTACGAGACCGACGCGCGAACGCCGGAGATGTACCGTCCCCACGACGAGTTTCGGCTCGACGGGACGGAGCTACCGCGTCCGAGCAACCTCTACGGCGTGAGCAAGGCGACCGGCGAAGTGCTGGGCCGGTACTACCACGACCACCACGACCTCTCGGTCGTGAATGTCAGAATCGGCAACCTCACCGAGGGGCATCCGCCGATCGACTACGAGCGCGGGCAGGCGATGTGGCTCTCCTACCGCGACTGCGCGCACCTGTTCGAGCGCTGCGTGCTGGCCGATTACGGGTACGAGATCGTTTACGGCATCTCCGACAACGATCGAAAGTACTACTCGATCGACCGCGCCCGCGAGGTGCTCGGCTACGAGCCAAGGGACAACTCCGCGGAGTGGGACGGCGACGCGCGGGTCGACGGCATCGACTGAGGCGGATTCGAAGGCGGGCGAAACCGGGGTTCACTCGCGCAATTCGGGCGAGTGGTTCGTTCGATTACTCAGTCGAACAGGTCCGAGACGTCCGATTCTTTGCCCCTTCGACGTTCGACGTGCCCCCGCAATCTGTCGTACACGAGCGATCGACGCTCCCGGTCGCCGGCGAAGTCGAACAGCATCCCGACGAACCCGCGGCTGCGATCAGACGGGACAGACGCCGACGGAGCGCCGTCCAACTCCTCGCGAGCGTACCGAACGGCGTCGTCGACGATCACCTCGTCGAACGCCGCGTACTCGGCAGCGAGGACGGTCACCGCGCTCGCGACCTCCTCGAACGACAGGTCCGCGGGCTTCAGCGCGTCTCCCGCGTACCGCAGCGCGGGCGGACGACGACGCTCAGCGAGTTCGGGGTCGGCGGCGAGTCGGCGGAGGTACGCCCGCACGTCGTCAACGTTCACGCTCCTGTCGTCGACGTCGGCCAAATACCTCTCGGCGCTCCCGGCGAGCCCGCGTGCCCCGCTCCAGTTCCGGGTTCGGGCGTGGTGCACCGCCGCGGCGTACTGGATGAGCCCGTGAAGGAGTCGTTCGTCGGACGTGCCGTCGTCGAGCGCGAGCCACGGCTCCTCCCAGGCGTCGTGGGCGGCGTGGTGATCGCCCGCGTTGAACATCGCGACACCGGTCCGGAGCGCGTGCTGCACGGTCGAACTTGTCGATGCACGAGTAAATAGCCGACGCTCCCAGTACGTACGACACCCTCAGTGGTGAGCGTACAACACTCCCGCCAGTGGTGAGCGTGCCACCTCCATCGGTGACGAACTTATCCGCCTGGGGTGCGTTCAATCGAGTGAACGCCCGATGAACGCTATCCCTGCACTCTCCGCTCGGATCCGATGACCCGAACGCACGTGACCTGTCTCGACTGCGGGACCGAGTTCGTCCGTCCGAACGGCTACGACGGCAACTACTGCCCGTCGTGTCACGAATCGTGGACGGCCGAGGAGACGCCGGAACCGAGCACCGAGTCGGAGCCCCGGCGGCTCCGCCGCGGCGCAATCCCCTCCGTTCGACGACTCGACGAGGGAGACGCAGACGCGCCGTCGCGGTACGACGAGGAGTGACGCGGCCGAAACGGAGACGGGGGCACACCGACCGGAAAAACAGCCGACGACGCGTTTGCCGGAAAGAAGCCGACCACGCGTTAGCCGAACACGAGCATCGACGAGAGGAGCGACAGCACACTCACCGTGAGGAGCGCGGTCAGAACGACCAGTAGCGGTTCGATCCCGGTGTTTCGCATACTCTCGATCTCGATGCTCGTTCCCAAGCCGACGAACGCGACGAGAAACAGCCACTGGTATCCCCGTTCGAGCAGCGCGACGTCCGTCGGTGAGAACACTCCGAGGCTGGCGGCCCCGGCGACGAGAACGAACCCGAGGACGAACGCGGGGAACTGCTCCCAGAGGTGCCGCAACTCGGCTCTCGTACTCGAATCCCCATCGCTTTCCCGCCGAGCGTAATAGAACGCGTACAGGACCGCAACGACGCCGATAAACACGTTCCGGCCGAGTTTCGTGACCGTAGCCCACTGGCCCGCCTGCTCCGAGTAGGCGAATCCGGCGGCGACGACCGGGCCCGTACTGATCATACTGATTCCGGACCAGACGCCGAAGACGATATCCGGGAGGTCGAGCAGACGACCGATCACCGGATAGACCGCCAGCGTCGCCGCATCGAAGAGGAGGATCGTCGCCACCGCGTAGGCGATCTCGTCGCTCCGCGCACGGACGCCGCTCGAAACGGCGACGACTGCCGAAACGCCACAGACGGCGTAGCCAGCGGCCAACAACGATCCCAGTCGATCCGGAACGTCAAACACCCCGCGAGCGACGAACTCCACGGCCAGGAGACTGAATCCGAGAAATCCGACGATCAGCACCAGGAGCATCGGGCCGACCGCGAGCAGCTGATTGACGGCGACACGAGCGCCCATCAACACGATGCCGACTTCCAACCAGCGGTTGTGCGTCGCGACACCGGGCGCTGCCCACTCGGGTACGCCGACGACGTTGGCGAGGACGACACCCACCGCGACTGCCAGAATCAGCCTGTTGACGCCGAGCACGCTCGTCGAAAGGAGGTGGGCGATGCCGCCTCCGAGGAGGATAACGGCGATACCGGGGAGCAAGCGCGAGACGTCTCGTGTGATCATCAAAGGGAGTTGTTGTGTGCAGTTGGGTCAGGTACGTATGAATCACAGCAGTCGCGACCGAAGTCTTGCGACCGATTCGGGGCCACCGTGACCTGCTCTCGGTTGCGGCGTAGTGGGATCCGACATAACTCGCTCGTGGTCGTAGAGAGTCCCAGTTATCTGAAATACCTAGCGACACGCTCCGATGATCGAGTCGGCGTCAACCGATCTGGTGCGCGGAGCGTGTCGCGGAATCGACGAGGACTCGCTCCGCTCGTCGTGTTGGATATAGAAACGTCCTGACGGAGTTCCACGCGAGCGAACGCGAGCGTGGAGCAAGTCAGGTCGCGAACGGGGCGAGAGCTCCGCTCTCGCTGGAAACCGGCGGCGTCGCCGCCGGTGACGAAGTGAGCGTCCTGACGGAGATTTGAACTCACTCGCAAATCGAAGATTTGCTCGCTGCTCAAATCTCCGCGGCGTCCGTTTCCTGCAGCACAGACTCCTCGCACCGCTCGTCGTGTTGTGCTGCAGAGAAACGTCCTGACGGAGATTTGAACTCCGGTCCCTGGCTCCGCAAGCCAAGAGGATAGTCCACTACCCTACCAGGACTCATCTCTCCGTACTGCGGGTTGACTTATGAGGGTTACGATGCGGCGAGCCCTCGACACCAGTGCACACGGCGGACACTGGGCTCAGACGGGCATAGACGAACAGTCGTCGCCCGCAGACCGGAACGCGTCGAGCGCGGGACCCGGCAATAACGCCCGCTACGACGGAGATCCGGTTTCCACACAGACGGGCAGCGAATCCGCTGAGAACAACGTACCCATTTTGGGAGAGATTACAGCGACAGCCATCACCGAAGAAAAAGCGGGTGGCGTCGAACGTTCAGTGGGTTTACCGCGTCAGCGTAGGTTACAGATGCTGTCATAACGGGTGATACTTTAGGCGTCGGTCTATTTCGCTCACGTATGGCACATCCCGTTAGTACGCTCTGGGGACGGTACAGGTCCGTACCGCTCATCTATCGGATCTTCGTCGCGTTCGTCCTCGGATCCGCCGCCGGAATCGCCTTCGGGGAGCAGATGGCCGTCGTCGCACCGCTGGGCGATCTGTTCCTCCGCCTGCTCAATATGCTCGTCATCCCGATCATCGTCTTCACGTTGCTCACCGGGATTCGACGGCTGTCGCCCGCCCGGCTCGGGCGAATCGGCGGGGCGACCGTCCTGTTGTACGCCGTTACGACCACGATCGCGGGCATCATCGGGCTCGCCGTCGCGAACGTCCTCCAGCCGGGACGCGGCGTCGAACTGATCGGCGGCGAGGCCCAGTCGCAGTCTCCGCCGACGTTAACGGAGGTCGTGCTCGGCATCGTCCCGAGCAACCCCGTGTCGGCGATGGCCGACGGGAACCTGCTGGCGACCGTGTTCTTCGTGATCGTCTTCGGGATCGCGCTCACCTACGTCCGCGCGCAGAAGGAGGCGCTCGCAGACAGCGTCGATTCCGTGTTCGAGGCGTTCGAGGTCGGCGCGGAGGCGATGTTCGTCGTCGTCCGGGGCGTACTCGAATACGGCGTGATCGGCGTCTTCGCGCTGATGGCGTCCGGAATCGGGACCGAGGGAATCGGCGTGTTCACCTCTCTCGGCGCGCTCGTGTTGGCGGTCGCGGCCGCGGTCGTCATCCACATCTCCGTGACCTATCTGTTCCTCCTGATGGGCGTCGTCGCGGGCGTCTCGCCGATCGCGTTCCTCGCGGGCGCGAAGGACGCGATGCTGACCGCGTTCGCGACGCGCTCCTCCAGCGGCACGCTGCCGGTGACGATGCGGAACGCCGACGAGGATCTCCGGATCAAAGAGCACGTCTACTCCTTCGCGCTCCCGGTCGGCGCGACGGCGAACATGGACGGCGCGGCGATCCGGCAGGCGATCACGGTGATGTTCGCCGCGAACGTCGTCGGCCAGCCGCTCGTGCTCACCGAGCAGGTGTTCGTCCTCCTCGTCGCCGTCCTCATCAGCATCGGCACTGCTGGCGTTCCCGGCGCGGGCATCGTGATGCTCACGGTCATCCTGACGCAGGTCGGTCTCCCGCTGGAGGTCGTCGGCTTCGTGGCCGGTGTCGACCCGATTCTGGGCCGCATCGCAACGATGAACAACGTCACGGGCGACCTCGCAGTCTCGACCGTCGTCGGCAAGTGGAACGACGCGATCGACCTCGACGACGGCGTCTGGGCGCAGAGCAGAAACCGACTCGAGAAGGTCGTCCCCGGCGGCGACTGATCGCCGCGCGGACGATACGCGACTGGTCGCCGCGCCACGCGCCGATCACGGCGCATCGTCGATTAGCACCTCTCGCGACAGTCCCCGACCGGATGTTCAGGCACCGACGCTCCGAGAGACAAGGAGGCGTTTGATCCTTCGCTAGCTCTTTTGAGGCGTCCGGCGTACCCCGAGGTATGCAGCGACGAACCGTCCTGTCCGGTCTCGCGATCGCCCTCCCCACTGCACTCTCCGGTTGTACCGGAAGCTCCGGACCCGGCGAACCAGACGGTACAGATGATCCCGACGCACCGGAAGACACAGAGACCCCGGGCGAGACAGAGACCCCGGGAGACGATCAGACGGTGACGCCCGGTCGAATCTCCGCGAGTCTCACGCCGCGCGAGGAGTGCCCGGACCCGGGAAACGGGACCGTGAGCTTCGGCAACGGCTCTATTTCCGTCGTCGGCTGCGTCGTCGGCAACAACGGCTGCAACGTCGTGCGGTTGCAGGAAACCGACTACGAGGCGGAAACGGGTGAGGTGACCGTCGTCGTCGCCGCGGTCGAGGAGCGGGCGGAGGACGAAGCCTGCACAGAAGCGCTCGTGAACCTCGGTTACGAGGTCGCGGTCGAAACCGACGGAACCGCCGTCACGAGCGTTCGAGTCGTTCACGACGACGTCGACGGTCGTCGGACGGTCGCCGACGTAACGAAGTGACGACGAACGTTCTTATACGAGGCCGACACCACACCTCGCGTGCCACGAATCGACGGCGGAGCCGACACACCGAGGCGTCCCGACGCCCCCGAATCGGGCGCGGAAACGTCCCGCGAGAGTCGAATCGAAGTCACCGACAAGACAACGCTTAAGCGGCGTCCTGCCTTGGCTGTGGATATGTCTGTGGCCGGAGCCGCTCGAACCGCGGGTTTCGCGCTCGACCCTGCGGGTCGTCACCGAGGAGGTACCGCGTAGATGGGCGCGATAGAAGACGTGTACGAGGATCTCGACACCGACGTCGACTTCGAGGAGTTCGAGGCCGCCGTCGAGGACAAGGTCGAGCAGATGGGCGGCCTCGCCGACGAGGAGACCGCGGCGATGCTCATCGCCCACGAGCTCCGCGACGAGGAGGTCGAGGGCATCGCCGACGTCGCACCCGGGATGAACGACGTGAAGTTCCTCGCGAAAGTGATGAAGATCGGCGACCTCCGAACTTTCGAACGCGACGGCGAAGACGAGGACGGGAAGGTCATCAACGTCGACGTCGCCGACGAGTCCGGGCGAATCCGGATCACGATGTGGGACGGGATGGCCGAGGACGCCGTCGAGCGACTCGAAACGGGACAGGTGCTCCGCGTGGCCGGACGGCCGAAAGACGGCTACAACGGGATCGAAGTCGACGTCGACAAGGTCGAGCCCGCGCCGGACGCCGAGGTCGACGTGCAGACCCACGATTCCTATCGTGTAGAGGATCTCGCACTCGGCCTCTCCGACGTGAATCTGAAGGGCCGGGTGCTCAGCACCGACACCGTGCGGACGTTCGACCGCGACGACGGCTCCGAGGGGCAAGTGCGAAACGTGCGCGTGAAAGACGAGACGGGCGACATCCGCGTGGCGCTGTGGGGCGAGAAGGCCGACCTCGACATCGATCTCGCGGACTACGTCGTCTTCACCGACGTCGAAGTCCAGGACGGGTGGCAGGACGACCTCGAAGCCTCCGCGGGATGGCAGTCGACGGTGAGCGTGATGGACGACGCGCCCGAAAATGCCGCCGACACCGAGACCGAGGCGGCGCAGTCGACCGGGCTGGGCGCCTTCGAGTCCAGTGGTTCCGAGACCGGAACACCGGCGGCATCGACTTCCGACGCGGCCTCCAGCGGCGGCTCAGCGACGGCCGCCGTCGCGGAGCGACCGGAGGAGTCCGACGGTCCCGCCGAAACCGAGACGTTCACCGGGACGGTCGTTCAGGCGGGGAATCCGGTCGTGCTCGACGACGGCAGCGAGACCCGGAGCGTCAAGACCGACGAGTCCCTCCGCCTCGGCGAGAAAGTGACCGTGAGCGGGACGCTCAGCGACGGGACGATCGCGGCCGAGGACGTCGAGCGGCCCAACTGAAAACGACAACAGCACCCAGAGCGCACAGAACTGCAGCGGCGACGGGGGCCGAGCGGCTGCACTGTCGATTGCGGCGAACAACGCGTAGAGACGCTACGGAAAGGATTATACGCGGGTCGAACAGGATATAGTGGTAATGAGTGTCGAGTTGCCGTTCGCCCCCGTGGATGCGATCATTCGACGGAGAGCTGGCGACCTCCGGGTGAGTTCCGGAGCCGCCGAGGAACTCGCTCGCCGCGTTCAAGCGCACGGGGCGGCGCTCGCCGTCGACGCCGCCGAGCGGGCGGCCCGCGACAATCGAAAGACGCTGATGGCCGAGGACTTCGACGTCCACCAGGTCGTGAGCCGTCGGGACCTCGAACTGCCGATCGCGCCGATCGACCGCATCGCCCGCCTCGAGATCGACGACCGCTACCGCGTCTCGATGGACGCGCGGATCGCGCTGGCGGACATCCTCGAGGACTACGCCGACAACGTCGCGAGCGCGGCCGCGACGCTGGCTCGACACGCCGACCGACGCACCGTCCAAGCAGAAGACATCGAGACGTACTTCTCCCTCTTCGAGTAGATGCACTTCGGCTACAGCGAGACCTGCCTCGCACACGACACCGGCGATCGGCACCCCGAGACGGCCGACCGCCTGCGGGCCATCCGCCGCGCGCTCGCGAAGCGGCACGGCGTCTCCTACGTCGAGGCCGACCCCGCGGGCGAGGACGCGGTCGCGGCCGTCCACGACGCCGACTACGTCGAGGAGGTCCGCGCGTTCTGTCGAGACGGCGGCGGCAACTGGGACCCCGACACCGTCGCGTCCGAGGAGACGTGGGAAGCCGCGACCGCCTCGGCGGGGCTCGCACAGTGGGCCGCACAGCAGGCCGCCGCCGGTGCGAGCGGCCGCGAGACGCCCTTTTCGATCGGTCGTCCGCCGGGACACCACGCCGTCGCCGACGACGCGATGGGCTTTTGTTTCATCAACAACGCCGCCGTCGCCGCCCAGTCGGTCCTCGACGACCCCGACGCCGACGTCGAGCGCGCGGTCATCTTCGACTGGGACGTCCACCACGGTAACGGCACGCAGGACATCTTCTACGACCAGGGCGACGTCCTCTACGCGTCGACCCACGAGGACGGACTCTACCCCGGCACCGGCGAGATCGAAGAGACCGGGGAAGGCGAGGGGGAGGGGACGACGCTAAACATTCCGCTGGCCGCGGGCGCTGGCGACGAGGAGTACCTGTTCGCCGTCGAAGAGGCGCTCGCTCCCGTCGTCGAGCGGTTCGACCCGGACCTCTTCATCGTCAGTGCGGGCTTCGACGCGCACCGACACGACCCGATCTCGCGGATGCGCGTCTCGACGGAAGGCTACGCGCTCCTCACGGACCGCGTACGGTCGATCGCAGGCGACGTCGACGCGGGCATCGCGTTCGTGCTCGAAGGCGGATACGGGCTCGACACGCTCTCTGAGGGCGTCGCCACCGTCCACGAGACGTTCGACGGTCGGACGCCGATGGAGCCCGGCGGACAGCCGGACGAGCAGACCGAAGAGCTCGTCGAGGACGTTCGAGAGGCGCACGGGCTCGACGACTGATGAGTGAGATTCGCTTCGCGACGCCGATATCGTCCCGAGACGGCGCACTACGGTTGCGGATCGAAGTAGTCCGCTAGCTCGGTGCCGAACTCCTCGCACAGCGCGGCGACCTCGTCGCCGACGAGGACGTCGTAGTCGGCTTCGAGCGCGGTTTCGATCCGGGCCCCGAGGCCGACCGAGAACAACTCCGCAGAGCGGAGCAGTTCCACGGCGTCGGTGAATGGTCGGTCACGCTCGACGACGTACCGATCGCCGTGGACGAACGGGCCGTAGCTTTTGGGCGGTATGTCGTTATTCTCCGTCGAGGCGTCGTCGTGGTTCTTCGACGGTGAGTCCCCTCCGTTCTCGACAGCATTCGCCGCCGAATCGGCGTACGCCGCGTAGAAGCCCTCGGCGTGTCGACGGACGTGCACCGGCGGGCCGTCGTGGCGCTCGATCGACGGGAGCGTCCGATGAGCCAGTTCGACGAACAGGACGGCGCGCCCGTCGCCCCGGTCGACGCTGTCGGTCGAATCAGCGGCGGCGTACATCGCGCGGATCGGCTCGAACCCGCGCCGATCGAGTTCGTCGCGGACGCCCGACAGCGATTTCCGGAGCTGCGGGTACAGCTGATCGTCGACGAGGTCCGGCGCGTCGAAGACGACCGCGACGGGCGTCGTCCCGCGACGTTCGAGATGAGCTCTCACGTCGGCGGGCTCGATCGACTCGGGCGTTTGCGACTCGAAGAGTTCCTCGCGCGGGGTCGAGAGGAACTCACGGGCGTAGTGCTGGAGGCGCGCGAGATTCTCCGCGGAGCAGACCGCCGCGACGTTTCGCGCCGGATCCGTGGGATCGACCATCACGAGCGGGTCGTCGTGCGATCTCGTCCCGTGGTTTTCGGGGTCGAAGACGACCGGAGGGTGCCAGTCGGCCGCGGCCGAAAGCAGCGTCGCGACGTCGCCGTATTCGAGAACGAGCAGTTCCGAGAGGTAGCCCGAGAACCCCTGCGTTCGGAGGTTGCTGCCGTAAACGCCGATCCCCTTCAGGAACTGCTTGAACACGCGCATCTCGCCCGCGAGGTCGTCGTCGACGCGTTCGCGCAGGTAGGCGTTGTGGTGCGGCGTCCGGTCGACCGCCGATTGGAGTGACGACCCGTCGCCGACGTCGTAGCAGGGGACGAGATCGACGTCGAAGCCCTCGAACTCGCCCGTGACGTATGGGTGTTCGGCGTACTCCTCGTGGCCGTCGGGGAGCACCGCGTTGCCGATTTCGAGGCCGTAGCGCTCCAGTGTGTCGCGATCGAGGTCCGCGGGGAAACGAACGAAGAGGTCGATGTCGCGATCGCCAGCGAGCCACGTCCTCCGCGCCGTCGATCCGACCTGAACGACGTCGGCGTCGAGACCGCGCTCGGCGATCTCGGCCTCGATCCGCGCGGTGAGTTCGGCCACCGCCTCGCGCATCGCATCGCGTTCGTCGGCGTCGGGAGTGACGCGCTCGCGGACCCGCTCGATCACCTGGCGTCGCTCGTCGTCGGCCATCGTTGTCACGGCTTCGGGAGGCCCCGGCGAAAGGGTATCGATGCGGGTCGCCGCGTGGCGAACGCTCACTCGTTCACGCTCCGCGGCGGTGTGGCCGGAGCGCCGACACCGCGCGTCCGTGCGGTGAAAACGAAAGCCCTATCATACTACCTCGGTGTATTTTCGTGTGCGGACAGAGAGCCGTCGTAGCTCAGGTGGTAGAGCACCTCGCTGTTAACGAGGTGGTCCCAGGTTCGAGCCCTGGCGACGGCGTCACTTCCTCTCGACGCTGTGTTCGAAGCGACGGCGCCGTCCGAGCGACTGCGCCGACGCAGTCGTCGTCGATAACGACAACGTCTAAGAGGGAGACCGCGGAACCGTAGACTGTCGGGCCCTTAGCTCAGTCTGGTCAGAGCGCTCGGCTCATAACCGGGTGGTCATGGGTTCGAACCCCATAGGGCCCATGTACTAAACCCCCGTTTCCTACCCGTTTGGGAAACAGGGCATAGGCGGCATCTAACACGCGTATTCTCCGTTTCAGCTACCCCCGTAAACCCCCCTTCTGAAACGAATGTCAACTGCTCGGCACCCGCGGGTCTCCGCTGTCCGTCGAAAAGGCAACTCGAAACCGCGGCTGAGGGAATATCCGCCGGTAGGCTGCGTTCGAGCCTCTGGTTAGGCTGGTCATCTGGTCCGGCTCCAAATTCCTCAGCCCGTATATCACGGGTTGCCCACCCCTCTACCTACCTACCCCTATTCAGTGAGTGGGGTAGTCTGCGCGCGCGCCGAAGGGCCCCCTCGCGGGGTCCGGA
Source organism: Halobellus captivus (assembly GCF_007655485.1). Taxonomy (GTDB): domain Archaea; phylum Halobacteriota; class Halobacteria; order Halobacteriales; family Haloferacaceae; genus Haloquadratum; species Haloquadratum captivum. The sequence continues at coordinate 1,087,027 of NZ_VJXQ01000001.1, forward strand.
GTCGCGCGCTTCATCAAACGATGCAGCCTCTCGACGTTCTCACCGAACCGAGACCGTCCGCCGGAGGTGGCTCCGGTGAATTTCAAGCGTCTCAGTTCGGGATACATCCGGTACGGTTGCCGGAGTTGCAGAGACGGCTGTATTGCCTCCCGAGAACAGCCACACGCGCGGTATCGAGAGTGCCAAACCTGTCACTCGGTCCCCGTTCCTGACCGTGGTGATCCGATCGACAACCTTCATACAGGCCTGATCTGGGCTGCTGAGGCGTTACTTCGTGACCTGAATCTTCCCTCGCAAGCGGCGGAACGGTCCCTTTCCACGGAGGCTCGAAGTCTTGCACTTCGAAGAACTCTCTCGCGGGATCCGGAGTCGCGCCCTCTATCAACCGATGCAGCTCCTCGACGGTCTCACCGAACCGATCGCAGGAGGCGGTCCCTGTGACAGAGGATCTTCCGCTCTCAGGGTACATTCAGTACTATTGTGTCATCTGCCACGAGGGATGTATCAATCACCTCTCACAGTCGCGCACTCGCTACCGTGAGTGTGAATCTTGTCACTCAGTACCAACACTCGACCGCCGACCTGTCGACCGATTACTTCCTAATCTCTGGTGGGCAGTTCACGCTCTACAGAGTGAGTTAGACCTTCCACCGCAAGCGGCGGAGCGGCCCCCTCACATGGGGGCCCGGAGCCGCGCACGCCGCCGACCGGCGGGAGGCGGCAAACGAGAGGCGGAGCGGGGCGGTGCTGCCGCTGCTAATCCTGTGGGGTCATCCAGTGACTGATTCGATCAGTCCGCTCTCGGAGCGATTGCTACCTCTCTAGACCTTTCTCTCTATGAGTACCTCCGCTTCCATCTCCGACGGATGTAACACATCCCCCATACGGGACTACCTACTCGGAGAGTTGGAAGCAGAGGGATTACTCGGCCGCGGTCAATTGCTCGATGGATCGTACACTGAACGCGACCAGGACCGCGCGCGTCTCCTTCAACTCGTCGCCGAACGTCCAGAGGGCATCCTACGCTCTAAACTCGTCCACGTGGGTCTGTACGGCCTCAGGGTCTACGGAAAGGAGCCGTGGCGCAACAAGGTTGGTTTTGATGACCTCGACTGGTACAACGCTGAGGAGCGCCACGATGCCGCTCTAGATCGAATTGCCGAACGAGGAGCGGCTGAGGAAGAGATCGACGGAAGTGATTCAGAATACCAGTTTGCTTACAGATTCACGAAAAAGGCTGAAGCCGCCGGATTCGTCCGTCTCGAAAGCTCTGGTGGGTCGACCTCCGTCCACCCGACACTGCGGCTTCTTGACTTGATTTCATCAGGCATTAGTGAAACAGAGAGCCCCGAAGACGGGACCCTCTCTGATCGTAATTTCGTCCGTCGAATGCTCGAATCGGTCGAATCCCACCTTTCAGACGCTCAGAAGTCCGCTGCTGCTGAGGGACTTCTTCGTTACATTCGGCGCATCGACGACTACAGACTGGCTTTCGACGTACACGTTCGCTCTCGGAAAGGCACCGAAACCCGGCGGATGACGAAGGAGTACAAAACCCGCTTCAATTCCGAAGATCGTCACGGCCGCTCTTTCGCTCGCCTACAAGATGCGCTCGACGCGCGCGCCGAGCCGGGCGCGACCGCGGCGTTCGCGACGCTTACCACAGATCCGAAGCTAAACGATTCCCTGCTTGATTCGACGCAGAACATCAATCCGAACTTTCACCGGCTCCAGCAGTACCTTTCCTCGGATCCGTCGACGAAGGTCGACACGCGAGAAGCCGGTGTATCTGGCTGGCGTCCCGATCTCGATGGGAAGGTGACCGGCCGCCCTCGTCGAACACTCGACTACGTGAAAGTCCTCGAATTCGCATCTGGAGGCTTGCCACACCTCCATACCCTCTATTTCAATCCTCCACGGCGCGAGTCGGACGGAATGCCGTGGCTGATCGACAAAGGAGAGCTGTCTCAGAAGTGGTCAGACTACGGTCAGGGCTCGATCGTCGACGTTCGACCGCTGGTGTTCCGCGACGATCTCCGCCCGGCCGGTGACCCAGATGATCCCGAAGAGAACGGCGTGCTCGATCTCGTTCCCTTTGTTGGTTCGTCCCTCGACGATCTCGGCGCGTCGACGTTCGTTCAAGAATGCACGGAAGACACGATTCTGAACTGGTACCGACAAGAGCACGATCTCGACGGCGTGCGGTTCAACTCCTCTGAGGGATGGGTCGACTGGTACCGCTACGGAAATAACGATCTGTCCCGTGACGAAGCCGCAGAACGAGCCGGACAGCACGATCTCGTCAATATGGAAGGCGACGACGAAATTATCTTTCAGAAAACCGCGGGCTCGTACCTTGGCAAGTACCTGAGTGCAACCTACGGGGTCGTGTTTAGTTAAGGATGAAGAGTGAGG
>NZ_VJXQ01000010.1:0-11811 GCF_007655485.1 Halobellus captivus
CGGGGTACTTCAAAGTGGTCGTGATTACCCGTATAATCACGACCAATAGGGAAAGAAGTCTCATCTCCGATATTCCTACGATATAAGGGTTCTACTCACCAATCATCGAATCTGAGTTGATAATAAATCGTATGCCGCTATACCAAAATCGGAACCGGAAGGTGGATTCATTGTCGAAGCTAAATCGGGAAATACTGGGGCTGAGTCGGTTGTCCTTCCCAATCGTGTCATCTATTTCTGGCGAAATCACGCCACGGTTGTATTGACCACATTGGCGAAATCTCACTTTCTGCCGCCCCACAACGCCGCGAGAGTGTAGTCTTCTTCGGCGAACTCAGGGGATCAACCGTCCAAGAGAGATAGCGGATGGGCTTGCTTGACATCTTCACGACTGATTACGGGGCTGGGGACTCTTGGCTGGGAGATCATCTGAGCCCCGTCGATCACGGTACGAGATTATATGCAGAGCGTCGGTAGCTGATGTAGCTGAATGATTCTCTCCGTATCGAGGGAGAAGAATGGTCGACGGCCCGACCTTGTTCTACCTAGCGTGCCGACATCCGGCGAATTTTGCTTTACTCACCCACATACATCAGTTGTGGCAGTCCGTTATGAACGTCCATTGTGAACGGTCATTATGAACGTACAGTATGGTCATAAGGTGTGGTCTGTAGTTGCTACAGTGAGTAATGTGGTGTGTGTCTGAGCAACTCTTATTATCGATGCGGATGATGGTGCGCACATGCTACCAATAACCGTCTATAACCAGAGTGGTGGCCAATCCAAATCCACGATCACCAGAGATCTCGCCGCCGCCTACGCCGAACTCGGTCTCAACGTCCTCATCGCGGATTTCGACGCGCAAAATGGGAGCGTCTCGAACTATCTTGGCGTCGACGAAGACAAACACAACCCCGACGCCGACGACCTAACGCTCCACCTCATTGACCAGGGCAAAGGGCCGTTCCGCGATCTCATTCGCACGGCCGACGACGGCATCGACGTCATTCCCTCACACAAACGCTTCAACCGCGTCGACCAACGCCTCGACCAACACGCCGACTACCTCGAAGCGTCCAAACCCCCCGAGTGGGAGTATCCCCGATACAAACGCTTTTTCCAAGTCCTCCAAGACAACGACATTCAGGACGAGTACGACGTCATGCTCGTCGATCCGAACGCGAAAGCCGACGAAGGCTACTATCTCGCCCTCTACGCCACCCGCAACATCCTCATCCCTGCCGAACCCACGCGCGGCGGCATCGAGAGCATCGCCGGCGTCGAAGACAGCGCCCGCAACTTCGCCGAAGAGATGGATATCAACATCACACTAAGCGGTGTCGTTCCATCGAAAGTCGACGCCGGAAAGAAGATTCACAAAGAGTACCTCACTAAGATTCACGAGCAGTATCCGGCTCCAGTCTACTTCAAAAACCTCGGTGCGTTCGAGAAGGCCGAGGAGAACTACGAGACGGTGTTTTCTCAGCTGAAGGACGGCCGCATCCGTGACTACAACGCGGACATCATGCCGAAGTTCCGCACCCTCGCATCGTACATCTACCATCGCGCGGGCCAAGACCTCCCTAACGGCGGGTGGCCGCGAGAAGATCTATTCCACGGGAACGACATCTGGGGAGAAGTCGACCTCTCTCAGCTGACAACTGGCGGTCCCGACGCCGCTGAGGTGTCACAATGAGCTTCGAGTCAGGCGGCGATATGGAGAACCCGTTCGAGGACACAAATGACGAAGGCGACGACACTCAAGCCGACGAATCAGTAGAGATGGACATGGAAGACACGCAGCCTGTCGAGGACGACGAATCGACCAACGAGACCACTGGACAGGCGTCGAGTAATACGAGGCGCGACGACTTACGTGAAGCCGGTGTCGGACAAGAATCCGAGACCGGAGTCGACTACATTAGCGACCTTAAATCCGGCCGCAGGCACTCGAACGAGCAGCTCGCGAGAGCACTCATGCAACCGGAGTATCACTCCGAGTCGCCGCCAGTCCCCTACGCGACGTGGCGAGATGGAACGTCGACGGCACGCGACCGGACCACGCTCGAACTCAACCCGGACGTCGACGACCTTGTCCGAAAGGCCCAAACCGAGTTCGAGGACCGCTATGGCACGAACATCACAAAGGCCGATCTTCGCGAGTTCGCGATGGTGTACGGCCTCGCACACCTCGATGACGTCTTCGAGATGGCTGAAGAATGGGGCATCCAGTACGACAACTGAACCTATGCGCTTCCGTAATTGGCTTCGAACTGTTCCTTGACGTCATCAATATACAGACTTGTGAGCATATCCTTGCCAACTCTAAAGACGAATGGTCCATCCGTACATGAGGAGAAACCTGAGTGGTAGAACTCAGCCAGATACGCTCTAACCAACTATCTAGTAAGGCTTTCAATTGTTACCGAATTATTGGTAACCACCAGATGTACGAGGTGCTCGACGACACGGCAGCCCAGGTCATCCTCGCCATCAAAAGTGGTGACTCCATCCGGCGTGTCGCTCAGCACCTCCACAGACCGTACGAGACGGTGAGACAAGCCGTCAACCGTCTCGAAGACGGCAGACCTACGTCCACTATGACGACGGCCTCTCTGTTGTCGACCAGCGCGTGAGAGAAGCCGCGCGCGAGCTGGTCGCGGCAAGCGCCGGCGTGAGTCCACCCTCCATCGAGGAGGCATACATCATCCCGCAGTTCGGTGACTGGCCGTTCGCGTTCACGCGGATCGACACCATCTACGTCTGGATACAGGGCGGCTACCAGGTCAGCCGCGATCCCGACGACTACCCGCTCTTCATCGCTGTTCACGAGCAAGACGTCGACGCCTGGGAGACGTTCTTCGAATCGTTCGGGCTACCAACCACCTTCGAGCGCCAGCCCAGCGACGAGATCGATGGACCACTGCAGATCGTCCTCGATCCACAGACGTCACTCGAAATCGAGGACGTCGAAGGCTACCTGGTTATACCGCGCGAGGACACGATCGAGTACATGCGCGAGCACTACGCGCAGTTCCAGTCGGCGCTCGCGATGCTTGACCGTATGTACGACGACCTCGATCTCGGTGTCACTAGAGGCGAGGATCTCAAGCATGGCTCTCGGAGTGATTTCGGGGCATCGGCTGTCTCTGTTGAGACAGTCACGGCACTCCAGCAGTATCTGTCTGATCAGGTCGAACAGCTGCGGTGAAACAGCTTAGAGAGCCCGCGGATCAATATCAACGACGCTGGCAAAGGCAACGTTCTCCTGAACCTGCTCGATTTCGACGGTCGGCTCATCACCGGGTTGGCCACCAGGAACGATCACAACGTATCCACGGTCAACTTTCGCGATTCCATCACCCTGGTCGCCGGTTGTCTCAATTGTCACGTCCCGAATTTCGCCCTCCTCAACCGGCGGCCCAGAAGATCCACGCTGTCGGTCAGATTGGGCACGATCTGCGGACGCGGGCTCGTGCTCGTCCTGCGCCGTCGTGGGTGAGTCGAAGACAGCGATCCGATACGTTTCGCCGAGGGAGACAGTGTCATGATTGAGCTCCCCGGACGGAACCTCGACAACGTATGTCCCGTCCCGTTCGTGAACAGTCGCGCTGAAAACAGAGCGAAGCGAGTCCGGAATTTCGACCATTCGATGGTCCAATACTCGGCTGGTAGAGAACTTAACTCCATGGAAACGGCACGAGACAGCGACCTCCTGTATTGACGGGTAGTGCGGTGAAGCCACCGTTCTACCGCGATTGAACGTGAGAAGATGTGTTCTTGTTCGTACGGCCACATGGGATCTGCAAACGTCACGTCGAAAGAGGGTTAACCAACATCTCGACTCAACAAACCGTAGTTGTTGGTTAATACTATGAGGTACGGTAATCGCAGCGAAGATATCGAAGGGTAACAGGATCGCTGACAGGGGGCAAAGAACCCTACGACAGCTTACGAATAGGCGTCGTTGAACTCGCGTTCACGGCGCATCAACTCCTCGACACCATGCTCGAGGATCCCGCGTCCCATCGCTGTTGGCCGATAGTACGTGTAAAAGCCCTGGCTGTCAGCGGTTCGTCGCTGGCGCTTGTCGACGAGCCCCACATCAACCAGTTCGTCGAGGTGGTAGTGGAAATTGTGCGGCTCGACGTCGACCACAACCTTGAGGTCAGCAGCACTCAGTTCGTCGTTCGCGACGAGTGTTCGCAGGATGCGAAACCGCGTCGGGTGGCCGATCGCCTGTTGCATCGTGAGATACTCCTCGAGCGTCAGCCCGCTCTCCTCAGGGAGCGGCGGCTCCGGCTGGCGAACGTCCTCTGTTGGCTGGCGATCGGTTTCGGACATTGAGGGATGCCTCGGTTCGAGAGTTGGGACGCCACATACTTAGTCGTTCTCTACTAGAATATTCCTGAGAACACCGATATTTATATACTACTGTTCCGAATCGACGACTCGAATGCGGCAACGGATTATCGACAATCTCTCCCGGGCCACTGAAGATTCGGACGCCCTCACTCCAGCCCGGCGCGAACAGTTTCTCGTCTATCTGATGGGGCCGTACCGGACGTTCGACGTCGACGCGCTGCTACCGGCGGACGCGGATGTCGAAACCGACGTCCCGTCGTTCGCGACGTGGGACGAGGCCAGCGGCGAGTACGCTGAAGATGAGGTCTTGCGCCTCCTCCAGGAGACACGAGACTGTCTTCGCGACCGTGGCTTCAATGCCTTCCTCGCGATTGACGTCGGGATCTCGCTCGATGAGATGGATGCCGCCACACAAAGTATTGCCTTCGCGCAAGCCAGCAATGCGACGATTTTCATCGCCCCACAGGTAGGCGATAATCTCGGCGTCGGGATCGAGATCGGGAGCGTCCTTGAAGATCTGCTGTCGACAGCCGGAATGCAGGGACCGGCGGCCGACGCGACTCCACCAGAGCGCACGCGGCGGGTGATGGTCGCGACCGAACCATCGGTTCGAAGTGCCATGCTTGGGGCGGTCCACGCACGCTGGGACGCCAGCGTCCGGACGTTCACCGATGCCGCGGACTGCTGTCGGCTGTGCGCGCAGTTCTGTACCCACATTCAGAACGAAGAGCTCTATGGCTCGCTTGAGAGATTGGGATGATTCCGCCCCAAGCAAGAGAGGTAATATAGATTTCACGAAGGTCTCCCATGAGAGTTCCTCGAAAGACGAGGGGTGCCGGGAAGACCTACGCTCAGGAAATACGGAGTGTTGGATCCGGAGGAATCGAGAGCGGCTCCACTGCTTCTCAAGAATACCGGTGACTCGAGATCGCGGAGGGGCAGCCCTATCGATTTGTTGTGTGAGAGACCAACAAACTGTGTGGACCCACCCCTATCGACTTGTTCACGTCAGCGACGAAACTGAGTCGTCGACAACACCCTCGCCCCTATCGATTTGTTCGAGGGATGAGCTACTTTTTGAGCTGTGCGTTCACGACGGTGCGGAGTTCGTCGTCGTGGACGTCGTCTAGCCGCGAATCTTCCCGGAGCGTCTCAATAATGGTCTCCGGATTCTCACCAAACGTGAACTCGAGATAGCTGCCCGAGTGTGGCCCCTGACTTTTCCGCTCTGTCTCAACCAAGGAATACGTCGTGAGTTCCTTCATCTTATTCACGTACGTCTCCTGGTGGTACTGATCCGAATCAAGGGTGCCGGTCAGGTACTGATATACTCGGTATCCGATCGGGCTTATCGCTGCACCAGTTCCGGTTTCACACGCTACAGCTGCAGTCGCGAAAAGACAGAGCTTCTTCTGTGTGCTGATCCCACGAGTCACCTCTAACACGCGGTTCTTCTCAACTTTATCCTGAGCTTCTCGAACGTGCTCTTCACGGATTTCGTTTGCACCCGTTTTTTCTGCAATCGACCCCGCTGTTCGCATCAGGTCGATCGCCTTCCGTGCGTCCCCGTTGGTTTGCGCGGCGAAGGCTGCTGCAAGAGGGATGACGTCGTCACTGAGTGCATCCTCGTGGAAGGCATCTTCCCGAGCCCAGAGAATTTCCCGGAGCTGGTTGGCGTCGTAGTCACTGAAGTGAACGTCCTCGGGGGTGAACGAACTGAGAGCTCGACTTCCCACGCTCTCCATCATTTTCGTGTCGTTCGTGATCGCGGTCACGGAGACTTGGGCGGTGATCTCGTTAGTACTTCCAGCGCGAGAGAGCTGATAGAGAAGTCGGGAGAAGGCTGGTTCGTCCTTATCGCGACGACCGACGAGCATGTCGAGTTCGTCGAGGATGAACACGACTGTATCGTAGTGTTCGTTGATGAGGCGGTAGAGTTCGCGCCATTTTTTCTTGTTTGGAACCCCGTGCTCTGGGACATCGACAGTCGTTCCGATGTCGTTCGACACCTTTCGCGCAAGTTCGTAGACGGCTGCGCCGAGGGTCCCCACGTTCTGGCAGTTCATCTGAATGACGCCGAACCGGATATCACGACTTTCACAGAGTTCGACGATATTCTGGCAGACAGCGTTGATGATGAGAGATTTCCCGGTCCCGGAAGGGCCATAGAGGAGAAGATTCGGTGGCCGCTCGTTACTAATCGCAACGCGAAGGTGCTGAGTGATATCAGTGAGCTGGGTGTCACGACCGACGATACGTTCTTCGTCGACGATCTCGTTCGGTTCGAGGAGCGACCGGTTCTTGATGAGACTCGCGGCTTCCTCCTGCTCGAGAATGAGATCTTTGATAGAACCCGTGGACTCAGGGGTCTCCTCGGGACCAGGATCCGTGGGCATACCGAACCCCACTCTATCAGGATACTAAAAGATTCCCCTGTCGATTTCTTTTCTACCGGTACGGCGTTCAGAACCGGGATATCAGAGGGTTACACCGCTGTCTTCCGCGACCCCCGACGATTTGTTAGGAACCCTTCGTCTGGACCAATCCAGGAGAACTCCCGAACACCCTCTCACCCCTATCGATTTGTTCTGACCACAAAGGAGGGGTGGGGGTGAGAGAGTTCCCGAACGGACTAACAGTCCATCTCCGTCACGAATAGCACGGAATCGAGAGCTGCTTTCATCTTCTCTTTCTCTTCTTTCTAGTTCTAGTTCTAGCTAGCTAGTAGAACACACCTCTATCGACTTGTCCTAACTACACTCCTTCACTCTATTTCTTTCCTGATCAAGTATATAAACACGGATTGGGAAAACCAGGTGACGAACAGTGGGTTCAGGCATATTGTAGGTATCAGGGCGGGACGTCTTGCTATCCCCTCAGTTTCCCAAGTGAACTACTCTACACTCACCGCTATCGATTTGTCTAATGCTACTCCAGTCTACCGAATCTAGTAGAAATCGAGCTAATAAAGACTGATACGGTTAAATGATCTCATCCAGATGTGCCATATCCTCGTGAGTTCCTCGTGATCAACTCTCCCCTCCCCGCCCTTACTCGCCAGAACAAATCGATAGGGGTGGGTGTGTGGTCTTATCGACACGGTCGCGATAGATGCAGCCGATCGTGTATAGAGCCGACTCTATACTCGATTTCGGCATTTTCGTCCCATTGGTTCAATACTAGTCTTTCGTGTATGCCTCCCCGCTGAACAAATCGATAGAGGTGACCCTCCGTATGCTGGTGGTTTCGTTGAACAAGTCGATAGGGGTGCGTCTCACCAACTACTCAACCGACGTCAGAGATCTCGACCTCAAGTCTTCTTTAATGGCGATGGTACCGCAGACATGTAGGAATTCATTCAATTCGCTACAGACCGATTCGCATTTGAGCGAAACGCTTTTTCACGCAACACTCGAAATCTGTGGTAATGAGTACGTCCGACCACACGCCAAGCGACCTGGAGTCCGTTCGGGAGCGGCTCAACGTGGTCACCCAGGAGACGCGGTTCTCGCTCCTCCAGGACATCCTCGGGCATCCGTCGGAACTGCCGACACTGAAGGAACTCGACTACGTCAACCCGAACAAGAGTCAGACGACGATTCGCCAGCACCTCCAGCAGCTCGTCGACGCCGGCATCGTCATGGAGGTGCTCCTGCCCGAGGACCGCCGGCAGAACGACCTGCCGTACAAGTTCTATGGGCTCAGTGAAAGTGGTCGGCAGTTCCTCGAGGAACACAAGCTCCTCCGGGCACAAGACACGCTTCTAGAGATATATGACCGGGTTGAGAAGACGGACGACATCGAACGGTACGAGACTGCCCCGCGACCCGAGCGCTAACAGCTCTCGTCTTTCACTTCGCAGATGGGGTGTCACCCCGAACAACTGGGCAGCCGACTGTGACGTTCTCTCGTCTATTCGCCGGGATTGACGGGACCTTTGTACTGAGAGCGGATCTTGTCGCCGTCCCGCCACTGCCAGTAGTAGTAGCGGTTATCGTTGATCTCCTTGATCGTAATCGTCGCCTTCGATGGAACGTGATCCGGGAGGTCGTCTGATCGTTCTTCGATCTCGTCTTCATCCTCCGCCTCAGCAAGGCGATCTTCACGCTCACGGTATTCAGCGAGTTTCTCAGCGTAGCTCGCGATGTGGCGAAGGAGTTCGGGCGAGTAGTCGTCGAGAGTATCGACGACGTCAGGGGGAAGGTCTGCTGAGGGCGTCGGTGGCTCGTAGGGCATGGGCTGACCAGTGTTAACCAACACAGACGCAAAAGGCATAGTTTTGTTGGTTAAATCACTATCAACGGTTCTCCTGCACCTGTAACACTACTCGAAACTCTATATCAATGAGTTTCACCTGATGTTACAGCCCCCGAGGACTCTCGAACACTGGACGATCCTACGAGTTCGAGGGGAGCCGTCCATCAGGTCGTGGAACCCGCCCTTGTTTGATCTCGTGATCGACTCGCCGGAGATGTTTACAGCCGCCCTCGGGCGTTCGTTTCCTCCAGTCTGGACACGTGCAGGACTCGCTGATCACGTCGACCTCGTACCAACTCCCGGACGCGGATTGCACCTCGTAGCGACCGCCTTTTTCGAGCAGCGAGACGGCCATCTCCTCGTCGACGGCGCGTCTGGTGCGTGGTTCCAACTCGCCGTGTTGGTTCGCGTGCTCCGTGACGATCATTCGATCGCGAACGTCGCCAGTTCGTCCACCGTCAGGCGCGACGGCAGCCGGACCGTGGAGACGATCCTGCAGGAGGTCTTCGACCGGATGGCCTTCCGACCACAGATAGTGCACTTCGCGACGTTCACGATGGTCGTAGGAGCCGCAGGCGGCGGCGCTGCCGGCCCAGACACGCCACGCGCCGAGTGTAGCCATCACGTCGACGATGATCCGCGGAACGGTCTCGTACTCGTCGGGGTAGAAGATTCGGAAACGGGTACACTCTTCTCGGGGTGAGGCGTCGTCCCACCACTCGACGTCGTCGCCCCAGCTGTCGAACATCGACTCGTCATCTCCGTACCCGACGGTCACGCCGTCGATCTGTGGCACGTCCACCGACATTTCATCAGCTTCGCCTTCGAGCAGTCGGAGCACGGCGTATCTGAGATACTCGTGTTCCGGATGGTCGGTCGACTGGGCGACTTGGTCGTGGTATTCTGCGACTCGTTCCGCCTCCTCGAGAACGGTAGTTAGGTACTGGTCGGTCATGGGTCGATGGAGACGGGAGTGCGCCTCCGCCCCTCGGCGGGCGCTGATAAACTTAACCAACGACGACCCGTATTAACGTCCGATTGTTGGTTAACTGGAACGGACCACGAGTTCAGTCCTCGGCAACTATGCCGATAATCTCCTGGGCGGTCGAACTGATTCGACCGAGCCGATCCTGGATCACCTCCGCATCGTCGTTCTCCCACGCGGCGAGGTAGAACGCTGACCCGCTCGTGTCCAGTCCGAGAAACCGACCAACGATGTACGCGACGGCTTCCGCTTCGACTTCGCGTTTCGCTCTCTCGGTGTCGTCGTCGACGTCGAAATGCAGTAGCGCGTGAGCGTACTCGTGAATCAGCGTCACCGCGAGGTCGGCCTGATTCGCTCTATCTTTCGCTTCGACGACGGGTTGGCATTCGTGGAGGTTCCGGTGTTTGCAGACGCCTTTTGCGTCGCCATGCTCCCACTCAGCAGCGTTGACGACACGGACGTCTATATCGAGCGTAGTTGCTGCATCGAGGAGTGCTGGCACCAGGTCGTCGGCGTCTCCAGCTGCCTCGGTTTCCAGCTCGGGGAGCGGTTCGCCCTCGGTTTGAGACACATCGAAGACGGCAGTTGGTTTGAATCCAACCAGTCCTTTAGACCACTCCTCGGGCGGTGTCTCGTCGTAGTCACAGTCGCTTTGCTCGTGGTAGCTCGGTGAGTTCTCGCACTCGGGGCACTGCTTCGTAATAATGGGTGCCCAGATCCAGATCGCCTGTTCGCCTTCCTGGACGTACCGGTCGAACTCGTTCCGCCAGGTGTTGTAGCCCGCGACCTTCGTCGCCTCGGGGCACTGCAGCTTGATGAGCAGCGTGTTGCGATGGGAGTAGTCGTGGAAGCGACTCTGGACGTTGAGCCACTCCTGAAATTCCTCGCTGGCCTGGGCCTCGTCAACGTCGTCGACGAGCTCGTCGATCCAGGCTTCGATGGTACTGTGCATCTCGTCGTGTCGCGTGTCGGTCTCTTCGAACGAGACCGACGGCTCACTGGCTGTAACCATTGTATTCACCGAATCGAGTTCACGGCGAGTGCGTCAGTTCAGACGCGCCGCACCCCTCGGGGGCGCACAACAAACAACGGCGCTGCTGAGAGGGGTATATCGAGGTCGCTGTCGGAGGCTGGGATTAACAACGGTGCGAAGGTACCGTCGAGAGTATGGGGCTCGTCGACGTGCTTCGCGGGGTCATCCGAACCAGCACGGCCGATACGGCCACGCTGTATGAGTGCCGCCACTGTGGCACGACCCTCTCGGTCGACGCCGAGACGTGTCCGACCTGTGGTGGCGAGGACGTCGCCTGCTACCGATTCTAAGTAGGTCTTGCTCGGACCGCTACACTCGTTGCCGGCACAGCTTGAGTGATCGTGTTCGTTCGGCCCCCCTCGGTGTGAATGGGGAAATCTGGTTATCGGAGCGCTGCTTTCTCGTCAGCGAAGCCGACCGCAACGAGATACGCGAGGAACGCGTCGAACCGCTCGACGTCGCTGGGTGTGTCCGTCGCGAGGTGTCGCACCCACTCAATGGCCCACTGGAACGCGGGGTCTGTTCCGCCTTTGCCGTGGATATACCACCACCGAGCTGCTTTCAGGACGACGAGCGGATTCGTTGGTGGCTGCTCACCGGCGAGGCCACGCGTGATCGACTCGATCTCCTCGGGCACCCCGGCGGGATCGACCTCGCCTGATTGCGTGTTCGCTACGTCGACTGGAATTGCATCGACCGAAACGTCGTTCGTACGCTGTTGCTGACTCACCATCGAGCCCTCGCCCTCTCTGGAGGGCGCGACAAACCGCTCGTAGCGTCACGTAGGCGGAAAGTAGACGCTTTGCTCGCCGGCGATCTCCTCGAGGTTGTTTCGGTGCCGATGCGAGAAGTAGCACTCGTAGCTGCAGTAGCCACAGGTATCACCGGTGTCGTACTCGGCGACGAAGGGACCGCGCCGGGTCGTCCAGACGTTCGCTCCGCAGTCGGTACACGCAGCACTATCGAGATCGGTCGGCGATGGGCCTTCGTACTCGATCTCGAGAGTGTCGTCGTGTGGGGTCGCGTCGGGCCAGACACCGTGAGACTGCCAGAAGGCCTTGAGGCGGGCGAGACTGTGACGGACCGTCTTCCGAACCGTGACGTGGTCAGCGTTGCGACCGCTATCATCCCAGCCGTCAGCCGTCCAGAACTCACCGAACTGCGCGCCGCG
>NZ_VJXQ01000010.1:11821-34837 GCF_007655485.1 Halobellus captivus
AAGGCCGACGATGTCGGCTGGTTGCTCGTCCGTGAGCGTCGGTCGGGTCAGCTGTCGGATGGCTTCGAGTTGTTTTGGTGGACTCCCGCCGAGGATATGGACGCGCCGACCGCGCCAGTCGGCCGGATCAGAGAACTCGTGGGCCAACCGGTCGGCGTACCCACGCGAATAGCCAAGAACGAGATCCTTGGGAATTGCGTCGATCACCGCTTGAGACTTTGGGACGATGATGAGCTCGGCCTCGGGGTAGCTGGCGTGAATCTCACGAGCAGCAGCGACGTGGTCATCGACGTCGCCGCGTTCGTAGATGTCGCCGATGACGCCGACCTGTGGTTCTTGCTCGAAGAACCGATCGACGAACCGATCCAGATCGGGGTTCCGAAAGTCGTTGTCAAGCATCCCGACGGGGAGGGTGAGGTTCTGATATTGGTTCTCCTGATACCCGCAGTCCTCCCGAAAGCCGGGAAGGAAACCGAGCTTATAGGCATCCAGAGTGAACGGGGCTCGATGGAGGAACGCCAGGATGTCGGCTTGTCTGGCGGCAGCGATGTCGCTAGCCGTTCTGGAGTCTGTACTCAAATCGAGGGACATGATTGGAGTCACGAGGCCGCTGTTGGCCGCCCCGCGCCCCTTCAGGGGCCTGAAAAACCGAGGCGCAGTCTGTTAACCAACAATGGGAAACCCACGCGGAGCTTGTTGGTTAATAACAGAGCTTACTCTTCGTCCTCACGCAGCTCTTCAGCCTTCCACTTGAGCCGGCGCAGAATCTGCGTCCGATTCTGATGGGCGTTCTCGTAGGCAACGCACTCCTGGAGGGTTTCCATATCCGGGATCGTCGCGATCCCTGCCTTGATCAGGCGTGTGTTCGGTGCTTCCAGACGCTTCTCTGGAGGGAATTCGTTACTCTCTTCGTCGTTAGTGGTCCCCATCTCAAAGAGCCTCCACCTCTTTGGGGCCGACACAAACAACTCTCCGGACGATGACGCCCATCTCTAATAGGGATAAACCGATACAACGGTTGCCGTAATGGTCATGCCCCGCGAGTGGTTACAGGCCCGTATGGAGCGAAAGACGATCTCCGTCACCGGGATGTCGTGCAACGGGTGCGAACAGAACGTAGAGACCGCCCTGCGAAACCTCGATGGTGTGAATCGCGTTGAGGCCGACCACGAAGCTGACACGGTCGACGTGGTCCTTGAGGATGGAGTCGCAGACGACGATGTGAACGCGGCAATCGAACAGGATGGCTACGACGTGGTGGCTTAATCGGCCGTCACTCGACCGTCTTCCCGCTCGCCGTCGGTGCGTTCTTTTAGAGCGAATTCGGTATTGACACCCTTACCGGAGAGGAGCTGGCCAGCGAAGCTGTTGGCCAGCACCGCCGAGACAGACAGCACCATCGCGAGCATCGCGAACACGGGGTGAACGAGCCCTGTGGTCGCGGCGGCGACGCCGACACCGTTGAACGCGAAGGCCGTCACGAGATTCTGGCGAGTCTTCCGATAGCTCTCCGTGCCGATCTCGTAGGCGTCCACCACGCCACCGAGCCGGTCACCCATCAGGACGATATCCGCCGATTCGATGGCGATGTCGGTGCCGGCGCCGATGGCGATCCCGATATCGGCCTGGGTGAGTGCCGGCGCGTCGTTGATGCCGTCGCCGACCATCGCCACACGGTGGCCAGCTTCCTGCAGGCGACCGATCTCCTCGCGTTTCTCGTCGGGCAGCACGTCGGCCATGACGCGGTCGATACTGACCTCCTCGGCGACCGCGTTCGCGGTGCGCTCGTTGTCGCCAGTGATCATCACGGGCGTGATGCCGGCGTCTCGCATCCGCTGGATGGTCGCAGCGGCGTCGCTCTTGATCTCGTCACCGATACCGATCAGACCGAGTAGGTCACCGTCACGAACAACTCCGGCAACGGTGAGGCCGCGGCCCTGAAGTCGCTCAATGTCGTCGCTCCCCTTCGAAAGGTCAATCCCCTTGCCGCTGAGCCACCCCGGTTTCCCGACCAGCACGTCGTCGCTGCCGACGATCGCTCGGACGCCCTTGCCGGTCACCGAGTCAAAGGCGTCGGGATCCGCGTACTCGACATCTTGCTCGTCAGCGAACTCGAGGATCGCATCGGCGAGCGGGTGTTCGGAGAACGCCTCTGCACTGGCCGCAGTCGTGAGTACATCCACCTCGTCGGTGTCGAACGCGACGACTTCACTGACGGCGGGTTCGCCGACGGTGATGGTGCCGGTCTTGTCCAACACGATGTGGTCGACGTCGGGAAATATCTGGAAGGCGTCGCCGGAGCGCATCAGAATGCCGCGATTCGCCGCCTTCCCGCCGCCCCGGATGAGGGCGAGCGGTGTCGCCATCCCGAGCGCACACGGGTAGCCGAGGACGAGGACCGCCAGCGCTGCGAACGCCCCGCGCTGGACGTCGGAGGCTGCCCCCCACGCGAGCGGTGCAACCACCCAGAAGAGAACTGAGAGCGCGGCAATCGTCAAGACGCCTGGGACGAAGTACTTGAGGATGCGGTCGGCGAGATGGATGATGCCGGGTTTCATCGCCCGCGCCTCCTCGATCTCGCGTGCCACCTGATTCAGGAACGCGTCCTCGCCGGTTGCAGTTACCTCGATGAGCAGCGTCCCGGTCTCGTTGACGCTGCCGCCGATCACCTCGTCGCCTTCGGACTTCTTCTCGGGGATGGACTCGCCGGTAGCGACCGACTCGTCGACCGTCGATTCGCCCTCGACGACGGTGCCGTCGACGGGGATGTTCTCGCCGGGCTTGACGCGGACGCGATGGCCAACGTCGAGGTCGTCGATCGGGACTTCCTCGACATCGCCGTCGTCGGTGACTCGGCGTGCCGTGTCGGGTTGGAGATCGAGGAGGCTCTGGACGGCTTGGGAGGCCCGAGTGCGGACGATGAGGCTGGTGTACTCCGAGAGGATGTGGTAGGTGGTGATGAACACGGAGACGGCGAAGAAGTGGACGGTCGGGAAGCTCGGGAAGACGAACAGGCCGAGCAGTCCGCCGACGAGCCCGGCGAACGAGCCCGCTTCCAGGAGGACGTGCTGGTTGAAGATCCCCCGGCGCAGGCTCTGGTAAGCTTTCTGTTTGATGTATCGTCCTGGGCCGAACATCGTCCCGAGCGCCAGCCCGAGAGTCACGAGGTCCATCGCGAGCGACGCTGACTCGAAGCGCCCCATCACGAGGATCATCCAGCCCATCAGCACAGCAACGACGATGGATGCGCCGCCGGCGAGCAGGAGGCGGCGCTTGCCGTCGGCGAGCTCGGCCTGCTGTTGCTCGTATCGTTTCGCTTTGTCCGGGTCGCGGATGGTATAGCCGAGTTCCCGAAGCGTGTCCTTCACCTCGACCTCGCTCAGGCGGTCGTCGTCATACTGAACGAGGACCTCCTCGTGGGCGAGACTCACGTCGACGTCCTCGACGCCGTCGGTCCGGCTGTAGGCCTTCTTGATGCTCTCGGCACAGAACGAGCAGGACATCCCCCCGACGTTGAATTGTTCCTGTGTCGTTCCCATTGTGGTCGCTAGTTACCCAGCGAAGTGGATAACCATTACGACTAGAGTTATAGCGGTATCGAATAACTAAGACTGCTGTCGAGTGTGTGGCGTTACTCTTACTATCGTCGTTCCCCTACGTCCTCACAAGAATGGCGCTCCTCGAATCCGACGTGCCGATCCGTGAAGTCGTGACGACGGATCCGGAGAAAGCGAAGGCACTGGAGAACGACGTTCGGGCGAAGATCCTCGATATGCTCGTGACCGATGAAATGACGATCGAGGAGATCCACGACGAGTTGCACCGTCGCGGCGAGGAGAAGGCCGAGACGACAGTGCGTCACCATGTGAACGTCCTGAAGGATGCGGGGATGGTGGAAATCGCTCGTCTGGAAGAGGCTGGTGGAGGGACACGGAAGTACTACAAGTCGAACACGCGAGTCTTCTCCTACGATCTTCCGGAAGGCGCCGACAATAACCTCGCGCAGGCGCAGTCTACCGCGTCCGAAGAATTGACTGCCCTCATCGAGACGTTGTATGCGGACCACGGTACCGAGATTGAGGCGGTTGCCCGCGAAATGAAGCCTTGCGAGTACTGCGACACCCAGCATTACGAGGAGTTCATGGTTCGCGAACTCCTGAACCGTGCCCTCATCGAATTAGGCGAGAGCGGCACGCTCGACGATGTGTTCTCGACCGAGGACTGACGCTCACTCGATACAGCAGCTCATTTTGGACGTATTCCGACGGAACGCCTGACAGGCGTGTTTGAACGCCTCGGAGAACGTTGGGAACGGGTGGACAGTATTGATGATGTCGTCAACGGTGAGACCGAAATTCACCGCCAGCGTGGCTTCCATGATCATGTCGGCGGCGCGGGGGCCGACCATGTGGACGCCAACAATCCCGTCGGTCTCGTGGTGCTTCACCACCTGGACGAGTCCATCCGTGTTCTTGACGGCCTTTGCCCGAGGGACATCTTCCATCTGAACCGTCCGGCAGGAACAGGTACCGTGTTCGTCCATATATTCACGTTCAGTTGTCCCAACGACTGCTACCTCGGGACTGGTGAACACGACTGCGGGGACTGCATCGTAGTCGATGCTGACGCCCTCGTTGCCGAAGGCGTTCTTGACGGCGTGATTGCCCTCCTTGGCGGCGACCGTCTCCAGTTCGGGCTCGCCGATCACGTCCCCCGCCGCGTAGATGTCGGAATTGGTCGTCTGGAAATGCTCGTCGACGCGAATCGCGCCATCGGATTCGGTCTCGACGCCGACTGCTTCCAAGCCGATGTTCTCACTGTTGGGCTGGACGCCGGTTGCGACGAATAACGTCTCTGCGGTGAACGCTTGCTCCTCGCCCTCGATGACAGTCTCCACAGCGACGCCCTTCTGACCAGGGTCAGCACCACTGTCGGTAGCCACATCCTGAACCTGCTGGAAGTCGTTACTGGTCACGACATCGATTCCCTCCTCATTGAAGGCTCGTTGCATCTCCCGGCCGAGCTGACCTTCCATATCTGAGAGCACGTGACCGGAGCGCTGGAGAATGGTTACGTCGACGCCGACACGGTGGAGGATCTGGCCCCACTCCAGCGCGATGTATCCGCCACCAAGGATCACGATGCTCTCGGGGAGGTCGCGCCCCTCGAGGATGGTCTCGCTCGTGTAGTAGTCGACGTCGTCGAGGCCGTCGATGGGCGGCGCCCACGGTGAACTGCCCGTCGCGACGAGCGCCTTCTTCCCAGTAATGTGCGCGCCCTCGTCGGCGCCGTCGACGACCTCAATGGTCGTGTCGTCCATCAGCTGGCCGTAGCCCTCGTAGATGTCGGTCTCGAAGTGCTCGGCGACGTCGACGTAGTTCTCCTGCCGGAACCGCTCGACGAGTTCGTTGGTGCCGTCGAGTGCGTCGGCCCAGTCGACAGTCGGCTCTTCGGGATATGTGACGGCGTCGAAGGGATTCTCCGACGCTGCAGCGCCACTCTCGGCGACGGCGAGTAGATGCTTACTCGGGACACAGCCGACGTTCACGCAGGTCCCGCCGATCGGCAGGCCGGTGTTCACCATCGCCGTCGAGAGATCTCTCCGGCTCGCTTCGGTGATGGCGGCGAAGGCAGCGGCTCCGCCGCCGAGGATCACGAGATCATAGTCGGAGGTGTGAGTCATCTATACTGATACTTTACGATGGGAAGTTCTTATACTCCAGAGTCCGAAGCTATGGAGTAGGTTGGAGGCCACGAAGCTATGGCAGATACTACTTCATCGGCGCCCACGTGTGATGTTGAGGGGACGTGCTACTGCCCGCTCACAGGAGTTATCGACACGTTGAGCCGAAAATACGCGATGCAACTCGTCAGCATCATCGGCGCACACGACTCACTGCGGTTCGCGGAAATCGAAGATCATCTTCCGACTGCGAGCACGTCGACGATCTCGAAACGCCTCACTGAGTTCGAGGAGGCAGGACTCGTCTCACGGACGCAGTACAACGAAATTCCGCCACGCGTCGAATACGCGCTAACTGACGAGGGGGATGAGATTTGTTCGAGATTAGAACCCCTTCTTGAGTGGGCGACGGCGAACTCCTGACGTACGGACTCCAGTGAATTTCATCCCACATCTGAGGCTCCTCCATTCAGGTGGGGGTGTTAGCCCCAAGACTATCCTTTCTTCGTGTGCTACTGTGACACATGATAAACCAGGGAGCGTCTGCACCGTCGTTTACTCTTCCAGGTCTCCGTGACGGAGAACAAACCGAGTACAGCTTGGATGAGACAACTGCCAATAATCGGGCTGCGTTGCTGGTATTTTACCCGTTTGATTTCAGTCCTGTTTGTACAAACGAACTGTGTGCGATTCGCGATGCAGAGTGGTTTCAGCTGACGCCGGCGCTTGATGTCTGGGCAATTTCTGGTGACAGCGTCTACGCCCACCGAGCATTCGCCGAGGAATACGGCCTCAATTTCCCGTTACTTAGTGATAGTTCCGGGCGGGTTGCCGAGTCGTATGATGTCTGTTATGACGGATGGGAGAACCACGAGCGCGTCCCGCAGCGTGCCGTGTTCCTCATCGATTCCGAGCAAACGATTCGATACGCCTGGGCGACAGAAGATGCGCTCGAGAAGCCGGATTTCTTCCCTGTTAAAGACGCTCTTGAGACGCTGGAAGCGGAACGCGATGAACTCGGTCCTGAGGATGTCGAATTAGTAGTCGAATATAATGAGGAACCGGAACCGCTCACATAATCTGTTATTTGAGGATCGTTTCAGTGAACGCCGCTCCGATTTTCAGCTCATTGCGTCCTGGAACCGCTCACGGAGCGCGTCCTCCCGCTCCTCGAACTGGTCGATCTTCTCCTGCAGATCATCGTTGACGCGCTCGATGCTCGCGAGCGCCCGCTCGCCGGCGAGTGACGCCTGGGACCCGTCATCGCCGTCTGTCTCCAGCTGCTCCTCGTAAGCGCGTTCGACGCGCTCGATGGTGCCCTCCGGGTTGAACAGGATGTCGTTGGCCGTACGAACGTAGCCGTCCAGCGACGCGCCCTCCTTGCCCTGGAAGAAGTGAGTGAGTGCGTACGTCGCGCCGGAATGGAGCGTCCACATATCGATCTCGATCGGTGAGGCCGCGTTGGCCTCCGCATCGCTCGCAGCGCGCTCGGCCAGGTAGTCCGGGAAGCCCAGCAGGCTGTAGAACTCGGTGACGGTGAACGGCAGGTCCGAAAAGTCGAGGTCGATGTCCTGCGCATCTCGGATGAACCCGAAGAGGTCGTCGGCGACGAGTTCGACCTGGGCGAGAAGCTCCTCCCACCAGGTCCGGAAGTTCCGGATGTCCCCGACGTGCTTGATGACTTCCTTATCGGTGAGCGAGCGCATCGAATTCGAGCAGTACCCGTCCTGAGCGAATCCCTCCACGTAGACGGCGTGCTCACCGAAGAAGTCGTAGCCGGAGGTCACGCCCATCGTGATCGGGTCCGAGCGGCCCGGGAGGCGTACCTCGAGGCCGTCGAACATCACGTCCATGTGGACCTCGCCACCGCCCCGGTAGCGTCGAATCTCGCCGAACATCACGTCCCCGAGCGACGTGTCTTCGATGGTCTCCTCGCGAAGGACGTCCTCGAGGGGCTGGTAGACATCGGCCGGATTGATGATCGAGTAACTGTCTGTCGGGACGTGAAAGAGGGGGTCAGTTTCAGGCTCGCTCTCCGTCGCTTGGTCGCGAGCCCGACCCGGCTCGACGAGGGCGTTGAAGCGCTCCGTCTCGACCCACTCGTCGGTGTAGGGGTTTTGATAGGCCACGGTCGTCTCGACGGCCTGCGGGAGGTCGCGAACCGCTTCGGCGAAGGACTCTGGATCGTTGACCCTCTTCTTCTGGCGGTACCACTCGGGTAGTTCTGTGTCGGTTCGTCCGTCGACGCCAGCGAACACGGTGCTGGATTCTGGATCTTTCATTTTGGGTCACCTCGAAATCGGACTCAACTATCGCGACGACGCTCTCATCACGCGCCCTGCGCCCCTCTCACGGGCGCAAAAAACAGCACCTCTTAACCAACACCCTGCCCAAGAATCCAGCGTTGTTGGTTAATCACCTGGACGATTCCGACACCTGTCTTCAACTCTCGAACTCACTCGTCGGGCTGACGTCGACGGCGTACCTGCTCCGGATTCGGCACCCACGGATGGGCCTCCCAGCAGTGGAGGGCGTGTTGTTGTGGTGTGTCGAACAGCGCCCCGCAGGACCCACACTCGTAGGTCGTCTCGGGCCAGCGTTCGGTGACGAACATCGCGGTCACCGTCGTTCTGACCGGGTCTGGGGCGGTCGACCGCCGAACGTAGTCGTAACCGATCATCGTCCGTCGACGAAGCGCCGACCGCGCCAGCCGTTCGGGCTTGTCCGTTGGGAGATACACCCAGCGGACGAACGCCTCTTCCGACGCTTTTGCCGACGGTTGGAGTATGAACCATCGGTCGTGCTCGTCACAGAAGAGATACCGCTCAGTGCCTCGATTCTGTAGATAGAACGGATCACCACGACCGGGAATCAGTCGAAGCCCCACGGACGGCGAGATCGGGCTGAGAAGCCGGTCTCCAAGTGAGGGCGAGCGGGATTCACCGGACGATGTCTCGGCCTCGAATTCGTCGAGCGTCGCTTCGCCGGTCATGAGTCATCGGGACTCGTCTCGTCTGTGGCTTCCTCCGCTATTCGCTCGTGCCGGTCGTTGTATCGCTCGAGTTCCCGGCCGATGCGCTCCAGTGCCTCGACAGCCCGTTCGATCAGCTGGTAGGTAGTTCGCGAGAGACGAAGAGCGTCCATCAAATGTCCTCCTCTGGCTCGACGAGGTCGTTACTCTCAGCGACGAGTGCCTGAACGGCTGAAGCAGGATCGTTCTCAACCGGAAGTGTTCGATGGTCAAGCGGCGCGGGATACGCGCGGTCGCCCTGCGCACAGAGCAGGAGTAGCCACTCATCGCTCCCGTCACCGAGAACGACGTAATGGTCGATGTCCTGGCGCTGGAAGACCGTCCGATCTGTCCGGCTCACGGCACTCCAATTCGCCGGCAGCGATGTCGACGCGACGCCACCGTCCGGCGTGAGGGCGTGATGGTCCTGGAACTCACCGAGTGCAGCCTCGATGTCGTCACCGGTGAGATGCCAGCAGTCAGCCGGGCCATCACACGCGAGTTGACTCACCACCTCATTTCGGAACTGGATGTAGTACTGATGGGCGACGCTCTCGTCGTCGAAGTAGTCGAGGAGGAGCGCACAGGCGAGTTGCGCCGGGCCGCTTCCGGTGTAGCCCCACTCGAATCCCGCCGGGCTATGTCGGACGAGGTCGAGGCTTCGGTCGGGCGAGAGGCGCTCGTGCTCTGTGAGCTTCAGCACCACCGGAGTTCCGTCGACGCGCATACCCACGTACTCGACGTGGTCTGCGTTGGTCTGGCATTGCTCACTATCATCCTGTACTGCCGCTCGTGGGTGGTTGGTCGAATCCGTCTTCATAGGTCGAATGCGGGTTATTGGATTCCCCGCACCCCTCTTGGGGGTCGAAAAACTCTGCCGGACGAGCGTACTCGAGGCGACTGATGCACTCTCGCTGAACGGTCAGTGAATGTAGAAGATTATCTTGTCCGGGCTCTCACCCATGCTGAGGCCTGTACCGACGCAGTAGCTATCCGCATCTTCGATGGCTTTGATGATGGGCAAGAGGTCTTCGGTGCCGTTCTTCGCCTCGACGTGTTCCTTAATCTCATCCGCGTACTGATCCAACTGGGTGACCTTGGACTTTGATGGGTCAACCTTCGCTGTTCCGTGCTCAAGGATTGTTTCAGGAACATCGAGATCCTTTGTTTCGTCGACCGGCTCACCGCACTCTGTACAATCCATGGTGGATCTCACGACGCCGGTTTTCTAAGGCTTTGTCTGTTCTACTAGGGGAATTAGCGCTCGGCGCCGTAGACGATTGCTGAGCGGCTTTCGTAGCCGCAGTCTCGACACTCGAACCACCGTTGTACCTTCGCGCCGTCAGCACTCTTCTGGCCGACGACGACGTCTTCGTTAGGACACTCTGGACAGGGTAGTTCAGGCTGAGGGCGCTTTCGGAGTTCGTCACGAAGTGATGTGGCTTCCTTCGTCGCGAATCCGCGCGACCATACGGAATAGCCGTCGACGAGAATCGCGGCCCGCCACTTATGCACGTACGAGTCCGGCGCTCGGTGCAGGGCTGCTCGAACGTTGGTCTCTGTATTTCGGTACGCCAGGATTGGAGTACGGCTCTCTCGCGTCCAATTGGTGAGTCGTGTCATCGTTGTTCCTCGAAAAGACAGCGAGCGGCCGCATCGTCGCCGGCGAGCGTCTGCTGGTCCTCGGCTGTATCGGCGAAGAGACTGGACTGTTCACCCTCGGATGGTTGCTCAACTTCAGGCCGGTCGTCGACGCCGAACTCACTCGACTCGGGCCGATCGAGACGTGAATCCCGGTCGCGATGATCCACGTCAGCGCCGAAGTCCTCGAGTGAGGTTTCGACGCTCGTCTCTGTGACTTCGAGCTGGCCATCATCACCGAACGCGGTCTGCTGTTGAATCTCGATTTCGGGTCGCTCGCTCATTTGGATTGAGCCTCCACCCACCGAGGCTCCGACAGACACCTCCGAGTGTCGCGTCAGTCGCCCTGAGAGCGGATCTCGGTAGCCCGCTGTTTGAGTCGGCGGAGGATCTGGACCCGTTGCTGATTCGCGTTCTCGTAGGCGACGCAGGCTCGCAGCGTCTCCATGTCGTTGATCGTCACGATACCGGCGTTGATGAGTCGCGTGCTTGGTGGGTCGAGCCGTTGCTCCGGTGTGAGACCATCTGGTTCTGCAGCTTGGTCTGACGAGTCACTCACGTATGTTCGCCTCCGCCTTTTCAAGGCGGCAACAAACCGCTCTAACTCGCTTTCCGTCTTCCGTAGCTACGGGAACGGATTCGCAGCTACCGGTACTGCTGCTGTCGCGGTGACCGCTGTCTCACTTCTGTTGTCGCTTGAGAAACTCGAGGAGGATCTCGATGTCCTCAGCCGATGCCGACGATTGGCCGAACAAGCTCTTGAATCGGTGATCGAGTCCGCCCTCTTCGATGAACGCTTGTGCGTCACTGAGCTGTTCCCGAAGGGCATCAGCATCGCCGCGATGCAGATGTGTCTCGACTAGATCTAAGTCGATCGAGGGGATCGCAGCAAGGACATCTGCGAGATCCGTTTTCCGGCCACTATGGAGCTTGGCGGCAACGAGCACTTCCCCATCAGCGGCTCGTGCAGTCGTCGACCGAGTCCCGCCTGAAATCGTCGTCGGGGAGCTGTGCGTGCATAGATAGTCGAACGACCACTCTGCTTCGGTTTGTCGACACCCAAGTCCGTTCACGAGAATGTCCACACCGACCGGATGGGGCAGTCCTTCGGTTCGCTCGAAGCAGTCGATTTCCCGGTTGTAGATTGTCTCTTCTGCTGGGACTTCGAACTCGGTTGTCCGTTCGAAGCCATGTTGTTCCAGAAACGCCACGACGTCCTTGTAGTCATCTGGTGCAATGACGAGGTCGAGGTCGGTCGAGAACCGCGTCTCGAACTGACTGATCGCGTATCCACCAACGAGGACGAATCCAATGTTTGACTGCTCCAGTTCATCGAGGACTTGGATGAGCGCGTCACTGCGGTCTTCCTGGCTCATGCTCAGGCGGGCTCTCGGCGATAATTCGCATCGGTGTCGACGTCGTCGTACATTCGGCCGAGCATGTCGAGGGCAGACTGAAAGGTTGCGTAGTACTCGTTCGCGAATGCCACGGTTTCCTGAAGCGGAATGACAGGCCGTCCGTCGACCATCTCGGCATCGATCTGTGGCCGGGGCTCGAGGACAACCTGAATGGCGCAATCAAGGTCTTCAGCGGGCTGGCGTTCTTCCGCAGTCGGGATTCCGAACCGATCGAAGAATGTCTCCCAGGCGTCGACGTCCTGCTCGCGAACAGCGATGAACAGGGGATAATCCTCCGGGTCGCGAGCGACTTGGTAGCCGCCCTGGGT
The DNA here is from genome assembly GCF_007655485.1 of Halobellus captivus. GTDB lineage: Archaea > Halobacteriota > Halobacteria > Halobacteriales > Haloferacaceae > Haloquadratum > Haloquadratum captivum. The sequence continues at coordinate 23,882 of NZ_VJXQ01000010.1, forward strand.
CCAGACGTATACTGCATCGATGGATGTGAATGCATAGTCCAGGCCGGCGAACTGCGGGATGACGTACGCCTCCGAGATGGATGGTGGTGAGATGTCTGCTGCCGTCGTCAGGAACTCGAGACCGGCGTCTCGGAGCGTCTGATCGACGAGCTGGAGGCCATCATCGTACGCGACGTATCCCGCTTCTTCGATGCGGTTCATGACGCGCCGAATCGTCTCTCGGTTCTCGTCGATCTTTCGCGCGACGCCGGAGATGGAATCGCCTTGGTCAAGCGCGAGGATGACCTTGAGTTCCTTCTCACCGCATACTTCGTACATCCTATGGTTACACAATTCTGTGCAACACCTAAAAAAATTACTCTTCGTGTGGGGCTGCTGGCTGGATCTGGCGAGCGTCCTCAGCAAGATCGTGGATGTACTCCCGGAGGATTTCCATGTCCTCGCGGGCATCTTCGAGCGTCTTGGCTTTCGATTTGGCCACGATTTTGTCCTGATCGCGGGTGCCAGTGCCGCGAGTGAGCTTCACGGTGAGTGAGACGCCGACGTCGCTTCGCTCGACGTATTCGGTTGGTGCCTGTCGATCAGTGTTCTCCGTCGATTCGGCGGACATGTGCGACTGCTGAGTGGGTTCTGCCATGGATTGCTCTCTAGAATGGATTTCAGGCGGACAGCGCAACCGGTTCGTCGGCTATTCCGCGAAGGGCTGCGTCAAGCTCACGCCCGATGAGGCGCCAGCAGCCATCGGGGCCAGTACAGTCGAGCTGGCTCACGACCTCGGTCTTGAACGCCATGTACTCCGCCAGTGCCACCTCTTCGTCGTCGGTGTAATCGAGCAGGAGTGCAAGCCCGAGTTGGGCCGGTCCACTGCCACAATACCCAACCTCGAATCCGCTTGGACTGTGATTTACTAGTTCAAGACTTCGCTCCGGTGTCAGCTGTTCTTCGCCGGGTCGTTTCTCGACGATAACGCGGCCTTGACGACGGTAACCGACGTAGACGACATCGGAATTATCCGAGATCCGTGATTGTTCGTGCGAGTGTGGGTTGCTTATTCCACTCATCGGTTGGTCCGCGGAGGCTCCTTCGAACACCCCCCGCACCCCTCGGGGGGCGACAAACAACAACTGCGGACGAAGTACCAGTTCACCGGCGTCGAACCGTCTCGCCGTCGCGCTCGAGAATCTGCTTGGTGACCAGTCGGTCAATTGCGTCATCGACGGCATTTTCCTGGTGGTCCGACAGCGCCCGCACATTCGCGAGGACGCGCTCTCGGATCGTGTCGACGTCGTCGATCCCATCGTCCACTGCTCCAAGAACGGTGTATTCGATTTCGAATTCTGTCGCAAATTCTTCGATACGGGCGGTGAACGTGTTTGGGAGTCCCGAGAGGGAGTTCACCGCCATCTCGATTGCGAACAGCGGATGCGAGCGGTCGCGGATCTGCTGTGCTTCAGTCGCGCCGGTGTTGAACGGTCGCTGCTCGTTGATCTCGTTCAGAATCACCTCGTAGTTTACCCCTCGCTGGGCGTACGTCCGTATATCCTCGATGTCGCGTCGCCGGCCACTTGCTAGGTCACCACCGGAAACCGCTTTGAGCAAGAACATATCCTCATCGGAGAGGACGAATGCTGTCGCGTGGGTCCCGACCCAGAACTCCGCGGCCCGGTCGTGCATCCGGTCGGTGATCCAGACTTTTCCGACGATCTGCCGTTCGAAGAGATCGATCCGAAACCCGCGATCTTCGTGATGTAGTTCGACGGTTTTTCCGACGCCCTCGAACGACTCCGTCGGTTCATCGACAACCGTGAATCCCTGCGACGTGAGCGTCTGGTGGACGTGCTCGAACTCGGACACCACACCCACTGCGAGATCGATATCTTCGGTCTGGTCTTTCAATCCCCGCACTGTCATCGCAGATCCGCCGAGAAGATACACCGTCACAGATTCCGAGAGCCAGCTATCGAACTCCTCGAGAAACTCTCTGATCGCGTCGCCGCCACTGAACACGGTCATGAGACCCCGTACTGCTCTTTGAGCGCCATGAATTCTGCTTCACTCGGGATGATGACAGGGGACTCCGCCGAGGCGTCGGACTCGCTCTGGAGTGACCGATACATCGCAGCGACTGCGGATTCCAACTCGTACCACCGCGCCGTCTCCGTGAGCGTCTCCTGGTCGATGTCCAACTCCTCGATCAGGAGCATCGCATAGCTGACGCGGCGGGACCCGCGATCGCGGACGAGCGTGTGGCACACCACGTCGGCAGGTGTGAGTTCCTCGTCCGGGGCATACCAGAACGCGGGTTCGCCCGCGAGGAAAAACTGCAGGCCGTACTCTGCAAACCGGGCGAGCCCAGTCAGTTGCCAGTCGGGGGCGGCCTCGAGTGCCTCCGTATCCGCGGCTGTCTGCATGTGGACGAGTGCTCGCTTTGGATCACACCACTCGACGGTCGCACTCGGCGCGAGTGTCCGGACTCGCGACCGGTGCTCGTGTTGCACGACGGCACGGGCGAACGCCAGCAGCGGCGAGAGGTCCGCACTCAACGCGTACTCCGGGCCGGATGGGGACAGCATCGCACGATGCTTGAGCGGTGACAGCGCCTTGTGGACGCCCTGTCGCGTAATGTCGAGTCGCTCGGCGATCTCGGCCACCCGGCGCGGCTCGTCAAGATACCAGCACACCCGGAGTGTGGCTGCCGAGAGGAGGTCGGGCCACTCGACGTGACTGAGCTCCGACTGTAGACGCCGGTACGCTTCGACGACCGGGTGGTCGGCGAGGTGAACCCGCCGCTGGTTGTTGGGCCCGCGGCGTTCGTCGAGCAACCCCGAGTCGAGCAATTCATCGAGGACGTCGTAGAGGTGTGCCTGCGAATACTCGGTGTCCGTCGCGAGGTCGGCTGCCGTCGCTTCCCGGCCGGTACGCAATGCATCGATGACGGCGAGTCCGGCCTTGGTGAGCATCTGTGTCTACTCTAAACCCTATTCGTATAAATACGTTTCTGGATTTAGGTTGACGAAATTCCTATTCAGTGACGACGTCTGCGAGTGCGGTCTCTAGCGATCCGTGGAACTGCCAACTTGCCCGCTCGAAGGCCTCGTCGGTCGGGCCGTCCCAGCGGGGGAATGCGGAGTGACCGCTCACTTTGACTGTCCACTCGGTCGGCTCGTCGAACGGGTTCTCCGTCGGGAGTTCCACGACGTAGAGGTACTCCTCGTCGCCGTGGATGCCGTCGGCCGGATTCTCGACGCCGTGGCCCAGCAGGAACAGCGGCTGGTCGAGGTGCTCCATGTTGGACGGCTCAAGGAGATCCGCTGGCTGAGCCGCGTCGATCGTTCGGTCTGGGTCGCCATCCAGATAGAGGTCGACTGTCGAGAGCTTGTCGAGGAACATGAACGTCGCCGCCGTGTACCCCGGTCCGCGCTCGGCCCGGGTCGCATCGAGCAGCTCTTTCAGCTGTGCAAGATCCCGGAGGACGCTCCCCGGGTAGCCATCCGAATGCCGGTATACCTGCGCGACGCGGTCGGCGCTGCCATCTGTCTCACCGGTCTGTTCGACTCGTTGGACGAATCGGAGCTGACTTCGTGTCGACATCGATACTCTCCGGCGCGGGTGCGCCGGCACCCATCGCCGGCGCAGGAACAACACTACGCAGTCGTTGCGGGATTGCAATACGCTACGCGAGATGTGACACCTCGTCTGGTTCCTCCACGTCGTCGAATTCACCACGCTCGACCGGCTCCCAATCCTCTCCAGGTGCTGGACTCCACCAGTCGACCTCGTAGGCCCCCGGTGCGCCGAGGATCTTCACCCGTGCCGACCCATCGGGTAGGTCGCGACGGAGCCTCTCGTCGACGTGGAGGTTCCAGGTTGAGTGGGTGTCGAAGCAGGCGAGCACGGCCTCCTCGTAGCCGCGTGTCTCTCGGGATTCCTGGAGTTCGACCTGGGTGTTGCAGTTCTTGCAGAACACACCTTCGAACGGAATGTGACTGAATACCTGGTGCCCGCAGACGGGGCACCAGAGGAACTCGAACAGTGCTTCGCTGTGACGGTCGATGCCTTCCAGACTCATCTGTGGATCTGGCCCGATTGAGACGGGCCACCCATCCCGGCCCAAAATAAACGTCACCGCAGATACGTTCCAATCAATCAGCGCTCGGCGCCGTACACGATTCGCGAGGATGCTTCGTACCCACAGCTCCGACACTCGAACCAGCGCTGAACCTTCGCGCAGTCAGCCGTTTTTCCACCGATTGCCACGTCGCTGTTCGGACACTCGGGACAACTCAGTTCGGGCGCTGGCCGGTCACGGAGCTCGTCACGGAACGATTTCGCGTCCTTCGTCTCGTACCCCCGTGACCACACTGGGTAGCCGTCGACGAGGATTGCGCCGCGCCACTTGTAGCGGTACGAGTCCGGTGCTCGGTGTAAGATAGCCCGAGCTCCGGTCTCCGTATTCCGGTATGCGAGTGTGGGCGACCGACTCTCGCGCTTCCAATTTGTGATCCGGGACATCTGTTAGAAGTGGACGTCGGCAGGTACGATCCAGAGCTCCTCGCTCTCCTCCAGCACTCGATCCAGCTGCTCACGGTGACGGATACCGTTCGAATATTCGTTGTACAGAAAGATCGTTGGCCCGTCGTAGGCGCCGACCTGGTGGAACGCGTGCCGAGCGAGATCTTCGTCGCGCATAATCTCCTCGTCGGAGAGTTCGTCAAGTGCTTCCCTCACCCGCTCGAGGTTGCGCTCGAACTCCTCTTTCGTCGCCTCCCAGCCACGCTCAAGTAGGTCTTGGCCGTCATCGGAGTCGATGGGGGCTGCAGTCGGCAACTCACCCCATCGCGCCTTCCCCGCAACGGACGTGTCTTCCTCATCGAAAGTCACGTGGTAGTCGAAGACGGCGCCGGCGTGTGGGTCCGCGCCGACCAGGCGGTCGAACACCGACTTTCCGGTGGATAGTGCTTCGTCTTCTGTCGATGCTTCTACCAGACTGTAAATGACCATGTGCATCTCGAACACCTCGAAGCGCCGACGCACCGGGAATGATTGCTCGCTCACTCCTGCTGCGCCGGCACCCATCGCCGGCGCTCGAAAAACCTGATCTAGCGGTCGAGTCTTAGGACTCGTTCGCTCGCTCGACTGTGATGGTTAGATCGCCCGACGCGTAGTCGGCCTCGAAGTCGACGGTGAACGCATCCGAGTCGTACGCGGCGTGGTAGGCACGGTGTCGTTCGAGTGACCCCGTCGCCTTGAAATGGAAGAACGCAGCTGAGGTGTAGGGCTTGCTCTGTGTTTCGACCTGCGACTCGACGGATGCGGGGAGCGCGATTTGTGGTGTGTCCGTGTCGATACTCGCAGCGAACGCCTTCACTTCCTCGACGGTGGCTTGCGAATGCGCTGGTGTCTCGCCAGTGAGCACGTTCACCGGTGTCTCCGTGTCGTCGGTGAACAGGACATCGTGGAAGGTGTGCGTCCCGAGGACTGCGTCGGGACCTAACTCGCAATCGTGAAACGGATCGTCGTCTGGATTCTCGGGCATCAAATCAGAGCCCACGGTGGGGCTCAGTCCTTTCTGCCCCAGACAAACCACAACTTGTCTCGATGTAGCGGAGGTAAGTCCCGAAAGAAGAGCGCCCTGCCCGCCTTTTCAGCCGCAGAATCAGGTGTCGGAGAACCGGTCGGGCTCAATCCGGGACAACCGCATCGCGTTCCCGGTGACGCCGAGGCTCATCCCCATATCTCCGACAACGACTGCCAGCGCAACGCTGACCAGGCCCAGCGGCACGCCTAACGCGAGCAGGAGCTTCACGCCGAGGCTCGCCCAGATGTTCTGCCGGATCACGCCGTTGGCCGTATGCGACAGGTCGTACAGGTACGGGAGTTTCCCGATGTCGTCGCCCATCAACGCAATATCAGCCGTTTCGAGGGCGGTGTCGGTGCCGGCGGCGCCCATCGCGATGCCGACCTCCGCAGTGGCGAGCGCGGGGGCGTCATTGATGCCGTCGCCGACCATCGCGACCTCCCCGTACTCCGCCTGTAACTCTTCGACTGCGTCGACCTTCTCGTCGGGTAGGAGTTCGGCGCGATACTCATCGACACCGACCTGCTCGGCGATGGCGCGGGCGGTGCCCTCGTTGTCGCCGGTCAGCATCACCACGCGCTCGACGCCCAGCTCGTGCAGGCGTTCGACAGCCCGCTTCGAGGCCGGGCGTACCTCGTCGGCGATGGCGATTGCACCCAGCAGTTCCGACTCCGTCCCGACGATAACGACCGTCTTGCCCTCCCGCTCCAGTGAGGTGAGCGCGTCCTCGGCGAATGCCCCGTCGTCGTACTCGGCCGCCTCTTCCGCCGCGACGCCGCCGTCCGTCTCGCGGCGTGCCCGAGCGAGGTCGAAGCCCAGCTCCTCGAAGAGCGCGGGCTTGCCCGCATAGTACGTCTCGCCGTCGATCTCCCCGCGGATGCCCTTTCCGGTGAGGCTCTCGAAGCCACTCGGGTCGGGCAGGTCGCCCACGCCCGTCTCCTCAGCACGGGCGAGAATCGCCGCAGCGATGGGGTGCTCACTGCGCCGCTCCAGCCCGGCGGCGCGACGGAGCAGATCGGCCTCAGTGGTGTCGCCGACCGGGACGACATCGGTGACGGCGAGTTCGCCCTTCGTGAGCGTCCCCGTCTTGTCGAGCGCGACGGCGTCGACCCCGCCCATCGCTTCGAGGTAGTTGCCGCCCTTGATCAGGACGCCGTTCTTCGCGGCGCTGGTGATGCCCGACACCACCGAGACGGGTGTGGAGATGACGAACGCACACGGACAGGCGATCACCAGCAGGGTGAGCCCCCGGATGAACCAGGTCTGCCAGTCGCCGGCGAAAGTGAACCCGTACCCGGCCACGTCCACCGAGATGGGGTCGGCGATAACCAGCGGCGGGATAGCGGCGGTCAGGATTGCCAGCACGACGACGAGGGGTGTGTAGTAGCCGGAGAAGCGGTCGACGAACTGCTCAGACTCGGTCTTCTTCGCCTGTGCGCCCTGTACCATCTCGATGATGCGCGAGAGCGTCGAATCGCCAGCGGTCGAGGTGACCTCTACCTCGAGGTACCCCTCTTCGTTGATCGCGCCGGCGTAGACCTCGTCGCCGGCAGTCTTGTCGACGGGGACGCTCTCGCCCGTGATCGGCGACTGGTCGACTGCACTCTCGCCGTCGATGACCGTTCCGTCGAGCGGAATCTTGTCGCCGGGGCGGACGACGACGGTCTCGCCAACGTCGACCTCCTCGGCGGGAACGGTCACTTCCTCACCATCGCGAAGGGCGGTCGCCTCGTCGGGCGAGAGTTCCATCAGCTCGCGCAGGGAGTCCCGTGCCCTGTCCATCGCGTAGTCCTCGAGCAGCTCGGCGATGCTGAACAGGACGGCCAGCGTAGCGGCCTCGACGAAGTAGCCGATACCGGTCGCCGCGATGATCGCCGTCCCCATCAGCAGGTCGATGTCGAGGCTTCGGTTCTTCGCGGAGTAGTACCCGCTACGGACGACCGGGATGCCACTGGCGGCGACGGCGCCGAGGAACAGGACATCTGCGATGTGGAGCGGGTACTCGAGGACGCTCGCCACCGTGACGTTCTGTCCGGTGAGGAGGAACTCGAAGAGGAGGCCGAGCGTGACGAACGCCGCGCCGAGCCACGTCTTCTTCGCGCGAGGACTCGTCCAGACCTCCGATGGTGGCGCGATGTCGACGCCATCGGTCGCCTGGTTGTCCTCATCCTCGCCCTCGGCGTCCGAGCCTCCGACGACCTCGTAGCCGGCGCCTTCAATCGCCTTGACTACGTCGGCTTCGCTGGTCCGATCAGGGTCGTACGTGACGTTGGCCGTGCCGGTGGTCGGCTGGAGCGTGGCGTCAGTAATGCCGTCGACACGCTGGAGGCTCTTGTCCACCTTTTGGGCGCAAGAGGGACAGTCCATCTCGGGAACGGCGAGGCGGGCGGTCAACTCACGTCGCTGTCCGCCGCCGCTCGTTCCTCCTGCTGCGTCCGGATTCTCTGTCATCACGTCACGGTAGGAGTGGGAGTTCGATATGTCTTTGTTGGAATATTCCAACTGCGGCCCTCAGTACGATGCCAGCTGTTCTTCCGTGACCCGCTCGCCGGCGACATGTTGCTTCGCCAAATGTTCTTCCGCCCGACGGAGTCGGTAGGTGAGTGTTGACCGCGGCACGTCGAGATGCTCGGCGAGCTTGCCGACGTCAACCTCGCGGGGCGACTCGTAATAGCCGTGTTCGACGGCGGCCTGGAGAGCAGCCTCTTGGGCTGGAGGCAATCCACTCGGTGTTCCGTCGCTTCCCCTAGCTGATGTTGTGTCCGCTGTGCGGAGCATCTCCATCTGGGCGCACTCCCCGACGGCGACTTTGAGAGCGTCGAAGAACGCCGCCACGTCGCCATCGCCGGAGTGGATGAGTCGCCACGTGTAGTGGCGGCCCTCGTGACGAGTCTCGAACAGCACGCCGTCGCCGAGGTGGTCGCGAGCGATGTGGGGGACTGAGGCGCAGGTCGGAGTGCGCTCCCAATCTGAGTAGAGGATGAGCGCGTCGTCCGTGCGGTCGAGGACGCGGGTGGTCTGTGTGGCGCCGCAATCCTCAGTCGCCAGACAGTCGGCGTAGTAGTCGCCGGTGAGAAAGGCGTCCTCGATAGCGTCGAGCGCCTCAGGAGTTCCGGTAGCATGGTCGACCCGCCAGAGACGTTCGGCAGTGGCGTGCAGCGAGAGCGAGCGGACGCGGGCGTCGGAGTGGTCGGCGAGAGCGTCAGCCACCCGGTTACAGCCCGGCTCGTATTCGAGTGCGAAGATGAGTTCGCGCATATCCTGTGTACGGCCTCCTACGACATAACCCATGGTCCGGGGTGATGTCTACTGGCGGGTATCAGATCACGTCGTCCGGGTCGTGGACCTCCTGCATTCGCTGCGCTTCGGCCGCGTATTGTTCCTGGAGGTCTGGGTCATCGACCATGCCAAGATTGTCGAGTTCAGCATCGACTGCTGCCGTCGTATCTCGGACATCGGTAAATGAGGTTAGCGCCCGCTCCTTCCGATAGTACTGTTCGCCATCGGGCGTTGCGTAGGTGAGGATGATCAGGTTCTGTTCGTCATCGGAGTACGTCCGTTCGACAAGCCAAACACGAACGTCATCTTCAGACTGATTTGACATACTTGGACGTCCCCCGATATCCACTAAGGGATTGGTGTTACGACTTGCCGAGACTCGCTGTCTCGAAGGGTGATTCTCCGGTCGGAATGAGCAGCTCCTGTCGGTCTCCGACCCGCTCAGCGAGCTTCCGTTTCAGATACTGTCTCGCCGTTGACGGCGTGAAGACGCCCTTGTCGAGCATGTCGCCAACGACGTCTTTCAGTGCCCGGAACTGTCCCTTCAGATGGCCGTCGCCGACCGGCTTGCCGTCGTACCAACGCACCGTCGCGAGCGCGCCGTTCCCGACGGTCTCTCCCTGTTCGACCGTCTCCGAGTCGTACTGGAGCCCGAACCACAGCGTCCGATAGGCGGTCACCTCGAACGTCGTCGACACCACGTAAAACGCCTCATGGTGGAGGTAGTCGAGATGGTCAGCGATAATCTCCTCGAGCGTGAGCCCGGTGGCGCGAGGCTTCGGCTCGACGACCGTCGACGGTCGGTCTTCGCCGGCGAGGTAGCCGTCGACGGCATCTGCCTCGAGGCCATCGGCTAACTCCGCCAGCAGCTGTTTCGCCCACTTGGAGTCGGTGTCTTCGCCACCGAACGGCGACTCAGCCGAGATTCGGTGCTTGAGCTTCAGATTTGATGCACCCCAATGAGAGTAATGGAGCGTGTACTGTCCGTCGGTTCGTTCGTACGCAACAAGTGCGCGGTGGCCCATTGAACAATCACCTCGCAGAACGATCCACGACTGGATCGCCCCGCACCCCTCCCGGGGGACGAACAACGCTACTCGTCGATCGGGTCGGGGGAACTGAGGTCCGCGTACAGCACCTCACCGTCGCGGACGACGTACCGTTTCGCCAGCACGGGAAATCGGCATTTGGTAAATCCGGCTGTCTGGATGTCGAATTCTTCGTCCGGTTCGAGATACTCCGCGAGCGACCGGAGGAACTCGTGGGTGACGATGCCACCGTCGTAGTCAGGAAGCCCGTTCTCACGGGCCTCGTACACTTCGAAGCTATCGTAGCCCCAGATGATCAGTTCGCCGTCGTCGTCCACCTCCCAGTTGAGCGTCCCGAAGCAGTGGTTCTCACAGAGCTGGCGGACGGCCTGTGGGTCTGTTACGAGCGCGCCGGTCGATGTCGTTGCGGCTTGGAGAGTTGCCATCGGTTGTTCTCGGGAGCTGTCTCGCGCCCCCGCACCCCTTCAGGGGGCGAGCAACTGCTCACGCTGTGACGGCCACATGACGTTGCGCTGCCGATGCATCGAGCTGTCAGGATTCTCTGTTGACGTCACCGTCCCTCGTCGTATTCGGTTGGGTGAGAACATCCACCTGCTCGAGGAGCGTCGTCGCGGTGCTAATTCGCTCTTGATCAGCGGGCTCCAATTGGTCGCTGTCGATACTGGTGAGGCTACTGAGCGCGCGGTGGAGTCGATAGCCGGGGGTGTCTCGTGGGTCCATGTGTGCGCCTCCGCCAATTTCCGGCGCGAAAAAACACCGGCGGGCAGTCAGCGGGGCAGTCTGGGAGTGATCACGAACTGACCTCTAGTTAACCAACAGAACGAGTCGATATCAGGTCCGTTGGTTAAACTGACTCCGTCTCTATTGATCGGCTTCTGGTTCGGGTCCATAGCGAGGTGTCCCGCACCGCTGACACTCCCACATGGGCTGCCCGGTCCACTCATCATCGGGGACAGCCTCGAATTCGCGGAATCGATGCTTAGTCTCCCGATCACATTCCCGACACTCGAGGTGAGTCCTGTTTGGGCGCTCGCGTCGTGGCTGTTCGGT
>NZ_VJXQ01000010.1:34847-36121 GCF_007655485.1 Halobellus captivus
TCAACGGATTCCTGGAGCGCAATCGCTGGCACCAGCCAGAAGTCGTCGTCTGCGTCCTCACGAAGGCTTGCAAGCCCCTCTTCGGTGCGAACCGCGCTCCCAGTTTCGTCGTAGAGAAACGTCGCGTGCTCGCCGTCGTGACAGGACTGCGTCGTCTCTGTCCACGCCGTCCGCTCACGAGCAGCCGCGAGCAGCTGATTACCACATTCAGACGTGACCCGTGTCGCCGAGGGGAGCGAGGGCCACTGATCGACAAGCTGTGGGGCCGGTTCCTCGTCGAGATCGTAGATTAGCTTGCAGTCATCGACTACTGGGTCATCGTCTGCCTTCACGAGGAGGGTAGCCGCAGCAGATCCCTTCCCGACGGCGCCGTAGAACGTCGACGCCTCGACGAGCAGCTGGATGACGTGGATGAGAGTCCGTTCGGCAGTCGATGTGTCCTGATCATCGGCTGCTTCGAGATGGTTCGTGAGACAAAACCGGCACTTCGACTGGCCAGCGGGGATCGACGCTCCACAGGAAGCGCACTCGGTCGCATCTGCTGTCGGGCCGTCTGGATAGCCCGCGTCGACGCCACCGGAGCGCTGCCGCCGGGGCTCACCACTACTACTGGCGAGTTGATCGTCGGGAACGTGGGTCGCTTCGCCGAGCGGTCGGAGGGCTTCGTAGTCGGCGTACTGGTCGGTCATCGAGTGATCTGGCCGTATCATGCTTCGTCTTCGGGTTTAAACAATGGCTCTCACATCAATCAGCCTACAGACATACAACCGAAAATCAGCAGTGTGGGCCTTAGACAGCCAGTTCGTCCAGCGCGTCGCGGTGGGTCCGCACGGTGACCACTGAGACGTTCGCAACGTCAGCGATGTCCGACTGGGTGAGCCACCGCCCGTCTTCGCGTCCGGCCTTGTACAGACAAGCTGCGGCGAATCCGGATGGCCGAACCCCCGTGGTTGCTCCGGTCGATTCGGATGCTTCCGCCAGCTGCCGAGCCCGCTGCCGGATTTGATCGGAGACGTCGAGCTCCGACGCCAACCGCGGGACGAACGCACTGGGCGTCACGGGTTGGGCTGGTAGGCCGAGTTCTGTATTCAGCGTCGTGTATGCGTTCGTCACCCGCGATTGCTCGACGCGCGCCGACTCGGTGATGTCGTCGAGCGTTCGTGGTCGCCCGTTACACCGGCACGCCCCGTAGACACTCGCGGCGGCCATCGCCTCAATCGACCGGCCCTGCAGGAGTTCCTCGTTCTGAGCGCTGCGGAAGAGCTGGCAGGCCT
>NZ_VJXQ01000010.1:36131-37688 GCF_007655485.1 Halobellus captivus
GAGGTTGCGTTCAGCTTTCGACTGAAACCGCCCACGGGTCTGTTCACGGCGCATCCGGAACAGCCGGCGTCGCTTCTGTTCGGAGAGGCTGTTCCCGTTCGCATCGGCCCCGCGACCGATCTCCGTTGACAACCCTCGATCGTGTCGTGCTGCCGTCAACGGAGCGCCCGTGCGCTCTCGTTCGTCGTCGAACCCTCGCCACTCTGGCCCGTGGTCGATCCGCTGCTCGTCGACGACGAGTCCACAGTCCTCGCAGACGGTTTCAACCGCGTTGGTTGTAACTTGCCCGTTACACTCGGGACACTGCGTAGCATTCGAGTCGGTCTGGACGTCTTCGTCGAACGTCGTTTCGTAGATCTCTCTGGTTGCCATGGATACTCACGAGGGGACTCACGCGGATCGCGTCTCTCGGAGTGCCCCTCACCCATCAGGGGGCACATACACACCACACGGAACAGCGCTGACACTGATGGGCCGCGGTGGCGAAAGCCCGGCCGCGAAACGGCGCGTGAGCGCCGTGAGCAGCCCGGACCGTGGAGGTGGTGGGAGGTGGCGGTGACCGCGTACACACCAGCAAAAAAGGGGTGCGCCGACCGGCTATTCCCACCACCGACCGCGCTCAGGGAACATAATGGTGGTCCACCCAGTGACAGCCAGTGAGACGCGCCCCTCGTACCAGTTCCGGGCTACCTTGTGAATACGCACCTGCTCGCCCTCTTCAATCCACGGCGCATCTGATTTCTCCCAGATCGTCACCTTCGTTTTTCCACTGTCGTCTGCGATCAGCCCGACTTGAGCGATGGCCGGCGAGTCCGCATCCCAGAGTACTTCGACTCGACCCTCGATGCTCACCTCTTTGCGATTGACGTCCTCGAGCTTCCCAATGGGGATCACCGTCCCAGGCGCCGTCTGCAACTCCTCGAACACCCCGACGACTGCACTCGTTAGGTCTTTCCCACCGACGACGGCTTCACCCAACCGCCGGCCAATCGCTGCTCGCGACCAGCCATCCAGTTTTTCCGCCAACCGCATCGACTGCTTGTTCACCGCCGCCAACTGCTCCTGCGTGAGCTCTGCACGAGGATCGTCTCGCTCCGGGTCAGCCATCGGATTCACGCTCGCTGCCCGCTTCTGGAACTTCACACGCCGCTCAGCGCTTCGCTTCGCTGCGATGTCTCGCGTCCGCTTCGCACGCCCCTCCTGCTGACTGAGTTCTGCCTGGGCACTGATGTGTTCCAACTCGGCCTCTCGTGCCTTGATGCGCTCTTCCTGTTCGAGGGTCTTCCCGAACAGGTGATCCGGGCCTTCCTCGACGCGCGCGTCTGGGTGGTTGGAATCGACTTTGGCCTGGACTTCCATGTCGACCGTCGCCCGGAACTCCGGGGTCTCGTCGACGACTTCGAACCCATCCTCGTCGACCTCAACTTCATCGTGTTTCTCGAAAGCCTGTTCATCGACCGAAACTACATCCGTGGTGACGTTGTTACTAGACATTGGAATCTACCCTGATTCCTGAAGGCGCTCAGCGCCCGACACCGCGATGCTACAACATCGCGG
>NZ_VJXQ01000010.1:37698-43678 GCF_007655485.1 Halobellus captivus
CTTGGGGCGCGAGCGAGAGCGCGCCATAGGGAGGCCACTCAACCAGCACCGCGCGCCGACCCGCCCGGAGCGAGCGGCCAGCGGGATATGCCCGCTCGTGTCCGGCCCGATGTGCGGGTCCGTGTCCAGGGCGACTGTCGCCGAGAACGCGCGCCGCGGTGTGGCGCGCGACAGCGCAGGCGGCACCAAGCGCTGGAACGCGAAAGCCCGCAAGGGGCGCAACCGACGGGGATACCCGCTGGCGCCGAGGGCACATGCATTTTAGCCCGGAACGGGCGCGGGCGGTGCGGAGAGCGCCCGCACGCCCGGAATGGTCGGTCGCGAGCGACGCGGAGGGCGGAACGCGGCGAGCGGTGCGGGCCATAACGGACACACCTGTCCACCCAGCCGCGACACTCAGCGACCCAACTACTGCCCTGGCGGACTCAGAAAGGGCGAGGCCGTCTCGGTCACCGGGAAAGCAGGCTCTCCCGAGCTAACGGGCGGCGCGCCGCCCGTGAACGGCCGAGGGCCTTCATCGTGTTGCTCACCCAGCAACCTCAGCTGAGTCAGTCATACTCGTTGCGAGATAGCGAAGTTATTTAAATATCGGTTCGTATCTACGCAACAGATGCTTACCGAAGGCGAGGTTCGCGCGCTCACCGTCCTTCACGGTGAGCAGACAGTCTCCGAATTTGCGACCCAGCTGGACCGCAGTCTCAGCTACACGTCTGAACTTGTCGATCGTCTCGAAGCGACCGGACTCGTCGAGACGCGTCGACAAGGGAAAACAAAGCAGATCCGGCCATCGGACGCGAAAGCACTCGAACTCCTCGCAGACATCACCCAAGAGTATTCGCACATCGACTGGCCTGAACTGTTGTCGGGTGCGACGCTCCGCGTTCTCTACTATCTTGAAACACCGCGGGTCGTAATGGAGCTCGCACGCCGGGCCAACATTCACAGGAGTACCGTCCATCGCGCCCTCGATCCACTTCAGCATCGAGGGATCATCTACGAAACTGACGAGGATGCATATGTGCTGAACGAGGGATTCGAACAACTGAGTACGCTTGCTCGGGAACTCGTTCACCACGACCATCGCCAGACCGTCGAACAACACACCGACACCTACACGATTCTCTGGGAGTCACTCGACGAGTTCCTCGTCCAGACCGCAGATGAGATTACCGCCGAGGACTTCCTTTCGACGGGGCCAGAGCGTTTCCAGACCTACGACCTGCCCCTTCTGGCCCGCGACCGTCGGTACTATTTCCATTCAGAGACGATGAATGATCTCTCGCCGGCGATGCTGTGCTGTCATATGCTCGTAATCGATTCGGGCGCACGTACCCAGTCATACTGTCTGCTCCTGCTCAGCCACGTTGACGTCGACCGTGACGAACTGCGTGACCAGGCCACAAAGTACGGCGTCGACGATCTCGTCGAGGACTTGCTCACGTATCTCGACACGAGTGGCGAGGAGCGGGCATCTCGACTTCCCGAGTGGGAAGAGTTCCAAGAATTGGCTGCGGACTACGGGGTGTCAGCATGAGGGCGCGATTCGACAGTTCGTACATTCGGTCGGAACTCGAGCGCATCGGCGAGCAGCTAGACGACCCACTCACTGTCTTCTTGATCGGCGGTGGGGCAATGGCGTTCCAGGATCTCAAGACCACTACCAAGGATATCGATCTCATCGTCGCATCCGGTGATGACCTCGGGCAGCTCCAAGCAGTACTGCTCGAACTTGGTTACGATATCGTTCGGGAACCGGACGAAGAATACGAAGCGCTCGGTGCTCAGCGAATCCTCGAGAACGATGATGGGTGTCGAATCGACATCTTTCACCAGCAGGTAATCGATAAACTGGTTCTTTCTGACGGGATTCGGAAGCGTAGCGAGCGGTACCTCAACCCCAGCAACTTGGTGGTCGAACTCGTGAGCCCAGAGGACATCTTCCTATTCAAGGCGGTCGCCGGACGGGTGGACGATATCGAAGATATGTTTTCGCTGCTGCAGACTGACCTCGATTTCGACGTCGTCGAAGCAGAACTCGCCGCGCAGATCGACCTCTTGGATCAAGAGCTATTCGTAACATACGTGAACGAGGCGTTGGCCGATCTCACCGAGCAACACAACGTGAGGACACCCCTGCATGAGCCGGTCGCGGAGATTACAGAGCGCGTATACGAGGAACTCGAAGTGCTTCACGCCCTCGACGAACCGAAATCTATGCCTGCCCTCCAGCAGGAACTCGATTACACCACGGTTGAATTACAGGATATCGTGAGTCGTCTCGAGGAGAAAGACGCAGTCAAGGGAACCGCTGATCGCATCGAGCGTCTTTCGACGACGATCTGACGGCGAGGGATACCGGAATCTATGGCGTAATGCCAAGCGGTGCGGCTTATTGGATACTTTCCCTATCCATGGATAGGGAGACTCCCCATTAGTCGCGGTCAAGCGCGACGTCGACTTCGTCAACGAGGTCCTCCATGGAAACGGTGTAAGCGTCGGCAATATGTCTCACTCAACGAGATGCTCATCGAGGTCGTGCGTCCAGTACGTCGCGGGCCCGCCAGGACTACATCGCGCACACAGCTGCAGCGGCCCCTCGAGATGGCCGAGTTCCACACGGAAGCGCGTGAGCGCCGCGAGAGCGTCGACGACGAGCCCACAGCCATCGCAGGCGTAGCGATCGCGCTCGTTGGGGTCCGGCTCCATCTGGATCGCGCAGTCGACGCAGATGGGGTGGGTGACCCGCTCATCTTCCCCCCATGTGTGGGCCTCGCCAGTCTCGGTGCTGGGCGGAGCGTCGCAGAACGCACACCCTGTAAGCGTCTGCTGCATTACTCCGCCTCCGCGTCGGCGTCGCGGCCGGCCGTCCAGCCACGGTGGAAGACGGCCAATTGCGTCGTCGAGTCGAAGGTAGTAACACTCGGCTCGTGAACGAGAACGCGATCCTCGGGAACGGGTGTGACGACGTCCGCGTCGATGAGGTCGTCGACTAGGCTGCGGGCCGTTGCGTCGTCGACGTCCGCGGTCGCGACGCTCGCGGCGTCACGGTCCTGTGCGAGGAGTTCGGTTTCGAGCTGTTCGTGGTCGGCACTCGTGTCGTCGTGAGGATCGGGACCAACCATGGTGAATCACGCCGCGCACGCTCTCGCGCGCTGCACGCCTCCCGGCGCCGATAAACAGCCCAGTCGGAGGGCGTCAGTCCGACCCTGGGTCGCGGTACTCGAAAACGGCAACGTCGCGGAGGGATAGGGCGGTGGGCGTGGGTTGAGGGCATAAATTCTGGCAACGTCATTAACCAACACTTCGACAGAACTGGTCCCGAGTGTTGGTTAAGAGTGTGGCCTATGGAGTCCGGAGTTCCTGAACCGGCTTCACGGTGAACGTGTCCGGCTCGCTGGCTGCTGCTTCTCGTGTGCGTTCCGCTTGTGAGGCTGCCGACCGGGTGAGCTGGGTGACGAGTTCGTCGCGAACGATCTCCCGAGGAACGGTTGTCTCGTGCCAGCCCAGCCGGGCGTCGAAGTGCCGCTTTTGGAACTGCTCGCTGACGTCGTCGACGGCGACGTACTGCGTGTGGTTTGTCCCCCGGACCTGGTGGGTGACGACGACTGCCCCCACGTGCTCGTGCGTCAGCTCGATTAGGGCACACTCCACGAGCGCGACGAGCGACGCGTGATCGCGGTCGTTCGGGATCGCCACCTCGAGGTCTGCCCACGGAGCCTCCCCGTCGGAGTTGGTTGCTGCTTGCTGTACCGTCTGCGTTTGGGTCGTACGTTCCGAAGCCATCGTCTATCGGGGGCACGTGATGTACCCCGCCGCCCCCTGGCGGGGGTGACAGACGTGCCGCTGCGGTCGCAACGCTACTTGGACCGACCGCCGAATAACCGACCCAACAGTGAGGATGACTCTGACTCACTACTGTTCTCACTCGTAGTAGCGGCGTGCTCGCCCTGGCACTCCTCCTCCTGGCCACGGGTGGCAAGTTCGTCAGTGAGTCGCTTGACCTCCGCTTCGAGAGCGTCGATGCGCTCGGTTTTCTCCGTGAGTGTCGCCTCGAGCTCGTCGACGCGGTCGCTCAAGATCTGGTTCTTCTCGGCGAGATATGCGCGACTCCGCTCCGAGTCAGCAGCGCCGACGTCTGGCGACGATGTGGCGGGGATCTCGTCCGCGGTATCGTCGCCGGCGTCCGGGTCGTAGAACTCCGAAGTAGTCGCAATTGCTCGCTCGATGGTCTTCTCCCCATACGTCGACCCATCAGCGTAGTGGACCTCGTCCCACTTCTCTCGCATCAATCCCGACTGGCGAAACAGGTGATCCATCTGCGTCCGGTCGCCGCCGGTCCAGAACGCCAGCAGACAGCACAGCGCCATGTCGGCCTCGGACTGGCTGTCGTAGCCGGCTGTGTTCCCGTTCCAGAGCCGCTCGAACTTCTCGCCGTTCGATGCGTTTCGCGCTTTCTCGAGGAGGTCCTCGTCTTCGAGGTCGACGTCAACGCCGGCTGCACCGGTCGTCGGTGACTCGTCGTCAGCGCTACCACGCTGTTCGGACTCTGCTGCCGTGTCACGCTCTGTCTCCTGAACGTACTCACGGTGAATCGCTCTGAGCGCGTCCTGTCGACGTGCGACGCACGTTGGTGTCCGCTCGACGTGATCGCCAGTGACGGTGAAAAATCGTGCCGTGTCGTACAGTTCGATGCTCCCGCGACGGTTCCGCCCCTCGGGAAGTTCGCCCCTGATGAGGACGTGATAGCCGGTGCCGGACGGTGACACCTCCGTATAGGAGTCGAGGCGCTCGATGATGTCTAGTGCCGCGTCGTCGACGTCGCCGGTTTCAGGATCACGGCAGTCGTCCAGGTCGACACCGACGATGGGATCGTCGTCGGTAAACACGAACCCAACGCCATCGGCGTGTGCCGTCTCGGTGTAGTCGAGCGCTGTCTCGAAGCTCGCCCAGGTCTCCGACTCTGTTGATGACGCGAACCCCCCACCTCCCGGCGTCACCGGAATCTTCGTCGACTTGCCGTCCCGCTCCTCTTCGCGCCAGCACACCCACTGGTCCCGTTCGCGTAGCGTCTCCGGAATCGCCTCCGATTCGTCGATACTACTCTCACTCATCCTCACATAGCACCTCGCATGGCTCTCACTGGCTCTGAGCCAGCACAGACTTCACGCTGCTCTGCGTGTCGATCCAATCCCTTGGTCCCAACGGGGAACCCCCGTTCTATCCTAGTTGGTTTTTGCCGTAACAGATCATTCAAATCAGTGAAATCCTGGGTCTGAGGCTCCCGATACGTGCATACAGCAAAATCTCTCCAGAATGCTTGTGTTACGGCATTTCGGTTGGTTGCCGTAACCCCTCTCCGTCTGCTGATTTCGGTGCTGCGGAGACGATATGCCTCGATGTTTCCGTAACGCGAGAGGCATTTCCTGTTATGCAAACTCAAATTTACATTTACGATATATTTGGCGCTGAGTGTGGATTGCATTGTATTCCCCTCCAGATCTATTCTGATTTGAGTGCAAGCCCCTCGTAGTATCGAACAGAGTCGCCGTTCTCATTGTCTGTGTTCCGCTCGAACGTGACATAGTTCCCGAGGCGACGGCCGAACCAGGGTTTGCTATCTGTATCAATCCCGTGAGCCTCAGCCCACTGCTCGTAGATTTCGTAGACATCTCCGGCGGCTACTCTGCTTTCCGGATCTTCGACGAGGTGTGTCTCTGCGAATCGCTCAACAACCGCCTCTGGATCCTCAGCAATATCGTCAATCGATGGCTGAGGCGCCTGCTGAATATGGTCTGCCTGTTCTCCTGTCGTTTCTTCGCACCCACTTGTGGTGACGGTATCGAGTAAGGTGTCCATCGAGTACGTACCGTCAGTATCGTACACGACCGGGTTGCCTTCTTCAGGGAGAATGACGATAGCGTACGACGTGGGGCTATAATCGGGTGTCTGGAGTTCGGCTTCGGGGACGAATGGCTTCTTG
>NZ_VJXQ01000010.1:43734-43934 GCF_007655485.1 Halobellus captivus
CTCGCCGGTCGCACGGCCGTCACCCCACCTTCTTCGGTCGCTCCGCCGTTGAACGTGAGATTCGAGTCGGTCGTGTAGAACCGTGTCTCACCATTCTGGAGGGTACGGACGGGTGGTGTGAGAATGCCGTCGACACGCTTGGCCCACTCAGTTTCGTCGTTTCCTGGGCGAACGACAAACAGCGGGATATCCCCTGCTGC
>NZ_VJXQ01000010.1:43944-44084 GCF_007655485.1 Halobellus captivus
CTCGGCAGCGTGGTCGTAGCTGTAGATGGCTGGAACACGATCCTTCGAGAGTTTCCCAAGCGACGGGAGGCGGATGTATTCCGTCCCGCTGGCATCACGAAGGACGACCTCGTCGCCATCACGCTGCCAGATGTTCTGGG
>NZ_VJXQ01000011.1 GCF_007655485.1 Halobellus captivus
CAATGTCTTCTTCCCGTGCTTTCTCAGCCATAGTTCGTATACGATCAACTATGCAATTCCGAACTATTTGGCTCTTATGGCGATCGCTGTGAGCAGCAGATCCGGGAGCGAGTAGGCTAGTGAATATAGTGTTTCTGCTAAGGTCTCAGTTAGTCGCCTCACACTGAACCTCAGTTTGCTCAGGAGGCGTCCGCGTTCCTCGCAATTTGAGCGACGAGTCGGATAGACCGTTCGGCACTCGCAGGTGAGGCCTCACAGTGACCAGCGATGTCGAAGGCAGTGCCGTGACCAAGAGCCGAATACGGGAATGGCAGCCCAAGCGGTATCGCCGAAACGTCGATCTCGCCGTCCATGCTTCCCACGGTCTTTACTGGGATGTGACCCTGGTCGTGGTACATCGAGACGACAGCGTCGAACGCTCCATTCAGCGCCGACGCGAACACTGTGTCCGGAGATTCCGGACCGACGGCGTCGATACCCTCATCCTGAGCCAGTTCGATCGCAGGCCGAATCTTGCGGTCGTCCTCCTCTCCACGGAGGCCGTCGAGCCCAGCGTGGGGGTTCAGGCCGGCGATGGCGATTCGTGGATCAGGTGTCCCTAGGTCGCGCATCATGCGCTCTGTCATACGTATGGTCTGCAGGGTTGTCTCCTCCGTGACAAGGTCCGGGACGTCTTTCAGCGGCACCTCCGGCGTCACGTGGGAAACGTGGAGCCCCTCTGTACTGAGCATAATGGAGTACTGATCAACGTCAGCATAGTGTAACACCAGGCTCGAGGGGGAGTCAAAGCGGAAGTTGGATCGGGTAATCGCCTTTGCGTTCACAGGGCCCCCGACTACTCCGTCGAGATCTCCGTCTGTCACCTTCCCGAGGGCGTACTCAAGGTATTCAAGGCTCGCTTGGCCGTAGTCACCCCGGACCACACCATACTCGTGGTCAGAGACATTATCGAGATCGATGACCGGTACGATGTCGGCCTGCGTCGCCCTTTCACGAGTTACTTCGGCAAGTTCGGTAAGCGTAATCCCGAAGTCACAGTCCTCATTCACGCGGCGCACGACGTCCAAGTCGCCCACAACCACAACGCCCACCTCGGGTGCCACGTTTCGGGCTGTCTTGAGCGCGATCTCCGGTCCGATACCGGCGGGGTCCCCAATCGTGATGGCAACTATGGACGGCGGTCGGTTCATCGTCCACCTCGGTGGCCATCCTTATTCGCTTCCTCCTGGCTGGCGCAGCGACGCCTATCCGCAACTAGCATCTCTCGCACGAAATTTGTTGGTAGCACACAACACACTATGTGAATCGCTAATGAAAAGGTTGGTATCCGAATCCGAATGACCTCGTGCCCTGCCGTAAGCCACTGACGGGGTCCGAAGCGCCTCAGACGATGATGAGCGATCTACCGAAGCGTAGATATTTTGGCGAGAGTTTAACCGTTCTTGGTACCTCTATCGCTGCACGATGGCTAGTGAATTCCAACGTATCACCGTCGAAAAAGACGGTGAGGTGGCAATAGTAACAATGTTAGATCACTGGGAAGAGAAGGGAGAGTCCCGGGATCTCCACCACCCAACAGAGAAAATACATATGACGAAGGAGGTTGCCGACGCAATCGAGGATTTGCGTCGGGACTCGTCAATACGCGTTATTGTCCTCACGGGTAGCGGCCAGACGTTCAAAGTTCCGCCTGCCGATTACTCAAAACCCGAAGGCGGAAAATACTCGAAGAATGATCCGCGATACCTCTGGGAAGGTATGATAAACGGAATCATTCGAGGTCATCAAGCGATGGCAGAGTGTGAAAAACCCATCGTTGCACGAGTTAACGGAGACGCGATCGGCCTTGGGCAGAGCCTGATGTTTGCTTCAGATATTATCATTGCAGAAGAAAATGCCAAGATTGTAGATCACCACCTGAGTATGGGTGAGATTGACGGTATGCGTATGGAGTACGGGATCGTTCCAGGCGATGGCGGAAGCGCCTTGCTGCCGTTATTTATGCCCCCGACGCTAGCGAAGGAATATCTGATGTTGGGAAAGCCGTATAGGGCATCTGAGCTGGCCGAAATGGGGTTAATTAACTATGCAGTCGCGGAAGGCGAACTGGATACGAAAACTGCGGAAATTGTCGAACGTCTCCTCGGGCGGTCTGCCTATGCACTGGCATGGGCAAAGCGAACGGCTAACCGACGGGTGATTAATCATCTGAATATGACGCTTGATGCCGCTGCTGCTTATGAGATGGTGAATTTCTATCAAATTGAATGGCTAGATTGGGATGACCCGAAGAAACTGACCTGGGAAGATGACGAAAACACGGAGGGCGTCAAGTGGAGTGGAGATATCGATGTGTAACTAGACCTGATCATCTGTTAAAAATACTCATTTCGAATCTACAACGTTCTTCCTGGCTTCGATCAAAGCAGCAGCCGTCTCTGTCCAATTTCCGCTAATAAATTTTAGTGCCACAACTATAGCGGCCCAAATATACGCTAAGACAATCCCTGTGTAGACACCCAAGAGCCCAAAGCCGAATAGAACACCAGAGAGATAGGAGAATCCAAGCATTAATCCAATATGGCCCGTGAACCGGGCATACAATGGAGTTCGAGTGTCGCCTGCACTTCGCAGGCCGCCCGCGAAGACAAAAAGGATCAACATTGCTACGCTGACAATAGCGTATGTTCGTGTGAACGCCACGGCATATCCTATGGTCGCCTCATCATTCGTGAATAACGTCACCAAGCGAGGAGCGTAGATCATCACACCAAGCGAAATGACACCAACGGTTCCAAGCCCAAAGATGGCGATGACGTATCCTGCGTTTTGGGCCTCCGAAGGCTTTCCCTCGCCGAGAAGTTGTCCAACAACGATGCTCGACACGGAACTAAATGTTCGGTACAGGGGTGCCGCAATTTGCTGCGTAATACGCCGCCCAATATGATAAGCCGCGTTCACCTCAGTACCGAAGGTCAGCAGCAATGCGTTAAACGGAAATGCGACGAGGGTTGTAACCATCAACTCTGCAAAGCGGGGGAGACTAATTCCGAGGAGCTGCCGAGTCAATATGATGTCTGCCGGTCGAGTTAACTCCGGATCAGTGTGGGTGGTGTACAATGCGCCTAAGATCGCTAGGGCTACGAAGACACGGCTCCCGGCGGTTGCTAGCCCTACACCGAGAATACCCATACGTGGGAGTAAACCAATTCCAAGACCCAAACCAACCGTCGCGATAATGTTGAGAAGGTTTGCGACTCCACTGATGAGCATCGGGGTTCGAGTATCTCCTGTCCCCTGTAACGCATACGTAGCGACGGTGCCGACGATACGCATTGGTGCGACGAGGAAGATGATCATCAGGTAGAGCCCGCCAAGGCGGACAACCTCTGCGTCGGCGCCGAGGACAGCGATAGCTTGGTGCCCAAACAGAAGGCCGAGAATGACGAACGGGACCCCTGTAACTGCGCCAATGATCAGTGCCTGGCTTATCGCGTCGTCACGGCTCGTAGATGCACCTCGACCAGTATCCTGACTTGCAATAGCTATCGCAGCTGTCCCAAGGCTACCACCGACCCGCCGAAGAATACCCGTGTAGATGTCTGCCAACCCGATCGCGGCGACCGCCGCCGGCGAAAACATTCCCGTGACTAGAATATCGACCGTCCGCATCAACGTATTCAGGAACTGTTGAATTGTGATCGGCCATCCCAGGTGTATCGTACGCCGAAGGAGTGTTCGTGGTCGTTGCAAGGATTGTTCTTCTATTTCAGTTCTCGTAGGGGGAATAATTAGTTTGCGCTCTTGGGGGTAGATTAGTGGTACTCACCGCACAAGGCCGAGAAAGGGTTTTGGTGCTTTTCCCCACCCAGTAATTCAGCAGCATAGCTGGGACCTGTCGAAATAGGAAGTGAGCTTATCGATTTAGGCATTTTGAGGTAATTAGAACACGGCCGGGACTAGGGAACTAGTCCGAGCAGGTTGCGGCCCCCCCGAGACGTGTGTCTTGATGGAGTACTTCATTCGTGAGGTGGTGCGACCGCGTCAGCCGTCCCCGTTACGACTATCCGCTGAGCGGGGAACTGACCACTACTACACTCCCTGAGGAGTTAGTACGAAAAGAGACCAGTACCGCCGAAACTTCAAACAGAATGTCAGCGGGCTAATTCAGGGTATCCATCAGTCGTCCTGAGTAATGCATCAGTCGTCAAACTGAGCTTCTGCAGGCTCCCAAGGGTCCTCTCGCCACTCGTCAGGATCTTTCATTTCTAGACCCCGCTTGTCAAGTTCCTCCTGGAACATCTCAAGCGTTTTCGGATCCTCGTCTGCCAGGGGAATGTTCCAGCCCCCACGGCGTGTCGTGACGTAGCTACCCCACCGCTTGAACCATCCACCGTAGCCCGGCCACTTTTTCGACCCCAGATACCAGGCGTAGTAGCGGTCGTCCGTTTCGCCGACGTTGAAGTGTTCGTGCCAGAGGCGGGAGTCGAACGTCCACACGGTGTGCTTTTTGTACGGGAGTTTCATATGGAATTCGGCATCCGACCAGTGCTTTGGCCCCTTCCACAGGAGGGTGAAGCCCTCACCCTCAGCCGGGATGACGAAGCCCAACCC
This sequence comes from Halobellus captivus, assembly GCF_007655485.1. GTDB lineage: Archaea > Halobacteriota > Halobacteria > Halobacteriales > Haloferacaceae > Haloquadratum > Haloquadratum captivum. The sequence goes on from NZ_VJXQ01000011.1 coordinate 4,615, forward strand.
CGTCGACCACGGATGCTTATGCCCAGCTGAGTACACGCCTTGCTCGAACTGGGATACATGGCCTACAAGAGCGTTGTCAGCTGGTTGCCAGAAGAATCCACCACCGGAATCTCCAGAGATGGCAACGTCGAACGTCTCGCGAGTGCC
>NZ_VJXQ01000012.1:0-114 GCF_007655485.1 Halobellus captivus
TCGACAGTAAGCTGTTCCGAGGAGGGGACGAGGACGAAGTGCGCGAGTTCTCGGCCGCTCAGGACGAACTCCGGTCGGCTCTTCCCACGGCCGGTCGTGATCTCACGATCCAAG
>NZ_VJXQ01000012.1:124-496 GCF_007655485.1 Halobellus captivus
CGGATTCCGACTCTGCTGTTCCGCACGCGTCCCCCGTGCCCCTTCGACAGTAAGCTGTTCCGAGGAGGGGACGAGTACGAAGTGCGCGAGTTCTCGGCCACTCAGGACGAACTCCGGTCGGGTCGTCCCACGGCCGGTCGTGATCTCACGATCCAAGAGCCGCTGCAGCGCCGCTCGTGCATTCCGTTCTTTCGTGGCTGCCCGCAAGCCGCTGTCGCGCAACCGTTCGGCCTCCACCTCATAGTACGGCCCGTCAAGCGGGTCGAATACCGGGACCAGTGATTGCATCCGCTCATCGAGATCATCGCGACCGTCACTACCGGATGGAATCCCGATTGCGCGGATGTTCGCGGTGAACGACCGCTTCGGATT
>NZ_VJXQ01000012.1:506-1559 GCF_007655485.1 Halobellus captivus
ATCCCGACTCTCCGGTTGATCATCGAGTTCGAAGAGGGAGCCAATAATCTCCTGGGCGAGTGTGTCCCGTCCGTCGATGACGTCCTCCTTGCGAAGGTCGGCATCGGACTGCCAGCTCTCGCGTCGTTGGAAGACGACTTGGAACGCTACTGGTGCTGTCGCCTCCATCAGGTGGTCGACGAGCGACGCGAGCGCACCTCCTGGCTGATCGACGGCTGGGAGCTCCGCTTCGTCGTTGGCAGTAAATGGCGAGAGTGAGGTCATCCAGTCCTGCTTCCGGGTCGCCGACCCCTGCCACCGTACGCCGAGTGGGGAGACGGATTCGGTCGCTGGCCGTGCGAGTATCGTCCCCTCCGATGTTACCGTTGGTTTGGCAAGCGTCGTGAGTGGCTCATCCTCGGGAATCGCATCTGGTGGGGCGAGTTCGAGGGCAGTATCACCGATCTCGATGAAGTGGTCGGGAGACTGGTCGCCGACCGTCCCTCCATCCGCGACTGATTCGGCGTCCCCTGGCCCCGCTTGACTGTTGTCGTCAGTACCACACTCGTATTGCTCGTCAGGGCCGAACTCGTACGTGAGCTCGCCTGAGTCATAGTGCTCGACGAATGTCTCGCGATCGAATTCGACAGGCTGTACGAGTCGGGATGCGATGTCGACCTCGGTACGCTCGATGTCGAACGTCTCGGGATAGACCGACCGGAGCCGCTTCTCAAGGGTATCCAGATGGTCGTCGGCACCGTAGTAGAATTCGACGGGGTCATCTTTCCCCTCGCTCAGCGCGAGGAATTCGAAGCGTAGCGGTGTGTCGCTATGTAGCGGATTGAGTTTGTCAGCTAGCCCTGTCGAGTCCGTTGAGGTCAGTTTGTGGAGGCTCTCCAGTGCCTGCGGCAGACGCTCCGGATTGAGCCGTTCGGAGGTTGGCGTCACGCGAAGGTACTCACGCATCGTCGTCACCTCCCGCTGCGCCACCATCAGTCTCTGCTGGCGTCTGCTCAGGTGGGCGTTGTCCGTTGTCGGTCGTTCGGCTTTCAATATCGTCTTGGAACGCCTGCA
>NZ_VJXQ01000012.1:1703-3957 GCF_007655485.1 Halobellus captivus
GCCGGGGACGGCGTCTTGGACGAACCGCATCTGTGCGTAGTTCAGCCCGAACTCGTCGGCCCACTCATCATCCATCCCGTCGAGGCGGTGGAACTGCTTGACCGCACACTGGTCCAGGATGGCCTCAGATTCGGCGTGCTCGAAGAACTCGTCGACGGTCTGGGTGACCAGCCGGATCGAGAGGTCGTGGTGGCGGTGGTGCCGGAACACCGTCTCGAGGAACGCCAGACTCGCGGCGTCCTGCATGATGTAGCGCGCCTCGTCGATGTAGAACACGACCTCCTTCTCCGAGACCTTCGCCCGCTCGTACACCAGCGAGATCAGCAACTGCATCGTCAGTGCCGTGCTGCTGTCGACGCTGCCCTCCTGCTGAGCGAGGTCGAGGTAGATGACCTTCTCGTCCCGAATGTCGAAGTCGGACTCCTGGCCGAGGTTGCTGTGCCGACCGTCGTCCTCGAAGGGGCGGAGCTGATCGAGCAGCCACGTCGCGTCCTCTTTGATCTTCCCTGCCTCTTCGTCGGACCGAACGACGAACTCCTCAGGGTCGTCGACCATATCCTCGAAGACGTCCATCATCTCGCGGATGGTCGGACTCGGATTGTCGTGCGTCGAGATGTCGTCGGTGATGCCCTGGCGCTTGTACGCCCGCTTGAGCCCGAGTTCGAGCGTTGTCCGGCGGTCGCCCAGCGAGATGCCGCGGAGCGCGAAGAAGTTCGTGAGGAAGCTCATCGCGTCGTCGAGCTTCTCGTTGAACGGACTCGCGTCCTCGCCCATCGCGCGCTGGACGTGTTCGGGCGTCTCGCGGATCTCCAAGGGGTTCAGGCCGAGCGTCCCACCGACGGTGATTCGCTTGGCGTCGAGTGCCTCTGAGACGCCGGCCCAGTTATTCAGCGGCTCGAGGATGATGCCGATACGGTCCTTGCTCTGCTCGATGGAGCGGATGAAGTTCTGCTTGGAACTGAACGACTTCCCCGAGCCGGTATCGCCCACGGTGAACATCGCGTACCCGTTGTCCCGGGCGAACGGGTCGATGACCACGGGGCTCTGGTTGTCCTTGTGAATCCCGAACTCGACGCCGCCCTCCTCGAGAATCGTCGCGTTGTGCGGCGAGGACAGCAACGCGCCGACGGCGCCGCCGAGCGCGATCGACGTCCGGCCGAACTTGTTGTCGCCGATGGGCGCGGCGGACTGGAGAGCGAGATCCTGCCGACAGATAGCCGTCTTCGGCGTGAGGTTCGCCGGGTCGTCGCGGAGCGCGCTCTTGACCGTCTGGACGGCATCTCTGAGCTTGTCTTTCTCGTCGGCTCTAACCGTGATGAACATCCCCTGGTCGAAGACGTTCGCGCCGTTCTCGACGGCCTTGTACGTCGCTGCGGCCTCGTTGGCGCGCTCTTGGAGATACGCGCTCCGGATACTCTGTTCGAGGTCAGCATCCACCTGAAGGTCGTCAGCGATGTCCTGCAGTTCGTTCCGGGCACGCTCCTGATTCTTCGGCGTGATGTGGGCCGTCAGATCGAACTGGACGTCGGTCATCTCGAAGAGGTCGCTCAGATACCCATCGTTGGGATAGTCGGCATAGTTAGCGATGTACAGTGTCGTCGTCCACTGCTCGCCGACCCGTGCGGCTCGCGTTTCCCACTCGACAGCTCCGGGCGCGGTCACCGTCTTGTGTGACTCGGAGATGTCGTCGAGGAGCTGGCGTTCAGCCTCGCCTTCTTCGAGTGTCTCCTCGTCGAGGACATCGGTGAAGTCCACGTCTGGTTCATCATCCGCAGTGAAGCGGTCCCAGAGGTACTTACTGCCGACGCCAAGGCCGAGACCCATCACAAGGGCAAGTACTGCACTCTCTGCTGGCGTCAGGTTCTGGAGCCACCCGACGACGGAGCCAAGCGCACCACCACCAGTCTGGAGGATCACATTACGCATCGTGTGGATCCTCCCGGCGCGAGTGGCCGATGATCGATTGGTCTCGAACGACACGTTCCGCCTCGTCGTAGTCGTGTTCGCGACCGTTCCAGAAGTCCATATTCAGAACGAACAACTCGACCGTGCTGAGGCGGCGTGCGGACCATCCAGACGCCTGCTGGATGAACTCGGATCGAACGTCGTTCACGCGACTGTCGAGCTTCTCGAACATCTGCGCGCGGCGCTCGACGTCAGTAAGGTCCTCGCGGCGGGTAACAAAGGGGTTGAACAGGAAGCCGATGACCGGGAACTGGGTCAGCTTCTCGGCGGGGGTGCCCTCGTCGCGGAA
>NZ_VJXQ01000013.1:0-613 GCF_007655485.1 Halobellus captivus
ATGTCTCGACACCCGATACTGGTAGCGTGCAGGCCGCTGGTGGGAGTGTCCACGACGCAGCACTCCTTCAGATCGAAGAAGAGCTCACCGCACTCGGTTTCACCGTCTCGATCCTCGCACAGGATGGCAGCGAGAAACCTGACGCGAGGGCGAGCCACCCCGACGTTGACGACCGATTCGCCATCGAAGTCGAAACGACGACACCCGAGAATCCCGCGAAAGTGCTCACGAATCTCCGGAAGGCCCAAGCAGCAGGGGATATCCCGCTGTTTGTCGTTCGACCAGGAAACGACGAAACTGAGTGGGCCGAGCGTGTTGACGGCATTCTCACACCTCCCGTCCGTACCCTCCAGAATGGTGAGACACGGTTCTACACGACTGACTCGAATCTCACGTTCAACGGTGGAGCGACCGAAGAAGGTGGAGTGACGGCCGTGCGACCGGCGACCGACGACGAGAACGGGACCCAGAACATCTGGCAGCGTGATGGCGACGAGATCGTCCTTCGTGATACCAGCGGGACGGAACACATCCGCCTCCCGTCGCTTGGAACACTCTCGAAAGATCGTGTGCCAGCCATCTACAGCTACGACCACGCTGCCGACGAGTACGT
>NZ_VJXQ01000013.1:766-1543 GCF_007655485.1 Halobellus captivus
GCACTCCGTCCCGCATCGCCTGAATCAGCGGCCGCTGACGAACCACCCAGTCAGACCGACCAGGCAGATGAGCCAGTCGAGGAAGACCAATCGCCACCGTCGTTCGAAGCATTTGTCGACGAATATCTTGTCGAAGATGCGGATGAAGCCGTGCCGAAAGATGACGTATTCGGCCTCTACAACGACTGGGCAGAGGCACACGGCATCGACGATCCGCTGAATAAGAGTTGGTTCACCCGGAAGCTCAACACCCACATCAAGGTGGATTCCACGAAGAAGCGAATCGGCGGGGAACCCGTCCCGCATTACACTGGTGTCCGTATCCGTTCTGAAGAGGACTTTCAGTCATGAAACGGACGTACACGGTCCAATTCCCGATATCATCGGGACTTCTTGAGACCTGTTCCACCCAAGCTGAATCATGACCTCATCCAATCAAATTCGTAGGTCGGAAATCACCCGACTGCGGCATGTTCCACCCAAATCTTCAATGGGTGGAACAGCTACGAAACGGCCGAAATGGGTGGAACACGCTCACGTCCATCGATTTGCAACCAGCGATAGCGAGTGTTCCACCCAACAACCAACTAGGATAGAACGGGGGGTCCCCGTTGGGACCAAGGGATTGGATCGCGACGTACAGCAGAGAGCGTTCTGTGCTGGCTCAGAGCCAGTGAGAGCCATGCGAGGTCCTACGTGAGGATGAGTGAACCTATTATCGACGAGCCGGAGGCGATTCCGGAGACGTTACGCGAACGCGACCAGTGGGTGTGCTGG
>NZ_VJXQ01000013.1:1554-3169 GCF_007655485.1 Halobellus captivus
CGCGGCGCTGGACATCATTGAGCGACTCGACTCCTACACCGAGGTGTCACCGTCCGGTACCGGCTATCACGTCCTGATCACTGGCGCACTCCCCGAGGGGCGGAACCGGCGCGGGAGCGTCGAATTGTACGACACGGCACGCTTTTTCACCGTCACTGGCGACCATGTCGAGTGGACACCAACGCGCGTTGCACGCCGGCAGGACGCGCTCACAGCGATTCACCGCGAGTACGTCCAGGACACAGAGCGTGACACAGCCTCCGAGTCCGAACAGCGTGATGGCACTGACGCCCGGTCACCGACGACCGACGCAGCCGACGTCGACCTCGAAGACGAGGACCTCCTCGAAAAAGCGCGAAACGCATCGAACGGCGAGAAGTTCGAGCGGCTCTGGAACGGGAATACGGTCGGCTACGACAGTCAGTCCGAGGCCGACATGGCGCTATGCTGTTTGCTGGCGTTCTGGACCGGCGGCGACCGGACCCAAATGGAGCAGCTGTTCCGCCAGTCGGGATTGATACGGGAGAAGTGGGACGAGGTCCACTACGCTGACGGGTCAACGTACGGCGAGAAGACCATCGAGCGAGCGATTGCGACCACGTCGGAGTTCTACGACCCGGACGCTGGCGGCGATACCGAAGATTCTCACGGCCAACCTGACGGGGTCGCAACTGGCGGGACGCCTGACGAGGCAGACCGGAGTCGTGCGTACCTGACGGAGAAAAACCGCTTGTTGAGTAAGCGCGTCGACGAACTCGAGGCAACACTCGAACAGAAGACTGAGCGGATCGAGACCCTCGAAACAGAGATCGAGCGCCTCACCGACGAACTCGCAGCCCGTGATCAGGAAACTGCGCAATCCCACGAGGAAGACTCCGGTACTGCGATCGAGACCGGTGATGACTCAGAGCCATCCTCTCTGTTGAGTCGATTCTTCAGTGGTCGGTCCGAGTAGTGACGCCGCTTCACCGCCATCCGAAAAATCCTCCCTCGAGAGTTCTGGTTCCGCGAGATAGAAGTATTAACCAACGTTCTCGCTATATTGCGCTGTTTGTTGGTTAACTACGCTCAATCTCGCCGCAAAATGGTGGCTATCGCAGGATACTGTTGTTCGGGAAACTATTCCTCGAAGTAAGAATTATATCCTTAGACCTGCAATTCTGAGTATGTCCGAGACAGACGCCGCCGATGGGCCACCTCCCTTTGAGGATGCGTTCGCCAGCGACGACGTCGAACAACGCATCTACGGCACCATCCTGCAGACCCGTGAGCCGACGACGGCAAGCGCGATCGCCGACAGCGCCGACTGTGACCCCAAGACCGCCCGAAAGTATCTGGGCTGGTTCGACGACCTCGGCATCGTTACCCGGCACGACGGCCACCCAGCCACCTACGAGCGTAATGACGCGTACTTCGAGTGGCGACGCATCAACCAGCTCGCAGCCGACCATTCTGTCGAGGAACTCCAGGACCGCGTTCGTGAGCTGACGATGCGCATCACCGAGTATGAGGCGGCGTACGACGCCGCGTCACCGGCCGCAGTCGACGCCGTCGCCGCTACGGAGGACAGCGACGAGCGAACCATCGACGACGTGTACAGCGACCTCGGCGACTG
>NZ_VJXQ01000014.1 GCF_007655485.1 Halobellus captivus
GGCACTCGCGAGACGTTCGACGTTGCCATCTCAACCGATGCTGGCGGTGGCTTCTTCTGGCAGCCCGCGGAGAACTCTCTTGTAGGCCACGTGGCCACCTTTGAGCAAGGAGCGTATACTGGAGGCCACAAGCATCCGTGGTCGACGGGGTTGGGCTTCGTCATCCCGGCTGAGGGTGAGGGCTTCACCCTCCTGTGGAAGGGGCCAAAGCACTGGTCGGATGCCGAATTCCATATGAAACTCCCGTACAAAAAGCACACCGTGTGGACGTTCGACTCCCGCCTCTGGCACGAACACTTCAACGTCGGCGAAACGGACGACCGCTACTACGCCTGGTATCTGGGGTCGAAAAAGTGGCCGGGCTACGGTGGATGGTTCAAGCGGTGGGGTAGCTACGTCACGACGCGCCGTGGTGGATGGCTTATCCCCATCGAGGATCAAGACCCGAGGACGCTAGAGATGTTCCAGGAGGAACTTGAGACACGAGGAATTGAGATGAAAGACCTCGATGAGTGGTATGAGGACCAATATAAGCCAGCCGAAGATAAGTTTGAAGACGGATAAAATATTTGTCGTTTCCGCCACCTCATAGCCCGTTCGTCTCGGCAGCCGCATTGCCGACTGACGAAGGAACATAAGTAAAATCTATATTTCAGCTATGCGTTACCTTTCCATATGGGTGTGGCTCTCAATTCCCACGGTAATGACAATAGGGCGCTTCTTGCTGGCAACCCTATGGCGCCCGTCAACCGTGCGCTTGACCGACTAGAGACCGAGCGTACCGAAATCAATCACGAGTGCGAGGCCCTGCAACGGTTCGCGGACCGTGTGCGTGAAATTGACTCGAGTCAACCTGCCCCGACTCCTGGGGGGATGCCGTCGCTCTCCTCGGAGAGTCATTCGGCTGATGCGATGGAACCGGTCCGCGCAGCCTACCGGGAGACGGTGATGGCTGTCCCACACTACGAAGAGGTCTATGAGGAGTCGCTGCCACGGAACCTGGCGACCGAACTGGGGCCGGATCTCTCTACCGCGGTGTGTTCCGGCCACGATGTATCCGTCACCCCTCACCTCAAGAAAGCGATCGCCGAGGCTGCCGAGCGGGCCGCCAGCCGACGCGCCACCTTTATCGGGATGCTCGACACTGAGCGAGAGTCCCTGCGTCACGCGCGCCGATCGCTCGACCAAATAAAGTGCGCCATCCAGTCCCGACTCGACGGCGACGAGGCATCGCTCTCGGTTGCGGAGGTGTTCGACCGACTGGAGGGCGTGACCACAAAGCGACAGCGGCTACTACACGAGCGGACGCTCCCAAGCCACATCGAGGTCCATGGCCTGTGTTCGTACCTCTACGACCAGATGCGGTGGACCTATCCTGTGCTGGCGGTCGCGGCGACCCTCCGTGACAAATTCGAAGATGTGGGGCTCGTCCTCACCTGAGAGCCATAATGACTACCGGCCAACCTCTTCGCTCTCCGGACGCTAGTGCGTGCTTGCACGACCAAGACGAGATGCAGTAAGCCTCCTTCACTTGCCTGCTCTAAACTGTATAATGCCTCCCCTGTGTGGGTGTGAGAATATTACTGCAAAGAAAAGACATATATGAGTGGCTGGAAACCTTAGTTTTATGGGATCCGAATATCCTGCTCAAACATTCGAATATGAGCCCGTAGAGTCGGAAGATCCGAAGATCCATATTGATCTTTGTGAAACCAAGGAACAGGTTGGTGAAGTTCAAATCGTGGGTGAAGACGGGGCGAATAATCTTCACAGTCACCAAGATGCAGACGGGTTCTGGATGGTACTAGGAGGAAAAGCACGATTTTATACCGCAGGCGACGAGGTGATCGGTGAATTCGGCCCGTATGAGGGAGTTCAAATTCCCCGCGATTTCCCCTATTGGTTCGAGAGTGCGGGGGAAGAGAAGTTAGAGATACTTCACGTCGTATCGATAGATCCAGAGCTATCAAGCGAACGAGTCGATCACGAAGGAGAGAAAGGAGAGAGAAACAAACATATCAATGGCACCGTTCGCCGCATAACCGATCCTCGCGATCAGTGAGTTGGTTGTCAGATCGGTACTGGTGCACCCGAAGACAGCAGAGTGGTGAGGTTCGACGGTCAGCTGTCCAATCTTCGGCGCAACCTCTCGTCATCAACCTACCCTAAATGGGTGGAATTGTCGGTGGACTCCCATTCTGGCCGACGTTAGTCATCGGCAGACGGGTAACATCCCCCTGATTCAGCCCTTTCGGTCGTGTTTAGTTAAGGATGAAGGGTGAGG
>NZ_VJXQ01000015.1:0-1586 GCF_007655485.1 Halobellus captivus
ACCTGAATGCCGCGCCACTCGCCGTCGACGCCTACCAACGCCTCGGAGAAGCCGGCGTCCTCGTTGCCCGGCACGGCATCTTGGACGAACCGCATCTGCGCGTAGTTCAACCCGAACTCGTCGGCCCACTCTTCGTCCATCCCGTCGAGACGGTGGAACTGCTTGACCGCACACTGATCCAGAATCGCCTCGGATTCAGCGTGCTCGAAGAACTCGTCGACCGTCTGCGTGACCAGCCGGATCGAGAGGTCGTGATGCCGGTGGTGGCGGAACACCGTCTCAAGGAACGCCAGGCTCGCGGCGTCCTGCATGATGTAGCGTGCCTCGTCGATGTAGAACACGACCTCTTTCTCCGAGACTTTCGCCCGCTCGTACACCAGCGAGATGAGCAACTGCATCGTCAGCGCCGTGCTGCTATCGACGCTGCCCTCCTGCTGGGCGAGGTCGAGGTAGATGACCTTCTCGTCGCGAATGTCGAAGTCGGACTCTTGGCCGAGGTTGCTGTGCCGACCGTCGTCCTCGAAGGGGCGGAGCTGATCGAGCAGCCACGTCGCGTCCTCCTTGATCTTCCCTGCTTCTTCGTCGGACCGGACGACGAACTCCTCGGGGTCGTCGACCATATCCTCGAAGACGTCCATCATATCCTGAATCGTCGGGCTCGGGTTGCCGTGCGTGGAGATATCGTCGGTAATCCCGTTGCGCTTGTACGCTCGCTTGAGCGCGAGTTCCAGCGTCGTCCGGCGGTCGCCCAGCGAGATGCCGCGGAGCGCGAAGAAGTTCGTGAGGAAGCTCATCGCGTCGTCGAGCTTCTCGTTGAACGGGCTCGCGTCCTCGCCCATCGCCCGCTGGACGTGTTCGGGCGTCTCCCGAATCTCCAAGGGATTCAGCCCGAGTGTCCCGCCGACCGTGATGCGTTTGGCGTCGAGAGCTTCGGCGACCCCCGCCCAGTTGTTCAACGGCTCGAGGATGATGCCGATACGATCCTTGCTCTGCTCGATCGACCGGATGAAGTTCTGCTTGGAGCTGAACGACTTCCCCGATCCCGTGTCGCCGACGGTGAACATCGCGTAGCCGTTGTCCCGCGCGAACGGGTCGATGACGACCGGGCTCTGGTTGTCCTTGTGAATCCCGAATTCGACGCCGCCTTCCTCGAGGATCGTCGCGTTGTGCGGCGAGGAGAGCAACGCGCCGACGGCCCCGCCGAGTGCGATTGATGTCCGCCCGAATTCGTTGTCGCCGATGGGCGCGGCGGACTGGAGGGCGAGGTCCTGCCGACAAATTGCGGTCTTCGGCGTGAGGTTCGCCGGGTCGTCGCGGAGCGCACTCTTGACCGTCTGGACGGCGTCTCTGAGGTCGTCCTTCTCGTCGGCCCGCACAGTGATGAACATCCCCTGGTCGAAAACGTTCGCGCCGTTCTCGACGGCCTTGTACGTCGCTGCGGCCTCGTTGGCGCGCTCTTGGAGATACGCGCTCCGGATACTCTGTTCCAGGTCAGCATCGACCTGGAGGTCGTCCGCGATGTCTTGCAGTTCGTTCCGGGCCCGCTCCTGATTTTTCGGCGTGATGTGGGCCGTCAGATCGAACTG
>NZ_VJXQ01000015.1:1725-1968 GCF_007655485.1 Halobellus captivus
GCGCCACCACCGGTCTGGAGGGTCACGTTACGCATCGTGTGGATCCTCCCGGCGCGAGTGACCGATGATCGATTGGTCGCGAACGACACGTTCCGCCTCGTCGTAGTCATGTTCGCGGCCGTTCCAGAAGTCCATATTCAGAACGAACAGCTCGACCGTGCTGAGGCGGCGTGCGGACCACCCCGACGCTTGCTGGATAAACTCGGATCGAACGTCGTTCACGCGACTGTCGAGCTTCTCGAA
>NZ_VJXQ01000016.1:0-710 GCF_007655485.1 Halobellus captivus
CAGTCGCCGAGGTCGCTGTACACGTCGTCGATAGTCCGCTCGTCGCTGCCCTCCGCGGCGGCGACGGCATCGACCGCGGCCGGTGACGCGGCGTCGTACGTCTCTTCATACTCGGTGATGCGCGTCGTCAGCTCACGAACACGATCCTGCAGATCCTCGACGGAATGGTCGGCTGCGAGCTGGTTGGTGCGTCGCCACTCGAAATACGCGTCGTTGCGCTCGTAGGTGGTTGGATGGCCGTCGTGTCGGGTGACGATGCCGAGGGCGTCGAACCACCCCAGATACTTCCGGGCGGTCTTGGGGTCACAGTCGGCGCTGTCGGCGATCGCGCTCGCCGTCGTCGGCTCGCGGGTCTGCAGGATGGTGCCGTAGATACGCTGTTCGACGTCGTCGCTGCTGAACGGCTCCTCGAAGGGGGGCGGCCCATCGGGGGCATCTGTCTCGGACATATTCAGGATTGCAGCGCGAAGGATATATTTCTTACTTCAAGGAATAGTTTCCTGAAGTACAGTCTCCCCCCGGTAGCCCTCCGTTTTGCGGCGAGATTGAGCGTAGTTAACCAACAAATGGCGCGATATAGCGAGTCTGTTGGTTAATCTTCTCGGCTCGCAGAATCAGAACGCTCGAGAGAGGTTTTCGGATGGCGGTGAAGCGGCGCCGCTACTAAGATTGGCCACCGAAGAATCGACTCAACAGAGAGGATGGCTCTG
>NZ_VJXQ01000016.1:826-2853 GCF_007655485.1 Halobellus captivus
TCCTCGAGTTCGTCGACGCGCTCGCTCAACAAGCGGTTTTTCTCCGTCAGGTACGCACGACTCCGGTCTGCCTCGTCAGGCGTCCCGCCAGCTGCGACACCGTCTGGTGTGCCGTGGGGATCTGCGACGTCGTCGCTGGCGTCCGGGTCGTAGAACTCCGACGTGGTTGCAATCGCTCGCTCGATGGTCTTCTCGCCGTACGTTGACCCGTCAGCGTAGTGGACCTCGTCCCACTTCTCCCGTATCAATCCCGACTGGCGGAACAGCTGCTCCATTTGGGTCCGGTCGCCGCCGGTCCAGAACGCCAGCAAACAGCATAGCGCCATGTCGGCCTCGGACTGACTGTCGTAGCCGACCGTATTCCCGTTCCAGAGCCGCTCGAACTTCTCGCCGTTCGATGCGTTTCGCGCTTTCTCGAGGAGGTCCTCGTCTTCGAGGTCGACGTCAACGTCAGCTGCATCGGTCGTCGGTGACCGGGCGGCAGCGCCACCACGCTGTTCGGACTCGGATGCTGTGTCGCGCTCGATGTCCTGGACGTACTCACGGTGAATCGCTGTGAGCGCGTCCTGACGACGTGCAACGCGCGTCGGTGTCCGCTCGACGTGGTCGCCAGTAACGGTGAAAAAGCGTGCCGTGTCGTACAGTTCGACGCTTCCACGTCGGTTCCGCCCGTCTGGGAGTTCGCCGGTGATCAAGACATGATAGCCGGTGCCGGATGGCGATATCTCCGTATAGGAGTCGAGTCGTGCGATGATGTCCAACGCCGTATCGTCGACGTCGTCTGTCTCGGGATCGCGGCAGTCGTCCAGGTCGACGCCGACGATGGGATCGTCGTCAGTAAACACGAACCCGACACCATCAGCGTGCTTCGTCTCGGTGTACTCGAGTGCTGTCTCGAAACTCGCCCACGTTTCCGACTCTGTTGACGACGCGAACCCCCCAGCCCCCGGAGTCACCGGAATCTTCGTCGGTTTACCGTCTCGGTTCTCTTCGCGCCAGCACACCCACTGGTCGCGTTCGCGTAACGACTCCGGAACCGCCTCCGGCTCGCCGATCATAGGCTCACTCATCCTCACGTAGCACCTCGCATGGCTCTCACTGGCTCTGAGCCAGCACAGAACGCTCTCTGCTGTACGTCGCGATCCAATCCCTTGGTCCCAACGGGGACCCCCCGTTCTATCCTAGTTGGTTGTTGGGTGGAACACTCACTATGGCTGGTTGCAAACCGCTGGACGTGAGCGTGTTCCACCCATTCCGCCAAGTTCGTTGGTGTTCCACCCATTGAGGATTTGGGTGGAACATGCCGCCGTCGGGTGATTTCCGACCTACGAATTTGATTGGATGAGGTCATGATTCAGCTTGGGTGGAACAGGTCTCAAGAAGTCCCGATGATATCGGGAATTGGACCGTGTACGTCCATTTCATAGCTGAAAGTCCTCTTCAGACCGGATGCGGACACCAGTGTAATGCGGGACGGGTTTCCCGTCGATTCGCTTCTTCGTGGAGTCTACCTCGATGTGGGTGTTGAGCTTCCGTGTGAACCAGCTCTTATTCAGCGGATCGTCGATTCCATGTGCTTCTGCCCAGTCGTTGTAGAGATCGAATACATCATCTTTCGGCACGGCTCCATCCGCATCTTCGGCAAGATATTCGTCGACGAACGATTCGAACGACGGTGGCGATTGGTCTTCCTGCTTCTCTTCGACCGGCTCATCTGCCTGGTCGGTCTGACTGGGTGGTTCGTCAGCGGCCACTGATTCGGGCGATACCGGACGGAGCGACCCGTCAGTGATTGCCGAGAGTGGCCGCTTCTCACCGTCTTCGTACACGACCGATTCCGCCTCATCGTGAAGGATAACGATGCCGTACGTCGAACGTGTGTAGTCTGGTACGGGGAGTTCGGCTTCGGGGACGAATGGCTTCTTGATACGCACCCAGTCGTTCTCGAACGCCGATTTCGTCTCGTAGATGTGTTGCTCACCGTGCTCGTATACGACGTACTCGTCGGCAGCGTGGTCGTAGCTGTA
>NZ_VJXQ01000017.1 GCF_007655485.1 Halobellus captivus
TCGAGATGACCGACGTCCAGTTCGATCTGACGACCCACATCACGCCGAAAAATCAGGAGCGAGCCCGGAACGAACTACAGGACATCGCTGACGATCTCCAGGTCGATGCTGACCTCGAACAGAGTATCCGGAGCGCCTATCTCCAAGAGCGCGCCAACGAGGCCGCAGCGACGTACAAGGCCGTCGAGAACGGCGCAAACGTCTTCGATCAGGGGATGTTCATCACCGTCCGGGCCGACGAGAAAGATGAGCTCAGAGACGCTGTCCAAACGGTCAAGAGTGCGCTCCGCGACGACCCGGCGAACCTCACGCCGAAGACGGCTATCTGTCGGCAGGATCTCGCTCTCCAGTCCGCCGCGCCCATCGGCGACAACAAGTTCGGCCGGACGTCGATCGCGCTCGGCGGCGCCATCGGCGCGTTGCTCTCATCGCCGCACAACGCGACGATCCTCGAGGAGGGCGGCGTCGAGTTCGGGATTCACAAGGACAACCAAAGCCCGGTCGTCATCGATCCCTTCTCCCGAGACAACGGGTACGCGATGTTCACCGTCGGCGATACCGGCTCGGGGAAGTCGTTTAGTTCGAAGCAGAACTTCATCCGGTCGATCGAGCAGAGTAAGGACCGCATCGGGATCATCCTCGAGCCGCTGAACAACTGGGCCGGTGTCTCGGAAGCCCTCGACGCCGAACGGATCACGGTCGGCGGGACGCTCGGTCTGAATCCGCTGGAGATTCGGGAGACGCCGGAGCACGTCCAGCGGGCGATGGGTGAGGACGCGAGCCCGTTCAACGAGAAGCTCGACGACGCGATGAGCTTCCTCACCAACTTCTTCGCGCTCCGTGGTATCTCGCTCGGCGACCGGCGGACGACGCTCGAACTCGGGCTCAAGCGCGCCTACAAGCGCCAGGACATTACTGACGACATCTCCACGCACAGCAATCCGAGCCCGACCATCCGCGATATGATGGACGTCTTCGAGGATATGATCGACGACCCCGAGGAGTTCGTCGTGCGGTCCGACGAGGAAGCCGGGAAGATCAAGGAGGACGCAACGTGGCTGCTCGATCAGCTCCGCCCCTTCGAGGACGACGGTCGGCACAGGAATCTCGGCCAAGAATCCGACTTCGACATCCGGGACGAGAAGGTCATCTATCTCGATCTCGCCCAGCAGGAAGGGAGCGTGGACAGCAGCACGGCACTGACGATGCAGCTCCTCATCTCGCTGGTGTACGAGCGAGCGAAGGTCTCGGACAAGGAGGTCGTGTTCTACATCGACGAGGCCCGCTATATCATGCAGGACGCCGCCAGTCTGGCGTTCCTAGAGACTGTCTTCCGGCACCACCGCCACCACGACCTCTCGATCCGGCTGGTCACCCAGACGGTCGACGAGTTCTTCGAGCACGCCGAATCCGAAGCGATTCTCGATCAGTGTGCGGTCAAACAGTTCCACCGTCTCGACGGGATGGACGAAGACTGGGCCGACGAGTTCGGTCTGAACTACGCACAGATGCGGTTCGTCCAGGACGCCGTTCCTGGTAACGAGGACGCCGGCTTCTCCGAGGCCCTAGTGGGCGTCGACGGCGAGTGGCGTGGGATCCAGGT
>NZ_VJXQ01000018.1:0-521 GCF_007655485.1 Halobellus captivus
AGTCGCATCCCGTATCTCAATATCGAGGAAGGAGACGTCGGCATGCTCATTGCCTTCCCCATTATTGGGCTGTTTATCGCTGGCCTCACCGGGATCGAGTCGCTTGCCCTCCCGTTCGTCGCTGGCGGGCTTGGATTTGGCGTCGCCGTCATCTACGTCTCACCAACCCACCTGAACGCCTGGACGTGGACCAAAGACGTCTACCGCTACCTCAAACGGCCTCAGGTCACGTTCAGTGCGCCCGCCGACGCCGACACGAGTACCAACGAGTCAGAGCGGAACCAGGGCGGACTCGCGAACTACACGCCATTCAAGCCGGACGAGCGAACGCAGGACCTCACGAACATCAAGCGGGCGTGGCCGGGCGCTGGTGCTATCCAGCGTGAAGACGGCGCGATGGAGGCGTTTATCGAGATCGATCCGGCCAACATGGACTTTGCGATGTCCGACGACTGGGCGCAGCTCCAGGATGCTGGCGAAGAGTTCGCTAACAAAGAGCTGGACTCGAAGCTCAAACTCCA
>NZ_VJXQ01000018.1:531-1468 GCF_007655485.1 Halobellus captivus
AGCCGACACGAGTACCAACGAGACAGAGCGCAACCAAGGCGGACTCGCGAACTACACGCCGTTCAAGCCGGACGAGCGAACACAGGATCTCACCAACATCAAGCGAGCGTGGCCGGGCGCTGGTGCCATCCAGCGTGAAGACGGCGCGATGGAGGCGTTCATCGAGATCGATCCGGCCAACATGGACTTCGCGATGTCCAACGACTGGGCGCAGCTGCAAGACGCCGGCGAAGAGTTCGCCAACAAAGAGCTGGACTCGAAGCTCAAACTCCACGCCACAACCCGTTCCTTCCCGGTCGAGCAGATCACTGAGACCATCGAAGATCGACTCACTGACGAAGACGTCACGGAGAACCCGATCTTCCGGGAACTCCTCGAAGAGTACCGGGAGACACGGCCGAAGGAGATGCGTGACCGGGGCATTCAGCAGGTCCGGTACTACATCGGCGTTGAAGTCAGCCCGATAGAAGTGTACGACCGCTTCCGCGACGAGGGCACCCCCGCCGAGAAGCTGACCCAGTTCCCCGTCATCGGGTTCCTGTTCAACCCGTTCGTTACCCGTCGTGAGGACCTTACTGACGTCGAGCGCCGCGCGCAGATGTTCGAGAAGCTCGACAGTCGCGTGAACGACGTTCGATCCGAGTTTATCCAGCAAGCGTCGGGGTGGTCCGCACGCCGCCTCAGCACGGTCGAGCTGTTCGTTCTGAATATGGACTTCTGGAACGGCCGCGAACACGACTACGACGAGGCAGAACGTGTGGTTCGCGACCAATCGATCATCGGCCACTCGCGCCGGGAGGACCCACACGATGCGTAACGTGATCCTCCAGACCGGTGGTGGTGTGCTTGGCTCCGTCGCCGGGTGGCTCCAGAACCTGACACCAGCAGAGAGTGCAGTACTAGCCCTTGCAATGGGTCTCGGCCTTGGCGTCGGCAG
>NZ_VJXQ01000019.1 GCF_007655485.1 Halobellus captivus
AGCTTCTCGGCGGGGGTGCCCTCGTCGCGGAAGCGGTCGTACACTTCTATCGGGCTGACTTCAACGCCGATGTAGTACCGGACCTGCTGAATGCCCCGGTCACGCATCTCCTTCGGCCGTGTCTCCCGGTACTCTTCGAGGAGTTCCCGGAAGATCGGGTTCTCCGTGACGTCTTCGTCAGTGAGGCGCTCCTCGATGGTCTCGGTGATCTGCTCCACCGGAAATGAACGGGTTGTGGCGTGGAGTTTGAGCTTCGAGTCCAGTTCTTTGTTGGCGAACTCTTCGCCAGCGTCTTGGAGCTGCGCCCAGTCGTCGGACATCGCGAAATCCATGTTGGCCGGATCGATCTCGATGAACGCCTCCATCGCGCCGTCTTCACGCTGGATGGCACCAGCGCCCGGCCACGCCCGCTTGATGTTCGTGAGGTCCTGCGTTCGCTCGTCCGGCTTGAACGGCGTGTAGTTCGCGAGTCCGCCTTCATTACGCTCTGACTCGTTGGTACTCGTGTCGGCATTGGCAGGCGCACTAAACGTGACCTGTGGCCGTTTGAGGTACCGATAGACATCTTTGGTCCACGTCCAGGCGTTCAGGTGGGTTGGTGAGACGTAGATGACGGCGATGCCAAAGCCAAGCCCGCCAGCAACGAACGGGAGGGCCAGTGATTCGATCCCGGTGAGCCCCGCGATAAACAGCCCAATAATGGGGAAGGCGATGAGCATGCCGACGTCCCCTTCCTCGATATTGAGATACGGGATGCGACTCTCCTCGCCGAACTGATCCATGATGCGCCGTGCGGCCGCGTCTTGATCTGCTGACATTGTTAGTGGATTCCTCGATCAAACTCCATCCCACGCCCGTCGCTCGCCGACTCCGCTGTCGCTCCACCTGGGTCATTCTCTGTCCGACGGTACGACGGCGTGCCGCCATCGTTTCCTCCATGCCCACCGCGAGCAGCTGCTTTTTGCGCGACGGCGTGGCCAGCGGCGGCTTTCGGCCCCCACCGAGCGGCGGTCGTCGCGACGCCGGCGCCACCGACGTAGGCTCCAGCGGCGACACCGCCGACGAGTGCTGCGCCTTTCGTCGCACCGCCGACGACTTTGGCCGTCAACGGCGTCGCGTATTTGAACGTCTTCCACGTGATGTAGAGGGCGACCAGCGGGAGAGACGCAGCGACGAGATACTTGAGGAACGCTGTTCCTGGTGTGAGCGTTCCACCGCCGTAGATCAAATCGTATCCCTTGAGGACCATCGCGGCCGGAAGCGGGAGGACAGCCAACGGGACAAACCGTTT
>NZ_VJXQ01000002.1:0-153425 GCF_007655485.1 Halobellus captivus
AGAGACACCGCAACCCCTCCCGTTCGAAATACAAAGAGCCCACGAGACACCGTGTCTCGTGGGCTCTTCTGGGATGTGATATCTGGTATGAGTGGGTGGCGGCGAGTGTGTGTTCCCAGAGGATCGCTCACTCCAGTACTTGCGCACACGCTGGCAGGCTTAACTTCCGTGTTCGGGATGGGTACGGGTGGAACCCTGCCGCTGTGGCCGCCGTAATGCCGACTGATGGACTCGAACCACCTGTATCTTCCGGAGGAATTCTCCGTCCGGACGATACTGACCGTCGTCGGTCTGGCTCTGTTGCCGTTTCGGGCTTACTGTAGCCTTATTTGGCTTGTATACCGTTGTAGTGCGCGCAATCCAGTTTCCGCCTGAACCCGTTCTCACTCTCGGGTGAGTGTTGAACTTCTCAGGTGCGTCTTTTGACCTTTCTTCGATCACGATCCGTGTTGTGAGTTCCGACAGCACGATCTCGTGTATGAGTGTGGCTTCGGACTGTTAGTGCTCGCGGGCTTAACACTTCGTTGCCTCAGTGCGTACACCCCGAGTCTATCGAACTCGTCTTCTACGAGTGTCCTCGACGGTACTTCTTTTTGAGGTGGGTTTCGAGCTTAGATGCGTTCAGCTCTTACCCCGTGGTGCGTGGCTGCTCGGCATCTGCCCTTTCGGACAACCGATACACCAGCGGCACCCATTCGTAGTTCCTCTCGTACTATACGAACGTTCCTCTCAAGTACCATTACACCCCCAATAGATAGCAGCCGACCTGTCTCACGACGGTCTAAACCCAGCTCACGACCTCCTTTAATAGGCGAACAACCTCACCCTTGCCTGCTTCTGCACAGGCAGGATGGAGGGAACCGACATCGAGGTAGCAAGCCACCCGGTCGATATGTGCTCTTGCGGGTGACGACTCTGTTATCCCTAAGGTAGCTTTTCTGTCATCAACGGGCCCCATCCAGGAGCCTCGTTGGTTCGCTAGACCACGCTTTCGCGTCAGCGATCCTCGTTGGGAAGATCACTGTCAGACTTCCGTGTGCTCTTGCGCTCTTCTCCGGGTTTCCGACCCGGGTGAGGAAATCTTCGGGCGCGCTCGATATCTTTTCGAGCGCGTACCGCCCCAGTCAAACTGCCCGGCTACCGGTGTCCTCCGCCAGGAGTGAGAGTCGCAGTCACTAACGGGTAGTATTTCACTTGTGTCTGGGTGGCCCGCTGGCGCGGGTACCTCTGTAATGACTCCTACCTATGCTGCACATCAGCGACCACGTCTCAGCGACAGCCTGCAGTAAAGCTCTATAGGGTCTTCGCTTCCCCTTGGGGGTCTCCAGACTCCGCACTGGAACGTACAGTTCACCGGGCCCAGCGTTGGGACAGTGACGCTCTCGTTGATCCATTCATGCAAGCCGCTACTGAAGCGGCAAGGTACTACGCTACCTTAAGAGGGTCATAGTTACCCCCGCCGTTGACGGGTCCTTCGTCCTCTTGTACGAGGTGTTCAGATACCCGCACTGGGCAGGATTCAGTGACCGTACGAGTCCTTGCGGATTTGCGGTCACCTATGTTGTTACTAGACAGTCGGAGCGTCCGAGTCACTGCGACCTGCTCGATGAAAAGCAGGCATCCCTTCTTCCGAAGGTACGGGACTAACTTGCCGAATTCCCTAACGCCGGTTGTTCCCGACGGGCCTTGGCTTTCTCTGCCTGAGCACCTGTGTCGGATCTTGGTACGATCACCGTGCGTCTTTTCACGGGCTCTCGGTACCAGCAACTTGCGCTGTCTCGCGATTCGATCGCTTCGTGCCATTACGGCTTCCACGATGTTCCGCGATTCGACGAGGCGAAAGCCTCGCTTGCTGTTTCCCAAAGCGTCGACGTTACTGCACGGTGGCACTGGAATATTAACCAGTTTCCCTGTTGTCCTAGTCGAGTTACGGTAGGACTTAGGATCGGCTAACCCTCGGCTGATTGGCAGTGCCGAGGAACCCTTGCTCGTTAGGCCGTCGGGGTTCACACCCGACTCTCGCTGCTACTGTGACCAGGATTTTCGTTACTGTACGGTCCACACGAGTTCTCACCCGTGCTTCCGCCCGAACAGTACGCCAAGCCTACTAGATCGTCCGATGAAGGACGCTGCCAGGTCTCGGTGGTAGATTTGAGCCCCGATCATTTTGGGCGCCTCGAACCTCGGCCGGTAAGCTGTTACGCTTTTCTTAGAGGGTAGCTGCTTCTAAGCTCACCTCCCGGCTGTTTAGGGCTCGAGACCACCTTCGGTTGCACTTAATCTACACTTGGGGACCTTAACCCGGCTCTGGGTTGTCTCCCTCACGGTACACAGGCTTACCCCGCATACCGGATTCCCAACTTCTACGACGTCTGCAAGTTTGGAGTTTGACAGGAAGGCCGACTCCTCTCGGAGGCGGGACTTCCAATCGGTCGCTCTACCTCGCAGACTATCTCTGTTGAGGTCATGCTTCGACATGTTTCGGCTGGAACCAGCTGTTGCCGAGTTCGATGGGCCTTTCACCCCTACGCACGGGTCACGAGAGGGTATTGTAGGACACCAACTCTTGCAGGCCTCCACGCAGCTTTCGCCACGCTTCACCTTGCCCGCGCGTAGATCACTCGGTTTCGGGTCGCATCAGTATGACTCCCCGCGCTTGAACACGGCGGCCCTCGTCTCCGAAGAGACTGCGGCCATGTCGGTTTCCCTATGCCTGCCCGGATACTCCGGTTAGGCTTGCCATACGGATGCACTCCCTGGGTCGTTTTTCAAAACGCACGACGCGACATCGGCTTCCCCGGGTTTCTACTGGTGGATTGCTCCACGGTCGTTTCCCTGGGGACCTTGTATGCCCCGTCGTTCTATCACTGACTGAGTTCAGGCCCTATTGCACCGCCCTGTTCGGGGTGCTTTTCAGCGTTCGCTCACGCTACTTGTTCGCTATCGGTCTCGAGGAGTGTTGAGTCTTCGCAGTTGATGCCTGCGACATTCACGAGGGATATCCAACCCTCGATACTCTGGAGTTGGTCCGGGATCTTCGCGACTAAATACGGGGCTGTCACCCTGTATCGCACTCCGTTCCAGGAGATTTCTTCAGTCTTGAAGATCCGTTATGACCAGTCCGAACACCACATTTCCTTACGGATTCGGTTTGGACTGTGTCGCGTTCACTCGCGGTTACTTACGACATCGCGTTTGCTTTCTTTTCCTGCTCCTACTGAGATGTTTCAATTCGGAGCGTTCCCCATTGCGCGAAGCAATTGCGGGGGGATTCCCATTCGGAGATCCCGAGTTCTTTGTCTCCGTGCGACTCCCTCGGGCTTTTCGCAGCTTGGCACGTCCGTCTTCGGCTCTCGAGCCGAGCCATTCACCAGCCAGTACAGTAGCCAGTTTGTGTGTCGTCTGTCACTGTTTGGATTGTGATCTGTGACGTCCACGATTAGTTCGTTCTCGACACCGGAGTGTGAGAACGGGTTCAGTGGGCGTCTGGATTGCGCGCGTACAACGGTTGTCATTGAACGTCCGGTGGCGTCCGGAGCGTCCGTCGAACCCTTCCTATCCGCGCTTTCGCGGGATAGTGCATCAGTTCGTGTCCAATCCAGTCGAGTTGGTTGCCCCACTTAAGGGGCTCGTTTCGAGTGCCGCCGTGTGAGGCGGTCTCGTGCGTCGAGTGGATTGGGCGATGGACCCGCTGGGATTTGAACCCAGGGCGTCCTCCTTGCAAAGGAGGTGCTCTACCGCTGAGCTACGGGCCCGTGTTAGCCTTGGTGGTTCTTAGGTGCCTGTCTGGTGTGTGTGAGTTCTTGAACGGTGGACGCGATGAGTGAAAGTGAGCCAGGCGCGTCGGCCTGGTCTCGGTCGTTAGGAGGTGATCCAGCCGCAGATTCCCCTACGGCTACCTTGTTACGACTTAAGCCCCCTTGCGAAGCCCAGATTCGACTGTCGGTGAGACAGCCTCATCCGGACCTCACTCGGGTGCTTTGACGGGCGGTGTGTGCAAGGAGCAGGGACGTATTCACCGCATTCTTGTGAAATGCGATTACTACCGAATCCAGCTTCATGAGGGCGAGTTTCAGCCCTCAATCCGAACTACGATCAAGTTTCGGAGATTAGCGCCCTCTTTCGAGGTGGCAACCCATTGTCTTGACCATTGTAGCCCGCGTGTAGCCCAGCCCATTCGGGGCATACTGACCTACCGTTGCCCATTCCTTCCTCCAGTTTGGCACTGGCAGTCCTCATAATGTACCCAGCCAGTCGAAACTGCTGCTGGCAATTAGGAGTGTGGGTCTCGCTCGTTGCCTGACTTAACAGGACGCCTCACGGTACGAGCTGACGGCGGCCATGCACCTCCTCTCTACAGCATCGTGGCGAGGTCATCAACCTGACCGTCATTACTGTAGTCGGGGCTGGTGAGATGTCCGGCGTTGAGTCCAATTAAACCGCAGGCTCCTCCGGTTGTAGTGCTCCCCCGCCAATTCCTTTAAGTTTCATCCTTGCAGACGTACTTCCCAGGCGGTTCGCTTCTCGGCTTCCCTACGGCACAGCACAGGCGCGTAGCCTGTGCCACACCTAGCGAACATCGTTTACGGCTAGGACTACCCGGGTATCTAATCCGGTTCGAGACCCTAGCTTTCGTCCCTCACTGTCGGATCCGTCTTCTCGAGATGCTTTCGCCATCGGTGGTCCGTCCGGGATTACAGGATTTCACTCCTACCCCGGACGTACCTCTCGAGCCTTCCGGTCCCAAGCCCTGAAGTTTCCGCCGGACGCCCACACGTTGAGCGTGTGGATTTCCCGACGGACTTTCAGGGCCAGCTACGGACGCTTTAGGCCCAATAAGATTGGCCATCACTTGAGCTGCCGGTATTACCGCGGCGGCTGGCACCGGTCTTGCCCAGCTCTTATTCGTGTACCGCCCTACGGTACACAAAAGCGAGGACGATATGCCCTCGCACTCGGAGTCCCCTTATCGCACTGTCGTGCAGTGTAAAGGTTTCGCGCCTGCTGCGCCCCGTAGGGCCCGGAATCTTGTCTCAGATTCCGTCTCCGGGCTCTTGCTCTCACAACCCGTACCGATTATGGGCACGGTGGGCCGTTACCCCACCGTCTACCTAATCGGCCGCAGCCTCATCCTACAGCGCTAACGCGTTTGTGACTCTCGATATTCCAATATGAGAGTTGTATAACGAATTAGCCTCAGTTTCCCGAGGTTGTTCGTTTCTGTAGGGTAGATTGGCCACGTGTTACTGAGCTTTCCGCCACGAGTATGAACTCGTGCGACTAGCATGGCTAAATCGGACTCCGATAGCAATGGCCTCCGGCAGGATCAACCGGAATGGGTTCCCCCTTCAAAAGAAGGGGGAGGGCGGCGGGATTTCCACTCTATAAAGAGTGGAGATCACCAATCATTGCGTGGTCCGTTCAAGTGGTTCAGTAAACACCAGACAGGTGTCACCGAACCACCAAGGCTAACATCAGATCCCATCTATACGGCGGACCGCAGGGGTGGAATCCTCATTTCGTGTCCGACTTGAGCGAAACGGTGTACGGGTATAAACCCGTTGAATCCGTCCCGTCCCGCGGCCGATGCCGCGGGGGTCGGAGAGCGATCGCGTCCGGAGTTTAACCGGCCGCAGTCGCGTTGTGTTCTTCGCATTACTGGCTGATGGCCGGGTTGTACTTAACCCCGTTGATCCCGAACGGTTTTCGAAAAATCGTGGAAGATATGTGTGATCGTCTAACAACAGCACGTGTCAGTGAGAAATACTGAACGAATGACCACCAGGCCCGACAGCGCTACGGCTGCTCAGCCAGCCACGACGACGGGGATACCATCCCCATAGAGATCGGATAGAGGCGGCGTGTTCTCGCACGTGCGCGAGTGCTATTCGGACTCGATCTCCTGTTCAGTGATTCCGGCGTGCGATTCGAGGACCTTGATATCGAAGGACACGCGTTGCCCGGCGAGTTCGTGATTAAAGTTGATAGTAACCTGATTGTCACTAACTCGGGTGATCCAGCCCACGTCGCCGAGTCCGCTTTCAACGAGTTCGCCCGGTTCTGCAGTGGCGTGGCTCCGTGCTTCGAGCTCGTCGCGAGGGACCGTGATAATCGCGTCCTCGTCGACGGTTCCGTAGGCGTCCTCGGGATCGAGAACGATCATCGTGGATTCGCCCGGCGACATTCCTCGGACGGCCTCATCGATTCCGGGGAGGACCGATGATTCGCCGACTCGGAACTCCAACGGCTTGAAATCGCGGTGGTCGTGGTAGACTCCTGTTTCGAGCGCGACATCGACGTCCGTCGTCTCGAACACCTCGCCCGATTCGGGGCCGTCGACGAGTCGCCCCGTCAGGTGCACGATCGCGATGTGGCCAGGTTCGATGCTCATTGCTCCTCCACCGTGCACGTGACCGCGAGCGATTCGTACGCGTTTTCGCCGTAGCCACCCTGATTCCAGGGGTACATATCGTTCTCAATACCACGGATCTGGTCTTCGGGGGCAGAGATAGTCGCCGGCTGGGCGTATCCCCGCTCGTCAGTCGCCCGTGAGGCGAGCATATGTTCGCCCGGTTCGGGATTCTCCCAAACGTATCGGAACTGCCGCCAGCCCGTCGCCTCGCCGACCGGCCCGAAGAACTCGGCATCTCCCCAGGTTTCGCCACCGTCCGTCGAGACCTCGACTGACTCGACGGCGTCGTCGCCAGCCCACGCGACGCCGATGACCTCGATAGTACCCGACGGCGACGGTGTCACGGTCTGTTCTTCGCCGGGATACGCGATGATAGATTTCTCGACCTGGTCGTACATATACGCATTGCGGATCTCGTCGGTCCGCTCCATCTGTTCGCGCGTGTCGTACACCGGGATGTCTTCGTAGTGTTCGGCCCGGGTATCCTCCTCGGGGACGACCCGGTAGGAGTACTGCTGCCAGTGTGTGTAGGTCCGCTGACCGTCTTCGGGGGCACCAGGCTCCTCCCACTCGTCGCCGATGACCATCGTCTCCATCACGTGCATTCGGTTGACCCACTTGATGTTGTTACAGCCGAACCATCCGGGAACGAGCAGCCGAACCGGGAACCCGTGATCGGAAGCGAGCGGGGCACCGTTCATATTGTACGCCAGGAGGGTGTCGTCCATCACTTTCTCCATCGGAATCGAGCGGGTGAACACGTCCTCACCCTCGGGATGCTCCCCGCCCATCACTGTTAGGAAGTAGCCGTCGCTCGTCTCTGCGCCGTAGTACTCCAGAATTTCCGAGACGGGAGTGCCGGTCCAGACGGTGTTGCCGACGGCACCGAAAGTCCACTGATTACCGCCGACCTGCGGCTCGAAGTACGAGCGGCCGTTTCCGGCGCACTGCATCGTGTGCGTAATCGACTCGGTCGAGAAGGAGCGTTTGATCTCCTCCATCGAGAGGTCGATCTCGCTGTCGACGAGTCCAGTCAGGGAGACGGCCCATTCGGACTCCTCGATATCCGGGGTCGGATAGTGATTCCGAATGTAGTGCTCCTCGCGGGGCGTGATGTAATCGCCGTAGGTCGCACGTTCCGCTGCTTCAGCGTTTTCGGGCTCCGGTGAGAGGATGCGAAGCCCGGGATACCGCTCGGCGAGCGAGGGCTGTTCAGGCTCGGCTGTTTCCGTCTCGGTCTCCGTCTCTGTCGCCGTCGGCTCGGGCTGCGAAGTCGGCGTCGGTGCCTCAGTATCCGTCTCAGTCGCGGTCCCCTCTTCCGTCGTCCCGCCGCAGCCAGCGAGGACACCGACTCCGGCTACCGACCCAGAGAGCATCAAAAACCGCCGTCGTGCCAGGAATCGGTCTCGGATCGAATCGCCGTCGCCACGGCTCGAATCGCGCTGGTCCTGTTGTGACATACGTAGATGTATCGTGCTATCGGCGATGAAATGTCGCTTGTTCCACACCAACTGCGTTAGAGAGAGCCGAATGGTCACCGGGGAGCCATAGGCGAACTGTTCGTCGCACCAGACCACGGTCGGGGGACTGCGACTACTCGGAGACGATCACCGTTCCGACCATTCCCTGTCCGGCGTGCGGTGTGCAGACGTAGACGTACGTGCCTGCGACCGTGAACGTGTGCTCGAAGACCTCGTCGACGTCCATAATGGCGAAGTGCTGGTCGCCTTCGTAGGATGTGAACGGCTCGACGCCTTCCGGATTCTCGCACTTCGGCGACGCATCCGGATGGCTCGTGACGTTGTGACCCGGACTGAGCGCCTCCCATCGAACGGTATCGCCGACGCTGATCTCCACCGTCTCGGGGACGAAGCGAAGCCGACCCTCCGGCCCGACCGCGACTTCAGTGATACCCGTTTCCGGGGTCGACGTTTGCGTCGGGGTGTCAGTGAGAGTTGCCGTGGATGTCGCTGTCGCCGTTGATGTTGCTGTCGCCGTGGTCGTCTCTTCTTCTCCCTCGTTCGTCGGCGCTCCAGAACAGCCCGCGAGGAGGTAACCGACCGCGAGGCACCCGGCTGTTCGGAGGTAATCACGTCGTAACGGCATCACTCACTTCAAACGATCGGTCGCCAAGAGGATATATCCTGAATTGGCGAGGACTAACTTCGCCGTGCGGTGCGGTGGGAGCGCAGCGGTCGTCGGTCTGTCTCACCGCGAAATCGATCAGAGAGACGGTCGTGATCGAGGACGGCAGCCCCGCCGAGAACGGATCTCCCCATAACCGAGACGGCTCGTCGGAGTCAGGTAACTGGAGGTTTCCACGTGAACCTCGGCTATAACAAAGCCGTTCAGGTACAACAGTCGTCCGGGGACAATGAGAGCCCACGAACGGGCAGAACGTAACGAAACGGTATATGAGAATCTATGCGTGAACTGACTATCGAACTCCATTACGACGAGGGAATCGATCCAGTGATGGACGTGTGTATCGAGGCCCCGAGCGTGTGTGCGGAGTCGATCGCGAGTTGTGTCCAGCGGGATCAGCTGTGGCACATCGAACGGTTCGGTGGCCCCTCACAGCGGCTGGACCAGATCGAGGCAGTCAGGCTCGATGACGAGGAGGATCGAGAGCGAATGACCGAGACGGAGTGCGGAGCGGCCCGCGAGCACGAGGTGATCGAACGCTCTCCGACAACACTGGCGGTCTACACGTTCGTGACGCGCCTGCACACCAGTAACTCCGTGTTGGCGCTCGCGGCCCGCCACCTCGATCACGGCATCGTGTTCCAATCCCGACGGCGGGGGTGCGTCCACCGCTGGCGCTGTCTGCTGCGCTCCGAGGAGAACGTCGACGTGTTCTACGGTTCGGTCGAGGACCACCTTCGGGACGGGATCTCGATGAGTATGCAGCGACTCGGAACCGTCCAGCAGGTGGACTACGACTCGCTTGCGGCCGTCTCGATCCCACGGAAGCAACGCGAAACGCTCTGGGCGGCCATCGAACGCGGATACTACGAGACGCCCCGCGGGATCACAATCGATAAACTCGCAGACAGACTCGGCAGTCCCCCATCAACAGTCTCCTACCGGCTTCGTCAGGCCGAAGCTTGCCTCGCGAAGGGCTACTTTCACCGGTTCAGAGACCCGGGAGACGTGACGTGAATCCCGATCAGATGCAACATGATATCGAACGAACGTGACGTGGTACCAACCGATAGGAGCGGTTGCAACTGGTTGCTCACTCGATCGAAGCCGTCGTGCGATCGGCTGAGCGAAAACGTGCAAACGCGACGAGAGTCTCCGAGGCCGATGTGACTCTGACAGATCCTACCTTATCGACCACTCGCGTCCTCCCTATTTATAACGGGGCTTTATAAGGGAGGGCGAAGATAGTCCGACAGAGTATGAGTGCGCCCGCAGATTCAATCGAGATCCAAAACGTAGTCGCATCGACCGGTATCGGCCAAGAGCTCGACCTCGAAGCCCTCGCCGAGGACCTCCCCGGAGCGGACTTCAACCCGGACAACTTCCCGGGGCTCGTCTATCGGACGCAGGAGCCGAAGGCCGCAGCGCTCATTTTCCGCTCGGGTAAGATCGTGTGTACGGGCGCAAAGAGTATCGACGACGTCCACGAGGCGCTCGGCATCATCTTCGATAAGCTCCGCGGACTGAGCATCCCCGTCGACGAGGACCCAGAGATCACCGTCCAGAACATCGTCTCCAGCGCGGACCTCGGTCACAACCTGAATCTGAACGCGCTCGCGATCGGTCTCGGCCTCGAAGACGTCGAGTACGAACCCGAGCAGTTCCCCGGTCTCGTCTACCGAATGGATGAGCCGGAGGTCGTCATTCTGCTGTTCGGCTCCGGAAAGATCGTCATCACCGGCGGCAAGCGGACCGACGACGCGAAGACGGCGGTCGAAGAGATCGTCAAGCGGATCGACGACCTGGGCCTCCTCGGCTGAGTGCGGAGTCACCTTCGACAGGCTAATAGCAGCGGAGCGGGACGGTTTGAAGGGATGAACGCGCGGGACGACATCGCGTTTTTGGCCGGATCAGCGACCCGAATCGAGATCCTTCGAGCGTTGCGAACGGGGACCACTCGACCGAGCGAACTGGCCGAGCGGTGTGAGTGCGCCAGAGAGACCGCACAGCGAGCGGTCGGTGCGTTCGTCGAACGGGGCTGGGCGGAGAAGATCTCCACCGAGGAAGGATATTCTCTCACGCACGCGGGCGAGTTTGTCGCCGACAGCTACGACACGTTCGAGCGGTGTATGGTCGTCTCGAATCAATTTCGGACGCTCCTCGAAAATCTGGGAACGGCCACCGACGAGATCGATTGCGACACGCTCGCGGAGGCGACGTACACCGAAGCGACCGCGGAGGACCCGCACGCGCCGCTGGACCGATTTCTCTCCGTCGTCGGTGACGCGCCCGTCGAAGAGTTCTACGGAATCACCCCGATCGTGAGCCGGGTGTTCAATCGGGCCGCAAACCGCGTGATCGGCGACGAGACGGTCGTCGAGTTGATCGTCGACCGCGACGTGCTCACTGCGTCGGCCCAAGAGTACCCCGAGGCGCTCGAGCGCGCCGAGGAACTCGGCGGGTTCACCCTCTACGTTTCCAGGGAGCCGCTCGAGTTCGGACTGCTGCTCGTCGACGGCCACGCGTACCTCGGCGCGTACGACGAGCACGGGAACCTCGTCGCGAGCGCTGACGGGACAGGCGACGAGTTCGTCTCGTGGGCCGAGGGCACGTTCGACGACGTTCGGAGCCGGACGGATGCTTGGCCGTGAAACGCGGCCGTTCACGGATATCACGGACGGCTCGACGAACACGAGATCAGCAAAAAGAGTTTTACGGCCACTCTCCCGTATACTGCATAACTCACGGGAGCTGTATGGACCTAACAGAACGCATCGAACGTCGGCGTACTCGGCGGAGCAAGAACGAACTGGTTGTCGATCGCGACTCGCTGAACCCCGCTGTGCATCTCTCGGAACCCGTGGGAAGAGAGACGCTGTTCGAGGCGCTACTGAACGCGATCGACCCGCTTTTCGACCGATCCGTTCCGCCAAACGTCTACGTCTGGGGGCCGCGAGGGTCCGGCAAATCAGCGATCGTGACCGCATTAATCTCGGCGCTCGACGCGGAGGTGACCGCGAGCAATCCCTTCTACACCGCGACGCGGGGCGGGACCGACCGTCCCGACGTGCAGTTCGTCTACTTGGACGGGCGGCGGGCGACGAGTCGGTTTCAACTGTACCGACAGCTCCTCGACAATCTGCTCGTGGAAACGATCCCCGAGCGAGGGGTGAGTACCGACGCGCTCAGAGAGCGGATCGCCGGAGTGACCGACGCCAACGAGACCGTCCTCGTCGCCGTCGATCACCTCGGCGAGCGAGGAACGGTCGATCTCGCCGATCTCTACTCGTTCTTCGAACCGTTCGGGGACCTCGCGTGGATCGGTGTCGGTCGGACGCCTCCCGAGGACCTCTCGCTGCCGATTCCGGAGCAGCAGATCCACGTTCCCGCCTACACCTACGAACTCGTCGATATCCTCACTGTTCGCGGCTCTCGCGGACTATCGCAGACGCTCGATCACGTCCACGCCCAGCAGATCGCCGACTGGGCCGACGGCGACGCTCACGACGCGTTGGCCGCGCTGTTCGTCGCGGCGATTAACGCCGAGGCAGACGACGCAACGCGGCTCCGGGACGAAGATGTCGACATCGGTACCGCGTCCGTTCCGACGGCAGGTATCCCGGTCGGGACGGTGCTCGCTCTCTCGGACAACGAGCAGCGTGTGGTCGCACACCTCGTTGAACTCTCGTTGGATAGTGAGGTCACGATCGAAGCCGCGGCCGAAAAGATCGCCGATCGAACGGATCTGACCGGCGGGACGGTCAAGCGACTCCTATACGAACTGGCACAGCGTGGCGTACTCGAACGGTGCGAAGTGACCGTCGGTCCGCAGGCGACCGGCCGCCGTCCCAGCGGGGTCGAGCTGAATTTCTCAGAACGGTTATTCGCAGCGTTGCGAAACGAATGACCGACGAGACCTACATCGGAGCGCTCGATCAAGGGACCAGTGGGACCCGGTTCGTGGTGTTCAACGCGGCAGGAGAATTGATCTCGGCGGCGTTCACCGCCCACCACCAGCGGGCCACACCGCCGGACAGGATCGAGTACGATCCGTTGAAACTGTGGGGGTGTGCAACCGACGCGATCCGCCGGGGACTCGCCCGAGGCGACGTCGACTCCGAACAGTTGCGGACGCTCGGAATTTCGAGTCAGCGTCAGACGGTGCTCCTCTGGGACGCTGAGTCCGGTCGTCCGGTCACCCGCGCGCTCAGTTGGCGTGACCGCAGGACTGCGGCGCAGATCCGCGCACTCGACGCTGCGGAAAAACAACTCATCAGAGAACGGACGGGACTGGAACCAGACCCATACTTCGCCGCCCCGAACGCCACGTGGCTCCTTGACAACGGAGGCGAGCAGTGCAGCAGTGTCAGTCGCTCGGTCAGAGGGACCCCACATCACGGGGGGATAGCTGGTGGCGACTCGCTCCGCGACCGGGCGGCCGATGGCGAGGTGCTACTCGGGACTGTCGACGCGTGGTTGCTCTACAACTTCACCGGTACGCATGCGACCGACGTCACCAACGCCGCACAGACGATGCTGTTCGACATCCGCGAGCGTGAGTGGGACGACGATCTGCTGGATCTGTTCGACGTGCCGCGTGCAGCGCTGCCGACGGTTCACGCCTCCAGCGACCCCGACGGGTTCGGGATGACTGACCCCGACGGAATTCTCAACGCGGCGATCCCGGTGACGGGTGTTATGGGTGACCAGCAGGCGGCATTGCTCGGGCGCGTCGCCCGTGGGGACGCCGACGCGAAAGTCACCTACGGGACGGGTAACTTCTTCCTGCAGAACACGGGACCCGAACCGATCGACGCCGACGGGGAGCTGTTGACGACGATCTGGTTTCAGCGCGCCGGAGAGGATCCCCATTACGGGCTGGAAGGACCGGTTTTCGCCACCGGGGCCGTCTTGGAGTGGCTCCAAGAGATCGGGTTGCTCGAAGACGCCGGTGGGTTCGACCACGGGGACCGAACCGGCCAGCCGGGGACGGGACAGTTCGTACCCGCCTTCGGCGGGCTGGGCGCTCCGTATTGGATGCCCGACGCCCGGGGCGGGATGTTCGGGCTGCACAGGGATGTCGGCAGCGAGGACGTGGTTCGAGCGGCCATGGAGGCGATCGCTTTCGGGACGCGGGCCGTGGTAGATGCCGCCGAGGACGCGACGGGTGTCGAACACGACCGCCTGCTCGTCGACGGCGGTGCGATCCAAGACGACGTGTTCGCACAGTGTCAGGCCGATCTCATCGACCGCCCGCTCGTTCGATCGGACGTAACGCAAACGGCCGCACTCGGCGCGTGCTTCGCGGCGGGACTCGCAGTAGAGGTTTGGGATGGCCTCGACGACATCGATGCCTGCCGTCCAACCGGTCGGACCTTTAGGCCGTCGGGTGACAGTGACGTCATCGCCGACGCCTACCGGGACTGGCGAGAAGTTGTCGAGGCGGTCGCAAGCGTCTATCAATCTCGGTGACGGTCCCGCCGAAGTGGTGTACTACAGCGTGGGCAAAGGAGAACGCAGAGAGCGCGCGTACGAACTGCTCGAACTGCTCGATATCGAAGAGTTGGCCGATAGAGATCCGCAAACCCTATCGGGCGGTCAACAACAGCGCGTGGGGTTAGCGCGGGCACTGGCGATAGATATCGAGCCTGAGTCCGTCCATATCGTCGAATCGAAGGAGTGAGTCAGCGACGACTCACCAGTCGTCTCCGCCCAAAATTTTATTCACGCTACCCGTGGTATGAGTAATTTTTAAGGCAGACTCTCGAGAACGTGTGGGGTATGGTCGAAAAGAATCTCGAAGCGGCCCTCCAATCCGCTGACAACCCTGCTGAACTACTGCGAAAGAACCGCGGACGTCATCCGTACCCGGTAGCCTCAGAGCATACGAACTGGATCGAAGAAGTGCGCAGTTGGCGGGAGACGTGCAGTCTCTCCGATCTCTCGCACCATCAGAAGGACCTGTACGTCGAAGGTCCGGAAGCACTCGACGTCTTCGAGGACCTCGGCGTCAACGACTTCGACGGCTTCGGCCCCGGACAGGCCAAGCAGTTCGTCGCGTGCAACCCCAACGGGAATCTGATCGGAGACGCCATTCTGTTTTATCTCGGAGAGAACGAGCTGAAACTCACCGGGACGCCGGTCGCACCTAACTGGGTCGAGTACAACCTCGAACGCGGGGACTACGACGCGACGGTCCACGCCGACGAGCGCTATCACGACAAGGACGAACCGCACGATACGTTCAGATATCAGCTGCAAGGACCAAACGCGCTCGACGTGATGCGCGACGCCGTCGAAGGAGAGATTCCGGACATCCCGTTCTTCAACTTCGACGAGATGACGATCGCTGGCGTCGATGTGCGGGCGTTGAAGCATTCGATGGCCTCGAACGTTGGCTTCGAGATCTGGGGGCCGTGGGAAGAGCACGAAACCGTCCGAGACGCGCTCGTGGGCGCGGGCGAACCCCACGGACTCAGAGAGCTCGGCGAGAAGAGTTACAAGGCCCAGGGTGCCGAAAAGGGGTGGATCGCGCGTCCACTACCGGCCATCTTCGGCGAGGGGATGCGCGAGTACCGCGAGTGGCTCGACGCCGACGGGTACGAAGCGATCAGTACGCTCGGCGGGAGTTTCGATCCGGACGACATCTCGGAGTACTACTTGAACCCGATCGAGTTGGGTTATGAGCGGTTCATCGACTTCGACCACGACTTCGTCGGCCGCGAAGCGCTCTCCTCGATGGTGGAGGAACCCCAGCGGCGGAAAGTGACCCTCGTTTGGGACGATGCGGACGTCCTAGAACTGTTTGCGTCGCTTCTCCGAGAGGGAGAGACGTACAAGTACTTCGACCTCTCGATGCCGTACTGGGCGGTTTTTCACTACGACGAGGTGCTGAAAGACGGGGAAAACGCTGGTGTTTCGAAGTACTTCGGATACACGTACAACGAGCGATCTGTCCTCTCGTTGGCGGTCGTCGAACCGGAGTACGCCGATCCCGGTACCGAAGTAACGCTCGTGTGGGGGGAACCCGGTGGCGACTCGGAGAATCCCAAAGTCGAACCACACGTGCAAACGGAGATAACGGCGACCGTGGCACCGAATCCGTACGTCGACGCGAGTCGATGAGATGTGCCGGGGAACAGCAATCGTGGAACAATCTCATAGGTATTTACTAATGCAAACCAAATCGTTCGTAAATAACGCTGGTCGTCGAAGGCAGGAGCTCCGATGAGTGGAGTCAAGCGGGGTCGGTGGCGTCGCAGAGTGGACGGAGGCGGAAGCCCACCTCGAAGTCGACGGAGGCGGAAGCCCACCTCGAAGTCCACCGTGGCGAAAGTCCATCCGAAGTCGACCGTGGCGACAGTCCACCCGAAGTCGACGGAGGCGAGAAGCGATGCGTGAAGCCTACGAAGCGGCGATCTTGGATCTCGACGGGACAGTCTATCTCGGGGAGGGGCTCATCGACGGAGCCGACAAAAGTATCGAGACACTCCGAGAGCGACTCGGAACGGTGCTATTCCTGACGAACAAGGCGATCTCACGCCGTCAGGATTACAGCGAAAAACTCCAGCGACTGGGTGTCGAGACCAGTGTCGACGACGTGATCAACTCGGGATGGGTGACGGCCCAGTACGTCCGAGACCACTACCCCGACGCGGAAGCCTACGTCGTGGGCGAATCGCCGTTGGTAGAGGAGTTCCGCGACGCAGGAGTCACGACGACGGACGCCCCCGGTGACCTATTGGTCGCCTCAATGGACAGACAGTTCGATTACGAGAAACTCGACGTCGCGATGCGAACGCTCGACGGCGGCGCACCGTTTCTGGCGACCAACCCAGACAGGACCTGTCCGACCGAGAACGGGGAGATTCCCGACGCCGCCGGAATGATCGGCGCGATCGAGGGCGTGACCGGGCGGACGGTCGACGAGATCCTCGGAAAGCCCTCCCCGCGGATGGTCGAGACCGCGCTCGACGTCGTCGGCGTCGAGCCGGAAGCGTGTCTGATGGTCGGTGACCGGATCGAAACCGACATTCGAATGGGCGAACGCGCCGGAATGACGACCGTGCTGGTGCTCTCGGGGGTAACCGACAGAGAGACGATCGAGGAAGTCGACGTCGAACCCGATTACGTCCTCGAATCGATCGCCGATATCGACGACGTGCTCCGCGGGTAAGATCGCTCCCGACGAAGAGGTCGCTTTCAGCGAGACAGACTAGGCGACGTCCTCGCCGAGGACGTCTCTGACGACCTGCGGGTCTTCAAGCAGTTGGTGCTTCGTGTAACTCCCCTCGGCGCTCCCGCCGCTGTGTTTCGACTGCTCGATGATGTCGAGGAACGCGTGCTCTTTGAGGAGGTCGCGAACGCGGCGAAGCGAAAGCGTGTCCGATCCCTGTCCGTTGCAGATGTTCTCGTAGACCTCGTAGACGCGACTCGTGCGGAAGCCCTCCTGACGATCGCTGGATAGAGAGAGAATCGCGAGCGCCTGCAGGACGTAGCGTGAGTGGGGCGTCGACCCGCGGATGAGCTCGCGGAATCGGTCCGTTTCGGCGCGTTCGCGGGCCTGCGTGACGAACTCCTCGCGAACGGTCTGCGCCCCCGTCGACTGCGCGATCTCGCCCGCGTACCGGAGGATGTCGATCGCCTTTCTGGCGTCGCCGTGTTCCCGTGCGGCGAGAGCGGCCGCGCGTGGGATAGTCGAGGCGTCGAGGACGCCGTCGCGGAAGGCGTCCGACCGCGCGTCCATAATGTCTCGGAGCTGGTTCGCGTCGTACGGCGGGAAGACGAACTCCCGCTCACAGAGGCTGGATTTCACCCGTTCGTCCATCCGGTCTTTGTACTGGATCTTGTTGCTGATCCCGATGACCCCGAGTTTGCACTGGTCGATCTTCCCGGCTTCACCGGCCCGAGAGAGTTGCATCAGGATGTCGTCGTCAGAGAGCTTGTCGATCTCGTCGAGGAGAATGAGGACGACGTCGTACTGGGCGTCGAGGATGCGCCACAACCGCTTGTAGTACGTCGACGTGCTGAGTCCCTTGTCCGGGACTTTGATCCCGGTCACCTCCGGTTCGTTGACGCTGTCCGCGATCGTCTGGACGGCCTGCGTCTCGGTGGTGTCCTGCGCGCAGTCGACGTAGGCGAACGTCGCGGTCACGTCCTCCTCGCCCGCGGTGTCGACGAGACGCTGGGAGACGTACTTCGCACAGAGGGACTTTCCCGTGCCGGTCTTCCCGTAGATGAGCACGTTGCTCGGGCTCTGACCGAAGATCGCGGGGTTGACGGCGGCAGCGAGATCCGATATTTCGTCGTCGCGACCGACGATTCGACCCTCACCGGGGAGATGATTGATCTCGAGTAACTCCTTGTTAGCGAAGATGGGATCCTCCCGGGTGAAGAGGTCGTCGCTGGTGTCCGGCATACTACAGGACACCGGGTTTCCGGTGAAATACGTTGTTATTCAGCGCGAGTCGGGAGGGAGTCGCAGCCGAGTGGTAGAACCCACTCGTGGTGGGTTGAGTCGGGGGAGACAGAGCGGGCACACACCGGGTTTCCGATGAAATGGGACAGTCGGGGGTGGGGTCGTGACGAAACGGAGGTTAGTTCACCGGAAACGTGGTGTGGTCTCCCGTGACGATCCGGTTCTTAGCCCGAATTCCCGGGGACGAAAACGGCTCTTCAACAAACAGATAGGGAGAAAGGACAGGTGAAACGGTACGAATAACACGGGAGACCGGCAGAGGCGCCACGCGGAACCGATCCCGGAAACACGTCGTTGAATCGGGTGACGGCTTCAGTGGGTCTTTTCACCTCCAGTAAGGTCGATGACTTTCCTTCACTAGCGTGCGAGTGACTCAATGAACGGTAACGAAGATGTAGTATAAATTTGTTTCTTTTCAGAGGACAGAATACGCATCTCGGTATGAGATGTTTCCGAATACGGCACCGGTGTGTACGGCGTATTTCACCGGAAACTCGGTGTCCGAGACTTCGAGATCGCGAACGGTCCGACAGCAATATGGGATCGATTTCCGATCCGTGTTCGATCGCTCTCTGGCAACACAACTGGATTCGACTTTCCGAATTTTCACCGGAAACCCGGTGTGTTCACGCCTCCAGTGTGCTCGTGGAATTTCTGTATTCGAATCCAGCACTGAACGCTCGCCCACCCGCGCCACCGAAAACAGCTTTCACCGGAAACACGGTGTGCCTACACCAGATCTGATAACTCTCCCGAGGGCACTCGATACCCCTGAACGGCCCGGGTCCCGATCGGCGAGTAGTCGCAAGCGGTTTCCCGGTCGGTACCGTTGCTGGAACAATGACGAACGAGGAGGGTACTGCCGATTCATCGTCTCGCGGACCCACCGGGACCGATGACGCCCTCGACCGGTCCGAACGGCGCGACGACAGTAGCGACAGCAAGCCGAGAGATAGCGTCGACCTCGAACGGTTCCGCGACGTCTTGGAAGCCGAAGGTCGTCCCGTCGTCACTGCATCCGAAGTCGCCCGTCGATTGGGAACGGCACAGGCCGATGCGGCCAACGACCTCGATTCTCTCACGGCAGACGGTGCGCTCACCCGCGTGAACGTCGAGACCGACCCCGTAGTCTACTTTCCGAGCGAGTGGAACGAGTTGGCCGAGCGCGAGCGCATCGTCGTCTTTCCCGAACGTCGCGAGGTGATCGTCGACCGACCGACGCAGTACACCCGTGCGCAGCTCTCGCAGTTCGCCCACCTCGTCGATTCGACGGGGCGTCGGGAGCGCACCACCGCGGACCGGGAGACGAACACCCGCGGGTACATTTACGAGATCAGGCAGGAAGACATCTGGCAGGCCCCGTTCGACAACGTCGAGGAGTTGCTCTCGCTGATGCGATCGGTGCTTCCCCGACGGACTCCGAAGCTCGAAGAGTGGGTCGAGTCGCAGTGGAAGCGAGCGAACCGATTTCGGCTGTTCACCCACGAAGACGGCTACGTGGTCCTCGAAAGCGCCTCCGAGAGCCTGATGGGGAACGTCGCCCGGCAGAAACTCGACGAGGAACAACTAGTCGCGCCGATCTCGGACACGCAGAGTTGGGTCCGTGACGGCGCGGAGGCCGTGATCAAGCGCACGCTGTACGAAGCAGGCTACCCCGTCATCGACGACCGCGATCTCGACGCGGGGGACCCGCTCGACGTCGAACTGACCGTCGATCTCCGCGACTACCAGTGCGACTGGGTCGACCGGTTTATCGAGCAGCGCTCTGGCGTCCTCGTCGGCCCCTCCGGCGCGGGCAAGACGGTGACGGCGATCGGCACGCTCGCGGCCGTGGGCGGCGAGACGCTCGTGCTCGTTCCCTCGCGTGAACTCGCCTCGCAGTGGCGCGAGGAACTCCTCCGGCACACGACGCTTTCGCCCGAGCAGATCGGCGAGTACCACGGCGGGACGAAGGAGATCAGGCCGGTGACGATCGCGACGTACCAGACGGCGGGGATGGACCGCCACCGATCGCTGTTCGACTCGCGGGCGTGGGGGCTCATCGTCTACGACGAAGTGCATCACATCCCGTCGCGGATCTACCGCCGAAGCGCCGATCTCCAGGCGAAGCACCGGCTCGGACTGTCGGCGACGCCCGTTCGTGAGGACGACAGGGAACGGGAGATTTTCACGCTCATCGGCCCGCCGATCGGGACCGACTGGTCGAAGCTCTTCGAGGCGGGGTACGTCCAGGAACCCGAGGTGCAGATCCGGTACCTCGCGTGGTCCGACGAGTTCGCGCGCAACGAGTGGGCGAGCGCGGACGGTCGGGACAAACACCGGATCGCCGCCGAGAACCCCCAGAAGATTGAGGAGACGCGCCGACTGCTCGACGCCCACCCGAACGAGAAGGCGCTCGTCTTCGTCGACTGGCTCGATCAGGGCGAGGCGTTGGCCGACGCGTTGGACGTGCCGTTCGTCAGCGGTGAGATGGCGCACCACCGTCGCGAGCGCGTGTTCGAGTCGTTTCGCGAGGGCGATCTCAACACGATCGTGATCTCTCGGGTCGGCGACGAGGGTATCGACCTTCCGAGCGCCGAACTGGCTATCGTCGTCTCCGGGCTCGGCGGCTCTCGACGGCAGGGCGCCCAGCGCGCCGGACGGACGATGCGGCCCGCCGGTGGCTCGCGCGTCTACGTCCTCGCGACGCACGGGACTTCCGAAGAGGACTTCGCGCAGCGACAGATGCGACACCTCGCGGCGAAGGGCGTTCGCGTGACTGAGGCCGATCAATCAGCCACGGATAACGCGGCCGACAGCGCCAGCGGAACCGCCGAGGACCCCGAAGTTACCGGAGACGCCGAAGATGCCGGAGACGCCGAAGGTGTCGAGGACGCCGCGGAACGCTCGAAAAGATCCGAATCGGCACCGTCCACAGAAGTTGTACCAGACGAGGACGACACACCGGAGGTATCAGACGAGGACGACACACCGAATGAGACAACCGTAGACGACATACCGGAGGAGTGACCCAGTCGATGGCCGATTCGCATCGAACTGCGCGACAGTCCGATCGGAAAGACGCACTTTCGGGATCCGAGCGCTGTGCCCGACTCGCCGACGCCGAACTGATACGACGCTATCGAGTCGCGCTGGAAGAGACGATCGACGATCCCGTCGTCGCGGCCGAGCTCGACGCGTGGCGACAGTACGTCTCCGACCGACAGGGGGACGTCTTCACGAAACTTCACGAGCAGTCTCAGCGCTCGCCGGAAGCCTCGGCCCCGCATCCCGACAAGCAAACAGAAACAGACGTCGCCCGCGACCTGTTCGTGGAGACGCTGACGTTCGATTTCCTCCTCACGCGCGTGATCGACGCGCTCGAATCAACGGTTCAGTGCCGCGTCAGACAACCGCTCGCGGCGGCCGCCGCCGTATCCTTTGACGCGGAGTTCGAGACCGTCCACGAGCGCGTGATCGAGCGAGAGTCGGTGTCTGGCCCGGAAAACCCGGAGGCGGCATTTCGACCGCTCGCCGTCGACTTCGCCGAGTCGGCCTCGCCGTACGACGTGGCGAGACTCCACCGAGAGTGCGTCTCGCCGCTCACTAGGCGGGCCTTCGGTCGGTACGATACCCCCCGAGGAGTTGCCGAACTCGCCGTCGAAACGCTCTTCGAGGAGTCCGACCGCGAACTCCAGTCGTTCACTACGGAGGTTGGTACCGATCCGCTCGTCCTGGATCCGGGATGCGGTGCCGGTGCGTTCTTGGCCGCCGCGGCGGAGCGATGCGTGACGAACGAGTCGAGCGCGTCGCAACAGACGACGACCGCGTCGCCACAAGCACGTCTTCGATCGGTTCTCGACTCGGTTCGCGGCTTCGACGTCTCGCCGACCGCCGTTCGGGCCGCTCGGCTCGCACTCCTGCTCGCCGTTCGACCGCTGCTCGCGTCCGTCGGCGAGGCAGAATCGTCCCGACTGGCAGCCATCGACGAGACGAAGCCATCCCAGTTGGTCGCTGTCGAGGAGAGGGAACCATCTCAGTTGGCTGCTGTCGATGAGAGGGAACCGCCCCGCCACGAGGCACCGCACTTCGCCCCGCGTGTCGTCCTCGGCGATGCGGCGCTCGCGACTCCCGAAGATCAGCCGCTGAACGGACGGCGCGCGGACGCGCTCCTCGTGAATCCCCCGTGGCTCACGTGGGACGCGCTCCCGGAGACGGTCAAAGCGCGCTGGCGTGCCGCGTCCGACGGCGACCGAGCGCCGAACCTGTTCGATCACCGCGGTGTCGACGCGCGATTGGGCTTCGCGAACGACGACCTGTCGGTTCCCTACACGGTTCACTGTCTCCATCGACTGCTTCGCGACGACGGGCGCGCGTCGATAGTTCTGAAACGCGACCTACTCACCGGCCCCGCGGGCAGACGGCTCAGACGCCCGAAAATCGGCGACCGGTCCCTCGTCTACGACCGCGTTCACGACTTCGGCTCGCTGGCCCCGTTTTCGGACGTCGATGCGGGGACCGCGCTCTTCGGTTGCC
Organism: Halobellus captivus; assembly: GCF_007655485.1. Lineage (GTDB taxonomy): Archaea > Halobacteriota > Halobacteria > Halobacteriales > Haloferacaceae > Haloquadratum > Haloquadratum captivum. The sequence goes on from NZ_VJXQ01000002.1 coordinate 22,551, forward strand.
GAATCACGACGAGTTCGGAGCCCGCGGATCCGGAGATTCCCACGACGCGATGGCAACGCACCGAGCGGACTGAATCCGAGTCACGGAAAACCGACCGACTCGACGACCCCTTCGCGTCGCTGTCGGCGATGCGTCGTTCTCTGGCCCGCGCTGAGACGCACCTCGTCCCGACAGACCCGGGACACCCGTCGTCGCCGTGGATCCGTTCCGACGCCGAACGCGGCGCTCTGGGGGCGTGCACCTACGAGATCCGACACGGCGTGAAGGACGACGCGAAAGCCGTCTACGCGCTGGACGGCGAGACGATCGAACGACACGGGCTCGAATCGGACCACATCTACCCGTATCTGAAGTCGAAACACGTCGTGAAGTACGGCCTCTTCGGGCACGATCTGCAACTCGTCCCGCAACGAGGCGTCGGCGACGACAACGAAGCGGCGCTCCGGAGGGAGACCCCAGCGACGTACGCGTATCTGGAGAGGAATCGCGACCGACTACTCGACCGCGGTTCGTCGTGGTTCGACGACGGTCCCTTCTACTCGCTGTTCGGTCTCGGACCGTACACGTGGGCCGACTACAAGGTCGTCTGGTGTCGACTGGGATTCAAACCGCACTTCGCCGTCGCCTCGACCGTTTCCGATCCGATAGTCGGCGAGAAGCCGGTCGTGCCCGGAGATCACTGTATGTTCGTCGGCACCGACGACGAGCGCGAGGCGCACTATCTCTGCGCCCTGCTCAACTCCGCGCCGTACCAGCGATGTCTCCGCGACATCTCCTCCGGCGGCAAATCGAGCCTCTCGAAATCGACCGTCGAACGGCTCGCACTCCCCGAGTGGACGTCGACGGACAGTCAGCGACGGCTCGCGACGCTGTCGCAGCGAGCGCACGAGATCGTCCCCGAACACGTCGACTGCTCGAAGCGGGCCTATAACGAGAAGACGATTCCAGAACTGGCCGCGGTCCAGAGCCGGATCGACCGCACGGCCGAACGGCTCCTCGTGGACCACGGAGAACCGTCGTGAACCCGTTTGTTATCTTCGCGCACCGAACCGACTGACGGCTTCGATGAGTAACCCTTAAGTCTGCCAGCGGTGCTACGTTCACTTGCCCGCCCTTAGCTCAGCCTGGTAGAGCAGCCGACTGTAGATCGGCTTGTCCCCCGTTCAATTCGGGGAGGGCGGACTCGTTTTCAAGCCGATTCGGAGCCGACTGTAGATCGGCTTGTCCCCCGTCCCCACGAGCGCAGCGAGTGGGGAACAGCGAGACGAGCACCGCGAGTCTCGCGCGTTTCAATTCGGGGAGGGCGGATATTTATAAGAGGCGGACGCTTCGCCGTCCGTCATTCGACTCCGTTCACAGACCCAAGAGGTCGACCTATCGGCATAACGACGTACTCGAAGGAGGTATCTCCCGATGATGAACCTCTCACGAGGTTCGTCTGTCGAGCCCTCGCAGTGCCTCCATTGCGGTTCTCACGTGAGCCGGAACTTCCGGCGCACCTTCGGCGACGACGAGCAGCGGGCGCACCGCTGTCTCGCCTGCGACACTCGACCTCGCGTACAGATGGGATCAGCCGCGGGACGGACTGTTCAATCCCGACCCTGAGGACCAACCAGAACGAAACAAGGGCCCGCGCGGCCTCCTGTGCGATCCCACACGCGAGCCCGCGCTTGTCGCCCGTCGACGTCGCTTCGGTGAGTTCTGCGAAATCGGTTCGTCTGTCATATCAAATTAAGTATGATTACGATCGTCGCGATTCGAGGGGGGTAGGGGGGTGGTCCCCGTGGTAGTTGAAGATACGCGCGTGCGAAGCGATCCGAAAGCGTGCTCGCGGTCGTCTGTCAGCGGACAGAGGCGTAGATCCGGATCTCCGATCCGGGTGCGATCGCTTTTTTTTCGAAAATCGCTCGAAAACCGATTTTTGTGTTTCACACGCTACCCCACTCGTCGCGATCGATCCGATCAGCGTCACCCCGAGATTCAAAAGAAGATTCGGCTAAGCGGGTCGTTTCCTCGTTAGATGCTGATCTGGAGATAGTTTTATCATAGGGGATTGTCACGCGGCAGCTATGCAGAAACTTAGGCACGACGGTGGTTCCGGTCTCGTTACGATTCCGAAGCACTACCTCAATATGGACGACGTCATCGAAGACGGCGATCTCAGGGAGGACGTCGCCGTGGCCGTCGAGCGACTCGGTCGACGATGCTACGCAGTTCGGATTCCCGACGGCGGCGATCTCTGTGATCTCTCCGAGACGGATTTCATAGAGCGCCTCGTTGGCCAACGGCTGCTCAACGAGAACTCATCTCGATCGCGTCTCGCATCGTCTCGACATCCTCCTCATCGAGGATTCCGGCGAGGTCGGTAACCGACGGGCGGTGTGTGAGGCGGTCGACCGCCTCCGAGAACGTTTCGTCCTCGCGCTTGTGCGCCTCGATATAGGCGTACGTGTCCTCGTCGAGGCGGACTGATTTCGTTCCCATAGCTGTAGAAACAACCGTGTAGGGCTTGAATCTGATGCTGGGGTGTGTAGGTGTGAACGGTAGAAGTGGTATCACCCGTTTGGTGTGCTGCTACTCACCTTCCGGATTCTATAGAGAAGGTTGCAAGATGTGCCTACGGGAGCGGCGTGATCGGAGCCGAATCAGGGCCGGATTCGGTTGTTCGTTTCCGAGTTGAATGAGAAGTCGGCAAAGTCGCGGTGGCTTACAGACTAGTCGGCGACACACTTAGTACAACTCGGAGTCGTAAGTACAACTAAGAATGTCGAGTAGTACTCAGGTCAAGCAAGTAATACAAGTGTCTCAGAAGGGACAAGCGACCATCCCGAAACCGCTTCGTGAGAAGTTCGGGATCGACACGCCCGGAGAGGTGTTTGTGTACGAGGAAGAGGGGCGCATCGTCATTGAGCCTGTACCATCTGTCGGGGAACTCCACGGGATCCACGCCGGGAGTCACGAACCCGGAGAGGTGCTGGACAAAGTACGCGAACTCAAAGACGAGGAAAAGCGCCGCGAAGAAGAGCGCGTTGAACGACTCCGCCCGTCTGCGGATGAGGACGTCGAGGAATGAGTTCGGGCTACGTTTTCGACACCGAGGCAATCATCGCGTTCCTGTATAACGAACCCGGTCACGACGCCGTCGCCGACCTGCTGACCGATGTTTTTGCAAACGACATACCGGGATGCATCGCCGAGACGAACGCCAGCGAGGTATTCTATCTCGTTGCCCGCTTCCAGGGGACCGACGAGGGGAAACCAACGAAGGAATCGCTTCGAGAGGCCGATCGCGATCTCCGGGCGCTGGAACGTCGCGGGCTCCAATTCGACCGGGCTGATTGGCGGCTCGCGGGCGAAATTAAAGCCGACGGCCACATCTCGCTCGCGGACGCTCACGCCGTGACGTTGGCACACGAGCAGGACTTGACGCTGGTCGTCGGTGCCGACGACGATTTCGACGACCTCCCCGTCTCAGTGGATCTTCTGCAGTTTCGGAACGACAGCGTTTGATTCCACTCGCGATTTGGTGATACAGACTTCTCACAGCATATGAGCCGTGACACCAACACGCCCGACAACGGGAAGGTGGTAAAGATCGATGCCCGCGTCTCCGACTCGGTACTGGGGACGATCGACGAGGAGTACGATCGCCGTGGGTACACCCCCGCCATAGGGACGCGGAGCGGCTTGTCTCACAAATCGGTACTGTAGTGCTGTCCGGGTGACCAGCCGGTGACGTCGAGCCTGTTCAACGGGCGATTGTCCAATTGAAATGACATTGTCATCATCTATTTGTGAGGTCCCCGAGGGGGTACTGTATATCCGAAATGAGCCAGGCGACCCTTGCTGACCGCCCGTACGTGAACTCGAATCTATTCTCCGGGCACTACCTAGACGAGCGCTTTCGAGAACGCGACGAGTGGGACTGCGACGATGACGCGAGCGAGGCGCTCACCGGACGCTCTGGGTCTGGAAAATCTCCGGACCACTGCGCTAAGCAGCGGTCCGGTAAGTGGTCGTCAGATCCTATGACAACCGATTACGGAAACGTTGGGGGAGCGGATAAAACCCCCGACACGGCGGGCGCACCGATGATCACGATGACGACCAGTTCGACGCTTACGCAGGGTGGGTCGTCGAGGAAGTTCGCTAACCGATACAATCGCTGCTACGAACACTACGCTCTGCCGACGTCGCCGACGACGGTCCGGCTCTGCTCGCGCATAAACTGCGGGAGATACCAGTAGCCGCCAGCGAACTTGCTCGTCGTCCCCGACGCCTTCCAGCCGCCGAACGGCTGCGCCTGCACCAGCGCGCCGGTCGTCGCGCTCTGCCCCCGATTGACGTAGCACATCCCCGATTCGATTCGATCGAGCCACGTCTCGATCTCGCGCTCGTCCTCCGAAAACAGCCCCGCGCACAGACCGTACGTGCTGTCGTTGGCCTTCGTGATCGCCTCCTCGAAACTCGAAACGGGATGGATCGTCACGAACGGGACGAAATGCTCCTCGCGCGCGAGGTCGTGCTCGTGCGGAACGTCGGTCACGACGGTCGGTTCGACAAATCGGCCGCCCGCGAGGCCGGGGTCGTCGACGGCCCTTCCGCCCGTTCGGACGGTACCGACCTCGCGCGCCGTCTCGCAGATCCGCTCATACCGTTCGAGCGCGCTGTCGTCGATCAGCGGCGAGACGAAGGCATCCTCAGCGCGCGGATCGTCGATCACGAGTTCCTCCGTTTCGGCGACTAACCGATCGGTGAACGCGTCGAACGTCCCCTCGTCGACGTAGACGCGGGATGTCGCAGAGCACTTCTGTCCGCTGAATCCGAACGCGCCGTTTTTCACCCCCGAAACGGCCTTCTCAAGCTCGGCGTTCGCGGTGACGATCACGGGATTCTTTCCGCCCAGTTCCGCGATAACCGGACCGGATTTCTCCTCCTCGAAGAACGTCCGACGGATGTTCCGGCCGACGGCCCTGGAACCGGTGAAGACGACGCCTGCGACGTCCTCGTGCTCGACTAACGGTCGCCCGACGTCGCTTCCGCTGCCGGTGACGAGATTCACCACCCCGTCGGGGATTCCGGCGTCGGAGATGATCTCGACGGCCTTGTGCGCGACGAGGGGGGTCGCGCTCGCGGGCTTCGCGACCGCCGTGTTCCCGGTGATGACCGCGCCGGTGAGCATCCCGCAGAAGATCGCGAACGGGAAGTTGAACGGGCCGATCACGCCGAAGACGCCGAACGGTTCCAGCGCGTTCGTGCAGTGTTGCCTGGGCGTCGGCTCGCCGGTGTCGAACTCGTAACCGTCGTTGCGTTCGAGTTCCCGGCCGTAAAATCTGAGAAAGTCGATCGCCTCGTCGATGTCGGCCATCGCCTCGAAGCGGTTCTTCCCGTTTTCCAGCGTCAGCGTCGCCGCAAGCTCGTATTTTTGATCCTGCATCCGATCCGCTGCGGTCCGGAAGAGCTCGATGCGGTCGCTCCAGTGGGTCCGTCGCCAGTCGTCGAACGCCGCCGTGGCCGCCTCGACGGCCCGGTCGACGTCGTCGTCGGTCCCGGCGGCGAACCGTCCGATCTCGAGGTCGTGATCGCTCGGGCTCGTAACGACGTACGTCCCATCCGTATCGTGCCGCTCGCCGTCGATCCATAGCGGATGCGACGCTCCGAGCTCGGCTTCGACGGTCGCGACCGCGTCCTCGAAAGAGCGGTGAAACTCCGCCAGCGTCCCGCGCTCGCGGTGGGTGAAAACCGTCAGTTCGTTCTCGAATGGCGCGTGTGTCATCGGCGCACGTAGCACTCGCGAGGCAGTTCAATAAAGCTGGTTACCACTCCGAGACGATTGGTGCGTAGAGCGTTGTCGCATCGGTTTCCACGGTGGAAACACTTCTTCAGATCGTCTCAACGGTTCTTTCCCCGAAATTCGCTGTAGAAGCCGTCCCCGAGTACTGCGACAGAACACTCAACAGGACGGACGACGTATTCACGACTGATGACACGAGTGGCAATCGTCGGCGGCGGCCCCGCGGGCCTCTCTGCGGCGCTGTTCGCGGCGAAGAACGGTCTCGACGTGGTCGTCTTCGACACCGACGAGACGTGGATGCACAAGGCGCACCTGTTCAACTACCCCGGGATCGGGTCGGTCGACGGAAGTGCGTTCCTCGATACGGCTCGCCAACAGGCGGACGATTTCGGCGCGGAACGCCGCCAAGACGCGGAAGTCACCGACGTCGAATCGACCGACGACGGGTTCTCGGTCTCCGCGGCGGGTGAAACCCACGAGGCGGACTATCTCGTGCTCGCGACCGGCGCGGGCCGCGACCTCGCGGAGTCGCTCGGCTGTGCGTTCTCCGAAGACGACACCGTCGACGTCGACGTGACGATGGAGACGAGCGTCGAGAACGCCTACGCGACGGGCGGGATGGTCCGCGCCGAGGAGTGGCAGGCAGTCATCTCCGCCGGAGACGGCGCCGCGGCGGCGTTAAACATCCTCACGAAGGAGAAAGGCGACCACTACCACGACTTCGATACCCCCGCGACCGCCGAAGAGGTCTTCGGCGACCTCCGGGACGAGGAGGTCTGAGTCGGCGATCCGTCCGCCGCTTTTCATTCGAACCAAAGTCGTCACTCAATTCACGCTTCTCACGTGGATGTCCCGATCCGCGCGGAGATTTATATACAAACGGGCGGCCATCGCCGCCGTGACGTAGCTACCGTCCCGCGTCGGAAACGCGGTTGTTCGGCACAACCGACGCGGGAACCGAAGGATGATCGAGTCCTCGATCACTCTCTACCGACCCGTGCCGACTGTCAGCCCGAAACGGGTGGTCGCTCAACAGCCCCAGTGCCTACTCCAGTAGCTCCTTCGTCTTCCGGTGTCGCCCGCGGAACATCGGCTCGAACCCGACCACCGCCAGCGGTGAAACCGCGCCGCCGACGTCGCCACCGGGGAGTTCGTACTCCACGACGTCCTCGATGATCGTCTCCTCACCGTCCGCCACGAATCGGTGCGTGTGAATCCACTCGGCGAACGGCCCGCCGCGCATCTCGTCGCGGAACATCGCCCGCCCGTCAGCTTCCTCGCGCTCGACGATGACCGACGTCCACCGCTGCCGCGGACCGACGCCGAACGGTTGCATCGACAGCTGAATCGCGGAGCCAGTCTCCAGTACGGCGGGGTCGGAGTCGCCGTCGGGACCGGTGACCGACTCGACGCGGAGGTTCAGCCACCCCGGCGTCAACGCCTCCAGTCCGGAGATCTGCGAGTGGAAGTCCCAGACCACGTCGAGCGGAGCGGCCACGCGCGTGAGTCGCGAGTAAGTAGCCATAGCTGAAAAGAGCGACCGACGAACCAAAAGCGACGCGGCCGATTGAACGGTGAATCGGTTCCGCCGACAGTTACAGCGTAAACCGCGTCACGCTCGTTCCGGCGGTCTCCAACTCCTCGTCGGTCGCGGCGGCGACGGTAATCTGATTTTCGCCGTGTTCGATCGCCAGCGACGCCTCGAAGCCCCCGCCGCTGGGCGTGACGTACGCCGTCTCGGAGGGGGTTTTGACGGCGACGGCCGCCCCGTCCGTCCGTCCGGAGACGACGAGTTCGTCGCCCATAAACCGGGTGCTGACTTGAAGGCGGGGCCCGTCGGGACGCTCGGTATCGATGTAGCGCTGCCGGAGGACCGACGGCATCTCGATCGGACGTCCCGCATCGATGCCGTGCGCGAGCCTGACGAACTGCGCCATCGACCACGCGAGCGGCGTCGCCGCGCCGGTTCCCTCGCCGAACGCCCAGTTGTACTCCGTGCTGTGCTCGCGGTCCCACACCTGCTCGGAGAGCATCCGACCGGAGTTCGCGAACCCGGCCATCGTCTCCAGGAGGTTCTGTGGCGCGAGCGGCCCCTCATCGGTTCCGTAGAGTAGCTCGTACTCGCCGCGTTCGCCGGTGAATATCGGCCAGAGGCGTCCCTTCCCTTTGGCCTCGATGGACCACGGCGCGCCCTCGTCGTCGCGCTGTCGCTCGCCGTACCCGTCGCCGTTGTAGCGGTAAAATGCGGGTCCGTGCGGTGTGTCGACTCGAAGGGTCTCGTCGACTTCAGCAACCGAGTTGCGAATCGCCGCGTCGTCGGCGGACTTGATCCCCAAGCGGGTGAGTTCGAGGAAGCCCGCGTCGATGATCTCCCGTTCGTCGAGCGTCGGCCCGTTGTTCGCGAGCGTCCGGAGGTGACCGGCGTCGGGATCACCGTCGCGGGTGATCCGCACGTAGTACGGGGTGTGGGTGTGGCGTTCCGTTCCCGTCTCGGTCGCAGTCCACGCCTCGATCTGGTCGGTCCACTCGTCGGCCAGCGCCTGCCAGATGAGCGCGTCGGCCTGGTGACCCTCCTCGGAGGCGATATCCGCGGCGCAGGCGAGCCCGGCGATCTCGGCGGCGATCGACGACGGCGAGTAGCCCGCCTCTTCCTCCCAGCGCTCCTGTGCCGTCGGCGGCCCGTTCCGCGCGACGTAATCGGCGGAGCGCTTGACGTTCACGTAGTCGTATTCGGTCTCGGCGAAGTCGACGCCCCGTTCGCGGAGCATCCACGCCATCACCTGCGGGAACGAGATGTTGTCCATCTGCTCGCCGCCCCACCGCGTCCGACCGTTCAGGTAGGTGTTCTGCGGGATGAACCCGCGGTTGTCCTGTTGGTAGCGGTAGATGTATTCGAGAGCCAACTGAGCCGTTTCGAGGTCGCCCACCGCCTCGAAGACCGTGAACACCTGATAGAGGTCGCGCGACCAGACGAAGTTGTAACCGTATCCTTTCGCCTCTTCGGCGGTGACCGCCTCGCCCCACGGCACCGAGGGAGAGGCGATTCCCGCGCCCAGGAACGTTTTGTCCTCCACCGCGCGAAGGCTCATCAGACACGTCTTGTACTGATTCGCCAGCCTCTCGTCATCGACCACCGACTGCGGGAGCTCCTTGTCTGCGAGGAAGTCGTCCCACGAGTCGACGTACCCGCGCCGGACAGTCTCGTATCCCCGACTGAGCGCGCCAGCCGCCTCGCCGAGTGCAGCCGCCGTATCGGCGTCCTCGGCGAATCCGATGGCGAGCAGCTCGCTGTGTTGTGTCCCCGTCCCGATCCGCCCGACGAGGACGACGTTCTCGTCGTCGACGCTGTCGATCGGCGTCGGATCCCTCCCGTCCGAGAACAGCTCCGCGAGGTACTCCGATCCCGCGACTCCGACGGTCGCCCACTCGAATCGATGCTCCGCCGCCATCGCCGCCGCGACGCTGTATTCGGTACCGTCCTCGTCGATGAGTAGCGGTTCGACGTCGCCCGCCTGATCGTACGCGCTGGCGTCGCGGGCGACCAAATGATACCCCGACGTCCCGCCGAGCCTGAGTCCGCGATCGGTCGATCCGGTGTTGGTGAGCGACGTGTCGGCGACGGCGTACAGTTCGTACTTGTTGCCGTCGGTCGCGTCGAACGAGAGGTCGACGAGCAGCGCGTCGTGTTCAGGATCGGTGACGTACTCGGCGGTGAGCGTCCACTCGTGGCCCCGTCCGTCGCCCGTTTCGGAGACCACGTGCCGGAACAACAGCGCGTCGTCGTCTGCGATCTCCGCCCGCCGCTCGATCGTGTCCGTATCGTCGTCGCGTCGCGTCTCGTTGTGGGTCCTGGCCGTGTACGTCGTTCCGTCACTCGAATCGACGACGAGGAAATCGAGCGTTCGGAGGTTCATCAGGTCGACGCGCGGGAAGCGGACCTCCGTCAACGACCCCTCGGTGAGGGTGAACCAGACCCGAGAGGGGTCCTCGGACGTGTGATCGGCGACGGTCCCGACGCCGTACTTCTCGCCGGTCGTCCAGCGCGGCCGACCCGCGGGGCCCGACGGCGCGGGCTTCGGCTCCGGTAACGCGTCGGCCTCGGAGAGCGATCCGGTCAGCCTGAGGCGCATCGCGTGCGACCACGCGAGCGGCGCGGCGCTGTCCGGCGTTCCGTCGTCGAACACCTGCTCTGCGAGGTAGCCCGCGCCCGAACAGAACGGTCCGTCGCGGCCGAGGAGTTCGTACAGGTCCGTCGCACGTTCCAGCAACGCTGCCGCGGGCTTCGACCGACCGTGTGCGTCGAGCAGCGATGCCAATTCGACGGCGGCGTTCGCCCCCCAAGCCGTCGCGACCGACCACAGTTTCTCGTGGTCCTGTTCGGCCGAGCGCCAGTAGTCGCCCTCGAACCGGACGAGCCCGGAAACCTCCCCGTCGTCGGATTCGCGGTAGAGATCCGTGAGCGCGGTGTCCACGTGCGTTTCGAGGCGCGACAGGTCAGCCGGAGCCAGTCCGTCGAGGTGTGTGACGTCCTCGTAGGCGGCAAATGCCTCGACGAGCGCGAACGAGCCCGAATCGATCCGGGAGTCGAGGCCGCCGTCCTGCAATCGGAGGGCGTACACCTCGTACTCGTCGTCCCAGAGCAGATCGAGCGATTCGAAGACGGTCTCGGCCTGCGCTGCGGCGTGCGCTCGGAGAGTGTCGTCGACCGGCGCTTCGGCGACGGTCGCGTACGCCTGGAGGAACGTCGCCGCGGTGTGGACGAACCGGCCGATCATATTCTCCCAGGCGTTCTGACACGGTCCCGGGAGCCCGTCGGCCTCGAGTTCGTCGTCGAGGGCGTCGATCCCCTCGCTGACGGCCCGACGGAACCGCTTTCGCTGGGTCGTATCGAGAGACGAACGGCGCTCGCTCAGAAGTGTCGCGAGGTACGTCACGACGCTGGCGGTCTGATCGGACTGATACTCGGGGCTATCCGCGTTCTCGACGCGCGCGTTCGCCCACCCCGGCGCGAGCGACCCGTCGATCGCCCACACTCGGTGCGGCCACGAGCCGTCTTCGAGCTGGGTCTCACAGAAGAACGAGCCGATTCGCGTGAGTCGGTCGGTTGCGTCTAACCCGAAGGCGTCGTCAGCGCGCAGCAGGTGACGCGCACCCTCCGATTCGTCGCGGAACCAGGTGTAGCCGTATCCCCCGGAGTGCGTGTAGAAGGGATCGAACTCCGGACCGGCGATGTGCGCACCCGACGGCGCAGTCAGGAGCGAGAGCGCGCGTAGATCGGATCGGACTGACCCCTCTCGCGGTGCCGACTCGGGAACGGTGACTTCCGCTCGTACCCGCGCCGCCGCGCGGATGTCGTCCGCGCTCGTGTGCGACAGCGCGCAGTGTCGCAGATCCGAGAGCGCGGATTCGCGTTCGACCACGTCGTGGTCCGATAACTGTGTGACGAGCGTGGTCCGGACGCCGCGGTCCTCCCGCTCGAGCGGTGCCGAAACAACGATATCGCCGCTGAGATGGGTGTCCTCGTAGCGTTCGAGCACGGCCTCTCGGGGGAGCTCGAAGGCGTCCGGGGAGAGCATTTCCTCGAACCGCTCGGGGATCTGCCCGCGGACGTCGTCGAGGCCGGTCGAGGCGGTGACGTAGTCGTGTTCGGTTCGGTGGAACACCTCGACGGCCTTGGTCCCGTTGGGGCCGCCATCCTCGTGGATGAGGCGGCCGACCTGCGTCTCCCGTCCCTCGGGTGCGAGCGTCAGAAAGGCGGTCAGGTGCGCGTCGGTGGGGATTGCCCCGCGGAGTTCGATGTGCGTGACGTGGGCGCGCCCGAGCGTCAGATCGTACTGGTGAACCGTGTACGACCCGGCGTTGTACTCTGTTTCGACGAGGCTCGTCTCCCGGTAATAGTGCTGTCGTACCTGTTCGAGTTCGTCGAACCAGCGTATCTCACCGTCCGCCTCGATGGCGAACCGAGAGCGGTCGATCCCGTACAGGCCCGAAAGCGCAGCCGAGTAATCCCGCAGTGATCCGGACGGTCCGACGTGAACGAGGCGATCGCCGTGCCCGGAGAACGCGCCGCTCGTCGTGGGCAACTCGCCCGGAAAGCGCCCGTCACGGTCGCGCTTGTATTCGTTCAGCACGGTCCGAAGTCTCATACACTCCGACCAGTGTTCCCACGACATAAGTATTGGCGGATGCGCACTCCCGAATTCGAAGAAAACACACGGTCGATGGGGATAGACGGTCAAAAACGGAGAGATCGACGCGACGGCGGGGCAAAGACAAAGGTGCGACCGCCCGTTCGAACTGATATGAATCATCCAGGACCCCCCCGGTTCGTCGCAGTGGGTGACGCCGTTCAACTCGCTCCCCGCGATCCCGACCCGGCGGCGACGTACGAGTGGTGGATTCGGAGCGCCCCCGCGAGTAGCACCACCGAACTCCCGGGCGGAAAGCCAGTCGTCGAGTTCGCCCCCGACGCACCGGGTGTCTACGAACTCGAACTACGCGCACCTGACCGCACCCACACGCTCACGGTCCGGGCGTTCCCGGGCGAACTCGCCCCCGTCGGTTCCCGGGGCGGCCGAAGCGGCCAAAGTGGAGTGAGCGGCCACCAGAGCGGATCGGCACGACCCGTCGGCGAGAGCGGCGGCGTGTCGGGATCCGGCTCCGGCACTCACGCTCGCTCCGGCGGTGGCGGCCGCCCCCGACTGCAGTTGTACGGTGCCGTCGAGGGCGACGAACTCGTCGTCCGCGCCGATCCGCAACCCCATCCGGAGAGCGACACCGATCGCGATGAGGTCGTCGTCGAGTTCTTGATGGACGACCGCGACGACGTCGACGAGGACGTGATCGACGTCGAGGGGTGGGAGCTACGGATTCCGACGTCCGCCGTGGGCCACCGCGTCCGGGTCCACGCGGTCGCCGTCGCCGACGCCTACAGCGTCCCCGACACGATCGAGTTCTCCCGCGAAGCCGTTCCCGACGGCAGCGGGGACGAGTCGGCGCTCACGGTTTCGACCGGCACGAAGACAGGCGACAGGGAATCAGAAACAACTGACGCCACACCCGCCGAGAAGACCGGGTTCGAGGTCGTCCGTCCCAACGATCCGCCGGAGTGGGCTCGCGACATCACGCTGTATGAGATCTACGTCCGCGGCTTCGCTGGCGACGATGCGGACGAGGCCGACTCCATCGAAGGCGGTGCGTCCGACGCTTCGGCGGATTCCGTCTTCGCGCGGATCGAACGCCGCCTCGACTACTTGGCCGACCTCGGCGTCGACTGTCTGTGGCTGACGCCCGTGCTCGAAAACGACCACGCGCCGCACGGCTACAACATCACGGACTTCTTCGCGATCGCGGAGGACCTCGGAGACCGCGAGGACTACGAGCGGTTCGTCGACGCCGCGCACGACCGCGGAATGGCGGTCCTCTTCGATCTCGTGTTGAACCACTCCGCCCGCGATCACCCCTTCTTCCAGGACGCCTACGGCAACCCCGACTCGGCGTACTACGAGTGGTACGACTGGCAGGAGAACGGCGAGCCAGAGACGTACTTCGAGTGGGAGTACATCGCCAACTGGAACTTCGAGAACCTCGCGGTCCGCCGACATCTCCTCGACGCCGTGGACGAGTGGTTCGAAGTCGCCGACGGCTTCCGCTGCGATATGGCGTGGGCCGTTCCGGACACGTTCTGGAAGGAGCTCCGCGACCGCGTGAAGTCCCGGGACCCGGAGTTCCTGCTGCTCGACGAGACGATCCCGTACATCCCGGACTTCCACGACGGGATGTTCGACGTCCACTTCGACACGACGCTGTACTTCACGCTGCGACAGGTCGGCCGCGGAGACGCGCCCGCGGGGTCGATTCTCGACGCGATCGAGCAACGCGCGGAGGTCGGGTTTCCGCCGCACGCGGCGTTTATGGTCTACCTCGAGAACCACGACGAGACGCGCTACGTCGTCGAGTGCGGCGACGACGCCGCGATGGCCGCCGCGGGTGCGATCTGTACGCTTCCCGGGATACCGATGCTCTACGGCGGCCAAGAACTCGGCCAGCGGGGCCGACGCGACGCCCTCGCGTGGGACGACGCAAGAGAGGACTTCCACGCCCACTACTCCCGACTGCTCGATCTCCGATCGTCGGTCGACGCGCTCGGTCCGGACGGGTCGATTAGTCGGGTGGAGTACGAGGTCGGTGTGGACGAAGGAAATGCCGACGACGCTGGCGCTGACGGCTCCAACACGGGCGGCACCGATGCTGACGGCTCCAACACTGGTGGCTCGGACGCTGATGACACCGACCGCATCGTCGCCTTCCGCCGCGCGCTGGACGGCGACGCCTACGTCTGCGTCCTGAACTTCGGAACCGCCCCCGCGACGGTGACGCTTTCGGACGTCGACGTGGATCCGACTGATCTCGTCACCGACACGTCGCTCGCCACCGCAGCGGGTCTCGAAGTCGATCACGTCGCCGTGTTCGAAGCCCAGTGAGCGGGACCGAGACCCGCCGGTGGAAACCCACAGATTCGAGTCACTCCGGATCGTAGCGGTAGCCAGTGACCGAATCGTACGTCTGCCCGCACTGCGGGCGCGTCGAGGAACGCCCCTACCGAGTCCGACTCATCATCCTCACGTGCGCGGACTGCGGCGAAAACGGCAGATTCCTTCACGAATCGATCGTCGCGCGTCTCGAAGACGTCCCGGAGCCGCGACGCCCCGAGGACTGGAGCGAGATGGCGCTCGACGAGCGGCTGCAGTACGCGGTGAAAGAGGGCCTCCTCGACGTCAGTTTCACCGGCCCGATCTGAGCGGACCGTCGTTCGCTGAACCGCCTCTGACCTCGACCCGAACCGGCCAGCGTTCGTCGGCCCCGACTTTTCCGTGCGTCTTACGACGCCGCGCGGGCGTCCGTTTCGACGGAGACGCCGTCGACGTAGTCGCCGTCGGGACCGACCCAGGTCCCTTCGGTACCGCACTCGGTCGTGAGTCGACAGACGCGCGTTTCCGGCGGCCAGACGGCCCGAACGCCCTCTTCCCCGCTCTCGACGGTGACTTCCTGGCGGTACGTGACGCTCGATCCGCCGACGCCGACGAACGTCACCACGAGATCGACTTCCGCGCCGTCGGCGGCGAGCGGGACGCCCCCGTCCGATCCGCCCTCGAAGCGGAGGTTCTCCGCGCGGGCCGCGTCCGGACCGATCGCCCACTCGACGGTGACCGTCTCGTTCGCTCGCGCGGTGTCCGGGACCGTGTATCGCGCGTAACCCTCGGGCGTCTCGACGCGCACGCTCGCAGTCGAGGCCCCGCGGGGGACGCCGACCGACGTGGTCGCGCGAACGGAGTCCGATTCGATGACGCGGAGTCGCTGGAGGTCGGAATTCACGGGGGTGTATGCGCCCGTCCAGTCACCGCGATAGGTGAAGCGGTACGGCGTCCGGTTCGCCGCGGCGAGGACGTCCAAGTCGCGCTCGGGCGAGCCGTCGGTGGCGTAGACGACGTCGCCGTCGTAGCCGGGATCGTATCGCAGGTACTGGAACGGATGCGCCTGCCAGTCCCCGTACGGATCGGGCGTGAACACCAGCGCGTCGTCGAATTCGCGATCCTCGAACGGCTCGTAGGTCGCCGCCAGACTGTCGGTCCGTCGCTCGTTGGCCGTGAACGGTTCTTCGAGAACCGCCCGCTCCGCCGACGCGACGACGGGGGCGGTAGCGACGAGGCCGACGAGGAGCGCGAGTTTCGCCCCCCGCCGGGAGATTCGGGAACTGAGCACTCCGACCACGCCGCGACAGACGAAGGCGATCCCGGCGGCGGCGAAGATCGAGACGGGGACGAGTGCGTCGAAGTGATAGAACGGCCCGAGCAGATCGATGAGCCCGTTTCGGAGGCCGTTGTGCGTCCCCCAGAAGTACGCCTCACCCAGAAAGACGGACGGCACGACCGCGAGGAGGACGGCCGCGACCTCGTGGGCGGACATATCGGCCGCCGGATCGAACCGCGAGCCTACCGCGTGGAGATGCCGGACGCGCACCAACTCGACGAGTCGGTCTCGGCCGCGCCAGCCCGCCGCGAAGACGCCGACGATCGCCAGAAGTGTGCCGAGAGCCCCGGCCGCGACCCACTCGGTGAAGAAGTACTCGACGACCGTCCTCGTCACGTCGGCGGCGAGTTCGGGCGTGTACTCGCGCTCGTAGTTGAGGATCTCTCGCGTCCCGAACCCGACGCCGTCGTTCGGCGCGAAGGCCGCGTACGGGAACAGCAGCGGGTCGCCCGTCACGACGGCGTTGTACGCGAGCGTCAGGCCGACGAACGCCGCTCCCGGAACCGCCACCGCGAGCGACCGCCCGAGAACCCGTCGGAACGGCGACGTCCACCCCGACCGCCGCCAGACGACTCCGAGCGAGACGAGCGAGTGCGCGATAAACGGGAGGGCGAAGAGAACCGCCGTGTACGAACGGCAGAAGAACGCGAGGCCGATCGCGGTCCCCGCTGCCACCCCCCACCGTCGGCTGCCGGTTCGCGCCGCGCGGACGTACGCGACCGCGAACGCGACGTTCAGAAGCGTCGCTGGCGCGTAGGAGAGAAACGTCGACGAGGTCAGCAGGAACAGCGGCGACGCCGCGAGCACCGGTATCGCGAGGAGCCCGACGCGGCGGTCGAACGCCACCGATCCGAGCGCGTAGACGCCCGTCGCCGTCCCCGCCGCGACGAAACCTAACGCGAGGTTCCAGTCGCCGAGAAGCCGCCCGACGGCGAAGATTGCCGGGGCGACCGGCGAGTACTTGCCGTACATCCTGACGCCGTCGCCGACGCCGTCGACGACGAAGAACCACGGTCTGACCGCCTCCCACGGGATCTCGCCGGGCCGGAGGAACAGCCGCCCCTCCAGGAGCATCGCGGCCTGATAGAGGTAGACGCCCTCGTCGTCGTTGACAGAGTGGTACGCGAAGAGGTCGATCGCGAGCGAATAGACGAGTCCCCCGACGGCGAGCGCGAGGACCGTGGCGACGACTCGTTCGGGGTGTTCACGGCTGGCGGCAGCGGTTCGTTTCGGCACTGTTCGTGCGCCGGATACCGTTTGTTTCGGCAGTTCACGCACTGCAGCGAGGACCTTTCGACCGGCCGCGCGGAACCGAGGATTGAGGGATCGCCGCGACACGGCTCACTCGCCGTATCGGGAATCGTCTTCGGGGCGTTGCTCGCGGGGGAACCACGCGAGTTCGTGGTCCGCGTCGAGTTCGAGGTCGACGGGCCCCGATTTGGGGATCTCCTCGTCGTGGTTGTGCATGCACTGGATCGATTCGCCGGTGTCCAACTCGACTTCGTACAGGAACGTCGGGCCCAGGTACCGCCGGGCGACGACGCGCCCGCAACTCGCCTCGACGCCCTCGCAGTCGAGCGTGCGCACGCTCACGTCGTCGGGGCGGACGAGCAAGTCGATCCGCGTGTGGTCGTACTCCGGTGCGAGACCGTGGATCTGCTCGCGCGGAACGGTCCCGAGATCGGTCTCGACGACGTCGCCGGAGACGTAGCCGGGGACGAAGCTCGCATAGCCCAGGAAGGCGGCGACGAACCTGGACTCGGGATGCTGGAAGACGCCTTCCGGATCGCCGATCTGCTCGATCTGCCCGTCGTTCATCACGGCGACGCGGTCGGAGATGGAGAGGGCCTCCTCCTGATCGTGCGTCACCGAGACGGCCGTCACGCCCGTCTCTTTGATGATCCGCCGCACCTCCTCGCGCATCTCCACGCGGAGGTCGACGTCGAGGTTCGAGAACGGCTCGTCGAGGAGGAGAATCTCGGGTTCGGGAGCCAAAGAGCGCGCGAGGGCGACCCGTTGCTGCTGCCCGCCGGAGAGCTGATCCGGGTAGCTGTCGCCCTGATCCGCGAGATCGACCAGTTCGAGCAGGTCGTCGACGCGCTCGCGGATCTCGTCGGCGGGGCGGTCCTTCAGCCCGAACGCGACGTTCTCTCGCGCGGTGAGGTGCGGAAACAGCGCGAACTCCTGAAAGACGACGCCGACGCCGCGCTCCTCCGGCGGCACGAACGTCGAGCCCGACACCGACCGGCCGTTCAGCCGTACCGCTCCTGCGTCCGGCTGTTCGAGTCCGGCGATGAGTCGAAGCGTCGTCGTCTTCCCACAGCCGGACGGACCGAGAAGCGTCAGGATCTCTCCATCCCTGACCGAGAGCGAGAGGCCCTCTACGACCAGTTCTGAGCCGTAGGACTTCCCGAGGTCGTCGAGTTCGAGAACGACGCTGTCGCCGACCTCAGATAGACCAGGGGGCGACGCTGTCCCTGTATGGCGTTCCTCGCCGCCGCGTTCACCATCGTCGCCGACGCCACCACCAGTGCTGTCGACGCCTCCACCGTCGCCGTCGACGCGTTCGCCGTCGCCGACGCGTTCACCGCGGTCTCCCGTTCGTTCGGTCCGTCGCTCCGCGTCCGACTCCACCGCAGACTGTGTGCTATTTGACATCATATCCCTCCTGTCTCAGTATCACGAGCATCGAGAGCCCCGAAACGAACAACAAGACCAGGGCCGGAATCGCCGCCTGTCCGAAGTAGCCCGATTCATACGCTGTCCAGATATGTGTGACGAGCGTGGTAAAACCCGACGGTCGCAGCAGCAGCGTCGCGGGCAGTTCCTTCATCGTCGTCAGGAAGACGAGCGCCGCGCCGCCGAACAAGCCGGGTGCGACCAGCGGGAGCGTCACGTAGCGGAACGCGCCCGCGGAGGTCTGCCCGAGCGTCCGCGCGGCCTCCGGAAGCGCCGGGTCGACAGAGAGGAACGACGCGCGGAGCGAGCCGACCGACTGCGGCAGGAACCGGATCACGTACGCGAACACCAGCAGGTACAGCGTCTGGTAGATCGGCGTCGCGTACTGGCTCCCGAAGAACACGAGCGCGAGGCCGAGGACCACGCCGGGGATGGCGTAGCCGACGTAGCTGAGGCGCTCGAACGCGGTCGGGACGAAGCCGTCGTACCGCGCCGAGAGGTACGCGACCGGAAGCCCGGCCACCACCGCGAGCGCCGCTGCCGCCGCCGCGACGGCGACGGAGTTGGCCGCGTACGACCACTGAAACGCCAGCGACTGATTGACCGTCGTCGAGGCGGTTCCGAGCCACGAGACCAGGATGACGACCGGGACGACGAGCGCCAACCCGGCCACGATGGCCGCAAAGCCCATCGCGGGGTAGCGCCACGCTCCGAGCGAGACGGCCGCCCGCGACCGGCCGCCCGCGGTCGTCCGCTCCTCGCCGCGGACGCGCGACTCCAGCCAGAGGATGAATAGCGTGACCGCGACCAGCTGCAGCGATAGCAGGGTCGCGGTGTCGCGACCGAACGTCCCGAACTCGACGAAAATGACGCGCGTGAACACGTCGTAGCGCATAATCGACGGCGTTCCGAAGTCAGCGAGGACGTAGAGCCCCGCGAGCAGCGCGCCCGCGGCGACGGCCGGGCGGATCTGGGGGATCGTCACCCGCCGGAACGTCTCCCAGCGGTCGTGTTCGAGCGTCCGCGCGGCATCGATCAGCGTCGTGTCCATCGACTTCAGCGACGCCCGCGCGGTGATGTAGACGTAGGGATAGGTGTACAGTGTGAGAATCAACACCGACCCTTCGAGACCGTAAATTTCGGGGATCCGCTCGATCCCGATCGGCGCGAGGAGCCGCTGGAACGCCCCCTGCGGACCGAACGCCGAGACGAACGCGAATGCGCCCACGTAGCTCGGAATCACGAGCGGAAGCGAGACGGCGATCGTCCAGAACCGACGGAACGGGAGATCCGTCCGCACGGTCAGATACGCCAGTGGAACGCCGATCAACACGCACGCGGCGGTCGTCAGCGTGACCAAAATCGCGCTGTTGAGAAAGACTTCGAGCGTCGTCGGTCGCGTCAGAAGCGCGAGCGCTTCCGTGAGGCCGACTTCGAGCCCGGTCTTGACGAGCCACAGCACCGGGAGAACCACGGCCGCGGAAACGGCGGCCGCCGCGACGGAAACGCCGAGCGGGAGCCGCGTCTGCCCGTCGCCCTCGTCGTCCGTCTTCGTCGTCCGGTGTTCCGTGGCCATCGTGACCTGTCTCTCTCGTCGGCCCTCAGAGGATGCCCGTCTCCCGGAGGAGTTCGATCGTCGTCTCGAGGTCCGACAGTTGTGACAGGTCTATATCCTCGGGCGGGTTCAACTCGTCGATCGTCGGGAGGCGGCCGATCGGCTCGACCTCGGGGACAAGGGGATACTCGAACGTGGTTCTGGCGAAGTAGTCCTGCGCCTCTGCCGAGAGGAGGTGGCGGACGAAGTTAGCCGCGAGCGTGTCGTCGGCGGCGGTGTCGAGGACGCACGCTCCGGCGACGTTGAACACCGCGCCAGCGTCGTTCCGGGTGAACGTGGTCGCGAGGGGGGTTCCGGTGCCGCGTCGCGCCAGCACGCGTTGGATGTAGTAGTGATTCGTCAGTCCGGCGGCGATCTCGCCGTCCGCGACGGCCCGGGCGATCTGGAACTCGTCGCCGTACTGGCTCACGCCGAGTTCCTGCATTCCCGCCAGCCACTCGCGGGTGGCGTCGTCGCCCTCGAGGATCCGCATCGCCGTGATGAACGCCTGGAAGGAGGAGTACGTCGGAGCCCAGCCGAGTTCGCCCTCGAACGCGGCCGTCTCCGGGAACGCCATAATGCTCTCGGGGATATCCGACTCCGAGAAGGTGTCCGTGTTGTACGGGATCGATCGGGCGCGGCCGGAGGTCCCGATCCACGACCCGTCGGGCGCGCGGAAGTTCTCCGGGACGAACTCCAAGACCTCGTCTGGGAGCGCCCGCGTGCGACCCCATTCGGCGAGGGTTCCGAGCGCGCCCGCGTTCACCGAGTAGAACACGTCTGCGGGGCTGTTGTCCCCCTCGATGTCGATCTGGTTTACGAGTTCGGCAGCCGAGTTGTACTGCGGGCGGACCGTGAAGTTCGGGTACTGGTCCTCGATGAAGCCCACGAGTTCGCCGACGAGCGCCTCGCCGCGGCCCGAGTACAGCGTCAGTTCCCCTTCGAGGTCGGGCATCTCCGACATCGGAACGCCGGAGAGGTCGCGGTCGCCGAAGGGTCCCTGACCGGACCCGATCTGTTCGGGAGAGTCCCCGCCGGATCCGTCGCCGCCCGTCTCTGTTTCCGTGGCGGTTCCGTCCCCGCCCGGCGTGTTACAACCCGCGACGCCGACGATGCCCGCGGCGGCCGCCGCCTGGAGGAATCGGCGGCGGGTCCGAGGCGCTTCGTTTCGTTCGTGCATAGTTGATTTAGGTCTACCTAAAAGGTATATACTTTCCGGTACGGTTCAGTCGTCCGCGACGGCGGCTTCCGGTTCCCGACGCTCGCTCTCGTCTCGGTCCGTCAAGTCGTCCAGTTCGTCGAGGCAGTCGAGCCAGTCGAGCCAGTACTCCCCACAGACGTTCAGGAACGCCCCGTTGTTCCACTCCGAGAAGTCGCCGTCGGCGAGCGCTCGCGCCATCGCGTGGGCGATTCCGCCCCACGAATCCGCGTCGTCGCCGACGACGTCGACGACCTCCCAGACGTGCTCGTTGAGTTCGAGACCCGGAACCTCGTTGTTCAGGTCGTCGAACGTCGGCCGCGGGGCCTTGTTGTGCTCGCAGAGCGGGTAGCCGTTGACGACGTCCTTCCCGAGTAGATCGGCCGCGCGTTTGAGGAACACGCCCGACCAGATGTCGTCGAACCGGCCGACGTCCCACTCGTTGTCGTCCATCGGGAGCTGGTAGAACGCCGGGATCACCTCGCGCTCGAAGGCGAGGTTCATCGAGCAGACGGTGAGGTACTGTCCCGGCTCCGCGACGAAGTCGCCGTCGAAGTCCGCCTTCCCGGTCCGGGTCTGCGCCTGCCCCTGCAGGTCGCCGTCCATCAGGATACGAACCGCATCGAGGTCCGGCACGTTCGTCCAGAGACCCTGCGAGGCGACGACGTCAGAGAGTTCCCGTGTGCCGGTCTGGACGTTCTCGTCCATCGCGGAGTACGGGTACCCACGGGGGTACAGGCCGTGTTCGTCGACGCGCTGATAGAGGACGTTCACCCAGCGCTCTTCGGAGCTGACGGACTCGACCTCGTCGGTCCGGTCGAGGTTGGTCATATGACGGCCGAAGAAGTCCCACTCGTCGTGCGGAAGCGTGTCGTCGTCGATGAACACGCCGCGCTCGAATCGCGGGTGTGCCCACAGATAGAGCAGCCCGAAACTGGTCTGGGCGTGCGACGCAGCAGGAATCAAGTGCGAAAAGGCGGCCAGCCCTCGCTCTTCGAACCACGCCTCGCGACGCGAACCGTCGTAAACCGCGCCGTCGACTCCCTCCTCTTCGAGCATCGCTTCCATCGCCTCGACGTCGCAGAAGTCCTCCGTGACGAGGAGGACGAACAGTCGGTCGAGGTCGAAGCCGTGGTCGCGGGCGTTCTCGAAGTACACCCGCATACAGTCGTAGTCGCGGATGGTCGGGACCACGACGCAGACGTCTTGGGTCATCGACTGTCACTCTTTAGGGCAGCCTAAAAGTTCTGTCGCTCTCGGCACGCCGCCCGATGCATCACAGAACCGAACCGCTCTTTGCGTTTCTCCATCTCTCCGGACTCGTGTCTCGGAAGGACGTGGGTGACGACGTCGCGGTGGGCCTCCGCGCGGGGCTCCTCCTATCGATCGCGGCCGCGGTAGCGTGGCTCTCGGGCGCGCCAGCCGTGTTCCCGAGTCTCGGCCCCTCGGCGTATGTCCTATCGACTGCGCGCCGGGGACCCAGCGGGCGCGTCGTCGTGGGCGGACACGCGGTGGGCGTCGTGGCGGGGTTGGTCTCGTACATCGCCGTCTCCGCGGTGGTTCCGGTTCCGGAGTCGCCGCTTCTGTTCGATCCGCCGTGGCTGGCGATCAGCGCGGTCCTCGCGCTGATGCTCACGACGATCGGGATGCGGCTTACGAACCTGGTCCACCCCCCCGCGTGCGCGACGACGCTCATCGTCTCGCTGGGGCTCCTCGAACCGCTCCCCGCGGTCGTAGTCGTGTTGCCCGCGGTGGCCTCGCTGCTGGTGGTCGATCGAGCGCTCGACGGCTCCCTGCGGCGGTGATCGGCCGGAGGTCGCTGCGACCGCGGGAATCGTGACACTCAACTGGTGAGCTCTACACCTTCGGCTGTGCGAATCCCTCCGCTACCGTACGCCGGTCCGCTGGCGGTGATTGCCTCGAACGCCGTTCTCCTCGTCGGCGTCTTCGCGCTGGGGTGGACCGCTTCCGCCCTCCTCGGAGTCTTCGTGCTCGAACTCGCTGCCGTGCTGTTCTGGACCGCGGTGAAGATCCCCTTCGCGGCGAAGCGCCCGAACAACGCGATGGGAGCGCATCGACTGTTGGGACCGGTACAGGCCAAGCGAGGCGGAATCGGCCTACTGAGGCCACTCCCGGACGTCTACCTCAGAAATCTCCCGACACTCGCGGTTACTGTCGTGCTCCTCGCACCCGTGGAACTCGGGGCCGCATTCCTCGTGTTCGCCCTTTCGGAGCCCGTCGTTACGACCGAAACGACGGGACAGATCCTCCTTGGCGGCGTCAGCGTGTTCGTCGGCCGCGGGGTCGAAACCGCGACCCACTACTTCCGCGACGGCGGCTACCGCGATCACTCGCCGCGCTCGGTGCTGTTGATCCCGTTCAAGCACGTCTTCGCTGTCGGGACGCTCATCTTCGTCGCCGGATCGTTCGACGTCACCAGCACCGCGGTCCTGGCGCTGATCGTCGGCGGAAAAGTGATCTACGACCTCCGCGCGATCCAGGTCGACCGCGACGACGACAAGCGGGGGATCTTCTACCGGCTGTACGGCAGCGCGGAGACGGAGATCACGCCCGTTCGGATCGCCGAACCGGACGCCGAGCCGATCGTTCGGATTCGGCCCACGCGACTGACTCGCGTCGCCGACGCGCTCTACCGCGGGTTCACGTACACCGTGACCAGCGGCGTCCTCCTCCTGTACGTGATCGGGGCGCTCCTCGCGACGTTCGCTCCGTTACGGCTCGCAGCGTATCCACTCGTGGTGATTCTCGCGCTCGCCGCGCTCCGCGCCGGTTCGTGGTTTCTCCGCTACGGGACGCTGGAGTTCCGGTGCTACGAGCACGTGCTCGTCGCCTACGACACGTGGCTCGACGAACCACAGCAGCGGATCGAACGCGGCGACGTGACCGCCGTCAGCGTTAACACGGACCTCGTCGACCGGGCGTTCGGGACGGCGACGGTCGAATTCGAGCGACCGACCGGCGATGGATCCGAGATCCAACTCACCGTTCCGGACCCGGAGGACGTCGAACGCGACGACTCCGAGGGTTCGATGACCGTTCCCCACGTCGAGAATCCGTCTACCGTCGCCGACGCGCTCGGCGTCGGATGGCAGTACGAGCGGGACGTCGGGGCGTCGTAGCCTCGAGACTCCTCTCCAGAACGGAGCGCCCTCACTCGTCCGTCGAAAGCGCGTCCAGCAGACACACCGCCTCCGCCTTCGAGAGCGGATCGTTGGCGTTTCCGCAGTGCGGCGACTGCACGCAGGCCGGACAGCCGTCCGCGCAGTCGCAATCGGCGATCATCTCACGCGTGCGTCGGAGCAGCGTCTCGATCTCGTCGTAGCCGCTTTCGGCCAGGCCGACACCGCCGGGGTAGCCGTCGTAGACGAAGATCGTCGACCGCCCGGTGTGGGAGTGATGCGGCGTCGACAGCCCGCCGATATCGCCGCGATCGCAGAGGAACGAGAGCGGAAAGAGCGAGATCATCCCGTGCTCGGCCGCGTGAATCCCGCCGTTGAAGCCGTACTCGCCGCCCGTCTCCCGCATCTCTCGCTCGACGTCGTCGGGAACCGTGAAATACAGCGCCGTCGTCCGCAGCGTCGTCTCGGGAAGATCGAGCGTCTCCCGACCGATGGCCTCGCCGCGGCGCGGGTCGCGCCGCTCGAACCCCGTGATCTGCTTGCGCATCGTCACCTCGGCGAACCGGATCTCGGTCTCCGACCGCGACGACAGCGACTTCGCCCGGCGATCCTCCTCGACGGTGATGGTCTTGTCGTGAAGCACGCGGGTGTAGTAGTCGGCCCACGTGGGCTGCAGGATCGCGAGGTCGCGGTCCAAATCGAGCCCGGTCACCTCGTACGTCGTCCCCTGGTGGTGGTAGATCGCGCCGCGATGGGCGTCACGCAGGGCGTCGGTGAACGACAGCGACGAGATCACCTCGTTCGAGCGCGAATCGAGAAGATCGATCTCTCGACGTTCGATCGTCCGGAGGCTCATTTCGTGTTGGGGGCTCCCGCCGCCGCTGTGCGTCCAGCGGGTTCCCTCCTCGGTCTCGCGCCGTTCGAGCCGTCCCGCCTCGGAGAGCGAGCGGACGACGTCCGGGAACGACTCGCCGAAGTGCTGCTCGTCGTCGGCCCGAAGCCAGTTTTCCGCGGCCGCCGACGCGACGTGATCGGGGAGTAGTTCGTCGTTCGCGGGGTCGCAGACCGCGCGTTCGGGGTCTCCCGTCCAGAACTCCTCTGGATGCCGGAGCAGGTACTGATCGAGTTGGTCCTCGCCGCCGACGAGCACCACGAGCGCGTCGTCGTCACCGCGTCCGGCCCGCCCGGCCTGCTGGAACGCCGACATTCGGGTGCCGGGATAGCCGTCGATCAGGACCGCATCGAGCTCCCCGACGTCGACGCCGAGTTCCAGCGCGTTGGTCGACCAGACGCCACGAACGGACCCGTCGTGCAGCCCCGATTCGATCTCGCGCCGTCGGTCGTGGTTCAACGCGGCCTGATACGCCGTCACCGACGCCGCCGCGTCGCGTTCGCCGCGCTCGCGGAGGTCGCTGGCGCTCTCGGTGGCGTAGCGTTCGGCCGTCTGTCGCGCCCGCGTGAACGCGAGCGTCTGCAAGCCGCGAGAGACGAGGTCGACGAAGAGGTTCTCCGCCTCAACGTGACTCGATCGGCGGCGACCGCTTTCGCGTGTGGTGTTACCGTCGGCTGACGTCGCTACGGACTGCTCGCTGGCGTACTCAGGCGGGTTCCACAGCAGCCAGTGCTTCGTTCCCGTCGCGCTGGTGTCCTCGTCGACGAGTCGAAAGGTCTCCGCAGCCCTCCCGGTCACCCGTGCGGCGTGTTCCACCGGATTTCCGATCGTCGCCGAGCAGCAGACGTACTGCGGGTCGCTCCCGAAGCGCTCGCAGATCCGGTCGAGTCGACGCAGCGTCAGCGCGACGTGGCTCCCGAAGACGCCGCGGTAGCCGTGAATCTCGTCGATCACGACGGTTTCGAGCGATCCGAAGAACCACTCCCAGAGCCGGTGGGCGTGCGGCAACAGCGCGTAGTGCACCATATCCGGATTCGAGAGCAACACCGTCGGGCGGCGGTCGCGGACGTCGCGCTTTTCCGACTGCGAGAGCCGCCCGGTGTACTGATCGACCGACACGCGACTGCCGAATCCGAGCCCGCGTGCCAGGTCCGCGAGCGTCTCTTCCTGATCGGCGATCAGCGCGTTCTGCGGGCCGAGATACAGCGTCCGACCGCCGTGGTCCATCGCCCGCTCGAACGCCGGGACGGTGTAGGCCAGGCTCTTCCCGCTCGCCGTTGGGGTCGCGAGTACGACGTTCTCACCGTCCCGTACCGCCTCGATCGTCTCCGCCTGGTGTCGGTACAGGCGATCGATTCCTCGTTCTGTCAACGACTTCTCCAATCGAGGTTCGAGTTCGACGTCGGCGTACTCGGCGGACGCCCCCTCGACTCGACGGTGGTCCGTGATCTGATCGGTGTAGTACCGCCGCTGTTTTATCCAGTCGACGAGTTCGTCGATCCCGGCGCGCTTATCCACGGTTATCGGGTCTCTCGGCACGGCGTATCCGTCACCGTTTCGGTCGGCGACACGGTCCAGCACGACTTTGGGCACCGACGCCCTCGGTGAGCGTATGTCAGAGGAAGGCGACGACGCTGCCGATGCCCGACGACCAGTCGTCGTCGATCCCGACGCGATCGCTGTGGGGACAGACGCCTTGGGAATCGGCCGCGGAACGGCACCTCCCGGAAGCTACGTGCTCCTCTTTTCCCTTGAGACGTCCCTGACCACCACAATCGGGGCGCTCGGAGCAGTGACGTTCGATTCCCCCGCGTACGCGTACGTCGGCAGCGCGTTCGGCTCGAACGGCCTCGGACGCATCGACCGGCATCGACGCGTTGCGGCGGGGGAACACGACGTTCGACACTGGCACATCGATTACTTCGGCGGCCATCCCGACGTCACCCTAGACGCCGTCGTCGCGGCGCCGCACGCCGATATCGAGTGCCGAGTGGCGGCGGGACTCCGCGAGCGCGTGGGATCTTCGCCCGAGGGCGTTCCCGTTCCGTGCGACGGGGTCGGCGCCTCCGACTGTGGGTGTGGATCGCACCTGTTCGCGTTCTCCGGTTCCGATTCTCCCCGTGCGACGGTAGTCGGGACAGTCGACGAACTCGTCCGTAAATAACTAACGTATGTGATGAGAGGATAGCCTCACGTCGTGACTTCTCGCGCGACGGCCGTCCGGGCAAGGCGGCCGTCGCGCGTGTGTAGCGTCTGTGACCGTCGAATCGGTCACCAGACAGAGACACGAAGCATCGTGTCCCAGATCGAAAACGCTACCATATGCCGGTTGTCAGAGGCACCCCGGCATAAAATAATTCGACGTCCTGATACTTATATTCTCCTACTTATACAACCCCTTTACTGGCTGACAGTGTCACTTTCGTAAATAAAGCGTTTTTCAACCGATACATCGTTGCTCAGATAGTGCCTGTGCCGAGATTCTTGAAACGTACTGACAGCCATCTGTTAGCTAGTAGCACGTTTCGTATATCCGGACGTCAGTCGAACATTCCGGTCGACATGTAGCGTTCTCCACTGTCCCAGAACACCGTGATGACGAGCGGACAGTCCGTCGACGCGCTCTCGGACTCTTGGACGTCGCCCGATTGGTCGGACGCCCCAGAACCTGCCTGTCCGGACTTCCGATCGATGATGAACTCGGGTTCGGCGTCGTCGCACTCGATAGTCGGCTCGGCGAGTCGTTCCGCGACGCGCTTGGCCGCGAGGTTCGACGCGCCGGAGGACTGGCCGACCAGAATGCCCTCCTCGCGCGCGAGTCGCCGACACTCGGCCTCCGCCTCGTCGATCGTGACGGTCTCGACGTCGTCGAGGAGATCCCGATCGAGGTTCGGGCTGACGAATCCCGGCCCCATTCCCTGGAAGTCGTCGGCACCGGGTTCGCCGCCCGACAGCACGGCGTTGTCCGCGGGTTCGACGGCGACAATCTCCATCTCGGGGAACTCCTCGCGCAGTCGACGACCGATCCCGGTGATCGTCCCGCCGGTGCCGACGCCCGCGACGAGGGCGTCGACGCGCCGATCGCCGATCTGGTCCAGGATCTCCTCGCCCGTGGTCAGGTAGTGAGCCTCGGGATTCGCGGGGTTCTCGAACTGCCGGAGCTGGATCATCCCCTCCGCCTCTTCGAGTTCGTCCGCTCGGTCTTTCGCCTCCGAGATCTCGCCGTCAACGAGTTCGATATCGGCCCCGTAGGCCTTCATAATCGCCCGACGCTCCGGCGACTTCGATCCCGGCATCACGACCGTGAGGTCGTAGCCCTTCGCGGCCGCGACGACGGAGAGCCCGATTCCCGTGTTGCCGCTCGTCGGTTCGACGAGCGCGTCGCCGGGTTCGATCTTCCCCTCGCGTTCGGCCCGCTCGACCATCGCGAGCGCCGGTCGGTCCTTCGCCGAGCCGCCGGGGTTCTTCGATTCGATCTTCGCCGCGATCGTCGCGCCCGGCGGCGAGTCGACGCGGACCAGCGGCGAACCGATGGCCTCCAGCACGTTCGCGTTCATCGACTCCACGTTCGTCACTGGGGCACAAGACGGTGACGGCGTCGGCCACGTGATGCCGGTATCCGAGACGCGGTCGCCGAAACGTACCGGTGACGTACGCGAGGGCCGACGATACGCGAACAACCGGCGATACGCGAAGGCCGACGATCGATCACCGCGGGGTTTACGCCCGCCGCCGACATATCGGGGGGTATGTCAGAAGCCGATTCCGAAGGCGGAACGCTCGAAACGATGCGGCCGAACCCCGCGTGGGACGCTGATTCCTACCCAGACGCCGTCGAGGCACTCTCAGCGGACGGACTCGTCTTCCGCGTCTGGGGCGGCGACTGGTGCGGTGACTGCCGCGGCCAACTCCCCGACTTCGGGGCCGCCCTCGACGCCGCGGAGGTTCCCGACGACCGGATTCACCACTACCCGGTGGAAAAGGAAGCGGACGGCAGTAAGACCGGCCCGCTCGTCGACGAGTACGATATCGAACTGATCCCCACCGTGGTTGTCGAGCGCGACGGCGAGGAGGTCGCCCGCTACGTCGAAGACGAGGGTGTGCCGATCGCGGTCTATCTCGCTGAACAGTTGTAGATCCGCTCTGTGGACCGGCTGTCGGCCGATCGCGAACGACGACTCTCCCTACTCCTCGTCGCCGACATCAGGAAGCGACACGTCGCTTTCGACTGATTCGACTTCTGCGCCGACTGCTCCGTCCGCAGCGTCATCGAACCATCCGAGTGCCTCCCCCAGCGAGTGCGTCGGCGGCGAGCACGTCCGATCCTCGCAGACGTAGATCGTCGGCTCGTCGCCTCGCATCTCCCGCCCCTTCCAGACCGCCGGGATCTCCGTGACCCCGAGCGCGTCGAGCCAGTCATCGAGGTCGCCGTCGCTCGGCGGGCGTGGGGAGACGGTCGCGTCCGGGAGGTACGTCGTCGCCAGTGACTCCCGAACCGAATCGGGAAGGGGAATCGGCCCGGGAAGCGGGGCCGATTCGCGCGAAACCGACGCGTCCGACCTATCGGCAGCGTCGGCGGCGACGACGACTTCCGTTCCGCCCCGCGTCCGCTCGTCTGCCGCCAGCGCCAGCGAGACGTGTTCGAGCGGCCGCCCGCGGATGCGGTTCGCGTGGGTGTCGAGCACCGCCCCGGCGACGTCGCCGAAGTTCTCTCCGGGAGCGAACGCGTCGAGATCGAGGAGCAGGCGGGTGGCGACGCCAGCGCTGGAGGGCGTCGACTGGTCCTGTAGCTCCTGCGGTCGGGTGACGAGCGCCTCGCCGTCTGCGGGCGTCAGATACAGCGTTTTTGCATCGCTGTCGTAGAACTCGCCCACGATCACCCGGGCGAGGTCCAGCGCGAACGCGAGGTGATCGACGTCGCCGGTCGTCTGATACAGGTCGAACGCGCCGCGCGCGAGGAACGCGTAATCGTCGAGGTACGCCTCGCCCTTCACGTCGCCGTCCTTGTACCGTCGGGAGAGCCGCTCGTCTCTCTCGTCCCACAGGTGCTCGCGGACGAAGCCGAGCGCGTCCGTCGCCAAGTCGGTGTAGGTGTCATCGCCGAGGACGAGCCCGCCGCGAGCGAGACTCGAAATTGCGAGCCCATTCCAGGACGCCAGAATCTTCTCGTCGCGCGCCGGGCGAACGCGTTCCTCGCGCCGGGCGAACAGCGCGCGCCGAGCGTCTTCGAGACGCTCGACGATCTCGCGCTCCTCGCGGTCGTACGTCGCGGCGAGGTCCGGAATCGACGCGTCGATGGTGAGGACCGTCCTCCCCTCGAAGTTTCCCCCGGCCGAGATTCCGAACCGATCGAGCGCGATGTCGGCGGTCAGTTCGTCGCCGATGGCCTCCCTCGCCTCCTCGGGCGTCCAGACGTAGTACTTCCCTTCTTCTCCCTCGCTGCGGGCGTCGAGCGTGCTGAAGAGGCCGCCCTCGTCGTGTCTGAACTCCCGCGCGAGGAAGTCGAACGTTTCGCGGGCGATCGTCGCGTACGACTCCCGCCCGGTGAGCTGATACGCCGAGAGATAGACCCGGGGGATCTCGGCGTTGTCGTACAGCATCTTCTCGAAGTGGGGCACCGTCCACTCGCGGTCGGTGGCGTAGCGGTGGAAGCCGCCGCCGACGTGGTCGTAGAGCCCGCCCGCCGCCATCGCGTCGAGCGTCGTCGTCGCCGCCGAGAGCGCGTCGTCGGTCCCGCTGCGAACGTACGAACGGAGCAACGCGTCGATTCGTCCCGGTTGCGGGAACTTCGGCCCGCCGGACCCGAAACCGCCGTGCTCGCGGTCCGTCGCTCGAAGTGCCGCCTTCGCGACGGTTCCGAGCGCGCCGCCGTCGTCTGCAGTCCTCTCCGAGGCGGACGGCCCGCTCGATTCCGATGCACCGTTCGACCCCGTCCCCTCGGCTCCAGTCGTCTCCAACTGATCTCTGAGCGCGTCCGTCCACTGCTGTGCACGGTTTTCGATCTCGTCGCGATCCGACGTCGACTCCCACGACGCCGCGAACGACCGGCAGACGTCCAGGAACCCCGGCACGTTTCCGCGTTGCGGATTCTCCTGTTTGGGGAAGTACGTGCCGACGTAGAACGGCTTACCCTCCGGCGTGAGCCACACGGAGAGCGGCCACCCGCCGCCGCCCGTGACGAGCTGGCAGATCGTCTGGTAGACGCGATCCAAATCCGGGCGCTCCTCGCGGTCGACCTTGATCGGGACGAAGGAGTCGTTGAGGACGGTCGCGACCGCCTCGTCCTCGAAGCTCTCCTCGGCCATCACGTGACACCAGTGGCACGCGGAGTAGCCGACCGAGAGGAAGATCGGTCGATCGGTCGCTTGCGCGGCGTCCAACGCGGCCTCGTCCCAGGGCTGCCAGTGCACAGGGTTATCGGCGTGTTGCCGAAGATACGGGCTCTCCTCCTCGTCGAGCCGGTTCCGTGACAGTGGATCGTCCATACCCGCGGTAGGGGAGTCATCGGGAAAAGCGGTGTGACCCACTCGCTCCTGGCGCAGAAACCCAAGATCGTGCATAATCACTGATCAAAAAAGAGCAACCTTTACACTCCCCTGTGTACGCCATCCGGGTATGTCCAACTCGGAGACGGTGCTTCTCGTCGGCGGCGGCGGGCGCGAGCACGCGATCGCTCGCGCGCTGTCGTCGGATGCGGCGTGCGAGCTGTACGCGTGTGCGAGCAACCGAAACCCCGGAATCGCCTCGCTCGCTGCGGGGTTCCGGACGATCCCGGAGACGGCAGTCGAGGACGTCGTCGCCTACGCGACCGACGTCGACGCCGACCTCGCCGTCATCGGTCCGGAATCGGCGCTGGAGGCGGGCGTCGCCGCCGCGCTCGACGACGCCGGAATCTACACGTTCGGGCCCGACGCCGAGGCCGCTCGGATCGAGACGGACAAGGCTTTCCAGCGGGAGTTCATGGAGGCCGAATCGATCCCCGGCTGCCCGGATTACGCCGTCTTCGACGATACGGAGGCCGCCTGTGAGTACATCGACGCCTACGACGGCGACCTCGCGGTCAAGCCCGCGGGTCTCACCGGCGGCAAGGGCGTGAAGGTCATCGGTGACCAGGTGGACCGAGAGGGAGCCAAGGCCTACCTCCGAGAGAACGACTACGAGGAGGTCGTCCTCGAAGAGCGCCTGATCGGCGAGGAGTTCACCGTCCAGGCGTTCGTCGCGAACGGCGACGTCCGACCGACGCCCGCCGTGCAGGACCACAAGCGCGCCTACGAGGGCGACGAGGGCCCGAACACCGGCGGGATGGGAAGCTACAGCGACGCCGGGCCCGAGTTGCCCTTTATGACGAGCGAGGACTACGCCGACGCCGTCGAGATCCTCGAAGCCGTCGTCGATGCGCTGCCGGAGTACAAGGGGATCCTCTACGGGCAGTTTATGCTCGGTGCCGAGGGCCCCAGGGTCGTCGAGTTCAACGCCCGCTTCGGCGACCCGGAGGCGACCAACACGCTCCCCGTCCTGAACACGTCGTTCCTCGACGTGCTCACCGCGGCCCGCGACGGCGAATCGCTACCGCGACTCGAATTCGCGGGAAAGGCGACCGTCTGCAAGTACGCCGTTCCCGAGGGTTATCCCACGAATCCGAAAAGCGGCGCGAAGATCACCGTCGACGAGGAGAGCGTCGGCGAGGCGCTCCTCTTTTACGCCAGCGTCGACGAGCGCGAGGACGGCCTCTACACCACGACCTCGCGCTCGTTCGCGGTCGTCGGCGTTGCCGACTCGATCGCGGACGCCGAGGAGCAGGCCGAAGACGCGCTCGCGGCCGCTGGCGACGGCCTGCGCGTCCGCCACGACGTCGGCACGGCCGACCTCGTCCAGCGTCGGATCGACCATATGAACGAACTCCGCGGCGAGTAAGCCCGCAAGCGGCGGGAGGTCATCCTCCCGCGGTCGACGAGCGAACCTTTTGGTTTCTCGGCCACAACGAACGGTCGTGAGCGACGACGACACCCGCAGACACGACCGATTGCAGCGACACCCCACGCCCGGTCCGTCGAACTCGTTACGGTACTGGACCGACGCGAAACCGGTCTGGCGGGTCGCGCTCAACTACCTCCTCGTGTGGGTCGCGCGCATCGCGCCGTCGCTCCGCGCGCGAAACTGGGCGCTCCGACGCCTCGGCGTGACCGTCGGTGAGGGGGTGTCGTGGGGGCTCGAAGCGACGCCGGACGTGTTCTGGCCCGAACTGATCACGCTCGGCGATCACGTCGTCGTCGGCTACGATTCGGTGATCCTGTGCCACGAGTTCCTACAGGAGGAGTACCGAAC
Source organism: Halobellus captivus (assembly GCF_007655485.1). Classification (GTDB taxonomy): domain Archaea; phylum Halobacteriota; class Halobacteria; order Halobacteriales; family Haloferacaceae; genus Haloquadratum; species Haloquadratum captivum. The sequence continues at coordinate 55,983 of NZ_VJXQ01000002.1, forward strand.
GGGCGAAGTCGTCGTCGGCGACCGAGCGATGATCGGCGCGAAGGCCGTGCTCCTTCCGGGCGTCAGGATCGGCGAGGGCGCGCAGGTGGCCGCGAACTCGCTCGTGACGCGCGACGTGCCGCCGAACGCGACGGTCGCGGGCGTGCCAGCGCGACCGATGAGTGACGGTGAGGAACGAGACGGCTAATCGTCAGTTTCGAATCCGAACGACGCCTTCCGCGAAGACGAGGCTGTTGGGGACGATGAACTCCTCGCCGTTGTTCTCGACGTGGGTGACGAACAGGTTCACTTCCTGGACGATGCCCCGTCGCTCGCCGATGGCGACCTCGTCGCCGATCGAGTAGGGCTGGTTCAACAGCAGGTACGATCCGGCGGCTCCTGATTTCAGCAGGTCCGAGAGCGCGATGGCCGTGAGGAGCACGAGGGCGAAGAGATACACCGCTAAGAGGACGACGAGTGCGAGCGTCGCGACGCCGAGCTGTGAGAGCGCGACCAGAATGGCGACGTAGAAGACCGTGAACTTCGCGAGTCGCGGGAAGATACCGATCTGCGGGAGCTTGACCCCGGTGAGACGCTCGCCGACGACGAGGTGGATCTTGTCGCCGACGACGACGCCGACGATGAGGATGACGATGGCGAAAAACAGTTGCGGGAGGAACTCGACGGTTCGACGCCAGAAGCTGGCGGCTACAGTGATGTTCGCGACCGACAGCACCGCGAGAAACGTGACCCCGAGGATGAAAAAGCGGACGAGGGTTCCGAGTACCTCGACCGTCGAGGTTTCGAACTCCCTCGCTGCTCGCTCGAACGCGGTCCCTTCGATCGCCTCGGGAACGCCTAACCGAACGAGCAGACGCGTCGTGAGCGATCCCAGCAACAGGGCCGCGAGCACGCCGCCAACGACGATGAACAGGGCGGCCCACACCCCTCTCGGGACGGCTCCGAAGACGTCCGGTAACCGCCCGAGGTCGACTTGGAGTGTCGCCGGGAGGAGCAGCGACACGTCGTCGCTACCCGGTAGCGCTGCGGCGCTCGCCACCGTCCCAACGGCTTCGTGACCCGTCATCAGTACTCCTCCGGATCGATCTCCAGGATGATCTGTCCGCTCTTGAACGCCCGGACGAGGCCGTCAGATTCCGAGAGGACGATCGCCGTCGCGTTCGTGTCGCGAGTGATCGCCGCACCCGCCATATGGCGCGCACCGAGACCTTTCGGAATGTCGACGCCCTCCGCCGCGGGTTCGAGGTACCGATACGCGCTGACGAGTTTCCCCGAGTCACTGATGACGAACGCGCCGTCCAGTCTGGAAAACTCCTTGAGCATCACGTTCACGATCGGGTCGCCGACGTGGACGTGGGACTTCTCGAAGGGGTTGTACGACAGCGGTCGGGACTTGTTCATCACCTTTCCGGCGTCGCCGACGACGAACAGCGCGCCCACGGGCTTGCCCTTCTGACCCTTCTTGCCCAGTTCGATCGCGACCTCGAAGACGTCGCGGATGACGCTCGGGTCCGCCCGTGAGTTTGCGAACAGGTCGTAGATTCCGGAGCGCATCGCTTCTTCGACCCGCACGCGAACGACGCCGTCGGGATCGCCGTCGAAGATGCGGACGCTGCAGGTGACCACGTCCCCCTCTTCGACGAACCCCCGTTCGAGCGCCCCCTCGACGCCGAATTTGATCCGGTCCCTGATGTTGTCGAACTCCAGCGGCAGTTCGACGTACGTCTCGGCGTCGACGTCGTTTTCGGGGGCGACGACGACCACCTGCTCGTCGAGGTCGGCGTCGGCGAACCGCTCGTAGTGGGAACTGCTCGGCGAGAACAGGAACACGCTCTCGACGTCCGACACGACATCTCCCAGGAGGTCCGATAGCGCCGACATTAGTCTCTCTACTCACCCGTCGCTGTAAAGCGTTGTGGGACGTTCTCGCGGGTGATATCAGTCTGACGGCTGTCTGACAGGAGTCGGACGCGACCGACCGAGCGGAGGATTTCGATCCGTCCAGCGTCAGTTATGCGGCGATCAGTGCCGACCGGCGACCCGTCAGTACGACTTCGCGAAGTACGCGGTCTCTGTCGCGTCGTCGCCGCAGATCGCACACGCTTCGTCGTGGTGCATACCGGACTCGTCGTCGAGCGGGACCATCACGATCTCGGCGGCGATCTGGTCTTTGATCTCGGTCTCACACGCCTCCTCGCCGCACCACGGAGCCTTCACGTAGCCGCCGTGCTGGCCGATCGTTCCGAGGATGTCGGCGCGGGAGTCGGCCTCGCGGACGTTCGAGTCGAGGTTCTCCTCGGCGGCGGCGTACAGCTTCGCGTACACCTCGTCGAAGTGGGATTCGACGGTCTCGGCGATGTCCTCGCGGTCGACTTCGGTCGACTCGCCGTCCGGCCGGTGGACGAGCGTAACCGTCCCGTCTTCGGCCTCGTTGGGGCCGATCTCCATTCGCACGGGGACGCCCTTCAACTCCCACTCGTTGAACTTGAATCCGGGATTTCGCTCGTCGCGGTCGTCGAGTTCGACGCGGACGCCCGCCGCTTCGAGGTCTTCGGTGATCTCCTCGGCGTATTCGAGGACGTCCTCCTTCGTGTCGGCCTGCCAGATCGGTACGACGACGATCTGCTCGGGCGCGATCGCTGGCGGCAGCACGAGCCCCTGATCGTCCGAGTGCGTCATAATGAGCGCGCCGATCGCGCGCCAGGAGAGCCCCCACGAGGTAGTGTGGGCGATCTGGGAATCCTCGTCCTCGTCGGTGTATGTGATGTCGAACGCCTCTGCGAACGACGTCCCGAGGTAGTGGGAGGTCGCCCCCTGCACGGACTTGCCGTCGGGCATTAATGCCTCGACGGTCGTCGTCGTGTCCGCGCCGGGGAACTTGTCGTGCTCGGGCTTCGCACCGCGCAGGACGGGCATCGCGAGCAGGTCCTCGTAGGTGGCCTCGTACTGGTCGAGTCGGCGCATCGTTTCGTTCCAGGCGTCCTCGCGGGTGGCGTGCGCCGTGTGGCCCTCCTGCCAGAGGAACTCCTTCGTCCGGAAGAACGGCTTCGTCTCGGTCGCCTCCCAGCGGACGACCGATGCCCACTGGTTCACTCGCAGGGGTAAGTCGCGGTGGCTGCGAACCCATTGAGAGATGTACGGCGTGATGATCGACTCTGAGGTCGGCCGCACGGCGAGTCGCTCTTCGAGTTCCTGGTTGCCCGCCTTCTCGACCCAGGCGACCTCGGGATCGAAGCCCTCGACGATGTCCTTCTCGCGTTCGAGGTAGCTCTCGGGGATGAAAAGCGGGAAGTACGCGTTCTGGACGCCGGTGTCTTTGAACAGGGAATCGAGGTGTCCCTGAATCCGCTCCCAGAGCTCGTAGGCGCGCGGTCGCGTCACGATGAAACCGCTCATCCCCTCGGGCGCGTAGTTCGCGAGGTTGGCCTTCTGGACCACCTCGGCGTACCACTCGCCGGTGTTGTACTCCTTCGACTCGGTGATTCCGAGTTCCTGCTCGTCGCTCATTACGTATTTCGAGCCCCACGGCGGTCTTAAATCTCCTGAAGCGACCCCGTATGCGTCTCTCTGTGACGACCCCTCAGCGCGGGCTGTCGGAACCGACGCCGAAGGGGCTCTCTCGCGCTCGCCACTCCCAACCCGGCAGCCGGGTCTGAAAACCCGCTGCCAGCGCCGCGTCGAGGTCGTCGACGCCCGCGCCGCCGTCGCTGTGGGTCGTCACGTCCGCGTAGTGGAACGTCGCCTGCGCGAGCAGCGACAGGGGCGTGCCGCCCGCGATCGTGGCGGCGAGTTCCCGACCGAGTATCTCGTCGACGACGAACCCCGGATAGTCGCCCGTGACGTCCAGTTCTCGGAGGATCGCGATGTACCCGGCGGCGTTGACGGCGACGTCGCCGTCGGCGAACACGGCCTCGACTTCCTCGCGGTACTCGGTCGTCGAAACCCGTCCGACATCGGTCTCGAACAACTCACCCAGCCGTTCGCGGGTGTCGTTGATCAACGGCACGACCTCGTCAGCCCGCGCGTCTACCCACGCTGCCTCGCTTGCGACCCGCCCGGGTGTGATCTTCATACGCCCTCGACGCCCCCTCGGGATTTCGGTTTTGCGAAGGCTTTTATACGGCGGCGGGTCTATTTCGGACCAAGCGGGTTTTCCCTGTCTTTCCACAGCCAGGACCGCCAGACATCGTCGTTCACAACGCCTACGTTAGTCCTATGCTCTCTCACGCGACAACGTTGTTCTCCCACACCGACAGTTCGTTTGCGCGGCCGCGACCGCTGTGGAACCGAGGATCCCCGACCAATCGTCCGTCAGCGATCACCACGACGGAACGCTCTCAGTTATGAGTTCAGTAGATACGCAACTCGAGGAGTTGAAAGCAGAAGTCACCGCGGAGCTACCGGCCGACATTTCGGTGTCGGACGTCACCTACGAGGGACCGGAACTGGTTATCTATACCCGAGATCCGAAACGGTTCGCCCGGGACAGCGATCTCATCAGGGACCTCGCCGGAAAGCTCCGAAAGCGAATCACCGTCCGCCCGGACCCGGCGTCGTTGTCACCGCCCGAGACGGCCAGAGATCGGATTCTCGACGTCGTTCCCGAGGAGGCAGGCGTCACCGACCTCGACTTCCACGAGGACATCGGAGAGGTCGTCATCGAGGCGCAGAAACCCGGGATGGTCATCGGTCGACACGGAGCGACGCTCCGAGAGATCACCCAGGAGGTCGGCTGGACGCCGGAGGTCGTTCGGACGCCTCCGATCGAGTCCTCGACGGTCTCGAACGTCCGGAACTTCCTCAAGCAGGAGCGCGACGACCGCCGCCAGATTCTCGAACGCGTCGGCCGACAGATCCACCGCGAACAGCTCTCCGACGAGGAGTGGGTTCGGATAACGACCCTCGGCTGCTGCCGGGAGGTCGGCCGCGCGGCGTTCATTCTCTCGACCGCCGAGACGCGGATCCTCATCGACTGCGGCGACAAGCCCGGCTCCGACGACGTCCCGTATCTGCAGGTTCCGGAAGCGCTCGGCGCGGGCGCGAACTCCCTCGACGCGGTCGTGCTCACGCACGCGCACCTCGACCACTCGGCGTTGGTGCCGCTGCTCTACAAGTACGGCTACGACGGGCCGATCTACACGACCGAGCCGACGCGGGATCTGATGGGACTACTCCAACTCGACTACCTCGACGTGGCGGCCAAAGAGGGACGGACGCCCCCCTACGAGTCGGAGATGGTCCGCGAGGCGATCAAGCACACCATCCCGATCGAGTACGGCGACGTCACCGACATCGCACCCGACGTCAAACTGACGTTCCACAACGCGGGACACATCCTCGGATCGGCGGTGACGCACTTCCACATCGGCGACGGTCTCTACAACGTGGCGTTCTCCGGCGACATCCACTACGATGACACCCGGTTGTTCAACGGCGCGGTCAACGACTTCCCGCGCGTCGAGACGCTCGTCTTAGAGTCGACCTACGGCGGCCGCAACGATTACCAGACCGATCAGGAGGACGCCGAACAGAAGCTGATCGAAGCGATCAACGAGACGTACGACCGCGGCGGGAAGGTCGTGATTCCGGCCTTCGCCGTGGGCCGCTCCCAGGAGATGATGCTCGTCCTCGAAGAGGCGATGCGCACGGGGAAGATCCCGAGTATGCCCGTCCACTTGGACGGGATGATCTGGGAGGCGACCGCGATCCACACCACGTATCCCGAGTACCTCCGCGACGACCTCCGCGACCGGATCTTCCACGAGGACGACAACCCGTTCCTCGCCGACGAGTTCAACCACATCGACGGCGGCGACGACGAGCGACAGGAGGTCGCAGACGGCGATCCCTGCATTGTTCTCTCGACCTCGGGAATGGTCACCGGCGGCCCGATTATGTCGTGGCTCAGACACCTCGGCCCCGATCCGGATTCCCGACTCCTCTTCGTCGGCTACCAGGCGCAGGGGACGCTCGGTCGTCGCATCCAGAACGGCTGGGACGAGATCCCGATCGGGGGCGACCGCGTCGGTCGCTCGGACACGCTGAACCTGGAGATGGACGTCAAAACCGTCGACGGGTTCTCCGGCCACGCCGACAGGCAGGGACTTGAGAACTTCGTGAAGACGATGAACCCGCGCCCCGAGAAAATCCTCTGTGTGCACGGCGACGAACGGTCGGTACAGGACCTCTCCTCGGGACTGTACCACGACTACAACCTGCGGACGTTCTCGCCGAAGAACCTCGAAACGTTCCGGTTCCGCTGAGCGGACCGGCGTCGGTCGCCGTCTCATCGCCCGTAGCCGAAGCCCCGCTATCGACGAATATTCATGAGCCAGACGTCGCCTACCCCGACGAACCTTCATCAGCGAGGCACCGCAGATCTCGACGAACCTTCATCATCGGAGCAACCGTCTGTCGAGTATGCGCCTCGCGCTGATCGCCCACGACGAGAAGAAACCGGACATCATCGAGTTCGCCCAGACCCGGCGCGCGGACCTCGAACGGTTCGAGTTGATGGCGACCGGCACGACCGGCAAGCGATTGCAGGACGCGACCGGCCTCGATATCGAGCGGAAGCAGTCGGGTCCGTTCGGCGGCGATATGCAGATCGGCGCGGAGATCGCCGACGGGACCTGCGACGGCGTCATCTTCCTGCGGGATCCGCTCACTGCCCAGCCGCACGAACCCGACATCACCGCGTTGCTACGGATCTGCGACGTGCACGCGGTCCCGCTGGCGACGAACCTCGCGAGCGCGGACGCCGTGCTCGACGAACTCGTCAGGAGCCTCGACGACGCCGAATCGGATGCGGGCGACTCTCACAACTGAGAACCGCGCCGCGAGACTTAATCCGGAGAGCGCCGAACGGCCGGTATGCGCCGCCGGGTCTCCGTCACCCACCTCGGGCTCGCCGTCCGCCTCGCTCTCGTCGCCGCGCTGGTCGCCTCAGTCGCGGCCGTCGGCGTCGCGCCCGCCGCCGCTCAGTCGGGGGATGCGTCGACCGGATCCGATCCAGCGGGCGAGGCACAGCGGTGTTTCCCGTCCGGCGGTCACGACCTCACGATCGGTGACGGCAACCCGCACATCGACGTGACCGTCCACACCTCGCTTTTCACCTCCGCACCGCCGAGCGCGCTCGGACTGGCGGCCGACGGCGTCGCGCTCGATCACGACGTCGTGGGACTCCGAACCGGCGTCGTCTTCGATGGTGTCCCCGAAGAGGCGTCGGCGGAGGCGGTCTGGAACGCCTTCGCGATCCTCTTCGATTACCGGCTCTCGCTGCCGATGTTCACCGACAGCGTCGACGAATCGACGTACGAGCCGACCGGCGGCCCGGTTTCGGGCGTCGAGACGCGCGAGTGTTGAGACCCGATGATTTTTCACAGACTCTATTGATGTTCTTGTGAGAACGGATGGGTGAACAGTTTTCCAGCGAACCATGTGACTTTCGTCAATTAGTCAATTATATCGACGGCATTGCACTATGGATCGCTTCCGAACCGGGGAATTTCGAGTACATTAGCGCGGGGGTCGAAAACATCTGGGGGATCCCCGCTGAGACGCTCCAGAACGATCCCTCCCGTGTCCTCGACGGAATCCATCCTGACGATCGTGAGCGGGTGCGATCGTTTATGCAACAACCCGCTGGGCAAATCGCCAACGAATCATACGAGGGGCGAGTCGTTCGGACGGACGGGACAACCCGATGGGTACACACGCGGCAGATACCCATCCGCAACGACGACGGGAACCTGACCAGAGTAGTCGGCATCACGACCGATATCACCGAACAAAAGCAACGCGAAAAGGAGTTCGCCGCCCTCAATCGGATCCTTCGACACGATATCCGTAACGATTTAGCGATCATTCTCGGCTGGGGCGAATTGCTCGAAGATCATCTCGACGAGGAGGGGACGAAACTCCTCGATAAGATCCTCTCATCGGCAAATCACGTCATCGAACTCACGGAGATCGCGCGTGATTACGCACAAACGATCGCGGATCGAGGTGATATGGACGTCAAGCCGGTCTCGCTGCAGGCGGTAGTAACACAGGAGGTCGACGTGCGACGTGAAGTCTTTCCTGAGGCGGAATTCCGATTTACTGATCCCGTCCCCGACCTCGGAGTGGTAGCAAATGAGATGCTCACCTCGGTCTTTCGAAATCTCTTCAACAACGCCGTGCAACACAATGATACGGACACCCCGATCGTCGAGATCAGTTTTGAGGTGGGCGATGAGGACGTGGTGATCTGTATCGCGGACAACGGTCCCGGAATCCCGGACGAGCAGAAGGCCTCGATCTTCGAGGAAGGTGAGCGGGGATTAGAGAGTTCAGGAACCGGCATCGGGCTCTATCTCGTACAGACGTTAGTTGCGCAGTACGATGGTGATGTGTGGATCGACGACAATACGCCGACAGGGTCCGTGTTCCACGTGCGACTTTCAAAAGCCAGCTAGGTCCCACATTCCGGGGAACACCACCGGAGAATGTGCGGTGCGTGTCGTGGTCCGATCGACAGAGGTGCATTCGTCAGGTAACAGAGGCCGCACGAGAGAGATGGCGTGGAACGTGTATTCCGATGAATCTTCGGTATCTGAATTCACAAAATGCTCATACCAGTGTACACAGATAATGAGCTATGGGGGCCGTAATGTACCGGGAACGGATCTACGATATCTTTGCTGAGCCCACCGAGAAGACCGAGAGCCAGATCCATCAGGCGCTCGATATCGGTACTGAATATCTGGATCTCTCAATCGGCTTTTTCACGCGGATCACTGACGGGAGACAAGAGATTCTGTATGCGACTGGAGACCACCCGTTGATCCAACCCGGAGAAAGCTGTCCGCTGGAGGAGGCCTACTGTCGACGGACCATCAAAATCGAGAGCCCGCTCGCCATAGAGGACGCGAACGTCTCATCCGCGATCTCCGACACTGCCGTTGAGACGTTCGACTTAGGGGCGTATATCGGTGCAAAGGTCATCGTAAACGGCGAGACCTGGGGCACTGCCTGCTTTGCCGATAACGATCCACGGGACGAGGCCTTTACTGAGGCCGAACGGTTCTTCGTCGAACTCATCGCCAGACTCGGCGGCCAGGCCATCGAACGGCGAACCTACAAACAGCAACTCACAGAGCGTGAAGAACAATTAGATGAACAGCGCGAGATCTATCAGGCAGTCATCAATGCCAGTTTCGATTCCGTCCTCCGATTCGATACGGCCGGGACATTCACGTACGCATCACAGAGCGTGCGAGAGCTCTTGGGCTATTCGTCTGAAGAACTCGAAGGGCAACCGGTCACGCTCACTCACCCGGATATCCAGACGACGGAGTGGGCGTGGGAGAAATTCTCTCAGATACTTGACGGCGAGCCAGCTGAAGCGCGGGATTTCCCACTGGAAACGAAATCGGGTACTATCGTCTATACGGATATTCGAGGGGTACCGATCTACGACGGGAGTATTCTGGAGTCGGAACGTTCAGCGGACGATATCGTCGGGATACAAGTATTGGTTCGTGACGCGAGCGACCGCCGCCAACGAGAAGGACTCATCAGCGTGATCAACCGAGTCCTTCGTCACAACGTGCGAAACGAAATGACCGTCATTCGCGGCTGGGCCGATATACTTGCGGAGGAACTGGACGCGAGCGGGGCCGAAAAAGCGGCAGTCATCAGTGGGGCTGCGACGCGGTTACTTGACCTGACAGAGTCTGCACAACAGATTGAGCAGTATCGTGAACTCACACCTGAGTTAGGACCGCTGAATCTCATTCCCGTGGTTGAGCGCATCGTGGCGGAGTGTGAAACACGATATCCAGACGTTTCAGTGACTGTTACCTCGCCAGAGAGAGCGATTGCGGAGACCCTTCCACGCGTCGAAATTGCACTGTTTGAACTCATAGACAACGCCGCGAAACACGGAGGAGAGCCCGCAACGGTCGGGGTAAACGTGGGCGTTACTGATCGGCATATCACACTGCGCGTGAGTGACTGTGGCTCGGGGCTTCCAAATGTGGAACGAGCCGTGTTGGAATCTGGGAGGGAGACACCACTCGTTCATGGACAGGGGCTCGGACTGTGGCTGAGTTACTGGATCATCACGACATTAGACGGAGAGATCGAAGTCGTCGAATACCAGCAGGGGACGACAATTGAAATTCGGTTACCGAAACCGCCAGCGGACCGATGTACCACCGGTGGATAGCTACGTTGCATCAGCGGGATCGACGACGGACTCGTCGACCTCGTCGACGCCGACGCGGTCGCATAGATCGTACAGCGGGCACGCCTCGGGGCCATCCAGACACGCGGGCTTCCGCGCCGTGCAGTACTCGCGGCCGAACTGGATCATCGCCGTGTGACCGAACCCGCATTTCTGCCCCGGGACATCGGCCTCGAGACGCTCGCGGACCGTCTCGTGATCGGCATCGGCGGGGGCGAGTCCCATCCGCCGAACGATCCGATGAACGTGCGTATCGACGGGGAAGACGCCGTCGCGGCCGCCCGCGAAGAGGAGCACGCAGTCGGCGGTCTTCGGCCCGACGCCGTGGATGTCGAGCAAGGTATCGCGGACCGCCTCGGGCTCGCCCTCGCGTACGAACGCGTCGAACCCCTGCCTGCCGCCGTACTCCTCGCGGATTCGCTCGGCCGCGCCGATGATCATCGCCGACTTTTGGTTATAGAGTCCCGCCGACGAGATCGTCTCCGCGAGTTCCGACTGTTCTGCGTCGGCGAGAGCGGCCACGAGGTCCCCGTCGTCACCGCTCGAACCTGATTCGCTGCCGTCGGAAGCGTATCGCTCCATCAGCGCGTCGTGCGCGGGCTGGCTCGCGACGTCGCTCGTGTTTTGTGAGAGAATCGTGCGGACGAGCGACTCGAAGGCGTCCTTGCCGCCGTAGGTCTTCTGCCAGTACAGCTCTCCAAGTTCGTCGACGACGGCCTCCGCGCGTATTCCGGCCTCGCCGGGCTCGAACGAGGCGTCCACGCCGCCCTCGTCGCCGCCGCTGATGTTCTCCCGGGGTTCGTCGGGCATACGGGCGGCTTGGGAGCGGGGAGAAAAAAGCGGTCCGGCTCGCGGGTCGCGGTCCTCTCCCACGACGCCGACACGGCCGTTACTCCGCGTCGACGACCAATTCGAACCGAAGGTCGGCCCCGCTCGCGAGCGCGTCGACGAGGTCGCGGTCGACGTCACCGGCGGCCGCGTCGCCGCCGACGAGGACCGTCCGATCGTCGACGTAATCGCTCGTCCGACCGACGTGGCTCCGCTCGTTTTCGAAGGAGAGATCGGGGTGTCCGCCTCCGGTGACCGTTTGGGTGTGGGTTTCGTCCTCGGCCGTGATCGCCGTGAGTGTCGCGGTGATCGTCGCCTTGGGATCGCGGCACGCCTCGACGAACGCCTCGTCGAAGTCCGCGGGGACGCGGTCGGCCTCGACGGCGAGGATGCAGTCCCCGGCCGGTGTGAGCCAGTCGTCGCTCGTCACCTCGAAGGTGCTCGCGTGTTCGGCAGTCACGTTCTCGTGGCCGCGTGCGTGAACGACCTCTCGCGCTTTCATACCCCTCGCTCCGCGACCGGGCGGTAAGTTTCACTCGGTCCTTCCGCCCTCGATTCGTAACCGTGTGATACGATACCAAGTTTCTTTATATAGCTCTCCAACGGAGTGAGAAGTACTCACACGGGTCGTACGAGGGGTGTGCGAGAGGTTTTCAGCCACTTTGCCCACCGATAGATTTATATTTGGTAGACATCAATGAATAGTCACCAGAGCGCCTCCGGCGTTCCGGCGGCACAGCACGCAGAATGATCGGAAATTCTTATCCACGGTTGACAGCGATCGACGAGCGGCCGCCACGGTCCGGAGCGGTGATGGTATCGAGGATTGATCACGTATGGTGACGCAGCAAGACGTTCTTGACGAATACGACGTACAGGCACTGAAAGAAGCAGACAACATCGAGCTTACCGACGAGAAGCTCGAAAACGGCTCGAAAGGGCAACTCATCAAGGTCGCCGGACAGCTCCGGGACCGACGAAACGACCTGAACCAGATGGCGTCCGAGCGCGCTTCCAAGCGCGACGACCTGAACGCCAAAACCCGCGAGAAGGTCGACGAGGCCCAGGAGCACCGCGAGAAACGCGACGAGCTCAACGAGCAGGTCCAAGAGCACAAAGAGAGCCGAAACGAGCTCAACGCGAAGGCCAACGAGCTGTTCGACAAGGTCGAGGAGATGAAGTCCGACCTGGAGCTCGACGACGGCAAGGACATCGAGGAGCTCCAAGAGGAGATCGAGCAGCTCGAGTTCCGTCAGCAGACCGAGGTCCTCTCGACGGAGGACGAGCGCGAACTCATCGAGAAGATCGAGGACAAGCGCGAGGAGCTCAGCCAGAAAAAGGAGAAAGTCGACGACAGCGGTGAACTCGAAGAGCTCATCGAAGAGGCCGAAGAGGTCCGATCGGAGGCGTCCCAGCACCACCAGAAGGTGACGGAACTCGCCGACGAGGCCCAAGAGCATCACAACCAGATGATCGAGGCCTACCGCGAGGCCGACGACATCCGCGACGAGGCCGACGCGATGCACGAGCTGTTCGTCGAGGCCCAGGAGGCAGCCGACCGCCACCACGAAGACTTCGTCCGCGTCCAGAAGCGTCTCCGCGAGCTCGACAAGCAGGAAGAGCAGGAACGCGAGGACGAGCGCTCCGAGAAGCGCGAGGCCGCAAAGGAAGAGGCCGAGGAGATCTACCAGAAGTTCAAGGAAGGCGAGACCCTCGACACCGAGGACCTGATGAAGCTCCAGAAGACGGGGCTTCTCTAAGCCGGACGACGCCGGAGTCTGCGGCCGTTTTCTGTTTTCGTTTTTCCGTATTTCCTCGTCCAGCGAGGGCGACGTACCGCGTTCTCTGGGGAGTGATACGTCGCGTTCCCCGACGGCAGCGACCGCCGAAGACGACAGCAATCAGAACCGCCCGGCGGATCGGTGACCGAGAGACATTTAACCGAGTCAATCATTCACACGACCGTGACAACGCTGGTCCTCTGCGTCGACCGATCCAACGACATCGGTCGAACCGCCGGGTTGGAGCTTCCAATTGTCGGGTGGGAGGCCGTTCAATCCCTCGTGACCGACATCGGACTGGTCGACCCGGAGGATTCGAGCGTCAACTGCTTACTGGAGACGCTGCGCGTCGCCCGCGGCCTCCGCGACGGCCGCGAGGAGACCGTCGTCGCTGTCGTCTCCGGCGGCAGCGACTCCCTGGTGAGCGCGGATCGTTCGCTGTCGGCACAGGTGGACGCCCTCGTCGACACCTACGATCCCGACTCGGCGATCGTCGTCATCGACTCGGCCAACGACGAGCGCGTGGTTCCGGTCATCGAGAGCCGCGTGCGGATCGACTCCGTCGACCGGGTCGTCGTCCGCCAGGCGCACGACATCGAATCGACCTACTACCTCCTCAAGCAGTTCTTGGCGGATGAGGAACTCCGCGCGACGGTTCTCGTCCCGCTCGGTGCGACGCTGCTTCTCCTTCCGATCCTCCTCACGCAGTTCGCCCCGGCGGTCGCACTGGCGAGCATCGCGGCGCTCTTGGGTGCGGTGCTTCTGTACAAGGGACTCGCGATCGACGAACTCCTCTCGGAGGTTCCGGAGCGGGTCCAGGAGGCGTTGTACTCCGGCCGTGTCTCCGTCGTCACCTATGCGGTCAGCCTCGGACTGGGGCTCGTGGGTATCTTTCTCGGTGCGCTCTCGGTCTCGCCGCAGGTGGGCCCCGAGTCGGTCGTCGTCCGGACGATGCAGTTCACTTACAGCGCCGTGCCGTGGCTGGCGCTCGCCGCGCTCACCGCGAGCGCCGGTCGACTGCTCGATGAGCTCATCGGCACCGACGGGATCAGCACGCCGTATCTGAACCTCCCGTTCGGGGTCATCGCGCTCGGGTTGGTCGTCCGCGGGTTCGCCGGGTGGTTCCTTCAGCGGGAGGCCGTCCTCGCCGACCCAGTCCTGTGGCGGTTCGTGGTGACTCCCCAGCAGCGGCTCGCGGCGTTCATCGTCGCTGGAATCGTCGTCAGCGTCGTCGGCGTCAGAGTCGCCGCGAGCGTCAGCGGCGAGTCAGTCGAGGACGTCCCACAGTAAGTCGGTCGACGATATCGCACAGTATGTCAGTCGACGATATCGCACAGTAAGTCGATTGAGGACGTCGCGCAGTGAATCGTCGCGAGTATAGTGACCCGTCCTAGCGGCGCGCGCCGACCGTCACCACGGGGCGTAGTCGGGATCGACCTCCCGCTCGGTCCGGTCGATGGCGTCGATGGCATCGATGTCCCCGTCGTCCAGGTCGACGTCCAGCGATCGCCAGTTGTCGAGAATGTGCGATTCGCTCGTCGCCTTCGGGATCGCCGTCACGCCCTTCTGACGGAGCCACGCCAGCGACACCTGCGCCTCGCTCACGTCGTGCTTCTCGGCGATCTCGGTCAGTTCCGGGACGTCGAAGACCTTCCCGCGGGCCAGCGGCGAGTACGCGACGAGTTCGACGTCGCGCTCGGCGCAGTGTTCGCGGAGCGCATCCTGTTGCAGCAGCGGGTGCATTTCGACCTGATTGGCGAATATCGGCGTGTCGGCGGCATCGATCGCCTCGTCGACCTGTTCGGGGAGGAAGTTGCTGATGCCGATACGGTCGACCTTTCCGTCGTCGACCAGTTCGTCGAACGCGCGGAACGTCTCCTCGGGGTCGTAGTCACCGGCGGGCCAGTGAACGTACAGCAGGTCGACGGAGTCGACGCCGAGTCGTTCCAGGCTCTCTTCGGTCGATGCGAGCACGTCGGCGTATCCGAGCTTACTGGTCCACACCTTCGTCGCCAGGAAGACGTCTTCGCGGGGGACGTCGGCGGCGGCGATTCCGCGCCCGACACCCTCGTCGTTGCGGTAGGCCTGTGCGGTGTCGACGTGTCGATAGCCCGCGTCGAGCGCGGTCGCGACGCTCTGTGCGCACTCGTCGGGATCGTCGTTCTGCCACGTTCCGAGGCCGAGCACCGGCATTCCGTTCGTGAGCGGTGCGCGTCGCTGCCCGTGAGAACTCATACGCGAGTGGAGGCCCGCCGACCGGTTAGGCGTTTGGGCGGCGGGCCGCCGAATCACTCGGCTCATCGGTCGATCTCGGCTCACCGATAACTCTTTGCCAGCGGCGTTACTCGGTGAGCCGCTGTTTCGCGAATCGCGCGAGTAACGGCAAGTCGTCGACGTGTATGAGCTTCGAGAGGTCGCGGAGGCTTCCGTCGTTGGCGCCGCTGAGCGTCTCTAGGCCCATCGCGTTCAGGTCGCTCATCAGGCGGTCGTAGCGCTCGTTCGGCGCGAGATACAGCAACTGGGTCATCGTCAACCGGGTGCGCATATTCGGCGCGACGCGGGCGTGCCAGAGGTCGTCGTAGACGGTCATTGCGTCCGCGGACGTGTCCGTTTGCGAGCCCATCAGGCAGCGGTCCGCGGTGATGGCGGCGGCGCGTGCGGACTCCATACACTTGTGGATTCCCTCCCCCCACAGCGGGTCGATGGTCGGCACGGTGTCACCGATGGCCATAAAGCTGTCAGTGCTGAGGCCGTCCGGCATCTGGATGTGCGCGCTGCCGCGGTGCTGTTGTTTGTCCGCGATACGCCGGGCGTCCGCGAACCGGGGATCGGTCTCCAGCCAGTGGTGGAGGTGGTCGTCGATGCTCTTCGACGTGTCGCCGTACTGCTGGTAGCTCTCGTTCTGGATGTAACACAGGCCGACTTTCGCCGTGTCGCCGCCCGTGTGGAAGATCCACGAGTAGCCGCCGGGCGCGTACTCGTGATCGAGGCGCAGCATCATCGCGTCGGTGAGGTCCGCGAATCCGGGGTGGTCGACGTCGACGCCCTCCATCTCCCATTCGATGCCGACAGCCTGATGCTTCCGCTCCAGGCCGCAGACGTCGAGTTTCTTCGCGAGCGGCGCGGCCGGTCCCGTGGCGTCCACGATGATCTCGCCGTACACCTCCTCGTCGCCCGCGTACTGGACGCCGACGACCTTCCCGTCCTCTACGATGGGGTTGTTCACGCGCGCGTCGAATCGAACCTCCGCGCCGTGCTTGCGCCCCTCCGCGACCAGCCACCGCTTGAAATCCGCGAACTCGAGGATTGCGCCGGGCTGGTCCTGGACGAAGTGCTCGCTGGGGGACTCGAGGACGACCTCGTCGGTGTAGTTCATCACGACGTCGTCGGGAATCCCGAACGCGCCTGTCATCGACGCGAACGTCCCAGCCGTGGACTTGTTCGACTGCCGCGGGAACTGATCTTCGGGTTCGGCTTCCAGCACGAGCACGTCGTACTCGCGCTGCGCGAGGTCTCTCGCGCACTGTGCTCCGGCCGGGCCTGCGCCAGCGATAACGACGTCGTAGTACTCAGACATAGCGTATTCCAGTAGTATGCGTTGGCTGCGCGCACCGGCGCTCCGGTGCGGTGGTCGTGCGGACGCCGCGCTGCGGGCGCTGTCCGGCCCGCCAGCGTCTTCGACCGGTCGTTGCGGCGTCCGCGGTCATTGTCACTCGTGGTAAGTCAGGGCGCGGGTAAAAAACACGCCGGAACGTTCCTGACGCCCGCGAGAGGGCGGAATCTCGCGGTGGAGGCAAACGGTGGGTGGAGCGTCACCGAGCGTCGGCGCGCGCAGCGCGCCGTTCACCGTGAGCGAGCACGGCGAGCGAACGGGTGTTTTTGGTGGAGGTTTTTGCGAGGCGGGTTCCCGCAGCGAGCGGAGTTCCCGTGAGCCGAAGGCGAACGGGAGCACGGGAGAACTTCGTTCTCCCGGAGCGAGCGAGGAAGCCCGCCGAAGTAAAAAGGTCCTAGTAGAACTCTCGGACGAGGTCCATCGCTCCCTCGGGTGCGCCCTCGTCGATCTCGGACGTATTCGTGTCGACTCCGTGCTTCTCGCCGTACGGAATCGATTTTTCGCTCTGCCAGATGACGCCCTGATACTCCTTGCTGGCGTCGAGAATCTTCTCTTTGGCCGCGTCGTAGTCAGTCGGGTCGTGACCCTCCTCGGCGACGTCGACGAGATTGTCGCGGAAGTAGTCGTAGGTGTCGACGTCGTTGAACGTCACGCACGGGCTGAAGACGTTCACGAAGCCGAAGCCGTCGTGCTCGATGGCCTTCTGCACGATCTCGGCGTGACGCTGCGCGTCCGTCGAGAACGACTGCGCGATGAACGTCGCCCCCGACGCGAGGGCGAGCGCCATCGGGTTGACGGGTGGCTGCTGTGGTCCCTCGGGCGTCGTCGACGTCTCGAAGTCCATCCGCGAGGTCGGTGAGGCCTGTCCCTTCGTGAGGCCGTAAATGCGGTTGTCCATCACGACGTACGTCATATCGACGTTCCGCCGAACGGCGTGAACGAAGTGACCCGCGCCGATCGAGTAGCCGTCGCCGTCGCCGCCCGCGACCATCACTTCGAGGTCGGGGTTCGCGAGTTTGACACCCGTTCCGACCGGGAGCGCGCGACCGTGCACGCCGTGCAGCGCGTACGAGCGCATGTACGTCCCGATCTTTCCGGAACAGCCGATCCCGGCGACGATGAACGTGTTGTCTGGATCGTTGCCCGTTTCGGCCAGCGCCTTCATCATCCCGTTCATCGTCCCGAAGTCGCCGCACCCGGGACACCACGTCGGTTGCTTGTCTGATTTGAAGTCCGTGAATCGAACGTCCGAGCTCATTGGTCTGCCTCCTGTAGGGCCGCCTTGATATCCGCTGCGAGTTCGTCGGCCTTGAACCGCACGCCGTCGTATTTGTTCACGCGGTCGACCCGCCTGAGCGTGTCGTGCTCGACGACATCCGCGAACTGGCCGGTCGCGTTACACTCCACGACGACGACGTTCTCCGCGGACTCGACCTCGTCGGTCAGGTCCGGTCGGGGGAACAGATACGGCACCGAGAGGAACCGCACGTCGACGCCTTCCTCCTCGAGGAACTCGATCGCCTCGGTCATCGCGCCCTCGTTCGAGCCCCACGAGATGACCAGATTGTCCGACTCCTCGTCGCCGAACTCCCGCGGCGAGAAGTCCTCTCGCTCCCGCGCGGTCTCGACTTTTCGATTTCGCTTGTCGACCTGTTCGACGCGCATCTCGGTGTCTTCGGTCCGCCGTCCGAGTTCGTCGTGTTCGAGCCCCGTCGACATATGGACGCCGCCGTCGGTGCCGGGGAACGCCCGCGGAGAGACGCCGTCGTCGGTGAGCGCGTGGGCCTTGAACTGCCCCTTCTCGTTCTGCCACTCCTCGACGGACTCCTCGTCGACGACCTTTCCGCGATCGATCTCGACGGCGTCCATATCGAACGCCTCGGGGGGGAACGTCTGCTCTGTGACCGCCATCGCGAGGTCGGCCGCGATGTACACCGGCGTCTGGTACTTCTCGGCGAGGTTGAACGCCTCGACGGTCTTCCAGAAACACTCCGAGATCGAGGTCGGACCGAGCACGAACCGCGGGATCTCGCCGTGGCCGCCGTACAGCAACATATTCAAATCGCCCTGTTCCTGCTTGGTCGGCATCCCCGTCGACGGTCCCGAGCGCATCACGTCGACGATGACGAGCGGCGTCTCGGAAGTGGCGACGAGGCCGAACGTCTCTGTCATCAGATCGATCCCCGGCCCCGACGTCGCGGTCATCGACCGCGCACCGGCGCGTGCCGCACCGAGCGCGATGTTGATTGCCGACAGCTCATCCTCCGCCTGCAGGACGTGCCCGCCGAACTGTTCGATCCGGCCCGTCAGATACTCCATAACGGCCGTGGCTGGCGTGATCGGATAGCCCGCGTAGAACTTACAGCCCGCGGCGATTGCGCCCATTCCGATGGCCTCGTCTCCGTTGAGCAGGACGTAGTCGGCGTCGGTCGTCTCCAGTTCGTAGTCGAAGTCGTGGCCGTACTCCTCGGCGACGTAGTCGCGACCGGCTCGGGCCGCCTCCTTGTTGTTGTCGACGAGCGACTGTCCCTTGGATCCGAACCGCTTTTCGAGGGCGCTGTCGAGGTTCTCGATGGGGAAGTCCGACACTTCACAGGCTGCACCGAGGGCGACCACGTTGCGCATAATCGCGCCGCCAGCCTCCTCGGCGAGGCGCTTCAGCGGAACGTCGAGACCGATCATCCCCTCGGGGATCTCGACGTTCTCCATCGTGGTCCGGTCGCCGTCGTAGATGATGACCGAGCCCTCGTGGAGCTCATTGAGGTTCTCTTCGATCGTCCGCGGCGTCAACGCGATGAGGACGTCGAGACGGTCGACGACGCTCTGGACCGGATCCACCGCGGTCCGTACCTTATACGCCGTGTAGCCGCCGCGGATCCGTGAGGCGAAGTCTTTCGACGTGAACACGTGTCGCCCGGAGCGTGAGAGCGCCTGGGCGAAGATTTTCCCCGTCGAGTCGATGCCATCGCCGGCTTCCCCGCCGATGGCCCAGTTGAAGTCCGCAGGCATGTGGCTAAGGGATACCCTTGGATCGAAGAAAAGCCTTCTGAAAGCCCTTGAAAAAAGGGACGGTTCCGGACCCACAGAACTGCACGAATATGGGATAAAACGCGGCGATGAGACCGATCAGAGATGATAAATGGCAGATATTGCGGGTAAAATTGGACATCAATCCATCAACGTGCTCTCCGAAGATAGTGGGGACAGCGCGCGTGCCCGATCCGATATCATCGGTGACGATATCGCGATGACGTTCCATCGGTGACGAGGCCACGGAGACGGTCCACCGGTGACGAGATCACGGAGACGGCCCACCGATGGCGACACCAAGCAGGCGGCCGCGGAAGGCAACTGACTTTTCATCGGCCCTCGAATCCGCTCGTATGGACGCAACAGTCGCCGTCAGTGCGGTCCGTGACGTCGGACCGCGAACGGTCGCGCTCGAGTTGGCATCGCCGGACGGATTCGACGCCGAGCCTGGACAGTTCGTGAAGCTCTCCGCCACCGTCGACGGCGAGGACTACGCCCGGTTTTACACGCTCTCCTCGCCCGGCGTCGACGATACCTTCGAGGTGACCGTCGGCGTCGACCCCGACGAGGCGGGACCGTTCAGTCAATTCCTGATCGATCTCGAAGCGGGCGACGAACTCGACGTCTCCGGACCGTTTGGGAAGAGTTTCTACGAGGGCGCATCCCGCGTCATCGTGCTCGCTGGCGGGCCGGGCGTCGGCCCCGCCGTCGGAATTTCCGAGGCCGCCGTCGCCGACGGAAACGACACGGCGATCGTGTACCGGACAGATGCCCCGGCGCACGAGGATCGGCTGGACGCGCTGCGCGAGGCGGGCGCGTCAGTCACCGTCGTCGGCGAGGGAGACGAAATCGAAACCGCAGTCGCCGCGGCCCTCACCGGCGACGCCGACGAGCAGGTGTTCGTCTACGGGTTCGCCGACTTCGTCGACGACGCGGTGACCGCGCTCGACGCCGCGGGCGCGGACCCAGAGGCCGCGAAAGTCGAGAACTTCGGCTGAGAGGGCCGCATACTGTCGGAAGTATCCATTAATATTCCCGGCCGCCCGTGGTACCGAACTGATTCACGGACGGACGCCCGACGGTATCACTCCTCGATCGATTCGACCACCGGCCAGACGCGCCGGACCGCGACCGAGAGGCTCACCAGCCACCAGGCGAGGAGTCCGACGCCGTTCAGGAGCGGTTCGCCCGCGGCGACCTCCGCCCCGCCGACAGCCCCGATCGCCGTCGAGAGCACGAGCCCCCGAAACGCGCTGTTCGGACTGAGCGCGAGCAGGACCCCGATCCCGTCTCCTGGGACCAGGCCGCTCGCGATCCCGGCGACGAGCGCGGTATCGATGCCGAGAACGAGCGCCAGCGCCAGCGCCGCCGCCAGTGCGAACGCCGTTCGGACCGAGCGCGTCGTCGCGGAGATCCCGACGACCGCCGCCAGTACGACGAGCGTGAAGACCGCCGCGAGGGCGACAAACCGAACGTACCGGACACCCGAATCGGCCGCCTCGTTCACCGCCAGGAACGTCGGGATATCCGCCGTGAGCGTCGGAACGAGAAGCCCGACCGCGAGCAGCGTTCCGACGACGAGCGACACCAGCGCGAGCGCGCGACCGAGGTAGACGCCGCCGACGTAGGATACCCGGCTCACGTCGAACGTTCGCAGCACGTCGAGTTCGCCGGTCCCGCGGTCGCCGAGAATCGATCGGTACCCGAACGCGACGGCCAGAAGCGGCACGAGCACCTCGACGAACGTCAACAGATCGAGCGTCAGCGGGACGAACCCCCCGCGGCCACCGGTCCCGGCCCAGGCGACTCCGCCGACGCTCGCGACGAACGCCGCGGCGAGCGCCAAGATCGCTGGCGTTCGGACGATCGTCCGGAGTTCCCGGGTCGCGATCACGAACAGGTTCCGGACGGTGTCGGAGACGCGGTCCCGTCGGGATCGGTCGATTCTCTCCTTCTCGCGAATTCCTTCCCCGTCGCTGATTCTCTCCCCGTCGCTGATCCCCTCACTGTCGCCGGTTCCCTCCCCGCTCTCACTCATCCGTCGTCACCTCCGAACCGTCGACGTCGGAACGGTTTCCGTCCGCATTCGCTCTTTCCGTTGTCTCCCCCGCACTCGTTTTCTCCGTCGTCTCATCCAGACCTGCTCTCACCGTCGTCTCGCCCGCGTCTGTCCGTACGAGCCGAAGGAACGCCTCCGAGAGCGACGTGGCATCAGTCCCCGAACGCAGTTCCCCGGGGGATCCGCTCGCGACGAAGCGGCCGCCGTCCAGCACGTGGACCGCGTCCGCGTGCGCCTCGACGGCCGGGAGTTCGTGCGACGCGATGACCACGGCGGTCCCGTCCTCGGCGAGGTCGCCAACGACGCGAAACAGGCGTTCGACCATCGATGGATCGAGCCCGCTGCCGGGTTCGTCCAGGATCAGCACGTCGGGATCGCCGAGGACGGCCGCACCGAGTCCGAGCAGTCGCGTCATCCCGCCCGAGAGCGAGCCGACCGACCGATCGCGTACCTCGCCGAGACCGACGCGTTCCAGCGTCGCGTCGACGTCCCGGCCGTCGACGCCGTCGAGCAGTTGCGCGTAGAATTCGAGCGTGTCACGCGCGGAAAAGCCCGCGCGAAACGCCGGACGCTGCGGGAGGTACCCCACGCGCCGAGCCCCGGTTCCACCACGCTGTAGCGAGACCGTCCCGCCGGTCGGCGCGGCGATTCCCGCGAGAACGCGGAGCAACGTTGTCTTCCCGGAGCCGTTGGGACCGACGACCGCCGCGACCGTCCCGCGCGGGACCGACAGGGAGACTCCCGAGAGGACGTCGACATCGCCGAACGACTGGTCGATCGCCCGCGCTCGAAGGACAGTCTCGGGGCCGTTCTCGCTCACGACGTGGCACCTCCGAACCCCGCGGTCGTCGCCGTCTCGTCGACCGATTCGGACTCCACCATCTCATCAGACGAATCTGCCGCGAGCGCGTCCTCGATTATCTCGGGGTGGAACGGCCGCGTTCGCGCGTCGGTGTCGACGACCCCCGACAGTCTGAGTCCGGAGACGGTGCCCTGCACGCGACGCAACGTCGCGACCGAGGGCGACCGCGCCAACACGGTCGCGCCGGAGGCCGTTCCGAGTCGCGAGTCGACCGTTCCGGTCGGTCGGTACGGCCGATCGTAAACGCCGTCCCGGTCTCCATCGGCGATCGGGAGCGCGCCCCAGTGGTTACCGACGCCGCCGTGAGACCACGTGCGGAGGGGGCCGATCTCCGACTCGACGGCCCGCTCGTTTCGGAGGAAGTCGTTCCCGAGAACCCAGTTCGACGGCAGGATGTCGTTGGCCCGCGCGCCGACCCCGTTCCCGAGGACGACGTTGTCGACGAAGGCGTTCCGGTCGCCGGACACCTGCAGCCCGTACTCGTTGTCGACGACGACGTTCCGCGCGTAGTAGGAGTCGCTCCCGGCGGGCACGACCCCGTACGTGCTCCGGCGGACGTCGTTGCCGACGACGAGGTTGTCCGTCGGCCGCGTCATCACGATGACGCCCGCCTCCGCGTCTCGAACGGTGTTGTTCGCCACCAGCGTCCCCGAAGTGTACATCTCGTGGACGCCGTACCGGCCGGGCTCGGCGCGGTTGTCGCGAACGACGCTCCCGTCCGCGCGGTGGGTGTAAACGCCGTCGCGACCGTCCAAGAAGGTCGACTCTTGGACGACGCTCGGCGCGCCGATGAGGACGACGCCCATGAACCCGTCGCTGGCCGTGTCCGCGCCGCGGACGGTCACGTTCCGGATCACCGATCCGGGACTTTCGCGGACGATCGCGCCGCTCGCGTGCGTGTCGATTTCGACGTTCGAGACCGACGCTCCAGCCGCGCCGTCGAGGACGACGCCCGCGTCGCCGTAGCCGTAGGCCAACTGGACCGTCGTGTCCCAGTCGCCCGACTCGTTTCGGAGCTCTCGGCCACGGCTGCCGACGTCGCCGACGCCGGTGACCCGGAGGTCGGTGACGCTCGCCCCGTCAGCGCGCACGTAGACGACGCTCCGGTTGCCGTCGCCGCGAAGCACGGTCTCAGCTCCCGACTCAGGTCCCGATTCAGCTCCCGATTCTGCTCCGACTCCAGCACCTGCCAGCGTGATCGAGCGGTTGAGCACCACGCCATCGACGTCGTACGTTCCCGGCGGCAGATACACCGTCGTGTTCGGCGGCGCGGCGTCGACTGCGTCCGAGACCGTGGGCTCGCTCGTCGCGTCGGCCGGAATCGGGACAGTCGCCCGATCGGAGACCGAATCGGCGTCCGCGCCGACGACGACGCTCACCGGTCGGTCCTCCCGTGCTTCGGCGACCGCGACGGACTCGTCCGCCCCCGCGTGCCGTTCGCCGACGGACTGCTCGAATCCCTCCAACGTCGCCGGGAGCGGATCGTCGATTCGCGACTGGAGCGTCTCCCAGTCGACCACGTCGCCGCCGTGCGCGTCGGCGAACGCCGCCGCGTCGTCGCGCTCGGAGAAGGCGACCGTCACCGCGCCGGATGGGATGGTGGCGTCGCTTCCGACGACGTAGAACGCCGTCTCGGCGGGCGTCCACCCGACCGATCGGCCGCGCTCGGGGACGACGAACCCCGCGTCGGTCACCGTCGGCGAGATCGTCGAGAAATCGGAGACGTACACGGCGAGCGGATCCCCGAACTGCCGCTGCGCGCTCGCGTCGCCGAGTTCGCTCACGGCCGTCTCGATGCCGACGTAGCCGACGACGTACCGATACCCCGAGTAGAACACCTCCACCTGCGGGAGGACGAATCCCTCTTCGTCGGCGCGGCGAGCATCGACGCCAGTGCCGCCCATATTCACCGTGTCCGCGAAGTCGACGGGGCGCAGCGACTCGCCGCTCTCGGGCGTCACGACGAAGGACAGGCTCGCCCCCACGAGCGCGACGCTCAGGAGGACCGTCAGCCACTGAGTCCCGGTCGGTGACAGGATCGCCATCACATTCCGAGTCCGGCGACGACCTCGGGCGTGACTCCCTCGTGATCGGTGAGCGAGCCGCCGAACTCCGACTGGAACGATTCGGCGTCCGCACGCTCGCTGAAGCCGATCAGGTCCCGTCCCATCGCCCCTTTCACGTCCGAATCGACGACGAACGTCACCTCGGTCGCCGGGACGAACGCCGACGCCTCGTAGTGTTTGGAGATGAGCGTGTCGCCGCCGTCTTCGAAGAGTTCGTACTCGACCGCGGAGTAGTCGGTGACGTAGAAGGCGACGTCTTCCCACCCCTCGTCGTCGCGGTCGAACTCGTACTGGTAGGCCTCCCACGTGCTGTCGAAGCGAGCCGGGTTCTCGTGGCCCTCCGGTTCCTCGTTCGCGTAGAAGATTTCGGTCGTCGGTCCCGGCTGTTGCCGAATCGTCATCCCGCAGACCTCGCAGGTCGCCCCCTCCGGGACCGTGATCGCCGCCGGAGCGTCCCCCTCGGAATCGCCAGTCGTCCCGTCGGAATCGTCCGTCGAGCCACCGGACTCACCGCCCAGACACCCACTCAGCCCGCCGACGAGCACCCCGGTCCCCGCGAGCAGGAGGCGGCGACGGTGGAGCGATGTCATAGCCTCCCCTCTGCTGGCGGCCGCCAGCCGTTCGTGTTCCATACCCGATGGTACGGGACTGGTGAGAAAAACACATCGGGCTGTTCCAGTCGACTGAGAGCCATCGAATCCGGACGCTCCGCTCGAAGAACGCGACGTAGTCACCCGTTTAGGCGGGAGGAGTGTGGGACTGTCGCACAGATTTATCATCCGGTGTTCGAATAATACAGACGAATATGAGCGATGGAGACGGAGAACTCGAAGCGCGCTTGGTAGAGCGGGAGGAGTTCGAGCCGAGCGAGGAGTTCGTCGAGCAGGCGAACGTCGCCGACGAGGCGATCTACGAGGAGTTCGAGGAGAACTGGCCGCGGTCGTGGACCCGCGCGGCCGACCTCCTCGACTGGGAGCGCGACTACTCGGAGGTCCTCGACGACTCGGACGGCCCGTTCTACGAGTGGTTCGCGGACGGAACGCTGAACGCCTCGTACAACTGCGTGGATCGCCACGTCGAGAACGGCGATAAGAACCGCGTCGCCATCAAGTGGGAGGGCGAACACGGCGAGACGCGGACGTACACGTATCAGGACCTCTATCGGGAAGTCAACGAGTTCGCGGCGAGCCTCCGCGACCTCGGCGTCGAGGAGGACGACGTCGTCACGCTCTACATGCCGATGGTCCCGGAACTGCCGATCGCGATGCTCGCCTGCGCCCGCATCGGCGCGCCTCACTCGGTCGTGTTCGCGGGCTTCTCGGCGGATGCGCTCGCGACGCGGATGAACTCTGCGGACTCTCGATATCTGGTCACCTGCGACGGCTACTACCGCCGCGGCGACCCGCTCGATCACCTTGAAAAAGCGAACGAGGGCCTCGAGGGCGTCGATCACGGCGTCGACGCAGCCGTCGTCGTCGACCGTCTCGGCGACGACGGCTTCGGTCACGACCTGAAGGGTAACCAACACGATTGGGACGACCTGCTCGACGAGCAGCAGGGCGAGCGGGTCGACCCCGTCGAACGCGACGCTGAGGATATGCTCTTCCTGATGTACACGTCCGGGACGACCGGCGAGCCGAAGGGCGTCAAGCACACCACCGGCGGCTACCTCGCGTACACGGCGTGGACCTCCCACGCCGTGCTCGATCTGAAGCCCGAGGACACCTACTGGTGCGCGGCCGACATCGGTTGGATCACGGGTCACTCCTACATCGTCTACGGGCCGCTGGCGCTCGGGACGACGACGGTGATGTACGAGGGCACGCCCGACTACCCCGAGCGCGACCGCCTCTGGGAACTCGTCGAGAAGTACGCCGTCGACGTGTTCTACACCGCGCCGACCGCGATTCGCGCATTTATGAAGTGGGGCCAGCAGTTCCCCGAGGAGCACGACCTCTCCAGTCTCCGCCTCCTCGGCACCGTCGGCGAGCCGATCAACCCGCGCGCGTGGAAGTGGTACTACAAACACATCGGCGACGAGGCGTGCCCGATCGTCGACACCTGGTGGCAGACCGAAACGGGTGGAATGATGGTGACAACGCTGCCCGGCGTCGGCACGATGAAGCCTGGCTCGGCGGGCCCACCACTCCCGGGAATCGACGCCAGAGTCGTCGACACCGCGGGCGAGGAGGTCGACGCCGGACGCGCGGGCTACCTCACGGTCAACAAACCGTGGCCGGGGATGTTGCGGACGCTGTATAACAACGACGAGCGGTTCGTCGAGGAGTACTGGACGGAGTACTCAGACCCCGACGCCGACGAGTGGGTGTACTTCCCCGAGGACGGCGCGAAGATCGACGACGACGGCTACATCACGATCCTCGGCCGCGTCGACGACGTGCTCAACGTCTCCGGCCATCGGTTGGGAACGATGGAGATCGAATCGGCTATCGTCGGCGTCGAGGGCGTCGCCGAGGCCGCGGTCGTCGGCGGCGACCACGATGTGAAAGGCGAGGCCGTCTACGCGTACGTCATCCTCGAAGACGGCTACGAGGGGAGCGACGAGATGCGCGGACGGATCATCGAGGGCGTCGAGGACGCGATCGGTCCGATCGCCCGACCCGAGCAGGTGATCTTCACCCCCGAACTCCCCAAGACGCGCTCTGGGAAAATTATGCGCCGCCTGCTCGAAGAGATCGCCAACGGCGAGGAACTCGGCGATACGACGACGCTCAGAAACCCCGAAGTCGTCACCGACATTCAGCACAAAGTGCAGCAGTAATCCTCCCCCTTCTCCCCACCTCCCTTTTTCGACGCAGGAACCCGATCGGACCAATCCGCGCAAAGACCTAGCGCGACAAATTCCGCTCGGCCCGCGTTCGCGACCCTCGCGATGCAATCACTAGTGACAGAGAGTCAGACGCCGTTCTGGATCATCGATTTCACGTTTCAGACAAGAGTGGCGTCTCGAAACCGGGTCTCACTCGGTGTCGGTCCCTTCCTTCGCTAATTCCGCGATATTCTTTTCGGCCACTTCCATCAATTTTTCCCACTCGTCTAACGGGCTGAACTCGATCAGCACGGTCCCTGGATCTACCTTGATGCTGTGATCCGGCGACATGTAATAGACGCTCCCTGCTTCGACGACCTCCTCGTAGTTGGCGTACCGAACAGTCATACGCCCCGACAACAGGTATCCCCAGTGCGGGCATTGACACCGATCGTTCGGGAGCCCCATCAGGAGTGGCGCGTCGTCGTACTCCTTGAGGTACGTCTCGTACCCGACGCGCATATCCCCCCAGTAGGCTTCCCTCCAGATCCCTTCGTCCATACTGAAGCTCGTCTCGAACTCCGCCAACGTGGCCTGTTTCCCCTGTGGTTCTCGGACTACCATAGACCCGTTCTATACGTGTGCGACCCAGATAAGGTTGACTTCGGGCAATTTGGACAGTATCGATCCCAGTTCGTTCATTCCTCAAGAGATAATGACTACACAGCCCGTATGCGACACACCCTTTTTGATAGATCGCCGATAAACGGCTATTCGGAGCGTGACGCCGTCTTCCCATGCTGAGTAATTCGCTACGCTTGATCTCTCGTCGTCATCCGTGAATCAGCGGAGATAACGCGCTTGCATCTTATCCGGCGTGGTACAGGAACGACGGCTCCAGAAAATGTTTTACACCGCCACTCGATGTCAGCGATGATGCCCTCCCTGACCCGCCGCCGAGCCCTCCTCACGGTCGCGTCCGGGATCGCTGCACTCGCCGGGTGTTCCAGCGAGGCTGATCTCCCGATGATCGACCACCGGAGAAGTCAAAGCACGATCGAAGAGTACGAAGCGGCTCACGTCCGCAATGAGGACGGAGCCGCATTGTTCGCCCAAAGAGAGAAGTTGCCGACGCCGAGCGACGAAGGGCGCGGTCGGTATGCCCGTACCGGGCGAAGCGTCATCGTCTCCGAGGACGATCTCGCCGAACTCACATTCGGCGACGTGCAGGAGGCCGAGCGCCTCCGCTCGTTCGTCGCAGAGACGGACTTCGACTCGTCGTCGGTGTACCTCCTCTCGATGCCCGTTGAAGCATGTTACGAGATCCGCCTCCGGTCGGCGACCGTCGAGCGCGACGAGCTGAAAAACGACGACCTCCACCCGCACGCCGACTTCTGCCGAACGCATCGTCCTGCTGACTTCGAATGCAGCGTCGAGGAAATCCACACCGTCGGGTTCGCAATTCGGCTGCCCGTCGCCGCCGAGCAGTCCTCCGGGATGGGTCGCGGGATGTCAAGTTCTTGCCGCCGCTCGCCCCGTGGGGAATACTTCAACGCGACGGTGACGCCCGCGAACGGGGGTGGCGGCGAATGAGGTCGCGTCGCAACGTGCTCGCCGGACTCGGAGCCGTCGGCGTCACCGGATTGGCCGGGTGTGCAGCCCTGCCGTTCGGGAACGACCAGTCCGACGATGAGGACGTGTCACTGTCAACTGACGACATCGGGTCGCTCGCGTGGCCCGAATCGCCGTTCCCGGTCGCCGTTCCCACGAGCCTGGTGAACGCCCACCGCGAGCGGTCCCGCGAGTTACTCGCGGCGGTTCCGTCCGAGCCATCTCTGCCCAACGGCGCTGTCGCCGAGGAGGTGCGATCGAACCGCGAACGCGCCGCGGATCGGCTTGATGATGAGCCGGACGAACCCTGGCCGACCGAGCAACTCTCGGAGTGGCGCGGGCGTCGGAACGAGGCCGCGAGCGTTCTGGGAACGCACCGCGCCGCGACAGGTGAAGACGACGCGGAGGCGGTCACGGAACAGCGGCGTGGGGTGCGCGATGATCTCGGATCCTTCGTTGCCGACCACGAGTACCGCGCGTCGTCGCCGTTGGAGGCGGTGCTCGCGCACGCACCGATAGAAGACCTGGTAGGGGATTGCCGCCGACGCGTTCGCCCTGACCCCCCGTATCCGTCCGATCCGGTCGCCCGTCCGTTCCAAGCCGGGGACGCTGTCGGACAGGTGGAACTCGCCAGTGCGACGTTCGCCGACGCCCGTCGACTGAGAGAAGCGTATCTGGGCGAGCGCTCCGAGACGGCCCCGCAGTGGACTGCACTGATCGAGGCGTCGAAGCGCCTCGAATATGCGGCTTCGCGCACACGCTCGTCCGTTAGCGACTTTCTCGACCGCGAGGAGTTACCGTTCCGCGCCGACCTCGACGGAACGCCGGGCCGGTGGTTGTTCAGACGGGCCAGCGGATCCGTCGAGGCGAGGACCGAGGAGGCGCGGGAGCATCGAAACGACGGCCGATTCGCATCCGCCGTTATCGAAGCGGGACGAATCCTGGCGGGCGTCGAGGCACTCCGAGCGACGATACACGGAATCCGCGACGGCGCATACCAGGGTGACGTCACGACCGAGTCGGTCTCGCGAACGGCCGACCGGGCGCGGGAAGCAATCACCGCCATCGGGGAGAGCGAGAATCCGCGAATGGCCGCCCAGATCGTTCGACCGACGCTCGGGACCTTCGAGTACGTAACCTATCGCATCGAGGAACGGTACGGCGACGCCGTGCGCGTCGAAGGAGACCTCGCTTGGGTTGAACTCTACGCGCGCGCCGTTCCCGCCGCGACCGAGTTCGTGGTCGAACGGCTCGAATAGCTACTCCAGCAGTAGCTGGTTCGGATCCACCGAGGCGAGACGTCGCGCTGCTTTACCCGCTACTTGTAGTGACTTCGGTGGACGATCGGGTCGTTCATTGTTCGTAACTGACGAGAGATCGAAAGCCGCCGTAGGCCATACGCTTGGAATCGAAGGGCATCTCCCCCTCCTCGGATCGATTCGGGTCCATCGCGGGGTCGTTCACCGTCCCTCGCTAGGCCGCGAGCTCGCGAACGCGAGCCGAACGACGTTTTTCCGCTGGCTGTTTGCGCGGAGAGGTCAGCCAGGACCTCGCCGTGGAAAAACAGGTTACAAGTACGCCGCGTCCCACCGAACGGGCTTACGGCGGTTCCCGCAGACGTTACACTCCAGTCGCTCCATCGTGTCGATCGCGACGTCGAGGCTCTCGTCGACGCCGCACATCCACCCGTAGCGTTCCGTTTCGTTCTCGTCGAGATACACGGCGAAGAACGGCGCGTCGGAGCCCCGCATCGACTCCTCGTAGGAGACGTACACGGCCGTTCCGTCGTCAGTCGTGCGATTTACGAGCGCGGTCGGTTCGGCCTCTCCCTCCTCCAGTAGCGTCGTGAAGACGCGCTCGGTGAACGACTCCCCGCGGATGTCGACGGTCCGCTCGCCGACCTCGCTGAACCCCTGCTCCTCGTAAAAGGCGACGCCCTCTTCGTTCTCCGCGAGGACGCGACCCTCCAGCCGGTCGACGCCCGAGGCGATGAGTTTCTGCTTGAGCCGCGCGAGGAGCTGCGAGCCGATCCCGCCCCCGCGGTTATCGGGGACGACGTGCAGCCAATCGAGGTACCCCACGGTTTCGCGCCCCTCCGAGATTTCGCTCTGTGCGAATCCGACGACGGAGTCTTCGTCGACGGCGACGACGAATATCTCTCGATCGTCTTCGAGCGCCGCCCGTAACCGGTCGGCGCTGTACCACTTCTCGACGGCCGCTTCGATCGTTTCCTCGTTGATGGCGTGACCGTAGGACGCGCGCAGGGATTCCGTTGCTACCCGACGAACCGCCTCGATGTCTTCGGTCGTTGCATCTCTGAGATCCATACCTCCAATTCGTCGTCCCACTACTTGACATTCGGGGGCAATTCGGGAACTCTTTGACGGTTGTGTCGAACGATCTACCTGCCGGAATTATAAGTACGAAGACGACTCATCGTTCGGTATGGGAACGCGCAACGGCAGTGGCCCCGGGGCGAGCGTCGACGATGCGCGGGTGAACTTCGCCGTGAACGTCGAGGGCGGCGAGACAGTCATCACGATGCGCGGCGACCGCGACACCGCCGTGATCGTTCGCTCGGCGTCCGGGGAGCGGATCTACCTGCCGCCGGAGGACTTCGAACGCGAGGCCGAACGGCACGATGGGAGTCCGTCCCACGGAGTCGGAGACGACAGCCCGTACCAAAGAGCGGAGAACGACAGCCCGTACCGAGGGAGCGCTCAGGAGAGCCCGTACCGCGGGACGCGTGACAGCCCGTATCAGGGCGTCGAAAGCGACAGCCCGTATCAGGCCGCCAGACAGAGCCTCCCAAGCGAGGGGTTGGTACCCACCGCGGACGGGTACCGAATCCGACACCCGGAACCGGTGACCGACGTTCGCGTGCTGCGGTGAGACTTCGGCTCATACCGGAGAACCGATGAGACACGGGGGAGTAGCCGCCGGGCAGTTGCCCTGACGGGAACTCACCCGCGTGACGCCGTCGAGCCTCGGCCTCAGACGATTTGTTCGTAGAAGGCGACCGTCTCGTCGACGACCTCCTCCCACGTGATCCGCTCGTACTCCGGTTCGCCCTCCAGTGAGAGCCCTCGATCGATGCCGTCGGCGATCGATCTCGAATCCGGGGTCACCTCGACGACGCAGTCTCCCGTAAGCACCTCGTTGACGCCGCTTTCGGTGGCCACCACGCGCGTTCCCGCGGACAGCGCCTCGGTGATGGTGATTCCGAACGGTTCCGCCAGCGACGGCGAGACGAACAGATCGGCGGAGGCGTAGTAGTCGCCGAGCGCTTCCTCGGGGACGTAACCGACCCACTCGATCCGTTCGTGGACGTCGAGCAGCTCCGCGAAGCGCTTCAGTTGCGCTGTGAGGTGTCCGGATCCGCCGATGACGAGCGTGACGTCGTCGCGGCGGAGTTTCTCCATCGCGTAGACCAGGTGCGAGATCCCCTTCTGGTCGGTGTGGCGACCGACGAAGAACAGCATCTCGCCGTCGATTCCGAGCTCTTCTTTGTAATCACGGCCGGTCGTCGAACACTCCGAAAAGCCGTTGTAGATGACCGTGCAGTCGCCGCCGTACCTCTCGTTGACGTCGGCCGCGGTGAGTTCGCTCACCGCGATGAGGTGGTCGGCGCGCTCCGCGAGTCGTCGTTCGGTCTCGACCTCCCGTTTCGGCGGGTCGATGTTGCGATCGCTCGACAGCGAGTGGAACGTCGTCACCCACTCGACGTCCGCATTCGACTGCGCACGCGATCCGGGCCCGTAGCCGAACCAGTCGTGAGTGTGGACGATGTCGGCCTCCTGGGCACGCTCTGCGAACGTGGCGCTCATCCGACCGACTCGCGTGAGGATGTCGCCGTCGCCGGTCGGGACGCCGACGATTCCCTCTCTGTCGTCTGGTGCGTACTCCGCCGGCAGGACGAGTTCGACGTCGACTCCCCGCGCTCGCATCCCGTCGAACAGTTCCCCGACGTGCGTGTCGAGTCCGCCGCTCACGTTCGGCGGAAAGCCCCACCCGAGCATCAATACCTTCGGCGACATTTCGTTTCAATAGTTCGCGCTCTCGCACATAAGTGCTGGCCGTGCTGGTGTGCGGAACTCGTCGGGTCCCGGGATCTACTGGTTCATTTCGAACCATCCGTGACCGAAATTCGCTTGCGTCGGCAGCCCGTTGATGCGGGTATGCACGTCGTCGTCAACGCCGCGGTGAGCGCGGACGGAAAGCTGTCGACGCGTCGGCGCGAACAGGTCCTGATCAGCGGCGACGACGACTTCGCCCGGGTCGATCGGCTCCGCGCGGAGAGCGACGCCGTCCTCGTCGGCATCGGGACCGTCGTCGCCGACGACCCGCACCTGACGCTCGACGATCCGGCGCTCCGCGAGGAGCGTCGGGAGCGCGGCGAAGACCCGAATCCCGCGCGAGTGGTCGTCGATTCCAGCGCTCGAACGCCGCCGGACGCGAGAATTCTCGATAGCGCGGCGACGACGTACGTCGTCGTCTCGGCAGCGACCAGTCGAACTCGGAGAGAGGCGCTCGCCGACGCGGGCGCGGAGGTCGTCGTCGCCGGTGCGGATGGCCGCGGCGACGGTGACGGGCACGTCGACGGTGAAGGGCGCGTCGCCCTTTCGGAGGCGCTGTCGGAGCTGTCCGACCGGGGAATCGACGACCTGATGGTCGAAGGCGGCGGCGAGATCATCTACTCGCTGTTCGACGACGACCTGGTCGACGAACTGTTCCTCTATGTCGGCTCGCTGGTCATCGGCGGACGGGACGCCCCCACGCTCGCGGACGGGACGGGGTTCGTCGACTCGTTCACCCGCCTCGACCTGCGAGACGTGGCGCGCGTCGACGACGGAGTGCTGCTCCGGTACGACGTCGAGCGCGGATCAGACTCCTGATCGGAAGCGCCGGTCTGAACGCTCGTGCGAGCACCGCCCCCACCCTCGAAATAGGTAAGGGGCTGCCGCTAGTACGTCCCGGTATGAGCACGCCCGAAGCGACTGGCGCGCCGATCCACGTCGAGAGCGCAGAACACCTCGCAGAACTCGTTGCCGAGCACGACGTCGTCCTCGTCGACTACTACGCCGACTGGTGCGGCCCGTGTAAGATGCTCGAACCCACGGTCGAGGAGATCGCGGGCGAGACCGACGCGGCCGTATTGAAAGTCGACATCGACGAGTTACAGGACGTCGCGCGCGACGCGGGCGTCCGATCGGTCCCGACGCTGCAGTTCTACAAGAACGGCGAGGAGGCCGAACGCGTCATCGGGGTGCAGGACAAGAGCGATCTGCTCGGCATCATCGAAGAGCTTTCTGGCTGAGATTCGAGGGCGGTTCCATTCGAGACCGGTTCCACGGGACAGTGTTCACCCGTCTATTAGCGGTGAGTTCGATCGCGGACAGCCTACGACCCGAGACGCACAGCGTTACGCTTTTGTTTCGTTCGAGAGCGTCGCGAACTCGACGTGATGTCCGGTTGCGGAGCGGTGTTCGTCGACCTGTTTCTCCGCTTCCGCCGCACCGCTGGAGAGCGATTCCCTCAGACAGTCGTGACAAACAACGTGATAGAGATGCTTCGCAGTCAACTCGGCGTCAGGTTCGACAGCACGGACCATACGATTCACACATCGTACTACCGTTTAATTAATCGGCGATTAACGACTCGGTCGAGGACTGAAACGGCCATTGACCACGATTGAACGGATCCGGTCCGGGCGTGTTCGAGTTCGGTTCGAACCGGATTCGCCGAGACGTGCAGCGATCGAACGGCCGGGCCGAATCGGGGAGAGCTTTTTACCACGGAGGAAGAATGACGCAGTATGATCTCACTCGACGAGGCCGTCACAGCACGACTCGAATCTCACGGCGAGCGATTCGAGGTGCTCGTCGACCCCGACGCCGCGCTTGCGATCAAGCGCGGCGAGTTCGAGGGCGACCTGGAGGACGTCATCGCGGCACAGGACGTCTTCGAGGACGCATCGCGCGGTGACAGACCCACCGAAACGGATCTGGAGACGGTGTTCGGTACGACGGACCCCCTCGAAATCATCCCCGAGGTCGTCCGCCGCGGGGAGATCCAGATCACCGCCGAGCAGCGCCGCGAGATGCAGGAGCAGAAGCGCCGGAACCTGATCAACCGCATCGCGCGGAACGCGGTCAATCCGCAGATGGACAACGCGCCGCATCCCCCCGAGCGGATCGAGCGGGCGCTCGAAGAAGCCGGATTCCGCGTCGATCCAATGGAACCCGCCGAATCGCAGGTCGACGACGCGCTCGAGGCGCTGCGCCCGGTGATCCCGATCCGTTTCGACGAGGTGACCGTCGCGGTACAGATCCCCGCCAACTACGCCGGAAAAACGCAGGCGCAAGTCCGCGAGTACGGCGACCTCGAACGCGAGGAGTGGCAGCCGGACGGCTCGTGGGTCGGCGTCGTTACCTTCCCGGCCGGGATGCAGAACGACTTCTACGACCTCGTCAACGAGATGACCTCCGGGGAGGCCGAAACGCGGATCGTCAAGGACAAAGACGAACTCAGTACGCGGTAGCCCGACGACAGCGAACCGTCGCGACCGAAACTATCCCTTCTTGAAGCCGACGAGGAAGCCGCCGGTGAATCCCGCCGAAACCGACAGCGTCGAGAGAATCGTCGAGACCCAATCGGGCGGCGTGCCGTTCGCCGCGCCCTGGGTCGTCTTCACGAGTCCAGCAGTGAGTCGCTCCCAGTCGACGGTGAGGATGCCGCGGGATTCGAGGAACTTGAAGAGCGCCAGTTCGAGACCGACGATGATGGCGATGATTTTCGCGACTTTCTTCGCCGCGAAGCCGATGATGCCGCCGATGACCGCGCCGCTGCCGAACTCCAAGCCGAGTTGCGTCGGGTCCAGCGACAGTTGTAACGGATCGAACATAGGCGATGTCTCCCCTAGCGGTATAAGTCATTTGTGGGGACGGTGCGTCCCTCGGGCCAAAATTAGTCCGTCTTGACGACTGATCGATGCGGAACTTACAACCGACCTGACGAGAAACGGTACCCATCGTACGTATGGACGAACGCGACATTCGCCTCCTGAAGGCCATCTCCGACCTCGGCACCGGCAGCCCCGAGCGACTGCACGAGGAGACCGACATTCCGGTCTCGACGATCCACTACCGCCTGAACAACCTCCGCGAAGCCGGAGTCATCGAGAACGACCTCTACGACATCGACTTAGAGAAGGTCGGTCTCGGCGTGACGGTCATCGTCGAGTTGCTCACTGATTATCACGGCTCTCATCACGATTTCGAGGAGAAGGTTCTCGCCGTCGAAGGCGTCTCACAGGCGTACTTCACGATGGGCGAGACCGACTTCGTCGTCATCGCTCACCTCCCCGATCAAGAGATGGTCGAGCGGCTCATCACGGACCTCGAAACGATCGAGGAGGTGCGCCGGACGAACTCGACCTTCGTCGTCTCGACGCTCAGACACAGCCACCGTGCCCTCCAGAACTACGGGTTGGAGACGCTGTTGGAGGAATTAAGTGAGGGGTGACTGAGCCGACTTCCTTTCGACCGGAGACGTCGGTCTCGTCCGCGCTTTGGGTCGATTGTGATTCCGGTAGCGTATGCGGAAGAGAATACTTTTGAGACTACGGATAATCTGACGGGGGTATTACCCACTGAACGCCGATAGCCACGATCCACAGGTCGTCAACACGATGATCGGTCTGTTCGACGGGATCATAGAGCTCCGAGAGCACGACGCCGGAGAGTTCGAGTTTCGTGTCCGCGGGTTTGTACGGAAATCGACACCGTGGCAGAGGCTCTAAGCACCTATTGATGGACACACTCCTCATCAGTCCTCGAAGAAACGGGCCGGACGCGATTTGAACGCGCGACCGTCTGATTAAGAGTCAGACGCTCTGCCGGACTGAGCTACCGGCCCTTCGCACTCGACCGTTTCGGTGGCGCGATTAAAGATGTTTCCTTTCGGGAGGGCGACGGAGACTCGCTGTCACGGGGGTCGGTGACGCACGTACGGATACCGAATCGAACCACTCGCCGATCGAGACGTGCCTGCGACAGGATAAACCCAACAATATCCCGAACAAACGGGTGCTGTTAAGTGTCGTCCGGTCCGAGTTGTGCGCAGAATGAGTGCCGGGGCAACAATCTCTTCGATGTCCACCTACGCTATCCTCGGGTGCGGGAGCGTCGGCTACGCGGTGGCCGAAGACCTCGTCGAGGAGGGGAAAGACGTCCTCATCCTCGACAAAGACGAGAGTCGCGTCGAATCACTTCGCGATCAGGATCTGAACGCCCAACAGACGGATATCGCCGATCCGGACGTCGCGGAGGCAGTTTCGGACAGAGACGTCGTGTTGATTCTCGCCTCGGACGTCGAGGCCAACAAGGCGGCCGTCTCGGCGATCCGCGAGACGGGGAGCGATCAGTTCATCGTCGTCCGGGCCTCCGACCCCGTCTCCGAGGACGAACTCCAAGAACTGGGCGCGGACGTCGTGATCAACCCCTCGGAAGTCATCGCCGATTCCGCGCTTCGGTCGCTCGAATCCGGCGAGCTCGAATACAAGGCGCGACAGCTTGCGGAGGTTCTCGAAGGTGCTTCCGACGGGCTCGCGGTACTCACGCACGACAATCCCGATCCGGACTCGATCGCCTCGGCGGCCGCGCTGCAGGCGATTGCCAGAGACCACGGCATCGACGCGGTCATCAACTACGACGGCGAGATCGGTCACCAGGAGAACCGGGCGTTCGTCAACCTGCTCGGGATCGAACTCGTCCCGCTCTCGGAGGGCAAGCCGCTCTCGGAGTACGGTGCGGTGGCGCTGGTCGACCACATGAAATCCGGCGACCCCGACATCGACGCCGAGATCGACATCTTCATCGACCACTACGAACCCGACGAGGGCATCGACGCGGCGTTCACGGACGTCCGTCCCAACGTCTCCTCGACGTCGACGATCCTCACGAAGTACCTCCAGGAGTTCAACATCTCCCCGAGCGAGGCGGTCGCGACCGCGCTCCTGTACGGAATCCGCTCGGAGACGCTGGATTTCAAGCGGGAGACGACCCCCGCGGATCTCACCGCGGCGGCTTATCTCTACCCGTTCGCGAACCACGACACCTTAGAGCAAGTCGAGTCGCCCTCGATGTCGCCGGAGACGCTGGACGTGCTCGCGGAGGCCATCCAGAACCGCGAGGTCCAGGGTAGCCACCTCGTCTCGAACGCGGGGTTCATCCGCGACCGCGACGCGCTCGGGCAGGCCGCTCAACACCTTCTCAAACTGGAGGGCATCACGACGACCGCCGTCTTCGGGATCGCCGACGACCGGATCTTCCTCTCGGCGCGCTCGAAGGACATTCGGATGAACATCGGCAAGATCCTCGAAGACGCCTTCGACGGGATCGGCGAAACCGGCGGCCATTCGACGCAGGGGGACGTCGAGATCCCGCTGGGGATCTTCACCGGCATCGAAACGAGCGACGACAACCGCGATACGCTGTTGCAACTCACCGAGGAGGCGGTTCGGCGAAAGCTGTTCCAAGCGATGGGCGTCGAGAGCGAGAGCGGTAACGGGAACTGAACGACTTTCCCTCCGGGCGATCGATAGCGTTAGGGTCCGATCCCAGGTATGACGCCGCTCGGGGCTATCGAGACGGTGGTGAATTCCCGACTGCGATACGGTCGGGTTATCCTACCCTGATTGAATCTGTTGGGTAATCACCCACCCTGATTGGCGGTCTCAATAGTTGCGTTGAACGTATTCCTTACCGAATACCGCACTGAGACCTGAGCGAACAATTGGGCCATAACAAAGCCGCGAGCGGTTGTGGAGTGCTACTGGCCTATGAACAGACGAAGCGTCCTCAAAACAGTTGGTGGAGCGTCTCTTCTCCCGACTTCGGGCGGGGTTGTCTCCGCACGGGGAACGAACAACACGAATACGGGAGCGAGCCGCGAGAGACAGAGGCGGCGTGAGTGTCCGCGCCCAAACTGCATTCACCCGGTTCTCGGCTACACGGGACTCTCTGCTGACGAATCGGTTCCCGCCCCGATTCGACCGGATCACGAGGTAGCCCTCGTCACTCGGCCCCCAGGCGAAGACGACGACCGACCGATTCCGGAGTTCTTTTTCGAACCGACTGGTCTCCACGTCAGCGCGGGCGACGTGGTTCGGTTCAACCTCATGACGCCGGATCATACCGTGACCGCATATCACCCCGGACTCGGTCGACAGCGACGCGTTCCAGAGGGCGTGCCCCCGTTCTCGTCGCCGGTCCTCGCGGGAGGCGCGTTCTGGCTGTATCGGTTCGATACGCCCGGGGTCTATGATCTGCTCTGTGCGCCGCACGAGATCTTCGGAATGGTTGGGCGAGTCGTCGTGGGCAATGCGGAATCGGACTTCGGAGATGCAGGGCCTCAACTGCGACCACCCGAACTCACGGCAGCGCTCGTCTTTGATGATCCGGCACTCAGACCGGACAACATCGTGAGCGAAACGACGGTGGGATGGGCAGAATTAGCTCCTGAGAGCAAACAGCTACTGATCGAATTGACCGAAGGAGATAGCGAGTAGCCCAGAACGCCGTTCGTGCGCTGCAATTCGCGGGGCTCGAACCCTTTGTAACGGCCGTCGCCCCCGCTGTCGCTCGGACACTGACGGGTCGCTTCGCTCTCCGTTCGTTTGTCGAAATCTTACTACGTTCGACCCCGCGATGCGCGGGACAGGATTCGAACCTGCGGAGGTCTATACCACAGCGTCCTAAGCGCTGCGCCGTTGACCGCTTGGCTACCCGCGCGCAACACTTCCTTCTGCGAACTCACAAATCAACCTGTCGCTCCTCGCGGAGGGTTCTTATGCGATGCCGTCTCACTCAGAGATATGTACAGCGCACGGGACCGCGTCGACAACGACGAGTGGTTGACGCGGATCGAACGCGCCGCCGACCGACTCGGACTCGGATCGGAAGCCCGATCGGTCGCCGCCGACCTGTTTCTCTCGGAGATCCCGGACGAGGAGCGCTCGAAACGCGCTGTCGCCGCAGCCAGCCTCTACGCTGGCGCGCTCATCGCAGGCGAGGAACGGCCGCAGTCTCGCGTCGCCGACGCGATGGACGTGAGTCGACTCAGCGTCCAACAACACTGGAAACCGATTCTCGAATCCGCGGGATTTCGACCGCCCTCGTGGTAACTCTCGGCGAAAGGAGTAGGTTTCGCCCGTTAGGCACCCGGTGGCTCGGACTCGCCCTCACTCGGTCGGTCGGGACCGCGCCCCTCCCGTTCCGGGGTGAGGTTCCCGTGTTCGTCGATCTCGCCCTGTACGATTCGCGTCGAGGAGATCCGATCGCCGTCCTCGGCGGTGACGTGGCCGACGACCTCGATTTCGAGGGGATCGTACCCCCGCTCGCCACGGATCTCGTTGATCCGCTCGCCCCCGTCTCGCGTCTCCGGTGAGACGATCAGGACGTCGAACTTCTCTTCGGTGGCGATGCCGGTGGGTTCATCGAGCTTCCGAACCGCGAACTCACGTCCGTGTGCTTCGGCGATCGGCTCCAATTCGGCCAGGAGATCCCGCTTTCTGTCCTCGAACGACCGAACGTACCGGTCGACGTGCCGGGTCTTCGGTGCGAGCTCGTCGCTGGTCAATCCGACGGTCACATCGCCCAACTCGAAGGCCCGTTCGAAGAGCGCGCGGTGTCCGTCGTGAACCGGGTCGAACGTCCCGCCCAGCGCGACGTGCATACGCGAGCGAGGTCCTCGCGGGACTTAAACGGGGCGGGTTGGAGATCGGACGGCGGTAGAGGAA
Source organism: Halobellus captivus (assembly GCF_007655485.1). Lineage (GTDB taxonomy): Archaea > Halobacteriota > Halobacteria > Halobacteriales > Haloferacaceae > Haloquadratum > Haloquadratum captivum. The sequence continues at coordinate 96,634 of NZ_VJXQ01000002.1, forward strand.
CATTTAATATAGCAATATATGATTTATATGGCCGCTCTGAAACGATCTCAGTACAACGAGTAAATGTGAGACTCATAGGTTTCGCGTACCCGATCCCCCCAGTTGTGCGTGTACGTGTCGATGATGTCGCCGCCGACGTCCCCGCGGAGGTACTTGACGATACCACGATCGCCGGTTCGGTCCCGGAGATGCGTCGTGAAGAAGTGCCGGAAGTAGTGAGGAGTGACGTTCTCTTCGGCACCACCTCCAGGGCGGTACCAACCCGCTTGGATCGCGTGACCCTCGACGAGGTGATGAACCATATCGGGCGTGAGCCGAGAGCCCCAACTCCCCGAGGTACTCAGAAAGAGAGGTTCAGCCGATGAACGGGATTCCGGACGGATCGCGAGCCAACGGCGCAGAACGGTCGCGAGTTCGTCGTCGACCGGGACGATCGTCGACCGCTTTCGTTTGTTCGATGCAGACCGAATTTCGCCAGCGAACGCTTCCCCGGCAGTCGGTTCAGCAGCGACGTACAGCGACGGACCGCGACCGTCGAGTTGGGCCCGCGCCGAGACGTCGGCGGTCGATACAGCGGTGATGGCCGGATCGCGGCTCTCGCTCGCGGTCGATGAGAGAACCACGTCACGCAGGTCGAGATTACAGAGTTCGCCGACTCGCATTCCGGTTTTCAGAAGCGTGACGATCACCGCGTGATCGAGCGGATGAGAGACCGCTTCGACGAACGATCGCATCGCTGGAAGGGAGACATCGCGACGCGACGGGTTTGTATCGATTCGTTCGTCCATCTCTTCGACGACGAGTGCCATCGGATTGGAGTCGAACGCGCCGATCTGTGCCAGATACGCGTAAAATCGATGCAGGTACGACGCGTACGTCGCGACGGTGCTGTCCGCGACGTCCGAGCGGCGGAGCGAGTGAACCCACGCCATACAGTCGCGATGGGTTGCTGCTTCGGGAGTGATTCGCGTCCCACGGGGATTCCTGGACGGATCCTCGAGAAAGTCCTCGAAGCGGCGAAGTACCCGCTCGTACGCCTCACGAGTTCGTTCGGACTTCCCGTGGTAGGTCATATCTTCGAGGAAGTACGCGATCGGATCGGCGAAGTCGTCATCGCCAGTCGTCCCCGTGCTCATGGTCCAGTAGTGTCGTCCGCGGACAACGTGTATCCGTCGTGACGGCCGCTGTATCGAATTTCGTCTGCGGACTGCATTTCTTGAAGCGTGTCGTCGAGTCGATCTTCGATGTCGTCTGTCAACGCTGCGAGAAGGTCATCCCACGAGCAGTACGTCGACGAAGAAAGCACGTCGAGTACTTGATTTTGAAGGCCGCTCTTCCGGGCTTGAACCCCAGGGGTTCCGTCCGTAAGTCCGCCCTCCGGAGACGCCCCATTTTCGTGTTCCGACCCCGGCGCGGATGGAATCTCGAATTCGCGCCGCCCGGCTTGGACCATCGTCCGGACGTACTCGCTCTGACTCATTCCCAACTCCTCGGCGTGAGCACGCCACCGTTCCTTTTGATAGCCAGGAACGTACGTCATCACCGTCTTTCGTTCGGTGGATTCCTCAGCGGACATACAGAGGAGTGATATCTCTTCACACTTAGTGTTATTGTAGATCTACGAATAAGGTAGTTTAGCTGTATATCTATTAGCGCTATTTGGCTGGATGATTCTGCTTAGCTGTATATGTGATATTAAAATTTCAACGAATGATATCACTTACACAGTTAACTATTTTTACCCGATCTGTATATTCGAGTCCGTGGGTTAATTCTGTTGTTCTGAATACAGGTAAATAACGGAGGCATTTAGGTTCAACAACCCAGCTGTCTGTGATCTCAATACGAGCCAATTGCGGGGTGCACTCACATAGGTTCGAACTCCACTCGGGGGCGAACCTACTTCCGTGGAACAGCGTTGTGCAGTTCTCGGACAAATCGTTCGGTGTATGCGGGGATTCACGGCGGTTTCGTGAGTCCGGATTCCAACTCCTGTACGACCGCCGGTTCGTCCGTCCAAAAGCCAACGTAGGCGTCGGTTGAACACTCACGAGCGAGAAGGCCACAGGCGTGTTTTCGGCTCTTCCCTCCATCGAACGCGAGAGCCCAGTACTGCTCCAGTGGATCCGTCGTGAACCCGTGATACGTCACCTGCGGGATTTCCGGTGCGTCCCAGTCTGCGAGTCCATAAATATGAATTTCGAGGTCCGTCTCTGTCGCGAGGTGCCGGTAGACATCCGTCTGAGATTCGAACGTCGAGAGCTTCTGAAAGCTCGCGTGAAGTACTCCCGTCCCAACACGATACGCCCGTTCCTCAATCTCACGGCTCACTGCGAGGAGTTCCCGACGAGTCATCGCTGTGAATACCGTATCCGAGAGAATCTCGAAGATGATCCGATACCCCTCCGAAAGGTCTTGAGGTCTCTCTGGACGTACGATCGGTGGTTCGAGCAGGTATTCGAGGTCGTCTAATCCGATCGCACCGGCGAACGACTCCCCGCGCTCGACGACGAGAAAACTCGTTGGACTCCCCGTCGGAAGAGGTCGGTATTCGATATCGACGTTGTGATTAGCGAACCACTCTTCGTATGAACCCGCCGAATCCGGACTATACACGACGAACCGCCGTTTCTTGTGCTGAACGTCGGAAAGGAGCGTTTTCAGATCGGTCACGACTCCGCTGATTGGCCTTCACTGACGCTCTTCGAGACCAGTGCAGAGAGCAACGGATCGAGCGGTTCTATGTGGACATCTCCCGACTGGCGGTCGTACGTTACTACTTCTGCCTCATCGAGCCGTGGCAGGTGACTGTGCGACAGCTCGATGAGAATTCGATCGCGATTCGTCTCGGTAGCCATCGTACCGGTCTCGTCCGCATCCCACCCCGCGAGTACGGTCGCGAGCGTTTCGATTGTCGCTTGTTCCTCCTCTAGGAGGAAGTACACGATCCGTCTTCGCGTTTCGGAAGCGAGCGCGTGGTACAGTCGGTCATCGGACAACTGTATCGTGTCCTCACCCCGTGCGGACGGCTCTGATCCGTTCCGACTGTAGACCATATTACATAAACGGAATCGCCGATTGTTAATAAATATTCCTACCAATTGCGCCCGGTTACTGTACTGTACTGCGGAGAACCGGCAGCAGGAAGAGCTGTACCCTCATTTTGGTGATTTCAAACTCCGTTCGCATAGGAGAAGAGCTGATCGTCTGATCCGGCACACATATATGTTATATCGCTATATCTAGTCCTCCCCTCGCGAGGCGACCGCTCGGCGCTCTCGGGTAACGATGCCCTCAGTCCACGTCCCGCGGAGGAAGTACGCACCCGAGAGGATCACCATCACCACGTTCGCCAGGGCGATACCGTACCAGACGCCCGTCGCTCCCAAATCAGCCCACGCGAGCAGTCCGTATGCGGGAGGAATGCGGAGCACGATGAGCCCGATGACGCCGAAGATCATCGCGAGTCGAGTGCTTCCACTTCCGCGGTACGCCCCCTGAATCACGTGGAACATCCCGAGGAACGCGTACGTGGCTCCGACGATGCGGAGGTACTCGGCACCGATCTCGATCACGACGTCGGCGTCCGAACCGGTGATAAAGACGCCGATGATCGACGCGGCGTTGAGGTAGATGGCCGCCGAGAGCGTAGTCAACACCAATGCAGTGATTGCGACGCTCGCGAAGACCGCGCGCCGCGCTCGATCGGGTTGTTTGGCGCCGAGGTTCTGTCCCACCACCGTTTCCGTCCCGCGCGCGAGTCCGAGTGCCGGGAGCACGACCAGCGACGTCACGCGGGTTCCGATCCCGTACGCGGCGACGGCTTCCGCGCCCGCAAGCGCGACGAGTGCCGTTAGAATGGTGATTCCAAGCGACTGGGTACTCATTTCGATGCTCGCCGGGGCACCGATACGGAAGATCTGCTCGATAGTCTTCCGCGTCGGAATGAAATCCCCGAGCGCGAGGTGGATGCCGACGCGTCCCGAAAGGAGGAGGCCGAACGCGATACCCGCGCCCACGCCGCGAGAGGCGATCGTCGCGATCGCCGCACCTTGTACCCCGAACCCGTCGAATCCGGTCGCCGCGTACAACGTCGCCTCCAGCGCGGAGAGGCCCATTAGCTCGAACAGGAGGTTGTCCTGGAACCCCAGGATGAGGAACGGATCGAGGACGACGTTCAAGACGACGCCGAGAAACATCAGATACAGCGGCGTCTTCGTGTCGCCCCATCCCTGTAGCAGCGACTGAAAGATGAAGAACCCGAAGACGAACGGGATGCCGAGAAACATCGTTCGGGTGTAGGTCACCGACAGCTCGTAGACCGTCGTTCCGGGCGTCGCGCCGACTGCGGCGAGGAGCCACGGTGCGAACAGATAGCCGACAATCGAGAAAACGATCGAGAGCCCGATCACGAAGGCGATCGTCTGTCCGGCGACGGCGCTGATCCGATCGAGATTCCCCGCACCCTTGTTCTGCGCGACGAGCACCGTCCCAGCCACGGTGAACCCGGCCGCGAGCGTGATGATGAGGAACACGATGGCCCAGGAGAAGGAGATCGCACTCACCGCGGCTCCGCCGAGGCGTCCGACCCAGAACGTGTCCGCCAGATTGTAGGCCACCTGCAGGAGATTCGTGAGGACGATCGGCACCGAGAGCACGAAGAGGGGCTTCAACAGCGGACCGTCGGTGAGGTTGACGGCCCGGCTCCGCGGACCGCCGCTCATCGATTCTCCACGAAGAGCGCTTCGACGTACGTGTCAACCTGCGCACGCAACGGCTCGACGTCGATCTCGTCGCTCGTGACGCGTCGGGTCATCGTCCCGACGATCGTCGACAGCAGGAACGACGCCACGGCCGCCTCGTCGACGGCGGCGAAGGTCCCCGCGTCGACGCCGTCGGCGACGATGGACGCGAGCCGATCGCGAAAGAACCTGTCGTGGCGGGTGAAGTGATCGCGGTAGCGATCATCGTGAGTCGCCTGCGCGCGCAACTCGACCATCGCCGCGATGAATTCGCGGCGGTCAGTCCTCAGGGACGTCGCGAGCGCGTGGTCGAGAACGGCGCGAAGTCGCTCCGCTGGCGAGTCGGGGTCGTCCGCCGAGATGGTCTCCTCGAAGCGTTCGAGGACGAACTCCAGCAGATCGAGCAGCAACTCGTCCTTGCTCTCGTAGTGGTGGTAGATCAGCGATTTGCTCTTCGGGAACGCCTCGCCGATTCGCTGAATCGTGAGGTCCACGTAGCCGTGTTCACAGAGCGCGAGGTACGTCGCGCGCATAATCTCTTCGCGGGTGTCGGTCGGTGATTCGAGAAAGGAGATCGCGGTAGACACTGTTGACTGAATAGTTAGTCAACTCGTAAAGCCGTTCCGTTCAACGGTGCGTGTGACGCGCGGTCCCGCGCGCCGACGTGGCACGCACTACGACGTAGCGTATCTGCTCCCGTACGCTCGAAGGCGCTGCAGGGCCAGACCGACCACAAACGCCACGCCCACGTTCGTCGCGACACCCACCACGCCGATCAGCACCGTAACCGGGATATCGTCGGTTTCGAGGGCTGCGCGGCCGAGTTCGACGGCGATCACGACGAGGACGACGCCGAGCATCGCGAGCGGGAACGCCGCGACGACGCCGACCGCCAGCACCGCCGCCAGCGCGTAGAGGCAACCGAGGATGAGGTTCGCCCCGGCGGTTCTCGCACCGAAGGCGTACTTCCCCGCCACCCCACCGCTGCCGTGGCACATCGGCATCGCTCCCAGGGGGACCGCGAACAGGTTCATCGCTCCCATACTGGTCGCGAGCTCGTCGGCGGAGACGTCCGAATCGTAGTAATCGGAGAGAAGCAGCGACGTCGCGACCGCCGCGTTGCCGATCGTCATCGCGAGTTGCGCCGCGGTCGCGCCGAGCGATGCCGACGACAGCGCGGACGCGGCCGGGATCGCAACCTCGACCGGGGGAACCTGCGGCGTCGGGAGTCCAGTCCGTGTCAGACCGACGGCAACGCCCACCGCGAGCACCGCGAGCGAACTCGACTGCGTGCGTCCGAGCGCGACGGCGACGCCCACGATGGCGACGGCGACGAGCGCGTAGGCGGCGCCATCGAGGCTCAACTGGACGCCGGTCTCCAACAGCACTAATCCGACCGCCAGTTGGACGCCGCGAATGACCGGCTGACCGATGTACGCTTCGAGTCGGGCGAGCGTGCCGGTCTTTCCGACTCCGAGGAGTACGACGCCTGCGAGCAGCCCGGAAACGGCGAGTTCTCCCGCCGTCAGCCCACCGGCGATGACCAGCGCTGCGAGCGCCTTCATCGGCTCGACCGAGATCGGAAGCGCGTAGTAGAACCCCCAGACGACCTGGAACGCGGCGAACCCCAGTAGGATGTGCGCCAACCCGAGATCGGTGAGTGCGGCGACGGCGACGACGATCGGCAGGACCGTAACCGAATCCCCTAACGCGCCGGTGAGCTCTCCCCGGGATAGTTCGATGGATCTGCGTCGTTCGCGGCCAGAGAGAATCCACATTGGTTCGGTACAGTTCCGCATAACACATAACGGCTGGGAATTCCGACGCGAGCGGCGTTGATACGCCTCTCCTGGTTATGTTGGTGAATCAGCGTAACCTGAAACGGTTATGTCTCGGTCGTCACGGCAGCAATTTCGGCGAAGCCCCGGCAGCGCCGAACGCGCGGTGGGTTATACCGCGACACCGCGCGTCGCCGTCGCCTTGAAGGAGACGACCACGTCGCTCCCGGCTTCGAGACCGAGCGTCTGTCGGCTGTCCTCGGTCACGAGCGCGAGGACGGGCTGTCCGATTCCGACGTCGACGGCGACGCGGACGATCCGTTCTCCGGCTTCCACGCCGACGACCGTCCCGACGAAGCGGTTGCGCGCGCTCGTGTGTTCCGGGACCGGCGTGTCCTCCGGATCCGTGAGCGTCACCGCGTCCGCTCGGAGCGACAGTTGGACGCGTCCGTCGCCCTCGGGCACGAGGGCTCGAATCGGGCCGGCTTCCGTCTCGACGGTCACGAGTTCGCCGTCCCGTTCGACGATCCGTCCGGTGAGTACGGTCTCGGCGATTTCCGCGACGCCCGCGAACGATGCGCGGGTGCGCTCGAACGCGGCAAGTAACTCTCTGGCCGTCTCGGTCAGCGTGCTGCCGCCGCCGCCGGACCCCCCGCGCTGGCGCTCGACGAGCGGTCCGAACGCCTCTTCGAGTTCGACAACGCGGCGCTGGGCGTGCGCGTACGACCGCCCAAGCGACTCCGCGGCGGTATTGAGCGATCCCTCCCCGTCGATCGCGCGCAACAGCGCGCCGTCTCGGGCCTCGAACGTCACGCCGTCGCTGCTGATGTACGCGTCGAACGCGGGGCGGACGTCCATACCTACGCCTACGGCGTCGCGAGCAAAAACATTATGTCTCCGCTGATAAAACGCGGATATGTCTATGTCGAAACAACGGATACAGTCGAGCGAACGGAACGCGTCCAAACTCAGCGGTGGGACGACGCGGCGGGCGTTCCTCGGGGGCACCGCCACGACGGCTATCGCGGCCCTCGCCGGTTGTTCGGCGATTTCGGGCGGTGGCGAGAACGAGGAACAAGCCGGGGTCAGCGGCGAGACGCTCACGCTCACGACGACGACGAGTACCTACGACACGGGGCTCTTAGACGAGATCCACTCCGACTTCGAGGAGATGTACGGCGTGACGGTCGATGCCGTCGCGCAGGGGACGGGAGCGGCCCTCGAATCCGCACGTAACGGGGACGCAGACGTCGTGATGGTTCACGCTCGCGGCCTCGAAGACGAGTTTATGAGCAACGGCTACGGGGTCAACCGTCGCGATCTGATGTTCAACGACTTCGTGATCGTCGGGCCCGAGGACGACCCGGCGGGGATTCAGGGACTTGATTCGGCGACGGAGGCGCTCACGACCATCGCAGAGGCAGAAGCGCCGTTCATCTCCCGCGGTGACAACTCCGGCACCCACACGAAGGAACTCAACCTGTGGGAGGCCGCGGGAACGGAGCCCGGCGGAGACTGGTACCAAGAGATCGGTGCCGGGATGGGCGAGGCGCTGAACAACGCGAACCAGCAGGGAGCCTACACGCTCTCGGACAGAGGGACCTACATCTCACAGCGTTCGGAGATCGATCTGACGATCCTCGTCCAGGGTCCGATCGAGGGCGGGCCGGAGATCCTCTCGAACCCCTACGGCATAATGGCTGTCAACCCCGGTGTCCACGAGAACGCTAACTACGATCTCGCGATGGCGTACATCGGATGGATCACCAGTCCGGGTGCCCAAGATGCCATCTCGAACTACCAGATGAACGGCGAGCAGCTGTTCTTCCCCGAGGCTGTCTCCGAGAACCCGAACTTCCAGCAGTACGTCCCGGAGGGATGGAGTAGCGACTCCTCCGACGAGTAACCGTGTCACCCGACGCAGTCGTCCACCTGCTGCCCGCGCTCGTCGAGCTTCCGTTCCGGGAGGGGTACGTCCGGAGTATCATCTACGTCTCGCTGTACGTGAGCGGGACCGCGGTGGTACTGAGCACGCTGTTCAGTATCCCCGTCGCGATCGTGATGGGATTCGCTGACTTCCCGGGCAAGCAGTTGGTGAAGTCGATCATCAACACCGGAATGGGCTTTCCGAGCGTCGTGGTCGGCCTGCTCGTGCTCTTCGTCGTCTCCAACCAGGGGCCGTTGGGACCGCTGGACCTCATCTTCACGACGGAGGCGATGATTATGTCCCAGTTCGTACTCGCGACGCCACCGATCACCGCGATAAGTCTCGCGGCCATCACCGGCGTGAACGAGAACGTCCGTGACGCCGCGCGGGCGCTCGGCGGCACGCGGCTCGACGTCGCCTTGGTCGTCATCAAGGAGGCTCGCTACGGGATCGCGACGGCGGTCCTCGCGGGGTTCGGCCGCGCGATCAGCGAGGTCGGTTCCGTCCTCATCGTCGGCGGAAACATCACGAGCGCGAGCGGGATCTCGAAGACGCGGACCCTGACGACCGCGATCCAACTGGAGGCCAGACAGGGGCAGTACAACACCGCGATGCTCCTCGGTGCCGTCCTACTGGTACTCGTGCTTTCGATCAACGCCGTCGTCGTACGGTTCGGTGACGAGGGGTCGATGAACCGATGATCCGACTCTCGAACGTCACGCACTCGTACGGCCAGGAGACCACCTTCGAGGAACTATCCCTGTCGATCGAACGTGGGGAGGTCGTCGCGATCATCGGCCCATCCGGCGTCGGCAAGACGACGCTGCTCCGTGTTCTGGCGCTGTTCACGCGACCGGTCGACGGAACCGTCGAACTGGATGGAGAGTCGGTGTGGGACGTCGACGAAGAGGAGCGCCTCGCGCTCCGACGCCGCATCGGGATGGTCTTTCAGGACGCGAGCCTGTTCGACGCCACGGTGACCCGGAACGTCGAGTACGGACTCCGAGTGCGGCAGTCGTGGAGCGCGCGGGTCGAGGACGCGCTGCACTCGCTCGTCGGATCGAACGGGACTCGGGACGCGGTCGAGCGATCGCTCGACGTGGTGGGGCTGCGCGATAAGACCGATCAGTCCGCGCGGTCGCTCTCCGGCGGCGAAGCCCAGCGAGTCTCCTTCGCGCGGGCGCTCGCGTACGACCCGGCGTATCTCCTGCTCGACGAACCCACGTCGGATCTGGACCCGCGGAACACGAGCGTCATCGAGGACGCGATGCTCGAGGCCGGCGACCGCGATATCGGCGTCGTCGTCGCGACCCACGACATGCACCAGGCCGAGCGCATCGCCGACAGGGTCGCGGTGCTGCTTGGCGACGGCCTCACCGAGGTCGGACCGGCCGAGACGGTGTTCGAGAACCCCACCGACGAGCGCACGCGGAAGTTCGTCTCCGGGGAACTCGTCTACTGACCGGCCTCGACGGGCCCAATCAAATCGGCCGCGTCGTTGGTGAGGCTGTTCACGCCCGCGTCGTTGGCGAGGCTGTTCACCGACGGGCGACGGGCCTCGAAGGGTTTACGCCCTCGCCGACCGCTCACTCGGATATGCGAATCGAGAACAGCTTCGTTCCCGCGGAGGGGATCGGCGAGGGACGCGAGCGCTCGCTGTGGGAGTCGGGGATCCTCACGTGGGAGGAGTTCGACCCCGCACGCGCGCCGCTGGGACCGAAGACGGGCGAGCGAGTCGAATCCTTCGTCGCGGAGGCGCTCGAACGACTCGACGACGGCGACGCGCGGTACTTCGGCGAACGGTTTCCCTCCGGCGAGGTCTGGCGGTTCTACGAGAACTTCCGGGACGAGGCGGTCTTCTTCGACATCGAGACGACCGGACTCGACTCGCGTCGCGAGGACGTCACGACGGTCTCGTTCACGCGCGGCGGCGACACGTCGACGCTGATTCGCGGCGAGAACCTCACAGCGGAGGCGCTCCGCGAGGCGTTCCGGGACGCGCCCCTCGTCGTCTCGTTCAACGGCAAGCAGTTCGACGTCCCGTTCCTCGAGGACAACTTCTCGGTCTCGATCGACTCGCCGCACCTGGATCTGATGTTCCCCTGTCGCCGCATCGACCTGACGGGCGGACTGAAATCGATCGAGAAGGAGGTCGGTATCGACCGCGACCGACCTGACCTCTCCGGGCGCGACGCGGTCCGGCTCTGGTACCGCTACGCCCGTGACGGCGACGACGACGCCCTCGACACGCTCGTCTCCTACAACCGCGACGACACCGAGAATCTTCGGAACCTCGCGGACGTGGTCACCAGACGGCTGCACGACGACTCGCTGGGCGCGGTCTGCGGCGAACCGGCCGGGATCCCCGATCCGACCGGATAGCGTTCCTGTCACCTGCACAAGAGTATTTTTGGCGAACCTAAAAACACAAGTACCCCCGGAAGCAACGCCGGGTAATGACAGAGTACACCTTCGACGACCTCGCGGTCGTGATGGGGACCTACAACGAGGAGGCTGCGATCGAGACGGTACTGACGGACATCGAAGACGTGACCGACGGGCGCGCGGAAGTCGTCTGCGTCGACAGCTCCGACGATCGGACGCCCGAGATCGCGCGCGAGCACGGTGCGACGGTGATCGAGCAGCCGCCGATGGGCTACGGCTACGCCGTTCGAGAGGCCGTTCTCGCGCCGGAGCGTCCGGTGGTCGTCACGACCGACTGCGACGACACGTATCCGATGGAGAAGCTGCCGCAGTTTCTGGACCTGATCAACGAGGGCTACGACGTCGTCTCCGGCGACCGCCTCTACTACGGCGCTGAGGCGATGCCGGGGCTGAACCGGCTCGGAAACGCCGCGTTCGCACTACTGGCTTCGGCGCTGATGGGCGAGCGCGTCCACGACACGACAACCGGAATGCGCGCGTACCGGCGCGACCTCCTCCACGAGATCGAGTGGACGGAGAACACCGGCCTCTCCGCGGAGCTGCTGATCCGGCCGCTGATGCGCGGTTACGAGATCCGCGAGGAGCCGATCCCCTACCGCGAACGCGCCGGAGAGACGAAGTTAGATCCACTCGGGGGCGGAGCGGCTATCGCGAAGTCGATCGTGAAGGTGTGTCTCGAAGAGCGATTCGACTGAGCGCCTCGGTTGGCTAATTCGATTGAGTCATTCCACCAAGCTGGATTGAGAGAATACAGTAAGCGGTTCGACTGGACGGGCGTTCTCTCGGAATTCGCCCGCGGAACGCCCGCCGTACCGATTACCGGAGAATGTCGGCGATCTGTCTCGGTTCGCCGCTCAGCGACGGATTCTTCTCGACGATCTTCAGCACCTCGTGGTCGGTCACGTCCGGGTAGGCCTTCTCGGTCGCTTCCTCGATGAGCGATTTTTCGAGCCGGAACTCGGTCCCGTCGTAGACGACGTCGACGCCGTTTTCGTCGAACGAAAGCGCGGTCATAGGTCGTCGTAGTCGGCCACAGAGTAAAAGGGCATCAATCCGGGACGGCGGCCCGTACCGCCGTCCGACGAACGTCTGACGCGTCGTTTATTATGCCGCACGTGTTGCTCCGGAGTGTGGCATTCGGTCAGGACCGACTCGACGCCCTGGAGATACCCGACGGAACGACCGTCGAGGAGCACGACCTCGTGACCGACGGCGACATCGTCGTCGGCGGACAGAGCACGGTCGAGTTCGGCGTTCGCGGTCGGAACGTCCTCGCCGGTGAGCGCGTCACCTTCGGCGGCGACATCGAAGCCGAGGGCGACTGTCGCTTGGACGTCTGGTGCGACGTCGCCGGGAACGTCCTCGTCGGCGACGACGCCTACCTCGGAGAGCGCGTACACATCGGCGGGCGGCTGATGGTTTCCGGAGACCTGGACATCGGCGACGACGTCGACATCGAGGAGGGTTTCGAGGCCAACGGCTGGATCGTCATTCGCAACCCGGTGCCGACGCTCGTCTTCTACTTCGTCGTCCTCTCGCAGCTGCTCCACCTCGGCGAGAACGAGAGCGCCGAGGAACTGGCGGGCGCGCTCTCCGGCGAGGGCGAGACCGACCCCCTCGTGATCCCGCGCGGATCGACGGTCTCCGACGACGCGTGGCGCGCCTCGACGCCCGCGACGATCGGCGACGAGTGCCGACTCCACGGCAACGTCCGCGCGGAGACGATCGCGGTCGGCCGCGACAACAACATCTTCGGCAGCCTCCGCGCCCGCGGCGACGTCGAAGTCGGAGCGGGGACCCGCGTCCACGGCGACGTGACCACCCGCGACGGGACGGTCACGATCGCCGACGGCGCGCAGATCCTCGGCGACGTCTCCTGTTCGGATCTCGAACTCCACGACGCCGCGGACGTCGACGGGACGATCCGCGCCTCGGGCGATATGCGGCTCGTCCGCTCGAACGCGTCCAGAGACGTCGAGTAACTCAAAGGTCCGTTTGTGCTACCGGCGCGTCTTTCCGTGGGTCCGTCGTACACCGATCATCGATGGTATCGAGACGCACACTCGCGACGGTCGCCCTCGTCGCCCTCGTCGCGCTCGCGGGATGCGGCGCGACCGGCAGCGGCGGCGACGGTGGCAGCGCTGGCGAATACGAGGCCGCGACGGATCTCGAATCGGGCGACCGCCCGCAAGCGACCGGAGCACCGGCCGAAGAATCGGCGACGGACGGGGGCTCCGGCGGAGGCGGTGACGCGTCGGGCGACGCCGTCAACACGGACAACCGCGCGATCATCAGGACCGGCAGCGTCCACGTCGAGGTCGACGACTACGAGTCCTCGCAGTCGGAGCTGACGTCGCTCGTCGAGGGATACGGCGGCTACGTCAGCGACAGTCGGCAGGACCGCAGACAGATCGACAACGAGACCTGGGTCCGCGGAGAGTTGGTGCTCCGCGTCCCGAGCGAGAACTTCGACGCGCTCGTCAACGACACGCGCGGGTTGGGCGAGGTGCAGTCCGTCGAAGTCAACTCTCGCGACGTCACCGACCAACTGGTCGACATCGAGGCCCGGTTGGACAACCTCCGCGCCGAACGCGACCGCCTCCGAGAACTCTACGATCAAGCGAACACCACTGAAGACGTCCTCGCCGTCCAGCGCGAGCTCTCGGACGTCCAAGGTGAGATCGAACGGCTGGAGGCCAGACAGCAGTCACTCGAAAACCAAGTCGCCTACTCGACGCTGACGGTCAGACTGGAGGAGCCGCGGCCGACGCCGAACCGCGTCGCGCCCGACCGCTGGTACGACACGCCGGTCATCTCCGCATTTATGGAGTCGGTCGACGGGGTCGTCGTCGTCGCACGCGCGGCCGTCGTCGCCTTCGCGTTCGCCCTGCCGTACTTCCTGGCGTTCGCGGTCCCCGTCCTCGTCGTGACAGGACTAGTATGGCGGTACGCGGCGCGTCGGCTCCGATCGGGAGAGTGAGTCGCTGACGGGGAAGAAACGCCACGGGAAAAAAGCCGAGAGCCCGCGGTTACTGTTCGCTCGGCTCGCCGTCTCCGCCGTTGCCCGTGCTCACGGTCACCTGGGCCTCGCGGAGCACCGAATCGGCCATCTCGTAGCCCGGTTGGAACACGTCGACGACCGTGCCCTCGGGCTGTCCGTCGTCGACGCGCATCAGCACCTCGTGGCGCGTCGGATCGACGGTCTCGCCCGCTTCGGGGTCGATAGGGGAGACGTTCTCGTCGTCGAGGATGCGGTCGAACTCCTCCAGCGTCGATTCGATCCCCGGGCGGATGTCGGCGTCACCGTCTTGATCCAGCGCGCGAACGAGGTTGTCGCGGACGCTGACGACGCGGCCGACGAAGTCCTCGGTCGCGCGCTCGCGGATCTCGTCCTGTCGCTTCTTCGCGCGCTGCTTGTAGTTCTTGAAGTCCGCCCGCGTGCGCTTCAACGCGGATTCGAGTTCCTCGATGCGCTCCGCGCGCGAATCGAGTTCGGCCTCCGCATCTTCGAGCCTCGATTCGACGGCGGCGACGTCCGCGGCGAGGTCGTCGTCGTACTCCGCAACCCGGTCTGCGACGTTCGGTACGTCGGCTTCGGTGGCTGCGTCGGAACCGGTTTCGGTACCTGCCTCCGCATCGGCGTCGGCATCGGCTCCCGAGTCGGCTTCGACATCGGCGTCGGCACCGGCGCGTTCGCCCTCCACGGTTCCGTTCGTCGCCGAGGTAGCGTCGCTCTCCTGCTCAGATTCGACGTCTTCGCCGTCCTCGACGTCCACGTCGGGAGATTCGGCGTTCGTGGCGTGCTCGGGGGACTCCTCGCTCATACTTCGTGGAAGCGGTTGACGAGCCTTAAGCATGTAGAAACGAGGCGGCGGGAGATCGAGTTCGAGACCGGAGGCAGTACCGCAACCGACCCGAGAGAGCCTACTGGTACATCCCGATCGGCCGCGCCTGCGTGCTCTCTTCGCCAGCCTCCTGCATCCGCTTTGCGAGGCGCTCTTTCGCCTGGCGAATCTGTTCGGCGTGTTCGACGAGGTCGTCGACGGGGACGTCGGTGCCGGTGAGCGGTTCGATGCCGTCTTTGATCAGGACGCGCGCGGCTTCGGGGTCGGGAAAACGCGGGTCGGACTCGACGACGAGGCCGACGGCTGTGCGGTCGGATTCGACGGCCGCGTTCAGGAGCACGCCGGTCGGTCCGGAGACGAGACCGGTCTCGTGGGGGGGTTCGATTCCCGCCTTGTCGACGAGTTTGATGCCCTTTCCGACGCCCAGACCGTACAGCATCGGGGGCGTGTCGTCCTTCTCTCGGGGGATCCCGGACAGGTATATCGGCGTCACCGAGCGTTCGTCGAACCACTCCGTGAGGCAGGTGGCCAGCTCTGTGGCGGCGTCCGGCCGAATGGGGACGTCGCTCTGCAACACCACGAGGTCGGTTTTCTTGTCCGCGTAGAGTCTGACCGGCGGCTGGAGTTCGGCGTCGCCCTCCTGGTAGACCGCGACTTTCGGAATCCCCGCGCAGTGGACGTTCGCGTAGTGGGCCATCTCGAACTCCTCGACGAGGTGGTCGGCGGCGATCTTCCCGACGAGGCCGACCCCCGGAAACCCCTCGACGAGAGTCGGATTCTGCAGACTGACGCAACGCTTGACGTCGATCCGTGCCATAGTCGAGCGTACGACGAGGACTGTGGTAAAAGTGCGGGCGGATCCCGAGCGCGAAAAGAGTGTATCGCGTCCGAGTCACTCCACGCTTCAGTCGGCGTGCGGAACCGACACCCACAAGCGGCCGCGACGAATTTCACTCCCTATGCAACCACTGGAGCGGTACGCGTCGCTCCTCTCGGATTTCGACGCGTTCCGCGCGGCGTGCGACCGGCCGCTGCCGTCGGTCGTCCGCGTCAACACGCTGAAGGCGTCGGTCGAGCGCGCACGCGAGGCACTCGACGCCGAGGGCGTCGCCTACGAGGTGACCGACTGGCACCCCGGCGTCCTCCGACTCGACGAGCGCGGTCCCGGGACCTCGTGGCCGTACTTCCACGGCTGGCTCCACGGCCAAGAGGAAGTCTCGGCGCTCCCCGCGCTGGCGCTCGATCCCCAACCCGGCGAAGTCGTCTGGGACGCCTGTGCCGCCCCGGGAAGCAAGACCTCGCAGATCGCGGATCTGATGGACGACACGGGCCTTCTCGTCGGCAACGACAACAACCTCGGGCGGCTGTCCGCACTGCGACACAACGCCGAGCGACTGGGCGTCACGAACCTCGCGGTGACGAACCAGGACGCGCGGAACTTCTCGCTGAAGCCGTTCGGCGACCGGACCGAACAGCCGGAGCGTATCGAGGCGTTCGACCGCGCGCTCGTCGACGCGCCGTGCTCGTGCGAGGGGACGATCCGAAAGAACCCCGACGCGCTGGATCGCTGGTCGCTGGAGCACATCAAGGGGATCGTCGGCATCCAGAAGGGAATCCTCCGACGGGCGATTCAGGCGACGCGCCCCGGTGGGACCGTCGTCTACTCGACGTGCACGTTCGCCCCGGAGGAGAACGAGGCCGTCCTCGATCACGTTCTCCGCGAGGAGGACTGCGAAATCCGCCCCTGGGAGCCGCCGGAGGGCTTCGAGACCGATCCGGGCGTCACCGAATGGAAGGGCGAGGAGTACGATCCCTCGGTTCAGCTAGCGCACCGGGTCTACCCGCATCGAAACGACACGGGCGGGTTCTTCTGCGCCAGACTGGAGGTGATGACATGAGTGGCGATGGAACGGGCGAGAATGCCTCGTCCACACCGGAAAACGACGGCCAGCAGTTCGATCGGCTACCCGCGACGGCGGACGAGCGCGTGGTTCCGGGACGGCCGTCTCGCCAGGAGGTCGTCAGCTGGTGGGCCGAGCGCTACGAAATCTCACCCGAGACGTGGGACGGCCACACCTTCTGGGAGAAGGGTAACGGAAAGCTGTGGGCGTTCGCCGCCGACACGGTGTCGCCGACCGACGTCGAGGGGCTGGGAATGCGGATCCTGCGCGCCCGTCAGGAGCACTGGAAGCCCTCGACGAACGCCGTCCAGCGATTCGGCCGCGAGGCGACGAAGAATGTGGTCGTGCTCGACGTCGACGAGGCGACGCGGTTCGCGAAGGGCGAGGATCAGGAACTCCCCCGCTGGGACGGCGATTGGGGGTACGTGATCGCCGCCCACGAGATCGCGGGCGACAGCGAGGCGTCGGAGACGCCTCGGGCAACCGGCGAAGCCGGTGACGTCGAACCGATCGGCGTCGGGCTGTACCTCCACGGCGAACTCCGTTCGACCGTCCCGAAGGGGCGGCGCGAGGACCTTTCGTGACCTATTTCTCTTCGACGGTGCCGCCGGAGAGCCCCTCCCACGCGACGCGGTAGCCGAGCCGCGAGAGCGTCGCCGACGCGTCGTCGACGCCGTAGCCGTCCAAGACCGTTTCCGCTGCCGACAGCGACATCCCGGCCTCGATTTCATCCGCGAGGTCGTCGA
The DNA here is from genome assembly GCF_007655485.1 of Halobellus captivus. Classification (GTDB taxonomy): domain Archaea; phylum Halobacteriota; class Halobacteria; order Halobacteriales; family Haloferacaceae; genus Haloquadratum; species Haloquadratum captivum. The sequence continues at coordinate 114,018 of NZ_VJXQ01000002.1, forward strand.
GCACCGCGGGACGGATCAGCGCCCCGCCGACGCGTTCGTGCTCCGGGAACGACACCGAGTCGAGCGCGTCGGCGCTCACGCCGCGCTGAGCCGCCAGCTCGTCGAGTTCGATCACGTCAGCAGCGGGAGTGAGTTCCGAGGGGAGCGACTCCGCGGCCGCGTCGACGAGTCGGGATTCGTACGCACGGAGCGCGTCGACGACGTCTTTGACGCGCACGTGCCCCGAAAAAGTGACCACGCGGTGGTCCAGCGCCTCGATCTCCTCGCCGACGCCGAGAGAGTCGTCGACGGCGACGAGCAGTTCGACGTCGTCGCCGACGGTGCCGAACTGATCGAGCTTCTTCTCGACGTACTCGGGGGTCCAAAACCCCATCACCTCGAAGTAGACGCGGAACGGCGACGCGGTGCCGTCCTCATCAGAGTGGTCGCTCCCGTCATCGATCCCAGCCGGGCGGTAGTCGAACGCGAAGTCGGGGATCATCGCCCGCGCGCCAGCCGCCAGCGGCTCCGGCTCTCGCAACAGTTCCCAGTCGAGATCGAGGTTCCCGAACCGCGCGGCGAAGTCGGCTTCGACGCCGCTGTCGTAGGTCGGCTCCGCGACGGGTTCGACGTCGGGGACGGAGACGTCCTCGGGACCGAGACGGAGTTCTCTGTCCGTCCCGCGGTCGTCGATCGTCGCTGAAAGGGACCATTCCGCGGTGGCCGCCACGCTGCGGAGCAGTCGCGCGAACCCCGTTCCGTACCGCCGCGTGCGCCGAAAGAGCGCGTCTGGGCCGGTGACGACGAGGACCCGCTCCTCGCTCGGAGTCTCGTTCGCGGCACCGCCATCGCCACCGCCCCGACGGCGGATTTCGTACAACAGACCCAATCGCTTCACCGCCGAGACGAGCCGCTTCGGGTCCGAACTCCGGATGCGAACCTCGGTCGCGTCGAACAGCGCGGTCTGCGCCAGCGAGAGGTTGTACTGCTCGACGAGTTGCTCAGGACCCCACCGCGCGTCGAACGCCGTCAGCACCTCGTTGACGTCGCGATCGGCGTACAGCGACCGCTCGACTGCGCCGACGTCGGCCCCGAGCCGATCGGCGGTCGCACCAATCGCCCGCTCTCGGGTCGCCCCGTCGACGACCGCGCCGACGGCCTCGGCCGACTCGAAGGCGACGCGTCGGACGCGCTCGGGGGGCAGCGGCGCGCGCGTCTCGAACGTCGCCTCGCGTTCGAGTAGCGCCGCGAACCCGCGAACCAGTTTGAAGTCGTCGGCCTCGCGCTCCAGTTCGTCGAGCGCGTCGTCGAGGCGGTGGCGCTGCTCCCCGACGTGTCCCTGAAAGACGCCGATGACGCGGGCCGCGAGCGGGCGGTCGCTGCGACCCGCGAACTGCGGGTGGTAGCCACCCCCTGCGCGGGAGACGCGGAGATGGTCCTTTCTCAGCACGGCGGCGACTTCGAGGGGACGGGTCAAGAGACTGCCGCCTGCGAAGGGGGAGCGGAGTCTTCGGATGAATCGCACCGAAAGACCGATACCCCCCGCAGATCCTTTGGCGCACGATGGAGCGACGAAGCGCTCTCCGCGCCGCGGCTGCGTCGGTTTCAGGGCTTCTCGGCGGCTGCCTGGGATCGTTCCCGAGCGCGACGGGGCCGCGGAACCCGCCGGATCCGCCCGCCGATCAGCCGCGCCGAACGCCCGATCGACCCGATATCACCGTCGCCTCGTTCGACTTCGAGGCCGACGACGACGGGGCGCTCCGCGTGTTCGGAACCGTCGAGAACCGCGGCGACGCCCAGCGGACGGCGACGGTGACCGTCACGGTCCGATCCGCGGGAGAGACATTCGAACGCGAGTCGACAGTAACGGTCGATCCCGACCAGACAGCGGAGTGGACGGTCACGTTCGACGTCGCCTACGACGACTTCCTCAGCGACGGCGACCTCAACGTCGACGCGGCGTGAGTGATTCGGAACTTCTCGTCCGCGGCGGTTTGTGGCTCCTCACCGTCGCCGATCCGCGACCCGCTCCTCTGCGGTCTCTTCGCTCACGACCTCATAGAGGAGCGCGCTCCCTCCGTCGACCTTCGGGCGGAGGATTCGGCCGAGCCGCTGGGTGAACTCCCGCTCGGACCCGGACCCCGCGAGGACGACGGCCACGTTGGCGTCGGGCACGTCGACGCCCTCGTCGAGGACGTTCGCCGTGACGACTCGCGAGTACCTGCCCTCGCGGAACCGTTCGAGGATCTCTGTTCGCTCCTTCGCGCCGGTTTCGCTCGTGATCGCGGGGAGCAGATACCGCTCCGAGAGCCGATAGACGAGATCCGTGTGCGCGGTGAAGACGATGACGCGGTCCTCGCGGTGGCGGTCGAGCAGTCTGCCCAGCGTCTCCACCTTCGCGTCCGCGTTCATCATAATCCGTCGCGCGCGCTGCTTCGCCAGCAGCGCCTCCCTCGCCTTCGGATCGGTCCCCGAGCGCATCACCAGTTTCCGGTAATCCGACCCGCCCCGCAAGGAGAGGTTCGAGCGCTTGAGGTAGTCGACGAACGTTCCCTGCGCTTCCTCGTAGGCCTCGCGTTCCCCCGCTCCGAGCGCGACCTCGATCCGCCGGACCTCGTACTCAGCGAGGTGCTCGCCCGCGAGGTCGTCGACGCCTGCCTCGTACACCTTGGGGCCGACGAGATCGGCGACGGCCTCGTGCGCGCCGTCCGGACGCTCGAACGTGGCCGTGAGACCCAGCCGCGCGGGCGCGGCGAGCAACCGGGCGGCGTCGCGATAGCCCTCGCCGCCGAGGTGGTGGACCTCGTCGAAGACGACGAGTCCGAAGTCGCCGCCGACGTCTTCGGCGCGCAGGTAGGCGGAGTCGTACGTCGAGACCGTGATCGCCGCTTGCTCCTGCTCGCCGCCGCCGAACTGCCCGATCGGAACCTCGAACTCGGTTTCGAGCTCGCGTCGCCACTGTTCGAGGAGGTCGATCGTCGGCACGACCACCAGCGTCGGCACGCCGAGCGCGGCGATGGCGTCGACCGCGAGCACGGTCTTTCCCGCCCCCGTCGGGAGTTCGACGACGCCGCGGTCGCCGCTCGCGCGCCACGCGTCCACCGCGTCGCGCTGGTACGGCCGGAGGTCGTACGCGTGCGACAGCGACAGCGACTCGTCGGGGAGGACGCGGTCTTCGAAGGGGATCTCGGACCCGTCGAGCGCGTCGCGGAGGTCGGCGTAGCGGTGCCCCGGCGCGCGGGCGACGAGGCCTCGGTTGTCCCACGCGACGCCCGGCAGCGACTCGACTCCCGGGTCCGACTCCTCGAGGCCGTCGAGGCGGATGGTTCCGTCCTCGAACCGCAGCGTGATCACACCCGGTTGTGAGTCGTGATCGTATATATACTGTCGGCTGGCGTCCGGGCTGTTCCGGACGCGCGTACTCGCCCGTCACGGGACGCGGCGCTTTTGTCGCTCGCCGTGCGAGGTGGACGTATGACAGACGACGCTACCGCCGACCTCGACGACGCGGTCGCACAGTTCCTGCGAGACGTCGACGCCGCGCACGACGACTACGACCGCGGATACGTCGACGCCGATGCGACGCTAGCGGTCGTGATGAAGCACGTCGAGGAGCTTCGGTCGACGCGGGAAGACTGAACGCGGCCCCGGTCTATTCGCCGATGAGCCCGCGCACGCGGTCGACGTACTCCGCGAACGCCGGATCGGTCCGCTTGCGGGGGCGGTCGATGTCGACGTCGACGACCTCCCGCACGCGGCCCGGGTCGGCGGCCATCACGACGACTCGATCGGACAGCTTCACCGCCTCTTCGACGTCGTGAGTGACGAATAGAACGGTTTTCCCGGTCTCGGACCAGATTCGGAGCAGTTCTTCGTGAAGCATATCCCGCGTCTGGGCGTCGACGCTCCCGAAGGGCTCGTCCGCGAGCAGGATCTCCGGATCGACCGCCAGCGCGCGAGCGATACCGACGCGCTGTTTCATCCCACCGGAGAGCTCTTTGGGGTAGGCGTCCGCGAACTCGTCGAGGCCGACGAGTTCGAGCATCTCATCGATGCGACGGCTCCGGTCCGGCTCCTCGATTCCCTGCTCTTCGAGCCCGAACGCGACGTTGCCGCGGACGGTGCGCCAGGGGAACAGGCCGTACTCCTGAAAGACCATTCCACGATCTGTTCCGGGGCCAGTGACGGCCTCGCCGTCGAGTCGGATCTCGCCCCCGGTCGGCGCTTCCAGGCCCGCGATTGTCCGGAAGAGCGTCGTTTTTCCGCAGCCGGAGGGGCCGACCAGGCAGACGAACTCCCCCTCCGAGACCGTGAAGGAGACGTCCGAGAGCGCCTCGACGCGCTGGCGGTCGGACTCGTAGACCTTGTCGACGCCGTCGACGACGACTTTCGGCGTCGCGACTGCCGAGCCGTCCGATGCGCCGTCCGCTTCGGCCTTCGGCCCGTCTCTCAGTCCCGCCACGCCAATGCCCTCCGTTCGACGCGTCTGAAGGCCCCGTCGCTCACGAGGAAGACGAGGCTGATGACTGCCATATACGCCACGCTCACGTCGGTCGCGAGGTTCTGCGCCGCGTTAATGATCTGGAAGCCGACGCCGGGCGCACCGAACAGCTCGGCGGCGACGACGATCATCCAACACTGCCCGATGCTCGTTCGGACTCCGGTCGCGATCGACGGCGTCGCGGCGGGGAGGATTACCTTGCGGATCATCGTCAGGTCGTCGTCGACGCCGAGCGTCGACGCTACTTCCCGGAGGTGCGTCGAGACGCCCTCGACGCCCGCGTAGGCGTTGTAGAAGTTGATCCAGAACGCGCCGATGCCGACGATGAACGCCGCGCCGCCGTGGCCGATGCCGATCCAGACGATGGCGAAGACGATCCACGCCAGCGGCGGGATCGGTCGGAGAAACCGCGTCACCGGCGTGAGCGCGTCGTCGAGGCGGCCGCTCCAGCCCATCGCGACGCCGAGTGCGATGCCGAGCACGCTCCCGACGACGAGGCCGGGGAGGTAGTGGAGCAGGCTCTGCAGCAGGTTCGCGACGAGTCGGGTCGCGGGCACAGAGATCTCGACGAACGGGACGGTGAACGACGTCGGCGCGGTCAGTTCGACGAGGAATGCGGTCGCGACCTCGACCGGTGACGGGAGCAGGTACGTCCGGCCGACGGCCATCGCGGCCGTCTGCCAGATCGCGAGGAAGACTCCCGTGCCGACGGCGCCGTACGCGAGACCGATGGCGTCGAGATCCGAGAGCGATCCGATCGACGACTGCTCGGAGGTGTCGCCGCCCGTCACGGTCTCGGTCGTCGCGCCCGTCTCGGAGTCGGTCCCGACCTCGACGCTCATAGGGAGTCGTACACCTCGAAGTCGAACAGTTCGTCGTTCGAGAGCGCCTCGTCGATCTTTCCGGACTCCGCGGCGTATTCCGAAAAGATCTGCGCCCCGTTTTCGATCTTGTGTGGGTCGGTGATGAAGTCGGAAGCGCGGGAGTCCATCGCGCGGCGGGCGGTCTCGACCGGCAGCGACGACTCGCCAATCACGGTGCTCGCGTGCTGGGCGGCCCCGTCGGGATTCTCGTTGGCGAAGGTCGTCGCCCGCTGGTGCTGCTCGACGAACGCCGCCGCCTGTTCGGGGTTGTCCTCCCGGAGGCGATCGTGCATCAGCGTGACCGCCGCGGGCTGTCCGGGCATAAAGTCGCCAGCCCACGCGATCGGTTGGTACGGCGCATCTTCTATCTCTACGACCGTCGGAACCGGCTCCATGATCGACGTTCCGTCGACCTCTCCGGCGAGTAACGCCTGTCTGACCGGGCCCGCACCGCCAAGTGCGGTGATGTTCACGTCCGAATCGGGGTCTACGCCCACCGTCTCCGAGAGCCAGTATCGGAGCAGAATTTCCGGAACGGACCCCGGCGGGAACGTCCCGAAGGTGAACTTGCGCCCCGTCTGCTCTTCGAACCTCGCGAACGCGTCGGAACCGGACTCCGCGTCCTCCCAGATCGCCGCGAAATCGTCGTGTGTGAGAATTTCCATCGCGTTCTGGATGTTCGCGGCGGTGATTCTCGCGGGGATGTCCTTGTCCATCACGATCATCGCGGGGACGATCCCGAACAGCATCACGTCGAAATCACCAGTCGCGGAGGCCTGCACGATGCTCGGCCCGTCGGAGAACACCTCTCCTTCGACTGTGGCCGACAGTTCGTCGAAGTACCCCTCTTCCTGCATAATGAAATACTGCATATCCGGGTAGATCGGCATGTACGCGACGCGGATTTCGTCGAGGCCGCCGCTTCCGCCGCCTGTACCCCCAGTACATCCAGCGAGGCCTGCCAGCCCCGCCGCGGAGGCGGCAGCGGTCGTCCGGAGGAATCGCCGTCGCGAAACGGCCGATCGGCCGTCTGTCGAATCTCTCATTCTCTACCCTGCTTTGGGACCCTACGTATATTTGCACCGTGCACGCGGCGAACGTCGCATCGACGCTCGACGCCTGAAGAGACCGAATTCAAGCGTTTCGGTCCTCAGTTCACGGCTAATCAGACACGCGAGGTACCCGCTCCGCGTCACAGGAACCGGCAAAAAGCACCCCAACAAGCCGTCTGTATCGGCCGATGAAGCAAAACCTAACCCGGTGGCCACCCCGAACGAGAGTATGACGCACTTTTCGGAGCGAGTCGAGCAGGTGTCGATCAGCGGGATCCGCGAGGTGTTCGAGGCCGCGGGCGAGGACGCGATCAATCTCGGGCTCGGGCAGCCGGACTTCTCCGCTCCGGCGCACGCCCGCGAGGCGGCCGTCGAGGCGATTAGCGACGGTCGAGCCGACGGGTACACCGAGAACAAAGGGATGGAGTCGCTCCGCGAGGCCATCGCCGATAAACACGCCCGCGATCAGCGCGTCGACGTCGATCCCGGCGACGTGATCGCCACGGCGGGCGGGTCGGAAGCGCTGCACATCGCCTTAGAGGCGCACGTCGATCCCGGCGACGAGGTCATCATTCCGGATCCGGGGTTCGTCTCCTACGACGCCCTCACGCGACTCACGGGCGGGACGCCCGTTCCCGTGCCGCTCCGCGGCGACCTGACGATCGACCCCGACGCGATCGAAAGCGCGATCACCGACGACACCGCCGCGTTCGTCGTCAACAGCCCCGGCAACCCGACCGGCGCGGTCTCGCCGCCGGAGGACGTCCGCGAGTTCGCCCGCATCGCCGACGAGCACGACGTGCTCTGCATTTCGGACGAGGTCTACGAGTACACCGTCTTCGACGGCGAGTTCCGCTCGCCGATCGAGTTCGCCGAGAGCGACAACGTCGTCGTCGTCAACTCGGCCTCCAAACTCTACTCGATGACCGGCTGGCGGCTCGGCTGGGTCGTCTCCTCGACGCCCCGAATCGAGCGGATGCTCCGCGTCCACCAGTACGCGCAGGCCTGCGCGTCGGCGTCCTCGCAGTTCGCGGCGGAGGCCGCGCTCACTGGTCCGCAGGATCAGGTCGGGGAGATGACGGCCTCGTTCGAGCGTCGACGGGACCTCGTCGTCGACGGCCTCACCGACATCGGACTCGACGTGCCGACGCCGGGCGGCGCGTTCTACTGTATGCCGGAGGTGCCGGAGGGCTTCGTCGACGAGTGTCTAGACCGCGGCGTCGTTATCGTCCCCGGGGAGGCGTTCGGCGAACACGGTCGCGGCTACGCTCGGCTCTCCTATGCGACCGACGAGGACTCGCTGCGCGAAGCGCTCGATATTATGGGCGAAGCGTACGACGCCGTCGTCTGAGGTGGAATTGTCGTCTGACATAAGATTGTCGCCAGGTGGAAAAACGGTGATTCTTCTGAGGGTTACTCTGTCGCTGTTGAACTCCGCAAAAAAATTGGCATCCAAAAAATTGGCACCCCTGTTGACGGTCCGAGAGGGACCGTCACATCTCGGACTGTTCAGTCCCTTCGAGGTTCGTTCGCTTCGATCTGTTGCGGGTAATTGCGAGCGCGAAGACCGCGCCGAGGATGACGCCATAGACGATGTGCGTGACGAACCCCGGCAGGGCGATGAACGGAACCGGGAGTCCGCCGCCACCCGCTCCGACAGCGTTCGCCCAAATCGGGAGGACGAAACCGGCGGCGACGATTTCCAGAATGACGCCGTAGACGGCTCCGACCCCGATTATTCCGAAGAGCCCGTACTCGCGGAGCGACGAGCTTCCGATGACTGCGGCGAATATCAGCGCGAAGACGACGCTATGGAACAGATGGGCAGTCCATCCGGCGATAACGGTCGGCTGTCCATAGAGTGCCCCGATCAGGGGCATCGCACCCATCATAATATCCATTAACAGACCCATCGCGACACCTGCGAGGAGTCCGCCAGCGACCGCCGCGCCCCACGTCCGACTGGACGTGAGATCCGCCCTGTGAGATCGGTACGTTTGTGCACTCATTAGGTATTCACGGAAGTAGGTACGCGGGCTGAAATGATAAACAAATATTGAAGTTTTATTGTTTGATGAGGTTTTATATTCCGACCCGTCACACAAGATCCGCTTCGACACCCGGATTCCACACTCTCAATCGAGACACGAACGTCTGACGAATACGATTGACTACGTGGCCGTACTCACGATCTTCACGACGTCGCCCTCCTCGAGTTCGTAATCCTCTGCGATCCGGCGCTTCGATCGCGCGTCGACCGCGTGGAGGTAGCCCTCGCCGATGTCGGAGTGGACCGAGAACGCGAGGTCTTTCGGCGTCGACCCCCGCGGCAAGAGAAACGCGTCCGGGAGCGTCTCGCCAGTTCCGTCGGTCCACCTCGTCTCGTTCTGTACGGGGTAGGAGGTGACCATATCGAGGACGTCGTAGACGGCGGTGTTGATCGCCTGCTGGACGCCGGTTCCGCCGTGCTCGGTCAGTACGGAGCGGATCGTTTCGAGCCCCTGCTTCTGCTCGTCGGAGACCTCGCCGAGGACGTCGAAGTCCTCGTCACCCGGGAGATAATCGATCACGCCCGCCTCCGCCGCCGTCCGCAGCGCGAGTTCGCCGTCGGCTGTGGTCGCGATCACGGGCTTGTCCGAGTTCCGAAGGCGTTCGAGGTTCTCCGGCGGGGCGACGTCAGCCTTGTTGGCGACGAGGACGATCGGCTTCGTCCGCTCGCGGATGTCGCGTGCGAGACGTTCCTTGTCCTCGTCGGTCCACTGCTGGGGATCGTCGGGATAGTCGAGCGCCCGCAGCGACGCAGCGACGTCGTACTCCGTCGCGCCGAATCCCGTCAACATCTCCGTCAGGGCCTCGTCGATGTCGAAATCCGGCGATCGAGACTTCCGGACGACGCTCTCCCAGTTCCGTTCGATGATGCCGACGAGCCACTGTTCGAGTTCCTCCTCGACGAAGTCCGCCTCCTCGACGGGGTCGTAGGTGCCGACCTCGACGGGCTCTCCCTCGGCGTTCGTGCCGCCCGCGGCGTCGACGACGGCGAGGATGACGTCGGCGTCGGTGAGCGCGTCCAGGAACTGATTCCCGAGGCCGCGTCCCTCGTGCGCGCCGGGAACGAGCCCCGCGACGTCGAGGAGTTCGACCGGAACGTAACGGACGCCGTCCTCGCAGTTGCCGCAGCGCTCCTCGCGGTCGAGGCAGGGACAGCGCGTCCGGGCGTGGGTCACGCCGCGGTTGGGATCGATCGTCGTGAACGGGTAGTTGCCGACGTCGACGTCGGCCATCGTCGCGGCCTTGTAGAAGGTAGACTTGCCCGCGTTGGGCTTGCCAGCGAGCGCTACCGAGAGCATACCTGCGAGACGGCCGACGGGCGGAAGTAGGTTTCCGTCTTTGCCGTCTGCGGACGAGAACAACGGATACGTATTTACCATCTACGAACATTATATTTATGCGAGGGAGACGTATGGTCGCTCGAAAGCCCGTAAAGGCGGATCACCCTCCGCGTCGAGCGCGGGAAACCGGCACGGAGGAACAGCCAGCGACGGCGGATAACACCCTCTCGACGTATCTGGAGATTCTCTTGAGTGGCGTCATCGTCACCGTCGGTTTTGTCGTCGCCTTTCCCACGCTGATCGACGTGACGAACGCACTCGGCATACTCTCCACGACGGCACTAGTCTTCCTCTTCATCTTCGCGTGGTACGGCGTTTGGGCCGGTATTCGAGTGGGGTATCCGTGGCTGAGACGATCGGTTGTCACTGTGTACCGGTGATCGCGGCTCCCACAACAGTGACCACCGCGACTGCGACGTCCGCGACTGTGACCACCGCCAAGAGATCACAGCTCCCGTGTGAGGAGTCAGCCGTTCGGTTCCGACAGTTGGCGAAGCGGGCCTCGCGTCCGGTTCGGCCCTACACCCATGCACCAACGGTTCGAAGACTTACACCAGGCACTCGCAGACAGACATCAACAGCTGGCAGACTTACACCAGCGATTCGTAGACGATACCGTCGCGTCTCGTCACAATCCGACGGCCGTCCACGACGACGGGCGTCGCCATCCCGTCGAATTCGGAACCGAGGTCGGCGAACTCGGGCCAGTCAGTGACGACGAGCGCCGCGTCGGCTCCGTCGAGCGCGGCGTCGGCCGAATCGGCGTACTCGATACCCGGGTACCGCTCCCGGAAGTTTTCGGTCGCGACGGGGTCGTAGCCGACCACCTCCGCACCCGCGTCGAGCAGCGCGTCGACGAGCGGGATCGCTCGCGAGTTCCTGATGTCGTCCGTGCCGGGCTTGAACGCGAGGCCGAGCACCGCGACGCGCGCGCCGTCCGGGTCGACGTGCTCGCGGAGTCTGCCGAGCAGTCGCACCGGCTGGCGGTCGTTCACCTCCACGGCGGCCTGAAGCATCGCGGGGTCGTAGCCGACGTCGCGAGCGGCGGCGATGATCGCGGCGACGTCCTTCGGGAAGCAGCTACCGCCCCAGCCGACGCCCGCGCCGAGGAACGACGAGCCGATCCGGTGATCGAGGCCGATGGCGTCGAGCACCTCCGCGGAGTCGATGTCGTACTCCTTGCAGATGTTCGCGATATCGTTCGCCAGCGAGATCTTCGCCGCCAGAAAGCCGTTGTTGGCGTACTTGATCATCTCCGCCTCGGCGACGCCCGTCTCCACGACGGGGGGGTCGCCCGCCCGCGCGACGAGCGGATCGAACACGCCGCGGAGTAGGTCGCCCGCACGTTCGGTCTCGGAGCCGAGGACGACTTTGTCGGGTGCGAGGAAGTCCTCGACGGCGCTGCCCTCGCGGAGGAACTCGGGGTTCATTCCGATGTCGAGGTCCTCGCCGAGCGTCTTTCCCGACTCCTCGGTCAGAATGGGCGCGATCACCGCTTCGGTCGTCGTCGGGACGACTGTGCTCTTGGTCACGACGAGATGGTGGCCGTCCTTCTCGGCGAGCGTCGCACCGAGCGAGCGCGCTCCGGCCTTCATAATCGAGAGGTCAATGTGACCGTCGTCCTCCGAGGGCGTCGGGAGCGCGAGGAACGTCACGTCGGTGTCGCGGATCGCGGCGTAGTCGGTGGTCGCCCGCAATCGATCGCCCGCGTGCTCGGCGACGAGTTCGTCGAGGCCGGGTTCGTGAATCGGCGCGTCGCCGTCGTTGAGCGCCGCGACGATGTCCTCGTCGATGTCGACGTTGACCACGTCGTGACCGACTTCCGCGAAACACGCCGCGATCGTCGTGCCGACGTAGCCGCTGCCGACGATACTCAGTTGCATACCGCAATCGACGCCAGCCGTGGGTTTCAATTTTCGCGTCTCCTGGCGAACGGCCGAAAGCGAAAACCCGGAATAGTGGGCGGCCGAATCGGTGCCTATGTCGAAAGATCGAGACGGGTCAGGCGGATCCGCGCGGCCCGCTCACGAGGCCCTGTCGACGGTGCGCTCGACCACCGGCTCGGCGTGGCTTATCGTCTATCTCAAAGGGCTCTGTATGGGCGCTGCCGACGCCGTCCCGGGGGTCTCGGGCGGCACGATCGCGCTCGTCACGGGGATCTACGAGCGGCTGATCGCGGCGATAACCGCCGTCTCGCTCAGCCGGATCGTCGACGTGCTCTTGGGTCCGCTTCCCAGCCGACGCGAAGACGCCGTCGACGCCCTCCGAGCGGTCGACGCCGGATTCCTGCTCGTGCTCGGGGCGGGCATCACCACGGCCATCGTGACGATCACCCGGGTCGTCCACGCCGGGATCCAGAGCCTCCCGGTCCTCACGTTCGGGTTCTTCTTCGGCCTCATCGCGGCCTCCGCGTGGGTGCTCTTCTCCGAGGTCGAGGTCGACACGCCCGCTCGTGCGACCGCGGCCGTCGGCGGCTTTCTCCTCGCGTTCCTCGTCTCGGGACGGGCGGCCGCGACCCTCGGTGACGGCCTCGGTGTAACGGTCTTCGCCGGAGCGATCGCCGTCAGCGCGATGATTCTCCCGGGAATCTCGGGCTCGCTCCTGCTCATCATCCTCGGGCAGTACGAGTATATGACCGGAACGCTGTCCGCGTTCGTCGACGCGCTCTTGGCGCTCGTGACTGGCGGTCCGATCGAACCCCTGCGCGAACACGGCGTCGTCGTGATCGCGTTCGTCTCCGGAGCATTCGTCGGGTTGTTCACCGTCGCGCACGCGGTTCGGTGGGCGCTCGATCGCGCGAGAGAGGCGACGCTCGCGTTCCTCGTGGCGCTGATCGTGGGCGCGCTCCGCGCACCGATCGTCCGGACGGGCGATCAACTGGCTGGGCTCGGCCGGACGTGGACGCCGACTGCGGTCGCCGTGTTCGCCGCTGCCGCCGTGGTCGGTGCCCTCCTGGTCTGGCTCCTGGACCGCTACACCGGAATGGCAGACATCGACGCCGAGGCGTGATACGACCGGTTGTGACTTTTTAACGGAGACCGCTGCTCCCCCACAGCAATCTCGGGTGAGAGACTACAATCAACCGCATAAGCGTCGGAAACGCGACGGCTCGGAGTGGTCGAGCCACGAACGCAACGAGACGAAACCTGCGGGACGAACGCAGGCGTTCCGACCGCGTCGGCGGTCGAGTCCAGCGCGCCGATCCGAATTCCCTCGGAAGCGGCAGCTGACAACGCGGCGGAAGACAACTCAGTGAAGCCGGAGTTCAGCGATACGCCGACGGACTGCCACTCGACCGCGGGAGGCTCAGTCGCCAGTATCGCCGAGAGCGTTCGGTTCCGAATAATCACTCCCGTGGGACGGCGATGTTCTGTAGCGAATCGCTGCCGCAGCGGTCACAACGCCCGCCGCTTTCGCCGCGGGCACCACAGGATCGACACTCGTAACGGCTCGTATCCCGGCGGTATGGATCGACTGTTCCGTTGTATATCACCATACGTGCCACCTGCTCTCAAGCGGGGATAACCGTTCCCCTGAACGGAAATAATGGGATACGATAGTGTATAATCACCTAATATATGGAAACACACTACACAAAATTTTCAGCTACCGCGTGCATATATGAACGAATGTCTCCTCCCGCGTTACCCCCTGACTAGTCGTAAACCCAACCCCTTCGAGGGCGTCGACGGCGTCGCCGAGGCCGAACCGTTCGTCTGTCGGCGGTCCGTCGGCACCGGAACCGGACTTCGACCAATCCAGGGTGACGACCCGCCCGCCGGGACGGATCACGCGGGCGAGCTCTTCGAACGCCTCCTCGGAGGCGAACTCGTGGAACGTCATCGTCGAGAAGGCGGCGTCGAGTTCGTCGTCCTCGAGCGGGAGCGAAGAGGCCTCGGCAGTCACGAATTCGATATTTTCGGGCGCGCCCTTCTCTCGGTAGTGGTCGTGCATCTCCGGCTGGACGTCGACCGCGTAGACCCGTTTGACGAGGGGTGCGACCTCGTCGGTGTAAAACCCGGTTCCGCTGCCCACGTCGGCGACGACGTCCTCTCGACCGGGGTCCAGCGCACCGAGCAGTTCCTCACGAGAGCAGAAGCGATACCGGCCTGCGTCTTCCAGCGCGTCCGCGCGTTCGATGTCGAAGGTGTGAAAACCCATACGCCGATCTACGGGTCACTGTGACCTAAAGGTACCACCGGCTCCACCCCCGCCCAGAGCCGAGCTTCGACCGCTACGTTCGGAAGAAAACGCTGAGACCGCCACGCTGCCGCGGCAGTCAAGGTTAACCGGGTCGGTCCCGACTAACGGGACGAGATGGTACCGACACTCCGATTCCCGACTGAACGGACCTGTGAGCGCTGCGGTCGCACCGAAGTCTGGGCGGACGACGTCGGATCGTGGCGTCTCGCGACCGACGACGCCGACAGCGCGCGCGCCGTCGGCAGCCCCTACTGCATCCACGAGTGGGATATCAACGGGACGTTCGTCCCGTTCGAGCGCGAGGGTCTCGAAGCCTGATTCGGCACCGGAGACCGAGATCCTACGCTTCGGCGATCGATTCGAGCGCCGAAATCGTGCCGTCGAAGTACGACTCCTCGAGGACGATGTCGGCCGCCTCGCGCGCGGCGGCGTCGGCGTTCGCGACCGCGAAGGACCGACCGGCCACCCCGAACGTCGAGACGTCGTTCTCGCTGTCGCCGACGGCGACGAAATCCGACGGATCGTAGCCGAGGGCCTCGGCGACGGCCTTCAGCCCCGTCCCTTTCTCGACGCCGGGCGTCTTCACGTGATAGGCGTAGCCGGTGTCGAAGACGTCGAGGTCGAACTCGGCGGCGACCGATCGAAGCAGTTCCTCGTCAGCGTCGAGGTTGACCGCGACCTCGGTCCGCCGCCACTCGTTGATGGCGTCGAACCCCCCCCAGCCGAGGTCGCCGCCTCGCTCGACGAATGCGTCGGCAGCGGCCCGTGCGCGCTCTCTATCCCCCTGGTAGGAGACGGCTCCGTCGGCGAGGACGACGCCCCCGTTCTCGGCGATCACCGTCTGTTCGAGCCCGAGATAGTGCGAGAGGCTCACGGGATACGGGAACGCTTTGCCCGTGGCGAGGACGACCGGGGCGTCCCACGCCGGGAGGTAATTGAATGTGCGAGGATCGAGACGGCCCGTTCCGTCCGTGAGCGTTCCGTCGATATCGAGCGCCAGCGGCGGGGCGTCGGCAGTCATAGCCCGGCTTGGCGTCGGGCGAACAAAGACCCTCCGTTCGGAGGAGGCAGCCATCAACCGCCGGGAGGAGGCGGCCGCCACCCGGCTGAGGCAGACCGATTACATTCTGACCGGTGCCTGCAGACGCTACAGTAAAGTATGTGCTACCCAACTGCGAACTGTGAATGAGTGATACGCCGAGCGCCCTCGTCCTCGGCGGGGGTTCGACCGGATGCGGCATCGCGCGGGACCTCGCGATGCGCGGTGTCGACGTCACGCTCGTCGAGAAGGGTAACCTGACCCACGGGACGACCGGGCGGATGCACGGACTCCTCCACAGCGGCGGCCGCTATGCCGTCTCCGACCGGGCCTCCGCCGAGGAGTGCATCGAGGAAAACCGCGTCCTCCGGCGGATTGCGAGCCACTGCGTCGAGATGACTGGCGGGCTGTTCGTCCAGCGTCCCGAGGACGACGACGAGTACTTCGAGGAGAAGCTACGGGGGTGCCGCGAGTGCGGCATCCCCGCGGAAGTGCTCACCGCCGAGGAGGCCCGCGAGATCGAGCCGTATCTCGCGGACGACATCGAGCGCGCGATCCGCGTGCCCGACGGAGCCGTCGATCCGTTCCGGCTCTGCGTGGCCAACGCCGCCGACGCGATCCAGCGCGGGGCGCGCGTGGAGACGCACGCCGAGGTGACTGACGTGCTCATCGAGGACGGGGAAGTCGTCGGCGTCGAGGTCGAACACGCCTCCGGCGGCGGCTCCGAAGCGGGGTTCGGCTCGTTCGTTCACGGCGAGCCCGGAGAAACCGAGGAGCTGTACGCGGACTACGTCGTCAACGCGACCGGCGCGTGGGCCGGAGAGATCGGCGAGATGGCCGATGTCGAAGTCGCCGTCCGTCCCTCGAAGGGCGTGATGACGATTATGAACGTCCGCCAAGTCGACACCGTCATCAACCGCTGCCGACCGAAGGGCGACGCCGACATCGTCGTCCCGCACGAGACTACCTGCATCCTCGGGACGACCGACGAGGAGGTCGACGATCCCGAAGCGTACCCCGAGGAGGGTTGGGAGGTCGATCTCATGATCGACACGCTCTCGGAACTCGTGCCGATGCTTTCTGAAGCCAGGACGATCCGCTCGTTCTGGGGCGTTCGCCCGCTCTATGAGCCCCCGGAAGTCGGCAGCGAGGACCCCACGGACATCACACGCGATTTCTTCTTACTCGATCACGACGAGCGCGACGGCCTCCCCGGGATGGCCTCTATCGTCGGCGGGAAGCTCACGACGTATCGGATGATGGCCGAGGACATCGCCGATCACGTGTGTGAGAAACTCGGCGTCGACGTCGAGTGCCGCACGGCCGCGGAGCCGCTTCCCGGCTCCGAGGACTTTTCCGTGCTGCGGGAGTGGATGGACGAGTTCGGCCTCCGCTCGCCGATCGGTCGCCGCAGCGCAGAGCGACTCGGCTCGCGGACGGACGAGGTCCTCGGCGAGTGGGACGGTCCAAACCCGACGGTCTGCGAGTGCGAGGCCGTCACCCGCGCGGAGATCCACGACGCGATCTCGCAGTCGGGCACGGATCTCAACGCTGTCAGAATCCGCACGCGCGCGTCGATGGGAAACTGCCAGGGCGCGTTCTGCTGTCACCGGATGGCGAACGAGCTGACGCCCGAGCACGACGAAGCCACCGCCCGCGACGCGCTCGATGAGTTGTACCAGGAGCGCTGGAAGGGCGAACGCCACGCGCTGTGGGGCGAACAGCTCTCGCAGGCGATGCTGAAACACCACCTTCACGCGACGACGATGAACCGCGACGGCGATCCCGCCGCGACAGGCGACGAGGTCGATTTCGGAGCCTTTGATTCGGGGGCGGAACGATCCGAAGCCGTCCCCGACGGCGGTCCGCGGACGCGAACCGACGGTCGACGACGGGCAGGAAACCACGATCGAACCGAGGGCCGACGACAGAGAGAAGGACCGAAACGAACCCACAACCGGGGGGCGGCTGATGGCAATTCGTGAGGACGTCCTGGTCGTCGGCGGCGGCATCGCCGGTGTCACTGCCGCGCTCGCTGCGGCCGAGTCGGGGGCACAGGTTCGCCTGCTCTCGCACAAGAAGAGCACGCTCCGGCAGGCTAGCGGCCTCATCGACGTGCTCGGAGCCATCGGCGGAGTGGCACCGATCGCGGATCCGTTTGCGGCCGTCGACGACCTGCCCGACGGCCACCCCTACCGGGTCGTCGGCGCTGACGCGATCCGCGACGGTCTCGACCTCTTCGACGGCGCGGTCGGCGACGCCTACGCCGGAGCACACACCGATCGAAACGCGCTCGTGCTCACTCACGGTGGGACGATCAAGCCGACCGCGCGGTATCCGAAATCGGTCGCGCCCGGGCTCGCCAGCGTCGAGAAGCGGACGCTCCTCGTCGGCTTCGCGGGGCTGACCGACTTCGACGCGCCGACGGCCGCGGCGCACCTCGGAGCGGCGGGCGTCCCCTTCGATATCGACGGCGCGACCGTCCCGTTCCCCGTGGAGTTCCGCGACGACGCGCTGACGACTCGGTTCGCGAAGGCGCTCGACGGAGACGAATCGAACGCGCGAACGCGGCTCGTCGAGGCCGTCGCCGAGGAACTCGACGGCCACGAGCGGGTCGGCTTCCCGGCGATGCTCGGCGACCAGAACGAAAGTACGGTCCGCGCGGAACTGGAAGACAGACTCGGGGCGGCCGTCTTCGAGATCCCCACCGGGCCCCCGAGTCTGCTCGGTCTGCGGCTCGAAGATCTGCTGTACGACGCGCTCGACGAGGCCGGAGTCCGGATCTCCTCGGGAAATCCCGCCGTCAGCTACGAGGCCAGCGACAGGCGAATCGACGCGGTCCTCGTCGATCAGCGGGGACGTGAAGTCCCCTACGGAGCCGAGGAATTCGTCCTCGCTACGGGCGGCCTCGTCGGTAAGGGGATCGACTCCGATCGCGAGTCGGTCACGGAGCCGATCTTCGGTTGTCACATTCCACACCCCGCGGACCGTTACGAGTGGTCCGAGCGGGAGGCGTTCGGCGCGCACGCGTTCGCCCGGTTCGGAGTCGTCCCGGACGGCGACCTGCGACCGGTCGACGAATCCGGCGGGAACGAGTTCGAGAACCTTCGGGCCGCCGGTGGCGTTCTCGGCGGTGCCGACACGGCCCGCGAGAAATCCGCCGCGGGCGTCTCGCTGGCGACGGGCGCGTACGCGGGACGCCGCGCGGGCGAGGAGGCGACGCAATGACGAGTACGAAAACGACACGCACGCAGGAGATCACTAGTAGATGAGCGACGCAGAGAACTCTCCCCCGACGGAACCGACAGAACGACGCGCACAGCCCGGTGAATCCAGTTTCGACTCGGCGTTCGAACCGGTCTCGGTCTTCGGCGACGAGTCGACGATGGACCTTCGACCGGGCGCGGACAACTGTTATAAGTGCTCGGTCTGCGACACCACCTGTCCGGTCGCGGCGGTCGACGACGACTTCCCCGGACCGAAGTTCCAGGGCCCCGAGCAGTGGCGGCTCAAGCGCAAGGAGGGCTCGGAGATCGACGACTCGATCATGTCTTGCTCGAACTGTATGCGCTGTGACGACGCCTGTCCGTCGAGTGTGCCGCTCTCGCAGATGCACAACACCGCCAGAGGCGAGTACGTGGACGAGCAGATGGACACGCTGTCGATCGAGTACCTCAGAAACCGGATCCTCGCGAACTACCGCACGTCGGCGTGGATCGCGAGTAAGGTCCCGCGGATCGCGAACTTCGCGATGAACTTCGGCCCGGGGCGCTGGCTGATGGAGAAGGCGATGGGCGTCACGAACGAGCGGGAGTTCCCCGCGTTCGCGACGCAGACGTTCCGCGCCTGGTGGGGCGAGCGCGGCGGTGCGGACGCCTCTCGACAGAACGCGCGCGAGGCCCGCGAACGCCGCGGCGACCCCGTCGACGCCGAAAAGAAAGTCGCGTACTTCCACGGCTGTTACTCGAACTACAACACCCCGGAGGTCGCGAAGGCGCTCGTCCGCGTCTTCGAGTCGTTCGGCTACGAGATCGTCGCCCCCGAACAGCGCTGTTCCGGCACGCCGATGTTCGCGAACGGGATGCTCGCGGACGCCGAGCGGGCGGCGGAAGTGAACGTCTCCTCGTTTTCCGATCTGGTCGAGCAGGGCTACGACGCGGTCGCCTCCTGTACCTCCTGTTCGATGGCGATCAAACAGGAGTACCCGGAACTCTTCGATATCGACGGCATCGACGACGTCGCCGCCAACACCTTCGAGGCCCTCGAATACCTCCGCATCCAGGAGGATCTCGAAGCCGAAATCGCAGAGGCGAGCGTCGACGAGCAGTCGTTCGCGTACCACGCGCCGTGTCACGCGAGGAACCAGGGCCTCGACAGGCAGGCGCTCGAACTGTTCCGCGGCCTCGACGGCGTGGCCGTCGAGGACGTCGGCGACTCCTGTTCAGGGATTTCGGGAACCTACGGCTGGAAGGCGGAGAAGTACGAGACCTCGATGAAGATCGGCGAGGATATGTTCGAGCATATGCACGACGCCGCGGGCGACGTCGGAATGACGGAGTGCCCCACGTGCGCGATGCAGATGGAGCACGGCACGGGCTACGAGATTAAGCACCCGCTGCAACTGCTCGAAGAAGCGCTCTGCTGATCCGGAATTCACCAACCGCCTGACGAAGACGCGAGGAACGATGTATCCCCTTACTCGTCGACCGGATCGACACCGATCGTGACGGTCACACCCTCGACGTCCCACTCTTCGAGGAGAGCGGGCTCGCCGTCCGACGCCGGGTCCGCGCCGACGACGAACTCGCGGGATCGGGTCTCCTCGCCGACGACGTCGCGGTGACGGTCGACGAAGTCGGCGACGCGGTCGTCTGCGACGTCGACGGACGTGTCGATCGGGGCGTCGACGTCGAGGTCCAGTTGCTTACGCATCTCCTGAATCCGGCGGATCACGTCGCGGGCGTACCCCTCGGCCTCGATCTCCTCGGTCAGTTCGGTGTCGACGTAGACGGTGCCGCCTTCGAAGTCGGCACCAGAAATGTGCGCCGGTGGTTCGGCCTCGTACGAGACCATCTCGTCGTCGAGGTCGTAGGTCTCGCCGTCGACCGCGACGCCGCGTTCGACTTCGGCTCGCGTCTTGCCCTGGACCGCTTCCATCACCTTCTGTGCGTCCGCGCCGAAGGCGGGGCCGATGACGCCCATCTCGGGTCGGGCGCGCTCGACGAGTTCGTCAAACTCGCTCACAACGTCGATCGAACGAGCGTTGACACGTTCTGCGAGGAGGTCCGAAAGAGAGTCGACCGCCGCGGCGACGTTCTCGTCCTCGGTCGCGACGACGACTCGCTGGACGGGCCAGCGGAGCTTTCGACCGCCCTGCTGGCGGGCGTTCGCGGCAGCCTCCTCGACGTCCCGGAGAACCGCCATATTCCGTTCGAGTTCGGGATCGCGAAGCGTCTCGTCGGGTGTCGGATACGACAGGGCGTGGACCGTCGTCTCCTCGCCGTCGAGGTGTTGGTACATCTGCTCCGCGAGATACGGTGTAAACGGCGCGAGGAGCCGGATCGTCTCCTCGAGGACTGTCGCGAGCGTCGCGTACGCGCCGCGCTTCGAGGCCGAATCGTCTTCCTCCCACATCCGCTCGCGGATCGCCTTCACGTAGAAGCGCGAAACGTCCTCCGTGAGGAAGTCGAGCACGGCGTTGAGCGCGTCGCTGACCTCGTAGTTCTTCCACGCGTCGGCCGCCTCGCTCTCGACGGACTGCAGTCGTGAGAGTACCCACTCGTCGACGACTGTGAGCTCGCCGTCGTCGAGGTCGGCCTCTGACGGGTCGTAGCCGTCCAGTTCCATATAGGGAAGTGGAAACCGAAAGACGTTCCAGAAGATGTTGAGCGTCGACTGCATCTCGCCTAAGCCGTTCCACTCGAAGGAGAGATCGACGCCCTGCTGGTCGTGACTGAGCAGGTACGCCCGCAGCGGATCCCGACCCGCCCGTTCGATGGCCTCTTCGGGCGTGACGATGTTCCCGAGCGACTTCGACATCTTTCTTCCGTCCTCGTCGTTGACGAAGCCGTGCATCATCACCTCCTCGTAGGGGGCCTGCCCGACTGCGGCGGTACCCATCCCGAGTTGGGACCAGAACCACCCGCGGGTCTGGTCGTGAGCCTCGACGATCCAGTCGGCGGGCCACAGTTCGTCGTGAGCGTCGGTCTCCGAGGGGTAGTCGATCGTTCCCCACGTCGCGACCGAGGAGTCGATCCAGACGTCGAAGACGTCCGGGACGCGCTCGTACGTCTTTCCACTCTCAGTGATCGTCAGCGGGTCGACCGCGGGTCGGTGCAGGTCGATCTCGTCGGGGTCGACGTCCTGATCGACGCGCTCGGCGAGTTCCTCGCGCGTGCCGATCACGATCCGCTCGCCGTCGTCGGCCTGCCAGATCGGAAGCGGAATGCCCCAGTAACGCTGTCGGGAGACGTTCCAGTCGGGGGCGTCCGAAACGAAGTCGCGGAAGCGGTTGTCGCGGGCCCACTGCGGATACCACTCGGTCTCGTCGATATTATCGAGCAGTTCGTCTTTGACGTCGGTGACCGTGATGAACCACTGGTCAGTGGCGAGAAAGATGATGTCCGTGTCGCAGCGCCAGCAGTGACCGTACCGGTGGTCGTGGGTCCCCGACGCGAGCAGCGCGCCTGACGCATCGAGATCGTCGATAATCCGGTCGTTGGCGTCGCGGACGAACGTGCCCGCGTAGTCGCCCGCTTTTTCGGTAAATTCGCCGCGGCCGTCGACGGGAACGTACACGTCGAGGCCGAGTTCCTCGCCGCGGGCGAAGTCCTCTTGCCCGTGTCCGGGCGCGGAGTGGACGAGGCCCGTGCGGTCGGCTTCGACGTAGTCGGCGGTGTAGACCTCGCCAGCGCCCTCGAAGTCGGGGACCTCGTTCAGATGTGATTCCAGCGGGTGGTCGTACGTCCAGCCGACGAGTTCCTCGCCCGTGAGCTCCTCGACCACCTCGTAGTCGTCGTATCGGCCCTTCTTCAGGACGTCCTCGACGCACGGTTCGGCGATGTAGAGGACCTCCTCTTCTCGCGGCTCGCCGTCGCCGCCCTTCTCGGCGCGGACGGCCTGGTAGGTCATCTCGCCGTCGACAGCGACGAACGTGTTCGCCGGGATCGTCCACGGCGTCGTCGTCCAGATGACGAAGTTGCCCTCGCGCTCGCGGAGCGGGAATTTCACGTAGATCGACGGCGAGGTGATCTCGTCGTACTCCACCTCGTTGGCCGCGATGGCGGTCTGACACCGCGGGCAGTAGTTGACCGAGCGCTTGCCCTGCTCGACGAGGCCGCGTTCGTCGACCTGTTGGAACGCCCACCACGCCGCTTCCATGTACTCCGGTGAGATGGTCTCGTAGGGGTCATCCCAGTCCATCCAGACGCCGATCGACTGAAAGTCCTCGTCCATCGCCTCGCGGTTCTCCTCTGCGAACCGCTTACACTCGTCGATGAACGCCTCCATCCCGTATTCCTCGATGTCCCGCTTCGATTCGAAGCCGAGTTCCTCCTCGACTTTCACCTCGATCGGGAGGCCGTGCATATCGTACCCCGGGCGGTCGGTGACCCGGTGGCCGGTCATCCGCTTGTGCCGGATGACGGCGTCTTTCAGCGTCTTGTTCCACGCCGTCCCCAGGTGCATCTGTCCGGAGGTGTACGGCGGGCCGTCGACGAAGAAGAAGGCGGGGTCCTCCGCGTGTGCCTCCTTCGTCGCCTCGTAGGCGTCTGCGTCGTCCCAGTACGTCTCGACCGCGGACTCGACGTCCGACGGCGTGTACTGGTCGTCGACTTCGTCCATACTGGTGGAGTACCGGCGGACGTATATGAAATCCGTGGAAGCGCGGCGTGCGTCGTCGCAACTGGAGGCGTCGGCGGAACGGTGGCGGCGCGGGCGGTGGCGGTAGTTGGCGGTCGCTGTGCGGTGGCGGTCCGGTCGGCAAGTGATTGTACCGCGAGGCGAGCAATGCGAGCCTCGCGGGAAGTTTTTCCCTCCAGGTTTTTGCGCGGAGGGGTCCTCGGGACCCCTCCGCAGTAAAAAGGTGGGTTTAGAAGTCGGGCAGATCGTCGGGGGCTTCATACTCGGACTCCCACGTGATGTAGTCGTCTTTCAGCACCTCACAAACGGTCTGGCCGAGTTCGGTGAGCCCGGCATTGATACTCGAGACGGTCTTCCAGGAGTCGACGTCGGGGTGGATCTCCCGTTCCTTCCAGTCTTCGGGGATACCGGGCGCGTGGTACCCCACTCGGTCCGCGAAGTCGTCCCAGAAGAAGTCGAACTGCGCGAGCAGGTCGAGATCGAGGACGATTCGCCATTCGTCGGCCGTGACGTCCGTCGTCTCGGCCCATTCGGCGAACGCGTCGGCCCACGCGCCGTCGCGAAGGAGCCCTTCGAGTTCGTCGCGTCGGTAGTCGGTGTCACCGATGATCTCGGCGTCCTCGTACTCGTTGGGATCGACGACGTCTTCCAGTTCAGGAACCGGCGGCGTCTCGACTGAGAGCGTCATACCGTGGCGTTTGCGGGGTGGAGGGATAAGCGATGTGTGCGGTCGGGCGGCGGGCGAGCGGTCGGGTGACGTGTGAGCAGTCGGACGGCGGACGGCGATCGGGCGGCGGGCGTGCGATCGAATCGGTATACGCTACCGCTCGTCGCCGAATTCGCTGAAATCGTCGACGTCGTCGACGGTATCGAGATCTCCGGGGTCGTCGTCGATTCCGTCCGGGCCGTCGCCACCTCCGAGGTCGAACCGCTCCGGGGGTTGTCCCGCGCGATCGAGAACGATATCTGAGATCTCGATCGGGCAGTCGACGCGGACCGCGAGCGCGACCGCGTCGCTCGGGCGCGCGTCGAAGACGAACCGCTGCGGTTCGCCGTCCTCGTAGCGTTCGGCGTCGATCTTCGCGTAGAACGTCCCATCGGCGATGTCGTCGATGCGAACCCTGTCGATCGCGCCGCCGAACTCCGTGACCATCTCCACGAGGAGGTCGTGGGTCAGCGGACGCTCGAACGCGTCGCCGGTGGTCGCGAGTTGGATTGCCCGGGCCTGATCGGCCGTGACGACGATCGGCAGCAATTCCGACCGCGCCGCGATCACGACCGCGGGGATGTTCTCGCCGTCCGCGTCGACACCGACGGCGATGCCTTCGACCTCGCCCGGGTGGTTCATACGAACTACTACTCCGTCCGGGTACGAATACTTACGGGACGCTTCGACGGATCGGCCGCGCAGGACCGACGGCTACCGCTGCCTGACGAACCAGAATGCGAACCATACGAGGAGTACCGTCAAGCCACCGAGAAACACCAACAGTCCCGGCGGAGGCCCGGATGCGGCAGTTCTCGCGGCCGCGTCGGCGGCGACCTGGACGGACTCGGTACTCGCGGCACCGGCGTCGCCGCCGGTCTGTGCGACGAAGGGGATCCCCTCGATCGCGAACTGCGCGAACAGGCTCACCACGCCGATGATGCCGACGCCAGCGAGCAAGCGCTTGAGAGCCGTCGCGAGCCCGGTCGTCTCGTCGTTGTCGGCGGCGACGACGACGAGTGGGCGATCCGCGGGCGCATAGACCTTCATCTCGCGCCCCTTCTCGGAGTAGACGGTGTCGACCACCTCGACCGCGCCAGCGGATTCCAGCCGTTGAAGGTGGTATTGGACGTTCTGCAGGGAGGTGTCGACCGACTCGGAGAGGGCAGCGGTGTTCGTCGGCTCCTCGTGGAGCGTGGCCAGGATTCGACGGGCGGTCGTCGAGGAGAGCGCCGACAGGAGGTCGTCGGCGTCGTCGTCTTCGAGTCCGACGACGCGCGGTGACGCGTCGACTTCGGGCTCGGATTGGGAGGGCAAGAGGCGAGCCATCGCTCCCTCGTACAACGGGCGACGATACAAACTTGTTGCCTGTGGGGTCCGGTATCCGGTCGTCGTTGGTGCGCGCTGATCTCGATATCTGGGGAGGGTTGATGGCTGCTCGTCCCCGAACTCGGGTGACGGCTCCGCAATACACTTGCGTCCCGCTTTCGTACGGGCGGGTATGTACGTCCGGGACGCGAAAAACCGCGACGAGGTCTGGCTACTCGACAGAATCGAGGACGCGGACATCGACGACCCCGCGTTTCGATCCCGGGACTACGTGATCGCCCTCGACGAGGACACGTCTCGGAAGGCCGGATTCGGCCGGATTCGCGTCCACAAGACCGAGGCGGGGGAGTTCTGCGAACTCGCGTTCGTCTACACGCTGCCGCCGTGGCGACAACAGGGCGTCGGCGCGCACGTCATCGAGCGTCTCGTCGGACAGGCGAGCGACGAGGGGTACGACGCGGTGTACACGTTCACGCGACAGCCAGCCTACTTCACGCCGTTCGGATTCGAGCCGCAGGACACCGGATCACTTCCCGACCCCGTCGCCTCACGGCTCGCGGAGGTCCGAGAGGAGCGCGGCGACGACGTCATCGCGATGCGCGTCCGGGCGGCGGATTTCGAGGTCCCGGACTCGTTCCGCGAGCGGTTCAAGCAGGCGTCACCCGCCGACAAGCGGGAGGGCGACAGCGTCGAGGAGACGGCCGAGGACTTCGGCATCGACCCGTCGAAAGCGACCTACAAGTACGACACCGGAAACTGAGCGTCGAGCGTTTTCCTCGGGCGCGACGCGCTCGCTACGTCCGCTGGTCGAGGAAGTCCGTACTGAAGACGATGTACGCGAGGACGCTGCAGAACAGGATCGGCGGCAGCAGCAGGAACGCCCACAGCGGTTCGAGTCCCCAGCCTAGAAGCAGGACGACGTTCCCGAGGCCGATCGCGAGGAACGGCGCGACCGCGAGCGCGGCCCGCTTGCGGTTTCGCCCCCCGGACTCGGACTCAAGCGGCGCGTTCGGATCGAACTCCTCGTCGGCGGCATCCGAGCGAGTCTCGGCCGACGCGGAAGAGGCCATATCCGGAGTTAGAAACGGAGCGATAAAAGCGCCGCGCTGTCGCCGTTCGAGAGCGACTCCCGGGATCAGCGGGCGTTGTTGGCTTCCGCCCGCGACGCGAATTCCACGAGGCCGAAGAGGAGGCTCAGGAGGGCCGTCGAGACGACGAGGCCGTAGAACGCGACCGCAGCGGGCGTCACTGGAATCGTCAGATTGGTTCCGAGCACGGCGGCCTCGGAGATCGCGACCGCGCCGTTACTGCCGACAAGCCACCCGATCGCACCCGAGAGTACCACCACGATCGCGCCGACAGCCAGCATAATCCGCCGTCCGGTTCCCCGGCTCGCGGTGTCGGATTCGGAGTTCACACCCGAAGTAGGAACGAGAACGATTTGCCTCTTGCCCTTTCGAGCGCTCCTGCCACGATTGTCATACCGGTCAGACTGCCACACTGGTTAGACTGCGATATCGGTCAGACTGCGATACTGGCTAGACTCCGATACCGGCTAGACAGCAATATCGGTCAGATTTCGACAGCGATCCGACTGCGACAGTGACCGGGGCGGGACACTGACCAGACCGCGGCATTGATCGGATCCAGCGCGACCTGACGAATACGTCGCCGACGGCAACGTACAAACCGACGCCGGACGAACCGTCAGACGATGACAGACGAACTCGTCGAACGCGCCCGCGAGGCCCTCGAAGACGCGTACGTCCCGTATTCCGAGTACCGCGTCGGCGCGGCGCTGCGAACCGCCGACGGCTCGGAGTACGTCGGCTGCAACATCGAGAACGCGAACTACTCGAACAGCCTGCACGCCGAGGAGGTCGCCATCGCCGCGGCGGTCCAGGATGGCCACCGCGAGTTCGAACGGATCGCGGTCAGTTCCGGCGCACGCGACGGCGTGACGCCCTGCGGAATGTGCCGACAGACGCTCGCGGAGTTCGCCGGAGCGGACCTGGAAATCGTCTGCGATGAGGGGGGCGAGGAAACGACGGCGTACACGCTCGGTGAACTCCTCCCGAACACGATCTCGCTGGAGACGCTTTCGGCCGCGGAAAAACAGCGCTCATCGGGCGGCGAGCCCTAAGCCGCCGGGGTTCGCGGCCCGCGCAGCCGACAGCCTATTTTCGCTGCGCGCGGAGGAAGTCGTATGAGCGACAGCGAAGACCCCAACGACGACGTGCAGTACCACCTCGAAGTCGGCCCCGAGGACGTCGCAGACAGCGTGCTCCTGCCCGGGAATCCCGAGCGCGTCGACAAGATCACCGACCTGTGGGACGATCACGACGAGAAGGCGTACCACCGCGAGTACCGGACGGCGACGGGAACGTACGAGGAGACGCCAATCTCGGTGACGTCGACGGGGATCGGCAGTCCCTCCGCGGCGATCGCCATCGAGGAACTCGCCCGCGTCGGTGCGGACACGTTCGTCCGAGTCGGCTCCTGCGGCGCGATCCAGCCGGAGATGGGCGTCGGCGACCTCGTCATCACCTCCGGTGCGGTTCGTCAAGAGGGGACCTCGAAGGAGTACGTCCGCGAGGACTATCCGGCCGTCGCGGACCACGAGGTCGTCGCCGCGCTCGTCGCCGCCGCGGAGCGGCTCGGCCACGACTACCACGTCGGGCTGACGATGAGCGCCGACTCCTTCTACGCGGGCCAGGGCCGACCCGGGTTCAGGGAGTTCCGCGCGGCCGGTTCCGACTCGCTCGTCGAAGAGCTCAGCGAAGCGAACGTGAAGAACATCGAGATGGAGGCCGCGGCGCTCTTGACCGTCGCGAACGTGTACGGCCTCCGGGCAGGTGCGGTCTGTTCGGTATACGCGAATCGGATCACCGGCGAGTTCCGCACGGAGGGCGAGTCGCGCGCGGCGGAGACAGCGAGCCTGGCGGTTCACCTGCTGGCGAAGATGGACGAGGCGAAGCGGGAGGCGGGCGTCGATCACTGGCATCCGGGGCTCTCGATCGAGTGATCGGATAAAGTAGCGGTTTCAACGGCCCACGAACCGACAGTGAGGGCTTTCCAGGTATACAAAGAGCAAGCGGCGTTTCGCAGTTCCTTTATCCGATGCGGGTACAGGTTCACGTATGAGTACACAGGTCGTCGTCGTCGGCTCCGGCTACGCGGGTGCCGGTGCCGTGAATCGACTCGAAGACGAACTCGACGCTGGCGCGGAACTGACGTGGATCTCCGAGAACGACTACCACCTCGTTCTCCACGAGGTCCACCGCTGCATCCGCGACCCGAGCGTCGAATCGAAGATCACGATCCCGATCGACGACATCAAATCCGACTCGACGACATTCCTCAAGGGCCATGTCACCGACGTCGACGTCGACGAGCGCGTCGTCGAACTCGAAGACGACGAGGTCGAGTACGACTACCTCCTGCTCGCGATCGGCTCCGGCACGGCCTTCTTCGGAATCGACGGGCTGCAGGAGTACGCCTACGAGCTGAAAAGCCTCGACGACGCCCGCGCGATCCACGCCGACATCAAAGCGGCGGCCGAGGACGCCTCCCGCGACGACCCCGCCCAGGTCATCGTCGGCGGCGCGGGCCTCTCCGGCATCCAGACCGCCGGTGAAATCGCCGAGTACCGCGACGACCACCGCGCGCCGATCGACATCACGCTGGTCGAGGGGCTCGACGAGGTCTTCCCGAACAACGATCCCGAACTGCAGGGCGCACTCCGGAAGCGGCTCGAAGCGCTCGATATCGAGATCCTCACCGGCGACTTCATCTCGAAGGTCGACGAGGAGACGGTGTACCTCGGCGGCGAGGAGGACGACCCCGAACTCGCGTACGACTCGCTCATCTGGACCGGCGGCATCACCGGCCACGAGGAGGTCCACGGGATGGAACTCGATCAGGACGAGCGCTCTCACCGCGTCTTCGCCGACGCCGACTTCCAGACCTCCGACGAGCGCGTGTTCGCCCTCGGTGACACGGCACTCGTCGAGCAGGGTCCCGACTCGGTCGCGCCCCCGACGGCGCAGGCCGCCTGGCAGGCCGCGGACGTCGCTGGCGAGAACGTCGCGCGCGCCGTCGCGGGCAAGCCCCTGAAGACGTGGCGACACGAGGACAAGGGAACCGTCGTCTCCGTCGGCGAGGACGCCGTCGCCCACGACGTCAAACTGCCGGTGCTCGGGTCGTTCCCGATGAACGTCTTCGGCGGGCCAGCCGCGCGCAACCTGAAGAAGGCCATCGCCGCGCGCTGGATCGCGGACGTCGCGTCGAAGAAGGACGCGTTCGACGCCTGGGACAGCCTGTAAGCGAGCATCCAGAACGGATCAAACGCGGTCGAACTGGGTTCTCTGACGGACACCGACCCATCTTTCTCGAAACGGAACGTAGCGGCGTCGCTGGCGTGGTATTCGAGAGGTGAGAGTGGAAAAGCGAGACAGAAGGAAAACGTCGGTCCGTGTCGCCGCGCCGCTCAGTGCGACGCGTCGCCGACGGGCGCGCGCATATCCTCGATTCGCAGGATGAGGATGTTCCCGGTGTCGTCCTTCCCGTCGACGACGCCCTCGATCACGAGTTTCGAGAGGGGCGTCGGTCCCACCGTCACGTTGTCTCCCTCGTGGAAGTCGCGGACGGAGCCCTGGATGTGAATCTCCGCGCGGCACAGTTCGGGGTGGTGGACGGAGGACAGGTCGATCTCGTCGACGTTGGCGTTCTCGACCTCCTCGCCGTCGTGGTACAGCGGGACGAACGCGGGCTCGTCCATCTGATTGACGTCGAGCGCCTCGTAGGCGTTCGCCGTCGGCTTGTACCCGCCCTTCGGGCCCGGAACGCCCTCGACGAGTTGCAGGGCCTTCAGACTCTGCATCTGGTTTCTGATCGTACCGGGGTTTCGGTCCACTTCTGCGGCGATGTCCTCGCCTTTGACCGCGTCTTCGCTCTCTCGGTGGAGGTTGATGAGGGCGGTAAGGATTGTTTTCTGACTGGACGTGAGCTCGATGGATGACATAGCCGTTCGTTCGGCGCATACGGTCTTAAATCCGGTGGATGGATACACACAGTGTGAAAGAGTGTCCCGATTTTTGTCCGATTCGGCGTCATTCGTTTCGTTTTTCTCACTATATCCGCCGCCGTGGTTGCGACCAGCGTTCGATACGTCCACCAGGCCGTCTATCGCCGTAAAACTCGACAATCGCATCGACCGTTCGGCCTTTTACTCGCATCGACCGCCCGCTCGCTCGCATTTACAACCCGGTCACTCGCATCGACCGCCCTCGCTCACATCCGGTACCGATTTGTGAGCCCTCCCTCGTGTGTGTTGTATGGAAGACAAACGCGTCCTCGTCACCGGCGGGGCGGGGTTCATCGGCTCGAACCTCGCGAACCACCTCGCCGCCAACAACGACGTCGTCGCCCTCGACGACTTACACCTCGGAACGCCGGACAACCTCGACGACGCGGTCGAATTCGTCGACGCGAGCGTCCTCGACGGCGACCTCCCGACCCAGGGAGTCGACGTGCTGTTTCACCTCGCCGCGTACTCCTCCTATACGATGGCCGAGGAGAACAAGCGCGAGGCCACGCGCGTGAACGTCGAGGGCTTCGTCAACGCCGTCGAACAGGCCAGAGAAGACGGGTGTGACACGGTGATCTACGCGTCGACCTCGTCAATCTACGGCTCTCGGACGGAGCCGTCCCCCGAGGGCCTTCCGATCGAGGCGCGGACGTGCTATGAGGCGTCGAAACTCGCCAGAGAGCAGTACGGAGAGTACTTCCACCACCACTACGGGATGGCGCTGGCCGGACTGCGCTTCTTCTCCGTCTATCAGGGCTATGGCGGCGCGGAGGAACACAAAGGCGAGTACGCCAACACCGTCGCGCAGTTCACGGACAAGATCGCCAGCGGCGAGCGACCGAAGGTCTTCGGCGACGGCTCTCAAACCCGGGACTTCACGCACGTCGACGACATCGTCCGCGGGATCGAACTCGCCGCCGACCACCGACTGCAGGGCATCTACAACCTCGGCACCGGCGAGAGCTACACGTTCAACGAGATGATCGGGATGATCAACGACGAACTCGGCACCGACGTCGACCCCGAGTACGTCGAGAACCCCCTCGACGTGTACGTGCACGACACGATGGCCGATAGCACGAAAATGCGCGAGGCCACGGGTTGGGCGCCCGAAATCTCCTTCGAGGAGGGTGTCGCCCGCGTCTGCGCCCCGTATCAGGAGTGAAAAGAGGACGGAGCGCGAAGGAAGCCACGATGACCCGAACAGTCCGCGTCGTCGGCGCGCCGACCGACTACGGGGCGAACCGTCGCGGCGTCGATATGGGGCCCTCCGCAATCCGGTACGCCGGGTTGGCGGAGCAGTTGGAACGCGCCGACGTGACCGTCGTCGACGACGGCGACGTCCGCGCACCGCGCGCGGAGGAGCGCGATCCGGAGGCCGAACTGCCCGCGTCCGGGCGAGCCAAGTTCCTCCGCGAGACGCGCGAAGTCGTGACCGCCCTCGCCGATCGCGTCGGAGGCGCGCTCGAAGCGGATGAACTCCCGCTCGTCCTCGGCGGCGACCACTCCGTCGCGATCGGATCGGTTACGGGGTCGGCGCGGGACGCCGAAATCGGCGTCGTCTGGTTCGATGCCCACGGCGATTTCAACACCCCCGAGACGTCGCCCTCGGGTAACGTCCACGGAATGCCGCTCGCGGCGATCCTCGGCGTCGGCGAGTTCGCCGATATCGAATGGGCGAACGCCGCGGGGCTCAGCGAAGACAACGTGGCGATCGTGGGACTGCGCGACGTCGACGAGACCGAACGGGCAGCGATCGCCGAAAGCGACGTAACGACGTTCACGATGTCAGATATCGACGAGCGCGGTATCGCGAACGTCGCCGACGACGCGCTGGACGTGGCGGCGGCCGGAACCGACGGCGTCCACGTGAGCCTCGACCTCGACTGGCTCGATCCGCGGGAGGCTCCCGGCGTGGGGACGCCCGTCCGCGGCGGCGTCACGTACCGTGAGGCACACGCCGCGCTGGAAGCCGTCGCCGAGCGCGACTGCCTCCGATCGATGGAACTGGTCGAGGTGAACCCGATCCTCGACGAGCGAAACGAGACCGCGACGCTCGCGACCGAATTAGCGTCGAGCGCGCTCGGAACGCAGATTCTATAGGGATACCACGCCGATTTCGATCGGCGTATTCTCGGGTTTCAGCCGGAAAAATAGAATATGTGACGACGACGCACACCGGGTTTCCGGTGAAACGTGCCGGTAGGTTTTCCCGCTTACTCGTCGGACGTGGCGTCGTCCGTGGGCGCAGTTTCTGCGTTCGTCTCCCCGTCCGCATCGGAATCTGTATCGACGACGTCCACACCGGAATCCACGTCAGCGTCGTCCACGTCGGTGGCGTCCGCATCGGAACTCGCGTCGGCAGCATCCGCATCGGAACTCACGTCGGCAGCATCCGCATCGGTACCCACGTCGGCGGCGTCCGCCGCGAAGTGGATATCGACGCTCGCGACGCTGTCACCCGCACCGAGATCCATCACGATGACGCCCATCGTGTTTCGACCCACTGTCGAGAGGTCCTCGACGGGGGTTCGGAGGATCTGACCGCCGTGGCTCATCACGAACAGGTGATCGCCGGGACCGACCGTCTCGAGTTCGCAGACGCGCCCGTTGCGGTCGTTCGTCTTGATGTCGATGAGTCCCTTCCCGTTTCGCGACTGTCGGCGGTACCGATCGATGTCGGTGCGCTTGCCGTAGCCGTTCTCGGTGACGGTGAGCACCCACTGGTGGCGGTCGGGGTCGATCGCCGCGAGCGCGGCGACCGCGTCGTCCCCTTCGAGGTTGATCCCGCGCACGCCGCGCGCGGAGCGGCCCATCGCGCGGACTTCGTCCTCGGCGAACCGGATGGCCATCCCGCCGCGACTCGCGAGAATCAGGTCCTGCGTGCCGTCCGTGACCTCCACGTCCGCGAGCGCGTCGTCCTCGTCGAGCTTCGTCGCGATGATCCCCGTCGTGAGGATGTTCTGGAAGTTCTCGACGCTCGTGCGCTTGATGTACCCGTTCCGGGTCGTCATCGTGAGGAACTTCTCCTCGTCGGACTCCATCTCGGCGGTGTTGACGACCGCCGTGATCTCCTCGCCGTCGTCCAGATCGAGCAGGTTCACCGCGGACTTGCCGCGGGCCGTCCGGGACATCTCCGGGACCTGGTAGGTCTTCAGCTGATAGACCTGTCCGTGGTTCGTGAAGTACAGCAAGTAATCGTGCGTGCTCGCGACGTACACCGAGGACACGCGGTCGCCCTCTTTCAGCTCGGTTCCGATGATTCCCTTTCCGCCGCGGTTCTGCGCGCGGAAGCGGTCCAACGGCATCCGCTTGATGTAGTCGTCTTCGGTGACGACGACGACGACGTCCTCCTCTGCGATGAGGTCCTCGTGGGTGACCGTGCCGGTGTCCTCGATGATCGAGGTCCGACGGTCGTCGTCGTACTCGTCTTTGATCTCTAAGAGTTCCTCGCGGACGACGGCGTCGAGTTCGTCGGTGTCCGCCAGAATCGTCTCCAACCGCTCGATACGAGCCGTGACGTCCTCGTACTCCGATTCGATCTCGTCGGCCTCCATCGCGGTCAGCGATCCGAGTTGCATTGCGACGATGTGGTCGGCCTGCGCTTCCGAGAAGTCGAACGTCGGGAGCGCTTCGCCGTCGACCTCGACAACGTGCTCGCCGCGCAGCGCCGCCTTCGCGTCGTCGCGGCTCTCGGAGTTTCGGATGACCTCGACGACGTCGTCGACGTTCTCCAAGGCCGTCAACCGTCCTTCGAGGATGTGCGCGCGGTCCTCTTTCTCACCGAGTTCGTACGCGGAGCGTCGGCGGACCACGTCCCGTCGGTGTTCGAGGTACTCGACGAGCGTCTCCTTCAGCGTGAGGACCTTCGGCTGGCCGTCGACTAAGGCGAGGTTGATGACGCCGAAGGTCGATTCGAGGTGGTGTTCGAGCAGTTGGTTCTTCACCACTTCGGCGTTCGCGCCCCGCTTGAGCTCGACGACGACGCGGATTCCGTCGCGGTCGGACTCGTCGCGCAAGTCGCGGATGCCCTCGAGTTTCCCCTCGTTGACGTTGTCCGCGATCCGCTCGACGAGTCGGGCTTTGTTCTCCTGGAAGGGGAGTTCGGTGATGACGATGCGCTCGTCGTCCTCGACTTCGAACTCCGCGCGGACGCGGATCCGCCCGCGGCCCGTCTTGTACGCCTTGTGGATCGCGTTGCGGCCGACGATGTTCGCGCCGGTCGGGAAGTCCGGTCCCTTCACGTACTCCATCAGGTCTTCGACCGACGCCTCCGAGTCGTCGATGAGATGAACCGTCGCGTCGATCACTTCTCCCAGATTGTGCGGCGGAATGTTCGTCGACATCCCGACAGCGATCCCCGATGAGCCGTTGACTAAGAGGTTGGGCAACGCCGCGGGGAGGACCTCGGGCTCTTCGAGTCGGTCGTCGTAGTTGGCCTGGAAGTCGACCGTGTCCATCTCGATGTCTTCGAGCAACTCCTCGGCGATCGGAGCCATCCGCGCCTCCGTGTAGCGCATCGCGGCCGGTGGGTCGCCGTCGACGGAGCCGAAGTTGCCCTGGCCGTCGACCAGCGGATAGCGCATTGAGAAGTCCTGCGCCATCCGCGCGAGCGTGTCGTAGATCGCGCTGTCGCCGTGGGGGTGGTAATCACCCATCGTCTCGCCGACGATCGAGGAGGACTTCCGGTGTGAGGAGCGTGCGGTGACGCCCGCCTCGTGCATCGCATAGAGGATGCGTCGGTGAACGGGTTTGAGGCCGTCGCGGACGTCCGGGAGGGCCCGACCCGCGATGACCGACATCGCGTAGTCGATGTAGGACTGCTCCATCTCCTGTTCGATACGTGCGGTCTCGACGCTGGCGGCGATTCCAGTTCCGGGGTCGAATTTCTCTGGTGCGTCAGAACTCATCTCAGATATCCACCCATTCTGCCTCGGTCGCTCGGTCCTTGATGAACTGCTTGCGCGGTTCGACGGCGTCGCCCATCAGCACGGAGAACATCTTGTCCGCGGCGGCGGCGTCCTCGACGGTGATCTGCTTCAATACTCTGTTCTCGGGGTTCATCGTGGTGTCCCAGAGCTGATCGGGGTTCATCTCTCCCAGGCCCTTGAACCGCTGGACCTGCGTGGGGTTGCCGTCGCACTTCTCTTCGATGATGCGGTCGCGCTCGGCCTCGGTCATCGCGTCGTACGTATTTCCACGGTATCGGACACGATACAGCGGCGGTTTCGCCGCATAGACGTACCCCGCCTCGACGAGCGGCCGCATATGGCGATAGAGCAGCGTCAAAAGCAGTGTTCGGATGTGCGCTCCGTCCACATCAGCATCTGTCATAAGAATTATACGGTTGTACCGCACGTCGTCGACGTCGAACTCCTCGCCGACGCCCGCGCCGATCGCGGTGATGAGCGCGCGGACCTCGTTGTTTTCGAGCACGCGGTCGAGGCGGTGCTTCTCGACGTTGAGGATCTTCCCTTTGATCGGGAGGATCGCCTGGAACCGTCTGTCGCGGCCCTGTTTGGCGCTCCCTCCGGCACTGTCGCCCTCGACGACGAACAGCTCCGATTCGCTCGGATCGCGGCTCTGACAGTCCGCGAGCTTTCCCGGAAGCGACGTCGACTCCAACGCGGATTTCCGTCGCGTGAGTTCCTCGGCCTGTTTGGCGGCCTTCCGCGCCTTCGCCGCCTCGACGGCCTTCAGCACGATCGCCTGCGCGGTGTCGGGATGCTCTTCGAGATAAGTGCCGAGCTGCTCGTGGGTGATCGACTCGGTGATGCCGCGGACCTCGCTGTTTCCGAGTTTGGTCTTCGTCTGTCCCTCGAACTGCGGGTCGGGGTGTTTCACGGAGATAACCGCGGTGAGCCCTTCGCGCACGTCCTCGCCCTTCAACGAATCGAGGTCGTCGAGCAGGCCGTGCTCGCGGGCGTAGTCGTTGACGACGCGGGTGAGCGCGGTCTTGAACCCCGTGAGGTGCGTGCCGCCCTCGCGCGTGTTGATGTTGTTCGCGAAGGCGTGAATCGAACCCTGGAGCTCCTCGGTCGCCTGTAGCGCCACCTCGATTTCGATGCCGTCGGCGCTGTCGGCGTAGTAGATGACGTCGTCGTGGAGGACGGTCTTCGTCTCGTCCAGATAGCGGACGAACTCGCGGATGCCGCCCTCGTAGAGGAACGTCCGCTCGCGACGCTCCGGCCCGGCCGACGGGTCGTCGGCGTCGCGTGCGCCGCCTTCGACGCTCTCGTCGCCCTCTTCGATCAGGTGGATCTCCACGCCGGAGTTGAGGAAGGCGAGCTCTCTGAGCCGGTTTTCGAGCGTCGAGAACTCGAACTCGCGGGTCTCGAAAATATCGCCGTCGGGCCAAAAGCGGACCGTCGTCCCCGTGTCTTCGCCCGTTTCGAGGTCGCGAACGCGCTCGAAGGCGTTCTCCTGCGGCTCCCCGTGATCGAAGCTGTCGCGCCAGAGCGCGCCGTCGCGCTTGATCTCGACGTCGAGGCGCTCCGAGAGCGCGTTGACGACCGAGACGCCGACGCCGTGGAGGCCTCCCGAGACCTGATAGGACTTGTTGTCGAACTTCCCGCCCGCGTGGAGGACTGTCATAATGACCTCGACGGCGGGGAGATCGTACTGTTCGTGCGTGTCGACCGGAATCCCACGGCCGTTGTCGGAGACGGACACCGAGCCGTCGTCGTGGAGGGTTACTTCGATGCGGTCACAGTGGCCTGCGAGCGCCTCGTCGATCGCGTTGTCGACGACCTCGTAGACGAGATGGTGTAACCCGCGAGAATCCGTCGACCCGATGTACATCGCCGGGCGCTTTCGAACGGCCTCTAAGCCTTCGAGGACCTGAATCTGCCCGGCCCCGTACTCAGTATCGCGTGACATTGATCGTATCTCCGTTTAGCCACCTCGGTTCTTAAACCCTCGCACGCGCGGGCGCGTAACTACGTATGATACGTTCCTGCGGCCTAAAAACCGCTCCTGCGTCTGATCTCCGCTGCGTTCGAATCAGTTCCCGTGCCGATCTTCTCCACGCTTGTGCAGGTCCGTTCGATGCTCGTGGAACGATTCACTCGATGCTCGCAGGGGAATTCACTCGATGCTCGCAGGGGAATTCACTCGACGGCTAGGGAAGGCCCGCTCGTCGTTCCTGCGAACCGACAGCGCAAAGACGCCACACCCGTAACGATCGCGTATGAGCGACGCCGAGGACGACGCGCCTCTGAAGCCCAGCGACGTCGGCGACGAGGCGAACGCCCCGCCGGTCTCCGAGAAGCCCTACAAGATCATCTTCGAGGGGAACAAGTGTATCGGCGCGGGTCGCTGCGCAGAGGTCGCCGCGAACTGGGAGATGGACATCACATCCGGGCTCGCCCGGCCGAAATCGTACTTCATCGCTGCGGACGAACTGGCGGAGAACGTCCGGGCGGCGGAGGTCTGCCCCGCGAAGAAAGATCGCGGTGTCATCCACGTTGTCGACCGCCGGACCGACGAGGAGATCGCGCCCGACCCGCACGGCGACGGAACGCTGAGCGTCGACTGGTAGCCCGCTGTGTAGCGGTCACTTCCGATTCGCCCGGGCTCCGCGTACGCGGGACGTCCAGACCGGGGTGCGGTCCGATCCGGTTCAATCTGACGCCGTCCGTCCCGGATAAAACGTCCCGGTCTCCTTACGCACGCCCAGGAGTAAGACGACACCCGCGAGTAGTGGGATGAGCGCACTCACCGCGTACACCGGTGAAAACCCGACGACCTCGACTGCGGGAAGCGAGATCATCGGACCGAGTCCACCGCCAACGTCGCCCAACACGTTGTTCGTTCCCGATGCTCGGCCCATCCGATCATCGGGCATCAGATCGGCGAGCAGCGCCATCATCGGACCGCTCGTCCCGCCTTGTCCCGCGCCGATACAGAGACAGGCAACGAACAGTCCCGCGATCGACGCCGCGTTCGCCAACAGCAGAAAGCCAACGAAAAAGGAGCCTAAGAAGGCGAGCAAGACTGGGACTCTCGAGACGTGGGTATCCGAGAGACGCCCGCCGACCACCATCGCGACACCGGCGCTAACCACGGTCACGGCCATAAATAACCCCGACATCCCCTGCGCGTTGAGACCGAACGAAGAGAGCGATTTCTCGGCTAAGAGCAACACCAACGTAGAAAACAGGACACCGAAGTACGCGAACATCAGCCCGAAGTTCACGAAACCCACCGTAACCGCGGGAACCGAGGTTTCGATATCCCACGGTTTCACCGCCCGAGACCCGCGTTCGGTGACGTGCGTCTCCGGCACGAGCACGAACGCGACGATACTGGCGATTAGGGCGAACGCGGCCGCGATACCGAACGCCACCGCGTTGCTGGCGAGCGAACTCACGACGCCGCCGAGCACCATTCCCGTCGGGAACCCGAGCAGCATCCCACCGCGGACGATCCCCATATTCAGCCCGCGAGAGCCCCCGTCGGAGACGTCGGCGGCGATTGTGTACGCCGTCGCGAACACCGCCGCGGAGCCGACTCCCCAGAGCACCCGGGCCAACAGGAACCACGATTCCGGGGCGAGAACGACATCGAGGGCAGAAAGCCAGCGTTCGACACCGAACGCTACCGGCCCCCACTCGACGGTCGGAAGCGCGTATGCGACCCACGAGACCGACGCCGGATCGGGAAGGACGAGCGCGACGACGTACCCGAACGTCGCGATGCCCTCGATGAGGAGGCCGTACACGAACGGCTTTCTGACTCCGAACCGATCGACCAGCGCCCCCGCGGGCGCGTTCGCCACTAACCTGACCCAGCGGTTCGCCGACAGAATCAGCCCGACGACGAACGCGGAGATGCCCAGAACGGCCCCGAGGTTCGGGAGGATCGGAAACACGACGCCGCCGCCGAACCCGACGAAGAAGGTGCTGGCGACGACGGCGAGGATGACCGGGGGGATCTCATCGAGCGAAACCGGAAGCGTTCCGACCGTCATCGGTTCAAAACGGCGAACGCTCCAACGGAGATATCGAGCGGGGAGGTGTCACCGCAACGTCGGAGGGGCCGCCTCGATTCGGTTGCGGGGGACGGGTTCGCACAGCCATTGTAGTGGGTACTCTCCGGAGGACAGTAAAACGATACTGATACTCGTTGACGTCCCACCCCCGCGTCTCGCAAAACGAAACCACTAACCGACCGTCCGCGGAACTGACGTGTGCGCGGGGGTGGCTGAGCCAGGCCAAAGGCGGCGGACTTAAGATCCGCTCCCGTAGGGGTTCGTGGGTTCAAATCCCATCCCCCGCACTCGATGTCCGAGCGACAGCGAGGACTCGATAGTTACGATGGGATTTGAATCAGGGAGCAGCTTCGCTGCGACCGTGGTTCAATATTCCATCCCCCGCACTCGATGTCCGAGCGACAGC
>NZ_VJXQ01000002.1:153435-259801 GCF_007655485.1 Halobellus captivus
CAGTTCGGTTCTCCGGATGGATTTGAATCCTACCAGTCGCTCGCAGCGAGCGAAAGCGACGCCCACGCCCAAGTACCGACGCCCACGCTCAGATAATCACTTTCGCCGCGGGCAGGTACCGCCGTTTGGTTCGTTCGGCCTCCGTTCCCGCGGGCACCAGCGTCGCCTCCGTGACCGATTCCGAGAACCGACCCGGGTCGGGCCGCACCGGTGCGAGCATCTCGGTGAACGTCGATTCGCGGCGACCGCCAGCGGAGACGACGCCGCCGTACTTCCGCTCTTCGAAGGGAACCTCATCGGGGTGTGGGAACTGCTCACGGATGATCTGCGCCGTCTCGCGGAGGTAGTCGGCGGCCCGTTCCTGCTCGTACTGGCTCTCGTCGAAGTACTGCTGGGTGTGCGGGGCGTCGTCGTCGATGTCGGCGTGTTGCGGCGACTCGAACGGCATCGACTCCGTCGTCGAGTGCGCGGCCGCGAATCGCAGGTTCATCGTGAAGCTGTCCGGGTATCTGATGATCAGCGGGAAGAACAGCATCTCCGAGATCGTCGAGCGCTGCTGGATCCGCCACAGACCTTCGATGTAGTACGCGGTGAGCTCGCCGAGACGGTCCTCGCGATCCCCGCGGAGATACGCGTAGGCGATCTCCTCGTAGTCGTCACCGGCGATGTGCCGGAGCCGCCGCCTGAAGCTCTCGGCGACGCGCTCGAATTCGGTTTCGTAGGCTTTGATCACCGAGACTGACGGGTCCGCCAGCAGCTCCGCTTTCCGCTCGCGACCTTCCGCGACCGCGGACATATTCTCGTGAAAGAGGCGCTCGGCCCGGCGATCCGGTAGTGGCGTCCTGACGGCGTTCCCGAACAGCGCGTCCGAGCCGCCGTCCGAACGCACCGCGCTGTCTCCCATACGTGGTATACTCCTCGGGGATGTTATAATTTCAGCGATCCAATGGGTGTGCGTTCGGCGGAGGCGTCGGCGTCCCGCGGATCCTCCGACAGGAGTAAAAACCACGGCGCGGTAGGAGGCACAATGAGTCAGGAAGCGGCCGAAGCGGGTCGCGTCCGAGTCGTCGGCACCGCGCACGTCTCCGAGGAGAGCGTGCGAGAAGTCGAAGAGACGATCGAGGCCGAACGCCCCGACGTCGTCGCCGTCGAACTCGACGAGGGGCGGTACCGACAGTTGAAAGGGGGCGAACCGGACGACCTCGAACCCGGGGATCTGCTCCGCGGCAACACCGTCTTTCAGTTCATCGCCTACTGGATGTTGTCGTACGTACAGGCCCGGCTTGGCGAGAAGTTCGACGTGACGCCCGGGGCGGATATGCTCTCTGCGGTCGAGACCGCCGAGGAGTTGGGCATCGACGTCGCGCTCGTCGACCGCGACATCAACGAGACGATGCAGCGATTCTGGTCGCAGATGGGAATCGTCGAGAAGTTCCGAATGATCGGCGGCCTCGCGTTCGGCGTCGGCGACAGCCGCGGCGTCGGACTCGCGTTCGGGCTGTTCTTGGGCGTGGTACTCGGCCCGCTCGTTGCGATCTTCGGCGGGAGCGTGGGGCTGGGGCTGCCGGTGCTCTCGGCCATCGCCGGAAGCGCGGTGCTGGGCGTCGTCGCGGCCATCGCCGTCTGGGTGTTCGGCGCGTCGCTACTCTCCGGTGAGGATCGACTGATCGCGGCTCTCGGAATGGGCGTCGCAGTCGGCGGGATCGGCGGTGTCGGCCTGGGCTTCGCAGCCCCGGTCGTCGATCTACTGGGTGATTTCACCGCCCGCGTGATCGGCAGTATGGCGGTCGGTATCGGCGTCGGCGTGCTCGTTGGCGGCCTGGTCGGGCAGTTCGCGTCGACGCTCGGATACGGAGAGGTCGAAGACGTCGAGGAGTTCGATATGTCGCAGATGACCGACGTGGACGTCGTCAGCGCGATGATGGAGGAGTTCCGTCAGTTCTCTCCGGGCGGCGCGGCGGCGCTCATCGACGAGCGCGACGCGTTCATCGCACACAAACTGCTCGCACTCCGGCAGACGGGGGCGGACGTCGTCGCCGTCGTCGGCGCGGGACACCGCGAGGGGATCGAACGCTACCTCGAACACCCCGAGGAGCTCCCGCCGATGTCGTCCATCACCGGGACCTCCGGTGGAAGAATCCCGTGGGCGAAAATCGTCGGAACCGGGATCTCAGTCGTCGTGATCGGCTTCTTTATTCTTCTGGCGCTCTCGTCAGCCGGGGACGACACGCTGCTTCGGCTGTTCGGCGCGTGGTTCCTCATCAACGGCCTCTTCGCGGCCGGGTTGGCGAAGGCGGCGGGCGCGCGGTGGACCTCCTCGCTCGTCGGCGGCGCGGTGGCGTGGATGACGTCGATCAATCCCTTCCTCGCGCCCGGCTGGTTCACCGGGTACATCGAACTCCAGTACGATCCGGTCAACGTCTCCGACATCGGGACGCTCAACGAACTGCTCGCCGACGAAGAGAAACCGATCGGCGACCTCGTCAACGAACTGTTCGCGGTGCCGCTGTTCCGCCTCATCGTCGTCGTCGCCGCGACCAACATCGGGAGCGTCGTCGCGTCCGCGCTGTTCGTCGCGTACCTGCTCCCGCTGTTCGCGCTCGATCTGGGTGGCGCGGCGGGCGTGACGCGGTTGCTCTTCGAGGGTGCAGAGAACGGCTGGGAGATCCTCTGGGGGGCGATCGCCCCGTGAGCGTCTCTCGGCTCTCCTTCAGCGCGAAGGAGATTCAGGACCTCGTCCTCGCCTGGGCCGCCCTCGGCGTCGCGTTCGCCATCTTCTTCGCGGGCGGCGGCCAGCGCGCCGTCGTCGGCATTCTCGAAGGCGGCGTCGTCGGCCCGGTCCTCCTGAGTCTCCTGACCGCGGGCGTCGGCTTCCTCCTGCACGAGGTGGCCCACAAAGTCGTCGCCGTCCGGTTCGGTCAAATTGCGGAGTTCCGCGCCGACTACGGGATGCTCTTTCTTGCGCTCGTGAGTTCGCTCGCCGGGTTCATCTTCGCGGCCCCGGGGGCGGTGTACCACCGCGGGCGACTCACGCCCCGCGAACACGGACTCATCGCGCTGGCGGGACCGGCCACGAACGTCGCACTCGCGGTCTTGTTTCTACCGCTGTTCTTCGTCGGCGTGCTCGTCGGCTCGGACTTCGTCGCGCTCACGGGGTCGCGCGGGCTGATGATCAATCTCTTTCTCGCGGCGTTCAATATGCTGCCGTTCGGTCCGCTCGACGGGAAGACCGTCCTCGGGTGGAGCAAGGTGGTCTTCGTCGCGTTCTTCGTCCCCGCGTTGGCACTCACGGTCG
Organism: Halobellus captivus; assembly: GCF_007655485.1. Taxonomy (GTDB): domain Archaea; phylum Halobacteriota; class Halobacteria; order Halobacteriales; family Haloferacaceae; genus Haloquadratum; species Haloquadratum captivum. The sequence goes on from NZ_VJXQ01000002.1 coordinate 156,731, forward strand.
GCGCGTTCCTCCTCGGATTCGGATTTTGATCTCAGACTCGGCTTCTGCGCCGGTGTCCGTGGGGGGTTGAAAATCAGGCCCGACGCGGTTCGGTCGACTCGGTCGGCTCGTATCCGTGGCCGCCGACGAACGCGAGCGCGTTAATAGCGATCAGCCCGGCGAAGAGGAGGGCTTCACCGCCGGTCAGTCCGCCGACGAGCAGCGGAACGTACGTGAAGGGGAGGACGATCGCCGTCCAGAAGCTCACGGCTTTCAAATTCCGAAGGCCGGTCCTGATAACGGCGCTCGCGACGCCGAAACCGCGACGGAGGGAGTCGCGTTCGAGAGGGAGGTCGGGGGTGTGGGGGACGCTTGACATCTGTATCTCCTTACTCCCTCCTACGACGGGGACCCACATATAACGGGACGAGCGTTCAGTCGTTTCGCGACGATTTACCGGGCGGTGGTTACGTTTTAGTGATGTTTTATAAAGCGCTCAGAATCCAGTAGACCGTTCAAAACCAAATCTACGGTCGTTTCAGGAGATGCCAACGGACGGGGTTGCAGATTCGACGGCAACGTGCAGGGGCAAAGTTCTTGGGTCAAAATCGGTGATCGATCAGAACAACCGCGCGAGCGAGAGCGACGCCGAGACCGGACGTATTTTCTCCCCCCGAGACGGGGATTCCGATATGACTGGCGACGGCGACTCCGGTATGACTGACGACGGTGGCCTATCGGAGCGGGACGGCTCCGAGAATCGAGCGGAAGACGGGAACCGAGCGGAAGACGAGTTGACCTACGCGGACGCGGGCGTCGACATCGACGCGAGCGAGGCGGCGACGGCGGCGCTGATCGGGGCCGTCGGCGAGAGCGAAGGCGACTACGCGGGCCTGCTGGACATCGGCGACAGGTACCTGGCGCTCGCGACCGACGGCGTCGGGACGAAGCTCCTCGTCGCCGAGGCGCTCGCCGACTATTCGACGATCGGCATCGACTGCATCGCGATGAACGCGAACGACCTCGTGGCCGCGGGCGTCCGCCCGGTCGCCTTCGTCGACTACCTCGCGGTGGAGGCACCCGACGAGACCTTCGCCGAACAGGTCGGACGGGGACTCAGTGCGGGAGCCGAGGAGGCGGACCTCGAACTCGTCGGCGGCGAGACGGCCGTGATGCCCGAAGTGATCCACGGTCTCGACCTCGCGGGGACCTGCGCCGGACTCGCCGCGAAGGAGGCAATCTTCCCCGGTGAGGCCGAACCGGGCGACGCGCTGGTGGGCTTTCGCTCCTCCGGCATCCATTCCAACGGGCTGACGCTCGCGCGCGCCGCCGTCACTCGCGACCACGAGTACACCGATCCGTGCCCGTTCGGCGAGTACGACACGCTCGGCGAGGCACTGCTCGAACCGACGCGACTCTACACGCACTTGCTCGATCCGATGCGCGAGCACGGCGTTCGGGCGGCCGCTCACGTGACGGGCGGCGGGTGGACGAACCTCGAACGGCTCGGCGACCACCGCTACGTCGTCGAGGACGCGTTCGACCCGCAACCCGTCTTCGAGTTTGTCCGAGCGGAGGGCAACGTCTCCGAGGAGGAGATGCACCGGACGTTCAATATGGGCACTGGATTCGTCTGCGCGCTCGCACCCGACGCCGCGGAAGCGCTCGCTGACGCGACCGACGGTCGCGTGATCGGCCGGGTCGAATCCGGCGACGGCGTGTCGGTCCGTGGACTCGAACTCTGAGGGGGGACACGGATGACAGACTCCCGCCCGTCGGCACCGAACGGGCTGCCGCTTCTGGGCAACGCCGTCTCGTTCGCTCGGGATCCGCTGACGTTTACCACCGACGCGGTCGCGGACGTCGGCGACGTGTTCCGGATCGAACTCCCCGTCGGTGATCGCTACGTGGTGGCTCACCCGACGCACGCGACTCGCGTGCTCGTCTCCGAACGCGACGCCTTCGAGAAGACCGATGACTTCGCCCTCGCGTTCGGGACCAGCGTCGTCGCCGCCGATGGCGACGACTGGCGCGAACAGCGGGAGTTCCTCAACCCGTTTTTCTTCGGCCCGCAGATCCGATCGATGCTCCCGACGATGCGTGAGCAGACGGTTGCGCGGGCGACCCCGTGGGACGACGGCGACACGATCGAGACGCTCTCGGAGATGCAGGCGCTCACCTTCGACGTGCTCGCGACGACGCTGCTGGATTTCGACCCCGAGTCGAACCGCGAGGACCTCAGGCGCGCGGCGGACGATTTGAACGCCTACTTCGACCCCGTGACGTGGGCGCTCCCGAACTGGATCCCGACGCCGAGCCGTCGGCGGTTCGACGAGGCGAAGGCGACGCTCCGGAGGGAACTCCGCGCGTTGCTCGCGGACGCCGACGGAGACGCGAGACCCGACGACAGCCTCGTCTCAGCGCTGGCGACGATGATCCGGTCGGATCCCGGCGCTGACAGCGCGGGCGGCGCGGCGGATCAGTACGCGCCGGACGCGGACAGCGCGATCGATCAGCTCATCGGTCTCGTCTTCGCCGGGCACGAGACCACGGCGCTGGCGCTGACGTTCACGCTGCACTGCCTCGCGACGACCCCCGACGTGTACCGCGAGGTCGAATCCGAAATCGACGACGTCGTCGGCGACGATCCGGTCGGCTGGGACCACCTCGACGACTTGGAAACGCTCGAACGCGCGATCGACGAGAGCCTGCGGCTGTATCCGCCAGTGCACGCGCTGCCGCGGGAAACGACCCGATCCGTCGAATTCGACGGCAGCGTGATTCCTGCCGGTTCGGAACTGCTCGTATCGGTCTTCGCGATGCACCGCGACGAGCGCTTCTGGGAGCACCCCGAGACGTTCGATCCAGCGCGGTGGCGCGAGCGGGACCGTTCTGACGACGCGTATCTCCCGTTCGGCGCGGGGCCGCGACGGTGTATCGGCGAGACGTTCGCGCGCGTGGAAGCGCGCGTCGCGCTCGCGGAACTCATTCGCAGGTACCGCTTCGAGCGGCCCGACGGCGCGGAGTTGACGCTCTCACCGGAGATGACGAACCAACCGGACGACGAGGTGCCGATGCGGATCCACCGACGGTAGCGGCCGGGACGAACGCGAGCGGGTCCGGAGCTGATCCGGAGCGGCTCAGCTGCCTACAGGTGCGCCGCGACGTCGGCTTCGGTCACGATGCCGGTCGTCTCGCCACTCTCGACGACGAGCACGGCCGAGTGGTGATCGAGCGCGGCATCGATCTCTTCGAGTGTCGCCGAGGGTTCGACCGTCGTGACCGACTCGCGCATCACGTCTGCGACCGGAAGCGTGCCGACGTCGTCCTCCTCCTGCGCGTGCCGGATGTCGCTGTTCGAGATGATGCCCACGGGGCGGCCGTCGCGGATCACCGGGAGCTGCGAGAAGCCCTCGTCCAACATCACGTCGCGCGCGAAGCGGACGGAGTCGTCGGGAGCGACGCTCACGACGTGTTCGTTCATCAGATCGGACGCGCGGACGACGCTTCCCTCCGCCTCTTCGAGCGCGTTGACGATGCGTCGGAGCGTCGAAAGCCGCGGGTCGACGTCGCCGCCCTCGATGCGGGCGATGAGCGGCTGGGAGACGTCGGCCATCTCCGCGAGGGTGCTCTGGGTGAGATCCAACTCCGTGCGACGCTGGCGCAGGTCCTGCGGGGTCGGGAGTTCCATACCACTAATTACCGAAAGTTATACGAAAAGGTTTCGGGGGATGCGTCGGGACCGATCGACGACCGATCAGTCGTCGCGCTCGTGGGCGTCCTCTTCGGTCTCGACGATGTCGATGACCGAGAGCGGAACGTCGCGGAGCGCGCCGCCGACTTCGCTCTTCGCGATTCGGGAGGCGTGTTCCTCGCCGTCGGCGTTGAACACGTTGATCTCGAGGAGGAGTCCCACGAGCGCGGTGTTCGCCGCGATGAACGCGGAGTCGAACGGCTCCCCGCAGGCGGGACACGGCGTCACGCCCACTTCGACCTCGACGTACTCTTTGTTCTGGTCGTTGAGTCGTTTCCCTGCTTCGCTGACGGCGACGCCTATCGCGTCGTCGATGTCCTCGACGTCGCGGACCAGCCACGCGGCCTCCATCGCGACGAGGTAGTTGCTCATAGGCGAGACACGTCCCGTGGGGTTTCGTGTCTTGTGGTTCGCTGGCGTCAATGCGAGTCATTCACAGTGTATGCCGTCGAATATCGGTGATCGAGTCGATCGGTGGTCGCGTACGCGACTTCAATACTCCGCATAAGTTATGCCGACGAACCTGACTGATGACGCCGTTCCTACGGCGTGAACGGCCCACCAGACAACTGTATTTGTTCCCACTGCAAATTTCATTGAATCGCAATACTGCGTCGAGATTGATGAACGTTCCTTACAGAGAAAGTTTATATACTCCCGTCGCTCCGGCTCATTCAAGGCGATGACAACAGACCTGCACCGGAGCGCGGCCTTCCTACTGTACCAGACGACGCTGCTCTTCGGAATCCTCGCAATGCCCTTCGCGCTCGTCGCGCGCCAGTTAGGACTCACCCTCCCCATCCGATCTCTCATCGAATCCGCCGAGCGAACGTACGAGCACGCGGACCGACGCCGACAACGGCGCTAAGCTGATACCGACCGTTCCCACCGACTGTTTCTTGACGAAGCGTGTTGACAAGACGATTCGTCGATATCGATGGACGGATCTGTGGGTCGGTGTTCCGCTGTCACGACTACACCCGCCACCCACTACTGCCACAGAACAACACTCACTACTGCCACAGACACGACACTCACGAATCACCTCGCCGCACGTCGTGACCAGTACGGGCAACAGCAGTGGGAAGGGTGGCATTTATCAGCGACGGGCGACTACTGCGGGTAATGCGTACTCCTATGAGCGACGACGCTTCGGGGCGTCTCGATCCACTAAACGGCGAGCACTCCGGCGTGTTCTCTCCTGAACTCGGCGAGTTCTCGAACGCCGAACAGCGGGCCCAACAGGCGGGCGACAAAGAGACCAAGACGGGGACGACCACCGTCGGTCTGAAGACGAGCGAGGGAGTCGTCCTCGCGACCGATATGCGAGCCAGCCTCGGTCACATGGTCTCCTCGAAGAACGTCCAGAAGGTCGAGGAGATCCACCCGACCGGCGCACTCACCATCGCGGGGTCGGTCTCCGCCGCGCAGTCGCTGATCAGTTCGATCCGCGCGGAAGTCCGTCTGTACGAGGCGCGACGAGGCGAGGATATGAGCATGCAAGCGCTCTCGACGCTCCTCGGCAACTTCCTCCGCTCGGGCGCGTTCTACATCGTCCAACCGATCCTCGGCGGCGTCGACGATGAAGGCCCGCACATCTACAGCATCGATCCGGCCGGATCGATCCTCGAAGAGGAGTACACTGTCACCGGTTCCGGCAGCCAGTACGCACTCGGCGTCCTCGAACAGGAATACGACGACGAACTGACGATCGACGAGGCGAAAACGGTAGCCGCCCGCGCGATCGAGAGCGCGGTCGAACGCGACCTCGCGTCAGGAAACGGAATCAACGTCTGCGTCGTCACCGAGGACGGCGTCGACATCACCCAGCACAAGGACTTCGCCGACGTCCTGTAAGCGACCGTCGCACGGCACCTGATTTTCCCTACTCGGTTTCGGTAGTCGCGAGCGGCGCGTAATCGGAGAACTGCAAGCGCCGCGTAATCGGAGAACTGCAAGCGCCGATTCCCGCCGTTCGTTCCTCCGTGTCCGCCTACAGCCAGTCGGCAAACGAGCCGTCGAGGAGCGTCTCGCGCTGCTTCCGCACGTAGTCGCGCTGCATCTCCGAGACCGCGTCGGCGAAGCTGTCACCGTCGGCGAGGTACTCCCTGACGCGTTCGGTCTTCCAGTCGGCGGGCGTCTTCTCGTTTTTGACGCGGGCACGCAGCGGGCTCACGTACCGCTCGGCCTCCGATTCCGAACAGCCAGCAGCGGTGAGCCCGTCGACCGCGTGTGCGAAGATGTCCTCGTAGACGGTTTCGACGTCGATGGTCTCCGCGCCGTCGTTACAGATCCACCGCTGCCCGCCGTCGAGTCCCTCGCGCATCGCGCCGTAGAAGTTCTCGCGGGCGGTCGACCACGGTTGGTCGGTCGCGGGGTGTTGCCGCCGTGGGAGGCTCTCCATCAGCCCGGCGAACGTCGCCTGGAAGGCGATCGAGTCGCGAACGGTGGGCTGTGCGGCGATCGGTCGGAACTCGATGCGGGCGTTCGCCGACGACCGAGACGCCCCGTCGAAGACCGGGCGAACCCAGCGCCAGTAGGTGCCGTGCTTGCGGCGGAGGGTCGCGAACTCGTCGTCGAAGCGGTTGCCCTCCGGTACGGGCATCGGAACCATCGTCGCGTCGTCGACGACGCGGTCGACCGCCTGTTCGACGTGTTCGAGGTCCTCGGGGAACGTGACCTTCTCGGTCTCGTCGGTGTTGAGCACCGACTCGAACACGAGGATTCGGTTCTCGGCGTAGCCGTCGGCGAGGATCTTCTGCGCGCCGACGTCGTCGTACAGGTCCGGCGGGAAAAACGGGGAGTTGACGCCGAGCGCGAGCAGCGGACCCGCGACGCGCAGCGCGTAGTTGAAGTAGGTCGGCAGGTCGGCGGCGTGTGCGACCTGATAGTGCGGCTGAATAGAGGTAATGAGCGATTCGGGCATCACGGTGTCGGCCGAGAGCGTGACGTTGGGCGCGTCGACGGCCATCTCCTCGGAGGCGGTCGGGCCGTTGGCCATCGCGTGATACCGGACCGAGTCGCTCATGTTCGTCGCGATGCGGATTCCGTCGGCCTCGACGCTGCCTGTGAGGTACTCTCGGGAGGTCTCTCCGGCCGGTGGAATCGTCCACAGGCCGTCGCTGACGAGGCGGATTCCCTCCGCGCCGGTGCAGTCGAGTGCGGCCCCGAGCCGCGCGCGGACTTCCGATTCCTGGGCGCGCAAACCGTCGGGGTTCAGCGGCTGCGGACTGGTCGTCATCTCCGCGTTGTGCAGGCCGAGTTCCTTCTCGAATCCGATGAGATCGAGGAGGCGGCGCGGCACGCGCATCAGGGCGTAGACGTCGGCATCGTCCGAGGCGGCCCACCGGCCGTCGGCGACGGCGTAAAACTCGTACTCCAGCCCGACGATCGACTGGTGGTTGTCGAACGTGCCCTCGCGGAGTTCGGCTTTCAGCACCTCGGCGTCGGCTCTCGCCTGTGACTCGAACTCCTCGACGTCGACCGCGAGCGCGTCGCGCACCGCGTCCGCCAGTTCATCGGTCATAGCCGTCCGTGAGAGACCCGGCGGCTTGAATCCCGTGCTTCGGCGGATCCGGAGACTCTCGGCCGCGAGGGTTTATGACCGATCGAGCGGCCAGCACCCGCGTGACGTAGCAGCCATCCCGCGTTGTTCGCGATCGTTCGGCACGACGACGCGGGAGTGGAGTCGACGGCGTCCGCGAGGGCGTGGTCGCGAGCGGTGTGCCGACTGTCAGCCCACAGTGCGATGGGAGTCGGTCGCGGGAGCCTCGACTCCGAGAGCTTCTGCACCGAACGTCGCATATCGGCCGCGAGGCGGTCCACCCCGGAGTCGGCGGACTCTTATCCGACCGTGCGATACTCCCTGCCGATGGAGTTCGCCGAGTTCGCAGCGCGCGCCGAAGAGATGGCGGAGGAGTCCGGCGATCTGGCGACGACCGACCTCGTCAGCGACCTCCTCCGGGATGCGGTCGAGGACTTGCCGATCGTCGTGCGCTTCCTGCAGGGTCGAGTGTATCCGGCGTGGGACGCGATGACGTTGGACGTCGGACCCGCGCTCGTACACGAGTCGATCGCCCGCGCGGCCGGACCGAACGTCGACGCCGACGACGTCGAGACCAAACTCGCGGACATCGGCGAGATCGGAGCGGTCGCGGGGAGTTACGACTTCGGCGGCCAGCGCGGTCTCGACGCGTTTACCGACGCCGACAGCGAGGCGCTGACCGTCGCCTCCGTCGACGAGCGCCTGCGGGAGATCGCGACGACGACAGGCGACGGGAGCGAGAAGCGACGGCTCGACACGCTGTTCGGACTGTTCAACAGCGCCTCGTCGTCGGAAGCGACGTTCCTCGCCCGCCTCGTCCTCGGCGAGATGCGGATCGGCGTCGGCGAAGGAACCGTCCGAGACGCGATCGCCGCGGCGTTTCTGGAAGCACGTGACGGCGACGACGTGGATGGTGACCACGTGGATGGCGGCGACGCCACTGACGTTGACAGTGACGACGCCACAGACGAGGGTAGTGACGACGCCACCGAGGAGGGTAGTGACGACGCCACCGAGAACGAAAGTCCGGTTTATGCCGTCGAACGGGCGCTGCAGGTCTCGAACGACTACGGGATGGTCGCCCGCGTCGCCCGCGAGGAGGGACGCGCGGGACTCGAAGAGATCGGGCTGGAGGTCGGCCGTCCGGTACAGGCGATGCTCGCGCAGGCCGGGAGCGCCACCGAAGCGATCGACGAGTGGGGCGAAGCCGTCGTCGAGACGAAGTTCGACGGCGCGCGGGTGCAGGTCCACGCCGACGGGGAGTCCGTCTCGCTCTTTTCGCGGAACATGGACGACGTCACCGATCCCCTCCCCGAGGTCGTCGAATTCGTCGAGCGCGCGGTCGACGTCCCGGTCGTCCTCGACGGGGAGGTCGTCGCCGTCGCCGACGACGGGTCGCCGCTCCCGTTCCAGGAGGTGCTCCGTCGATTCCGCCGGAAGTACGACGTCGAGCGGATGCGCGACGAGGTGCGCGTCGAACTGCGAGCCTTCGACTGCCTGCACGTCGACGGCGAAGACCTGCTCGATGCACCGCTGCACGAGCGACACGAACGCCTCCGGCAACTGCTCGGCGGGACCGACGCGTTCGCCGAACCCGCCGTTTCGTCGGATCCCGACGAGATCGCGGCGCTCGAAGAAGAGGCGCTCGAGGCGGGCCACGAAGGTATTATGCTGAAAGAGCCGGAGTCGACGTACGCGCCCGGCAAGCGGGGTCGAAACTGGCTGAAGCGCAAGCCCAACGTGGAGACACTCGATCTCGTCGTCACCGGCGCGGAGTGGGGCGAGGGTCGCCGCGCGAACCTCCTGGGCACGTTCCTCCTGTCGGCGCGCGTCGACGGAGCGGGAGAGCACTCGACGAAAAACGGATCCGCCGCGGAGCGCGACGGCTACGCCACGCTCGGCAAGGTCGCGACCGGGATCACGGACGAAAAACTCGAATCGCTGAGCGAGCGGCTCGAACCGCACATCGAACACGAGTCCGGACAGACCGTCTCGATCGCGCCCGAGGTCGTCTTCGAGGTCGGCTACGAGGAGATCCAGGGATCGCCGACGTACGAATCGGGGTACGCGCTCCGGTTTCCCAGATTCATCGGCGTCCGCGAGGACAAAACCGCGGCCGACGCCGACAGCCTCGACCGCGTAGCGCGGTTGGCCGACGCACAGTAACGAGACGGAGACCGTTCGATGTGAGCCCGGGAGTTAGATCACGCCCATCGCCGAGAGCCGCTCGGGGAGATACGTCTCCGTGACGAAGTCGAGACCGCGGGCGGCGAGCGCCTGCTGTTCGGCCTTCTTCTCGATGTCGAGTTGCAGTTCGATCTGTTCGGTCCAGTAGTCCGTCTCGAAGCGCGGATCCTCGAGTTCAGACTCCAAGGCGTTGATGTCCGAATCGGCCAGCGGGTCCGTCGGGAGATCGTACTCCACGATATCCTTGGGCTGGATGCCGACGAACTGGGCCTCGGGCGTCGCCAGGTATTCCGAGAGGTGCGCGGACTTGATCGAACCGTAGGCGACCGAGCCGTAGATCCGGTAGGACCACGGGTCGCCGTCAGTGAAGACCACGACCGGGAGGTCGAGTTCGTCGTGCAGCCGTTTCGTGATTCGCCGGGTCGCACGGGCTGGCTGGCCCTTCAGGTGGACGACGAGGCAGTTGTACTCGGTGTCGAAGCCGTTTTCCACTAAGCGGTCGCGCATCCCACCGGTCTCGACGCAGAGGACGAAGTCGATGTCGTGATCGAGGAACTCGATCGTGTCCGGGTTGTTCGGGATTTGGTAGCCCCCTTCGCCGACGTCCTCCTGACAGTGGATGTCGCGCTCGCCGCGTCGAGTCTGTTCGCGGAGTTCGAGCGGCCCCATCAGCGTCGCGCCCGACTCCTCCGGCCGCATATGGAAGTCCTCGCGGGTGACCTTCGAGACGATCTCTAAGTCCTCGATCATCTGGTTCGATTCGTCCTGGCTCTGGAACTGCGCTTCCTCGTTGTCCCACGACTCCGAGAGGTAGTACAGCTCACGCAGGGTCGAAGACCGGTCCTCCTCAAGTTGGTTGACGAGGAACTCGATGGCGTAGGCGGATTTCAACAGCTTCCGCGCCCCGCGGACGCTGTTGGCCGACCGCGTCGATGTCCGGTCGCCGTACACCCACACCTTCGAGTCCTCGTCGAAGACGATGTTCGATTTCGTCCGCGTCGGGATGTTCATCCGCGGCACCTCTCCCGCCGCGAACTGGTCGTAGAACTCCGCGGCGAGATCGATGAGGCGCTCCTGTGCGAGTTCCTCGTCCTGTTTCGTGCTCATAGTTGGTTAGGCATCGATCGTCAGTTTCTCGGTGTCGACGCCGTCGACGTCGATCTCGAAGTCGGCGTCGTCGGCGACGGTGTACGTCAGTTTGACCGTCTCGCCCGCGCCCACGGACGGCTCCCACGTGATGAACCACTCGCCGTCGAGGTCGACGACGCTCGCGGCGTCCGGGAGATCAGCGGGCTGGGACGAAACGATCTCGGTGATTTTCGGGGTCTCGGTCCGATCGGAGTGGTTTTCGACGACGAGCGTGACGCTGTCGCCGTCGACGTCGCGCTCGACGCTCACGTTGTTCATAATCCGCGCGAGCGCGCCGTCGATGTTGGGTCGCTTTCGACCCGTCACCTCCGAGAGCTTATCGGCCATTTCGGGTAGTATGCGTCCGAGGACGTCCTGTTTCTTCCGGCGCTTCTGCATCGAGCGGCGCTTGTTCAGGTAGGACTTGAGCTCGCGGGCGGCCTCCCGAACCGCGAGTTCGATCTCGTCTTCGATCGCCGGGATGTTCGCGATGGCGTCCTTCGACTCGCTCGTGAACGGCACGTTCGTCGAGGCGACGTGGATCATAATCACGGCGGGGCCGTTCGGCATCCCGGAACCGCCGGGCTGATCGAGCCCGTAGTTCCGCCAGCCGATGCTCTTGACGACGTCCGTCGTCGCGCACGCCCCGCGCTGGTACACCAGGGGAACGCGGTTCGCGAATCGCAGGAGATCGACCGTTCCGTCCTCCAGTTCGCCGCCGTAGGCGATCCCGGCCTCGACGATGAACGGGTCCCCGCCGTGGACCTCCGCGTCGCGGGTCGCCGCAGCGTAGAAGTCCGCGTCGAACTCCTTTTTCAGTCCGGCCTCGACGAGTTCGGCCGTAATCGGTGAGAGGCAGTTCGTCGGCGGTGCAAGGATGTCCGCCTCGCGCATCCCTTCGAGTAACTGGGAGGCGATGTCGCGGTCGTCCGCGACTCGGCTCACCTTCGGAACGTCGTCGGGGACGGTCCGCATCGCCGCCCAGAGCGCGTCGACGACGTTCTCTCGGGCCGTGTCGCCGAAGGTGACGTCCTCGGAGACGATCCGATCGGCAGAGCGGTCGACGTATTCGACCACGGTAGCGTACGTCGCCCGGTTTCTGTGGTCGCCTTTGTCGAATTTATCGGCCAGCCGATCGGCCAGCCCCGAGACGGTCGCGTCGTCCTTCCGTGTGCTCGTGGCCTCGTCGACGAGTCCGTAGAGATCCGCGGTCAGTTCGGAGCGCAGAACCTCCCACGCGGCCTCGACGGCGTTCTCTCTGACGGTGTCGCCGAAGTTCGCGTCGTACTCCTCGGCGACGTCGTCGGCGACGGTATCGACGATTTCCGAGAGTTCCGAATGAGTAGTCCGCTCCCGCGAGGAGAGCGTGTTCGCGACCCGCTCGGCGAACGTCTCGGTGGCCGCCGCGCCCTTGTTGGCGACGGCGTCGGTGATCGCGGCTTCGAGGTCGACGTCGGAATCCCGCGGGACGGCCCAGCCCATCTCCCGCCCGAAGTGTCGGTCGCGGAAGTTGTTCAGGACCTTCTCGCTCGTCTTCGCGCCGACGCGAGTGAACTCCTCCTGGAGGAATCCCGAAACGGAGTACGACTCGGTCACCCCGAGCATCTTGATAAGCGTCCCGAGTTCGACGCCGTGGGGATGCGGGCGGATCTCCTCGGTTTCGGCGGGCAGGTCCGCGCCTTCGACGCGCTCGTAGTGGCGCGGTCCGTCGAGCGCGGGCTCCGAGAGGACGAGCCGCGCATGCGGGTTGACGACCGCGGTGTGTTTGACGTAGTCGTGAAGCTGCTGACGCGCCCGCATATTCGCCTCCATCTCCAGTTCGATCCGCGTGCCGTGCGTCGGCGAGAGGTCGGACTCGCCGGGTGCGCGCTCCTCTTCGACCTGGATCTCCGGCTCGTTCGTATCAGTGTCGATGATGAGCTCGAAGTACTGCGCGCGTTCGGATCGCTGGGTTCGGGAGGTGATCTTCGCCGGTTTTCCCGAAGTGAGCTGGGAGTACAGCACAGCCGCCGAGATTCCGATCCCCTGCTGTCCGCGGCTCTGCTCGCGGGCGTGAAAGCGCGATCCGTAGAGCAGCTTTCCGAAGACCTTGGGGATCTGCTCGCGCGTGATGCCCGGGCCGTTGTCCTCGACGATGAGGGTGTAGTAGTCGCCGGACTCGCGGATCTCGATCGAGATGTCGGGCTTGATTCCGGCCTCCTCCGTGGCGTCGAGGGCGTTGTCGACCGCCTCCTTGACGGCGGTGACGAGCCCTCGGGCTCCGGAGTCGAAGCCGAGCATGTGTTTGTTCTTCTCGAAGAACTCGGCGATGGAGATCGCGCGCTGGCCTTCCGCCAGCTCCTCGGCGATCCCGCCTCCCTCCTCCTCGCCGAGCGTCGACTGGATCGAGGTCATTCTGTGCGCGCTCCTACCCGACCAACGGTTAAGAAGGGTTCGGGAGTGCGGCGAAAGTGAAACGAGGCGAGAGAACAGCTACCCGTCCGGATCGTCGCGAACGAGACTTACTCGTCGATGTCGATCGATTCGATTTCGATGTCCTTCAGCGGCGCGTCGTTGCGATCGGTCGGGACGTTGCCGACCTCCTCGACGACGTCCATCCCGTCGACGACGCGGCCGAACACGGCGTGCTTGCCGTCGAGATGCGGCTGGGCACCGAGCGTGATGAAGAACTGCGAGCCGTTTGTGTTGGGACCGCGGTTCGCCATCGACAGCACGCCCGCGCCGTCGTGGTTCAGGTCCTCGTGGAACTCGTCGTCGAAGGTGTAGCCGGGACCGCCGCGACCGGTTCCCTCGGGGTCGCCGCCCTGGATCATGAAGTCGTCGATGATCCGGTGGAAGATCGTCCCCTCGTAGAGGGAATCGGTGCGCGTCTCGCCCGTCTCGGGGTCGCTCCACTCCTTCTCGCCGGTCGCGAGACCGAGGAAGTTCTCGACCGTACGCGGCGCGCGCTGTTCGAACAGTTCGAGCGTGATGTCGCCCTTCGTGGTGTGCAGTGTCACGACGGGGTTCTCGGGGCTTTCGAGTTCGGAGTCATCGACCATAGAGGCGAGAGGAGCGACGGATACAAAACGGTGTCCACTCCGCGGCAACAGGTCGGCGTGGCTCGTCACTCGGGGACCGCGCTCACGTGCATACCCACGAATAGCCACGTTCCGCCGCGGCGCTCCAAGGTCCCGCTCCATCGGCTGTCGAAGTCGTACCCGTGGTCCGACACGGCGTCGTCCCAGGCCATACGGACGTCGTCAGAGAACCACGCGTGCTCGCCACGCTCGACGACGCGGAGGTCGCTACTCTCGACGCGCCAGTTCTCGGTCGTCGCGCTTTGTTCGCGCAGGCCAGCTTCGATCGCCTCGTACCCGGTCAGTTTCTCCGTGATACCGTACTTCACTACCGACGGATCCTCGGCGAAGAAGGGAGCCAGCGGCTCGCCGCCACGAAGGGCGTCGTAGTACTCGCGGACGCGGTCGGTAGCCGTCTGCTCGGAGTCGGTCATATCGACAACAGCGAGCGCGGAAAGAAACGCCTGTCGGCGAGCGGGGGATCGGACCGCGCCGCGCTAAAACGCGCGCAGATCGTCGAGGACTGCCTCGGCCGCGCCCGACTCGATGCTCTCGCGGGCCATCTCCAGACCGTCATCGATCGACTCGGCGTCCTCGCGGGCGTAGATCCGGAAGGCCGCGTTGAGCGCGACGGCGTCGGCGAAGTGGTCGTCGCGCTCGCCCGCCAGAATCTCCTCCGTCAACCGCGCGGAGTCGCCCGCGACGTCGTCGGGATCGACTTCGAGGTCCTCGTACTCGAAGTCCATCCCGTACTCGGGCGTCTCGATCTCGTAGTCCGTGAACTCCCCGTCGGTCCACTCGCCGACCTTCGTGTACCCCGGGCGGATGTCGTCGTAGCCCTCCATTCCCTGGAACATCACGACGCGACGGGGACTCTGAGCCTCCATTGTCTCGAAGGTGTCGGTGATCTTCTTCGCGAAGGCGAGGTGGTAGAAGGAGCCGAGGTGGACGTCGGCCTTCGCGGGGTTGGCGATCGTCTCGATGGTGTTGACGAACGTCCGAACGCCCATCCGGTCGCGGCGGTCCCACAGCGCGTGGACGAGCGGCGCGAACTCAGGCTGATAATAGAAGCCGAAGCCCGTCTCGTCGACCATCTCCGCGCTCTCGATGGGGACGAGTTCCGTTCGGATACCCAGTTCGTCGAACACGTGCTTGTAGGCGTCCTGCTTCTGCGTCGGCACCCGATCGCCCGAGTGGACGACGACCGGCGTGCCCGCGCCAGCGGCGACGACGCCCGCCGCGGCACCCAAGATGGCGGTGTCACCCTTTCCGTCGTAGTTCGCCCCGCAGTCGACGGGGTCGGCCTCGGGTTCCGCGTAGACGACATCCTCTGCGATCACGTCGGCGTAGGCGGCCAGTTCTTCGGCATTGTTGTGCTTCCAGCGGTTCGCCAGCCAGAACGCGCCGAGCGTCGTAGGGTCCGGTTCGCCCGCGAGAATGCGCTTCATCGCGTCGGTCGCCTGTTCGCGCGTCATATCCTCCGCGGATTTGACGCCCGTCCCGACGACTTCGGTCATCAGTCGTTTCAGCGGCCACTCCCCGAATTCGGCGGTCTCCGGCGCTTGCGCCATATAGAAGCCGGTTGGGCTGCGATCGACAAAAGTGGTCCGTTCGGTTCTCTCGTCTCGGGATCGGACGCCACCTCCGCGACGACGCGCGGGTCCAGGCCGAAATAGGTACGTTCGTCCGGTTCCTGTGGCCGATAATGAGCGCACTGGAGGATGACTGGCGGACCGATCTCGACGAGGTCGACGCCGCGCTCGTCGACGAGTACCAGAGCGGCTTTCCCGTCGTCGAGCGACCGTTTCGCGTCGTCGGCGAGGACCTCGGCATCGGCGAGACGGAGGCACTCGAACGCGTGCGTCGCCTCCGCGAGCGGGGTATCTTCCGGCGGTTCGGACCGGTGCTGAACCCACCCGTAATCGGAAGTTCGACGCTCGCGGCCGTATCGGCCTCCGAAGAGCGGTTCGACGAGGTGGCGGAGGTCATCAACGGCCACCGGCAGGTGAACCACAACTACCGCCGGGATCACGAGTGGAACATGTGGTTCGTCGTGACCGCGGCCTCGAAGGAGAAGCGCGATTCGATCCTCGCCGACATCGAGGAGCGGACGGGGTGTGACGTCCTCAACCTCCCGATGCTCACCGACTACTACATCGACCTCGAGTTCCCCGTCGTCAACGACGACTCGTTCGCCCGCGAGAGCCTCGCCGCGACGGACGCGTCGGCGACGCGGATCTCCGAGGAGGCCGTCGGCGGCCTGCGTGACCTCGAGGCGGACCTCCTGATCGAGATCCAAGGCGGCTTCCCGCTCTCGGCGACGCCGTACCGGGACGTCGCTGCGGCCATCGACGCCGACACCGACAGCGTGATCGACGCCGTCGAGCGACTCCTCGACGACGGCTGTATCAAGCGCATCGGGTGCGTCGTCAACCACGTCGTCACCGGTTTCGACGCGAACTGTATGGTCGTCTGGGACGTCCCCGACGACGAGCTTGACGTCCGCGGACAGCGGGTCGGCGAACTCCCATACGTCACGCTGTGCTATCACCGCCCGCGGCGACCCGACCAGTCGTGGCCGTACAACCTCTTCACGATGATCCACGGTCGCGAGGGCGACGCCGTCGACGCGAAGGTCGACGAGCTCGCCGCGGAGCATCTCCCGTTCGAGCACGAACGGCTCTACTCGACGCAGACGCTGAAACAGACCGGCGCTCGCTACGACGACCTGGTGAGCGCGGAGCGTGCCAAGCCGACAGACGGCGGGGAGTGAGCGCGCCTCAACCGGTCGGTTATCGCCTCTTCCCGGCGATCACGCGACGGCGTCGTCGTCGCCGAACCGATACCCGGAGTACTTGAGGAGTTCCGCCGCGCGATCGGACTTCGCCAACAGCACGTCGCGCTCGGCGGGGAGGTCGTCGTCGGTGACGGACGCGGGGACCGCGAGCGTCCCCGAGGGCACGTCGTCGTCGCCGAGCACCGGAATGTGCCCGCTGTCGAGTTTCATCACGAGCGGCGCGTCGGTGCGGAAGAGTCCCTCGTCGCCGTAGAGGTGCGCGTTCACGCGCTCGTGATCCGCCCGCTGTATCGCGGGGACGTCCCGATCTGCCGGTTCGACGTAGAGCCGTCCCAGGTAGTAGCCCGTGGAGAACGTTTCGAACATCTATGCGTGGTATTCTCACGCATTGCCGGGCATAAATCTTTCCGGCAAACTACAAGTCGAAGCGCAATCAATGGGATTGACTCACACCGCCAGCGCGTCGAGCGGCGGTAGCGTGCTCCCGAGACGCACCGACGGTCGCCCCGTCCGTCGAGATCCGGTAACGGTCACCAGTCCGTCGACGCGTGTCACCGGTCACTGCTCGCCGTTCGTCGCGGCCGTCATCGCCCAGACGGCGGTGAGACCGAGCGCCGCGGCGGGCAGGAGCGGCAGTACGAGCAGCGAGACGATGTAGGGGATGCCGAGGGCCGAGAGAATTCCGGGCCGGACGTAGATAACTCCCGGAATGACGAGTAGACACGCCACGAGCACGCCGACGAGCACCCATCCGCGCGCGCCGAATCCGTCGCTATCGGCGTCGGTCGGCGTCCGTTCGGCTTCCACCGAGTCGGCGTTACCCGGTCGGTGAACGTATCCGCCGTCGTCAGAGCTCACTGTCCGGTATTACGACCACTTTACCAAAGCCCTCACGATTCTCGATCATCCCGTGGGCGCGGGCGCTCTCGCTCATCGGCAGCGTCGCCCGGATCCGCGGCTCGAAGACCCCGTCCCAGACCAGTTCGAGGACCTCCTCGGCCTGCTCGGGCGTCGCCATCGTCGAACCGATGATCTCCAGTTGGTTGTAGAAGATGCGATTCAGTGCCGCGTCGGGATTCGGTCCCGACGTCGTCCCGCAGGTGACGAAGCGGCCGCCCTTTCTGAGACACTTCAGCGACCCCTCGTAGGTGGCTTCGCCGATGTGGTCGACGACGACGTCGACGCCGCGGCCCTCTGTCAACTCGTATATCTCGTCGACGAAATCGGTCTCCGCGTAGTCGATCCCGTACGCAGCGCCGCAGTCGGCGGCGTACTCGAGCTTTTCTTCCGACGAGGCGGTCGCGTACACCTCACATCCCGCGTAGTCGGCGATCTGAACCGCCGCGTGGCCGACGCCGCCGGACGCGCCGTGGACCAACACGCGCTCGCCCGCCTGCACCTCCGCGCGGTGGATCAGCATCCGCCACGCCGTCTGGAAGACTAACGCGGTCGATCCGGCGACCTCCCACGGGACGTGGTCGGGTACCGGAATCAGATTCCTCGCTGGGACGGCGGCGTACTCCGCGTGGACGCCGCGGGAGTCCTCGCCGATGACGTAGAATCCCGACGAGAGCGTCGGATCGTCTCGGCGCGGGAATTCGGACTGCCCCTCGTCGACGGCCCCCGCGAGGAGGGCGACGCGGTCGCCGGGCGAAACGCGCGTCACGTCCTCGCCCACGTCGGTGACGACGCCCGCCATATCGCTTCCGGGGACGTGAGGGAACGGCAGTTCGAGGCCCGGAAGCCCGCGACGCGTCCAGACGTCGAGGTGGTTCAGCGCTCCGGCCTTCACGTCGACGAGCGCCTCGTCGCGACCGACCTCCGGATCGGGGAAGTCGCCGTACTCGATGACGTCGCGGTCGCCGTGTTCGGTGAACTGGACGGCTTTCATACACGCTCCTCATCCGGGGAGTACAAAAGCGCGAGGGCGGCGCGCGAGCCGTCAGCCTCGGGTGACGCCGTCGACAACCCGTTCCGTTGAAGTAGTTCAACCGTTTACGACTCCGACAACGAATGAGCGAGGACTTCTACGACGTCCTCGGCGTCTCCCGCGACGCCGACGAGGACGAGATCAAGAAGGCCTACCGAAAGAAGGCCGCAGAGTATCACCCGGACGTCTCCGAGGCGGCCGACGCCGAGGAGAAGTTCAAACAGATCAAGAAGGCCAAGGAGGTCCTCACCGACGACGAGAAGCGGCAGATGTACGACCAGCTGGGTCACGAGCGTTTCGAACAGGCCGAAAAGCGCGGCGGCGTCGGCGGCGGCGGTGGCGGTCGCGGACAGGGCAACCCCTTCGGCGGCATGGGCGGCGGCGGACAGGGAAATCCCTTCGAGGACATCTTCAGCCAGTTCTTCGGCGGCGGCGGGGGCGGCGGCAGACAGCGAAACCGCCCGCGTCAGGGACAGAACATCCGTACGCAGGTCACGCTCGACCTCGAAGAGGTGTTCGAGGGCGTCGAAAAGCAGTTCACGCTCACCCGCCCGGAGGAGTGTTCGGAGTGCGACGGCCGCGGTCACCCCGCTGAGGCCGACGTCAACACCTGTCCGGAGTGTAACGGCCAGGGGCAGACGACGACCGTCCGCGACACGCCGCTCGGCCGCGTCCAGCAGACGCAGACGTGTCGGCGTTGCGAAGGGACGGGAGAGACCTACAGCGAGACGTGCTCGGGCTGCGGCGGCGACGGCGTCACCCGCGAGGAGGCGACGCTCTCGGTCGACATCCCCGCGGGCATCCGTAACGGGCAGACGCTCCGGATGGAACGCGAGGGAGCGCCCGGCGAGAACGGCGGTCCGAAGGGCGACCTGCTCATCGACATCAACGTCCGTGACCACGACGACTTCGAGCGCGACGGCGACGACCTCTATCACCGGCTCCCGATCTCGTTCCCGAAGGCCGTCTTCGGCGCGACCGTCGAGGTGCCCACGGTCGGCGGGACGACCGAACTGGAGATCCCCGCGGGGACCCAGAGCGGCGAGGAGTTCCGGATCCGCGACGAGGGGATGCCGCACCTCCGCGGGCGCGGCCACGGCGACCTCTACGTTCAGGTACAGATCGTCACCCCCGAGAAACTCAACGAGGAACAGAAGGACGCGCTCGAAGCGTTCGCCGAGGCGGGTGGCGAGAGCGTCGAGATCAACGAGGGGTTCTTCGAGAAGATCAAGAAATCGTTCTAGACACCTCCTTTTTTACGGTGGGTTCCCTCGCCGCGCGAAGCGTGGTTGCGGGAACCCGCCGCGCCATAACCGGGAGGGAAGAATACCGATCGGCTCGCTGTGTTCGCCTCGCGGTACGGCGTCTGGGGCTTTTCGCGCCGCGTCCGCACCCCGAGTTCCGATTCCTGCTTCGAGGTCGACCCCGACTCGTCCACCGGATCCCATACTTTCACGTGTCTGTCGCCGTAATGTCGATTGAATGTCCTACACGAAAGCGAACGTCGGCCAAGGCGACGAGAAGGCACCCGGAATGTACTTCCTGCGCGAGGCGCTCGACTGCGAGAACCTCGGGTTCACGGTCATCGATGCCGAAGCGGGCTGGACCGGGATGGAACACGACCACGGCGACGGCGACCACGAGGAGGTGTACTACCTCGTCGAGGGCACGGCGACGATCGAGATCGAGGGAAGCGAGGTCTCGATGGACGCGGGCGACGCCGTCCGCGTCGCACCCGAGGCGAGCCGAACGCTCAGCGCGTCCGAATCCAGCACGTTCGTCGTCGTTGGCGCACCCTGAACGGACCGGCGCGAATCCGAACACCGCAGCCGACGCCGTTTTGCGCTCTGCACCCAACTGCGCGGTATGACCACTGATCCGGACGGAGCACCCGACACTGCGTATCCGCCGCCGTGCCACGACCCGGCGGTCGTCGCCGACCTCCTCACTCGCGACCGTCGAACCTCGGGGACGGCCCTGCGCGTGGCAGGATCCGGTCGAACCGACAGCTATCGCGACTTCGTCACGACCTCCTACAAGGCCGGGAACGTGCTCCGATACCTCGGCGTGCGCAGGGGAGACGAGGTGCTCGTCGTTCCCGAGCGTCGCCCCGAACCGGTGCTCGCGTTCTTCGGCGCGGCGCAGTTGGGGGCGGTGACGCGGTTCGCGGACGATATCGACGCAGCACCTCCGCGCGTCGTCGTCGCGCCAGTCGATCGCGAAGCCGAGTTCGACTTACCACCGGGGCACCGCCTCGTCGTCTACGGCGACCGCCCGGATGCGGTGACCACGACGCACTGGGAGACGGAGGTGTGGAGCGAAAACCCCGCTGTGCATCCCGTCGACGTCGACGGGTCCGATCCGCTTCTCGTCGATACCGAGCGCGAGATCACGCACGCCGGGGCGCTCTCGACGGCGGCGGGCATCCTCGCCGACGAAGACCTCGCTCCCGGGGTCGAGCGGGTCGTTCCCGGATCGATCGCTGATCTCGACGTGGCTGTTCCCGGGCTTCTCGCGCCGATTCTCGCGGGCGGCACGATCGTCTTTCCGGAGTGAGAGGTCTTTCCGGAGTGAGGAGTCTTTTCGGAGCGATCGGCGATGTGCGGGAAGTGACAACAACAGCTAATATTCGACGCGGCGTACCGTCTCGTATGTTCCTCAGAGCGATCGCGTTCGTGACCGGCGTCATCGAACTGCTCGCCCCCCGGAAGTTAGTCGACTTCTGGATGGGTCTCGCGGCCGACGGGGACTACGAACTCAAGCCGTGGGTGTACACCGCCGCTCGTCTCGAAGGCGTCGTGCTCGTCCTCTGGGCGCTGAAGGGATGCTGTTCGCGTTCGAGCGAGTAGGGGAACAATTGGGGAGAACCGGGCCGCGTTGAAACCACAAGAATCTCTCTTTGTAATTATATCTAATTAAGCGTGGTCGACACCCCACGTAATTCCCCGACGCGATACGATTACGTTCTCGGCGGAATGGGCGTCAGCTTGGCGTGCGGAGGCGTCGTCGGGGTCGTATCCGCAATCCCGCTCGCGTTCGCGGGAAGCGTCGCATCCGTCGTCGCCACGGCGGTGTTGCTTCTCGGAACCGTCGACGAATACTGAGCCGTCGGGGGATCGGGCGGTTCCATCCGACGACGTGACCGAATCCGAGGGCTCTTGTGGGGAGCCGTTCCTGTGATCGGTATGAGCCTGGAGGTCACCGTCGCCGTTCCGTTCAAACAGCAGGGGACGACGCGGCTCGGCGAGGGGGAGTTCGTCGTCGCGCTCTCGCTGGACCGGAGCTGGTTCTCGCCGGATCAGGCCAAGCGCCTCATCGACGTCGCGGCCGGTCGCGGACTCCTCGCCCGCGAGGAGGGCGACGTCGTCGCGCAGTTCGATCCGCCATCCGTCTCGGTCCCCGAGGAGTACGAACCCGATCAGTCGATCCTCCGCGAGCAGTCCGCCTTCGAGCGCATCCTCGACGCGCTCGTCGCCGCAGGCTGTGACAAACAGGAGGCGGTCGCGGCGGTGAACGAACGCCAGCGACGCCTCGAAATCTCCGTCGAAGCGGCCGCGGCGCTGTACGCCCGCGAGCGGGACGTCGACGTCGGCGACGCGGTGCAGAGCGCGAAGGCGACGTTCAAGCGCTGATCCGGCGCACGGTATCCAGTCCGTCCAGTTCGATCTCACGAACGGAGCGCTCTTTTCGTCGCGTCTCGAACCCGGAGCTATGGTGGACGAACGGCTGACGGACGGGCGTCGGATCGCGCAGTTTCTCGCCTCGGAAGTGACTGGCCACGGTGACGACCTCGCCCCGCTTGTCGTGACGGATGCCGATCCCGACGTCGAGGTAGCCCCGGAGGGCGCGTTCGCCTACGCGATCGAACGGCGAGCGGGCGGTTCATCCATCGAGGAAACGAGCGATGCAGCTTTCGAGAAAACGAGCGACTCATCCAGCGAGACAGCGCGGGTCGCCTCCGTGTACGTCCAGCCGGATCGCGTTCGCATCGAGTTCGAGCGCGACGTGGACGTCGTCGCCGACGTCGCGGGGGAAGCGGGCCTCCGCGTGCGTCCGAAGGCCGTCGAACCGCCGCGGACGCTCGTGTTCGTCGAAGACGGCGCGCAGGTGAAATGGTTGCTCCCGGCGCTCGAAGCGGTCGCGAGTGGCTCGGAAAATCGCGAAGCGGTTGCGGGCGACTCAGAAGACCTCGAAGACGCCGACGCGTGATCGACGCGCGGATTCGATCAGAGGTCGTCCAGAACCGTCGGCAGGCGACTCACTAGTTCCTCTCGCGGGAGCTGTACCGCCGCGCGCGGCGACGGCCCCGGCCCGCTGTCGTAGAGCACTTGGATCGGGACGAGGCCCGCGTCGGCCGCGCCCGCGATATCGGCGTCGACGTCGTCTCCGATATAGACCGTCTCGGACGCCTCGCTTCCGAGCGCGTCGAGCAGCGCGGCGAACGCCGCCGGGTCGGGTTTCCCCGCGTCGAGTTCGCCCGTCACGAGCGCCGCGTCGAACGCGTCGGTCCATCCGAGCGTCGTCAGCTTGTCGCGCTGGGCCACGCGCGGCCCGTTGGTGAGGAGGCCGACCCGGTATCGCTCGCGTAATCGTTCGAGGAACGGTTCGACGCCCGAGAGCGGAACGAGCGCGTCGGCGATTTCGTGGCGGTACGCGTTCGCGACGGATCTCGGGTCCGTATCGGAGTCGTGCTCGGCGAGGAGGTCGGCGAATATCGGCGTTCGCGTCTCGCGAGTGAGGTTCCGCGCGTGAGATTCCAGATACGCCTCGCGCGACAGCGGCGGCGCGTCCGCGCGCTCGGCCGCGTCAGCGAGGATCGTCGCGCGATCCCGTTTCGGCACGGCGAGCGTCTCGTCGAGGTCGAAGCCGACCGCAGTGATCGTCACGGGGGGACAGAGGGTCCCGGGACGTATGACTTTTCTCGTCGGGCCGCAACGGGGGGAACGTGACACTGGATCCCGTCCACGTCGACAGCATCGCCGACCTGGCGGCCTACCTCGCTCAGCACGTGGACGACGCCGACCACGTCGACGTCGCGGCGCAGATCTGGGACGGATTTCTCGATCCGCTGTACGGCTCCAGCGGGCGCGTCGTCGTCGAACCCGTCGACGGGCAACGGCTCCGTGCGGTCGACGCCGAGGACGTCGCGCTCGCGGCCCCGCCGTTCGAGACGGTCCACGGGCTCGACTCGGGAACGATCAACCCCACGACGTTCAAGAACGGGCTCGTCCTCGACGTCGCGCAGGCCGCGATGGCCGCGGTACCGTCGGATCTCGACCTCCATCGCCACCGGAGCATCGTCGCGGCGGCGCACGTCACGGATCGAGCGGCCGCCATCGACGAACCGTGGCGAAAGGCCGACGAGGGCTACTGCCGGTGGCGCGTCCTGCAAGTGCCGCGCGTCAATCGCTACGCGGAGGGGATCGTCCACGCCCTCGCGCTCTACCTCGCGGAGAGCGCGCACGCGCTCGAACACGCCGAGACGGTCTCGGACCTGCTGGTACTCGACGGGCCGCTGTATCCCGTCGAACTGCTCAACTGGCGCGAGCGCGACGCGGAACTCCGCGAGCTCGCCGAGGAGCTGAAGCCTCGCTCGATCGTCGAGAACTACATTCGCCTCGTCGAGTCGTTCGTCGAGCGCGACGTTCCCCTGTGCGGGTTCGTCAAGAACCCCGCCTCGAAGCGGATCGTCGGCACCCTGCGCGATGGCGACACGGGCTTCGACGTTCCCTGGACCGACGACGCGGCGTTCTTCACCCGCCTGCTCGAACGTCGGGACCCGGCCGAAGCATCGGTCGAGTCCGGCGGCGTCCGCGGGCCGGAGGGGCGACGGACCGATCAGGTGACGTTCACGAACTGGTTCGTCTCCCGGGGTGGGGTCGATGCCACCGTCGCCGCCGACGGCGACGCGTACGGGATCGATCGACGGCTAGAGTCCAAGTGCTACGAGAAGTGCTTTTTCGTCGTCTACGAACCGCGAACGGACGTGCTCTACCGCGTCGAGGCGCCGTACGCGTTCGCGCGCGATCCGGAGATCCGCGATGCGCTCACCCGGCAGTTCGTCGGCGAGGTGGCCACGAACCGCGGACCTCCGGAGGCCGTCGCGAAGGCGGACGAACTCGCGCGCATCGGCGCGAGAGAGAAATCCTCGCTCCGACGGAAGTTCGCGGACGCGCTCGAAACCGACGAGGTGAAGCGGTACGACGAAGTCCGGTGGGGCGACGTCGACTGACCCACCGGTACGCGTGCGTGAGGAGTCGTTCTGCGCCGGAGTACGCTAGGAGTGTTCTGCGCCCGGTTCATCTTTGATCACTTCGATCCGAACGTCGGCCTCGGCGACGCCGACGCGGGCGAACTGCGTTCGGACGTGTTCCCTCGCGGCCTCGACGGCCCGCTCGCGCGTCTCGAATCCCCGCGGCATCGGCGACTCGAAGGCGACGCGGATCGTCTCGCCGTCGATCGTCGTCTCGGAGCCGCCGCTTTCCACCTCGTAGAACTCGTCGCAGACCCACACGTACGGCGCGTCCTCGTCCGGCGCGCCCTTGTAGGAGGGCGCGCGTTCCCCGCGCTCGAAGATCGTCCCCGTCAGCGTGGTCCCCCCGGCGTGGCCGCGCACTAAGAGCATACTGTCCCATTCGTGCGGGACGGGGAAAAGGCCGCGGCAGACGATCGGCAGACATAGCTCGTCGGAATCGAAGCACCTGGCGGAGTGTTTTAGTCGTCGCCGACGCAGTGACGAGACAAGATGGATCTCGGGGACTTCGAGCCCGGCGGCGACGATCGCTCTGGGCGTAACTCGTCTGAGCGACCGAACGACGAACAGACAGCGGGAGACGGCGGCTCACCGACGAGCGATTCCTCCGATACCGACGTCGGAACGGCGTCCAAGACCGGTGGTGCCGCCTTCGAGCGCTATGACGTCGATCCCGCGGGCGACGATCGCGGCCTCGGCGCGATCGCGGTCTCGCAGGGCCTCCGGGTCGCCGAAGACGGCGACGACACGACGCTGCGCGCGTACGTGACGAGCGACAACCGCGACGCCGTGCGCCTGGGGAAGTATCTGCTCGTCCCCTACCCGGACGACGAACTGCTCTTCTCGCGGATCACCGCCCTCGAATACGCCCAGGAGTTCCAGACCGACGACGCGACCGAGATCCACGCCCGTCGGGCGATGCGTCGCGACGGCTTCGAAGAGCGCGATTACAAGTTCGTCGCGTCGCTCGCGCCGCTCGCCGTGCTCTTCGAGGACGAAACCGAAGCGGGTCCTGATGAGGTAGTGGATCCGGACGAAGCACTGAAACGCCGGATGGTCGACCGCGTTCCCAAGCCCGGCGCGGTCGTCGCCGAGGCGACCGACCCCGAGCAGATCAAGACCGGTCTCGCGATCCCCTCCGACGGCGTCTTCCTCGGGCACCTCTCGGTCGGCGGCGAGAAGGTCCGAACCGCAGCGACGCCACCGACGATCGACTACCGGCTCCGAGACGACTACGACGACGGCGATCCGCTGGTGTTCCGACACACGCTCGTCGCTGGCGGGACCGGATCGGGAAAGACCCACGCGACGAAGAACGTGCTGCGGCAGTTGCTCGCCGAAGATCGTACCTACGAGATGGACGACGGCCGGTCCGCACGGCTCGCGGTCGTCCAGTTCGATCCGCAGGACGAGTACGCCCAGATGCACGACGACAACCCCTCGATGGACGGCGCGACCGCGCGGCGGTACGAGCGCGAGGGAATCGTCCACGGCGGCCACGACGACACCGTCGCCCTCGTTCCCAAGGAGGACGGCGTCCCCTACGGCGGCGACAACCACCGCGCCGAGCAGTTGGAGTTCACGATCCCGTTCTCGATGGCGCGGGACCGCCCGTGGCTCGTCGCGGGCAGCAGCCTCAACGAGAATCAGTACCCCGCGCTCGTCCAGTTACTTAACCGCTTTTTCCGCGAGTACGGGGACAGCGGGACCTATTCGGAGTTCCGCTCGTTCCTCGACAACCCGGCGCTGAAGGAGGAACTCGACGAATCGGGGCGCGTTCACGAAGCCACGTTCGACGCCGTCAAGCGCCGCGTACACGGGGTTCCGGACGGCGTCTTCGATCAGTCGGCGCGGCCGATCACGGAACTGGATCACCAGCTCGTCCGCCCAGGCGGGCTGACGGTGATCCCGACGTATCACCTCTCGACCAGCCGCGCGAAGGAGACCTTCGTCCTCGCGGTGTCGAGCCTGCTGATCGACGATAAGCTCTCGAACGCGCCTGACTCCGAGCGGATCAAGGAGACGCCCCTGCTCTTGGGGATGGACGAAGCGCACAACTTCCTCGCGGACGCCGACAACGTGCAGGCGCGGAAGGTCATCTCGAAGTTCACCGAGGCGGCCAAGCAGGGACGGAAGGAGCGACTGGGGTTGTTCTTGGTCACGCAGGACCCCCAGGACGTCGCCGAATCGGTGTTCAAGCAGATCAACACCCGGCTGGTGCTCAACCTCGGCGACGAGGACGCGATCAAGAGCGTCAACATCCCGCCGGAGTTGGAGGACAAGGTGCCGTACATGGAGAAGGGCCAGCTCGTCGTCTACTCGCCAGACAACTCCGAGCCGGTCGAACTCGTCGGGCTGCCGGTCTGTCTCACGCGCCACGGCGAGTAGCGGACGGCGCGCCGTCACATAGGACCGTCGGCCTCGGCGTCGACGCTCTGTCCCCGTTTTTTGTACCCCGACGTCGTATCCCATTCTATGCCGAGTCACGTGCTCGTTCCCGTCGATGGCTCGCCGCAGTCGTTGCAGGCGCTCCGGTTCGTCTCCTCAGAATGGGGCGACGTTCACGTGACGCTGCTGCACGTGATCAATCCCGTCAAGCGGGGCTACCGGGCGAGCGTCCTCCCGAGCGGCTCCGAGGACTGGTACCAGGAGGCGAAAGCCGAGGCCGAGGAGGTTCTCGAAGAGGCCCGCGACGAACTCGATATCGACGGCGCGGTGACGACGAAGACGGATGTGGGTCGACCGGCGGCCACGATCGTCGAGGCGGCACGCGATGCGGATATCGACCACGTCGTCATCGGGAGCCACGGCCGCCGCGGCGTCTCGCGGTTAGTGCTCGGGAGCGTGGCGGAACACGTCGCGCGGCGCTCGCCGGTTCCGGTGACGATTGTCAGGTGAGAACGCGTTGGTGGGAGGTCTGCGCTCCGGTGGCGGACCCGCGCTCCGTGACGAGTCCGCTTTCCGGTAGCTGGCCGATCAGTAGCCGAACTGATCGCGGATGAGCACGACCGTGGTGCGTCCCGCTTCGGTCTCTCGACGGAAGATGAGCTGCTTCGCGATCGCGGATTCGACGCCGTAGGCTTCCTGAGCGCGCTCGTTCTCCAGCGGATACGCGACCGATTCGAGGCGGTCGAGCGCGTCGTCGAGCGTCGGCACGATCTTGTTGACGCCGCTGACGATGACGACGTTGCTCGCCGCGAACGGGTACGCGCCGATCCGGCTGCCGGAGAGGTCCGCGGCGACGAGTTCGCCCGTCTGGGAGATCGCGTTGATGCCGCCGAGGAAGTACTCCGCGGTCTGGGACTGGCGGCGGGCGGCCTGTCGCTCGGCGTCGTCGTCAATGCTCCAGATCTCGTCCGGGAGGCTCTCCCAGTCGTGGTCGCCCTCCGAGAGGTACTCCATAAAGCCGATCTCTTCGAGCGTCGTCGAGTGGCCGTTCATCACGGACGCGCCCGCCGGGATGTGTGACTGAAGTGCCTCGAGCGCCTCCTCGGCGGAGTCGACGACGACAACCTCGAAGCCGTTCGCTTCGAGATTCCCGACCGTCTCCTCGACGGTCTCGTCGTCTGCGAGTTCGTCCAGCGTCGCGTCGATTTCAGTGTCGTCTACGTAATCTGCTTTCTGCTGTGACATTGGTTGAGAGCGTCGTCGGTTTCGACAATGTATGCTACCCACCGGCGACACTTAACCGCTCGCGGACACTCGTATCAGGTGGTGACCCGGGTGTTACCGGCCTGTGTGTGAGACGATACGTTCCCCGACGACGTGCCCCAAACGGCGGGCGCGCTGGCAGTGCGGGTCAGGCGGCGCTCACCGTTCGTTCGATACCTGGCCCGTCACCCCCGGTCTCGCGACCGACGAGTCACTCCAGCGATTTCCTCCTGTTTTGGAACTCGCCGCCGCACTCACACGTGGCCGGATGGGTGAACGACGTGACGAGCTTGCCGCACTGGAGACACTCATATGTCGACTTCGACTCAGGGCTGTTCGATGCCTCGATGTCTTGACCGTGGGGCATACACCGTTTCGAACGGGTTCCGAGCACAAATATTACTCTTAATAGGACATATAAGGTCAACATAATGAATTGAATACCGAATGCCTGTCCGTCTACGTGCTTTCGGTGACCGCTGTTCTCAATTCCACTATCTGGTCGGTGGAGACGTCAGTCGTCGCTGAGGGGAACTGAAGTCTCAACACGACCGAAACGGGGAGACAGACCGACGCTAGCGAGTTATTGGAAGCCGATGCGGCCGTCCCGGCGTTCGCCGAGACCCTCGCGGCCGCCGCCTTTGAACTGGTCCTGCATCTGCTCGTAGTAGTCCATCAGGTCGTCGGTGATCGTCGGACGGACGGACTCCATCGCCTTGCGGAAGTGCCGCATCTCGATCTCCTCGGCGTCGCCGTCCTCGCGCAGCGCCTCGATAGCGGCCTCGCGGGCGATCGTCTGGAGGTCGGAGCCGACGTACCCGTCGGTGATCTCGGCGATCTCGCGGAGGCTCACGTCGGGCGCGAGCGGCGAGTCCCGGGTGTGGATCTTGAGGATCTGCTCGCGACCCTCCTCGTCGGGCTGGCCGATGAGTACCAGCCGATCGAACCGCCCCGAGCGGATGAGCGCCGGATCGATCATATCCGGTCGGTTGGTCGCGGCGATCACCATCACGTTCCCGTTCTCTTCGAGCCCGTCGAGTTCGGTCAGGAGCTGGTTGACGACCCGCTCGGAGACGTTGTTTCCGGTCTCGGCCCCCCGGCTGGGCGCGAGGCTGTCCAACTCGTCAAAGAAGATGATCGTCGGACTGACCTGTCTGGCCTTCCGGAACGTCTGGCGGATCGCCTTCTCGGACTCGCCGACCCACTTCGAGAGCAGCTGCGGCCCGCGAACGGAGATGAAGTTCGCGTTCGTCTCGTTGGCGACGGCCTTCGCGATGAGCGTCTTGCCCGTCCCCGGCGGGCCGTACAGCAGCACGCCCTTCGGCGGGTCGATGCCCATCCGGTCGAATCGGTCCTGTGACGTCAGCGGCCACTCGACGCTCTCCTTGACGGTCTGCTTCGGGTCCTCGAGACCGCCGACGTCGTCCCACGACACCTTCGGGAGTTCGACGAGCACCTCGCGCATCGCCGAGGGCTCGACGTCCGCGAGCGCGCCCTGGAAGTCCTGGCGCTTGACGATCATCCGGTCGATGAGGCTCGGCGGGATGTCCTCCTCGTCGAGATCGATCTCGGGGAGGTAGCGCCGAAGCGCCTTCATCGCCGCCTCCTTCGTCAGCGACTCGATGTCCGCGCCGACGAAGCCGTGCGTCTCGTCGGCCAGGTGATCGAGGGAGACGTCGTCCGACAGCGGCATCCCGCGCGTGTGGATCTGGAGAACCTCCTTCCGGCCCACCTCATCGGGCACGCCGATCTCGATCTCGCGGTCGAAACGACCGGGGCGCCGCAGCGCCGGATCGACGCTGTCGACGCGGTTCGTCGCGGCGATGACGATGACCTGCCCGCGCGTTTCGAGGCCGTCCATCATCGTGAGCAGTTGGGCGACGACGCGGCGCTCGACCTCGCCGGTGACGTCCTCGCGCTTCGGGGCGATCGAGTCGAGTTCGTCGATGAAGATGATCGACGGCGACTCCTCGGTCGCGTCCTCGAAGATCTCGCGCAACTGTTGTTCGGACTCGCCGTAGTACTTGGAGATGATCTCCGGCCCCGCGATGGAGAAGAAGCTCGCGGAAGTCTCGTTGGCGACGGCCTTCGCCAGCAGCGTCTTCCCGGTCCCGGGCGGCCCGTGGAGCAGCACGCCCTGGGGCGGCTCGATCCCGAGCTTCTTGAAGATCTGCGGGTGCTTCATCGGGAGTTCGACCATCTCCCGCACGCGCTGGATCTCGCCCTGGAGGCCGCCGATGTCCTCGTAGGTGATTCCGCCGCCCGTCTTCTCGAAGCCCGAGATGGGCTCCTCGCGGAGTTCGACCTCGGTATCCTCGGTCACGAGACAGACGCCGTCCGGCTCCGTCTCGACGGCGATAAGCGGGATCGCCTGCCCCGGCGACCGCATAAAGGGGTGGTTCGTCGACGACATCACGGGCACGATGTCGCGCTCGACGACCGGGCGCTTGAGGATCTGCCGTTTGACCATTCCGGCGGCGTCGGAACCGAACTGCACGCTCGCCTCCTCCGGCGGCGCGAGCACGAGTTTCTCGGCCTTCGTCTCCTCGGCCTTTCGGATCGTCACGCGCTCGCCGATGCTGACGTCGGCGTTCTGTCGCGTGAAGCCGTCGATGCGAACCGTGTCGGTGTTCCAGTCCTGTCGGTCCGCGCGCCACACCTTCGCCGCGGTGGTTTCTGCGCCCTCGATTTCGATGATGTCGCCCGGCGAGAGCTTCAGATGGAGCAACGTGTCCGGGTCGAGACGGGCGATTCCGCGGCCCGAGTCGTTCGGGTACGCCTTCGCCACTTCGAGTTGAACTTCATTCATGATTGAGTCGCGGGGATATCCCGCAGATGGGTCACGATCGGGGTTAAGTCCTTCCCTGAGCCGTCTCCGGCGCAGCTAAACGCCCGACTGTGACACGCTATACCAATGTTCGGCTGGGGCATACAAATCCTTACCGACCGCGGCATCGATGCGTGGACCTTTGCCCCCGCGCGGCGAGTGTAGGCGTATGCGCACTCTCGCCTTCGACGGCCGGATGGGTGCCAGCGGCGATATGCTGCTCGGCGCGCTCGTCGCGGCCGGTGCCGACCCCGAGGCGCTCGCTCCCGTCGAGCGCGCCCTCGACGTCCGCTACGACGTCGGGACAGTGGATAAAAACGGGATTTCAGCCACGCGGGTCCGCGTGCTGCTGGACGGATCTACAGACGGATCTCGTGATTGCGACCGAGACGATCGCGACCGAGACGACACCCACAGCCGCGATAGCGGCTCAGCGGAGGCCGCCGAGCACGGGCACAAATATTTTTTCGGAGACAGTCACGGCCACGGTCATCCGCACACCCACGAGGGCGACCATTCTCACGGTCACGGACATACCGACGAGCGCGGTCATTCACACAACCACGATCATCCACACAACCACGAGCACCCTGACGACGGGTCGGCCGCGACGCCCGCTGAGGGGCACGGTCCGCACCGGACGTACGCCGACGTCGTCGAGGTCGTCGAGTCGATGGGGCTTCCGGAGTCGGTCGAATCGAACGCGTTGGCGATCTTCCGACGCCTCGGCGAGGCCGAGTCGACGGTGCACGATACTGATCTCGAATCGACGCACTTCCACGAGGTCGGGGCGGACGACGCCATCGCGGACGTCGTCGGCGTCGCGCTCCTGCTGGACGATCTCGACGTCGAGCGCGCGGTCACGACGCCGCTTTCGACCGGCAGCGGCACCCGAACGATGGCGCACGGCGAGTACCCGATTCCCGCGCCAGCGGTCGTCGAAATCGCGTCTGGTGCCGACTGGTCGCTGCGGGGCGGCCCCGTCGACGCGGAGTTGCTCACGCCGACCGGCGCGGCGATTCTCGCGCACGTCGCCGATGGCGTCGACGCGCTTCCGACGCTGCGGGTGGACAGCGCGGGCTACGGCGCGGGCGGCTACGACTTCCCGGAGCGGCCGAACGTGCTTCGCGCGATCGTCGGCGACGGCGGCGGGCGCTTGGTGCGCGACGAGATCACGGTGTTGGAAACGAACCTCGACGACGCCGCCCCCGAGGTGCTTGGAAGCCTCCAGTCGACGCTCGCCGAGGCCGGGGCGCGCGACGTGAGCGTCGTCCCGGCGACGATGAAGAAGTCGCGCCCGGGCCACCTCGTGAAAGTCGTCGTCAAGCCCGAGGACGCCGAGCGCGTCGCTCACCGACTCGCGGTCGAGACGGGGACGCTCGGAGTCCGCGAGCACGGCGCTAGCCACCGCTGGATCGCCGACAGGGAGTTCCGCACGGCGGATCTCGATATCGACGGCGAGCGCTACGAGGTCGCCGTCAAGGTCGCAAGCGACGCGAGCGACGAGATCTACGACTACAGCGCTGAGTACGACGACGCCGTCGACGTCGCGGACGCGACCGGCCTCCCGGTTCGCGAGGTGCTGCGCCGCGCGGAAGCGGCGGTTCGGGATGCGGAGTGAGGGTACGGGGCGCGGTGTGAGGGCTGGCGACGCGAAGTGATGACTCGCAGCGCGGAGTGGATCCGTCGCGACGTGAACGGTCGCCCGATCTGTCCCAGACCCCGCCCGATCTCTCCGACCCTCGCCCGATCTATTCGTCCGCGTCGTCTGCAGGCTCTGCGTCGTTGTCGGCGTCACGCTCTCTATGCGTTTCGAGCGCCTCGTCGACGGTGAGCTCTCCGGCGGCGACCCGGCGGGCCAGTCCCTCGTCGATCGTCCGACCGTCGTCGGACTCCCGCCGCGAGCGGTCTTTGATCCGCTGGAGCTCGCCCGCGGTCGGGTCGATCTGCCGCGAGTCGATCGCGTCGCCGGAGAGCCGCGCGATGTTGACCGCGGCGAGCACGTCGCCCATCCCGCGCGCGCCGGTTCCGAGATACGGCGTCGTCCCCGTCTCGTCGACGAGTTCGACCGTCACGTCGTCGAGGTCGTTGATCAGCTGCGAGCCCTGCAGCCGCGCGCCGTCTCCGATTCGGACGACCGGATCGGGGGCGTCGTCGATCTCCCGGTGGATCGTCTCGACCGCGTCCGCCAACGGCACCTGAAACGCGGCGACGATCGTGTCACCGGCGAGGACGGCGATCCCCGGACGAATACCGGGATCGACGCCGACGACCGTCCGACCGCCGCCGCCTCGGAGGATCGAAACCGCCTCCTCGACAGATCTCCGGACCGCTTCGGCGGTGGCGACGACCGTTTCGACGCGCGGGGACCCCTCCGTAGGCGAGGTGGCGGTCGCCCCGTCCTCCGGCGAACGAATCACGACTCGGGTCCCGTCGGGGAGTTCGTCTCCCGGCTCCAGGGTCGTGAACGCTACGCCACGGTCTCGCAGTTCGTCGACGACGTCGTGGTACAGCTCGAAGTCGTCAGTCGCAACGACGATCACTGACCGGAGTTTCGTCGTCTCGGTATAAAAGATGTCGCGGAGTGATCCAACCGAGCGGTTCGGTATCCCAATCGAGCGGTTCGCGACGTCGAGAGCGGGGTCACGGACCGGGGGGTTTTTCGCCGATGGCGACCGAGAACCCCGCGTGTCCGACGCACTCACCACGGGGTGTCGCTCGCTCGACGAGCTGCTGGGGGGCGGCTTCGAGCGCGGCACCGTCACGCAGCTCTACGGACCGCCAGCCGCCGGAAAGACGAACCTCGCGCTCTCGGCGGCCGTGCAGGTTGCCGCCGACGGTGGGACGGCCGTCTACATCGACAGCGAGGGGCTCTCGATCGACCGGTTTCGACAGCTCGCGGAGGCCGCTGCCGACGGCGAGTCGATCGAGGAGGTCACCTCGCGGCTGGTCGTCTCGGAGGCGCACGACTTCGAAGAACAGGAGGAAGCCGTCCGCGACGCCGCCGAGTTCGCCGATCACGCGGAGCTGATCGTCCTCGACAGCGCGACGGGGTTCTACCGGCTCGAACGAACCGGCGACGGCGACGCCGGGGAGTCGCTCCGCCGAGTCGCGCGGCAGGTGACGCATCTGCTCTCGCTGGCTCGCAAACACGACCTCGCCGTGGTCATCACGAATCAAGTGTTCTCCGATCCCGACAGTGACCGAACGCGGGCCCTCGGCGGCAACACGCTCGAACACTGGACGGGCGCTGTCGTCCGCTTGGACCGCTTCCGCGGCGGAAATCGGCGGGCGACGCTGGAGAAGCACCGGTCGAAGCCTGTCGGCGAGTCGACGACGTTCGAGATCACGGGCGACGGGCTCGCCGACGTCGATATCTGAGCCCGGAAGGAGGAATTGCCCCAAAGAAGAGCGATAAATCCCGCTTACAGTTCGCCGTAAATCCCGCTTACAGCTCGCCGAGTTTCCGGATGAGCTGGCCGCGGTACTTCTCGTCGGCGTTGAGCCCCTTCAGTTCGAGGACGTTGCGCTCGAGTTTATCGAGCGCGACGTGGAACGCGTGTTCGGAGCCGTAGCCCTCGCCGCTCCCGGCGATCTGGCCGTGGCTGGTTCGCAGACGGATCTGACACTGGATGAGCGGCGTGCCGCGGAGCTTCTCTTTGTGCTCGTGGAAGCGGACGTGCGCGTGGAGCACCTGCATCTGCTGGTACTTGTCGACGACCGAGGTGATCGATTCGACGACCTCCGCGCGGGTGAGCGTCTCTAGGAGACTGACGTTCGTGATCTGGACGTCCATACTCTCCTCCTCGGTGAACGTCAGCGCGCGGAGGACGTCCGTCTTCGTCATAATCCCCTGGACGAGTCCGTCGTTCTCGTCTGGGGTCACGACGAGTCCCGAGATGTCGTTTTCGAACATCCGCTCGACCGCCTCGTCGACGGGTTCGGAGGGCGTCGCCGTGACGACCGGCGAAGACATCAGATCGTAGACGGGGAGATCCAGCATCCGATCGAGGTCGCCGCGGCGGTCGCCGCGTCCCTGTCGGCTGTCGTCGCGGACGATGAAGTCGACGAGATCGTGCGTCGTGACGATCCCCGTGAGCTTTCCGCTGTCGTCGTCGACGACCGGTAATCGGGAGATTCCGTGTTCGCGGAGTTTGTTGATCGCCCCCCCGACGTGCGATTTCTCGGCGACGCTGATGATCTCCTCGGACTGAATGTCCTCGACGGAGATCGCATCGAGATTCTCCAGGACCGCTTCGAGAATCGCGTCGCTGTTGATGACGCCGTAGAGCTTCTCGCCCTCGAAAACGGGGGCGATTTTCACGTCGCCCTCGACGAGCATCCGCGCGACCTCGCGAACGTCCTCGTGGCGGTCGACCCGCGGTGCCGACTTCATCACGACGGAGGCTTTCGTGTCGTCCTCCATCCGGGATCGGACGAGTTGCTTCTCGCCGATGATCCCGGCGTAGTCGCCCCCCTCGGTGACGACGATTCCACGGGGGTTCTCGCGCTCGAAGATGGCGCGGATTTTCCCGAGGCGTTTGTCGACGTCGACTTCGACGAAATCAGGAGTGGCAATATCAGTAATATCCATAGTGGGAGTCGCCTCCAAACTGGGGATACGCTTGCTGCCGTCTTGAAACTTCGTCCCATTTTCGACTCGCTGGGTCCGTCGACACCGACTGGCTGTCATCTCCGACTGGAGGCCGCCGCGGCGGTAATCGGTTTCTCCCCCGACAGTTCCCGATCGACGGATACGTCGGAAGATTCCACGTACGGGTCGGGGATGGCGCACCTGTATATGAGTGGTTCAATCGTCCGCTCGCGCTCTCTCGAACTGCTCTGCGGGGAGCCGAAGCTCCGCCAACCCGGGGAGCTTCTCGATGTTGAACACGACCTTCAGGTCGTCGGTGACGGGCGTTCCGATGCAGGAGAGCCTGACTCCCTGTTCTTTCATCTCGTCGGTCAGGATCGTGCTCACGGGCATCTCCACCTCACCGTCGACGACCGCGACCGCGCAGTTCGCACACGCCCCGCCTCGGCAGGCGTAGGGCCACGAGAACCCGTATCGCTCGGCGGCTTCGAGCAGGCTCTCGCGTTCCTCGACGACCAGCAGTCCGTAGCTGTCGACGTCGAGGTCGGCGGCCTCGGCCTTCTCGAAGAGGTCCTCGTCGGTGAGTTGCCAGCCGTGCGTTTCGAGCACCTCGTAGTCGAGGTACTGAACGGTCGGGCCGAGGGAACCGCGGTTCTCGGTCCCCTCCGTCCCTTCAGACTGGCCGTTGCGGGCGCGTGATTCCCGAGCGCTGCGAGCGGAGCGTGAAGAATCGCTGCCTCCGCGCGTCGGGGAACGGCGAGAGCGGCGTCTCTCACTGGCCTCGAACGTCGATGGGTCGCGACCGCTGGTGATGTGCTCGTATGCGCGGCGGACGCGCTCGAACTCTTCGAGCGATCCGTCGTGGTCGGGATGGGCGTCCTTCACCCGATGGCGGTACGCCCGAACGACCGCGTCTTCGTCGGCGTCGGCGTCGATCCCCAGTACGTCGTACGGCGACTCCACGCCCGGGCCTTAGGAGATGACGGGGTTAAGTCCTCTCCTCTGTGACCCTGTGTCAACCCACCTGCGATCCGGGCGTCGACTGGACGACCACTTACGATCGACCGGGGAAGTCGACGTACGATGCGAGCGTCTCACTCGCGTTACGGGTGACGGAGGATCCGTGGAACACGAGCGCGGCGTCGAACTCGTAATCGAGCAGTTTGTCGAGGTTCATCTCCGCCTCGTGGACGTCTTCGGAGAACGCCGCTGGCGGCGGGACGAGATAGCCCGCCGGGAGGCCACGTCGGTCCGAGCCGAATACCGCGTCGCCCATCACTGCCACACCCGTCCGCTCGTTTACCAGCGCGTGGTTGTCCGCTCTGTGGCCCGGAACGTGGACCGGAGCGAACTCGCCGATCGACGTGCCCTCGGTGTACCGATGGTCCGGATCGTTTTCGAACTGGCTCGCGTCCGTCTGCTCCGGGACCCACGTCTCGACGCCGAGCGCGTCGACGAGAGCGTCGAATCCGTCGATGTGGTCGTGATCGCCGTGCGTGATGACCAGTCGTTCCGGCCGAATGCCGATTTCCTCGACCGCGTCGACGACCCGATCGGTGGTCTCCTCGAATCCCGTGTCGATCAGCGTCGGCGTATCGCCGTCGAACAGATAGACGCGGAACCGACCGCCGGAGGGTCGGGTTTGAGTCGTGATGTCGTACACGCCGGGGACGATCTCTTCGAACATACCGTGAGTGCGGCCGCTCGCGGATTAGTGGTTTGGGTGGGAGCGCGCAAAAACCGCAGACAGGCCGCACCCCTCGAAGGTAGGCCGCACTCTCAGGGGGTAGTTCGTGTAGAAAGTGGGTTGGGGCAGATTTGAACTGCCGACCTCCTCCATGTCAAGGAGGTGTCATAACCAGCCTAGACCACCAACCCGCTGGTCGCGTTCGGTCGCGCCCATCTGGGCGCATTACTTCGTTTCCCGGGGACGTAATTGAAGGTTTCGTTTCGGAAACGGACGGGGCCGTCGTTCGATTTTCGAACGCGAACGAAGTAACAACCAGTGCTGAGGGACCGGGGCAAGTGTCCGGCACCTCCAGATGCCGCCGCGACTGATACCACAGCCAACCCCACGCTCCGATAGCCTTATACTGATGAACGGATTTGTACACTACAACACGAACGCGTACATCGGTGACCACTATGACACTCCAAAACTACATCGAACGGACGACCGGCGGCGAGGACCTGACCAAAGCGGAGTCTCGCGAGGCCGCCACCCTCGTGTTCGAGGAGGCGACAGAGGCGCAGATCGGGGCGCTTCTGACCGCCCTGCGGGCGAAGGGAGAGACCGAGACGGAGATCGCGGGCTTCGCACAGGGGATGCGCGACGCCGCGAAGACGATCAATCCCGACCGCCGTCCGCTCGTCGATATCGTCGGGACCGGCGGCGACGACTACAACACGATCAACGTCTCGACGACGAGCGCCATCGTCGCGGCGGGCGCGGGCGCGGCCGTCGCGAAGCACGGGAACTACTCGGTGTCCTCCTCGTCGGGGAGCGCAGACGTGCTGGAGGTCGCCGGTGCCGACATCGAAGCCGAACCGCCCGCCGTCGAGGAGGCGATCGAACGCGACGGAATCGGCTTTATGCTCGCGCCCGTGTTCCACCCGGCGATGAAGGCGGTCATCGGGCCGCGAAAGGAGCTCGGGATGCGCACGATTTTCAACGTGCTCGGCCCGCTGACGAACCCCGCGGGCGCGGACGCGCAGGTCGTCGGCGTCTACGACGAGGAGTTGGTCCCGGTGCTCGCCCGCGCGCTCTCGCACATGTCCGTCGAACGCGCGCTCGTCGTCCACGGTTCCGGGATGGACGAGATCGCGCTGCACGACCGGACCGCGGTCGCCGAAGTCGACGGCGATGAGATCGAGGAGTACACGCTCACGCCCGAGGCGATCGGGCTCGATTCAGCACCGATCGACGCCGTGGCCGGGGGATCCCCCGAGGAAAACGCCGCCGATCTCCGCGGAATCGTGACCGGCGAGGTCATCGGCCCCAAGCGGGACATCATCCTCGCGAACGCCGGGGCGGCAATCTACGTCGTCGGGATGGCAGACAGCGTCGAGGACGGCGTGGAGACGGCCGCGAACGCGATCGACGAGGGCGACGCCGCGTCCACGTTCGAGGCGCTCTGTGAGCCGCTCGACGCCGCGGTGGAGCGCTGAAATGGTCCGGGTGAAGATCTGCGGCGTGACGAACGAGGCCGACCTCCGAACGGTCGAAGCGGCCGGAGCCGACGCCGTGGGTGCCGTCGCCGACGTCTCGGTCGACACGCCGCGGGAGGTGTCGGTCGACGCGGCCGCGGACCTCTTCGACGCCGCGCCGCCGTTTCTCACGACGACACTCGTCACGATGCCCGAAACGGTCGACGATGCGGTTTCCGTGGCTGAGCGGGTCGCCCCCGACGTCCTCCAACTCCACGGCGGATTCACGGGAGAAGCGCTTCGGTCGATTCGCGAACGAGTCGCCGTGGACGTGGTCGCCGCCGTCGATGCCGACGATCCGGAACGCGTCCGGTCGGTCGCCCCCGAGGTCGACGCCGTGCTCGTCGATT
The DNA here is from genome assembly GCF_007655485.1 of Halobellus captivus. GTDB lineage: Archaea > Halobacteriota > Halobacteria > Halobacteriales > Haloferacaceae > Haloquadratum > Haloquadratum captivum. The sequence goes on from NZ_VJXQ01000002.1 coordinate 195,991, forward strand.
CGGTCGACGACGCGGGCGCGGGCGGGACCGGCGAGACGCACGACTGGGAGGCGACCGCCACGGTCGTCGCGACACTCGATGTGCCGGTGATCCTCGCGGGCGGGCTGACGCCCGAGAACGTCGTCGAGGCGGTCGAGACGGTCCAGCCGTTCGCGGTCGACGTCGCCAGCGGCGTCGAGCGAGCCGGAGGCCGAAAGGACCGCGAGGCCGTCGAAGCGTTCGTCGCGAACGCCGTCGGGGCGGGAACTAAATCGAAGCGCGCTGATGGCGACGCGAGAATCGAGGGGGTATCGCCGTGAGCGACGGCCCTGGAATGCTGTCGCAGTCGCGAGCGTCGTTCGTCGATGACGTCACCGGCGCGGTCGCTGACGCCGACGGCCCGGTGGTCGCGCACGTGACGGCCACGCTGCCGAACGTGACGCCGCTTACGGCCTACGCCGCGCTGTCGGATCGCAGCGACTACGGATTCCTCTTAGAGAGCGCAGAGAAGACGGCCTCCAGCGATCCCGCGGGCGCGTTCGCGCCCGATCACGTGACGGCCGACCGCCACGCGCGGTTCTCCTTCGTCGGCTACGATCCCGACGCCGTCGTCACCGTCGGTCCCGAGGGCGTCGACGTCGAACGCCTCGGCGGACGCGCGGCCGAATACGTCGAGGTCGACGAGGCAGTTTCTGCGGGCGGATCGAAGGCGGACGGATCGAACGCTGAGGACCGCCCCGACGTGCTCGACCGACTCCGCGCGGCGTTCCCCGAACTGCCGCGCGTCGGCTTCCCCGAGGAGGACCGCCAGCAGCTCCGCGGCGGGCTGGTCGGGTTCCTCGCCTACGAGGCCGTCTACGACCTGTGGCTCTCGGAGGTCGGGATCGAGCGCCCCGAGACGGAGACGCCGGACGCGCAGTTCGTCCTCACGACGAAGACACTCTCGTTCGATCACGCGCGCTCGTCGGCGTCGCTCGTCCTCACGCCGGTCGTCGGCCCCGACGACGATCCGGGCGAGATCTACGACGACCTCCGCGCGGAGGCCGACGCCGTCGCGTCGACGCTCGCGGACGCGACGCCCCCCGAAACGGGCGGCTTCGTCCGCAGCGGCGAATCGGCAGGCCCGAAAGACGAGTACGAGGTCGCGGTGCGAGAGACGAAAGCGCACGTCCTCGACGGCGACATCTACCAGGGGGTCATCTCCCGCGTGCGCGAACTCCGCGGCGAGGTCGATCCGCTTGGCCTGTACGAGGCGCTACGGGAGGTCAACCCCTCGCCGTACATGTACGTCCTCCGGCACGACGACCGCCACATCGTCGGCGCGAGTCCCGAGACGCTCGTCTCCGTCCGCGGCGACCGCGTCGTCTCGAACCCCATCGCGGGGACGTGCCCGCGCGGGACGAGCCCCGTCGAGGACCGGCGGCTCGCCGGAGAGATGCTCGCCGACGGGAAGGAACGCGCCGAGCACACGATGCTCGTCGACCTCGCGCGCAACGACGTCCGCCGGGTCTCTGACGCCGGGAGCGTCCGCGTCGAGGAGTTTATGAACGTCCTGAAGTACAGCCACGTCCAGCACATCGAATCGACCGTGACGGGCACGCTCGCGGGGTCGGACAGTTCCAACGGCGAATATCCCGAAGGAGCCGACGCGTTCGACGCGACCCGCGCGACGTTCCCGGCCGGGACGCTGACGGGCGCGCCGAAGGTCCGCGCGATGGAGATCGTCGACGACCTCGAGGGGAGTCCGCGAGGCGTCTACGGCGGCGGCGTCGGCTACTACTCGTGGTCCGGCGACGCCGACTTCGCGATCGTGATCCGCACGGCGACGGTCGACTGCGGCGGCCCGGAGGACGTCATCTCCGTTCGCGCCGGTGCCGGGATCGTCGCGGACAGTGATCCGACCGCCGAGTACGAGGAGACCGAACAGAAGATGGACGGCGTCCTGACGGCGGTCGAGCGGATCGAGGAAGCGGGGGACCGAGGAACCGAGGAAATGGTGGATGATGTCGAGAAGAACACGGGCGAACAGCCCGTTTCCGGGGAGGTGTCGCGATGACCCTCCGACTGCTCGTCGTCGACAACTTCGACTCCTTCACGTACAACCTCGTGGAGTACTTCTCCGAACAGCGGGTCGACGGCGAACCCGTCGAGGTAGTCGTCAGAAAGAACACGGCAGAGATAGACGAACTCCGCGAGATCGCCCCCGACGCGATCGTCATCAGCCCGGGACCGGGCCACCCGAAGAACGAGCGCGACGTCGGCGTCACCACCGAGGTTCTGACGTCGCTCTCGGAGACGACACCGACGCTGGGCGTCTGCCTCGGGCTCGAAGCCGCGGTGTACGCCTACGGCGGCGAGATCGGCCACGCCCCGGAGCCGATCCACGGGAAGGCCTACCCCGTCGATCACGACGGCCGCGGCGTCTTTTCGGGGCTCGACCAGGGCTTTCAGGCCGGGCGGTACCACTCGCTCATCGCGACCAGCGTCCCCGACTGCTTCGAGGTGTCGGCGACGACGGAGCACGCGCTGTCTGCGGAGGGTGGTTCTGAGTCGGTGGCGTCCGCGTCTGACTCGACCGACCTCGTGATGGGCGTTCGCCACCGGGAGTTCCCGATCGAGGCCGTGCAGTTCCACCCCGAATCCGTGCTGACGGGCGTCGGCCACGACGTCGTCCGGAACTTCCTCGAAGAATGCGTCTTCGCTCGGCGGAAAACGAGCGCGACACAGACCTGACGCTGATTGGACGGAGCAGTCGTGTCCGTCCGTCGGGGCCGGAATCCAGCGTTCGAAGTTACAGCACGCTGATGCCGAAGAAAGAGAGGAGCAACAGCGCGCCGACGACGACGGCAGCGATCGTGACCAGGCGCCAGGCGATCTTGAGCGCGATCCGTCCGATGATGATCACCAGACCGATCGCAACGATCACGGCGAGGGCCTGTCCGAGGGGCTGCGACAGCAGCCCACCGAGTTGCATCGGGGCGAACGCCGTCACGGCCGAGGTGAGTAGGGACATCATACCACCGTATCTTCCGAGGAGGGAATAAGTCTGTGGGAGCGTTTTCGAACTAAAACCGAAAACCGCGGTACTGAGCGGTGTACTGCTGATACCATATAATATTTGGTATTTTTCTGCGTACGGTCCACGTACCGCTGAGATCACAGTCCCGCCACACCACTGCCAACGGTGAACTACCGGATATGGTTCCCGTACTAACCACCCTTGGGTTCACCTGGATAATCGGACGACAGCGTCGGTTTTAGGGAACGGATATTCCACTTTCACTTCGGTCTGCGTAGCTTGATATCCGCCGTGTGAGTACGAACTGTCGCAACGGCAACACCGTGCCGACGGCGGTCGTGTATAAGGTGCTCGATGTGATATTTATATGGGGATACCCGGATACCGAAGCCTTAACCGACCGGCCGCACTCACAAGACATCGTTACAAATGACCGGAACTGAGCCACGCAATCGATCCGAAAACGTCCGGTGTGACAGCACTGGACCGGAGGAACAGTAGATGAGCACACCCAACGTGGGCGCAGGTGACCTCGAACTTCCCGTCAAGCGAACCGACGGGGACACCCTCGAAGAGCGACTCACCGCGAACGCCTACCACAACATCCTGCCCGCGCGGTACCTCCGCAAGGACGCCAACGGCCATCCCGCCGAGACGCAGGAGGAACTCTTCCCGCGCGTCGCCAAGAACGTCGCGCTCGCCGAGGCGGTCTACGAGGCCGAAAAGCGGGACATCGACGTGACCGTCACGCCCGAGCAATTGAAGCCCGACCACCCGCGCCGCGACGAACTCGCCGAGGACGTGTTCGGGAAGGGCGTCACCCCAGAGGCGGACGCGGAGACGTCGCTGTCGGTGTACAACGTCAACAAGTTCGCCTACGACACCGTCGTTCCCGAACTCCCCAAGGAGATCCGCTCCGCGGTCGAAAACAAGCGACAGGAGTTCGAGGAGCTGATGGAGGACCTCTCCTTTATGCCGAACTCGCCGACGCTGATGAACGCGGGCGACGAACTCCAGCAGCTCTCGGCGTGTTTCGTCGATTCGCCGGACGACGACATCGACGACATCCACCAGACCGCGAAGGAGGCCGCACAGGTCTTCCAGAGCGGCGGCGGGATGGGGTACGCGTTCTGGCGACTCCGTCCCTACGGCGACGCAGTCGGATCGACCGGCGGCATCGCCTCGGGCCCGATCACGTTTATGCGGACGTACGATCAGCTCTGTGAGACGATCGCACAGGGCGGCGCGCGGCGTGGCGCACAGATGGGCGTGATGCGCGTCAGCCACCCGGACGTCATCCAGTTCCTCCACGCGAAGAACAAGGACGTCTCGCTGGCGAACACGCTTCGGCTCAACGACCCCGACGACTTCACGCACAACTCCTTCGCGGACGCGCTCGAAGAGGCGCGCGAACTCATCGACGAGGAGGGACGCGTCCCCAAACACCTCCGGAACGCGGTCGAGGGGCACCTCTCGAACTTCAACATCTCCGTCGGCGTCACCGACGACTTTATGGAGGCGTTGTTCGCGGGCGAGGAGTTCACCTTCACGAACCCCCGCACGGAGGAACCACACGTCGCGACGCCCGAGACGAAGGAACTGTACGATATGTTCGGGCTCGGCGAGCACGTCGAGGTCGGCGAAGTGCTCTCGGTCCCGGCCGAGAAGCTCTGGGACCAGATCGTCGACGGCGCGCACGAGAACGGCGAACCGGGCGTCATCTACCTCGAACGCGTCAACAAACAGCACTCCTTCGACGTCGAGGAGCACCCCGACCACCGGATCCTGGCGACGAACCCCTGCGGCGAGCAGCCGCTCGAAGAGTACGAGGCCTGCAACCTCGGACACATCAACCTCTCGACGCTCGTCGACTTCGACGCTCCCGACTGGCGGCTCTGGTACGACGAGCACGGCGACGAGTTCGACGCGTTCGAAGACGCCGTCGACGCGTTCCTCGCCGACGCCATCGACTGGGAGGAGTTCGACTACCGCATCGACCGAGGGACGCACTTCCTCGAGAACGTCGTCACGATGTCGGACTTCCCGGTGCCCGAAATCGAGCAGAAGGTCCGCGATATGCGGAAGATCGGGCTGGGCGTAATGGGGCTGGCGCAGCTGTACATCCAGCTCGGCATCCAGTACGGTACCGAGGCGGGCAACGAGGTCGCCCGACAGCTGATGACGCACATCAACCACACCTCGAAGTGGACCAGTCACGAACTCGCCGACGAGCGCGGCGCGTTCAACGACTGGGACGACTCGAAGTACGCGAACCCGACCGAATACCGAGAGTGGTTCGAGCACCACACCGGCCTCGACGCCGACGAGTGGGCCGAGGGCTTCCCGGTCCGGAATCACAACACGACCACCGTCGCGCCGACGGGCACGACCTCGATGGTCGGCAACACGACGGGCGGGATCGAGCCGATCTACAACGTCGCCTACTACAAGAACGTCTCAGACGACGTCCAGGGCGACGAGATGCTCGTCGAGTTCGACGATTACTTCCTCCGAGTCCTGGAGGCCAACGACATCGACGTCGACGCCGTAAAGAAAGAGGCCCAAGAGCAGATGGCCGCGAACGAGTTCGACGGCGTCTCGTCGCTGTCGACCGTCCCGGACGCCATCTCGGAGCTGTTCGTCGTCACCGGCGACCTCTCGGGCAAGCAGCACGCGGCGGTCCAGTGCGCCACCCAGGAGGGCGTCGACTCCGCCATCTCGAAGACCTGCAACTTCCCGAACTCCGCGTCGAAGGAGGATATGGACGAGGTGTACCGCTACATCTACCGTAACGGCGGCAAGGGCGTCACCGTCTACCGCGACGGCACGCGCTCGAAGCAGGTCCTCACCACCCGCGCGAAGAACGCCGACTTCGCCGACGAGGGCGAGGCCGCGGAGACGCTGGTCGAACAGATCGAGGAGGTCTTCGGCGGCCTCGAGGGCTTCCTCGACAACGAGGCCGTACAGGCCGCGCTCGACGAGGAGGTCGACCGCCTCCTGTCGGCGGCCGACGGCGAGACCGATCTGGGCAAGAAACGGCCGCGGCCGGACGTGCTCCACGGCGTGACCCAGCGCATCGACACGGGCTACGGAAAGCTCTACGTCAACATCAACGAGGACGAGCACGGCCAGCCGTTCGAGCTGTTCGCGAACATCGGCAACTCCGGCGGCTTCACCGCCTCCTTCACCGAGGCGCTCGCGAAGACCATCTCGACTGCGCTCCGCTCCGGCGTCGATCCGAGCGAGATCGCCAGCGAGCTACAGGGCATCCGCAGCCCGAAGGTCGCCTGGGACAAAGGCGAGCAGATCAACTCCATTCCGGACGCGATCGGCACGGCGATGCGGCGCTACCTCGACGGCGAGATCGACAAGGGCTACCCGCAGCAGCAGAACCTCACGGAACTGTCCGATGGGGCCGAAGCCGACCTCTCGGCGGGTCGCGAAACCGACGGCGGCGCGGCCGTCGACGTCGGCGACGCACCCGTGAACCCCGACGCGCAGACGGACGACGGAACGCCGATGGACGCCGCACCGGACGCGACCGACGACCTGCTCGCGGCCGGAGAGAGCCCCGAATGCCCCGAGTGCGGCAGTATGTCGCTGTACTACTCCGAAGGCTGCAAGACCTGCGAGTCCTGCGGCTGGTCGGAGTGCTGAGCGTCGGCTGAACGCGCTCGGTTTCGCCGGTTCGACTGTCGACGGGTCGGTTCCGACTCGCTTTTCAAACGCGAACCTTCTTATCGTCGGCGAGCGCCGGGTCCGACGTGAGCGATCCGAGCGAGGCGAGTGACGCGGCCGACGTCGACGACGGCGTCGAGACGCTCCCCGGACGTCCGTGTCCGATCTGCGAGCGATCGATGGACCATCGCCACTGCAAGTACGTCTGCCCCGAGCACGGCGTGATCTACGACTGCAGCGACACGTTCTGGTGATATGACAATATCCGGAGAGGTGCGAGAATCGTGGTATATGAGTCTACTGGCCGTTTCTTCCAGTTTCGCCTGATTTTCTTTCAGATCGGCACGAAGCGTTATATGAGTCCGGTCCGTCCATTGGATGACAGATGAGTGGTCCGACGGTACCGCGACGAGACGCCCTGAACCGTGACACCTAACGATGGTCAAAGCAGAACAGATCCGACAGAGCAAGGCGATTCAGCGCCGCACGGGAAAGACCTTCCACCTGGCGACTCGGGTCCTCCCCGAGCGCGTCCGGCACGCGACGTACGTGCTGTACGCGTTCTTCAGGATGGCCGACGAAGTCGTCGACGCGGCCGACACGGCTTCGCCAGCCGAACAGCGCCGCCAACTCGAAGAACTGCGCAGGCAGGTGCTCGGTCACGAGAAGAGCGACGATCCGGTGCTCGTCGCGTTCGTCGAGCTTCGCGAGCGGTACGACATCGCCGAGGCCGACATCGACGTGTTCGTCGATGCGATGCTCGCAGATATCGAGAAGGACCGTTACGAGACCTACGAGGAGTTGGAGGCGTACATGGACGGGTCGGCCGCGGCCGTCGGCCGGATGATGACCCAGATTATGGAGACGCCGGAGGCCGAACGGGCGCTGCCGCACGCCACGGCCCTCGGTGAGGCGTTCCAACTCTCAAATTTCCTCCGTGACGTCCGCGAGGACGTCGTCGAACGCGACCGGATCTACCTCCCGCGGGAGACGCTCGACGAGCACGGCGTCACCGAAGAACAGATCCTGAACTTCGAGTTCGACGGGGACTTTCGCGCGGCGATGGAGGCCGAACTCCGGCGGACCGAATCGCTCTACCGCGAGGGCGTCGAGGGGATTCCGCACCTACCCGAGGACTGCCAGTTCGCGGTGCTTCTGGCGGCCGTGCTCTACGCCGACCACCACCGCGAGATCCGGAAACTGGACTGCGACGTCCTCTCGACGACGCCGTCGCTGTCGACGTCACGAAAGCTGCTGTTACTCGTGAAGACCCGGCTGTACTGGGCGGTCGAGCGCGATCCGGTCGCCGTCTTCCGACAAGTCAGCGTCGTTCCGTATCCCGAAGAAGACGAGGCGGCGACCGAATCGGGTCACTCGGGCCCGTCCACGAACCGGACGTGGTGGCCGCTCTCCTCGGGGTGTCTGGGCCGCCGGCTGTCCGGGTGGATCCGCGGGTTCACCGAATAACTGACGGCCGCCGTCCGCGACGGCGCACGGTGTTCGTCGTCAACTGGCGGCTTTCGGTCGGTCGTCGCTCTTCCTGCCAATCACCGCTTCCGATCTGTCGCTGACTCGTCCCGTCCGAGGTTGTTCCACGACCCCGCCGAAAGCGGCGCGTCGAACCGATCGGTCCGGAGTAGTCCGAGACCGAACAGCGCCGCGAACGCGACGGGGATCCAGTTGCCGAACCACGCGTTGATACCGCCCCAGAGAATGACGAACGAGATCAGATCGTCCAGCAGAAACTCGCAGTCGTCGAGCCGCGCGAGGAGCGCGCGTCGGTCGTAACCCCAGTCGATGGCGACGACGGCGACCGCGGCAGAGAGCACCCACCCGGCGTAGTTCGACAGCGGGACGCCGTAGAACGCGCCGCCCTTCGGGTACACCCAGAAGCCGAGCGCGACCGCACCGGGGTCGAGGACGACGTCCATCGCCAGCACCGCCGCGATCACCGCGAGGAGACGGACGCCCGTCCGGGCGGCGCGATCACCCAAGAGCAGCAGACAGAGCAGATACGAGTTCATCACGAGCGGGATGAAAAAGACCGGCAGGCCGAGCGGAACCCCGCCGACGATCGGCCCGAGGTCGACGCCGTAGAAGAACTCGCCGTAGGGAACGCCGGTGTGAACGCCAAGGTACTCGATCCCGTAAGCGTACAGCGTCAATGCGCCGACGCCCGCGGCCGCGCGCCGGTCGGTGATCGGGAGAAGGCCGACGACGAGCGGCGAGCGCATCACGAGCGTCCCGAGCAGGATCAGCAGGCCGTTGAACGCGAGCGGCTCGGGGAGCGCTCCCTCGGCGCTGGCGAGCAGGAGGACGATCCCGTTCAGCGGGAAGAACACCGAGATGGTAAAGCGGTTCTCCCTGACCAGTTCCTCCAGTCGGGCCTCCCACTCCGCGCGGGTGCTCGGAAGTCGATCCGAGCGCGACTCGCTGGCCATCGAATCAGGCGTAGACGAGACTCCGGAAGAGTCAGATGTAGACGAATCTCCCGAAGAGTCAGGCATAGACGAGCCTCCGGAGGAGTCAGGCATAGACGAGCCTCCAGAGCCCGCCGAGCGTCAGGACCGTACCGACGGCCGTGTTCACGATCGGATACCACCAGTAGGCGCGCTCGACGTCGACGTTCGAGCGATAGATCACGAAGACGAGCGCCGGGTAGGCGACGAGCAACAGGCCGATCCTGACGTCGACCAGCGCGAAGGTGACCGCGGCGGCGAGCCAGCAGCCGAGACAGTACGCGAGCGTTCGCCGCTCGCCGAGGAACGTCGCGGTCGTGCGTATTCCGACCTCCGTGTCGGGTTCGATATCGGGGATGGCCGAGAACGTGTGCATCCCCATCGTCCAGAGCCACGCGCCCGCGAGAGCCGCGAGCGGCGGATGGGCCCCCGCGACCGCCGCGTAGGCGGCCGCGCCCGGGAGGATGTACAGCCCGTTCGAGACCGAATCCAGAACCGGCGTCGTCTTGAAGCGTAGCGGCGGCGCGGAGTACTGCAGTCCGAGGAAGAAGAAGCCGACGAGGTACGGCCACGCCACGAGCGGAGCGACCCCGAACACCGCCACGCCCAGCACCGCCGACGCAGCGATGAGAACCGCGATACTGGGATCGCCACGCCAGCGAGCCTCCCGCTCGGTTTTCTTGGGGTTGTCGGCGTCGACGTCGGCGTCGAAGACGTCGTTGACGCCGTAGAGAAAGACGTTCGCCGGGAGGAGAAAGTACGCGAACAGGACGAGCGTCACCGGCGCGAACAGGTCGGCCGTCGTCTCCGCGCCGAAGGTCGCACCGACCGCGACGGGTCCCGCAAGGTAGAGCCAAAAGCGCGGCCGCGATAGCGTCAAGAGATACCGAAGGCGTCCGGTGATTCCCCCGGTTCGAGCGTGCGTAGCCATTCGCTCAGCCCGCCCGTTCGATCATCGCCTCGGCGGTCAACTGGCCGCTGATGAGACACATCGGCACGCCGATGCCGGGCGTCGTGAACGACCCGGTGAAGTAGAGGCCGTCGACCGCTGAAGACCGGTGCGGCGGCCGGAACAGCGCGGTCTGTCTGAGCGTGTGCGCGAGACCGAGAGCGGTGCCGTTCGTGCTGTTGTACCGCTCGGAGAAGTCGTTCACGCAGAATGATTCCTCGACGACGATCCGATCGCGGAGGGCCACGCCGGTGTTCTCCTCGATGTCGTCCAGCACGAGGTCGCGGAACTCCGCCCGCAGTTCGGGCGTGTCCTCCAACCCCGCCGCGATCGGGACGAGCGCGAAGAGGTTCGAGTGGCCCTCGGGAGCGACGCTGTCGTCGGTTTCGGAGGGGACACAGAGGTAGTACGCCGGGTCCTCCGGCCACGCCGGATCGTCGAAGATCCGATCGAAGTGCTCGTCCCAGTCGGTCGGCAGCACGAGCGTGTGGTGTTCGAGCGGATCGACGTCGCCCTCGACGCCGAGATACAGGAGGAACGCGGAGGGCGCGTACGTTCTGGAATCCCAGTAGTCGGCGTCGTACTGGCGGTTTTCGGGGGGGAGCAACTCCATTTCGGTGTGTCGGTAGTCGGCGTCGCTGACGACGTAGTCGGGATAGAACTCCTCGCCGCTCCCGGGTCGACCGTCGTTACGCTCGGTCCGAACGACGAACGCGCCCTGGTGACCTCGAATCTCGGTGACCGGCGCGTCGGTTCGGAAGTCGACGCCGAGTTCCTCGCCTAGGGAGACGATACCGTCGACGACACCACCGAGGCCGTTCTCGGGGTAGTAGACGCCCATATTGAAATCGACGTGGCTCATCAGGTTGTACAGCGCGGGGGTGTTCGTCGGTGCCCCCCCGAGAAACACCAGCGTGTACTGCATTATCTGCTGAAGCTTCGGATGGTCGAAGTACTTCTCGACGTGGCGCTGCATCGACCCGATCAGGGAGAGTCCGCGGGCGTTCTTCGCGACGTCCCAATCGAGGAAGTCTCGGACCGACGTCCGGTCCTCGTAGACGAAGTGCTCCATCCCGACCTCGTAGTTCGTCTTCGACTTTTCGAGGTAGTCGTCGAAACGCTCGCCCGCGCCGGGTTCGTATGACTCGAAGACCCGTCGATTCTGTTCGAGGTCCGGCACCATATCCACGCGGTCGCCGTCTTTGAAGAAGATCCGGTAGTGCGGGTCCAGTCGCGTGAGATCGTAGTAGTCGGCGGGCTCGTGATCGAAGTGGGCGAAGAAGCGCTCGAATACGTCGGGCATCAGATACCACGAGGGTCCCATATCGAAGCGGAACCCGTCGACTTCCAATCGGCTCGCTCGTCCGCCGAGTTGCCCGTTCTTCTCCAACAGCGTCACGTCCGCACCCGCACCGGAGAGATAACAGGCCGTCGAGAGGCCGCCGAAACCGCCACCGACGACGACGACGTCCGCGCCGTCGAGCGAGCGGGAGTCCGAAATCGCGTCCATAGCCCAACAGTGGAGCGTAGTGGGTATAAATCGGCTGGCCGGATCGCCTCACGAAACGGGTAGGATGGTCACGGAGCGGTAAGTGGATCACGAAGCGGACGAACCGAAGCGGCGATTTCGTCCGCGAGAACGTGAGTGTTATTAATTTCGGGATCCGAGTTCATATCGTGACTCGAATCTCTCGTCTCGGCGTCGTCGCGACACTGGTACTCGCCGCGCTGTCGGTGTTCGCGATCGTCACCGGGACGACCGGGGCCGGAAAACTCGTCGGCATCTCGTGGGTCGCGTTCCTGGCGATGGCCGTGGCAGCCCCGCTGGGGGCGAAGACCGGCGGCGAAAGCGCCGGTGCGCTGGTGTGGGGATACGGCCTCGCAGCGGGGGCGATGGTGACGAGCGCGGCGGTCTTCCTGGTCCCGCAGGCGATCGGCCAGCACCCCCGGTGGGGCGGTTTCGGCGTCGCGTTCGGCCTGCTCGCGGGCTTCGCCTCGCACACGATCGGCCACCGGCTCGCCCATATGGATCTCCCGATGGACCGGACCGTCGCGGAGTTGACCGCGCACGCCTTCTCGGCGGGAGCGATCATCGGGATCATCTACGGAAATATGCCGGAACTCGGGCCGCTGCTCGGCCTCGCGATCGTCTCGCACAAGGGCCCCGCCGGATACGCCGCGGCGCGCCGCCTCGCGAACACCGGGCGCGACCCGTCGGTGTTGCTACTCCCGGCGACCGGCGTCGGCGTCGCGGGCCTCCTCTCGTCGATGGTCGCCCTTCCGGCGGCCGGACCGGTACGCGGCCTCGTGTTCGGCTTCGCCGCCGGGGTCTTCCTCCACGTCGCGATGGACTTCCTGCCCCGCTGTGAGATCGGGAGCGAGATTCACGACCTGCTTTCGGTCTCCGGCGACGCCCACGCGCTTCTCGATCGACTGCGCATCCACGCGGTGGTCTCAACCTCGATCGGCGGGCTGGTCGTCTTACTCGCGTGGCTCCTCGTCGCCTGAGGGCTGTCAGCGTCGATAAAGTCGTCCTCGACACCCACGTACGCGGTGTTGACGATACCGCGGGAACTCCGAACAACGAGTCAGGGGGTGTCCAAACAACGAATCAGAAAGCGTCCAAACAACGAGTCAGCGAGCATATACTTTTCTCCGGACGCGCCGTACTCGGTGTATGAACGTTCGTGAGGTCGGATCGGCGGCGCTCGCGGGTCTCGCAGCGTCCGTAGCGGCGTTCGTCGCAGTCACGGAGATCCTGTCGTCGACTGTGGAATTCTCGGTGTTTCTCGGGCTTCCGGCGGGTGTCTTCGTCGGCGTCGTCGCGGCCGCGGTGGTCCTGCTCAGCTACCGGGGCCGATCGCCGACGCTCGCGAGGGCGCTCGTCGGGTTCGCGGTCGCGTTCCTCGTCGGGTTCGCCGCACTCGTGCTCGGCACTGGATTCGGCGTCATCGCGGCACTCGTCGTCGGCGTCGTCGCTGGCGTGATCGGTGCGCTAGCCGTCTTCGTGCGAGCGTGGAGCGTATCGTCGTGAAAAACAGTGAAAACCGAAAGGACGGCGATTAGCCGAGGATGTAGCGCATCCACGGGTACCGCTCGATCAGCGGTTCGCCGCCGACGTCGTACTGCTCGATGTAGGCGTCGAGGCCCAGGATCCGCCCGGCACCGAAGGCGGCAACCGAGAGGAACACGAGCATATACGCGAAGTCGCCGTTGATGTAGCCGTGGGAGATGTCCCAGTTCCCCAGGTAGAACAGGAGCATCATAAACGCGCCCCAGAACGCCGCGAGGCGTGAAAACGCCCCGACGATGAGTCCGAGGCCGATGAGGATCTCTCCCCACGGAACGGCCACGTTGACGAAGTCGACGAACCACGGCATCTGGCCCATCGCGGCGAACAGGTCCGCGGCCGGACTGCCGTTCGCCGCCGGGGCGTTCTGCAGATAGCCCGCGGCGCTGAAACTTCCGGAGAGGACCTTATCGAATCCGCTCTGGAAGAACGCCAGTCCCATCATCAGCCTGAGTGCGAGAATGAACCAGACGCTTAACGTGTGAAGCTTCCCCTCCGCCGTGAATCCGGCGAGCGTGCTCTTGAGTGTGATTTCTTGAGTAGACATAATGTACACCTAAGTGTCGAGTACGGGTTATAAAAAGTTGGGTGTGCGGTTACCAGTTGTTGACACTCATCGACGGTCGGGTGACGTTGACATCCGTCTGGACGTAATACGAACGCCGGGGTGACGGAGCCACTGACTCTTAGCTGCGGTCCTCGGGGAGTACTCGGCCGATCATACGTACGCTTCCGTGACTCAGGAATGAGCGGCCTCTACGCTTAGGGGCCGAGATACCCCCACGCCTGGAGTCTGTCGCCGTCGCCCGCGGTCCACCGTTCTCCGATATCGTCGCGGTAGTACATATTCGGGATCACGACGTCCTCGATGCGGGCGTAGCACCGCTCGCGGGCCTGCTGCATCGTCTCCCCCTTCCCGGTAACGACGAGCGGCATTCCGCTCTCGCCCGCCACGCGCCACTGTCCGTCGACGTTCTTCGTGTCTTCGAGGTGGATCCCTTCCCGACTGTCCGACTGAAACACGATAGCGGCGTTCCGGGAGTTCTCGTCGTACGTCTTCTCGTCGTCGAAGGGGAACGGCGGCAACACGACGCGAACACCGACCTGAAAGCCCCGGTGGACTTCGAGGTCGGGATCTGCCCCGCGAGCGAGATCGGAGAAAAACCGCCCGGTCGAGGACTCGATCGATTCCTCCTGAAGGGCGATCGTCGGGTAGCCGAACCGCGGGGTGAACTCAAGCGGGTAAATCCCGGTTTCGTTCACGATACAATTGATGTCGATACTTCCGACGTAGCCCTCCCCCGCAAGCCATTCTTCGAGGGTTCCGAGCGTCTCCTCGAACAGCTCGTTGCGACCCGCCCAGAACATCGATGTCCCCATCTCGCCTGTCGACGGCCCGATGTTTCCGGGAAACAGCTTCTTGTGCTCGAAGTTGAAATTCACCTGATCGATGAACCGCTCGCCGTTGAAGAACCCGCAGACGGCGATCTCGACGCCCTCGACCTTCCGCTGGAGTTGGAAGCCCTTCATACGGTGACCCCACGCCTTCTTGTAAGCGTTCAGCACGTCGACGACGTCGCTGCCGTCGTCCTCGTTACCGACGTACAGGAGGCGCTTGACGTTCTGCACCTCGCCGAGCGGTTTGATCACGTAGGGAGCGGGGTTCTCTCGGACGTGCTGGATTCCCGCGTCGAAGTCCCGGAACACGTGGTGCTCGATGGTATCGACGCCGTGCTCTTCGAGTACTTCCATCGCGTATCCGCGGTCCTCTTCGAGTCGATCGGTGTTCGGCGTGCCGCCGACGACCGCCTTCCCCCGCTCGCGGAGTTCCCGCGCGAGGGCGCCGGTGCCGACGTCCGAGCCCACCCAGACGTCGTCGAAGACGATGACGTCGGCCCATTCGACCTCCGACTCCCAGTCGTCGGTCTTCGGAACGAACCCGTCCCCGATCTCTCGGTCGCTCTCGGCCTCGATGTAGTACTTCACGTCGTGGCCCTCGCGGTGGATCTGCCACGCGAGATCGGTGACGAGGGCGGCGTCGGCGGAGACGAACAGGAACCGCTGTCGATCCATACGTTCGATTCGACCAGGAGTGACTTGAGTGTGCCAGTGGCTCGCGACTGAAGTCGAGGGCGTCCACCTCGCATAGCACCGACACCCGTGGGTCGGTGTCGGGCTCGGGAGTGGTGGATTTTTGGTCATACCACGCGGTAGCTATGGTATGACTACGTACGTACTCGCGACGAACCACGTCGACACGAGCGCCCGACTCTGCGATTACCTCGTCGAACGGATCTCCGGCAGCGACGAGATCCACGCGGTGAACTCCCACCGCGGCGGCGAGGAGACCGACGCGGTGGACGTCCGCGACGGCGAGGAGGCGCTCAACGTCGTCTCATCGCGACTGGGTGCGATCGCGACGGTGGAGACCCACCAGTACGTTCGCGGTAACGATCCGTACAAGGACGTCCTCGATCAGGCCGAGCGGGTCGACGCCGACGAGATCGCCCTCGGCATCCGAAAGCGGAACCCGACCGCGAAGGTCGTCTTTGGCAGCACCGCCCAGCGGATCCTCCTTCACTCGACGCGGCCGATGATCGTCGTTCCGCTCGAAGACGCCGAGTGACCAATTCGGTCGAGCGACGAGTTCGAGTGACCGGGTGAGCAAGCCGAGTGACCGGGTGAGCAAGCCGAGTGAGCGAGGCGAGCGACCGCCGACTTATGCCTCGGAATCGAGGATCGCGTCCGCGAGCAGCGGGACGAACGTGCCGACGTCGGTCACCATCCCGATCG
The DNA here is from genome assembly GCF_007655485.1 of Halobellus captivus. GTDB lineage: Archaea > Halobacteriota > Halobacteria > Halobacteriales > Haloferacaceae > Haloquadratum > Haloquadratum captivum. The sequence continues at coordinate 211,938 of NZ_VJXQ01000002.1, forward strand.
CCTGAGAGCTGCCGCGGTCGAGCAGTTGCGTCACGGTCGCGGGGTTGATGTCGACGCAGACGACCTTCGTCGTCGACGGGAGGCAGTTGCCGACGGCGACGGAGTGAAGCAGCGACGAGAGCAGCAGGACCAGGTCGGCCTCGCGGGCCTGTTCTCGGATCGCGTTCTGCGCCTCGACGGCGTCGGTGATCGTGTCCGGGAGCGGTCCGTCGTCGCGGATCGAGCCCGCGAGCACGTACGGGACGTCGTTTTCGACGCACTCGTACATCACGCCCTCCGTGACGAGACCGTCTTCGACCGCCGGTTCGATCCCGCCAGCCCGAATGATCTCGCTGATCGCGTAGATGTGGTGTTTGTGGCCCGTCCGTGGATGCTCCATCGTCTCCATATCCATCCCCAGCGACGTCCCGTAGAGCCCGCGTTCGATGTCGTGGGTGGCGAACCCGTTGCCCGCCGAGAGCATATCCACGTATCCCGCGCGGACCAGTCGCGCGAGGTCGTCGCCGCCGCCCGCGTGAATGACCGCCGGTCCGGCGACGACGAGCACCGATTCGTCCCGCTCTTCGGTCGCGACGACCGCGTCGGCGACCTCCCGGATGAGCGACTCCGAGGGCCGCTCCGAGGAGACGCCCCCCTGCATAAACCCGAACGGACCGGACGCGTCGCGGGGGCGGTCCGGCGGCTTGACGCGGATCCCCGCCTCATCGGTGACGACGAGGTCACCCTCGCGGATCGCGTTCAGAACTTTCGTTCGAGCGCGAACGCCCCCGTCGGATTCGCCGTCGGTGTCGACGTCAGGTTCCCCGGCGTCGCCGTCGCTCGCCTTTGACCCACCCGCTTCGACGACGATCGCGCAGTCCATCTCGATGTGTTCGACGGGGATCCACTCGCCGTCGTATCTGATCTCCGTCGGGTGGTTCGTCGTCGAGTAGAAGCCGTGCGGGACGACTTGGTCCGCCGGGGCGGGTTCGACCCGGGCGTCGACGGGATCCGCGAGGTTCGCCCCGTTCTGGTGGAGTTCGTGGAGGATCTCTCGGAGCGACTGCTCGTCGTCGGCGCTGACCTGCATCCGGCAGTACGAGGTCTCGTCTTTGCGCCGTCCGACGTCGAACGTCTCGATCTCGAAGGTGCCGCCGAAGTCCATCACGATCCCGAACGTGCGCTGCAACGTCCCGGAGTCGATGATGTGCCCGTCGAGTTCGACAGTCCGCGTGAGGCTCATTCGAGGAAGTGCGCTCGGGAGCTAAAAGACGGTTACGCCGACGGCGCAGTCACCGGATCCGACCGGATCACTCCGAGACGGCCGCGTCGACGAAGGCGAGGCCGTGGCCGATCGCCTGCTCGAATCCCCTGCCGTCGTAGAGGTCGAAGTGCCCCGCGGGGAGGCGGACCAGCGTCGCGTTCGCAAGCGACTCGCTCGCGGCTTCGATCGATTCGATCGGGACGACGTCGTCGCGGGTGCCGCCGACGAACAGGACGGGACAGGCGAGTCGATCGCGGTCGTCGCCAGCGGTGTGGCGGGCCAGCGCGAGGAGCGACCGCGCCGGGGTTCGGTTCTCCCAGTCGTCGTCGACGAGGTCGCGGTACGCGCGATGCGCGCTTGGCGTGGAGACGAGCGCGGAACCGCCGGATTCGCCGCTCTCGTCGGCGATCGGGACCGTATGCGGCCCACGCAGTCGCGACTGGATGACGTCGCAGACGCCCGAGAGAATCCCTTTCGCGAGGAATCCCGCGCCCCGCTGTCGGAGGAACGCGCGTCCGTCGAGGATCGGCGTCTGCGCGACGACGGCGCTGACCCGCGGATCGTCGGCGGCGACGTCGAGAACGGTCCCTCCGGCGAGGTCGATGCCCCAGAGGATCACGCGGTCGGTGGCGACGTCGCTGCGGCCGCGTAACCCCGCGAGCGCCGCCTCCCAATCGGCGCGTTGGCGCGTCGGAGAGAGGTGGTTTCGCGGCTCGCCGTCGCTGTCTCCCGTCGTTCGCTCGTCGAAGTGGAACACCGCGCACCCGGCCGCAGCGAGGCGCTCGGCGAACCGGTCGAGCCCCGCGCCCTCCGCTCCGATCGGTCCGCCGCCCAGGACGATCAGCGCCGGGTCGGCGGGTCGGTCCGGCCGGTAGAGCCGCCCGACGCAGCGCTCGCCGCCGCTTCGGAACGTGAGTGTAACCGTCGAGAAGTCGTCGCGGGAGGGACGCTTGCGACGCGCTTCCGGCCGCGGTCCTCGTTCGACCGTGGACTGGTCGCTGCTGTCGTCGTGTTCGGGACGGCGGATCGTCACGGCCGACCCTCCGAGAGCGTCCCGATGACTCGCGCGGAGAACTCCTCGCCGCTGCTGTCGTAGTCGAGGTACTGGCGGAACCAGTCGGCCTCGGCGTGCCAGCTCCCCTGGACGTCGTCCTCGTGACGGAGGACCGTCGCCTCGACGCGCTTCGGCTCCCACTCGCCGTGTTCGGCAGCGTCGATGAACGTCCGGAGGGCGCGTCCCATCTCCTGGTGGTTCACCGAGACGTCAGGGAACGCCGTGAGATAGGCCAAATCGACCGTCTCTCCGTTCGGATCGATCGACTCGACGCTGATCCCGTTCGATCGGAGGTCGCCTTCGAGCCCCGAGATAACGTCGTTCATACCGACCCTTCTATCCGGAGTGAGTAAACAGTTGCCGCGAGAGGCGGGCGCGATTCGCGTCACCGTGCTCGAGCGGACTGATCACTCGACCTCGACGCGGAGTCCGTCGCGGGCGAACCGAACGTCGCCGTCGTACCGGGACCGAATCGAGTCGAGCATCTCCTCGTGGCGATCCTCGGTGTGCGGATAGAGGTGCGTGAGGTAGACGCGCCCGATCTCGTGGCCCGCGAGGACCGAACCGAGCCGCGACGGCGTCGGGTGATTCGAGACGTCGACGTCGTCCGGAAAGGAGCAGTCGTGTGCGAGCAGTGCGGCCCCGTCGGCGAAGTTCGCGAGGCTCGCCGCAGCCTCGCCGTCGCCGGAGTACACGACGTCTCCCGCCGAGCCCGCGTCGGAAAACCGGTAGGCTAGACAGTCCATCGAGTGGACCATCTCCGTCGCGGAGACGTCGAACCCGGCGATCTCGAACTCGGTCGGTCCGACCTCGCGGACGCTCAGATCGACGCGTCCGTCGAGGTAGTCGTGCACGTCGAGCAGGCCGTCGACGAGGGACTTGGTCCCCGCGGGTCCGACGACTTCGAGGAACTCCTCTCCGGCCAGCCAACGCGCCTTCAGGAGCGGAAGCAGGTCCGCGACGTGATCGAGGTGGTGATGCGTCAGGAGGACGGAGGAGACGCCCTCGTAGCCGACGTCGGTACCGGCGAGCCGATGGAGGACGCCGCTGCCGCAGTCGACGAGCAGGGACCGTTCCTCGCTCTCGAGGAGCAAGCCCGTCTGGACGCGGTCGGGAACGGGCATCGCGCTGCCGGTCCCGAGGAAGGTCAGGCGCATACGACGGCGTACGGCGGGACGGCCGAAAGAGGTTCGGGACGGACGCGAACGACCCCACCCCGCGGGCGAGCGTTTATATCCGGAGACGAGGCCAACGCACCCGTGACGTAACAGACACCCCGCGTCGTCTGCGGTTGTTCGGCACACCGGCGTGGGATGAGATCGGCGGCGCTCGCGAGGACGTCGCCGGAAGCGGGTGCCGACTGTTCGCCAAATTCCCGGGGAGATCTCGGACGTGCTGACAGCACGGTCTCCCCAGCGACAGTACCGAATGGGGAAGAATCCACGTCTCCGTTCGTACGGCAGAACCCACGTCTCCGTTCGTACGGCAGAATCCACGTCTCCGTTCGTACGGCAGAACCCACGTCTCCGTTCGTACGGCAGAACCCACTTATCCGTCCGCACCAACCTACGCACGATGCCGAAGAGCGGGCGCGAGTTGCTCCGACGGGTCGCCGCCGCAGGCGAAGAGACAGCCACAGGCGAGGAGGCAGCTAGCGCGCCCGCCGCCACCACTCCGGCGGCGAACGGCGAGGCAGCCGATTCAGCGGGGAGCACGGAGAGCGACGCGTCGACACCGGCGTTCGAGTTCGATCCCGAATCCGTCGACATCGCCGACGAGGACGTGCTCGACCGGCTCGAACCGTCGGTTCGCGAGTGGTGGATCGAGCGGTTCGGCCGCTACGTCGCGCAGAACGGCGGGTTCTTCACGCCGCCGCAGCGCGAGGCGATTCCGCTCGTCGACGAGGGTGAGAACGCACTCGTGTGCGCCCCGACCGGCTCCGGCAAGACCCTCGCGAGCTTCACCGCGATCCTGAACGAGCTGTTTCGTCGCGGTCGCGAGCGCGAGGACGGTCTCGACAACAGGGTGTACTGCCTGTACATCTCGCCGCTGAAGTCGCTCGCGAACGACATCCACCGTAACCTCACTGTCCCGCTGGAGGGAATCCGTGCCCGGATGGACGACCGCGGCGAGGACGTCGACGTCCGGCACGCGATACGCCACGGCGACACCGACTCCGCGGAGCGGCAGCGGATGCTAGAGGAGACGCCCCACATCCTCAACACGACGCCGGAGACGCTCGCGATCTTACTCAACGCGCCGAAGTTCAAAGAGAAACTGCGAAGCGTCGAGTACGTCGTCGTCGACGAGATCCACAGTCTCGCGGCGAACAAGCGCGGAACGCACCTGTCGGTCTCCTTGGAGCGCCTCGATGCCCTCACGGACGCATCGCCGACCCGGACCGGCTGCTCGGCGACCGTCGAGCCGCTCTCGGAGATGGCTGCGTTTCTCGTCGGCGGCGACGGAAACGGGGCGACTCGTGACTGCGAGATCGTCGACACGCGGTTCGTCCGCGACTTCGACCTCCGATTAGAGTCTCCGACCGACGATCTGATCCACACCCCGCGATCGACGGTCCAAGCTGGGTTCTACGACCGGCTCCACGAACTCGTCGCGTCCCACGAGAACACGCTCGTCTTCACGAACACGCGCTCGGGCGCGGAGCGCGTGCTCGAAACGCTCCGAGAGCGCTTCGAGGACTACGACGAGTCGAACTCGGGGTGTCACCACGGGAGCCTCTCCAAGGAGCGACGGCAGACTGTCGAAGAGGGACTGAAAGACGGCACTCTCGACGTCGTGACCACCTCGACGAGCCTCGAACTCGGGATCGATATGCCGCATCTGGATCTGGTCGTGCAGGTCGGCTCGCCCAAGTCGGTGGCGTCGCTCCTGCAGCGCGTCGGCCGCGCCGGTCACAGCCTCGGACAGACCGTCGAAGGCCGCGTACTGGCGCTCGATCGAGACGAACTCGTCGAGTGCGCCGTGATGCTGCAGAAGGCCGAATCGGGCTTCGTTGACCGGGTCTTCATCCCGGAAAACGCCCACGACGTCGCCGCCCAACACGTCTACGGAATGGCGATCAACGACGTCCGCCGCGAGGGGGACGTGCTCGAAACGCTCCGCCGCGCGTATCCGTATCGGAACTACACCGACGACGACTGGGAGCGGCTGCTCCGGTATCTCACCGCCGATTACGACGGCCTCGAGGACAAGAACGTCTACGCGAAAATCTGGCGCGATACCAACGATCCGCCCGACGGCGAACACCACTACGAGGCCTTCGACGTCGGCGAGCCGCTGCTCGGCAAACGGGGACGACTCGCCCGCGTCATCTATATGACGAACATCGGGACCATTCCCGACTCGTTCACCTGCGAGGTGCTGACCCGGCAGGGAAACGAGTGGGTTGGAACGCTCGACGAGGGCTATCTCGACACGTTGGAGAAAGGCGACGTGTTCGTCCTCGGTGGCGAGCGCTTCGCGTACAGCTACCGGCGCGGATCGAAGGTGTACGTCGACCGGACGAGCAAGCAGGCGACGGTTCCCTCGTGGTTCTCCGAACGACTGCCGCTCTCGTACGATCTCGGTCGCGAGATCGCGTCGTTCCAGTCGGAGCTGCTCGACCGGCTCGACGCGGGCGGCCCTCCCGCCGTCCGAACGTGGCTTCGGGAGTTTCCGATCGACGAGAACGCCGTCCGCGCGATCACGCGGCTGTTCGACGAACAGCGTCGCTACGCCGGAGCGGACAGCGTCGCCACCACCGAACGGCTCGTCGTCGAGGAGACGCTCGACCGCGAGAGCTATCGGCGGCACTTCTACGTGCACTCGACCTTCGGACGGCGGTTCAACGACGGCCTCTCCCGACTCGTCGCCGCGCGCTGCGCCAACCGCTCGAACGCCAACGTCCAGATCGCCGTCGCGGATAACGGCTTCTCGCTCTCGATGCCGCTGAATCGGAAGGTCGACGTCGCCGGGGTGATCGACGATCTCGACCCCGATCGCGTTCGTGCAGACCTACGTGATGCGCTCTCGGGGACCGACCTGCTCAAGCGGTATTTCCGGATCAACGCGACGCGGGCGCTGATGATCCTGAAACGCTACAAGGGGTACGAGAAGTCCGCCGCAGAACAGCAGGTCTCCGCGGAGATGCTCCTCTCGTTCGCCGAGAGTCTCGACGAATTCGCCGTGATAGAAGAGACGTACCGAGAGATCGTCGAGGACAAACTGAATCTGGCCGCGGTCGAAGCCGTACTCGGGGAGATACAGAACGGTACCGTCGAAGTCGTCACGAAACAGGTCGACTCGCCGACCCCGCGCGCGTTCGGCCTCGCCACCCTGCTCGCGAGCGACGTCGTTCTCGCCGAGGACGAAAGCGCCGTGTTGCAGGAGTTCCACGAGCGGGTGTTGGCGTCGCTCGACGAGGAAGGCGAACCACAAGCGGAGTAGCGTCGCTCGACGCGCGCGCTCGTTACCGCCGCGCCCACGACAACAGCCGCTCGTAGAACGGATCAGAGGCGAGCGCATTCGCGCTGGCGACGATCGCGAGCGACTTTTTCGCCCGCGTGAGCGCGACGTTGACGCGGCGGTAGTCCTCGAAAATCGGTCCGTCGAGGGATCCGCTCGCGACGAAGGAGACGACGATCACCTCCTTGGCCGAGCCTTGGAAGCGGTCGACCGTATCGACGGTCGCGTCCGTGCGTCGGGAGATCTCCGCCACCTGCGCGCGGAACGGTGCGATGACGCCGATATCGTCGATATCGACACCCGCTGCGACGTACGCCTCGACGATCTCGCTGACGCGGTCTGCCTCACTGGGGTTCGTGTTGCCGACGCGCTCGCCCCCGGGGTCGACGAACGAGACAGGGTCGCGGAGTTCCGGCGGAAGCGCGTCCTCGTCGACGCCGAGATCCGAGAGCCGCTGCCCCGCGACCGCGCCGTTCGCCGGGCGGAGCGCGCCGTCGTAGAACTCCTGGGAGGAAAAGGCCTGAATGCGCTGGCTCATCCGGTACTGTCGGTCCAAGAGCACCGACGCATCCGAATGGGACTCGATCAGCCGCTCGAACAGCGACGTCCGGAGTTCGTTCCCGGCTCGCGGCTTCGCCGCAGGCTCGCCGCTCGCAGATCCCGGGGCGCTCTGCGCCCCGCCCGCACGAACGACTGGCGGCAGTTGCTCGTGGTCGCCGACGAGGACGAACCGCTCGGCGAGTTCGACGGCGGCGAGCGTGCCCGGCTCGGTGAGCTGTGAAGCCTCGTCGACGAGCGCGACGTCGAAGGACTGCTCGCGCATCACGCGCGAGCCGCAGGCGGAGGTCGTGGCCGCGACGACGGACGCCTCGCGTAGCGCGGCAGCGCGCTCGTTCGGGTCGCCGCCCCGTTCCAAGCGGACGTCGAGCATATCCTCGCGAACGCTGTTTTCGCTTCCGACGCGGACGACGTCCGCGATTCCCTGTTCTCGAACCGCCTCGAGCGCGTTGTCGACCGCGCGGTTCGTGAACGCCGAGAGCAACACGCGCTCGTCGCGCTCGACCAGCGCCCGGACGATCTGCGCGATGGTGTAGGTTTTGCCCGTCCCCGGCGGCCCGTGGACGAGCGCGAAGTCCTCCGCGTCGACGGCCAGTCGGACCGCGCGGTCCTGCGCGTCGTTGTTGTCGACGTACGTGTTCGAGCCGTCCTCTCGCTTGACCCCGGCACCGTTCGGATCGACTTCCGCACCGTACTCGCTCGCCGAGCGGCCCGCGAAGGCGGGCTCCCGTCGGCCGAACAGCACGTCTTTTCGATCGCGGTCGCCCTTCAGGACGAAATCGTGCAGCGCGGTGAGCATCCGGTCGACGCCGATCTCGGAGGGATAGACGTCGAGTCGGCGGACCGACACGGGCTCGTCGGCCGTGATGACGACCTCCTCGCCGAGTTCGACGATCCGGCAGAGTTCGGCGTGGCCCGAGACCGGGTCGCCGTCGCTCGCGAGCGCGACGTCACCGGCCCGGAGCTTCGAGACCGCATCGACGGGTTTCGTCGCGCGCATCTCCCAGCGGCCGTCGTCGAGTTCGCGTCGGTCGAGCGGTTCGAGGTCGATCAGCGCCCGATCGTCGTCGGCGCGCGCTTCGGCGGACTGCTCCCAGAGCTTTCGGTATTCCGCGTGCACCTCGCGGCGTTCGGCCTCGATGGCGGTGTAAAACCGCTCGAAGTACTCCCGCTCTTCCTCGGGGACGGGGCTTCCGATCTGTCCCGCCTTCGACTCCTGGTCGAGTCGGCCCGAGACGACCATACAGGTGTCCTGCTCGAAGCAGTACTCACAGCGCGCGTCGGCCTCATACCCCGTCGGAACCGACGAATCGTACTCCATCGCGGCGATCTCGTTGCGCGTCCGCACGACGAAGTCGAGCAGCCCGTCGCCGATCGAGAACTCCTTGGCCGGTGAGAGGTCACCGGTCTCCTCGTTACGTTCGAGGGCCGTGTTCTTCGTGTAGAGGAGCGTCCCCGTGTCGGCCGGGACGCCCCGCTCGGCGAGCACGAGCGCGTACGCGGCCGCCTGAATCTTGTCCTGAAAGCGCGGCTCGCGGTTGGTGTTTTTTCCAGTTTTCAGTTCGACCGGCATCCCGCGGCGGAGCGCGTCCGCGCGGCCCTTGATGCCGAACGTCGGCGAGATGAGCGTGTACTCCGAGCGCCAGGCGTCCTCCTCGGTGAGCGTTCCCTGTTGAAGCCAGCCCTCGATGGCGGCCGCGTTGCGACGGACTTCGTCGCGAACCTCCTCGGCGTCGTGACCGAGGAGGCCCAGTTCCAGCCCCGCCTCCCGAACGCGCTCGTCGATCGAGTCGTCGAGGTCGCGGTCGCGCAGCAGGTCGCCGAACACCTCGTGAACGATCGTCCCCTTGACGACCGGGTAGTTCAGCGGGATCCCCGAGAGCTTGTTCAGGTAGTACATCCGCGGGCACTGCACCCACGAGCGGATGTCGGTCACGTCGACGAGGAACCCCGGTTCGAGCACGACCGAGGAGTCGCCCGTCGTCGCGTACGTGGTCTCGCCGCGGTACTCCGAGGTATCGACGTCGGTCGCGAGCAGCTCCATTCCGAGCTCGGCGTGTTCGACCGTGTGCGTCCACTTTCCCCAGAGCGTGAGTCGAAGCGTGCCGTCGCTGGGATGGTCAGACTCGCGAACGGCGTCGGGAACAGCGTCAGAAACGTCGTCGGCAGCGGTGTCTCCCGCCGGACGGAGCGTCACCTCCGCGAGCGTTCGCGAGCCGTACTTCGTCTCCACCTCGCGCTCGTCGCCGACGTCGACGATCCGGCCGCGCAGTTTCACGTGGCGTACCTGCGCGTCGCGCGGTAAGACGCTATCGGTCGGCGAAGTGTGCGGTCTCGGAGGACTAGTCGGAGGACGGGCGAGCATCGACACCGTCGAACGTGTCGTCGACGCCGCGAGGGACGCCAAGGGGAGCTACCTCGTCGCCCTCGGCGTCGTCAGCGGCCGTTGCCCGGGGAGGGGAGGAACTCCGCCCACCAGCGAAGCAGGAACCACAAGAGTACGACGCCGACACCGAGTCCGCCGACGAACCCGGCGGCGATACTCGTCGTGGAGCCGCCGCCCTGAACCGCAATGAGCGCGCCGGAGAATCCGACGAGCGCGACGAATCCGAGCTTCAGTCGTCGGCTCGCGACGGTTCGCTCGTCGTCGGTGAGGCTCGGTCCGACCACTCACGACACCGTCCCGTGCGCTTCTGCTGTCGGACCGGCTTTCGGTTTGGCGATCGGAGTCACTGGAATCCGCGGCCGACGCCGTCGTCCTCGATGAGGTCGTCTAGGTCCTTCGAGAGCAACTCGTCGGCGTCGGCGAACTCGTCCGTGAGGTCGTCGAGACGGTCGGGTCGGCCGTCGAACTCGTAGTCCATCGGCCCGAACGCCGGGCTTTCGAGCGCGTCCATCATATCCTCGAAGAAGTCATCGGGCGTCGTCGGCGCTTCCGAGTGCACCTTGACGGCCTCTTCGAGTCGCTTGGCCATCGATTTCGCGTGATCCTCGTCCTCAGGGGGGGACTGCACCGCGAACCGTCCGCCCTCGTCGCGCCGCTGACTGGGTAGCAGCGGTTCGAGGTCGTCGTCGATCCGGCGGGCGACACGGCTCCCGACGCCCCGGAGTTCGGCCGGGTTCTTCGCGTACGTCTTGAGCGCGTACACGCCGGCGTCCGGATGGCCCACGTAAAAGTCCTCCCCGAGTCCGCGGCGTCTGTCCCCCGCGACGGCGCGCCAGCCGTCGGGATCGACGTCGGCTTCGGTCACGTCCGCGAGGATGTCCTGCCAGTCTCTGACGCGCATACGTCCGTAGATTGCGCCGGGGAAGAAAGAGTATGACGGTCCCAAGTCGATGACACGGCCGCCGCAAGTCGTTCGTGCATCGGTGGCGGATCGATCGTGCGTCGGTGGCGGATCGATTGTGCGCCGAGGGCGGGCCGATCGTGCGTCACTGTGGGATCGATCAGGAATCGATTAAGAGCCAGTTGGAAGGACGATCCCGGTCCCGACCTCCGCCAGATCACCGGCCTACGGATCGACTCGCCGGATCCACCGCACGGGATCGGCTAACTCGGCGCTCGTCGGCAGGTTCTCCGGGCGCTCCCAGACGGCCGCCGCCGCCTCGACGCCCCGTTCATCGGCCACCGCCCGGAAGAAGCGCGCGCCGCGTTCGTACTGCCGCCGCTTGAGTCCGAGGCCGAGCAGCCGACGGGCGAGTCGGGCGACCGGCCCGCCGCCGCGGCGACGAGCGTCCAACTTCGCGCGCAGGTCGGCGTACTCGGCGTCGAACGCGCGGTCCATCAGCATCTCGGCGTAGCCCTCGACGGCCGTCATCGCGACGTTCAGATCGTGGAACGCCTCCCGGTCGAACCCGCCCTTCGTGAGCGTCTCCAGCCCGTCTTCCATCCGCGATTCGAGGTATTCGGAGAGCCACGGGGCGGCCCCGAACTCGGCGGCGTGAGCGACCTCGTGGAACGCGATCCAGCGTCGAAATCGGGCGTAGTCCACGTCGAGCGCGTCGGCGGCGTCGACGATGTTCGGGTGAACGAAGTAGAGGCTGTGCTCGGGGTCGTTCCCGCCGTTGACCCCGGCCTCCGTCGACAGATCGCCCTCTGCCAACAGCAGCGGATCGTACTGCCCGAGGACGTGGGAGGCGAGAAACGAGAGCATAACCGTCATCGAACCGGTGTTGACGACCCGCGTCGCGTTGGGAAACGCGACCTGCAGTTCCGACTCGACCGGGCGCATCACCCGACGGAACGTCGCGACGTTCGCGTCGATCCAGTGGTGGCGGTTCTGGACTTCGATCGTCTCCGGAACGTCGAAGTCGAGACCACCGACCGATCGCAGTCGCTCGCGGGCGTCGCGAACGTCCGCCGCGTACCCCGATTTCTCGGTCGCGGTGAGTTCGAGCGACCCCGCGTCGGTGGCGCTCTTCGCGGCCGTGGTGACGGCGCCCCAGTCGATGTACCCGGAGCTTTCGTCACCCTCCGAGGCGCCCGCGATCGCGCGAACGCTCCGATAAAGGTCCATACGGGGTGGTGGGGACCGGCGGGCAAAACCCTTGTTCCGGCGCGTATTTCCTGGGATGGTCGCTCCGGACGGGCGCCGCGCGCGTTCAGTTCGCCGCGCAGTTGTTCGGTCCCAACTCGACCTCCGTCGCCTCGTCTTCGCCGAGTTCGCGTCGGCCGCGGTTCACGGCGATGACGGTCTCGTAGTTCGGCGGCTTCTCGTTTTCGCCGCCCGCAAGGCGTTCGACGAACGCCGCCTCGTCGAGTCCGAGCAGATCGAGTTCCGCGCGAAGGTCGCCGAGCGTGGCCGCGATCAACTCGCCCGGCTCGCCGACGCTGAATCGCCCGTCGACGGAGACCGAGACGTGTCCGGGCAGGACGACGACGTCGTCCGAGAGCGAACGGTACCGCTCGTGGAGCGTCTCGTAGAGGAGCTTCGCGCCGCGCTCTGCACCCTCCTCGCCGAACTCCAGTTCGGTTCGGCCGACGCTCTCGACGAACAGCGTGTCCGCCGAGAGCAGGTACGTCCCGTCGATCAGGAGGTTCACGAGCTCGGTGGTATGGCCCGGCGCCCCCAGTACCTCGACGTCGACGCCCCCGATCGAGAGCGTGTCGCCGTCCGCCAGCGGTTCGTAGTCGTAGGCGACGTCCCGCGCGTCGGCCTCGGCGCTCAGGTAGTACGGTACCGAGAGTCGCTCGGCCAACGCGCGCCCGCCGGAGACGTGGTCCGCGTGAATGTGCGTGTCGAGGACGCCCGTGACTACCATCCCGTTGTCGGCTGCGACGAGCTCGAACTCGTGGTGTTGGCGCGTGGCGTCGACGACGAGCGCCTCGCCCGCGTCCCTGTCGCCGACGACGTACCCGAGACAACCCTTCGCGCGGCGTTGGACCTGCGCGACGAACAGGTCACCGTCGGTCTCGACCTCCACGACGTCGTAGAGTTTGCTCCAGTCCTCCATTCCGCCTTTCACGACGCTGACGTCGTATCCCCGCTCGGACAGCTCGAAGCCGAACGACGTCGACGAGAGCCCCTTCCCGCAGATGACGGCGACGGGCCCGCCATCGATCATCGATTCGACCTCGCGCCACTCGCGGCCGTTCCCGAGGCCCTCTATGGGGTGATACGGAATGTTCACTGCGTCCGGGACGTGCCACGCCTCGAAGCTCTCCGGGGGGCGCGTGTCGACGACGGTGAGGCCCTCGCCCGCGTCGATCGCCGCGGCGAGTTCTCCGACGGTAAGTTGATCGAGGAGTTTCGGCATACTGGTAGTACGGGATAGACGTGAATAATCGTTTCTGGCGAGTCCTCGACCCAGCCGCTACAGGCCAGCCAACCTCGACGCCAGCAGCGGCTCTGGAGTGCGGAAACAGAACTGGAAAAGTCTCTGCGAGCGTCGAAAGCCGCTAGATCTCGTCCTCGAAGTCTTCGAGGGCGTAGACGGTGTCGGTGCCGCGGCGGTCGAGCGTCTCGTTGGCGAGCAGCCAGTAGACGACCGACAGCGCGCGTCGACCCTTGTTGTTCGTCGGAACGACGAGGTCAACGTTGCTCGTCTGGTTGTTCGAGTCACACATCGCGATGACGGGGATGCCGACCGTGATGGCCTCCTTCACCGCCTGTGCGTCTCCGATCGGGTCGGTGACGACGACCACGTCGGGTTCGATGTACCCGGCGTAGTCGGGGTTCGTCAGCGTCCCCGGGATGAATCGGCCGGTGCGAGCGCGCGCGCCGACCGCGTCGGCGAACTTCGTCGCCGGGAAGCGGCCGTACTGGCGCGAACTCGTGACCAGGATCTGTTCGGGGTCGTAGCTCGCGAGGAAGTCCGCGGCCGTCCGGATCCGCGAGTCGGTCTGGCTGACGTCCAGCACGTACAAACCGTCGTCGCGGACGCGGTGGATGAACCGCTCCATATCCTCGGTCTTCTGCTGGGTCCCGATGTGGACACCCGCCGACAGGTAGTCCTCGACGGGGATGAGCAGGTCCGCTTCGTCGTCGGGCATCACGTCCTCGTCGAACGTTGGTTCTGCCGCTGCTTCGGCCTCGGCAGCCTCGTCGGCGGCCGCGCCGTCGTCGGCGTCGACCTCGTCCTCGGCGGCCTCGGCGACCGGTTCGGTCGTCTCGGCGTCGGCCTCGGTCGTCGCTTCGACGTCTTCGGCGGCCGCCTCGGCCACTTCCGACTCGTCGTCGACGACTTCGACCGCGTCGTTGTCGTTCTCTGTCATACTGCGTCGTCCGCGATGCGGATGAGTTCGTTGAGTTTGGCGGTTCGCTCGCCGCCGACCGTGCCGGTCTTGATGAATCCGGCGTCGGTCGCCACGGCGAGGTGTGCGATCGTCGTATCCTCGGTTTCGCCCGAACGGTGCGAGATGACCGTCTCGTAGCCGTTCTCGGTCGCCAGTTCGATCGCGTCGAAGGCGTCCGACAGCGAGCCGATCTGGTTGGGTTTGATAAGGATCGAGTTGGCGGCGTCGGCATCGATACCCGCCTGCAGGCGCTCGACGTTCGTCACGAAGAGGTCGTCGCCGCAGATGAGCGTCTGATCGCCGACGCGCCCGGTGAGCTCTGCGAAGCCCTCGTAGTCGTTCTCGTCGAGGGGGTCCTCGACGTAGACGAGGTCGTACTCCGTCACCATCTCGGCGACGTAGTCGACCTGTTCGGCCGTCGATTTGACTTCGTCACCGTAGACGTAGCCGTCCTCCTCGGCGTCGTAGAGCTCGGCGGCGGCCATATCCAGGCCGAATCCGATCTCGAACCCGAGTTCGTCGCTTACGTCGTCGACGGCCTCGTCGACGACCTCGAACGCCTCGGCGTCCGAAATCGGCGGGGCCCACGCGCCCTCGTCACCCTTGGCCGCGGGAACCCCGCGGTCGTCGAGGAGTTCGGAGATGCGCGCGTGGACGGCCGCGTTCGCGAAGACGGCCTCGGAGACGCTCGGCGCGCCGATCGGCGCGGCGAGGAACTCCTGGATGTGGGTCGCTTCCTTGGCGTGCTCGCCGCCGCCGACGACGTTTCCGAGGGGGGTCGGGAACGACTCCCCGCGGAAGGTGCCGCCGAGGTGCTGATACAGCGGCGCGCCGAGGACGTCGGCTCCGGCCTTCGCGGCCGCCATCGAGATGGCGACGGCGCTGTTCGCGCCGATCTCCGAGAAGTTGTCGGTGCCGTCGGCCGCGCGGAGCGCGGCGTCGACCTCGCGCTGGTTTCCGGCGTAGACTTCGCCGACGAGCCGCGGGAGCGCGCGCTCTCGGGCTGCGGCGATAGCCTGGGCCGGATCGAGTTCGATTGC
This sequence comes from Halobellus captivus, assembly GCF_007655485.1. Taxonomy (GTDB): domain Archaea; phylum Halobacteriota; class Halobacteria; order Halobacteriales; family Haloferacaceae; genus Haloquadratum; species Haloquadratum captivum. The sequence continues at coordinate 227,033 of NZ_VJXQ01000002.1, forward strand.
CTCGTACTCGCCCGTGCTCGCGCCGCTCGGTGCGGCAGCACGGCCGAATCCGCCGGATTCGGTTAGGACGTCGGCCTCGACGGTCGGGTTCCCCCGGGAGTCGAGGATGCGACGGAGCGAGACGTTCGTGATCAGCGTCATCTCACTTTCCCTCGCGCTTGACCGTGAACGGGAGAACCCCGGCGTCGTACTCCTCGGCGGCGACCAGGATCGGTTCGGACTGGTCGGTGTCGACGAGGACGGGCGCGCCGTAGGACACCTGCAGCGCTCGCGCGCCGAGGATGCGGGCCTTCTCGTACCGGTTGTACTGGGTGTTTCCGCTCATTGGTAGGGGGCGACGACGTCGACGAGGTCCTTGTGCGAAACCATCATCCGTCGGCAGCAGTGCCGATTGACGCCGAGCTCGTCGAGCACGGCGGCCGGATCTTCGTCGCCCTCACGGGCGCGCTCTTTGAACTCGTCCCAGTGCTCGCCGACGACGTTGCCGCAGGTGAAACACCGGACGGGTATCATCATAGTTGAATCACCTCAGCGGTAGGACTTCTGATAGCGCGCTCGTGCGCCCGGTCCGCCCCATTTCTTGGACTCAGACTGACGCACGTCGTTGACGAGCAGCGAGCGGTCGAACTCCATGTACGCGTCACGGAGTTCCGCGTCGTTGAGATACTGGACCAGCCCGCGGGCGATCGCCGTCCGCGCGGCGTCGGCCTGTCCGGCGAAGCCGCCGCCGGAGACGCTGATGTCGATGTCGACCTGCGATCGGAGATCCTCACCGGCGATGCGGAACGGCTCCAGCATCTTCAGGCGGGCCATCTCCGGCTCGACGAGTTCGACCGGCTGGGAGTCGATTCGGACGCGACCCTCGCCCTCGCGCACGGTGGCGCGGGCGACGGCCGTCTTCTTCTTACCAGAGGTGTTCGTTACCATGTGACTTTTGCCCCCAGATTCTCGGAGATTTCTCCGAGGGTGAGGAACTTGATGTTCGAGAGTCGGTCCAGCGTGGTGTCTTCGAGCGCCTCGCCGTCCTCGTCGAACGGGTTGCCCACGTAGACGCGGACGTCCGAGAGCGCTTCGCGACCGCGCTGTTTCTTGTGCGGCAGCATCCCGCGCACCGCGCGCTTGAAGATGCCGTCCGGACGCGTCGGGTAGTGCGGTCCGCGGTCGGAGCCGACCTCCGCTCGCTTTCCGTACGTGGCCATCACGTCGTCCTCCGAGCCCGTGATGACGGCGTCCTCGGCGTTGACGATCGCGATCGTTTCACCCGCGAGCGCCCGCTGGGCGACCTCGCTGGCGACGCGACCGACGATGCAGTTTCGCGCGTCGACGACGACGTCGGCGTCGAACTCTGCGAGGCTCATCGGATCACCCGCACGTTGCTTCCGTCGGGGTTCTCCTCGATGGCGCGTTCGAGCGCCACGGTGTCCCCGACCTGTTCGATCTTTGTTCGAGCGGACGACGAGAAGTCGACCGCCGCGACTGTAACGTTCTTCTGCAGCGCCCCACTCCCCAGCACCTTGCCGGGGACGACGACGGTCTCGTCCTCGCGTGCGTATCGTTCGATACGCCCGAGGTTGACCTCCGCGTGGGTGCGCCGCGGCTTCTCCAGACGGTCCGCGACGTCCTGCCAAATGTTGGCACCGGACTCGCGAGAGACCGCCTTCAGCTCGGCGATGAGACTGTTGAGTCTCGGATTCGTCTTACTCATTATCTGTCTCCTGAGAGAGGTGCGACTGGCTTCGACCAGTCGCCTGAGAGAATTCGGAGTGCAGGGAGCAGGATTTGAACCTGCGGACCCCTATGGGACAGCGCCCTGAACGCTGCGCCGTTGGCCAGACTTGGCTATCCCTGCTCGCACTCCGATCTACTGCGTGCCCCTTCAAACTCCTTTCGATCTGGCAACGCCGATCGCCGCTGCGCCGTGCCGCGTCGATCGCGGCGCTACCGGCGCGCTCCGTCGTCTTCGCCGTCGAAGACGCCGACTGCGCGGCGGGCGAACGTCGGGTGTTGAGTGAAGGGACAGACATTGTGCTATATCGCGACTTTCTCTTCGAGTTCCGCTGCGCGGTCGCCGAGCGATCCGGCGGCGCGAAGCACCAGTTCCTCGACGGTGAACGACCCGTCGGTCTCCACGTGGAAGACGAACGCGTCGGACACGTCGTGAACCTCGACCTCCTTGCCCGGATACCGGTTCGTGAGGTCGTTTTCGAACGTGTCGGTGAGGACGAGATCGCCGTTCGTGGCGTTCTCGTCGGCCGCGTGTTCCGCCGCGGCCTCTTCGATCACGCCGCGCAGGATGTTCGGCTCCTGGGAGTCGAACTCACCGGCGTCGCCGACGGCCTCCACGCGCTGGAGGTGTCGGTAGCCGACGGAGACGCCGCCCTGGTGTTTGGCGTGCGACTTCCCGCGATCGAGGACGGCGTCGGCCTCGAACTGGAGGTGTTGGTCCTCCTTCAGCTCGATGATGGGGATGTTCTCGTCCGCCGGTTGGACGAGCGCGTCCGACGACTCGATGTCGCCGGAGTACGCTGTCCCCGGTCCTCGCACGTCGAGTGCGAGGGTCACGGTGTCGCCGACCTCGAAGTCGTCGAGCGGCGTCGTCAGCGGGACGAGTCCCAGTCGAAGACCGATCATCTCGTCGAACATCACTGACGTGTTCTCGACGAACCGAACGGTGTCGATGCTGAACGTCGGAACGTCGGCCACCATCGCCCGGCGGATGCCGTTGGCGACGGCTGGTGACGCGCCGCGGACGAGGAACCGGGCCTCCCGATCGCCGCCTTCGATGAACTCGACCTCGAAATCGTTCGTCATTTGTGAGTCCTCAGAGTCGGCTGTTTTTCGGCGCACGCGTTCCGTCGTGCGGGATCGGCGTCACGTCCTCGATGCGGCCGATCTCGAGTCCGGCGCGAGCGAGCGAGCGGATCGTCGCCTGCGCGCCGGGGCCGGGGCTCTTGTTGTCGTTCCCGCCCGGTCCGCGGACGCGAACGTGCAGGCCCTCGATGCCCGCCGCCTTGATCTCCTCTGCGACGGACTCGGCCATCTGCATCGCGGCGTACGGCGACGCCTCGTCGCGGTTCTGCTTCACCACGGCGCCGCCGGACGACTTCACGATCGTCTCCGCTCCGGTCAGGTCCGTGACCGTGATGAGCGTGTTGTTGAACGACGCGTGGACGTGGGCGATTCCCCACTTGTCTTGGGTTGTTTCGGATTCGCTCATGGGTTACTCCTGTCCCTCCGCGCGCTCGGGGTGTAGGTCGTCCGCGAGCGGACTCGTCTCGTCGAACGCGATGGTGTCCTCTTCGGTCACCTCGATGGTCTTCGACGGGCGCGTGACACGCGCGTCGTCGACGACGACGTGGCCGTGGACGATGAACTGTCGCGCCTGCTGGGGCGTACTCGCGAGCCCCTTCCGGTACGCGACCGTCTGCAGACGACGTTCGAGAATGTCCGTGACGTCGAGACCGAGGACGCGACTGATGTCGTCGCCCTCCGAGAGGACGCCGTAGCGGCGCAGTCGCGTGAGGAACTCCGCTCCGGCCGCCTCGGCTTCCTCCAGGTCTCCCTGGGCGTCGCCGATGAGCCGTCGCGCCTCGCGTCGGTAGTTACGAAGCTCCGACTGGGCGCGCCAGAGCTCCTCTTTGTTCTTCAGGCCGTAGCGGCCGAGAAGGTCACCCTCCTGAGCGATTCGCTCGCCCTGGAACGGGTGATTCGGCGTCTCGTACCGCTTGGTGTTGTTTCCGGTCGCCATTGGTTATTCGTCGTCGCCCTCCTCGGCGGCGGCGGCCTCCTCGGCCGCCTCCTCTTTGATCGCCTCCACGTTGACACCGATCGTTCCTTCAGTGCGCCCGGTGGACTTCGTCCGCTGTCCGCGGACCTTCTGTCCGCGCTGGTGGCGGACGCCCTTGTAGGAGTTGATCATCTTCATACGGTTGATGTCGTGGCGGCGCTTCTCTTCGAGGTCCGAGCCGGTCTCGTGGGTGGTGTCCCCGCTGAAGAAGTCGCTTCGGCGGTTGGCCATCCACTCGGGGATGTGCTCGTCGAAGTTCTCGACGACCTCGACGACGGAGTCGATCTCGTCGTCCTCGAGCAGACCGAACGTCGCGTGTCGGTCCACATCCGCGGCGTCGGCAACGATGCGCGCCGTGCGCTTACCGATTCCTTTCATATCGCTGAGACTTCGCTCTACCGTCTTCGTCCCGTCGAGATCGGTCTGTCCGATCCGGACGAAGTATCGGAGGTCTTCCTCCTCCTCGGGAGCGTCGTCCTGTGGTTCTTCTGCACTCATGACTTGTTAGCAGTCTGGTGAGCGTTGCGGCGGGGATTCGAACCCCGGAGGCAGTGACGCCACAGAGTTAGCAACCCTGCGCCTTGGGCCAGGCTTGGCTACCGCAACGCGCGATCGTGTACTGTCGCCCTTCCGGACTCGGGAGCCGACCTCCCTACAGCGTATTGCAGTCTCAACAAGCCGGGGTCGCTACTTAAACGTCACGATAGGGTGTAGGGGTGAGAGACGCCCGCATACGTGTGGTTGGCTGTGAGTACGCGTCCACACGCCGACGCGGATGTGCACCGCTTCGGACAACCCGCCGACAGTATATACCCGTCGCTGTCCAACGGGAGGTATGAGCGCCGACACCGCGACAGACCCGACGCCGGACCGACCTGTGGCCCTGACGAGCGAGGCCGACCTCGACGACTTCATCGCGGCGCACGACCGCGTCCTCGTCGATTTCTACACCGAGGGGTGCACGCTGTGTGCCAGCATCGAACCCGTCGTCGGGAACGTCGCCCGCGCGCACGAGGACCTTGCAGTGGCGACGATCAACCCCCGAGACGATCCGCCGCTGATCGAGCGTTTTTCGATCACGAGCGCGCCGACGCTGCTCCTCTTCGAGCGCGGCGAACTCGTCGGCCGCCTGGCGAGCGGATTCCAGGGCGGCGACGCCATCGACGCGTTTCTGGAGTCTCATCTCGAAGCGTAGGCGCGGCAGAAAGGATTTGTCGAGACGCAGGCACACTCGGAATCGTGCCCTCCACACCCTCTCGAAGAGATGCCCTCCGGTTCTGTGGATCCGCTGTCGCGTTCAGTACGGCGGGTTGCCTCGGGAGCCCCACAGATACGACACCTGTTTCCAACAGCGACGCCGAAGACCGGGCTCTCGCTGCCGAAGCGGACCATATCAGAAGCCGGTTGGAAAACGCGTCCTGCGTCGACGAGTGGGGGCTGACCTCGTACACGGGCGTCGAAACCGAAGCGTCGGTCACGGACCGAACCGCTGAGGGAATCCACGTCGAGGTCGCGCACCCGTACTGGTATTCGACCGAGGAAATTGAGGCCGACGTCGGGTCGAACGCGCGCTACGTGATCAGCGAGAGGGAGACCCGACGAGCGGACGGCGATGACGTATCCCCGTGCTAACGGCAACGCTTTGTCAGATGGAGTGGGCGGTCAGTCAACCGTCACCGCGAGCGTTCCACGCTCGATACCGGCGACGAAATTGTCGAATACGCGCGTTGCGTCCGCGGTCTCGGCGTGACGCTCTGGCGTCGCCTCGGCCAGTACCGCGTCGATGCGGTCGTCGTCGAGGCCTTCGTCGCGCTTCCCTTCGACGACGCTCCGAACGGTTTCGAGGTCGTACTCGGGATGGAACTGCACGCCGAATGTCGGCCCCAGCGAGAACGCCTGACACGACGTCTCGTTCCCGGCCAGTTCGACCGCGCCAGGCGGGAGCCGAACCACCTCGTCGGAGTGCGTTTCGAAGGCGACGAACTCGCCGGGCATCGAGACGAACAGCGGCGAGTCGTCGTAGCGTTCGACGGTCTGATATCCGAGTTCGTACTCGCCCATATCGTCGACACAGCCCCCCAGCGCCTGCGCGAGGAACTGATGGCCCCAACAGATGCCGAGCATCGGGACGCCGAGTTCGTGGAGGTCCCGGACCAGTTCGTCCAGCGTCCCCATCCACGACTCGCGATCGTACACGGACGTCTGTGAACCGGAGAGGACGACGCCGTCGTACGACCAGGATCCGTCCGCGCGGGGCCACTCGGGGAACTCGCTCTCGCTCACCTTGAACGTCGTCACCGACGCGTCGATTTCACGCCGGAGGTTACGCTCTGCGGGCGTGTCGCCGACCGAGGCATCGAACAGGGCGATGTGCGGTCTGCTCATACGATCCACTTCGATCTCGCTACGCTTTAATATTGTTTAGAATGTTCACCAGCGCGCACAACCGATTCAACGAGCGAATCGATGGATCGAGAACAGATGCGCTCACGACTCAGGCGCGATGTTCTGGTTCACTCGGAACAGATTCCCCGGGTCGTACCGCTGTTTCACGTCGACCAACCGGTCGTAGTTGCTGTCGAAGGCAGCCTGCACTCGGTCGGTACCTTCGCGACTGAGGAAATTCACGTAGACGCCGTCGGCCAGGTGGGGGACCATCGCCGCGAAGAACTCTCGGGTCCACGCGATCTGTGCGTCGTCGTCTTCGGGATCCTCCCAACGCGAGAAAATGTTGAAGGAATATCCCGCATCCCGGTGTGAATAGGCGGTCGCACCCGAGTCGACACGCGAGATTTCCCCACCTAAATGTTCGATAACGATCGAGGTGTACGGCGACGGCACCGAATTGGCGTACTCGACGAGCGTCTCGATGGCCCCATCAGAGAGACCAGCCTCGGCGACGAACTGTGACTTCCAATAGTTCCGATACCCTGCCGGGTACACGTCGTCGAAGAGGCGTTGAAACGCGGTGTATTCCCGTGTCTCGACGAGATCGACGATCGGTTCCACGAACGTTCGAAGTGGTAGGATCACTCGTTCACCCTCCACGATGTCACCCGCATAGCAGAGATAGACAGTGGCGATCAACTCTTCTTGGACCGCCTCGGGGATGAACGGGACGGGCGGCGCGGTCCGGACCGAGGCGTAACAACACAGTTCGTCCGGGGCTGTGGTCGTGAACTCACGGTGGAACCGAAGAACCTCGCTAGCAACTTCGAGGGGGTAGACCAGCACCCCGGCGAGGACCTGCGGTCCGACCTCGTGGAGACCGAACTCGAATCCGGTCACGATGCCGAAGTTGCCGCCGCCCCCACGCAGCCCCCAAAAGAGGTCCTCGTGCTCGTCGTCGCTCGCGCGACGCACCTCGCCGTCGGCCGTGACGACATCGAGCGACCGGAGGTTGTCGATGGCGAGCCCGTAGGAACGGCTGAGCCATCCCCACCCACCACCGAGCGTTAATCCTCCGATGCCTGTCGTCGAGACGATTCCGCTCGGAGCGGCGAGCCCGTGGGCCTGCGTCACGCGGTCGAAATCCCTTACGGTCGCCCCAGGCTCCACCCGAGCAGTTTTCGAGCGGGGATCGACCTCCACGGCCCGCATCGATACGAAGTCGACGACTACCCCGCCGTCACAGACGCCGTTGCCCGCGACGTTGTGCCCCCCAGCTTTGACAGCGATCGGTAGCTCGTTCTGCGTGGCAAACTCGACGGCGGCGACGACGTCGGCGATGGCTGTCGGCTGAACGACCACTGCGGGATACCGATCGGACATCGCATTCCAGACCGTTCGAGCGTCCCCATAGCCCGTATCGTCCGGCCCGAGCACGGTTCCCTGAACGCGGGCTGTGAGGTCGCTGAGCGCGGCTTCATCCACTGTGTGTGGAGCGCTGTTCATACTGTTTCTATGACGCGGTTCGTCGAAATATATGTTCCTCAGAGGGGAACCGGCAGTCGGCTCAGGACCGCACGAAGAGGTCCGACGTTCGGATCGACTGCCCATCGTCGGGCTCGTTCACTCGTGATTCGGCGTGGCCGTGTAGGACGTCGTTCAATTCGTACTGGCTGAACGTGAGCGCCTTGCAGACGGTACAGCTCTCCGGCGCGGTCGACGAGGACGTCGCGTGGACGAGGCCACAGTGTCGACAGACGTGCAGGTGATTTCTATCTCCCATATTCAGGTTTACAGAGGCTTGATACTCGAATAATGATTCTTCCTGCAGAAACCGCGTCGGCTGCGCGCTACTCACCTCGTGAGCACGAGTAGATTCCGCAGGACGCCGTAGGCTGTTTCCGATCGAAACCCGTGTGAGCGAGGCCAGCACGCACACTACGAACAGCTATGCAGGCAGAGTACGAATATGTACTATGGATCACGCACTGGACGACATCAGATACCTCGCCGACTCGCAGCACCGGCCGGTGGTGATGCGGATGCTCGTCGATGGCGAGTGCTCCAGAGCGGAATTACGGGATGCGACGGGTGCATCCTCGGCGACCGTCGGTCGGATCGTCGGGGCGTTCGAAGAACGCGGCTGGCTGGTTCGGAACAGCGGAGACTACGCACTGACTGCGCTGGGCAGGTTCGTGGCAACGTCGTTCGCACAGGTTCACGGCGATATGGCGGTCGCACGCGAGTTGCACGAACTCCTCCCGTACGTGCCGCTCGACGAGATCGGCATCGATGTCGAGCACCTGACCGACGCTACGGTCACCCACGCGACACGACACAATCCCTTCGCCGTCGTCTCCCGCGTTCGAGAGTTGGAACGGACCTCCGAGGACGCGCGCAGTCTCACGGATTTCTTCCCTGAACCCTGTATCGAGGGACGATACGAGTCAATCGTCCGCGGAACGCAGACGTTTGAGGCGGTGTTCGCTCCGATCGTCTTCGAGTCCGCGTTGGCTTCGGACTTCGCAGCAGAATTCAGGGCGATCGTCGCATCAGAGCGCGCAGACATTTACGTGTACAACGGACCGATCGCCTATCCCGTGATGGTACACGACGGGGTGGGCTGTCTGGTCGTGCGCGACGAGGACGACGTGTCGATCGGGATGATCGAATCCGACAGGGAGCGGTTTGCTGAATGGGTGTCGGATACGTTCGAGACGTACCAAGCAAACGCGACGCTGCTGACCGCGGAGTCGTTGGCGCAACCGCTAGAAGAAGTCCTCGCCGAAGCATAAGCCACTGCGAGCGAGGATACTGTTAGTCGATCTGAGCCGAGCCAGCGAGAGCCAGGAGTTTTCGCGGCCGACCCGACGAATCTGCGTCTCATATCTTCGGGGGAGCCGTGAACTGAGATCGTCTGGGCCGATTTCACGTAGTGAGCATCGCGCACCAAGAAGTATGACGATCTGATGCAGCGTACGTTCATCTGAGTACTATGGAACTCGTATTCGCCACGTTCGAATCGGAACTGAATCACGAGGAGATCATCGAGACGATGCGCCAGCGCGCGGCGAAGTTCCGCGAGGTGGAGGGGCTCGTTCAGAAATACTTCGTGCACGACCGGGACAACGACCGCTACGGGGCGTGCTTCGTATTCGACTCCGAGCGATCACGTGACGCCTATTTCGAGTCCGAACTGAGCGCCAGCGTTGGCGACGCGTACGCCATCACGGGTGACCCGTCGGTCACGAAAGCTCACTTGTTGTTTCCGCTTCGCGAGGTCGACGAATGGGGACTGGAGGCCGTCCGAGTCGAGTAAAGGCCGAGTGAGAGACGGGGCCGGGAGTCGCCAGCGGGGAAACTGTCGAGGTGGGGTCGAACCGCCGATTCAGGAGTGCGTGACCGGCGCGTCGATGTACTCGTCGTTGACGACCCACTCGTCGCCCTCTTTGATCATATACTCGCCGTAGTACGGCACGCGGTTTTCGACCGTCTCGCGGAACGCCTCGCGGATGTCGTCTCTGGTCATCTCGCCCATTGGGCGCAGATCGTCGTTGCGGTTGAGACAGCCTTTCAGGTACCCTTCGTGCGTCACGCGTACGCGGTGACAGTTCGCACAGAAGTGCGGGTTCTCGACGGGATCGACGATCTCGACCATACCCTGACCGACGTAGTAGCGCCGACGGTTGTGCATATCCCGAGTTTCGACGCGGTCGGCTTTCTCTTCGAGCCAGTTGTGAACGCGCTCGATGTCGATGTTCCACTCGGGGCGACCGGTCAGCTCGGGCATATACTCGATGAGTTGGAGCTGGAGTCCGGAGTTCTCCGCAACGTGATCGACCATCCCCTCGACATACCCCGCGGTGTGTTCGAATACGACCATATTCAGCTTCACCGGATCGAGTCCGGCGTCCAGCGCGGCTTCGACGCCTTCGATCACCTTGTCGTACGCGCCCGATTTGGTGATCTCGGCGAACGCGTCCGGGTCGAGCGCGTCCTGGGAGACGTTGACCCGTTCGAGGCCCGCCTCCTTGAGCGCCTCCGCGCGTCCGGGGAGGAACGTGCCGTTCGTCGTCAGCGACACCTCCATCGAGCCGGGCGTGCGTTCGATGATCTCTTCGAGATCGTCGCGCAACATCGGCTCGCCGCCGGTGAATTTCACCTTCCGTACGCCGAACTCCGAAACCACTTCGAGGAACCGGACGACGTCGTCGGCACTCATCTCGTCGTCCTGCGGATCCATCGGGCCGCGAGTGTCGCCGAGCCCCTCGTTGTGACAGTAGACGCAGTCGAAGTTGCATCGGTCGGTCAGAGAGACGCGAACGCCAGACACCTCGCGCCCGAAGTCGTCTTCGAGCATTACCGGAGGCTTCGTGGGGACGCAGATAAATTCGCTGTCGTTCCGCGGAGGTATGTAACCGATTGTAATTACACCGGGCGCGCGGAGCGCCGAAGAGAAAGCGGAAAAACGTTCAAAACCCTTATCGGCTGTTCTCACCGACCACCGGGTATGAACGAGGAAGCCGTCCGCGAGCGCCTCCGAGCGGTGTCGGATCCTGACCTCGGCGACGACATCGTCTCGCTCGGGCTCGTCAACGCCGTCGACGTCGACGACGATTCGGAGACGGTCCGGATCTCGCTGGGCCTCGGCGCGCCCTACTCACCCGCGGAGACTGAAATCGGACGCGAGGTGCGTGAAGCGCTCTCGGACACCGGTTACGAGGTCGACCTCACCGCGCGGATTCCGCGCGCGGTCGCTCCCGACGAGGACGTCCTCCCGGGCGTGGAGAACGTGATCGCGGTTGCGAGCGGGAAGGGCGGCGTCGGCAAGTCGACCGTCGCGGTCAACCTCGCCGCCGGGCTGTCGAAGCTCGGGGCGCGCGTCGGCCTGTTCGACGCCGACGTCTACGGCCCGAACGTCCCCCGGATGGTCGCCGCCGACGAGGCCCCGCAGGCGACGGGTGACCAGACGATCATCCCCCCCGAGAAGTACGGGATGAAGCTGATGTCGATGGCCTTCCTGGTCGGCGAGGACGATCCGGTGATCTGGCGCGGCCCGATGGTGCACCAACTCCTCACCCAACTCGTCGAGGACGTCGAGTGGGGCGACCTCGACTATCTGGTCCTCGATCTGCCGCCGGGGACCGGCGACACCCAGTTGACCGTCCTGCAGACGCTCCCGCTCACGGGCGCGGTGATCGTCACGACACCGCAGGACGTCGCGGTCGACGACGCGCGCAAGGGCTTAGAGATGTTCGGCAAGCACGACACGAACGTCCTCGGCATCGTCGAGAACATGTCGTCGTTCCGGTGTCCCGACTGCGGGTCCGCGCACGATATCTTCGGGGCGGGCGGCGGCGAGGCGTTCGCCGCCGAGAACGACCTCCCGTTCCTGGGGTCGCTCCCGCTCGACCCCTCCGTGCGGACGGGCGGTGACGGCGGCGAACCGGCCGTTCTCGACGAGGGCGAGACCGCCGACGCGTTTCGCGTGATGACCGAGAACGTCGCGGATATGGCGGGCGTGGTTCGACGGCGGGAGGCGTCCCAGCGCTCGGGGACCAGCGATACCGCTGCGAACGGCGCGTCGCCATCGCAACCGGAGTGAGTATGGACGCCGAACAGGAGTCGCTGGCGAACCCGTTCAGTATGGACGCGTCCTGCGAGAACTGCGCGGCGCTCTGCGACGCCAGGTCGACCCTCGTCCACGGCTACGGCGACGTGGGCGGCGAGTTCCTCTTCGTCGCTGAGCGACCCCACTCCGGGGCCGATCGCACCGGCGTCCCCTTCACCGGCGACGCGGCGGGCGAGCGGCTCCAATCGATCCTCGGCGAGCTCGGCTTCTCGCGCTCGCCGCCCGACGCGGACGAACCGGACCTACAGAACGTCTTTCTCACCTACCTCACCCGGTGTCGACATCCGGAACGGGGGCCGAGCGACGAGGAGGTTCGGACCTGCGAGCCGTATCTGAACGCCGAGATCCGGATGATCAACCCCGAGATCATCGTCCCGATCGGCCAGCGGACGCTGGACGCGCTCGCGACCGACTACACCACGAACCGCCCCGGCGACGTCGACGTCGCCGAGGCGCACGCGACGACCGTTCGCGGCCGCGGATTCGAACTCGTACCGATGGTCGACTTAGAGACCCAGAGCGACGAGCAGACCGCGGCGTTCGTCGATCACCTGCTCGAAAACGTCTTTTCTCGGGACTACCGCCAGACGAAGGGTCGTCGCGGTCGGTAGCTTGAGAGTGGTGTTCGCGGTCAGTCGCGAACGGTCGGGGAGTGGACGCTACCGTACGCGACCGGTCCCGAGCGCGCGAAGCGTCGGGTTCAAGAGCGACGGACGCCGAGCACGGGTATGACAGTCGTCGCCGTCTTGGCCGATCCGCCGCGTCCGGGATGCTCGCTCTCGCGGCTCGCGGAGACGAGTCCGCTCTCCGAGTCGGAGGCCGCCGCGCTCGCGGACGCGATGCTTCGCGACACGCTCCGCGCCGTCGAGCGCTCGGGCGGCGAGCTGCTCGTGAACTACCGCTCGGACGACCTCCTGCCGGACGCGGCCGTCGATCCCGAGGAACCGGCCGAAGAGGCGCTTCGAGCGATCGTCGACGACGCGCTCGACGAACCCGAAGCCGCTCGCTTCGAGGTGCAGGTCGGCTCGACGCTCTCAGCGCGGGCGGGCAACACCGTCACGCACCTGCTCCGCGAGGAGGGCGTGCAGTCGGCGGCCGTCCTCCGCGGTGACGCGCCGTTCGTGCTCCGTTCGACGATCGACTCGGCCGCGATGAAGCTCCGGACGAACGGCGTCGTGCTCGGTCCCTCGACGAACGGCCGCACCTACTTCGCGGGCTTCAAATCGCCAATCGACTTCTACGGCGCGTTCGCCGCGCCCGAGGTCGAGACGCTCGTCGACGGTGCGAACGACGCCGATCTCGATGTCGGCTTCCTGCCGATGCAGCCGACCGTTCGAACTGGGGGAGATCTCGCAACGCTCGTATCGACGATTCGCGCGCGCTGGCAGGCGGGGCGAGTCGTCCCCGAACGGACGGCCGAGTTCGTCGTCGATAACGGACTGGCCGTCGTCGGCGATGCGGACGAGGACCTGCGGGTCGTCCGCGACTGACGCCGGTGTCGTTCGCGACCGACAACTCTTAGACGCGGGATCGGAAAGTACCGCACGCGGTGGGATGGCAGAGCGGCCTATTGCGCCTGCCTTGAAAGCAGGTATCCTCACGGATTCCTGGGTTCAAATCCCAGTCCCACCGCATTTTGGAAGAGACTCACGCGCCGCAGCTACATCTGCGGCGCACTCGTGAACGAACGAATCGGTAACGAGTGGGATTTGCGCAGCGAGCAAAACTGTGATTTGCGAGTGAGTTCAAATCCCAGTCTCACCGCATTTTGAAAGGCTCACTCGCGCCGCAGTTACGTCTGCGGCGCATACGTGAGCGACAACGCTTCTGGAATATTCGGGTGTGAGGGGTGATTAAATCCGATTAATAACGTTTTAGCGTTCCGACAGGAGACGCATTACAATCCGGATACGTCGCGGTACGTCTCGGTACGCACTGCCAACCAATGAGTCAACGAACGACATTCCGGCCAGACGCCATCGTTGTCGAGGAACGCGCACTCCGCCGGTTTCGGAGTCAAGCAGAGCTGTTAGACGTGAATCGACGGCGGCTGTACGGCTTAGCGATCGAGTTTGCGGTTACCGACGAGGACGCGTTCCGTGCCTACGTTGAAAATTCCGATCGCTCACGGTGAACGGCAGTGCCCAACTATTGGTGAATGATATGTCAGAAACCAACGAGAATTCGACTCAGCGAACGCAGACGCGGCGCACGGCGCTCAAAGTATTCGGCGGACTCCTCGGTGCTGGAACAACGTCGGCCGTCGGACTCGGCGTGTTCACCCAGCGCGGGAGCGCCACCGTGAACAACGACGACTTCACGGCGCAGGACGTCACGCTCGAATCTGACGACGGGACCGTTACCGAAATCTGGCTCCAACCCGATCTCACATATTCGTGGAGCGGGTTGAATTCCTCGCCCACCGAGACGGAGTTCATCATCGAGGTCAGCACGCCGGACGGCGGCGTCGCGGAGCTCGGACGCGAAACCGACGACGAAGTCACCACCGGTACGTCGGGCACCGATGCGTACACGTTCGCGAACCGACTCACCCTCATCAGCGACGGCCCGTGGAGTGCGAGCGATTTCAAACCCGGGACCGACGACACCGAGACGTTCGGTCCGATTACGGTCACCGTCACCGCGAACCTCAAGAACGGGGACGATGACTCTCCGTACGTAGACTCGGCGAGCGCGGAGTTCACCGTCACCGTCACGGACAGCGCGGTCCGGTTCGGAGATAGTGACAGCCACGGCATCGAGGGAGAGGCCCAAACCGGTGGCAGTGCCGGGGGAAGTGAGACAGGAAGCGACGGGGGCGACGCCGATAGCGGTGGCGAGACTGGCGGCGGTGGAGGCGATGACGGGAGCGACGGCAACGGCGCCGATGACGATAATAGCGACGGTGAGAGCGGGGAGGAGACTGGCAACAGTGGGGGCGGCCCGCCGGACCATGCGGGCGGCAACGGTGGGGGCGGTCCGCCGGACCACGCGGGAGGAAACGGTGGAGGCGGATGATCGCGGCGTCTCGTACGCAGTTTGAATCCCGCTTATGACCGAGCACGTAGAGCGACAGTGGGTGTTCGCCGCGGTTCTGGTAATCGCTGCGATGGGCGTTGTATTCGCCGCATCACTGACCTCAGACCCGTCTCCATCGTCCACGCCCCCATCCGAGGAGGTGGCACCGCCCACGACTTCGGTACCTACCTCGGCGGCCGACGAGACGGCAGCGCCCACTGAACCGGAGCCGGTTACGACCTCTGGACCGTCGACCCGTTCGCCAACTCCGCATCGAACGCCGACGACCCGCACGATGCAATCAGGCGAAGGGCCTGTGAACGGGGAAACGGCGGATGGAGAAAGTGCGGACGGGGGAAATCCGGACGACGGGACGGCGGACGGAGTGGATGCGGGTGATGGAACGACGGACGGAGAGAATCCGGACGACGGAGCGTCGGACGGGGGAACGGCAGATGGTGGAGATACGGACGGAGAGAATACTGATAGTGAACAGACGGACCGAGGGAGCAACGTCGGTGGCGATGCGGGAACCGGCGGCCAGTGAAGGTGTAATCGCGATTCCGACATCGCCGAGCGAGGGGCGTCGGATCGCAGCGCGATCTCGCAGAGCGATGCGTAACGGCTTTGCCGTGCCCTCCCAACACGCGGGTATGGACTGGCCACACGACCCCGACGGCGAGGAGGGATCGGAGGGTAGACGCAAGTACGGCCACGCCGTGATCGCGAAGAAGGTCGACGAGGCGGAAGACTTCCCGCTCTCTCGCGACGAGTTTGTGGAGGAGTACGGCGAGGATCCCGTTCGGCTCGACTACGAACGCGTCGTCTCCGTCGCGGAGATCTTCGAGCACGTCGAGGAATCGGAGTTCGAGGATCTCATCGCGATGCACAAGGCGGTCGGTCGCGCGATGCGCGAGAACGGCTACTGGTTCTACGAAGGCGCCGAAACGTTCGTCGACGCTAACGAGGCCTGATCGGCCGCGTCGTCGACGACTTACCGACTATCGCCGAGCAGTCGCTCCCAGAGCGACCGGTCTCTGGCCTTCTCGGCGAGCAGAACGGAGCATTCGACCTCCTCGATGACGTCGAGGACGAGCGTGCCCCGGACGAGGCGTGACAGCAGTCCCCGCTCGGTCGCGCCGACAACCAGCATCGAGGCATCTCTGGCGTGGCGTTCGATCGCTCCCTCGACGTCTCCGGTTTCGACGATCAACGTCGAATCGGAGAGGCCGTGCTCTTCCGCCCACTCTTCGAGGAAGGCCCGACCGGCCGCCTCGTCGGCGGCGACGTGCAACAGCGACACCTCCGAACCGTACTCCTGACGAAGCGCGCCGACGATGGCCGCCGAGAGGTCCGAATCCGGGCCGCCAGCCGTCGGAAGCAGGATCTTCGAAGGGTCGAATCCGCGGTTCTTCAGCACCAGGAAGTCACAGGGCAGCGCCGACGCGAGTTCGTCGATAGCGGTCTCTGCGCGTCCCGGCGCGCCGTGGGAGTCCGGCCCCCAGCCCATCACCGTCAGGTCGGCGTCGTACGTCTTCGCGGCGTCGAAGATGCCCTCGAAGCTCTGGTGGGAGAGCACCGTGTGCGTTTCTACCGGGACGTCGAACGTCTCCGCGTCCGCGCGGGCACGGTCGAGGAGGTTATGTGACGCCGAGAAATCCCATTTCTCCCGTGCGGATTCGAGCGCCGTCTGATCCGGAACGGTTTCGATGTGGACGGCCACGAGCGTGCCGCTTCGCTGCTTCGCGACCGCGCTGGCGAGGGTAATCAAGTCGGTCTCGTGGGCGGGGTTGGCGAGTGGAACCATTACGCGATAGTCGCCGCCGTCCGGTTGCACCGATGTCGCGGCCGAGACCGCCGCGTCGGGCATCTCCTCTGAACGGTGCAGAATGTACTTTCCGAGAATCCCCTGCTTCGTCGCTTTTCCGCGGGCGTACACGAGATACCAGAGTGCGGCGAAGACGGCGAACCCGGCGGCCAGGAGGATAATCGCCGGTGCGAAGAACGCGATCAGCGCGAACGACGCGATCGCGCCGGCGATCGGAACGATCGGGTAGAGCGGAATCCGATAGTCCGGTTGGTACTCCTCGGGGTCGGCGACGCGCATCACGATCAACGCGAAGTTGAGGAGGCCGTAGATGATGAGATGCAGGACGCTCCCCGCCGTCGCGAGCGTCTCGACGTCGGCGACGACGATGAACAGCAGGATGAACGCGCCGGTCAGGCCGATCGAGCGGTACGGCGTGCCGAACCGCGGGTGAATCTCGTTGAGCTCCTTGCTCACGATGCTGTCGCGCCCCATCGCGAAGTTGATCCGCGAGGACGCGAGGATCGAGGCGTTCGCCGACGACGCCGTCGCCAACAGCCCCCCGAACAGCATCGCCGCGGCACCGACCGGACCGATCAGGATCCGCGCGACGTCGACGACGGCGGTGTCGTTGCCAGCGACGAGGCTGTTGTCGACCGCGGCGAGAATCGTCAAGAGAACCAGCGCGTACACCGTCGTGACGATGAGAACGCTGCCGATGACGGCACGCGGGAGGTTCTTTCCGGGATCTTTGATCTCCTCGGCGACCGAGGTGATCTGAACGAACCCGAGGTAGGAAACGAATATGAGCCCGGTCACCGGAAGCAGCGGGCTGATGCCCTTCTCCGGCGGTACAATCGGCGTGAGCGAGGAGAGATTCGCGTTCATCAGCCCGAAAGTCGTGAACACAGCCAAGATTCCGACGAGCGTGATGACGATGATATTCTGCAGTCGCCCGGTCTCTTTCGCGCCGACGTAATTGACGAAGATGAACAGTCCGCCCCCTGCGATGGCGACGATCTTGACGGCCGACAGCGTGAACCCGCCGAGCGAGAGCGACGGGACCGGGAGGAACGTCGTGACGTACTGCCCGAACCCGACCATATAGAACGCCGAGGCGAACGCCAGCCCCATCCAGTTGCCCCACCCCGCGATGCTTCCGAACAGCGGGCCGAGCGCGTGGTTGATGTAGTAGTACGCGCCGCCGGATTTCGGCATCGCTGTTCCCAGTTCTGAAGCCGAAAGCGCTGTCAAGAGCGCGATCCCACCGCCGAGGACGAACGCGCCCGCTGCGAGTGGACCGGCCTGTTCGACCGCTGCGCCGGGGAGAACGAAGATCCCAGCGCCGATCATCGTTCCGACACCGATGGTGAGCGCGGCGAGGGGGCCGAGGTCCTTCGCGAGTTCCTCCTCTCCGCTCACGCGTCGTCACCTCCGTGTTGTCGGGACGTGAGGAGGGAGGAGTACTCTCCGCTCACGCGTCGTCACCTTGTTTTGTGCCGTCTGATTCGTCTGCGAGCTCGTCGCTCGGGAACACGATAACCGGGATCTCGCTTTCGGTCGTCAGCGCCTCTCGGGTATCGCCGCTAAAGAGATCCCACCACGACTTGCCGCCGCGCGGGGTGAACACGATCGCCGTCGCGTCAAGCGTGTCAGAGGCGGCGAGGATCGTCTCTGCGACGTCGGTCCCGTATTGGAGTTCGGTATCGACGTCGACGCCAGCGTCCGCGGCCGCGGTGCGGACGCGCTCGAAGATGTCCTCGGCTACCTCTTCGCGCTGCGAAACCGGCGCTTTGTCCGGTGCGCCACCGGCCTTCTCGATCACGTGGAGAACGATCGCTCTGCCGCCAGCCGCGGCCACGTGCGGAAACGCGAGCGCCCCCGTTCGGTCGGCATCCTCAACGTTCGCGACGGGGAGCAGCGGACGGGCGAACAACTCGCTGTCCTCAGTCATCGGCGAGAGCGGTCAACCACGTTCTTCTCACGGCAGTTCCGGTGCTGCTGCGATCTGTGTCGGTCGCGTCGGTCCCCACCGATCGGCGGCGTCCGGGTCGATATGTCGCCCGGAGCGGGCGTTGTCTATAGAGAGGAGACACTCCGTGTGCGGTCATACGACGAGGTTACGGCGTCATCGGGTATAGTGGTTCTCACTCCGCTCCGATCGAAGAGTGGGGGACGCGGTCGCCGTCGTAGAACGCGTTAGACCGCCGACACCCACGCCCGATAGCCCTCGTCGCGACCGTACACCTCTTTGAACACCCGGTCGGCGAAGGCGGCGAGTCGGTTCGCGTCCGAACGGGCGGTGATCCGAACGTTCGTTCCCTCCGCCTCGTCGGGCGATTCCAACTCGTCGATCCGAAACGCCGGGAAGTCGTCGACGACGGCTTTCAGTCGGTCGAGTTCGTCGCCGTGGACGTCGAGGTTGAACGTCTTATCGGCGAACTGGATCCACGGTGCGGGCGACTCCTCACCGTCGAGGTCGGGGTCGTGGTCGGCTTCGAGCGTCGCGAACGCGCTTCCGCGGGTCCGGTGGGCCGTGATCGCCTCTGCGAACAGCTTCTGTCGTTCACGGGGATCGTCGGCGTCGAATCTGGTCATACTAGCGTATATCGCGCTGGAGGCGTGAAAAGTCGCCGATTACGCCCGCGTGGTACCGTTACGGTCGTGCGAGAACCATTGCAGCCGCGTCGGCGTCTCCGTGGGCGTGCGGGAATCACCGCTATCTCACGGACGCGTTTCTTCAACCTGTCTCACGGACGCGTTTCTTCAACGTTATACGGGCGGACGCAGACTGGTGCGATATGGGCAAGCACATCTTGCTTCTGGGCCCCCCGGGTGCCGGGAAGGGAACGCAGTCGAAGCGTCTCGCCGCCGAGTTCGGTCTGGAACACGTCACGACCGGTGACGCGCTCCGCGGCAACAAGGGGATGGACATCAGCGATATGGACACCGAGTACGACACGCCGGGCGAGTACATGGACGCTGGCGAACTCGTCCCCGACGCGGTCGTCAACGCCATCGTCGAGGAGGCGCTCACGAGCGCCGACGGCTACGTCCTCGACGGCTACCCGCGGAACCTCGAACAGGCCAAAGAACTCTCGGGGATGACCGACCTCGACGCAGTCGTCTACCTCGCCGTCGATAACGACGAACTCGTCGACCGCCTGACCGGACGCCGCGTCTGTCCGGACTGCGGGGCGAGCTACCACGTCGAGTTCGAGCCACCGGAGGAATCCGGCGTCTGCGACGAGTGCGGTGCCGAACTCGTTCAGCGCGACGACGACACCGAGGAGACTGTCCGCGAGCGACTCCGCGTCTACGAGGCGAACACCGCGCCGGTGATCGAGCACTACCGCGACGAGGGCGTCCTCGTCGAGGTCGACGGTGAGGGAACCCCCGAGGAAGTCTTCGCGGCGATTGTCGACGTCGTCGACGAGTAGGGCGGCAATACGACGCGGTGTGGTCGCCGCTCACATCGAAATCAGGTTTTCTCCCACCGAGTCGCAGTTTCCGCCTAGTCACATATTCCATCTCGATAGTGATCCAACCGCCTCTTTCGCCCGCCTTGGAGCCTTTCGAGCGTGTTCGTCGCGTCAACGCCAGATCGACGGCTGACGGACGGAGACTAAAAGCTTCATAACCGATGGGCGGCTACCTCCGGGAAGATGCCACGAATCGAATCGAAGGTTCGCACCCTCGTCTCGGACGACGACGGGATGCGTGAGGCCGTCGAAACGGTCCTCGATCGGACCGGCGACGGCGAGAACGAGGTCACGTGGCTGGACGTGAAGGGCGATATCACGTCCGGTCAGTGGGGCCGCCTCATCGAGAAGGAGATTCTCGTCGAGGGCGACGAGGGGTTCCGCGTGGCCGACGCCGAGGCGACTCGGGCGGGACTGGACCCCAAATCGGGCTCGTCGGGAGTGAGCGCCGGGAGCGCGACCGAAATCCCGGACGACGACGAGTCCTCGTGGTCGAAGTACGACAAGGGCGCGGCGCTCGTCACGGTCGGCCTCTTCGTCGGGTACTCCTGGAAGCCGCTCCGGGACCTCATCGGCACCGCGATGGACGTGCCGCTGAGCCCGCTCCAGGAGATGCTGCCGTTCTACGCGGTCGTGATGATCCTCGCGCTCGCGACCGGGTTGTACTCGACGCTGCTGCAGGCGAACCTGATGGATATGGACAAGATGTCCGCCTACCAGGAACGGATGAAAGACATCCAAGAACGCCGCAAAGAGGCGAAAGAGGCTGGCGATGACGACGCCCTCGACGCGATCCAAGAAGAGCAGATGGAAGCGATGGGCGATCAACTCGGGATGTTCAAAGAGCAGTTCCGCCCGATGGTGTGGA
Organism: Halobellus captivus; assembly: GCF_007655485.1. GTDB lineage: Archaea > Halobacteriota > Halobacteria > Halobacteriales > Haloferacaceae > Haloquadratum > Haloquadratum captivum. The sequence goes on from NZ_VJXQ01000002.1 coordinate 248,015, forward strand.
TCATGTTCTTTACCATCCCGGTGTTCCTGTGGATGTACTGGTCGATCGGCGTCGGGGCGAACGCCAGCGCCCAGGTCCCGCTGGACTCGCTCGTGTTGCCCCTCGCCGGTGAGGTCGAGTGGACGGAATCGGTTATCGGGCCGATTCAGGCGTGGATTGTCTGGTACTTCCTCTGCTCGATGGGCTTCACCCAGATCATTCGGAAGAGCCTCAACATCGACATCTCGCCGACGACGAGCTAATCGGCGCGTCACTCGCCCACACGCGGCACACGCTCCGGGGCGTACAGCCCTCGCTTTCCGAGACGTAAAGACAACCTCTTTTAGGCGCCTTCCCGCAGAGAGAGTATGTTGGTAACCGTCTCTGGCCCGCCGGGGGCCGGAAAGAGTACGACCGTCAGTGCTCTCGCCGAGGCGTTCGATCTGGAACACGTCAGCGGCGGCGACATCTTTCGCACGCTCGCTGACGAACGCGGGATGACCGCCGTGGAGTTCAACAGGCTCGCGGAGGACGACGACCAGATCGACCGCGACCTGGACCGTCGGCTGCGAACGGTCGCCCTCGAACGCGACGACGTGTTGTTGGAATCGCGGCTCGCCGGGTGGCTCGCGGGCGATGCCGCCGACTTCAGACTGTGGCTCAACGCGCCGCTGTCGGTCCGCGCCGCCCGAATCGCCGAACGCGAGGATAAATCCGTGGAGACCGCGTTCGAGGAGACCCGCGAACGCGAGGAGAGCGAAGCGCTGCGCTACCGCGAGTACTACAACATCGACATCACGGACCTCTCGATCTACGATATCGCACTGAACACCGGTCGCTGGAGCGCGGCGGACGTCCCGGAGATCCTGACCGCCGCCGTTCGAGCCTACGACGCGAGCACCGACGAAGGCAAGTACCCCGTCGAGGGCGTCGACTACGACTTCTGACGATGACGGGATCGCACTCGGCGTACGGGGGTCGGTGACGATGTCGGCGCTCCGCGGTCCGCCCGAGGAGCGATCGATCGACGAGCTGCTGTCGTTCGGCGTCGTCAACCTGGATAAACCACCGGGCCCGTCCGCTCATCAGGTCTCGGCGTGGGCCCGGGATCTGGCAGGCGTCGACCGCGCCGCTCACGCGGGGACGCTCGATCCAAAGGTGACGGGCTGTCTGCCGATCCTCCTCGGCGACGCGACGCGACTGGCGCAGGTCTTCCTGGAAGGCACGAAGGAGTACGTCGCGGTCCTCGAACTCCACGGACCGGCGCCAGCGGACCTCGACGCCGTCCTCGCGGAATTCACGGGAGAGATCTATCAGAAGCCGCCGCGAAAGAGCGCCGTCGCGCGCCGCCTCCGGACGCGGACGATCCACGAACTCGACCTGCTGGAAGTCCGGGACAGGCAGGCGCTCGTCCGTATTCGCTGTGAGAGCGGCACCTACGTCCGAAAGCTCTGTCACGACCTCGGACTCGCCGCGGGCACCGGCGCGCATATGGGCCATCTCCGACGCACCGCCACCGACCCGTTCGACGACGCCGATCTGGTGTCGACCGCCGACCTGACCGACGCGCTCGCGTTCGCCCGCGAGGGCGACGAGCGCGATCTGTGCGACGTCGTCGCGCCCGCCGAACGGGCGTTGACTCACCTCCCACACCTCACGATCGCCTTCTCGGCGGCCGAACAGGTCGCGCAGGGTGCACCGGTGTACGCGCCCGGAATCGTCGACGTCGACGACGCGGTTCGGACGGCCGAGCGGGACGCGCTCGTCGCCTGCGTCACGCCCGACGACGCCGCGGTCTGTCTCGGCCGGTTGGTCGGCGATCCGTCGGCCGGCTCCGGCGAGGTCGTCGCGCTCGAACGCGTGTTGGTGTAGCGCCAGGGGCGCGAGTTCGCGTGGCCTCGGACCCGTCTCCGGAAGCGGCGTGTGCGACCGTCTCTCCCGCGTGCGAGCGCGTCGCTCGCGCGAGCCGAAACGAAGGACTTAACGGTCACACTCGCATTCTCTCGAATACACCCCGGGACCGTGGGGTAGTGGTATCCTCTGCCGATGGGGTCGGTAGGACCTGAGTTCGACTCTCAGCGGTCCCATTGTATTTTCCGTAATACCGCTCGATACCGACAGATGTAGCTCTTCGTCCGGAGGGTAGTCAGCGCGATGTCGCTCGGCTTCGAGACCGAACGTGACAGCGACCCGCCGAACGGGTGAATCCGTTTCAATACGTGCGGTGGCGGACGCGATAGCGACCGCGCTTGAGCGCGCCGGTGCCGGTGAACCCGTGAAAGTATGCGGTGACGAGGGATTCCTTTTCAATATGTGATTTTCTGAGTGAAAGGCGTTTTACGTGTGAACTCCCAAATTCTTCGGGGATTCCAATGAGCGGGGAGAACGTAACGACCGAGGAGGCCAAACGAAAACTCTACGACCGGATCCGGAGCGACACGTCGTTCGACGAAAAAGCGGAGGACGTGCTCGAGGTGGGCAGAGAATACCTGGACGTGGATAACAGCCATCTCACCCGGATCGATCGGGAACTCGATCACTGGGAGGCCATCGTCAGTACAGATTCTCCCGACGGGCGGTTTCCCCCGGGCCTGGAAATCGACCTCGGTACGACGTACTGTCGTCGGACGATAAACGCCGACTCGGCCATCGCTCTCTACGATGCCCCCAACCAAGGCTGGGCCGACGACCCCGCGTTCGAGACCCACGGGCTTCGCTGCTATCACGGAACGACGCTCGTCCTCGACGAAGAGCCCTATGGGACGGTCTGTTTCGTCTCCGAGGAGTCGCGCGAGGAACCGTTCAGCCCCGGTGAGACGTGGTTTATCGAACTCCTCACCCGGTTGCTCGAACGGGAACTCGAACGCAGACAACACCAGGCACAACTGACCAGACAGGCCAATCTCGCGATGGTTCTCAACCGCGTGCTTCGGCACAATCTACGGAACGACATCTCGGTCATCCGCGGGTTTACACAGGTTATGGCTGACAAACTGGAAGGCGACTCCGAGAGCGAGCCTGTCCTGCGGAAGATCGACCGACTCATCGCGCTGAGCGAAAAGGCTCGCGAGCTGGATCGAATCGTCGCGACCGATTTCCAGCCGGAACCCATCGAGGTTGTCACGCTCGTCGAACGCGTCGCCGACGAGGTCACGCGAGAGTTCCCGGCAGCGACGATTTCGACCGAGCACGACGAGGAGATCACCGCGGACGTGTTGCCGAGCTTCGAACGAGCGCTCGAAGAACTCATCGAGAACGCGGGCAAGCACGCTGGCGACGACCCGACCGTTACCGTCGCCGTCGAACGCGTTCCGAACGCCATCGAAATCCGGGTTGCGGACGATGGTCCGGGATTAGCAGACCACGAAGCCGAAGTGTTCGAGACCGGAGAAGAGACGCCGCTGACCCACGGAAGCGGACTCGGGCTGTGGCTGGCTCACTGGATCGTGACGAGCCACGACGGTTCTGTCGACGCCGCAGCCACCGAAGATGGGACCACGATAACGGTCACTATCCCGCAGAAACTGACGACAAACGCACAGGAGCGGTTAACGAAACTCACACGGGCGCGTGACCAGTATCAGGCCGCCTTCGAGGACGCCTGCGACGCGATGCTTCTCGTCAACGACGAGGCCCGAATTATCGACGCGAACGCGGAGGCCGCCCGTCTCTTTGGTCCGGAGCGATCAGCGCTACTCGGTCGATCGGTCTCGGAGTTTCTCCCCGGGGAACTCGATTTCGAGACTATGTGGACCCAGTCGCATAAGCACGGCGCGGAGCGTGACACCGTGACAATCATCGACGCCGACGGGGAGAGCCGTTCGGTCGAATACTCCGTGACGGCCGATATCGTCCCCGACCAGCATCTCCTCATCGGTCGAGAAGACCAGTAATAGTAGTAGTAAGCGCTGACCGCCGAGCATCTCCCGATCACGCAACGTCCCCAGATCGTCGAGCACCTCGCGGTCTCGCAGCATCTCCCGATCCCGTGAACCAATCGCTCAGCGTAGCCGTTGCCGCCGGGCTTATATCGGGCGCGCGTGTCCATCTCATCAATGAGCAGTAGGGGGAACTCGGGTGCGTCCACGCTCATCGAGGTGGAGGACGCGCTCGAACGGCTGTTCCGTGACGGACGAACGAACGCGGTTCTCGCGTGGCTGCTTGTGGGCATCCTCGTGACAGTGTTCGTCGAGAGCGTTCTCGACGTCGACTATCAGTGGATCCTGTTCGTCGGGTTCGTGGGTTTCGTCGTCCTGTTACCGCCGCTCTCCCACCGCGAGTGGCGGATGATGCTGCCCTGGGAGCTCCTGGTGTTGGCGCTGCTGCCGATTCTCGTTCGCGGACTCGTCGGCGGAACCGTCGGGACGTTCGCGACGTACGTCGCCATCGCGGCGCTCGCGCTGTTGATCATCGTCGAACTCCACATGTTCACGTCCCTGAAAGTCACCAACTGGTTCGCCGTCGTGCTCGTCGTCCTGACGACGATGGCGACGGTCGCCGCGTGGACCATCTTCCGGTGGAATGCCGATCGATACCTCGGGACCTCGTTTCTCGTCGATAACGAGGCGCTGATGATGGAGTGGCTGTACGTCACACTCGCCGGACTCGTCGCGGGCATCCTGTTCGACGGCTACTTCAGACGGCGCGACCGGCAACTGTGGCGCGTGATCCGCCGGACGGTGAGACGATGAGGCTGTTACCTCGCCCCTCGATACGGAACCAACGGCGGCTCACGCGCGGGATGCAACTCGCCCTAGTCGGGCTCGTCGTCTACGGTCTCGTCGCGCGGCAGCCGAAGGCGATCACCAACGGCGGGATCGCACTCGCGATCACGTTTCTGCCCGCCGTCTTCGAGCGGAACTACAACTTCCCGCTGGATCCGTGGCTCGGGCTCTGGATCACGAGCGCGGTGTTCCTCCACACGCTCGGATCGGCCGGTCTGTACGGTCAGATCGGCTGGTGGGACCACCTGACGCACGCGATGTCGGCCTCACTCATCGCGGCGGTCGGCTACACCACTGCCCGCGCGATCGAGCTGCACAGCGACGAGATCACCATCCCGACCCGGTTTTTCTTCGTGTACATCTTCGTGGTCGTCCTCTCCTTTGGAGTTATCTGGGAACTGTTCGAGTTCGCGCTCGACATCACCGCGAACGCGACGGGGCTGACGATGCCGCTGGCCCAACACGGCCTCGACGACACGGTTCGGGACGCGATGTTCAACTCGGTCGGCGCGCTCCTCGTCGCGATCTTCGGGCAAGTTCACCTGACGAACGTCGCCGAGTCAGTCCGCGAGCGGTTTTTCGGGGAGTCGTCGCGAAACGATCCGCTTTGACGTGTGGGGCCCGCGACGCCACCTGCCGCTCGATTCGTCACTCGAGTGGTTGACGCGCCACGTGGGCAGTCAGAGCCTTCTTTGGGCAGTCAGCGCATCACTTGCTCGTGCGGTACGTCACTTCACGTCCGGTTGCCACACTCTGGCGCTTCGACTCGCTTTCGCGGTAGGTGAACGACAGTATAATACCGGATCGGGGTCGCTGTAGCCATATGGAGCGATTCGACGTAGCAATCGTCGGCGGCGGCCCCGCGGGGTCGTCAGCCGGACACGCCGCCGCGTCGGCCGGAGCGTCGGCGGTCGTCCTCGAAAAGGGAGTCCCGCGGGCGGATCGCCCGGACCGACTGGGACCGGATTCGACCGACGCAGCGGGTATCCTCGACTACTGGGTGGACATTATGGGGATCCATCCCGACGAGATGCCCGACGGTGTCGTGCTCGGCGAGTTGGACAAGGCGGAGTTCATCGGCCCGACGGAGTCGCTGACGCTCCGCTCGACGGGTATCGAATCCTCGTACGACGAGTTCGGCTTCTGTATGCAACGGGCCAGATTCGACGACTTCCTGCGCGACCGAGCGGAGGACGCGGGCGCGACGTACCGCGTCGGTAGGTCGGTCCGGAACGTCGAGTCGGATTTGGATGCGACCGACGAACCGCGGCACAGACTCGAACTCGCCGACGGTGACGCCATCGGCGCGGACGTCCTCATTCTCGCGGACGGCCCGCAGCGGCAGGTGACGACCGGCGTGCTCGACGAATATCTTCCCTTCGACGTCACAGACCGATTGTCGACGCGGGAGACGAACCACATCGCCTATCAGGAGCACCGCCGCCTCCCCGAGGAGGTGTTCGAGGAAGTCGCGGGCGCGATCAAGTTCTGGTGGGGGCACATGCCCGGACACACCGCCTACCCGTGGATCTTCCCGAACGACGACAACGTGGCCCGGATCGGACTGACGATGCCGATCGGGATGGACATCGACGACGTCGCGAACAGGGACGACTACCCGCTGTTGCGTCCCGACGACGAGCGGATCCCGAACGGGAAAACGTACGTCCGACGCCTCCTCGAAATGGAGTACGGCGACGAGTACGACATCGAAGAGGACTTCCCGCTCATCGAGGACCGGGGGAAATCGAAGGGGACCGAAACGTACGCCATCTCCTCGACGCGGCCGATCGACTCCCCGACCGAGGCGGGAATCGCCGTCGTCGGCGGCGCGATGGGCGCGACCTCGGCCTTCCACGAGGGCGGCGACCACACCGCCGTCCGCACGGGTGCAATCGCGGGCGAGCTGGCCGCCGCCGGTGACCTCTCGCCGTACAACGACCGCTGGAAGGACGCCATCGGCGACGAGGTGCTCCGAAACGTCGCGATGGCGGACGTCGTCCACGACTACGCGCCCGACGACTGGGATTGGGCGTTTTCGACCGCGCAGAAACTCTTAGACGACACCGACGGATACGGGCTGTTCGACACGAGCAACATCCGGGCGGGCTTCGGTGCCGCTCGGCTCGTCACGACCTACAAGCGCACGAAGTTCCGGTTCAGAAACGGCAAGTACGTGCAGTTATCGGAGTCCGACTACACGCTGTAGCTTCTCGACGCGGGAGTCGCAACGGCCTTGGGTGTCGGATCCGTTGGATCGAATGCGCACCCTTAGTCCCCGCCCAGAGTTCTCCCGCTACGGGAGCGATGACCTGGCGGCGAACCCGGGTGTGCGACATCAGTGGACCGTCCGCGCCCGAAAGACGGACCGCCCGACACGAGGGTTTCCCGGCCGACGCGGCACGCAGCCTCGGGATGAGGCCGGTCGTTAGTGTCTTGGGCGCACATTCAACATAACCGTAGATGCGTCTCTAGTTCCTCGACGACTGCGCCAACGAACTCCGTCGTCACGCGACTCTACCACGCCCCCAGCCCTTCGATCCGTGGCGAGTGCACCGCCCACGGAGAGACAATCGTCCGGCCGGGCTAGTCCTGTGAGATCGTTCGCTGCAGTTGCTCCGGCGCGGTTGCGGGTGGCTCGTGCGTCCCGAAGTCGGGATGGGTCTCTTCCATCCAGACGTACACGACCGCCCCGGAGACGAACATCAGGAACGCGGTCAGATAGAAGGCGGCTTCGGCGTTGACGAACTCCATAGAGAGCCCGATCAGGATCGCGCCGACAGCGTAGCCCGAGTCGCGCCACATCCGGTAGACCCCCATCCCGGCCGACCGCCAGGTCGGATGGGCCGCATCGCTCGGAACAGTCATCAGATTCGGATACAACAACGCCATCCCGAGCCCGGAGACGGCGGCCAGAACAGCCCACATAAGGTATCCCTCAACGAGTACCATCCCGAGCACGCCAGCGCCAGCCAAGAACATCCCGGCGATAACCGGTGGACGTCGGCCGATCCGGTCTGCGAGACCACCAGTTCCGATCTGAAGGAAGTACATCGCACTGTGGACGCCGACCACGGCGCCGACTGCGGCGATATCGAGCCCCTGGCTTAGCAAGTAGAGCGGAACGGCGATCCAGAACAGCGTGTCGACGAAGTTCTCGATGTGGCCAGCCTGCGCGGCCGCAAACAGCGTCCGGTCACCGTAGGTTGCCCGCTTCAGCACCTCATTGAACGGGAGGTTCGCGTCGTGATCGTCGTCGTCACCCTCGGCCTGCGCGTACTGGACGGTCTCCTTGATCAGGAAGATCGAGATGAGGAACGCCAGCACGGCGACGACGGCGAGGAAGTAGAACGGCTCCGGCCGGAGGCTCCACCGGCTGGCGATGACACCCGTGATCCAGGCACCGACAGCCACACCGGTGTATCCGAACGATTCGTCGATACCGACCGCGAGTCCGCGCTGATCAGGGCCTGCAAGGTCTATCTTGGCGTTAATCGCCATACTCCACGTCAACGCTTGGTTGATACCCAGCAGGATGTTCCCCACAGTGATCCAGCCCCAGCTTGGGGCGAAGATGAGGATGACCGGTAGAGGGAGCGCCGTAACCCATCCGGCGATGAGCACGGGCTTGCGGCCGTACTCCTCGCCCCATTTCCCCGCGTAGAGGTTGAGAATCGACTTCACAATTCCGAAGGAGACGACGAACGACCCGATCACGAGGAACGACTCGACACCGAGGACGTCCTCTCCCAGAGCGGGGACGACGGTGCGTTCGGACCCGATAGTCAGTCCGGTCGCGAACACGAGCAGGACGTGCAGCGAGAACTGCCCGAGGTGTTCGCGAATTCCCTGTTTGAGTGCAGTTGCCGTACTCATAACTCACTCGGCTGCGCAGTTGTTGGGTCCCAGTTCCAATTCGGCCAGTTCGTCGGCCGGGACCGATTCCTGTCCCACGTTCGTTCGCTTGACGCGCTCGAAGTTCGGCGGATGATCCGGGATGTCGGAAGCGAGTTCCCGGACGAACGCCTCGCGGTCTCGGCCGAGGTCCTCGTTCCGTTCCTCGACTTCAGCGAGGGTCGCGGTCACCGGCGGCTCAGGCGAGCCGGGATCGTGCGCTGGAAGCACAACCGCGTCGTCCGACCTCTCCAGCAACCGCTGGAGACTCGCGTGGAGGATCCCAGCGTTGTGCTCGACGTCGGAATCTTCGATACCCGCTTCGACACCGAGTTCGACGCGGCCCACGCTCTCGTGGAAGAGCGTGTCTCCCGTGATCAACGCCGCACCGGCGACGTCGAACGAGACGCTCCCCTCGCTGTGTCCGGGCGTGTGGATGACCTCGACGCCGACCTGGCCAACAGTGAGCACTTGCCCGTCTTCGAGCGGTGTCGCATCGATAGCGAGCGCGTCCTTCGGATGAAGGTAATAGGGAACGCCGCGTCGCTCCGCGAGTTCCGAAGCGCCCGAGACGTGGTCGGCGTGCGCGTGCGTGTCGAAAACGCCGACGAGTTCGGCGTCGTACGCATCCAGAATCGCCTCGTACTCGTCGAGATAGTGCGACGGATCGAAGACGGCGGCTTCACCGTCCGAGACGAGGACGTGCGAGAGACAGCCCTTCCCCGGACGCGCGACCTGAACGAGCGTGCCGTCGAGGTCAGCTGGCACTTCTGCGTGCCGGTGCACGCGGCTCCAGCCGTTCATCCCGTCGGTGAGCGTCACCGCGTCGTATCCCAGATCTCTGAGGACGTCCGTCGCGGTCTGTGAGACGACACCTGCGGCACAGACGGTGACGATTTGCTCGGTAGGGGGGAGCTTCGAGAGGGCTTCTTTGGCCTGTTCGGGGCCTTCAATTAACTCGTCGTAGACATCGACATTGTGGCTGCCCGGAATCTGCCATTCCTCGAAGTCTTCTTCGTGCCGAATGTCGAGGACGAGTGGGCCTCCGTCTCCATCTCGTAACTGTTCGCTGAGTTCTTCCGGCGGTATCTCCTGCATCGGTATTCCTGAATATGGAATTTATTCGCATATAGGTGCTGCCGGACATGACCGGCACTGTTAATCTTATCCAGAGCAAAATCGTAGTATGAGTCTGTACGAGGCCTCGATCCGGGTCAAACACGAGTGTCCGTACCGGGAGATCTCGGAACGGCACCCGGATCTAACGATACGGGAGTGGCCGCTGAGCGACTGCCAAGTGCTCGAAATCACCGCAGAGGCGACCCCGACCGACGAACTGCTCGACGAGATCAGCCAGCTCGGGACAGTACTGCACGAATCAGCGGATGATGACGGGTATCACGTCGTCACGCAGTCTTGTCTCTGCTCGCTTGAGGAATCCATTATCGATCGCTTCGAGAGACACAGCTGTCTGTATCAGTCGCCGACGATCTACCGGCAGGGCTGGGAGCACTACACGGTGGTCGCGTTCGACGGCGACGACATCCGCGAGTTGCTCGGTGATCTGCGATCCGACAGGGAGATCGAACTTCTCTCGAAAACCTCGATCTCGGAGACGCAGATCCCCCATAGTATGCTAGCCCCGGCGAACCAACTGTTCGAGAACATCACTGCCCGGCAGTTAGCGGCACTCCAGTTGGCGCTGGAGAGCGGGTACTACGAGCAACCGCGGAAGACCTCGCTGCGGGAACTGGCCGATCGGACGGCCGTCGCTCGCTCGACGTACGAAGAGCACCTCCGGAAGGCGGAGAACAAACTGCTGACGAACGCGGGGCAGTTCCTGCGACTGGTTACCGCGACCTCGACGGCCGATCCACTGCAAATAAAGCGGGACCGACAGATCGAACAGGCCGCCGACTAGTCCCCTGGCAGTTCGCCAGCGGGAGTTCGATGATCGAAACCTGTGCAATGTCCGTTCGACGTCGCGTGACGCCATCATTCTCCGTTAACCGCCGCCTTGTTAGCCATCGATTCTCACACCCAGTCAGCCATCGATCCTCATATTCAGTCAACCACTGATTCCCATCCAGTCAGTCGTCAGCAGCCACCCTCGCCGTGGTGTTATCCGTGAGCCCGATGTCTTGTTCGGGCGGTAGAATTCGGTTTTTCGACACCCTTTACCGAACGGTAAACTAACGGGACGTATGACCTCGAAGGAGTCCGACAGGGCACGGAACGTGCGCTCGGGGCAACAAGTTCGACACGGAACGGGCGTGCACTCGAACCGCGCGTTTCCGACGAGCGCCGATCCCGGGAATCTGGACCCGTTCGTGTTGTTCGAGCGGTTCTACATCGACCCCGATCAGGGGTTTCCGATGCACCCACACCGCGGGTTCGAGATCGTCTCGTACATGATCGACGGGGGGATGGAACACGAGGACTCCCTGGGCGTCGCTAACACCGCGGAGGCTGGTGAGGCGATGCGAATCACTGCAGGGAAGGGGATCCGCCATTCGGAGTTCCCCGCCGACGGGCGAGCCTGCACGGGCCTCCAGCTCTGGGTGAACCTCTCGCGTGAGGCCAAGGATATCGACCCCGATTACGCGGACGCGAGCGCGGCGGAGCTACCGACGACGAACGTCGACGGTGCGACCGTGACCACCGTTATCGGCGACGGGTCGCCGATCGTTCTTCGGACCCCGATGGAGTACCTCGACGTCGCCGTCGACGGGGAGTGGACGTGGTCCCGTCCCGACGGCTGGTCCGGGTTCCTCTACGGCGTCTCCGGGGCGGGACGTGTCGTCGTCGCTCCCGACGCTGGCGACGCGGAAGCATCCGACGGGAGCGACACGCAGCCATTCAGCGAGGGTGACGTGCTCCCGCTCGCTGGCGACGAGGACATCGAACTCCGGGGCGACGACGGGTTCCGGATCGTCGCTGTCGCCGGAGCACCTCACGGGGAACCGATCAGACAGCGCGGCCCGTTCGTGTTGTAGCGCTTGCGCTATTTTACCAGATGGTAAGCTACTTTTACGAGCGGCCGCTCCACTCGAATATGGTAGACGTAGCAGTCGTTGGCGGCGGTCCAGCCGGACTGAGCGCGGCTCTGTACGCCGCGAAGAACGACCTGGAAACGACCGTCTTCGACACTGACGAGTCGTGGATGCACAAGGCGCACCTGTTCAACTAC
>NZ_VJXQ01000002.1:259811-369172 GCF_007655485.1 Halobellus captivus
CGGTGCGGAGCATCAGCGGCGACGAGTTCCTGACCGTCGCGCGCGGGCAGGTCCGCGACCGCGGCGCAACCCTCGTCGAAGAGGAAGTGACGGCTGTCGGGGAGGCCGACGAAGGCTTTGTCGTCTCGACTGACGACGACGAGTACGATGCCACGTACGTCGTGCTCGCGACAGGCGGCGATCGGAGTTTCGCGGAGGAGCTCGGCTGCGACTTCACCGAGGAGGACGTCGTCGACGTGACCCTCGATATGGAGACCTCAGTCGAGAACGTGTACGCGACGGGTGCGATGGGCCGCGCCGAGAAGTGGCAGGCGGTCATCGCCGCCGGGGACGGCGCTGCCGCCGTCCTCGACATCCTCTCGAAGGAGAAAGGCGAGTACTACCACGACTTCGATATGCCGTCTGACGTCCCCGAGCTGTAACCGACGACGGCGACATCCGAATCGACTCCGTCAAACACCCGAATCGACTCCGTCAAACACCCGAATCGACTCCGTCAAACACCCGTAAACACTCAGACCAATCTCTGGAGCTACTGATTCTCGGGCTCGTCGGACGCGCGGTACAGCGAATCGAGAACGAACTCGTCGATCGCCCGTCGGGCCGATTCCGGGGCATCCTCGTGTCCGAGCGCGAGCCGTCGCTCCCGCGAGACGTGTATCAGATCCGTGAGAAGTTGTCCCATCAGATCGGCGTCGACCTCCCGGAACGCCCCCGCTTCGATGCCGCGCTCGATGACGTCGACGATCCGCTCACGAAGGCGGTCGTAGTGTTCGGTGAACAGTTCGCGGTGGGCCTCGTCGTGCTGTGCCGAGGCGTACAGCTCGTGATACACCGTCATCCGATCCCAGTGGGAGAAACCCTCCCGCTCGGGACCGAACAGACAGCGGTCGATCCGCATATCCAACTCCTCGCGGGGCCCCGTTTCCTCGTCGACCTCGATGCTGCCTTCGTACTGCTCGATGACGTACTCCAGGAACGACGACAACAGGTCGTACTTGCCGTCGAAATGATAGTGGATCACCTGCCGCGAGAGGTCCATCTCCGCCCCGATGTCGCGGACGCGGAGGTCCGAGTACCCGTGTTCGCGCAGCGCCCGGAAGGTGGCCTCCATAATCACCTCGCGGGTGTCTTGGGCGTCGACCGTCCCGTCCGATTCGCTCATAGGCGGACGTTGCGCCGCGAGGCACATATCGGTTTCCTCGCGGATTCAGCGATCGATCACGCCGCCGGTGACGAACCCGGTCAAAATCCGCATAAACCGGCGTGAATTTCGGCTGAACCGGGCGAAATTGGCGTTCACGGCCGGTAGCGTTGATTACCGACACACTCCGAAGGGCACCCGGAGGAATCACTGATGAGTTATCGCAGTCTCTTCGCATCGACGATGTCCGGATCGACGCTTCCGACGCAGACAGACGCCGCAGTGGGCGCGGCGCACACAGGCGTACCCCTGCAACTTCCCGTGCAACTCGCTCGGTTTGACCCCCTCGACGGAGTGGTCGTCTTCGCCGTCAGTCTGCTCATCGGCGGTGCGGCGATCCACGTTGCCGCCAAGCACGTGATCTCTCGCGGCGAACCCGGTGGTCTGACCTTCGAGCACGCGGTCGTCACAGCGCTCCTGGGTGCGATCGCGTGGGCGCTGCTGTCGTGGATCCCGCTGTTCGGTTCGCTGTTCGGGCTCGTCGGCTGGATCGCCGTCATCCGCTGGCGGTATCCGGGCGGCTGGGTCAAAGCGGGCGTCACCGGTGCCGCCGCGTGGGCCGCCGCCGTCGTCGTCCTCGCGGCCCTGGAGTTAATCGGACTCGGGTCGGTTTCGGCGCTCGGCGTTCCGGGAGCCTAGTCCGAATCGACACGCCACTTCGCAGGAATAGCCGTGCTCGTCCGTTCGCAGGAATAGCCGTGCTCATCTGTTCGCGGAGATCACCGTGAACGGACGGCCTCAACCGTCGACGACGGTGCCGACCGAGTGGCCCGCGAGGAAGCCGTCGAGCACGTCGGGGCCGAAGATCGACGCGGGTGCGCCCAGTTCGAGCAGCGCGCGCACTTTCGCGGCCATTCCGCCGGTCACATCTGTCGTCTCTGCCCCGCCGAGGGCGTCGGCGACATCGTCGAGGTCCGTGATCCGCGGCACGACCGCCCCCGACTCGTCGTAGACGCCCGGTACGGTCGAACACAGGCCGACGCGGTCCGCGTCGACTTCGCGCGCGAGGTGGGCGACCAGTTCGTCGCCGCTTATGATCGTCGCACCCGCGTCGATCTGTGCGATCACGTCGCCGTGGAGCACGGGGACGAACCCCTCCGCGAGCATCGTCGCCGTCGAGTCGGCCGCGAGCGAGAGCGTCGAGTCGGCGTCCCGCGCGCCCACCGAGAGGGGGTGGACCGGGAGCGCGGGGACGTCAGCCTCCTGCAACCGACGGACGACCTCGTCGTTGAGCCGCCGCATCGAATCGTGGATCGCCCAGATCCCCGCGGCGTCGCGGCTCCCATTCGAGGGGGTGACACCGTGTTTGTCGGCGTAGTGGTGCCCGAAGCTCCCCGCCCCGTGGACGAGGACGAGCCCTGAGACGTCGCTCTCGGCGACGGCATCGACGGCGCGACCGAGCGCGTCGTCGTCGACGGTCTCGGGCGTCTCCTTGTCGGTGATGACGCTCCCGCCGAGTTTGAGGATCGTCGTCATTCTCACTCGGGTCCCGTTTCCGCGTTCGCACTCCCGATCGGCGTCGCGTTCGCGCCGCCGCTCCCGGATCCCTCCGCACGAACGCCCTCTCGGTCCAGTTCGGCGCGGAACGCATCGCGGCATTCGGCCGTGTACCGAAGCGCGGTCCGCGTCTCCGGCGTCGCATCGAGCGCGACGATGCAGCCGCTGCCACCAGCGCCCGTGAGCTTCGCGCCGTGTGCGCCCGCCTCGCGAGCGGCCCACACCATATTGTCGAGCGTGCGCGAGGAGACGCCGAGCGCTTCGAGCAACCCGTGATCGAAGTCCATCAGCCGCCCGAGCTCGTCGAGGAGGTCCGCTTCGGGATCGGCCTCGGGGTCGGCCGCCGCGAGCAGCGATTCGCCCGTGCGGACGATGTCGCCGATGCTCTCGACGGTGTCGGCGGCGAAGTCGTACTCCTCGCGCAGCGCGCGCACGCCAGCGACGAGTTCGCCGGTGTCGCCCGCGCCGCCGTCGAAGCCGACGACGAATGGGAGGTTCGGCGCGTCGATCCGTCGGCAGTCGTCGCCCTCGACTCTGACCGCGCCGCCCATCGCCGAGCAGAAGGTGTCCGCGCGCGAGGCCTGCCCGTCCTGGACGTCGTACTCGGCCCGGTACGCGCGGTCGGCGATCTCCTCCGCATCGAGTTCGACGCCGAGTTCGCGCGTGGCGGCGTCGATCCCGGCGACGACGACCGCGGCGGAGGAGCCGAGGCCCGCCCCGAGCGGGATTTCGCTCTCCACCGTGATGTCGAAGCCCGCGTCGGGCGCGTCGGCGGCGTCGCGGGCCTGTTCGACCGCGGCGTCGATGTAGCCGACCCCGGCGTCGACGAGACCCTCCGGAACGTCGATGTCGGGCCGGTAGTCGGTGTCGCCGGTGTATTCGACGGTGAATCCGTCGAGGCTCAGATCGCGTGCCTCGACTCTGATGTGGTCGTCCGCGCGGGCGTCGACGGTAACGGTGGCACGGCGCTCGATGGCGCACGGGACCGCCGGTTCGCCGTAGACGACCGCGTGCTCCCCGAAGAGGTACACCTTCCCGGGGGCGCTTGAGACGGTCATACGGGAGGAATGCTGTGGCTGCCGCTTAAGCTATCCGACTGGAATTGCTCGGTCGCCCGGCACGAGTCGCTCGGTCGCCCCCAGCTACTCGTCGATGTCGTCGAGCTCCGAGAGCGCGTCGCCCCCGCCGCGGAGGTGCTTCGCCGCGGCCGCGAGCGCGACGAGCAGGGCGAGGGCGACGAGACCGCCGATCTGGAGGGACCTCGATCCGCCGCAAAACGGCGCACAGCGCTTCGTATCGGACGAGCCGGAGTCGCGCTCGTCGGGCTGGGATTCGGTGGCGTCATCGTCAGACTCGCCCGCAGACGATCCGCCGATCGCGGGTGCCGTGTTGGTCGCGCTGAAGCTGAGTCCGTCGTGCAGATGGATCTCGAAGAACGTGAACGATTTCTCTGTCATCTCACGTCTAGATACGCCGACAGGACGGAAAACCGTTGTGGAGATCGGGAATAGAAGTCCAATATGGAGGCCGAGAAAACGGGCGATCGAGGACCCGCCCCGAGAGAGAACTCGGTGGATTCACGTGTCAGGCAGTCTGAGCGATCGTATGGACGATGACAGACGCGCGTTTCTGACTGATCTGCTGACGACACCGAGCCCCTCGGGGTTCGAGGCCGTCGGCCAGCGGGTGTGGCTCGAATACGTCCGCCAGTTCGCCGACGACGTGTGGACGGACGCGTACGGCAACGCGGTCGCCGTGCACCAGGGCGGATCGGACGTCTCGATCGCCTTCACCGGACACGCCGACGAGATCGGGTTCATGGTCCGCGACATCACCGAGGACGGCTTCCTCCGGATCAGCCCGATCGGCGGCGCGGACCGGACCGTCTCGAAGGGCCAGCACGTGACCGTCCACGCCGAACCGCCGGTCGCGGGCGTCATCGGCCAGACGGCGATTCACCTGCGCGATCGCGACGAGGAGCGGTACGACGACATCGAGGCGCAGTTCGTCGACATCGGCGTCGGCGACGACGACGAGGCGCGCGAACTCGTCGAGGTCGGCGATCCGGTGACTGTCGAGACGCGCGTTCGACCGCTGCACGGAACGCGGCTCGCCGCCAGGGGGATGGACAACCGCGTCGGGATCTGGTCGGCCGCGGAGGGTCTCCGCGCTGCCGCCGAAGCCGAGGTCGAGGCCACGGTGTACGCCGTGAGCACGGTGCAGGAGGAGGTCGGCGTTCAGGGCGCGAAGATGATCGGCTTCGAGCTCGATCCCGACGCCGCGATCGCGGTCGACGTGACGCACGCGACCGACAACCCCGATATCCCGGGCAAGCGCAGCGGTCCCGTCGAACTCGGCGCGGGGCCGGTCGTCTCCCGCGGGAGCGCGAATCACCCCTCCCTTGTCTCGCTCGCGCGCGACGCCGCGTCGAGCGCCGACGTCGACGTGCAACTGCAGGCGACCGGCACGCGGACCGGGACTGACGCCGACGCGTTCTACACCGCCCGCAGCGGGATTCCCGCGCTGAATCTCGGGATCCCGAACCGGTATATGCACACACCGGTCGAAGTGATCGATACCGACGACCTGAGCGCCGCCGCCGACCTGCTCGGGGCCGTCGCCGCGCAGGCCGTCGACGCCGCCCCGTTCGGGCTGGAGCTGTAGGACCGACGCGTTGCCGCACGGATGTGCGTCAATCGCGCTGACTGCACGGCCGCGCGTCGGTCGTGTCGTCCCCGTGTCGTCCGTGCCGAACCGTAACACGCCCGTTCGGGCGAAAGAAAACCGTTAAAAGTCGCCGCAGGGTGTTGTGAGGTATGGCTGGAACTATCGAAGTACTCGTTCCCGGCGGGGAGGCCAACCCCGGCCCGCCGCTCGGTCCGGAACTCGGACCGACTCCGGTGAACGTGCAGGACGTCGTTCAGCAGATCAACGATGAGACCGCCGCGTTCGACGGAATGGAAGTCCCCGTTACCGTCGAGTACGAGGACGACGGCTCCTTTACGATCTCCGTCGGCGTTCCGCCGACGGCCGAGCTCATCAAAGATGAGGCCGGATTCGACACCGGATCGGGCGAACCGCAGAAGGACTTCGTCGCCGACCTGACGGTCGAACAGGTGAAGAAGATCGCCGAGCAGAAGTCCACCGACCTGCTCGCGTACGACCCGTTCAACGCCTCGAAAGAGGTCGTCGGGACGTGTACGTCGCTGGGCGTCACGATCGAAGGCAACAATCCGCGCGAGTTCAAACAGCGGATGGACGACGGCGAGTACGACGACGTCTTCGCCGAATAGAGCTCCGTTCGATTCTGCACGTCACAGCGCACGTCGCTGCTGTGGATTCGATCCCCCGGCGGGTCTTTTCGTCACCAACAGTACCCCAGAGCCGTGCGGCCGTCACGCGATCCGGTGGTTTCCTCGCCGGAACCGTGCCGACCGTTCCCACAGATCTGGCGTCTCACCCGCGAAAACCGGCACGAGGAGGGATCTGCTTCGACGGACTTAAGGCCGCCATACCCGTTCGATTCGACGAGACAGGCAGACGCCTGTTTCACTGACCCGTAGGAGCAATCCTGCGTACTACGGAGGTGAATAATGGCAGATACGATAGTTGACGCAGTCTCTCGCGCACTCGACGAGGCACCGCCGCGGAACTTCCGCGAAACGGTCGACCTCGCCGTGAATCTGCGCGATCTCGACTTAAACGACCCGTCGAAACGTGTCGACGAGTCTGTCGTTCTCCCGTCCGGTACCGGACAGGAGACGCAGATCGTCGTCTTCGCGAGCGGTGAGACAGCGCTCCGAGCGGAGGACGTCGCCGACCAGGTTCTGGACGGCGACGACCTCGAAGAGCTCGGAGACGACACCGACGCGGCAAAAGACCTCGCCGACGAGACCGACTTCTTCGTGGCCGAAGCCAGCATGATGCAGGACATCGGCCGCTTCCTGGGGACGGTTCTCGGTCCGCGCGGTAAGATGCCGACGCCGCTTCAGCCGGACGACGACATCGTCGAGACAGTGAATCGAATGAAGAATACGGTGCAGCTCCGCTCCCGCGATCGTCGGACGTTCCACACCCGCGTGGGTGCACAGGACATGGACGCCGACGAGATCGCGGACAACATCGACGTCATCATCCGTCGTCTCGAGGCGAACCTTGAGAAAGGTCCGCTCAACATCGATTCGATGTACGTGAAGACGACGATGGGGCCGTCCGTGGAGGTCGAGGCATGAGCGAAAGTGCCTCCGCCCGACGAACGGAGATCATCCCCGAGTGGAAGAAAGAGGAAGTCGCCGAACTCGTCGAGTTCCTCGAAGGCTACGAATCCGTGGGCGTCGTCGACGTCGCCGGTATTCCGAGCCGACAGCTCCAGAGTATGCGCCGCGAACTCCACGGCAGCGCGGAACTGCGGATGAGCCGTAACACGCTCACCGTCCGCGCGCTCGAGGACGTCGACGACGGGCTCGAAGAGCTCGTCGACTACGTCTCGGGACAGGTCGCGCTCGTGGGCACCAACGACAACCCCTTCGGGCTGTACAAGCAGCTCGAAGCGTCGAAGACGCCCGCACCGATCAGCGCCGGAGAGATCGCGCCCAACGACGTCGTCATCCCCGAGGGTGACACGGGCGTCGACCCCGGCCCGTTCGTGGGCGAACTCCAGCAGGTCGGTGCCGCCGCGCGCATTATGGACGGTTCGATCCAGGTCACCGAGGACTCGAAAGTTCTCGAGGCGGGCGAGCCCGTCTCCGTGGAACTCGAAGGCGTTCTCGGGGAACTCGGCATCGAGCCGAAGGAGGTCGGTCTCGACCTCCGCGGCGTCTTCTCCGAAGGCGTCCTCTTCGAGCCCGACGAGCTCGCGATCGACGTCGACGAGTACCGCGCGGACATCCAGTCCGCCGCCGCGGCCGCACGGAACCTCTCGGTCAACGCGGGTTACCCGACGGCGCAGACCGCGCCGACGCTGCTCGCGAAGGCCGCTGGCGAGGCGAAGGCCCTCGGGCTGTTCGCCGCCATCGAGGACCCCGACGTGCTGCCCGATCTCGTCGCGAAGGCCGACGCGCAGGTTCGCGCGCTCGCCGCCCAGATCGACGACGACGAGGCGCTCCCGGAGGAACTCCGGGGCGTCGAGGCACCCGCACCGGCCGCCGAGGAGGCGGCCGACGCGGACGAAGACGAATCGGCTGACGAAGACACAGAAGCAGAAGCCGACGCCGACGACACCGACGACGATGACGACGACGGTGCCGAAGGCCTCGGCGCGATGTTCGGATAACCACAGAGGATTACGACAATGGAATACGTTTACGCAGCTCTCACCCTGAACGAGTCGGGCGAAGAGATCAACGAAGAGAACATCACCGCGGTCCTCGAGGCCGCCGGTGTCGATGTCGAAGAGTCCCGAGTGAAGGCGCTCGTCGCCGCGCTCGAGGACGTCGACATCGAGGAGGCCATCGAGACGGCCGCCGCCGCTCCCGCGCCCGCCGCGGGCGGTGCCGGTGGCGAAGTCGAGGCCGCTGACGACGACGGCGACGACGAGGCCGACGAGGCCGAGGAAGCCGACGACGGCGGCGACGACGACGAGGAAGAAGAGGCCTCCGGCGAGGGTCTCGGCAACCTCTTCGGCTGAGCGCGGACGCACAGCACGAAGACGCCGAACGTCCCATCCGGACGTCGCGCCAACTCGTCTTTCGATCCGATTTCTTTCGACGCTACCGGTGAGCGGCGGCGCTGGGACGTTCTCCGAAGCACGGGAACCCTCCCGTAGACGAACGTTCAAATACCGGGACGGGGCCACTGCGTCGCAATGGCGTCGGCGACGATCATCCTCGCGTACGCACTGCTCGGCGTGGCCCTCGGCACGCTCACCGGTCTGCTCCCGGGCCTCCACGTCAACAGCGTCGCGTTTCTCCTCGTCGGCGTCGCGCCGAGCGTTGACGGTCCACCCGCCGCGGTCGGCGCGGCAGTCCTCGCGGCGGGCGTCGTGCACACGTTCCTCTCGATCGTCCCCGGACTCGTTCTCGGCGTCCCCGACGCCGCGACCGCGCCGGGGGCGCTCCCCGGCCACCGACTGGTCCTCGCGGGTCGCGGCCGGGAGGCGATCCGGCTCTCCGCGCTCGGAAGCGGCGTCGCCCTCGTCGTCGCCGCCGGCGTCGCGCTCCCGCTGTCGCGCGCCGTCGCCGCCGGACGCGACTGGCTGCTCGCCGCGCTTCCGGTTCTCCTGGCAATCGTCGCCGCCGCGCTCGTGCTCGCCGAACCGACCCGCCGCTCGCGGTTGGGCGGAGTCCTCTGTCTCGCCGTCGCGACCGCGCTGGGGTTTCTGACGCTCGATCTGCCCGCACAGGGCGTCTTGACACCCGAGGGCGCAGCCTCGATGCTCGCGCCGATCTTCGGCGGCCTGTTCGGCGCGCCCGTCCTGCTGGACGCGGTCGACGCCGACGGGATGATCCCGGAGCAGGACGGCGCGACGCTCGGACTGTCGCGGACCGAGACGCTGCGGGCCGCGGTGTCCGGCGTCGGCGGCGGAGCGCTCGTCGGGTATCTGCCGGGCGTCTCCGCGGGCGTCGCGGCGGTGCTGGCGCTGGGCGGTGCGGGCGGCAGCGGCCCCGCCGGGCGCGGCTCGGATCGCGCCTACGTCGTCGCGACCAGCGGTGCCGACACGGCGACCGCGGTCTTCGCCGTCGCGTCGCTCGCGGTACTCGGCGCGCCCCGCAGCGGTGTCACCGTCGCACTGTCATCGCTCGTGGCAGGCGGATCGGCAGGGACAAAAGAAGTACCCGGGTCAGCGACGACGGCGGCGGGTGGCCCGCTGGCGCTTCCGGAGATGCTGCTCGTGATCGTCTTCGCCGCGGGGCTGGCGATCGCGGTGCTCGTGACCGTCGGCGAGCGGTACCTCCTCGTCGTGCGTCGGCTCCCGCGACAGCCACTCGTGGTTGCGGTGTTAGCCCTCCTGCTGGCCCTCGCGGTCGGCTTCGCCGGAGCGCTCGGCGGGGCGGTGTTCTGTCTCGCCGCGGTCGTCGGCCTGCTGCCGCCGCGAGTCGGCGCGCGCCGCGTACATCTGATGGGTGTGCTCTTCGGACCGATCGTACTCGGTGGATGACTGTCAGCGGCCGAGCGGATGACCGGGAAAGACAACCGTTAAAAGTCGCGGCCGGGTGCTGTAGAGTATGAGCCAATCCGAACAGCGACTCGCCCGACAGTGCGTGTCCTGTGGCATCAACATCTCCGGCATGAGCGCGGCGACGTTCAACTGTCCGGACTGTGGTCACGAGATCTCGCGGTGTGCGAAGTGCCGAAAGCAGAGCAACCTCTATGAGTGCCCCGACTGCGGGTTTATGGGACCCTGAACGATGGGAAAAGTAGCTGCCAAAATCAAGGTTATGCCGAGCAGCCCCGAAATCGACCTCGACGAGCTTCAGGAGCGACTCGAACAGTCGCTCCCCGAGGGCGCGAAGATCAACGGCTTCGAGCGCGACGACGTCGCGTTCGGGCTGATCGCGCTGCTCCCGACCGTGATCGTCCCCGACGACGCGGGCGGCACCGAAGCGGTCGAAGACTCGTTCATCGGCGTCGACGGCGTCGAATCCGTCTCCGTCGAGAACGTCGGTCGCATCTAACCCGTCAGTTCCGACCGTAGCTGTCGGCACTCGCCGACGACTGCGCTGACGACTTTTTCCGTTGGCTCTCGCTTCGCCGAGGCGCGGCTGCGTACGTTCGAATCCGGTTCGACACGATCGGATAGCCGATGCTCCGGACGGAGAACGTGATTGAACGGGTTCGTCGAAGGGAACCGGTCACTCCGCGCGACGGAGGAAGAGCAGCCCGACGAGCGGCGAGAGAATGAAGCCGATTCCGAGGGCGACGAGCAGCGGCAACCCGCCCGCGTCGACCGAAGCGGTCGCGGCGACGCCGACGACCGCGCCGAGGAGAATACTCGCGGAGACGCCGACGCCGAACTGTTCGAGCCGAGTGCTGGAGTCCTGATGCGCCGATTCGTCGGCACCGCCGGAGGCACCCTCCGGAAGTTGTCCACCGGTTGCGAATTCCTGTGCCATAGCCGAGCGTACGGTACCCGGTGGTTTAGATGTTGCCGAGACGCTCCGGTGAGGGGGAGTGTGACGGGTGCGATTCGCCGACCATCTCGCGGGACGGGAACGTGCGTTTTATAACCGCGTCGGAAGTACTGCCTGCAACGACTATGCCGAGTTCCAACGGTCCACTTCACGGTACGCGAGGAAAGCTCTCGAACAAACCGCGCGAACGCGGAACGTCCCCGCCGCAGCGCGCCATTCAGGAGTTCGACGAGGGCCAGAAGGTCCATCTGAAGATCGACCCAAGCGTCCGCGAGGGGCGCTTCCACCCGCGGTTCAACGGTCACACCGGCGAGGTCGTCGGTAAGCAGGGTCGCGCGTTCAAAGTCGAGATCGTCGACGGCGGCAAAGCGAAGACGCTCATCGCTCGCCCCGCTCACCTGCGCGCTCAGGAGTAACTCCGCACGCCGATGACCATCTTCAAAGAGAAAGTGAGCGAGGAGTATTTGACCATTTCTGAGGTCAAGGTGCTCCTCGAGGACGTCGAGGCCGAGCGAGCCGCAGACGAAGAGCGCGAGCTCCGATACGAACTGGCCCGCGCCATCGAGCACGTGAACCGGTTCGCCCACCTCGACCCCGAGGAGTCCCGCGACTTCGTCGACGAACTCCTCGAACTGGAGAAGGTCGACATCACGACGGCGATCAAGATCGTAGACCTCCTGCCGCAGAGCCGAGACGAACTTCGCGCGGTGTACGCACAGGAGCGCTACGCGCTGAGCGGCGACGAACTCGACGAGATATTAGACGTCGTTGCAAAGTACGCCTGAGGCGTCTCGTCACAGCCCGATCCGCGGCCAACTATTTAAATAGGCCCTCGCCGTACGTCATCTTATGACCACGACCGAGAGCGGAGACGCCGATGAGGCTCCCGAGTCGGCGGGTGACCCCGACGACGCCCCCGACGCGGAAGACGCGAGCGACGCCGACGAGACGGAGGTGCGCTATGCGGTCATCTTAGATCACCTCCCGCACGGACGTGCGGACGACGATCGACCCCGACACCGCAAGTCGCCGCTGGCGTACGCGATCGGCGAGCGGGATTTCCGACTCTTCGAGATCACGCTCGAAGACGACGCGGACGTCTCGATCGGCGACCGCATCGTGATCGGCCCGAGCGAGGCGCGCGACGCAGTGGCGGGCTTCAAACAGGTGATGTACGACGACCTGTCGAACACCGCCTCCGCGGAGCTCGAATACGCGATCGAGGAGATCATCGAGGCGAACGAGCGGCGTTTCGTCGACTTTTACAACGACGCGCAGCCGATCACGCTGCGGCTGCACCAGCTGAATCTCCTCCCCGGAATCGGGAAGAAGCTCCGGAACAACGTGCTCGATCAGCGAAAGCGCGGCCCCTTCGAGAGCTTCGAGGAGCTCGAAGAACGCGTCTCCGGGCTCCACCGCCCGAAGGAAGTCCTCATCGAGCGAATCATCGAGGAGTTGCGCGACGACGACCTGAAGTACAAGGCGTTCGTCGGTCGCGACGCCTGACTGTTAGCTAACGACAGTCGTCTTTCGATTCGACGGGGTCGCGACCGCGAGGTGTGTGACCCGAGACGTTTACACTCTCCCGGCCGCAACGGGGGGCAATGACAGATTCGACGGTTGACGCCGCGGCCGACCTTCGCGATCCCGACGACCTGCGTCGGCGGGCGGGCGTGCGCGGCGATCCCGACCGCGATCAGCACTTTCTTGTCGACGATCGAGTGCTCGATCGGATTCCGAGCTACCTGCCGGACGACGCCGACACGACGCACCTGCTCGAGATCGGCGGCGGCACGGGCGCGCTCACGGATCGGCTCCTCCGCGTCGCCGACGAGGTGACGGTCGTGGAGCGCGACCCGCCGCTTTCGGCGTTCCTCCGCGAGGAGTTCCGCGAGGCGGTCGACGCCGGACGGCTGCACGTCGTCGAGGGCGACGCGCTCGACGTCGACGTACCCGACTTCACAGCGTCAGTCTCGAATCTCCCGTACGGCATCTCCTCGGAGATCACGTTCCGGTTGCTCCCGGCGGAACGCCCGCTGGTGTTGATGTTCCAGCGGGAGTTCGGCGAACGGATGGCCGCGGAGCCCGGAACCGACGCCTACGGTCGGCTGTCGGTGAGCGCCCAGCATTACGCTGACGTCGAAGTCGTCGAGATCGTGCCGCCGACGGCGTTCGACCCCGCACCGGCCGTCGAGAGCGCGATCGTCCGCCTGCGGCCCAGAGCGCCGGAGTACGTCGTCGACGACGAGGCGTTCTTCTTCGACTTCGTGAAGGCGCTGTTTACCCAGCGGCGCAAGACGATCCGAAACGGGATTCGGAACACGGCGCACATCTCGGGACTCGAAGACCCGGAGGCGGTGGTCGACGCGGTCGAGTCAGCCGACGGGGATCTGCTCCGGGCGCGGGCTGGCTCGCTCACGCCTGCTGAGTTCGCCGAACTGACCGCGATCGCCGACGAACACGGCCGCTGAGGGGACACCAGCATGTCCGAACTACTCCAGACGGGAATCGGAATCAACGGGATCGGCAACGCCCTCTCGGGACTCTCGGAGGTGGTGCCGACGTTCACCGGCCGGATCGCTGTCACCTTCGCGATCGGCGTGGCCGTGATGGCGTTTCTCGCCCGGACGGACCACCTCCACGAGGCCGCCCCGGAGCGATTGGAGTCGACGGCGTGGCACCTCGTCGTCACGCTCGGGACGATGGCGATCGCCACGGGTGCTGGGCTCGCGATCGTCGGGCTCTGGGGGCTCTCGGACGAACTGTTCGTCGTCTTTGGGACGAGCTACGGCCCGGAGACGCTCGTCAAAGTCGGCGTCTCCGTGCTGTTCCTGATCGGCGCATACACGATGACGGGCCTGGTCAAACAGTTCGTCGACGAGTTGGTGGATACGCGGTCGTCGATCGGCGAGCACGAGCGCGAGATCGCGTACAGGCTGGGACAGGTCACGCTGTATCTCCTCGCGCTCACGATCATCCTCTCGCTGTGGAACGTGAACGTCGGCGGATTCCTCGTCGGCGCGGGGTTCCTCGGCATCGTGATCGGGATGGCCGCCAGACAGACGCTCGGGGCGATGCTCGCCGGGTTCGTCCTGATGTTCTCCCGCCCGTTCGAGATCGGAGACTGGATCCAAGTCGGCGAGCACGAGGGCATCGTCACCGACATCACTATCGTCAACACGCGAATGCAGACGTTCGACGGCGAGTACGTGATGATCCCGAACGACGTCGTCTCCTCGGAGAGCCTCGTCAACCGGAGCCGAAAGGGCAGACTCAGAATCGAGGTCGAAGTGGGCGTCGACTACGACGCCGATCCCGAACGCGCCGCCGATATCGCGAAAAAGGCCGTCACGACGCTCGACGATCCGATGAGCGTTCCCACGCCGCAGGTGGTCTTCAAGCGGTTCGGCGACTCGGCCGTCGTCCTCGGCGTCCGCTACTGGATCAACAACCCGAGCGCCCGGCGAAAGTGGCGCTCGCAGACGGCCGTCATCGCCGCGGTCAAGCAGGCGTTGAAGGAGGAGGGCATCAAGATCCCGTTCCCGCAGCGGGAGTTGACGGGCCGACAGGAATCCGGCGGGTTGGTCCTCGCTGGCGATTCGCGGCCGCCGGAGGACCAGATCGAGGACGGACCGTCCGAGAGCCGAACTGACGGCGTGCCGACCGAAGCGGGGTCGGAAAGCGAACGTTCATCGGCGGCACAGACCGACGGCGTCGCCGACGCCGAGCGGTCGGGGGCGCGGTCGAACGGTGAACCGAAGGGGACATCGGACGCGAAAGAAGAGAAATCTGACGCGGAGAAAGAACAACCGAGGACGGAAACCAAACAGTCCGAGACAAAAACTGACGGCGTTCCCGATCCGGCGCAGCCCGACGACGCGGGCGGGAATCAGTCGTGAGCGACGAGACGAAACGAGACCTCGCCGGTCGGCGAGGCGTCGAGACGAGCGTGTATCAGCCAGCCGAGGACTCTCGGCTCCTCTCGGAGGCGATCGGAGCGCGGGGACGGGGCCGACTGCTGGAGGTCGGGACGGGATCGGGTTGGGTGGCTTCTCAGGCGGTCTCGGTCGACGCCGTGTCGGCGGTCGTCGCGAGCGACGTCAACCCCCACGCGTGTCGAGCGGCGCGTGAACGGGCGCTGGAGCCCCGCGGATCGACCGAGTCGCGGAGGGCCGAAGTGCCGCGGTTCGACGTCGTCCGCGCCGACCTCCTCGCGCCGTTCGTCGACGACGCGTTCGACACCGTCGCGTTCAACCCGCCGTACCTCCCCACCGATCCCGACAACGAGTGGGACGACTGGATGGAACGCGCGCTCTCGGGCGGTGAATCGGGACGCGAACTGATCGATCCGTTCCTCGACTCCGTCGGGCGCGCCCTCGCGCCCGACGGAGTCGTGTTGCTCCTCGTGAGTTCGCTCACGGGGTTCGACGCGGTTGTCGAATACGCCGAAGCGCGCGGTTTCGACCGCGAGGTCGTTGTCGAGGAGTCGTATCCCTTCGAGACGCTCTCGGTGCTCGCGCTGACCGCCGCGGACGGAAACGGAGCGTAAGCCGCCGGTGTATTACTGAAAAGAATATAATTCTTTGGTAAATATTAAGCGCCAGCATTTCGTATCGGATTCCGATGACTGAACTCGTCGCGACGACGCCCGGGTTGTTTCCGCTTCCGGACTGGGCGAAGTCGGACCTCGCGGACCTCAAGGGCCGCCAAAAGGCCGATCTCATCTCCGGTGACGAGTCAAACGCCGTGGTCTCGACGTACGAGCGCGCCCGAGCGGCGGTCGTCGACGATCAGTTCGACGCCGACCTCGACCTGTTCGTCGAGGGACAGCTCCGGTGGGACGATATGCTCGCGCATCCGCTGACCGTTCACGATCGCGTCGAGGCCGGACGGATCGCCCGTTACTACGACAACAACAACTTCTATCGGGATCCCCGCGTCGTCGGCGAGTTGACCCCGTCCGGCGACGTCGGGGTCGAACTGACGGCCGCCTCGGAGTTGATCGACGAGACAGCCCCGCTGCAGGCGGTGCTTCCCGGGCCGTACTCGCTCGCCGACCTCGCGACCGACGCATATTACGGCGACGAACGGGAGTTCCTCTCGGCGCTCGCGGAGTTCCTGGCCGCGGAAGTCGACGCGTTCCCCGACCACGAGACACTCTTCCTCTTGGAGCCGTCGCTCGTCGAATCGCCGCCGGGAGACGACGTCGCCGAGGCCGTTCCGGAGGCGATCGACGTCGTCGCGTCTGCGACCGACGCCGACGTCGTCGTCCACACGTACTTCGGCGCGCTCGGCGAGAAGACGTACGCGCACCTGATGGACGCCGACGTCGACGCGTTCGGCCTCGACCTCGTCGCCGATGACCGCGAGGCGACCGTGTACAACGCCGTCGAATACGGCGTGCCCGACGCCGTCGCGCTCGGCGTCGCCGACGGACAGAACACCCGAATCGAATCCGCCGAGACCCTTCGCGAGCGCGCCTCGTGGTTCACCGAGCAGGTCCCGATGGCGGACTTCGACACGGTCTATCTGAGCACCAACACCGAACTGTTCTACCTCCCCGTGAACCGCTATCGAGAGAAGCTCGCCGCGCTCGCCGCGGCGGCCGACATCGAACGGGAGGTAAGCGCCTGATGGTCCGAAACCCGTCGAACCGCGAGCAGTTCCGCCCCGCCGACCACGACGCCGAGCACTTCCTTCTGACGACCGTCGTCGGGAGTTACCCCAAGCCGACGTGGCTCACGCGCGCGAAGAAGCTGGCTGACGACTCCGAATCCGGCTTCGACGAGCGGGCGCTCGCGGAGGCGCAGGACGACGCCGCTCGACTCATCACTCACGAGCACGAGCGCGCCGGGTTGGACACCGTCGTCGACGGCGAGATGCGCCGCGACGAGATGGTCGAGTACTTCGCTCACCGCATCCCCGGCTACGAGTTCAACGGCCCGGTCAAGGTGTGGGGGCACAACTACTTCGATAAGCCCTCCGTCGTCTCCGAGGTCGAGTACGACGAGCCGTGGCTCCTCGAGGAATTCGAGTTCACCGCGAGCGTCGCCACCAGACCGGTCAAAGTCCCGATCACCGGCCCGTACACGCTCGCGCGCTGGTCGTTCAACGAGGCGTACGACGACGAGGCCGCCCTCGCGTACGATCTGGCCGAACTCGTCAACGAGGAGATTCACCGGCTCGTCGAGGCCGGAGCGCGCTATGTTCAGATCGACGAACCCGCGCTCGCGACGACGCCGGGCGAGCACGCGATCGTCGGCGAGTGCCTCGAACGCATCGTCGACGGGGTGCCGGAAGACGTCCGCGTCTGTCTGCACGTCTGCTACGGCGACTACTCGAAACTCTACCCGGCGATCAACGACTTCCCGATCGACGAGTTCGACGTCGAACTCTGCAACGACGGTTACGAGCAGATCGACGTGTTTCGATCGCCCGCGTTCGAGCCCGACCTCGCGCTCGGCGTCGTCGACGTCCACACCGCGGAGGTCGAATCCGTCGCGGAAATCAAATCGAACATCGAGCAGGGGCTGAAGGTCGTCTCGCCCGATCGACTCACCGTCTCGCCCGACTGCGGCGTGAAGTTGTTACCCCGTGAGATCGCCTACCAGAAGCTCGAAAACCTGGCCACGGCAGCCCGCGAGATCGAGGCCGAACTCGACGCGGACGAAATCGAGATTGCCGGGCCGAGCGACGACTGAATAGGTTCGATGGGTCGCCGAAACCGGCGCACACAGACGGTCAATCGCCGATTTCGACGTTTGCTAGCACTTCGTCGAGCGCGACGCTCACTACTGAGCGCGTGTGCGGACGAACGCAGTCCGCAGTCGATGTCAAAAAGCGGTCGGTGCGATCAGTGCGCTTCGTCTTCGTACAGCCAGGCGGCGTCAATGCGCTCGTAATCGAGCAGTTCCTCGTCATCGAAGAACAGCCCGATCTCGCGCTCGTTTGCACCCTCGTCCTCGTGGTCGGAGGCGTGGATGACGTTGCGACCGAGATCGAGGCCGAAGTCGCCGCGGATCGTGCCCGGAGCGGACTCGGCGGGGTCGGTCTCACCGACCATCGAGCGGACCTGTCGGGTCGCGTCAGCGCCTTCCCAGACCATCGCGAAGACCGGACCCGAGGTGATGAAGTCGACGAGGTCGTCGAAGAACGGCTTGTCCTCGTGCTCGCCGTAGTGCTCGTGGGCGAGCTCCTGATCGATCTGCATGAACTTGCCGCCGACGAGCTTCAGACCGCGCTCCTCGAATCGGGAGACGACCTCGCCGATGAGGCCGCGCTGGACGCCGTCGGGCTTGACCATCACGAAGGTTCGCTCGTCGTGGTGGCTCATTTGTCAGATTCCTCGCTCGCGCCGCGGCCCGCTTCGGTCCACTCCAGATCTCGGGGCTCGCGGCCGAGTCGGTAGTTCTTCTCGGCCTTCGAGTCCTTGAAGTGGAGGATCGTCCCGTCGTTTTTCACGAGCATCGTTCCCGTACCCGGTTCGATCTCCTCGCCGGTGTAGTCGCACGTGCGCGTTTCGACCATAGATTATCGACCTCCGATGGAGTCAGCATCCCGCTGCGTCTCGCGGAGCTGGAGGATGTCGCCCTCGCGGACGGGGCCCAGGACGTTCCGCGTGATGATGCGGCCCTGGTTCGAGCCCTCGCGGATGCGGCATTTGACCTGCATGGCCTCGCCGTGCATCCCTGTCTTGCCAACGATCTCGATGACCTCGGCGGACGTCGAGTCGCTGGCGGTCTCTTCTGCGCTCATCGTCGGTTACCGCAGTTCCTCGAGCTTCGCGGCGATGTCTTCGACCTGGCTCTCCGAGTCACCGGCGTCGACGATGGCGGCGGCGGCGGAGCCGACTTCGAGGCCCGCGGCCTGTCCGACTTCGTCCTGCGTCTCGATGAAGACGTACGGGATACCCTTCTCGTCGGCGAGCTCGGGCAGGTGCATAACGATCTCTTCGGGCGAGACGTCCTCCGCGACGAAAACGAGCTCGGCGGTGCCGCGCTCGACGGCTTTGGTCGTCTCGTTGGTTCCTTTCTTTACGGTTCCTGTGTCTCGTGCGACCTCGAGGGCCTCGAGGGCATCCTCTGCGAGGTCGGCTGGGACGTCGAATTCTACGTAGACTGGCATTGGTTGTTCACCTCTCCTGCTCGCGGGCTCGACTGCCCCGCCGGAAATTCGGGTTTCCCTGTCGGCGGGGAGTATCATCAACCCCGGGCAGGCTGTACACTTCGGTTGCTTCGGACCGCATAAAAGCGCTTTCAATGGCGTCGTGCCGTGGCACGACGACACACACGAATGTCAGCCACGTCGAACCGTCAGGCGAGCGACCGTTGGCCGATCGGCGAATAATCGACGAAATTCAGACGAACGACCAGTAAAGAACCGGTAAACGACCGGAAACGGTAGGTGAACGACCGGATACGACAGGTGAACGATCGACGAATGGTTGAAGGACGGGCGACCGGCGAACGCAATTTCCTTACGCTCCGGCGACGACGCCGGAGTATGAACGTGGCCGCCCTCGCTGCGGACCTCCGCGCGGCGGCAGCGCGGACGAACCACAGGCGGTTGCTCGTCCTCGCGGGCGACCGCGACATCGGCATCGACGCCGCCTTCGACGCGATCGAGGGGGCCGACATCCCCGACGACGAGACGACGATCGTCACGACGCGCGAGGGGTTCCGCTTCGATCGTGTGGAGCCGAAACGCGCGCGAGAACTCCTCGGAACGACCCGGGCGGCCGTGATCCTCGACGCTCACGAGGGCTTCTCTCCGAACGCGCTCGGCCGATTAGTCGGCAGCGTCGACGGTGGAGGTCTCCTGATCCTGCTCGCGCCACCGCTCGATTCCTGGCCCGCGCACGGGAGTTCGTTCGAGTCGTCGCTGGCCGTCCCCCCCTACGATATCGAGGACGTCGGCGGCCGGTTCCGCGCGCGCCTCGTCGCCACCCTCCGCGATCATCCCGGAATCGCGGTCGTCGACGTCGACACCGGGACGGTCGAACGCCGCGGAGAGGCCGACGACGCGTCGGGGCACCGATCGACGCCCGCCGTTCCGCAGTCCGCATCCCGGCGGTTTCCGCGCGCGGCGTACGACGCCTGCCTGACCGCGGACCAGTCGCACGCGCTTCACGCGCTCGAAGCGCTCGACCGAGGGGGAGACGATCGCAGAGGAGACGATCACCGAAGAGGAAACGAAAACGGGACTGCGGTCGTCGTCGAGGCCGATCGCGGCCGAGGGAAGTCGAGCGCGGCCGGACTCGCCGCCGGATCGCTGGCGGCGGCCGGTCGCGACGTCCTCGTCACCGCCCCCGACCGACGGAACGCCGAGGACCTGTTCGCCCGGGCCCGCGAGTTGGTGTCTGCGCTCGGCGTGTCCGCAGGTGAGACCGATAGCGATACGTCGCGGACCACAACCGACAGCGATACGTTGCGGACGGCATGCGGCGGTCAGGTCCGATATCTCTCACCCCCCGATGCCGCAGCCCTCCCCGGCGACCCCGACGTCGTCCTCGTCGACGAGGCGGCGGCGCTCCCCGTTCGACTGCTCTCGGCGCTGCTCGACGCCCCGGCGATCGGCTTTTTCACCACCGTTCACGGTTACGAGGGTGCCGGTCGGGGGTTCTCCGTGCGCTTTCGGGACCGGTTGGAAGCGTCGGATCACGACGTGACCGACGTGACGCTCACGGAACCGATCCGGTACGCGCCGGGGGACCCAATCGAGTCGTGGGCGTTCCGCGCGCTGTTACTCGACGCCCGTCCGCCCGTCGACGCGCTCGTCGCCGACGCCTCGCCGTCGACCGTCGAGTACCGGGCGCTCTCTGCGGGCGACCTCGACGGCGACGAACACCTGCTGCGTGCCGTGTTCGGCCTCCTCGTGTTCGCGCACTACCGGACGGAGCCGAACGACCTCGCGCGACTTCTCGACGCGCCGAACCTCCGCGTTCGCATCCTTGAACACGACGGGCACGTGGTGAGCGTCGCGCTGTTGGCGCGCGAGGGCGACCTGGACGCCGAGTCCCGAAAGTCGGTGTACGAGGGATCGAGAATCCGCGGGAATATGATCCCCGACGTGCTGACGAGTCAACTCCGCGACGAAGACGCGGGGACGCCGCTCGGCTACCGCGTGGTGCGCATCGCGACGCATCACGCGGTTCGGTCGCGGGGACTCGGATCGACGCTCCTCACGGAGATTCGCGCCGAATTCGACGGCGAGGCCGACTACCTCGGCACCGGCTACGGCGCGACGCCCGAACTGCTGGATTTCTGGGCCGACAACGGCTTCTCGACGGCTCACCTCTCGACGACGCGAAACCACTCCAGCGGCGAGTACTCGGTGGTGATGCTGTCGCCGCTTTCGGCGGCGGGGCGGGAACTTCGAGACCGGCACGCTCGCCTGTTCCGGAACCGGATCGGCGACGTGCTCGTCGATCAGCTCCGCGACGCCGACCCCGACATCGTCCGCGGGGCGCTCGCAGGGTGTCCGGCCTCGGTCTCGCCGACGCTCTCGGAATACGAGTGGCGCGTCGTCGTCGGCGTCGCAGACGGCCCCGGTCAGTACGCGACCGCGCCGGGTGCGTTCCGTCGCCTGGCGCTGGCGGCGCTGCTCGGCGATGACGAGGACGGCGACACGGGCCGCGAGGCCACCGAACCCACCGCGACGCTGCCGCCGCGGCAGGAGCGGCTGCTCGTCAGGAAGATCCTCCAGGCACAGCCCGGTGACACCGTCGCCGACGAACTCGGGTACGTCTCGACGCGCGAATGTCTCCGAGCGCTCGGTGCCGCCTACGCGTCGCTCGTCGATCGGTACGGCGACAGCGAGGTCGTCGGGGCCGAGCGCGCGCGATTCGGCCGGAACGAGTAGTACATACTCGTCGAGAGTAGCAGTTCGGAACCGTCGGCAAAAGCGTTCATCACCCTCGGCGACCACTCTCGCATATGGATCCCCTCAGTTGGTTCTTTTTCGGTCTCGTCGCGCTCGGCGTCGCGGGATCGGTGTTGCCGCTCGTTCCGGGCGGATTTCTCTCGGTCGTCGGCGTCGTCGGCTACTGGTGGTCGACCGGGTTCGCGGAGCCCTCGCCGCTGCTCGTCGTCGTATTGGTCGGCGTCGGCCTCCTCACGATGCTCGTCGACTACTTCGGCGGCGCCATCGCGGCCCGCGCTGGCGGGGCGTCCATCATAACGATGGGGGCCGCGGTGCTCGTCGGATTCCTGCTCCTCGTCGTCGCCGGACCGGTGGGATTCATTGTCGGCATCGCCGGGACCGTCTTCGCCGTCGAGTTCGCCCAGCACGCGGACACCGAACGGGGCCTCCGCGTCGCACTCTATGCGACGGTCGGCGTGCTGGCGTCAACAGCGGTCCAGGTCGTCCTGACCGCCTCGGTGTTCCTCGTGCTCGCGTTCGTCGTGTTCATCTGAGGGAGGGTCAACGAAGATCCATTCGGCAGATTTGCGATCCGACGGTGGAATTATATCGTTCGTGGTTCTATCTATCCCCGTGAGCGTCAACGTCGAGACGCGGGTGGACGCCCCGGGATCCGCCGAGTTCGCCGCCGAGGCGTGGGAGCTCAAAGAGCGCATCCGCGAGCGCGAAGGCGTTCTCAAGCAGCGACGCGCCTTCTTCGTCGACGCCTACCGTCGCGCGACAGATCACCTGCTTTATGAGGGCGACGACCTCGTCGGGTTCGCGTCGGTCCGGCGCGACGGCTACATTCTCTTTCTCGCGGTCGCGCCCGAACGCCGCGGCGAAGGCTACGGCAAGCGGCTCGTCGCCGCGGCGTTGCAGGATCACGACTCGATCTCCTGTCACGCGCGGGCGTCGAACGAGGGCGCGCTGTCGTTCTACGATCACCTCGGCTTCGAGACCCTGCGGCGGATCAACGGCTATTACGAGGACGGCGGCGACGCGTACTACCTCCGCCTCGGCGACGGCGCATCGCTGCGGGAGAAGTTCGCCGAGTTCTTTCGACGGTCCGTGACCGGCCCGTGATCCCGGACGGTCGAGACCGCAGTGGCGATTTATCTCGATGGCGCGCCAATACGGCTGTATGAGCAATACAAACACCACCAGCGACACGAGCACCACCGAGCCGTCGACGCGAGTGCTCAAACCCGGAGAGCTGTTGTACGACGCGGACGGGGCCGAGGTCGGTACGGTCCGAGCGATAACCGAGTACGGCGTCGAAGTCCGAACCCGCGGCGGCGTCGAGACCGCGTCTCTCAAACAGGCGCTCAGGGGAGACTCCGGAGAAGGGTACCTGCTCTGGCGCTGCGCCACCTGCGGCGAGTTAGGTGACCTCGAACAGATTCCGGATCGCTGCCCGGGGTGTGACGCCCCGCGCGAGGAACTCTACGCGTATCTGGAAGACTAACGTCGACGGAAATCTGGAAGACTAACGTGTGGCGGCTGGTCTCCCCAGACGTCCTGCGCCGGTGGTCCCTGAACTCGTCACTGTCGCGGGAGGCTCTCGATACCGTTGTCGGTGATCACCTCGTCGAGCAGTTCGACCGGTGTGGCGTCGTAGGCGGGATTCTCGATCACGACGTCTTCGATGGGTTCCAGCGACACCTCCGCGGGCGGGCGGAGCTCGTTCTCGAAGACGAAGCCGTCGTCGACAATCTTCGCCGCCGACCCGACGACCGTGACGGGGACGTCGAGGTAGTTCGCCGTGGCGACAATCGGGAACGTGCCGACGCGGTTGTACAGCGTGTCGTCGACGATGCAGTCCATGCCGACGACGACCCGATCGCACTCCTCGAGGAACGTGCCAGCCGCGCCGTCGACCAGTAGATGCGGTTCCACGCGATCCAGGGCCGCGAGCCTGCGTGCCGTCTTCCGCCCGAGGAAGCGGGGCCTGGCCTCGGTGACGTAGGCGGTCAGGTACGTACCGTCGGCGGCGGCCCGCTCGACGGCTTCCAGGACGGTCGACGAGTAGTCGTGGATGAGAAACGTCCCGTTGTCTTCGAACGTCGGAACGGCGTTTGTGGCCGCGCGCGACTTCCCCTGTTGGACGTCCTCGACGACCCGTTCGATCACTTCCTCGAGGAGCGACTTTGCCTCGGGGACCGCGTCCTTCCGGTCGACGACGTTCACGAGGACGGTCTGCATCGCGTTGTACAGCGACGCGTGCGAGGGGTTCGCCCGCTTGAGCGCGCTCGCGTTCCGTTCGAGGTCGCGCTCGAACTCCTCGACTGTGGCGTGATCGCGTTCGAGCAGGTCCGAGAGCGCCTGCGTCGCCTTCATAGCCACGACGGACGAACTGTGCGTCTGCATCTCCCGGATCTCCGCGATCGTCTCGTCGATCATATTCGAGAGTCGACGACTCGGGTCAAAGACCTTCCGACGACGGCGACCTGCGAGAGAGCGGGCGACAGGCGCTGCGAGAGATGGATCGGCCGATCACTCCTCGGGGACTTCGTCGGGATCGCGACCGCCGTCGCCTGCGTCGAAGCGCCACGCGTATCCGAAGACGCCGAGCGCGACGAGAACCCAGATCACGCTCCCGACGCGAACGGCGAACTCGACGCGCGCGGCCCACGTCGGCAGCGAGGTCTGCAGCGAGAGCGCCGCGACGATCGGCGCGCCGACGACAATCGTGAGGACGAACGTCGTCTGCATCACCCAGCCGTAGTCGATCCCGTCCGGTTCAGAGGTCTCGACGGGTTGCACGGATTCGACTTCGGCGGCGGCGTGAAATTGATGCCGGTTTCGAGCGGTACGGTCGAACAGAGAAGATGTCGAAACGAGGCCTAGAGGAGATGTCGAAACGAGGCCCAGCCTACGCGGACACGCGCCGGTCGAGAAAGTCGGTGAGTGCGTCGTTGAACGCTCCGGGGCGCTCGAGCATCGCGAGGTGTGCCGCGTCGTCGATCACTGACAGCTCACAGTCGGGAAGGGCAGCGCAGAGTTCCTCGTGATAGTGTGGGGGTGTGAGCCGATCGTACTCACCGACGAGGGCGAGCGCGGGGACGTCAATGGCGGAAAGCTGGCCCCGGACGTCGAAGGCGTGCGCCGTGCGGAAGTCGCGTTCGAGGACCGCTTGTCCGGTGTTTCGGAGTGCGCTCTCGGAGACCCCGAGTGTCCCCTCGTCGGCGTCGTGAAAGAGGTGATCCGGCTTGTGAAAGAACTCGACGACGCGGTCGAAATCCGTCGCGACCCACTGGAAGAGGTCGTCGAGCACGGGGAGTCGCGCGCCCGTCCCCGCCAAGACTGCACCGGAGACGTCGAGGTCGCGTTCGAGGAGCGCCGTCAGGACGACCGCGCCTCCGAGCGAGTTGCCGAGGAGGACGTCCGCGTCGGCGGCCTCCGCGACGGCGACGACGTCGTCGACGTACGCCGAGAGCGCCTCGTAGCCCGGTTCCGCGGAAACGTCGTCGCTGTCGCCGTGACCGCTCAGATCGACCGCGATCAGCGGGAACCGGTCTGCGAGTTTCGCCTGTGCGCTCCAGACGCGGTGGGTGCCGCCGCTGCCGTGGACCGCGAGAACGGTGGGGCCCTCCCCCCCGCGATCGAACGTTCGGTAGGCCGTCTCCCGGCCGTTATGAGTTATCGATTGCATACCGTTTGGTTGGATCGGCCCCAGTATAAACCCTGAACGTGGTGGTTGTCAACTGTCCGAAAGGTATCGGATTCCCGCATCCCGATCGAGAAACCCTCCGCTGGGCGAGCGCCACGGTCACTGGACAGCCGGGAGAGGGCCAGGCTGTGAACCGACCCACTGCGAAAGCGGATGCAAAATCGATCGACCGTGAGATCGGACCGCAATTCAACCGTAGTTGACGACCATCCCTCGCTGTCTTGCGATTAGTGGTAGAAAAGTTTAAATACTAAAGCGACTAACTTGTGGTTAGGAATCACGATGAGTATCAAACAATTAGCCGGTGGAGACGAGCGGATTGTCCGTCGGTACGAATACGAGGACCGCTGGGTTCTCGCCGCGGACGTCGGCGTCGATGACGAGAATCTCGACGTTGATGTCGTCGGCACGACGGCGATTGTCGTCGCCGAGACCGGTGGCGAAATTTCCGAGGCCGAGTTCGAGCTTCCCGGAACGAACGCGACGATCACGACGAACAACGGCGTACTCACCATCACTGTGGAACAATGAAGCTCACTGTCAAACCCCTAAAACAAAAGGACGCGGGCCGGGGACTCGCGGCGATCGACCGGCAGGCGGCCGAAGAGTTGGACCTAGAAGGCGGCGACTACATCCGAATCGACGGCGACGGCGGCACCGCAATCGCCCGCGTCTGGCCCGGCTATCCCGAGGATAGCGGGACCGGCGTCATCCGGATCGACGGGCGGCTCCGCCAGCAGGCGAACGTCGGAATCGATGACCGCGTCGAGGTCGAGAAGGCCGACATCAAGCCCGCGAAGCACGTTTCCGTCGCACTCCCACAGAACCTCCGGATCAGCGGCAACATCGGCTCGCACCTGCGCGATAAGCTCGCGGGTCAGCCCGTCACGCAGGGGCAGAACATCCGGGTCCCGTTCGGGTTCGGCTTTATGTCCTCGTCGAGCCAGCCCATCCCGCTGAAGGTCGCCTCGACCGAACCGGAGGGGACGGTCGTCGTCACCGACTCGACGGAAGTGACGATCAGCCAGACGCCCGCCGAAGAGATTCAGTCGGGCGCTGACGCCGAGGCCGACACGCCATCTATCACCTACGAGGACATCGGCGGACTCGACCGTGAGCTCGAACAGGTGAGAGAGATGATCGAGCTGCCGATGCGACATCCCGAGCTGTTCCAGCGGCTCGGCATCGAGCCGCCGAAGGGCGTGCTTCTGCACGGCCCGCCCGGAACGGGGAAGACCCTGATCGCGAAGGCCGTCGCCAACGAGATCGACGCCTCCTTCCACACGATCTCCGGTCCGGAGATCATGTCGAAGTACTACGGCGAGTCCGAAGAACAGCTTCGGGAGATCTTCGAGGAGGCCGAGGGGGCCGCCCCGGCGATCGTGTTCATCGACGAGATCGACTCGATCGCGCCCAAGCGCGGCGAGGCGGGCGGCGACGTGGAACGGCGCGTCGTCGCGCAACTGCTCTCGCTGATGGACGGGCTCGACGAGCGCGGCGAGGTCGTCGTCATCGGCGCGACCAATCGGGTGGACGCGATCGATCCGGCGCTGCGGCGCGGGGGTCGCTTCGACCGTGAGATCGAGATCGGCGTCCCGGACCGCGAGGGACGGAAAGAGATCCTGCAGGTCCACACGCGGAATATGCCGCTCTCCGACGCCGTCGACCTCGACGAGTACGCCGACAACACGCACGGCTTCGTCGGTGCCGACATCGAGAGCCTCGCGAAGGAGGCGGCGATGAACGCGCTGCGGCGCATCCGTCCCCAGCTCGATCTCGAATCCGACGAGATCGACGCCGAGGTGCTCGAATCGCTCACGGTGACCTCAAAGGACTTCAAGGAAGCCATCAAGGGTATCGAGCCCTCGGCGCTACGGGAAGTGTTCGTCGAGGTCCCCGACGTCTCCTGGGAGAACGTCGGCGGTCTCGAAGACACCAAAGAGCGCCTCCGCGAGACGATCCAGTGGCCGCTCGAATACCCCGAGGTGTTCGAGGCGATGGATATGCAGTCGGCGAAGGGCGTCCTGATGTACGGTCCGCCCGGAACTGGAAAGACGCTGCTCGCGAAGGCCGTCGCCAACGAGTCGGAGTCGAACTTCATCTCGGTGAAGGGGCCGGAGCTGCTCGATAAGTACGTGGGCGAGTCCGAGAAGGGCGTCCGCGAGATATTCAAGAAAGCCCGCGAGAACGCGCCGACGATCGTGTTCTTCGACGAGATCGACTCGATCGCGACCGAGCGCGGCAGCAACACGGGCGATTCGGGCGTCTCCGAACGCGTCGTCTCCCAGTTGCTGACCGAACTCGACGGGCTCGAAACGCTGGAGGACGTCGTCGTTATCGCAACGACGAACCGCCCGGACCTGATCGACTCGGCGCTGCTCCGTCCGGGACGGCTCGACCGCCACGTGCACGTGCCCGTCCCTGACGAGGAGGCCCGCCGGGCGATCTTCGCGGTCCACACCGAGCACAAGCCGCTGGCCGACGACGTCGACCTCGACGAACTCGCCTCGCGGACCGAGGGCTACGTCGGCGCCGACATCGAGGCGGTCGCCCGCGAGGCCTCGATGGACGCGAGCCGCGAGTTCATCAACAGCGTCTCGCGCGAGGAAGTCACCGAATCGGTCGGCAACGTCCGCGTGACGATGGAGCACTTCGAGCACGCGCTCGGGGAGGTCGGCCCCAGCGTCACCCCCGATACGCGCGAGCGCTACGAGGAGATCGAAGAGCGCTTCCAGACCAGCGAGGTCGAGCGCGAACCCGAACCGGACGTCAGCCGGACGTTCCAGTAACGCGAGCGCCGTCCCGGCGCGTCTCTAGGCACCCCAACCGGCCCATCGACGGGCTTTTATTTCCGATCTCTCGAAGAACGTAGTACGGAACGCCACACGGCGACAAAAGTAAATCAGATTACTGTTTCTTTCACCGGAAATCCGGTGTCGTCTCACGGTCAGGGTTCGTCACCGCCTCCGGGAACGACGTCCGTCGCTCACAGCGTCGTGATTCTATACCGCGTCGCAATTCCATACCGTAGCTCACGCCGTCCTGGAATCACAACGTCTCACGGTTCGAGGCAGTCGGTACGAACGACTGCCGCGCTAGTCGTCGAGCGCGGCGAGATCGTCGAGGATCTCCGACGCGTGACCCTCGGGTGAGACACCCTCGTAGGCGAGGGCGACGTCGCCGTCGGGGCCGACGACGTACGTGTTGCGGAAGACGCCGTCGAAGGTGTTACCGAACATATTCTTCTCGCCGTAAGAGTCGTAGGCCGTCGACACCGAGCCGTCCTCGTCGGAGAGCAGTCGGAACGGAAGGTCGTACTCCTCGGCGAACGGCGCGAGGTCGTCGACGGGGTCGTCGCTGATCCCGAGGACGGTCACGCCGCGGTCTTCGAACTCATCGTAGGAGTCCCGGAACCCGCACGCCTCGGTCGTACAGCCGGGCGTGTCGGCCCGTGGGTAGAAGTAGACGACGACGTACTCGCCGCGGTAGTCCGACAGGGAGACGGTCTCTCCGCGCTGGTCTGTTAATTCGAATTCGGGGGCAGTCTCGCCGATATCGAGCATCGTCCGTACCTCGGACGAACCCGGCTTCAACGTACCGCTCGAATGCGAGCGAAGTCACTGAGAGAGCGGAATTAATCGAGTCGTTCGGCCGCGTCGCGATCCAACAGCGGCCCCGCGTTCGTCGTCGGAAGCGTCACCACGTCCTCGGATTCGAGGTCGTACTCGCGCTCGTCGACGCCGAAGATCTGTCCGACGTCCTCCGTGATCCGCAGCGTCACGCGCTCGGTGTCGTCCGGTCGCCCGTCCAAGCCGTCTGTCCCGTCGGTTCCGTCGCCGATCACAGGCGCATCCGGGGCCGTCGCGTCCGGCGGCGCGTCCGGTGGGACGTCGGCTGGAACACCCGAAGCATCTGACACCGACTCCGCTGACTCCGAAACCGGCGAGTCCGCCGGTTCCGACACCGACCCGCTCGCGTC
The DNA here is from genome assembly GCF_007655485.1 of Halobellus captivus. GTDB lineage: Archaea > Halobacteriota > Halobacteria > Halobacteriales > Haloferacaceae > Haloquadratum > Haloquadratum captivum. The sequence continues at coordinate 289,133 of NZ_VJXQ01000002.1, forward strand.
TGCCGATGCTCCGTCCGTGTCGGGCGATGCTGTGTCCGTCTCAGCCGATGAAGCGCCATCGCCGCCCATCGCCTCGCTGAGAACGTCGTCCGGCGCGAGCGGCTCCGGAGCGGACGTCGTCGGCTCCGGCGTCGACGACGCTGTCGTAGCCGCCTCGGTCGTCGCATCTGTCTCGGTGATCGCCGCATCCGCCTCAGTGGTCGTCGCGGCCGGGCCGCCCTCCGAGCCACCTTCGCCAGCCAGCACGTCGAGGACGGCCTGACGGTTCTGCTTGATCCGACCGACGAGCCCGTCGAACAGTTCCCGCTCCTCGGCGGTGAGGCCCTCCGTGTCGGCGCTCATATCCGCCGCCGCGAACGACGCGAGCTTGACGACCTTGCCGACGCGGCGCTCGTAGATCGATTCGACGACGTCCTCGGCCGTCTCGATCTCGTCGGTCAGTCGTCCGACGTCGGGATCGGCGAACGGGTCCTCGGCCGCGTCGGCCGCGCGGCGGCGCTCGGCTTTGCGCTCCGCGATGAAGGCCGCGACGTCCTCGTAGAACGAGTCACGGAGATGCTGGAGGCTGTCCTTCTGCCGCTCTGTCCGTCGGACGCTCCGTAACTCGTCTAAGTTCATTCTTTGATCTTCTCCGCGCGTCCCCGGGCCATCAAGAAGATCCCGAGGCACTCCTCGACGGATCGCTCTCCCTCCGACATAGTAAACGTGTCGCCGTCGAACGTCGTCTCCCCCGGCTCGGTCACGTTCACCTTGATCTCGCGGCCGCGGAACCGCTCGGGAATCGCGTCCTCGAGGGGATTGAAATCGTCTAGTTCGTCGCGGGAGAGCGCCTTGACCACCAGTCCGGACCCGCCGTGGAGGCTGCCGGGCAGGCGAATGAGGCGCTTCGTGTCGGTGGTGACGGGTTCGTCGATCGGCGCGGTCTCCTCCTCGGTGGCTTCCGTCGCCAGCGCGTCGACGAGGATACGTGTCCCGGGGCCGCCCGCCTCGACGTTCCCCTCGCGGATCGCCTCGAAGTTGTGTCGCACCTGTCCGAGGATCGTCTGCGCGCGTCCCTCGCCGATGCCGTCGAGCTCTTGGAGTCGGTTCAGCGCCTCGTCCTCGCCCATCTCGCGCAGCCGTTCCGCGAGCGCGACGAGGCGGCGGTGCACGCGAGCGCCCCAGCCGCCGCGACGGCGGAGGACGCGGCGGGTCGTTCCGCGGTTCGATTCCGTTTCGATCAACCCGTCGACGTCCAAATCGATCGCGCGAACGTAGTCGACGATCTCTCTGCGGGCCTCGCTGTCGAGCCCTCTCACCCCGGGATCGCGGACGTGGACGTGGTAGCCGCGGCCCCCGGAGAAGACCACCTCGGTCTCCTCGAAGGCGAAGTCGTCGTCGATGAAATCCAGGAGGTTCAACAGCTCTCCTTTGCACGCCGCGAGCATCTCCGCGTACGACGTCGTCTCGGGATCGACCCCGGGGAGGTGGTCGGCGTCGAGGTCGAAAACTAGGTCGGCCGACTGCCAGCCCTTCTCGTCCATCGAACTCGCGCCGGGGTCTGCGAACCGGGCCGACGAGAAGTAGACGTGCTGCGGCGCGGTGCGGTGCAGGAAGTCGCCGAGGTCGCCGACGTCGAGCAGCGACTGGTGGCGGACCATCCGCGTCGCGCCCGCGCTCCAGGGGATGTGTCCCCACTCGCGGCGCTCGGCCGCAGGGGGGAGGGAGACGTCGCTGCGGCGGTAGTAATCGCCGAACCGACCTTCCAGATACGTCCGCGTGCGCGCCTCCATTCGTCGCCGTGGGTTTTGGAGCGAGGAGTAAAGCCGTTGCGCCTCGGCGACGCGTCCCGGCAGCGATCGCGATTCGAGGGCGTCGACGGTGCGGTTCAGGCGAACTGTTCGCGGTCCGGAACCCCGTCGCGGCCGAGGAGGATCTCCTGGGCCTCGACGTCCTCGAAGGCCGCCACCAACCCGCCGATCTCCAGCACGCCGTCGTCGGTTTCCAGACGCAGCGACGCGACCTCTTCGGACGCTTCCAGCGTGGCGGTCTGGACTTCGCCCTCGACGATCACGGGTTCGCCGGTCTCGACGTCCCGCCCCGTGATCGAGGCGTAAAACGGTCCGTTCAGTTCGCGGACGTCCTTCACGGCCCTGCGGATCGACGCGTAGCGCCGAGGGAACGGTCGACGCTTGCCGTCGGCGGCGAGCACTTCGGCCGTCGACCACAGGACGGTTCCGAAGAAGCCCGAGACCAGAAAGCCGAGCGCCGAGCGGTTGAAGATGACGCCGTAGCGGTCGCGGTCGTCGCGCAGGGCGTCTTGCGTCGCGTAGATCGAGTAGTTGCCGTCGGCGACGGCGAGAACCGGCGTGGTGATCCCCCGGCGAGCGCGTGCGACGGTGGCGACTTCGAGGTAGTCGAACTCGTCCGGATCCGGCGCGCGTGACAGCGGGGTCACGAGCAGGTCGACGCTCACGCCGTCGTCGATGGCGGCGGCGAGGTCCTCGCGGAACCTGCGGAGCAAATCCGGGGTGAGCGAGAGCACGAGTTCGTACTCGGCGCTCTCGATGATCTCTTCGACGTATCGCAGAATCGTCGAGCGGGACTTCACGAGGGACACGGCCTCGGTGTCTCGCGCGGGTGCGGTGTACCGCGCTTCCAACTCCGAGACGAGGCTGTCGAGCGACTGTTTCACGTTGCCGAAGGCGTCATTGGGTTCGACGGCGACGATCTTCATCGGGCGCGACTCCCTGAGTTCGACGAGGCCGCGGTCCGAGAGGCTTCGCACGGTATCGTACACCCGGGGCTGCGGGATCTCCGTTCGGTCGGCGATTTCGGAGGCCGTGAGTTCGCCGTGTTCGAGCACGGCCAGGTACGCCTCGATCTCGTACTCGCCGAGGTTGAAGCGCTCTCCGACCCGCTCCAGCGTCGTGCGGAGTTCGTCTGCCATACTCGATGGCTCTCACCCCGGTCACTTACTGTTTACTATGCTTCGAGTAGCACCCTATTTCGGAATTCGATGAAAACGGGGTCAGCGAGCGCGCCGGGCAGGCAACAATACCGATTCCCCGGTTAGTGAACACATCGGTTCGCCGTTGAATAAATATAAGCTTCGGCAGCCGATAGCGTGTGTGTGATGGACGAGCACGGAGGGGACGAGGGACCGTCCGGCGTGTACGGTCGCATCGAGGAACTGACCGCGGCCGGGGAGACGGTCGCGCTCGCGACCGTGACGCGAGTAGACGGGTCTGCCCCGCAGGATCCCGGGGCGGCGATGCTCGTTCGCGCCGACGGGAGCACGGAAGGAACGGTGGGGGGCGGAACGGTCGAAGAGCGCACGCGCAGGGCGGCGGTCGACGCGATCGAGGAGCGGACGCCGCGGACCGAACGCTGGGAACTGCGGCCCGAGGGCAACACCGGTATGGTCTGCGGCGGAGAGATGGACGTGTTCATCAACGTGATTCCAGGAACCCAACGACTGATCGTCGCGGGCGGCGGTCACATCGCACAGTCGCTCGCACCGATGGCTGTCGAATTAGGATACGACGTTTTCGTCGTCGACGACAGAGCGGAGTTCGCCACGGAGACGCGATTCCCCGACGCGGAGGTGCACGTCGACGACTACGACGCGGGGATCGAGACGATCGGCGTCACGGACAATACCGCCGTCGTCGTCGCCACGCGGAGCGGCCACTTCGACCGCGTCGCCTCTCGGGAATCCCTCGAACGGGGGGCGTACTACGTCGGTCTCGTGGCTTCCGACACAAAGGCCGAACGCGTCTCCGAGGGACTGCGAGAGGACGGCGTCGCCGAAGACGATTTCGAGCGGTTCCATTCGCCGGTCGGGCTGGACCTCGGCGGGGGAGATCCGGCGGACGTCGCCCTCTCAATCCTCGCAGAACTCAACCGCGTCCGAAACGGACTCACGCCCGGTTCAGTCGATTCCTAGCCGCAGACGTCTTGGTCCCGCCGATATATCGGTTTCCTGACTGTTTGGATTCCGCAGATATCTAGATTCCCAGATCGTCTGGAATCGGCTCCGTCACTCGCCGAGAGCCACCGATCCCACGTGAACGGGTTCCTTTCGTCAGGTGGGGCACTTGCTTCCAACACCACTTGCTCTGGATAGCAATCGAGCGGGCCGAGATCAGTGAAAATTCCACCGGTGTCCCCTTCCGGAGGCCGAACCTATATGAATGTGTGTGAAAGATAATCAAGGTATGTCTACGACAGACGTACCGGACGAGTCGGAGCCGGGGGGAAGCGACGACTCGGGAGGACCATCCCGCCGCGATATCATCAAAGGGACGATCGGTGGGACGCTCGTCGCCGCAAACGCCTATCTGTTCAACAATATCAGGCAGACGTCGGCGCAGGGCGACGGGACACCGGGGGTCCGAGAGCGGTTCTCGAATCAATTGAAACTGACAGTCAACGGTCGCGAGCGCTTCGTCAGAGTCGAAGATCAGGAACGCTTGGCGGAGACGCTCCGATCTAAACTCGGGTTGACCGGAACGAAGTTCGGCTGCGATCGGGCGATGTGCGGTGCATGTACCGTACAGATCGAGGGCGATCCGATCTACAGCTGCACGTACTTCACGAAAGACGCGGTCGGCAAGGAGGTCACGACGGTCGAAGGGCTGTCGGAGGGCGGTCAACTCCACCCGATTCAGGAGTCGTTCATCGAGGAGCTGGGCGGCCAGTGCGCGTTCTGTACGCCTGGGATGATTATGTCCGCGAAGTCGTTGCTGGAGGAGAACGGAGATCCCACGCGCGAGGAAGTCAAAGACGCCCTCGAAGGGAACCTCTGTCGCTGTGGCAACTACGAGAACGAGATCGAGAGCGTGCTCACAGCGGCCGAACGGATGTGATCGTTCGTGTCTGAACACAACTACGTCGGAAACGATTTCGAGGTACCGGACGGCCGAGCGAAGGTAACGGGCGAGGCGAAGTACGCCGACGACTACCAGTTCGACAACCTGCTGCACGCGAAGACCGTCAAAAGCCCCTATGCACACGCGAGGGCCAGGAGTATCGACACGTCCGCGGCGGAGGCGATGTCTGGCGTCGAGGCGGTCATCACCCACGAGGACGTTCCGGACGCGGCGATCGGGGAACCGGTGCTGGCCGAGGAGCCCCTGACGTTCGGCTATCCGGTCGCCGCGGTCGCCGCAACCGACGAGTACACTGCGGCCGCCGCCGTCGAAGCGATCGAGGTCGATTGGGAGGTCCTGGACCACGTCGTCGATCCCATCGAGACGCTCAAGCCAGGCAGCCCGAACGCGCGCCCCGAGGGGAACGTCCCGACCGGCGAGGCGGGAGGCGAGGGCGCGGAAGGGCAGGGCGGAGCGGAGGCCGCCGCCGACACGATCAAGTGGGAAAACGCCGACTTCAGCGGCGATTTCCCCGAGGACCCCGGCGACTTCACGATGGAGTGGAACTGGGGCGACGTCTCGGAGGGGTTCGAGAACGCCGAGACGATCTACGAAGACACGGTCAAGGCACAACCTCAGCCAACGAATCCGATGGAGCCCCGTTCGACCGTCGCCGAGTGGGGCACCGACGGACACGTCACGATCTGGGGCTCCAGTCAGAGCATCAGCCTGACGCATACGGGCGTCGCCGGAATGATCGAGAAACCGCCGACGGAGGTCACCTTCATCTGCAACTTCGCCGGTGGCGGCTTCGGTTCCAAGGGGACCGCATACCCGCAGATGGCCGTTCCGGCGTTTCTCTCCCGGGAGGTCAACCGCCCGGTAAAGATCCGCGGAACCCGCCGCGAGGAGTTCCACTGGGGCAACGGCCGCGCCACGTACATTGCGCGGACGCGGGTCGGCCTCGACGGCGACGGGAACATCACCGCAATGGAGATCGACGCCGTCGGCGACGCCGGAGCCTACTCCGCCGACGCGCTGTCGACGCTCAGTTCCGGGTTCAACTCGCTGACGCAGTGTTGGCAACCCGAGACGCTCCGGTTCCGCGGCATCGGCGTGTTCACGAACACGCCAAAACGATGGCCGCAGCGGGGTCCCGGACAGAACCAAGCGGCGTTGGCCATCGCTCAAGTCATCGACGAGGCGGCGAAACAGGCGGGCTTGGACCCGCTGGACGTCTGTCTGCAGAACTCCCCCGAGAACAGAGGACCGGCGGGCGCAGAGCGACTCCCAATGACGAGCGCGTATCTCGGGGAGGCCTACGAACTGGCGGCCGAGGCGATCGACTACGAGGAGAAGCGAGCCCGTTCGGGGACCCGTGAGGGATCGAAGGTGTACGGCGTCGGGATCGCGTCGGCGTCCCACCAGTCCGGCTACATCGGGTTCGACGGCCTCGTGGTCGTCCACACCGACGGCACCGTCGAGGTGCGGCAGGGTGCGGGGAACCTCGGCACCGAGAGTTTCGCCGCGGTCGCTCGGATGGTCGCGGACACGATGGGCGCCGACTGGGACGACGTCGAGGTCTCGTGGGGCAGCAGCGACAAGTCCTCGTTCACCCTGGGGCAGTTCTCTTCGAACACGACGTTCACCGAGGGGCTGGCAAACGTGAAGGCCGCCGAGACGGCCGTTCAGTACCTGAAAGAACTGGCCGCACAGGAACTCGGGGGAACCGCCGACGCGTACAACGTCGAGAATCACGAGGTCGTCCACGGGCAGTCCGGAGAATCGATCTCCTTCGCCGAGGCCGCTCAGGCGGCCGTCGATGCAGGCGGCAAGTATACGGCCGAGGAGATCCCGGAACAGTACCAAGAGAGTCTCGTCCCCCTGACGATCGCCGCTGCGAGCGACGCGGTGGGACAGGGGCTCGTCGCCTTCGGCAAGAGTACCGGCGAAGACCTCGACGGGTTCGTCACCTCCTTCGCCGGGGCGATCGCGGAAGTCTCGGTGGACCTAGAGACCGGCAAGGTCGTCGTCGAAGAGATGGCGAACTACAACGACTCCGGGACGGTGATCCACCCCGAGAGCTTCAAGGCCCAAGTCGAGGGCGGGGCCATCCAGGGGATCGGCTACACCCTCTTCGAGCAGTACCGCCACGATCAGGACACCGGTATTCCGGTGAATACGGACCTCTACAAGAGCAAGCCGCCGTCGATCCACGACTACGTCTCCGGCGACCTTCACGTCGGCGCGGTCGGCGAGCCCGACCCCTTCGGACCCTTCGGGGCCAAAGGTGTCGGAGAACCGCCGTACGGGGCGGCGTCTGGCGCGGTCGCAGCGGCGATCAAAGACGCCCTCGGCACGAGCTTCAGCGAGTTCCCTGTCACTCCCGACAAGGTGCTTGAGAAGGTCCGCGCAGGGGAGGTGGACAGCTAACCATGCAACAAGATATGATCCCGCCGCTCGAGCACATCGACGCCACGAGCGTCGAGCACGCCGTGCGGCTCTTAGGCGAACACGGCAGTGACGCGGCAACGATCGCTGGAAACACCGACGAGATCAACTGGCTGAAGAACCGCGACCGCACGCCGGAAGTGCTGGTCGACCTCAAGCCGATCGAGGAGCTGAAAGAGATCGAAGAGACGAGCGACGGCGGGCTCCGAATCGGCGCGCTCGCGACGCTCTCGGACGTCCAGAACCACGACGCGGTCAACGACGGGTATTCGATCATCGCGGACGCGATGGGCGAGATCGCGACGCCGCAGATCCGAAACCAGGGGACGATCGGCGGTAACCTCACGCAGGATTCGCGCTGTTGGTACTACCGCGGCGGGTTCGACTGCTACCGCGCGGGCGGGAATACCTGCTATGCGATCACCGGCGAGTCGAGCGACCACGCGGTCACCGACTACTCGCGGTGCATCACCGCGCACCCGTCAGACGGGGCCGTCGCGCTCATCGCACTCGACGCCGAGGTCGTCGTGCGCGGACCTCGAGGAGAGCGACGCGAGCCGCTCTCGGAGTTCTTCGTCGGCCCCGAGGACAACATCACCGTGATGCACGACCTCGCACACGACGAGATCCTCACTCATATCGAGGTTCCCAGCGACTGGCGCGGCACGAACTTCTACTTCGAGAAGGTCCGTGGGCGGGACGCGTGGGACTTCGCGATCGGAAACATCGCCGCCGCGGTCAAAACGAGCGGCGGAACCGTTTCGGATCTCCGCCTCGTCGCCAACGGGTTCGCGCCGACGCCCAAGCGGCTTCGGACCGCCGAACGGTCGATTCGCGGGAGCCGACTCTCCGAAGGCAACATCGCGTCCGCCTCGGAGAACGTGCTCCCGAACGCGAGACCGCAATCGGACAACGAGTACAAGCTGAACCTCGCGGACGGACTGGTCAAGCGGGCGCTGAGTAACGTCGCCTGAGCAGCCCACACATCTTCCCCGATTCTTCTCCGGTTCTCCAAGGGTCACGAATCGCGGAGCGATGCGTCTCAGGAGTCCACCGCGACCGCCCGGGCGTCGAAGTCGTCGAACTCCTGTGCGAGACTGGGGACGTCGCCGACGGTGCGGAACGTCACGGTGAACGGAACCGAGTCGCCGGGCGAGACGTCTCCGTTCGGTCTCGTGGTTCGAACGCCGATCACGTTGTCCTCTTCGTCGTAGAATGCGACGACGATTTCGGCCGCCCGCGACTCGCGACCCTCGTTACGAACGGTCCCGGAAACGGAGATACGGTTCTGTGAGCTGTCGGCGACCGCCGCATCGACGGAGAACTCACCGTCGCTGGCTGTCGTTCGTTCCGTGGTGAGAGAGACGTTGTAATCGTCGACCTCCTCACTCGTGTCGGCGTGGATATCGAAGGGTGCAGCGTCTCCGGGCGCGATCGGTTCACCCAGGACGCCGCCGACCGCTTCACCGACTACCTCACCATCGCGGTAGTAGGTGACCGTCACCGTCGCGTTCCCGACCGGATACGAGTGCCCGTTGTACACCTCGCCGACGACCGTGGGTCTGCCCAATCGGTCGAGGTGGTACGTCGTCCCTTCGACCGTGGCCTCGCCCGCGAGCGGTACTGAGGGGACGTCGATCTCGCTGTCGGTGACGATCAGTTCGACGCCGACGAGCCCCCCGTACGTGAGACCGGCCGCCAGGAGCGCACCGATGAGGACCGCCTTGGTGTCGACCATCCATCGGGACACAGGTTGGCGGCGGACATAAGCACTGGCCCCACCGTTCAGGTGCGAAAGCGACGAACTGCAGTGGCTCCGAAGTTACGGAGACGTTCTATCGTGGCCGAACAGTTGAACCGCACAGATGCCAGTAACGCCCGGAGAGACGCCACTGTTTTCCCGATAGCGCCGCGACAGAAGAGGAGAGCCGATGTCGTTCAACGTGTTCGAGATTCGAGGCGTATACCTCTTCGAGGGGAGCGAGTCTGTGCCACCGTCGCTGGAGGGCTACTACAACGACGCCGAAGATCGATACGAGATCCCGGAGAAGGGCGATTTGAATGCGCTCAGAAACGAGTGGCGTCTCGTAACCGACCTCGACGCGTACCGCGTCGTCTTCGACCGCGACCCGCCCGCGGACGTACGCTCGACCGCGGTCTTCGTCGAGGAAGGCCCGATCCGAACGACCCTTCTCTGTCCCGACGAGGCGGCGGTCGACCGGGCGCTCGAAGCGGGCGGACGGTTGGTCGAGGGCGAAACATAGCTCCGGCTGTCGCGAAAGCGAGGAGCGCGCTTGATACCTCGTGAGTGATGAGAGAAAGTGAGAGAAAAGCGCGCGAAGGGCAATCGGAGCGCCGCTGTTTCAGTTGCTCACCCGAACCGAAAGATCCGCGCCGACGAGGCCGAACACCGACCAGGCGATCGTCAGCACCAACAGCATACCGAAGACGACCGGCCACAGCGTCACGCCGAACGTCCCCGTGATGAAGCCCGACCACGCGCCGAACAGCCCCGCCACGAGGACGACGAGGGCCGTCGTGATCGCGGCGAACGCTCCGGCGACGACACCAGCGACGCGTTCCTCGCCGACGGGTGACAGCCGTGCAGCGACGGTTCCGCCGATGAGCGGCCATCCGACGAGAAGAACGACGTAGCCGACAACGCCGCCGACCTGCAGACCGAACAGGTGAAGCAGGCCTAATACGGTGATCACCGCGCCCCCGACGACGTCGGGGGAGGCCTTCAGGCCGCTGGAATCTGAGTGTGTGACGTTTGTTGCCATAGTTCGCACATCACGTGGCGAGTGGATAAAAATACCGCCGTGACACCCACCGATACCAGTCGCAAAGCGACAAACCGCACGGGGCTATCGTGGCTCGTATCGCTTCACGAGTTCCCAGTACTCCGCGGGCGTGTCCACGTCGGCGAAGATCCGTTCGTCGTCGACGGCGATCTCACGGGTGTCGGTGTCATCCGCCCGAACGACCGCTCGCGCGCCGCGGTCCTCGGGCGCGGATTCGAGCGCATCGAACGTGCTCGCCGTGAAAAGCGGCGGATGGCCGCTCCCGCCGTCGACGGTGGGAACGATGACGTCGCCGCCGTCGGCGGCCGCGGCTGCGAGTGTCTCGACGACAGCGGACGGGGTCACCGGGCAATCGACTGGGTTCAAGAACACGCCGTCGGCGTCGCGCTCGTCCGCGTACTCGACGACCACTTGTACCGATGAGAGCATCCCCGACTCGTACGCTGGGTTCTCGCGAACGGTAGCGCCGGAGAGGTCCGCTCGGGCGCGAACCTCCGCTGCTTCATAGCCGAGAACGACGACCGGTTCGATTCCCGCCTCCGAATACGTCTCGACGAGTCGTTCGACGAAGCGACGGCCGTCGAACGTCAGCAGGGGTTTCGGAAAGCCGCCCATCCGCGTCGATTTTCCGGCGGCGGTGATCGCGGCGACGAACCTCGACATCTCACTCGCGTTCGAGGTGATCCGTCAGTTCGTCGAGGAAGAAGAATTTCATCATCACCGACTGGAACACCGCCATCCCGTTGAGATTATCCGCCATTCGAGACGTGACCGCGTCCTGTTCGGAAAGTAGCTGCAGTACGGTTCGAGCCTCCTCGATTTCGGGTTCCATATCGTCGAGAAACGACCGGTACGTCGGCGTGTCGAACTCGTCGTGGTGGTCGGCGACGGCCAGCGCGGCCTCGTAACCGTCTGCGAGCCCCGCCTCGAAATCCGCGACGTACTCTTTGGTCTGACCCGTCCCCGACTGTACCGTCTCCCGATCGATCCCCTCTCCCGCGAAGGAGATCAGGAACTCGTAGGCGATCTCGACCTGCTCGATCGCGTCACGAAGATCCGTTACTGGCGTCTCAGGCATGGCACTCAGTTGCGTAGCTCTCCGTATTACTCTTCGGGAACCCGCGTCCACGCGCCGGTTGTTAGCCGTCTCACGTCACCCTCGCGCTTCAACCGGTGGAGGGTGATTCGGCAGGTCTCCTCGGTGACGTCGAGGCAGGCACTGATCTCGGTGGTGGACGCCGACGGGAGGGAGTCGAGCACGTCGATCGCGCGTTCGCCGTGGTCTTCGGGGCTGAAACTCTCGGCGTTCATCGGTGCCGCCCCGTACTGCTGCATCACGTTTCGGCTCTGCGTCTCGGTCGTTTGCTCCGTCTCCCCGAGGTCGGGGTCGTACTTTCTGACCGCATCCCGAAGCGCGTCGAACCCCGCTGCGCCGTCGACGACCGTGGTCCCGCTGGGTCCGTCCACGCGGTAAACGGGGGCGGTGAACACCGCGTCAGGTGTTCGTGGCGAGTTCGAGACTTGCGCGTTGTCGTCTCGCGGGCCATCCTCGTCGCTGTCGTCTTGCGGGCCATCCTCGTTGGCGACGTCTTGTGAGTCTCCCCCGTCGACGTCGGCTGTTGGGTCGGCTCCGTCGACGCCCGTTTCCGGGTCTGCGGCCTCTGCCCTGCCATCCGCACCGACTCCGTCGTCCTCGGGACTGTCGAGGGCGCTCCGAGGCCGGAGCGGCTCTCTACCGGGCGTACCGCGGACATCGAACGCAGACAGCTTCGCGACGGTCTGCCTCGCGAGTTCGAGATCCCGTCCAACGGCCGCGGTGGCCCGGCGTGAACCCACCGCGTCCGCTACTGATCGGCCATCCAGACCGGGAACTACCTCGGCTGCCTCGCGTATCGCCTCCGGTGTCGCCGTCGGCTGACCGGCCGCGAACGTCCGATCGGCGATCTCCCTCGCGAGCGCGAACGCCGCGTCGGTTCCGCCCAGTTCACGAGCGGTGGCGACCGCCTCACAGGCCGTCCACGACGACGGGAATCCGTCGGCGGTAACCGATGAGTCCACCGGCATACCGCCACCGTCGGAACGTGAGCGTATCTCGGCCGTAGACTGGGTGTTGTCGAGCGAATGCGGAACAGAGACAGCACATCGGTACGTGATATCGACATCTCCGAACACGTACTCCGCTCGCGATCGGGTCGGTCGCCGTCGGTACGCGTCGATCGATAGCGGATCCGAAAACAGCGTGATCGAGACGTCGGACATAGGTATCCGTCGGTGTGCGGTGAAAAAAGAGATGGCGGTCCCAGTTACTCGCGTCCGTCTGCGGGCTCCTCGCGCGCGGAGTCGCCGCCGTCGGTGGCTTTCGAGCCGCCGATCTGCCAACTCGTCGGCGAGTATTTCTCGGCGTACTCCTCGACGGTGACGCGTCCGGTGATCATACTCTTCGTGATCGCCCACTCGTTCGGGCGGAGCGCGAAGTAGACGTGGCCCATCACCAGCGCCAACAGCGCGACGGCGAAGAAGTCGTGGAAGACGAAACTCCACGCGATCAGCCCGGGCGCGTCGGCCGTCCCGAGGCCGAACTGAACGCCGAGGAGGGAGAACTCACGCGTCGCCCCCCACAGCGGTTCCAGACTCACCCGTCGAAGAAGAACGAACCCGGTCGCGATCACGGCGAGAGAAGCGCCAGTGACGCCCCAGTGTAAGAGCTTCTGTGCGCTCGGGTACTCGAACTGCCTGGGGTATTCCTCGGTCTGTCCGATCAGGTTCCTGAACCGTCGCCAGAGGTCTTTGGCGTCTGCGACGCCGAACCACATCTTCGACCACGTGCCCTTGTACGCCACGTGCGCAACGTGGAAGATCACGTATCCGATGAGGACGACCGCCGATACGATGTGTACGTCGAGCCACGACAGCCCCGGCACCGCCCGGAGTGTCACCTCCTTGTTCATAATCACGAAGCCGGAGAGCATCAGCGCAAAAATCGAGATCGCCATCACCCAGTGAGAGACCCGTTGTGCCAGAGAGAACCGTTTGATGTCATCGACACCTTGCTCCTCCAGTGACCGCTCGACCTCCGACTTCGATGGATCGTCCGGCCGCGTCGTGTGGTCAGTCGGATTCCACAGCTCGCGTAGTATGTAATGGACCAAAAACGTGAAGGTCCCAAGGAATGCGAACACGAGCAAAATGTCCCAGCTCAGGCCGACAATGACCTCACGCCCCGCCCGTTGCGCGTATCTGAATATATCGATTCCGAGAGGCATATCTTAATGATCTTCATACCAAGACTTAAACTTAGGGTAGCCGGAATATGTCGGTCTATGACACAGCAGTGGCGTCACTCGATTTGCGGCCCTCCGAAGGGGGCTGCGGACGAACCACGGTGCTCACATATACATTCGATCTTCGGGTAACTCCTCGTTGTGCTCTTCCATCCGCTCGGCGAGTTCGGCGTAGTACTGTTCGACTTCGGCGGCGAACGCTTCGAGCGGTCCGGCGTCGATGCCGATGTTGTAGACCTCTTCGACGGTCTCGACGAGGCGGATCGAGGCCTGGATATCCGGAACTTGCGCGTGAACGGGCGTGACGAAGGTGCAGACGCCCAGCGGCGAATCGAGTCCGCGCTCGATCAGCGCGGCGTTGGTGCCATCGAGGAAGCCGCGGCCCATCGCCGGGATCGATCCTCCGCGGAGTCGCCGCTCGCGGTAATCGTCGGTCGCGATGTAGTACGTCACGTGCTCGTCGGGTCCGTGCGGAATGGGGATGCCCGAGAGAATCGCGATTTCGAGCACGCCGTTGGCCTCCGTCCAATCCAAGATGGCGTTGGCGAACGTCCGCCCCGCACCCACGGGAACGAACAGTTCGCCGACGAGCACGGTCACGTCGAGATTCTCGCGAGAGAACAGCCGCGTGTGGTGCCGCGGTCGACCGCTTTCGAACGGCGTCACCGTCGGCAACCCCTCGACGGACAGATGCCCCATCTCTTGGAGATCGAGGTGGTCGACGATGTAATCGGCAGCGGTGAGTCCCGCAAGCCCGTAGGCGGAGAACCCGGCGAGAAGCGTTTCACTGGGTGCCGTCTCGTGTGTGATCGTGAAACCCGGAGTGTGTTGCGGCGCGCTCATCGTACGCCCGGATACGCCGACCTATCACCTTACTGTTTCTACGAGGTGGTTGAAGGCGCACGCGCGGCCTGGCGACGGCGTCGGTGATACTCTCAGGGGGTCGCGATGGTGACACTCTCAACAATCGCGGCGGTGACACTCTCAGCGGTCGCGACGAGAAAGCCTCGAATTAGCATCGATTTTCCCATCCTCGAATCCGGGGACGGCAGCCGTGGGGCGGAACGCTTTTTGCCCGACCCTCTCGTGGACGGAGGTATGCAGTCGGCGACGACCCCCACGACGACGCCTATGCCCGCAGCGGTCACCGGTGGTGACGTGCTCGTTGCCGTACCGGAGTGGCTCCAGTTCCCCGGTTGGCGGGTGGTGTTCGCCGTCCTCGCCCTCGTCACGGGGGTGCTCCTCTCTCGGTACGTCGTCCGACTCGTCGGGCGACCCGTCGCGAGGCAGTTCCGTCGCCAGAGCGTCGCCCAGACCGTCCTTCGGCTCGTCCGTTTGGCCGTCGTGTTCGTCTCCGTCGGCGTCGCGGCCCGCATTCTCGGCCTCAAAGTCGGCGACTTGGTGCTCTCGGTAACGGTGTTCTCGGCCGTGCTCGGTATCGTCCTCGCGCCGATCGTCGGGAGCGTGATCAACGGGCTGTTCATCCTGGCCGATCAGCCCTACGAGATCGGCGATCTGATCGAACTGGACGACGGCCGAAAGGCGTTCGTCGACGAGATCACCATTCGATACACGAAGCTGTTCACCCTGGATAACACGTTCCTCGTCATCCCGAACTCGGCGATCCGCGACCACTTCGTGACGAACTACTCCGCGGAGGACGAACGCGTCCGCCAGGATCTTGAGGTCGTCGTCACCTACGAGTCCGACACCGAACAGGCCAGAAAGCTGATGCGCCGCGCGGCCGCGACCGACGAGGAAGTGATCGAGGGCGGCCCGGACATCCGCGTCGGAAGCGCCCGCTATCCCGCGCGGCCGACGGTTCTGCGCTCCTCGTTCGGGGACGACGGGGTCGTGCTCAACCTCCGGTACTGGGTGAAGCGACCGTACAAGCTCCCGACGGTCGAATCCCGGGTCCGCGATCGGATCTGGGAGGCGTTCAAAGCAGACGACGCGGACATCGAGTTCGCGTACCCGCACCGACACCTCATCTTCGACGAGTCGAGCGGGACGCTGGACGCCGCTGTTGGTGAGCGGGAAACGTCACGAGGACCGTCGAGAACGGTGGTCGATACGTCGACAGGCGCGCCGTCCGAAGAACAGTAGGCGAGACGACGCCGCTGCCCGCTCGGCCGTGACTGGCACGGCTCCTGGGCCGGTTAGTCATCGGTAGAGGTGCCCTCAACTATCGGCACGGACCGTGATAACCGTGCATTCGAGCTTTTCTCGCAGGTACGTCTCGATGTCGGGGTCGTCGAGGAACCGACGAAGCATCTTGCGCCACCGACTGGCCTGTTTCGAGCCGAGGACGACGACGTCGGCGTCGTCCGCCGCGACCTCTTCGAGGATCGTCTCCTCGACCAGAAATCCCCGGCGAACGACGTACCGCGTTCGCTCCAGTGGGCCGAAGACCGATTCGACCGCTCGTTTTAGTTCGGCGCGGGTCACGCCGTGGCTCTCCTGATAGAGGTCGACGTGGAGGACTGTCAGTTCGGCTTCGCGCTCCTCGGCGATGCGTACCGCCTCCGAGAGCGTCGCTCGCGAATGCTTCGACAGCGGATACCGAACGGGGACCACGACGCGCGTCATCGTCGTGACCGAGGAGGTGATGGCCCCTGAACGTTTCCACTTGGATCGGGGACCGGAAGCGGGCCGCCGGGCGGGCCACGAACCCGTCGTCGAGCGGTCCGTGAATTCGTCGATCAGTCTCGGCCGATACGTAGAACCGATCTCGACCCACGTTCCGGTCCAACCTCTGTTCCGGTCCAGGCCTCTGTTCCGGTTGCGGCCTACTCTCCGGACGGTCCGGCGACCGTCTCGGAGTCCGAGACGCGAGCAATCCGCCCTTCGACGGTCGCGTTCAGTCCGAACGCTCTCGCGTAGGCGGCAACGACCTCGTACTGAATGTCGCCCTCGCCGACCCGGTGGCGCTCTTCGAGTGTCGGAAACTCGTGATCGCTGTGAAGCAGATACGCCGACGTCGCGACGGTGTAGCGCCTGTCGGCGTCGACGGGATCGCCGCCGACGCGAGCGCCGAGTAGCTCCCGTGTCTCGTCATCCCAGCGGATCTCCGCTCCGGCGAAGTGCCCGTGCCACCACTCGGAGTCCCCGAAGTCGATGACGGCCGCCGCGGACTCGCGAAAGACATCCAACAGCTCGCGTCCGGTGAGCTCCGCGCTGACGACGCGTTCTTCGAACGGTACGACGCTCACGATGTCGGCGACGGTCACTTCGCCCGACAGCGCCGGTCCCTCGCGGATCCCGCCGCTGTTCTGCAGTCCGACGTCGGCATCGAGCGACCAGCGGTAGGCGTCGGCGATCACGTTGCCGATCCGACACTCGCCAGCGTACACCGTCGCATCGCTTCGGTCGAGCGGTTCGTCGACCGACGCGACCACCTCGTCGAGCCCCGCGGCGTCGACGCGACCCCGGAGCGACGTTACCACGTCTTCGGCCACCGGTGCGTCTGCGGTCTCGTGTCGTTGGACCTCGATCTGGCCCGTCGCGTCGAACGCGACCTCGAAGATCACGTGCCCGTTCGCCCCCGGGCGGAGCAGGAGCGTCCCGTCAATCCGCTCGCAGCGCTCGACGTGCAGGTGACCGCCGAGGATCACGTCGACGTCGACGCGGCGCGCGAGTTCGTCGTCGCCGGTGCCGAGATGTGAGAGCGCAACCACGCGATCGACGCCCGCGGAACGAAGTTCGGCGACGGCCTCTTCCGCCGCTTCGTAGGGGTCTGCGAATCGGAGTTCTCCGGCCATCGGATTAAGCGAGGGCGTCGCCGGGTCGGTGACGCCGAAGAGTCCGAGGCGGACGCCGTCGACCTCCTGGATCACGTGCGAGCGGACGTGCTCGGCGGCGAACCGCTCGCCGTCGGCGTCGTAAACGTTCGCCGACAGCCATAACTGGGGCGCGTCGGCGACGAGCGACCGGGCCGCTTCCGGTCCGAAATCGAAGTCGTGGTTGCCGAACGTTTCGACGTCCGCGTCGATCGCGGAGAAGAAGTCCAGCGCCTGACGGCCGCGTTCGATCAGCGCGAGCACGCCCGGAGCGGTGTTGTCGCCGGTCCCGCAGACGAGCGCGTCCGCACCGTTACGTGACCGAATCGCGCCCGCGAGGCGACCGACCCGAACCGGGTCGTCGTAGACGTTCTCGACGTCGGAGTACTGGAGGAGACGCGGCATTCACGCGCAGTGGTCGCGCTGGAAAATTGAAGTCGTCGATGTCGGCAGACGACGCTACTCGCCGCGAAGTTCGAAGGCGACCGTGACCTCCGCTTGGTATTCGTGGCCGTCGACCGATGCGACCTCCACGCCGAGTTCGTCGACCTCGATCCAGTGGACGTTGTCGAGGGTCTCTTCCGCGCGGTCGATCGCGTCGTCGACCGCGTCGTCGAAGCTGTCTGCACTCCGGCCGATCAGGGTTACTTTCTTGAACACCATCGCCGTGCGACTGTACAGCACGGAACAGGATAAGTTTCGGGGACGAAAGGGGATCTCTCCCGCTGGTCGTTGCCACGGCACAGGTGATCCGAGCCGTCATCTCCGTTACCCCCGCGAATCATCTAACCTGGCGGTGAGCGCGTCGGTGACCTCGCCGAGCTGGTTGCTGCCGTAGACCGCGACGAGGATCGCGCCGATGGTGTTGAAGACCAGATCGAGCATCGAATCGCTGAGGCCGTACTGCGTGAGTACTCCGGGGGTTCCGGTGTATCCGGCGAGGAGACTGATGCCGAACTCGATGACTTCCCAGAGGACCCCGAAGGCGAGCACGAAGAGGAGGATGAAGACGAAGTGAAAGCGCGGCGGAAACGAGACCGCATCGGAGTGGATGTCGACGGCGCGGGTGGTGGCGTAGCCGACGCCCGCGACGATACTGGCCGAAAGGGCGTGCGTGAGGTGATCCCACCACCAGACGTTCGCGTAGGGCTTGCCGATCCCCGGCCACGCGATCGTCCCGAGCGCGTGCAGGAACACCGCCGCGGAGATCCACAGTGCCAACCCCGCGTCCATCGGAATGCCGAGGTCGCGTTCGAGGATCCCCGGCAGGAACGTTACGAGCAGGCCGATCGAGGCGTTGACGACCACGCCGCCGCTGCGGAGCGCGAGCCCCGCGAGGAGCATCACCGCGAGAAAGATCTGCATCCCGCGGGCGGCCTGCCGCTGACGACGCTCCGAGATGTGAAGGAGGTCCCGGACTCTCACGGCTCGTTCACCTCCTCTGTCGACTGGGACGGCACGCGGTCGGTCTCTACGTCGACACCGGTGTTCTCCCCCGCGTCGACACCGGTGCTCTCCCCCGCGTCGGCGACGTCATCCTCCACCGAATCGGCCACAGGATATGCCGCCGCGGCACTGTCTGGGATGCGGCGCACGAGTCGGGCGTGACGCCGGAAGTAGTACTCGAAGAGCACGCCCGCGAACACGCCAGCGACGGTGGCGGCGACGAAATCCCACATCATCGCCTCCTCGATGACGTGCTCGGGGCGGCCGTCGTACAGGAACCGGGTGCCGAGGAGCACGTCCGAGAGCCACCGGACGACGGCCCAGATCCCGGCGGCGGCCATCGTCGTCACGACGACGAAGACGACTGCGAACCGGTGGTTCATTTTCACGGCCGTGAACACGTCGAGTTCGACGGCGATCAACAGGGCGACGGCGGCGACGGCGACGTACGTCACGATCCGTCCCGAGAAGGTCATCCCCCCCACCGACTCGCCCGCGACCAACGCGCGGATGACGATCGGCAGTGCCGCGAGAGAGACGACCTCCCAGGGGAGCATCGCGGTCGGGCTCCGGCGAGCGATCAGGGGGACGAGCCCGATGGCGAGCACCGCGAGCGTGAACCCGGCCCACTCGTAGTCGCCGCTGAGAGCCTGGCCGACGGTCGCGACCGCCAGGAAGAGGAGGATCGTCCCCGCCAACACGGCGTTGAGCCGACGGCTCTCGACGACGCTCGACAGCCCGGAGTTCGACATACCACTCGGTAGGCGCGTCTTGCTACTAAACGGTTCGTGCGGTGTCGCGAAAAACGAGCCCTCGTTGGGCGGTCGATTCTGCGCGCGTCTGCGAGCGTCGGTTCAGCTCGCGTCCGGGTGATAGACGTCGTAGTCGCCGTCGTCGTCGACGCCGATCACGGCCCACTCGTAGGCGGGATCGACGCTCGCGAGTCGGTTCTGTACGTCCCCTGTCTCTCCTTTCGGAGCGACGAAACAGCGGAATCGATACGTTTCGGACGGCTCGCCGCCGTCTGCGAGTACGCGGCGTCCGCGTAGGTCTTCGCCGTCCGAAAGCGCCGTGACGCGAACCGTGCGCCACTTTCGCTCGGCGACGAAGTCCGGTCCGTCGCCCGAGACACTGTAACCCAGGCGGGTGAAAATCGCCCGAGCGTCCTCCGAGGGAGGCATGCTGACAGGGGGCATGTATCTCAGCCTTCTACGGCTTGGAGCATAAATCTTGTTACGGTCTAACATACAATGGCGCGCAGACGGAGCGTTGGCCTTCCGCGCTCGCGCTCTCGGTCGCGCTACTCGTGGGCCGCGTCCCACTCGTCCGGCTTTCGGATGTTACCGCAGACGTTACACTCGATGCGGCCCATCGTGTCCATCGCGTTGTCGGTGGACTCGCAGTTCTCACAAAAGAAGCCCCATCGCTCCGTTCGCTCGGGAGTGGCGTAGACGACGAAAAAGGGACCGTTCGCGCCGCGTTCGGCATCAGTCCGATCGACGTACACCGTCTCGCCTGCGACTGTTTCGACGGGATCGAGTTCGACGGCCATACCCGCGATTACCGGAGGAGGGGTATAGCGTTCACGCTCGGGAGCGGCGGTCGAGACGAACAAAGAGTCGGTGATTGCGCAAGTCGGATTCCGGTAACTGCTCAAGTTGGATCTCAGTAACTACTCAAATCGAATCACTAGAGCTTCCTATGTGCGGAACGACTCGCCGCAACCGCACTCGCTGACGACGTTCGGGTTTTCCACGTGGAAGCCCGCGCCTTGGAGGCCGCCCTCATAGCGCAGCGTGGAGCCGCCGACGTAGTTCTGACTCGCCGGATCGACGAAGACGCGAAGCCCGTGCTGTTCGACGATCGCATCGTCGGGTTCGGGCTCGTGATCGAACCGCATCCCGTAGGAGAGCCCCGCGCAGCCGCCCTGCTGGACGAACAGACGGAGGCCCGCCTCGTCGGCGTCGAGTCCCTCGGATTCGATGAGCCGAATCGCCTCCGACGCCGCCTCCTCGGTGACGGTCACGGCGGTTTCCCCGCCACTGTTGTCGGCCGTCTGGGTGCTCATATGAACGTAGATAGCGGACCCAAGGTGTTAATCTTGACGCCCGCGGAATACCGTCGAGAGTGACATCCGGACGACGCCCCCACCGCTCGGTCGCTCTCACGTGCCCCAGCCCCTCCCCGGAACCTCACGAATCCGGTCACCCCCAGCGCGTCACGGGATATATGATGCCCCGTTGAGTACCGCCAGGTATGTACGAGACGATTCTCGTTCCGACGGACGGTAGCGAGCAGGCAGACGCCGCTCTCAAACACGCAGTTTCGCTGGCCCGCGAGCACGACACGACGGTTCATCTGCTCTACGTCGCTGACAGCAACCGCGACAGCGTCACGACGCTCGGCGGCAAGGTCGTCGACGCGCTCGAACGCGAGGGAGAACGGATCGTCGAAGACACCCTCGGCGATCTGGACGGAACCGTCGACGTCGTCGACGCCGTCGAGGTCGGCGATCCCGTCGAGACGATTCTGGCGTACGCAGAGAAGATCGACGCCGACGTCATCGTGATGGGCACGCACGGGCGCCGCGGCCTGGATCGCTACCTCCTCGGAAGCACCACCGAACGGGTCGTCAGACGATCGTCGCTGCCGGTTCTGACGATTCGCGGCGAGTGAGCGGGCGGCCGAAAACGTATCCGAACCCGCGTATGCAGTCGAATCGGCGTCCGTCGGAACAGTAGCGGTTCGCGGGAAGCAGCGGCTTCGCCGGGAACCGGCCTCTTCGCCGGAAAATCAGCGCCTTCGTCGAGAACCAGCGATCACCAAGAGAATCAACGATCCACAGGGACGTCCGTTTCGATCGGGCGAACCCCGCGACCGACCACGACGCCGGGGAGGTCGCTCTCGCCCGCCACCAACACGTGCTCGAATCCCGCCGATTGGAGCGCCTCGGTGAGTCCGTCGGCAGTGGTCGTCTCGATCGATCGCCGCTCGGTCACGACGGCCGTTGCGCCTGTTTGCCGATCCGTGACTCGGTAGTCGATCTCGACGGCTCTCGATCCGACGACGTCGACGGCGCGTTCCAAGAGGTACCGCGTGCCGCTGTACGTTTCGACGCCAGATTCGAGCACGGCGGTCGGCTCGGTGGGCGCGGCGACGACGGCGATGCCTCCCGGCCTGAGCGCCCGGTACGCTGTCACACAGATCTCGGACGCGGAGAAACGGGCGGTCGCCTCCTCGACGGCACAGACCGCGTCGAAGACGGGCCTGACGGGCGGAGCGGTCGGGTTGCCTCGGACGACCGTCCCGCCGCGTGCAGCGGCGAAGCGGAGCTGCCGCCTCCGGTCGTCGACCCCGACCACATCGTAGCGGTGGCCGAGCGGCTCCAACAGTGCGCCGACGCCGCAACCGAGTTCGAGCACGCGGTCGACGTCCGCGGGCAGCCGGGCGGTGACGAGCTGCGCGCGGCGTCCGCCCCACTCCTCGGCGACCGTGCGCGCGATCACCGGTGCCAGCGTCGTCGCGGCCGTGTGGGTCGCGGACGGCTCCGCCAGCACGGCCGCACAGGCGTCCGCGAACGACGGCGGGCGACGCGGTCGGTCCGTCATCGCGTCACTCGTCGCCCGATTCCGACTCGGTGTCCGCCGCCGACGTGGCTGCCCCGTCCACCGAGCCGAACCGCGCCCGGACGCTCTCTGCGTGGGCCTCCAGGCCCTCGGCCTCCGCGAGCGTCGTTATCGTCTCCGAGAGGGCGTCGAGCCCCGCACGGTCGAGACGCTGTACGGTCGTCGAGCGGAGGAAGGTATCAACCGAGAGCCCGCCGTAGCGCTTCGCGCCGCCGGAGGTGGGAAGGACGTGATTCGTCCCGGAGGCGTAGTCGCCAGCGGCGACGGGCGTGTACGGGCCCAAGAAGACGCTCCCCGCGTTCGAGATCCGGTCTAAGAGCGCCTCGTCGTCGTCGGCCTGGATCGAGAGGTGCTCGGCGGCGTACTCCTCGGCGAACAGCACGGCCTCGGACATCGACCGCGCGTGCAGGACGCCCGAGGCGTCGTTCTCGAGTGCGTCGCGGATCACGTCGGTTCGCTCGCGCTCGCCCGCCTGTGTCTCGACGGCCTCGACGACGTCCGCGGCGAGCGCCTCGTCGTCGGTCACGGTGACGACCGACGCGTTCGGGTCGTGCTCGGCCTGCGCGAGGAGATCCGCGGCGATGAACCCCGGATCGGCGGACCCGTCGGCGAGGACGAGGATCTCGGAGGGTCCAGCGAGGAAGTCGATGTCGACGTCGCCGCGCACCTCGGCCTTCGCCGCGGTGACCCACTTGTTCCCGGGGCCGACGACCTTCTGTACCGAGGTCACGGTTTCGGTCCCGTACGCCAGCGCGCCGATCGCCTGCGCGCCGCCGACACTGTAAACTGCGTCCGCGCCCGCGACGTGGGCGGCCGCGAGCGTGACGGGGTTGATATCCTTGGCGGGGGGCGTCGCGAGCGCGACGTGCTCGACGCCCGCGACTTTCGCGGGGACGACGCCCATCAGCACGCTGGAAGGGTAGGCGGCGGTGCCGCCGGGGGCGTAGACGCCGACGCGCTCCAGCGGTCGGAAGCGGCGGCCGAGTTCCCTGCGGCCGGACTCTCTGCCTCCCGCATCGAACGCCTCTCGCCAGTCTGCGGGGACCTGTCTCTCGTGGAACCGCCTGACGTTCTCCGCGGCCGTCTCGATCGCCTCGCGCAGGTCGTCGTCGATATCCTCGTAGGCGCGTTCGGCGGCGTCGCTCACGTCGAGATTGCCGACCTCGACGCCGTCGAACTCCCGACAGAACTCGCGGATGGCGACGTCTCCCTCGGTTCGCACGCGATCGAGGATCTCCCGGACGTCGCCGCGCACGTCGGCCACGCCAGCATCGCGATCGAAGAAGGCCGCTCGTTCGTCGGGCGAGAGTTCCGAGATGGCCCGAACTTGCAGCGTCATACCCCGCGATTCGGCGCGGGCGGGTAAGGACGTTCCGGATGTTCGATACTGGCGAGGAAGGACGTTCCGGACGTTCGTCGCGATGCGAGTAAAGACGTTCCAAAAGTGGAAGTCGCGAGAGGGCCGACGGTTACAGCACCTGTCGCTGCTCGGTGAACGTGACCGTCCGGTCGGCCGTTTGGACGGTCGTCTGGATGGTGATCCACCCGTCCTCATTACGGACTTTCATCGCCTCGCTGAACGACAAATCGACCTCGCGGGTCGCCGTGTAGGATTCGCCCGATTCGAGGGTTCCGACCGGCTCTTCACCGCGCCAGACCTCATCGCCGTCGGTGCCCTGCCCGGCGAAGATACGACTGTAGACCGTGGTGTCCTCTGCGGTCGTGTCCTGGTTGTTCGTCAGTGTCGTGGTGACCTCTCGGCAGGTCGTCCCGCACTCTTCGACGTTCTCGATCACGAAGCCGAACGGCGGGGTCGACGTCACCGCGGCGTCCGCGTCGGAGCCGTCGCTCGCTCCGTTCGATCCGCTGTCGCTTTCGGCCGTATCCTGCGGCGTCGACGCCGTCGGGAACGGCTCTGTGTCGTCGCCGGAGCTTCCGGGGAGGACGTCGTCGCCGACAATGACGACTCCCGCTCCGACGGCGACGAGCAACGCGATGACAACGATCGGTGTTCCGTTCATATGTGTGTGTGTCTGAAATGGGTGCCCATTGGGAGGGTGGCAATCAGTTACGTGGGCTATGTGGGTGGCACCCCGAAAGGGATACCGGTGTCAGCGGGGGTTCATCCCGTTTGGGAGCCAGCTATTCTCGTCGGTATCGGTTCTCAGGCGTCAGTAGATTCGTCGTCAGTCTCGCTTTCGTCATCGCTGTCACCGACGTCCTCACCGTTACCGGCCGCGTCGCTCACGGACGGGCCGAGCGAATCGATCGATCCGTCGATGAATCCGTTGATGAGGCCGTGGATATCCGAGACGAAGTCGGGGACGGCACTCGGGAGGTCCTCAGGGGGTCCAGCCTGCCCCGCGGCGCCGGATCCCGCGTTGTCGGCAGCCGGTGATTCGTTAGCCGTCTCCTCGGACGTATCCGACGCGTTCGCCGCGCCGTCGGACGCGTTCGCGGCGGTCGCCGCGCCGCCGTTGTCTGCCGTGGCTGTGCTCCCCGGAATCGCGGCCGCCGAGCCCGTCGCAACGAGGAGCGCTGCGAGCGCAACGGCGAGTAGCTTCGTTCGGTTCATTGGTGATCTGCACCCGGATCGTTAGCTCGAGGGGACCTAAACCGTCGAGTCGCTAAATCGGTTTCCGCCCGGGTTTCGCGGCAGTTAATCCGAATTAGCCGGGGTTGAATCGGATTTGAGTGGGTGCAATTGACGGCAAGGCTTCCAGCGCCGCCAACTGTCGCTCAGACTCGCGCGACGACGCGCGCGGGCGCGCCATCGGCGTCGATCCGGAGCGGGAACGCGAGTAACTCGAACGAACCGTCCGGAAGCGCGTCCAGATTGCAGACGTTCTCGACGATCGGCAGTCCCGCGCCGAGGAGCGCGCGGTGTGCGGGGTGATCCGTCTCGCGGTCCGAGGGATCGGGGCTGAGCGCGTCGGTCGCGACCGCGACGCCCGCGTCGGCACACAGGCGCGCCGTTTCGGCCGCGAGAAACGGGTGTTCGAGCATTCGGTCGGTTCCCCACTCGTCTGCCCAACCGGTGCGGAAGACGAGCGCGTCGAGATCGGTTCTCGACCCCGTACCGCGTAATCCGTCCACAACCGACGGGGCGATCGCTTCTCCGGCACCCACGTCGCGGCAGTCGACGACGCGCGCGGTGAACCGCAGGTCACCCGGCCCGAACGAGTCGAGCGTCGCTCCCGCGGGATCGACGTGCGCCGGGGCGTCGACGTGCGTGCCGGTGTGCGATCCGAGTCCGAGTCGGGACACGCGGTAGCCGTCGTCCCCGTGGGTCGCGTGCGGTTCGACGATTACCGGTGGATCACCGGGATAGACCGGCATCCCCGACTCGATCGGTCGCGTGAGATCGACGAATCGATCGCTGCCTGCCCCCGGCGTCTGATCGGTCACGGACGTCCCTAGGGGTGCGTCCAGTAGACGACCGACTCGTCGGAGCCGTGCTCGTCGACCCGGACGAACCCGATCCGTTCGAACTGGATCACGTCGTCGACGTCCGTCTCCGCGAAGTCTGGTTCGGCGACGCCGTCGACGTCACCCTCGGGCGTCCGCATACGAACGTCGATACCGCCCGCGGCGGGCGCCCAGTGGACGACGTCGACGTCGCCGTCGCGCACCGCGTCGATGTCGTCGTCGGTGACAACGAGCCGTTTGTCGGACGCGGCGTCCCCATCGTCGGCGCTTCCGTCGCCCTCGCGGCGGACGCACGCGAATCCTTTCAGCCAGACGCGCTCGCCTGCGGCGGGGACGTCGTCGGGTTCGAGGAGGACACCCGCCGTCGCGGGAATCGTTCGTTCACCGCGCTCGGCGTGGTCGGGGTGCAGCGGCGGGTGCCCGGCGTCTGGATCGCCCTCGACGACGAAGCGCTCGCCGTCGCGGACGAGGAAGTAGCGCTCGGCATCGTCGTCAACGAGCTCTCTGTTCGCCGCATAGATCGAACTCATCGAGAGGTCGACGTTCGAGGTCGACGTGCCGAGCGCGATCAGCGCGTCGACGACCGCCTCGCCGCGGATGCCACGCCGACGGAGGCTCTGAAGCGTCGGGGCGCGCGGGTCGTCCCAGCCGTCGAGTTCGCCCGCGTCGATCTGCTCTTTCAGCGTCGACGTCGAGAGCTTCACGTCGTAGGCGTCGATCTGAACGTGCCCCCAGTGGACGACTTCGGGGTACTCCCAGTCGAAGTAGTCGTAGACGAACTGCTGGCGCTTCGCCGAGTCCTGGAGGTCGATGCCGCGGATGATGTGCGTGACGCCCGTGAGGTGGTCGTCGACGCCGGACTGGAAGTCGAGCATCGGCCAGCAGCGGTAGTCGGAAGCCTCCTCGCGCGGGTGCGGCGTGTCGATCATCCGGAAGGCGACCCAGTCGCGGAGTGCGGGGTTCTTATGTTCGATGTCCGTACGCACGCGGAGGACCATCTCTCCGGACTCGTACTCGCCGTCGATCATCGCGCGGAACTCCTCGTGGGTCGTCTCCGCGTCCTTCTCGCGGTGCGGGCAGGCCTCGCCGCCGTTCTTCAGTTCAGAGAACGTCTCGCCCGAACAGGAACACGTGTACGCGCCGCCCGCGTCGATCAGTTCGCGGGCGTGCTCGTAGTACGTCTCCACTCTGTCAGAGGCGATGATGACGTCGTCGGGATCGAAGCCGAGATACGCGATATCGTCCAGAATGGCGTCGTACGCGTCGAGGTCCGGGCGCTTCGTCTCGGGGTCGGTGTCGTCGAAGCGGACGATAAACGAGCCGTCGTAGCGCTCCTTGTACGTCCCGATGACCGCGGGCATCCGCGCGTGGCCGATGTGCCACGGACCGTTGGGGTTGGGCGCGGCACGCATCCGAATCTCGTCGTACTCGTCGACGTTCGGGAGGTCCGGGAGGTCGTGGTCGTCGCCCTCGTCCTCGGCTTCGATCTCTGCGAGTTCCTCGGGCGCGAGGTCCTCCAGTCGCTCGCGCTTTTCGGCGGTGGAAAGGCCGTTGACGCGGGCGACGACGCCCCCGACGACGCCCGGAATTTCGTCTCCGTGCGGGCGGAAATCGGGGTTCTCGCCCATCAGCGGCCCCATCACGGCCCCGACGTCGGCGTCGCTCTCGTACTTCACCGCGTTCAAGAGCGCGTGCTTTTCGGCCTCGCGCTCGACGCGTTCGCGTAGATCGTCGTCCATTAGGCGTTCGTGCGTCCTCCCCGGTAAAAACAGGCCCGGATTGGGTGCTGACGGCGCTCCCGAGGCGGAGGACCGACGCGCTTCTGCGGTAACAGATCGACGCGCTCCCGCCGTGGAGCAGACGTATTTCAACGAGAGGTGGCCGATCCGTTCCGAATCGCTACATCCCGCCCGCGGACGCGTCGGATCCGTGGCTCCGCGTCATAATGACGCCGCTCGCGAGCATCAGTAGCGCGAGGAACGCCATCCCGGCATCCCAGCCCATCCCGGCGGTCATCGCGCTCCCGCCCATCATCCCGTCGCCCGCCGACATTCCACCGGTCATTCCCGACCCCGTCCCCGACCCGGGCATCATTCCGGTTCCGAGCAGGGCCTGGTTGAGGAGCATCACGGCGGCGTACCCGATCATCAGCGGTCCGCTCGCACCGCCCAATCGATCCGCGTAGTCCGTGAGTAAGACGACGCCGTGGACGAGTACGACGACGCCGAGAAGGGCCATCACCCATCCGCTGGCGCCCATTCGAGTCGCCGTCGACGCGCTCCACAGCGAGTACGTGCCCGAGGCGAACGCGATCGACGCCCCGTACAGGCGAGTGTTCGAGACCATACCGCGCCTTCACCGGCGACGACCAAGAAGGTCCGGCAGAAGGGGCGACCGACCGCCCACCCACCGCACTGTTTTGTCAGCGGCGGTTGAACGTCACGGTGATGACCTTCGATCCGGACCGCGTGCGGACGGTGACGTTCGACTCCTACAGCACCATCGTCGACGTCGACGCCGCCGAGTCTGCCCTCGCCGATCGCGTCGCCGAGCCGGAACCGATCTCGAAGCTCTGGCGGGCGCGCTCGATCGAATACACGTTCGTCGCCAACGAGATCGACGCCTACCAGCCGTTCTACGAGATGAACCGCGACGCGCTGCAGTACGCGCTCGACGCGCACGACGTCGACCTCTCGACGACAGAGCGCGACGAGATCCTCTCGGTCTATCACGAACTCGACGTGTTCGACGACGTGCGCGACGGGATCGAGCGCCTCCGCGAGGGTGGCTACGACTGTTATGTCGTTTCCAACGGCAACCCCGAGATGTTGGCGTCGATGGTCGACCACGCAGACATCGGTGATCTCCTCGCGGACACGGTCAGCGCCGACGAGGTCCGGACGTTCAAACCGAACGCGGCGATCTACCGTCACGCCGCGGCCCGCACGGGAACGCCGATCGACGAAATCGCGCACGTGACCGCCGGGTGGTTCGACGTGATGGGCGCGAAGCACGCCGGAATGCAGGGCGTCTGGGTCGATCGAAAAGGGACGCCGTGGGAGCCGTTCGATGGGCGGCCGGACCTGACCGTCGAGACGCTCTTCGAGCTAGCGGACGCGCTCGACGTCTGACAACGGAGACCCGTCTGAGCGTCTGACAACGGAACACGTCCGGTCGTCTGAGTCTGAAGACGCATCCAGGTGTCTGAACCCGAAGAAACGGCCGGGGTCAGTACCCGCGAGTGATGAGGTAGTCCGCGAGGTCGCACAGCAGGTCGCGGGCCTCGTTGTCCGGGAGCACCGAGAGGTGATCTTTCGCGTTCTCGGTGAGCTCTTCGGCCTTCGCCTCGGCGTACTCGATCGACCCGGCGACCCGCAGCTCCTCTACCGCGGCGTCGATCTCGGCCTCCGAGACCGAGTCGACGTCGTCGGTCCCGACGAGGGAGTCGACGTCGACGCCCTGCTGGCGCGCGTGCAGGGTGATGAGCGTCTCCTTGTTCTCGACGAGATCGGAGCCGCGCTGTTTGCCGAGCTTCTCGGACGGAACGGTCAGATCGAGGACGTCGTCCTGGATCTGGAACGCGCGCCCGGAATCGATTCCGTAGCGGTAGAGCGCATCGACGGTTTCGCCGTCGGCGTCCATCAGGACGGCCGCCGTCGCGGTCGCCGCGCCGTACAGGACCGCGGTTTTCAGCTCGACCATTTCGAGGTACTCCTCGGGGAGCACCCGGGTTCGGCGCTCGAACTCGACGTCGAGCGCCTGCCCCTCACAGATCTGAATGCAGGTGGTCGCGAGCCGTCGGACGGCTTCGAGTCCGTTCGCGGGGTCCGCGCCGGACTCCGAGAGCAACTCGAACGCCTTCGCGTAGAGCGTGTCGCCCGCGAGGATCGCCGTCTCGGTGTCGTACTCTTTGTGCACTGCGGGGACGCCGCGCCGGAGATCGTCGTCGTCCATAATGTCGTCGTGGATCAGCGTGAACGACTGGATGACCTCGATGCTCGTCGCGGCCGACATCACGTCGATTTCGGTGCCGTCGAGCGCCGGGAACGAGCGGTAGTTCTCGGAGAGCGGCTCGACGTCCGCGAGCGCCTCCGCAGTCAGCAGGGCGACAGTCGGCCGAAGCCGCTTGCCGCCCGCCTTCAGCAGGTAGCGCGTCGCCTCGTAGAGGCGCTCGGGGGACTTCATCGGGACGTCGTCGTCGAGCGCCTCGTTGACGAGTTCGCGTCGCTGTCGGACCGCGTCGAGTACCCGCTTTTCCGCCGCGTCCGAACTCATTTCACTCCACCAGCTGGATCATGTTCCCGTTCCGCGTGGCGTGCAGGTCTCGGCCCATCTGGTACCCCTGCGACTCCGCGAGGTCGACGTACGGAGCCATCCCCTTGAGGTCTTGGTGGGCGGGGATGACGTGCTGGGGCTGAAGCGCGTCGAGCATCTGGTAGTGGCCTTCCTCGCGCAGGTGCCCGGAGACGTGGATCTCGTCGTAGATCCGCGCGCCCTGCATCCGGAGCAGGCGCTCGGACTGGTAGCGCTGGCCCTCGTTCGTCGGCTCCGGGATGACCCGCGCACTGAAGATGACCTTGTCGCCGTCCTCGATTTCGTACGGCGTCTCGCCGCGGCCCATCCGGGTGAGCATCGCCCGCGGCTCGCCCTGGTGACCCGTGACGACGGGCAGGAAGTTCTCCTTTCCTTCCTTCATAATCCGCTTGAACGTCCGGTCGACGGACTTGCGGTGGCCGTACATCCCGACGTCGTCGGGGAAGTCGACGAAGCCGAGTCGCTCGGCGGTGCCGGAGTACTTCTCCATCGAGCGACCGAGCAGGACGGGCTGTCTGCCGATGTCTTTCGCGAACTCGACGATCGAGGAAACGCGCGAGACGTGCGAGGAGAACGTCGTGGCGACGATCCCGCCGTCGTAATCTTCGATCGATCGGATCGTGTCTTCGAGGTGGTTACGCGCGTGCGACTCCGAGGGCGTGCGGCCCTTCCGGCCCGCGTTCGTACAGTCCTCGATGTAACAGAGGACGCCGTTGCCCTCGCGGCCGATCTCGCGGAACCGCTCCATATCGATCGGGTCCTCGAGGACGGGCGAGTGGTCCATCCGCTTGTCGAGGCCGTAGACGATCGCGCCCTCGGGCGTGTGCAGGACCGGGTTGACCGCGTCGATGATCGAGTGAGTGACGTGGACGAACTCCATTTCGACGTTGCCGGAGTCGCCGATCGACATCGTCTCGCCGCCCTCCATCTTGATGAAGTCGTTGTCGAAGCTCCCGCTGAACTTCGTTTCGTCTTCGACCTGCTGTTTCGCGAGTTCGATCGTGAACGGAGCCGCCACGATCGGCGCGTCGTATCGGTGCGCGAGTTTCGGGATCGCACCGATGTGGTCGAGGTGGCCGTGCGTCGGCACGATGGCCTTCACGTCGCCCTCGAGATCGGACATCACCCGGTCATCCGGGATGGCGCCCATATCGATCAAGTCGAGGCTGTGCATCTTTTCGGTCTCCACGTTGTCGTGGATGAGGACCTGACTGAGGTTCAGACCCATGTCGAAGATGACGACGTCGTCGCCCGCGCGAACGGCCGTCATCTGTCGACCGACCTCTTCGTATCCGCCAATTGTCGCGATTTCGATTTCCATAGTTGAATCCGAGCATCGAAAGCCACTGCGAAGGGCGATTGTCGGCCCTTATGACGTGGCGAGGGTGCTCACTCAAACGTCCCGTTGTGGCGTAGTTGCCGCCCCGTCGTGGAGCGACGCGTCTCGGGACCGATCGGCCCCGGCGTCTTACAGCGCGTCGGTCGTCGGTCCCGCGTGCCTCGATCGCATCCAGGCACTTGCCCGCGGGAGTTCTGGTACTGGTCGATTCTCGGCCAGGGACTAAAAACTATCCGGGTTAGTGGCGAGCGTCGATTCGGGTGGAGGAAGGGCAATATCCGACTGGTTCAGGATTCCATAGCCCGCCAATGATTCACACCGTCTTTCACATAGTCCCCCCAATGGAGGAGTCAGATTATCGGATTCGATAGTTTCGGGGAAACGTTGACTATCAAAGACGTCAGCCGTTGCGGTAAGCCGTGACTGGGGACGAACCACCTGCTATCTGCGGGATCTCCGATGTCGACTTCTTTGAGCGTCTGCCAGTTCTGACCGCCCTGACGACGACCGATGACAGTGGAGCTTTGGTTCTCGAAGACTGTAACGACCGGTTCGCCCGACGACTCGGACGCACGCGAGCCGAGCTTTCCGGGCGGCCGTTGGCCGAGTTGTACGCGTCGGGAGCGATGCCGCCATCGGTGACGCCCGACGGAACGCACGGCGCGGAGTCCGGTTCTCGAGTGAAACCAGACGCCGGGAACGCGCTTCGAGACGTGGACGCAGACGCGCTCGATACCTCCGAGGGAACTGACCCCATCGGATCGCGCGACCGCAGCCGGTTCAGGTGCCGTTCGTCGGATTCGACACGCTCGGTAGAGACGGTCTCACCGGATCGGACGAGACGTGGAACCGACACCGACGACGAGGAACCCGTTTACACCCTCGTCAGGGCCGACGGCCGCCTGATCCAGACCATCGCTGAGGTGATCCCACGCGCCGACGCAGCGGAGGGATTCGTTATTTTTCACGTCGATGTAACTCGGCAGAAGCGCAGGGAAGAGCAGGCGGAAGTCCTGAATCGACTGATGAGACACAACGTCCGAAACGATCTGAACTTGCTCCGAGGCCACGCGAAAATCCTCTCGAGCCACGACGACGACGAGGTCGTCGACTCCGCGGCCGTATTCGACCGAGTCGCGGACCGCTGGCTGGGGCTGGCCGAAACGGTCCGCGACATCGAGCGATTGTTCGACGAGGTCTCCACGGAGACCGCGAGGGTCGAAGAGGTCGTCACCTCTGCCCGCCGAACGGTCGAACGAGAATTGACCGAGGCGTGCATCGAAATCGAGTGCGGCGTGGCGGCCTCGAAACGCGTCTCCGAGCGCCTCCACGTCGCGCTCGTCGAACTCTGCGAGAACGGTATCAAACACAACGACGAGCCCACCTCAAGCGACGACCCCACCGTTCGAATCACCGTCGAACAGAGCGACGCACCCGAGTGGATCACGATACACGTGGTGGACAACGGTCCAGGAATCCCCTCACAGGAACTGACCGCGCTCGACGTCGACGGCGAGACGCCCCTTCAACACGGCAGCGGCCTCGGTCTCTGGCTGGTCCAATTCGTCGTTCGACGGCTCGGCGGTGAGATCATCGCGCGAGAGCGGAACGGAGGCGGCACCGTCGTCTCGATGCACGTCCCGCTCGCCGACCACGCGTGATTCCGGGGGGAGACTCGGCCGGGGACGTGGGTCATTTAACTGCCCGTCCGCTCCTCTACGTGCCCGTTCACCTGCTCTCTGTACAGCTCATCCGTCCAGTCCCGACAGGACAGGAGAGCGGCACCGCTCGGAGAGAATTCGCTCACGGTGGTGACCGCATCCGATCCTTCGAGGCCGCGTGGCGGTTCGGCACATTTAATACCGAAACGGGAGGCGCTTGGGGTATGAGCGGACGACCCCTCGACGTTCTCGAAGCCGCACTCGAAGACGTCGTCACGGTCACGTTGAAGGACGGAACCGCGTACTACGGCACGCTCGCCGGGTACGACCAACATATGAACGCGGTGCTCGAACCGTCGGCTGACGCCGAGGACGCCGTGGGAGACCTCGACGCCACGGCAGTCGAAGACACAACGATTATACGCGGCGACAACGTCGTCACGATACAAACATGACGGGCGCAGGAACCCCAAGTCAAGGAAAGAAGAACAAAACGACGCACGTCAAGTGCCGCCGCTGCGGTGAGAAATCCTACCACGTGAAAAAGAAAAAGTGCTCCTCGTGCGGCTTCGGCAAGTCGGCGAAGCGCCGGGGCTACGAGTGGCAGTCGAAAGCTGGCGATAACTGAGCGGCTTCGGACCGACGGATCTGTTTTCTGTTCGATCTCCTCGCGATTTCACGCCCTCTGGTCCCATCGTGGGAGAGAACACCACACGAAGGCCGAGGAGGTGGACCTTTGGCGACGGAACCGCACGGATCCAATATGAGCGACGAACACGAGACACACGGTCATCACGACGACCACGATCACGGCCATACTCACGACCACGACAACAAGCACGCGCACGACCACGAGGACCACCACACACACGAGCACGGGGACCACCACGCACACGACGTCGGATCGCTCGGCGTCGCCGTGTTCACCGTCTCGACGTCGCGGTCGCTCGATGAGGACCCCGCGGGCGACGTCATCGCGTCGGCCTTCGAATCCGCAGGCCATAATATCACCGTCAGAGAGATCGTTCCCGACGACTTCGACACGCTCCAATCGAAGGTCAACGCCGTCGTCGACCGCGACGACGTCGAGGTAGTCGTGACGACCGGCGGCACAGGGGTCACGCCGGACGACGTGACCGTCGAGGCCGTCTACGACCTCTTCGAGAAGACGCTTCCGGGCTTCGGCGAGCTGTTCAGACGGTACTCCGAGGACGAGATCGGGACCCGCGTGGTCGGAACACGAGCGACCGCGGGCGTCGTGCAAGGCGTCCCTGTGTTCTGTCTCCCCGGCAGCGAGAACGCCGCCCGACTCGGCAGCGAGGAGATCATCGTTCCCGAAGCGCCGCACCTGGCGGGACTGGCGACGCGCCCCGAGGAGTGAGGAACTCACAGGCTTGCGTCCGACGGTATCGAATGGCGAACAGTCGGCACCCGGTCGCGACAGACCCCGTTGATCGCGACGACTCCCTCCCGCGCCGACGTGCCGAAACAACCGCGGCCCGACGCGGGGTGACGCTCAGAGCACACCCACGCTGGCCGCGTTCTCGTATATAAACGCTCGCTGGGCCCTTTTCGGGGCAACGTCCTCGTCGCGCGCGAGAACCGTAATCCCCGACGCTCGTGTGCGGATTGCGGTGTGACTATACGTATACGTAACTGATCGCGGTGCGGCCATGCGTGGCCTTTTAATGCCGCTGCGACTACGTCTCAGATATGAGCCAACAGGAACCACGCGAACGCGAGGACGGAGACCGGGAGCCGTTCTCCACCGGAAAGGACCCCGATCTCCCCAGTACGGACGTTACCGAAGGCCCCGATAAAGCGCCGCACCGCGCGATGTTCCGCGCGATGGGATTCGACGACGAGGACCTCGGCTCGCCGATGGTCGGCGTCGCCAACCCCGCCGCCGACATCACGCCGTGTAACGTCCACCTCGACGACGTCGCCGACGCCGCCATCGAGGGAATCGAAGACGCTGACGGGATGCCGATCGAGTTCGGGACGATCACGATATCCGACGCGATCTCGATGGGTACCGAGGGGATGAAGGCGTCGCTGATCTCCAGAGAGGTCATCGCCGACTCCGTCGAACTCGTCGCCTTCGGCGAGCGGATGGACGCCCTCGTCACCGTCGCGGGCTGCGACAAGAACCTCCCGGGGATGATGATGGCCTCGATCCGAACGGATCTCCCGTCGGTCTTCCTCTACGGTGGCTCGATTATGCCCGGTCAGCACGAGGGCCGCGACGTGACCGTCCAGAACGTCTTCGAGGGCGTCGGAACCTACGCGCAGGGCGAGATGGACGCGGACGAACTCGACGATCTCGAACGCCACGCCTGCCCCGGCGCGGGCTCCTGCGGCGGGATGTTCACGGCGAACACGATGGCCTCCATCTCCGAGGCGCTCGGGATGGCTCCGCTCGGCACCGCCGACGCGCCCGCCGAGTCGCCCGAGCGCTACGACGTCGCGCGGCGCTCCGGCGAGGCCGTCCTTCAGGCGGTCGAAAACGACCTCCGCCCCTCCGATATCCTCTCGAAGGAGTCCTTCGAGAACGCGATCGCCCTGCAGGTCGCGATCGGTGGCTCGACCAACGCCGTGCTCCACCTGCTCGCGCTCGCCGCGGAGGCGGACATCGACCTCTCGATCGAGGAGTTCGACGAGATCTCTCGAAAGACGCCGAAGATCGCAAACCTCCAGCCAGGAGGAACAAAGACGATGAACGACCTCCACGAGGAGGGCGGCGTGCCGATCGTCATTCGACGCCTTTTCGACGCCGGGCTGTTCCACGGCGACGCGATGACCGTCACCGGACGGACGATCGCCGAAGAGCTCGAACAGTTGGATCTCCCGGACGACTACGAGATCTCGGACGAATTCATCTACACCGTCGACGACCCCTACCAGGAGGAGGGCGCAATCAAGGTCCTCACCGGCAACCTCGCTCCCGACGGCGCGGTGCTGAAGGTGACCGGCGACGACGCGTTCCACCACAGCGGCCCGGCGCGCGTCTTCGAGGGCGAAGAGGAGGCGATGCGCTACGTCCAAGAGGGGAACCTCGAATCGGGCGACGTCATCGTCATTCGAAACGAAGGGCCGCAGGGCGGTCCCGGGATGCGCGAGATGCTCGGCGTCACGGCCGCCGTCGTCGGCCAGGGCCACGAGGACGACGTCGCGCTCATGACGGACGGTCGGTTCTCCGGGGCGACCCGCGGCCCGATGGTCGGTCACGTCGCGCCCGAGGCCGCCGTCGGCGGGACGATCGGACTCATCGAAGACGGCGACGAGGTCACCGTCGACATCCCGGAACGGGAGCTTTCAGTCGACCTTTCGGAATCCGAACTCGAAATCCGCCGCGAGGAGTGGGAGCCGCGCGAACCGGCCTACACCTCCGGCGTGCTCGCGAAGTACGGAAACGACTTCGGATCGGCCGCGAACGGCGCGGTGACGAACCCCGGCGCGAAGCGGGAATAGTTGGTTTCGCTCGTCGATTTTCTGAGCCCGATTCCGGGCTGGTCGCAATTGTTGGCATCCCCTTTCGACGTCCGCAACGATGGTGAGGTCCGCAGCAGGTATGTCAAATTTTAGCAAATCACCCACTACCTTTTGGTCCGTGGCGAGCGAATCTCTCTGACGCAATGGCGCAATCACCAACGATCGGCGACGAGGCACCGAACTTCCGCGCGACGCTCGCTGACGGGGAGTTATCGAAGTTCGAGTTCGACGACGCGCTGGGCGACGGTCCGGTCGTCCTCGCCTTTTTCCCGGGTGCGTTCACCCCTCCGTGTACGAGCGAGATGGTCGCCTTACAGGAATCCCTCGCCGACTTCGAGTCCGCGGGCGCGACCGTCTACGGGGTGAGTGCCGATTCGGCGTTATCGCAGAACGCCTTCCGGGAGAAGCACAGCCTCGAGTTCGGCCTACTCAGCGATATGGCCCGCAGCGCGATCGACAAGTACGGACTGGAGATCGATATCGACGCCCTCGGACTCGTGGGTGTCGCCAACCGCGCGGTGTTCATCGTCGACGAGGACGGCACGATCGCCTACGATTGGATCGCCGACGATCCGACCAACGAACCCGACTACGAGGAGCTACTCAACGAGGTACGGGAGCTGTAGGTCGGGGGCGATCGCGGTCCGAGTACCGCTCTGCGCACAGTGCTTCCATCCTTCGCACAGTGCTTCCATCCTTCGCACGGCGCTTCGAAACCCTACTTGTTGACGCCGTCATAGCGCCAGTATGCACCACGATTCGGTACGAGCGACCTTTCCGGAACTCGATGCGATCGAGGACGACGAGTTGCGTTCGGGCGTCGTCGACGCGTGGGCGACCGCGATGGCGGAGAACGGCATCGACGACCTCCGAGGAGTCCCGTGGCTGCCACCGACGCAGCGCGAGTTGGGTATCGAAGACGAAACCCTTGTCGGCCACGTGCGCGACGTGACCGCGGGATCGATCGCGCTCGCCGACGTGCTCTCCGAGCGACGTGGAGACAAACTGGACCTCGATCTCGACGTCGTCGTCGCTGGCGCGCTCGTCCACGACGTGAGCAAGCTCGCGGAGTTCGACGGAATGGACGATACGCCCGTCTACGACCTCCTCGGACACCCCTACTACGGCGTCCACGTCGTCGCGCGGGTCGGCCTCCCGATCGAACTGGCCCACATCGTCCTCTCGCACACGGGCCGAACGAACGTCGAACCCGCGACGATCGAAGCCGAAATCGTCCGGCGCGCCGACGAGGTCGCCGCCGCGTCGATCCGGTGGCGCGCGACCGACGACCTGCGGACGGTATAACAGAGACGCGGCGTCGCGGTCGCTGTCAGCGGGAGCTCTTTATAAGACGTAGTACCGCGAGGGGAACGAAGCGAGCCGAGCGGGAAGTTTTTCCCGCCAGGTTTTTGTCGGGGGTTCGAGGTCGCGCGGAGCGCGGCCGAGGACCTCCGAATAAAAAGGAGGGTTAGACCCAGCCCTCTTCGACGAGGAGTTCGCCGTTGAGGACCGACGCGCCGGCCGCGCCGCGGATCGTGTTGTGCGCGAGGCAGTTGTACTTCACGCCGTCTGTCGTCTCCTGGATGCCGCCCGCGGAGATCTGCATCCCGTCGCCGCGCTCGCGGTCGAGTCGGGGCTGCGGACGGTCGAAGTCGTCGAAGACGTGGATGAGTTGCTCGGGGGAAGAGTGCAGATCGGCGCTCGGGAACCCGCGCATCGCCTCCGCCGCGTCGTCCGGGGAGACGTCGTCAGCGGTTTCGGCGAAGACGTTCTCCAGGTGGCCGTCGAGCGTGGGGATTCGGTTACAGGAGGCGGCGACGTCCATCCCGTGCAGTTCGAGTGCTGCGCCGTCGAACGAGCCGAGGAGCTTTCGGGATTCGGTCTCCATCTTGTCGTCCTCGCCGTTGATGTGCGGGATGGCGTTGTCGATGATCTCCATCGAGGTGACGCCGGAGTAGCCCGCGCCGGAGACGGCCTGTAGCGTCGATACCTGCACCGATTCGAGGCCGAACTGATCGAGCGCGGCGAGCGTCGGGACCATCGTGATCGTCGAGCAGTTCGGGTTCTTCACGAGCGCGCCGTCCCAGCCCCGCTGGTCGCGCTGCACGTCGATCAGATCGAGGTGATCGGGATTGATTTCGGGGATCGTCAGCGGCACGTCGGGGGCCATCCGGTCGTTCGAGGAGTTCGAGGAGACGACGTAACCCGCTTCGAGGAAGTCGGGTTCGACGTCTGCGGCGGCGCCGGAGGGAAGCGACGAGAACAGCAGATCGACGTCGTCCGGAACGGCTTCCGGGCTCGTCTCGCTGACCGTCATCTCGGCGACATCGTCCGGAATCGGCGTGTTCACGCGCCACTTCGCGGCATCGCGGTACGTCTTCCCCGCGCTCGACTCCGACGCTGTCAGCGCCGCGAGCTCGAACGTCGGGTGGTCTTCGAGAAGCTGGATGAATCGCTGTCCCACCGCGCCCGTTGCGCCGAGGATACCGACACGTACTGTCATTACCGTTGGCGTGAGAGGCACACACATAAGGCGGTTTGGATTCCCGGCGTCTCTCACGAACGTTTAGCCGGATCCGACGGATGGTGAACCCAACGGAAAATATTCGAAGAGTGACGCAGAAAATTCGACGTTCGTCACGTCCTCCGTGCCACTCGCGACACGCGATTCGTTCCCAAGCCGAAGGAATCGGTAACTGGGTATTTTTGTCGACCGATCAATAGCTGAGATATGCCAGAAGAGCAACTGTTCAAAACCGAGGCGACGCAGACCCGACGGGAAATCGCCGACACGCTCGTGGCGGTCGCCGAGGAGATCAAATCCGGGACAGTCACGTTAGGGGGGATGGACGAACCGGTCGAGGCGTCGATTCCGGCGGACCCGACGTTCGAGGTCGAACTGGAGCGACTCACCGACTCCGAGACCGGCGAGGAGCGCTACGAACTCGAGTACGAGATCCGTTGGCGGCGAACTCCGACAACATCGACCGAGACGGAAGCGGAGTAACCGACAACTGCCTCGCCCAATTGCATTCGACAGCTGTCGAACTCCCCTTCGTGCAGAACCGACAGATAGAGGTGGCGCGTTTCAGAACACATCGGCAAATGTTCAACAAGGTTCTCGTCGCCAACCGCGGGGAGATCGCCCTCCGCGTGATGCGGGCGTGCCGCGACTTGGGCGTTCGGACCGTCGCCGTCTACAGCGAGGCCGACAAGCACGCGGGCCACGTCCGGTTCGCTGACGAGGCGTACAACGTCGGGCCCGCGCGCGCGGCCGAATCCTACTTGGACCACGAGGCGATCATCGACGCCGCCCGGAAGGCCGGTGCCGAGGCGATCCACCCGGGCTACGGCTTCCTCGCGGAAAACGCGACGTTCGCGCGGAAGGTCGAAGAAAGCGAGATCACGTGGGTCGGTCCCTCCGCGGATGCCATGGAGCGCCTGGGGGAAAAGACGAAAGCCCGCACGCTGATGCAGGACGCCGACGTCCCCGTCGTCCCCGGGACGACGGAGCCCGTCGAATCCGCCGAGGAGGTGAAAGCGATCGCCGAGGAGTACGGCTATCCGGTCGCGATCAAGGCCGAGGGCGGCGGCGGCGGCCGCGGTCTGAAGGTCGTCGAGTCGGCCGAGGAAGTCGAGTCACAGTTGGAGACGGCCCAGAGGGAGGGGGAGGCGTACTTCGACAACGCCTCCGTCTACGTCGAGAAGTACCTCGAATCGCCGCGACACATCGAGGTGCAGATCCTCGCCGACGAACACGGCAACGTGCGACACCTCGGCGAACGCGACTGTTCGTTGCAGCGACGACACCAGAAGGTGATCGAGGAAGCGCCGTCGCCCGCGCTCGAGGACGACCTCCGCGAGCGGATCGGCGAGGCGGCCCGTCGCGGCGTCAGCGCGGCCGACTACACCAACGCCGGGACGGTGGAGTTCCTCGTGGAAGATGGAGAGTTCTACTTCATGGAGGTCAACACCCGGATCCAGGTGGAACACACCGTCACCGAGGAGGTCACCGGAATCGACGTCGTGAAGTGGCAACTGCGGGTCGCCGCCGGTGAGGAACTCGACTTCGCGCAGTCGGACGTCGAGATCGACGGGCACGCGATCGAGTACCGAATCAACGCCGAGAACGCCGCCACCGAGTTCGCGCCCGCGACCGGCACGCTCGAAACGTACGACGCCCCGGGCGGCATCGGCGTCCGCGTCGACGACGCCGTCCGCCAGGGCGACGAGATCGGCGGCGATTACGACTCGATGATCGCGAAGCTGATCGTCTCCGCGGGCGACCGCACGGAGTGTCTCGCCCGCTCCGAGCGGGCCCTCTCGGAGTTCGCGATCGAGGGTGTCGAGACGATCATCCCCTTCCACCGACTGATGGTGACTGACCGGTCGTTCCGCGCGGGCGAGCACACCACGAAGTACCTCGACGAAGAACTCGATCCGACGCGGATCGAGCGCGCCGTCGAAAAGTGGGGCTCCGGCGACGTCGGGGACGGTTCGGACGACGCGCACGGCGGGAGCGAGACCCACGACGGAAGCGACGGGGACGGGGGCGGTCAGGTGACCGAACGCGAGTTCACCGTCGAGGTCAACGGCAAGCGGTTCGACGTCAACCTCGAAGAGCGCGGCGCGCCGCCGATTCCGGATCTCGAGGCCGCGGGCAGCGGGGCCGCCTCCGGGAGCGGACGGCCCTCGGCGCGTTCACGCCCGGAAACCGCTGCCAGCGACGACGGCGACGAGGTCGCCGTCGAAGGGGACGGCGAACAGGTCAAAGCCGAGATGCAGGGAACGATCCTGTCGGTCGACGTCGAGGAGGGCGAGGAAGTCGCCGCGGGCGAGGTGGTCTGCGTGCTCGAAGCGATGAAGATGGAGAACGACGTCGTGGCCGAGCGCGGCGGTACCGTCACGCAGGTCCTCGTCCGCGAGGGCGACAGCGTCGATATGGACGACGTGCTCGTCGTGCTCGAATAGGGCGGATGAACGAGACACGACGCGCACTGCTGGCGGCGCTCGCCGACGGCTCGGTCCCCGGGCCGACACTCGCGGAACGGCTCGGCGTGTCGCGGGCGGCCGTCTGGAAGCAGGTCGACGCGCTCCGCGAGGAGGGGTTCGAGATCGAGAGCGGCGACGACGGGTACCGCCTGGTCGGCGTCCCCGAGTACGGCGCGGCCGCCCTGGAGTTCGGCCTCGACGCCCCGTACGCGGTCGAGTACCACGACCGGGTCGCGAGCACGAACGACTGCGCCCGCGAACTCGCCGAGGAGGGGGCATCAGACATCGTCGTGGTCGCAGATGAACAGACCGGCGGCCGCGGGCGGTTGGCGCGGAGGTGGACCGCACCCAAAGGCGGTATCTGGGCGAGTCTGCTCGTTCGACCCCGACGTCCCCCCGCGGAGATTCCGCTGTACACGCTCGCCGCGGCCGTCGCGGTCGCCCGGGCGAGTCACGAGGTCGGCGTCGACGCGCGCATCAAGTGGCCGAACGACGTCCTCGTGGTGGACGCGTCGGGACGGGAGCGAAAGCTCGCGGGCATCCTGACGGAGATGGAGGGCGAGGCCGACCGCGTCTCCTGGCTCGTCGTCGGCACGGGCGTGAACGCGAACGTCGATGCCGACGACCTCCCGCCGGGAGCGACGAGCCTCCGCGCGGAGGTGGGCGACGTCGACCGGCGCGCGTTCCTCCAGCGGATGCTCGAAACGTTCCACGAACTCACGAGCGACGGGGCGAACCTCGATCGGATTCTCGACGCGTGGCGCGAACACGCCGCGACGCTCGGTCGACGCGTTCGGGTCGAGACGCCAGGTGGCGTCATCGAAGGCGACGCCGTCGACGTCCAGTTCCCGGGGAGTCTCGTCGTCAGAACAGACGACGGCGAGGAGCGCGTCGTCCACGCGGGCGACTGCGAACACCTGCGGCCAGCGTGAGTATTCGGTCTTTCCGGCGTAAGTCTAACTGGCGTTGTTACTCTTCCATCTGGTGTCGGGACTCATCTTCCTGGCGTCGGCACTCGTCTATCTGTACGCGGTTCTCGGACTACTCGGTGAACCCACTCGACTCGAAAACGCAACAAAAAGAGCCCCCGCGGTCGTCGCAGTCGACAGCGATCAGTTGCCGTCGCCGCCGTCCGTCAGCGGTCGGCCCCCGGCGGTGAGGACGCCGTCGGCGATTTCGCGCGCTTCGGCGGGCGACGGACGGCTGCCGTCGACGAACCGAGATCCGAGTTCCTCGACGACGTTCATCACGTCCGAGAGGTTCCCGTGCTCTGAAACGTCCGCGAAGACGTCCTCGTACGCGTGCGCTTCCCAGTAGCTGATCTCGTAGTCGTACGTGTCTGCCTGCGAGGCGACCGAGTATTGGAGCTGACGTGCCGCGTCTGAGGGGCGCATATTCGGGGTAACGTTGTGCCAATACTAAAGTGTACTCCGACTCGAAATCGAGTTAATTGTGCCGCACAGTCGTCCTCGACCGGATCGACGGGATCCGACCACGAGCCGTGCGTCGAACCCGTGCGTTTAGGAGGGCGGCGGACGGCCACTCGGATATGGACGCAGCGGACCGGACAGCGGTAGCACGCCGGGCGGCCGAAGCGGGTGCCACCGTCGCAGCCGAGCGCTTTCGAACCGAGATGGACGTCGAGCGAAAGGGAGAGAAGACGGACGTCGTGACGCAGGCCGACAGGGACGCGCAGGAGGCCGTGATCGACGTGATCCGCGGGGCGTATTCCGACGACGCCGTCGTCGGCGAGGAGGACGACGAACTGCGGTCGGTCCCCGAGACGGGTGGGGCGTGGATCGTCGATCCGATCGACGGGACGAACAACTACGTCCGCGGGATGCGCGTGTGGGGGACGGCGGTCGCGGCCGTGCGTGACGGCGAGCCCGTCGCCGCCGCTACGAACCTCCCAGCGCTCGGCGACGTCTACTGGACCGACGGCGAGGACGCGTACCGTAACGGGGAGCAGGTCACCGTTTCGACGCAAACCGACCCCGAGGCGTGCGTCGTCACGCCGACGATGTGGTGGGATTTCGGCGCGCGAGACCAGTACGGGCGGGCCTGTCAGGCGCTCGCGAACCGCTTCGGCGACCTCCGGCGGCTGGGATGCGCCCAGGCCGAGCTCGCGGCGGTCGCCGACGGGGCGCTGGACGGCGTCGTGACCAACCTCCGCGCCTTCCCATGGGATACCGTCGCT
Source organism: Halobellus captivus (assembly GCF_007655485.1). Classification (GTDB taxonomy): domain Archaea; phylum Halobacteriota; class Halobacteria; order Halobacteriales; family Haloferacaceae; genus Haloquadratum; species Haloquadratum captivum. Next base: position 332,797 of record NZ_VJXQ01000002.1, read on the forward strand.
GGCGTCGCGATGATCCGGGCCGCGGGCGGGACAGTCACCGATCTGGCGGGCGATCGCTGGCGACACGACTCGGTCGGACTCGTGGCGTCGAACGGCCGCGTTCACGACACTCTCTTGAATGCCGCCCGCCAGATCGGCGACGAGTGACCGGTATCCCGGCCGGACGGAACGGCGAAGCCGCAAACCGCAAGTCGGTAGCTGCCGTCAGTACTGGTATGGAACTCGATGAAACGGACCGGGAGATCCTTCGAATCCTCCAATCGGATGCGAGGACGCCGTTCAGCGAGATCGCGCGGCGGATCGATATGTCCAGCGCGACCGTTCACGACCGCGTCGGGCGGATGGAGGACGCCGGAGTCATCGAGGGGTATCACGCGAAAATCGATCCGCGGTCGGTCGGCCTCGGGACGTCCGCATTCGTCGGGCTCCGAATCGAGCAGGGCCGCGAAGACGACGCGCTCGATCGCCTTCGAGAGATCGAAGGCGTGCAGGAAATCCATCTCACGACCGGCGAGTGGGACGTTATGTTGCGACTCACCGTCGAGGACACCGACGCCCTGCGCGAGGTGATGTTCGAGGAGGTATCGCGGATCAAAGGCTTTTCTCGCTCGCAGACGATGGTCGTTCTCGCGACCGATCTCGAAGAAGCGGCGCTCTCGATCTGAGGGACGGAGATGCCACCACCTGACGAGCAGGGTGAACAACTGACAGCAGGGTGAACAACTGACAGCAGGGTGAACAACTGACAGCAGAGGTGCCACCGACTGACAGCAGAGGTGCCACCGACTGAAGAGCAGTGGTACAACCAGCAGTCGGCGGCCGCATCGGAGACCGGAATCCTCAACACGGCCGCCGACCGCGTATCTGCTATGTCAACAGTCGCCGAACGCGTCGGCGTCGAGCCAGCGCGACTTTGGGCGGGCGGGGTACTGACCGCGCTCGTCGCGCTCCTCGTCGGCGCGCTCGTCTTCCCGGAAACGGTCTACGACGGCTTCATCTGGCACTACTTCTGGGGTCCGGTGCAGGCGGACGCAAACTCCGCGGTCTGTGCGGTCAGGCCGGGAAGTACGGTCGAGTATATGTACGATTCGCAAGCGTGCGCGAACGCCGCGGAACCGGTGGCCTACCCGGGTTACACGCTCGTCTCGGAGGTCGGGTATATGGTCACGCTGCTCGTCGCGCTCGTCGGCGTGGTCTTCCTCCTCCGTCGCCTCGATCTGGGGACGGACCGGGAGTTCTTCTACGCGCTCGTCCCGTTCGTCTTCTTCGGCGGCGCGCTCCGTGTCGTCGAGGATGCGAACGACGCGGTTCCGGCGGCCGAGGCTCTCATCAGCTATCCACTGAATACACTGTTCATCAGCCCGATCATTTACTTCACCGTCTTCGCGATCACCCTCGTCGCGGTCGTCGCAGCCGTCTGGGCCGCACGAAGTGCTGTCGTGGAGCGGTATGACTACACCCTATTCGGGATCGGGTCCGCCGTGTTGCTCCTCACGCTTGGCTATCTGTTCTGGCTGGTTCTCACGGGGGCCAACGGCGTTGAGTTCTACCCGCAGGTCTCTCTCGTCGTCCTCGCCGGATCGACGGTCGCCGCCGCGGCGACGTGGTGGTTCATCGAACGATACGCGCCCTCGGTCAACGCGGGAACCGGCCGCATCGGATTCGTCATCATCTGGGGACACGCGGTCGATGGCGTCGCCAACGTCGTCGGCCTCGATTGGATGCCCGCGCTCAACGCCGGGGCGAACCTCGTCCCGAAGCATCCGGTCAACCAGTTCGTCGTCGACGTCACCGGTTCCCTGCTCCCGGCGTCGGTGCTCGCCGTGACGGGCGATACGTGGCCGTTCCTCCTCGTGAAACTCGCCGCGGCGACCTTCGTGCTCTGGGTGTTCGAAGAGGAAATCTTCGAGGACAGTCCGCGATACACGATGCTGCTTCTCGTTGCCGTGCTCGCGGTCGGACTCGGCCCCGGCACGCGCGATATGCTCCGCGCGACGTTCGGCGTCTGAGAACCGCTCCGAGACTTTTTGTACGGGAACGCGGCCAACGCCGATATCGTCTGAACCGCACCACGCGGCGAGTAGCGGGAGCCCGACACACCGCCGCGTGGACGACCTCGTGTCGGCTGCCAGCCCAAATATCGCTCCGCAACCGGTCACGGATACGGGTGGTACGCGCGGTCGAGTTCCGGGTCGAATCCGAGCGACGCCGGAACCGTCCGCGCGCGGTCACCGAAGAACGGTGCACCCTGGAACAGCGGCTGCGCCGCCGGAACGAGCACGCGGACGGCCTCGAAACCGAGTGCGGCGACGTCCGCGGTCGTCGTCCGCGCGGCATAGACGTCGAGATCCGCGTCATCGAGGCGCTCCACCGCCATCTCCAACTCGGCCGCTCCGCCCGGGACGGTCTCGGGTCCGACCGTCCGGGCCGGGACCGTCGCGTCGGCGTCGACGAACGCGCGAGCGGCGTCGGGAAAGTCCGCGTACTCGCCGATGGCCCCGCCTTCGTCGGTTGCCTGTTCGGGCCCCATCGCACGGAGCTCCATCCAGTTCTGGAGCGCCTCCCCCAGCGCCGACCGCGCGGCGGCGACCGGATCGAGCGACGCGCCGGACCCGACGGCGAACTTCGGCCACTCCCCGTCGCGGTGGACCGCGACCGCAACGACTGGGATGTCGACGTCCTGCGTGACGAGCAGCGCCGTCACCGACAGGTCTTCGGCGCGTGCGCGCTTTTCGAGGGTCTCGAACCGTGAATCCGCCACCGAGAGCGCGAGCGGTTCGAACGAGGAGTACCACGCCAGCATCGTGGCGTCGCGCTCGACGACCTCGTAGAGCCCCGCGAGCAACGCCTCGACGCCGGAGTTGCCGAGCCCCAGCCCCGTCGTGATCGCGGGCTTGTAGCGCTCCTCGGGCGGCGGGTAGTGAACGAACTCCGCCGGAAGCGACACCGACTCGTCGGTTCCGAGGTCGACGCCGTCAACCCACGGGAGCGGCGTCTCCGGATCCGGTGTCGGGTAGTCGTCCGGTCGGACGAACTCCGTGGGTGAGACCGGTCTCGCCCGCGTGCGCTCCGGTGCGACCGTGAACTCCGATCGACGGTAGACGCCCGCGCAGTAGCGTTCGAGCCCCTCCCCCAGCGCCTTCATAAAGGCGGCGTCCCAGTCGGGGTCGACACCGGCGGCGAGTTCCGCCGCCCGCGCGTCGCTGAAGCCGGTCGTGTCTGTCGTCTGAGCCAGATAGTAGGGAACCGGAAACGACTCCCGCTCGCCGACCTGCGCGACGATCCCCGTTCGGTCGTCGAGCGCGCGCTCCGCGCGTGAGAGCGAGTCGTCGAGACTTACCTCACGGGCGTCGCGCCGCAGCGTGCGATCGCGTTCCGAGGCCTCAGGGACTGAGAGGACCCGTCGCTCGGCGACCACGCCGGTTCCGGCGACTTCGACGGCGGTTCCGGCGACGGTTTCGTCGCCCGCCAGGAGCGCGATGGCCCGCCGTCCGGCGATCGCTCCGGCGAGTCTAACGGCGCTGCGTTCGCCCGTCGGCGATCCGCTCGAATCGGTCGTCGCAGACACCCGCGTGTAGAGATCCGAGAACCGAGCGCCCGACGCCCCGAACGTCGAAACGGCGGCGTCGACGTCGTCGACGGCGTGACCGCCGATACCGCCGATTTCGACGAGCACCAGTCGATCCGCGCGGCCGTCGAGTTCGGGGACGGCGTCGCTTCCCGCGGGCGCGACGGCGACCGTCAATGCCGGATCGTCGGCGTCGGGGACAACTCGCGCGTCGACGTCGTCGAACGCGGCTGCCGCGGCCTCGGCGGCCGGGCCGCTTCCGACGAGTTCGATTTCGTGGGTCACAGCTTCGTGGTGGGCACAGAACAAGTAAAATCGGTGGGTCTGCGATGACGGCCAACCCGTACGAGCGGCGGTATCGGAAAATTAACTCCCAGAGCGGCGGCGCCGGAAACTCGCTCACACGGGGGAATCAGGGAATATACAGCCGGAGGTACGGTAAAATTAAGTATCCGCTCACGAGTTATTCAACGTATGTCCTCCCGTGAAAACGTGCACGGACGGTCCGTCGAGCACGTTGTCTCATCCGCCCTCCAACCCGTCGAATCGGCGGTCTACGTGGTCGATCCGACTCCGGCCGTCGTCGAATCGCTCGTCGAACGAAGCGTCGGAACCACGGGGCATCCACCGCTCCGATTCCTCGCCGACGAACAGGTACTCAAGGACGTTTTCGAGGACTTTCCCGTCGCGAGCGACGCCGCCGACCTCGTCGCCAGCGGGGCGCTCGATCTCCGAGTCACCGACCGACGGGCGGAGAACTCCCTCCTCGTGACCGACGAAACGGTCGTCGCCGTCGTCACGGCGGGTGATCGGGTCGCCGGGCTGGTAACCGACGAGGCTCCGTTCGTGCAGCGCGCCCGAGAGACCTACGGAAGCGCCTTCGAGTCGGCAATGCGGTTCAATCTCCGCACGCCAGCCATCACCGCGGTCCGCAACTCGCTCGAAACGGAGTTCGGACCGGACGTTCGCGGGGACTTCGATGCGGTCCTCGAATCGCTTCGCTCGAAGCGGGGCGACGGGATCGATCTCGACGAAGTGACGATCAGCCTGCTCGTCGCCGCGAAGAACGATCTCCTCCTGTACGACATCTCGAAGTGGGGCGAGGACGTCGGAATCGCAAGTAAAGCGACGTTCTCACGGACAAAGACCGAACTGGAGGAGGCGGGGGTAGTCGAGACCGAGAAGGTACCCATCGACGTCGGTCGCCCGCGGCTGCGCCTGCGCCTGAGCGACAACCGATTGCTCGACGCCGACGCGTCCGACCTCGCCGCCGCCGCACGGGATATTCTCGACCGCTGATTCCGTCGAGCGAGCGGTTCGTATTGGTGGCCCTCCGGCGTTTTCGACACCAAACGTCGAGCCCGTATAAACGGGTACGATAATCACTATGAACACACTTATTGGATCGACGAGTGCCGTATCACGTATGGACGACAGCCACGTCCGTGACGTCGATCCGGCCGTCGCAGACGCGCTCTCCGGCGAAGTACAGCGCCAGCGCGACACGCTGGCGATGATCGCGAGCGAGAATCACGCGAGCCGCGCGGTGCTCGAAGCGCAGGGAAGCGCACTCACGAACAAGTACGCGGAAGGCTACCCCGGTGAGCGGTACTACGCGGGATGCGAGTACGCGGACGAAGTCGAGGAACTGGCGATCGAACGGGCGAGAAAACTGTGGGGTGCCGAGCACGTCAACGTCCAACCGCATTCAGGATCGCAGGCGAATATGGGCGTGTATCTCGCCGTACTCGACCCCGGCGACAAGATCCTCTCGCTGGACCTCACGCACGGCGGACACCTCAGCCACGGCCACCCCGCGAACTTCGCGGGGCAGACCTACGAGGTCGAGCAGTACGAAGTCGACGCCGAGACCGGCTACGTCGATTACGACGGCCTCGCCGAGACCGCCGAATCGTTCGACCCCGACATCATCGTCTCCGGCTACTCGGCGTACCCGCGCGAGGTCGAGTGGGAACGCGTTCAGGAGATCGCCGAATCCACCGACGCGTACCACCTCGCGGATATCGCGCACATCACCGGGCTCGTCGCCGCGGGCGTTCACTCCTCGCCCGTCGGCGTCGCGGACTTCGTGACGGGATCGACGCACAAGACGATCCGCGCGGGTCGCGGCGGTATCATAATGTGCGGCGAGGAGCACGCCGATGCGATCGACAAGGCGGTGTTCCCCGGCTCGCAGGGCGGCCCCTTGATGCACAATATCGCGGGGAAAGCCGTCGGCTTCGGCGAGGCGCTCTCATCGGAGTTCGACGCCTACGCCGAACAGACCGTCAAAAACGCGAAGGCTCTCGCAGACCGACTCGAAGAGCACGGCCTGAGTCTCGTCTCGGGCGGGACCGACAACCACCTCGTGCTCGCCGACCTCCGTCCGTCCCACCCCGACACAACCGGCAAGGACGTCGAGGCGGCGCTCGAATCGGCAGGAATTGTGATGAACGCGAACACGGTGCCCGGCGAGACCCGCTCGGCGTTCGATCCCAGCGGGATCCGCCTCGGCACGCCCGCGATCACCACCCGCGGGTTCGATGAGGAGGCGACGCGCGAAGTCGCCGACCTCGTCGTCCGCGTGATCGACGACTACGACGACGAGCGCGTCGTCGAGGAGGTCGCCGCCCGAGTCGACGAACTCACCGACGAGTTCCCGCTGTACGACTGAGCGCGTCGACGAGGTCGGTAGGCAGTTCCTGCAGACGACGTCAGCAAACCGTTCGCGCGGACCACAAGTCACGCGCCCGAATCCGCACGTTTCAAGTGTGCTACCGACTCCCGTTACAGTATGACGGAGATTATCGACGGCAAGGCCGTCGCCTCGGACATCCGAACCGGTCTGCTCGACAGCATCCAGACGCTGACGGACGCCGGAACGACACCCTGTCTCGCGACCGTCCTGATGAACGACGACCCCGCGAGCGCGACGTACGTCTCGATGAAGCACAAAGACTGCAAGGAGGTCGGTATCGCCACGCGCGACATCGAACTCGACCCCGAGACGCCAGCCGAGGAGCTGTTCGACACCATCGACGACCTGAACGCCGACCCCGACGTGCACGGGATTCTCGTCCAGATGCCGCTGCCGGACCACGTCGACGAGCGAGAGGTCCTGCGACGGATCGACCCCGCGAAGGACGTCGACGGCTTCCACCCCGAGAACGTCGGCCGCCTCGTCGCCGGGAACGCGCGTTACAAACCCTGTACGCCGCACGGCGTCCAGAAGCTTCTCGCCGCGGCCGACGTCGAAACGGAGGGCGCAGACGCCGTCGTGGTCGGCCGGTCGAACATCGTCGGCAAGCCAATGGCGAACCTCCTGATTCAGAAGGCCGAGGGCGGCAACGCGACGGTCACCGTCTGCCACTCGCGCACGGATGACCTCGCCGAGAAGACCCGAAACGCCGACATCGTCGTCGCCGCCGCGGGCGTGCCCGAGATGGTCACCGGCGAGATGATCTCGGAGGGCACCGTCGTGATCGACGTCGGCATCAACCGCGTCGAGACCGAGGACGGATCAGAACTCGTCGGCGACGTCGACTACGACAGCGTCGCAGAGAAGGCGAGCGCGATCACGCCCGTTCCGGGCGGCGTCGGCCCGATGACGCGCGCGATGCTCCTGTGGAACACCGTCAAGTCCGCGGGCGACGTCGCCGACATCGACGTCGATCTCCCGTAGATCCGGTTACAGACCCGAACTCACCGAACATCCGCACTATTCTACTTTTTCAACCGAATCACTCGCCGAATCCACCCGGACCCGACGGTTCGCGCGGTCCGGACGGTCCCCGTCCCGCGATCGTGGTGTACGTCGGCTCGGGTTCGGGCTCGACCTCCTCGCCGTCGACGTACCTGACGAACGAGAGAAACAGTTCCGAGCCACACGGTGATTCTCCGCCCGGATTCTCGACGTCGTCGGCGCTGCTCCGGTCGTCGGTCCAGCGGACGCCGTCGCCGTCCTGGCCGCAGACCAGTCGGACGCCGTCTGCTGCATCAAAGTCCTCGTCGGGGTCCGCGTACTTCCAACCCGCGAGCGGGTACGGCGTCACCGACTTATCGGAGAGGTAGCCCTCGCGCTGAATTTCGACGACGGCGCCGCAGTGCGGACAGTAGTATCGGACCGGGAAGCCCATCGTCGGATGTGGGGCTCGAAGGGACTTAACGACCGCGCCGAGGCCGTCGTTGGCGGCGAGCGCAGTCACCGATCGCCCCAACATTCAAATACGAACACGGGACCATCGCCTCCGTGCGCTGACACCGGCCGCGAGACGGGCAGCGGGAGTGCGGTACGTCGTCTCGCGAGCGATTCGTACCGCCTGTTCGCCCCTACTGTAACCGGTCGACACGACGACAAGACGTGCTTATCGCTCCTCCCCCGAGACGTAGTCAACGCACCGCCTGCGAGACGCGTTCAGCGCTCCGCCTCCGAAACGTGTTCAGCGCTCGAAATCGCCTCGTCCACGTAGCGGAAGGTCACGTCCGCTCGTCGGGCCGATTCCTCGTCGCGAACCGAGTCGCCCACGAAGACGGTCTCGTCAGCCGAGGCACCTATCCGCCGGATCGTCTCCAAGAGCGGTTCGGGGTCGGGTTTCCTCGCCGGAACGGAGTCGCGTCCGACGACGGCGTCGACGTGAGCCGTGAGCCCGTGAACGTCGAGCGCGGTCCGACAGGCGCGCTCGCAGTTCAGCGAGCAGACGCCCTCCGCGTCGAACTGGCCCACGAAATCCGCGTGTGGGAGCCGGTCAGAGCGCCGTGCGCCCGCATCCTCGTGCTCGCCGATGACGGCTTCGACGTCGTCGCGGAGTCCCGACTCGTCGGCCAGATCTAACATCCCCCATAGATCGACATCACTCGCGTCGACACCTCCTGCCTCGAACACGGCTTCGACGTCGTCGGCGACGACGTCCCAGTCGACGAGGAGGTGGACGAGCGTGCCGTCCAAATCCCAAACGACGGCGTCGAACGTTTCCAGCGGACGTGCCCCCGCAGAACCCGCTTCGTCGGTCATTGCCAGCTGTAGGCTCGCGAGACGAATAGAGGCTTCGCCGGGTGGCTGAACGCTGGTGGTTGCGAAGACGGGGACTCGGCAGTGGTTACGAAGGTCGGCACTGGCAATGGTTACGAGGACGGCTCCAACTCGGTGAGTTCGTCGAGAACCTCGCCTGGATCGGCATCCAGCCCGCCGCCCTGCGCGAACGGCGGCCCGCCGCCGCCACCGCCGCCGAACGCCTCTGTGACGGCGTCGACGACCGATCCGGCGTGAACGTCGCTCTCGGATCCGGCGGCGACGACGACGTACGGCGCCGCCGATCCGCCCACGGCGACCACCACTTCGTCGTCGCCGACCGCGTCTTTCGCCGCCTCACCGGCATCATTGGGATCGATGCCGTCGAGGACGCCGAGTCGCCACGGCGTCCCGTCCTTCGTGATCCGATCAAAGCCGTCGAGCGCATCTTCGACGGCCGCGCGTTCGAGTTCACGAACTCGCTCGCGCAGGTCGTCGCGATCCGAACGGACGCGAGTCGCCGTCTCCGCGAGATCTTCGATTCCCGTCTCCAGCGCTGCGGCCGTCTCGCGTAGCGACAGATGTCGGTCCGCAGTGCGGTCGATTCCGGTCGGACCGACGGCGAATTCGACGCGCGTGAGTCCCTCGCCGGGGTTCGAGCGATCGAGGACCGTCACCGGTCCGATCTCGCGGGTGTTCGAGACGTGCGTGCCGCCGCACGCCGCGACGTCCCAGCCGTCGATGTCGACGATCCGGACCGTGTCGGCGTCATCCATCACGCCTTCTTCGGTCTTGGTGTTGAACGCGACGTCGTCGCGGGCGGTCGTCTCCTCGACCGGGACATCCTGCCACGTCACGGCACGTGAGTCCCAGACCGTCCGATTCACCAGCCGTTCGAGTTCGACGAGCGTCTCGTCGTCGATATCCGTCGAGGTGGTGAAGTCGACGCGGACCTTCGACCCGGAGATGTCGAAGCCGCCGTAGCCGAGGTCGTCGAGCAGCCGTCGCCCCGCGCCGTAGAGGACGTGACTCGCGGTGTGTGCGCGCATACAGTACGTCCGGAAGTCGTCGTCGACGACCCCCACGACAGTGTCACCGTCACCGAACTCGGGCTCCGTTTCGAGCGTGTGCCGAACGCCCGCTCCGTCCGCCTGCACGTCGACGACCCGTCGGCCGTCGATCGTACCCCGATCGGCCGGTTGGCCGCCGCTCTCGGCGTAGAAGTACGTGTGATCGAGCGTCACCGTCCGACCGTCGACGTCGACGACGTCGGCCTCGAACTCTCGGACCGTCGGTTCCGCCGGGGCGCGTGTCTGCATACCTCTCGCTGAGGCCGTCGGAGACAAAAATAGTTGTAGTTCCGCGTCGGCGCTTTGGGTTCGCAATCAATCGCTCGTCTCAGGAGGGAAATCCGCGGTTACGGAACGATTACTCGTCGACCAGGTCGACACCCAGCCGGTCTTCGAGCGCTCGAACGAGCGATCCGCCGACACCGGCGCGCGTCGCTCGTCCCTGTTCGACGGCAGTGATATCTGATTCATCGACGTCGAGTTCGGTCGCTAACTCCTCTATCGTCAGCCCCGCGTCCTGGCGGGCCGATTCGGCACGGTCGCCGTAGCCCGAAACGAGATACGGGAGTCGGTCCTCCTCGTAGTCGGTGCCTTTCTCCCAGTGAGAGGAATCTCCCTTCGCTTGGTCGTACACTTTCGCCTGTCGTTGAGCGGCCCGCTTTCGCCGCGAAACCGGTTCGTCACGGCTCCCTGTCTCGGACGAACTGCCGGTCTGTTTCCGAGAGTCGTCGTGCGGAGCGCAATCCCCACAGACGAGGAGGTCCGCGCCCGCAACGTTCGCCCGGCGGAGATTACCGGTCGAGCGGCCGCAGAGTTCGCAGCTATCGCCGTCGCTACCGCCTCCGCCGCTCCCAGTGGAGTATTTGGGCATAGCTCTCACTTTCGTTCGGATGGGTTAAAACGTATCCACTGACGCGGTCGTTTCCAGTGATGCGGCCGTTTCCGAGCGGTACAGAGCCGCAACTCCGATTGATACGGAGTGACAATCGCTACCGCGGAATCACAGCGTCTCGGCTCACGAATATAGCGTCAGTAGGATTGTGCGTGGGTGCTGTGTCCCCGAAGGGAGAAGCACCTGCATCGAGTGGCGATGAATCGCCGTGCGATGCGTGGGACCGGATTTGAACCGGCGGACCCCTATGGGACAGCGCCCTCAACGCTGCGCCGTTGGCCTGGCTTGGCTACCCACGCTCGCGGTGTCTTATACGCAATATCTGCTTGTCCGGGGTAATTTAAATGAGTTTCCTTTCGACTGCGGTCGGATTCGCAGTCGGCACCGTTTTCACCGCTCCGTCCGGCCATTCGAATATGCCCTTCCGCGCACGTGAGCGCGTGCTCGAACTGTCGGCGGCGCTCTCGATCGTTTCGCTCGCGGCAGTGTTCGCGGCGGTCTTGGGAGTCGTCCCGGCTGCGGCGCTCCCCGACGCACCCGCGTCACTCATCGAGGCGATTCCGCACGTCAATGCCGTTCTCAGCACGGTCGCGCTCGCGACGATCGGACTGGGAGTCCTGTTCATCCGCCGCGGCGACATCGGCCGCCACCGGGCGATGATGCTCACGACGTTGGGACTGTTCGTCGCGTTTCTTCTCCTCTATCTCTACCGCATCGCTCTCGAGGGCCCCGCCGACTTCCCCGGCCCGGAGGTCGTCTATCAGTTCGTCTATCTGCCGACTCTGGCGGTTCACGTCGTCCTCGCAATCGTCTGTATCCCACTGCTGTACTACGTCTTACTCCTCGCACTCACGCGGCCGGTCTCGGCGCTCTACGACTCGCCGCACGCGCGCGTCGGTCGGGTCGCCGCAGCGCTGTGGTTCGTCTCGTTCGCGCTCGGTGATCTCGTCTATCTGCTGTTGTACGTCGCGTACTGATCGGCTATCGGGCGGAGAGCCGTCCCGTCCTCCGGGGCCGAACATATTCGCCCCTGTCGATTTGCCTTTCGAGAACGTACACTCCATATGGCTCAATCGCAGACAGCTCGGCAGATAGCGGAGACGACCGTCGAGGTCCGTGCGACCGGACACGTCCGCGACGCGCTCGGCGTGCCCAAGCTCTCGTACACCTTCGAGGGCGACACGCTCCGGGAGTTCGTGGAGGCGTTCTTCGCCGACCACGACGTCCGCGACCTCGTGATCGCCGAAACGGAAGCGGAGTCGACCACCCGCGGATGGGCTCCGATCGATGCGGCCGACGTGCCCGGCAACCTGCGGAAGAACCCCGACGGTGAGCAGACTCGCGCTTACGCGCGGATCCTCGTCAACGGGCAGTTCAACGAGAATCTCGACGGTTTCGACACTGAGTTACACGACGGCGACCGGGTGGCGCTGGTCAATCCGTTTATGTTCTGCCTGTGAGTTCTGTCCGCGATTCGGCGCGGGAACGCTGACTTGGATCGAGAGCTGCAGATACAGATCGGAACGAGTGACCGAAACAACGACGGGTATCACAGGTCGGTACGCCGGAACGAGTGACCGGTACGTCAGTCGTCCGCGGGGGTCGGACCGTCGCCGATAACGGGGCGCTGCACGTCCCGATCGGTCGTCTCGTCGTCGATGTCGTAGGGGTACTCGCCCGTCACACAACCGAGACAGAGATCGAGACGGGATTCGCCGAGTACGTCGGCGATGGCGTCGATCGAGAGGTATCCGAGGCTGTCGGCACCGATCTCCTCGCGGATCTCGTCGACCGATTGGTCGGCCGCGATGAGTTCGTCTCTGGACGCCATATCGATCCCCATGTAACACGGTGCGACGATCGGCGGCGCGCCGATTCGGACGTGGACCTCGGCCGCTCCGGCGTCACGCATCAGTGAGACGAGTTGGCGCGAGGTCGTCCCGCGGACGATGCTGTCGTCGATGATCGTCACCGACTTGCCCTCGACGGTGCTCTTGATCGGGTTGAGTTTCAGCCGAACCGCGCGCTCGCGCTCGTCTTGCGTCGGCATAATGAACGTCCGCCCGACGTAGCGGTTCTTCATCAGCCCCTCCGCGAATTCGACGCCGGTCTCCTCGACGGGGCGTTTCCCGCCGTCGGCGGTCCTCTCGTTCGCGGCCTCGGCGTACCCGGAGGCGAACGCCCGCCCGGAGTCGGGCACGGGCATCACGACGTCACTTTCGATACCGGACTCCTCCCAGAGTTTCCGACCCAGGTTCCGCCGTGCCTCGTAGACGAGCGTGTCGTCGATGACCGAGTCGGGGCGCGCGAAGTAGACGTGTTCGAAGAAGCAGTGGGCGGTGTTATCCTTCTCGACGAGTTGGTAGGAGTCGAACCCCGACCCGTCGGGTTCGAGCACGACGAGTTCGCCGGGGCGGACGTCGCGGACGAGTTCGCCGTCGAGCGTGTCGATCGCGGCCGACTCGGAGGCGACGACGTAGCCGTCCTCGACCTCGCCGATGCAGAGCGGTCGGTTCCCCTGCGGGTCGCGGACCGCGAGGACGGTCTCGTCGTGCATAATCGTCAGCGCGTACGAGCCGTGGATGCGGTCCATCGTTCGCTTCACTGCGCGGACCAGGTCGGCTTCGAGGAGGTTGCGCGCGAGGTCGTGAGCGATGACCTCGGTGTCGCCGTCGGAGGTGAACGCGTGGCCGAGGTTCGCCAACTCCTCGCGGATCTCGTCGGCGTTGACGAGGTTGCCGTTGTGCGAGAGGCCGAGCGATCCCGACTTGAAGGACACCGAAAACGGCTGGGCGCAGGAGGCGTTGACCCCGCCGGACGTCGGATAGCGGACGTGGCCGATACCGGTCTCGCCAGCCAGGGAATCGAGATCCGATTCGTCGAACGCGTCGCCGACGAGCCCCATCTCGACGTGGCTGTGCTGCTGGAATCCGTCGTGGGTGACGATTCCCGCCGACTCCTGGCCGCGGTGTTGGAGGGCGTACAGCGAGTAGTACAACGGGCGCGACGCGGCCCGGTCGGCGAGCGCGACGCCGACCACCCCGCACTTCTCCGTCGGACCGGAGAGGTCGGCGGCGGTGGGCGTCCGTGTGGCGTTCGTCGGCCGCGTGGTCGTCGTCTCACGTCCGGGTGTGGGGGTCGAAGGATCCCGCCCGTCAGGCATACGAATCGATACGGGTTCCGGGGGCTAAAAACCCGTCCATATGCTACCTTCGATGCCTCTACCGGTGCAAAATATACACGAATTTGTACATATTCGAATATCGACCGGAGATCCGGCATCGATCGCGGATTCGACACCGACTGCGGATCCGACGTCAACTGCGGGACTGACGTCGACTACGGATTCGATATCGACCGCCTAACGGCTCGGTTACTCGTCGTTTGGGTGATCGCTATTCGAGAGTAGTTGTTCGGGTGATCGGCGCTCGGTTAATCGTCGCTGGGTGCCATCGCCGCGGGGCCACTGCTTCCCGCTTCGTCGTCGCCCGTGACCGTCACGTAGAACATAATGAGCATCGATGCGATCAGACAGAGCCCCCAAAGGAAGCCCGTCGGCATCAGGAAGAGGAGCCCGAAGCCCTCGCCCAGCCACACGATCCCCGGAATGCCCCACTGTCCGGCGATGAACAGGACCGTCACCGCCGTTCTGAGTGTCCCGGTGACGCCGAGCGCCGGGACGGCGAACCCCATCACGATCGCGAGGATCGAGAGCACGCCGAGGTGGGCGTGGCCCCCGATCATCCACCCCGGAACGGGATTTCCGCCCGAGAGAATCACGAACTGGTGCAGTCCGACCGCCATCATCACAGCCAATCCAAGGAATCCGGATGCCTTGAGTGCCTTCGTCATACGTCAACGAAAACACTATTGATGAGATACATAAAAGTAATCCCCGCCGTCCGCCAGTACGGCTGGCACAGAGAGACTAAATCAGCGTATCCGGGGCTGAAAGAATGGAGTCCCCGTCAGCGTTCACGAACGCGATGCGTTCGTGACCGAGTATTCGCGGGGCCTATTGCTCGGCGCTTTCGTCGTCGTCGTCGACGTCTTCGAAGTCGGCGTCGACGTATTCGTCGCCGTCGGCGGCCGCACCGCCCATATCACCCATTCCGCCGGGGCCTGCGCCCGCCGCGTCCGGTCCAGCGCCGCCCGGACCCGCACCCGCGCCACCGGCGGCCTGCTGGGCTTCGTACATCTGCTTGCCGATCTCCTGCAGTTCGGTCGTCAGCGCCTCGGTGGCGTCTTCGAGTTCCTCCTTCGTCGCGTCGTCGTCTTCGAGCGTCTCCTGAACGCTCGCGATCTTCTCCTCGATCGACTCGCGGAGGTCGTCGTCGACGTCCTCCTCGTTCTCTTCCAGCAGCGTTTCGGCGCGCTGGATCGTGCTCTCGGCCTCGTTGCGGGCCTCGATGCGCTCGCGACGCTGCTTGTCCTCTTCGGCGTGCGCCTCCGCCTCCTCCTGCATCTGCTCGATCTCCTCGTCGGAGAGGCCCGCGCCGCCCTCGATGGTGATCGACTCGGCATTGCCGGAGCCTTTGTCCTCGGCCTCGACGTTCACGATACCGTTCTCGTCGATGTTGAACGACACCTCGATCTGCGGCGTTCCGGCCGGGGCGGGCGGAATGCCCGTCAGTTGGAATTCGCCGAGCAGTTCGTTTTCCGCGGCGATCTCGCGTTCGCCCTGGAAGACGCGGACGTTCACGGACGTCTGGTTGGCCGCGGCGGTCGTGAAGATCTTCGATTCCTCCGTGGGAATCGTCGTGTTCTTCTCGATGAGGCGCTCGAAGAGACCGCCTTTCACCTCGATCCCGAGGCTCAGCGGCGTGACGTCGAGGAGGACGATGTCGTCGACCTCGCCGCCGAGGACGCCGCCCTGGATCGCCGCGCCGAGCGCGACGGCCTCGTCGGGGTTGACGTTCTTCTTCGGCTCGGTGCCGAGCATCTCTTCGACCGCCTCGTGGACCTGCGGCATCCGCGTCGAACCGCCGACGAGGATGACCTCGTCGATGTCATCCTTGTCGTACCCGGCGTCCGAGAGCGCCTGCTCCGTCGGGCCGACGGTGCGCTCGATCAGGTCCTCGGTGAGCGACTCGAACTTCGCCCGTGTGAGCGTCTCTTCGAGGTGGACCGGACCGGTGTCAGTCGCCGTGATGAAGGGGAGGTTGATCGTCGTCTCTTTCCTACTACTGAGTTCGATCTTGGCCTCCTCGGCGGCGTCCTTCAACCGCTGGAGCGCCTGCCGGTCCTCGCGGAGATCGATGTTGTGATCGTTCTGGAACTCCTCGGCGAGCCAGTCGATGACGGCCTCGTCCCAGTCGTCGCCGCCGAGGTCGTTGTCCCCGTTCGTGGCGACAACCTCGTAGACGCCGCCACCGAGATCGAGCACGCTCACGTCGAAGGTGCCGCCCCCGAGGTCGTACACGAGAATCGTCTGATTAGAGTCGTCGTCGAGGCCGTAGGCCATCGACGCCGCGGTCGGCTCGTTGACGATGCGCTCGACCTCGAACCCGGCGATCTCGCCCGCGTCCTTCGTCGCCTGACGCTGGCGGTCGTTGAAGTAGGCGGGGACCGTGATGACCGCCTTCTCGATCTCGTCGCCGAGGTAGTCCTCGGCGTCGCGCTTGATCTTCTGGAGGATCATCGCCGAGATCTGTTCGGGCGTGTACTCCTCGTCGTCGATCTGGACGGAGTAGTCGTCCTCGCCCATGTGCCGCTTGATCGAGCGGATCGTCTTATCTGGGTTCTGAATCGCCTGGTTCTTCGCGGGCTTCCCCACGAGTCGCTCCTCGTCGTCGGTAAACGCCACCACGGAGGGAGTGGTGCGGTCACCTTCGGAGTTCACGATGATCTCCGGGTCTCCACCCTCCATCACCGCGAACGCGCTGTTCGTGGTGCCGAGGTCGATACCGAGGATCTTGTTGCTCGCCATCTTGGGCGGAACTACTGGTCTAAATCGGTTAAAGGTTACTAGACGAGGACAACATCGCCTGTGAGTGACGTCGTCGCTGTGATGCGATTCGTTCGTGCGACGAATTAGCAGGTAGGAGCATTTATATCGAAGCGCAGATCAAGTCGGCTGGGTCGTCGACGAGATCAATCCGGTGTTGATCGACGGGTCGATTCGATGTTTGTGGACAGGTCGATTCGATGTCCGCGGACGGGTTCGACCCGATAGTTGAAACCGTCGCACGCGCAACTTCGAGATATGGTTACGTTTCTCGCCGGGGGGACCGGGACTCCGAAGGTCCTCGACGGCGCGGACCGAGTGTTCGATCCGACGGAGACGACCGTCGTCGCGAACACCGGCGACGACGTCGAACTCGGCGGACTGCTGGTGTGTCCGGACGTCGACACCGTCCTCTTTCACGGCGGCGGCGTCCTCGACACCGAGACGTGGTGGGGGATCGACGGCGATACGACGGCGACGTACGAGGAACTCCACCGGCTGGCCGACGCGGCCGGACTGGAGTCGGGACCGCGGTACCTCTCGGACGACGCGCAGACTTCCGGTCGCGACATCGCGCGCTGGCGGCGGTTTTCGGGCGTGGCCGAGTTTATGCGGATCGGCGACCGCGACCGGGCCGTTCACCTCACTCGGACGTCGCTCCTCGACGAGGGCCGTTCGCTGACTGACGTGACCCGCCTACTCGCCGACGCGTACGGGCTCGACGTCGAACTGCTACCGATGAGCGACGATCCGGTGGCGACGATCGTCCACACGCCCGAGGGACCGATGCACTTCCAGGAGTACTGGGTGCACCGCCGCGCGGACCCTGACGTGCGAGACGTCGAGTTCCGCGGCGCGGACCGGGCCGAACCCACCCCTGCGGTCCGCGACGCGCTCGCGGACCCCGTCGTCATCGGCCCGTCGAACCCCGTCACGAGCCTCGGTCCGATGCTCGCGATGGACGCCGTCGCCGACGCGCTGGAGGAGGCGCCGGTCGTCGCCGTCTCCCCGTTCGTCGAGAACGAGGTGTTCTCCGGCCCCGCGGCGGAGCTGATGGCGGGCGTCGGGTACGACCCCTCGACCGCGGGCGTCGCCGACGCGTACCCCTTCGCGGACGCGTTCGTCCTCGACAGCGACGACGGGACGGCTCTCGACCGGCCGGTGGTTCGAACAGACACGAAGATCAACGGCGTGGACGACGCGGCGCGCGTCGCGCGCGCTGTGGCGCGAGCGCTCGCAGAGGTATCGTGATGGCGCTGCTCCGAAATCGCGAGCGAGCCGCGTCTGCGGGGGTGTCCTGATGTTCGAGCCGCGAGTCGCGCTCGCCAGTCTCAGCGGCGAATCCGATGCGGACTGGGCACGGGCGGGCAGCGACCACGCCGGGGCGGCGTTCCTCGGGGGCGTGGCGCTCGACGAGGCGACGCGCGACGCCGCCCGGGAGATGGTCGCCCGCGACCGAACGGAGTTCCTCCCCCGAGACCCGCTCGCGTTCGTCGGACGCGAACTCGACGCGCTCTCGGACGCGCCCGTCCACCCGGGCGTCAACGTCCGGAGCGCGACGCTCGATCCCGTCTCGGCAGTCGCCGGGGTGTGCGCCGACCGCGACGCGATCGTCGAGATCAACGCCCACTGCCGACAGGCCGAGATGTGCGACGTCGGCTGCGGGGAGTCGCTCCTCCGCGACACCGATCGCCTCTGTGAGTACGTCGCGGTCGCGAGCGACGCGGGCGCGGACGTGAGCGTGAAGGTCCGCACCGAGGTTTCGGGAGTCGATCTCGCGGAGACCGCCCGCGCGATCGAGGCGGCTGGCGCGGACGTGATCCACGTCGACGCGATGGACACCGAATCGGCGGTCGCGGACGTCGCCGCCGCCGCACCGGGACTGTTCGTCGTCGCCAACAACGGGGTTCGAGGCCCCGAATCGGTCCGCGAATACCTCCGTTACGGGGCCGACGCGGTGAGCATCGGCCGTCCGAGCACGGAGCCCCGAATCAGGCGGCGCGTGCGCCGCGCGGTCGACGCGTGGTTCGCGGACGGCGGCGGGGACCCACGGCGGGCGAGCAACCGCGACTGAGGTTCGACACCACCGTCGGGACGCATCGAAGACTCCTTGTTCTCGCTCTCCGAGAGTGCGGATATGAGCGCAAATCAGCGCGAGGACGCTTCCATCGGGGGCGAGTCCGGCGAGAGCGACGCCGCCGACGTCCACGAGAACGCCCTCCAAGACGTGATCGCCGTCGATCCCGACGACAACCGGACCGGACTCGTCAACCGGCTCGATGCCCACACCGGCGACGGCATCCGTCACCGCGCGTTCACCTGCCTCGTCTTCGACGAGGAGGGTCGCATCCTGCTCGGACAGCGCGCGCCCGGAAAGCGCCTCTGGGACACCCACTGGGACGGGACGGTCGCCTCTCACCCCGTCGCCGGACAGTCGCAGACCGACGCGACGAAGCAGCGGCTCGAAGAGGAACTGGGCGTCACGCCCGATCAGTACAGTGACCTCCGGGTGACGGACAAGTTCGAGTACAAGCGTTACTACGAGAACGCGGGCCTGGAGTGGGAGGTCTGTGCGGTGCTGAAAGTGACGCTCGAGGACACGTCACTCGATCCCGACGAGGAGGAGATCGCGGGACTGCTGTGGGCGGACTACGAACGTCTCCACGAGCACCCCGAGTGGTATCGACAGCTTCGACTCTGTCCGTGGTTCGAGATCGCGATGCGTCGCGACTTCGACGAATAGGAACGAGACGCAATCCCCTTTTAGCTCCCTCGCGATTGCGTAACCGATGACCGATTCGACGCCGGAGCCGGAGCTGTACGACTCGCTCGACGGCCAGGTCGCACTGGTCACCGGGGCCAATCGCGGCCTCGGCCGACAGATCGCGACGAATCTCCAGGAACTCGGGGCGACCGTCTTCGCGGCCACGCGATCGGTCCGCCACGACGTCCCCGACGAGTGGGAGCACCTCCTCGTCGACGTCACTCAGGAGGGCGAGATCTCCGATGCGGCCGACGAGATTTTCCAGTCGGCGGGTCGGCTCGATATCGTCGTCAACAACGCCGGGATCGGCGACTTCGACAGCGACATCGTCTCCGAGTCGGTGGAGACGATCGACCGCACGCTCGCGACGAACCTCCGCGGGCCGATGCTCGTCTGCAAGCACACGGTTCCCCTGTTGCTCCAAACCGACGGCGGCCGCGTCGTCAACGTCTCCTCGGGGATGGGCGCGCTCGGCGAGGGACAGTCCGGCGGGTCGCCAGCCTATCGAGTCTCGAAAACAGGACTGAACGGACTCACGGCGTATCTCCACGGCGAGTACGCCGATCAGGGGTTGCTAGCGAACTCCGTGTGCCCCGGCTGGGTTCGAACGGATATGGGTGGCGAGGACGCCCGTCGGTCGGTTGAGGAGGGCGCGGAGACGCCGACGTGGCTCTGTCGATTCCGACCGGAATCGCCCGCCGGGCGATTCTGGCGCGATCGAGCGCCGATCGAGTGGTGAGTCGACTGAGTGATGAGTCGACCGAGTGGTGGTACTGTCTGACGACGAGACTCGATTCAGGAGGGACAACGCTTTGAGTCCGGTCCGCGTTGGAACGAATATGCCTGAGGAGCCGTCAGTTCGCGAACTCCCGGGGGCGCTCGTCGACTACGCTGCGGGCGTCGTCGACGTCGTCGCGCGTGGACTGATCGCCGTCGCGATCGCGACGTTACTGCTCGCTGCGATCGGGTTCGCAGTCGTCGGCGGGGGGGTTTCGCTCCTGCTTCTCGCCGTGTTCGGCCCCGCGATCGTAGCGGCGATTGCCCTCGAAGTGCCGTCTCGACTCCGCAAACGGCTCGAATAGCGTAGTCGGCAACCGGTGACCGATCAGCCGACCCGACGACGAAAAACCGGAGCCTTAAACCTACCCGAAATCGAAGCACGGAGTGCGCGAGGGTGGCTGAGTTTGGAAAAGGCGGCGGACTCAAGATCCGCTCTCGTAGGAGTCCGTGGGTTCAAATCCCTCCCCTCGCATCATCGTGCCCGAACGACAGTGAGGGCCGTGTATCGGACGAGAGATTTGAATCAGGGAGCAGGTTCGCTGCGACCGTGGTTCAACATCCCTCCCCTCGCACATAATTGCGCGAGCGACAGCGAGCGCTATTTGTTGGATAGGGATTTGAGCCCTGCCAGTCGCGCGGAGCGAACGAAGTGAGCGAGCACGTCTGGCTTCGGTTCAACATCCCTCCCCTCGCATCATCGTGCCCGAACGAGAGTGAGGGCCGTGTATCGGACGAGTAACAGTGCTGACCCTGCGCTTCTGACCAGTTCGGTGAAAATCGAAACAGACGGAACGGCTCAGTAGCTTCGGATCTTCGGTTCGTAGCGCTTGTCTTCGCCTTCCAGCAGCACCGGCTTGAACCACAGTTCTGGCGAGCCGTCGTTCCACGACAGCAGCGTGTGCTTCAGCCAGTTCTCGTCGTCGCGCTCCTGGTGTTCCTTGCGCCAGTGCGCGCCGCGGAACTCCTTGCGAACGAGCGCGCCGAGCGTGATCGCTTCCGCGAGGTCGATGATGTTCCGCGTCTCGATCGTCTGAAGAAGGTCGGTGTTGAACGTCCGCGACTGATCGGCGACGCCGACGTCCCGGTACGCTTCCCGGGCCGCGCGGATGTCGCGAAGCGCCTGTTCGAGGCCCGCCTTCTCGCGGAAGACGTTGACGTTCTCGGTCATCGACTGCTGGACGTCGGCGCGGATCTCCGCGTGGTTCCGGCCGTCCTCGTTCGCGAGCAGGGCTTCGACGCGCTCGGTCGCGCGCTCGGCCGCGCGTTCGACGAACCCGTCGGGGTCGAGTCCGGAGCCGCCGTCTGCGACGGCGTCGCCGGAGGTGTCGGCCTCGACCTCCGGTTCGACGGCCCCGGGTTCGACGGGCGTTTCGACGTCGCCCGCCTCCCACTCGCCGCGCTTGCCGGTCGGGATCTCGGCCTCGCCGAGGTCTCGACCGGCGGCGTGGGAGCCAGCGCGCGCGCCGAAGACGATGAGTTCGGGCAGCGCGTTGCCGCCGAGGCGGTTCGAGCCGTGGACCGAGGCACAGGCGCACTCGCCCGCCGCGTAGAGACCTGCCACGCACGTCTCACCGTTCTCGTCGGTCTCGATTCCGCCCATCGCGTAGTGCTGGCCGGGTTTGACGGGCATCGGCTCTTCGAGGGCGTCGACACCCTCGAAGTCCTCCGCGAGGTGAAGGATGTTTTCGAGGCGGTCGATGATGCGCTCCTCGCCGAGGTGACGCATATCGAGATGGACGTACTCGTCTTCGATGCCGCGACCCGCGTTCACTTCGCTCAGTTCCGCGCGGGCGACGACGTCGCGGGAGGCGAGTTCGCCGTCGTTGCTCGCGTACCCGTACTCGAACATGAAGCGCTCGCCCTCGCCGTTGTAGAGAATGCCACCTTCGCCGCGGACGCCCTCGGAGATGAGCACGCCCGTCGACGGGAGCGTCGTGGGGTGGAACTGGATGAACTCCATGTCCTCCATCGGAACGCCCGCCCGGTAGGCCATCGCGACCCCGTCGCCGGTGTTCGACACCGCGTTGGTGGTGTGATCGTACACCTGTCCGGGCCCGCCGGTCGCGAGGATCACGCCGTCGCGGGCGCGGAACCCCTCGATGTTGCCCGACTGGATATCGTAGCCGACGACGCCGTGGCAGCTCCGGTCTTCGGGGGCGTCCTCGTCGCTGACAGCGAGGTCGAGGACGTACCACTCGTCGTAGACCTCGATGCCGCGTTTGACGAGCTGTTCGTACATCGTGTGCAGGAGTTGGTGGCCGGTTTCCGCGCCCGCGTAGGTCGTTCGCGGGAACGAGAGGCCGCCGAACGGTCGCTGGCTGACGCGGCCGTCCTCCTCTCTGGAGAACGCCATTCCCCAGTGTTCGAGTTGGATGACCTCTTCGGGGCTGTCCTGTGCGAGCGTCTCGATGGCCGGGGCGTCGCCGAGGTAGTCCGACCCCTTCATCGTGTCGTAAGCGTGGTCCTGCCAGGAGTCTCCCTCGCGGAGCGCCGCGTTGATGCCGCCCTCGGCCGCGCCCGTGTGGCTTCGCACCGGGTGCAGCTTCGAGACGATCGCCACGTCGGCTCCCTCTTCTTGTGCCGCGATGGCCGCGCGAAGGCCTGCCCCTCCCGCGCCCACCACGATGACGTCGTGTTCGTACATATTGTTGAATCGTGTCGTTATATCCGAATTACCAGAATTTCAGGTTGCTCTTGACCGCCTCGCGCTTCAGTTCCTGAATGTGCTCGGTCAGCGGGATGTCCT
This sequence comes from Halobellus captivus, assembly GCF_007655485.1. Lineage (GTDB taxonomy): Archaea > Halobacteriota > Halobacteria > Halobacteriales > Haloferacaceae > Haloquadratum > Haloquadratum captivum. The sequence goes on from NZ_VJXQ01000002.1 coordinate 355,572, forward strand.
TCGGACAGACGTTCGTACAGGAGAACTGCGTCTGACACCGCCAGACGCCGTGTTCCTGTTCGAGGATCTCGAGGCGGTGCTGCTTCATGTCCTCGCCCTCGCGCTCGTCCATCGTGAACCGGTACGCCTTGTTGATGGCGGCGGGGCCGAGGTACTGATTGTCGCCCGCGGCGATGTTACAGGAGGACATACACGCGCCGCACCAGATACACCGCGTCGACATCTTCACCTTCTCGCGGTTCTCCCGCGACTGGCGCTGCTCTTCGAGTTCGCCCTCCGGGAGGTCGTTCGTCTGGAAGTACGGCTCGACCGCCTCCATCTGGTCGTAAAAGTGCTCCATATCCACGACGAGGTCCTTGACGACTTCCTGGTGCGGAAGCGGTTCGATGCGAACCGGTTCCTCGAGGTCCGACAGCTGGGTCTTACAGCAGAGTCGCTGTCTGCCGTTGACGAACATCGCGTCCGACCCGCAGATCGCCTGTCGGCAGGAGTGCCGGAACGTGAGGCTCGAATCGTACGTGTCGCGAGCGTACATCAGCGCGTCGAGGACAGTCATTCCCTTGTGGTAGGGGACGTGGAAGTCGTCGAAGCGCGGCTCTTTCTTCCCCTCGATCTCGGGATCGTACCGGAACACCTTCAGGTGGTACGTCTCCGTCTCGGCGAGGGCGGCTTCGGCCTCCTCTGTCTGTCGCGTCTCCTCGGCCTCCGCGGCGCGCTGGCGCTTCTTCTCCATCCGGCGCTGTTGGGCGGCGGGGGCCGTTTCGGCCTCGCTGGCGGACGATTCGTCGTCGGTCTGATCCGGAACTTGTGTACTCATCTGTGGAGTCGATTAGAGTGGGACGCCTCCGGCCCACGCGAGTGCGGTTCTGACGCCCTGGACGATCACCACTGCGCTCGCGACGGCGAGGGTCAGCTTCACGGCGGTCTTGCGGGTTCCCGTCAAGCCCTGGTTGATGAGGGCGTTGTAGACGCCGTTGACCCCGTGGAACGTTGCGGCGAGGAGGAACAAAATCATAAGCGAAAAGTACGTCAGCTCCTGCATCCGCGCCTGCGACATCGCGAACGTGACCTCGTCGGCGTGGTTCACGAAGTGAAGCAGGAAAAAGTGGAACGCGAGCACGACGACCAAGAAGGCGGCCGTGATGCGCTGCCAGAGCCACAGGCGGCCGCCGGACTCGAAGGAGGAGTAACGCTCGGCCATCAGCCGAACACCCCCGCGAGGAACGTCGGTACGCTCGCGATGGCGATCGCCCCCGTCAGAACGAGCGACGCGTAGAAGCTCTTGTCCTGCGATTCGAGTCCGACACCGAGATCGATGAACAGCAGCCGAACCCCGTTGAGAATGTGGAAGACGGCCACCGACAGGAGCCCGACCTCCAGGATGCGCACGACCAACAGACTCTCCAACGACTGGATCGTCGTCGTGTACGCCTCCGGGCTCTGTAGCGCCGTCGAGAGGACGGCGATGTGGGTGAACAGGTACCCCACGAGCACCCACCCCGTGAACTTGTGGAACACCCAGGCCCACATCCCCGCTGAGAACTCCCGCCAGCGGCCGAAGTCCTCGATGAGGCCCCGATTGTAAGACTGACTCATACTCTCGTGAGTCTCGGGTCGGACCCACTATAGAACTTACGTGTGCGGTCGGGCGGAGCCACGGGAGAAAGACCACGACAGCGTCGGGATCAGTGCATTCGCAATCGGAACCGGCAGCGACCGCGTGATGAGAACCGACGAGTAGAACGGCCGAGACCACTACACGCGGGTGGCCGCTACGTGGTTCGGTCCGCCTGTTCGCGCTCGACGACCCGTCTGACCTTCGGTTCGAGTTCGACGAGGTGACAGAGCGGGTTGCCGGGGTAGACGACCGGGTTCTCCAGGATGCCGACGAGCAGCCCCGTAAAGGGGGCATCGACGGCGACGTTGTCGTCTTTGAACGGGTTCGTGAGCGTGCAGATTCGCTCGCCCTCGCGAACGAGTGAACCGCGCTCGGGGTGCATATCGACGATGCCGCCCGCGTCGGCACGGATCCACGTCTTCTCGTTCTCGTCGTCGATGACGGTTCGCCAACCGGGCCAGCGCACCGCCGACGTTTCGAGCAGTTCGTATTCGGAGAACACGCTTTTAACGCCCGCGAGCGCGTCGTCGATGAGACCGCGTTGGAACCGGTGCGCCTCTCCCATTTCGACGGTCACGGTCGGAATTCCCACCCGCGTCGCCTCCGTCCGGAGGACGCCGTCGCTGCCCTCGCTGTCGATGATCACGTTCGAGCCGTACGCCTTCGCGAGTCGTGCGACCGCGTCGTTGGACATGTCCGCCCGGACGTGGAGCATATTCGTCCGCCCGCGCGTCGAGGTGTGGAAGTCGATTCCGAAGTCGCACGGCGCGACGAAGTTGTCGAAGATTCGGGCCGCCATCCGCTTGGCACTCGTGGAGTCCTCTCGTCCGGGGAACGAGCGGTTCAGGTCGCGATCGTATATCGGCAGGTAGCGCTGTTGGGCCAGAAACCCGGGGACGTTCAGGACCGGCAGACAGACGAGCGTCCCCGCGAGGTCGGAGAGGTCCCACTCGTGTGCGACCTCGCGAACGACCTCGATGCCGTTGAGTTCGTCGCCGTGCGCCGCCGCCGAGAGAAACACCGTCGGCCCCGGCTGCTCGCCGTTGATAATGGTGACCGGGATGCGGACCGGATCGCCGAGATACGTCTCGCTGATTCCGTATCGGAGGTTCTGTCGCTCTCCGGGATCGACCTTCCCGCCGTTGTACGTGAAGGTCCCGTCGGTGCTCATACGCGCCATCGGACAGCCGACGGGATAAACGCTCGCAACGATGCGACGGGTAAGGGTACGGTGCTCGGGACGAAACCGATCGCCGGCGTATCGATCCGCTCGCGAGCCGAATGAGATACGCTCACATCGGGCGAGAGAGTCATCAATCGGCATTCCTTTTATTCTCTGCTTGAGTACGGCTCATTATGTCTACTGACGGCGATCCGGTTCGCGTTGGCGTCCTTTCATTACACAACAGCAAGGAGACAAAGGCCATCCTCAACGCTGTCGACGACCTCGGCCACGAGGGCGTGTGGTTGCGGCGAGAGAACACCGCAATCAGCGTCGAAGACGGCGACGTCGCGGTCGAACCCGAAGTAGACATCATCGCCAACCGACTGCTGCTCTCGAACACCGAAGAACCCGCCGAGTTACTCGGCTTGGCGACGACGTTCGAGCGGATCCGGCCGATGCTGAACGAACCGGCGTCGGTGCTCACCGCGATCCACAAGTTCGCCACGGCGGCGACGCTGGCGAACTGGAACATCAAGGTCCCGGACGCGCTGTTAGCACTCTCGAACGATCGGTTGAATCAAGGTCGGGACCGATTCGGCGAGGTCGGAGTCTACAAGTCCGCGATCGGGACCCACGGCGGCGGGACGTGGAAGGTAGACCTCACGGAGCCCGTGAATCCGAAGGTGGGTAGTCGACAGGCGTTCCTGCAGGACCTCATCGACCGCGACGAGGAGAAACACCGCGACCTGCGCGTCTACGTCGTCGACGGCGAGGTCATCGGGGCGATGTACCGCTACGCCCCGGAGGGCGAGTGGCGGACCAACGTCGCGCTCGGCGGCGACGTAGTCGATGCGACCGACGATATGCCGACGGAAGCGAGGGAGACGGCGCTCTACGCGGCCGAAGTGATGGAACTCGACTACGTCGGCGTCGACCTCATTGAGGGCGAGGACGGCTGGTTCGTCCTCGAAGTCAACCCGACCGCCGGGTTCAAAGGCCTCCACAAGGCAACCGGTCTCAGTCCCGCGCCGTACATCGCCAAGCTGGCGATCGAACGGGGCGGCGGCGAGGTCGACGACACGCGGGTCGAGGGGCTATCGGCGACGCTCGACGATTCCCGTCCGGCGGGGATGCCGCGGATCGACACAGGCCCCGTCGGCGACAGACCGACGATCGGCTACATCGAGGAGGTCGTCGTCTCCGGGACCAGCGGCTCGACGCAGGCCAGTGCGAAGTCCGACACGGGCGCGACGCGAACGAGCATCGACACGTCGCTTGCGGCCGAGATCGGTGCCGGTCCGATCAAGAGTATGACGCGCGTCAAATCCGGCTCCCTGAAGACCGGCAAGGCGCGTCCCGTCGTCGATCTCGTGATCGGCATCGGCGGAACCCAACACACCGTCACCGCGAGTGTCGAGGACCGATCGCACATGGACTACCCGCTGCTCCTCGGGCGCGACATCCTCAAGCACTACCAGGTCGACGTGAACCGCCGCTCCGACGATGGCGGCCGCGACGACACCGAGCGCGAAGAGGAGTACCTGGAGTAGCTCGGGCGAGGAGTGCGACAGGCACTCGGTGGCCGCGTCGGCCGCTGAGGGCACAGCTAGTGCTGCGGCTGCATCGGGGACGAACAGCCGACACGTCCGCTCCCGCGCCGACGTGTCGGACAACCGCGGCCCGACGCGGGATACTGCTCACCGCATACCCCGCCTGCCCGCGTCATCTGTGATAAACGTCCGTCCAAAGTTGTTGACGGTGATAAACATCTGCTCGGCGGCAGTCACGGCGAGTACGGTCTACTTGACACTGTTGACGACCAACGGCGCGAAGCGGCGTTGACTCGCCCGGCAGTAATTTAAGTATTCCACAACCACCTACGTCTAGATGGGTACCGAGCGCGTCGACGGGCTACCGGACGAGCTCGAATCGTGGGTTGCCGACCGGGCGGCAGCGGAGGGGCTCACCCGCGAGGAGTTCCTTCGCCGGTTGGTGGACGCTCACCGGACATCGGAGTCCGAGGACGGATCGATCGATATCGCCCCGCTGAGAGGGATCGACGGGGCGTCCAGCGCCTCTGAATCGGCCGTAGAGGAACTGGAGGAACTGGAAGAACAGGTACGCGACGTCACCACCCGCGTCGCCGCCGTCGAAGAGAACCTCGACGAGAAAGTGGCGGACATCCGGCAGCGCGTTATTCAGGTCAAACGCGAGACCGACGTCAAAGCGCCCCGTGAACACGGTCACCCCGATATCGAGCGCCGGATGGAGGCCGGGTTCGAGAACTACGAATCGATTCTCGAATATCTCGCGGAAACCACGGACGAACACGACTCGAAGCTCGACCGCGTCGGCGAGGCCACCGTCGACCTCCGCCGCCGCGTCGGGGCACTCGAACGGGTGATCGACGAACGCACGGCGGCCGCGGAGATCCGCAGCGAAGCGAACCGCCACGGCGTCGTCGAGGCCGTCTGCGGAGCCTGCGAGGAGTCGGTTCACCTCGGCCTGCTCGACAGTCCGCGCTGTCCGCACTGTGACGCGCCGATCGACGGCGTCGAGCCGAAGCGGGGCTTTTTCGGTTCGCATCGCTTGCTGATCGGCGACCGACCCGCGCTCGAAGCGAGCGATGAGACAGCTTCGACCGAGATGCCGACCCAAGGCGTGGAGTCGAAACCAGACGACGGTACCGGAGATAGCGCCGAAGACGGCGGGTTCCGATTCGGTAACGGAGCGGATTCGAAGTGACAGCCGAGGACGACGGTCACGATTCCGACGAGAAGCCAGACAACGGCGCGGAGTCGTACCGTGACTCCGAGACGCAACGCGAGGCGGAGGCCCCGCTCTCGGAACTCGCCCGCGACGTGACGGCGCGGCGCACCCCTCGTTCCGAATCGGAGAGCAAACGCGGCGATACGCCCCAGGAAACGGGCGGTAACGGCGACCCCTTCGAGGAGATGTCGGCCCCGGAGATCGACACCGAGGCGCTCTGGGAGTCGCTGGCTGGAGAGGATGACGCAGAGACGCAGGCTCCCGGCGAACTCGCGCCCGACGCGGCGACCCCGCTGGACGGGGAGGCCGAGACGGGAGCCCGCGAACACGTCGTCGAGAAGGAGGCGTTCTGCCAGAAGTGCCCACACTTCGCCGATCCGCCGGAGTTCGGGTGCACCCACGAGGGGACCGAGATCGTCGAGGTCGTCGACAGCGAGCACTTCCGCGTGCGAAACTGTCCGATCGTCGACGAATGAGACCACCGCCCGGACGAGACGATCGCGACCGCGCCCGAGAGACACTTCTGTCCGCGGCGAGTAGTGACGGGATATGCAGTTTTGCGACGACTGCGGAACGATGATGGTCTCACGCGACGGAACGATGGTCTGCACCAACGACGACTGCGGTACGGAGGCCGAACAGGACGAGGAACTGGCCGCGCAGTTCGTCTCGACGGAGGAACAGAGCGACGACGACGTGATCGAGACGACCGAAGACGCCAACTTCGAGGGGAAACCGACGGCGACTGACGTCGTCTGCGACGAGTGTGGGACACAGAAAGCGTGGTACACGATCAAGCAGACCGGCTCGGCCGACGAGCCGCCGACTCGGTTCTTCAAGTGTACCGAGTGCGGCCATCGGTGGCGAGGGTATAACTAGGGGGACGACTCTGTCGCACCGCACAGAGTCTGAGACGTATCTGGGCAAGAAGCGTCGCGTTTGCACACGTTCTCTCACTCGATCGAACGCTGCCGTGCGACCGGAGATGCGGTCAGTCACAGACATGACGGAGACCCAATAATTTATTTTGAAGAACCGAAGACGAAGAGGTACTGGAGACGAAGCTTGAGCGAAAACACTGAGAATATGATCGTCACGTCGATACTAGACGACTCCTCAACTGATTACTCATCCGTATGAGTCGGTCGTATCGATCCAGCGTGGTTGTCGTCGGAATCTGTCTCGCACTCGCGACGATGACGCTGTCTCCCGTCGTCGCTGGCGCATCCGGACCAGCCACCGCCGCCTCTGCCGATACCGCGATCGGGTCCAACACTGACAGCTTCGAGGCCGTAACCGGCAGCGGGATCGAGCCACGGCAGCCACAGGTATCTGCCGCGGTTGCCGAGGAGAGAGTGGTTCCCACCACGATCGAAATCGAACGCCTCAACGGCACCGACGGAGTGCAGTTCACGTATACGTTCGACCTCCCGGGCGATACCACGCTGTTCGATGTCGAAAGTATCTCACCGGACGACGGGTACTCCGTGGTCGCGACGACCGGGTTCGAGGACGGCCAACAGTTATCGTGGGACACGGAGACGACAGCGCCCTCGATCACAGTCGAACACATGCTTCCTAACGACACAAACGGCGGTATGCACCGCGTCGATACGCCGCGGGTATATGGCTCAATTCAACGCGGGGATTCACCCAAGGACGGCCACGTCGACGCCGTGTATAACCAACCCGTCGGCTTCCACTTGGACACGAGCGTCCGGGTATCTGACGAAGGCAGGTACGTGGCCGGAGAGGTGATACTCGGCGAATACAGCACGTACACCGAGACCGCGGATGGCAAGAACATCACACTGTTCGTGCCTAATGAGGTCGATATGGCCGTGTCGCCGGAAGAAGCGATCACAGCGGCCGCAGCGACTGATCACACCATCGAGGGAGATCCGCACCGAGACGTCTATCTCTTCGTCCTCGAGGGGCAGATCGCAGCCGGAGGTGCGAGCGGATCGACCGCGGTAGTCCACGCGGGATCCCCCCTCGGAATCTACGTCCACGAGACCGCACACATCAACGAAGGAGCGACGTTCGGAAAGAAGATAGCGTGGTTTACCGAGGCCAGTGCCACGTACTACGGAAAGGATTTCCAAGTAGCCGATGGTGAACTCAGGATCAAACGTGCGAAACTGCTAGAACGAACCGATCCGGACGGCAGGTGGCCACGGGGAGGTCACCACAACAACAGCACCTTAGCCGAACCGAGCACGTGGGGCCACAAGACCGACTACCAGAAAGGCTCGCGGCTGCTGTTCGCCTTGGACGCGAAACTCCGGGAGGCGACAGACGGCGAGGCGACGATTCACGACGTGATGCGACGGGTCAACCAATACGACGAGCGGTACGGGGCGCTCACCTATACGGATTTCCGCGAGATAATCGTCGATCTCGCGGACGAAGAGACCGCTTCGTGGCTCGACCCCTATGTGCTGACGTCACAGAACCCGCCGCAACCGAACGCCAGCGCGTTCGGTCCCCCGCCGAAATTCGCCGACGAGACGACTGATCTCAGCGGCGACGCGAGCGAAGCGTTTGAGTTTGCCATCAACCTCTCGCCCGGAGAACAGCCGGGTCCCGCGTCGGTCACGCTGGCAATCGACGCCGGTGAAACAACCGTCGAGGCCGTCGCCACCGACGGCAACGACGACGGTCGCGTTACTGTCCGCTTCCAGCCGTACGGTCCCAACGGAGAGACCGTGCTCGAACCGACTGATCCCGCTGATGAGGTGACTGTCACGGAGGGGACCGTAGCGGATCCAGTCGTATCCGAGTCGATACGGGTCGATCTGCTCCTCACGGACACAAGCGGTAGCCACAGGGTTTCCACGATGTCCATCAGACTGGAGTCGATCCCGACGGCCCTCGGGTCGACACCGACGGATGCTCCCGCGTCGACGCCGGAATCGGACCCCGTTTCCGAGTTCGTTTCCGAGGTCAGCTCCGATCTCTCCACGACGAATCTGGTGGTCGGAATCCCCTTCGCACTCGCTGCGCTGCTCGTAGCGATAAAAGGTCGATAAGCGGAGGCTGCGCTGGCGTTCGACTGGAGCCCCCGCGCCGTATTGTCCGCCTCCAATGCGTTCGATCCCTCACTGGAACCCGAGATTATTACCCTCGGCCAACGAACGCCACGCCGTGTCCCTCCAATCTGCCCTCCGCGACCGCTTCCGCCCGTGGTACCTCCTCGACGTCGCCGCATTCCTGTTCGGTGCAGGCGGGTCGATCTGGCGCACCGTCTCGGGATTCGACGAACTCGACGCGTTGACCACGTTCACAGCCGTCACAGCCGTCGTCTACGGCCTCCTCGCGGTCGTCGTCCTGCGGTTCACCGTTGGCAACCTCTGGAGCTACGCCGTCGAGTACGCCAACGCGGGCGGCCGGTGGAGCGATCTACCGTTCCTCGTTCCCGTCGGTGGCGGCCTCGCGGTCGTCGCGGTCACGTACGCGGTGACTGAGAGTCTCGGCGCGGCCGCGTGGGCCGGTTTCTGGTCGTTTGCGGTCATCGCTGGCGTCGTCGCGGTCGCCGTCTCGCTCGCGGCGGGCTACCGCGAGGCCTCCCCCTGAAGGATTGGGCGAAGAAAGTCGACCACCGCCTCCGCGACCTTCGCCCCCTGACCGATGAAGAAGTGATCCGCGGCGAACTCGACGACTTCGAACCCGCGAGCGCGAGCGACATCGACGACCGGGCCGACGTGGGCGACGTCGTCGCGCGTGCCGTAGATGACCTGGACGGGGAATCCGGCTGGGAGTGTTTCGATATCGGCGACGACGTCGACGCCCCCGATCCCCCCCTCGTCCGGCGCGTCGGGATCCGACCGCTCCGTGCCGAGGCGCGCGGGCGGAGCGAGCGCGGCCACCGCGTCGACGTCTGCGCCGGTGGCGGTCGCCGAAAGCGCGAGCGCGCCCCCGAAGCTGAATCCGAAGAGGGCGACGCGGTCGTATCGCTCTCGGGCCCACGCGACCGCGTTTCGGACGTCCGTTCGCTCCCCCCGGCCGCCGTCCCACGGCCCGTAATCGAACCGCAGACAGTCGATACCGCGCTCGCCGAGCGCGTCGCTCACCGCTCGGAGACGCTGATCGCCGCGATTGCCGCGGTGCTGCGGGTGGGGGGGGCAGGCGACGACGCACGCGCGGGCCGCTGTTTTCGACGTGTCGTCGAACGTCGTCGCTTCATCGAGCGTCGTCGCTTCATCGAGCGTTCCGCGGGCGTCGCGGCCGCCGGGGAGAAAGATCGGTTCGCTCATTCGGTTCCGGGAGTTCGGCACGTGAGGTTTTAACTCCGCCGTGCACAACGTGAGACGTATGGGAATCCTCTCACGCGCGTCTTACGTCGTCCGCTCGAAGCTGAACGCCCTCCTCAACCGCGCGGAGGATCCGACGGAGACGCTCGATTACTCCTACGAGCAGATGCGCGACGAACTGCAGGACGTCAAACAGGGCATCGCCGACCTGACGACCCAGAAGAAGCGCCTGGAGATCCAGAAACGTCGGCTCGAAGAGAACGTCGAAAAGCACAACGAGCAGGCTAGAGAGGCCGTCAGACAGGATCGCGACGACCTCGCGCGACAGGCCTTAGAGAAGAAGCAGGCGAAGATGAATCAGATCGAGGAGTTGGAGGGGCAGATCGCGAATCTCCAGTCGACGCAGGACGATCTCGTCGAGAAGAAGAACGAACTCCAGAACCGGATCGAGGAGTTCCGCACCAAGAAGGAGACGATGAAGGCACGCTACGAGGCCGCGGAGGCGTCCTCCCGAGTCTCGGAGGCGATGACCGGCGTCGGCGACGAGATGGCCGACGTCTCGCGGGCGATCGAGCGCGCCGAGGAGCGCACCGACGAGATGGAGGCGCGCTCGGAGGCGATGGACGAACTCGTCGACACCGGCGCGTTCGAGGACGCGATGTCCGACAAGGACAGCATCGACCGCGAACTCGAGAGCGGCCGGTCGAACGCCGAAGTCGATTCCGAACTGGAGACGCTGAAAGCGGAGATGGGCGGCGAAGCCGACGAAGCCGCAGACGGCGAAGCCGAAGCGGCTGTCGAAGAAACGGACGCGACGGCCGACGTCGACGTCTCCGACGAGGAGGTCGAAGCCGAGTTAGAGGAGCTCAAAGACGACGAGAACTGATCGCGGTCGTAAATCCGAGGGAATACCCGCCAGACGGATCGCGAGCGTCTCCGGATGGATACGGTGTTCACTACGTGCCGATCGAACTTGCAGACGACATCTGAGAATCCACGTCAATATGGGAGACGAACCGAAGGACACGATGCGAAGCCGGGGCGAGGAGAACCGCGCGAAGCTTTGGCTCCTGTTGGAAGCGAACCGCTGGATCGTCGCCGTGATCATCGTCCTCGTGTTCTTTCTCGGAACGCTGGCCGTGGCGAGCGTCGTTCCCAACCGGGTTCTCATCTCCGTCGACGACCCGGTGGAGACGCTCTTTCAAGCGCTCGTGACCGCGACGATCACGAGCGTCACGCTCGTCGTCTCGATCAACTCGCTCGTCCTCTCACAGGAGTTGGGCGCGCTGGGCGATCAGCGCGACCGGATGGAGGGTGCGATGTCGTTCCGCCGCGAGGTGGAGGGAGAACTCGGAATCGACGTCGCGCCCGCAACGCCCGCGGCCTTCCTTCGGACCCTCGTCGTTGCGGCCGAGGAACGGGCGGAGGCGCTTTCGTCGACTATTGATTCGGCCGGGGCGGAGGTCGCCCGAACGATTCCGGAGGAAACCGAACGGGTGCGCGAATACGCCGACGAACTGCGACGACACGCGTCGTCTGTGGAATCGGATCTCCAGGATCGGGAATTCGGTACGTTCGACGTGCTCTCGGCGGCGTTGAACTTCAACTACTCGTGGAAGATCCACGAGGGACGGCGGCTGCGGGCGGCGTTCGACGAGGGGTCAGCGGACCGGGGGTCCGACGACCCGGATACGTCGGTCGCGGCTGCGCTGGACGACATCATCTCGGTGCTGACGCTGTTCGGTCCGGCGAGAGAGCACGTCAAGACGCTCTACTTCCAGTGGGAACTCGTGAACCTCTCGCGCGCGATGCTGTACAGCGCCGTTCCGGCGCTCATCGTCGCGACGAACGTCCTCCTGTTTCACGGCGTGCTGCAGGCGGTGTCCGGATGGACGCTCGGAATCGCCCACTACGTCTGGATCGTCGCGCTCACCGCGGCCGTCTCGCTCGCGCCGTTCGCCATCCTCTTCTCCTTCGTCCTCCGGATCGGCACGGTCGCGAAGCGGACGCTCTCGATCGGTCCGTTCATCCTGCGAACGACGGAAAGCGATCAGTCGGATGAAAACGACTGAGTCGAGTCGGGTTGGCTGAACCGGATCGAATCACATTGGCTGAATCGGGGTGAATCACATTGGCTGAATCGGCCGAACCGGGTGGACCGACCCAACCGGATCGGACCGAGGTTCGCGACATAGCCAGTCGACAGTATCAGTAATCGTCGGCTCGAATAGGGAACAACGATGGACACGATCGATACCGTCCGCGCGGCGTTGGACTCGGACCGACGGGCTTCCTTCGCCCGTCGCGTCGAACGCGAAGCCGAGGCGCTGCAGACGGCCGTCCGCGACGGCGCGTTCGACGCGACGGAGTTCGCGGTCGGGATGGAGCTCGAAGGCTACGTCGTCGACAGTCGGGGGCGACTCGCCGACGCGCCCGAAGGACTCTTCGAAACAGACGGCTGCAGCCGCGAGCTCGGCGTTCACAACGCCGAGTTGCACACCGAACCCGACGTCGTCTGCGACGCCGGAATCCGACGGCAGTTCGAGGAGCTGCGTTCGGTCCACGGATCGGTCCAGGGGATTCTCGGAGAAGCCGACCGCCGGTTCGTCCTCGACGCGATGTGGACGGTGCCGCCAGTGTCGGGGACGCGTCGATACCTCGAAGGCGGGCGGGACGTCGACGGCGTCTTTCTGCCCGACAATATGCGACCAGTCCCGCGGTACATCGCCCTCAACCAGGTGATTCGCGCGGGCGCAGACGGACGAATCGACCTCGGTTTGCCCGGTCTCGAATCGACGGACTCGATGCTCGTCGAGTCGCTGGCGACGTCGATGCAGCCGCACCTCCAGATCCCGGACCCGGCCGACGTCCCTCGCTATTTGAACGTCGCCACGCGGACGATGGGCCCGGTGCTCTCGCTCTCGGCGAACTCGCCGTTCCTTCCCGCCGATCTGTATGCCGAGGCGCTCGGAAAGGGTGGCGTTCGGATCGATGACCTCCTCGGAGACGCGCCGCACGAACACCGGATTCCGATCTTCGAGCGCTCCGTCGACGAGGGATCGAACAAGTGTCGCATCCCGAGCGACGTCGAGACCGTCGACGACCTGATCGCGCGGATCGCGGCCGATCCGACGCTGGTCGCGGCCCCCGACCTCGACGACGAGACCGACGCGGCGAGCGGCCGATACGACGCCTTCGGCGCGAAGCGCGGCACGTACTGGCGGTGGGTCCGCCCGGTGTTCGGCGGCGAGGTCCCGCGGGCGAGCGACGGCGACCCGGTCCCGGGCGGCGACGAAGAGTCGATCAGAATCGAGTACCGGCCGCTTCCGACGCAGCCGACGCTCAGAGACACCGTCGGCGTGCAGGCGCTCGTGGTCGGCGTCCTCCGTGGCGTCGACGTCTCCGGACACCCGCTCGCGACGCTCCCGTGGGAGGAGGCGCGCAGGTCGTTCTACGCCGCCGTCGACGAGGGCCCGGACGCCGAGCTCCGATGGGTGACAAGCGACGGCGAGCGGACGACGGCGACGGGCCTGATCTACGACGAACTGTTTTCGCTCGCACGACGCGGGCTCGACGACCTCGGCGTCGGGACCGAGACGATCGAATGGGCGCTCGGACCGATCGAAGCGCGCCGCGAAACCGCCCACACCGCGCCGAGCGCGTGGAAGCGCGCCGCGGTTCGCGACGCCGTCGACGACGGCGCGTCGGTGGCGGACGCGATCCGCGAGATGCAGTCGACGTACGTCGAGCGCGCGGCGAGCGGAACGCCGTTCAGCCGGTGGTGAAGCGTGGAGTG
>NZ_VJXQ01000002.1:369182-531423 GCF_007655485.1 Halobellus captivus
CGTACGGGACGCCGTTCAGGAGGTGATGGAGCGTCGTGCGGAATTGCCCCCTGACCGTAGCGTAACCCCGGCAACCTGCTCACTCCGGGAGAACCTCGTCAAGGCGATCGAGATACGCCTCCCTGGGGAGCTGATACGCGGATCGGTAGTCGATCTCGCCGTCGGCGAACCGGGCCGCGAGGTCGTTCGCGCCCGCGACGGCGGTCGCGCGGCTCTCGTATGATTCGACGACGACTTCCACATCGGGTTCGAGCGTGAGCGCGACGTGCCAGGTATCGGTCGGAATCTGAGACGCGCCGGGCCGGTTCGCCCGCGAGCGGTTCGAGACGAGGATCGTCGGAATGCACGCCGCGGGGAGGTCGTTACTCTCGTTGAACACGTCGGGGCGGAACACGAGAATTCGCCTTCCGCGCGGCTCGTCGTTCCAGAGCGACCAGCCACCGGGAGGTTCGGACTCGGTCATCGTCGGCTCGCTGGCGCTGGGAGCGCCGGGAGGTCGGCTGTTGAGGGGTCAGCTGTCGAGGGGTCGGCTGTCGGGGACTCCGCTGCCGGTCGCCACCCGTTCGACCGCGACCACGAGGCCACTTCCATAGCGCGCCTTCGGTCGTCCAGCTACAAATAGTCGGGATATCCGGTCCGATCGCCGCATTAGCACCCGTACATACCCACTACGTGTCTCGACAAATCCGAAGGAAGGCTTATGTGTGTTGATCACTCACACACTTTCAGTCTCGGTCAACCAGATCGAGCGACCGCCCGCACACGTATCGCCAGCCGAATCCCGACGTTCTGTCGTTCTGTCGCCGCCCTGTCGCTGTCGCCCCCGCGATGTCCCGTTGCGCGTGTGTTGAATGGTATGTGTAGTCATACCACTGATGCGGGTGGACGAGCATCCACCACGGCTCGCGCCAGACGCGCGACGGCCGTATCGCTCCCCGAGACGGACAAACAATGAACGGTGACAGAAAAACCCTCGAAACCCTGAGTCGAGCCTACAAGGACTCGGTGCCCGAAGACCTCCGCGAAGCCAAGCGGTTCAGTTGGTACCTCGACGCGGTGTACGACGACCCGCGGATCGCCCGGAACGCCCACCAGCGCGTGGCCGATATGTTCGATCACTACGGCACCGCCTACGACGAGCAGGCGGGCGTCGTCGAGTATCGGATGGCCTCGGAAGATCCGCTTCACGACGGCGAAAACACGTTTTACGGCCGAGAGGTCCACGAATCCATCCACGAGTTCGTGAACAAGGTGAAGTCGGGCGCGCGCGGGCTCGGCCCCCAGAAGCGAATCAAACTCCTCCTCGGTCCGGTCGGATCGGGGAAGTCGCACTTCGACTGGATGGTCAGACGCTACTTCGAGGACTACACGGCGACGGACGCCGGGAGGATGTACACGTTCCGCTGGACGAACCTCTCTGACGTCATCCGCGATCAGGACCCCGAGGACGACGTCGTGGTCTCGCCGATGAACCAGGACCCGCTCGTTCTGCTCCCGCAAGCGCAGCGCGACGAGGTGATCGAGCGACTGAACGGGGCGCTCGATGCGCCCTACACCATCCGGAACGACCAGACGCTCGATCCGGCCTCGGAGTTCTACCTCGACGCGCTGTTGGCCCACTACGACGACGACCTCCAGCGGGTCGTGGAGAACCACGTCGAGATCGTCCGCCTCGTCGCCAGCGAGAACAAGCGGCAGTGCGTCGAGACGTTCGAGCCGAAGGACAAGAAGAACCAGGACGAGACCGAACTCACCGGCGACGTCAACTACTCGAAGCTGGCGATCTACGGCGAGTCCGACCCGCGCGCGTTCGACTACTCAGGCGCGTTCTGCAACGCGAATCGCGGGCTCTTCTCCGGAGAGGAGCTGCTGAAGCTCCAGCGGGAGTTCCTCTACGACTTCCTGCACGCGTCCCAAGAGCAGACGATCAAGCCGAAGAACAACCCCAGAATCGACATCGACCAGGTGATCGTCGGGCGGACGAACATGCCCGAATATCGAGAAAAGAAGGGCGATGAGAAGATGGAGGCGTTCAACGATCGGACCAAGCGGATCGACTTCCCGTACGTCTTAGAGTACGACGAGGAGGCCGAAATCTACCGGAAGATGCTCCGAAACGCCGACGTGCCGGATATGCACATCGAGCCGCACACGCTGGAGATGGCGGGGCTGTTCGGCGTCCTCACCCGGATCACCGAACCCGACGAGTCCGTCTCCCTCGTCCAGAAGGCCAAGGCGTATAACGGGGAAATCGACGACGGCGACGACATCGACGTCCGAAAGCTCCGCGAGAACGGCGAGGCAAGCGCCGACATCGGCGAAGGGATGGACGGCGTCTCCGCGCGGTTCATCGGCGACGAGATCGCCGAGGCGATTATGGACTCGACACACCGCGGTCGCTCCTACCTCTCGTCGCTGTCGGTGTTCTCCCACTTCGAGGCCAACCTGGAGAACCACGGCTCGATCCCGGAGGACAACCTCGACCGCTATCACCGCTACCTCGAACTCGTCCGCGAGGAGTACAGGGCGCGGGCCATCGAGGACGTTCGCCACGCGCTCGCCTACGACGTCGACGAGATCCGGCGGCAGGGCGAGAAGTACATGGACCACGTGATGGCGTACATCGACGACGCCACGGTGGAGGACGAACTCACCGGCCGCGAGCAGGAGCCCGACGAGACGTTCCTCAGGTCGGTCGAGGAGAAACTCGAAATCCCCGAAGACCGCAAGGACGACTTCCGGCAGGAGGTGTCGAACTGGGTGTCGCGACGCGCCCGCGACGGCACCTCCTTCAACCCACAGGACAACGACCGCCTCCGCCGCGCCTTAGAGCGGAAGCTCTGGGAGGACAAGAAGCACAACATCAACTTCTCGGCGCTGGTGAGCGCGAACGAGCTCGACGACGACGAGCGAAGCGCGTGGATCGATGCGCTCATCGACCGGGGCTACTCCCAGTCGGGCGCCCGCGAGGTGCTCGAATTCGCGGGCGCGGAGGTCGCAAAGAGCGAACTCGAGGAGTGAGTATGACCGCCGCACACACACCCGGAAACGGCGCCGGTCCGACGCGGAATTACGTCGAGGTCGCCGACGACCACCTCCGCGGCACCTACGAGGAGCCGATGAGTCTCAGCGCCTACGTCGACGCCGCGTTCGAGCGGCCGTCGATCGCCGCGCACGCCTCGAAGTACCTGCTCGACGCGATCGAGTCGATGGGGACGCGAGCGGTGTTAGAAGAGGGCGAGACGCGCGAGCGCTACCGCTTCTTCGACGACCCGGCGAACCACGGTGAGCACGCCGTGCTGGGGAACACGGCGGTCCTGAACCGGTTCGTCGACGACCTCCGGACGATCGCGGCCGAGCGCGGCAAGTCCGAGAAGATCCTCTGGTTCGACGGGCCCACCGCGACCGGGAAATCGGAGCTGAAACGGTGTCTCATCAACGGCCTGCGCGCGTACTCGAAGACGGACGACGGGCGGCGCTACACGGTGGAGTGGAACGTCGCCGCCACGAGCGACACCCGCGGACTCTCCTACGGCGGCGAGACGACGGGGACGGAACGGGCGGCCGACTGGTACGAGAGCCCGGTGCAGGCGCATCCGCTTTCGGTCTTCCCCCCGGACGTCAGGGCGGAGCTGTTGGCCGCGCTGAACGACGCGTCGGACGGACACGTTCCCATCGCCGTCGATCAGGAACTGGATCCGTTCTCCCGGGAGGCCTACGAGCACCTCGAAGAGCGGTATCGGCGAGACGGCACCGGCGAGTTGTTCTCGGCGGTGACCGACCCTGCGCACCTCCGCGTGAAGAACTACGTCGTCGACGTCGGACGCGGGATCGGCGTGCTCCACTCGGAGGACGACGGAACGCCCAAAGAGCGCCTCGTGGGGTCGTGGATGCCGGGAATGCTCCGCGAACTCGACTCGCGCGGCCGGAAGAACCCGCAGGCGTTCAGCTACGACGGCGTGCTCTCGCAGGGCAACGGCCTCCTGACCATCGTCGAGGACGCCTCCCAGCACGCCGATCTGCTCCAGAAGCTCCTGAACGTCCCAGACGAGGGGCGCGTGAAGCTGGATAAGGGAATCGGAATGGACGTCGACACCCAGTTGCTCATCATCTCGAACCCCGACCTCGACGCCGAACTCGACAAGTTCGCCGAGCGCGAGGGGCGCGATCCGCTGAAGGCGCTCAAGCGCCGCCTCGACAAACACGAGTTCCGGTATCTCACCACCGTCTCGCTCGAGGCGGAGCTGATCCGCCGCGAACTCACCGACGAAACGCGCGTCTGGGACGTCGAAGACGAGGAGGCGCTGCGCGAGCGGGTCCGCGCCCCGCTCGCCATCGACGTACGCAACGGCCCCGGCGCGATCCAGCGTCGGGAACTCGCACCGCACGCCATCGCGGCCGCAGCGATGTACAGCGTGCTCACCCGGCTGGACGGCGAGGACGTCCCCGCCGGGTACGACCTGCTCGATAAGGCGCGGCTCTTCGACGTGGGCTATCTCGACGAGGAGGGCGATCGTACGGAGATCGACGCCTTCGGCTTCGACAGGGAGAAGGAGGGCGTCCACGGGATTCCGGTGACGTTCACCCGCGACGTCATCGCAGAGCTGCTGCACGAGGAGGCGGATCGGCGGCACCCCGAGTTGCCCGTCGAGTTGGTGGTGCTCCCCGAGGACATCCTCGATGCGATGGTCGAGGGGCTGCACGACGCGCCCGTGTTCTCCCGCGCCGAACGCGCCGAGTACGAAGGGCGGGCGGAACTGGCCAGGGAGTACGTCCGCGACAGACGTGAGGCCGACGTGCTGGCGGCGTTGCTCGCGGGTCACTCCGTCGAGCGCGAGACCGTCGCCGAGTACGTCGAACACGTCTACGCGTGGGACGGCGACGAACAGGTCGAGACCGAACGCGGCCCGGTCGATCCCGACCCGCTGCGGATGAAACTCTTCGAAACCGAACAGCTCGGCCGGTTCGACGAGGACGACTACCTCGGGAGCGCGCCCACCGAGACGGTGAAGCGCTTCCGTCGCGAGAAGATCATCACCTCGTTGAATCGCTACGCGTGGCAGAACCGCGACGAGGGGTTCGCCGTCGACGACGTCGACCTCTCGAAAATACCGGTCATCCAGTCGGTGCTGGACGCCCACGGATGGGCCGACGTCCGACGCCGCTACGAGGACTTCGACCCCGCCCAGTGGAACGATCCCCCGGCGAACACCGAGACGAGTCGGTTGAAGGCGGAAACGATCGACGAGCTCGTCGCCCGCGGCTACACGGAGGCGTCGGCGGAGCTGACGAGCCGCGCCGTGATGCGGGAGGTGCGAGAGCGATGGGACTGAGAGAGGACCTCGAACGGTTCAGGGAAGTCGGCGAGGAGCGCCGCGAGGACCTGCAATCGTTCATCAGCTACGGCGACCTCAGCGGCTCCGAATCGGACACGATTAAGATCCCGATCAAGGTCATCGACCTCCCCGAGTTCCGATACGACCGGCTCGACCGCGGCGGCGTCGGGCAGGGACGGGGCGGCACGCCGGACGTCGGCCAGCCGGTGGGACAACCGCAGCCACAGCCCGGCGACGGCGATGGCGACGAAGACGGCGAGGACGGCGAACCCGGGGAGGACGGCGGCGAGCACGAGTACTACGAGATGGATCCCGAGGAGTTCGCCGAGGAGCTCGACGAGGAGCTCGGCCTCGACCTCGAACCGAAGGGGAAGAAGGTGATCGAGGAGGTCGAAGGCGACTTCACCGACGTCACCCGAACGGGACCGAACAGCACGCTCGACTTCGAGCGACTGTTCAAACAGGGCCTCAAGCGGAAGCTCGCAACCGACTTCGACGAGGACTTCGTTCGCGAGGCGATGAAAGTCGCCGGAGCGACCCCCCAATCGGTCTACCGCTGGTGCCGAGAAGCGCACATCCTCGTCTCACTGGCGTGGATCGAGTCCGAGTGGGACGCGATTCCGGAGCGCGAGCGCGGGAAGTGGCACTCCTTCGAGGAGATGGCGACGGAGGTCGATCGGACGACCACCATCCAGCGCATCCGCCGCGACGGGTTGCGCGAGGTCCCGTTCCGCCGCGATGACGAGCGCTACCGACACCCCGAGATCGAGGAGAAGAAACAGAAGAACGTCGTTGTCGTCAACATCCGCGACGTCTCGGGCTCGATGCGCGAGACGAAGCGCGAGCTCGTCGAGCGGACGTTCACGCCGCTGGATTGGTACCTGCAGGGCAAGTACGACAACGCCGAGTTCGTCTACATCGCCCACGACGCCGACGCGTGGGAGGTCGAGCGCGAGGAGTTCTTTGGGATCCGCTCGGGCGGTGGAACGCGCATCTCCAGCGCCTACGAGCTCGCGCGCGAGGTGCTGAACGAACAGTACCCGTTCGACGAGTGGAACCGCTACGTGTTCGCCGCCGGAGATTCCGAGAACTCCTCGAACGACACCACAGAGCGAGTGATCCCACTGATGCGAGAGATCCCCGCCAACCGCCACGCCTACGTCGAGACGCAGCCCGGCGGAACCGCGATAAACGCGACGCACGCCGAGGAGGTCGCCCGCGCCTTTTCGGACGACGACGACGTCGTCGTCGCGTCGGTCAAGGCGCGGGAGGACGTCACCGGCGCGATCTACGAGATCCTGCAACCGGCGTCGTCGAAGGGCGCGGCGGCGCCGAAGAGCACCGCGAGACCGGCATCGGAGACATAACCGAATGACCACCAGATTACGACGCTTCAACGACACCGCGCGCGCCGCGGCCGATCGACTCGAGGAACCGGTTCGAGAGGCTCGCGCGCTCGCCCTGAAACTCGGACTCGATCCCTACCCGGTGAACTATTGGATCGTCGACCACGACGAGATGAATCAGCTCATCGCCTACGGCGGCTTCCAGCGACGCTACCCCCACTGGCGCTGGGGGATGACGTACGACCGCCAGCGCAAGCAGGACCAGTTCGGGATGGGCAAGGCCTTCGAGATCGTCAACAACGACGATCCGAGCCACGCGTTCCTCCAGGAATCGAACTCGCTGGCCGACCAGAAGGCCGTCATCACGCACGTCGAGGCCCACGCGGACTTCTTCCGCAACAACGAGTGGTTCGGTCGGTTCGCGGGCGACGACGACCTCGACGCCGCCGCGATGCTCGAACGACACGGCGAGACGATCCAGCGCTACGTCGCCGATCCCGAGATCGACCAGGACGCGGTCGAACGCTTCGTCGACGCCGTCGCGTGCCTCGAAGACACGATCGACCAACACCGGCCGCTCGCGGCCGACCGCGACGCCGAGCGGAGACCACCCGAAGACCTGCGTGACAAACTCGACGAACTCAGGCTCTCCGAATCGGTTCGCGAGGCGGTGTTCGACGACGAGTGGCTCGATGCCCTCGCCGACGCTGAAGCGAGCGCTGCGGCGCTCGATCACCCACGCGCCGATATCCTCGGATTCCTCCGCGAGCACGGGATGGTCTACGACGATGAGTCGGGCGAGGCTGTCGATATGGAGCCGTGGCAGAAGGACGTCCTCGACCTGCTCCGCCGGGAGGCGTACTACTTCGCTCCGCAGAAGATGACGAAGGTGATGAACGAGGGTTGGGCCGCCTACTGGGAGTCGCTGATGATGGGCGAGGAGCGCTTCGCCGACGTTGAGGAGTTCGTCACCTACGCCGATCACCAGTCCCGCGTGCTGGGTTCGCCCGGGCTCAATCCCTACAAACTCGGAAAGGAGCTGTGGGAGTACGTCGAGAACACGACCAACCGGCGAGAGGTAGTCGAGAGACTCCTGCGCGTCGAGGGGATAACGTGGCGGAACTTCCACGACGCCGTCGACTTCGCGGCGGTCCAGCGACTTCTCGAACCGGCGGAGCCGATCGAGAGCGTCGGCAGCGACACCCTCGAAGCGCTCGCGGCGCTCCCCGAGGACGACCCGCGCGTCGACTGGGAAACGCTGGACCGCGCGCTGACAGATCCCGACGCGGTCGACGTCGAGCGGTACCCGTGGAAGGTGCTCACCTACGAGGGCCTCGCCGAGCGGCACTTCTCGCTCGTGAAGCCGCAAAATCGAGGGTTCCTCGGACGCGTCCGACGCGCGGAACTCGAAGAGCTCTCCAGATACATCTTCGACGAGACGGCGTACGGGAGCGTCGAGACGGCGATCGCCGACGTCGAAAAGACCGCGGGCTGGGATCGAATGCGGTCGATCCGGGAGAGCCACAACGACGTGACGTTCGTCGACGCGTTCCTCTCGCCGGAATTCGTCGAGTCGAACAACTACTTCACCTACGAGTACACCCGCTCGACGGGTGATTTCCGCGTCGCGTCGACCGATCCCGCGGACGTCAAGAAGAAGTTGCTCCTGCGGTTCACGAACTTCGGCAAGCCGACGGTCGCCGTCTTCGACGACAACTTCGAGAACCGCGGCGAGTTGCTGTTGGGACACCGATACAACGGGATCATCCTCGACATCCAGCAGGCGCGCGACGTCCTCGAACGCGTCCACGCGCTGTGGGGGCGGCCGGTGAACCTGATGACGATTCGAAAGGAGTACGACGACCACGACATCGAAGTGGCCAGGCGTCGCAACCGCGAACCGGAACCGACCGAGGTCGGCGTTCGGATCCGCTACGACGGCGACGCCTTCGAGGAGTTCGGGCTGGACG
The DNA here is from genome assembly GCF_007655485.1 of Halobellus captivus. Lineage (GTDB taxonomy): Archaea > Halobacteriota > Halobacteria > Halobacteriales > Haloferacaceae > Haloquadratum > Haloquadratum captivum. Next base: position 377,835 of record NZ_VJXQ01000002.1, read on the forward strand.
CCGAGTTGGAAACGCGGATCCAGGCGTCCGACATCGACTACGACACGAAGCCTGAGGAGTGGCTGTCGTAGCCGAAAAGTGGGTATCGCCTCCGACGAGTGACTGTCGTATTCGGGAGGTGGCTCCCCGCAGCCCACACTACCCGCTGATCGTCGCTGAAACAACTACTCGCCGATCGTCGCTGAAACAACTACCCGCCGGTGACCGGCGGGAACATCGCGAGTTCGTCACCGTCTTCGAGCTTCGAATCGGGCGAGGCGGGCGTCCCGTTCTGCATCAGATTGACGTCGTCGGCGAGCGCGCCGTCGTCCAGAATGCGGTCGTCGAGTCCGTCACACGCCGCGACCAACGCGTCGAGCGCGTCGCCGACCGTCCCGTCGGGGTCGACGTCGACGCTGTGTTCTCGTCCGCCCGCGATCTCTGCGAGGTCGGCAAAGAGCCGCCAAGTGACCGTGTGCATACCTCCTCTCGCGCCCGCGGCGAGTTGAGCGTTACGCCGCGAGTCCGATAGTGACCGGTGTCAGTCGTCAGTCAGTGTCGCCTTCCCCGCGTATCGTCAATCGGCGTTGCGTTCTCCGTCGGCCATCGGTTCTGTGCCGCCCGTCGGGTCCGCGTCGCCCGCCGGGTCTGCGCCACCATCTGCTGTCGCGGCCGCGCTCGCGAGTCCGGCGATCTCGCGGAGCCGTTCGGGCCGAGCGACGACGTAGAGCGTGTCCCCGACCGCCAGTTCTCGGCCCCGTGCGGGGATCGGCTCGGTGACGCCGCTGGCGTCGTGGACGGCGACGACGGTCGCGTCGACGGAGCCGAGCGTGGCCCCGTCGAGAGCGCTGTCCGACGCGACGGTGACGACATCCATCGTCTCGTCGGCCGCGCGCAGGAGGGCGGTGAACTCCCGCTCCGCACCGGGGTCAGTCGGGAGTGTGATGAGCCGATAGGTGTCGTCGGGGTCGAGCGCCGCGGCGTCGGCCTCGTCGAGGATCACCGTCGCGACGTCCTCCGTCGACGCGCGGAGCTCGCCGCTCGCGATTCGAGTCGCCGTCCCGGTGCCGTCCGCGCCATCCGATCTCCGCCAGAGCTGTATCGCGTCGCCAGCCGACGCGCCCGCGCCGGGATCCGCGCGGACGGCGACGGCGGCGAATCCAGGCGCGAGCGTCGTTCCAAGCCCGGCCGCGCGCCGCCCGAGTCCGAGCCGCGTCACGGTCCCGTCGTCGTCGAGTTCGAGATCGACGTAGCCGACGCCGTAGTCTTCCTTGATACGCGTGATGATCCGGGCTCTGAGGGCGTCGCCGCGGAGGTTTCGGGGCACCAGCAACGTCTTGCCCGCCAACTCCGCTTTCGTCGCGGTCGGGACCGGTTCGTAGCCCTCGATGTCGTCGACGTCGTCGGCTTCCTCGGGGAGTTTGACGGCGCGAACCCGACCGACGTTGCTGACCAGTCGGCTAACCTCCGTGTCGAGTTCGCGCGCGCCGATGACGGCGAACGCGCTCGTGGCGATTCGGTCGCCGACGGCGCGCCCGGCCGGGGAGACCGCGATCGCCGCACCCAGTGTCGCCCCGTTGATGAGCACGGTCATCGGATCGAAGATATCCGCAGGGTTCGAGCCGACGGCCTGTTGGAACAGCCCGACGGCGTTGAGGTACAACGCGACACCGGACGCGCCGACGAGCGTCGCGAGCCACGCCGGAATCTCCTCGCGGGTGTACCACCGATAAACGATCGCCGCGAGCGCCGCGACGAGCGCGGCCGTCAGGCCGAGTCCGACTACCTGCGTCACCGCGCCGACGAACGTCGGATCGCCCGCGAGTCCGGTCTCGACCTGGATGGGCGAGATGGACGACATCGCGGGTGCGACCTCGATCACGCGACCACCCCCCCAAACGCGTCGAGATCCGGCTTGCCGCCCACGACGAGGAGGTCGTCGCCAGCGGTGACCTGTTGTGTCCCCCGCGGCACGATCGACCACGAACCGTCGCTCCTGATCGCGAGGACCACCACCCCGTAGGCGTCGCGAACCGCGAGGTCACCGAGCGTCGTTCCCGCGAGTTCGCTCCCGGAGCCGACGGTGAACCGTCGAAACCGCTTTCCGGTCCGGCGTAGCAGCCCCACCAGTTCGAACTCCCGTCGGCTGCCGCGGGACTTGACGATCAGCCGGACGTCGTCGGCACCGACGAGCGTCTGGGCCGACTGGCGATTCAAGGCGATCGTGACGCGTGCGCGTCCACCGGCCGCGCTCTGTGCAGTCGCGTCGATCCCCGGCGAGTCGTCCGCGGCGGCGTCCTCACCGCCGTCGCTTTCGGCCACCGGCTGCTCGTCCGCGACCGTCTGCGCGTCGTCCGATTCGGTGTCGACGACGCCGAGCAGCCGCGCGTCGAACCGCCGCCCGTCGGCGATGACGGTCACGTCGTCCCCCCGTGCTGCACCGGTCGGGACCAGCGCCTCGACGGAGACGGCCCGTTCGCCGGGGCGGAGGTGTTTCGAGAGTCCGCTGGTCGGCGGAGCCGCGGCGATCGTCGCGCGGGCCCGTTCGTCGATACTCGCGGACACCTCGAGGAGGTCGTACTCGGTCCGGAGTGCGGCCTCGATCCGCGACTCCAGTTCGACGAGCGGGAGATCCGCGGGAAACGTCCACGTCTCAGTATGGATTGACTCGCGGAGGGCGGACGGGAGCGGCGGATACCCTTCGATGTCGCCGACGTCGCCGACGACGCTGATCTCTACCTGCCCGCGGCCGCCGACGAGTTCCACAACGTCGGCCGAGAGCGTCCGCTTCGTGAGTTCGCGGAGGCTGATGCGCTTCGGGAGCGCCGCGCCCATCTTATCGCCCTGGCCGTGTGCGTAGAGCGTCCCCATCAGCACGACGAGGAGGGCGATCGTGAGCCGTAACTGATTCGCGGAACCAGTGAGCGAGGGGTCAGCGAGGGCGAGGAGTCCGCCGTTCAGCCCGGCGATCGTGACGCCGAGCGCGACGACACCGAGTCCGGGAATGGTGATTCCGGTGAAGTACTTGAATCCGAACCCGAGCAGCCACGCGATGAGCGCCGGAACGAGCCCTGTCAGCACACCGAGATAGAGACCGTAGAGGATTTCAACGGGGAGCGTTGCCATCGACGGCTACTCTCACGCGGAGGCTAAACACCTGTCGCTGTCAGCGCGCTGGTAGTGCGTATCGGAACTGTTCAGCGGTCTCGCCGCAGTATCCGGTGAGAGATTTACCAAGACGCAGGGGGTCAAAGGTTGACAGTCGTGAGGTATTCGGCCTGCAACCGACGGTGGTTTGGGTAGGAGTTGTCGGATTCACGCCCGCGGTAAACGGTGGGATTCTCGCCTTGAAAAAGGATGTGGCAGTCTGCACATATGTAAGCGGCGGGGTTCCCGAGATGCGCCGTCAGGACTCGCGCCACTTGTGGCCGCACTCGACGCAGGTGAACAGCCGAACCTCGTAGGAGCCGCCCGGCTTCGGCATCATCTCGTAGTAGGCTCGGTCGCTGTCGCAGTCATCCGCCGGACAGGGCTCCTGCATCGTCTCGGTGGTGCCCTGGGTCGCGTCGGCCACGGCGGGTGCTCCGTCGTCCCGCTGTACATCCCGGGTCGCCATCGCCGTTTCTGCTTGCGAGTCCCGCGGCTCTTCGTTCGCACAGGAGCGACACACCCACGTGTCACCCGCTGTGTGCATCATCGAACCACACTCAACACAGAATTGCATATAACGGAGGAATACATCGTTGTCGGATATATGTGTTAACTTCCGACCCATCGTGGAGTTCACGCAACTGCTCATACTGACTGACTTGAGTGATCTACTAATCTTGATTCCACGTCTATTTCGTCGAATCAACCGAGAGAAGGAACTTGCTTATTGAACACCTGATTCACTATTTTCAACGCGAAGCAAACGAAGTCGGTATGCTGAACTCACGCTCTGTATTCAGCACGGCTCCTAAAACACATCACCGCATAAGGTTTCAACAAGGCCGAATACTTCTATGAGAAATTCTGGTTTAGACAGTTCTGCAATGATCTTATAAGAAAGAGCAGGAGAGATGTAATTGTATGGTCGTTGATCTCATTAGGGTTTTCTCAGGAACCCGCTCAGAGACGGTTTTCTTACCACCTGCCTTACTCGGATATATCTCTTATTTAAAACAGGATTGGCAGATGTTTCTTGTCACAGCAACAGTGGTCGTTGCCGCTGCTGTGATACACGATATAGCAGAAGAAATCGAAAATACCGATGGCGATGACGAGACAGTCAAATTCGAGATAAGCTCGCATTGGGTGCCTCAAACAGCTATCCGAGTCTCTCTAGTAATATACGGAATCTCAAGTATCGCTCTTGTCCCTGTTCTAGTCGTGTATGAGTTTTATCAAACATATAATCTCTATCTCGGTATTGGAATTTTCTTGTATCTCATTTTGGGAGTAAAGCTCCTGAGGCCTGTTAAGCGGTATCGTGTGTTAGAGTGACTGAACTGACCGATCTGCACTACTTTTTCCGACTAAAATTCACAGAATCAGGCGTAGAATTGGTATTGCATATTCCTCGTAGAGGCACTGTCAACTGTTGGAACACTAACAACCCGCGTAGCTATCGGCGCGAGAATCAAAAAATTCGTCTGTGAGTTTACGCAGACGGTTGTTGAGCTGGCTTCTGATCGACTAACTCAACCTCGGTCAAATCGGGACGGTTCTTTAAACCAGCCTCCGTCATTATCTCACGCATTTCCTCGGATTCGAAGAAAGCACGAGGGTCTTTGTTCTCGTCCCATTCGAAGAGGACGACCACATCGTTTGGGTTATCCACTGACTGGAAGACCTGATAGCCACGTTCTCCATGTTCAGTGCGGTATGGCTCATTATCGTGGAACGCCGATTTCCACTTCTCGAAGTCCTCTACAGGAGATTTACCGATCAGGTACGTCATTTTCTACACCAACAATAATGTAGGATTTGAGCGTGTATAAAGATAGCGTGACCGACAATAGCGAAGGCATCTCTCGGAGGATGTAGCTTCTGGTCTGACCGGTAGATGATCTCCTGTATTGACCGATTCAATAATCTTGATTCCACTCCCCTTTGGTAAATCATCTGATAGAACTGACCTGCGTACTGATAGTCGATAATTGCTCAAACGTTTACTTGAGCTTCGAGAACCCCTTTCCGTGACCGTAATGACGGTACTGTATGCAAGACTTTCTGCTGTCTCGTCGACACCTACTCGCAAGCGGACTGGCTGTCGGGATCACTGCCTCCGCAGGGTGCCTCGAGTTCGGCAACAACACTCCGAGAGGGGATACCGGGATGGAGCTTACGCTTTCGCTCACCCGAGTCGACGAACCACTCCGTAACAGGTATGTCCACGGACGCGGGGACCCCGACGACCGCTGGGACGAGCAGGCGCTGGAGGCCGCCCTGAACGACGAGCAGTACACGACCCAACTTCGGAGACCGTTTTTCGCACGTCCCGAGGATCCTGCCTATGCCGTCCACGAGGGGATCTACTATCAGCTGAACTCGGTCATCGTCGACGAAATCACCGAGACCTATCCCGTGCTCCGACTGTTTGAATCCGAGGGTTCGACAGCTACACCCGTCGACGGGGGCGAAAACGGAGATCTCCCAGAATCCGATCACCGTGCTGTGCATATCGCACATATGGCCGCGCGAGCCCGGGGGAACGAGGGCGGCTACCCGTCGGGGCTGGTCCAGCGTGGTGGGTACGTGTATCGAAGCGAGGCGGCCCGCGATGAGAGCGATCTCCTCGCCGAGGGTGATCCCGACCACGTCACCTACCGGGAGACCACCTACGAGGTTGAGATTACCCACGAACAGTTCTACGAGGCAGTCTACCGACCGACAGCCGAACCGGTTACCGAAGATCCCGACCGAATGGAGACGATTCTTAGGGCCACGCTCGTCGGCGCGCGAACCTCGCAGGATGACCTCTCGTCGGAGGTTCAGCGAATAATCACCGAAGCGGAGACCGACGGTTACAGTGAGACTCACCCGTTCTCGGAGGCCTACGAGGAACTTCTGCGCGCGATGGACAAACGCCCCTACATCGACGGGAACATCCGGAAAGACGCTGGTGTCCGTACAAACGAAAAAGAAATGATCCAGTACGGAGACACGTATTACGAGTATTATCTCCGGCTCAATGGTGGCTCAGACGGGTGATTCGGAATCGGGGATTCGCGCCCGCGAATCAACCCGAATCTGAAACAGCGTTCCTGACAGGTACTGGAAATAGCGCTTTCCAGTGTGTGATGTCACTTCTCTGTCTTGAACGAGTCCTCTGTAGGTGTGGGAAGTCTTCTATGGTACCTCAATACGGTCTACCAAGACGGCGAGACACACGAGGAACCCTCACCGCTCGCGGTCGATGCCGACAACGCCTCCGGGCGATAGGTCTCGCGGCCCCGCGTGTCCCGCTGGCGCTCGGAGGTCGTCCCTGCGAACCGCGCACTGGAGCGCCAACTCGGCGACGTTGCCCCCGCACTCGGCAGTCCGCCGGATTCTGGTGAGGCTGCGCACGAGCGCGACGTCGGGGTCGGCGCTCGTCAACAGTTTCCGGTCACTCGTTTCGAGCGACTCGCGGAGCCGGTCGCGGTCGATCAGCACGCGCCGGGCGGTCTCGGCTGCGAGGTCGCCGACGATGATGCCGACCGCGTCCGAGACGATCCCCCTGGATATCGACGCGAGCGTCTCGATACGCGTTCGGTCCCGCGTCGGGGAGGTGCGCTCGGACGATGACGGAGGCGATTCCGAGACCGAGGGCGCACGCTCCGTGGTCGAGCGCCTGCTATCGGACGCCGCGGCGATCGCCGCAATGGCCTCGGCGTGATCGGCGACGCGTTCGAGCTCGCGAGCTGTCAACCACAGTTCGTACAGCTCCGATCGCGTGACGCCGAGCGCGTCCGTCTCGTCGAGACGGGCCAGTCCGCGGACGAACGACCGCTCGATCAACGCGTACAGTCGGTCAGCCTGCTCGTCGCGTCCGGTCAACCGCTCCGGCGACGCATCGCCAAGCAGAGCGTCGGTCGCGTCCCGGTGCATCGACAGCGCGACGTAGTTGAGTTGCCGGAGCGATTGGCGAACCGAGACCTCCCGCGGGTCGAGCGAGGTCCGCACGACGATCGACGCGTCGGACTCCTCGACGATCGAAACGCCCGTGAGGTTTCGAGCAGTCCGTTCGGCCGCCCGTCGCTGCTCGCTCGCGAAGGTCGTCTCCGAATCGAGCGCCACTTCGGTCGCGCCCGCCGCATAGGCCGCACGCAGTGCCTGCTCGATCCAGGCCGGGTTCTCCTCGGAGACGGGAATCGTGACCTGTCCAAGAGAGCCGTCGTCGACCTGCCGAGTCTGCACCATCAGCACGCCGTCGATGCGGGTGTGGAGGTTGACGACGTCGCCCGCTTCGACGCCCTCCGAATCCGCCCACGCCCGCGGCAGCGACACGGTGTAGGTACCTCCACCGACGGACTGGATCTTACGCGTCTCCATCGGTCATCCAAACTTCCCGGTGATGTAGTCTTCGACCCGGTCGCTCTCGGGGTTCTCGAAGATCTGATCTGTGTCGCCGTACTCAACCAGTTCCCCGCCGGTGAGAAAGACCGCCGTGCGGTCGGAGATTCGCGCGGCCTGCTGCATATTGTGCGTCACGATGACGACGGTGTAGTCCTCGGCGAGTTCCTCGATGAGGTCCTCGATCTTCGAGGTCGCGATCGGGTCCAGCGCCGAGGCGGGTTCGTCCATCAGGATGATGTCGGGATCGACCGCGATCGCGCGGGCGGTGCAGAGGCGCTGCTGTTGCCCGCCGGAGAGATCCAGCGCGCTCTTGTCGAGATCCCCCTCGACTTCGTCCCAGAGCGCGGCTCGTTTGAGCGCGCGCTCGACCCGCTCGTCCAGGTTCTCGGTGTCGTCCTGGGTTCGAAGCCCGTAGGCGACGTTGTCGAAGATGCTCTTCGGGAACGGGTTGGGCTGTTGGAACACCATCCCGATACGGCGTCGCAGGGCGACCGGATCGACGTCGTCGTCGTAGATGTTCGTCCCCTCGAACTCGACGCGTCCGTCGACGCGGGCGGACTGGATGAGGTCGTTCATCCGGTTGAAACACCGGAGGAACGTCGACTTCCCGCAGCCGGACGGACCGATGATCGCGGTGACCCGTTCGGAGCGGATTTCGATAGAGACGTCCCTGAGTGCGCGCTCGTCGCCGTAGTACACGTCGAGGTCGCGAGCGCTGATGATTCCGTTCGTCGACTCCGCCGCGGTCGATCCGCCCGCCGACTGTCGCTCCGAGGAAGGGTGGGACGCCGACGAGTCGCCCGCGTTTGATTCCGTCGTTGGCGTCTCGGCCACGGACGACTCAACCGCGGCTGCTGTCGGCTGTTCGGCGGCGGTTTCGGCATCCAGCCCTCTAGCTGTCGAGTGAGCCGTGCTGGCGTTTTCGGGCGATGCACCGGGTCGATCGAAGTCGTTTTCTACCATTTGTCAATCACTTCGCTGATATCTGTTCCGAATGAGGATCGCCGTCCCGTTCATCAGCAGGAGAACGAGAAGCAGCGTGACGACGCCTGCAGCGAGCACGCCGAAGCGGAAGTCCGGGTCGAACTCCGAGGACCACGCGAAGATCTGACGCGGCATCGCGCTGAACTTGTCGAAGAAGCCGTTCGGTGCGAGGCGAACGGAGGCCGCAGCGCCGATCATTAAGAGCGGCGCGGTCTCGCCGATCGCGCGCCCGAGGGCGAGAATCGTCCCGGTGAGGATGCCCGGAAGCGCGCGCGGCAGAACGACGTTCCGAGTCGTTTGCCACTTCGTCGCGCCCATCCCGTAGGACGCACGACGGAGCGAGTCCGGGACCGCGCGGACCGCCTCCTGTGCGGAGATGATGACGATCGGCAGGATCAACAGCCCCACCGTCAGCCCGCCCACGATGACGATTCCGGAATCGAGACCGATGCCTTTGACGAACAGACCAAGCCCGAGCAGCCCGTACACGACCGACGGCACACCGGCGAGATTGCCGATGTTGATCTCGATGAGTTCGACGAGTCGGCCGCGGGCACCCGTTTTCGGCGCGTACTCCTCGAGGTAGATCGCAGCACCGACGCCGATCGGAAACACGAGCGTGATGATGACGACGAGCATCAGTACCGACCCAACGAGCGGTGGATAGATGCCCGCGTCCTCGGGCGTGATCGACGTCGGACTGGTCAGGAAGTCCCAGCCGATCCACGAGGACGGCCCCGCGAGACCGAAGGCGTTCGTGAGTGCCGTTCCGAGGACGAGACCCGCTCCGAGGACGATCGGAAACGCGACGCCCAAGACGCCGGTGCGGCGGCGAACCACGCCTTCCAGATAGACACCGGTCGGTAGGACAGCGGTCGTCGCCAACAGCACCCAGTGTTGGGGGGCCAACCCGAACAGCGGTGCCACAAGCGAACCGACTGCAACGAGTCCGACGGATCCGACGACCACCTCTCGAACCCCGCGGCCGTCTCCGCGGCGCGCTGCGACCTGTCGGCCGAAGAGGGTCGCCACCGGAAGCGTCACCGCAGCGACGAGCAGAACCCACCCCGGAACCGCGGTGAGCAGCGGGCGGAGGACGTCCCCGACGCTCGGGAGCAGCGAGGGGGTGGCCGCGTCGATCGTCACAATCTCGGTGGTCGTCAGCGGCGAGGAGAACGTACGTTGGATGTTCATCGCCGGAATCCCCGTGATTGCGAGCAGTGGGGCCAGGACGATCACGAACAGCCGCTCGACCGCGGCGTTCGGGCGCGTCAGTTGGTGCAGTCTGACGACGGCGGCCGCACAGACGAGGCCGACGACGAGCCCGAACCAGTCCGCCGGGGTGAGAAGTTCGATGAACAGGACGACCAACCCGGAACCAGCGACGAGTCCGACGATCGGAATCCCCGTGCTCGCGATCGCGACCTCGCCCGCGGGTTCGTCCGAGGTATAGTACGTGGCCAACAGGACCAGTGCCGGAAGGACGACCGTGGTCGCGTACACTAGGTGCCACAGGGGATCCGCGCTGAACGGTCGGATCGCGTCGTTGAACACGTACGCGAGGAGCGCCGTCACCATCACGAGGCCGAACACCGTCGCCCCGAGGGTGAGCCACTCGAAGACGCGACCGCGAATCCGACTCACGCCCGAGTCACCGGCGAATCCCTGTCCGGATCCCGCTGACTGCTCCTGCGCCATCAGTTGTACTCCTCCCGATACCGCTCGGCGATCCAGTTGCTGAGGTAGTTCATCGCGAAGGTGATCGCAAACAGCGTCAGTCCGAGCGCGAACATACTCTTGTACGTCGGCGAGGCGGCCCCGACGTCGCTCGTCACGGCCTGGACCATCGCCGAAGTCATCGTCTGTCCGGACTCCTGTAAGCTCGATAACGGCGCGCTCAGGTCGAACATCCGCGGCCGGAGGCCCATCGCCATCACCACGACCATCGTCTCGCCGATGGCCCGCGAGAGCGCGAGGATGAACGACGCGAATATCCCGGAGATGGCGGCGGGGACGACGATTCCGGTCGAGACCTGAAACTTCGTCGCTCCCAGAGTGAAGCCACCCTCGCGCAACGACGCCGGGACGGCGCTCATCGCGTCCTCGCTGAGACTCGACACCATCGGGATGATCATCACGCCGACCATAACCGACGCGCTCAGGACGTTGAACGTCCCGAGATCGATGCCGAGCGTGCGCAGAAACGGCGTCAGGTAGATCAGCGCCAAGTAGCCGTACACGACCGTCGGAATGCCCGCGAGGATCTCCAATGCCGGTTTCAGGACTGACCGCGCGCGAGCGCTCGCGTACTCGCTCAGATAGATCGCCGCGAGCACGCCGACGGGGATCGCGACCAGTCCGGCGACGACCGTGACGAGAAGCGTCCCGGTCACGAGCGGCAGGACGCCGAACTGGCCTCTGTCGGTAATCCACGTCGTCCCGGTGAAGAAGTCGACGGGATCGACCATCTCGAAGAACTGTACGGCGTCGAACGCGAGCGCGAAGATGATGCTCCCGGTGACGACGACCGTCACGGACGCACAGAGCAGTAACAGGTGCCGGTACAGTCGCTCTCGGACGACTCTGCGTTGCTCACCACCGGTGAGCTGTAACTTCGCTGGTTCGTTACTCATTGGAGAGAATTTCGATCCGCGAATACACTCGATTTAGCCGTTGTAGACGTCGTTCAGTGCATTCAGATTCTCATCGCGCATCTCGACACTCGACGGAACGTATCCGATCTCCTGGACCATATCCGTCTCGGCGTTCTCGAGGTAGAAGTTGAGGAACTCGTACACTTCCTCGCGCTGAATCGCGGCCTCGGACCCGTAGATGAACAGCGGGCGGGCCATCGGGTAGGTACCGTCCTTGGCGGCCGAGAGGCTGGGTGCACCCGGTTCGTCGCCCTCCTCTGCCGCCACGCTGATCGCCTTGACGGCGTCGGAGTTCTCGTTGTAGTAGGCGTAACCGAAGTACCCCATCGCGTACTCGGAGTCCTGAATCCCCTGAACGATGAGGTTGTCCTCCTCCGTGGGTTCGTGCTGTGCGGTGTGGTTGTAGTCCTCGCCGATCACGTTCGCGTTGAACCAGTCGTACGTCCCCGAGGTCGACGCGGGACCGAACAGCTCGAACTCCTCGTCGGGCCACTCGTCGCGGACGTCGGACCACATCTCCGCGCCGTCTTCGCGCCAGATCTGGGACATCTCATCGAACGTCATACTGTCGACCCAGTCAGCGTCGTTGTTGACCGCCATCGTGAGCGCGTCACTGGCGATGTGGAACTCGATCGGTTCGACGTCGTTGCCCGTACAGTGCTCGACCTCTTCGTCCTTGATCGCTCGGGAGGCACCGTTGATGTCGGCGTTTCCGGGACAGAAGTGGTTCTCGAAGCCGCCGCCGCTCCCGGTCGAGTCGACGGTGACGTTGACCTCCGGGTACTGCTCCATAAACCGCTCGGCCATCGCGTTGGTGACCGGGTAGACGGTACTGCTCCCGGAGTTGACGACCTCTCCCGAGAGGCCCCCGCTGCTGTCTCCGGAGCTGTCTCCGGAGCTGTCTCCGGAGCTGCTCCCGCCAGAGCTTCCGCCGCTGCCTCCGCCGCTTCCGTCCCCGCTTCCGTCTCCGCTGCTCCCGCCGGTGCTCGAACTACACCCGGCGAGTGCGGCCGCTCCCGCCACGCCCGAGGACAGGAGGAATTTGCGCCGTGATACGATGGACCGACTGTCTGCGTCTTGCGCCATCACCTGTATCGGGGCGAGAAGATACTAAAGCGGTTTATAATAGGAGTATAGGACCGCTCGTGGCGGTATTGAGTGACTGGTGGTGTTCTGACCGCTACGCAGTCCACCGGACCACTATATAGTGCACCCACCCGCTCCCACGTTTATTCGCACCCGACAGCCTCGATCCGAGCGACGGTAGCTACATCTCGGTCCACGAACGGCGGTAGCTACGCCTCGATCCACGAACGGCGATGACACCGTCCCGCTTTCCGGTCGGTGGTGGCAACGGCTTCCGAGGGACGGAGTCGGATCTTCCGAGGGCGACAACCAAGTGCGAGATAATTAAGTTGGTGACGCGGAAGGGTGAGGTATGGGGATTTCGCGGGATTGGGTCGGGGCACGCGCATCGGTCGTGCTGACGCTGCTCGTCGGCGTGCTGTCGGTCGTGACCGGCATCGCGAACATCGGCGTCGGCGGCGCGGCCGATTTCCACCTGGTCGGCGTCCTCGTCCCGGGCGTGGTCCGACAAATCACCGCGTTCACCGGGACGTTGACCGGGTTCGTGCTCCTCATCTGCGCGTTCGGCCTTCAGCGTCGCCTCCGTGCAGCCTGGTATGCGGCGGTCGTGCTGTTCCCGGTGACGGCCGCACAGGGCGTGCTGCAGACCTCTCAGCTGTCGATCCCGTTGATCGCGCTCTCGGCGCTCGCGCTGTTGATCGTCGGGATGAACGTCCGGGCGTTCGACCGCGATATCTCGCTCACGACGACGCAGATCGCGTCGTTGTCGGCGCTCGCGGGCGCACAGGCGTACGGCACGGTCGGGGCGTTCGCCCTCCGAGAGGAGTTCGGCAACGACGTCAACACGCTGCTGGATGCGTTTTACTTCTCGCTGGTCACCGGAAGCACCGTCGGATACGGCGACATCACCCCGGAATCGGCGGTTGGGAAACTGTTCGCGCTGTCGGTGCTTCTCGTTACGGTCTCGTCGTTCGCGGTCGTCCTCGGGGTCGTGTTTACGCCGCTCATCGAAGCGCGGTTTTCAAAGGCACTCGGACGTATGACAGAAGAACAACTCGACGTACTGGATAACCACGTCCTCGTACTCGGATTCGGGGACCTGACGGAACCGATTCTCGAAGAACTCGCGCCGAAAGCGAACGTACTCGTCGTCGTCGACGATGAGGAGCGCGCCAGACGCCTCACGGAGCGCGGATACACGGTCCTCACCGACGATCCGAGCGACGAGGAGGCGCAGCGCCGCGGCAAGGTCGACGTCGCGAAAGCCGTCATCGCGGCGACCAACAACGACGCGGAGGACGCGCTCACGATCCTCACGGCCAGACAGCTGAATCCCGAGGTGACGATCGTCGCCGCGGCGACGCAACGGGAAAACATCGACAAGCTGAAACGCGCCGGTGCGGACACAGTCATCAGTCCGGCGGCGCTCGGGGCGCACTTCCTGGCCGAGTCCGCCCTCGGCGGCGAGGGTGCCGAAGCGCTTGAAGCCCGGCTACTCGGCGAGGACGGCGACACCGATATGGAGGCCGCGGTGGCGGCGGTCGAGGAGATGAACGAGACGGCGAGCGGGGACCCATCGCCGGGGGGTGACCGCGACGAGGAACGCGGCGGTTTCGAGTTCGACGGGGAGGACTCGGCGTCCGACGGGCGAAGCAGCTAACGAGAACCCCTATCCGGCAGTCCGGCGCGGCACTGGCTCCGGAATCGACCCGATCAGTTCAGGGCCGACCGCGATCGAAGACGGCCACGTCACAGTCGAGGTCCCGTAGCTGCTGGAACGTCGGCGGTGAAACGAACCGGGAGGCGGGCGAGCGCTCGCCGCTCGATCCGAGAACGAGCACGTCGTAGTTGTTCGCGTTCTCGGCGATGAAATCTCCGACGGGACTGCGCGCGACGCGCGTCTCGATGTTCCCCTCGACGGTTTCGACGTGTCGATCCAACCGCATCTCCGCCGTACGACGTTCGATCTCGCTGCCGATACACGTCGTGACGCTCACGGTCCCGCGACCGTGCGTGAGCCGGGTTGCGAAGTCGATCATCGCGTGGGCGGTGTCGCCGGGCCGCGCCACGAGCACTAGTACGCGCGTCCAGCGGCGGCGCTCCGACCGGGTACGAAAGGCGACGGCGTCGACGTCGCTGTTGAAGATCCCGCGGACGTACGGCGAGAGCGCGCCGCGCTCTTCCTCGTACGGCGTCACGATCAGATCGCAGTTCGCGTTTCGCGCGGCCTGGATCGTGGCGGAAACCGGATTCCCGGCGACGACGACGACCTCGCAGGGGACCCCGATTCTCGTGCGGATCGTTCCGGCGACGCCTTCGAGTTGTTCGACGCGTTCGGCCGTGGCCGGATCGAGGGCGTCGTCGCCAGCGGCCGAATCGAGGACGTCGTCGCTAGCGGCCGAATCGAGGGCATCGTCGCCGGGGGTCGAACCGGTGTTGTACGCTGACAAATCAGAGACGGAATTCGTCGTATCGCCGTCGGTGTCCGGCGCGGAGACCACATCACAGAGGACTACTTTCCCTGCCTCGTGTGCGGCCGCGAGACGCGCCCCGAAGAACGCGGTCTGCTCGCTCGTCTCGCCTCGCATCGGGACGAGCACGTGGTCGTCGCCGCGGACCGTCTCGTAGAGGTATTCCGCGCGCTTTTCGTAGAACTGCTCGCGCCAGACGGCGAACACGCTGGCGACGAGAGACGCGGCGATGACGATGCTCACTACGTATGCCGCCGGGTCGACGTCCCCGGTCACGAGCGCTAAGAGCGCCGTCGCGAACGCCGACGGCGCTTCGATGTCCGCCGCCCACGTGACCAGTCCGGTGAGGAAGACGGCGAGCGCCGCGCTCTCGGGTAAGACGGTTCCGGCATCGATCCCACCGTACAGCCACGCGGTCGACGTGTACGCGACGAGCCCACACAACGCGCCAGCGCTGAGGCTCGCGACGAACCGAACCGGGTTCGAGTACCTCCCTTCAGGGTCCGAAAAAAGCGTGTACGTCCCCGACGCCAGCGGCGGGAAGAGCAGGAACGAGAGCGTCTGGACGTGGTTCGAGAGGTAGGTGACGAAGCCGATGACGACCGGGACGATAAGGACGATCGAGAGGTGAAGCAGGTTGCTCGTGTTCTGAATCCACCGACGGAATTCACGGAGCTCCCGCCGTTCGATCCGTTGGACGCGACTCCGCGCGGCGGCGAGTCGTTCGATCGCCGCATCGAGGAGCCGCCGATCAGTCATCTCACGCCAGATCGACGACCGCGTCGAGCGTGAGCGCGATCGCGCGCTCGACGTTGTTCTTGGCCTTCTCCGGTAATTCCTCGTCGGAGTCGGCTCCCTTTTGCGTCCCCTCGACGAGGTTGCCGTCGACCGTACAGATCGCACCGGCGGCGAGGCCCTTCCGCCGCGCGAGCGAGAAGACGGCCGCGGCTTCCATCTCGATCGCCAGCAAGTTCGCCGCCTCCCACTCCTCGACGTACGCGTCGCTCTCGTTGTAGAAGGCGTCGTCGGAGACGATGGGGCCGACGTGGACGTCCTCGCCGTTCGCCTCCGCGGAATCGACGAGCGCGGAGAGCACATCGTAGTCGGGAACTGCCGGAATCACGCTGTCCTCGTAGCGCTTGGAGGTGCCCTCCTCCTTCGCCGCGCCGGTCGCGACGATCATATCACCGATCTCGATGCCGCGCTGGAGCGCGCCCGTCGTCCCGACGCGGATCACGGTCTCGACGCCGACGCGCGAGAGCTCCTCGACAGCGATCGCGGCGGACGGACAGCCGATCCCGGTCGAGCAGATGGTGAGGGGGACGCCCTCGTAGGTCGCGTTCACGACCTTGTACTCGCGGTTCTGTGCGACGGATTCGACGTCGACACACTGGGCGGCGATGCGGTCGACGCGTCCCGGGTCACCGGGAATGAGCGCGATGTCGTTCACGTCGCCCGGTTCGATGAGGAGATGCGGCTGTTTCGCCATACCGGACACTCACGCGAAGCGGTGAAAAACGACGCGGTCAGTGTCGGCGTCGCGATCGACTGTCGAAAGGCCTCACCCTCGATGGGCTCAGTATGTCGCTGCCGACGGGTCTGACGCTCACACGATGCTCGCGAACGCCGGAACCGTGACGCCGAGAACGACGCCGAAGACGACCGCCGAGCGCAACCACTGTCCGCGGACGGCCGTCGCGCGCTCTTCGTAGATCCCGCGGCCCGCACGCGGGAGAACCACGTGCGCGAAGAACGCGTAGACGAACGCCGCGATGGTAACCGTCGAGATCAGGTGACCGACAGTGATGACGGCACCGATCGATCCAGTTCTTGGGATGAGCGTCGCAACGATCAGGTAGACCAGCGCGTACAGCGCCCCGGCGAGCGCGCCCGTCGCGTGATGAACGACGAGCGCCTCGCCGAACGAGACCTCCGCCGGTGGAGTCCCGCGGAGGAGTCCGGCAGCGACGTACGCGGGGGTGAACCCGTCCTCCTGACTCGCCATCGGGAGGTCCATCACGA
This sequence comes from Halobellus captivus, assembly GCF_007655485.1. Classification (GTDB taxonomy): domain Archaea; phylum Halobacteriota; class Halobacteria; order Halobacteriales; family Haloferacaceae; genus Haloquadratum; species Haloquadratum captivum. Next base: position 394,573 of record NZ_VJXQ01000002.1, read on the forward strand.
TCGCCCCGAGGAGCCCACAGCCCACGCAGACGAGAGCGAACCGGACCAACTCGTCGCCCGGAATGCCGAACAGCACTCCGAGGGTGAGGAGGTCCGCACGCGGGACTGACCGTGCCGTCTCGGCGAGTGCGGTGACGAGCGGAGAGAGGGCTCCAGAGAACACGCTATCGGCGTGTCTCCTCGGGGCAACAAAAACGCACCTGGTTCAGTGGCAGATACATCAGGAGATCGATATTTGGGCTCATTCCCCGAGAAACGCGTGGATTCGCTCCCACGTGAGCGACGTTCGAGCACCGGGCGCTTTCGATGCGAGCGCGCCGCAGGCGTTCGCGACCTCCAGCGCGCGGTGATCGTCCGCGCCCTCGACGCGTGCGGCGATGAACCCGGCCGCGAACGCGTCGCCCGCGCCCGTCGTGTCGACGACGTCGATCGGATAGCCCGGGTGGGCCGTCCGCGCCTCGCCCGCGCGGACCTCCGCGCCGTCGGGACCGTGTTTGAGGACGAGCGTCTGCTCGCGGAGGTCGAACGCGTCGAGCGCCAGCCCGGCTTCCCGGTCGTTCAAAAAGAGGTAATCGACCGACTCCAGCGCCGTGCCGTACGCCCGTTCGCCGATTCGGCGGCCGGGATCGAAACTCACGGGAACGTCGCACTCGCGCGCCCGCTCGGCGAGCCGCGTCGCCGTCTCGGGGCGCTGGCTCGTCATGTGGAGGTGGTCCGCCGCCGCGAGCGTCGACGCGGGGAGGTCGTCGGCCTCGAACGCCTCGTTGGCCCCGGGACAGCCGAGCACCATCACTTCTCCCGACGGCTCGACGACGATGTACTTCGTGGTGGTCTCCGTTCCCGAGACAGTCACCACGTCGTCGGCGTCGACGCCGTCGTCGACGAGTTCCCGCCGGGCCGTTCGGCCGTGCTCGTCGTCGCCGACGCTTCCCAAGAGGGAGGCGTCGACGTCGAGGTCCGTAAGTCCGGTGGCGACGTTCGCGGCGCTGCCGCCCCCGCCGCAGCGGCGCTCCGTAACTCTCACTTCGCCGTCCGGATCCGGCAGCGCGTCCACGCGGAGAGTCACGTCCCAGTTGAGGTGGCCAGCGCAGACGACGCGAGACATACTTCGGATCGACGCGGGCACGTCACTAAAGCGCTCGGTCGAGAGACGGGACAGCGGCGGACTTCAGGCGAATGTGCTCTCCGTGAATCTCAGGCGGGCGCGCTGATCGTGAATAAGAGCACGTTGTGCGTCGCCGGACCGAGTCCGACGGCCGCGACGAAGCCGAGCAGCAACCGCGACTCCGTCGGATCCGTCTCGATGAGGTCGGCGAAGAGCCAGACCACGAGCGCGGCGACCGCGATCTTGACGAGCACGAACAGCCATCCGGCTCCGAGCGCCGCCTCGGTCGGCAGTCCGGCCGCGAATTCGATAATGAGACGCGACAGCGGCGTGCGCTCGCCGAATCCCAGCAGATCGATCCCGACCGCGGTCGTGACGCCGTCGAGGACGTGCGCGAAGACCGCGAACACGCCGAGTGCGCCGGTCGAGCGGACGTCCGGAACGATCCGGACGAGCAGAAACCAGACCACCCCCGTGACGACGGCGGCGGCGACGACGCCCGCGACGGGAAGCGTCGGTCCCAGCGTTCCCGACGCCGCGCCGACCGCGAGGACGCTCGCGACGGCCGCGACGGCGAGTATCCCGCCGATGAGCGCGAGCGCGCGAGCGACGCGGCCCGCCGTGAGGAGCGCGTCGGCCGCCGTCCACGTCGCCACGGCGAGGATCGCGACGGAGACGTACACCGCCGGAGTGCCCGCGAGCGGTCGAACGAACGGGGGGAGCGCGTCGACGATGTAGAGGACGTGCAGCGCCGATCCGAGCACCATCCACGGCGCGAACGCGAGTACTCGGGCGGTCGTGACCGCGGGCGACCGCCGATACGTCTCGCGGGCGACGAGGGCCGCCACCGCGAGCAGCACCGCAAGGTAGGGTAGTGGGGGGAGCGCGAATCCCTCGGGAAGAATCGCCATACTCGCGCATCCGGAGCCGCGGGCAAAACGCTACCGAACCGCCATTCCACCTTTTTCCGCCTCGGGTTCGCTACGCGAACCACTCGGCGCAAAAACCCGGAGGGAAAAATGCCGCGAGCGATGCCGGAGGCCGAGCTCGCGGATCGATACCCTCGAAAGCCGCCTCCGCCCCGTGTGCCCGCAACACCCACCCCCATCGAATTCGATGCCTTCGGAAAGACTCACCAGCTCCTTCTGCTCGTGACCGGGTCTCGTCAGATCCCGTCGCTTTTTCTCAGTCGCCCCCGAGAGCACGCGTATGGACAGATCAGCGTTCGCCGCGCGCATCGATCACACGGTGCTGGGACCGACGACGACACCCGAGGCGGTCGAGACCGTCCTCGACGAGGCCGAGACACACGGAATGAACGCGTGCATCCCGCCGTGCTACGTCGCCGAGGCCGCGGCGTACGCGCCCGACGTCACGATCGCGACCGTCGTCGGATTCCCCCACGGACAGCACTCGACCGCCGCGAAGCACGGCGAGGCGGTCGACGCGTGGCAGCACGGGGCCGACGAACTGGATATGGTGCTCAACGTCGGCCGATTGAAAGCTGGCGAGGACGAGCGCGTTGAGGCCGACATCGCGGAGGTCGTCGCCGCGGTGCCGATCCCGGTAAAGGTCATCATCGAGACGGCGCTGCTCGATACGGACGAGAAACACCGCGCCTGCGGGGCGGCCGCCGACGCCGGGGCCGACTTCGTGAAGACGTCGACCGGGTTCGCCGACGGCGGCGCGACCGTCGAAGACGTCGAACTGATGGCCGAGTACCTCCCCGTGAAAGCCAGCGGCGGCATCGGCTCCTACGAGGAGGCGACGGCGATGATGGATGCCGGTGCCGAACGGATCGGCGCGTCTTCGGGCGTCGCTATCGTCGAGGGATTCCCCGCGGACGAGTGAGGGCTCTCGTCGCGGGAGTGAGCGTCGTCATCGCGGGAGTGAGGGTACTCACCGCGAACCTTTCGCTCGCGAGTCGCCGCCGCAGAGCGGGTGTTATTCCTCTTCGCGCATCTCGCCGAGCCGATCGACGAGCGAGTCAGTGTCGACGTCGGACTGGACGCTGACGTCGCCGTCGTGATCGTGTTCGTGGACGTTGACCGTTTCCCCGTCGTCCTCGTCGGTCGTCTGTTCTTGCTGCTCGGATTCGTCGTAACTACCGAAGCCCATAGTGGGAGGTTCACTCCGCCACGGAAGAATCACACGAACCGATTTACGAGAGACAGGTGCTCTCACACGGCACTGCGTACCGTTCATTCCGTCGACGCCAGTAGCCTTTTGACACGATAGTGAGAACGGTGAATTCGTGATGACTGTGAAGGAGGGGGTTAGTCTGGAGCATCTCCATATCGCCGACCACGGCGACGAGATTACGGTCCTTCACGTCGACGACGACCCGGATTTCGCCGAACTCGCCGCTACGTTTCTACAACGCGAATCCAGTTCGTTTCGGGTGCTCACCGCGACGGCCGTCGAAGGCGGATGGAGCGTCCTCCGAGACCGCGAGGTCGACTGCGTCGTGAGCGATTACGATATGCCGGGGAAAAACGGCCTGGACTTCCTCGCGACCGTCCGCGAAGAGTATCCCGAACTGCCGTTCGTCCTCTTCACCGGGAAGGGGTCCGAGGAGATCGCGAGCGAGGCGATCTCGGCGGGCGTGACGGAGTACCTTCAGAAGGAGACCGGGACCGACCAGTACACCGTGCTCGCGAATCGGATCGAGCAGGCGGTGAAACGGCGACGCGCCGAGCGGGAGGTGTACCGTGGGTTTCAGGCGATGGAATCGGCCCAAGAGGGGATCGGGATCATCGACGAAGAGGGGCTCTACCAGTACGTGAACCGATCGTACGCGGGTATCTACGACAGTGAACCGCTGGAACTCATCGGGGAACACTGGGAGACGCTCTACTCCGAAGCGGAGGTTGAGCGGTTCTACGACGAAATCCTTCCGGAACTACAGCAACAGGGCTCTTGGCGGGGTGAGTCGGTCGGGATCACGAAGCACGGCGAAGAAGTTCCCGAGTCGCTCGCGCTCACGCATATGGACGGCGGCGGTCACGTCTGTGTCGTCCGTGATATCTCCGATCGGAAGGCCCGAAACAGAGACCTGCGTCGCGAGCAACAGTTCCTGCACACGGCCCTCGACGCGCTCAGGAACGTGTTTTACGTCTTCGATACCGATCTGCGCTTCCTCCGGTGGAACGATCGGGTCGAAACGGTGACAGGATATACGCACGAAGAGCTGGAGTCGATGTCCCCGTTGGACCTGGTCCAGGACGATAGCGAGCGCGTCGAAGCGGCCATCGCGGATGCCATCTCGGGGAGCTCACAAGTGACGGTCGAAGCCGGTCTCCACTGTAAGGACGGCGAAGTCATTCCGTACGAGTTCACCGGCTCACCGGTCGAGGAGGACGGCGACGTGCTCGGGATCTGTGGCGTCGGACGCGAGATCCAGCGAGTGAACGAGTGAAACCACAGTTGTCGACTGGTATGGACAGTGACTCGATGAAGCGAATTCTCGGCGGTGGCGGGATCTCCGTTCTTGGTACGTTAGCCACGGTGCTCACGTTGTACGACGTGTATCAGGACTTCGTGTTACAAGGTTCCCCGCTGTTGCTCACGGTGCTAGAGAGCGCGCTGCCGCTGCTGCTCAACCTCGCACTCATCGCCGCGGGACTCGTCATCGTCACAGACGAGTCGCTACGGGTGGGGTTCATCACTCATACGACGAAATGGACGCTTCTGGGGGCGTTGTCGTTGCTCACTATCGTCGGCTGGGTGTACTACTTCCAGGTCATTCAAGACGATATCGAGCCCCTCGTCCTGTTCACTCACGTCGTCTCGATGGGAGCGGTCGCCGGATTCGCCGTCGGGGTCTACGACGGACAGCGGCGCGAACGCGCCGAACAGCTGACGGCCGAGCACGACAAGATCCTCGCGTTGTTCGAGAACAGTACCGACTGCATCGCGGAGGTGGGGTTCGTCGAGGGGCGGCCGATCGTCCGCGAGGTCAATCCGTCGTTCGTCGACGTGTTCGGGTTTGACCGAAGCGAGATCATCGACCGATCGCTGGACGAGACGATCATCCCCGAACCGGAAACAGAGCGGGCCGCCGCGCTCACCGAGCGCGCTGGCCGGAGCGAGCAGTTCGAGGTCCAGGACGTCGTTCGGCAGACGGCCGACGGCGAGTATCGCGTCGTTCGACTGCAGGTCGTCCCGCTTTCGTCGATGTCGTCGAACGCGGACGCCTACGCGGTCTACACCGACGTCACCAGCGAGCACAGATACGAGCAGCGGATCACCGCGCTGCACGAATCGACTCGCGAGTTGGTGACGATCGGATCGATCGAAGGGGTCGCCTCGGCGACGGTCGCGGCCGTCGAAGAGATTCTCGACCTCAGCTTCATCAGCGTCCACCTCTACGACGACGACGCCGGGAAACTGCGTCCGGCGGCGTACTCCTCGGACATTGCGGGACTCATCGGAGAACCGCCGTCGTTCGCGCCGGGCGAGGCGATAGCGTGGGACGTCTTCGAGACCGGAACGGCGCGCTACGTCGAAGACGTGCACGCTGATCCGGAAGCGTATAACGGCAGTTCACCGGTGCGTAGCGAACTCATTCTTCCGCTACAGGGATATGGCGTACTGCTGATCGGAGCTCAGACGCCGTCCGCGTTCGACGAGACCGATTTCTCCCTGGCGAAGATTCTCGCGGCGAACGTCGAAACCGCGATGGAGAGAGCCGAACGCGAGGCGCGGCTCGAACAGCAGAACGACCAGTTAGAAACGTTCACGAGCGTCGTCTCACACGACCTCAAGAATCCGCTCGGCGTCGCCACGGGCTATCTCGGACTCGCCCGCGAGGGGGACGAAGAGGCGTTCGATCGGGTCGAAAACGCCCTCGAACGGATGGACGGGTTGATCGAGAACCTCCTGACGCTCGCTCGGCAGGGGGAATCGATCGACGAGGTTCGACCGGTGGCCCTCAGAACGGTCGCCGAACGCGCGTGGAACAACACGACGACGGCGAACGCGACGCTTCAGATCCAGACCGATGCGGTGCTGGAAGCCGACGCCGATCGGCTCCAACAGCTGTTCGAGAACCTCTTTACGAACGCCGTCGAACACGGCGGCGACGACGTCACCGTCCGCGTTTCGTCGACGGATTCGGGATTCGTCGTCGAGGACGACGGACCGGGGATTCCCGAATCGGAACGCGAAGCCGTGCTCGCACACGGATACACGACGCACCAGGACGGGACCGGGTTCGGTCTGGCCATCGTCAACGAGGTGGCGAACGGACACGGCTGGTCGGTGCGCGTCGACGCGAGCGAGTCCGGGGGGGCGGGGTTCGTCTTCGAGACGTCAACGTGACGCGAGAGATGCGCCGCAGTCGGTACACACCGACAAGTCGTTTCAGTCCTCAATCCGAGTTGTATCAGTCGTTTGACTCAAGTTGTGTCAGTCGTTTTGATCCGAGTTGTGTCAGTCCTCAATCCGAGTCGATCCCGCGGTGAGCCTAGATCCGTCGAAACCGACTTCGTCGATCGTCTAACCGTCGATCGGAAAAATATGGAGTTATCCCTGTGGAGTGCACTCGGGGAGATAGACACTCCCAAGGAATCGATTATGTCTGGAAAATACGATCTCGTTATCGTCGGCGGCGGCATCAGCGGTGCATCGCTTCTGTACACGACCGCGAAGTTCACCGACATCGACTCGATCGCGCTGATCGAGAAGGAGTCGGAGATCGCCGCGATCAACTCTCACCACACGAACAACTCCCAAACGCTTCACTTCGGGGACATCGAGACGAACTACACCTTAGCGAAGGCCGAAGGCGTCAAGACGGGTGCCGAACTGCTCGCGGGCTATCTGGAGAATCACGACCCCGACCGCGAGATGCACGCAAAGCGGAGCAAGATGGTCCTCGGCGTCGGCGAGGAGGAGGTCGAGAAACTCGAAAATCGGTACCACGAGGAGGGCTTCGGTGATCTCTTTCCGAAACTCCGCCCGATCGGTCGCGAGGAGATCGCAGAGATCGAACCGAAGGTCGTCGAAGGCCGCGATCCCGACGTGGATATGCTCGCCCTCCAGACGCCGGACGGGTACGTCGTGGACTACGGCGAGACCGCGAAGTCGATGGTCGATACCGCCCGCCAGGAGGCAAGTGTCGACGTGTACACCGACACGAAGGTCGAAGACGTCACGGAGAACACCGAGGGATACACGCTCACGATGGGTCGGGGTCCCTTCGACTGCGACGTCGCGGTCGTCGCCGCCGGATCCCACAGCCTTCAGATCGCGAAGGAACTCGGATACGGCGAGGATACGGTGCTGCTCCCGGTCGCGGGGAGCTTCTTCCTCGCGGACGACCTGCTGAACGGGAAGGTGTACACGCTGCAGATGAAGAAGCTGCCGTTCGCGGCGGTCCACGGCGACGCCGACGTCCACGACGACAGCATCACCCGCTTCGGCCCGACGGCGAAGCTCGTACCGATGCTGGAGCGCGGCCGGTTCTCGACCGTCGAGGACTTCCTCGACGTCTTCGGACTGAACCCTGCGTCGTTCCTCAGCTACGCCAACATCCTGGCCGACCGGATCCTGCTTCCGTACGTCCTCACGAACCTCCTGTACGACGTCCCCGAAGTCGGCCCGCGGTCGTTCCTCCCGGAGGTGCAAAAGGTCGTCCCGAGCGTCGAACTCGACGACATCGAGCGCGCGAAGGGCTACGGCGGCGTCCGCCCGCAGATCGTCGATACGAGCCGAAAGTCGCTCGATATGGGCGAGGCGAAGATCGTCGGCGACGACATCATCTTCAACATCACGCCCTCGCCGGGCGCGTCGACGAGCCTGAAGAACGCGATGCGTGATACGAAGACGATTCTGGAGTTCTTCGAAGACGAGTTCGAGTTCGACGAGGACGCCTTCCGCGCGGATACGATCGACAACTTCCCCCGCGGCGAGTAGCGACGCAGACATCGTCACCGAAACTGCGTATTCGGTCGAAGTCGAACTACTGATCCGGCCGGGACCGAACTGCTGGTTCGGCCGCGGTGGCCGCAGAATTCCTCGGGCTGTGTTCGCTGAGTGCGCGGAATCGACTGTTCACTTGGTTACGTTACCTGTTCTGTAGGAATCGGACATTCGTAACTCACGTCCGAGGATTTAAAAACGAATACCGAAGTCTTATCCGTATCACGGGCATCCGTTTAGCTGCAATGGCAAACGGTACGGTTGATTTCTTCAACGACACGGGCGGTTACGGTTTCATCGAGACAGAGGACGCAGACGACGACGTGTTCTTCCACATGGAAGACGTCGGCGGCGAGGACCTCACCGAGGGAACGGAGATCGAATTCGAAATTGAACAGGCCCCCAAGGGCCCCCGCGCGACGAACGTCGTCCGCCTCTAAGCCGGTTCTACCCGTCGTCGCACGCTGCTGACGACGTACAACCGCACTTTTCCGACGAATCACACGCGTAGCGGCCGCGACGGACTCACTCGTGAGCGACTGACGAACACTCGAAAGTCGCATCCATCAGGACAGAGCCACCGCTGTCGGGACCGATAGCTGGATTCAGCGGAGTCGATGCCATCCGCCGGGCGATTTTGTGACAATCGGTAATCTATTACCGTCCCCGGGAGGTGATCCTCGCGTGAGCCTCTCTATCACAGCAACGGTTCGAGGGATGGCCGAGCGGGCGAATCCGGCGTTCGGCGCGGGAGTGGTGCTCGTTCCCGTTGGCCTGTTCGTCGCCGCAGTCCTGTTCGGCACGGTCCAGCAACTGACGTACGTCCACGTGATGGCGGGCGTCCTCTGGACCGGCATCGACCTGTTTATGGCGTTGGTTCTGGGGCCCGTTCTCGGCGGCCTCGACGTCGAGGAGCGCGCGTCGGTCTTCCAACGATTCACGCCGAAAATGACGTTTCTGATGCCGACCCTCGCGTTTACTACAATCTTCGCCGGGATGGTGCTCGCCGGACGGATGGGCCTGCTCCCCGGCCTCGCGGCGTGGGGTGGCCTGTTCACGGTCGTCGCGATGGGTCCGGCGCTCCTCGCGGTGGGCTACCAGTTCGACTCCTTCACCGACTGGCGGTGGCTCGCGCTGTTCGCCCTCATCGTGGGCGGCGGGGCCGCCTCGCTCCTCGCGAACCTCGGCACCTTCGCGCTGCCCGGCGGGGCGATCCTCCTCGCGCTCGCCATCGTCAGCGTCCTCACGATCATCGGGTTCGGGGTGTTGCTTCCGGGAGAGGCGCGAATGTATCTGGAGATGACCTCGGAGAATCCCGACACCGAACTCATCGGCGCAATCGGGATGCGCAACGCGAAACTGAGCGGCGTCGAAGGCGTCTTACAACTCAGCATCGTCGCGGTGATGGTGTACATCCGGTGGGGCGGCTTCGGGTTCTGAGACGCGTTCTGGAACGAGTCTGACTATGTCGCAGCCGCCGTGAGTCCCGCCTCACGGATCGAAGCCCTTTCGGCCGCAGTCGAGGCGGGTCCCTCTGCCGTCGCCGTTCCGTTCGAGTCGTTCGCGCGAACGCGCACGTAGCGCTGCCCGACGGCGCTGTCGAGGAGACTATCCACCGGCGCGCGGTCGTCTCTGAGAACGGGAACGTCGTCGGTTGGTTCGTCCGTACGGTACGACCCGAGGTCTCCGGCAAGGTCGATTCCGACGTCGCGGCGGTCGTTTCGTGCCCGCAACTCCTCGGTCGTCAGTACCTCGCCGTTTTTGGTGGCGACGAGTTCGATGTTCTGCACGACGGGACCGCCCGCGGTCGGGAAGCTATACACGCGGGGAAACACCTCGTGCATCGTCTTGTACTCCGCGCGGTAGAACTCGGAGGCGGGTCCCGTCGGCGCGGAGATGAGATTCGCGACCAGGACGCCGTCGTCGTCGAGGCGCTCCGAGGCGAGCCGCATAAACTCGACCGTCGTCAGCTGAAAGGGGACCGTGTCCTTCCGGTAGGCGTCGAGGACGATCACGTCGTAGGTGTGGTTCGTATCTTCGAGGTACTGTCGGCCGCCGCTGACGTGGACGTTCATCCGCGGCGAGTCAGGAATACCAAAGTACTCGTCGGCGGCGTCGACGACCGCGGGGTCGAGTTCGACGACGTCGACGGTGACGTTCGGATACCGCTCGTGGAAGATCCGCGGGCCGCTGAACCCGCCGCCGCCGACGAACAGGACGCGGTCGACGTCATCGACTTCGCCCTCGGTGAACAGCAGCGACGCGTGGAAGTACCGGGTGTACTCGAAGACGTGCCGCGTCGAGTCGTCGAGGTCCATCGCGCTGTGGGGTTGTCCGTCCAGGTACAGCGTCCGGGTGTCGCCGCGGTCGACGACGCGGAGCTCCTGGTAGGCGGTCTGTTCGGCGTGGACGACGTTGCCACCGATACCCGGGCCGACGCCGCCGGTCACGCCCGCGACGACGAGCGCGAGTACGACGACGCCGATACGGAGACCCTCCACCCCACGGAGGTCGGGCGCGACGATCGCGACGGCCGCGACGACCGCCGAGAGTCCGAGCACGAGGCCGATCTGCGGCACCGACAGCGTGGGAACGAGCACGTACGTCGTCGCGAACGCCCCGACGATGCTGCCGACGGTGCCGAGCGCGTACACGTGCCCCGCGGTCGCGCCGACGTCGCCGCCAGCGAGCTCCGCGGCGTAGGGACTCACGTATCCGAGCAGGTACGTGGGCGGGCCGAACAGCAGCGTGATCGCCGGGAGCGACGCGAACTGACTGGGGAGCGGCAACAATCCGGTCGATTGGACGACGAGGTCCCCGAACAGCACGACACCGGCGACGTACATCGCGGTCGCCAGAAAGACGCCGACGAGTCGCGCGTGGGAGGCATCCGACGCGGCGCGCTTTCCCCCGCGGTGGTAGCCGAGGCTCAAGGCGGCGAGGAAGACGCCGATGATCCCGCCCCACGTGTAGATGCTGTTGCCGAACTCCGGCGCGAGGATTCGTCCGGCGAGGATCTCCAGCCCCATACTCGTGACGCCCGAGACGAACACGGCCGTCTCGGGACGTGTCGGCCACCGGTCCGGAAGAAACCGCAAGTCCATTCTGTGGATCGACGGGCCGGGTGAACTTCAACGCCGCGGCCGTCGGCGACACCACTCACCGATGGACCGCGGATCGCAGCATAAGAGTCACGACCCGCGAGCACGTTGTGTCCGTATGCAACGCACGGACGAGCGTCGAGACCAGCAACGCTCCGACGCCATCTCGCGAGACGGTGAGCGCGACGCCGACTCGCTCCTGTCGTCGAACCCGCGCGACGATCACGTGTCGAACGGCGAGGGACGCCTTCGACGCGCGCTTCCCTCCGTGCCGTCACTCTTGCGTCCGTCGTTTTCGGTTCGGTCCTTCCTCGTCGTTCTCGCGCTCTTGGTCGTGGGTGTCGTCGCGGGTGGTGCGATTCCGCTCATCGGAGCCGTCGGCCAATTTCTCGGGCTGTTTGTCGCCGCCTTCGCGATCGGGGTCGTCGGATCACGCGCGCGATACCTCGAAGTCGGACTGGCGGGAGCGATCGCTGCCGGTGCCGCCTTCGTCCTCGGCACGCTGACGAGCGTCTTCGCGCCGGTCGCGGTGGGAATCCTCGCCGACTACGGCGTCGCGATCGCGGGGGTCGGAACCGGGACGGGACTGCTCGCGTCGCTCCTCGGTCACTACTTCGGTCGCGACCTCCGAGACGGACTCACCCGCGAGGTGTGACGCGCCGTTTCGGAGACGAATGCCGCACTAATCGAGAGTGTCGCGGTGGTCCCGTTCCGCACACGTAGCGTGGCTCAGCAAACGATCCGCCAGCCCGTGTCGTCGTACTCGACGATATCTCGCTCTTCGAGGCGTGAGAGTGCGGTCTCGACGCGTTCGAGACCCGCGTTGAGATCGCTGGCGACCTCACGGGCGCTCTTCGGTCCCCGGACCAGCGTGGAGAGGAGTTCAGCGCAGAATCGGCTATCGGCCTCCGATCCCAGGCGCTCTGAGAGGTCGTCGAGGACGTCGGTCACTCGGCCGTGAACCCACCGCTGCGCGAGCGAAAGTTCGCTCTCGACGTCTTCGAGGTAGGCGTACTGCTGGGCGAGTTCGCTCACGTCCGCCGCCTCACCGCTGCCGTTGGTCGCGGTCGGGATGCCGCCGTTCTGCCGTCCGGAATCGCCGACGCCGGGGTCGTCTCCCCCAGAGGGGTCCGTCCCGTGCGGGTCCGCATCGCGCACTCCGTCGCTGGCTTCGGCGGCCGTCGTGCCGTGTTCCTCCTGGTGCTCGTCTTTCGCCCCGTCTCGGATACCGTCTGCGACTCCGTCTCGAACACCGTCAGTCGCCCCCTCTCGATCCACCGGTCCGCGCTCCTCGGCCGTCGAATCGGGGATCTGCAGCGAGATGTGTTGACAGCGGCCGCGCATATCGAGGCTCCGGCTGGCCGGGTAGGCGCTCTTCGCGCCGAAGCGGTACGGCGAGACGCTCACCTCCAATCTGAGGTTCCGCGCGATGTGGAAGTACTTCCGGCGTTGATCGTCCGTCCGGCTCTCGACGAGCCCCGCCTCTTCGAGCCGCCGGAGGTGGTCGATAACGGCCTTCGGACTGACCCCGAGGTACTCGCTGATCTCGGTCACGTAACACGGTTTGTGCGAGAGAAGCCGGAGAATGCGCCGCCGGTTCTCGTTACCGAGGAGATCCAGCAGTACCGCAGCGTCCATAACCGGAGGTAAATCACCGAGACCTAAGACGCTGACGCTTACTGACTGCGTTCTGTGAATCAGACAGGAACGATCCGTTCGGAACCGGTGACGACTCCGGAAGTCCCCGCATACTCGACAACTACGGATCGCGAACGCAGCGCCGAAACGTGTTAAATGGCGAACAGTCGGCACGGGTAGCGACTCCGTGGTAGCCGCTCAGCTTCGACCCCTACGTCGCTGTGCCGAGCAACCGCGAACGACGCGGGGCAGACGTTACGTCACGGGAGCGCTGGCCGCTCCATCGGATATAAACCCACGCTGTTTTCACGCCCACGCCGATTTCGCGTATCCGCCCACGCCGACTTCGCGCATCCGCCACGTCGATTTCGCGCATCCGCTCACGCCGATTCGTGGCGGTCGAAGGCCCAAGCGGCGTAGCCGACGACGACGAACGAGAGAATGACAGTGATCCCCGCCAGAAGCGCCCCCGCGTCGTACCGGAGCGGCGGGTACAGTCCGAGCCCGTAATCGAACGCGTCGTTGAGGAGGAGCAAGCAGAGCGCCGCCACCAACGCTTCCCGGGTGGTTTTCCCGTAGTAGGGAATCACCGCCGCGTGCACGAGGAAGAAGAGGTGCGTGATGAGTATCCCCCAGTACTCCCACAGGAGCGCGGGCGTGAACCCGAAGTAGAGATCCGGCCGAAGGTTGAGTGCGATAGCCGTCCAGAGACCGTATTTCACGAGCCAAACGAACGCGAGCGTGTGAAGCAGCGCGAGCAACCGGTTCGACGGGGCCGCAGTGACATCGCGACCGAGATGTGGGATGAGCGTCGCCACCGACAGCGTCGCGAGCGCCAGCGCGGTCGGCGAGTCGCCGAACAGCGGGTACGCGAGCGAGCTGAGGTCTCCGAGCGACGGGTCGCTGTGGACGTAGAAACTGACACCGAGGAGGAAGGCCGCGCCGTCGACGACGAGCAGCCAGCCGAGACTCGCACCGTTGCCGAGGTAGTATTGGACCCAGCGTTCTGGAAGGGGGCGTCTGAGCCGCGTACGAAGGGAATTTCGGTCGCTCGGATCGGTGGACGACTCGGGCATCGTGCGTGAGCACGGCGGCGGCGCGAAAGAAGGTGTCGCGTCCGCACGGCGAAGGCGTGTCCCGCTGTGGACGCCCGACGAAGCGAAGCCTATTCCCGGTGACCTACCGTCAGGTCGGGTATGCAGGCAGCGCTCGTCATCCTCGACGGCTGGGGGCTGGGGAACCACGACCGACGCGACGCGGTGAAGGCGGCGTCGACGCCGAACTTCGATCGCATCGCTGCATCCGGCGCGTACGGCACGCTCGACGTCTCCGGCCGCCGCGTTGGCCTCCCGGACGGACAGATGGGAAACAGCGAGGTCGGCCACCTCAACATCGGCGCGGGCCGGGTCGTCAAGCAGGCGTACACCCGCATCGAGGACGCCATCGCCGCGGGGAGTTTTGCGACCAACGAGGCCATCGCCTCCGCGTTCGATCACGCCGAAGAGACGGGCGGCCGCGTGCACTGTATGGGGCTGCTGAGCGACGGCGGGGTCCACTCCGAGCAGGGCCACCTCCACTCGTTGATCGAGATCGCCGCCGAGCGCGACATCGACGCCGTCACGCACGCGTTCACCGACGGACGAGATACCGACCCCTACGGCGGCGAGAGCTACCTCGAAACACTCGAAGACGTCGTCGCCGAGCACGGCACCGGCCGCGTCGCCACCGTTTCCGGGCGCTACTACGCGATGGATCGCGATCGAAACTGGGAGCGAACGAAGCGCGCCTACGACGCCATCGTTCACCGCGAGGCCGACCACGAGGCGGCGTCGGCGGTCGAAGCCGTCCGCGACTCCTACGAGCGCGGCGACACCGACGAGTTCGTCGAGCCGACGGTAGTCGCTGGCGGTCCCCCGCTCGAAGAGGGCGACGCAGTTCTCTTCTTCAACTTCCGTCCGGACCGCGCGCGCCAGCTCGTCCGACTGCTCGCGGATATCGATCCCGAGTGGCCCTTCGAGACCGACCCGCCAGCGGTTCGGGTCGTCACGATGACCGAGTACGACGAGACGTTCGACCTTCCGGTGGCCTTTCCGCCCGAGGAGCCGACGGACACCCTGGGCGAAACGCTCGCCGCCGCGGGGAGGACGCAGCTTCGCATCGCCGAATCCGAGAAGTACGCTCACGTGACGTACTTCTTGAACGGCGGCCGCGAGGTCGCCTTCGACGGTGAGATCCGACGGATCGTCGAGAGCCCCGACGTGGCCACCTACGACCTCCGGCCGGCGATGAGCGCCGCGGGCGTGACCGACGCGGCGGTCGAAGCGATCGACTCCGACGACCCGGACGTGCTGGTCCTCAACTACGCGAACCCCGATATGGTCGGCCACACCGGGGACTTCGAGGCCGCCGTCGCGGCCGTCGAGGCGGTCGACGAACAGCTCGGGCGACTCGTCGACGCGGTCCGAGGAGCCGGTGGCCACGTCCTCGTCACGGCCGACCACGGCAACGCCGACGATATGGGTACCGCCGAGGAACCCCACACCGCCCACACGACGAACCCCGTTCCGTTCGTCTACCTCACGCCCGACGGCGACGACGGCGGGCGAGTCGTCCGAGCGGGCGGATCGCTCTGCGACATTGCGCCGACGATCCTCGAACTGATTGGCGTGACGAAGCCGACAGCAATGACCGGCGAGTCGCTCTTGGCGTGAGGGCGTCCCGACGCCGCGTTGGTCGCCGCTACGCATTTATCACTGCGAACCGTTATCTCGTGACGGAAGGGTGGCTCAGTGGTAGAGCGTTCCGGCAGCGACCGTCACCCGGTCGCGCCGGATTACGGCTTCGCGTGGTTCGACTCCCGCCCCTTCCACTGATCGAGAGACAGTGTAACACTATCGTCACCAGTCGAAAATATCGACGCGTTTCGACGTCGAAATCGACGTGAACATTCGTCCACTTTTCGAGAAACGTCGAATAGCCGGTTTCTATCGCCGGAATTTATTCTGAACACTTTCGACAATCGACGTGGGCGGGTTTTATTATCGTCGAAGATAAGGACCTGATAACAACGATGCAAGGTACGATGCACTCACGACCGACGGCGGGTATCGAGACGCCGTCGATTCCGTCGGAACTCGAATCGCCGCGTGCGAAGCTCGTCTATCTGTTCCTTTCGACACACGGAGAGGCGAGTCTCTCGGAACTCGAAACCGGACTCGATATGAAGAAAATCTCTCTGTACAGCATCCTCTCGACGCTCTGTGAACGCGACCTGATCGACCAGGACTGCGAGCGCTACCGGCTCTGTTAGATTCTCGTCCGGGCCGATACTGATTTCCGGAGGTCAGTCTTTCATCTACCGCTTCGAGACGCTTCGCTCGCGGCGTCGGCAGGCGGCGGCGTCTCCGTCTCGGTGAGTCCGAGCTGACGGTGGTGATCCTCCATCGGCACGAGCGAGCCGTGCTCGCCGAGTCCGGTGGGCGGCATATTGCGGTAGAAGGTCTCGAAACTGCCGTCTTTGACGACGTAGAGTTCGGCCCAGAAGCCAAGTTCGCCGCAGTTTCCGACCTCCTCGTTGTACCACTGCCACGCCGGAACGTGGGTTCCGTCCGGATCCCCCGCGAAGCGCTTGATATCTTCGAGCGATCGCCAGTATTGGATCGCCGCGCCGCTTCGCAGACTCATATACGCCGGGAGATACCCGAGAAACCCGCTGTCGGGATCCGCCGCTAATTGCTTGAACATCTCCCCGGCTTTGAGTCCCGCACGGAGATACTTCGGCAGGGCTCGAAGCTTGTTGAGGCGCATTCCGTTGATGTAAATCACGTACTCACCATCGATCTCGGCGGTCATCCGTTCGGTGATAATTGGTTTCATTTGACACGGCTTCTACGCCGCCGCCGAGTATCTACCTAGCGGTGGACACACGGAAAACCGAACTCGATCGATATCGTCAAAAACACCCGCAGTCCCTCCCCTGCAGTTCCCCAGTGCGGCAGTGCGGCAGACCGGCGACGCCTACACCTCGTCGCCGCCGTGGAAGAGAGTCAACTCTTCGGCCTCGTAGATGTTGATGAGTTCGGTGACGAGTTCGTCGTAGTCTTCGTCCTCCTGTCGAAGCGCGTCTAATCGCGCTACGGTCTCCTCGTCGAGGTGTATTTGTGGCATACCAGAAAGAACGGCGTGTGGAGACTTAAACGCCCGGGAGCGGGTATCCGATCAGGTCGTCCGGGTATTTCCGTCTCGATCGTACGCGTGTTTTCATAACGCGGCAGCGACGCGCGTTGCCGACGCGTTTCGACTACGCGTAGCGACTCTGTCCCGCGCTGCCGGAGACTTCGGTGAGATCGGCGTGAACGTCGGCGATGCGGTCGCGAATCTTCCGTCCGGCGACGCGCGGATCGAAGACGTCCTTGTTCGGCGACCAGTCGGTGTCGTTGAAGAACGTGTCGCGGTCGCCGTCGACGTCCGCGGGCGGGACGACGTTCGTCGGGTCCTCGCGGTAGAGGTCGTAGGCGGTGCGCGTGTACTCGTACTGGTACCGGGTGTCCTTGTTTACCTTGCAGATGCCGTGTTGGAGCATCCGCTGGAGTTGATCGGGCTGAACGCCGGAGGAGCCGTGCAGCACCAGCGGCGTGTCGAGCCCGTGGTCGCGAAGCGCCTGGCGGATGTCGCCCGCAAGGTCCGGGCGAAGCTCCAGATCCTTCCCCTTCGCGACGCCGTGCTGGGTCCCGACCGAGATCGCGAGCAGGTCACAGCCCGTCCGGTCGACGAACTCGACGGCCTGTTCGGGATCGGTGTAGAACGCCTCCTCGGATTCGATCTCGTCCTCGACGCCCTTGATCTGGCCGAGTTCGGCCTCGATGAGGACGTCTGCGCCCTTCGCCTCTTTCATCTCGACGACTTCCTGGCTCGTCGCGACGTTCTCCTCGAACGGCTCGTGGGAGGCGTCGATCATTATCGAGGAGGGAATCCCCAACTCCAGTTGCGTCTCGATGAGATCGAGATCCGTCTGGTGATCCATATTGAGGAAGACGCCGATGTCGTACTGGTCGGCGATGGTGTCGATGTACGTCCCCATCGCCCGCAGCCCGTCGACGGCATCCCCGTTGCCCGCGAACGAGCAGGCACCGCCGCTGAGCTGTAAGAGGAGATCCGATCCCGTTCGGGAGGCCCCCTCCATCAGCCCCATCATCACGTTCGGTTCGGCGATGTTCGACGCCACGAGTCCGAATCCCTTCTCGAGCGCGTCGTCGTAGACGTTGCCGAGTTCACTTCCGCCGTAGAATGGCACTGTGTGTCACCTCACGTGCGATTTCTTCCGCCGCCGTGATAAGGTATGCGGAGTGTGCTTGAATATGCACGAAATTGCACGTTCCGATGCTCGACCGCTCACGAACCGCGTCGCACTGCGGCGGATATGTGAGTAAACCGAGACGTTAGGAGAACAGTCGCTTGAGCCGCGCGAACAATCCCTTCTCTCGATCGCCACCGCGTCGGCCTGTATCCGATCCCGCCGTGCTGCTCGCGCCGTCGTCCGTCGGTTCGGCGTCGCCGTCGGAGCCCCCGCCGACCTCGACCGTGCCTGTCTCGCCCTGTTCGACGAGTTCGGCCGCGCGGTCGAAGAGGCTCTCTGGGTCGTTGACGCCGTCCTTCACGGTTCCCTTCACCACTGGCTTCCCCTCGAATCGGTCGCGGCTGACCGCGGTGTCGGAAGCGATGATGACCGCTTCCGCGTCGGCGATTTCGGAGGCCGTGAGTTCGTTCTGCGCGCCCATCGCGCCCTGTACCTCGACTTTGATCTCGTGGCCGAGGCGCTCGGCCGTCTGTTCGAGGTTCTCCGCGGCCATCTGGCTGTGTGCGATTCCCGTCGGACAAGATGTGACTGCGACAAGGTTCATCGTGTGGTCTCCGTTAACACGCCGAGGACTTCAGCTTTCGTACTGGCCGCGAGCGCCCGCTCGGCGAGGGCGCGCGCGTCCGCGACTGTCGTCTCGGTCACGGCGTGCTTCACCTGCGGCACCGTGACCGCGCTCATACTCAGTTCGTCGAGCCCGAGCCCGACGAGCAGTTCCGTCAGATCCGGATCTCCGGCCATCTCTCCGCACATCCCGACCCAGACGTCGGTTCCCTCGGTCGCCTCGACTGTCGCGCGGATCGCCCGGAGCACCGCGGGCTGGTGGTAGTCGCCCAAATCCGCAACGCGGCTGTTGCCGCGCTCCGCCGCCATCACGTACTGGGCGAGGTCGTTCGTGCCGATGCTGAAGAAGTCGACATCGTCGACGAGATCCGGTGCCAAAAACGCCGCGGCGGGCGTCTCGATCATCACGCCGAACTCCGGGATCGCGTACGACTCGCCGTCGTCTTCCAGATCCGCCGCGACCGACTTCAACGCCTCTTGCGCCTCGCGTACCTCCTCGACGGTGGAGACGAGCGGCAGCATCACCGAGAGTTGTCCGCCGTTCTCGCTCCCGGCCGCGCGTAGCAGCGCCCGAAGCTGCGTCTCGAAGAGGTCCGCGTCGGGCCCGAGCGAGCGGCGGATGCCCCGTTCGCCGAGGAAGGGGTTCTCCTCCTCGGGGAGATCCAGATACTCGATCGGCTTGTCGCCGCCGATATCGAGCGTGCGGACGACGACGCGTCCGCCGGGGAACGCCTCTAAGGCCTCCAGGTAGGCCTCGTACTGCTCGTCCTCGTCTGGCGGCGACTGCCTGTCGAGAAAGAGGAACTCCGTCCGGAACAACCCGATGCCGTCCGCCCCGCGCTCGGCGGCGGGAGCGAGATCGGCGCGCGTTCCGACGTTCGCGGCGATCTCGATCGGCGTGCCGTCGGCGGTCTCGACTGACTCCGCCGTGATCTCGACGTCCTCGCCGCCAGCGGCCGCATCGCGCGTTTCCGCGTCGGGATCGACGGTCACCGTTCCCTCGGTGCCGTCGACGACGACTTCGGAGCCGTCCTCGATATCGTGAAGACCCTCACCGACGCCGACGACGGCCGGGAGGGCGAGCGAGCGCGCGAAGATCGCCGCGTGCGACGTTCGACCGCCGGTCACCGTGACGAACCCGGCGACGCGCTCGGGATCGAGCTGTGCGGTGTCGCTCGGCGTCAGCCGCTCTGCGAGAACGACGCTCCCGTCGGGGAGGTCGGCGAGGTCGACCCGATCACTGCCGATAAGGACGCGTACCAGCCGGTCTCTGACGTCTCTGAGGTCGTCCGCGCGCTCGGCCATCCGGCCCTCCATCCCCTCGAACTGCTCGACGAACCGGTCGAAGGTCCGGGTGACTGCGTGCTCGGCGGGGAGGCCATCCCCGATCTCGCTCTCGACACCGTCGGATATCTGGGGATCGTCGAGAAACTGCACGTGCGCGTCGAACACCTCCGCCTCGGCCTCGCCGACGCGCTCGGCCGTCCGCTCGCGCTCGGCGCGGATCTCCGCGCGGGCGCCGTCGCGGGCGCTCTCGAACCGCTCGCGCTCCGCGTCGGCATCGACGGTCTCGGGCTCGGGCGGCGCGTCGAGTTCCGCGTCGGGCGCGTACCAGACGGCGGTACCGACGCCCGAGAGGGGCGTGACACCGACGCCGGAGAGTCGTCGCTCCGTCATCGCCTCAGAGTTCGTCCTCGGGCGTCGACAGGATGCGTTCGAGTTCGTCGAGCGCGGCCTCGGCGTCGTCGCCCTCGGCGGTCAGTCGGACTTCCTCGCCCGCGGCCGCGCCCAGTCCAGTGACAGCCAGCATACTCGCCGCGTTCACCAGGTCACCGTCGACGTGGCCGACTTTCACTTCCGAGTCGAACTCGTTGGCCGCCTCGACGAACTTCGACGCCGGGCGCGCGTGGAGCCCGTCCTCCGGAACGATGGTGACGACGCGCTCTGGCATCAGTTCACAGCCTCCCTGACGGTCTCTTGGATGGTCTCCGCGTCCTCGGCTTCCAGCAGCGTCTCGCGTACGTCTTCGTGCATCAGTGCGCGTGAAAGGGCGCTCAAGATCTGTAAGTGTTCCTCGCCACCCTCCGCCGGGACGAGAATCATGAACAGCAGCCGCGCGGGCTTGTCGTCCATCGCGTCGAAGTCGATCCCCTCAGTGGAGCGCGCGAACGCGACCGACGGCTCGTCGACGGCGCTGGTTTTCGCGTGCGGAATCCCGATTCCCATTCCGACGCCGGTCGTCGCTTCCTTCTCGCGCTCTCTGAGCGATTCCAGCGCGGCCGCGCGGTCCGTCACGCGGCCGTTGTCCGCGATGAGATCGAGAAGGAACTCGATCGCGGCCTCTTTCTCCGTCGGCGGCTCCGACAGGGAGATGTGCGCGAGCGGAAGCAGCCGGTCGATGTCATCTTCGAGCATAACCGATCGGATATGTGCACGCTACTGGTAAGGAATTTTCTCTTCGATTTGGCGATTTACTACAAAGAGGAAGAACGGATTGCCGCGAAATGCGGAGTGTCTCTCCACGCCGACAGGTCAGTCGGCGATCGAATCGAATCAGTCGCCAGCGCTGGCTGCGGCGGCGGAGTCGCTCTCGCTCGCGCCGACGCCCTCCTCGTAGTCGGGCTTGAGAATCGTCGCAAGCGCGGCCGTCACGAGCGATCCGATGACGATCGCGGCAAGGAACAGCAGCGGGCTGTTCGCCAGCGGAACGACGAAGATGCCGCCGTGCGGCGCGGGCATCGAGATGCCGAACGACATCGACATCGCCGCGCCGACGGCGCTACCGACCATTATCGACGGAATGACGCGGATCGGATCAGCCGAGGCGTACGGGATCGCACCCTCCGTGATGAACGAGAAGCCGAGGACGATCCCGGATTTGGCGTTCTCGTACATCTCTTCGGCGTACTTGTGCGGGGCGATGAAGTTCGAGATCGCCAGTCCGATCGGCGGGATCATCCCGGCGATCATCACCGCCGCCATCGGTTCGTTGATCCCCTCGGTGATCAGTCCGGCCGCGAACACGTACGCGACCTTGTTGACCGGGCCACCCATGTCGAACGCCATCATCGCGCCGAGGAGCGCACCGACCAGAAGCGCCTGGCTCCCCTGCAGCCCTTCGAGATACGCGGTGAGTCCGGCGTTAGCGATCGCGACCGGCACGCCGAGAACGAACAGGACGATCGGCGAGACGATCGCCATCGTCAGCACCGGCACGATGAGTACGGGCATCATCGGTTGGATGAAGTCCGGAACGCTCCAGTTCTTGATCCACTTGGCGACGTAGCCGACGAGCAGACCGGTGACGAGCGCTCCGAGGTAGCCCGCACCGGCTTCGCCGCCCTGCAGGCCGATCACTTCACCGGCGGCGACCAGCACTTCGCCCTGCTGAATCAGGTACGAGGCGAGGAAACCGGGGGCAAGCCCGGGTCGGTCCGCGATCGCGTACGCGACGTACGCGCCGAGGATCGGGACCATAATCGTGAGCCCCAGCCCACCGATCTGCCCGAGGAAGTACGCGAGCGTCCCCGCCTGGGACGTATCAGGTGCGCCGTTCGGACCCGTCGGCGCCACGGCGAATCCGAGGGCGAGGAAGATCCCGCCGATCGTGACGAACGGAATCATGTACGATACGCCAGTCATGAGGTCCTCCTTGACTTTCGTCAGATGGGACCGCATCTTGCTCTCAGCTTTGCTTGACATAAGTCTCCCTCACGGATATTGCTGAAGGTCCTCAAAAATACTTTCGCTCGTGATTGTTTCTGATCTATTACACTGATATCAATGCAATATCGCTCAAATCGATCAAATCGCCGTGACGTCGACTCGCTCCCGATCCGAATACACGTCGTCGAACGGGGGGACGCGCGTTCCGGAGACGGACACAACCCGCGCGGCCACCGCGACGGCGGTTTTGAGCGCGATGTCGACTGATTCGTCGCGTGCGAGTCCCGCGAGGAAGCCCGAGAGGAGCGCGTCGCCAGCGCCGACCGTGTCGACGACGTCTACCGGAAGGGCGGGAGCGTAGTACGCATCCGACGCCGAAACGACCAGCGCCCCGTCGGGCCCGAGCGAAGCCAACACGAACCGGAACCCTCGCGCCCGGAGGTCACGCGCCGCGGCGACGGCGTCGTCGACGGTCTCGACATCGCGGCCGGTCGCGGCGGCGAGTTCGTCCCGGTTCGGCTTGCACACGAGGTACTCGGCGTCGAGTCGCTGCAGAAACGACCCGCCCATATCGACGGCCGTCTCCCACGGTCCGGCCTCCGCCAGGCGATCCACCGCATCGGCGTCGATACCGCGCGGAAGGCTCCCGGCGACGACGAGTCGCTCGGGGTCGCGGGCCTCGACCCGTCGAATGAGTCCGTCCACCTCCCTGTCGTCGACGACGGGTCCGTTGTGATTGATTTTGTACTCGCCGCCCGGACTCAACACCGTCGTATTCATCCGGGTCCGTCCCCCGATCTCGACGAAGTCGCGGGCGATCCCCTCCTCGTCGAGCGCGTCGCCGATCATCCCACCGAACGGCCCGCCCAAGAACCCGGTTGCTGGCGCGTCGACGCCCAGTTCGGTGAGGTACTGCGAGACGTTGATTCCCTTTCCCCCCGCGTCGAACTGCGCGTCGTCGGTCCTCGCGACCGCCCCCTCTCGAAGCGGCTCGTCGATCGTCACCGTGTGATCGAGCGCCGGGTTCATCGTGACGGTCAGAACGTCCGGGCCGGTCGCGTTCGTCTCCTCGGCGTCTATCGAATCTGCCGGATCAGCCGAATCCGTCGGATCAGTCGAAGCGGTCATTTCGCGACGGCCTCCGCGTCGGCGACGACGACGGTGACGTCTTCGGCCTCGAACCGCTCGATCTCCTCCTGGGAGATCTCTCCCGCGGTGATGAACACGTCGACGTCCGACAGGTCCGCGAAGGTCACGAACGAGCGTTCGCCGACTTTCGTCGCGTCCGCGACGAGAACGACGCGCGAAGCGCGCTGCACCATCAGCTCTTTCACGCGGGCCTCCTCCTCGTTGGGCGTCGTGAGCCCGGTCTCGACGTCGACCGCGTTCGCGCCCAGAAAGAGGAGATCGAAGTTCGTCCGTTCGAGGAACGATTCGGCGGTCGGCCCGACGAGCGAGCGCGTCCGGCGTCGGAGGGTGCCGCCGGTTAGCTTCACGTCGTTGTCCTCCTTCCCGAGCTCGACTGCGAGCCGCGGAGAGTTCGTCACGGCGAGCATCGACCCATCTTTCGGCGTGTTCTGTGCGACCTGCATCGTCGTCGTCCCCGCATCGAAGAAGACCACCTGGCCGTCGGTGATCTCCTCGACGGCGCGCTCGGATATCGCGCGCTTCGCGTCGAGGTTCTGGACTTCCTTCTGTCCGTACGCCTGCTCGTGTCCGACGCTCGTTACGGGCACGGCACCGCCGTGGGACCGCTCGATGAGACCTCGGTCCTCCAGTTCGTGGAGGTCGCGACGGATCGTCGCCTTCGAGTATCCCAGTTCGTCGGCGAGGGCTTCGACCGACTGACCGTCCGCGGCGGTGACGAGTTCCACGATGCGCCGTTTTCTCTCAGCGGGTAACATGAGGGTCGTCTGTCCGAGATTCGATCTGAATATTGTTAATGGTTTGTGTTCGTATCGGATCGGATACGGGAGAATCCTATATCGAACAATCACGAACGGACACTAACGGTCGGAGTCGACCGCCTCGGCTACGTTCCGGACGATCGAGGTGCGTGTATACGCGATGAGATCGTTGCTGGCATCACTGGAGATCGCGAACGAAACAAAAACCAAAACGATCCGTGCCTCAGTCGAAGCGATGTACGACTGCGCGCGTGAGGCCTTCAGTCGAGGCGGTCGAGGACCGCGCTCGTGACGTCCTCGGTTCCGGCATCGCCGCCGAGATCGGCGGTCCGCGGCCCGTCTTCGAGCACGGACTCGACCGCGTTGCGGACGTTCGCCGCCTCGTCGGCGTAGCCGAGGTGGTCGAGCAACATCGCGGCAGAGAGGATGGCCGCGGAGGGGTTGGCGACGCCCTCTCCCGCGATGTCGGGAGCGGTGCCGTGAACGGGTTCGAACAGCGCGTTGTCGGGGCCGACGTTGGCGGAGGGAAGCAGTCCCAGTCCGCCGACGAGCCCGGCCGCTAAGTCCGAGAGCACGTCGCCCGCGAGGTTCGGGCAGACGACGACGTCGAACTGCGTCGGATCCAGACACACCCGCGTCGCGAACGCGTCCATCAGGACCTCTTCGGTCTCGACGCCCGCCTCTTCGGCGACGTCGACGACCGCGTCGCGGAACCGACCATCGGTCTCGCGCATCACGTTCGCCTTGTGGACGACCTGGAAGCCGCCGTTCCCCTGCTCGGTGACGTACTCGCAGGCGAATTCGGCCAATCGCTCGCTCGCGGAGGTCGTCACGACGCGGGTGAGCGTCGACAGATCGTCGGAGAGACGGTTCTCGTGGCCAGCGTAGACCCCCTCGGTGTTCTCGCGCAGGAAGACCAGGTCCGTTTCCGGACGAACGGCGTCGACGCCGGGGTACGCCCGCGCGGGGCGGATGTTGACGTAGGAACCGACCGCCTCCCGAAGCGGGAGGATGACGTCCGCGGCGGTCTCACCGGCCGCGCCGAACAGCGTCGCGTCGGCGTCGGCGACGGTGTCGTACGTCTCCTGCGGCAGCGCTTCTCCGGTCGCTTCCAGCACTCCGTCTCCGGCCTCGGCCTCGACGAACTCGAAGTCGCCGACGGCCTCCAGCACGGAGACCGCCGCGGGGACGACTTCCGTGCCGATGCCGTCGCCCTCGATGACGACGATCTCCTCACTCATCGATATAGGGCAGGGCGGCGGCTTTCTCGGCGACCGCGTCGGCGTTGGACTTCATCAGCGCCGTCGTGTCCCAGACGCCCTCGGTGAGCGCCCGTCGCTGTGCGTCGTCGACCGTCGCCTCGATCGTCGTGTCGCCGTAGGTGACGGTCTCGGCCTCGACGTCGACGTCGATCTCGCCGTCGGGGTTCTCGTCGATCCACTCCTGCAGTTCGACGATCGTGTCGTGGTCGGCCGTGACCGTGGGAATTCCCAGCGCGAGGCAGTTCCCGGCGAAGATCTCGGCGAAGGACTCGCCGATGATCGCGTCGATTCCCCAGCGCATCAGCGCCTGCGGCGCGTGTTCGCGCGAGGATCCGCAGCCGAAGTTGGCGTTGACTGCGAGGACGGAGGCGTCCTGGAACTGCGGTTCGTTGAAGGGGTGGTCCTTCTGGTTGTCGTCCTCGTCGAACCGGAGATCGAAGAACGCGAACTCGCCGAGGCCGTCGAAGGTGACGACCTTCATAAAGCGCGCGGGGATGATCTGGTCGGTGTCGATGTCGTTCCCGCGGATCGGGATACCCGTGCCAGAGACGGCGTCGATTTCGGGGATCTCGTCGGTCATACCAGAGTCACCTCCTTCAGTTCGCGCACGTCAGTCACTTCGCCGGTGATCGCCGCGGCGACGACCATCCGGGGGCTCATCAGCACGGTGCGGCCGTCCTTCGATCCTTGGCGGCCGATGAAGTTGCGGTTCGAGGAGGACGCGCAGGCCTCGTCGCCCTGCAGTTGGTCCTCGTTCATCCCGAGACACATCGAACAGCCCGCGTTGCGCCACTCGAAGCCCGCCTCCTCGAAGATCTTGTCGAGACCTTCGGCCTCGGCGGCGGCCTTCACGCGCTGGCTGCCGGGGACGACCATCGCGCGGACGTCCTCGTGGACCTGCTGGCCCTCCACGACCTCCGCCGCGCGGCGCAGATCGGGGAGCCGCGCGTTCGTACACGAACCCAGGAAGGCGACGTCGATCTCGTAGCCCTCCATCGTGTCGCCGGGCGTGACGCGCATGTGCTCCTGTGCGTGCCGTGCGCTGTCCGCTTTGTCGGCCGGAAGCGACTCGGGGGTCGGGATTGGATCGCTGATGCCGACGCCCTGTCCGGGCGTGGTTCCCCAGGTGACGACGGGTTCCAGTTCGGAGCCGTCGATGGTGACGACGTCGTCGTACTCGGCGTCGTCGTCCGAGCGGATCGACTCCCAGTAGGGCTTCAGCTCGTCGAATTTCTCGGGGTTCTCCCGGAAGTGGTCGGTCTCCGCCAGCCACTCGTAGGTGGTCTCGTCGGGGTTGACGTAGCCCGCGCGAGCGCCGCCCTCGATGGACATATTGCAGATGCTCATCCGCCCTTCCATATCGAGGTTCTCGATGGCCTCGCCCGCGTACTCGTAGACGTAGCCGACGCCGCCCTCGGTGCCGAGCCGACGGATCACTTCGAGGATGATATCCTTCGCCTCGACGCCGGGGCCGAGTTCGCCCGTGACCTCGATCTTCCGGACCTTCTTCTTCTCCATCGCGACGGTCTGGGTCGCGAGCACGTCGCGGATCTGGCTCGTCCCGATCCCGAACGCCAGCGCGCCGAACGCGCCGTGCGTCGAGGTGTGGGAGTCGCCGCAGACGATCGTCTTCCCGGGCTGGGTGAGTCCCTGCTCGGGGCCGATGACGTGGACGATCCCCTGCTCGCCCGTCGTCGGGTCGGAGAACTGAATCCCCGACTCGCGGACGTTCTGTTCCAGTTCGGACATCATCTCCTCGGCGGCGGCATCGCGGTACGGCCGCGACTGGTCCGCCGTCGGGACGATGTGGTCGACCGTCGCGTGGGTGAGCTCCGGATAGGCGACCTCCAGATCCCGCTCCTGCAGCATCCCGAACGCCTGGGGGCTCGTCACCTCGTGGATGAGGTGGAGGCCGACGAACAGCTGCGTCTGTCCGGTCGGCAGCTCGGAGACGGTGTGTTCCTCCCACACCTTGTCGTACAGCGTTCCCTCACTCATACTCTATCACCGTCTGTCGCGAATACCTGTGTCACTGTCGTCATCGTGGTTCAGTCGTCCGCGGGCGCTTCCGCGGCCTCTTCGTCCTCGGCACCCCACGCGAACAGATCGCGCAGCGGCTTGCCGACCTGTTCGACCTCGTGGGTCTCCTCGGCGTTCTTCAGCTGGGTGTACGACGGTCGTCCGGCCTGGTTCTCCGCGATCCACTCGCGGGCGAACGTCCCGTCCTGTACTTCCTCGAGGATCTCCTCCATCCGCTCGCGCGCGTGGTCGTCGATGACCCGTTCGCCGCGTGAGAGACCGCCGTACTCGGCGGTGTCGGAGACGGAGTCCCACATGTTAGAGAGGCCGTCCTCGTACATCAGATCGACGATTAGCTTCATCTCGTTGAGGCACTCGAAGTACGCCATCTCGGGGGCGTATCCGGCGTCGACGAGCGTTTCGTACCCCTCCTTGACGAGCGCCGTCATCCCGCCGCAGAGGACGGCCTGCTCGCCGAAGAGGTCGGTCTCGGTCTCCTCGCGGAACGTCGTCTCGATGACGCCTGCGCGGGTACAGCCGATCCCGTGGGCGTATGCGAGCGCGCGTTCCCGCGCGTCACCCGTCTCGTCCTGATAGATCGCCAGGAGACCGGGCGTCCCCTGCCCCGCCTCGTAGTTGCGTCGGACGAGGTGTCCCGGCGACTTCGGCGCGACCATCGTCACGTCGACGTCTTCCGGGGGCTGAATCTGGTTGTAGTGGATGTTGAATCCGTGGGCGAACTGCAGCGTGTTGCCGGGTTCGAGACCGTCTCTGATCTCCTCGAACACCGCGGGCTGGACCGTGTCGGGGACGAGCACGGAGACGATGTCGGCCTCGGCGGCCGCGTCGGCGGGCGTTTCGACCCGCAGGCCGTCGGCTTCGGCGGCGGCGCGCGAGGAGGAGTCCTCGCGGAGGCCGACGATCACGTCGACACCGGAGTCGGAGAGGTTCTGCGAGTGGGCGTGACCCTGGCTGCCGTAGCCGAGGACGGCCACGGTCTCGTCGTCGATGTATGAGCGGTCCGCGTCGTCGTCGTAGTATACCGTCGTATCTAGATCTTCTGTCATTGTAGTATCGTTATTGTGTGTTTGTCGGCTTCGTCGGTTCGTCCGCGGTGCCCGGCTTCTCGCCCGGCACGGTCGCTTGATCGCCGCGCGCCAGCGCGGTGTATCCTGTCCGAGCGATCTCGATGATGCCGAACTGGCGGAACGCGTCGATGGCGTCGTCGACCTTCTGTTCGTCGCCGGTGAGTTGGACCGTGATGGTCCGCGGCCCGGCGTCGAGCGTCTGTCCGTCGTACATCTCCGTGACGGCGTGCACCTTGTCGGGTTCGTCGCCCTCAACCTTCAGGAGGACGAGTTCGGTCCGCACGGCGTCGTCGTCGAGTTCACCGACGGAGATGACCGGCTTGAGTTTGGCGAGTTGCTTCTCCGCCTGGTCGATCCCCGGATCGGGCTCTTCGATGACCATCGTGATCCGCGAGTGGTTCTCGACGGTCGTCGGACCGACGGTGAGGCTCTCGATGTTGAACTGCCGTCGCGAGAACAGCCCCGCGATGCGCGAGAGCACGCCGGGATCGTTCTCGACGAGCGCCGACAGCACCGCCCGACGCGGTTCGTGTTCGGACTCGGCCGCCGGATCGATGCGGATCCCCTGGGCGTTCCGTCGGCCCTCGGGATGCGGCCGCTCCTCCGGCTCCGGTCCTTGCAGTCCGTGCTTCGGCAGATCGTCGTGGGAATCGTCCGAGCTCATAGCTGGTCCTCCGTCAGTGCGAACTTGCCGTTTGCGCCGCCGGAGGCGACCATCGGATAGACGTTCTCCGCCGGGTCGATGTGGAAGTCGATGACCGACGGCCCGTCGTACGCGAGCGCCTCCTCGACGGCGTCTGTGACCTCGTCGTAGTCGTCGACGCGCCACCCGCGCGCGCCGAACGCCTCCGCCAGTTTGTCGAACTCGGGACACCAGTTGTACTCGGCGGCCATCCGTCGGCCCTCGAAGAAGGCGTCCTGCCACTGGCGGACCATCCCGATGTACTCGTTGTTGAGCACCGCGACGGTGATGTCCAGTTCCTCGCGGACGGCGACCGAAAGCTCCTGGATCGTCATCAGGAACGAGCCGTCGCCGTCGATGCAGACGACGTCCTGGTCGTCGTCGGCCGCGATCCGCGCGCCGATCGCCGCGGGCAGCCCGTAGCCCATCGTTCCGAGGCCGTGAGACGACACCCACGTCCGCGGCTCGGTGAAGTTCCAGTACTGGGCGGCCCACATCTGATGCTGTCCGACGCCGCTCGTGACGATGGTGTTGTCGTCGGTCGCCTCGTCGAGCACCTCAACGACGAACTGCGGCTTCAGCGGCTCGTCGTCGGGCGTCGCATAGTCCATCGGGTACTCGTCCTTCCACGTGCGACACTGCTCGCGCCACTCCTCGGCGTCGGGAGCGGTCGCGATCGCGTCGTCGAGCTGGTTGAGGACGATTCCCGCGTCGCCGATGAGCGGGTAGTCCGCGTGGACGTTCTTCGAGATCTCGGCGGGATCGATGTCGATGTGAACGACCTCCGCTTCGGGCGCGAACGTGTCGATACCACCGGTCAGGCGGTCGTCGAAGCGCGTCCCGACGGCGATCAGCAGATCGGTGTGCGTGATCGCCATATTCGCGTAGCCGGTGCCGTGCATCCCCGCCCACGACAGGCAGAGATCGTCGTCCTCGGGGAACGAGCCGATCCCTGGCATCGTCGTGACGACCGGGATATCGTGCCCGTCGGCGAACGCGCGGGCCTGCTCGGTGGCGTCGGCTTTGATGACGCCGCCGCCGAAGAGCAGCAGCGGCCGCTCGGCGGCCTCGATCGCCTCGGCGGCCGTTTGCACGTTCTCCTCGTCGGCGACGTACTGCGGCCGCGTCGTCTCCGGCGGCTCCGCCGGACCGGGTTCGACTTCGGTGTCGGCGAGCGAGACGTCCTTCGGCAGGTCGACGAGCGTCGGCCCGGGACGTCCCTCGCCCGCGAGCGCGAGCGCCTCGCCGACGGTGTCGCCGACGCTGTCGGGGTCGCTGGCGAAGTAGTTGTGCTTCGTGATCGGCGCGGTCACGCCGGTCGTGTCGGTCTCCTGGAACGCGTCGGAGCCGACCATATCCGCCGGGACCTGGCCGGTGAGTGCGAGCAACCCGTCGGAGTCCATATTGGCGTCGGCGATTCCCGTGACGAGATTCGTCGCGCCCGGGCCCGACGTCGCCAGACAGACGCCCGGTTCGTTCCGGACGACGCTGAACGCGTCGGCGGCGTGCGCCGCCCCCTGCTCGTGCGCCATCGTGACGTGGCGGATGTCCGAGTGGTACAGCGCGTCGTAGATGGGCATAATCGCCCCACCCTGGACGCCGAATGCGGCCTCGACGCCCTCGTTTTCGAGGGCGCGAATGACGGATTCGGAGCCCGTCGTGACGGGCGATTGCGCCGCCTCGGTCGCTTCGGCTTCACCCTCCGCGGCCGGGTTCGTCTCCTCGTTCGGCGAGGACGGTGCCTGTTTGCTCATCGGCGCTCACCTCGTTCGGTGGCCGAGCGGTTACTCGCGCGCGTGCTGGTCACTGCGCGGTGGGCCGCTGGGCGGTTGGTCTGCGTGCGATACGTCGATGTCGGTCGTGCGGATCGAGCGTGGTACTCCATAGTCGGTGTGTGACGGTCACTGGTCGGTTGGACGGCGAGCGCGAACGGAATCGAGACGAAAATGTGGCTATGCGGGGCTATAGGGCCCCTACAATGATCCGCGTGTCGACGCCGAGCGTCTCGGCGTCGGCCGACCGGCACACGGCGGCGAACGGCGCCGCTCTCGGCGCGGCGTCCCTCGCGTGGGTGTGCGGTCGTCGCATCGTATCCCACAGATTCGTCTCGTCGGTTATTAACGTTTCGCGCCGCGCGCCCGTTCGGAGAGATCGGTCGGCAGCGCACCCGTGGCTCGTCGGATCGAGCAACCGGCGCGCGCGCCATCAGGCGCGGACCTCCTCCTGTTCGTCGTCCTCGTCGACCCGCTCGACGTCCGCCTCGCGGGCGAATCGCGTCAACACGTCGACGGTGACGCGCTCTTTCTCCGCGCCGTAGTCCTTGACGCGGCGGGTGACCTCGCGGACCTCCGTGTCCGTCGGGGTGAACCCGGACTCCTCCAGTCGCTTCCGGACGGAGTGCGTGCCGGTGTGCTTTCCGAGGACGAACTCCCGCTGGGCACCGACCATCTCGGGCGTCATCACGCCGGGTTCGAACGTGTCGGCGTTCTCGAGGACGCCCGCGGCGTGGATCCCGCTCTCGTGTGAGAAGGCGTTTCGTCCCACGACCGGCTTGTTGGCCGGAACCGGGATGTCGCTGGCCTCCTCGACCATCCGCGACAGTTCGGTGATTCGGGTGGTGTCGACCCCCGTATCGACGCCGTACAGCGACTCCGCCGCCATCACGACCTCCTCGAAGGCGGCGTTGCCAGCGCGTTCGCCGATCCCGTTGACCGACACCTGCGCCTGCGACGCGCCGGCCTCGAAACCGGCCATCGCGTTCGCGGCGGCCAGTCCGAAGTCGTCGTGCGCGTGGACGTCGATCCGCGCGTCGGTGTGCTTTCGGACCTCGCGAACCATATTCGCGAAGCGCGTCGGCGTCGCGACGCCCGTCGTATCGGGGATGTTGACCCAATCGACGCCCGCCTCGTCGACGGCGCTCAGGATCTCCGCCAGGAAGTCGATGTCGGTCCGGGTGGCGTCCATCGGCGAGAACATCGCTTCCGCGCCCGCCTCTTTCACCCGTTCGACGCTCGCGACGGCGCGCTCGACGGCCTCCTCGCGGGAGGCGTGCATCGAGTCCGCCAACTGGACGTCGCTCGTGCTGACGAAGACGTGGATCAACTCCACCCCGGAGTCGATCGCGGCTTCGACGTCTTTGTCGACGACACGAGCCAGTCCGCAGACGGTCGTGTCCGTCGCGGCGGCGATGTCGCTCACGGATTCGAACTCGGCCTCGGAGTTGACCGGGAATCCCGCCTCGATGACGTGCGTCCCCATCTCGTCCAGCGTCGCGGCGATGTTACGCTTCTCGTCGTAGCTGAACGAGGTGCGTGGCGACTGCTCACCGTCGCGGAGCGTCGTGTCGAAAATCCGTACGTTCTCGATCTCGGATTCAGTTATTTGGGCTAATGTGCCCTGGAAGAACTCGACCAGCCGGGGTGTCCGACTGAGCCTCCATGTCGTCGTGAGACATTGTATCTGTTCACTGCCCGGGAAAGCTATTAAAGGCTTTCGCTGTGGCCGGTCTCGACGGCGGATTTCGGCTCACGCGACGACCGTGGAGATCGCTTCCGAAACGTCCGAATCCGCCGTGTGATCCGCACTCTTCCGACAGAATCACCCGAGTCGCATTCTCAGTGATTCGCCGGTTCGGGCCGTGTCACGACTCCGGAATTGGCGCAATTTCCGCCGCAAATCCGGCCGATCGACCACTCGAAACGCTCGCGCGCACGTCAGAAGTGGACACACGACCAAGCTCTTGTCGGACGGATGCGTATCCTCGTCGCCGCCACTTCCGGACCATCGTACGTGGCGCCGCTCTCCGTCACCGGCGGGCAACCACGCCCGAATCCTTTTCGTCCCGCTTCTCGTGGGAGCGATTATGAGCGATTTCAACCTGAACCTCTCGGAGGCCGAAGAACACCTCGACGACGACGTCGAGGGCGACGTGGTGCTCGGTGTGCTCGACGGCTCGACGGATCCCGAACTGTGGATCGAAGCGATCGAGTCCGACAACGTCCTCGTGCTCGCCGTCGAGGGCGACCTCAACGAACTGGCGAAGGGCTTCGCCCGACCCGTGCGGGATATGGGCGGTACCCTGACGCACTTCCGCCGGTTCCTCGTCGTCGCGCCGCCGGGCGTCGATATCGACACCGACCGGCTCTGATCAGCGGTCCTCGGCCATCGATTCGCATCTCACTGCCCACGATTCCCCAGTGACATCGACCGCGGGACTCCCGGATTCACCGTTCCCACCGCCGGGTCGTCGAGTCATCAGTCGTCGGTTCGCAGAAACGTCAGCACGTGTCCGTCGTCGTCGACGACGCGGATCCCGCCGTCGACGGGTACCGGGTCATTCGGCCACGGTCCGCCCGCCTCGACCGCGGCGTCGGGGTTCGGTGCGGCGAACGCGAGATCGACGTGGACGCCGCCGCGCGCGTCTGCAATCCCCAACTGCGGCTCCCAGAGTTCGAGTGCCACCGGGCCGTCGAGGCGGACGCGGCGGCGCTCGGATCCGCGGTCGACCACCTCGAATCCCAGCCGTCGGTAGCGGGCCTCCGCGCGACCGAGATCCGTCACCTCCAGCACGACCTCGAAGATTCCCGTGAGCGGGGGCGTCGTTTCGTCGGACTCGGGGGCCGCGGGGGGCGGGGTCGCACTTTCTGCCCCGGTGTCGACACTCCCGATCTCGACGCAGTTCCCGTCCGGATCGTACACGTACAGCGAGTCGCTCGATCCGAACGAGAACTCGACGGGGTCGAGATCGGCGAGTCGGCGTCGCCAGCGCGGGTACGCCTCCGGCGTCGTCGAGAACGCGTAGTGGGTGTGGACGCCGCCGCGCGGCCGATCGGTCGGCCGACGGAGCACGAGCGTGGTCGGATCAGCATCGCCGGTGCCGATCCGGTATCCAATCGATTCGGAATCCGGATCGGCGTCGCGGTTCGACCTCGCGTCCCGTGCGGTCTCCGTTCGCGACACTGATTCACCCGACGGCGCGAGACCGAACCGCTTCTCGTAGAACGTCCGCGCCCGTTCGAGCGATTTCACTTCGAGGCCGAGCCGACGGAATCCGGTGAGCATACCACCGATTGGCGCTCGACTCCCAAGGGTGTGCTGCCCGGGCGGAGTATCGTTTCGAGCAGAGTGTCAGTTCGGGCAGAGTGTCGGTTCGGGCGTTCCGAGAGGGAACCCAGCGGTCAACTAGCGTCGCATCGGCCAAATGGCGGTGCGTCGGCAAGCTATCAGCCGCGATACCCGCCGCGTACTTATATATCAGCAGTCTCTGTATTGTTTCGTATGGCTGAAACGACGGGGGTCTCGCGGGACCAACCCACGGAGACGCGCGTGCTCCACGTCGACGACGATCCGGCGATCGTGGATCTCACGGCCGCGTTTCTGACTCGGTTCGACGACTCGTTCTCCGTCTACACCTCGACCGATGCCGAAGCGGCGCTGGAACGTATCGAAGGCGAACAGATCGACTGCGTGGTCAGCGACTACGAGATGCCGAAGATGGACGGACTCGAACTCCTCGAACGGGTGCGGGAGTTCGACCCCGACGTTCCGTTCATCCTCTTTACGGGCCGGGGATCCGAGGAGATCGCGAGCAAGGCGATCTCCGCCGGAGTGACTGACTACCTCCAGAAGGAAACCGGGACCGAGCAGTACACCGTCCTCGCGAACCGGATCGAAAACGCCGTCGAACAGACCCGTTCACAGCGGGCGCTGGCCGAAAGCGAGAAGCGGCTCTCCCGTCTGTTCGATCAGTCGCCGCTGGGGATGATCGAATACGACGAGACGTTCACGGTCGTCAGGGTCAACCACGCGGCGACGGAGATCACGGGCTACGACGCCGAGGAACTGGTCGGCGGCACGTGGCTCCCGATCGTCCCCGAGGAGCTCCACCGCCACGTCGCCGAAGTGGAGCGACAGTTGCTCGCGGACCGCGGCGGCTACCAGAGCGTGAACGAGCTGGTGCGCAAAGACGGTGAGCGACGGCTGTGCGCCTGGCACAACCGGGTCGTCACCGACGGCGACGGCGAGATCATCACGATCTTCTCGCAGTTCGAGGACATCACCGAAGAGCGTCGTCAGCGCGAGGCGCTCGAACAGACGAACATCCTCCGGTCGACGCTCTTCGAGACGCTTCCGGTCGGCGTCCTCGCGGAGGATTCCGATCGGAACGTGCTCCGGATCAACGATCGGTTGCTTGAACTGTTCGACATCTCCGCAGACCTCGACGACGTAATCGGTTCCGACTGCGAGGCCTTTGCCGAGGAGATCAGCACGCTCTTCGAGAACCCGGCGGGCTTCGTCTCGCGGATCGAGAAACTGATCGACTCGCGGGAAGCCGTCTGGAACGACGAACTCGTCCTCGCGGACGGCCGCGCCTTCGAGCGGAACTACCGCCCGATCGAGCTTCCGGACGGGCCGGGGCATCTGTGGGTGTACTACGACATCACGGAGCGCAAGCGACGCGAACAGCGACTCGAAGCGCTGAACGAGACGGCCAGAGAGTTGATGACGGCCGAAAGCTGCACCGAGGTGGCCGATATCGGCGTCGACGCAGCCGAGACGGTCCTCGAACTCGACGCCAACGTCATCAACTTCTACGAGGAGGGCACGGGCCTGGTTCCCGTCGCCTACAGCGAGACGGCGACAGAACTCGTCGGTGAGCTACCCGCGTTTTCGACCGGCGAGGGAATCGCGTGGCGCGTCTACGAACAGGGAACGCCGCAGTCGGTCGAGGACGTCCAGTCGGATCCGGACGTCTACAACCCCGACACGAACATCCGCAGCGAGCTGTACATCCCGCTC
Organism: Halobellus captivus; assembly: GCF_007655485.1. Taxonomy (GTDB): domain Archaea; phylum Halobacteriota; class Halobacteria; order Halobacteriales; family Haloferacaceae; genus Haloquadratum; species Haloquadratum captivum. The sequence continues at coordinate 430,683 of NZ_VJXQ01000002.1, forward strand.
GACGAGTACGGGCTACTCATCGCGGGATCGCCGACGCCGGACGCGTTCGACGCCGAGGACGTCGTCCTCGGCGAGATCCTCGGGATCAACATCGTGACGGCGCTCGAACAGGTCCAGCGCAACGAGCGGATTCGCGAGCGCGAACGGGAGCTGACCCGACAGAACGCGCGGCTGGAGGAGTTCGCGAGCGTCGTCTCGCACGACCTCCGCAATCCGTTGAACGTGGCTGAGGGACGCCTGGAACTGGCCGCCGAGGAGTGCGACAGCGAGCAGCTCGAGTACGTCGCGGACGCGCACGACCGGATGATCGAACTCATCGACGACCTCCTCACGCTCGCGCGCGACCGGGACACCGACATCGATCCGACGCCCGTCTCGATCGGTTCGTTCGTCGAGTCGTGTTGGCAGAACGTCGAAACAGGGGACGCCGACCTCGCGGTCGACGTCGACGGCGTGATCAGCGCCGACGAAACACAGCTCAGACAGCTCCTGGAGAACCTCCTCCGCAATGCCATCGAACACGGTGGGGGCGCGGTGCGAGTCGGCTGCGTTCCGGGCGGGTTCTACGTCGAAGACGACGGGCCGGGCATCCCGGCCGACGAACGCGAGCAGGTCTTCGAGTACGGCTACTCGACGACCCAAGGCGGGACGGGATTCGGCCTCTCGATCGTGCAACAGTGCGCGGCGTCGCACGGCTGGGAGATCCGCGCGACCGAGAGCGACTCCGGCGGCGCGCGGTTCGAGGTCACCGGCGTCGACCTCGCGGAGGAGTGACTCGGGTGTCTGAACGAGAGGAGATCCGAACCGCCGCCGCGCATCGCATTTCGCGCCTCTCCTCACCTACTCATACGCGCCTCTCCTCACCTGATCTTTCGCACGTCGCTGACGTCGAAGCCGCCCTCGTGAATCTCGGTCTCGAACCGGACGATGTTCTCGCGTTCGATCTGCGAGAGGACGCCGCGGAACTCCTGGACGACCATCGTCCGCGCGCGTTTCGATCCGCCGGACTCCCACTCGAACTGCAGCGTCCCGTCGGCGGCGTCGATCAGGTGACCGAGTTCGGTCCGTGCGAGCGCCTCGCGGCTGGCGTACGCCAACACGAGGCCGTCCCAGCGGTGTGCGGCCTTGCCGAGCCCGCGCAACAGCATCGCGATGTCGTTCCAGGTCATCTCGTCGGAGATCGCCGCGAGGAGGTCCGTGATCGAGTCGATGACGACGAGGTTCCCCGGCGCGTGGGCGTTGAGGTGACGTCCGAGCGCCGTGAGGACCGACGCTCGCTCCTCGCGACCGCCGAGGTCCTGTAGCGTCGTCGTCTCGCCTAAGTACCACTCGCGCGGGACCGGGCTCAACTGGAAGTATTCCGGAGAGAAGTCGCGAACGGAGATCTGATCCGCCGCGGCCCTCACGAGGTCGTCGTCGAGCACGTACGACATCTCCCGATACAGGTTCTCCTCCCCGTCGGTAAAGGAGAGGTAGTGAACATTCTCGGGGAGCCTGGCGTCGTCGTGAAGGTCGCCGTAGTGGAGTCCGAACAGCTCGGGATCGACGTGCGCGACGGCGTTCATCGTCGCGCTCGTGTACATAAACTCCCGCGCGCCCGCCCCCGGTTCCCCGACGAGGAGCACGACCGTCCCCGACGGCGCGCCGCCGCCGACGACGCTGTCGAAGTGGGACACGCCGAACGGGATGCGATCCATACGCACCCGTCTCGGGCGTCGCCGTTAACCGTTTCGGGCAACCGGGGACAGCAACCGTTCTCTCGGACGTGAGATATCGAAGAACCAGTTACGGGAGCGGATCCCGAACCTCTCGGACCGACGTCAGGGCAGCGGACAGAGACTCGCGGTGAAGACGGCGACCTCGTCGGCCTCGTTGCGCGCGCCGTGGACGGCCCCGCGGTCGTGCCGGACCACGCCGGGAGCGTCGACGGTCTCAGTCTCCCCGTCGCGCACGACGGCGACAGCGCCTTCGAGCACGTGGAAGACGTTCGTGCTCTCGGCGTGTTCGTGCGGTTCGAGTTCGGCTCCGGGACCGAGCGCGAACGCCTTCACGAGCACGTCGTCGGTGACCACGAGCTCTGCGGTCTGGATCTCTCCGTCGTCGGGGTCGAGCGTCGAACGGACGTCGTCGTACAGGTCGAGTGCCATACCTGAGCGGTGCGGCGGAACCGCCTATAGGTTGTCGGTCGCGCGCACGTGCGATGACGACAGAGGTGAACCGGGGACTATACGGTGATGAATCGATGGCTCGACCGTGGAAAGTCGATGGATCAGTCCGTTCGGACCTCGAAGCGTGCGCCGCCGTCCGTCCCCTCGGCCGCCCGAATCTCCCAGCCGTGGGCGTCGACGATCTCGGAGACGATAGCGAGGCCAAATCCGGTTCCGTCGGTGGACGTCGTGTACCCTGCCTCGAAGATCTGCTCGCGTTCGTCGGCCGGGATGCCCGGCCCGTCGTCTTCGACGTAGAACCCCGGCCCGTCATCGAGGGGGCCGACTGTCACCGTGACGTCGCCGCCGCCGTGTTCGACGGCGTTTCGAAACAGGTTCTCGAACAGTTGCTGGAGGCGTTCTGGGTCCGCGATAACCCGCAGTCCCGCCTCGGTATCGACCGAGAACGACGCTTCCTTGGACGCGATCATTCCCCACGACCGCTCCGCGAGGACACCGATATCGACGGGTTCGGTCTCGTCGATTGCGACGCCCTCGCGGGCGAGAGTCAGCATCTCCTCGATGAGCTGTTCCATCCGCCTGTGCGCCCTGACGACCGGTTCGAGATGCTCGATTTCGTCCTCGTCGATGGCGAGTTCGACCCGCCCCTTCGCGACCTGTAGCGGGTTGCGGAGGTCGTGTGAGACGATACTCGCGAACTGTTCGAGCTTCTCGTTTTTCGATTCGAGCTCCTTGCGATACTGTTCGCGGTGCGTCACATCGGTCAGGACGATCGACCTGCCCGTCTGTGCGCTCCCGGTCGTGAACGGGTTCGAGGAGACGTTGTAGTACCTGGTCGTGTCTCCGTCCTCGATTTCGAGTATCGACTCGGGATCGTCGACCGCGTCGAGCAGCTCCGGGGTCAACTCCCCCAAAGGCTCGTCGAGCGCGTTCGAGAGCGCGGGGAACAGCTCCGCCGCGCGTCGGTTGTAATCCCGGAGATCACCGCTTTCGTCGACGACGATAATCGGATCGGTCGTCTCGCCCGCGACCCTGACGAACTGGAACTGATCGAAGTACAGCGAGAACACGCCCACGGAGAACGCGGCCACGCCGATCGACGAGTAGGTGATGTCGAGGACGTAGGGAGAGACCGCCCCCGCGACGTCGAGCAGCACCGGAATCGCGGTGAGGCCGATCAGCACGAACAGCGGGCGAGTGTCGGAGTTGACGCGGGTGAACAGCTCGAAGAGCATAAAGAAGCCGACGAACGCGAGCGCGTACGCCAGTCCCATCGCGACCCAGTGGAACGCCCGATGGCGCATTTCGAGGTACGCGAAGGGCGTCGTCGCGGACTCGGCCACGAAGTACCAGTTGTGAATCGGGTTCGTGAGCTTCACCGCGATAATCACGATGAACACGGCGACGAACGCGCGCCGCACGGTGGGGTTACGGTGGATCGATCGGCCGGTGTAGGCCGAGCAGAAGTACAGCCACGGGCCGACAGAGGCGATACCGACGACGAGCCCGATGACGTAGGCACCGTATCTGAGCCCGACCGTCGGGAGCGTGAGGTATCCAACGTGTGCGGCCGCCCAGCCGCCGCTCGTCAGGAGCAACCAGCGGAGGCCGTCCCGGGTATCTTCGTCTTCGATCTGTCTGGTTCGAGACACCGTCGCAAAGCAAACGATCGCAGCGGCGGCGAAGGCGAACACGTAGGCGCCGTACAGTGCGCTCTGCGAAGATAGCGGAAGCATCCGTATCGGTTTGCTCCCGAATTGGGAGGCACCATCATCAACCCACCGAATCGCGTGACCGATGAGTCCTGAACCGCGCGACTGGCGAGTCGCGAATCCCCGAAAAGGGAGTGTCGATCGCGTGGATGGGGTACCATCCACAACCGGGTGCCTCTGTTCACCGGTCGCCGGTGGGGTCAGCGATCGGCAGCGGAGGTACCCTTGTTTCGGGCCGGTGGTCAGGCCAGCCGGCCGCGACGCCGACGAGGCCGAGACGGGAGCATCGGCGCACGTCGGCGCGTCGGTCCCGCGGTGAGAGGCCGAAGACGCCAGTGGGGAGGCGTCCGCGGCCCCTCGAACGGGTGAGACGGCCGCACCGACCATCCATCGGGGCGGCCGCACAGCGACGTCGCGCGGCGCGGCACGACGTCGCAGTCACTGCTTACTCGGGAGGGAACTTCAACCGGCCCGACGGTCAATCCGATTTCACTGCTCTTCGACGATCAAATCCGGCTAAATTCGGGTAAATCATCACACTTCCTTGCCGGTATTTTTCTCGATCGTCCGACGCCTTTTGTACGATGCCGCGCCAACGCGGCGTATGACCACGATCAAGGACAGCGTCCACGACCACATCGAGGTCGATGGCGTCGCCGCCGCCCTCCTCGATACCGAGCCGGTGCAGCGACTCCGACACGTCAAGCAGTTGGGCACCGTCCAGTTGGTCTACCCCTCCGCAAACCACACGCGCTTCGAGCACTCACTCGGCGTCTATCACCTCGCGGACCGCGCGCTCTCTCACCTCGGGATCGAAGGACCGCGGGCGGAGGAAATCCGCGCGGCGGCCCTGCTGCACGACGTCGGTCACGGACCCTACAGCCACAACGTCGAGCCCGTCACGCACCGCTACACCGGCAAGTACCACGACGACGTCCACGAGCTACTGGCCGGGGGGTCGGTGGGTGACACGCTCCGGGAGCACGATCTCGATCCCGCCCGCGTCGCCGACCTCGTCGCTGGCGAGGGCCAGTACGGCCAACTCGTCTCCGGCGAACTCGACGTCGATCGGATGGACTACCTCGTCCGCGACGCCCACCACACCGGCGTTCCCTACGGAACGATCGACCACGAGCGACTCGTCCGCGAGCTCACGTTCGTCGACGGCGAGCTCGTGCTCGCGGAGGGGAACGTCCAGACGGCGGAGTCCCTGCTGCTCGCACGCGCGCTGATGAATCCCACCGTCTACCAGCACCACGTCGCCCGCATCTCGAAGGCGATGCTCCGACGCGGCGCGGAGCGACTGCTCGATCGGACGGACCGCACCCCCGAGGAGCTCCGGCGGATGGACGACCACGACCTGCTGGTCGCGCTGCGAACGACCGAGGCGACGGCGGCGACCGCCCGGCGACTGCGGACCCGCGATCTGTACAAACGGTCGGTCTGGGCCGAGATTGACGCCGTTCCCGACGAGGTCGTCGACGCAGACTACGAGACGATCCGCGACCTCGAAGCCGAGATCGCCTCGCGTTCGGACCTAACCGACGGCGAGGTCGTCGTCGACGTCCCGAAGCGCCCCGGGATGACGGAGTCGACCTCGCGGGTGATGGTGAGCGGCGAGATGCGACAGTTGGGCAAGCAGTCGCCCCTGGTTTCGGCGCTGCGGACGGCCCAGCGACAGCAGTGGCGGCTCGGCGTCTACGTACCCGAATCAGAGACGGACGCGGTCGGACGCGTGGCGGCCGAGACGCTCGGCCTCGACATCGACGGCGCGCTCGTCTCCGACGTTCGCCCCGGCGTGACGGCGACGCTCGACGAGTTCACGGAGTCGTGAACGAAGTCGTGGATGGTGTCGTGAACGAAGTCGTGGGTGGATTCGTCCCGATCGGCGCGACACCCGCGCCGCTTCGGGAGTTTCAAGCCGCTGTACCGGCGATGCGTATGCAATGATTGTCGAGGGAACGGTACTGCGTGGTCCCGAACTCGAACCCATCAGAGGGCGCGTTATCGTCGAAGAAGGTGCAATCGTCGCGGTCGAGGAGGCGGACGTGTACTCCGAGGACGTCGTCCTCCCGGCGTTCGTCAACGCGCACACCCACCTCGGCGACTCCATCGCCAAGGAGGCCGGTGCGGGCCTCTCACTCGACGAACTCGTCGCGCCGCCGGACGGCCTGAAACACCGGTTGCTCAGAGAGGCCAGCCGCGAGGAGACCGTCGAGGCGATGCGCCGGTCGCTCCGGCTGATGGCCGACACCGGCACGGCCGCCTGCCTCGAATTCAGAGAGGGCGACGTCGAGGGCGTCGAGTACATACGCGAGGCCGCCGCGGGCCTCCCGATCGAGCCGGTTGTCCTCGGACGCGAATCGGAGGCGGCGATGCGCGAGTCGGACGGCTTCGGCGCGTCGGGCGCGCGCGACGGCGACTTCGACCGCCTGCGGAACGCCACCCGAGCGGCCGGAAAGCTGTTCGGGATCCACGCGGGCGAGCGCGACCCCCACGACATCAACCCCGCGCTGGATCTCGCGCCCGACTTCGTGGTCCATATGGTCCACCCCGAGTCGCTCCATTACGAGCGCCTCGCCGACAACGACGTCCCCGTCGTCGTCTGTCCGCGATCGAACCTCGTCACCGGCGTCGGCGTCCCGCCGATCCGCGAACTCGTCGCGCGGACGACCGTCGCCCTCGGCACCGACAACGTGATGTTGAACTCGCCGTCGATGTTCCGAGAGATGGAGTTCGCCGCCAAACTCGCCGACGTGCCCGCGACCGAAGTACTCAAAATGGCGACCGTCAACGGGGCCGAGATCGCGGGCCTGGACTGCGGCGTCATCGAACCCGGCCGCGACGCGAAGCTACTCGTCCTCGACGGCGATTCCAACAACCTCGCGGGCGCGCAGGATATCGTTCGCGCGGTCGTCCGCCGCGCCGGTGCGGCGGACGTGAAGAACGTGCTGTTGTGAGATTTCCTCAGCGAGCGCGTTATCCGGGCGAAAACACTTTACTTGCTGTCTATTATCTGTCGTGATGCGTCCGCGACTCGACCGCGGATGCAGGATCCGAGCGGCCGCTCACCGGATGGCACCAGTAGCGGTCCTCGCGATCCGTTCGAAAACGCGCGCCGCGGCGGATCTTCTACTCGGTTATCGCAGGCTGTCGAGCAGTTCCTCGGCGACGATGTCGGCCGATAAGAGCGCGGGGTCGACCGCGAGGTCGGTCTGTCCGCGTGCGAACTCCGGCAGGGAGTCGCGACTGTAGGTGAAAACCCTGATGTCGGGGTTCGTCTCCTTCGCGACCGGGATCGCCGAGGCGTCGTCCATCTCCGTGAGGACGAGGGCCCTCGCATCCTGGATCCCGGCGTCGACGAGGGACTCGCGCGTCGCGATTCCCTCGATTCGGACGACGTCAGCACCCAGCGATTCGAGCGCGTCGCCGAGGCCGTCGGCGTCGGATCCGGTGAGCAGAATCATTCGTACTCGATCGTCGCGGGCGGTTTATGCGTGACGTCGTAGACGACGCGGGCGACGTTCTCGTTCTCGCCGGTGATCCGCGATTGGATGCGCTGGAGCGTCTTCCACGGGAGTTCCTGCGCGCGAGCGGTCATCCCGTCACGGGACTCGACGGAGCGGACCGAGACGATCCAGCCGTGAACGCGGTTGTCGCCTTTCACGCCCGTCGCCTTCCCGACGACCGCGGCGAACGCCTGCCACGGGTCGTGCTCGGCCGTCTCCTCCTCGACGATGTGGCACGCCTCGCGAGCGACCTGCACGTTCTCTCGCGTCACCTCGCCGACGACGCGGATCGCCAGTCCCGGGCCGGGGAACGGCATCCGCTCGGAGATGATCGCTTCGAGGTCGAGGCCGCGAGCGACCTCGCGGACCTCGTCTTTGTACAGTTCTCGTACCGGCTCGACGAGCCCCTCGAAGTCGACGACGTCCGGGAGACCGCCGACGTTGTGGTGGGACTTGATGTTGCCCTCCGACTCGATGCGGTCCGGATAGATCGTCCCCTGCACGAGGTAGTCGGCGTCGGCCGATTTCGCCTCGCGTTCGAACTCGCGGATGAACTGTTCGCCGATCGCGTGACGCTTCTCCTCGGGATCGACGATCCCCGCGAGCGCGTCGAGGAAGCGGTCCTGCGCCTCGACGACGCGCAGCGACTCCATATAGTCGAACGTCTCGCGGATCTGATCGGTCTCGCCCTTCCGCATCAACCCGGTGTCGACGTAGACGGGCGTGAGCCGGTCGCCGATCGCGCGGTACGCGAGGGCGGCGGCCACGGAGGAGTCGACGCCGCCCGAGAGGGCGATGACCGCGTTCGCGTCGCCGACCTGTTCTTCGATCTCTGCCACTGCGTCGTCAATGAAGGATTCTACGTTCACCATTAGGCTTGCACCTCTCTGTCCGAGCGCTCTCGGGCGTCCAGATCGCCAGCGATCGCGTCCAGGAGTCCCACGAACGGCGGGCTCGCCCGATCCGGCCGCGAGCGGAACTCGGGGTGGAACTGCGTGCCGAAGAAGTACGGGTGGTCCGTCCGTTCGAGGATCTCCATTCGGTTGTTGGCTCGACCGGAGAAGGTCAGCGGACCGTCCTCCAGTCGGTCGATGTACTCGGGGTTGACTTCGTAGCGGTGACGGTGCCGCTCGGTGCAGACCGTGTCGCCGTAGACCGTCTCCGCGAGCGAGCCCGATTCGATATCCGTGTCGTGCGCGCCGAGTCGCATCGTGCCGCCCATATCGTCGACCTCGTACTGCTCCGGGAGGATGTCGATGACCGGGTGCGGCGTGTCGGGCTCCAGTTCCGCGGAGTGCGCGCCGTCGAGACCGAGCACGTTACGCGCGTGCTCGACGACCGCCATCTGGAAGCCGAGACAGAGACCGAGGAAGGGGACGTCGTTCTCGCGGCAGTACTGAATCGCTTTGATCTTTCCGGCCGTCCCGCGCGAGCCGAACCCGCCGGGAACGACCACGCCGTCTGCCTCTTTTAACCGGTTTTCGTGGCGGTCGAGCATCTCGTCGGAGTCGACCCACAGGACGTTCACCTCCGTCCGACGCTCGATCCCGGCGTGCTTCAGCGCCTCGTGGACGGACATATACGCGTCTTCGAGGTCGTATTTCCCCACTAGGGCGATGTCGACCTCCTCCGTTCGTTCGCGCGTCACGAGTTCGCGCCAGCGGTTGTCGCGCTCGGGCTTCGGCAGGGCCTCCGGTTCGAGGTCGAGCCGTTCCATCACGTACTCGTCGAGCCCCTCCTCTTCGACCATCAGCGGGACGTGGTAGACGTCCTCGACGTCGGAGTTCGAGAAGACCGCCTCCGTCGGGACGTCACAGAAGAGCGCGATCTTCTCTTTCGTCTCGGGATCGAGTTCGTTCTCACAGCGCCCGACGAGGATGTCGGGCTGAAGACCGATCGAGCGGAGTTCCTTCACCGAATGCTGCGTCGGCTTCGTCTTCTGCTCGCCGTTCTTCGAGTACGGCACGAGCGTGACGTGCGTAAAGAGGATGTCGCCGTCGTCTTCCTCGTGGGAGAACTGCCGGAGCGCTTCCAGGTAGGGCATCCCCTCGATGTCGCCGACGGTGCCGCCGACCTCGACGATGCAGACGTCGGTCCCCTCGGCGGCCTCCCTGATCCGGCGTTTGATGTCGTCGGTGATGTGCGGGATGATCTGGACGGTCTTTCCGAGGTAGTCGCCCGCGCGCTCCTTCTCGATGACGTGCTGATAGGTCTTCCCCGTGGTGACGTTGTGATCGGAGGTCATATCGACGCCGAGGAAGCGCTCGTAGTTCCCCAAATCGAGGTCGACCTCGCCGCCGTCCTTTAGCACATAGACCTCGCCGTGCTGGTAGGGGTTCATCGTCCCCGCGTCGACGTTGAGGTACGGATCGATCTTGACCGCGGTCACGTCGAATCCGGCGTTCGACAGCAGGCGGCCGGTACTCGCGGCGGTGATACCCTTGCCCAGCCCGGACATCACCCCGCCGGTCACGAAAATGAACTTCCGACCCAGTGAGGGGTCGTACCCGGTGTCGGGTTCCTTCGGCATACCGAGTGTGCGCGAGGCCCCGTCAAAACCGTTTCGGAGCGGACGATCCCCTGCGAAACCCCCGCACGCGTTCCTCACGGTTGTTCCGCGAATTCGGCCCGCCGCGGCATCGACGCGACGGTCGACGGCGTCATCGAGTGTGTCGTATAGAGCGGCCGAATCCGATATCGAACGCGCCGTTGGGACGACCGAATGCGACACCGAAAGCGTCGTGGGGACGGCGTGTGACTGATCGAGTATGGCACTTCCACCGCTCGGCTTCGGCACGTACAAACTGACCGACCCGGAGGCGGCACCGGCGGCCGTCTCGACCGCCGTGGATCTCGGCTACGACCACGTCGACACCGCGCAGAGCTACGGCAACGAGGAACTGGTCGCCGAGGGACTCGCGCGCGCCGACCGCGACGCCGACGACGTCTTCGTCGCGACGAAACTCGACACGGCGAATCTCGCCTACGGCGACGTCATCACCACGGCCCGCGAGAGCGCCGAGCGACTCGACGTCGACTCGCTCGATCTGCTGTACGTCCACTGGCCGATCGACACCTACGACCCCGAGGAGACGCTGCCAGCGCTCGACGAACTCGTCGACGACGGCGTCGTCGACCGCGTCGGCCTGAGCAACTTCCGCCGCGATCAGCTACTCGATGCGATCGATCGCCTCGACGCGCCGCTGGCCGCGCACCAAGTCGAGATGCACCCGCTCCTTCCCCAAGCGGAACTCCACGATCTGGCCGTCGAGCACGACCACCGGCTGGTCGCGTACTGCCCGATCGCTCGCAACCGGGTCGCCGAGGTCGAGGCGATCATCGACGTCGCCGAGAAGCACGACGCCACGCCCGCACAGGTGTCGCTCGCGTGGCTGCGGGCCAAGGGGAACGTCACCGCGATCCCGAAGGCGGCCTCGCTGCCGCACGTGCGCGAGAACTTCGGTTCGCTCGACGTCGAACTCGATGACGAGGACGTCGCCGCCATCGACGCGATCGACGAGCGACACCGCATCGTCGATTTCGAGGCCGCGCCCTGGAATCAGGTCTGAGTGTCTGGGAGCGGTCGTAAATATTCCTCACTCGACCGCGCGCCCGTCGTTCACTCGGTGGTACGCTGTCGTGCGGTCGGATCTACGCAAGTTGCAGACGCTCCGAAGGGTTATATCCGAAGACGGGGCCAGGCTCTCCGTGACGTAACGAGCGTCCCGCGTCGGTCAGCGGTTGTTTCGACACCCCGACGCGGGAGCGGCCTCCGCCCGCACGCGACTGTGTCGACTGTTCGCCCCACACGGTATTCCGTGCGACCTAGCCGGTGTTCTTCATTCCCGCGGCGATCCCCTTCACCGTGAGCCGAAGCGTCTGTTCTTCCTCGTCGGTGCGGAACTCCTGTTCGAGCAGATGCGTCTGCAGGAGGTTCAGCGGATCGACGTACGGGTTGCGTCGGCGGAGGCTCTCGTCGAGCCACTCGCGTTTCAGCAGCGAGTCGTGACCGGTCACCTCGAGGACGACGTCGCGGGCGCGCTCGTACTCCGCAGCGAGGTGCGGGAAGAACTCCTCGCGGAGGTCCGGATCCGCGAGGTCGGCGTAGTACGTCGCGATGTCGAGGTCCGTTCGCGCGAGCGCGAGCGACGCGTTGTCGAGCGTCGTCCGGAAGAACGGCCACTCCTCGTACATCTCTCGCAGGGTTTCGAGGTCGCCGCCGCCGTCGAGGTACGACTGAATGCCCGTGCCGAGCGCGTACCAACCGGTGATGATACAGCGGGACTGCGTCCAGGAGAACACCCACGGGATCGCCCGCAGGTCCTCGACGGTTCGCTCGCCCGAGCGCGACGCCGGGCGCGAGCCGAGATTCAGGTTCTCGATCACGCCGATCGGCGTCGCCTGTCCGAAGTAGGTCACGAACCCGTCGGACTCCAGCAGATCGCGGTACTGCTTGCGCGCCGTCGTCGCCATCTCGTCCATCGCGTCGAGCCACTCGTCGCGGACGTCCTCCTCGGGTTCGCGGATCGCTTGATGTCTCGCGCGCACCTGCGCGTTCAACATCTGTTCGACGTTGCGCTCGGCGATCTGCGGGTTCGCGTACTTCTCCGCGATTGCCTCGCCCTGCTCGGTGAACTTGATCTGCCCCGTGACGGTCTCGTTCGGCAGCGCGAGCATCGCCTCGTTCATCGGGCCGCCGCCGCGGGAGATCGATCCCCCGCGGCCGTGGAACAGCCGCATCTTCACGTCGAAGTCGTCGCAGATCGTCGCCAGGCGGCGCTGGTTCTTGTAGAGATCCCAGTTCGCGGCTAAGAAGCCGTTCTCCTTGTTCGAGTCGGAGTAGCCGAGCATAATCTCCTGGACGTTGTCGCGCGCGGACAACGCCTGCGCGTACGCCTCGTTCTCGAAGAGCATCCCCATAATCCGGCGAGCACCGTTGAGCGCCGATTCCGTTTCGAGGAGCGGAACGACGTCGAGCCCGCAGTGATCCGGCAGCGAGACCACGCCCGCCTGGTCGGCGAGGAAGAGCACTTCGAGCACGTGGCTCGGCTCCTCCGTCATCGAGATGCAGTAGGTGTCGATGGCGCCGACGCCGAACTCCCGCTGCCACTCGCCGAGCGTCTCGAACCGTTCGAGGACTCGCGCGGCCTCCTCGGACACGTCGCCGGGGTCATCAAGATCGAGGACTGGTTCGTCTTGCAAGATCGCCTCCGTGAGGACTTCGATCCGCCCGTCCTCGTCCCGACCGCGGTAGTCGATCCCTTCCTGGGTGAGCGCCTCGTGGACCGCCTCGGTGTGGTTCTTCTGATGATCTCGGAGGTCGAGGCTCGCGAGCGTGAAGCCGAACGTGTCGACCTGCCGCATCAGGGGTTCGACGTACTCGTCGGCGACGGTCTCCGCGCCGATCGAGCGGAGGCTCCCGTCGATCACGTCGAGGTCGGCGAGCAGTTCGCCTTTCTCGCTGTAGCCGTCGGGACGGACGTCCTCGATGCGGCGGAGGCGCTCGCGCATCAGTTTCAGCTTTTGTCGGTAGGGTTCGCCGGGGTAGCGCTCCTCGGCCTCGGCGGCGACGCCGGGGAGCCGAGCCCGGTCGGCTTTCAGCGATCGTTCGAGGTCGGCGCCGACGTCGATGCGGCTGCCGTCCTGACTCAGGAACCCGGAGAGGCGTTTGAGCGCCTGGCTGTACTTTTCGAGCACCACCGAGCGCTGCCGTTCGAGCGTGTCGGTCGTCACCTCGGTCGTGACGAACGGGTTGCCGTCGCGGTCCGAACCCGCCCACGACCGGAACTCGAAGAGCTTCGGGACGTCGACGTCGGGGTAGTCGTCGGCGAGCAGGTCCTCTAATTCGGCGTACACTTCGCCGACGACGTCGAACAGAATCGATTCGAGGTACCACTGGACGTTTCTGGCTTCGTCCTGCGGTTCGGGGCGTCGCTCCCGGACCTGTGAGGTCTGCCAGAGGCTCGTGACCTCGGCGTCGACCTTCCGCCACAGCTGGTCGTGCTCGCGGTCGGTGACCCGACGCTCGTCGAGTTCTTCGAGTCGGCTCGCGATCGAGCGGAGTTTCGCCTTCACCGTCTTCCGGCGCGCCTCCGTCGGGTGCGCGGTGAACGTCGGCTCGATGAGGACGTCGTCAAGTACCCGTTGGACCGTCTCGGCGTCGGTGTCTGACTTGACGAGGGTCTCAACGGTGGCGACGAGGCCGTCCTCCAGCTCTCCGGCCTGCGAGGATTCGCGGACGACGCGGGCGCGCTCCCGCTCCTCGGCGAGGTTGATGAGCTCGAAGTACGTCGTGAACGCGCGGGCGACGATGCTCTCGTCCGCAGGCGAGAGGCCGTCGAGCAGGTGGTCCAACTCGTCTCTGGATTCGTGCTCTCCCTTCCGGTAATCGATCGCCGCGGTCCGGATGCCCTCAACCGTCTCGAAGGACTCTCGAGAGGTCTGCTCGGCCAACACGTCGCCGAGCAGCGCCCCGAGTTCCCGGACGTCCTGTTTGACGTCCCTGCTGTGTAAGTCCATACCAAACGATATATTTTCATCCGAGTAAAAAACCACCGAGTTGCCGGGATATTTACACCCGCCGAAACAGGGTATTACCGCCCGAGACTGCCGTCTGTGATCGACGATCGTTGAGCTATTCATCGACGACTAACGTCTCGAATCCGCGTGTCGTGTCGTGATTATTTCAGGCTCTTTCCGTCTAGTTGAGAATCCGACACGATTTGTCAATGAATCGCCGGACGATGATCGACCAGGGGTTTCGTCATCCTTTTTACCAGCGGGACGAACTGTCCCGTATGAGTGAGCGCGACAAGTATCCGGCGGAGTCGGGTCGCCGTCGGTTCGTGAAGGGTGTCGTGGGGGGTGCAACACTCGCGGGCGTCGGCGCGACGGGTGCCGCTGCGATCAACTCCGCGACGCAGGCCGCCGGTGCGGGCGGCGGTTCGACCGTGGCGTACGCTATCGAGAACATCGACGGTCCCGCTCCGCGCGGAATGCCGCAGATCCCGGTCGAAATCGACGACGAGGGATATCTCAAGGGCGTCTGGCCTGAAGTCAGAACTGTGGAGGAGCAGGGTCTGCAGGTCACTATCGCTTCGACACAGGATTTCAAGGGCACGGGAATCACCTACTCCTCGGACTGGTTCCAGTTCTGCGGCGTCGAGTCCTACGGGGGCATCGACCCGGAGTACGATTCGGAGAACTACTTCCGGTCGGGATCGAGCCCGGGCTACGAGTGGCAGACCGAAGCGTACTCCGAGGGGGACCGCCTGCACGTCGACGACTTCGACGACTATCAGGAGTGGTCGAACGGCGTCGGGAGCGACGGTCTCGGCAAGCCAGCGACCGGTCGCTGGCGCTCCGAGGACGCAGAAGACGTCATTCCGATCCAGGTCATCAAATCGGACCGGGTGATGGAACTGGCCGAAAGTAACCCCTGGCTCGAGGCCTCGACGGAGGAGGGCTTCATCGCGTGGCTCAACAAGTGTACGCACTTCTGCTGCGTGCCGCAGTTCAAAGCCGAGGGCTCGGCGAAGTTCAACGCCGAGGACGACGTCTACTGTCAGTGCCACCAGTCGGTCTACGACCCGTTCAGCATCGTCGAGACGCTGTTCGTGGCGCGTCCGCGTCCGGCCGAGTAACCGGCAACTCCGTTTTTCCCGAAGTTTATCTACTGAGGGGTGTCTCCCCGCGACCGACGCGCGCCAGCGACGGCCTCTCGCGGCTGCGCATACGATCAGCGACGCGGTGGGAACGTCTGCCGATTCGGACAGCTTCATGTAGGACGGCTTCAGAGAGTAGTGTAATGAGCAAATCCGAGGCCGATCTAGCCCCCGACGGCGAGCGTCTCGACGCCTCGGAGATCCACGACGTCCTCCGGAACGACCGCCGTCGACTCGTGCTCGAACGGCTTCGCGCGGGCGAGGGCGTCGAGACGGTGTCCGATCTCGCAGAGCAGATCGGGGCCGTCGAGGCCGGGGAGTCGCCGCCGCCGCGGAAGGTTCGACAGAGCGTCTACGTGTCGCTTCATCAGACGCACCTGCCGAAGCTCGACGAACTGGGAATCGTCGAGTACGACCCGGACGGCAAAACCGTCACGATCGCCGACAACGCCGCCGACGTCGCCGTGTATATGGAAGTCGTTCCGCAGTACGGCATCTCGTGGGCGGAGTACTACCTCGGCCTCGGACTGCTCGGCGGACTCTCGCTTCTGGCCGTCGCGATCGGCGTCCCGATCTTCAGAACGCTATCGCCGCGTTTCATCGCTGTGGGGTTGTCGTTGGCGCTGGTGGTCTCCGCACTGTATCAACTGATCGACCAACAGAGTTCGTTCCTCCACCGACGTCAAAACGACTGAGACCGGCGACGGGCGGCTGACTGTACGGGAGCAGACCGCGACGGATTCGCCTTCACCGATCTTCGCGGACCATCCACACACTGACGGACAAGCCCGTCACGAGGACGAACGCGATCAGCGAGAGCCGCGGGATCGTGAGCAGTCCTCCGGCCATCGGGTAGAGGATCGACGAACAGCCGCCGCCGACCGAACAGGTCGCTCCGATCGCGGGGCGGAGTTGGAGTACCACGTGGTAGGCGGCGACGCCGACGCCGAGCCCCGAGAGCGGCAGCACCGTTCGAATCACCTGTGGCCGGTTCTCGACGGTCGCGACGCCGAGCACGACGGTCAACGGATACAGCAGAATCCGCTGATACCAGCACAGTTCGCACGGGACGAGACCGAGCCCGAGACTGAAGTAGAGGCTGCCGATCGTTCCGACGAGTGCGACGGCGGTGGCAACGCCAAGTAGCGTTCGCGTTCGAGGTGGCACAATCGCGAGGAAACGCCGAAACCGCTTGGTCCTGTCGACGAACCTGTGGGTTTCCCCGCCATTCGGGGCGGATTCGATCATTCTCCCGGGCCTGGGAAGAAAGACTTATCATCGTTTCCCAACCGCAAATACCGTGAGGATAGTTATCAATGGGTATCGCCGAGACGTACACACGCGGACGGCAGTTCGCGATCGCGCGGCCGGGCTCCGTCCTTCTGACACTCGTCGGGGCCGTCCTGCTGTTCGATCTGCTCTCCGGTCTGGCGACCGGGCAGCACTCGTTCAGTAATGTCGGCTCGCTCGTGTGGGACGGGCTGATGCGCGGACTGGTCGTCGGTCTCGCGGGCATCGGGCTCTCTATGACGTACAGTATTTTGAACTTCGCAAACTTCGCACACGGTGACTACATTACCGCAGGGGCGTTCTCCGGGTGGGCGGCGACGTACCTCATCGCCGGGATCGGCCGCGCCGACGTCGGGGCGCTGTTGCTCGTCGGTGCGGGCGGTTCCGTCTTCGGCGGCACGCTCGGAATCGGCGTCACCGGAACGCCCATCGCGGTCCTTGCGGGCATTCTCACCGCCGGAATCGTGACGATCGGCTTGGCGCTGTTCATCGATCGAACGGCGTTCCGCCCGATTCGCGACGCCGACGGGATCACGCTGCTCATCACCAGCATCGGCGTGGCGTTCGCGCTCCGGTATCTGATGCAGTTCGTCTTCGATTCGAGCGTCCGGGGGACGACGTCGCAGCCGCCTGCGTTCCCGCTGTATCTCGTCGACGGCGCGGTGCGGGTCAACGCCCACGACATCGCGCTCGTCGTGGTCGCCGGGAGCCTGATGCTTGCGGTGCATCTCCTCTTGCAGTTGACGAAACTCGGCAAGGCGATGCGAGCGATGGCCGATAACGAGGACCTCGCACAGATCACGGGCATTCCCACCGAGCGCGTCGTCCGCGCGGTGTGGGTTATCGGCGGGGGACTGACGGGCGTCGCGGGGTATATGTTCATCCTCTGGAAGGGGACGCTCGGCTTCAACGACGGGTGGCTGTTGCTGCTCTTGATCTTCGCGGCGGTCATCCTCGGCGGGATCGGTTCGATCTACGGGGCCATCGTCGGCGGTCTCGCGATCGGTCTGACGGCGTCGCTGTCTGTCATCTGGATCCCATCGGCATTCACACGCGCGGCGGCGTTCGCGGTGATGATCGTCATCCTCTTGGTGAAACCCGAAGGGATCTTCTCCGGGAGGACGACCGCATGAGCGTCCGAGAAGACCTCGCAGATCGAGTTCCGGGCGGCGATGCGGGATTCATCGTGGCCGTTCTACTCGGCGTCTACGCCGCGTACGTACTCGCAGGCGTGGCACTCGGGTATTCGATCCGCGGCCAACTGAACTCCGTCGCGGTCTTGACCTTCTACATCGGCGTCTTCGCGATGCTCGCGCTCGCACTGAATCTACACTGGGGATACACGGGGCTGTTCAACATCGGCATCGTCGGCTTCATGGCCGTCGGTATCTACGTGATGGCGCTGGTGTCGAAGCCGCCAGCAGGCACTGGCGCGGCGCAGATCGGCGGGCTCGGTCTGCCGCTCGTCGTCGGCATCGTCGCCGGGATGGCGGCTGCCGCCCTGCTGGGCGCGTTGGTCGCGTTACCGGCGTTACGGTTGCGGGCTGACTACCTCGCGATCGTCACGATCGCGATGTCCGAGATCGTGCGCTTTACGTTCCTCTCGGGGACGCTGGAGGAGTTCCAACTGTTCGGACAGCAGGTCGGGTTCGGCGGCGGATCCGGGGTCATCCTCAATTTCACCGACCCGATGGAGGCGTTCTTCCGCTTCTTCGGACTGTGGGATTCGTATCTCGGCATCGTCACCGCGTTCGAGGTCATCATTCCGAACAACCCGAAGCCGGTCGTCGACGGCCTCGTCTACGGCGTGGTCCTGTTGGGCTTCGTCGCCGTGCTCTACTGGCTGCTCAAGCGAACGGGAGAGTCGCCGTTCGGTCGCGTACTGAAAGCGATCCGCGAGGACGAAGATGTCGCGAACTCGCTCGGAAAGGACACGAACCGGTTCAAGATCAAGGCGTTCATGCTCGGGTGTGCGTTGATGGGGCTCGTCGGCATCCTCTGGCTGATGACGAGCGGCTCCGTCACGCCCAACTTCTTCCGCCCGCGAGTGACGTTCTTCGTGTGGATTGCGCTCATCATCGGCGGATCGGGCTCGAACACGGGCAGCGTCCTCGGCGGTGCGGTCTTCGCCGCGCTGCTGTTCCAGGGGCCGCGATACGTGAAGAACCTCGTCGACACCGTGATTCCGAACGCCGACGCGCCTTCGAGCTTCGGCCCGGCGGTCGCCCCGCTGTTCTCGAACTTCGATCCGTCACCGCTCTTCTTCTACACCATCGACAGCATCAGACAGCTTCAGTTGGTGTTTATGGGACTCGTTCTCATCTGGCTGATGCACAACCGACCGGAGGGGATGCTCGGTCACCGCAAGGAGACGGCCGCGGGGATCCCGCTGACCTCGTCGAGAGCGAAGGGGACAGCGCACGCGGACGGCGGTGAGAGAGGTGGGACAGATGAGTGACACCGACGCGACGAACGCCGAGACTGTCGGGAGCATCCCCGACGACGCGGTCGCGACGTCCAGCGGGAGCGACGGATCGTCGAGCAGACTCGACCTCGGCTCCGGCGGCCCCGACGTCGCCGAACAGTACCCGCTGCAGGTGGAGGGGCTGCGAAAGACCTTCGGCGGCATCACCGCCGTCGACGACGCATCGTTCCGGGTCGAGCAGGGAAGTCTGACCGGTCTCATCGGTCCGAACGGGGCCGGGAAATCGACGACGTTCAACCTCATTACGGGGATGTTGCAGCCCGATTCGGGAACCGTGACGTTCGACGGCGAAGACATCACCGGCCGGAAACCGCACGCGATCGCCAACAAGGGACTCGTTCGAACGTTCCAGATTGCGAGAGAACTTCAGGATATGACGGTCTTGGAGAACCTGATGTTGGCTCCGAAGGGCCAGCAGGGGGAGACGCTCTGGCGCTCCGTCACACCCGGGTTCCGCGACGACGTTATCGAACAGGAAGAAGAGCTCCTCGAACGGGTCTGGAACGTCCTCGAGTTCTTCGATATCGACCACATCGCCGAGGAGTACGCCGGAAACCTCTCCGGCGGGCAGCGCAAACTGCTGGAGATGGCCCGGGCGCTGCTCACCGACCCGGACATGCTCCTTCTCGACGAACCGTTCGCGGGCGTCAACCCCTCGTTGGAAAAGCGCCTCCTCGAACACATTCACGAGTTGCGCGAGCAGGGCTACACGTTCCTGCTCGTCGAACACGATATGGATCTGATTATGGAGAACTGCGAGCGAGTGATCGTCCTGCATCAGGGGCGCGTCCTGACGGAAGGCTCGCCCGAGGAGATACAGGCAAACGAGGAGGTCATCGAGGCCTACCTCGGGGGGAACGTATGAGCGCCGACACCGAGCGCGACCCGCCGCCGTACGACGCCGCGGTGTCGCAGGAGTCCGTACTCGACCGTGAGGCGCAGTCGCTCCTCGAAGTTCGCGGTCTCGACGCGGGCTACGGCGACCTACAGATTCTGACCGACGTCGACCTCGACGTCGGCGACGGCGAGTACGTCACCATCGTCGGCCCGAACGGGGCCGGGAAGTCGACCGTGATGAAGTCCGTGTTCGGTCTCACCACCCATATGGGCGGGACGGTGACGTTCGAAGGCGAGGACATCACCGGGCTCCGACCAGAGGAGATTATCCACGAGGGCATCGGTTACGTGCCGCAGAACCAAAACGTGTTCGCCTCGTTGACGGTTCGGGAGAATCTGGAGATGGGGGCGTACATCCTCGATTCCGTCCCGCAGGACGCTCTTGAGGCGGTCTTCGAGCGGTTCCCGATCCTCGAAAAACGCCAGTCGCAGAAGGCCGGAACGATGTCCGGCGGCCAACAGCAGATGCTCGCGATGGGCCGCGCGCTGATGCTCGAACCCTCGCTGCTCCTGCTTGACGAACCGTCCGCAGGGCTCGCTCCCGACCTCGTCGACGATATGTTCGATCGCATCGACGCGATCAACGACGACGGCACGGCGGTCTTGATGGTCGAACAGAACGCCAAGGAGGCGCTCCGTCGCTGTGATCGGGGCTACGTCCTCGCGAACGGACGGAACCGCTATATGGACGACGGCGATGTACTGCTGAACGACGAGGAAGTCAGAAAGGACTTCCTCGGCGGATAGGTGGCTTTCTGCGAAGGGGTCGCAGACTGTTGGATTCTGAGCGGTTTTGTGGCGTTGTTACGGATTTTTCGCCGTCGCTCGTGGCGTGGTACGTCAAAAAAATTCTGCGAATCGAGCGTCGTCTTGGGTTAGTTCCCCGACAACGCCGAACTGATGACCGACGAGTACGAGGACTCGCCGATGTTGATGCCGAGTTGGTCGTAGACCTCGCCGCCGAACTCGTCGGCGAACACGTTACTGAAGCGCTCGGAGAGCTGTTGACCGTAGTCGTTGTTGATGTAGATTGTCGTAACCGTGCTCACGTCCAGCCGTTCGGACATCACTTGCGCCATCACGCGGCCCTGAAGGATGTCCGAGGGAGCCGTCCGGAAGATGTAGTCGTCGTCTTCGAGGTTCGTGACCGACAGCGCGGTGGAGGACGGGGACATTCCAACCATCTGATTCGGAATGAAGACCTCCTGTGCGGCGGCGATGTTCACGCCCGAGGAGGCCGACCCGCAGACGCTGGGTACGCCCGCGCTGGCGAGCGATTCGGCGGCAGCCGTCCCGGCGCTCGGCGAGGTCTCGGAATCTTCGATCTGAGCGTTGACCGAGAGGCCAGCCGGGTTGGCGTCGTTGACCTGCGTTACGGGCAGTTCGGCGGCTTGAATCATCGGGCCACCCACGGAGGCCAGATCGCCTGTCTCCGGGAGGAGGATTCCGACCGACATCTCTCGGTCAGTGCCACCGGGTGAACTATCGGCCGACGGACCGCTGCCGTCGGGGTTCTCTCCCTCGAAGTTCTGCACGTCGATGGTCTCGTCGGTATTGTCGTTGAACTCCCAGACGGCGTAGGCCGCGGACGCCGGGTCGCCGTTTTGATCGAAGTTCGTCGCTGAGGACGCCCCTTGGTAGTTCACGTCCTCGCCGTTCGCCGCCGCTTCGATTCCTTCGGTGAGGTTTTCGGGAGTGACCTCCATCCCACCGGGGTTGGCGATCCGACGCATCTGATCGCGGACCGCGGTTCCGTTGTTCTCCCCCGCTGCGGCGTTCGCGAGCAACTGGAGGGCGACGGAGTCGTACGATTGTGAGGTGAACACGCCAGGTGAGGCGTCGTATTCCTCTTCGAACAGGGAGTTGAACGCCTCCTGACTCGGGCCGCCCGCAGCGGGTGCGGTCCCCGTGACGTTCGCCATCTCGTTACCAACCTGCCCCGGAAGGTCCCCGTCGCGGAGGCCGTCAGGGACGAGGATCGTCTCGCTCCCGTCCGACTGGCTGTAGTAGTCGCGGAACAGCTGGATCCCGCTTTCGGGGTAACAAATGAAGACGAGCCCTTCGGGTCCGTCTCCAGAGCCGCCGCCGCTATCGCCGCTACTGTCGCCGCCACTATCCCCACCGCTGTCTCCGCCACTATCTCCACCACTGTCGCCGCCACTATCCCCACCACTGTCGCCGCCGTCGTCCGGGCTTCCGATACACCCGGCGATGCCGGTCGCTCCGATCGTTCCCGCCGCACCGACCTGTTTCAGGAATCTGCGCCGTACGATATCACGTGCCATAAACACGGGAATGGGGCACCATTATATAAATGTACCCGTTACGACACTGGTCAGACGTGTATTCGAGACGAACGATGATAGACGTTCCACGACGGTTCAACCGCATTGGGAGCCGGGAAATCGATTTCGGTGAGACCACCGCTGAGTCTCATCCTATCTGACTTCTGTAACGATGTGCGGACACAGTCTGCCGCTGCATTCTCACACTCACTCCGAACACGTTGTCCGATATCGGATCGGGGCGTTCGTTCGAAGACGGTGGCCTCGAAGAACCGTTCGCCACCGGTCGGTTCGACGAATCGCCACCGGTCAGTTCGACGAATCGCCACGCTCAAGCGTTCGGGGCGTCCTCTGTCAGAACATGACTATCCCCTCGTTCGTCATCGGGATCGCGGGCGGGACCGGTGCGGGGAAGACGACGGTCGCGCGACTCATCACCCGCAACGTCGGCGATGCGGTCACCCGGATACCGATGGACAACTACTACGAGGACCTGAGCCACCTCGCGCTCGAAGAGCGCGAAAGCGTGAACTACGATCACCCCTCTGCGTTCGAGTGGGAACTCCTCCGAGAGCAGCTTTCGACGCTTCTGGAGGGCCAGCCGATCGAGATGCCGACGTACGACTTCGAGGTGCACAACCGGACGGACGAACCCACTCGCGTCGAACCCACCGACGTCATCATTCTGGAGGGGATTCTCACGCTGTACGACGAGGCGGTCAACGAGATGCTCGACCTCCGGCTCTACGTCGAGACCGACGCCGACGTCCGGATTCTCCGTCGCATCCAACGCGACGTCATCGAGCGCGGTCGCGACCTCGAAGGCGTCATCGACCAGTATCTCTCGACGGTCAAGCCGATGCACGAACAGTTCGTCGAGCCCACGAAGAAGCACGCGGACCTCATCGTTCCCGAGGGGGCAAACAGCGTCGCGGTCGACCTGCTCAAAGAGAAGATCCACGCTGAAGTCGGGGGGACCGCAGGGCGCGACTGGGAGCGCGAGCCGACGCCGGAGTTCGCGGACCAACTCGTCGTCGATCCCGACGAGTGAGCGGCACCGATCGCACACAGCCGATTCGACCTATGAATCACGGCCTGTTCCCCGAGACCGTCGGAATCGACGCCGATTCCCGGTTCGTCGACATCGACGTCGAATCCCGGTTCGACGACGCCGACACCGACTCCCGCCGTGGACGAGTCGACGGGGTCACCCTCCACGTCGTCGTCGCGGGACCGGAGGACGGCGAACCGGTGGTCCTCCTCCACGGCTTCCCGGAGTGTTGGTACGGGTGGCACGAGTACGTCGAACCGCTGACGGCGGCGGGCTACCGAGTGATCGTTCCCGACCAGCGCGGCTACAACGCGAGCGACAAGCCCTCGGCCGTCGGGGCGTATCACCTCGATTCGCTCGCGGGCGACGTGTCGGGGCTGCTCGACGCCTTCGATATCGGCACCGCGCACCTGGTCGGGCACGACTGGGGCGCGTACGTGGCGTGGTGGGTCGGCCTCCACGCGCCGGAGCGAGTCCGTACGCTGTCGGTGCTCAACGTGCCGCACCCCACCGTGTTTCGGCGGGCGCTCACGCGCAATCCCCGACAGATGCTTCGCAGCTGGTACGTGCTGTTTTTCCAACTGCCTCGACTCCCGGAGACGCTCGCCCGAGCGGGAGACTGGCGAACGCTCACGACCCTGTTCGAGCGAAGCAGCCGCCCGGGGACGTTCGATGAAACCGATTTCGAGCGATACCGGACGGCGTGGGAGGTCGAGGGCGCGTACCGCTCGATGCTGAACTGGTACCGCGCCATCGTCCGCGCCGATCCGCGTCCGGCGACCACCCGCGTGAGGCCGCCGACGCTCGTTCTCTGGGGAGCGAACGACGACTTCCTGCTGGAATCGCTGGCGACCGAGAGTTCGGGGTACTGCGAGTCGGGTCGGCTGGTCGTCCTCGACGACGCCACGCACTGGCTCCACCACGAGTTCCCCGATCGGGTTCTCGACGAACTCACGACACACTTCGAGCGCTGAGCGGCTCCGATATGAAACAGGGCGGTCCGACGGTCGAGTCGGAGTCGTCTCACCGGCCCGCTGGGCTACTGCCAAGCCGTGCCGACGCTTCGTGGGGGTGATGTTCAGTCGGGCTGACGCTCGGTCCCGCTGTCACTCTGTCCTGCTATATATCAATCGGGAGGCAACTTAGCGAGGTTCTTGTAACAAGCGGCCCGACTATCGCTCGACGCGAGAACACGACACCATCACGTGCTATGTGACACCGAATCCGACGGGATGAGCTCCGTGGGAGCCGCGCTCGCGTCACTTCATGAGGCGGTGACCGGGACCCCCACTCGGTCACCTGTGCTTCCGACGGTCGCCACGGCCGCGGCGATGGCCCACAGCGCTACGTTAAAACCGACCCGCCGAGACGGACGCGTATGGCGGATCTCGGAAAGGTCGACCGCGAGTTCTTCGACGAGTACGTCTTCCCGCGGCTCGGTGCCGACCGCGCCGACGTGGCGTTGGGACCGACACACGGCGTCGACTTCGGGCTTCTCGATCTTGACGGCACGGCTGTCGCCATTGCGACCGATCCCATCTCCGTACTCCCGGGCCTGGGCTTCGAGCGCGCCGGGCGGTTCGCGCTGGATTTCGTCCTCGCCGACGTCGCCGTCTCGGGTCTCGAACCCTCCCATCTGGCGGTTTCGTTCACGCTTCCGCCCTCGATGAACGACGAGTCGTTCGCGACGCTCTGGGAATCGATGCACGCGGAGGCGGCCGATCTGGGCGTCTCGATCGTCACCGGTCACACCGCCCGGTACACGGGCTGTTCGTTCCCGTGGGTCGGCGGCGCGACCGCGCTCGCCGTCGGAGAGTTCGACGCGCTCATCCGCCCGGACGGCGCGCGGGTCGGCGACGACGTCCTCGTGACGAAGGGGCCCGCCGTCGAGGCGACGGGACTCCTCACGACGCTGTTTCCAGAACAGTTCGATCTCGAAGCGGAGACGCTCAGCGCCGCACAGGCCCGGCTTGAGGAGGCGTCGTGCGTGCGTGACGCGATGACCGCCACGGCGGCGGGCGGCGTCCACGCGATGCACGACGCGACCGAGTGCGGGCTGTTCGGCGCGTTCGTCGAGATGGCCGCGGGTGCGGAGGTCCGACTGGATCTTTCGACAGGAGAGATTCCGATTCGACCCGGTGTCCGCGAGACTTGCGACGCGCTCGACATCGACCCGTGGAGCGCGACGACCGGCGGGACGCTCGTTCTCTCTGTCGATCCCGAACGAACGAGCGACGTCGTTTCCGCGCTCGAAGCCGAAGGAACGCCCGTCGGCGTCGCCGGGACGGTCCGAGCGGGTGCGGGCGTCGCCGTCGACGGCGGGGAGATTTCGCACCCCGAGGTCGATCCCTCCTGGGCGGCCTACGAGGAACTCGCGGCGGCCGATGCGGAGACAGAGCGCTAGGGAGCGCGAAGGAGCGTCTCAGTCCAACCCCTCGGCGTATTCGCGGTCCCGTCGGTCGGCCTCCGGACGTGCTCCGTCGAGTTCGATTCGCCACTCCTCCAGCACGGACGGCTCGTCGCACGCCGCACCGATCGCCCGTCGAACGTCGGCGACGTCGACGCCGTAGTAGTCGTCCGGGACGCTATCGAGGTACTGCAACGCCGTGCGAAACAGCGATCGCATCCCTCCGTCGTCGTCGAAATCGAAGTGCTTGTACGCGCCAGCGGCGACCTGGACCATCCCGTGGAGAAAGGCGCTCTCGGTCGTCCCGGAGCCGTAGTTGTACCACTCGTCCTCGAAGCAGTCGTGGGAGGCGTGAAAGTCCCGAGCGTTGTAGAGCCGAACGCCGTGAATCGTCGCGCGGCGGAGCGTCCCGTGCTCCCATCCGTTCGACACCGTCCGCTCGCGGTTCCAGCCGGTCGGCGTGCCGGTGGTCGGCGGCGCGACGGTGTCGTCGCGCGTGTGGTCGTTCACGACTCAACGTTCGCGCCGACAAATAAAGAGATTTGACCCTCCGATACTTGCCAGATACTGATGCGAATCTACGAACTCGGGGAGGGGACCCCCGAGGTCGCCGTCGTCGGATCAATCCACGGGGACGAACCCTGCGGGGAACGGGCGATCGAACGCTTCATCGCCGAAGACCCGGTCGTCGAGCGGCCGGTCAAACTCATCGTCGCGAACGAGGAGGCGCGCGAGGCCGACGTCCGCTACCTCGACGAGGATCTGAACCGCGCGTTCCCGGGCGATGCGAACGCTGAATCCCACGAGGGACGGCTCGCGCACGACCTCGTCCGCGAACTCCGCGGAAAGACGGTGCTGTCGCTGCACTCGACGCAGTCGTACGCCGAACCGTTCGCGCTCGTCGACGAGGTGGGCGCGGTCACGCGGGCGATCTGTCCACACCTCCCGATGGAGTATCTCGTCGAGACCGGATCGTTCGCCGCGGGTCGGCTGATCGACCACGCCCACACGATCGAAGTCGAGTGCGGGCTCCAGGGGAGCGAGAGCGCCGCCGCGAACGCCTACTGGATCCTTCGCGCGTTCCTCTCTGCGACGGGCGTCCTCCCCGCGCCGATCGAGGGCGAATCGGAGCCGCCGCTGTCGCTGCATCGCCGCGACGAGGGCGACGTGACGGTCTTCCGACTCCTCGATCGAATTCCGAAGAATCCCGCGGAGGAGTACCGCGTCTTCGTCGACAACTTCCAGCGGGTCGCGCCGGGCGACCTCGTCGCCGCGGCAGATGGCGACGAATTCAGCGCCGACAGCGAGTTTTATCCCGTGTTGCTCTCCGCCAACGGCTACGAGGACGTGTTCGGCTACGCGGCCGATCGGCTCGGGACGCTGGCGTAGGACGGTCGTGGAGGAAGGAGACGCCTCGTTTACTCCGGCGGCGCGAGTTCGACGAGCGTCAGGTCCCTGTCCAGATAGCAGAACTCGTGCGGCGGGTCGCCGCCGACGTCGTCGATGCGGTACTCGGTCTCGAAGTCCGCGCCCTCCGGGACGCAGTACTCGTGGCTCGGACACTCCGTGTGCGGGCACGGACCCGGGAGGCTCACTTTGCTCCCGGCGTACGCGCCCTTCGAGGCGACGTTGGCGGTGATCGACGCGGGCTCGACCTCGACCGCGCGAACCCCGGTGTCGTGGACGGCGCAGTCGAGTAGCTGACCGTTTTCGCGGACGTCCGTCACCTCGTAGCGGACGCCCTCCGAGAGGTTCAGACACTGCTGTCGGTACGGGCAGCCCTCGCACGCCGTCGACGCCCCCTCGTAGACGAACTCCGTCCCCGAGGACGCGAGCCGGTCGCCGATGAGCGTGACTTGGGTCATCTACGCGTGGCTACTCGTCGCTCGCTGTTAAGCCTGTGCGTCTATGCGCAGTAGAGCGGACAGGTTCGTCCACGGGCGGTACCGGCCCGGTAGACACCCCGGAAGAGGCGCGGTAGCAATCGCTCGCCGACGGGCGGTTCGGTCGTCGCACTGTGGCTGCGTGGTGCGTCGTGGACGCGTCGCTACTCGGTTTTGGGCGAACAGTCGGCACCCGCTGACGGCCCACGACGACGCCCTCGCCAACGCCGTCGTCGCCGTCTCCCGCGTCGACGTGCCGAGCAACCGCGACCCGACGCGGGGTGAGTTCTACGTCACGGGGACGCTGGCCGCTCCTTGGTACATAAGCACTCGCCGCGAAATCGACCTGTTCGGGTAGGTTCTACGTTCGCCGCGCGCCCGTCCCCGCGCGGTCGACGTCCGCGAGTCGGATCTCGCCGCCTTCGATCGGAACGCCCGCGTATACGTCGTCAGCGAGCAGGAGCGCGCCGTCGAGGTCGGCGTAGTCGAGGAGCGGCGCGAGGTGACACGCCGCCGCGATGGACGCGTTCGTCTCGATCATACAGCCGAGCATCACGTCGAGGCCGTGCGCCCGCGCGGCGTGGATCATCCGTTTGGCCTCGGCGAGACCGCCAGTCTTCATCAGTTTCAGGTTCACGATGTCCGTCCGGTCGGCGATCGCGGGAACGTCGGGGAGCGTCACGCACGACTCGTCGGCCGCGATCGGCAGCGAGGATCGCTCGTAGACGAATTTCAGACCTTCTGGATCGCTCGCCGGAACGGGCTGTTCGACGAACTCGACGCCGTGGGCGTCGAGGCGCTCGGTCATCCGAACCGCCTCGCGCGGCGTCCACGCCTCGTTGGCGTCGACGCGGATCCGCGCTTCTGGCGCTTCCTCGCGGACGGCGGCGACGATCTCCTCGTCGCGGTCGGTTCCGAGCTTCACTTTTAGGATATCGTACCCGCCGTCGACCGCCGCGCGGGTCTTCTCGCGCATTCGGTCCGTGGTGTCGAGACCGATCGTGAACGACGTTTTCGGCACTCGCTCGGGGTCGAGCCCCCACTTGCGATACAGGGGGACGTCGAGCCGTTTCGCCGCCAGATCGTGCAGCGCGACGTCGACCGCGGCGCGTGCCGCGGGATTGTCGTTCACGACGCCCCGGAGTCCGCGCTCGGTCCGGTCGATCGCGTGCGGGTCCCCGACCGATCCGACGACTGCGAGGAGGTCAGGCAGGACGGCCTCGACGGTGTCTGCCGTCTCGCCGTAGTGCGCCGCGGGTGCGGCGGCCCCGACGCCGGTCGTCCCGCTGTCGTCGGTGATCCGGACGACGACGTTTTCGGCGACCTCCTGGGTCCCGCGCGAGATCGTGAACGCGTCCGCCAGCGGCAGGGAGACGCGCTCGAACTCCGTCGAGAGCATCGGTCACTCCTCTCCGAGGATCGAATCGAGGATCTCGTCGGCGTCGAAGCGGACGAGGTCGGTCGCGGGTTGCCCGAGTTCGTCGGCGTACGCGTCGACGGCCTCGCGGGCCGCCGCGTCGTCCTCGATGCCCGACGTGTTGAGCGCGCCAGCGACGACGTCTCCCTCGTGGACGGGCGCGGCCAGATCCTCGTAGAGGCCGACGTACTCCCCGATCGGGGGCAGCGAGAACGACTCGTAGCCGTGGATCGCCTCTCGACCCGCCGTGTGACAGAGCACCATCGAATCGGGCATCGCGCCGTGGAGGATCCCGCAGGTGACCGCCGAATACGCGGGGTGGACGATGCTGCCCTGCCCCTCGACGAAGAGGACGTCGTAGTCGTCGCCGATTTCGAGCAGCATCTCCTCGACAGCGCCCGCGGTGAAATCGGAGACCACGCGGTCGATCGGGTTGCCCCACCCGGCGATCATAATTCCGGTCTGTCCGGTCGGGATGAACCCCGCGTCGACGCCGCGTTCGCGGGCGGCCTCGACGAGTTCGAGCGAGACCGTCATCTTCCCGACCGAGCAGTCGGTGCCGACCGTCAGGACCACGTCGGCGTCGATATCGGCGCTTCGGCCGCTTGCGACCGTGAGGTCCTCCTTGGGCTTTCGAACGTCGCGGAGCGCGACGCCGTGCTCGTCGGCGAGCGCCGCCAACTCCTCGTCGTCTGAGAGGAAGTAGTGGAGCCCGGCGACGACGTCGCAGCCGCGTTCGATCGCCGTCCGGACGTCGGGCCGCCAGGAATCGTCGAACTCGCCGCCGATCGGCGAGATGCCGATCAGGAGCGTGTCGGCGTCTGGCGCGTCGTCCATCGAGGCGACGATCGGGACGTCGGGAAGGTCCCGTCGGTGATCGCTCGCGGCGGTCCCGGGCCGGTCGCGGTTGAGCACGGCGACGACGTCGTAGTCAGCGTACTTGAGCACGCCCGTGGCGGTCTTCGCCCGTTCGGGGAACTTCTCGTGTGCGAGCACGACGACCCGCTCTGCGTCTGCATCCGGGTCCGAATCCGATGCGGTGTCGGTCATACGTAATCGGACGGCGAGGGTCGTTTTAACGGTCGTGGTCCACCGTCCCGGTGGTCGTCACCAAGCGCACGATTTCCGTGGTCGTCACCGAATTGCACTCGCGAGAAGGAACGCTCACAACAGGGACAACCGAGTCGTCCAGAACTCCCGGACCGCCCGTTCGAGCGCCTCGTCGGGGTCGCCGGTGGCGTCGACCGCGGCGGTCCGATCCGCGACGTCAGTGAACCGCCCGAGCACGGTTTTCTCGCCGAGGACGATCAGGTCGCGGTCGGCTTCGAGGTGCGCCTCGATGGCCTCGCGCGCGCGGTCCAGATGCTCGTCGACCTGCTGATCGCGACGCCGCTGGAAGCGAGCCTGCGAGAACCCGCCCTTCGAGTGCGCGCCCATCACGTCGGATTCGACGTCGTCGACGAGCGACACCGACTCGCCGTCGTAGACGCCCAGCGCGAACAGGTCAGAGCGAACGAGCGCGACCCACACCGGATCGGCGGGGGCGAACCACGAGCGCTCGATCCGGAAGTCCGGGCCCCACTCGGCGAACGCCGCGGGCGGCGTCGGCGGGTCGAGCGCGACCGAAACGAGTCCGGCGTCGTCGACGCAGACCAGACAGGGCGCGGCCCGGTGGACGAGCGCGGCGCGTTCGCCGAGCGTTTCCGAGACGGAGTCCGGAACCTCGTCGTGGACCATCGCGGTCAAGGCCCCTTCCGCGTCCGTCTCGATCGACGAGAGCCGCGAGAGGATCTCGTCGCGACGTGCGCCGCGAAGCGCTTCAGTACCGCGGAAATCGACCTCGGCGTCGCTGGTGTCGGAGAGTCGTTCGACGCGCTCTTCCAGCCCCTCGATCTTGTCTTCGAGTTGGTTGACCTCGGCTTCGGCCTCCTGTCGGTTCCGCGCGGCCTCCGACCGCCGCTCCTCCTCGGCCGCCGCCCGGCGTTCGAGGTGACGCTTCTCCTCTTCCAGTTCCTCGATCCGGGCTTTGAGCTCCGCGCGGCCGAGCAACTCGTCGAGCATATCTCGACGCGCGGCCGCGGACCACTTAGCGGTTGTCGTCCCCGCACCGACAGCAGTTAGGAAAGAATCGCCGAGAGCAGCTTTCGCTGTGCGGCCGAGAGGTGCTGTGCGAACGTCGAGGTGTCGATGTCCAGCGCGTCGGCGACATCGCCCGCGTTCGCCCGCTTCGGGTACGCGAAGTAACCCATCTCGTCGGCGGTCGCTAAGACCTCCCGCTGGCGCGCGGTCAACTCGCCGCGGTCGACCATCACGAGTTCCTCGCACTGCTCGGCCTCCCCGGATCTGACGAGGCGGTCGACGGACACCCCGGACCACCGCTCGACGAGCCGAGAGACGACAGACCGCAGCGTCTCGGCGTCTGGCGCGTGGAAGCTGACCGTCAGCGCGCCGTCCCGAGAGTGGACGTCGCGAACGGGGCAGCCGAACTGCTCGATACACTCGCAGAAGCAGGTCTGTCCCTGCGGACGCTCGAACCGGTAGACGCGCTCTGTGCCGTAGGAGAAGATCTGTTCGACGCTCTCGTCGGTCGGTTCCGAGCGGTCAGAATCTGCCAGCTCCGTGGCCGTGGCCGCGGCCGCGTCGACGACGAACTCCTCGGTCACGGGGTCGCCGGGATCCGCCGGAACCGACTTCGTGATCGACGAGGCGGCAGCCCCCAGCGATGCCGACGCGGAGGCGGCCGGACAGTCAGGCGGCGAGTCGACGGTGATCTCCGCGCGAATCCCACTCACACGCCGAGAGACGCGGCGCGGGATCAAGAATCGTTCGGGACCGCCCTCACGGATATATAAAACACCCGAATATTCGGGTGTGCGATATTCGCCCCCGCTTCGGTAACTATCCTGTGCGAACCATCCCTCGCGTCTCAGCGCGATACACTCACAACAATGAAACGACGAAACTCACCGATTGCGAAGCTCGGTCACGTCGCAGCGCACACCCCCGACCTCGACGAATCGCTGTGGTTCTTCAACGAGGTGATGGGGCTACAGATCACCGAACGCGACGGTGGCACCGCCTACCTCCGCGGAATGCGGGACTGGGAGCACCACACGCTCAGCCTCACCGAGAGTGGCCAACGGGGCGTCGATCACTTCGCGTTCCGCACCGTAAGTCCGGAGGCGCTCGACGAACTCGAAGCGCAGTTCGAGGCCGAAGGCGAGGAAATCACCCGCGTCGACGCCGGCGAAGAGAACGGAATCGGCGAGGCCATCCGGGTCGAAAAGTTCGGTCACAACTACGAGTTCTACTGGGACGTCGAGAAGCCCGGTGCGCCGGACGGACAGCGGTCCGGCCTGAAGAACCGCGTGTACAGCGAATCCGTCGGGAACCGGATCGCGCCGCGGCGGATCGACCACGTCCACGTCAACGACCCCGGTCAGAACGCGTTCGACCACGACGAGTGGCTCCGGGAGACGATGAACTTCCAGTTGAACGAGCGCTACGAGGACGAAAACGGCGCGTACTGGGGCTGGTGGTACGCCGTCACGCCGCTGCCGCACGACATCGCGATCCACCGCGAACCCGAGGACGATCCGACGCAGTTCCACCACGTCGCCTACCACCTCGACAGCCTGCAGGACCTCTGGACCGCGGGCGACATCTGCAGCGAGCACGGCATCGAAATAAACAACCGGAGTAACGGCCCGGCGATGCACGCGATCACCCGCGCGGACTGTATGTACGTGAAAGACCCCGCGAGCGGGCTCCGACTCGAACTGTTCGCGGGGCCGGGATACCTCAACTTCGAGCCCGACTGGGAACCGATCGAGTGGAAGGAGGAGTCACTCGGCGGTCCAACCAACCACCAGTGGCACGGCGGCGGCCCCACGTGGGACGGGATCGACTACGTCTAACGAGAACGAAATCTCCGTCTAACGAGAGCGAAACCTCGGTGTGACGAGAGCGGGA
Source organism: Halobellus captivus (assembly GCF_007655485.1). GTDB lineage: Archaea > Halobacteriota > Halobacteria > Halobacteriales > Haloferacaceae > Haloquadratum > Haloquadratum captivum. The sequence goes on from NZ_VJXQ01000002.1 coordinate 463,423, forward strand.
TTCCCGACCGCTATCGCGAGAGCGGCGAGATCCGATAGAGCGTCCGAGCGGCTTCGAGGAGGCCCGTTTTCGCGATCGAGCCGCTCCGGTACGCCCCGTACTTCGCGAGTGCACCGCTCCGGTATGCGCCGTACTTCGCGTAGAAGCCGCTCTTTCTGACACCCGCGCCCGCGTAGTGGCGCGCGGACGTCGGGATCGGGGTTCTGCGACCCTCGACGCGGGTCGCCCCGTCACGGATCGCCTCGAGCACGACGTCGGCGGTCAGATCCGCCCGGGTGACGTCGTCGATCTCGATCTCGGTGTACGCGCGGCCGACGTAGCCGACCTTGTGCGCGTCGCTTCCGGCGACGCCGGGGTAGCCGAACGCGTCGGCGTAGCGCCGCGCGCGCCGGTTCTTCCACCCGGTGAACGCCCACGAGTTGTACACTTCGATGGCGTCGGGATCGACGGATTCCAGTCGGTTCCGACGGACGCCGTGTCGGCTCCGCTGGAACGGGTGCGGCACGATCGCGACCCCGCCGCGCTCGCGGATCCACGCCGCCGTCTCTCCCATCGGCGCGCGGCGGGGCGGCATCTCCTCGACGCCGAGCGCGAGCAGGTGACCGTCCGCGGTCGATACCTCGACGCCCGGAATGCCGACCAGCCCGTACATCGGGGCCAGTTCGGCCGCTCGGACCGACTCGTGGAGGACGTCGTGATCGGTCACGACGACGGCGTCCAGGCCGATCTCGGCGGCCTGTTCTAAGATCAGCTCCGTCGGGTCATTGCCGTCGTAGGAGGCCGCAGAATGGACGTGGGGATCGATTCGAACAGTGAGCGACACGGCCGTGAGTTAGTGCCGACGATAGTAAAATCTGTCTGCGCGTGAGAGAATCTCACGCTCGTGTTCGAGACAGTTCACAGCGAGCGATCGAAGTTCTCATGGACGGGATAAAACCGACAGAACCGTCCGAAATTTCGCTCACTGAGAATCGCCCCGGAACCGTTATACGGGCGTCTATCGAGCCACGAATATGCGGATTCCGAGCGGCGTTAGCGGGTTCGATCATCTGATCCAGGGCGGCTTCCTTCCGGAGCGGTTGTACGTGCTCTCTGGACCGCCGGGAAGTGGCAAGACGACGTTCACCGCCCAGTTCGTCGCTGAGGGACTCAGAAACGGCGAAAACTGCCTGTACATCACGATGCACGAATCCCGCGGGGAACTCGTCGACGACATGTCGGGCTACGGGTTCGGTTTCGAGACCCTCGCGGCCTCCGAGCAGTTCCGCTTCGTCAACCTGGCGAGCAAGAAAGGCGAGCGCCTGCTGAATCAGTTCTCTCAGAGCGGCAGTCCATCGAGCGTCCAGGGCCTGACGGACAAGGTCGTCGCGTTCGTGAACTCCAGAGACATCGATCGCCTCGTCATCGATTCGACGATGCTCTTGGAACTCTTCTTCACCGACGGCGACGAGGAGATGGCGCGGTTTCTGACGGCGTTGAAGGGCTGCGACGCGACGACGCTCCTCATCTCGGAGATGACCGATCCGAGCGCGTACGCCGACGAGCACTTCCTCGCCCACGGCGTGGTCTTCTTCCACAACTACCTGGAGGCCACCGGAATGACTCGCGGGATCCAGGTCGTGAAGATGCGCGGCACCGACATCGACTGCGACATCCGATCGCTCCGGTTCACCGACGAGGGCCTCGTCGTCGACCCGACGAAGCGCGTGGACTTCTGAGATGTACGAACGAGCCTTCGACACCGACTGGGAGTCGCTGTCGGGCGAGGAAGCGATACGTCGGATGTACGCCCTCGGAATCGCCAAACAGCTCGGAGGCGGTGACCCCGAGGAGCGGTCGCGGATCCGCGCGCTCGCCACGAGCGCCTACGAGCGGAGCGTCCTCGACCTCGCGTTCGAGGAGGGCAAACGGAAAGTCGCAGACGTCCGGCCGTTGCACGACAGCGACGAGGAGGCGTGGGAAGAGCTCATCGAAACCGAGGGCTCGACGGCTCCCTCTCCGGAATCGTTGCACGCGGACTCCCGTTCGCAGGAACTCCCCGACGCGGTCGAACAGCCGCCGTTTCTCGATGGGTTCGATATCGACGACCTCGAACGGCTTCAACTGCCGTCGTTTCTCAGGCGCGATGACGAGTGATCCAAGGCCGAATGGATGCCGGGATTGAGCGGAAGCTGACACGAAACGCCGCACACGAGCGAGAGCCGAGATGGTCCCTCGCGGATGGGGGACCCGAGCGCGACGAGAGGGAGGTTCTTGACGCTCCGGCCCCAATCGTGCGTATGGCGAACGAGACGACCCAAGACGTCCCAGACTCCGAAGACGAGTGGCGCGAACGGCTCACCGACGAGCAGTACGAGATTCTCCGAAACCGGGGGACAGAGCCGAAGTTCAGCGGCGAGTACCTCGACGTCGACGACGAGGGAACGTTCCGGTGCGCAGGCTGCGGGGCCGCACTCTTCGACAGCGACACCAAGTTCGATTCCAACTCCGGCTGGCCGTCGTTCTTCGACGCCAACGAGGACGCGATCGAGACGGAAACGGACAGTCGACACGGGATGCGCCGAATCGAAGTGCTGTGTCGGAACTGCGGCGGCCACCTCGGTCACGTCTTCGAGGACGGCCCGGAGCCGACAGGCAAGCGGTACTGCATCAACTCGGTCGCGCTGGAGTTCGATCCCGAAAAGTAGCGCGTCAGATCACTCCGCGGCCGAGAGGTTCGTCGTCAGAACCGGCATCGTCGCGCGGGCGACGACCTTCTGTGAGACGCTGCCCATCAGGTTGTTCGCGTAGTCGCCGCGGCGCGTACCCATCGTGATGAGATCCGCGTCGACCGCGTCCGCGTACGCGAGAATCTCGTCTGCGGGGTCGCCCTCGCGGATCGCCGTCGTCACCTCGATCCCGGCGTCGCGCAGGCGGGCAGCGGCGCGGTCGGTCGCGGCCTCGCCCTCCCCTTCGAGTTCGGTGAGCACGTCGGTCTTCATCTCCTCGTGCAGCGTGAGAAACGCCCGGTCGTCGATGACGTAGAGAATGTGGACCTCGGCGTCGCGGGTGTCGGCGATGTCGGCCGCGGTCTGGACGACCGCGTCCATGGAGTCAGTTCCGTCCGTCGGGAGCAGGATTCGTCCGAACATATGGCTCTGCGGGACGTTTCGCCTGCGGCACCCTATATTCTCCTTTTTCGTCTCATCCACGCCGAGGACAGGGCGACGTCCCCGCCCCCGTTGTCGAGCAGCTCGGACGGGGTCACCGCGGGCGCATCGGCGCGAACGAATGGATTCAAGTCCGCGCCCCCGGTATCGGCGAGTATGAACCCCGGAGACCGCGTCCGCGTCGAACGCGCGGGCGTCACGAACGAGGGCGTCCTGATGCCCTCCTCGACGCCGGAACACCTCGTCGTCAAACTCGACGGCGGGTACAACGTGGGGATCGCGCGCGAAGACGCCGACGTAGACGTCCTCGAATCCGACGTTTACGACGTCGAAGCCGCACAGTCGGAGTCCGCGGAAAGCGAGGTCGCCTTCGACGACGACCTCCCGACGATCTCGCTCATCTCGACCGGCGGGACCATCGCCTCGACCGTCGACTACCGCACGGGCGCGGTGACGGCACAGTTCGACGCGGAGGACGTACTGCGCGCCGTTCCTGACCTCGCGGGCCGGGCCAACTACCGCGGGCGGGTCGTCGCGAACATCCTCTCGGAGAATATGACGCCCGCGGTGTGGAAGGAACTGGCCGACGCGGTCGCCGAGGAGATCCGCGCCGGTGCCGACGGCGTCGTCGTGATGCACGGCACCGACACGATGCAGTTCTCGGCGTCGGCGCTGTCGTATATGCTCGACACGCCGGTCCCGATCGTCTTCACGGGCAGTCAGCGCTCGGCGGACCGCCCCTCCTCGGACAACGTGATGAACGCCGTTTGCGCCGTCGAAGCCGCGAAGGCCGACGCCGCGGAGGTGCTCGTCTGTATGCACGCCTCCACCTCGGACGACGTCTGTGCGCTCCACCGCGGCACCCGCGTCCGCAAGAACCACACGTCCCGCCGCGACGCCTTCGAGACGGTCGGCGCTGAGCCGCTTGGGACCGTCGACTACGACGCCGAGGCGGTCGAGTTCCGCCGCGAGTACGCCGAGCGCGGCGCGGTCGAACTCGACGTCGACACCGACTTGAACGAGGACGTCGACCTGCTGAAGTTCACGCCCGGAATGGACATCGACCGCCACGCGGAACTGCTCCGGTCCGCTGCTCTCGACGGGCTCGTCGTCGAGGGAACCGGCCTCGGGCACGTTCACACGGAGCTGATCCCGACGCTCGAAGCGCTCGTCGACGACGGCGTCGTCGTCGCGATGACGAGTCAGTGCCTGGAAGGGCGCGTCTGCGACCGCGTCTACGACACCGGTCGCGACCTGCTCGACGCGGGCGTCGTCGAGACCGGCGACACGCTCCCGGGGACTGCGAAGGTGAAGCTGATGTGGGCGCTCGCGAACCTCGACGACCCCGCCGCCGCGATGGCCCGCCCGATCGCCGGAGAGTTGCAGGAGCGCTCGGTGCCGTGGACGTAGGTGCGACCCGTCGACGACGGCAGCGGAGACCGGTCGAGCGCTGATGGCCGACACCGGCCGAGCGCTGATCACCATACTCCGACCGAGACCCAGAGACGTGAGATCTTACACGTGAACCCCCGATACGCGAGACCCCGATGACGGACGTTCAATCCGATCCGAGCCGCAGGTCAGAGCGCGACACCGCCGAGACCCCCACGTACGCCTGCGACGACTGCGGTCGTCGATTCTACACCCAAGACCTCCTCGTCTTACACCGCGGCGTCGCCCACCCGAGTGCGCTCGACGAAGGCGAGCGCGACGCGTACCGCGAGGCCTACGCGGCCGAGGAGCGCGCGATCCGATCGTTCCGCATCCGCGCGCTCGGAATCCTCGTGCTGTTGTACTTCGGCTTCCTCCTCCTCTACGTGTTCTATGCCTCGTGATGCATCCGCCCGCCGCGAGTTCGCGACTCGGTGGTCCGTTCGGGTCGTCACGTTCGGGCTGGCGCTGGTCGGTGCGCTCCTCCTCGCACGAGGGGCCGCCGCCAGCAACGCGGCTGTCGGGCTCTCCGACGCCTCCAGCGACGGGCTCGCGGTCCCTCGCTGGCTCTACGTCGCCACCGGCGGCGCGGCGATCGGTGCCTCGGCGCTGCTAGCCGGGTTCGTGACCGATCGCGGGTTCGTCGAGCGACTCCACGACTGGCGGCGGGACGTCGCCGCTAGCAATCGAGTCCGCGAGGTTGGTCGCGCGGTCGCCGCGTTCGTCGGACTCGCGCTGTTCGCGCTCGTGGTCTATCGCGGGTTCACGGGGCCGCAGCTCTCGACGATCAACTTCGGGGTCGTCGTCGTCTTCGCGGGCGGCCGCGCGGGGTTGACGATGGCGGCCTACGCCGTCGGCAACGTCTGGCCCGCGCTGAACCCGTTCGAGACGATCGGCTCGCGGCTGCCGAACGGCTTCGTCGACTACCCCGACAGGCTCGGCCGGTGGCCCGCCGCCCTCGGCATTCTGCTCCTCGTGTGGCTCGAAACGACGACGGGACTCACCGACACCCCGGCGACACTCGCGGCAGTTGTCGCCGCCTACGGCGTCGTCGCCGTCGCCGGGGCGGTCCTCGTCGGCAGCGACGCATGGGTCCGAAATATTGATCCGATCGCGACGTTCTTCCGGTTCTACGGCCGGGTCGCCCCGCTCGCGTGGGAAGACGGGCGGCTTCGCGCGTCGCTTCCGGCGATGCGTCTCGTGGACATCGACGAGCGGACTGACAACGTCGTCGACGCCAACGAAGGGAATGATCCCGTCTCTGACGACTCCTCGGATCCCCGCGGACAACTGATGACCGGAATGGGCGACGTCGCCGTGGCCGTCGCGCTGGTCTGGGAGCTCACGTTCAGCGGGTTCGTGACGACCGAACAGGGGGTCGCGGCGGTTCGGGCCGTCGTCGGTGTCGGCGTCCCGCCCACCCTCGTTTACGCCGCGCTCTTCGTGGGCGGCTTCGCGCTGTTCTACGGCGCGTACGTCGCCGCGGCGCGCGTCTCCGTTCGCCGGGTGTTGACGACGCGGACGCCGCGGGAACTCGCGGTCGCGTTCGCGCCGTCGCTGCTCGTCGTCGCCGCGGGCTACCACCTCGCGCACTACTTCGCGTTCTTCCTGTCGCTGCTTCCGTCGCTCCTGGCCGTCCTCGCCGCGCCGCTGTCGGCGCCGACGAACCCGGTGGTCCTCACGCTCCCCGCGTGGGTGTCCGCGCTGAACATCGTCTTCGTGCTCGGCGGCCACTTGGTCGCGATATGGGTGGCGCACTCGATCGCCTACCGGCTCTTTCCCAGCCGACTGCAGGCGATCCGGAGCCAGTACCCGTTCGTCTTCGTGATGATCGGGTACACCGTCGCGAGCCTGTGGCTCATCTCGCTCCCGACGGCGACGCCCGCGTTTCTCGGATGAGAGGCCGATCCGCTCGTTTCACCCGGAAAGGAACGCTGGCCGCTCGTTTCAACCGTGCACGAACGCGAGGTGCCTGTTTCACCCGAGTACGAACGTAAGGCACTTGTCGGCGCGTCCACTCCGAGCGGTGGGATGCTACTGGCAGGAACGGTCGTCGCCGACCCCGAGACCGTCTACGAGGAGGGCGCGGTCGTCGTCGACGACGACGAAGTCGTCGCGGTCGGCCCGCGATCGGAGGTCGAAGACGCGTACGCCGACCACCCCGTCCGCGAGTTCGACCTCGTTTCACCGGGTCTCATCGGCGGGCACATCCACTCCGTGCAGAGCGTCGGTCGCGGGATCGCCGACGACACCGCGCTCTTGGAGTGGCTCTCCGAGCACGTCCTCCCGATGGAGGCGTCGCTCGGGCGCGAGGAGATGCGGACCGCGGCCGAACTCGGCTACCTCGAACTGCTGGAGAGCGGGACGACGACGGCCATCGATCATCTGTCTGTTCATCACGCCGAGTCGGCCTTCGAGGCCGCGATCGACCTGGGCGTGCGCGGCCGCCTCGGGAAAGTGATGATGGATAAACGCGCGCCCGACGGCCTGCAGGAGGAGACCGACGAGGCGCTGTCGTCGACGAGGCGGCTACTCGAGACGTACCACGGCGCGGCCGACGATCGGATTCGGTACGCGGTCACGCCGCGCTTCGCCGTGAGTTGCACCGAGGCGTGTCTCCGCGGCGCGCGCGACATCGCGGACCACTACGACGACGTCCGGATTCACACGCACGCCAGCGAGAACGCCGACGAGATCGAGACTGTCGAATCCGACACCGGAATGCGGAACATCGCGTGGCTCGACGAAGTCGGGCTGACGGGCGAGGACGTGGTGCTCGCCCACTGCGTGCACACGACAGCACGCGAGCGCGACATCCTCGAACAGACGGGGACGCACGTCACGTACTGTCCCTCGTCGAATATGAAACTCGCCTCGGGTATCGCACCGATCGTCGACTACCTCGACCGGGGGATCAACGTCGCGCTCGGGAACGACGGCCCACCGTGCAACAACACGCTGGATCCCTTCACCGAGATGCGACAGGCGAGCCTCCTCCAGAAGGTCGATCGTCTCGATCCGGAGGTCACACCCGCACAAGTTGTCTTCGAGATGGCGACGCTCGGCGGGGCCCGCGCGGCTGGCTTCGAGAACGTCGGGGCGCTTCGCCCGGGATGGAAGGCCGACGTGATCGCTCTCGACACGGATCTGACGCGCGCGACGCCGCTGTTCGATCCGTTCTCACACCTCGTCTTCTCGGCGCACGGCGACGACGTGACCTTCGCGATGGTCGACGGCGACGTCGTCTACGACGACGATTTCGGCGGTCTCCAGGCCGGAGACGCCGGCGATATTCGACGACGGGCGCGAGCCATCGCGGACGGGCTTCGCGACTGAGCGACCCGTCTTCGGACATCGTCGTCAACAGCCGTGTCTACTCTCGCGCGCCGCGTCCGATCGCGCTCATTCCACCGTTTTTCCGCAGAAGAATGTTCGAGAGCCATCTGGCTTTCGCTCGGCGACTTGCTTCCGGAGAAGTGCTCGGTCAGGGATTTGAACCCTGGTCCTCGGCTCGAAAGGCCAAGATGATTGGCCGGACTACACCAACCGAGCCTGCATCCTTACGTGGCGGATATACTCGTTTAAAGATTCCGTTACAGGGGCGGTGCGGCACTGTTTCGCGTACGTCTCAGCGCACCGTCGACGCCCGAAACCCACCCGCGAGCGTCGTCATTTGCCCTCGAATTCGGGCTCGCCGTCGCCCATAAACGCCGTCATTCCCGTCATCAGATCCTCCGTGTCGAACAGGAGGCCGAAAGACTGCGCCTCCACGTCGAGCCCGGCGTCGACGTCGTCCCAGCCGCGGTGCATCGCACGCTTCGTGTACCGCTGGGCGATCGGCGGCCCCGCGGCGAGGTCGCGGGCCATCTCGAACGCGCGCTCCTCGAAGGCGTCGTTCGCGACGACCTCGTTGACGAAGCCGTAGTCGGCCATCGTCGCCGCGTCGTACCGGTCGGCGGTGAAGATGATCTCTTTCGCCCGGCCCATTCCGACAATCCGTTGAAGCCTGACGGTGCCCCCCCATCCGGGGAGCAGTCCGAGGTCGTGTTCGGGCTGGCCGAACTCCGAGCGCTCGGAGGCGACGCGGAGGTCCGCGCCCATCGCGAGTTCCATCCCGCCGCCGAGGCAGTAGCCGTCGACGCCCGCGACGATCGGGAGTTCCGAGGATTCGAACCGACCGAACGTCTCCTGTCCCAACCGGGAAAGCTCCGCGGCGTGGTTGACGTCGCCCGCACCGCCAGCCATCGCCTGAATGTCGGCTCCGGCGGAGAACGCGCGATCACCCGCACCGGTGATGAGCACCGCGCGAACGTCATCGTCGACCTCGAAGCGCTCGATCGCGTCGCGAAGTTCCTCCAGCAGCCCGTCGGTGATCGTGTTCATCCGGTGAGGTCGATCGAGGACAACGTGGCCGACGCGCTCGCGAACCTCGACGGTGATCGCGTCGTACTCGTATGCGTCGGTCGGGGCTCCGGTGTCGCCGTCCGGAGAACCGGCCTCGGCCGAACCGTAGAAACTGCTCCCGGCGTCGACGAGTTCCCGGAGATACGAGACCGCCTCGTAGCGCTCCTCGCCCGTCTCCTCGTACCGCTCGTCGAGGACGGCGAGCAGTTCCTCCAAATCGCGCTCGTCGAGCATCCGCGCGGGGCCGTCGGCCCAGCGCCCGCCGAGCTTGACGGCCGTGTCGATGGCTTCGGGACCGGCCACTCCGGTTTCGATCAGCCCGGCGACCTCGTTCGCGAGCACGGCCAGCAGTCGGTTAGCGACATCCTCGCGGACCTGATCGGAGGGGACCTGCGCGCCGCCCCCCGCTCCGTAGTCGTAAAATCCGGTCCCGCTTTTCTTGCCCAGGTCGCCCGCCTCGACCTTCGATTCGAGCAGCGGACAGGGTCGGTACGCGTCGCCGAGCGCGTCGTGCATATAGTCGAGGACGTGGTGGCCGACGTCGATACCGACCTGATCTGCGAGTTCGAAGCTCCCCATCGGGAGGCCGAGCCCGTACTTGGTCGTCGAGTCGACTTCCGCGACGGTCGCGTCGCTGTTTTCAACCATCCACGCGGCCTCGTTCATCAACGGCACGAGGACGCGGTTGACGATGAAACCGGGGCTGTCTTTGTGGACTCGCACCGGCGTCTTGCCCATCGCCTCGGCGAGGTCGGCGACGAGATCCATCGTCGACTCGCTCGTCTGCGCTCCGGAGATCACCTCGACGAGTTCCATCCTGATCGGCGGGTTGAAAAAGTGCATCCCGCAGAACTGCGCGGGGCGGTCCGTCTCCGAGGCCAGTTCGGTTATCGAGAGGCTGGAGGTGTTCGTCGCGAAGACCGCCTCGTCGGGTGCAGCAGCCGAGAGGTCCGCGTAGACGTCCCTCTTGATCGCCATCTTCTCGGGGACGGCCTCGATGACGACGTCGACGTCGGCGACGGCCGCAGCGAGGTCGACGTGCGTCGAGACCCGATCGAGCGTCCCCTCGGCGGTCGATTCGTCAATCTGTCCCTGCTCGACGAGCTTCTCCAGGGACCACTCGATCTGTTCGTACCCGTCGCGAACGAACTCCTCTTCGATGTCGCGCAGGCGGACCTCAAAGCCAGCCAGCGCGGCGACCTCCGCGATTCCGTGGCCCATACTTCCCGCGCCGAGAACAGTAATGGCGTTGACGTCGTCGATCTCCATACACGGTTCGTCGGCTGCTCGGTGTTTCAACGTTTCCTTCGCTCGAAAAATAAACTCAATTTTAGTTTCTATATGGTCCGGGCAGAACTGTGAACGAGACCGTCGATTCGATCGGAATCGGCAATCGAGTCGGGGGACTCACAGCGACCACACCGACAACCCACCGAGTACTACTCGACGGCCTGCCGAATACTACCGGGCGACCTGGCTAATCGACGACTCGCCAGAGGTACCGACTCGCGTGGCTGCGATACGGTCGCCACCGCTCGGCGTGTTCGACCATCGCCTCGCGGTCACCATCGTCGTAACCGTAGAGTTCGCCCATCCCCTTTCGGATCCCGAGGTCCTCGACCGGGAACACGTCGGGGCGGCCCAACACGAATATGAGGTACATCTTGGCCGTCCAGACTCCCACACCGCGGATCTCGGTCAGCAGACCGATCACGGTCGCGTCGTCTTCCCCTTCGAGTCCCGTCCTGGTCAAGTCCCGTTCCTCGAACGCATCGGCGACGTTGCGGACGTACTCGATCTTCTGTTTCGAGAGGCCGACGTCGCGAAGCGCGTCGTCGGGGGCATCGCGAACGCCCGTCGGCGTCACTTCGATCCGATCGAACAGCCGTTCGCGGATCGCTGCCGCGGACTCGACCGACAGTTGCTGGTTCACGATCGCGACCACGAGCCGTTCGAACTCGTCGTCGGCGGTGCCGATCGGTAACTCGCCGTGCGTTTCCACAAGCGGCCCTAGTTCCGGGTCGGTTCGCAGCGGCTCCATCGGTCCACTGTCCGATCCGAGCGGACAAAGACGCGTCGCTCGGTGGCCGCCACCTGGGTCCTCAACTGCCCGCACGTGGGGCCCGCGACGTCGCTCGCGAGATCACCCAATCAGACGAATATATCCCTCCGCCGCTCGAATCGAGGATATGGAGGATGCGGACGCAGGCGGATCGTCGGTCGATAGTGTGAGCGAAGCATCCCCGACGTCGATCGAACGCCCGGACGTGGCCGCAGTCGACAAACTCGTCGACCTGTGGGTCGCACTCGCGGCGGACCAACGAGCGCACGACTCGCACATCCTCGCCGACGAGAACCGCGCCGTCGTTCGCGACACGCTCGCCCGCCACGCGGTCACGGGAGGGATCCGGATCGCCCGTTTGGAGGGAACCCTCGTCGGATTCGTCACGTTCGGTATCGAGCGCGGTTCGTACGAGCAGGACGAGGTCCGCGGCGTCGTCAGGAACGTCTACGTCGACCCCGCGTGCCGAGACGACGGCGTCGGCACCGCGTTGATGGACGCCGCGGAGGCGGCACTGCGTGAGGCCGGGGCGACCGTCGTTTCGCTGGAAGCGATGGCGGCGAACCGTCGCGCCCGGGAGTTCTACCGTGATCGAGGGTACGCGACCCACCGAATACAGTTCGAGAAACCGATCAGTGGACACCCACCGGCGGGCTCATCGGAAAGGGATGCGGCGGGCGGGCCGTCCGCCGAAAACGACACACACTCAAAGGAGGACTGAGTAGGTCGACTCGCGCCAGGGGAGCATGGGCGGTTCATGCACTCGACTTGTAATCGAGACTTCGTGGGTTCAAATCCCACCCCTGGCTCTTCTCGTCGCGAATCCGCCGTCTGCGTCGGTCGGTTTCGAGTCGGTTTCGAGAGTTCACCAGCGGCACAGTCACCGAGATACCGATCGTGAGAACATCCTGGAGAGAGGTTGCTCTGCGCGGAAGAGACTGTTCGATGCGCGGAAGAGCTTCGGTTTCGACGGAGGGAGGAGGGCCTGCGTCAGCGGAGGTGCCCGGTGAGGAGCCACCGATCCGGCGTAGTGGGCTGAGGGGGGAGGGGGCAACCGGACGGGTATCGCGTCGGCGGGGACCGAATCGCGGGCGGCCCAACCGGGGCAGATTCGACTACGGGGGAGACCCACGTAAAAGCGCGCTTGCCTCAAAGAACCGTTTTAGTCTTCGTGTCACCGACGCCGACCTGCCGGGAGAAGGATCAGCGCACCTGGAATCGAGAGGGTTATCAGTTGAATCGGGTTTTTCCGGATATCGAAGTTCGGATCCAACGGTTGCGTCTGCACGTCAGTGATCCGCAGCGACGAGTAGTAGATGATCACGTGCGTGAGTGCGTACCCGGTAGCGAACGGAACAATGAGTGAGAACTGGACACCGAACTGTGTCGCAAGCAGGTTGAAGACGATCGCGACAATCGAGGACACAGCGAGGAAATCACCGATCTGTAGCGTCACACCGGTGAACGCGGTCAGCGCGGTGTCGACGAGAGACGCGCTTCTCGGGGTGTAGACAAACGCCGAGAATACGCTTGTGGCGATGAGAGTCATCCCCACGATGAACCCGACGATCGGGTACGCATACTCCATCAGTTTCGCTCACTAGCGGGAACGATATAACCCTACCCCCTCGGTATCAGAACTGAGTTTCAGATGCCGAACGAGGTCAGCCACGATCGGAACAGGTCGGTCGGTGATCTCCTGTCGCGTCCGGGAGCGTCACCCGCCTGTCCGGGCATCTCGCTGGGCTGGCCACGGTCTGCGGTTCCGCGGTCATTCCCCGGTGTGTCCTTCGATTCGCCCTGGTTCGACCGTGAGCTATCACTCCCGTTTGGAGACGCGTTCCTATTTTCCAGCACGTCTGATGCTGGTGCGTTCGGGTTTCCCGGCAGATCACTCCGGTTCTCGTTCGTTTCGGCGTCGACAGAGACTCGCCCCGGTCGATCGCCGTTTCGTCCCGGTGCGTCACCGGCCTGCCCCGGTGGACCCCCACGCTGCCCCATCGCCGCTGTTTTCATCCCCTGTCCGGAGTTCTGTCCCGCGATTCCCCGAGCGACCTCGGCGACCTCGGGCCCCGAGAGGTTCCGCGCCTCCGTTCGGAGTACCTCGATGTTCGAGGCGTTGATACCGTTCGCCTCTCGAACCGACTCCGGCAGTGACGAAGCGCTCTCGTTGGCCTGTCCGAGTCGCCGTTCCACCGCGTTGATCTCGGCTGTCAACCGCGCTGCGGTCGCGCGGTATCGCCCGTCGGAAATCTCTCCGGCCTCGTGGGCCTCCTCCAGTTCGTCGAGTCGCTCTCGAAGCCGTTCGATCCGTTCGCGGCTGTCGTCGACGTCGGTCGCGATAACCGCGGCCTTGGAGTCGTTCGTGGCTGCCGCGGCGACGCGCTGGCCGAACGCACGCGAGGAGACCTCGCTATCGACTTCCGTGCGCTGAACGGCGATCACACCGGCCAGTTGCGCGCCCGGGCTGAGGGCCGACGAATCGTTCTCAGCAGCGTCCGAGTCGTCCTCGGCGGTCGTCGTCGTTTCGTTCTCGTCCGCCGACGGCTCATTCGCTTCGGCTGTCGCCTCGCTCGCTTGTTCTGTGGCGGTTTCGTTGTCTCGCACCTGCGCTGCCGTCGAGTCGGTACTCGACGCGGAAGCGTCAGCAAGCGATGCCTGCGAATTTACCCCCGTCGCGGCTGCGATGCCGACGGGAACCGTCCCGATAACGACGACGAGCACGACAAGGAGCGTTACTGCGGATCGCATCTTGCTCTCCCCTACAACACGGATCGGCATATACCTCAAACATCCTTTGGCCCAGTTACGCCGACTTAATTCGGATTTTGTCGCCGACTGCGACGGTGTGTCACCGGTACTGTCAGAACGGGTGCGAGGTCGGTCCGCTTGCCGCCGACTGCGTTCACTCCTCATCATCTCGCCCCGGTTCCAAGCTCTCTCCGGGAAGCACGAGGACGTTTTCGCGGCCCAGGCGGAACGCGTCGAGTTTGTCCTCGTCCCGCATTTTCCGGATCACCTGACTCGTCTTCGCATCGGTCCAGTCGAGTGTCTGTGCGACCTCCTGCTGCTTCATCCGGCCGCCCTCGTGTTCGACGAGCGCGAGCACCCGCTCCTCGTTGCTGAGCAGCTCGTCCTCCCAAGGCGGCGCGCCGCCCGCCCCGGTCTCGTCGGCGGCCGCCACGCCCGCCGCACCCTCTCCCGTCGCCGAACCACCTGTCGGCGAACCGTCCGAACCGTCCCCGGCAGTTTCATCGGTGCCACCGCCGGTTGCAGCCGAACTGGCGGATCCGTCGTCTCCAGTAGTCGCCGCGGGTCCAGCCCCCGAAGTCGTGCTCACGTCGGCGGAGGGGTCGCCACCAGGCCCCACACCCGCTCGTTCGCGACGTCGATACAACAGCCACCCGACGGCACCACCAACGATCAGGAGTCCCAGCGCGCCGAGAATGAGTCCGTTGACGTCGCTGCTTTCACTCGACCCATCACCGGCATCGTCGGCCCCTGTCGTAGTCGAATCACCGGCGGGCGGCGCCTCGGTGACCAGGACGGTCGGTTCGTTCGCGCCGAAATCGAGCGGGCCGTTCCAGACGACGATCCGGGAGTTCAACCGCGTATCGTCCGGCTCCGGCTGCACCGTGTCGAGCGCGTATCCGTCCGGCCAGGAGAACTGCAAGGAGGTCTCTTCGTCGAGGAAGAGCCCGGCGAGCGCGTCGCCCGCGCGGATCTCCCCGTCCTCGACGACGGCGAAGTTCGTCCAGACGAACGTGTAGGTCACGACGCCGTACTCTTGCCCCAGTGTCTGTGTGGAGGTCGCGACACTGACGTCCGCTATCGTCATCTCGCGGCCGGTCGCGTTCTCCGCGGTCGCCGCGGTCGACTCCATACGCTCGCGGAACTGTGAGGTGTACGCCGATTCGTTGGCTTCGATGTCGCTTTGGAGGCTCTCGAACGCTTCGGTCGCGTTCTCATCGTCGAGGCGGACGCGGTACTCGACCGCCCACGCCGCGCTGCCATCCTCAGTGAGCGCGACTTGCATCGATACATCGTCCGGCGCGATCTGCGTTCCGACGATCGTGTCCGTCGTCTGCGCCGACGCGCCCTGCGCCGTCGTGCCGACGCCCCCGATGAGAGCGGCAACGACGAGGACGACACAAACGAAACGCACTGCGCGATCGGTCATTTCGTAGCTATCTCGTACCGGGGGGCACAAACAACTTCCGAGACTGAACGTCCCAATTATTTGAATTATGCGAGACGGCGGAGATCGAACCCCGGTCGAGATAGATCGGTCAACCGCGGCTCACACGTCGAATACCACGTAGCCCACCCAGCCCGCTTTGGTTTCCTCGACGCGCATCTCCGAGTACGTCACGGCCTTCACCTCTCGGGCGTCAAGCGTCGCGAGCGGGATGCCGCGGTACGTCCCCGAGAGTCGCCACTCGACCACAGCCGCACCGTCTGTCTCGCCATCTGCGTTGTCGGTGACTTCGCCGTGTTCTCCGGCCACGTTTCGGACCTGCACTCGGTTGTCGACCGGCAGTACGCTGCGAACGTCTCGTTCGTAGATCAGTTGATCGAGATAGTCGAACAGCAGCGCCTCCAGGCTCTCGGCTGCGACGTCGACATCGTAGCGTTCGGCGCTCGTCGTCGCGGGAATCTCATCGCAAGAGGCGGCGGCGAGCCCGTTCGCGACCGCGCCGAACAGCGTCGAGAGATCGGGCGCGATCGCTTCGACGGCGACGTCCGCGGTGTGCTCGCGAAGCTCGAAGGACATACGGAACGCGACGGTCGGGGCCAGCCTGTGTCTTCCGGTTACCGCCCTGGAGTGCCAACCGTTCAGACGGCGCTTCACTTAATCAGACAATGGTTGACTCGGTCGGACGACGCCTCACTCGGTCAGATATCGTCCCGAGAACTCCGATAATCAGTCGTCGTCGCGAGAGTCCTCGGTGGATTCCCCCGAATCGCCGGTATCGGGGTCCCGCTCGCGCCGGGCCAACTCGTGCGGCGTCTCTGCGTGGGCGGGGTCGACCCGTTCGTCGTACCGCCGTTGTTGATCGGTCTCCTCTGATGCCGGTGCCACGTTCGCGTCGGGAGCGGCCGCATCGCCGTCCCCGTCGGAATCGACCGCATCGCCGTTCCCGTCGAGGTCGACGTCGGTCAGCGAGTTCAGCTCCGCCCGTGAGAGTCCATCTGCCGTGTCCGTAAGTGCGACGCCGCTCGTGACGATCGCCTGCACTCCCTCTTCGACGGTCATATCGACGTCCATCACCCGACTCTCCGGGAGGTGCACGAGGTGGCCGCCCATCACCGGGTTCGGCGCGAGCGGGAGAAACAGCGTGAGCATCTCCTCGTGGCCCGCGGCCGTCCGGAGAACCTCCGGCGTCTCCGTCGTGACGAATCCGAGCGTGTACGCCCCTTCGTGCGGAAATTCGACCAGTTTGACCTCGCGGAAGTTCTCCGCGTCGGAATCGAGCATCACGTCGCTCATCCGCCGAAAGCTTTCGTACACCGATCCCACGCCGGGGATCTGTCCGATGACGTAGTCGAACTGATCGACGGCGCGCTCTCCGTATCGGGAACTGTTCACCACGAGGCCGATGCCGATGACCGCGCCGAAGACGATGACGGGAACGGCGGCTTCGATGATCCGTTCGGGGTCGATGTTCAACACGTCGGGGACCATCGAGACGACCGGCAGCACGACGACGACGTCGGAAAACAGGTTCAGATACCCGTAGACGGCGTTGAACAGGAACAGAAAGACGGCGACGGTGATGACGAGCGGGACCACGACCGCGAGTCCGGAGATGAACGCCTCGCGGAGGACGTCGTACATCGATTTCCGAACACCGCGCATCGAGGGCACAGCGGGGCCTGCGTCAGACATACGTACGCCGCCGGTACGAAGCATCCCCTCAAAATTCCCCTGGGTCCGGTACCTCCCCGTCGGGAAGGGGCCGAGCACGCTGGCGAGGAACGATATCGGGCGCGCGCCGATCGGCGAGGAGCTTTATCCGGTTCGCGCCCCGAGTGTGGAGTATGCCGATGAAGGGCGGCGACAGCGACGAGTACCGCGAGATCGACCGCTGGGACGGCGGCGTCGGCTGGGTGGCCTATCCCGAGGAGACGATGCAGCGCGCGAGCCACGCGCTCGTCGGCGACGGCGGCGGCGTCTGGGTTATCGATCCCGTCGATACCCCCGACATCGATGCGTTGATTGCCGAGTTCGGCGACGTCGCGGGCGTCGTCGTCGGTCTCGACAGGCACACGCGCGACGCGGCCGCGTTCGCGCGCCGTCACGACGCGTCGGTGTACGTCCCGCGATGGATGACCGGCGTCGCCGACGAGATTGACGCGCCGGTCGAGCGGTTCGACACCGAGCTCGGAGGGTCCGGGTTCGAGGCGTTTCGAATCAAGGACTCGACGCTCCCGCCGTGGCAGGAGGTCGGGCTGTATCACCCCGATGAGGGGACCCTCGTCGTTCCCGAAGCGGTCGGTACAGTCGCGTACTTCTGTGCTCCGGGCGAGCGTCTCGGCGTGCATCCGATGCTCCGTCCGATGCCGCCTCGGCGCGTGCTGTCGGGGTTCGATCCCGAACGCGTGCTCGTCGGCCACGGGGCTGGCGTGACGTCCGACGCTTCGTCGGCGCTTCGCGACGCGCTCGCGAACGCGCGGACGAACCTCCCCGGTGCCTATGGGCGGGCGCTCAAAGAGATGCTGTCCTAATCGGTGCATCCGATGCGGTCCTAACCGGCGAGTTCGATTCGGTCCTAACCGGCGAGTCCGTAGGAGAAATACAGAGGAGGGACCGCTGTCGTCGACGCCGACGACGTTTTTACTCGGGCGGCCGTCTCACTGGTCGTGGTCTACATCACGAGCGGGCTGTTGGGGGCACTCCTGGAGATGGCCGAGGCGGAGGAACCGACCTCCGTCAGCGTCGTCCTCGAATCGACGCCCGCGAGGGAGTTCGAGACCGGCCTCTCGCTCGGTCCGGAGACGCCGGTACTCACTCATTTCTACTTCCCCGAGGCGAGCGGGTCGGTAACTGCAGTTTTCGGGATGGACCTGGGAACGCCCGCGGGTCGGAGTCGCGCCCGGTTCGTCTCACACCCGCAGGGACCGCTGGAACCGACGCGCGAGGACACCTTCGCCGCCGCGCTCGTCGTCGCGGTGCCGCCGTGGGAGGTGGCGTCGTGTGCGGTCTTCGACCGCGAGGGCCGCGAACTCGATCTCGACGTGCTCGACGTCGAACCGCCCGAGGATTCTGTCGCCGGATAACCGACAGAAAGCGGATCAGGTCCCGTCAGCGATCCAGATAGCCCAAGTCCGCGAGCTGTTCGGCGATATCCTCGAACTGCGCCTCCGTGAGCTCGCCCTCCCGCTGGTACTGGATGACGATGCTCCGCAGGAGGAATCGCACGAGATCGCTGGTGCTCGAAAAGCTGGTCCCCTCGATGGTCTCGTCGACCCGCTCGGCCAGGTCTTTCGGGATCGAGACGGTCGTGTACTCGGTCATCGTCTGAACGGTCCGAGGCGACGAGCGAACAAAACCCTGTGGAGTCGATCGGACGGGATCCTGTGGAGTCGATCGCGGTCGGGAGCCGAGGGTTTTTCCATCCCCCGAACCGTAGCCGTCGGCGATGGCTGTCAGACCACCGCAGCAGGGCGGAGACGAACCCGACTCGCTGGAGTTCGGCATCGCGGCGCTCACTCCGTACCTCTCGGAGGCGGACCTCACCTTCCCCGCGACGAGCGACGAGATCGTGCGCGCACTCGGCGATCCCGAGATTCCCTACGATGCCAACGATAACGCGGTCGCGCTCTCGGAGGCGCTCAACGCGGTCGGTCCGAATCGGTTCGATACTAAGCGGGAGCTCCTCGACGCGCTCCACCCCGTCTTCGAGGAGTATCGCGCGTCGAGCGGTGGCGTCTTCTCACAGCTTCGGGCACTGTTGCCGTTCTAATCCCACCCTTTTCCATCGTCTTCGGTCGCGCGAAGCGCGACCTCGAGCCCCCGCAAAAATCTGGAGCGTGAAACTCCGCTCGGCTCCCAGTGCGAGCCTCGCGGGACGGCGCGTAGCGTCGACCTCGTTGGCACAATCGGCCCGGCACCGACACCTACGAGTCCGACTCCGTCGTCTCGTCGATCTTCTGGAGCGTGTCCCGATGCAGCGTCAAGATCAGGTCCGCGAGCACGCCGAACATCAGCAGTTGGACGCCGACGATGATTCCGAAGCCGGAGACGACCGCCAGCACCTCGTGTGAAATCCCGGCGAAGACCCACTCGACGCCGACGTAGACGGCGATGAGGAGACCGGTGAGCGTCGAAAAGACGCCCAGGCTTCCGAAATAAAAGAGTGGGTTGTTGGTCTTCGCGCGGCGATAGAGTTCGAGAAAGATGATCCCGCCGTCGCGGACCGGTCGGAGGTTGGTGTCGGATCCGGACGGGCGCGGAAGGTAGGAGATGGGCACGACCGTCGTCCGGATGCCGCGCTTTGCGCACTCGACAGACATCTCCGTCTCGATGCCGAACCCGTCGGAAGAAAGCGTCATCCGCAGGAACGATTCGCGGGAAAACGCCCGGTACCCCGAGAGGATGTCCGCGAAGCGCTCGCCGTGGACGTACGCGAAGCCTCGGTTGATAATCCGGTTTCCGATCCGGTTGAACCGCGTCATCGCGCCTTCGTGGAGGTCTGCGAAGCGGTTGCCGATGACGTGCTCGGCCTGGTCTTCGAGGAGCGGTTCGAGCATCGCGTCGGCGTCTTCGACCCGGTAGGTCGCATCGCCGTCGAGCATCAACACGTACTCGCGCTCGACATGTTCCGTGACGCCCTCGCGGACCGCTTGCCCCTTTCCAGTTCCCGACTGATAGACGACGCGCGCACCGCGAGCATCAGCGATCTGGTCGGTCTCGTCGTCGGAACCGCCGTCGACGACGAGGATGTCGTCGAAGCCCGCCCCCCGGAAATCGTCGATCACCTGGCCGATCGTCTCGGCCTCGTTGTAGGTGGGCACGAGGACGGTGACGTCGTCGAGCGATGGCATTGCAGGCAGTGCGTCGGGGGTGCATAAAAGTGGTACCGGAACGCGGCGGCATCTTCGGGGTGGCTGCCCGGAGGGCGCCCGGTCGATCTCCGCCGGGACCGCCCGCGGACCACGGAATCTATACGCCGGTAGCCCGTTGCACAGGCATATGTACGGTGTCGTGCTCGCGGCCGGACAGGGGACGCGGATGCGTCCGCTCACCGATCACCGGCCGAAGCCACTGCTTCCCGCTGCCGGTCGCCCGCTTCTCGAACACGTCTTCGACGCCTGTATCGACGTCGTCGACGAGTTCGTCGTCGTCGTCGGCTATCGCAGTGACGACGTGATTGCCCAACTCGGCGAGGAGTATCGAGGAACGCCGATCAGCTACGTCGAACAGACCGATCCCGCGGGGACCGCCCACGCGATCGAGCAGGCCCGCGAGGTCGTCGACGACCGATTCATCGTGCTCAACGGGGATGTCCTCGTCGACACCGAGTTGCCACGCGCGCTCGCCGACGCGGAGGGGCACGCGATCGCAACGACCCCCGTCGAGGATCCGCGGTCCTACGGCGTCGTCTCCGTCGATCCCGACGGCTCGATGGCGGCGATCGTCGAGAAGCCCGCCGATCCGCCGACGAACCTCGCGAACGTCGGCTGCTACGCGTTCGATCCGGAGGTCTTCGAGTACATCGATCGGACCGAAAAGAGCGAGCGCGGCGAGTACGAGATCACCGACACGCTCGATCTACTGCTTTCTGACGGGCACGACGTTTCGGTCGTCGAGTACGACGGCCGGTGGCTCGACGTCGGCCGCCCATGGGAGTTACTTCGGGCGAACGAACTGCTACTTACGGAGATCGAACGGGACGTCCGGGGTTCCGTCGCCGGTGGGGCGCAGTTGGACGGAGCGGTCGTCGTCGCCGAGGGAGCGACGATCCGCGAAGGCGTACGCGTGGAGGGGCCGGTCGTGGTTCTTCCGGGCGCGGAAATCGGGCCGAACGCGTACGTTCGGGGATCCACAGTCGTGGGACCGGACGCGCGAATCGGCCACGGAGTCGAGGTGAAGAATTCGATCCTGCTGTCGGAGGCGGCGGTGCCGCACTTGTCCTACGTCGGCGACTCGGTGTTGGGACGGGACGTGAACCTGGGTGCCGGAACGAAGGTCGCGAATCTCCGCCACGACGACGCCTCGGTGAAGATGACAGTGAAAGGCGAGCGCGTCGACACCGGTCGGCGAAAGCTCGGCGTCGTCCTCGGTGACGGAGTGAAGACCGGAATCAACGTCAGTCTGAACGCGGGCGTGAAAGTCGGAAGCGGTGTGGGAATTGAACCCGGCGAAGTGGTGTTGCGGGACAGAGACGAGGCGTAGTGCGGACAACACGAGAAGATTCGCGACTCGGAAGCTCTCCTAGAAATGGTCGGTTGTCTTATATACTTATCTCGTAATCGCTGGAGCATAATATTTACCTAAAACTAAGATAATTTACTATCAAGTGGATTTCCAAGATAAAGAATTCCAGCAACCGAGACGACTCCGAGAGCACCGACAGAGGCCCCGAGAGTCAAAAATGTCTGTGAAACACCGACGAACCCCATCATAACACTGAATATAATAGGTCCGATTACCTGTCCGATATTCTGCATAGTAACTGCAGTAGACATAACTCCTCCCCGTGTGCCTGTGGATGAAAATTTATTTACAATACTTTTTTGCGCCGGTGATAACACTCCGTCTGCGATGCCCACAACTGTGATACCGAATGTGAGCATAAGCACATTTGGCATCGCACCCATAATAACTATCCCAAGCGATAGAAAGAAAAAGCTCACACACGTTAACAGAACAGTGTCATAATCTACGGAAAGCCGACCGACCTGTGTTGACATCGCTGTTTTAGCGATTCCTCGGACAGACATTAATACACCTACCGCAACGACAGTCATAGCCGCTTCTTGTTTGGCAAGCACAGAAATGTAGGTTATCAATCCGTAAAAGAGAACAAATCGGAGTGCGAACGAGATCATCAAAAGCACCATCGCTTTCTGCTGTAGTGCGACAAGCGTGTTATCAAAGTACTCTCTGTAGGACCAGTCATTTTGTGGTTGGATTTCCGGAACCGATTGCCAGACCCAAAGTGCAACAGGGAGCGTCAGGAAATATAACAAAAACGGAGTCCGCCACGAGTAGACGAACAATAGTCCACCAATGAGGGGCGCGACGGCGTTCATCAGACTATTAGCGGACACACGCATTCCCTGAACGGTTGTCTCGCGCGTTCCGCTGTATAGATCGCCGATCAGCGTCAAAATCACTGGTGTGGCACAGGCAAATCCGATACCTTGGAGGGCTCGCATAAAAAGCGCGGTCTCAAACGTCGAGACGACACCCACCGCCGCCCCCGCAATGCCGAAGAGGACGAGCCCTGCAGTCATAACCGGTTTCCGCCCCAACCGGTCCGAAAGCGCACCGACGATAGGAAGACAGATCGCCGCAGCGGCCGTGTAGCTGACGATCAGCCACCCTCCGCGCGCCTCTGAGACGGCAAAAACAGTCGCGAGGTCGGCGATCATGGGACTGATCAGTATGCCACCGGTAACAAGGATGCTACTCGCAACAATCAGTGCTTGTGTCGCAGTATCTGCTAAGAGATCACCCTCTCTACCGAATACCCTGACAGCGAGTTCGCGTGTCGGAATTACCAATCCGGAATCACGGTCAGTAGTTGTCCTCCGACCGAGTATAGCTTTTCGATCGTCTGTCGGTCGTCTCTGTGATTTCTAGCGGTATCTCGTACCGAAGCGCGTAAATCCCGATGAAACCGCAACGAACTCAGTTCAGACAGCCAGTCAAGGGAAACAATCAAATGGAATTACTGTGTTTCTCACGTATGGCCATCGTAGCAGCGATCGACCGTTCAGACCGAGCCGAAGACGTCGTCCGAGAAGCTGGCACCCTCGCGGAGGCGTTCGACGACACCGTGCACCTGGTCCACGTATTGACCCGCACGGAGTTCGTCGAACTCGAGCGGACGAACGTTAACAACACCGGCGAACCGCTCGACCTCGATGAAGTGAAGGCGGTCGCGAAAGAGATTGCCGCGGAGGCCGCTGAGGGCCTGACCGTCCCGTACGAGTGCTTCGGACTGATAGGCGATCCGGCGTCAACGATCGTCGATTACGTGGAGGAGGAGGGCGCGCGGTATCTCGTCATCGGAGCGCGCAAGCGCTCGCCCACGGGGAAGGCGCTGTTCGGGAGCGCCGCACAGTCGATGTTACTGAACGCCCCCTGTCCCGTCGTTACGACCCTGAGATAATACCCTCTCAGTCACCGCCGTTTCGGTTGTTTCGCTCGGACCGCACAGTCGGACCAGTGGACGTAGGCGGCGTCAACCTGAGCAGGTTTCCGGTAGAGCGAGCGAACGACAGACGGCTGCCGCAGTGTGAACCACAGACCGCTGTCGCGGTGCGAACGACAGAACGCTGGTCGACACGTCGATCGCCATCCGTCCGTCACGACGCTCCGTCACGACTGTCCGCCCGTCCCTCTTCCGTCTCTCGTCCGGCGATACTGAATATATACTGGTCGAAGCCCTTCGGGATCGGAACGACGAACCGGTAGCGAAGGCAACCCGCCTCCGGAACTGTCGCCGTCTGCGTGTGTGTGTCGAGGACGCTGTACTCGTCGACCAACTGAAGTTCCACCGTCACGGATTCGGCAGCTCCGTCGTTTTCGACGACCACCCAGAGCTCGTCGTCGTCTCCGTCGACCCCCTCCGGCGAGACGTTGTGACCACTGTCCACGATCTCGAGGTCGTCGTCCTCCGGTGGTTGTGACATTCCTGCATAATCAGTTCGCTAGCGAGCGTAGAATAAGTTACCGCTCTCTCACCGAATTGCGATGGTGAAGCGAGTCCCGGGACTAGACCAACCGATGGCGACAACGAAGAGCGGCCGACCGACGACGACGGAACGCATCCGAGAAGGGACTACTCGTCGACTGTGAAGGGCTGTGAAGGTCGATAGACTTACGTCCTGTCGCGAAGTGATGCGAGTATGCGCATTGACGCGTACGCACACGAAGTGCCGGAGCAATATTACCACGATTTCGGAGATGTCTACCGGGCACCTGCCTACAAGCGGCACCCGGACACCGCGGGATTCTGGGATTACGACCGTCGCATCGAACATCTCGACAAGTTCGGGATCGACAAGCAGATCGTCGCGCTCGGGGCCCCTCACTTCTGGCCGGGCATTCGCGAGTACGCGACCGAGGCGACGATCCAATCGCTCGTCGAACAGGCGAACGACGAGATCCGCGAGGTTGCAGACACCCACCCCGACCGGTTTCTGCCCGTCGGGACGTTGCCGGTCCTGAACGACTCGATCGTCGAGGAGGCCGAGCGCTGTCTCGACGACCTCGGGATGGTCGGACTGCAGATCTACTCCAACTACGAGGGACAACCCGTCGACACCGAGGCGCTGCTGCCGATCTACGAACTCGCAGAGAAACGCGGCGTTCCGGTCTGGATCCATCCGCAGGTCCACGACTGGTACGACTGGACTTACCAGTGGGGCGTCGACCTGGCGCTCGGCTGGCTCTTCGACACGTCGCTCGCGCTGGTTCGGCTGGTCCTGAGCGGGCTGATGGAGCGACACGAGGATCTGAACATCATCACCCACCACGGCGGCGGTCTCACGCCGACGTACCTCGAACGGCTCAAGCTGTTCTTCTACGACGAGGGGACCTTCGGTGAGACGCCCGAGGTGTTCGAGGGCGGCCACGAGGAACTCAGAAAACCGATCGAGGAGTACTACAGTCAGTTCTACTACGACGCCGTCCTCTACGGATCCGATCCCGGGCTCGAAACGGTCTACCGGGTCTTCGGCGCGGACCAGATGGTCTTCGCGACTGACTACCCCTACGGCGGCCACGACGGTGCCGACTTCATGGGGAGTAACGTCAAGGCGATGGACCGACTCGACATCACCGAAGAGGAGAAAGCCAAGATCAACAGCGAGAACTTCCTCTCGCTTATCTCCTGAGTACGGCATCCGCCGGTCGTATTTCTCATTTTTCACGCAGTTCGGTCGTCGACGCCGCAGTCGCTCTGCGCAGTCGGTCGTCGAGTACGCCACAGCGTGGCCTCGCGAGCGCCGATCAGTCGCCGATAAGCGGCCTCGGAGACGGAACTGTGTGAACGACAGGGGACGGTTACGCCAACGACTCGGGAGTTTCGGAACGAACGGGAGTCGAACAGCGGTCAGTGGGCCGTCAGTCAGATCGTGACGATGACGTCGCCGTCACGCTCGGAGACGTCAAACGCTCGAATCCCGGTGCTCGGGTTTACTTCGTGGCGACCGGTTTCGAGGTCGAACTCCCAGAAGTGCCACGGGCAGTGGATCGATTTGCGATCTTTGTTGATCACGGGCAGTTCGCTGTGGAGGAAGCCCTCCCCGAGCGGACCGCCTTTGTGGATACATCGGTTCGAGACCCCGTAGAACTCGCCCTCGACGTTGAAGATGGCGACAGACAATCCGTCGACCTCGACCATCTTGCCCTCGCCTTCGGGGATATCCTCCGCAGATGCGACAGTGTGTTCGGTCATTTAGATTCTGAAGACGCGCTCGGCGTTCTTGTGCAGGATGTTCTCGCGCAGTTCGTCGTCGATCACGTTGGATTCGAACGCCCAGTTGGACAGTTCGAGCGTGTAGTGCGGGTAGTCGGTGGCGAACATGAGGCTCTCGCTCGCGTTCGTCATATCCAGCATCGCCTCGAAGTTCTTCGGCTTCTTCGGGATGTCGATCGGCTGCGACGAAAACGAGAAGTGGTCCTCGATGTACTCGCTGGGCTGCTTTTTGAGGTACTCCTGACCGAGCTCGGTCACGCGTTCGGTCAGTTGGATGTCCTCGGGGTGGTCCTGGTAGACCTCGTCCATCCGCATTTTGATGAACGGGACCCAGTTGAGGCCGCCCTCGATCATCACGATCTGTAGCTCGGGGTACTTGTCGAAGACCCCTGTCATTATCATATTCCCGACCATCATCATCGCGCGGACGGGGTGGACGAGTCCGTACATCTCCGTCCAGGTGCGGATGGAGTTCCCGATGAGATCCTTCTGCGGCCAGTTACCGGTTCCGCCGCCGTGGAGCGCCAGGGGTAGGTCGTGTTTGACGAGCGCGTCGAACACCTTGTCGTACTGGGGGTTGCCGAGGAGGCTGTAGTGACCGAAGAACCCGTAGAATCCGACGACGTCGTCGTTGTCGCCCCACAGTTCGATCTCCTCGACGCAGCGTTCGGGATCCCACTGCGGGAGCGCGGGCAGCACTTTGATGTTGTCGGCGGCTGGCGAGACGTCCTCGAGGACGTACCGGTTGTACGCGCGGACGATCTCGTTCTTGAGGATGACGTTCTGGACGTCGGGCAGCGTGTTGTAGCCGGGCGTGAGGACGGTCAGATCGATGGCGAGTTTTTCGCTGACGTCGATGACGTCGTCGGCCGTCTCGGCGACGCCGTGAGTCTGTCGGCCGTTACCGCCGTGTGGCGTCGCGTAGCCGGACGCCCAGTACCGCGTCGTCGGGGGGAAGTCTTCGAGCGAGAGTGTGCGCTTCGCCCCGGGGTGGTCGACGTAGGGGAGAAGCTTCTCCATCGCCGGTTCGAAGTGGAAGTCGATATCCACGACGAAGGCCTCGCGCATCTCGTCGGTCACGGGATAGCGTTCAGATTTCAGTTGGGACATACGGTTATTAGTAGAGACCACCTCCTGATAAATATATCTTCGTTTGATGGAGTGCAACGGGGAAAACCACTCAAGACACAGTTTTCGGTGTAGTTGAGATGTAGACCCCAAAACGCATATATGTACTTAGAGACTTCGAGGCGTATGAACGATATCCCCGACGGGAGGCGCATCCAATCCGATGAAATCTTGCTCGATATCATCGAACAGATGGAGCGTGACGGAACAGTCGGGGTCTCAGAACTGGCCGACCGTGTCGGTCGATCCAAGAGTACGGTTCACGCCCACCTGGTCTCGTTGGCTCACCGCGGGTATGTCGTCAATGACGGTGGTCAGTATCGGCTCGGTCTGCGGTTTTTGGACATCGGTGTCCGCGTGCGTGAGAGGATTGACCTCTACCACGTAGCAGCGCCGAAATTAGAAGAGATGGCGATTCAGTCGAAGGGAAACACCCGCTGTCTCGTCGAGGAGAACGGACTCGGAACGTTCATCGCGGGTGCGACGGGGAAACACTCCGTTAGTACGGACGCTCGTGTAGGTACCCAGATGCCCCTCCACTGTATCTCCGGGGGGAAGGCGATTCTCGCGCACCTTCCGAAGCGAAACGTCCGTTCGATCATCGACCGATACGGCTTAGAAAAACGCACGGATAACACGATCACGGATATTGAGCGTCTGTTCGAGACGCTAGAGCAGATCCGGAGCGACGGATTCGCACTGAACCTCGGGGAATCAGCAGACGGTATCCACGCGGTGGGAGCCCCGGTACTCAACGAGCGCGGCGGCGTTATCGGGGCTATTAGCGTGTCCGGGGCTGCAAATCGGCTGCCGGTCGAACGATGTCGAGGCGAGATCGCCGACCTCGTCATCGCGACCGCTAACGAGATCGAACTAGACCTGACATACGCCGAATCCCGGTAACGCGGCAGCATCCGAACAAGGAATCAATTTCTACGGGTATCCATTCGACTGAGCGAACGTCGGTGATCTACGAAACTCTGAACCGACATCTTCGACCGGGGAGATCGAATATCGATCAAGACGAAGGGATGCGATCGCGTATCTTGTGCTATGTCAGACGAATACGTTCGCGGGTGGCGAACATTATGCGTAATCCGGGGAACGTTCGTTACATATGCTAACGTAACTGCCTCTGAGCAGTGGCTTACAACCGTATGTTTGTAATGTTATCAACGCAGCCCGTTCGACCTAGACGAACGGGGCTGATTCAGTCGAGAAGTACGATGGAGTCCGCCGCCGTCGACACAGGTTACAATTTTATCCGCGCGGTCATCCGTTGTCTGTGCTTTGTGCATATCAGTAATCGCCTTGCGCGGTGGCTTTTCGCGTTTTGCTTTAGTCACTTGGATGGAAAACGACCTGCGATGCGGCTTCTACGCCGTACCGGTACTGTCGGAACGTACAGCTTCATAAAACTGCGAAAGCGTATCTTCGACCGCTAATTCACATCGTCTCCCCGGGGACAACACCCCGCGAAGAGCTAGTTGGAGCCCCGTTTATCGCCCGTGTATCGGGGTGGTTGCACTGTCGCAGAGATATCCGTCTGAACGTGCTTCTCGATCGTTGGGTTCGGAGATTCTCCTCCAGGTTCTCCCCAAACGACAGTAACCTCTGTGCCCGGTTCGGTGTATTCAGTGTCAAGGACTGCGAGGGAAGTCATCTGACGGATATCCCACTGGAAAGAACGGGAGTGTGAAATCCCGATCGATTCGTCGTCCTTCAGGACCTCGTCGTACGCTTGACGCGCCCATCCGATCCGGGGTAGGTTGTTCATAAATTTGTGGTTATCTCCCTCACCGAAAAGCGAGTTATTGATGCGATGGACGTCCTCGTTGTCCCAAATGAGAGACACGAGCTCTCGCTCAGGATTCTCGATCTCTGCCTCTATCGCCGCTTTACCAATGAAGTCGTGATCGAGGTCGACCAGCTTTCCGTACCCCAGTTCAATCGATCTGAGGTAGTAGTCACGGACGTCGTTCGATTCAAAGCTCCCCTCGAGCGAAAAGGTGGCTTCTAACGGTTCTTCACTCGTCCCCCATTTGCCGTACTTCTCTTCTTTTTCCCCGTCGGCCCACTGTCGGTATCCTTCCATTTCGTCGAGGTCGTACACCGGACGCGGGTGGGGTGGAACCCATCCAACCCGGACGGAATTCGAGACGTAGGTCCGCGACCCAAGCCGTTTCAGCCCGTAGTCCTCACCGACCTCAACGATCGCTTCAATCAGTCCGTCGTAGTTCTCAAAGGAACCGATGAATTCGAATCCAGCCTCCGGGGACATCCCGTGTCCGAGCGCGATGGTTTCGTAGCCAGCAAGTTCGATTTCCTCGAAGCGGTAAAATCCGATATTACGGAAGTCGTCGTCGGTGAGTTCGTCAAGGATGTCGTACGCGTTCGGGCCCTGAAGTTGAA
Organism: Halobellus captivus; assembly: GCF_007655485.1. Lineage (GTDB taxonomy): Archaea > Halobacteriota > Halobacteria > Halobacteriales > Haloferacaceae > Haloquadratum > Haloquadratum captivum. The sequence continues at coordinate 492,666 of NZ_VJXQ01000002.1, forward strand.
GGACGTGTTTCTCTGGGTCTCCAGGAAGCAACGAAGTCGGCGGTTCGATCTCCGCCGTTACATCGTAGTCACCCGTTTCGATATTGTATTGGATCCACTTCGTAGCGTGCATACCCGGTGCATAGAACTCTTCGTCACCAAGTCGAAGAAGGGGTCCGTCACCCATGTGATACCCCTCGTGGTTGCACATCACAATTTGCTTCGCCTTTCCGATCTCGAAGTTGTCGAAATCGTTGACGCACAGACGCTTCAACAGACGAACGACGTCAGGCCCCGTGAGCCGGAGCGAAGTCATATGGTGAGATAAGTCAGCGAGCGCGGCCGTTTCAGCGATCGCCCGCACCTCGTCGATCCAGTTTGTCTGTTCGTTCGGCACTACGGGGAAATGCCCTTCGTAGTATCCACCCTGCTTGCGGAACGATTCGACGAGGTTTTCCTGCTCTTTGACCCACTGATCAAGGTTTTTCAAGCTCATACAGTCGGTAGTCAGCTTCATCAGATAAAGCTATTTCGTTAACCATAATTCAATGGAAGATTCATCGCGTTGGAAATCGAAGCGGAGAGTTGTGGATACCAAGTGATTGATTCCGAACAGAGGGACCATTGATCAGGTTGCAAAGGCAAGCGCGGTTTCTCAGTCCGTTCGGAGTTCTAGTAAGTCAAAGACACGGTACCGAACCAGCAGGCGGTGATCAGTTGTCCGGGACTTTGACGTAAAATGTCGAACCCAGCTGTTCACCACCCGAGGCAGATAGTCGATCTACATACTCTACATACTGTAGAAACGCGCGCACAAGCAGTTGACGTTGTCTCAACCGATCCCTTTGAGCAACGGATTATTTGTACAATATACTGTCATAATTAACAACACTTAATATACTACGGTTATTTGTGACCAAAGATGCAATCGAAAAGACGATCGTTTATCAAAAGTGTTGCAGCAGGTGGGCTCCTCACAACAGCCGCGGGCTGCTTAGGTAATGACGACTCGGATTCGGGCGGCGATTCAGGGTCGGGTGGAGACTCAACCGGTGACTCCGATTCGGGTGGAGACACGGATTCGGGTGGGGACTCAGGCTCGGATTTCCCATCTGAAACGATGAATTGGCTCGTCGGCGCGAGTGCAGGAGGAGGATTCGATACGGCGGTTCGGGGCTTGGTTCAGTTCGTGCCGGACTACTTCGATGCAGATGTAGACCATGTCGTGGAGAATGTTACTCCTCCGCGATCGATGTTTCTACAGCTCTATCGGTCGGATCCGGACGGCTACACGATTGGGAGCTTCCCGTACGAGGGTGAGATCGGTGCGTACACTACCGGTGCGGATATCCCGAACCCGGCAGAGCTTACGGCAATTGCGCGGTTGATCACCACCGAGTACGTCGTCTTTGTCGGTGCCGATACGGGAATCGAATCCCTCGAAGATTTACAGGAATATGGGCCGCTTGTGTGGGCGACGCCGGGAGAGGGTACGACAGCATGGCAGTCCAGCATCATTACCTCCGGTATCCTTGATCTCGACGTGTCACTACTCAACTTCGAGTCGACACCCGAAGCGGTTTCAGCGATTCTCCGTGGTGACGCCGAAGTCAGCCTCGGCCCCAACACGACAGGAGCGATCCAGGAAGCTGTGCAAGCTGGCGACGTGATTCCCCTAGCCATTTTCAGCGAAGAAGTGCCGGAAATCTATGAAGGAACGCCAACAGCGGCAGAGGCAGGGTATGAAGAATTCCTTGCACTCAATCTTGACCGGGTAATCTTTGGTCCACCGGAGATTCCAAGCGACCGGGTCGATATCATCGCGGATGCAATCCTTGAGACGCTGGATTCCGACGAAATGCAGCAGTGGGCAGAGGACAACGACGCATTCCTCAACCCCACCGGACCGGATGAGCTCGGCGGACTCATTGAACAGGCGGTCGATCTCGCCGCCGAGTACGAGGAGATACTGTCTAACCCGCCTAGCTAGACAGACGCCAACTCGCATAGCGAACCGATCAGTCACTGTCGTATCGACCCACCGACTATCGCGAACCTGATTTTGTGAAGGTGGCGTGCAGTCACCGAGGCCACATTCGTATCCAGCTCAGTGGTTTTGCGTCATCCGTTTTCTCTGATTGGTCTCGTTCCATCAAATCTGACGGGGCGTCATACGAGCTGTTTTCCAGCTCCCCACTGTACGATTCAGAGACCACCGAAAAGAGGTACGCCACCGTGTACAAACAGCGTTCACCACAACGGCGTCACTGGCTCATATTCTGCCGATGTGTAAGTTCGGCGTAGCGAATAGAATACAACTCCGGAATCGGAACTGATTGATCACGGAAGGAGGAACGCGAACCAGCTATCAGTAAACAGCCGCATCTCTAAGACCATATCAAAGACGAGATAGATGAACAGTAACGTTATGCCTGTATAAAGGACTGTCCTGACAACATTTTGTTTCGCGGTGATGCGATAGTATCCCAGTAGCACAATCGTGATCGATTCGACAGCTCCGACGTAATGGAACAGGAGCCCGAAGATTATGATCCACAGTGTGATACCGATAAACTCCAACCGCTGATCGTACACGTCCGATTCGCTGTCCTCGCTTTCTTGTGTGAACTGTTCAATCTCGTCCACGTCGATGATGTCTCTGACTTGATACTCATTCAGCATCTCGTTGACGCGTGGCGAGATCGCCGCCGCGAGAATCACGAGTAGAAAGACGAAGGTGGGTGTCGCCACAATTAGCGGAATTATTTTTCCGAAATCTTCGTAGCCAAACGTCTGCCACAGGAGTGTTCCCATAAAGAGAACCAATACGAGTGTGAACAGTAACTCGACGCGGTCTGGACTAATCGCCGTTACAACCCGTTTAAGCAGTGGGTTATCAGAGAGGTTGTTTTTACTCATCATGACCACCCCCCACTCTCGGGGCCTCAAGTCGCTGCTTTCCGAGTTGGATGAGCGGAACCAGAACGATCAGTAGCACCAGCATCATCAGCACGAACGAGATCGGGCGAGTGACGAAGATCCAGTAGCTCTCACGAGACATCTGGAGCGATTGAACGAACGAATTTTCCAACAATGGTCCCAACACGAGCGCGATTATCATCGCCACCCGAGAGTAGCTGTAAACGATCATCGCGTAGCCCAGGAATCCGAACGCCACGGCGACGACGACGTCGCCGACATTGCCTCGGAGTGCGTAGGATCCTAAGAAGCTCACGATTAATATGAGTGGAATGAGGATTCGAACAGGAACGTGAGTCGCCTTTGCGAGGAAGGGAGCAGCGAATAACCCGACTCCTGACGTCACGATATTCGCGAGGATCAGTGCAAACAACAGGAGAAACAGTATCGAGAGATCCTCGCCCAGAAGCTGTCGTCCAGGGTTAATGTCGTGTACAACGAGTCCCGCAAGAAGGACCGCCGTTGTTGCACTTCCTGGGATCCCAAAGACCAATGTCGGCAGTAGCGCACCCCCATCCTTTGCATCGTTCGACGCCTCGCTAGCGATGATGCCCTCGACGGCTCCTTGGCCGAACCGTTCGGGCTCATCAGAGGATTGAAGCGCAGAGATATACGAGACGAAGTTGGCAACAGAGCCACCGGCGCCAGGAATCAGGCCGATGAGCGTACCAATGGTCGCTGATTTAAAGAATAGTACGGGACGGGAAAGAACGTGCTTGATGCCTTTGAGCTGGCCTCTGCCAGTTGATCCCTCCCCTGTGAACTGTGCGATCGTCTCGCTCTTTTCGACAGTGAGTTTGATCACTTCAGCGATGGCAAACAACCCGATGATGGCGGCGATCAAATCGATACCTGCCCACAGGAACTCCGTCCCGAATCCGTATCGATACGTCCCCGTTACGCCGCTGTATCCGATAAACGAGATCATCAGTCCGACCCCACCTGCCACCAATCCTTTGAGGAAGCTATCTCCAGAGACGAACGCGATTACGGCCAGGCCGAGAACGGCGATCCAAAAAAACTCGGGGGGGCTGAATGCGAGGATAATTTGCTGTGCAACTGGTAGCAGTAGAATCAGTACTAAAACACCGAAAATAGCCCCCAACGCGCTCGCAGTCGCAGATACGCCTAATGCCTCACTGGCCCTACCTTGTCTTGCTAGCGGATATCCATCGAAGGTTGTTGCAGCGTTCGATGCAGTCCCCGGCGTATTGATAATAATCGCTGAGATGCTGCCACCGAACGCAACACCACCCAGTGATGCAGTCAAAAGCACCACTGCAGACTCCGGTGCGAAGCCGTACGTGACCGGTAGGAGTAGCGCCAGAAGAACGGGACCACCTAACCCGGGGAGCAGCCCAAATAACATCCCGAGCAGGGCACCAGCGAAAACGAACAATATTAACGGCCAAGAAAGTAGCTGCGTTAGCCCTATTATCAAAGCTTCAACCATTGATGACATTAGGCAACACCCATCATATGATGATAGAGAATGCGTTACAGAGTACCAAATACCTATCGAAGCGGGTATATGATAATGCGACTAGACGATCGGAGCCTCAGGTGGACAATCCGACAGCAGTCTGCGAAAAACACCGGACAACAATTACTCGGAAGTCCCACTCCCAAATTAAGCGGCAGTAGTTCTACCGACGATCCGCTCAAATCGATAAGGTGCAGATCTCCGAATCACCACTCATCTGGAAGATACCCGTTCTGGCTGGCTTCCCACACATAATGGTTCCAGACTTTATCGATCGACCGTTGACGCCACGTGGTTTCAGTAATTCGTTCGGCCTCCTCGGGAGTGAGCGTGTTCGCATTACCGAGAATCGACGCGTAGAGCTGGTGGTAGGCGTTTATCTCCAGGTACATCGTCCTCGTGAATGCACGTTTGAGATCTTCGCCTGCGACCACCGCTCCGTGGGCTTTGATTAGGAGTTCGTCACGTTCGCCCATCGCTTCCATCATCAACTCACCCTCCTCTCGAGTCGTCAAGAGATCCGGACGGTTATAGACTGGAACCGGTCTGTCGAATATCGCACCGCGAGTAAACGCAGCAACGAGGTCAGTCCCCGAGATACTGAACAGTGTAGCGATTGGTGGATGAGTGTGTAGGACCGCGTTAATCTCGGGACGGTTTCGATAGACCGCTGTGTGAATCTCAGCCTCTGCAACGGGATCGGGTGCGTCCGGATCAACCGGTTCGTTGTCGAGCGTGATTTTCACAACGTCTTTTGGTCGGATTTCCCCGCGACTCACGCTGAACGGATTTATGTACACCACGTTGTCATCGGTAGGCGAGCGGACACTCGCGTGTCCGGCAGTGTCGGCCAATCCCTCCATATAGAGCAACCGATTTGCCGTTGCAACCAGTTCTTCAGGCGTCATATTAGACATGCCATTCGTTACCACTCATAGTGAGATATTTAAAACATCGCTTTTGCCTTCGAAATATGATATATGATTTGGGTATTAGAAATATAAGATGAAAATTATACTAATTGGTGAAATTCAGATATATGGATTATCGCTACCGATGGGAATATAGAAATTCCAATATACAATTAAATTTGATAGTATAATATAAATATCTGAATTCATACCAATAATAGATCCTCTCCAGTGGAGTAGAAATAGTAGTATCAACGCTAATTGCGCGCTCTAACAACAAATCACAATATTTGAGTCTCGAACTATGACTAGAAAACTACAATACTATAATATTTAAAGTATATTTTATTATTCATATATTATAGATAATATTACTATTTTTCTATAGGTAGACGTTGAACTAAGCAGAGTATTTCACCAGTTACACCAGTACTGACACGCTCTCGCCAACGAATTATCGAGCGGTAGTATTGTCTCGCACGGTCGATCGGAACGTCTGCGATATCCCGAATAATACCACGAAATACGTCGTCGCACCGACAGCCACGAGAAGGACCACAGTCGCGAAATTGTGATTGAGCGTCGTCGCCGTCGTAAGGAGGGTTTCGACACCGAGCACCACCGCCGCCATCGTCGTCGCCGCGGCGAACTGCCGAAGGATTTCGCCCACCGGAATCGAGAATACGATCTCCGAACGCAACGTCGACAGGGCTACCGCCACCCCGATCGCGGCCGAGATCGCGGTTGCAACCGCGGCACCGACGAAGCCGATCGTCGAGATCAGCGCGACGTTCAGCACGACGTTCACCCCGATGAAGATGGCGTTGATTCGGAACGCCGCCTTTGGTTTGTCGATCCCATTCAGCGCGTTCAACAGCTGTTTCTGATAGCCGTACAACAACGTCGCGAGGATGAGAATCCAGAGGACGGACGCCCCCTGCACGAATTCCGGCCCGTATATTCTGAGTAATCGATCTCCGAGTAAGATCCCGCCGAGCAGTCCGGGGATGAGGATGAGACCGCCGTACGTCATCGAATCCTCGACGAGTTTCGCCACGTGGTCTCGACGACCTTCCGCGTCGGCCCGACTCAGCTCCGGGAACAGCGTCGAGCTCACGGCCGAGTCGAACAGCGTGAGGAACTGCGCGATGCTCCACGCCGCGGAGTAGACGCCGACGAGTGAGGACTGTACGAACACGCCCAGTAAGAGGATGTCGACGTCGTTGAACGACCGCGATTGGAGGCCACCCAGCCACGAGAACCTCGCGTACTCGTAGAGCTCGGCAAAGTGCTCTCGGGCCGGACGGACGAATCGCACGGACAACAGCGAGAGCGCGACCACGCCCACGATCACGCTTCCGATCGCGTATCCGACGAGCATCCCCACGAGTTCGAATCCCACGACGACGAGCCCGATCTGAACGACGCTCCTGACGGCGATTCCGATCGGCGAGAGCAGTCCCGTGAGGTGGACCTTCCGCTCGCCGTTCAATGCCGAGTTGGTGACGGACGTGAACAGCCCCGCCAGCAGCAGGGCAACGACCAGCAAGGCGATCGGTTCACCGACGTAAGTGTTAACGGGACCGCTGAAGACGACGACGAGGACACCGAGAACGAGTCCGAGTGCGGCGATCGCTATCGCACCGGCGCTGGCGTACGCGGACGGATTTTCTCCCTCGCTCATCCGCTTTGTCACGGCCGAGGAGATGCCCAAGTTGCCCGCGAGTGAGAGCCACGCAACGAGCGCGAGGACGAGCGCATAGCGCCCGAGCACCTCGGCTCCGAGCGTGCGGGCGAAGTACAGCGTCGCGACGAAGCCGAGCGCGGAGCCGACGAGCTTCGAGGCGAAGACGGCGAAAGAGGTCTGTCCAATTCTCATCGGTGGGGGAGCGGCTGTCGTCGCCGACGGTTCACGGGGGCTCTACGGTCGTGGAGATGGATAAGGTGTCGCAAAATCGATCCACCTCGATCTATCCCGACGTTGTTGAACGTGTTCACGATCGTAGACACAACCCTTACGGTACCGTATCGGCATCGCTCGGTAAATGAAAACCTCCGTCGTCATCTGTGCGTACGATCCAGATCTGTACGATGATCTCAGCGAGGCGATCGAAAGCGTGCGAGAGCAAACGTACGAGAGTGTAGAGGCGGTTGTCGTCATCGACGGGAGCGACGAACTCTACGAACGGGTGCGTAACGACTACGAGGACCGAAGAGATGTCGTTCTCCACTGTAACGACTCGAACGTCGGCCTCTCACGGAGTCGAAACGCGGGAATCGAACGAAGTAGCGGCGATGTGATCGCGTTTCTCGACGACGACGCCGTCGCCAGTCCGGACTGGATCGCAGAACTGGTCGACACGTACGAGCGCCGGGACGCGATTGCGGCCGGTGGTCGGATGGTCCCGCGGTGGGTCGCGGGCGAGCCCGAGTGGCTCCCGCCGGAGTTCTACTGGCTCGTCGGCGTCACCCACCGCGGATTCCCCGAAGAAGCGCGCGAGGTCCGAAACACGTTCGGCTCGAACATCTCCTTCAAACGGGAGGTGTTCGAGGAGATCGGGACGTTCGAGCCCGACCTCGGACGGCACGGTGACCGGCAGATCCAAGGCGAAGAGACGGAACTCGCCGCGCGAATGCACGCCGCGTTCGGAGAGCGCGTCTGGTACAACCCGGACGCCTTCGTCGAGCACAAAGTGTTCGCCTACCGCACCGATCCGACCTGGCTTCTGAAGCGGGCGTTCTGGCAGGGGTACTCCAAACGCGCGCTGGACGAACTCATCGACGACTCCGGTGGCGAGGAGGGCGCGTTCGTCTCGCAGTTGCTCTTTTCGGGACTCCCCCACTACGCTCGGAAGACGGTCGTCGACGGATCGATACCGGACTTGAAGCGAGGCGTGTTCGCGCTTGCCCTGACCGCGGCCGTCGGCTCGGGCTATCTGTACGCGCTCGTCTCGTAAAACACGGACCCGAAGGAGGTATGTCGCTGCCCTCGTATCGGTGCATATGCTCGATTCTCGACGGATTGCGGTGACCGGGGCTGGCGGATACATCGGCTCGCGAGTCGTGCACGAGTTTCTCGACGCCGGAGCCGAGGTGATTGCGATCGACGATCGCTCCGGAAATCAGGTGTCATCGTTCTCCGATGCGGTGTTCGAGACCGTCGACATCCGAGATAATCAAGCGCTTCGAGACGCGCTTTCCGATTCCGATGCGGTGTGTCACCTCGCGGCGGTGAGCGGGATCCCCGACTGCGAGAGCGATCCCGATCGCGCGTTCGAGATCAACGTTCAGGGCACCGAGAACGTAACCTGGCACTGTCGCAACCGAGAGATTCCGCTGGTATTCGCCTCGAGTATGGCCGTTATCGGCGAACCCGTCGAGTTCCCGATCGGGGCGGATCATCGACGCGATCCCGTGAGTCTCTATGGCCTAACAAAAAAGATGAACGAGGACGATATCCACGATCTTACTCGCGGCCGTGTTCCGGCCCACCTGTTCCTCACGGCGAATCTCTACGGGACGCACGACTGTGAGGGGGTGACCGTCGGCAAAGAGACCGTAATCAACATCTTCATCGAGCGTGCGCTCGCGGATCGGCCGCTCACGATTCACCGCCCCGGAACGCAAACGTTCGATTTCATCCACGTCAACGACGTCGCCCGGGCGTATCGTCACTCGGTGACGTCGCTCCTCGAACAAGCGAATTCCGCCGAGGCGACCGCCGACATCGGCGCAGTCGACATCCCGCTCGCAAGTGGCGAGCAGTTGAGCGTCATCGACGTCGCCGAATTGGTCCAGCGCGTCTGCGGAGAGGAACGCGGACACGAGCCCGAAATCAACTACGTCGAGGACCCCCGCGAGAGCCAACCCACCGGCCCGGATTTCACGGTCGATACGGAACCCGCTCGGGAGCGGTTGGGGTTCGAGACCGAGCATACAGTCGAGGGGACGGTGCGGCGGGCCCTGCGTGAACGTGAGAAACAGCCCGCGAGCGACCACACAAAATATTGAACACCCCGCATCGCAACACCAGTAGTATGAAAGCTGTCGTCCTCGCCGCCGGAGAGGGAATGCGGCTCAGGCCGCTGACCCGCACGCGGCCGAAACCGATGCTTCCGATCGGGAACCAGCCGCTTCTCGAACACGTGCTCGAAGCCGGGAGAGAAGCGGGCATCGACGAGTTCGTGTTCGTCGTCGGCTACAAACGCGAGCGGATCCAGAGTCACTTCGGCGACGGCGACGACTGGGACGTCGACATCGAGTACGCCGTCCAAGAGACGCAGCTCGGGACCGGCCACGCGCTGTTGCAAGCGGAGCCATACATTAACGGCAGCTTCATCGCGCTCAACGGCGATCGAATCGTCGAACCGAGCGCGATCTCAGCCGTAATGCGGGAGCGTCGCGAGACGGGCAGCCCCGTGATGGCGGTGACACGCCATCGAAATCCCGAAAACTACGGTGTCGTCGAGCTCGATGGCCAGCGCGTGCGTTCGATCGAAGAGAAGCCGCCAGCTCATACGGTTAAGACGGATTATATCAACGCCGGTGTCTACGGCCTCGGGGCGTCGACCTTCGACGAGATTCGAGAAACTGACGCCGACGGAGAGTTGGCGATCACGACCGTGTTACAGGCGTACCGGGACGCGCTGCGCCCGGTTCGGTTCGACGGCCTCTGGCTCGACGTCTCGTATCACTGGGACATCTTGGCCGTCAACAGTCGAATGCTCGATCGAACGGAATCGTCCCGTGCCGAGACGGCGTCGATCCACGAACGGGCGACAGTCGTCGACGGGGCGGCGATCGCCGCGGACGTGCGCATCCGCCCGGGGGCGACGGTACTCCCCGGGACGTCACTCGGCGAGAACGTCGAGATCGGATCGAACGCCGTGCTCTCGAACTGCGTCGTGCTGGCGGACGCCACGGTTGACGACGGGGCTGTCGTCCGCGATTGCGTCGTCGGCGAGAACGCAACTGTCGGAGCGAACACGACGATAGAAGGGGGAGATACCGACGTCGTGGTGGACGGGTCCGTTCACTCGGACGTCCGCTTAGGCGGCGTCGTCGGAGACAACACGGCGCTCGGCGGCAACGTGACCGTCTCGCCGGGGACGGTGATCGGCAACGACGCGACCGTCGAATCAGGAACGATCGTGAGCGACTGGATCGAGAACGACGCGATCGTGCGGAGGGGGTAAGATGTGTGGAATCATCGGCTACCTCGGATCGGCGGACGCACTTCCGATCCTCAGAGACGGGCTCTCGAACCTCGAATACCGCGGGTACGATTCTGCGGGAATCGCCCTCGGGGGAGATACGGTCGAGGTCTACAAGCGCGCGGGGGAGCTGTCGGCGCTCACCGAGGTGCTTCCCGAAACGTCGACAGCGACGATGGGCATCGGCCACACGCGGTGGTCGACCCACGGCGAGCCCACGGACGCGAACGCGCACCCGCACACGAACGAATCCGGTGACGTCGCGGTCGTCCACAACGGAATCATCGAAAACTACGACGCGTTGCGGTCGGTGCTCACGGAACGCGGCCACACGTTCGCGAGCGATACCGACACCGAGGTCGTCCCGCATCTCCTCGAAGAGGAGCTGGAATCCGGTCGCAATCTCGTCGACGCGGTCTCGGCCGTCGTCGAGAAATTGGAGGGGAACTTCGCACTCGGTGTCGTCGCCGCGGGCCACGACGGCATCGTCGCGACGCGCCGCGGGAATCCCCTGGTGCTCGGATACGCCGAGCACGGCGCGTTCATCGCGAGCGACGTCCCGGCGTTCGTCGAGCACACGCGGCGCGTCAGTTACCCCGAGGAGGGTGACGTCATCCACCTCACTGAATCGGAGGTGTCGGTGTACGCCGACGGCGAGGCGGTCTCCCGCGAGATCCAAGAAATCGAATGGGACGCCGAAGCCGCGGAGAAGGGCGGGTACAAACACTATATGCTCAAGGAGATCCACGAGCAGCCCACGGCGCTCCGACAGGCGATCTCCGGGCGCATCGACGAGGTGAAAGGCGAAGTAGACCTAGAGATCGATCTCCCGGCGGAGTATCTCAATTCCTTAGCGGAGATCCAGTTCGTCGCCTGCGGCACCTCCTACCACGCCGCGTTGTACGCTGCGGACCTGTTAGAGGAGTACGCGGACGTCCGATCCTCCGCCGAGATCGCCTCGGAGTACGAGTTCCGCGGTGGGCGTGACCCGTGGCGAACGCTCGTCGTCGCCGTGACGCAGAGCGGCGAGACTGCGGACACGCTTTCGGCGCTGCGGCGAGCGAAGCGGGCCGGTGCCCGGACGCTCGCGGTGACGAACACGCTGGGGAGCACGGTGACGCGGGAAGTCGACGACACCGTCTTTATCCGGGCCGGCCCGGAGATCGGCGTCGCCGCGACGAAGACCTTCTGTTCGCAGGTCGCGACGCTGGCGCTTCTCTGCGTCTACGTCGGCCGCGCTCGCGGCGCGATGTCGTCGGGTGACGCCCGGGCGTTGCTCTCGGATTTACGGGGGCTCCCAGGTGCGGTACAGCAAGTGTTAGACCGAGAGGAGCAGGTCTGCGTTGCGGCCGAAGAGTACGGCGACGGCGACGCGTTCTTCTTCATCGGGCGGCGTCTGGGTGCGCCGGTGGCTCTGGAGGGCGCGTTGAAGTTGAAGGAGATCTCGTACGATCACGCCGAGGGATTTGCGGCCGGGGAGTTGAAACACGGTCCGTTGGCGTTGGTAACGTCCGAGACGCCCGTTCTGGCGGTCCTCACTGGGGGGTCGAACGCGCCTGAGACGCTGAACAACGTGAAAGAGGTCGAGTCACGGGGCGCGCCGGTGATCGGATGTGCGTCGGATGACGTTGACGCGGAGAAGTTCGTGGATGAGGTGTTCGACGTTTCCGATCTGGGGGAGTTGGAGCCGCTGGTGGCTAACGTGTACTTCCAACTGTTCAGTTACTACGTGGCCGATTTGCAGGGGCGCTCGATCGATAAGCCGCGAAATTTGGCGAAGAGTGTGACCGTAGAATGAGGCCAGAAGCACAGTAGATCGCGAATAGCGCTTCGGCACACAGCGTCGAAAGCGGGGTGACTGCCGTTTGCGTTCGAAGCCAGCGCCAAACAATAGGAATAAGCCTCTCTTCGAACACTTCGAGGTATGTCCGACAGTGGAGTCTGTGTCGTTACGCACCCGCTGAGTTCGGCCGGAGAAAACGCAACTCGGACGCTACTGGATATTCTCGCTTCGATCGGGTCCGTCAGTCTGGTTACCGCCGATCTTCCCGAAGACTCGTCGATTCGAGATACTCGCGAAGTGATCGAGTTGACCTCGAAGGGGGCTGGTGAGAACGTCCTCATCGCAGCGCTCCGGTTTCTGTTGAATCAGGTGCGAATGTGTCTCGTCCTTCGCCAGCGGCCCGAACAGGTCGTTCTGTTTTTCGGCGCGACTTCCTATCTCCTGCCCATACTGTTCGCTCGGGCGTACGGAAAAACGGTACTCGTCGAGCCGCGTGGTGACGTGCCACTGACGCTTCGGCTCAACTGGGAGCAACGGATGCCATCGATCGTCGCCAAGTGGCTAGCGGGATCGGTGAGACTGTTAGAATCCGCCGGGTTTGTCGCGGCACATCGGATTGTGACGTACACGCCGAATATGGCCGCCGAATTGGGGCTCGATCCGAACTCCGAGCGAGTGTACCCACACGGTGCACGGTACGTCGATACGGAACGCTTCTCGGTGCAGGTTCCCTTCGCAGAGCGCGGCGATGTCGTCGGCTTCGTCGGGCGTCTCGACGAAGAAAAGGGGATCCGCGAACTGGCCCGCGTCGCGAAGCAGCTCCCGGACGGCGTGACGTTCCGGTTCGTCGGCGACGGGCCGCTGTACGAGTGGCTTGCGGCGGAGTTAGCCGAGGAGATCGAAGAAGGGAAAGTGGAACTGGCTGGGTGGGTCGACCACGAGGACGTTCCGGGCGAATTGAATCAAATGAAGCTACTCGTGATGCCGTCGCATCCGACAGAGGGACTGCCGACGACGATCCTAGAGTCGCTGGCGTGCGGGACGCCAGCGTATGCGACCCCTGTTTCGGGCGTTCTGGACGTCGTGAAAGAGGACGAGACGGGGTTTCTGATGCGCGAGCGGACGGTCGAGGCTATTTCTCGGGATCTCACGGAAATCCTCGTTGCCGAGGGCGAACTTGAAGTTGTCAGCGCTCGCGGTCGGAGACTCATCGAAGAGGAATACAGTTTCAGTGCGGCCGAAGAGCGGTATCGGAACTTACTGGCGACGGTCTGAGTGGGGGATCACGGCGGGAGCGGATCTCACGAATTCCGCACGAGTGGCTCGTACCATTCGCGGTTCGCCTCGTACCAGTCGATGAATTTCGAGACACCTTCGCGGATGTCCGTGCTCGGCTCGTAGTCGATCAGTGCACCGGCTTTCGCGACGTCCGCGTGGGTGTGTCGGGCGTCGGCGTCCTTTGCATCCTCGTGAACGATGTCGACGTCTGCGCCCGTCTCGTCGACAACGTACTCCGCGAGTTCCCGAATCGAGATGTTGTCGTTCGAGCCGATGTTCATCGCCTCTCCGTCGGCCTCGCCGGTCTCCAAGAGCGTAAGGTTTGCTTCGACGATATCGTCGATGAACGTGAAATCCCGCGTTTGCTCGCCGTCGCCGTAGATGATCGGCGGCTCGCCGTTGAGACACCGCGAGACGAAGTTCGAGATGGCCATATTCGGGCGCATCCGCGGTCCGTAGACTGTGAAGTACCGGAGGTTGACGGTTGCGACGTCGCGGAGGTCATCGTACACGTTGCAGTAGTGCTCGGCGGCGAGTTTGGTGACCGCATAGGGGCTTTTGGGATGATTCGGATGCTCCTCGTCGTAGGGGAGGTACTCCGGGACACCGTAGACTGAGGAAGAAGAGGCGTTTATTACCCGCTCGACGCCGTGGTCGGCGGCGGCTTCGAGGACCGTGACGATGCCGTCGATGTTGCTCTCGTTGTAGGCTTTCGGGCTCTTCACGCTCGTTCGAACGCCAGCCTTCGAGGCCTGGTGGAAGATGACGCCGATGTCGTTTGTAGAGACGACGTCTTCGACGAGTTCCTCGTCCGTCGTCGACCCCTCGACGAATGCGAAGCGGTTACCGCCCGTCTCGCGGCACACCTCAAGGTTGTGTTCTTTGATGCCGAGGTCGTAGTACGGATCGAGATTATCGAGGACGACGACGCGGTGACCCGCGTCGAGACATCCCTGAACGAGGTTCGAGCCGATGAAGCCCCCCCCGCCGGTGATGAGAATCTGCATACGGCCGGATTCGATCAGGCCTCTTTTGTCGGTTCCGGTTCCGCGTCGGCTTGCTTCGATCCGTCGCCGTTGAGGCGTTCCTCAGCGCGTTCACGGTCCTCCGGATAGCCAACGTCGATGCGCCAGCCGTCCAGTCGGATCGCATCGATCGTGCGGCCGGATTGGATCAGGAGGTCGATCGCATCCGGAAGTTCGTACTCGCCTCGGTCCGAGGGTTGAACGAGGTGGCAGGCGTGAAAGATCGCTGGCGTGAACGTGTAGAATCCGGTCATTACGAGGTTCGACGGAGGGTCGTCGGGCTTTTCGAGGACTTCAGTGATTTCGCCGTACTTGTTGGTATTGCAAACGCCGTATCTCGAGGCTTCCTCCATCGGGACCTCCTCGACGAGGAACGCGGCGTCCGCGCGGTCCTCTCGTTGGCGATTGACGACGTCACCGAGGTTGCCCCGGAAGATGTTGTCCCCGAGCATCAGCATAAAGTCGTCATCGACGTACGGCTCGGCGGTGAGAAGCGCGTGTGCGAGGCCGTTCTGTTCTCGCTGGTGGGCGTACGTGATGGGAACTCCTCTGTATTCGTCGCCGTAGCGCTCCATTATCTTCTCTTTCAGGTAGCCGACGACGACGACGAACTCCTCGGCGTTGAGGTTGATGAGGTCGTCGAAGACGTGCTCGACGAGTGGTTTATTATTGACTTCGACGAGTGCCTTCGGCTTGTCTTCGGTGAGCGGGCGGAGGCGGGTTCCTTTGCCCGCGGCGAGGATGACGGCTTGCATATCCCACTATCGTCCACACGCTGCCATAAGTGACCGGGTCTGACGAATTATCGGTGTTTTTCGAGCTCGTTGTTCAATGCATCAACAACCCGATGCTGATCCTTCACAGTCATCGAATGTGCAACGGGCAGCGTGAGTAGGTTTCGTGAAAGAGACTTCGAAACGGAAAGACTGCTCGCGGTGTTGGCATCCGCAAATGCCTCCGTCTCGTTCACTGAGAACGTTCCGATTTGTGTCTCGATATTCTGTTCGGCCAGTGCCTCAATGAGTTTGTCTCGCGTCGATTCATCTCCTGCCTGAATGTAGATACAATAGCTCTGGAAATTGTGCTTCGCGCTGTTAGGCTCCGTTGGTGCCGAGACACCCTCCACCTCGGCGAGAAGATCGGTATACCGGTGTGCAATTTCACGCCTCTTTTCGACGATCTCTTCGATCTTTTCCAGTTGTGCAACGCCGACCGCCGCGAGGATGTCCGACATCCGGTAGTTGGTTGCATCAGCACGGATGAATCCGATATCCGTATTTGGGTTCGTGCCGAAGTTCTTGATGCGACGGATCTCTCCTTCGAGTTCCGAATCGTCCGTCGTCACCATTCCACCCTCACCAGTCGTCAGGACCTTCCGCGGGTGAAAACTGAACACGCTGACGTCGAACTGAGAACCAACGGACTCACCGTCGTATGCAGCGAGTGGAGAGCACGCTGCATCTTCCACAATCGCGAGACCGTGTTCGTCAGCGATGTCTCGAAGTGGCCTTGGGTTGAGCGGTTGCCCACCCCAAGAGACCGGCATAACCGCGGCAGTCTTGTCGGTAACTGCGGCCGCTGTCTCCTCATAGTCCAAATTGTACGTCTCCCTGTCTACGTCAACGAGAACGGGATCAGCACCAACACGAACGATAGCGTTCGCGGATGCAGGATGGGTAAAGTCCGGGACGATGACTTCGTCTCCGGTCCCGACTCCCATCGCCTCCAGTCCCAGTTCGAGACCTGTTGTACATGATGTCGCCGTGATCGCGTGTTTAGCGCCGACCAAATCGGCAAAGCCGATCTCGAACTTCTCCGCGTACGGCCCCTGCGTCATATATCCCGATTCGATAACTTTCTCTACGTTCTCCAGTTCCTCTGAACCGACAACGGGTTCGATGAGGGGGATGCGGTCATCCATCTTTGTTCATCCGTGGTGTCTTCCGAACGGGGGATATATTTGCTGATTCGACTGACACCGGAACTGCTTACTTTGGGACACAGGTAAAAGGGATGTATGGCAACTGTCGAGGCTGGTCTCCGAAACGAGGACGGTGATCCCACGATTGCAGTCTACGGACTCGGGAAGATGGGTCTCCCTCTCGCGGCTGTTTTGGCTGACACTGGATTCGACGTGTTAGGTGTCGATATCGACGAAGTGGTCACAACAGCCGTGAACAGTGGAGAAAGCCCTGTTTCCGAACCCGGATTAGATGAGCTAGTCCAGACCTATGGAGGTGACAAGTTGGAAGCTACTACTGAGGGATCCCGTGCAGCGGCCCGTGCTGACGTAATGATCCTCCTCGTTCCGACTGTCCTCGATGACCACAACGATCCAAACCTCGATCCTGTAATGAGGGCCGCGGCTGACATCTCTGAGGGGCTAACTGATGGGGATCTCGTCATCTTAGAGAGTACAGTCCCACCAAAGACCACGAGTGGTCCATTCACGGAGGCCCTCGAAACTGAATCGTTGACGGCTGGTGAAGATTTCGGCTTGGCGCACTGTCCGGAGCGGACGTACTCCGGACGAGTGATCACGGACCTTACGGAGTCGTATCCGAAGATCGTCGGAGGAGTCGACGAGGACAGTACGGCTGCAGCATCCGCATTATACCAACGATTCAATGCACCAGGGGTCATCGAACTCGGGAGCGCGACCGCGGCTGAGGCAGTAAAAGTCTTCGAGGGAGTCTACCGAGACACCAACATTGCCCTAGCGAACGAACTCGGGATGGTTTGTGAGGACTGGGAACTGGACGCGCACGAGGTGTTTGAAGCCGCAAATACTCAGCCGTTCTGTGATATCCACGTTCCGGGAATCGGTGTCGGCGGTCACTGTATTCCGGTCTACCCGCACTTCGTTATTGGTGGGTCTCGCGAAACACCCCTCCTTGAGACAGCAAGAGCGGTTAATGATCGAATGCCGGGCCATGCTGTGGACATTCTTGCAGGCACCCTTGCTGGACACGGATGCGAACTCTCTAACGCAACAATCCTTGTTCTTGGCATTACATACCGTCCTGGAGTCAAAGAACTCCGTTACGCACCCGCACTTGATCTTGTCAAAAGATTACGTGAAGAGGGTGCGAAAGTCTTCGCGCACGACCCACTGATCGACGATGAAACTATGTCTGAGATTGGCGCGAAAGCAGTCCATTCACCAATAGTTCAAAACATCGATGGTGTTGTGCTCGCTACTGGCCACGAGCAGTACCGCGATCTGAATCTCAGCGAACTTCGTGACGCGATGCGAACACCCGTGTTCGTAGACGGACGTGCGTTCTTTGACCCCGAGGAGATGGAGGCGTTCACGTATGCACAGATTGCGAATGGCGAAACCGAAACGTGAGGGTCACGTATAGTAATTGCCGATAGACGCCGGGCCCGCAACTGACTCTACGATGTACATCTGATACCAGATTTCGAATGCAACGATTTTCCAGAGCAATTTATAGTGGGGAACAAGATCACTTGTTGGTGTTCGATGGAGTAAGTCCCGAAGGTATTTCTCATCGATGAATCCCTGATGGACGATATGTGCGTCGTCAAGTATCGCTTTTGCGTGCGGAAGCAACTGACCCTTGGCGAATTGGTACGTCGGCATCGTAAATCCCTGTTTGTCTTTTTCGAAGACTGTCGCCGGGAGCTTTGAGCGCATCGCGTCACGAAGTACTGTTTTTCCGATGTCGACATCTCCCCTCGTCGTGTCGAATTTTTCGGACAACGGCAATGAGAACGCAACGTTAATCATCTCGTTATCCAAGAAGGGCACTCTCGACTCCAAGGAATGTGCCATACTCATCCGATCTTCGACGAAAAGGAAATCGTTCGGAAGTTTCACACAGAAGTCCCACCGTAGCCCTTGTTCCCTCAATTTGAGAGTATGATCGTCGTGAGGATGGTTACGTTCGATGACTTCGGTCGTCTGAAAGTTATCCTGCAATTCACGACCGAACGCCCGTTTTCGGTAGAAATCAAGGTCACCAAGGACATCACTACTGTTCAAAAGGACGTAGAGCGTCGTCGGGTCATCGACGTGAGAAGTTGTCTCAAGGTCCTCGAGAAGATCATCATTCGACAGATCGCCGTTTTCAATCTGTGTCATCGCGATCTGCTCTGCATTCTGTGACAGCGTATCGATGGTACGAGCTGTTCCTCCCTGATCTTGGAGAAGATCATCATTCGTCACCTCTCCAGTTTCGGTTTGTGCCGACGCGACCTGTACCGCGTGTTTTGATGGAGTGCCTGCCGAGGCGGCGATCGCGGAGTGCTGGAGGTCTTCTAGCTCCTGAAGCCGATTGAATCGATACACGTAGCCACCAAAGAGTTCGTCCGCACCCAACCCGCCAAGTGCGACTGTGACGTGATTTCGCATCTCTTCGGCCACGTAGTACGGATAGAGATTACGCTTTGGTTCGTCAGCGTGCCAAATCATTTCGGGGAAATCCTCGATGAATTCACCGTCGATCTGGAGTTCGTGGTGCTGTGTGCCGAAATGGTCCGCGATGGCCCTCGCATCCTCTCGCTCATCCCAGATCTGGTCCTCAAATCCCATACAGAACGTATGAATTGGGTCATCCGTGAGTTCGTCAGCCATCGCGACGACGCTACTCGTATCGAGTCCTCCGGAGAGATAGAACCCCACGGGAACGTCGCTGACTAACTGACGTCTGACTGCGTTCCGCAACGCACTCTGAACTGCAACGGCAGGATTTGGCGGGGGATCACTCACGGCCATAGACAGGTCCCAGTATCTATTTTCATCTACTTGCCACGCCTCTCCTGAGCGCTCTATTACGGCGTACGTTCCCGGTTGGATCGTCTCGATTCCATCGAAGAGCGTTGTATGAGATGGTGAATACCGTAGCTGGAGGAAGTACTGGAGCGCGTCTGTATCGACAGCGGGTTCGACGAGTCCACTACGGAGAATCGCCTTCGGTTCGCTTGCAAAAAGTACACACCCATCGACATATGCCACGTGAAGGGGCTTGATACCCGTACGATCGCGAGCGAGAATTAAGCGTTCGGTGGATGCATCCCATAGTGCTACTGCGAACATCCCATTCAGCCGTTCGAAAACCTCCTCTCCCCACTCCTCGTAGCCGTGGACAAGTACTTCCGTATCAGTTGCCGTCGTGAAGGTGTGGCCTACAGATTCAAGCGCTCTCCGTAGTGGTTGAAAATTGTAGATCTCGCCGTTGTACACGACAGTGATATCTCCATCTTCGTTGTAAATCGGCTGATCACCGCCCCCAACGTCGATGACTCGTAATCGCTGGTTGGACAACATCACATCGTTGTCGACGTGGCTCCCGGTAGACTCGGGTCCCCGATGCCTCTGTGAAGACGCCATCTCATCGAGAATTGCTTCGTCTACGATGCCAGCCGCACCACAGATGCCACACATATTATATGTCCAAGTCCTCCTCCATCCATTCGTAGGTCTGCTGAAGTCCCTCTCGGAAGGACGTATCCGGTTTGTCACCGAACAAGCCCTCGAATTTGCTCATATCCGCATAGAAATCGTCAATTTCATCAGGTCGCTGGGGTTTTCGGTCAATATCCGGCTCGACGTCTACGACATCCGCCATTTCGTGGATTGCATCGAGAATGGCAGTTTCTTTTCCGCGACCCATATTTATGATCTCATTCTTGACATCGCCTTCCAAGCCCTCGACGATGTAGGACGTGATATCGCGTACGTAAACGAAGTCCCGTGTCTGCTGACCGTCACCGGTCACGAATACCCCCTTGTCTTGAGCAAGCCGTGAGAGAACAACGGGAACCAATGCACCCGATTCCGGGTGTTGGTAGGGACCGTATACGTTGAAAAATCGAAAGACGAGATAGTCGAGGTCGTACAGTTCGTTGTATACCTCGAGATACTCCTCGATAGAGTGCTTCGCGACACCGTACGGTGACTGCGGAGCTGCTGGGTGATCTTCAGGCACAGGCACTTCTTCGACTTCACCGACGAGCGAGGAAGCTGAGGAGAAAAACACTTTTTCGACATCGTGCTCGCGAGCTGCGTCAAGGATATTTAGGGATCCAATAATGTTGATCTCGGCGTTCAGGTTCGGGTTTTCCGTACTGGCTGGAAGCGGATGCGCAGCGAGGTGAGCGATGACGTCAATACCCTTTATGACCTCGTTAACTCGATCATCATTCGTAATGTCGACCTTCTCGAACCGAGCGTTTTCCGGTTCAGGCTCGAATGATTCGACGTCACATGCGATGACCTCGTGCTCTGTTCCGGCAAGTTCGTCAAGGAGGTTCCGACCGACAAACCCAGACGCACCAAAAACGGCAACCTTCATACGATGAGGTGGTCTGGCTCAGATTAAAGTTGTTTGGAATACCGACGAGATTTAGTAGGGTGACCCTAAACCCGTCGATATGAACGATGTGACGTCGGAACTTACTGTTTCTCCCGATGCGACTGTCGGGATGAGTTACGACCCCGAGTCGTCACCACCGGAAATCGGTCCTGACAGCGTTATCAGAAGTGGAACGGTGATTTACGACGACGTCGTCGCGGGCGAGTCCCTTCAGACAGGCCATAATGCACTCATTCGAGAGCTGACGACACTCGGTGCTAACTGCCTCATAGGTACCAATGCCGTCGTTGATGGACGATCTGATCTCGGCGATGGCGTTAGTCTCCAAACTGGTGCGTACGTCCCAAGCGAAACGACGCTCGGGGACCGCGTCTTTCTCGGGCCACACGCCACGCTGCTGAACGATCCATATCCGGTTCGTAAAGACGCGGATCTAACCGGGCCAGTCGTCGAATCTGATGCTTCGATCGGCGCGAACTCGACCGTACTCCCTGGTGTGACTGTCGGGAAGGGAGCGTTCGTTGCCGCTGGCTCGATCGTTACTAATGACGTACCCGAACGGACACTCGCCGTTGGAAATCCAGCCGAGAAGCGTCCACTTCCTGACGAACTCGATGGAGGGAATAACCTGTGAGCATTCCGATCGCCAATCCTCAGATCTCTGAAACAGCTAAAAAAGCAGTGAGCGACGTCTTGGATTCAGGAATGCTCGCAGATGGAGAGGTCGTCCGCGAGTTCGAATCGGAGTTCGCTGACTTCGTTGGTACTGATCACGCTGTTGCAACCTCGAACGGAACCACCGCTCTGCAGGTTATGCTGGAAGCGGCCGGGATCGGTGAAGGGGATATCGTGCTTACCACGCCGTTCTCGTTTATTGCAAGTACAAATGCGATCGTACACGCGGGAGCGGAGCCGGTCTTCGCCGATATCGATCCGGAAACGTACAATCTCGATCCGGAAGCTGCCAGAGAAGTCATTGAATCCCGCGGGGACGTCGATGCTGTGCTGCCTGTACACCTTTATGGGTTGCCGGCAGATATGGATGCCTTTCAGAGACTTGCAGCAGAGTACGATCTGCTTCTTTTTGAGGATGCTGCACAGGCACACGGGGCGACTTCTGACGGAGATCAAGTCGGGTCCATCGGTGATGCTGCGGCGTTCTCATTCTATCCGACCAAGAATATGACGACAGGTGAAGGCGGGATGATCACCACCGACGACGACGAGGTTGCTTCACGCGCTCGGCAATTGTGTAATCACGGACGTGTCGACTCGTACAAACACGAATACGTCGGATATAATTTTCGTATGACGAATATCCAAGCAGCGATCGGTCTGGATCAGCTCGGACGGCTTCCGGAGTGGATCAAGGCCCGCCAAAAGAAGGCATCGTATCTCACTAATCGACTTTCAGATGCTGATATAATATCCCCGACAATTCCAGGCGATCGTACTCACTCGTTTCACCAGTATACGATTCAAGTTGCTGATCGAAGTGGGATGACTGATACACTTGACGAGCACAATGTCGGATACGGCGTGTACTACCCGCTACCGATACCGGACCAGCCAGCGTATGAATACGACTGTGATATCCCAGTCACACAAAAAGCCAGCGAGAGTGTACTTTCAATTCCGGTCCATCCCCAGGTTTCTGAGGTTGACCTCGATGTCATTGCTGACACAGTCGAAGCCGAGGCAGTTGAGGTGGCACAATGAGTTCGTCCGATCGTGATCCACTCCCCGTCGCTGTGATCGGTGCGGGTAATATGGGGTCGAACCATATTCGCGTATATGACGAGCTGCCGGAAGCAGAGTTAGTCGAGGTCGTCGAAACCAATCCCGAGACTGCCGCGAGTGTTCAAAAGGAATACAACGTCCGTGTACTCGACGACGTCGGCGATATCGAGTACGCTCAGGCGGTATCGATTGCGGTCCCCAACGAACTCCACCTCCCCGTGGCACGGCAGTGCATCGCCGAACTTGAGTTAGATATTCTCGTCGAAAAACCGCTAGCAAGTACTGTGGAGGCAGCGCAGGAAATCGTCAAGCTCGCGGACGATTACGACGCAATTCTGCAGGTAGGCCATATAGAGCGCTACAATCCAGCGATACAGGTCGTCGAAGACATTCTCGACAGTCAAGACGTGATTGCCATCGAAGCCCATCGACTCGGGCCGTTCCACGAGCACCTAGTGGATCAAAGTGTCGTCATTGATCTGATGATTCACGACATAGATGTTATTAATTCGCTCGTTGAAGCACCTGTTAGCCGAATTGATGCAGTCGGTGCGGCAAAACGGTCAGAAGATCTTGACCACGCAATCGCAAACTTCCAGTTCCAAGACGGGACCCTCGGGACCGTCGTGTCGAGCCACGTTACGCATGGGAAAGTTAGGGAACTCGACGTGACTACGCAGGACGCGTACATTTCATTGAATTACCAACAACAGCGCGTTGTCATCCAGCAGCGCGGTACCGAACAGATGACTGTTTTGAATAACAAGACAGGATATCGAACAGAGACCATCACAGAAACGCCATTCGTTAGTACCTGCGAACCACTTAAGAACGAACTAGAAGACTTCGTCAAGTGCGTACACGAACGGTCAACCCCTCTTGTCGATGGGGAAACCGGAGCGCAGGCCGTCGACATAGCGTCGAGAGTTCTCGAATCGATAGAAGGATAGTTGTAACTAGAGACACTCGCCTAGTGAAATTGGTGCTTATTGCTACAGTCTTGATCTATCTGGACACACGGTTTACATAGAAGCAACTACAGATAGTTTTGCATCGACCGCAGTACTCGCCATAGCTGGCAGGGCGCGACTGACTATGCTTTCGCGTCGATTCACCCTATGATCCGGCAGAGCGGGAATATAATCACACTACCAGTACCGTCCCCAAGAGATTTAGAGGAACCGCTAGTTCTCGAGTTCATCGTACGGCACGACGTAGAATCCGGGGTACTCTTCGCTCAGTTCCTCCGGCGTGAGTTCGAGGATGTGGGTCGCGTTCCTGTGTTCCGTGACGTAGTACCGGTAGATGTAGTCATCCGCCCCGAAACGTCGCTTGAAGTTGTAGAGTCCCGTCTGGGAGAACCAGGTGCCACCGAAGTTATACTTCGAGTAGCCGTTCTCCACAGCCCACTGGAGGCTCTCGTAGACCCCGAGGTTTGTCGCACCCGTGTTCCGGTGCTTCATCTCGATTGCTGGCTGGTAGTACTGGAGTTTCTCACCGTGACAAAGTTCCACGATGCCCATAATGACGTCGTCGTTCAGCGTTACGTACCGCAACTGAGCGTCATCTCCAAAGATGTCGAACAACCGCTCGAAGTACTCCTTATCCTTCAGACCGCCGCCTGACCGCACGACGGCGTCGTCGTAACCCTTGCCGAGCATCTCGCCTTTGTAGATCTCGTAGAATTGGTCAAGTCTCTCGCCCGCTTCCCGGGTGAGGCCGACGGTGACGTCCGACTCCTTGGCGTCACGGACACTCCGGCGACAGCTCTTGGAAAATCGATCCGAGAACAGACGCTTTTTGACGTTCTCGTCGGCGGTTGGAGAGGGAATGTCGATAATTTGGCCAGCGCGCTCGTCGAGGTACGTGTAGTCGATGGTGTCCTCGTAGAAGTACGGATCTGTTTCGTAGGGAGAGACGATAACGTTCGAGAGGACCGTATCGTTCTCTTCTGCGAACCACGTGAACTCATCAAGGAGTCCGCGGCGAACCTCACGTTTCGTTTCGGGGTTAAGTTTGGGGCTGAGGACAATTCCCCCGTAACTCCCGAAATACGGCGAGGAATTGATGACGTTCCCAAGGGAGTTCTCTTTTAACACCAGCGGAAACGCACCAACGAGTTTCCGTTCTTCGATAGCACCGAGAAAGACGGCATCCGCATCTAGCCAGTCAGCGATGAATTCGATGTAGGACCGACGGTTGTAGGCGCTAGCTACCGGGTCCCGCTCCACGAGTCTGTCGAACTCGTGGAGCCACCGGTCCTCAGTGATGAGTCTTGTTTCCATTTCGTTTGGTCGTGAGTAGCCTACAGTAAAACGGGTTACGTTCGTTGAGCGAGGCCGAAGCCCTCTCGGCCGTAGTCATTCCCGTTGTAGAACATATACTCGGCTTCGTCGTGCTCGATGACGTAGGGGTACGCCTGGAGGTCAGAATCCCACCCATCGTCTGAGATAGATATCCCCGTTTGGTCGTCGTATCGGGTCCAGTTGAGCCCGTCCGCCGATGTCGCGTATCCGATCCGGTAACCGTGATTGTCCGTCGCGTACGAGTACCACATCTCGAACCCGTCTTCGGTCTGTCTAACGCAGGGTCGTGCGATGGCCCACTCTCCGTCGTGTTCGTAGTCGATGGCGATAGTTCCCTCGCGGGTCCACGTCAGGCCGTCGTCTGATTCCGCGTACTTGATGTGGTAGTTTGGTCGGACACCGGTCTCGTAGTCGACCCAGCCGGTCGCGGACGTGTACCACATCCGGAACATCCCGTCTACGACTTCGACATCAGATGAGAGCGTCATATAGGGGTCGACGTCGTTCCGGGCGAGGTGGGGACCCCGGGAACGTTTCTCGAAAGTTTCGCCGCCGTCGGTGCTTACGCCGAGTCCGACGCAGGCGTAATAGGAGACACGCTTTCCCTGCATCCACCCAATATAGTAGAGGTGGGTTTCCTCTCCGATCTGGACGACGGACGATGGATAGACTCCACTGTCGTCGAACATACCGAGGGATCCGAGTTTGAGCACGGGTTCCTTGCTTACACGAAGTGGATTCGTCGGGTCCGAGATGTCGATATCGACGAATCCGGTCTGGCTCATATTGTCCTCGTTCCGTCCAGCAAAGAATACGCGGTACCGGTCACCGGAGAGGTGGAGCGGGGTGGGTAATTGCGCGTGGGTTTCCATCCAGTCGAAGGTTTCAGTCGGTTCGAAGATGCGGCCGAGTTTGTTCCATGACATATGTCTATAGGTTGGTGTCGGTGCTCGCGTCACCTCGTCGTTCCGCGGCGGGGCCAATATAAACCCCACTTTCGGTATCGTCGACGATAGTCGCACCTGCACCCACAACAGTCTTCTGGGCGAGCGTAACCTCGTCGAGGATAGTCGAATTCACGCCGAGAAACGAGTTCGCTCCAATTTCGACATACCCCGAGATAACTGCGTGCGAAGTTACGAAACAGTGGTCTCCGATGGTCGAGTGATGTCCAACGTGATTCCCGCTCCAGAGGATGACGTTGTCCCCGATCTCGACGAATGGTTGAACCGTCTGATCCTCGAAGATGAAACAGTTCTCGCCAATTGTCATCTCGTCCCAGTGAGTGATTTCGGAGTTCACGTACGAGACGAGGTCGTATCCCTTCGTATTCGCCTCATTGAATTTCTGTTCGCGCAGTTCGTTCAGTTCCCGGTACCCGACTGCCACAAACATATCGTACTCATCCGGCGGGTACTCGTCTGTCACGGACTCGAATGGTACCAGTGGTCGACCGTACGCAGTATCGGAGTCAACGTGTTCCTCGTCGACCGTGAACGCGACGATTTCGTAGTCAGAGTCGATATCGAAGTAGAAATCGACAAGTTGTGCGAAAGTCCCTGTTCCGAATACGACGATTTGTGTCATACGCGCTGTAAACTCAGTGCGGACTTGTTTATCGGTTTCCCTCCGGGGTGGTAGTCACTCGACCATTCGGATGAGGCGGTCGTGGACCCGGTCTCTAACTGCCCCTACAGAGAACGTATCTTCGATGGTCCGCCGCCCCGCCCCCGCCAGCGATGCCTGCCACTCCGTGTTCTCGATGAGTTCGGAAAGCGTGTCGGCGAGCGTCGTTGCGTCTCGTGGGAGGACGATGCCGTTCTCGCGGTGCTCAATGACGTACTCAGTCGACGGGTTATCAAAGGACGCGTAGACCGCACCGGCGGCCATCGCTTCCTTCGCGACGGTCCCTAGTCCGCCTGTCCTCAGTCCAGTGTGCTGGAAGTTGAAGTAGACGTCCAAGCCAGCGAGGTATCGAGGTATCTCAACTTTCGGCACGAGGTCGAGGAGAGTAACAGTCTCCGTGAGTTCGTGTTCCTCAATTTTTCCTCGGATAACGGCCTCTGTCTCGCCCTCTTCTCGGTCGGGGTACAGGCCGCCGATGACGACGTGGAAGTCGTCTCTCTCCTGTTCGAGTTTCGAGACTGCGTCGAAGAACGCCGCGAAGTCATCATACAGCAAGTCCCCCCTGATTCGTCGGAATGACCCGAGAACCGTCACGCTGTCGTCATCGATGTACTGTTTCGGTTCGGCGTCGGCGTAGTCCGACACATCGATGTGACCCCAATCGAAGTCCACGAGGTTGGCCGCCGGGACGCCGATTTTACGGAAGTAGTCGTGTCCCGGCCGGGAAGTCCAGATTTCCGACGCATGCCGGGCCATCCGCTCGAACACTGGCCGGTACAGGAGGCGATACCGGAGACGCTTGAATGCACTGTCCGACCAGTAGATGTTCCCGCAGGCCTTGCTGACCTCGCCTCCCTGCGGCAGGAGGACCGTCGGGTTGAAGTCTATTCGGTAACCGAGGAACCGAAGTTGTGACGCGCCGAGCGCCAGAACCACGTCCGGTTCGGCGCCGTCGAAGATACGTTCGTACGCCGCTCGCTGCAGGGGATTGTACTCGCGCACCGCGGCGACAGAATCCGGAAACACAGTCGTGCAGTGGTAGATGTCTTCGTCGTCAATACTGGGGAGTGCGTGGTAGTTGTGCGCGTCCGTCACGACAGAAACGTCGAACCGTTCGTCGCCGCCCAAAAGTTCCGCGAACTTCCATTGGTTCACGTGGTAGAGGTTACAGGCAACTGCAACTCGAATCATAATTGCGATGACTATCAGGAGCAGGATAAAGAATCTTTTACCCCGTGGACGGCGAACCCGAGTCGTGATGGCGATGCCTTCGTTAAGATGTAAGTACTGGTCCGGCGAAGGCTGGACTCGAGACATCGTGGGATTCGAATGAACTGGGTAACAAGGGTTTGGCGATCGAGTCGGTTGTTCGGGGACGACAAATCGAGTGAACCGCTCGCGTACCGTGTGTGGAAGCGGGCGTTGCAATCGGTGTCCTCGGGACGGCTGGACGCGGATTTGTTCGATAGAATCGAGGCGACGGACTGGGACTTGCTGGTAATCCTGGACGCGTGCCGATTCGATTCATTGTCTCGAATCGTTGACAATGCAGTCGTCGAACGTGCTCGGTCGCCGGCGAGTGCCACTCCGGAATTTCTCCAACGAGCAAATAGCTGCGGGGTGTTCGACGGGGCAACGTACGTGAGCGCAAACCCACAGTCAGCGGTCCACGAACTGGAGAGCGTTGAGCACGTGGAAGTCTTCGATACGGACTGGGACGACACACTGTCGACGGTCCCTATGGAGGAAGTCCTGTCCGCGGCGACGGAGCGAGTTCGGGGGGGAAAGCGGACAGTTGCACACACGCTCCAACCGCACTACCCGCACGTATGCCGGGTCGGCGACTTGGTGGTCCCCGTTCCAGGTGGCTTTCATCCGCTAGAAGAACCCGAACTGGAAGGCGTGACCCAGCCACAACTGTTCCTGACGAGTACAGGATACCCCCTCACCCGGTTCAAGCGCTCGTACGAGGTATGTCTAAAGTACGCTTGGGCGGAGACGAAGCAAGTGGTAGACGAGCTTGTGGCGGACGGCTACACGGTCGCGGTGACAGCGGATCACGGTGAACTGTTCGGCGAGTATGGTCTTGTCGAACACCCGAGTGAGGTTCGTGTCCCACCATTGGTAGACGTGCCGTGGGTTGTGTTCAATCCACTGGAGAAACGGGCGGGTGACGGGGCACGGGAGGTTAAAGATCAACTGCGCGCACTCGGATATGCTGACTAGCCGCGTGGGAGGGAGAACGAACTGCTTTACCCAGTGGGTTCGTTAGGTGTCGTCGAGATGTGTGGAATAGGTGGGAAGATTTCGTTCGCGGCGTCTCCATCCGTGGATATCGCCGAGGCGATGAACTCCTGTATGCGACACCGCGGGCCTGATGCTGGCGGCGTGTACACGTCAAAAAACGCGGTTCTCGCCCATAGACGTCTTTCAATTCTTGACCTGAGTGATGCGGGTCGGCAGCCGATGGCGAACGATGATGAGTCGGTGTGGATCGTGTTCAACGGCGAGATATACAACTATCAGGAACTCCGGGAGCGTCTCGACGGGTACTCGTTCCGCTCAGAGACCGACACAGAGGTCTTGTTACACCTCTACGAGGAGTATGGGGTCGATTGCTTGTCGATGCTGCGCGGAATGTTCGCGTTCGGCATCTGGGACGAACGGAGGGATCGGTTGTTTCTCGCACGGGACCGCCTCGGTCAGAAGCCTCTGTTCTATCATAGATTCGAAGACGGCGTCACGTTCGGATCGACAGTGCGAACGGTCCTGGCAGACGACAGCGTGGAGGCCGCGCCCGACTACCGCGCGCTCCGGGAATACTTCACGTACCAATACGTGCCGTCGCCGCGAACTGGATTCGAGGAGATTCGCCGCGTGAACCCCGCGGAGTACGTTGTGGTAGACGAATCGGGAATGACGCGCCGCAAGTACTGGGACGTATCACATACGAATCAGTCCAGTGCGTCGGTCGGTGAACTCTCTCGGGGACTCCGAGAGAAGTTCCGGGAGTCGACCCGACTCCGGATGCGGAGCGACGTTCCGGTCGGTGTGTTCCTCTCCGGCGGCATCGATTCTACGATAGTGACGGGCGTGATGTCCGAGCTCGCAGAGGAACCGGTGAATACGTACTCCATCGGATTCGAGGAGTACGACGAACTCGAATTCGCACGCCCCGTCGCTGACGAGTACGGGACGAACCACCACGAGCACATCGTGACTCCCGACGCACTCGACGCCCTCCCGGACATCGTTCGTCACAACGAGATGCCGTTCGGTGATCCCTCTGCCCTTCCGACGTACTACGTATCGCAGGCGGCTGCGGAGGATATCACCGTCGCTGTCGGCGGGGACGCGGGCGACGAGAACTTCGCGGGGTACGACCGCTACACGTACTACAAACTTACGAACACCGTTCATAGACTCCCAGCCATCGTTCGGGGCGCGTTACGGACGGCGGCCGCGGCGACGATTGGTCCGATTCGGGAACCCGCACGTCGCGGCATTCGGCTCCTCGACAACGCGGCCGGTGACGATGTCGAGCGCTACGCACCGTACGTCTGCCATATGACCAGGAACGACGTCGAGTCGTTCTGGACGGGGCCGCAGTCCGGAGAGGAACTGGAGGCACTCCGGGCCGCGTTTGAGCGGGCCGATGGCCCCACCTTGCTCGACGACGCGATGCAGGTGGACCTCCGAACGTACCTGCCGGACGACCTGCTCGTGAAGGTGGACCGCGAAAGTATGGCGCACTCTCTCGAGGTTCGGTCACCGTTCCTCGACCATAAACTGGTCGAGTTCGCGGCGACGATTCCGTCGAAGTATAAGTGGCGCCGCGGCGAGAAGAAATGGTTGCTGAAACGCGCGTTCAAGCAATACCTCCCCGATCCGGTCGCGACCCGGTCGAAACAAGGATTCAGTGTCCCAGTGAACGAGTGGTTCAGGGGTGAACTCCGGGAGTACGCGCGAGACTCGCTAGAGCGTCTCGGTGCCCGACAGAACTTCGACGAACGCGGGCTACAATCCCTCCTGGCGGAGCATACGTCTGGTGCCAACCACGGATTCAAATTGTGGGACCTTGTAGTACTCGAACAGTGGTTCGAGGAGTTCATCGATGACTGACTCCACGCACGTCGCTATCCTCGTGAAGGAGTTCCCCCCGGACATCATCGGCGGTACGGAAACCCAGACGATGCGGATGGCACAGGAACTGCAGCGCCAAGACGGCGTCGACGTCACTGTGTATACGAAACAGTACGACGGACCAGAACCCCACGACCCAACGTATGACCTGGTTCGCGTTCCGAATATCCGCCATAACGACTTCGTGAGCACGCTCACGTTTCTCCTCGTCGCGCTTGTGTATCTCCTGCGGGACGCACGCCGCATCGACGTCCTGCAGTGTATGATGGTATACCCGTGTGGTTACCTTGGTTACCTTGTGAACAGGATTCGAAACATCCCCTACTTCGCCTGGATTCGGGGCGGTGACTACTACTTTATGAAGGAAAACCCAGTAAAACGCCGCCTTATCAAGACCGTTCTGGACGGTACGCTTGTCCTCGTCCAGACTGAACAAGTCAGAAAGGATGTCCTACGCGAGTTCCCCGACGCGAACCTTGAAGTTCTAGGGAACGGTGTCGACATCCCAGTGGAGACTGAGGACGGTGACGCGGTGGTGTTTGTCGGTCGCCTGAAAGAACAGAAGGGCGTACACGTGCTCATCCGGGCTATGGCCGAGGTGGATCGCAGACTCCTCGTCGTCGGAGACGGCCCCGAGCGGGAAAAATTGGAAGCCCTCGCGGACGGACTTGGCGTCGATGCGAGGTTCGTCGGTGAAGTTCCCCCTGACGAAGTCACGAAGTACCTCGT
Source organism: Halobellus captivus (assembly GCF_007655485.1). Taxonomy (GTDB): domain Archaea; phylum Halobacteriota; class Halobacteria; order Halobacteriales; family Haloferacaceae; genus Haloquadratum; species Haloquadratum captivum. Next base: position 524,202 of record NZ_VJXQ01000002.1, read on the forward strand.
ACAGGGCGCAATATTTGTCCTCCCGTCTGTCCGAGGGGAAGGATTGCCGAATGCGCTCTTGGAAGCGATGGCTGCGGGACTCCCGGTCGTCGCGACAGACACAGGCGGCGTCGCGGATACGATTCGGGAGGGAGACACCGGTTTCCTCGTCTCTCCGGGAGACGAAGTGGCGCTCAGAGACCGCCTCGAAACGCTATTGCGGGACGACACACGTCGCGGGCGTATGGGCGTGGCGGCGCGAGAGTACGTTATAGAGCACCGGGCTTGGGACGCGCTGACGGACACGCTAGTCCATATCTACGAGCAGATTCGGAGCCAATGACGGCCGGGACCCCCACTGTAATTGCAGTATCAAGGGTTAAATGCGGGCGTTACATTTCGTCGGGTACGTAGATGGCTCCGGCAAACAATATTGTTTGGATAACTCTCGATAGCGTCCGAGCCGACCATACGTCACTTGCAGGCTACGAACGGAGCACCACCCCTGAGTTGGTCCGCATTGCGGGCGACGCGGGTGGAGCGTGGTTCGAGAATGCGTTCTCCTCCAGCATCGCGACACCTATCTCGTCCGGGTCGATTCTCACCGGCACCCATCCGTTCCGTCACGGCCTCCGTATCTCGAACGACTATCTCCCCGAGGAACTCGATACGCTCCCGATGCTTCTTGGCGACGCGGGCTACCGGACTGCCGGGATCTCCACTAATTCCTTCTTCAGTAGCGGTACCGGTCTGAACCGCGGATTCGACCAGTTCAAACTCCTCACGGGATCGACGTTCTTCGACGAGGTACCCTGGTCGACGATCGCGAAGTACGCCGCGAACATCCGCCGCCACTCCGCGGGGTTCACGGCGGATACGACGAAGCACGCGACGCCGTTCGTGATGAATGACATCCTAAAGCAGTGGATTCCCGAACTCGTTGCGGACGACCGCCCGTTCTTCCTGTACGCGCACTACAACCAGACGCACCGCCCGTACTACCCACCGCTCCCGTATCGGGATCGATATACCGACGACATCTCGGTGGTACCGACGGAGGCGGCGCAAATATCTCTCGACGTCCACCACCACGCCCACGAGTATATCGCCCACGAGAATCCCTTGTCGCAGACGGAACTCGACGCACTCGTCGCGATGTACGACGCTGAAATCGCTTACACAGACAAGATGGTCGGTCGGCTCTTCGATTACGTGCAGTCGCTTGACTCGGACACCGTCTTCATCGTCACCGCGGACCACGGCGAGCTACTCGGCGAGTCTGGGTTGTTCTCGCACACGTACGTGCTGCGGGACGAGCTGACGAACGTCCCTCTTGTCACGTATGGCCTCGACCTCGGTGCGTCAGGGGACGACTTCGTCCAGCACGTCGACCTCACGCGGACGCTCGTGGAGATGGCGGGCGGCCGGTCGGACCAACTCCAGGGCCTCGACCTCCGGGACGAAACACGGGAGACAGTCATCACACAACGCGCGAAGAACTCTCTCAACCATCTCGTGGAGTACAACCCGGACTTCGACCCGGACTGGTTCATTCCGGGTGAGCTAACTGCGTTCCGTGACCACGAATTCAAGTACGTTCGTGGGAAAACTACCGAAGACGCCGTATTGTACCGCCTCCCCAACGAGTCGACAGACGTGGCAGCGGGGAACCTCGAGGTCAAGCGCTGCTTCGAGGATGCGGTCACGGAATGGCTGGCATCGCCACAGGCGGAACCAATCAAGGCAGAAACCGTTGATCGGTTGACCAGTGAGATGAAACAGCAACTCCGCGATCTCGGCTACCGGGAATGAGATGAGCAGGCTCGGAAGGACAGCCTTCGTTCACTTCGTTGCGCAGTCCGTGATGTCCGCTGCGGGATTCGCGGGAACGTTCGCCATCGCGAGACTGCTCGGCCCCGGACCCTTGGGTTCGTACACCGTGGCGTTGGCGCTCGCGATGCTCTGGTTCACACTCCCAGTGAACGCAATCTGCTCGGCACTCACGAAACGGGTGAGCGAACAGACATCCCCCGGCGAGTACCTCGGCGCTGCAGTGACGTGGAATACCGGGTTCATCGTATTTGTCGGCGCGACAGTGTACGTCGCGGGCACGTTCCTTCCGGCCATCGTTGACCCGGACGCGAACGAGTTCGTCCGTATCCTGACGTCCCACACCGAACTCGTCGTCCTGTTGTTCGTCAGTAGCGTGGTGTACAAGACGATCACGTCCACGCTAAATGGGGAGAAGCGTGTCGGTGAGATGGGGGTGTTGAGTGCAGTAGAGCGGGTCAGCCGAGTCATCTTGCAGATTGGTCTCGTCGTCGCCGGGTACGCGATCGGCGGCCTCATCTTCGCGACAGCGGTTACGCTCCTCCTCACAGCACTCGCAGGCGCCGCGCTCGTCAATACCAGTCTCCGCCTGCCGACCTGGGACCACGTCACGAGCATCAAGGATTACGCGAAGTATGCCTGGCTGGGCACCTTGAAATCGCGGGCGTTTGGGTGGATGGACACCATCGTGATGTCGTTTTTTATCGGGAGCACGCTCATCGGCATCTACGAGGCGGCGTGGGGTATCGCGTCTCTCCTCGGCGTCGTCAGCCTATCTGTCCGCACGACGCTGTTCCCCGAAATCAGCGAACTCCAGTCGAAGCAGGATACGAGCGCCGTCAAGCACCTGCTTGAGGAGGGAATCGTCTACAACGGGATTTTCGCCATCCCCGGCCTCGTCGGCGCGTGCATCATCGGCCCCCGCATCCTCCGAATCTATGGTCCCGAGTTCCCACAGGGCAGCACAATTCTTGTCCTCCTGGTCGGCGCGTACACCATCAATGTGTACGGCGATCAGTTTTCGAGCACGCTCGGCGCTGTTGACCGACCGGATATCGGCTTCCGCCTCAACGCTGTCTTCGTCGTCTCGAACCTTGTGTTGAACCTGGCTCTCGTCCCTCTGTTCGGGTGGTTCGGCGCTGCCATCGCCACACTCACCTCGGCAGTGGTCTGGGTCGTCGCTGGCTACTGGGCGATTCGGGCGGTCGTCGGCACGTTCGAGATCCCGTGGCGGTCCCTCCTTGCACAGGTGCTCGCAGCACTCGGAATGGGGGGTACTGTGGCAATCGCCGAATCCTTCGTCTCTCCGGGAGTGTGGGTGACAGTGGAACTAGTCGGGTTCGGTGCGGTAACCTACACCGCCTTCCTAATCGCCCTCTCGCGGCGCGCGCGAGACAAGGCACGGATGCTCCTCGGCGAGCTCGTTCCGTGACTTGCCTCAGACGTACCCCATCGCTTCTAGGTGTGACGCGATCTCGTCTCGATCCTCTCCCGACAGGTCCACACAGTTGTCGTCACGGGTGATTCGCCTGCGCTCCCCCGTCTCGTGTACGTGCCACGGAATCTCGATGAGTTCGTCGACGTAGATACCGTCTGGATGGCCATAGTGCTTAATTGGGACCGGCCACATACGCTCGCCTAGCATCTCGCCGTGGTCCGCACTCACTACCGTTCGCCCTGGGAGTTTTTCGAGGAGTGATTCGACTTCCGAGAGGACGATATCGAGTGTCTCCACGTACGCCTCACGAACCTCGGACTGCGTCACGTCGCTCCGCGCGACGTTTTCGTGGAAGTCGTACCTCCACGTGAATTTCTTTCCTATCTCTCCGAGATACGGTTGGTGAGGTTGTCCGTAGTGGACGACGAGACGCTTGTTCGGATAGGCGTTGAGGGCCTGTCGTGCGTGCCGCGTGATTGCTTCTGGGGATGTCGTCTTCATATCCCCAGCAGTCACCGTATCTTCTGGATCGTTCACCCAGACGAAGTCGTGGAGATCCGGTCGCTGTTCCTTCGGAATCGCTTGAATTTGGTTGATGGCCGTAACGTAGACGGTATCCCGCAAATCTCGTTCTGCGAAGTTAGCGCGCACCCACTCGCGGGTCATCGACGCCTTCGAGCGCCGTTTCTCCGTATCGCCCGGAAGTGATTCGTGGGCTGAGAATATATCGTAGCGGCAGGCGTCGAGTATGACGAGCGTATCCCAGTCCTCCTCGAATATGTCGGTGCCGCCGTCATTGAACTCCGAATCGCAGCGGAACGAGTAGTAGGCGCGGTTAATCTCCCACGCGAGGTACTGAGGATTCCGTAACCCAGACACGACCTGGGGAAAGGAGTACATCTTGTCTAAACGGAACGCCTAGTTGGGTATAATAGCCTCGGATTACCTAAGCTGCTACCGCACTCTGTGAAGAGTTCTCGATGACCTCACTTCCTGGCCGGGAGATGGTTTCGAGGTCTGTTCGTCGCCGCTCAGATCCCGGTGAGATTGCCGAGAATGGAGGAAGGCCCACGCACCCGTTGAGAAAACCCGGTCACTCATAACAACGTCTAGTACGCCGAAAGCGGTCGTGGCGTACACGGGAGTCCCATATACCAAGATTCATTCCAGAATTGTGGTCGACAACCCTTTGATTAGGTGTGCCAGCATCAACAGAAGCCTCAGACGGTTCAATTCTGTGGGTACCTCGTTTAGGTCTACCCAGCCCGCAAGTTAGATGTCGACGAGTGACCGATCCTGAGCCACTATTTCGACCAACCCCTCAAACTCGACGGCCACGGATTACTTGTCGTCTACAAGAAAGAATAGCTGATTGAGTACTACGGGGGCGAGCACCAAGCATTTCCGATCACCTACACACACCAACGCGAACCGGAAGGGCTCCTTCACGCATTACTCACCGTCAAGGAACACGTCAACGAAGACTTCATTCTAATGCTCGGTGACAATATCTTCGACGCGAACCTCACGGGTGTCCTCAACCGTCAACGGGAAGACCACGCCGACGCAGCCTTCCTCGTCGAAGAAGTTCCGTACGAAGAGGCATCTCGGTACGGCGTCTGCGACACCAACGACTACGGCGAAATCGTCGAGCTCATCGAGAAGCCCGACGAGCCGCCGACGATCCTCGTGATGACGGGCTTTTACACGTTCTCTCCGGCGGTCTTCCACGCCTGTCACCTTGTTCAGCCCTCCGATCGCGGCGAGTACGAGCTCTCGGACGCGATCGATCTACTCATTCAGTCCGGACGGACGATCGACGCGATTCGAATGGATGGCTGGCGAATTGACGTGGGATTCCCGGGGGATCGTGAGGAGGCAAAGCGGCGACTCGAAGAAGGTTTCAAACCAGAGGAAGCGCCCGCTTAATAACCTACGAGCCGTATAGAGAAGCGTCAGCGTCGGATCTGATCGCCCGAAGGAAACACCCCGCGAACATTAGAGTGAGCCCGTAGAGCGGCAGCGATGCGAATGCCAGAACTGGAATCGCGATATCCAAGATTCCCGTTCGGGCGAGGCCGAGAAACTCGACGACAGGAATCAATTCGTTCCGATTGAAGTTATAAACGAGAATCACGGCCCCGATCGAGTAAAACAGATGCTCCAGACGTCGTCGTTCTATGTACAGAAGCACCACGAGTGGACCATACACCAAGTACATATCCAGATCCTGCGACGTCGGCATCACAAACGTGATCGCGATCACCGTCGCCAACAGCAGAGTCGCCCGCTCGGTCAGCGTCTCATCGGAGAGACGAAGATAGATAAATCCGAGGAGCGCCGCGACGACGACGAAAATGACCGGGATCCACGTTACCGGATCGACAGTTGGAAAGAGTTGAGCGAGCGGGCGAATCAGCGTCACGGCCTCGTTATCCGGGCTGGAACCCCCCGCGAAGAGACTGCGGACGCGAACCCGGCTTCCGGTGGTCGTCTCGAAGTATCGCACGTACGCATCGAATCCGAAGAGAAGCACGCCAGCGAGTGTTGCTCCTACTCCAGTCACGACCGCAGCGATGATGGCTCTCGTGTTTCGCGTGCGCAAGAGAAACAACCCCCAGAGTGCGGGGAATATTTTGAACAGGGATGCAAGCGCCCAGAGCGCGCCGCCGCGCTCGTCCTTGTGCTTTTCGAGGAGGATCCAACCGACTCCGAGGGCGGCTCCGAGGAAGATCTCGATCCCCCCGAGAACGGTGATGACGATCGGATACAGGCTCAGGCCGACGAACCCGGTGATAAGGGCCATATCGAGTCCTTCGAGTTCCACCTTCGAGCGGAGGAACTTGGCGAGGATGGCCCCATAACCCAGCGCGACTGCGACACCGAGGAGTCGTTGGACGAGCAAGGCTGTCGAAAAGTCGAAGAGTAGAACGTAGGGATAGAAAAACAGCAGCACAATCGGGGTATACACGTAGAGGCCGTAATCCGTCTCGTACACGACCGGACCCGAGAGACTCAACTCGGCGGCATAGTAGAAGACGTCGAATGTGTTTGCTGGATTTTGTCTGAAGAGGGCGTAAAAACCGACGGTAAGGAGTCCTGCGAAGATACCGAGCGACAACGCCAACCGTGCACGAAACCTCCAAGACGAGATCTGTTCGGGGAAATTCATCGTTTGCGCAGCGTCGTTCGAGTGACAATAAGATACTGATCCCCGATGGTAACTCGAGAACGGAATACTTATTCGATCACTTTGGATACCTCCAAAAAACGTGTCTGTGGGATTAGTCCTCCCGGCGTTCGAGCCGGATACCCCAAAACTCGAATCATATATCCGCTCCCTTCGCGAAACGGTCTCTCCCGACTGTATCAGAGTGGAGCTGGACGTACCCGGCGGAGAGGCGATCTCGTTCCCAGAGTACTCAGATGTCACAGTGAACACCGTGAGAGAACGACGTGGGAAGGGACTCGCAATCACACAGGGGTTCGAAGCACTCGAAACGGAGATACTCGGATTCGCCGACGCAGACGCGAGTACGCCAGCGGCCTCTCTCGAAGAGATTGTAACCGCAGTGGGTAACGGGGCAGATCTGGCTGTCGGTTCGCGCCGCCATCCAGAGTCGAAGATTCACACACATCAAAGCATACTACGGCGGAAACTCGGAGATGGGTTCGCTGCGGGAAGTCGACTACTCCTTCCAGTCACACTGTACGATTACCAGTGTGGCGCGAAAGCACTCACACGAGAGACGTGGCAAGAGATCCGAGAATATCTCTACGAAAACGGATTCGCGTGGGATATCGAACTAGTAACGGTTGCGGACGCTCGCGGGCATTCATTGGTAGAGATCCCTGTTTCTTGGATAGATGATCCCCGTTCAACGGTGAGTACGTGGGACACCGTCGTAAATCTCGGACGGACCGTGTTATCACTCAGAAGACGATATCCCGGGATAACGAACGGGACGGAGAGCA
>NZ_VJXQ01000002.1:531433-618638 GCF_007655485.1 Halobellus captivus
ACCCGATAACTGAGAGCGCATTCAACTCCTTGCCGCATACTTCACAAGGCTTATTCACTCTTTCCGAAACAGTCATTCCATAATGGGTTCGCGCAGTGAAACAGACGATGCTGGGGGACAGTCCATCCTCGATATCGTAGAGGACTGGTATCATATCCCTGCACTCCTCCTCGTTGTCGTCGCGATGGCGGCAATCCGACTGCAGTCGTATAGTAACTTCATTCGAAACGGAGAGGTGTTCTTCTCCGGGAACGACGCGTGGTACCACCTTCGGTCGACAGTATACACCGTCCAAAACTGGCCATCGACGATGCCGTTCGACCCGTGGACGAACTTCCCGTACGGGACGTACGTCGGCCAGTTCGGGACCCTATATGATCAGATCGTCGCGACAGCCGCCCTCGTCATCGGACTGGGTTCGCCGAGCCCCGAACTCATCGCGAAGACGCTTCTCGTTGCACCTGCGGTCGCAGGCGCGCTCACGGCAATCCCGGTTTATGTCATCGGAAAGCGCATCGCAGGTCGGTTCGCTGGGCTCTTCGGCGCGGTCGTGCTCCTGTTACTCCCAGGATCGTTCCTCAACCGAACCCTCGTCGGCGTCGCCGACCACAACGCCGTCGAGCCACTGGCGATGGCCCTCGCAGTCGCCGGTTTCGTGATCGCCCTCCAGAAAGCCCAACAGACGCTCCCCGTCTGGGAAGTCGTCCGGGAGGAAGTGATCGAGAACCGCGAACTCGACTCGTTGGAAGAGCCGCTGAAATGGAGTCTCCTCGCCGGATTCCTCACCGGCATCTACGTCTGGGTGTGGCCACCGGCGGTTGTACTCGTGGGCATCGTCGGTGTCTTCGCGATTGTCAAGATCACGAGTGACGTCGTCACCGGCCAGACACCGGAGCCGACGGCATTCGTCGTGGCGACGAGTATGCTGGTCGTTACGATAATGGCTCTACTCGCGTTCGAGCAGTCGGGCTTTACGACGACGATCCCGTCGCTCATCCAACCCCTGGCAGCGCTCGGCGTGGCAGTCGCAGCGATCGCCTTATCGTGGCTCGCCCGCGTCTGGGAAGGGACTGAGTTAGATACGGATCTGTACCCGATCGCTGTCGCGGCGATCGGTGCCGTCGGAGTCGGTATCTTGGCGATCCTCCCGATCGGTCTCCTCGACCTCGTCGTCGGCAACCTCCTCGGTATCGTCGGCTTCTCTGCGAGCGCCACCGCTCGAACCATCGGCGAGGCCCAGCCGTTCATCTCTCCTGGTTCGCTCCAACGCTACGGCGTCGATGCCGCCGGACGGATTTCGCTCGAATACGGTCTGACGTTCTTCACGGGCATCCTCGCAGTCGTGTGGCTCCACGCTCGCCCGCTCGTAAAGAAGGGAACGACCAGAGCGTACGGCTACATCAGCGGCGCACTCGCCGTCATCGCGCTGCTCTTCCTCGTCCCCGCGATTCTCGGCGGAATCGAGAGCGCCACCGGTATCGACGACCAAGTCGCTGGCCTGCTCATCATCTCGGCGCTCATCGTCGGTGCGACCCTTATGACGAACTACGACGCGGACAAACTCTTCCTCGTGGTCTGGGCAGTGTTCATCACGTCGATGGCGTTCACCCAAGTCCGCTTCAACTACTATCTGGCAACCACCGTCGCCGTCTTCAACGCCTACCTGTTCGGACAGGTCCTCTCGTGGCTTGATCTCAACGTCTCCGCGCGTGAGGCCGTCGACGACATCGACGGCTATCAGGTGCTAGCGATCGTCGCCACCGTCCTGCTGATTCTCGGTCCCGCACTGGCCGTGCCGATAACTGTTGGCAACACGTCGACGTCGCCCGCGTGGGAGTCCGCGCAGAACAACGGTCCCGGCGCGGTCACCGTCTGGGACGAATCCCTCGAATGGATGCAGGGCAACACGCCCGAAGAGGGGAATCTCGGAGGAGCTGGTAACGAAGGGGAAATGGAATACTACGGCACCTACGAGCGCACTGAGGACTTCGAGTACCCTGAAGGAGCCTACGGCGTGATGTCTTGGTGGGACTACGGCCACTGGATCACCGTCGAGGGCGAACGCATCCCGAACGCGAACCCGTTCCAGGAGGGCGCGGGCGACGCCGCGAACTTCCTGCTCGCTCCCGATGAGGAACAATCCGAGGACGTCCTCGCCTCTCAGAGCGACACGGGCGAGCAGACCCGCTACGTGATGGTCGACTGGCAGATGGCGACGCCGGGATCGAAGTTCGGCGCGCCGACGGTGTTCTACAACGCGGAGGAGAACGTCTCGCGCGAGGACTTCATCCGGACGATGTACCGCTTCGACGACGAGAACGAGGGGCAGTTCGTCGGGACCACCTCCGTTCGGACGGACCGTTTCTACGACAGCACGATGACGAGGCTGTACTACTACCACGGCAGCGCGCAGGATCCCTCGCCGATCGTCGTCGACTGGGAGGACCGCCAGGTCCAGACCCAAGGCGGCGACGCGGTGACCGTCCCCGCCAACCCGCAGGGTGAGGACACCTTCGTCCGGACGTTCGATAATATGAGTGCCGCCGAGGAGTACGTCGAGGAGGACGGCTCCGCACAGGTCGGCGGGGTCGGCTCCTTCCCGACCGAGCGCGTCGACGCGCTCGAACACTACCGGCTGGCGCACGTGAGCGACACGTCCGCGGCGAACTCCATCCTCCGGACCACCGGCCGCAACTCACAGATCGCGGGCGTCAACCCGCAGGCGGTCGTGCCGAACAACCCCGCGTGGGTGAAGACCTTCGAGCGTGTGCCCGGGGCGACGGTACAAGGCAGCGGTGCGCCCGCGGACACGACGGTGACCGCACAGACCGAGCTACGGATTCCGAATACGAACTCGACGTTCACCTACACCCAGCACGCGGAAACGAACTCGGACGGCGAATTCGAGATGACGCTGCCGTACTCGACGACCGGCTACGACGAGTACGGGCCAGAGAACGGCTACACGAACGTCAGCGTGCGCGCGACCGGCCCGTACACGGTCGCGACGTCGCCCACACTGAGCGATAACGGCACGCTCGTCTCCTACCAGTCGAACCTCTCGGTCTCGGAGGGCGACGTCAACGGTGACGGAGACGGCACCGTCAGCGTCGAACTCGAACAGAGCGAACAGGAACTCAATATCGGCGGCGGCTCCGGAGACGACGGCTCGACGGACGAGTCGACAACGGATGGTTCTTCGACTGACGGCGCGGCGGCCGATACCTCGTCCGATACGCAGGGTTGAGTGGCTCGCCGTTCGAATCTGTGATGGCGAACGTGGTCTGATTTTATCATCGTACTCGTCGGGTTTTGCGATTCCTGCTCATTGAGTGACGTTTGAAGTGGACGTATGCGTGTGTCACATATCTAAAAAATAGCACTCACGCACTCAATTATCGCCCACAATTGTGTGTGATGCTCTATCACAATATATCGGTCTCTCGGGGGCGTTTGCGGCCGATTAGCGTCAGACGACTACACAAAGTATTTACCGGACGTAGTACTTGGTTGTCCCGTACCCCTACCCATGGTGGCACCAGCGAGTACTGCGGACCGCCCGATCGGTCAACTGGCCGAACTCCGGTGCGCGTAAAACTGCTGTCGCCGATTGTGGTAACACAACAAACTATGACAGGAAATACAAACAAGACCCGCGCGGTCATTCTCGCGGCGCTTATGGTTTTCAGCGTTTTCGCTGGGACCGTGGCGTTCACGGGAACGGCTGCTGCGGCTAATGCGACCTATGCTGGTGGCGCCGTCCACTACGACAACGCCAGCGATGGGTCCAGTAATTTCGTTATCGAGGTACCGTTCGAAGACAATGCTGGTCTTGCCAGTGAAAATCTGACTGCGCAGAACTTCACCCTCTACGACGGAGACACTAACGTCTCTGGTCAGGTGAACTACGGTGACAGTTGGACTGACGGCAACACCGTCTACCTGAACACCAGTGGCTCTGCTATCGCGTCGAACGATCTGGAGCTCGAACTGTCGAGCCAGGTTGTTGACAGCAGTAGCAGTCAGACCATCACCGTGGCATTCGCGGCTGAGTCGTACAACACGAGTCAGCTCAACACGGATCGAAACGTCTACCAGGGCACGACAATCGCCGTTTACAACGGAAGTACGCCACCGAGTGACTTCGATATCACGGGCGATGACTACTTCCGAAGCTTCTCTGCCGGAACAAACAGTGAAGTTTTCTACGTAAACACCGCTAACCTTGAAACTGGCACGTACGACTTCGACGGCCAGTCGAATTTCACGGTTCGCGACCTCGGTCTGTCGGTCTCCGTTGACGAACTGAACGTCACCACTGAGGACGACATCGAAGGAACCGTCGAGGCGACGGCATCCAACCGCAACATCCTCGTCGAACTCGTCGACAGTGACGGCGACACCGTCGAGAGTGACGGTGCTTCTCTCAGTGGTCAGGGCGACTACGACTTCAGCTTCAGTGCTGACCGAGACACGGGCGATTACACGGTTCAGGTGACGGACAACGCGTCCGCTGTCGAAGTCGAATCTTCGACGGTCACCATTAGCGAACCCGCTGACGACGACGTCAACTTCGCCGACGGTGTCATCACCGAACAGCGCGGTGACGTCTTCGAGTTCACCGTCGAACTCGACAGCACCGACACCGCGAGTGTCGAGTTCGGTTCGAGCAGCGACGGAGTCGTCGCTAACGCCACCCTTGTTGACGACAACAACGATGGTGAAGTGACGGCCTACCTCGATACGAGTGCACTGTCCGACGATGTTGGCAGTGACACCGTGTTCATGCTCGACTCCGACAGCGACGACGTGATCGACGAGCAGTACCTCGCAACGAACACGTCGGACCTCGTCGATGCGGGCGACTACGACTTCGAGGCCTACGCAGCTGATAGTACCTCGGGCGACGACTCCACGGACATCGCGACGGTCACGCTCCAAGAGCGCGGCACGGACGCGGTGAACACGTGGACCCTCCCGGACGGAACCTCTGTCTCTGATCTCGAGGACGTCACGGCAGCCGTCGAAGACGGTGAACTGACTGAATCCTCCGAAATCGCCAACGGCGACCAGCTCGTCGTTGAAATTCAGGCCTCCGGTCTTGAAGGCGCACTCGGCGCCCAGGACAGTGAATCACTGGATGCAGACACGTATCTCACCGCATCTGCTCACTCCCTCACGATTGAGGAAGCCAGCCCCGGTGCGAACCAGGAAGCCTACACGCTCAACCTTGGCGGCGACAATACGTCTGTCCTCGCCAACGGTGACGAAGACACCTACTACGTCGTTGTCCAGACTGGCGACGTCAACACCTCTGAAGGTGACCTGATTGAGGACGACACGGAACTGACCGCTAACTACACGGTCCTCAACCAGAACGACTACCTGTCTGACGAATACGACGACGACGAGCAGGAGACGACCGAGACCAACTTCGAGGTCGTCGAACCTGAGGCTTCGGTCGACGAGCCATTCAACGTCACGAACGCTGCCGAGCAGAGCGTCACCGGTACGACCTCGCTCGCCCCGGGTACGGAGCTCAGCCTCCGCATCCGCAGCACTGGTGACACCAGCCCGAGCTTCCTGAAGTCCGCTTCGCCTGTCGTCCAGTCTGACGGCACCTGGAGCGCAACGTTTGACTTCAGCGAACAGAGCGTCGGTGACGAGTACGATATCACTATCCGCAGCAGTGGTAGCATCCTCGGCAGCGACGTGACTGAGTCCGGCACGGTCGTCGAAGCGGTCGACGACTCCACGACCACGGCTGAACCGACGGACGAGCCGACGGACGAGCCGACGGATGAGCCAACCGACGAGCCAACCGACGAGCCGACGGACGAGCCCGCTGACGGCGACTCCGATGGCGACTCTGACACGTCCACGCCCGGATTCGGTGTGGTCGTCGCGCTCACCGCGCTCCTCGCCGCCGCTCTGCTCGCGGTCCGCCGCGACTGAGCTGAACGGCTGAACCACCGGAACTGATTCCGGTCCTTCGATTTTCCTTTCTTTCGACGCTACATCCGAGAGCGACAGCGCTAGCCACTGGCTCTGCGAGTGAAAACCGCTCCCTACGAGCTCTGTCCGTCTACTTATATGTGCGCAGTACGGTGACGAAAACGATCACCGTAACCGAAGGGGCGTCTGATCCGGCATCTTCTCAGCACTCTCAGCGCTGCACGGTACTTCTCGAAGGGATCATCTCCGTCCGACGTGGTCGGTTCTCTCTCTTGGATTATGTAGCCGGAATCGACCTCCTCAAACGCGACCTCATCGCCCGGCTCAATTCCGAGCGCATCCCGGATTCTCTCGGCGATGGTGACGTGGCCCTTGGTGGTGACGCGTGGCAGATGTGTACTAGCGAGGTAACACCTGATGGGTATTACGTCCACTCTCAGACACCCATAGAAAGTGACACTAAGCCACCGAATCGAGATCCGCTCTGTTCGAGTTTTTAGAACTATCGAGAGCCGCTATGGGACGGATTGGTGGTGGCGCCGCCTACTCCCGATCGTCATCGGACTTCTCACGCACTGCGAGGATATCCCTTGCGACGTCCGCAACGCGCTGCTGGTGGGCGGCTGACGTCTGTAGGCTTTGAGCTGCATCGAGTTGGCCGTTGACAATCGCATTCTGCTGTGACCCCCACTTCTCCGGCGGTTCTGATCGGATGTATTCAACCCACCGCTTGATACCCTCGATGCGTTGCTCGCGGTTTCGTTCGTGCTTCGCATCGAGGCGCTTATGCGCGTTTGAGTCGCTCATATTCGTCTTCGACATCGAGCCGCGTTACCCACATTTCGAGGCGAGACACACTAAGACTTTCCGCGAAAAGCGTATACAGGTGGACCGCATCCTCAATGTCCTTCTGCGCGCCGAGATGAAGTTTGTAGGCAATCTGTAGCTCCAACGGTCCAATCGCGAGGGGGGTATCGTCGATTTCGGCCGTGATCGCGTTTTCGAGGGATGCGCGGTCGAACTCGTCGCGTGGGAACTTGACTTCGAGATGCGGCGTGATCTGGTCCGTCGGCGCAACCCAAATGTTATCGCCGTGATCGAGCATCTCGTACATCGATGTGAGCGGCATCGCCGGTCCCCAAAAGCCCTCCTCGTCAAGCGTCTCTACGAGCGCTTCTGCAGTTTCTTCGTCTATTCGTTCGATGAGGACGTCGACGTCTTCGGTAGAGCGCGCCCGCCCGGCGAGGATCGAGACGTAACCCGCGATGTAGACGTGCTCGATATCGAACCGATCGAGAACGTGAGAAAACGCAATCGCTAACTCGTCTAGCTGGTTTAGCTCACGTTCGACGGCGAGTGTTCCGTTCCGTAGTTCGATACCGCCCATAGACGTCGATCAACAGGTGGACAGATAAATCGTCGGGAGTGATTTCGTGATTTTCACCTGAGACGATCGATCCAGAATCGGAGAGTCCGCACGTCGACTCCTCGGAGGCCAAGTATCGTTTCTTCGCGATGATCGCGGTCGCGGGGAACGTGATCACGAGTGAAACGGTACAACCGATCGTATCACGTCGTTCGTGACAGCAGTACTCAAAAAGTGCCCGGGGTGGGCTCCGAACCCACGATCTCCGCATGTCCCAGGTCCGAGGCTCGGCGGGCCCCGTGGGGAGCGGCGGAGGCTTCCAAGGCGTACCGCACCGAATCTCAGGAAACCCTATGAGTGCGGCGCTATGTCCAGCTAAGCCACCCGGGCTCATCTCCTCGTAAGCCGATGACGTTCTTAAACCTTCGCAAGTCCGACGACGGCGTCGCGGTCGTCGTCTGTCGATCTCGGGTCATCGCTCGCGTACGCAACGCCCTCAAACCTCGTTACCGTTGTCTCCACCCGCACCACATCGATCCAGATACCAGTCGTACGCGACCGGTCCCAAGAGGAGCACCGCCGTCAGTCCCGCGGCGACGACCACGCGGGGATCGAACACGTTGCTGACGTCACTTACGAGGAGCGACTCCGCGGACGCGCCCGCGAGCACACCCGCGACGACCCACGGAACCTCACCGATCGCAGTCCCGACGAGGAACGTCGAGAGGCGAACGCCCGCGATACCTGCCGCGACGCTCACGACGTCGGAGGGGGCCGGTACGAGTCGACTGGCGACGACGCTTCGCACGCCGCCCGCTCGATCGACGAACGCCTCACCCGCGTCTGCGAGCCCGCCCGTCCGTCCGTAGCGCCGCGCGAGGAGAAACGGCGGCACGCTCGTCAGCGTGACGAGCGCGAGCGCCAGCGGGAATCCGACCGGACCCAGGCCGTAGCCGAGAAGGACGGCCAAAAGCGTCGTCGGCCACGCGAGGAGGGGACGCACGGCGGCGAGTGCGATCGAGGCGGCGACGAGCCGCCACGGATCGGCGACGAGCCACGAGGCGCGCGAGAGCACCATCTCCGGCGAAACGACGACCGCGGCGGCGACGACCGCGGCGATCGTCCCCCCGACGACGACGCGCACGCGCAGGCGGGACCGGTCCATCGTCTCCGCGTCGCCGCCCCGCGGGCATAACAGTTATTTTGTCGCTGCGGGACCGACGACCGGTCGAACCGTGGCCGACGAGGAAGAGCGACAACCCGATCTCTCGACGTTCGGCGGGGACCGCGAGCGCGACGACGGGAGTGGAGAACGCGACGATACCGATGCCGAGAGCATCGCCGGGACTGACGAGTTATCAGAATCCCCCGTCGAACGCGAGCGACGGCCCGTCGCGGAGCTCGATCGGACCGGGCGCGTCGAACTCGGCGTCGACCTGCTGGCCCATCTCGAACACGAGTCGCTGTCGCTCTCAGAGGCGGTCGACCGCATCGAGTCGGTGACGACGAACCCCGCGCTCACCAGAGAGATCCTCGACACGGCGGAGCTACGGGGCGTCATCGAGCGTGAGGACGGGCGACTCCGGACGCGCCGGGGCGGCACGTACGTTCGATTCGAACAGCAGGTGGTCGAACGGACGGGTGACTACGAATGCCGACGCTGCGGCGCGAGCCTTTTGACCGGGCACTTCGTGAAATTTGAGGCGGGTGAACTCGGTCCCTTCGGCCCTTCGTGCGTGCGGAAAGTTCTCGGACGGGAATAGTCGGACGAGAATGATCGAACGAAAATAGTCGGACGGGGGTGGTCGGACGAAAATAGTCGGACGCGAGTCGCTCTCGGTGAGCAAAGATCACACACGGATGAACAGCAGAACAAACCGCTCCGTCGTGACCGACTATCGGCCGCGACGGAGTTCTTCGATGAGCTGTTCGATGAGTTCGCGCTGCGTCCGAATCTCGTCGCTTTGCTGCTCGACCGTTTCGCGGAGCTCCGCCAGTTCGTCGAGGACGCGTTCGTCCGCCGGAGCCGCCGCCTCGAAGCCCGATCCCGCGAAATCGGATGGATTCGGTTTCGAGTCGTCGGTATCCCGCGCACCCCGCGTCGAACGGGATTCTCCCGCCTCGCCGGTGGATTCCGTCGAGCCGCTTTCAGCCGGACTCACACCCAGCGGATCCGACTCCCCGGCGTCCGAAGCCGTCGTCGCCGCGGGTGATTCGGGAGCCGACCCGCTCTCGGTCGCGTCGGACTGCGACGGCGAATCGGCTTTGACGCCTCCCGACGTCTCGTCTTCGGGACGCCGCTCGACCTGTTGGGCGAGGGCGTCGACGTTCCCCGGCGCTGACTCGTCGCCTCGTGATTCTTCGGCCGATCGGGTCGCGTTCGCCGGGAACTCCTCGGGTTCGGACGGGTCGGCGATCAACGGGTCCGGTCCGTCGCCGAACGTGACCTCCTTCGAGTCGGCCGCCTTGGCCTCGGCGTCCGTATCGTCTTCTTCGGGTTCCGCGGCCGCCCGAAACTCCTCGATCGAATCGACGTCCCAGTAGGACAGAAGCGTCGTCTCCAACGCCGCGCGGACCGCGCGGGCCTCGTCGTTCGGCGCTTTGAACCGCTCTTGTCGACCGTCGACCGTCAGAACGATCGACGTCGCGACGCTGCCGTCCTCGAAAACGAGATCGGTGACGTCGCCGAAGTGGTACGACTCGAAGTCCTCATCCCACAGGCTCTCGCCGATGTGTCGAACCACGCGCTCGCCCGCGATCGCGACCGTGAGCTCGCTGAATCGGAAGAGCCGCTCCATCGGTTCGTCGGGTTCGAGAACGCCGTTTGCCTTCAGAACGCCCTCGACGATCGGGTGCAACGCGCGCTCGAACCGCTTCGCGGGGAGCGATATCGTCTCTTCGCCGTCGAGACCGTAATCGAGCGTCACCTTCGCCTTGCGGCGGCCCTCCGAGACGGTGATCCGCTCGGCCTCGTGGGGGTACTCCTTGACGGACTCGTCGGAGAGTAAGCCCTCCGCACGGTAGAGCAGCGTCCGCGTCGGCGTCACGTACAGTTCGTCCTCGCCGCCGAGGTCGACTCGAGCGACCACGTCCTCGTCAGCGAGGTCGGCCTGGACGATCTCCGGTTGGCTCATAGATCCGTCCACCGTCCGTTTCGTCATAAATCCGTGGGTATCCTTCGCCGGGGTTGACACTGAAACGGCCGCTGATCGTTCTCGTGGGGTGTGATCCGACAGAATTCGTGATAACGGAGACCGATTCGTCGGCGACGGTCAGTGAACTCAGTCGCCGTCGATGGTCGGTGAACTCAGTCGTCGGGGGATGCGATCTGTCGTCGGGGATGCGATCAGTCGTCGGCGACGGCGTGGTGGCTCGTACTCGTCATCTCGAGGACGTCGTCAAAGAACCCCAGCGAGTCGTGCGGGCCGGGATGGGCCTCGGGGTGGTACTGTCGCGTGATGACGTCGAGTTCGTCGTTCGCGAGCCCCTCGGCGGTGCCGTCGTTGACGTTGACCTGCTTCACGTCGAGTTCATCGCCGGGTTCGCCGACGGTGTAGCCGTGGTTCTGCGTAGTCATGACGACCTGCCCGGAGTCGAGGTCGCGAACGGGCTGATTGACGCCGCGGTGGCCGAAGTCCATCTTCTCGGTGGTGCCGCCGAGCGCACGCGCGACGACCTGCTGGCCGAGGCAGATGCCCGCGATGGGAACCTCACCGACGTACTCCTCGACGAGCGTCTGGGCGGCCCCGAAGTTCGCCGGGTCGCCCGGGCCGTTGGAGATGAACAGGAGGTCGGGGTCGACCTCGGCGAGCTCCTCCGGCGTGGTGTTGTAGGGGAGCACCTCGACCGTCGCGTTCCGCTCGACGAGCGACTCGACGATCGACAGCTTCGCGCCGCAGTCGACGAGCGCGACGTCGATGTCGCCGTCGCCGTAGGTGGTGTGCTCGACGGTCGTCACCTGTTTGCCGATGTCGACGTGCTCGCTCATACCTTTGCACTCCGCCAACTCGGCTTTGGCGTCCTCGGGCGTGACGTCCTCGCCGACCGCGATCCCGCACTTCATCGCCCCCTCTTCGCGGATGGAGGTGACCAGATCGCGCGTGTCGATGTGATCGAGCGCGGGGACGTCTTCCTCGTCCAGCCACTCGACGACATCCTCGGTGAACTCGTGGGCAATCGCCGCGCGCGGGTGGACGCGGTCGGACTCGAATCGCTCCGTTCGGACGCCGTAGTTTCCGATGAGCGGGTACGAGAACGTCAGGACCTGCTCCTCGTAGGAGGGATCGGTCAGGCTCTCCTCGTAGCCGGTGTAGGCGGTCGTGAACACTAGCTCGCCGCGGGTCCGTCCCGGAGCGCGTCCGCGGGCCTCGATTACGCGGCCGTCCTCCAGGGCCAGATAGGCGTCCGACATTACGAGAAACGCACGGTATCCGGGGGTATAAGTGTTGCTTTCGTAGCTCAGTTACGATTTTCGTAATCGGTAAGCCCCTGCGGTTCGTCGGGCCCGTATGGACGACCTCGATCGGCAGATCCTCGACATTCTGCGACGGGACGCGCGGACGCCGTACACCGAAATCGCCTCGCAGATCGGGACCTCCGAGGGAACGGTCAGAAACCGGGTCGAACGGCTGACCGAGGAGGGGGTCATCGAGCGGTTCACCGTCTCGACGCGCACGGGGAACATCAAGGCGATGATCGAGGTGTCGGTGAAGGTC
The DNA here is from genome assembly GCF_007655485.1 of Halobellus captivus. Lineage (GTDB taxonomy): Archaea > Halobacteriota > Halobacteria > Halobacteriales > Haloferacaceae > Haloquadratum > Haloquadratum captivum. The sequence goes on from NZ_VJXQ01000002.1 coordinate 543,470, forward strand.
GACGTCGACACCACCGAGATCACGGACCAGATGACCGAGTGGGAGCAGGTCGACTTCGTCTGGCAGGTATCGGGCGAAGAGGACGTCGTGCTCGTCGTCGACGCCGCCGACACCCGTGCGGTGAATCAGCTCATCACTCGCGCGCGCGAGCTCGACGAGGTGAAGAACACCAAGACGCGACTCATCCTCGACGAGCAGTTGGGCCGGTCGCCGTAGTTCCTGTGAGTCCTTCGAGGTCGTCTCCACATCGATTTCGACGGTGCCACTCCGAACGACACAGTACAGCGCCTGCGGAACGAATCGTTTTAGTGCTCGCTGACGGAACAGTGGAGTATGGCGATCAAACCCAAATACGTCAAGCAGCTCGGAAAGGTGCTTTTAGAGAAGTATCCCCAGGCGTTCAACACGGACTTCGAGACGAACAAAGAGAGCGTCGCGAGCCTGACGAACGTTGAATCGAAGGGCGTCCGAAACCGCATCGCGGGCTACATCACGCGCAAGAAGGGCAGCTCGGCACCTTCCTCCTCGGCGTAATTTGGATCTCGATTCTCGGTAGCTAGCGACGTGGTGAGCGGGAGCTTCGGGTTCAAACGCGCAACCGCGTCTGCGCCACCGGTCAGAACCGATCCGCACGCGCCGCCGCAGTCCACTTCTCACGCGGCGCGCCGTCGGGGACGCGTCGAACGCGTCGGCCGCTCGTCGCGCTCACGCGACCGGCGAACGCCCATTTCTCGCCGTCCCACGTCGGCCCCGCGCGGGCCGCTGCGGCGGCGACAGCGACGGCCGCGCGCTCGCCGTCTGAGACGTGTGCGGCGACCGCCGCAGCGATCGCAGCGGCCTCCTCCTCGTCGGCGACGTCGGGGATCGATAGGCAGTCGGTGAAGTCGTCTTCCCCCTCGGCGACGTTCTCGCTGTTCATCGGCGATCAGATCGGGAGGTTCCCGTGTTTCTTCTCGGGGAGCGACTCGCGCTTCGAGCGGAGCAGTTCGAGGTCAGAAACCAGTCGCGCGCGCGTCTCCGGCGGCTCGATCACGGCATCGATGAAGCCGCGGTCGGCGGCCGTGTACGGGTTCGCGAACTCGTCGCGGTACTCCTCGATCAGTTCCTCGCGGCGCTGTTCGGGGTCCTCCGCCGCCGCGAGTTCGTCGCTGTAGAGGATGTTCACCGCGCCCTGCGGCCCCATCACGGCGATTTCGGCCGTCGGCCACGCGTAGTTGACGTCGGCTCCCAGGTGCTTCGAGGCCATCACGTCGTACGCGCCGCCGTAGGCCTTCCGCGTGATGACGGTCAGAAGCGGCACCGTCGCCTCCGAGTAGGCGTACAGGAGTTTCGCGCCGTGGCGGATGATGCCCTCGTGCTCCTGATCTGTGCCGGGCAGGAAGCCGGGGACGTCAACGAAGGAGACGATGGGGATATTAAACGAATCGCAGATCCGGACGAACCGCGAGGCCTTCTCGGACGCCTCGATGTCGAGCGTTCCGGCGTTGACGCGCGGTTGGTTGGCGACGACGCCGACGGAGTGGCCGTCGAGGCGGGCGAAGCCGACGAGGACGTTCTTCGCGAATCCCTCGTGAACCTCGAAGAAGGAGCCCTCGTCGAGAACGCCCTCGAAGACCTCGCGCATATCGTAGGGCTTTCTCGGCTCGTCAGGTACAACAGAATTCAACGACTCGTCGGCGCGTTCTGGATCGTCCCAGGGATCGACGCGCGGCGGGTCCTCGACGTTGTTCGGCGGGAGATACGATAAGAGACGCCGGATGTCGTCGAGCGCTTCCTCCTCACTCTCGCAGGCGAACTGGGCGACGCCCGAGGTGGCGGCGTGGGTGACCGCGCCGCCGAGTTCCTCGAAGCTCACCTCCTCGCCCGTGACGGTCTTGATCACGTCGGGGCCGGTGATGAACATGTGGCTCGTGTCCTTCACCATAAAGGTGAAATCCGTCAGCGCGGGCGAGTAGACCGCCCCGCCCGCGCACGGGCCCATAATCGCCGAGATCTGCGGGACGACGCCCGATGCCTCGGTGTTTCGGCGGAAGATCTCGCCGAAGCCCGCGAGCGACTGGACGCCCTCTTGGATCCGCGCACCCGCGGAGTCGTTGAGGCCGACGACCGGCGCGCCCACCTCGACGGCTTTGTCCATCACCTTCGTGATCTTCTCGGCGAGGACCTCGCCGAGCGAGCCGCCGAAGACGGTGAAGTCGTGGGCGAAGACGAACGTCTTTCTCCCGTCTACCTCGCCGTAGCCGGTCACGACGCCGTCGCCCGGAAGCCGTTTCTCCTCCATCCCGAAGTTGTGATTTCGGTGCGTTCGGAGCTGGTCGATTTCCCGAAAGGTCCCGTCGTCGAGGAAGTACTCGATCCGTTCGCGGGCGGTCATCTTCCCCTTGTCGTGCTGGGCGTCGATGCGCGACTGTCCACCCCCTTTCAGCGCGCGCTCGCGCTTTTCGCGTAGCTCCTCGATACGGTCCTCCATCGTCACGTCGGACCACCTCCGATCATCGTCCCGTACGTACCGACGGGAGGCAAAAGGGTTTCCGCAATCCGACAAGGGAAGGTTCGTTGAATGTCGATAATCCATCCGCAATTCCGGCAAAAGGATACGAATAATAATTATACTTATTATGGCGGAAGCCGTGTTAGATGATAGCACAATGGCGAGCACGTACAGATCACCCTTCGAGCGGCTCAAAACGCAGTACAGCCAGGTCGACCTCGTCTGTCCGAAGTGCGGCTACGACGACACCGACGGCGAGTGGCAGGCGGTGACGACCGGCGGGGTCGTCCAGTACCGGCACATCTGTCCGAGTTGCGGCGCAATTCGTCGGCGGACGATCTCGCTCGGCCCCTGAGAGCGGTACCGTCGCGAGCGAGTTCTCACCGATTCCGTCGGAAACGTGCGTCCACGCGGGCTACACCAGCGATCGCTCGGTCCGCACACCGAGGAACGCCGCGGCACCGACGAGGACGGCGACGCCGACCGTCGGCCAGAAGCCGATGCTGGCGTCGATGCCGAACGTCGTCAGCAGCGTAAAGAGGAGGAAGATGGGAAGAACGACGCCAGCGCCGAGCAGCCACGGCGTCGCGAGCGCGTCCGTGAGCCCGCCCGCGCCCGATCGGAGTTCCGCCACGGCGTCGCGTCCCATCACCCAGCCGACGAAGACTAGGACGGCGGCCAGCCCGGCCGTCAGGAGCGTGTCGACGAGCGGGCCCGCGACGAACCCGAACACGCCCACACCCGCGATGGTGGGATTCATCGCACAGACGCCACCCGTCACGACCACCGCGGCGGTGACGAGCGCCACCGCGCGCGGTCGCGAGAGGTCGTACTCGTCGACGAGGAAGGAGACGGGAATCTCGAGCATACTGATCGACGACGACAGCGCCGCGAGGACGACGACGCCGAAGAACGCCGTCGCGACGAGCGCGCCGGCGGGGAGTTGGGAGAACGCGCCAGCGAGACCGACGAACAGCGCGCCCGGACCGGGAGCGGTCTGGGAGGGATCAACGCCGAGCGAGAAGAGCAGCGGGAAGACGACGAGCCCCGCGAGAACGCCGACGAGCGTGTTGAGCACGGCGATAACGGTTCCATCGAAGGGCAGCGAGCGGTTCTCGTCGATGTAGGACGCGTAGGTGATCATCGTCCCCGCGCCGAGCGAGAGCGTGAACAGCGCCTGTCCCGCGGCGGGGCCGAGGACGTCGAAGAAGTTCGCCCGGACCGTCGCGATATCGAAGCTGAGGTAGAACGCATACGCCTCGGCGGCACCGGGGCGCGTTCCGGCCCAGACCGCGAGACCGATGAGCAGCGCGAGGACGGCGGGCATCATCACTTTCGTGCCGAGTTCGATCCCGCGGCGGACGCCCGCGTAAACGACGACCGCTGTCAGGCCGAGAAAGAGCAGGTGAAAGCCGAGCGCGTCCAGCCCCGCGGAGGCGGCACCGAAGTACGCGCCCGGTTCGGCGAAGTACGCGGGCTGTGCGCCGGCGAGTCCCAGCGCGCTCGAACCGAAGTATCGGAGGATCCACCCGCCGACGACGCTGTAAAACGAGATCAGCGCGATCGCGGTGACGACGTAAAAGACTCCCCAGAGGCCCCACGTTCGCGAGCCCGACAGATCCCTGAACGCGCCGACGGGACTTTTCTTCCCGCGCCGACCGACGACGAACTCGCCGAGGAGTCCGGGTACCCCGACGAGGAGCACGATACCGAGATAGACCAATAGAAATGCGCTTCCCCCGTTGTCCGCCGTCACCCACGGGAAACGCCAGATGTTTCCCAATCCCACTGCAGAGCCCGCGGCAGCGAGGATGAATCCCACGCGCGTCGCCCACGTCTCTCGTGTCATTGGCTCTCAGTCCACCGCTCGCGAGTAAGTGGCTTTCGGACCGCATCTTTCTCAATTGGCCGATACAACGGACGTTCGTGATGAATCCGGCGGTCGTCGACCTCCTCCCAGTCCGCCGATAACCGAGACACCCTTTTGAAACCCATCAGTAGCTCGGGCTGACGCTTATCTGGGCCTACTATAATGAACAAATATGGATGATTCGGCACACGTCGTGATCGCTGGAAGCGGACGAGTCGGACACCGCGTGGCACAGTACTTCGCCGACCGGGAGCGACCCGTCACCGTCGTCGACCCCGATCCGGACGGCGCGATCGAGGGTGACGACATCGAGGTCATCCAAGGGGACGCGACGAAGCCCTCGGTGCTCGAAGCGGCAATCACCGATCGGACGGGCGTCGTCGGCGCGCTCACGGACAAGGAGGACACGAACCTCGTGATTTGTATGGCCGCAAAGCGGTACGCCACGGGGCTCCGGACCGTCGCCCGCATCGACGACCGGGCCGGAGACGAGTACGAAGAGTACGTCGACGAGGTGTATCTCCCCGAGCGCGCCAGCGTCCGCGCGGCGGTCAACGCGCTCACCGGGAGCGACGTTCGAACCCTAGAGGAAGTCACCGGCCAACTCGAAGTGCTGGACGTTCGAATCGACTACGACGCGCCAGCCGCAGGTTCGGTCGTGGCGGACGCGCTCCCGGAGGGTTCCGTCGTCATCGCCGAATCCGGCGGCCACGTCGCCGTCCAACACTCAACAAAACTGATCGAAGGGCGTCGCTACCTCGTCGCCGCCGACCGCGACGTCGTCGGCGAAGTCATCGAACAGTGCCGAGGCCGAGGGGGGTCCTGACGACTCCGGCGCCGCCGCTGAACCGCGTTGATTCGTCGCTGTCCCCACCCATCCGCCGCGATCGACCTCTCCAAAGGTCGCCGGTCCCGGCGTCTACAGCGGCGGGATGATCGCGGGGCTCTCCGCGAAGAACAGCGTCTGAACACCGAGCGCTAGCGTGAGCAGGACGCCGAGAACGACGACCGTTCGGACGAGCCACAGCCACGTCAGGCCGACGCCGTCACCCAGCGACGATCCCGAGAGGAGTTCCTCGACGGCCGGGCGGCCGTACACCCAACCGATGAAGAGGAGAACGCCCAGGACCGACAGCGGGAGCAGCAGTTGGTACGCGAGCGTGTCGAACCAGGTGAGCCACGACGTGTTCCACGCCGAGGGAATACCGAGCAGGAAGATGAGTCCGCCGAGCCCGGCGGCGACCTGTGGACGGCGCGCGCCGTAGTTGTCGACGACGTACGAGGTGACCACTTCGAGCAGGCTGATCGCCGACGACAGCGCCGCGATGAGGACGACGGCGAAGAAGGCCGCGCCGACGAAGCGACCCGCGGGAAGCTCGGCGAACGCGGTCGCCAGACTGACGAAGAGCGCACCCGCGCCGCCGCTGCCGGGTTCGATCCCCTGCACGAACAGCAGCGGGATGACGACGAGACCGGCGAGGATACCGACCGCGCTGTTGAACACGACGACGGTGACGCTGTCCCCGAAGAGGCTCTGATCGTCGCCGACGTAGGACGCGTAGGTGATCATCGCGCCCATTCCGAGCGACAGCGAGAAGAACGCCTGGCTCACGGCGAAGGGAATGATCTCCGTGAGCGGCCCGCTAAAGGACGGAAGGGGATCGAACGAGACGCTCAGACTGAGCTGTGAGAGGTCGGGCGAGAGGAAGTAACTGTAGCCCGGTCCCGCCCCCGGAAGGGTGAACACCCACACGGCGAGGGCGCCGAGGATGACGACGATGCTCGGCACCATCAGCTTCGTCGCCTTTTCGATGCCGTCCTCGACGCCGCTCGCGACGATCGCGACGACGAAGATCATAAACAGCGCGTGGAGCGCGAGCGCCTCGGGTCCGGCCGAGACCTGCCCGAAGTAGCCCGCCGGGTCGGCGAAGTAGCCGCCGGTGAGGCTCCCGCCGATGTAGCGGAGCACCCACCCGCCGACGACGCTGTAGTACGACAGGATCCAGAAGCCGGTGGCGACGCCGAGGACGCCGACCCACTTCCAGGAGCGGTGTCCCAGCTTCTCGAACGCGCTGATGGCGTTCAGGTTGCTCTTTCTCCCGATGACGAACTCCGCGAGCATCGCCGGGAGCCCGATCCCCAGTGCGGCGACCAGATAGACGACGAGGAACGTCGCCCCGCCGTACTCGGAGGTCTTGAAGGGGAACTGCCAGATGTTTCCCAATCCGACCGCCGAGCCGACGGCGGCGAGGATGAACCCCGCGCGCGTCGCCCAGGTCTCTCGTTGACTCATGTCGGCTCGATCTAATCAGTGGGGAAGTGATAAGACACGCGATTATCGGGCGCGCCCGCTGCGAAAAGTGAACACACACGTCTCAAAACGGACAGTTCTGTACGTTCGTCGATAGTGGTCTAACGCCTCTGTATCGATGGCCAGCGCGTCGGAGCGAACAGCCGAGGCTACGCTCCGAGATACTGGTTCAGTTCGCGGAATTGCTCGGACGAGAGGATACCCTCGGTATCGAACGCATCGAACCGCTCGAAGTCGTCGTCGATCGTCAGCACAGTGTTCACGCCCTCGTCGATTGCGGCCCCCGCGTAGTACCCGTCCCGTCCGCCGACATTCGCATCGCTGGCCTGAGAGAACGCGTTTCGGACGACGCTGTGGGTGATTTCGTCGTACCAACGGAACCGTTTCGCATCCAAGAGATTCTGTAGTCGACGACGCGAACCGCTTACAACGTGACGACTAACTTCCCGACGAAGCTGTCCTCCAGAACGGCCCGCTGCGCTTCTGCGGTCTCGTCGAGGGCGTACGCCCCGTAGATCACGGGTTCGACTTCGCCGCGGGCGCAGAGATCGGCGAGTCGTTCCAACACCGCGCCGATGTCGTCGGCGTTGTACATCGACATGAACTGATAGCGGATCTCTTTGCCCTTCGTGATCCCGATATCGTCGAATGAGCCACTGGAAGTGTCGTTACCGATTCCGATTACGCGCGCGCCCGCGTTCGCGACACTCGCGTTGAACTGGAGGTACTGATCCATATGCAGATCGACGACGACGTCCGCGCCGCCCGCGTCGACGACGGCGGCTTCGAGATCATCGCGCGTGTAGTCGAAGACCTCGCTCGCGCCGAGCGCTTCGAGGTCCTCTGTGTACTCGGACGAGGCGGTCGTGTGGACGCGCGCGCCCATCGTCTCCGCGAGTTGGATGGCGACGTGACCGACGCCGCCGCTGCCACCGTGGACGAGTACCGTCTCCGCTGGCTCGGCGGCCGCGTGGTGGACGAGCGCCTGCCACGCGGTCGTGCCGACGAGCGCGAGCGCCGCCGCGTCCGCGAAGTCGACTGCTTCGGGTAGGTGTGCGATGAGGTCCGTGGGCGCGGCGACCGCTTCGGCGTACGATCCGGGGCGTCCGTTTCCGAGACCCGTTCCGAACACGCGGTCGTCGATATCGAACTCCTCGACGCCGTCGCCGACGGCCGCGACAGTGCCCGCGACGTCGGAGCCGCCGATGAACGGGAGGTGTGGAACGGGGTACGCGCCCTCGCGGAAGTACGTGTCGACCGGGTTCACCGCGGCGGCCTCGACGTCGACGACGACCTCGCCATATTCGGGTTCGGGCTCGTCGACCTCGTCGACCGTCAGTACGTCGGGTCCGCCGTGCTCGTGGAATCTGACTGCGCGCATTGCTGTGAGTTTGGAGAGGGCGATCATAAAATCGGTCGGAACTGCACGGCTGCGAAGCTGGTGTTTCACTCCCGGTGTCACCGAGTATATCGGTTCAAATCGCCGGTGAACCGAGTACGCCGAGAATAATATCGACGGGCTTTATGCGCGCGCACGCCGGAGTTTCGCACGATGCGCTTACACGAATATCAGGCGAAGGACGTCTTCGCCGACGCCGGTATTCCGGTACCCGAGTCTCACCTCGCGACGACTGTCGAGGAGGTCGTCGAGGCGGTCTCGGAGATCGGATTCCCGGCGGCGATCAAGGCACAGGTACACGTCGGCGGACGGGGCAAGGCCGGTGGGATCAAGATCGCGACCGACGAGGCGGAGGCCCGACAGTACGCCGACGAGATCCTCGGAATGGACCTCAAAGGCTACACCGTCGAGAAGGTCCTCGTCGAGGAGGGGGTCGACTTCGAGAACGAACTCTACGTGGGGATCACGATGGACCGCGGCGAGGGCGAGCCCGTCGCGATGGTCTCTACTGAGGGCGGTGTCGACATCGAGTCCGTCGCCGAGGAGACGCCGGACGCGATCGCCCGCGAGCACATCGATCCCGCGTTCGGCCTGCACCCCTACCAGGCGCGGAAAGTCGTCTACGACGCTGAGATTCCTCGCGACGTCGCAGGCGACGTCGCTTCGATTCTCTCGACGCTCTATGACCTCTACGAGTCGAAGGACGCCTCCGAAGTCGAGATCAACCCCGTGATGATCACCGCGGACCGCGAGGTCATCGCCGCGGACGCTGTGATGAACATCGACGAGGACGCGCTCTTTCGGCAACCAGACCTCGCCGAGATGGAGGACGAGGCTGCCGCGGACGACCTCGAAGCCAAGGCCAACGAGTACGGCTTCGACTACGTTCGGCTCTCGGGCAACGTCGGCATTATCGGCAACGGCGCGGGCCTCGTGATGACGACGCTGGACCTCGTCGATCACTTCGGTGGAACGCCCGCGAACTTCCTCGATATCGGCGGCGGGGCGAAGGCCGAGCGCGTCGCGAACGCGCTGGATATGGTCTTCGCCGACGAGAACGTCGACGCGGTCGTCTTCAACATCTTCGGCGGCATCACCCGCGGCGACGAGGTCGCGAAGGGAATCAACGAGGCGCTCGAATCCTTCGACGAGATCCCGAAGAAGGTCGTCGTCCGACTGGCGGGGACGAACGCCGAGGAAGGAATGGAGATTCTCAACACCGACCTCGTCGAGGTCGAAGCGACTCTCGAAGACGCGGTGCAGCGAGCGGTCGAAAACGCACAGGAGGCAGGACAATGAGCATCTTCGTCGACGACGACACGCGCGTTGTAGTACAGGGAATCACCGGTGGGGAGGGCAAGTTCCACACCGAGCAGATGATCGAGTACGGTACGAACGTCGTCGCTGGCGCGGTCCCCGGCAAGGGCGGTCAGGAGGTTGCGGGCGTCCCCGTCTACGACACCGTCGATCAGGCGGTCGACGCCGAGGACGCCGACGCGTCCGTGGTGTTCGTCCCGCCCGCGTTCGCGGCCGACGCCGTTTTCGAGGCGCTCGATACCGATCTCGACCTCGTCGTCGCGATCACGGAGGGAATCCCGACCCAGGATATGGCGAAAGTGAACAAGCGCCTTTCCGAAGTGGATACCCGTCTCATCGGACCGAACTGCCCCGGGATCATCACGCCCGGCGAGGCCAAGTTGGGCATCCTGCCCGGCAACATCTTCGAGTCCGGAGACGTGGGACTCGTCTCGCGCTCGGGCACCCTGACGTACCAGGTCGTCTCGAATCTCACTGAAAGAGGAATCGGCCAGACCACCGCCATCGGCATCGGCGGCGATCCGATCATCGGCACGTCGTTCGTCGACTCGTTGGAGGCCTTCGAGGCTGACAGTGAGACGAAGGCGGTCGTGATGTGCGGCGAGATCGGCGGCGAGGACGAAGAGCAGGCCGCGAAGTTCATCGCGGAGAACATGGACACGCCGGTCGCGGGCTTCATCGCCGGGCGCACCGCGCCGCCGGGCAAGCGGATGGGCCACGCGGGCGCGATCGTTTCAGGTTCCGGGACCGGAACCGCGGAATCGAAGATCGACGCGCTCAACGACGCGGGCGTCCCCGTCGGCGACACGCCGAACGAAGTCGCCGACTACATCGAGGACTTCCTGTAACTGGCCGTTCGGTCCCGAACGCCGTTTTTCTATGCTGTCGTACCCAGTACGTCGAAGTTCAGTACGTGACTACGTCGATATCTAGACGCTCGAAGTCATCGACGTTCCGCGTGAGGACCGGCTCTTCCAACACAGCCGCAGTCGCCGCGATGATCACGTCACCGTCCCCGACCGGCGTTCCCTCGTTCTGCAGTTCGCCGGAGAGTCGGCCAGCCTTCCGCATCACAGCGGTATCAGCGGGATAGATCGGTTTTGATTCGAGGATTTCTTCGACTGTATTGCGTTCGGACTCTGTGTCCATCGCTCGCGCGACACCGTAGTACAACTCGAACAGCGTCATCGACGAAATCCGCTGTTGGACGAGATCGCGCTCCACCTCGCGAGCTTTCTCAATGGCCCCCTCGTCGCCATTCATCAAGTCGATGAGAAATGCCGTATCGAGGAGCACCCTATGCCTCCCGCATCCGCTCTGCAATCGCTTCGAGTTCCTCGCCGCGTCGCCCTCGCCGCTCGGAGACCGCTTCTCGGAGTGCGTCGGTTTCCTCATCGCTCAGGATTCCCGCGAGGTCGAGGAGCGATCGTTCCCCGGCCAACCGGAGAACGACCTCTGAAAACGTCTCGTCTTCGCGTTTGTGCGCAGCGAGACGATCGTACGCCTCCTCGGAGAGGCGGATACTTTTGGACATATGCATACGGTTGTATGCAGACGAACAAAGTACTTTCTCCGGGAGATTGCCGGACGGGCGCAATCCGTTATGTGATATCGATTGAACGTTCGGTAATGCGCGTCAGCGACATCTGCTCGTCGACGGTTGTCACGGTGGACCTCGGCGCGTCGCTCGCCGATGCCGTCGGGGAGATGCTCGACGCGGACGTCGGGAGCGCGGTCGTCACCGACGACGGCGCGCCGGGTGGAATCGTGACCCAGCGCGACGTGTTGGAAGCGACGCACCGCACCGGTGAGTCGCTGTCGTCGATCGGTGTCAGGAGGGCCGCGAGCGCGCCGCTGATCACGATCGGTCCCTCGGCGACGATGCGGCGTGCAGCGGAAACGTTGCGCGAGAACGACGTTCACCGGTTGGTCGTCGTCGACGGGATCGACGTCGTCGGTATCGTCTCGACGACGGATCTCATTCGGAACTACGCCGGACTTCGCGAAGCCGAGCGCAGACGCGCGGATGCGGAGTACGACTGGCTCACGCGCGAGGATGTGCGGTGACCCGACGGTTTTCCGACAGCTTCGGTTCGTTCGCTGAGAGCGAGAACCTTCGGAACCGTCATCACTGTCGACGCGTAACCTGGCATCGAGAGATGGAACGTCCTCGAAACCCGTCGTCGCGATCGAGCACGACCCGGCGAGCGTTTCTCGGCGGCGTCGCCGCCGGTGGAGTGGTCGGCACTGCGGGTTGTCTTCAGGCGCTCGGCTTTCAGCGGGAGTCGGCGTGGCGCGATCCGCCGCTGGCCGCCGACCGTCCGGACGCGGTGTACGTGCCCGCGGTCACCGAGGGGATGGGAATGTACGGACGGACGACGACGGGTCGGTACGGCGTCGCGCTCACGTACTCCTACCCGCACCGCTTCTGGACGCTCACGGGCAGTGAAACGTCGAAGACGGTCGTCGAGGCTGACGACGACGTCCACCTGATGGTGTCGCTGTGGGACACGGAAACCGAACAGGTCCTCCCCGTCGATTCGGGACTGACGATCGAGATCCGGGACGAGGGCGGGATCGTCACACAGGAGGTCGCCTACCCGATGCTCTCCCAGCAGATGGGGCTGCACTATGGCGACAACTACGCGCTCGCCGGGGAGGGCGCATACGAGGCGCGGATCCACGTCGGCGGGATTTCGACGCGACGAACCGGCGGATTCGAGGGCGCGTTCGAGTCGCCGGAGACTGCGACGATCCCCTTCGAGTTCCACGCCGACGATTTGTCCGCAATCGAGATTTCGGAACCGGACGGTGCGGGGGAGCGCGGGGCCGTGCCGCCGATGGAGATGCACGACGCTCCGGTCGGCCGAGCCCCGGACGCGGCGTCGTTGCCGGGGCGGCATCTCGGGCGGGCGACCTCGGGCGACGTCGTCTTCGAGGCGTTCGTTGTCGACAACGAGGAGGTTCCCGGGCGGTCCGAGGGGGAGTCGTATCTGTACGTCTCGGCGCGGACGGCGCACAACGGGATCCTGCTGCCAATGATGGGACTGGCGGCGACGCTGACGCGCGAGAACGAGACTGTATTCGACGGTAGATTGACGTCCACGCTGGATTCGGAGATCGGCTACCACTACGGTGCGGCCGGATTCGATGCCGACGTGCGGGCGGGCGACGAGCTCACGATCTCAGTCACGACTTGGTCGCAGATCGCCCGTCACGATGGCTACGAGACGGCGTTTTTCGCGTTGGACGACGTCTCTGTGAGAGCCTGAAGCGGGCCCGTCACTCGTCGAAAACGATTTCGAGCTCAGTCGAGGTCGGGTTCGGGGTCTTCGTTCCCCATCCCGCCTCGCATCGCCTCGCGCTCGTCGGGTTCGTCGCGACCGAAGTAGTCGACGAGCCAGAGGACCGCCCCGACGATGATGAGCGCGATCCCGATCAACGAGGTCGGCGGCGCGGGGATGAAAAACAGGACTGCGCCGACGAGGATCATCATCCCGGGACTCAACCAGGCGACCCATTCGCGTGCTGTGTGTGGCATCCTTCGAACCATAGCGGAACGCACGACCGAGACCGTATTTGTAATGAACGCAGTTCGAAAAGTGACGGTGCCCGTAACCGAACCCCCGATCGCGTAAGGACCACGTACCCTCGCGCCACACACGATATCGAAAGCGACGGTCTGTGAACACCGGAAAGGGTGATTCGGCGCGGTACCGGTGGCTTTCTCGGCCACACAACCAACGTCTTTACCGTATCACGCCCAACCACCGGGTATGGATTCGATCAACCGGATGGCCATCGAGCTCGTCGACGAGGCCATCGACTTCGCGGGCGAACTCCGCGTCGTACCGCACGAACTCGACTCGGGGGCGACCGTCCTCGACTTCGGGGTCGACTCGCCCGGCGGCGTCGAGGCCGGAATGCTGCTCGCCGAGATCCAGACCGCGGGTCTTTCGACGGTGCAGACGCGGATGGACGACGTCGCTGGCGCGCCGACGCCGTACGTCGAACTCCAGACGGACCACCCCGCGCTCTCGCTGCTCTGCTCGCAGAAGGCGGGCTGGGAGCTGACCTTCGACGACCCCCCGTTCGACGGACTGGGGTCCGGTCCGGCCCGCGCGCTTGTCGCCGAGGAAGACGAGTTCCACGCGATGGAGTACTTCGACGAGTTCGACCTCACCGTGCTCTCCGTCGAGAGCATCGACCTCCCGAGCGATCGGATCGCCGAGCACGTCGCCGATCGCGCGGGTGTCGAGCCCAGTGCCGTCTTCCTCCCGGCGTACGCGACCGGGTCGACCGTCGGTAGCGTCACGGGGGCCGCCCGCGCGGCCGAACTCGCGCTCTTCAGACTCTTCGAGCTCGGATACGACGTCCATAACGTCCAGTCGGCGTTCGGCTCAGCCCCGATCGCTCCCGTCAGCTACGACGAGAGCGTCGCGATGGCCCGCACCAACGACGCCGTCGCCTACGGCGGCGAAGTACATCTGACCGTCACCGAGGACTTCGACGACTTCGATCGAGTCCCCTCCAGCGCACGCGAGGAGTACGGAACGCCGTTCGAGGCGATCTTCGACGACGCGGAGTGGGATTTCTACGAGGTCCCCGAAACGATCTTCGCGCCCGGAAAGGCGACGATCGACGTCGTCGACGGCCCCACGCACGTCCTCGGCGACACCGACGAGGGGCTCTTGGCCGAGTCGTTCGGCTACCGATCGTAGGAGGCCGCTATGCGATTCAAGCTCCTCCCCGAACTGCCGGATTCCCTCGACCGCGTCGCCGACGCCCAGCGCGCCGTCCCGCTCGTTCCGGGAACCGAGGACGACTGCTGCGCCCGGCTGATGCGTCGACTCGGCTTCCCCAGCCGCGACGTGGCGCGAACGTGGCTCACGTTCCTGCGGGCGCTCGAGCTCGCCGCCGAAACGCCGTCGGGATTCGTCCGCGAGTCGACGGAGCCGACGCCCGAGCACCTCCGGTCGGCGTTTCGAGAGCGCGTCTACGGCGCGCGGGAGGTCCTCGATGGTCTCGACACCGACGAGCCCCGAACGGTCGACGAGGTGTTCGACGCGTTCGAGGAGCGCGTTCCCGTCTGGGAGACCCACCGCGCCGCTGGCGACTGGCGCGACGTGTGGCGCGAGCGCGTCGAGCGCATCCTCGGATGGGCGGTCCTGCTCGGCCTGGCGGACGAGCGGGACGACGGATACGTTCGCGTCGAGTGACTCGACCACGGGAATTCCGGGTCGCGCTCGGTCATCGAGAAATCACGTCGCCGACGGCGGGACGTCGGCGTCGGGATCGCCCTCACCGGAGGCCTCCGCGCCGTACCGCTCGCGAAGCCGACGAATCCGCTCGGGGATCGGCGGGTGCGTCAGATGGAACGCGGCGTAGGCGGGGTGCGGGAACGGATTGCTGAGGTTCTCGCCTGCGAGCGTCTCCAGCGCCCGCGTCATCGATTCGACCTCGCCCATCGTCTCGGCGGCGAAATCGTCAGCCTCGCGTTCGTGCGCCAGCGAGAGCCGGTTCGTCAACGGTGCGGTGAGCGAGAGCAACGGCCCGGCGTACAGGAGGCCGATCCCGAGCGCGGCGTACGTCTCCGCGGGGAGGCCGAACGCTTCGTACACCCACGCCGAACTCGTCACCCACCACAGGAACGCGAAGACGACGGCCATCTGTACCGCCGACGCACCGATCTGCTTCCAGATGTGTGCCTTCTTCCAGTGGGCGAGTTCGTGGGCGAGCACGGCCTGAATCGCCTCGCGGTCCATCTGCTCGACGAGCGTGTCGAAGAGGACGACGCGCTTCGCTCGCCCGAAGCCGACGAAGTAGGCGTTCGAGTGCGACGACCGCCGACTCGCGTCCATCTCGTAGACCTGCTCACAGGAGAAGCCCGCGCGCTCGAAGACGTCCTCGACGGCCTCTCTGAGCGCCCCCGATTCGATCGGCTCGAAGTCGTTGAACAGCGGTGCGATGACGCGGGGATACAGCACCATCATCACGAGCGAGAAGCCGACGACGAGCGCCCAGCCGACGACCGGCCAGCGCGTGGGAAGCGCCTCCACGGCGAGGAGGACGCCGCCCGCGACGATACCGCCGATGACGAGGGCGACGACCGTTCCGACGAGGAGATCACGCAGCCACAGCGTGAGCGTCCGGTTGTTGAACCCGAAGCGCTCCTCGACGACGAACGTCTCGTAGAGGTCGAAGGGGATCGAGAGAAGTCGGCCCGCGAGGACGGCCCCTGCGAGGAGGAGCACGCCCTGCGCGACGCTCGAAAGTCCGGTTTCGGACAGTGCCATCGCCGCGTCGCCGTAGAGTCCGGAGACGACGACCGCGAGAACGGCGAGCACGCCGAGCCACGACTGTCCGTTCGAGAGGAGCGTCTTCGAGCGCTGGTACGCCACCATCTCCTCGGGATCGTCGACGCCGAGCGACGACCGAATCCACTCGTCGGCGTCGCGGACGGCGCGAGCGCCGTAGCGGAGATTCAGCCGGTCGAGTACCGATTCTAAGAGCTGCACGCCGCCGAGAAGGGCGACGAGTGCGAGCGCGGGCGCGGAGATCATTACTGCTGACTCGGGCCCCGCGGGACTTCAACGTCGCGGGCGCACCGGTGTGAACGTCGCGGGCGAGTCGATGTGAACGCTGCGGGCGAATTTATGTGTACGCCGCGGGCGAATCAATGTGAACGCCGCGAGCACGACGTAGCCGATCAAGGTGACGAGGCGGTACAGAAACGAGCCGCTACGACGTCCCACCGACGTCGACGACGGTGCCGACGCCCTTCGACCGGCCCTCGCGGAAGACGAACCGCTGGCCCTCCTCGACGAGATACGGCCGGAACTTGAACTCGACCGTCGCGGTCCCCGTGTCGCCGGGGAGGAGCTGTCCGCCCTCCGGTTTGAAGATGACCGCCTCGCTCACCGTTTCGAGGTGTACGACTGGCTCGTAGCCCTCGCGGATCCGCGTCGGATGGTTGAGCACCATCACCTCCGCCTCGAAGGAGCGGACGGCGGTCGGGTTCGCCTCCGGCGAGAGCAGCGCCATTCCGCGCTCCATCTCCGCTTCGCGGACGCCTTTCAGGGCGATACCGACGATCCGACCCGCCTTCGCCCGGTCGACGCGGTGGTGGTGCATCTCGATCGATCGCACCTCGACCTCGCGGAAGGAGCCGTCCGGCATCGGGCCGAGCAGCAGCTCGTCACCGGCCTCGACGCTCCCGGCGTTGACGGTGCCGGAGGCGACCGCGCCGACGCCCGTCACCGAGTACGTCCGGTCGATGTACATCCGGAAGTCCGCGCCGGACTCCCGCGTGGTCTTCGGGAGCCGCTCGAACATCGCATCGAGGTCGTCGAGCCCGTCCATCGTGACCGCGCTGGTCGTGAGGACCGGCACGACTGAGTCGCTGATCTCCTCGACGGCGGCGTCGACGCCGTATCGGTCTGCCCGGAGGGGAGTCCGGCCGACGTCGCGGAGCAGCCGCTCTACCTCGCGTTCGACGGATTCGAGCCGCTCCTCGTCCACTGCGTCGGCCTTCGTGATCGCGACGATCGTCGGCAGTTCCATCGCGAGCAGGATGCCGAGGTGCTCCCGGGTCGTCTTCGTGGGGCCGTCGTCGGCGGCGACGACGAGCAGGCCGTAATCGAGCCGCTGGCCGACGAGTCCGCGGATCGTCGTCCGTAGCCACGGCTCGTGGCCCACGGTGTCGACGAAGGAGACCAACCGCTCGGCCTCCTCGACGACGCGCGCGCGGTCGGACTTTCGATGTGGGTTGTCCATGTGGACCGGGCTGTCCGCCGTGAATCCGTAGACCGCATAGGAGAGGTCCGCCGAGAGCCCGCGTTCGACCTCGTGGGGCTGGACGTCGAGGAATCCGCGGGTCTGGCCCTGCCCGTCGTCGGCGGTACCGGTCACGAGCGAGCCGACGAGCGTCGATTTCCCGTGGTCGACGTGGCCCGCGGTCCCGACGACGATGTGGTCGTCGTCGACGTCGAGCATCGCGCCCTCCTGGAGGGTCGCGACGCCGACGAGTCCCCGATCCGCCTCGTCGCCGACGCCCCACGTTTCGACGTCTTCGATGTGTGCGCCCGCCTCCTCGGCCAGGATGGAGAGAACGTCCATCGATTCGGAGAAGGCGTCGGGTTCGATGCCGGCGATTCCCCCGTCGTCGGTGACGCCGACGACGTAGGTCGCCGTGCCGTCGCCGGAGAGCACGCGGTGACGCAGTTGCGCCGCCAGACTCTCCAGGCGACCGTCGGCGAGGTGGAGCTCTCGCGAGAGCCGCTCTTTGAACTCGACGCTGCCGCCCTCCTCCTCGCCGCGCTCGAGGGCCGATTCCAGAACGGCCCGATCAGCGCTCATAGCCGCGGATAGGGAACCGCCTATTAAAACCCTTTTCGTGGTGTGAGTTCGCGTGTCACAGTAGGGCTATTGCGGTAGCGGATCGGCGAATCTACGCGGGATGGTTTGTCGCAGAACTCGTTGCCGAACGCGAACAGCGGTAGCCAGGCGAACGTCCGCCCGCTCACTCTTTGAGCCGTTCGTACGCGCGGTTCACGCGCTTGAACTGCTCCTCGTCGCCGCCGTCGGCATCGGGATGCGCCGTCTTCACCCGCTCGCGATAGGCGGCTCTCACCGCGTCGGCGTCGGCGTCGGCGTCGAGGCCGAGCGTCCGATACGCCTCCGCGAGTGTCGGTTCGGTCGGGTCGCGTCGCCGGTCAACCCGTCGCCAGTCATCCCGTCGCCGGTCACTCTGCCGCTGACTGCCTCGTGCCCGGTTTTCGTGTCCGCGGCTCCCGGTCGCTGCTCGTCGACCGGGGCCGAAGCCCTCGAAATCACCCGGACCGCGTCCGGCCGCGTTCGCGCTCCGGCGGCGCTGACGTCGCGCGCCCGCAGCGCTCGCGGTCGTCCGCTTGATCCGCTCGCCGAGGCGACCGCTCGCGTGGTACCAGATGAAGTACGTCGCCGCGGCGAAGATGCTCGCGAACAGCAGGAGCAGCGGCTGATAGGCGATTCCGAGAACGACGAAGAGCACTGTCGTCCCGGCGAGCACCGCCGTAATTCCGATGGCGAGTCCGTCTTCGTCCACGGGCGAACAAGGCGATCGAGAACCGTAAGCGTCCCGGCGTTCCTCGATCGGACGTCGAAGCCGAGGCGACAGAACAATGATCGGCGTCGCGAAACCTCTTCCTATGATCCCCCTCGAGGAGACCTACATCGAGAATCGGGTGCTCGTCCAGCCCAACGACACGAACAACAACGACACGGCCCACGGCGGCAACGTCGTCAAGTGGATGGACGAGGTCGGCGCGATGTCGGCGATGCGCTTCGCGGGCGAAACCGTCGTCACCGCGAATATGGAGAGCGTCGACTTCCACCGGCCGATCCCCCGCGGCAACGCCGCGCTCATCAAGTCGTACGTCTACGACGCGGGCACGACGAGCGTGAGCGTCTACCTTCGGGTGTTCAGCGAGAACCCGCTCACGGCCGAGACCGAACTCACCACGGAGTCGCACTTCACCTACGTCGCGATCGACGACGACAACAGACCGACCCCCGTGCCCGATCTCGAAATCGACAGCGAACGGGCGATCGAACTCAGAGACGCCGCCAACGGGGAACACTGACGGAACTCGGGGAATCAGCCGCTCATCGACTCAGATAGCCGCCTTCGACGCCGAGCGCCTCGCCGGTGACGAACGACGCCTCATCGGAGCAAAGCCAGCAGACCGCGTCCGCGACTTCCTGGGGCGTGCCCAAACGATTCATCGCGTGTAACCCCTCGATCTGCTTGCGCATCTCCGGATCCGACGTGATTCCGCCCGAGTCTAACAGGGGCGTCTCGATGAAGCCCGGACAGACGGCGTTGATACGGACGCCCGTCTCGCCGTTCTCCAGCGCGGCCGTCTTCGTCAGGCCCAACAGGCCGTGCTTCGCCGCGACGTAGCCCGACGACGAGGCGAAACCGACCTGGCCCAGGATCGAGGAGTTGTTGACGACGGCCCCGCCGCCCTGCGCCTGCATCTGTTCGATCTCTGGCTTCAGGCAGTTGAACACGCCCACGAGATTCACGTCGATGACGGTCTGCCAGTCGTCGGGATCGTAGTCGGTGATCGGCGTCTGCGCGCCGCCGATCCCGGCGTTGTTGAACGCGAAATCGAGCCGCCCGTACGCGTCGACCGCGACGTCGACCATCCCCCGCGTCGCCTCGGGATCGGTGACGTCGGTCTCGACGAAGCGCGCGTCGCCACCGGCGTCCTCGATAGCCTCGACGGTCGCTTCGCCACCTTCGATATCGACGTCGGCGACGACGACGCTCGCGCCGCGCTCGGCGAACTCGATCGCCGTCGTTTCGCCGATGCCCGACCCGCCGCCCGTGACGACTGCGACCCTGTCGATGAACGAACCCATAGTGAAAAATCACAGTGGTTTCGCAAAAAAGTGACGGGGAAGAGAGAGAGAATATCATCGAGATAGATGCGCTACCTTCACAAATTGGCATTCACTCGTGTGATCACAACACGCTCTCCCGTGAAATTGTGTGCGCCTTACGCTACTGGAGCGAAAAATAACGACAATAGATGAGAGAACAGATCGTCACGGAATCATTTGATTCCCAACTCGAAGCGCTATCACACGTCGAGCGTCGTCGGTTGCTCGTAGCACTATTGAAGGCGACGCGGAACGACGGGACGCCGATCGATGCCACTGAGATCGAATCCGACGCCGACGTGAGTGAGCTCTCGATCCGAATGGCTCACGTTCATCTGCCGAAGTTGACGGGAGACGGATACGTCGACGCCGCTACGAACGGATCGAGCCGAAGTCTCGACCGGGTGACTGTCGGGCCACGATTCGACCGGATCAGACCGCTTTTGGAACTCCTCGACGCTAATTCAGGGCAGTTGCCTGACGACTGGAGGTAAGGGAACGACGGATTCAGCGCCAGCTCATCGAACTCGTGCGGTCTCGTCTGGTCCCCCGAACGAGCAGCCCGGACATCGCAACGGCTATTTCCTGTGGGGATCACGCCCCGGAAACAACCCCTGCGAGAGCAGCCGCCGGGAGATCACGATGAGCCCGTTCCGGAACCCACCGCCGAAGATCGCCTGCTCCTCGCGCGTGTCGGGAACGATAGTGCTAACGAGAATGTTCGACCGATCCACGAGTAGCAGGCGGCCGATCGACAGTTCGTCACCGGACTCCCGCTCGGGGCGCAGCCATTCGAGCCCCGAGACGAACGTCGTCGCGTTCGGGAGCGCGTCCCGGAGGTGTTCTTCGAGCGATTCGGTCACGGCACCGACAAGGACGTCGACGTCCTCATCGAGGCCGTTCACGGTCTCGACCAGTTCCTCGGTCAACAGCGAGTCGTGGCCGAGGACCAACACGACCTCCTCGTGTCCGCTTTCGACGAGCTGATTCGATCGGTTCGCGATCGCGTCCGAACCGGACAGCGCCCAGATTTCCTGTACTGAATCCTCGTCGTCCGGTTCGATCTCACCCGCCGTTTCGAGGGCCTTTGCGAGCCGCTCGACGCGGGCCTCGTACTGGTCGCGAAGCGTCTCGGTCGCTTCCGCCAACGGAACCGCCCGAAAGCGCTGCGGGCTCGAGTGCTGAATCTCGACGAGCCCCTGCGCTTCCAACACCCGAACCGCGTCGTAGACCCGCGTTCGCGGCACGTCCGTTATCTCGCTGAGCTGTTTCGCGGTCCCCATCGAGAGCCGGGAGAGACCGACGAAACACTTCGCCTCGTACTCCTTCAGTCCCAGCTGTTGGAGCACCTCTGTTGCCTCCTCTAGTGCGTTTTCTGAATTCATGTGTCCCAACCGATAACCCGGGTTCTCCCCGAAGTCCTCAGAACGTCGCGCCGCTGGACAAATATGTGTTGTCACTACGGGAGGGACGCCGAGCCACGGTCAGCCGGACAGGTGACTGGGAACGCTGGCGATGACGACACCGGATGACTAGTTGTGAGGATGGACGTAACAAAATTCAAAGAAAGAGGTATCTTCGATACACGCCCACCTCGGCACGATACAGGATTCACTCGGTTAATCACAAAATCATTATAGGCAACGGGGCAGTAGCGTTCACCCGGCGTGCATCCCGGAATTGTGTCCCAACCACAACCCGCCTGCGCGCCGACTCGGTCACAGTTCGTGGCCGGGTTTTGCCGCGTCAGAGGCACAATCGCCTATGAGTTCCGATCCAATTGATGACCCGCAAACTGCGGCGATCGAGCAACTCGAACAGTTCGGACTGAGCGCGTACGCCGCGCGGACGTTCGTGGCGCTCGAGAAACTCGGAACGGGCACTGCCATACAGGTGAGTAGCATCGCCGACGTCCCGCGAACGCGGGTCTACGACGCCGTCGCAGAGCTGGGCGACAGGGGACTCGTCGACGTTCAGCACACCGTTCCCAAGGAGTTCTGGGCGATCTCGGCCGAGAGCACCGGCCGGAAGTTCGAGCGGGAGATGGCGCACCGAACAGCCACCCTGACTGCCGCGCTGGGCGACCTCGAACCCGTAGAGTCTCGGGACGAACAACGGGGAGTCTGGACGGTCGACGGACGGCCCGCGATCACGGATCGCGTCGTCGAGTTTCTGGAGACCGCGGAAGACGAGATCGTCTATATGAGCGTCGAGGAACTGCTAACCGGCGAGGTCGTCGACAGCCTACACGCGGCCGCTGATCGGGGCGTCGAGATTAAGCTCGCGGGACTTTCACCGACGGTCCAAGCGCGCCTCCAAGAGCGGATTCCGGAGGCCGAGCTGTTCGACTCGCTCTGGCTGTGGTCTGATACTCCGGCCGGGCGGCTGCTGATGGTCGACGGAACTGAGACGCTCGTGAGCGTCCTCATCGACGACGAGCAGTCGTCGGATTCGCAGCAGGAAACCGCCATCTGGGGGGCAGGCGAAACGAACAGTCTCGTCGTCGTACTAAAGGCGATTTTCACGTGGCGGCTGGGAGCGACTGGCGAGGAAGACTGCTGAATTCATAAGAACACAGCAGAGTGGAACAGAGTCGAGTCGCGGTCGAAGAAACGTCCGACAGATTCCGCTGCCGACAGCGACGAGGGGTGTCGAGAACGGTACGGTTGGGGTCGAAGGTGCTCCCGACCACGACTGTCGAAGCACTCGCGATGGCGACCGAGAAACAGCTCTAATCGGCAAATCTCTGGATCGTGTCACGGTCGATATCGCATTATAAGATATATCTCATCGGCTGCGGCCTTCCAAATCAGTATATTCAACACCGCCCACGCGAGATCTATGGGTATGAGCCTCGAACGGGAGTACGAGTGCCCCGAGTGCGGTCAAACTGGCTTCTGGAAAACGGCGTCGATGGAGCTGCACCTCGGCACGAAGACGAAGTGGCGCTGCAACGAATGCGGCTACGGCTTCATCGAGATCAACGGCATCAGCACCGCGAAAGCGTAATCGAGGGGGTTCGACGCCGGAGGTTACTCTTCTTCGCCGAGCGCGCGCCAGGAGAGCCGCGGGTTTCGCGCGGCGCGAGCCTGATCGATGCGTCCCGCAGTCGTCTTCGACGGCGCGGGTTCGAGTTCCGCGTCCGAATCGGCCATCGCGGCGTCGAACGCGGCCGCCAAGTCGTCCAGCGAGTCGAGACTCTCCGCCTCGGTCGGCTCTGTGAGCATCGCCTCGGGGACGAGTTCGGGCCACTTCGTCGTCGGCGGGTGGACGCCGTAGTCGAGCATCCGTTTCGCGACGTCCGCGGCGTCGCGATCGCCCGCCGTCGCGGCGAACTCGTGGTGGAACGGCCCGTAGGGGATGTCGTAGTCGATCTGTGAGGCGAGGTAGTTCGCGTTCAACACGGCCTTCGCGGAGGCGTCTTCGAGCCCCGAATCGCCGAGTCGGGCGATGTAGGCGTACGCCTTCACGAGGACGAGCCAGTTGCCCTGATAGCCGTGGACCTTGCCGATGCTCCGCTCGGGATCGTACAGTTCGTAGTGGCCTTCGCGCTCGCGGACCCGCGGGCTTGGGAGGAATTCGGCGAGTTCCTCGGTGACGCCCACCGGTCCGGCACCGGGGCCGCCGCCGCCGTGCGGCGTCGCGAACGTCTTGTGCACGTTGTAGTGCATCACGTCGAAGCCCATATCGCCGGGTCGAACGCGACCGAGCAGCGCGTTGAGGTTCGCGCCGTCGTAATACAGCAGCCCGCCCGCGTCGTGGACGATCTCCGCGATTTCGACGATGTCGCGCTCGAACACCCCGACGGTGTTGGGGTTCGTGAGCATCAGCGCCGCGGTCTCCTCGGAAACCGCGGCCTCCAGGGCTTCGAGATCGACGCGGCCGTCGTCGCCCGAAGGGAGTTCGACGACGTCATAGCCCGCCATCGCGGCGCTCGCGAAGTTGGTCCCGTGCGCCGACGCGGGGATGATGACTTCCGAGCGGTCGTCGTCCCGCGATTCGTGGTACGCCTTCGCGACGAGGATGCCCGTGAACTCCCCGGCGGCCCCGGCGGGCGGCTGCAGCGTCACCGCGTCCATCCCGCCGATCCGGGCGAGAGAGTCCTGCAGCCCGTAGAGCACTTCGAGCGTGCCCTGAACCGTCCCGTCGGAGCGATCCGGGTGAACCGCCCCGTTCGGGTCGGCTGCGACGTCCTCGGTGAACGAGGGGTTGTACTTCATCGTACACGAGCCGAGCGGGTACGGCCCGCTCTCGACGCTCCAGTTCATCTGCGAGAGCCGCGTGTAGTGTCTGGCCAGCTCGGGCTCGGAGAGCCCCGGCAGTTCGAGGCTGTCGCGGGTCAGATCGTCCGGCAACGGCGACGACTCGCCGACATCGACGGTCGTCGTGTCCTTCTCGGAGAGCAGCGGTTCGTACCGGTCGTCATCGCCGTAGCGTGCCTGATCGTAGTTCATTAGAGCGCCTCCTCGAAGGCCTCGACCAGCGCCTCCGTCCGCGCCGCGTTCACGTCGGTGACGCACACCTGTAGCAGGTGGTCGTCGACGACGTGGACGGCGAACCCGCTCGCTTCGAGATCCCGCGCGATCGCCGGGGCGGGCTGGTCGGTTCGCACGAGGAACTCGCGGAAGTGATGTCGGTCGTGGACGGGCGCTTTGACGCCTCGGAGCTCACTCAGCGCCGTCGCGAGCGATCCGGCCTCGCGGACGCACTGGCTCGCGAGGTCGACGAGGCCGTCGGGTCCGAGGTACGCGATGTGCATCGCGGTCCGCAGCGCCACCCACGCCTGATTCGTACAGATGTTCGACGTCGCGCGTTCCTTCCGAATGTGCTGCTCGCGCGTCTGCAGCGTTAGCGTGTACGCTCGCTTGCCAGCGGCGTCCTCGCTCGCGCCGACGAGACGGCCCGGGACTTGCCTGAGGAACGTCTCGCGGGTGGCGAATACGCCGAGCCCCATCCCGTAAGCGGTCGGGAGTCCCAGCGCGTCGGCCTCGCCGACGACGACGTCAGCGCCGACGCTGGCCGGTTCTTCGAGCAGGCCGAGCGCGACGACGTCGGTCCCGAGACAGAACAGCGCGTCGGCCCCGCTGGCGACCTCGCCGATTTCGGTGAGTCGCTCCTCGATCGTCCCGCGAACGGTCGGGTTCTCCGCGTAGATCATCACCGTCTCCTCGCCCGCGAGTTCCGCGAGCGCGTCGACGTCGACGATACCGTCGTCCATCGGGTACGTGTCGATTTCCAGACCGGTGCCGTCGACGTAGTTGTCGAGCACTTCGCGCTTGTTCTCGTGGATGACCTCGGGGATCAACACCGTCGATCCCGACGTCTGACGGACGCGTCCGGCGAGTCTGGCCGCCTCGCCCAACGCCGTCGCCGCGTCGTACATCGAGCAGTTGGCGACCGGGAGGCCGGTCAGTTCGACGAGCAGCGACTGGTACTCGAAGAGCGCCTGCAGGAATCCCTGAGTGATCTCCGGTTGATACTGCGTGTAGGAGGTCAGAAACTCCGAGCGCCGCGAGAGGTCCTCGACCACCGACGGCACGTAGTGTGAGTGGTGTCCCCGACCGAGGAATTCGGTCAACTCGTCGTTCTTCGCGAGCGTCCCGGACAGTTCCGCCCGAAGTTCGCGTTCGCTCCGCGGTTCGATTCCGAGGGCCCCGTCGAAGCGGACTTCCTCCGGCACGTCGAAGAGGTCGGCCTCGCTCTCGACGCCCACCGCTTCGAGCATTGCAGCCGTCTCCGCTGGCGTGTGCGGCGCGTACGGACTCCCGTCGTGGTGTTCGTGTCTGGATGTATCAGTCATCTCGTACACTTCCGAGTCGGACAGTGCTCACAACGCAGACCGGGGCGGTTCGCGCCCCCGACTGCGCTGCGTTGATTCGATCACAGATCGACGCGTCGGTCGTATTCACGGCCGTTCACTCGGTCTGTTCGCGGTATTCCTCGGCGGAGAGGAGGTCGTCGAACGCCGATTCGTCGGCGACGTCGATTTCGAGCATCCACCCGTCGCCGTAGGGGTCTTCGTTGACCAGTTCGGGCCGGTCGAACAGTTCCTCGTTGACGGCGGTGACCGTCCCCGAGATCGGCGCGTAGAGATCCGAGACGGCCTTGATCGACTCGACGACGCCGAACGCTTCGTTCTGCGTGATCTCGTCGCCGACGGCGGGCAGTTCGACGAACACGACGTCGCCCAGTTCGTCCTGCGCGAAGTCGGTGATGCCGATCGTTGCGGTCTCGCCGTCGGTGGTGGCGTATTCGTGCGACTCCTGGTACTTCCGGTCTTCAGGTACTTCGAACATTAGTTGTCCTCGATGAATGGCGTAGAGACGATTTCAGCGCGTTTCTCCTGGTCGCGAACGACGACCGCAATCTCCGTTCCGGGCGTCGAAAGCGACGACGGCACGTAGCCGAGGGCGATCGCCTCGCCCAGGGTCGGGCTCATCGTGCCGCTCGTCACGTGGCCGACGACGTCGCCGTCGACCGCGATATCGTAGCCGTGACGGGCGATTCCCCGCTCGCGGAGCACGAGGCCGACGAACGTCTCCTCGACGCCCGCGGCTTCGATCTCCGCCAGCGCGTCGCGGCCGACGAAGTCGGTGTCGAGCGCGACCGTCCAGCCGATCCCGGCCTCGTAGGGGGTCCGCGGTTCCGCGTCGGGGTCGAAGTCCTGCCCCGAGAGGAGATACCCCATCTCGGTGCGGAGCGTGTCCCGCGAACCGAGCCCACAGGGCGTACAATCGCCCTCGAAGGCGGACCAAAGAATCGGTGCTTCCTCTGTCGGACAGAGGATCTCGAAGCCGTCTTCCCCGGTGTAGCCCGTGCGCGCGGTCAGCGATTCGACCCCGTCGATTTCGGCGGTGACGACGTCACCCTTCGACAGGGACGTCACGTCGACGTCCGTCACGCGGTCGACCGTAGCTGCGGCGTCTGGCCCTTGTACCGCCACCATCGCCCACGCCTCGGTTTGGTTTTCGACAGTCGCGTCGAGATTCCACTGGTCACGGTAGTCGACCCACCGGTCGTGGATCTCCTCGTCGTGACCGGCGTTCGGGACGAAGAGGTACTCCTCTCCTTCCGGGAGCCGATATACGATCGTATCGTCGAGGATGATTCCCGACTCGTCGGTGATCGCCGAGTACTGCGATTCGCCCGGCGAGAGCCGGGTTATGTCGTTCGACGCGAGGCGTTGCATCAACTCAGTCGCGTCGGCTCCGCTCACGACGATCTCGCCCATATGCGAGACGTCGAAGATTCCGACGGACTCCCGAACGGCCGTATGTTCCGCCCGGATCGAGTCGAACTCGACGGGCATCTCCCACCCGCCGAACTCGGTGAACGTCGCCTCGGCGGCGTACGCGTCGTACAGCGGCGGCTTCCGAAGGGCCATACGTGAGCGTTGGTTCGCGGCAAGAAATGTTTTGGTATGTCGGCCGTGAACGCAGGTCGCTCCGAGCGCAGGTAAATCATATAGTGCTATAGTAAATTTAGTGAGTCCGATGTCATTCGCTTTCTGAGCACCGGGCGACTCCGTTCACCGGGAAACGGTTATCTCACAGAGCCGCCACCAAGTGGTATGATCGAACCGTTCATCCTCCTTTTTGAGGGGCTCTCGGCGATCGAAGCGACGGTCCTCGTCCTCGTCATCTCCGTCGCGGCAGCGGTCGTGATGGAATTCGTCGTCCTCAGACTCGCCACCCGGTACGTGTCGAACACCGAGACAGTCTACGACAACATCGTCATCTCGTCGCTCCGCGCACCGATGGTCGTTACCGCCGCGCTGGCTGGCGTGTACGTGCTCACGCAGGTCCCGTCGGTACGCTCGTCGGTCCTGCTCGATCCCGGGACCCTCGATGACCTGTTCGGGAAGCCGTCGCTCTCAGTCATCGTCCTCGTGTGGGCGTACGCCGCGAATCAGGTGGTGAACCGACTCGTCGCCGCCGTCAACGAGGAGGGCAGCCGGTTCGATTTCGCCCCCGTCTTTTCGAACGTCTGGACGCTGTCGGTTCTCGTCGGCAGCGCGGGGACGCTGCTGTGGCTCTGGGGGATCGAGATCACGCCGCTTCTGGGCGCCGCTGGAATCGCCGGTATCGCCGTCGGCTTCGCGGCGAAGGACACCGTCGCGAACTTCTTCGGCGGCATCGCCCTGTACTTCGATGACACCTACAAGCTCGGCGACTACATCGTCCTCGACGATGGCACGGCCGGGACCGTCATCAAGGTCGGCGTCCGCTCGACGACGCTTCTCACCCGCGACGAGGTGATGGTCACCGTCCCCAACGCCACCCTCAACGCGTCGAAGGTGACGAACGAGTCGGGCCCGCAGCGCCGCCGTCGCGTCCGGGTCCCCATCAGCGTCGCCTACGGGACCGACATCGACGCGTTCGAGGAACTCGCAATCGAGGTCGTGACGGCGGAGTCGCTCGTTCTCGACTCGCCGAAGCCGCGGGCGCGGTTTCGATCGTTCGGCGACTCGGCGCTGGAGTACGAACTCCTCTGCTGGGTCAATGGTCCCACGCGTCGGCGACGCGCGCAGCACAAGCTCAACCGCGCGCTGTACAAGGCGCTGAACGCGGCGGATATCGAGATCCCCTACCCGAAGCGCGACGTGACGGTCACCCGATCCGCGTCCGACTTCGTATCCGACGCCGCGGCCGTCGACGACGGACAGGCCACGACCGGCGCTGATCGGTCCGCCTCAACTTCCGCGACCGGGGCGGACAGAGACGGCCACCAGACGAACGGTTCGACGTAGGTGAGCGAGGTCCGCCGCCGTAGCTGAGGTCTCGTGGCCGTCAGCTGTGATCTCGCGGTCATTGTCTGTGATGTCGTGGTCGTCACCAGTGATCTCGCAGTCGTTTCCTGTGACACCGTGGTCGTTATGTTTGTCGCCGTATATGCGGCCGTATGGACTTTCAGGGAGCCCCGGACGACGAAGAGTGCGACGCGGCGGATTCGTCGGAACCGCGGGTCGCGCTCTTCGTCGACGGGCCGAACGTCCTCCGCGATGAGTTCGACGTCGACCTCGACGACGTCCGCGAGGCGGCCGAAACTGCCGGGCAGGTGACCGCGCTCCGACTGTATCTCGACGAACACGCGACGCCGGGGCTGATTCAAGCCGCGGAAGCGAGGGGATTCGAGGTCGTCGTCACGAGCGGCGACGTGGACGTGCGGCTCGCGGTCGACGTGACCCGCTTCGCGGTCGAGAACCGCGCGGACGTCATCGCGATCGCCTCCCGCGACACGGACTTCAAGCCAGCTATCGAGACCGCGAACGCCTACGGGTGCCGGACGTTCGCGATTGCGCCCGGAGAGTTCGGCCGATCGGACGCGCTTCGGAACGCGGCGACCGAGCAGGTCACGATCGAGCAAGGGGACGAAGAGGACGGCCCCACACTCGTCGGTTACGATACGTAGCGCGCGTCGGGTCTGAGAGGGCCCCCGACCGAACGATCTTTTGTGATTGCGACGCCCAGCGGGCGTATGGAAGACCTCGGAACGCCTGTTCTCGACAATCACCTGCATCTCGATCCTGTGCGCGGCCGCGGACTCGACGCGGTCCGAGACTTCGTCCACTTGGGCGGCACGCACCTCCTCGTGGTGAACAAACCCTCGTGGCACCTGGGCGTCGAGCCCGAGTCGGGTGCGGACTTCCGCCCGGTCTTCGAGACGACGTGCGACGTCGTCAGGGAGGCGAGCGAGATTCTCCCCGGGCGGGCGTGGCCCGTCCTCGGCGTGCATCCCGGCCTCGTCTCGCGGTTGGTCGACGAGCGCGACTTCTCCCCGGAAGAGGCGAGCGAACTGATGCGCGCGGGACTCGATCAGGCGGCCGAGTTCGTCCGCGCGGGGGACGCGCTCGCGGTGAAATCCGGGCGACCGCACTACGAGGTCACCGACGCGGTGTGGGACGCGTCCAACGAGGTGATGAAACACGCGTTCGAGTTGGGTGCCGACCTCGACTGCGCCGTCCAACTGCACACCGAAGCGGCCGACGACCTCACCGAGGTAGCCGGGTGGGCGGAGGACCGGGGGCTGCCGTCACATCAGGTTGTGAAACACTACGCGGGCGGCACGCTCGCCGGTCCGACGCCGAGCGTGATGAGCGAGAAGGATCGACTGGCCGTCGCCGCCGACTCCGGCGAACCGTTCCTGATGGAGACCGACTTCGTCGACGACCCCGACCGACCGGGCGCGGTGCTCGGCCCGAAGACCGTCCCGCGCCGCGTTCGGTGGCTGCTCGACGACGAGCGGGGCGACGCTGTCGAGCGCGCACACGTCGAGACGCCAAAGCGGGTGTACGGAATCGACACGCGGGCGACGCTGTCGCGATAAGCGACCTGACAGACGCGGCGGGCCATCTCGCCGACTCACTGAAATCGCGTAACGACACTGTATCGGTGAATCACCCGGTGTGAGCCACCCGCTGGCATCCACCACCCCGGCTTCCGACAAGAAAGGCATTTGAATCCGGGCGGGAATGGTGGAGTATGACCGAGGCCGAGGAGACCTACTACACCGAAGAACGCTGGCAGAACTGGCTCGCGCGCGTCGAGGAAGAAGAACTCGACCCCGAGAACGAAGACTCCGCGCGGCTCCTGTTGAACCTGCAGGACGACGCCGCCATCGCGGTCGCGAAGATCGTCTCCGCGCACGAGGAAGGTCGCCTCGATGACGAGGAGGCGATCGAGGAACTCGAACGCGTGCGGACGATCGTCCTCTCGGAGCCCGAACTGGAGATCGAAGACGAGGCCGCGCGCGAGGACAAAGTGATGCTCATCGACGGCGTTCAGACGAGCCTCATCTGCGTCTTCTACGCCGCCGAGGAGTACATCGTCGCGGGCGCGGCCGAGGAAGCCCCGCTCGAAGAGTACGTCGAGGCCGCCGCCGCGGCAGAGAAAGAGGACGATATGGACGCTGCACTGGGCTACCTCGTCCAGGCCGGGACGCGGATCATCACCGGTGACGAACTCGATATGACCGTCGCCGAGAGCTTAGAGTACGGCCTCGTCTCCGAGTGGGTCAACGGTCTCGACAGCCTCCAGAGCGCGATGAGCGACCCCGAAGTCGTCGAGGAAGAGGACTGAGAAGGGAGCGCGGCCGTGGCGTTCGGCCGCACCCGACAATCCAATCATCACGACGACTCGGCCTCGTTTCGTCATCCATCACACCGCTTTTCGGGTTGGTGTCCGTTCTCGATCGGGATTCCCCCGGTAGTCGCTGCGCTGCCGACAGCAACGCGCCGCCGGGTCTCCGAAACCAACGGTCCCTGTGCCCCCGGTGTCAACGCATCACGTGCTGCCGATACGCAACGAGTGTTACAGAATCGTGTCATTCGACGGATGACGTACCGAATTATCGACAAACCCATATGGGCAGCCTCGAAATGCGCGGCTATGACTGCCGTCGGCATCGACGCAATCGAGCTCCGGACCGGAAAGCTTCGGCTGGATCTCCCAAACACGTTCGCACCGGTAAAAGGCGAAGACCCCGGAAAGTACACGAAGGGGATCGGCATCGAGTACTCCTCGCTGCCGGACGTCTACGAGGACATCGTCACGATGGGCGCGAACGCGGCGAGGAATCTGATGGACCGCAAGGGCCTGGCGCCCGACGATATCGGCCGAATCGACGTCGCGACCGAGTCGGCGTTCGACAACTCAAAACCCGTTTCCACCTATATTGCAGGCTGTTTAGAGCAGGTGTACGACGGCGACTTCCACCACGCGAACAAGGGCGAGCGGAAGTTCGCCTGTCTCTCGGGGACCCAGGTCATCGACGACGCGTACAACTGGATCCGCGCGGGTCGCAACCGCGGGCGCGCGGCGCTCGTGATCGCGACGGACACGGCGCTGTACGAGCGGGGCGACCCCGGCGAGGCGACGCAGGGTGCCGGTGCGGTGGCGATGCTCATCGACGAGGACCCCGACGTCGTCGCGCTCTCGACCGAGCAGGGCTACGGCAGCGCCGACGAGACCGACTTCCTCAAGCCCAACCAGCAGTTCCCGAGCGTCGACGGCAAGCGCTCGATTCAGGTGTACCTCGCGCGGATGCGCGAGGCCCTCGAAGACTACGAGTCAGTCGCCGGTGACACCCACCCCGACGACTTCGTCTACTTCCCGTTCCACACCCCCTACCCGGGGATGGTTCGAAAGGCCGCGCTGCTGGGCTACCGACACATCACCCGCGGGACGGACATCGAGGATGCGCTCGCCGACGACATCGGGATGCAGCCGCGCGAAGCCGACTTCGCCACCTGGGAAGACTACGAGGAGGCGATCCGCGCGTACATGGACGAACTCAAGGAGACTCGTCGGTACCGCGAGTGGTACGAGCGAGCGATCGAGCCGACGATCGGGATCTCCGGGCAGGTCGGCAACTGGTACACCGGCTCCGTGCACGTCGCGCGGCTGTCGGCGCTCAAGGAGGCGGCCGCCGAAGGCGTTGACCTCGCGGGCGAAAAGCTGCTCGTCGGCTCCTACGGCTCCGGCGCGCAGGCGGAGATTCACGCCGAAACGGTGCAGGACGGCTGGCGGGAAGCCGTCGACGCCGTCGACGTCGACGACCAACTCGACGACCGCTACGACCTCTCCTACGACGAGTACGAACTCGTCCACGACGTCCACAACCACGAGAAGGAGGTCGACGTCGAGGAGTTCACCCAACCCGCCGGGGAGTTCGTCTTCACCGGCTGGGGCCGGATGAACGAGCGTCGATACGAGTACGTCGAATAGCGCGACAGCGTGGTCTGCGTCTCTGCGACAGTGCCGGGGACGCTACGGCAATCGCCGCAGATCCTCGAGCATCTCTTCTAAGTCGCGGTTCGAGATCGCCAGCGAGAAACCGTCGATAGTCGCGAGTGCGGGCGCGTGCTCCCAGAGGTCGTCCTCGGTGAGTCCGTGGAGGATGACGGCGTTCGGCGTGGGGTTGACGACGCGCATCGCGACCAGCGGCGACTCTCCGCGCGTGACGCCCGTGAAGACGAGCGCGCGCGACGTCGACTGCCCGTAGAGGCGGTAGAACTCCTCCGAGGAGAGCCGCGTGATCGCCTCGATGCTGTTGATCACCGTGTGACCGCTGATCCGATCCTGGTCCCCGCGGACGAGTTCGGTCGCGTCCATCGCCTCGTACAGCGTCTCCAGCGGGATCGACGTGGGGTACTCCCGGAGGTCCTGAACGATATCGCTCTCGAAGCCTGCCGAGATCACGCGCGCGTACTGGCGGATACGCCCGCCGCCGCGGGACTCGTCGATGTCGAGCAGCGCCTCGACCATCCGCCGGACGACGCCGATCCCGGGGCTCTCGCGTCGGCCGCTCTCGTAATCGGAGATCACCGATGAGGAGACGTCCAACTGCTCTGCGAGCGCGGTCTGGGAGACGTCGAAATCCGTGCGCCACTTTCGAAGCGTCGCGCCGGGATCGTCACTCAACGTAATCTCGCCCGCGATTCGCCGCGCGAGGTCCTCTCTGGGCACCGACGTCACGATCGACAAACCTCCGCAATCGGTCGCTCTCGGTTCATACTGCTCGCATCTGTGGGAGGCGACCGCAAAAGCGTATCGAACACGGGGTTCGACGAACGCCGATATCGGAGACGCATTCGGTCTCGTCGCGTCGTCGACAGCCGATACGTGTCTGTCAGGCATCACGTCTCGGGAGAGATACCAGCGCTCTTGTCGGCTCCGTGACGAGGTGCACTGATGACCGAGAACGCCTCCGAATCGAACGCTACCGTGCGCCCGTTCGACGAGCAAGCCGACGCCGAGGAACTCTGGGCGCTCAAGCGCGGCTTCGAGTTGGGGATCGGTGCGGGGACCGGCGGCGACGAGAAGGGAGCGATCTACGAGGAGAAGCTGACAGAAACGTATCGCGAGCGGTGGCTCGACTGGGTAGCACGCTGCGTCGACGACGATCCGGGCTGTGTCATCGTCGCCGCCGATGACGATGCCGATCTCGTCGGCTACGCGTTTCTCCTGCCCGAGTCGATGTCGTTCGTCTGGGACGCGGCAGTTCTCAACGAACTCTTCGTCGACCCCGAGTACCGCGGGACCGGCGTCGCCGACGCGTTGATGGCGGGCGTGCTCGAATATGCCCGGTCTCAGGATCTCCCGCTCGACCGGCTCGTGCTCGACGTGGACCGCGAAAACGACAGAGCGCGGTCGTTCTACGACCGCTACGGCTTCGAACACTGGGGCGAGATGGTCGCCAGAGAGCTGTGAGCAGAAGGTCGGGGACCGCGGTTCGGTTCGAGGCTGCGTCCTCACCGGGTAGAGGCTGCGTCCTCACCAGGTAGAGGCCGCGATCTCATCGATTCGAAGCCGCGACCTCAGCGATTCGGGGACCGCCTTCTCAACGATTCGAAACGAACGATCCCAGCGCGCCGCCGACGCCGCCGAACACGAGCGGGTAGACGAGGCCCGCGAGGAGTGCGGCGGTTACGAGCGTCGGTCCCGCCGTCGAATCCCCGACGGAGATCGAGAAGAGGAACGCTCCGGCGATCGCCAGCGGGAGGTAGCCGATCGCGACCGACGCGCCGCCGAACGCGCCCGAGAGTGGTGTCTCGGCGCGGCCGACGACGGCGACGAGTCCGCCCGCGATCAGGAGGACGACCGGCGGGATGACGAAGAGTGCCGCCGAGAAACCGTCGCCGCGGCTGATGAGGTTCACCGCCGTCGAGCCGAACAGTCCGGGGATTTCGCTCGTGACGTAGTGGGTGCTGTAGAACACCCAGCCGACGAGTTTCCACGTGCCGGGATCGCCGGTGGCAAGTTCGAGGATGCGGGCCGCCAGCGAGTTCGCAATCTGCTCGCCGGTCATCGCGTACGTGATCGCGTACGTGATCGCGTAGGAGAGCAGCCCAGCTATGGCACCCATACCGAGCGTGCGGGAGGCCGGTGCGATTCCATCGGTCGTTGCGGTCGACTCAGGGCGTGACATCGTTTCGACGTGGCCACGCCCCTATAGGTACTTTCTGGTTGCTCGCGATTGCTTTCAGTGCTCTGTCAAAGACGCCTCACTCGATTCCGACGCGCGGCTTTTCGCGCCGTCCGGTGAGTTCGTCCGGGCGGAGTCGATAGAGTTGGTAGTCCAACTCGCGCGGCGGCTCCTCGTAGATCGTCACGAACGGGATGTCGATCGAGCGGATCGCCTCGACGACCGTTCCGTCGATCGTCGCTTCCGGGACCTCCGACAGCGGTCCCCGGGCGACGACCGACGCCCACCCCTTACTGTCCTCGACAGTGACCACGAGGGCGGCCCGATCCGAGCGCGCGAGATACCGTTCCTTTTCGGAATCCTCTCCGAATCCGAGGCGGAGGTATAGCGCCCCCTCGTCGGCGTCGTAGCCGTAGGAGACCGGGACCGCGTACGGGTCGCTTTCGTCAGCGAGCGCGAGCACGCCGACGCCGCCTGTCCCGAGCAGTTCGTCGATCGCGTCACGCTCCAGCACGACTCCGCTGTCGTCGTCGGTCATACTGGAAGTTCGCTCCGCGGAGGGTTAAACTGTCGTTCAGGCTAAATAAATGCGAGTACAGCCAACGAACTGGTAAGGGACCCGTAGAAGCCAAACGGAGACCCGCAGAAGCTAAACGGGACTCCCTCCTTCACCCCACAATGACCGATTGGACCGAACGGTACCGCCCGTCGACCCTCTCGGAGGTCCGCGGCAACAACAAGGCCCGCGACGCCCTGAAAGAGTGGGCGGAGACGTGGTCCGAGCACCGCGAGCCGGTCGTGCTCCACGGCGCGCCGGGGGTCGGCAAGACCTCCGCGGCGCACGCACTGGCGAACGATATGGGCTGGGAGGTCGTCGAGCTCAACGCCTCCGACGAGCGGACCGCCGACGCCATCGAGCGGTTCGCGGGTCGCGCGTCCCGAAACGCGACGCTGGCGGGCTCTCTCGGCGGCGGAGGCGGCGGTCGCCAACTGGTCGTGATGGACGAGGCCGACAACATCCACTACCAGTACGACCGCGGCGGTAAGGCCGCGGTCACGAGCCTCCTGAAGGAAGCGAACCAGCCGATCGTCCTCATCGCCAACGAGTACTACGACATGTCGAACGGGCTGCGCAACGCCGCCCGCGAGATCGAGTTCCGCGACGTCTCCGCGCGATCGATCGTCCCGGTGCTTCGCGATATCCTCCGCAAGGAGGGAATCGAGTTCGACGAGGAGGCGCTCGAACGGATCGCCGATGCCAACAGCGGCGACCTCCGCGCCGCGGTGAAGGACCTCCAAGCGACCGCCGAAGGCCGCTCGAACGTCACGCTCGAAGCCGTGACCACGGGATCGAGAAACCGCGCGGTCGGCCTCTTCGAGTTCCTCGATGCCGTGTTGAAAGAGAAACCCGCGGAGGAGGCGCTTCGGACCGCCTACGACGTCGACGAGACGCCCGACGACCTGCTCAAATGGGTCGAGGACAAGGTACCGCTGGTGTACGAGGGCGAGGAGCTCGCCCGCGCCTACGAGTTCCTCTCGAACGCCGACGTCTGGACGAGCCGCGTCTACGCGACCGACTTCGATTACAGCTGGTGGCGCTACGCGACCGACAACCTGGCCGGGGGGGTCGCGGCCGCGCGGGACCGAACCCGCGGCGGGTGGACGCGATACGGCGGCGCACCCTATCGCTCGACGCGAAACGCGACCCGCGACGAGGTCGTGCGCTCGATCGCCGAGTCCGGCGGTTTCTCGATGGCGACCGCGCGACTGGACGTACTGCCGTTTCTCTCGGCGATGACGCACCACTGCAAGCCCCGGGAACTGACCGTCGCGATGGCCGCGTGGTACGACCTCGACGCGTCGGCCGTCTCCTACGTCACCGGCAGCGGCGAGACGACGAACAAGGTGCAGTCGATCGTCGAGGACGCGAGCGAATTGCGATCCGAAGCGGTGGAAGACCACGCCAGAGGGGCGTTCGCCCAGCGAGAGGGAACTGACGGCCGCGACAGGAGGGCGAACGGAGACGGTGCGGAGACAGACGGCGAAGAGGCGGGCGAGGACGGTGGTCTGACCGATCAGCGGGACGGCGACGACGGCCGAAGCGATCAGCAAACGCTCGATTCGGAGGCGCTGGACCGCGACGCGGAGTCGGACGCCGCGGAAGGAGACGAAGACCCGGCCGAAGACGACGGGCAGGCCGGGCTGTCGGACTTTATGTGATCCTCGATTCGACCACGCGGTCGACCTCGTTCGACTACGCGGTCAGTCGTCCGCGGAGGAACCGAGACGCTGCCGCGTCGAGAGCGACACTTCCGAGCGCGCCCGGAGCGGCCAGCAACGCGCCGAGCGCCGCGGCTTCGAGTGCACTGGTGAGCGCGATTCCGGCGAGCGCGCCGCCGATCCCGCCGAGAGCGTAGCCCGCGGTCGCACAGCGGAGCGCGTGCGGCCACGAGACCTCTCGCAAGACGACCGTCACCGCCGCACCGGCCGCGATCGGAATTCCCTCGACGACGACCGCGAGGAAGAGGCCCGCCACGAGGACGACCGCAGTCGTCCGAAGCAGTCCGACGATCACACCCGCGGCGAGGTCGAGGTCGGTCCCGAGATTGAGGACGGCGACGCCGACGCCACCGACGAGGGCGACGGCGTGGGTCCCCACCAGCGCCCATTCGATCCGCGCGCTGGTCGCGCGGGCGACGAGCAGGCTCACGGCGGCGAGGACCGGGAGGGCGAGGAAGAGTCCGATCGCCGCGAGGATAACGACGAATCCGAGACCGGGGACGTTGGTCACGGCCGACGCTACACGGCGGTTCGGTAAGTGTTTTGTCGGGAATCGAGTTCCCGGTTCAAAGGATCTTTGAGAGGAACTGCTCGCCGCGGTCGGTCTCGGGACGCTCGAAGAACGACTCGGGATCGCCGGTTTCGACGATCCGCCCCTCGTCCATCAGCACGATGCGGTCGCCCACCTCGCGGGCGAAGCCCATCTCGTGGGTGACGACCATCATCGTCATCCCGTCGGCCGCGAGCTCGCGCATCACTTCGAGCACCTCGCCCACGAGTTCGGGATCGAGCGCGCTCGTCACTTCGTCGAAGAGCATCACTTTCGGGTCCATCGCGAGTGCGCGGGCGATGGCGACGCGCTGCTGTTGCCCGCCGGAGAGCTGATTCGGATAGGAGTCGGCCTGATCGAGCAACCCGACGTCCGCGAGGAGTTCCTCCGCGCGCTGTCGGGCCTTCGCCTCCGGAATGCCCCGGACTTTCCGCGGTGCAAGCGTCACGTTTTCGAGCGCGGTCTTGTGCGGGAAGAGGTTGAACGACTGAAACACCATCCCGATGCGCTGGCGGAGGCGGTTGATGTCGGCGTCGGGGTCAGAGATCGAGCGACCGTCCAGTCTGATCTCGCCGTTTTGGATCTCCTCTAAGCGATTGGCACAGCGAAGCAGCGTCGACTTCCCCGAACCGGAGGGGCCGACGACGACGCACACTTCGCCGTCATCGACGTCGAGGGAGACGTCTTTCAGGACGTGCGTCTCCCCGAAGTACTTGTCAACGTGCTCGAATTCGAGCAGCACGCGTTCGCTGCTATCGGTCGGTGCGCCGTCACGGCTCGGTCCGTCGGTGTCGTCGGTCATCGTGAATCACCGCCCCAGTCCGAACGAGCTTCGAGATATTCGACGAGCCGCCCCATCGGAATCGTGATCGACAGGTACGCGATCGCGACGAGCACCAGCGGCGTCCACGGATCGAACGTCGCGCTGTTGACGCTGCGGAACTGCTGGATGAGTTCGGGGACGGCGATGACAGTCAGCAGCGAGGTGTCCTTCACGAGAATGATCTGATCGTTCCCGACCGCCGCGAGCGCGTTGCGCCACGCCTGCGGGATGACGACCTCGCGCATCGCCTGCACGTAGCCCATCCCGAGCGAGCGGGCGGCTTCCATCTGGCCCTCGTGAACCGCGCCGATACCCCCTCGGACTGCCTCGCCGACGTATGCCGCGTGGTTGAGCGTCAGTGCGATGATCGCCGTCGGGATCC
Source organism: Halobellus captivus (assembly GCF_007655485.1). GTDB lineage: Archaea > Halobacteriota > Halobacteria > Halobacteriales > Haloferacaceae > Haloquadratum > Haloquadratum captivum. The sequence continues at coordinate 582,246 of NZ_VJXQ01000002.1, forward strand.
CCCAATCGGAGATCGGAAACGTCCCGGGCCACAGCGTCGGAATGCCGAAGTAGACGACGAAGATCTGAAAGAGCAGCGGGGTCCCGCGGAAGAACTGGACGTACGCCGCCGAGATACCGCTCGTGATCGCCGTCTTCGAGACGCGTGCGAGGCCGACGAAGATCCCGGACGTCACCGACAGCACGCTGCTCGTGACGACGATGCCGAGCACCAGTCCGTAAGCCCTGATGAACTGCGGTAAGATCGTCGGGATCAGGCCGTAGTTGACCTGTGACGTCAGGATGTACAGGAGTAAGAGGACGATACCGAGTGCGAACAGACCCGACAGCCCGACGCCGAGATACTTCAGCGTCTGATCGTCGAAGAACCCGTCGGCAGCGGCGTTGGCTTCGGGTGATGCGCCCGAGTATGAATCAGCCATTGTTGGGGCGAGGTGGGTAGCGTTCTGCGCGCGTTATCCGGAGAAGTACTCCGAGTAGATCTCGTCGTACGTGCCGTCTTCTCTGATCGCCGCGAGCGCCTCGTTGACGCGCTCGCGGAACTCGTCGTCGTCCTGTCGGAAGGCGATACCGTAGTTCTCGACCGTGAGCGTGAGGTACGGCGGCGCTTCTTGGTCGCTCTCGGCGGCCGCGCCGTCCCCCTCGAGGAAGACGACGTCGTCGCGGTCGTTCGCGAACTCCGCGTTGACGGTGTTGTCGTTGATGATCGCGTCGACCTGTCCGTTGATGAGCGCCTGGAACGCCCCGGAGATCTGGTCGTAGCTCTTGATATCGAGGTCGCCGTCGAACTCCGTCTGGAGCTCCTCGGCGGCGGTCGCACCGGTGGTCCCCTTCTGGACGCCGACGGGGTGCCCCTGCAGATCCGCTTTCGACGTGATCTCGCCGTCGTCGCGGACGATAACCGTCTGATAGGCCGTGAAGTACGGATCCGAGAAGTCGACCTGCTCTGCTCGCTCGTCGTTGATCGTCATCGCGGACATGATGATCCGGAAGTTGTTGTTGTTGAGCGAGGGGATGATCGAGTCGAAACTGGTCGCCTTGAACTCGTAGTCGACGCCGAGCTGGTCTTCGAAGACCGCTGCCGCGATGTCCACGTCGAAACCGGTGAGTTCGCCCGAGGTCGTCTCGTACTCGAACGGCCGGTACGGGATGTCCGAACCGATGACGACGTTCGAGGGGACGACCGATTCCGTGGTCGCCGCGTCGGTCTGCGTCGAGTCCGAACCCGAATCGCCGTCCGCTTCGGTCGTCGATTCCTGTCCGCCAGACCCGCCGCCGGTACATCCGGCGAGGAGACCGCCAGCGAGGACGCCCGCGCCGGTCTTCACGTAGGTCCGTCTGTCCATAACATCGTCTCGTAATAGAGAACCATATAACAACGTGTCGTTTCGGCACACGTCTGTTCACCCGTCTCACCCCGTTTCGACCGTTCCTGCTGCGATATTCCGATCGCGTTCGTGGTCGATCCGAGTGGCAGTCCCTCTCGATTGGTCACCCTCAATCGATCGCACCCGAACGGTCAGTCGCTCCCGGAAATCGCACGTGCGTCGGTCGCGCCGCCGCGGATTCGTGCGACGTACCACGCCGCGGCGACGAGTCCGAGTGCGAGGAGCGTCCCGCCGACGGAGACGTACTGCAGCGTGCCGCCGTACACGAGCCGTCCGATGACCAACAGCGAGATGACCACGAGCGCGGCCGCCGCGCTCAGGCGGCGGAGCGGTCGGGACGTCACTCCCACACCCGCCGGAGCGGCCCACACCGCCGCCGCCAAGAGCGCGGTGTAGGCGGCGAGGCCGAGTGAGTAATACACCGCCTGGACGGTCGGCCCGAAGGTGACGAAGGTGTGCGGCGTCAGGACGAGTAAGATCGGGAGTAACCCCGACGCGGCCGCGAGCGAGCCTCGTATCCGATCCCGCGCCGCGGCGTCTGTCGCGGGTTCGTACGCCCACGCGGACGCCAGCGCGACGCCCGTGAAGATGATCGAGGCCGTCCCGAAGTGCGCTAAGAGAATGGCCCACTGGTAGGTCGTCACCGTGAGCGCCCCGAGGATGATCTGGGAGGGGAGAAGGATCGTCGCCCCCGCCAGCGCCAGGCGAACGCGGCGGTCCGCGCCCTGCCGCCACGCCAGAACCGTCGTTCCCAGGACGACGAAACCGGTGATCATCGCGACGAGTCGGTGGAACCACTCGACGAAACTGCTCCAGTTCGCCGGGAACAGCCCGAGATAGCCGTCACAGAAGGGCCATCGACCGGCGCAGGTCAATCCCGCTCCCGTCGAGGCGGTGTACACGCCGAGTACCATCAAGATACCCGTGAGCGCGGCGGAAACGCCGACGAACCGTCGGAGACGCGCATCCATACGCGCACGTCGGGAGCGAAGCTACTTGAATCGCTCTTTCGGAGCGTCCCGGCCGCCATCAAAGACGGCGGGAGACGGGAACAGCCAACTGTTCGAACGGGCGCTGCGGGAGGGATGTCAGAACCGGCGCAGGGACGCCTCTGACGCCGTCGAGAACTCGTATTCGAGTTGTAGTTCGTCGTCTGTCGAATCACCATTCGACAGATAGCTTTTTTTGTGCCGGTATCATCGCCGCCGCTATGGGACTGGACGACGACGCGAGAGAGTATCACCGCGAGGAGCCGCCCGGGAAGATCGAAATTTCGACGACGAAGCCGACGAACACCCAGCGCGACCTTTCGCTGGCGTACTCGCCGGGCGTCGCCGCGCCGTGTCGCGACATCGACGCCGACCCCGCGCGTGCGTACGAGTACACGGCGAAGGGGAACCTCGTCGGCGTCGTCTCGAACGGCAGCGCCGTGCTCGGCCTCGGGAACATCGGCGCGCAGGCGTCGAAACCGGTGATGGAGGGCAAGGGCGTCCTGTTCAAGCGCTTCGCCGACATCGATGTCTTCGACATCGAACTCGATCTGGAGGACCCCGACGAGATCGTCGACACCGTTCGCGCGATGGAGCCGACCTTCGGCGGCATCAACCTCGAAGACATCAAAGCGCCGGAGTGCTTCGAAATCGAGTCGCGACTTCGCGAAGAGGTCGATATCCCGGTCTTCCACGACGATCAGCACGGCACGGCGATCATCTCCGGCGCGGCGCTTTTGAACGCCGCCGACGTGGTCGAGAAGGACCTCGCCGACCTGAACGTCGTCTTCTCCGGCGCGGGCGCGTCCGCGATCGCGACCGCGCGCTTCTACACTACATTGGGCGTCGACCGCGACAACATCGTGATGTGCGACTCCTCGGGCGTCATCGGCACCGACCGAGACGACCTCAACGAGTTCAAACTGGAGTTCGCCGCCGACACCGACGACGACACGCTCGAAGACGCGCTGGAGGGCGCGGACGTGTTTGTCGGCCTCTCCGTCGGCGGAATCGTCTCTCCGGAGATGGTCGCGTCGATGGCGGAGAACCCGATCGTCTTCGCGATGGCGAACCCGGACCCCGAGATCAAATACGAGGACGCGAAGGCCGCCCGCGACGATATGGTCATCATGGCGACGGGGCGCTCCGATTACCCGAACCAGGTGAACAACGTCCTCGGGTTCCCGTTCATCTTCCGCGGCGCGCTCGACGTGCGCGCGACGGAGATCAACGAGGAGATGAAGCGCGCCGCGGCGAAAGCGCTCGCGGACCTCGCGCGGCAGGACGTCCCCGACGCCGTCGTGAAGGCCTACGGCGACCAACCGCTGCAGTTCGGCCCCGACTACGTCATCCCGAAGCCGCTCGACCCGCGCGTGCTGTTCACGGTCGCGCCCGCGGTCGCGAAGGCCGCGATGGACTCCGGTTCCGCGCGGACGGAAGTCGATCTCGACGCCTACGAGGAACGGCTGGAAGCGCGCCTCGGGAAGTCCCGCGAGATGATGCGCGTCGTCCTCAACAAGGCGAAGTCCGATCCCAAGCGCGTCGCGCTCGCGGAGGGCGGCGACGAGAAGATCATCCGCGCGGCCTACCAGATGCGCGAGCAGGGGATCGCAGAGCCCATCCTCGTCGGAAACGCGGACAGGATCGAGCGGACCGCGGACGGCCTCGGTTTGGATTTCGACCCCGAGATCGTCGATCCGCGCAGCGGCGACTGGGACCACTACGCCGATCGCCTCTACGAACTCCGCCAGCGCGAGGGCGTCACGAAGAACGAGGCTCACGAGCTGATCCGCGGCGACAGCAACTACTTCGCCAGCGTGATGGTCGAACAGGGCGACGCCGACGCGATGCTCACGGGGCTGACGCATCACTACCCCTCGGCGCTTCGGCCGCCGCTTTCGATCATCGGTACCGCGCCCGAAGCCGAGTACGCGGCCGGGGTCTACCTCCTGACGTTCAAGAACCGCGTCATCTTCGCCGCCGACACGACGGTCAACCTCGATCCCGACGCCGACGTGCTCGCGGAAATCACCAAGCACACCGCCGACCTCGCTCGGCGGTTCAACGTCGAACCGCGCGCGGCGATGCTGTCGTACTCGAACTTCGGCAGCGTCGACAACGCGGGCACGCGGAAGATCCGTGAGGCGGTCTCGGAACTCCACGGCGATAGCGAGGTCGACTTCCCCGTCGACGGCGAGATGCAGGCGGACACCGCCGTCGTCGACGATATCCTTGAGGGCACCTACGAGTTCTCACAGCTCGACGAGCCCGCGAACGTCCTCGTCTTCCCGAACCTCGAAGCGGGGAACATCGGCTACAAGCTCCTCCAGCGCCTCGGCGGCGCGGAGGCCATCGGTCCGATGCTCGTCGGGATGGACAAGCCCGTGCACGTCCTCCAGCGCGGCGACGAGGTGAAAGACATCGTCAACCTCGCGGGCGTCGCCGTCGTCGACGCGCAAGGCTAGTCCGCCTCACTCGCTGTCGGTTCTTATGTGCCAATTCGCGGACAGTCAGAGGCCGATCGCAGTTAATCGCTCGCACGTCCCTCGAATCGAGACGGCGGCGGGAACTGCGGATCGGCGTTTTCAGTGCGCTCTCCGAAAGCGGCGGTCCTCCCGTCGGTGCCGTCGTCGATCGGATCGATCTGGGCGGGGAGGACGCAGCGGTCCAGGCTGCGGTTCACGTGGGCGTACGCCTCCGGCGCGTTCGCGAGGGGATGAGCGGGGTTATCCCGGCTGTCGATCCGCGCGGCCCGGAGCTCACCGAAGCCAGCGATGCGCGCGCGGATGCCGCGCCAGTGCGACTCGCTTCCGGACGGGACCCGCGGGCCGTCGCCCGGTCGCCAGCCGGTGTCGCCGCTCGCGTCGACTAGCACCTCGCCGTTCACCGCTGCCGCGAGGGCGTCGTGATCGACGAGGACGCCGACGCGCGCGTGCTTCGGTGCCCGCGCGGCCAACACGTCGAGACCGAGGTGGAGCGCGCGGTACTCTGCGACGTTGTTGTTCGGGGCGGCGTCGGGAAGCGAGAGCCGCGCGACGCGAGTTCCGTCGCGGGCCTCGATGACGACCCCGAGACCGCCGTCCGCGCCGTTTCGGCGATACGACCCGTCGGTCGCGACGTAGAAGTGTCGGTGGTGGGTGCGCGGCGGGTGCGCGATGTGCGGCGTCGGCGAATCGTCGAACAGGTCACGGAGGGTGGAACGGCCGTGAGCGGCCATACCATCGCTAATTTGCGGGCGTTCATAAAGATATCTCAGTCTCGGTTCTCCCCGCCGCAATAATTAGCCCGTCCGACGACAAACTACCGCGTATGTCCCGGAACCAACCGTTGGCGGCGCGCGATCTGATGACGACCGACGTCGAAACCGTTTCGGCCGAAGACGACGTGAGCGAGGTCCTCGGCCGACTCGCCCGCGCGGATTTCAACGGCTACCCCGTCGTCGACGAGGAGGAGAGAGTCGTCGGCATCGTCACCCAGCACGACCTCGTGGGCCTGTTTCAGACGAAAGACCGGACGCTGTGGATCCCGGTCGGGTTCCCGCCGTTTCTGGAGACGCTCACCTACGCCGTCGATATCTCGTGGGATGATCTGGATCTGGGAATCGACCTCCTGCGGAACACGAACAAACCGATCCGTGAAGTGATGACGGCGGACGTCGTGACCGTCGGACCCGATACGACGATAGACGAGATTCTGGATCTCCTCGCCGACGAGGAGCGCGACATCAACCGGTTGCCGGTCGTCGAGGACGGGAAACTCGTGGGAATCGTCGCCCGCCAGGACGTCATTCGAGCGATCCGAGACGAGCGGCGGGCGTCCGGTGAATCGCCGGAACCAAAGGTCGAATGAGCGGTAGCGGCTGGCGGGCTGCCGGATGAGCGGTAGCGGCTGGCGGGCTGCCAGATGAGCGGTAGCGACCCGCGACCGTCCGAACGCGGCCACGGATGTGCGGCCGACAGGATGGCGATCCGCGAACGCGTCGACGGAACGAAACGTTGAGGGCGACCGCCGCGACAGTTTCGCTGTGACCCGGTATCGAAACCTCATCTTATTCGCCCTGCTCGCCGCGGCGTGGGGTTCCGCCTTTATGGCCATCAAGGCCGGACTCGACTACATCCCGCCGGTTCTCTTCGCCGCGCTCCGCTACGACGTCGCTGGCGTGTTGATGCTCGCGTACGCGTTCTACGTCACCGATCGACCCCTCCCCCGGACCCGCGAGCAGTGGACGGTCGTCGGCATCGGCGCGACGCTGCTCATCGCGGGCTATCACACGCTGCTCTTCATCGGCGAGACCGACCCAGCCGTCACGTCTGCGGCGGCGGCCGTCATCGTGAGCCTCAGCCCCGTGTTGACGAGCGGGTTCGCCCGGCTGTTTCTCCCCCGGGAACGCCTCACCGCGGTCGGTATTGTCGGCCTACTCCTCGGATTGGTGGGCGTCGTCGTCCTGTCGAACCCCGATCCGAACAACCTCCTGACGGGCGGTGCCGTCGCGAAGCTCCTGATCTTCGGTGCGGCAGCCGCGTTCGCGCTCGGCTCGGTGCTGACCCGCCGCGTCGACGCCGACCTCCCGATCGAGACGATGGAGGCGTGGTCGATGATCGGGGGCGCGCTCATTATGCACGGGGTGAGCCTCGGGATGGGCGAGTCGATGGCCGACGTCGTCTGGACGATCGAGTCGCTTGCGGCGCTCGCGTACCTCTCGGTCGTCGCGAGCGCGCTCGGCTTCCTCATCTACTTCGATCTGCTCGATCGGTTGGGCGCGATCGAAATCAACCTCGTCTCCTACGTCGCCCCGATCTTTGCGGCGCTCGCGGGCTGGGCGGTCCTCGATGAAGTGCCGACCGTCTACACGGGAGTCGGCTTCGTCGTCATCTTCGTCGGCTTCCTGCTCTTGAAACGGCGGGCGATCCGCGCGGAAGTGCCGCGGCTCCGGAAGCTGGTGTCGCGACCGTAGCGCGAGACAGACGGCGAGCGTCGAGAGCGTATCGAGACTCCCTAACTCAGAGTTCGATGTCTTTGGTCCGGAACGCGCCCTCGTCGACCTCGGGATCGTACTCCTCGATGGCCGTGAGGACCATCTCCAGCGTCGCCGAGGGGCTCCAGCGCGCGGTGTTGACCGAGAGATCGTAGAAGGACTGATCGGAGACGTCGACCCCGTAGTACGACTTGTACCGACCGGCCTCGCTGACCTCGCGGACGCGCATCTCGGCCTCCATCTCCTCTCGGTCGCGCGTCCGATCGACGCGGACCTCATCGGGCGCGTCGAGCCAGATCCGGAGATCCGCACGGTTGCCAGCGAGCCACCCGGCCAGTCGGGACTCGAGGACGAACGGCTTGTTCGCCGCGCCCCACTGCTCCGCGATCGTCCGGAGGCGACGATCCAGCGCGCGGTCGATCTCGTCGGTCTCATCGGTCTTCGCGATGAGCTGTGACAGCGACATATCACGCTCGTCGGCGAGTTCGCGGAAGATGTCGCCGCCGGAGACGTAGCCGCAGTCGAGCGCCGCCGACAGTCCCTCACAGAGCGTCGTCGCACCGCATCCGGGCGGCCCCGATACGGTGATAAAGAGGTTGCTGTCGACCGACCGCGCCGTCGGGACGTCGTCGTCTGTCATAGACGTTGGGGACTTATCCCCGAGCCACAAAAAGCCGCGTGACTGAGCCCCGCTTCGACGCTTGCGAGCACGTCACGCGTCGCCACGGGCGGTCGCGGTACCGTGCCTATTCCCGAAATAATTTCACGTAGTTTATATTTTCCCGCGAAAAAGCGTTAGCGCCCCGGATAAACGGTATCGATCGATCTCCTGGCGTCGTAAACACCTCTCTAACCGCCTTTCGAGGTCGTAAACGGGCTTAAATCGACGGGAACGCTCGGGCGGCTATATGGGGGATACCACCGTAACGCTGGTACGGAGTGTCCCCGCATGTCTAACTCACACGATCCCTTCGGCTCCGAACGCGTGGCCCGCGCACGCGAGCGGCTTTCGGATCCGTCAGCCGTCCGTCCATCGATAGAATCACTCGCCGTCCCCCTCCGCTTCGTCGCGTTCTGGTCGGCGGTCGCCCTCCCGTTTCTGTACGTGCCGCTGCTCCTCGGCGGCCTCGACGGGAGCGAGCCGACCGTGTTTCTCACGCTCTTCGCGGCGAACGTCGTCGCCCTCCTCGTCGGCCACGGGTACCAGCGGGACGGTCGAAACGCCGAGCACCGGTGACGCGAGGGACTTGGTAGCGTACGCGCCGCGTGAACGGAGACGGTTGCTTCCCTCCCCGCCGTCTCGACCCGGTCCGCGGCATCGAACCGTCAGACGTTACGGTGCGGCGCGGAATGTACGGGTATGACCGACGCCGACTACGTCGAGACGCTCCGTGCGAACCGCGAGGAGAAAGACGATTTCTTCGGCTCGCACCCGCAGTCGCCTGTGCCCCCGGAGGCCCGCGACGGGTTCGACGGACTGGACTACTTCGAACCGGCTCCAGCGTACCGCGTCGAGACGACGGTGACGCGTCACGAGGATCCGGAACCGGTTCCGATGGAGACGAACACGGGCGATGAGGTCAGATACGTTCGCATCGTCACGTTCGAGTTCGAACTCGCCGACGAGCGGCACCGACTCCACGGCTACAAACAGCGCCCCGAAGACGGTGAGGAGGCGGTTTTCGTCCCGTTCCGCGATAAGACGACTGGGCAGCAAACGTACCGCGGCGGCCGGTATCTCGAACTGCACCCGGAGGATGAACTCGAAGGCGGCGAGACCGTCGTCATCGACTTCAACCTCGCGTACACCCCGTTCTGTGCGTTCAGCGACGCGTTTTCCTGTCCCCTGCCGCCCGAAGAGAACTGGCTCGATGCCGTCGTTCGCGCCGGTGAAAGGGACTGGTCGGCGTAACACGTCGCAATCCGCCGCCAGCGCGCGTCAAGAATCGCCCTCAGCGTCCCTCCTAGCAAAGGTTCATTATCGATTGGCGGGTACCTTCACGGGATGGCCGATGTCCGAAAAAGTCCCCCGTGAACGAGACTCGTCGATCCACGAGGTCGAGTTCACGCTACGCGATTCGAAATATCCCTTCGTCGGCGTCTCCGAATCCGAGAACTGTACGGTCGAACTCGTGGAGATGCTCTCTCGCGGCGACGGTCGGTACTCGGAGTTTTTCAACGTGATCGACGCGGATCCGCAGCGGGTCGACGCCCTCTCGACGGCGCACGGATCGGTCGACACGACGTTACTCTGTGACTACGAGAGCGGGGGCCTCTTCGAGTTCACCGTCTCCGGTGACTGCCCGGCGTACCACCTCGCCGAACTCGGCGCGCTCCCGCGGACCGTTCGCGGTGAGAACGGAGAGGGGCGAATCGTCGTGGAGATCCCACCGCAGTACGACTCCAGAGCGATCATCGACGCCTTTCTCGCGAAACATCCGAACGCTGAACTCACGGGGAAACGAGAGAAGGACGGCGTCACCCCGATGTTCAGCCGGTCAACGTACCAACAGCTACTCACGTCTGAACTGACAGAAAGACAGCGAGAAGTCATCCAGACCGCCTTCGAGGCCGGGTACTACGACTGGCCGCGGGAGACGACGGGCGAGGACGTCGCCGCGGAACTCGGGATCACGTCGGCGACGTTCTCCGAGCACATCCACGCCGCCGAGCGCAAGCTGTTGTCCGCGCTGTTCGCGGAATTGCCGTAGGGAACGTCGCTACCGATGCGAGATCGGCCGCGAGACGATCGTTCGACGATCGGCGTAGACGGCGACCTCACAGCCTGCAAACTGAAACGTCACGCACACGTCGGTGGAAGCGAGGGAGCGCTCCGCTTGTCCGTCGATCAGGTCGTCGATCGCGTCGGGGTCGATCGACTCATACAGTGACGGAAGCTTCGTCGGATCGGTTCCGCGCAACTTTCCGACGGCCTCGATCACGCTGTTGGAGGGGGATTCGTCCGGCTCACGGGTGTATACGAGCGTCTCTCTGTCGGTGTCGACGTCGTCGATCGACTGTGGATCAGAGTGGTTGGTCATAGCGAGGGCCGATAGTCAGGGTAACGGGCCGGAGCGGTATAGGGTACACCCCTACATATCAAGGGTCGAGAGCGCACACAACTCTGAGTGCCCCGTAGACCGAGATTCAGTGCACGCCGAAAGCCAGCACCCAGTCGGGAGCCACCACACGGCCGAAAGCCAGCAAACAACCGGAACCACGCAGCCCGTGTGGCGAAAGGCGTTTGGTCCGCACGGACGACCGTCGAGTATGGACCCGCGAATCCGCGAACACGCACGGATCGTCGCCGACCACTCCACGGGGATCGAGTCCGGCGACCGCGTCGTGATCAGCGCGCCCGCCGCCGCCGAGGACCTGGTCGTCGCACTACACGAGGAGTGTGCCGAGCGCGGCGCGCACCCCGTCTCGCTCAACAGCGACTCCCGCGCGACCCGCGCGTTCCTCCGGAACCGCGACGGCGACTTCGAGACGCCCGAACACCTCCTCGCGATGTACGAGGAGATGGACGTCTACATCGCCGTCCGCGGCGACGTCAACGCGACTGAAACGGCCGACGTCGACCCCGAGCGCAACGCGGCGTACCGCCGCGCGATGAAGCCCGTCCTGCAGGAACGGCTCTCGAAGACGTGGTGTCTCACGCAGTTTCCGACCTCAGGCAACGCCCAACTCGCGGGGATGAGCACTGAGGCCTACGAAGGGTTCGTGTGGGACGCCGTGAGTCTGGATTGGGAGGCACAGCGCGAACACCAAGCGCGGATGGTCGAGATCCTCGACGACGCGGACGAAATCCGCATCCGCTCGGGCGAGGAGACCGACGTGACGATGGGTCTCGCGGGGAACAAGACGCTCAACGACTTCGGCGAGGCGAACCTTCCGGGCGGCGAGGTGTTCACCGCCCCCGTTCGCGACGAGGTCGACGGCGAGGTCTATTTCGATATGCCGCTGTACCGACAGGGCCGCGAGATCGAGGACGTGCGCGTGCGCTTCGAGGACGGGCGCGTCGAATCCTACAGCGCCGGTCGCAACGAGGACGTGTTGGACGGCATCTTCGAGACCGACGAGGGCGCGCGCTACCTCGGCGAACTCGGGATCGGGATGAACCGCGCGATCGACCGCTTCACATACAATATGCTCTTCGACGAGAAGATGGGCGATACGGTCCATATGGCGGTCGGATCCGCCTACCCGGACACGGTCGGCGAGGACAACGAGCGCAACGAAAGCGCCGAGCACGTCGATATGATCGTCGATATGAGCGAGAACTCGGTGATCGAAGTCGACGGCGAGGTGGTCCAGCGCAACGGGACGTTCGTCTTCGAGGACGGATTCGAAGACGCCTAACGGACCGCTACGCCACGTCGCGGTCGGCCAGAGAGAGGATCCAGTTATCCGCGGCGAGTACGTCCGCCCCCAACGCGGTCTCGGCATCGGGAGAAAGCGACCGAACGGCGTGCGTCGTCGGCGTCGCCACACGGTCGAGCGGGAACCCGGCGTCGCTCAGGAAGCCGTGGCGTCTGAGCACGCCCGGGAACGGCGTCGTCGACGCTTCGAGGCAGTCCGCAGTGGCGTGGTCGCTCACCAGGGCGGCGAGGGCGGCCTCGAAGGCGGGTTTCCTCGCTGCGTCAGTCACCATCGGCTGGGCGTCGAGAAGCCGCGTGAGGACGGACTCCCCGACCCGCTCTGTCGCCGCGACGAGCGTCACGACCGGACGACCGCCGTCGCGGGCGACGTAGGTCGTCGTCTTCCAGCGCGGGTTCGCGAACCGCCACGCGAGGAAGGCTTCCTGGCGCGGAACGTGGATCTCTTCGGGCCGCGTCTCGCCGTACACGGCGCGCACGGCCGACGTCGCGATACCCTCCACCCGATCGACCTCGATGCCGTCCGACGTCGGTGTCACGCGATCGATCGCCCCCAGACAGGCCCGAACCACGGGTGAACCCGCACTGGCCGCGGCACGAGCCACCCGCGCCGACGCACCGTCATCGTCGGGGGCGAACCGGGTCAAATTTTGGATCCGGTACCTGGTCGACACCGAGCCGAGTTCGGTCCACTCGAACTTCTGGAGTCCGGGACGAAGGACCTCACTCGGGAAGTTGAACAGGACCGAGGTTCGATCCGCGGCCGTCGAGAGCAGTTCCTCGGTCATTCGCGTGAAGAGACCGCGGCGTCTGTGATCGGGATGGACGATCCAATCGACCGGCTGTCTGGCCGTGACCGTCCCCTCAGCACTGGCGAGCGGGAACGCGAGTAACGGTTCCGCGCCGACGACCTCCCCGCGACGTTCGGCGACGATGATCTCGACGCGGTCGGCGTAGGGGTTCTCCGCGAACCGCCAATCGAACCACTCGCGTCCCTTCGACCGTCCCCATACCGCCTCGTACAGCGAGAGAAATCCGTCGCGGTCGGCGGGGCGGTAGCGGCGGACGTCGTACTCCTCCGCCGCCGCCTGTTGTACGTTCGCCATACCCAACCGTACGGTCTCCGCGCGTCGTTAGTATTGACACGTTATCTATGGTAGCCCGTGCCATCGGGAAGCTCTCGATCAGATTTCGGGACCCTATCCCGAGTCAGCGTCGGGTTCGGAGGCGCTGCCCGTGCGAGGGACCAGAGCGTGTTTTTCCGCGAATCACCGAGCTGAGTCCCACCCGAATCCGAGTTCGTTGCGCGGCGCATCCAGCGGACTCCTCGGCAGTCCGGCCGCGACGTCGGGATCGTTGTACCCGCCGGGGGCGACGTCGTTCGGCCCGTCGGGATAGAACAGCGACGCGAGCAGTTGAATGTGGTCGCGGCCGACGCCGAGTTCGAACTGCCCGCCGCCGTACAGGTCGATGTCGCGGGCTTCCGCCCACTCGATCGTCTCGAACAGCGATTCGACCGTGCCGAACCGCGAGGGCTTGACGTTCAGCCACTCCGGCTCGAACGGGAGTGCCTCCACCGATTCGACGCCCGTGATCGGGTAGTCCCACGAGACGCGTCCCTCCGCTCCGTCGAAGAGCGGCCGCGTCTCGTCGGTGAATGCCGGATCCTCGAACACGGCGTCGGAGAAGGCATCGAGAAGGCGCTCGTAGAGTGTCGGATCCGGTTCGGCGTCGACCTCCGTGCCCTCGTACAGCCCCTTCAGATCGAGGATCCGAACGGCGTCTGTCGCGGCGACGGCATCGATGAGCCCGGACTCCCACTCGGGCGTCGGGTCCAGTTTGAACTCGGTTCCGGGGTAGGTGTCGAGAATCGCCTCTAGTCTATCTGTCGTCGGCGGGTCGCCGAGCCGTGTCGAGACGACGAACCGCAGCGACTCGGGATCGCGACCGACCGCGCTCGCGAGCGACAGGTCGTTCTGGCGGAGCGCGAGATCCAGCGCCGCCGACTCGACAGCCCAGCGGCGGTAGTGACGCGCCGTCTCGCGCTCCGGCGGTTTCGTCGGGAACAGGTCCACGTCGTCGAGATACGCGGAGAACTCCGCGAACGTGTACTCGCCCGCGAAGTCGAACGACGGCGCGTCCGCGAGGGCATCGTGATCGGCGGTGTCGTAGGAGACGTCCTCGCCGCGGCCGACGTGCTTCCCCCCGTGAGACGCCGATCCCGCCGTTTCCGGCTCCTCCGGTTCCGACCCCGTGAGATGAAACGTCGTCGTCACCCGGAGGAACCCGCTGGACGTGTCGCGCTCGCGCCGCGTTCTCTCGGCCGATTCGATCGATAACGGCAGGTCGGCGACGGCGTCGAAGAGATCACTCATCGGGTATACTAGGTACGGCATCCGGAAAAGCGTGATCGCCGCGGTATCAACAGATCGCTCCGGTATCCGCCGGGCACGGGTGTCCAGTTATCGGCCGGGCACGCGTGCTTCCAACTTCTTCGCCCGCGTCGCGAGCGCGAAGAAGGTCGCCGCGAACGTGAGCAGGACAGCCCCGGCGGCGGCCAGTTGGAGTACGGTCGTCCCGCCGCCGACGTCGACGACCGTCGCGTCGGGCAGCGGCAGGGACGTGTGGTGCGGGTCGCCGACGATCGGAACGAAGTAGTCGACGACGTCGTTGAGCGCGTACCACGCGAGCGCGACGGCGACCGCGCGGACGGGGAAGTCGGCGATCCGATGCAGGACGAACGCCTGTACGACCATCGCGAGGTGGCTCACGAACAGGAAGACGTAGAGCGGGATCCACGTGGTCTGCAGGAACGCCTCCGAGAAGACCGCGAGGACGTACGGCGTCCAGAGACCGAGCTTCCAGCAGCCGAAGAAGGCGAGCGCGGCGAGGTACTCGTTCGTCCGCCCGAGCTTCCAGCTCGCGAAGGCCAGCGCGATGAAGAGCGTCGCCATCGGGCTATCGGGAACGAACGGCCACATCGAGACCGGTTCGGCCGCGAACTGCCAGGTGATGAGCGGGTCCGAGAGCGGCAGCGGGTGGAAGCCGTAGTACCAGAAGCCGAACGCGGTGCCGAGGAGGTTGATCGCGACGACGACCCAGGCGAACCGGAGTCCGACGTTTTCGAGCCACGTCGGCAGCGGCGCGAGCCACCGCGAGAGGTCGTCGGGTTCCGGAAGCCCCTCGCCGGAGACGAGTGCGCCGATCGGCGACGGCGCGCGAGACGGTGCCATATGCGACGCTCGGCTGCCGGTGAAAAAGGGATGCCGGTTCGACGATTTCCTCCCGTTCTGTCACCGGCCAAACCGCCGACGGGGCCGTGACTAAACCGTTTAAGTGCATCCGACCGCAATTCTGTGGTATGTCCGAAGAGACTGATCTGTCTGAACTCCGCCGCGGGACCGAGCTCGTCAAGCGGGGGTTCGCACAGATGCAGAAGGGCGGCGTCATTATGGACGTCGTCGACGCCGAACAGGCGAAGATCGCCGAGGAGGCGGGCGCGGTCGCGGTGATGGCGCTGGAAGCCGTCCCCGCGGACATCCGAAAGCGCGGCGGCGTCGCGCGGATGGCCGACCCCGCGGACGTCAAAGAGATCGTCGACTCGGTCTCCATCCCGGTGATGGGAAAATCCCGGATCGGTCACACGAAAGAGGCCGAGATCCTCCAGTCGGTCGGCGTTGATATGATCGACGAGAGCGAGGTGCTCACCCCCGCCGACGACCGCTACCACATCGACAAGCGCGACTTCACCGCACCGTTCGTCTGCGGCGCGCGCAACCTCGGCGAGGCGCTCCGGCGGATCGACGAGGGCGCGGCGATGATCCGCACCAAGGGCGAAGCCGGTACCGGCGACGTGAACCAGGCCGTTCACCACCAGCGCAACATCAAGGGGTCGATCCGCGAACTGGAGGGCAAGACCCACGAGGAGCGCGAGAAGTGGGCCCGCGAGAACGAAGCGCCCGCGGAACTCGTCCACGAGACCGCCGAGATGGGTCGGCTGCCTGTCGTGAACTTCGCGGCGGGCGGCATCGCCACCCCCGCGGACGCGGCGCTGATGATGCACCACGAGTGCGACGGTATCTTCGTCGGATCCGGGATCTTCGGCGCGGAGAACCCACCGGCGATGGGCACGGCCATCGTCGAAGCCGTCAACAACTGGGACGACGCCGACGAACTCGCCTCGATCGCCTCGAACCTCGGTGCGGGGATGAAAGGCGAGGCCAACACGAGCCTCCCCGAAGAAGAGAAACTGCAGGGTCGCGGCGTCTAAGCCGCGATATCGTCTACTCGCTCTGAGTCGCGGGATCGTCTACTCGCTCCGAGCCGCGATATTTTCATTCGCCTCGTATCGGCCGTCGCAACGCCTCCTCACGTCGTATCAGCCGCGGTAGTACCGACTCGCGTCGCGGCTCGGGTACTGCACCGCGGCGTTTCGTGTCGCTCCCGACCGAAGGCGACGATCGATACAGCGTTGTGAGGACAATTAGTACAGCGTGGCGCCTCGACTCACGCACGTCTGGTACGCGCGCGACTCGACGCCCGCGTCGGCGAAGGCGTCGACCATCGCGGCGGCGACGTGCCGTCGGTCGGATTCGCGACACGGCGCGAGGACCGACGGTCCGGCACCGGAGACGGTGACGCCCGTCGCTCCCGCGTCGAGCGCGGCCTCGTGAACGGCGTCGTAGCCGGTGATGAGTTCCGCGCGGGCTGGCGTGACGACGCGCTCGTCCATCCCGACGCCGACCAGTTCGGGATCGTCCCGGCACATCCCGACCGCGAGCGTCGCCGCCGAGCCGACGGTGTGGACGACGTCCTCCATCGACGCCGACGCGGGAATCACGTCGCGCGCGTCGCGCGTCGAGACGGCGATTTCTGGGAGACAGGTCACGAGCGGGATCGAGGCGTCCACGGTCGTGACGGCGTCGCCGCGGGCGACTGTAAACCCGCCCAAGAGCGCGGGGGCGACGTTGTCGGCGTGGGCTTCGCCGGAGACGACGGCTTCCCCCTCGGCCGCGATGGGAACGAGTTCCTCGCGGGAGAGTCCGCGATCGTAGAGCGCGTTCAGCGCGACGGCCGCCGCGGCGGAACTCGCCGCGGACGAACCGAGGCCCGATGAGGGCCGCACGCCCTTGTCGATCTGAATGTGGGCTGGCGCGTCCAACGCCTCCGCGACCGCGCCGACGACGTTCTTGTCGGGGTCTTCCGGGATGTACTGACTTCCCACGCCGGTCATCTCGATCGTCGTTCGGTCTGCCTTCTCGACGCGGACGACGTCGGCGGGACGATCGAGGGCGACGCCGAACACGTCGAATCCGCTGCCGAGATTCGCGCTCGTCGCCGGGGCCCTGACCGTCTGCATACGCGTCAGATTGCCCAACGGCGGTAAAAAGGTAGCGAACGACGGAGCGGTGGCTGGGGCTCAACGCATCCCGGAGGCGACTACCTCACCCGTCGAATCCGCCGACGCACCGGCGGCACCCAGAGCGGAACACATTTTCCCTGCTGCCGAGAAAATCAGGTATGATCGGCGTCGTCGGCGGCGGCATCGCGGGACTCGCGGCCGCTTATCGGATGCAAGGGCGGGGATACGACGTACAGGTGTTCGAGGCCGCAGACCAACTCGGTGGCCTCGCAGCCACCTACGAAACCGCCGGTGACGACATCGAGAAGTTCTATCACCACCTCTCGAAATCGGAGGAGACCATCGTCGAACTCGCCGAGGAACTGGGCCTCGGTGATCGGATCGAGTGGCGCATCGGCACCAACGGCTACTACGTCGACGGCGTCGTCCACCCGCTCGACACTCCCTGGGAAATCCTCGCGTACCCGCATATGAGCATCTACGACAAGTTCAGGCTCGGGATGCTCACGCAGGGAATCGACGTCCGGGGGCTCGTCCCCGACTTCGACGCCTACGACGACCTCGCGGAGTACGAGCACGTGACGGTCCGAGAGTTCGTCGAGGAACACACGACCGCGAGCGTCTACGAGAACTTCGTCGACCCGCTGTTGGACGGGAAGTACGGGCACCGAAAAGACGACATCTCCGCCGCGTGGTTCCTCGGTCGGGTCCGCTTCCGCGGCGAGCGCGACCTCCTCCGCGGGGAGATCCTCGGCTACTTCGACGGCGGGTTCGGCGTCCTCCTCGACGCGCTCGTCGACGCCGTCGGTCGGGAGAATATCACCACCGACGCGCCCGTCACGGACCTCACCGTGGCCGAGGGGCGGGTGCAGTCGCTGACGGTGGAACACGACGGAGAAGAAGCGTCACACGACGTCGACGCCGCCGTCGTCGCGACGATGCCGAACGTGCTGGAGTCGCTCACCGGCTACGCCTGCGACATCGACTTTCAGGGGGCGGTCTGCGGGCTCGTCGCGATGGACGAGTCGCTGCTCGACACCTACTGGCTGAACGTGGCGCACGACGCCCCGTTCGGCGCGCTCATCGAGCACACGAACTTCGTCGAGCGCGAGCGCTACGGCGGGAACCACCTCCTCTACGTCGCGGCGTACGTGCAGGACCAGACGGCGGAACTGTGGCAAATGGACGACGGAGGGGTGCGAGAGACGTGGCTCGCGGAGATCGAGTCGATGTTCCCGGAGTTCGACCGCTCGACCGTCTCCGAATTTCGAATCGCGCGCAACCCGCGCGCCGCACCGATCTACGAGCGCGGCTATCTCGACCTCGTAGTGCCGTACCACCTCGATAGGGAGGTCGGCGAGGGCGTCTACTACGCCGGGATGGCGTCCGCGGCGCAGTATCCGGAGCGATCGCTCAACGGCGGCGTCGTCGCGGGTTACGAGGTGGCCGACCGGATCGACGCGTCGCTCGACGAATGATCCCAAACTGTCGCAGCAGGTAGTGTGGAACGGCCCGACGGTCAGGCTTCGGTTTCGTTGGCGTCGCTCTCGTCGTCGACGTCTCGCAGCCCAGGAGCCGCGCCGACGTCGACGTCCTCGGGTTCCTCACGACCGCCGACGCGGAGTTCACCGTTCTCGTCTTCGACGTAGACGTCGTCGGCGAAGCCACTCTCCGCGTGCGGGTGCTCCGGATCGTCGAGTCGTTCGGGCGTCGCTGGCGCGTCCGGAACCTCCGTCGTGCGGAAGTCCCCGAGCGGGTTCGCGATGTCGATGGCGTAACGCTCGAAGAACTCCTCGTAGCGCTCGTAGTGCGCTTCCAGTTCGTCGACCGGGAACTCCATCATCTCCGTCCAGCCGTGGTTGTAGAAGTCGAAGTTGGCCTGGATGTGCGTGATCTCGCGGGCTTTCGCTTCGGTGAAGCCCTCTTCGAGCGCGCGGACGTACGTGTCGAACGTCAACTCGAAGAACGTCTCCATATGCGGCTCGCGCTCCTCGCGGTGTTCGGGATCGGCCTTCTCACCGAACACGCGGACGTGGAGGTCGACGAGTTTGTCCGTCGCGATGTCGCCGACGACCGGCATCGTCAGCGCCTTCTTCGCCGCGAAGTGGCGGATGTTCTGGCGGAGCTTCATTACCGGTACCTGGGTCCGACGAAACTTGAATGACACGCGTTTCCTACCAGCGCTGTCCGGGATGGTCATCGAAGCCGACGTCACGACAGGGAACGCTTCGGAAACCCTCGCGGTCTGGTTGGCGAACAGTCGGCACACCGCCCGCGACGACGCCCCCCACAGCGCCGTCGTCTTCGTTCCCGCGTCGACGTGCCGAGCAACCGCGATCCGACGCGGGATCGTCGTCAGATCACGGCGCGTCTGGCCGCGGTTTAGTAGATAAATCTACGGCAGAGGGAAGTCGAAAAGCACGAAAACAGTCAGAGGTGGGTTGCGCGCTTAGTCGTCCGAGCGCGCGCCCCACTGCTCGACGCGGCGCGGGCGATCGGAGACGGCTTCGACATCGATGGGTTCGTCCTTCGCGTCGAGGGCTTCCAGCGCCGCGAACGCGGAGGCGGTCGTCGAGAAGTAGGTGATCTCCTCTTCGACGCAGACTTCGAGGGCGTCGCGGTCGCGGGAGACGACGAGGTCGATCTTGCCCTCGCGGATCGCCGAGACGAGCGCTTCCTCGTCATCGAACTCGACGAGGTCGAAGTGCGTATCGTAGCCCGCGCGGAGCGCGTTCCCGTCTTCGCTGTCGGGGTCGGGGAACTCGTCGGCGGAGAGGTCGACCCACGCCGTGCCGGAGGCGGGGATCGCCTTGCCCGTGGCGTCCTGGGCCTTGTCGTAGGCCTTTCCGAACGTCGAGGCCGTCCCCATCACCTCGCCCGTCGACTTCATCTCGGGTCCGAGGCGCGGGTCCGACCCCGGGAGGCGGTCGAACGGGAGAACGACTTCCTTGACGCTCACGTCCTCGGGGATCTGCTCTTCGGCGGCGAGGTCGTCGAGCGTCTGCCCGGCCATCACCTTCGCGGCGATCTTCGCGATCGGAACGCCCGTCGCCTTCGAGACGAACGGGACCGTCCGCGAGGAGCGCGGGTTGGCTTCGAGGACGTACACGTCGCCGTCTTTCACGGCGAGTTGGACGTTCATCAGGCCGACCGTGTCGAGCGCGGTCGCGATGTCTTCGGTGACCTCACGCACGCGTTCGAGGGTGTCGGCGTCGAGCGAGCGCGGCGGGATCATACACGCGGAGTCGCCGGAGTGGACGCCCGCGCTCTCGACGTGCTCCATCACGCCGCCGATGATCGCGCGCTTGCCGTCGGAGACGGCGTCGACGTCCAGTTCGATCGCGTCCGCGAGGAACTGGTCGATGAGGATCGGCTTGTCGGGGGAGACGCGGACCGCCTCCTCGATGTACTCCTTCAGCTCCTCGTCGGAGTGGACGACTTCCATCGCGCGGCCGCCGAGGACGTAGGAGGGACGCACGAGTACGGGGTAGCCGAGGTCGTTCGCGAGATCGAGCGCCTCCTCTTCACTCGTCGCGGATCCGCCCTCCGGCTGGAGGATGCCGAGGTCGTCCATCAGGCGGTTAAAGCGGTCGCGGTCCTCCGCGAGGTCCATCGCGTCGACGCTTGTCCCGAGAACCTCGCAGTCGAGGCCGCGGCGGTCGATCTCGGCTTTGAGCGGGTGGCCGATGTTGACGGAGGTCTGCCCGCCGAACTGGACCATCACACCGTCGGCGTCGGCGGCCTCGATCACGTCGGCGACCTCTTCGGCGGTAATGGGCTCGAAGAACAGGCCGTCGGAGGTGTCGTAGTCCGTCGAGACGGTCTCGGGGTTGTTGTTCACGACGTGGGCGTCGATGCCCATCTCGCGGATCGCCTGCACGGCGTGCACCGAACAGTAGTCGAACTCGACGCCCTGCCCGATGCGGATCGGCCCGCCGCCGACGACGACGACACTCTCGACGTCGCGGTCGACGCGGAGTTCGCCCGCGGCGGCGTCGCCCTCGTACGGCCCCGAGTAGAACTCGGGCTTGCGCGAGGAGTAGTAGTACGGCGTCTGCGCGGCGAACTCCCCGGCGCAGGTGTCGACCTGTTTGTAGGTGCGTCCGGGGACCGCGGTCTCGACCTCACCGACCGCCGATCCCGTGGATGTGGCGATCTCGGCGTTCGTCACGCCAGCCGTCGCGGCGGTCGTGTAGTCGCCCTCCTGGGCGGCGTCCATCGCCTCGGAGACGCGCTGGTAGCGTTCGAGGTACCACTCCTTGATGCCGGTCAGTTCCTGCACGTCGTCGACGGAGTAGCCGCGGTCGAACGCCTCGAAGATGGCGTACGTCCGATCGGGCGTCGGTCGCGCGAGGAACTCCGTTTCGAGTTCCTCGTCGGAGACGTCTTCGACATCCGTCGCGGGCTCGTACTCCGTCGAGCGGATCGCCTTCAGCATCGACTCCTCGAAGGTCCGTCCGATCGCCATCGCCTCGCCGGTCGACTTCATCGCCGTCGAGAGCGTGAAGTCGACGTCGCCGAACTTGTCCTTGGGCCACCGGGGGATCTTGGTGACGACGTAGTCGATCGCGGGCTCGAACGCCGCGGTCGTCTCGCCGGTGATCTCGTTTTCGATCTCGTGGAGCCGCTTTCCGAGCGCGACCTTCGCGGTCACGCGGGCGATCGGGTACCCGGTCGCCTTCGAGGCGAGCGCGGAGGAGCGGGAGACGCGGGGGTTGACTTCCACCACTCTGTACTCGCCGCCGGGCGTCCCGTCGTCGTGCCAGGCGAACTGGATGTTACAGCCGCCCTGAATGCCGAGTTCGCGGATCACTTCGAGCGCCGCGTTGCGCATCTCCTGGTGGCCCTCGTCGGGGATGACCTGCGAGGGCGTCACCACGATGGACTCGCCGGTGTGGATGCCCATCGGATCGATGTTCTCCATATTGCAGATGATGATACAGGAGTTGTCGGCGTCGCGCATCACCTCGTATTCGAGTTCGACCCAGCCCGCGATCGACTCGGTGATGAGCACCTCGCTGTTGCGCGAGAGGCGGAGGCCCTTTCGGACGCGCTCGTACAGTTCCTCCTTCTCGTCGACGACGCCTGAACCGGAGCCGCCGAGCGTGTACGTCGTGCGCGCGATCACGGGGAGACCGCCGACCTCGTCGACGGCGTCGTCGACGCGGTCGCGGAGGTCTTCTTCGGTCAGGCGCTGGACCTCCTCGCCCTCGTCGAGCGAGATCGTCGTCGACGAGGGGACGGGCTGGCCGATCTTCTCCATCCGCTGGCGGAAGAGGTCGCGGTCTTCGGTGGCGTAGATGGTGTCGAGCGGCGTGCCCATAATATCGACGTCGTACTCTTCGAGGATGCCCTGCTCTGCGAGTTCGGCGGTGACGTTCAGTCCGGTCTGCCCGCCCAGTCCCGCGATGACGCCGTCGGGTTCCTCCTTGCGGATGATCTCCGAAATCGCCTCGGGCGTGATAGGCTCGATGTACACCCGGTCGGCCATCTCCGGGTCCGTCATAATCGTCGCCGGGTTCGAGTTGACGAGGACGACTCGCGCCCCCTCCTCCTGGAGCGCTCGGCAGGCCTGCGCGCCGGAGTAGTCGAACTCGGCTGCCTGTCCGATCTGAATGGGCCCGCTACCGATGAGCAGTATCGTCCGGTCTTCGGACGCTGCCGCACCGTCTGTCGCGATGTCCTCGTCAGTCATTACTCTGGGGAAGTCCGTACATCGTAATAAGCCCGGCGAAATACTACGAGAAGCGAAAGCCGATTTCGAAATTCGTAACGTGTGGGTAACGGCGTCCCTGGCCCCGTGCCGCGCCAACAGTTGCGGGCACGTGCTGCGATGACGGTTGCGAGGATACGGGCTGTTGGGGGCGCAGGACGGGGGGCCGGTCTTCGATGCGTCGGTGAGTGCAGTTCCCGATGCGTCGGTGAGTACAGTCCCCAATGCGTCAGTGGTGCAGTCTGGGACGCAGTGTCAGTCGCGATTCGCCGATTCGGTGAGTCGGTACCGATACGGACTCCCCTCGACGACGAGGATCGGACCGCCGCGTTCGACGATCTGTCCGAGCACGGTCGCGACCCGATAGGGCGTCTCGAAGCCCTCGACGTCGCGTTCGTCGAGTCGGTCGCAGATCTCCCGCGCGGTGAGCGGCTCATCGGCGTCGGCGAGGACGTCGAGGAGTTGCTCGAACCCGGGGGGCCGGGTCGAAATCATACCCTCACAATGGTTCGGTGACGCTTATTTTTCAGTGCGACAGGCGTCAGACGATCAGGAGTGACGGTCATAGCCGGTGACAATCCCGACATCCTTCACGCGTACACGTCGTCTTCGGAGAGGTCGCGTTCGGCGCGGTACTCCGCGACGAATTCGCTCACGTCGAATTCAAGCATCTGCGCTTCGAACGCCGAGACGGCGCCGTCGTCCTCGGCGTGGCTGATCGCGTGCTCCATCAACTCGACGACGAGTTCGACGATGATCTCGTGGAGCCGTCGGGAGTCGAAATCGGTCACCCAGAGGATACCCGCGCCGACGTCGCCGTCGTCGCTCACGTCCGCGGAGACGACCCGCTGGGGGAACTCCTCGAGGACGATGCCGAGGAGGTGCGCCGTCCCGAACTCGGGCATCTCCTCGCTCGTCGTCTCGACCGCTTCGCGAAGCACCGACACCAGAAAGTCCGGGAGGAACCGCTCGGGTGGGTGCGCGTCCATCACGATCGCGTGCCGTTCCCCGCAGGCGCAGTCGAACTCGCGCATTCCCAGGTCGAACGTCCGGACCGAGCGCGTTTCGCCGCACGGCAGCTCGAGTGTCTCACCGCCGTCGCCCGGAACCTGCGGTTGTGCCATACCCGGCGTTGTCGGTGCCAGCGGTTAAACGTCGCGCTCTCGCGGCATCAGTCGGACGAAAAGCGGGTCGCAGTCCCCGAGCGGTGAGTCGGGGCTTTCGCGTCTCACTTGCTCGCAGTCGTGTACAGCAGCGGGCCGACGACGAGGAGTGCGAGACCGAGAAACAGATATTGGATCGGCACGAGCGACTGGGGTGTCAGCGCGAAGATGGCACCGAACGCGATGGTGTTGATGGCCAGGATCTTCTGCGATTTCAGGGGGAGCACTCCCACCGTCGATAACACGAAAACGGCGATGAGTGCGTGCCCGACGTGGTAATCGAGCAGAAAGCTGTCGACGAGCTGTAGGGGGAGCATCCTTATGCGGTGGTTCGGCGCGAATCGAGTATTAAAGTTCCGTTCTTCGTGGAGCCGCGACGGGCCGTTCGGCTGGCCCGTCGATCAGTTCGGCCCCGTGATATCCATCGGCCGGATCCACGCGTACCAGATCGTGAGTATCATTCCACCGTAACCGAGTATGAAGACGATCGCTCCGAGGCCGTCGTATCCGAGTTCGCCGAGGAGCCGACGCGCGACGCCGGAGCCCGCGATGCCGACGAACAGCAGCGCGGCCAAGAGAAGTTTATCGCGCGTCAGCTCGAAGAGCCCGCCGTCGGAGCCGTGTTCGCTTCGGGTATCGTCGGTCATTGGTACGCGCTTGTGGCTGCACCACCCTCACCTTGTCGGACGCGCACGGAGGAAGACCAATGCTGGTATCGGGGCGTTTGCAACGGATTACACACCCGATCGCACGCCGTCGTGCGAGCGGGCTTCCAGAGCGCCTGTGAGCGGGTGGACCTTCGAGTTCCGGTGTTGGAATTCCTGCGAGACGGCGTCTGCAAGGCTCTCACCACCGTCCGTGACGAGCGGTTGCCGCTCGCGTTTTCTCACGCCAGACGGTAGGCTCAAACAGTGATTCATTCGTTTTAATAAATTCACATTCTGGGTGAATTCAGGGCTTAATCCGTTCTAAGAGTGAAGGTTCACTCGGGAGACCCACATAAGTGTGATTTCAGAGCTAGCAATCGGAATCGGCGTATTTGCCCTCGTCATCGTCCTATTTACAGCCATCTCCGAAACCCTCGGACTCTTCTGAGAGACCCCTCTCCCGATCCGTCACTCACCGTCACCTCGCCGCCGTCGTGGGCATTCGCTCACATTCGTTCATTCGTTCACTGGTGCGCAGTTCGCCCGCACTCAGGGTGAGCAGGGAGTCGTGTGAGATAGACCGCACGAATCCTGCGGCCGGTTCACATAGAAAGGTCCGTGTGCAATCGATATCAGTCGCAGAGTCTCCGACAACCCGAGACAGACGTGCAATCATCTGAATAATTGCGCCGTACCGAAAAATTGCGCTCAATAACTAACCGTGGCCCTGTCGCATATAGACGTGCACTATGCCACTGTATATGGACGTTCACAGGGATGTTGATGCAAGCGTTGAGGACGTTGTGGAGGCTCACAAAAAGGACCTCGAAACGCAGGAAAAACACGGTGTGAAATACCTGAATTACTGGGTAGATGCTGACGAAGGGGCCGTTTTTTGTCTCTTTGAGGGTCCCAGTAAAGAAGCAGGTGAGAAAGTCCACAAAGAAGCCCACGGTCTCACCGCCGACGAGATCTTCGAAGTTGAGCAGGGCGAGTGAAGTAGGCCCACCGAGAAACGGATAGGGCGTATGCAACGAACTGCTCGTCCGATCGCACGACAGCGTGCGATCGAGTGAGAGAAGAGTTGCACGTGCGACGATACTCTGGGCGATTTGGACGATCCAAACGCAATACCTCGAATACGGTTTCGAACACAAGGTAGGCCAGGGCTCTACGTCGGTACGTAATTCCCCCTTACTGGGCGATTGTTGCTTCGGGTATGATGAATCAGCCAGCGACCACTGACGCAACGATCTCACTATCCTCGGCTGTCTGCCTATACCGTTCGCAGACGATTTCGTCTATCGGTTTGAATGCGAACTCGCGTCGTCGTCGCAGCCCGCTCGTCGCATTCTCGATGGCGCTCGTCTAGACTGGGCGTTCGGACGTCGCGACCGGCAGCGGATCCTTGTTGAATCCGGACGGCAGTATCACACTCGAGGCAGCGATGTGCGACACCGCCACCGTCGCCGTAGACACGGCGGAAGTCGTTGATGACCTGTGCGCCGCAGTTGTCGCAGTACCGAGGCTGCGCCTCGTAGGAGAGGCGCATCATCGGCTTTCCCTCCGTGTGATGAAAACCGCAAGACTCGGAGGGGTGGCGTCCGTATTTTTCTTCTGTTTCGAATATAGAGACCACTCGTGAGTTTGGTTATCGAACGGAATTAGGTGGCTGGGGAGTTGAACGGCCCCAAATCACCCGACCCATCGTGGGGATGGATCGATATGGGCCAACGCGGATTTGAACCGCGGACCTCCCGGTTATCAGCCGAGCGCTCAACCTGACTGAGCTATTGGCCCAGGCGAGCGCATCTAGTCGTTGTTCGATGAGTAGTTTAAGGGTTTCCTTTCGACCGCCGTTGGGCACGCAGTACCGGGGTTAGGTGTTATCGTCGCCCGAACGGCCGTACTCCTCGGGGTCGAGGTTCACCACGTCATCGTCATCGCTCGGGAAGCCGCCGACCCAGACGTTTCCGGTGACGAAGCCGCCGGTCTGGCGGTCCAGATAGGGGCGAACGACGTAGCGTTTCAGGACTTCCCGAATCGGGTATCGGGTCACCGGAAGCGCGAGCGCGAAACCGAGAAAGTCGGTGACGATACCGGGCGTCAGCAGAAACGCTCCGGCCGCGATGAGGAGGCCGCCGTCGAGCAGTTCGTTCGTCGGGACGTCCCCTGTGGCCGCCTTCCGCTGGAGTTTCGACAGCGTGTGTCTGCCCTCCGCGCGGACGAGGAGCATTCCGACGAGGCCGGTGAGAACCACCAGAAGCACGGTCGGGACGAGGCCGATCGCCCCCGCAACCGGCAGCAGCAGGAGCGTATCGGCGAGCGGGATCGCGAGCAGGAGCGCGATTACCCAGCGCGTTCGCATACGATCCCGTTGGCGACCGCCGTTCATATCCCTTGTGTCGTGTGGGCGACGACAGCGCGACCAGAAAGCACGAACCTCGAAGGGCTTACCCGCTGGCGCGCCCGAGCGCAGATATGACCGACGACCGGACGCACGTGGAGTGGCGCGAGTGGGGTCCAGCGCCGTTCGAGGAGGCCCGCGCGGCCGACCGACCGGTGCTCCTCGCGCTCACGGCGACGTGGTGCGACAGCTGTCACGAGATGGACGCCGAAACGTACGGTGAGCCGCGGATCGCCGCGAACGTCAACGACGGGTTCGTCCCGATCCGCGTCGACGTCGACCGACACCCCCGCGTTCGTGAGCGGTACAATATGGGCGGTTTCCCCTCAACGGTGTTCTGCACGCCGTCGGGAGCGGTTATCACCGGCGCGACGTACCTCGCGCCCGACGGGATACGGCAGGTGCTCGACTCCGTCCGAACCGTCTGGAGTGACCGCGGCGAAGACGCCGGACGGATTCCGCGGGCGCTCGCGGGCGATCCGACTCCCGCGGGACCCGTCGACGAGCGAATCGAGTCCCACCTCGCGGGCCAACTCGACGAGAAGTGGGACCCGCGCTTCGCCGGGTGGGGAACCGACGCGAAATTCCCGCTCCCGCGAACGATCGAATTTGCGCTCAAGCGCGCACGCGACCAAGCCGTCGAGACGCTCGGCGTGGTCGGCGAATCGCTCTACGACGACGAGGCGGGTGGGTTCTACCGATACGCCGAGGGGCGAGACTGGACCGATCCCCACACCGAGAAAGTGCTCGACGCTAACGCAGCGCTCATCCGGGCATTCGCGAACGGCTACCTCTACACCGGCGACGAGTCGCTGCTCGATCCCGCCCGCGGGAGCCAGCGATTTCTCATCGACACCCTCTGGAACGGAGTCGCTTTCGGCGGCAGCGTCGCGCCCAACGGAGAGCACGGAGACGACGCCGGAGAGAGAAATAGCGAGGGGACGACCGAATTCGGACCGCGCCGCGATCTCACGGCCTACGCGGGCGGGAACGCGCTGGCAGCGGACGCGCTCTTGACACTCGCGTCGTACACCGACGACGAAACCGCGCGGGAGTACGCCACGCGCGTGCTTGAGGAGCTCGAAGCGCGGTTCATCGACAGAGAAGGGACCGTGGCGCACGTCGCTCCCGGCGCCGCGACCGACGGCGAATCCGCGGCTGACGGGAGCACTGACCCGGTATCGAACGTCCCGCGGCTCCTCCTCGAAGATCACGCGCGAGTCGTCGCCGCGTTCACCCGCGCGCGTCAGGTACTCGGCCCGAACGAACTCGCGACGGAGCGACCGCCGCTCGCCGTGGCGCAGGCCGTCGCAGACCGCGCCATCGAGGCGTTGCAGGAACCGGAAGGCGCTTTCCGGGACGGCCCCGACGAGGGTGTTGGGCTGCTCGATGAACCGCTCCGGCCGCTCGACGGCGGCGTGGAGATGGCCGAGGCGTTACTCGACTTGGACGCCGTCGTCGACGCGGTCCGGAGCGGTTCCGGCGAGGATGCCGTGAAAACGGAGAGAGCGGATTACACTGCATCCGCCCACGCGGGAATCGCGGCCTTCGCTGGCGCGTGGGACCGCATCGGGATCCAGATCGCGGGGTACGGATCGGTCGCCGCCCGACTCACGCGCCCGGATCTAGTGGTGGCCGTCGGCGACAGCGCCGGAACCGACCTCCACCGGGCGGCGCTTCGGGTCGCCGACCACGAGGCCGTCGTCGTTCCCGACGCGACGGGCGTCGCGGAAAGCGTCGCCGTCGTCCAGCGGGGAGACGAACGCCGGGAAGCCACGACGCCCGACGAGTTGATGCAAGCGGTCGCGGCCCTCACGGGCGGCGCGTGAGCGTCGGCAGCGTGGTCGGATCGGTGTAAACCGCCGATTCGTTTTTATTGGTGGACGCGCAGCGTGAGGTATGGCGAGCCTCAGGGACCTCGGGCTGTCGGAGTACGAAGCGCGCGCGTATCGCTCGTTACTCAGCACCGGGGCGACAACCGCGAAGGAGTTGTCCCGGGCGAGCGACGTCCCGATGGGTCGGATCTACGACGTGCTCAATAGCCTTGAACAGCACAGTCTCGTCAGGAGTCAGGCCGCAAGCCGCCCGAAGAAGTACGTCGCCGTCGAGCCGGACACGGCGCTCGATCGGCTGTTAGAGAGCAAGCGCCGGGAGCTAGCAGAGAAAGTCGAGCAGTACGAGGGCGTCGTCGACGAACTCACCGCGGAGTTAGAGTCCGCAGAGCCGGTCCAGAGCCAATTCTGGACGGCCGCGGTCGGGGCCGAGGAGTGGGTCGAACTGCTCGTCGAGCGGCTGGCGGCCGCCGACGATTCGCTGGTCGTCGTTTCCGGCGACATCTCCCCGCAGTTCGATCTCGGGGTGATCGGCGACCGCGTCACCGAGGAACTCGCCGCCGCGCTGGATCGCGGCGTCGACGTCTCCGTGCTGATGTCGCCGGAACTCGTCTCATCCCTGCCGCCGAGCGTCGGCGAGCGCTACTCCGACACGCTGGCTGACCACCCCTCGTTCGCCGTCCGGACCGCACCCGACCTCTCCGGAACGTTCGAACTCATCGACGACGTGGAGGTCTGCATCGAGGTGCCGAACCCGCTGGCCCCCGGACAGGCGTTCGCGATGATTGACCTGAAGGACCCCGAGTTCGCCGCCGACGTCAGGGAACAGTTCGATCCGCGGTGGAACGCCGCGGAGCCGCTGTCCTTGGCAGCGTTCGCCACCGAGGAGTAGCAGGAAGATGGCAGAAGAGTAGCAGAAAAATATCCGTTAGAGGTCTGTTACTGATCGCCGTTCAGTTCCGCGCGAAGCTGTTCGAGCGTGACCTCGCGTTCGGCGTGGGCGTTGTGCTGGTGGATCGACTCGTCGTTCGACTGCTTCATATGGACGACCGCGTCGTCAGCGAGGTGGTCGAACTCGTCGATGACCTGTTCGGCCATCGACCGGACGCAGTCCTCGACGAACTTCGCGTCCGCGTGCGCGTGGTACGTCATATAGTCCTCGTCGGGGCGCTTCGCGAGGTTGTAGATCCGCGCGGACATCGAGTCGCGAGCGACTTCGACGATGTCCATCAGATCGACGTCGGGCGACCCTTCCGTCGTGACCGTGAGCGTTGCGTGACCGCGCTGGGAGTGACCGGGCTGTGGCACCTGTTCGAGGAAGTCCTCGATCGTCTCCTCGTCGACGTCGAGATCGCGCATTACGTCGCGGGCGCGTGAAGCCGACATCCCCTGCGAGCACGGGCAGACCGTCATTCCGATGACCTCCGCGCCGATCTCCTCGCGGGTGCCCTCTTCGGTCGCGGTCGCGCTGGCGACGATGGTGATCGTGCTCTGGGTGGGCAGTTCGCTCGCGGGCGTGTCCTCGCGGACGACGAAGTCTGCGGTCATTCTGACCTCCGCGGTCGAGGTGTACTCGTGCTTTTCGAGCAGGCGCTCGGCGACGTCGCCGCACATATCCTCGACGCGGTAGGCCGGCTCGGAAACGGCGGCTTCGAGCGTCTCGTCGATGACTTGCATATTCCGGCTCATATCGATGCCTTTGCGACCGCTGGGGAGATCGACGAACACCTCGAACTCCGCCATCAGGATCAGCGGGCGCTTGCCGTCGCGGGCGAGTTTGACGAGTTTGTCGACGCCGGTGACACCGACCTGACTCAACCCGACGGTGACGTCGGGCTCGCTCGCCTGCACGTCGGGAAGCTGGTGACTCATTGTCATACGGGAGGGACGGAGTTCGATTAACGCTTTCGTTAGCCGAATTTCGAACCGTAGAACGATGACCGGTCGGGGCCAGTCGGCAGATTCGCTCAGGGCCAGTCGTCGCGACCGCTCGATGCGAAGTGGTCCTCGGATTCGGTGTCGCCAGCGACCGCCCATCCGGCGGCCTCGGCGGCCTGTTCGAGCGGAAGGTACTCCCATCCCGCCGCCTCGGCGACTTCCCTGTCCTCGTCGGTCGTTCCGACGAAGACGTGACGGGCGGTGTCGAACTGTCGTTTGACGTTCTCTAAGCTCTCTTTGACGCCGCGAGGCCCGGAGAAGAAATCCTGCCGGATGCGGTGTTTCCGCGTGAAGTTGGTGACGACGTACGTGGGCTTGTCGCTCAGCACGCCGACGTACTCGGTCCACTGTCGAGCGTCGCTGAACACGGCGTTCGGATCCGCGAGCGCCTGCAGCGCGGCCAACTCGAAAGCAAGCGTCATCTCGGCGTCGCCGCCGGGACCGCCGGGGGACGAGGACTCGTCGCTCATACCCGACTCTATCGCCTTGTCGCCGAAAACTGCATCGGTCCCCGGAAGCGTTCTCGGTCCACCGACGGCTCCCGAGCGAACGCTCGGTCCAGACACTACCCTCAGAAGCGCCCTCGGTCCGCCGACGGCCTCCGCTCACACCACGCGGTAATACGCGGTGTAGCGGACGACGTCACCGGCCGTGAGTTCACTCGCATCGATCTCTCGCGTGGCGTCTTCGACCGCGTCGAGGAAGGCTCGGCAGTCGCGTTCCGAAAGCTGATCGAGGTCGCGGACCCGATCACTCGCGTTCATCTCGGTCGGATCGCACTCCACCAGGGTCGGGCCGATGTCAACGTCCCCCTGACTGCGGACCGATCGTGACATACGGTACCAATTAACAGGAACGATCATAAAGATTGGGGCGAATAACGAGCACCACAGTCGAGATGCACAACTCCCCGAGAAGGTCACATCGAGAACGGGGAAGAGAGATCGAGATGGGAACGAAGAGAAGGAAGAGAGGGAGAATCAAGAGGGAAAATCGCCGTCGGCTACGGCGTCACTCCGCGGCCGTCTCTTCCAGTTCCAAATCGTCGAGCTCGAAGGTCTCCTGCATCAGCACGTCCTTTTGATCGGCGACGACGCGCCGCTCTCTCATCAGCTGCTTGTACTTCGTCTGCGGCGAGAGGTCGCCGATGAGGACGCCGCCGACGATGCGGCCGTCCTTGAATGCGAGTCGCCGCCACTCGGTGTCGGAGTACTTCGCCTCGGCCTCGTCGTCCCCGAGCGTGGGGTGACCGAAGGAGAGGAACGGGAAGTCGAAGTGGGTGATGGAGTACGAGGAGACCCACTCGAACGGCTCGGAGCCGTACTCGACCATGTTCTGCGCCGCGATCGAACCCTGTTCCTTCGCGGAGCCCCACGCGCCGTTCTGCGCGCGCTCTCCGAGAATGAGGTCGTCGAATTCGGTGATGTCGCCCGCGGCGAAGACGTCGTCGTGGTTCGTCCGCATATACTCGTCGACGACGACGCCCGTGTCGGTCTCGATCGGCGTGTCCTGCAGAATCTCGGTATTGAAGTTGAGACCGATCGCGATTCCGACGAAGTCGGCGTCGTACTCGTCGCCGTTGGGGTCGACCGCGGTCGTCACGCGCCCGTCCTCGTCCGTCTCGAAGTGATCGACGCCCGAGTCGAACACCGGTTCGACGTCGCGCTCGCGCAGCGCGTCGTGGATGATCTCCGCCCCGTCTTTCGACAGCGCGTAGCGCCACCAGCGGTTCCCGCGCATCAGGTACTTGCCCTCAACGTCCTGTGCGGCGGTGATCGCCGCGAGGTCGATGCCCAGCAAGCCCGCGCCGATGACGACGGAGCTGTCGGCCGCCTCCATATGCGATTTGATCGCCCGGGCGTCCTGGAACGTCCAGAAGTGATGGATGCCCTCCGCGTCGGAGTTATCGACCGGCAGTTGCGTCGGCGTGCCGCCGGTCGCGATGAGGAGTTTGTCCCACGGGATTTCCGCCCCCTCGTGCGTCTCGATCGTATGGCCGTCGACGTCGATATCGACCACGAGCGTGTTGAGCCGAAGGTCGATGTCCCGCTCCGTGTACCACGATTCGTCGTGGATCGAGATCGGAGCCTCGGGGAGCTTCCCCTTCGCGAATTCCTTGATCAGGATCCGGTTGTAGAGGGCCTCGCCCTCGTCCGTGATGACGGTGATGTCGGCGTCGGGTTCCTCCTCCCGGAGGGTCTCGGCGGCGGAACTGCCCGCGACACCGTCGCCGATGATCACGTACGACTGAGTCATATGCGAGCGATTCGTCTTCGGGGTTAATGTGGATTGCTATCCGGTCGGCCGCGGGTTTGGCAACGTTTCACGCACATTTTCGGCCGAATGTCACGCACGCGTTCGGCGAGCGTCAAAGTCGTGCGGTGAATCGTCGGTGTCGCTGGACGCCAGACGGCGGACCCTCAGTCTAATTTGCCGAGCGCCTCGAAAAAGTCAGACGCCGGTCCCGCCATCCGAACCGGCTGATCCGCGAGTTCGACAGTGACTTCCGTCGACGGCGCGACGCGCTCGCGGATCCGCCCGTCGACGACTACGACCGTCGACTCCGTGTCCGAAACGGTAACTGAGACTGTCGCGTCGCGGTCGACGACGAGCGGAGGCATCCCGTCGACGGCGGCCATCTCGGTGACGACGACGCCCGAGACGCCCGGATGGATCAGCGGTCCGTCCTCGCTGAGGTTGTAGGCGGTGCTGCCCGTCGGCGTCGAAACGAGAACCCCGTCGGCGTGACCCGTGGCGTACGGCGATCCATCGATCGCGACTTCGACCGATCCGCCGCCGCCGTGGCCGCGGTGTGACCCCTGTACGACGATCTCGTTGACCGCGGGCGGGAGCTCCCAGCCGTCGCCGCGTGCGACGAGTCGGGGCATCGACCGCGTGGGGAGGTCGCCGTCCCGTCGGAAGTGCCGCACCTCGGTCAGCACCGCGTCGACAGCGTCGTCGGGTGACACGGCGTTGAGAAAGCCGACCTCGCCGAGGTTGACGCCGAGGATCGGCGTCGTTCCAGCGCCGTGGGCAGCGAAGAGGAACGTCCCGTCACCGCCGATGCTCACCACGAGGTCCGCGGCGTCGAACTCGTCGACGTCGCGTCCGGGTACGTCCAGTTCGGCGGCTGTCGCCGCGTCCACCCACACCGTAACGTCCGCGTCGACCAGCTGTTCCCGGATCTCGCTGGCCAGCGCGGCCGTCCGGTCGTTTCCCCACTGCGCGACGATGGCCACCTTCATTTCCGTCGGAGCGTTCGACGCCACGTCAAAAAAGGGCACCGTCACGTCAGTCTCGGATTCGACCAGCCGCACGGGCAACATTGATAGCCGCGCCGGTCGACGTGGAAACGACGGCGATGGATCGACTCCACGAACACGGCGGGAGACCGCGTCGATCGAGGCGTGCAGCGGTACCTGTGGGGCTGCAACAGTGAGCGACGAAGACGACTGGTTCGAGCGCGGAATCCGCGAGGACGCTCCCGACGATCCGGAAGATCCCGAGGACGTCGACGCCCCTGACACCTCCGACGATCCTGACGACCCCGAAGACCTCGAAGGCTCCGAGAATCCCGGCGACCCCGACGAAGACGCTCGCGACGACACCGGAGACGTGTCCAACGGCGGTGCTGACACGGGCGACAGCACCGACAGGGAAAGCGATCCGGAACGCGGACAGAATACTGATCCGGCAAGCGGCCAGAGTGCCGATCCATTCGAGCAACCACCCGAACACAGCGGGAACGGGAATCCGTTCGAGGAAGACTTCGCGTCCGCGTTGGAGAACGCTCCCGGTCCGGGCGGCGGTGACAGTTCACAAGTCGGTGGCGACGGTCCCCCGTCTCTACCGGGCGGCGACGGTGCCTTCGAGGACTTCGGGGACGCTCCAGGGGGGTTCGACGAGAGCGCCTTCGACGAGGGGTCGTTCGAATCCGACCTCGAACGGTTGGACATCGGCATCGAGGGGCTCGATAAGATGATCCTCGGCGGCGTCCCCCGTCGGTCGCTGATGGTGGCCATCGGTTCCGCCGGGACCGGCAAGACCACGTTCGGACTGCAGTTTCTGAATCACGGGCTCGAACGGGGTGAGTCCGGGGTCTACATCACGCTCGAAGAGAGCTACGATCGAATCCTCTCGACGGCGAACGAGAAGGGCTGGGACTTCGAGTCGTACGTCGAAGACGAGCAGTTGGCCGTCGTCGATATCGACCCCGTCGAGATGGCGAACAGCTTAGACAGCATCCAGAACGAGTTACCCGAACTCATCGAGGCGTTCGGTGCCGACCGGTTGGTCTTGGACTCGGTCTCGCTGTTGGAGATGATGTACGAGCACACCCCGAAACGTCGAAGTCAGGTGTTCGGGTTCGCGCGGGCGCTGAAGAACGCCGGGGTGACGACGCTTCTGACTTCCGAGGCGAGCGAAGACAACCCCTACGCCTCGCGGTTCGGAATCGTCGAATACCTCGCCGACGCGGTGTTCGTCCTGCAGTACGTCCGCGAGAGCGACTTCCGCGAGACCAGGCTCGCCATCGAGATTCAGAAGATCCGGGACGCGAATCACTCGCGGGCGACGAAGCCCTACGAACTCACCGAGTCGGGAATCTCGGTCTACCGACAGGCGAACATTTTCTGAGCTGCTGAATCGAGGCTGGAAAAGGCGGACAACGAGTCGTCAGTACAGCAGCGCCGCGTCGTCCTCGATCATATACAGCGCCCGCGCGGCGATGTTGACCGCGTGGTCGCCGACGCGTTCGAGGTCGCGGATCGTGAGCAGCAGTCGAGAGATATCCTGCAGATAGGCCTCCGCGTCGACGCTCTCCTCGCCGAACGGGTCGCGTTCGATGAGGTCGCGGACGACGATCGAACTCGCCGCCTCGCACATCGCGTCGAGGTCGTCGTCGCGGTCGGCCACTACGTAGCACGCCTCGCTATCCTCGTCCGCGTAGGCGGCCATCGCGGCGTCCAGCATATCGAGCGTCTCCGTGCCGATCTGCTGGACGTCGACCTCGGGGAAGACGTCGCGGTCGGCGTCCATCGCGTACTGCGCGAGGTTCACCGCGAGGTCGCCGATGCGTTCGAGGTCGGTGATGATCTTGAACGACGCCGCGATAAAGCGGAGATCCGAGGCGACGGGCTGCTGGAGGGCGATGAGGTCGACGCACTCGCCCTCCAAGTCGAGGTACATCTGATTGACCTCGTCGTCGCCGGAGACGACTTCCTTCGCCGTTGATCGATCCTTCTGTTCGAGCGCGTCGAGCCCCAGTCGAAGCCGTTCGGCGACGACCTCGCTCATATAGAGGACGTCCTCGCGGAGGTTCGAGAGGGACTCTTGGTACTCCTGTCTGGGCATAGTTAGCAGATCACGTGAGTTCGGTTTAATACTGTTGCGGCGACCATCGTGATCGAATTGGGCGGGTCACGGCTCATACGTGGATCAGCCGAACTTCCCGGTGATGTAGTCTTCGACGCGCTGGCTCTCGGGGTTCTCGAAGATCTTCTGGGTGTCGTCGAACTCGACGAGTTCCCCGCCGGTCAGGAACACCGCGGTCTGATCGGAGATTCGCGCCGCCTGCTGCATATTGTGCGTCACGATGACGAC
>NZ_VJXQ01000002.1:618648-635100 GCF_007655485.1 Halobellus captivus
GGGAGGTCGCCACCGGATCGAGCGCCGAGGCTGGCTCGTCCATCAGCAGCACTTCCGGGTCGGGCGCGATCGCGCGGGCGATGCAGAGGCGCTGCTGTTGCCCGCCGGAGAGTTCCAATCCCGACTCGTCGAGTTGGTCTTTCACCTCGTCCCACAGCGCGGCCCGCCTGAGGGACTCCTCGACGATCTCGTCGTAGTCGCCGCCCTTGTCTTGGATCTTCAATCCGTAGGTTACGTTTTCGTAGATGCTCTTCGGGAACGGGTTCGGCTTCTGGAAGACCATCCCGACGCGGCGGCGCAGCGCCACGGGATCGACGTCGTCGTCGTAGACGTTCTTCCCGCGGAGGTAGAGATAGCCCTCGACGCGCGCGCTGTCGATGAGGTCGTTCATCCGGTTGATACACCGGAGGAACGTCGACTTCCCGCAGCCGGACGGACCGACCATGGCGGTGACGCTCTGTTCGGGGATGTCCATCGTGATGTCCGAGAGCGCCTGGTTGTCGCCGTACCAGACGTCGATCTCGTCGGCGCGGACGACCGTGTCGCGCTCGAACGAGTCGCCGGTCGATTCGACGCTCCCGCTGACGTCCGTCCGGATCGACATCCCGTCGTCGGTCGGATCCGGCGAGTCGCTCGCTTGTTCGTCCTGTTCGTCTCGGTTCTGTCGGTTCATTGGGTTCTGACTCATCCTGCCCTCTCAAACTTGTTCCGAAGCACGATCGCGATCGAGTTCATCGCCAGCAGCACCGCCAGCAGCACCACGACCCCGGCGGGAACGGCCTTCGTGTAGAAGTCCTCGCTGGCGAAGAGACTCGACCACGCGTACACCTGCAGCGGCATCGCACTCACCTTCGAGCCGAGCGTCGCCGGGAGGTCGAAGACGACGTTCGGCGCGCCGATCATAATGAGCGGCGCGGTCTCGCCGATCGCCCGCCCCAGCGCGAGGATCGTCCCGGTAAGGATGCCGGGGAACGATTCGGGGAGCACGACGTTCTTCACGGTCTGCCAGCGCGTCGCGCCCATCCCGTAGGACGCCTGCCGGAGGTCCGTGGGGACCGATCGAATCGCCTCCCGCGAGGAGATGATGACGATCGGGAGGATCAACAGCGCGAGGGTCGCGCCGCCGACGAGGACCGTTCCGGCCGAGCGCCCCAGATACGTCACGAAGACGCCGAGTCCCAGCAGCCCGTACACCACTGAGGGGACGCCTGCGAGGTTCGAGATGTTGACGTCGACGAACCGCGTGAGCGCGTTGTCCGGGGCGTACTCCTCTAAGTACACCGCCGCGCCGACGCCCAGCGGGAACGAGAGCGCCGCGACCGTCGACATCAGGAGAATCGAACCGCCGATCGCGGGATACAGCCCGGCGTTCTCGGCGGTCCCGCTGTGCGAACTGGTCAGGAACTGCCAGTCGACCCACGATTGCGGCCCGGCGAATCCGAGGGCGTCGACCGCGACAGCACCGACGAGCGCGCCGCCGACGACCGTCGCCGCGAACGCCAGTCCGAGCGGCGATCCCCCTTCGGTGAACGCCCCGCGCCACGCGTACGCGACCGTGGGTACGAACGCGACGGCGGTGACGACGACCGCCGGAACCGGGTTCAGGCCGACGAAGGGGCCAACGTACCCAGCCGCCGTGCTCGCGAGGAACGCTGCGATAGCGGCGTACAACCCGATCGTCCAGTCGCGCACGCCAGCGACGTACGAGCCGACTGCGGCGGCGGAGATGCCGCCGATAACCGTCGCGACCATCACCCGATCGACCGGGATCACGGGGCGCGTCAGGACGAACTCGACGAGACTGGGGACCAGGGACGGTGCGCCGACGGGGTCGCCGATCGGTCCGGGAAGCCCGAACAGCGCGAGGTAAAACACCATCGTCGTCGCGATCAGGCGGGTAGTGAACGAGATCCGATGTGCGTATCTCGTGAGCCCGACCGTCGCCGCCGTCGGAACGACGAGGCCGACCGCGTACGCGAAGGCGACGAGTGGCGGGATCACGTCGATCGCCAGGAGCGCGACCCCGCCGCTGAACATCAGCGAGACGACCAGCGTTCCCACGAGAAGCGCTCCGAATGAGAGCGCCGCGCGGTCGCGTCGGTAGACGGTCCACCCAACGAGCAGCGTTGGAAGGACGAGCCCGACGAAGAAGGTGAGATGCCACCCGAGATCGGCAGTCAGCGGCCGGATCGCGTCGTTGGCGACGTAGAGCAGGAGTATCGCGAGCATAACGATCCCGAACATCGTCGCCGCCAGGAGGAGATAGCGGAAGACCGTGCCGACCGTGCGGCTGACCTGCCCGAAGTCCTCTATCTCTCCCGTCTCGGTGTTCGTCGCCATCTCAGTACTCCTCCCGGTAGCGCTGTGCGACGAAGTCGCTGATGACGTTCATAATCAGGGTGATGACGAAGAGCACGAGTCCGATGGCGAACAGGCTGCGGTAGGCCAACCCGCCGCCGGTGATATCACCCAGGAGTAGCTGGACCATAGCAGCCGTCATCGGCAACGATCCCTCGAGGAACGAGGCCGGATTGAGCGGATTGAGGAACTGCGCTCGCGACCCGGCGGCGATCGTCACGGCCATCGTCTCCCCGATGGCGCGCGAAAGCGCGAGGATGAACGAGGAGAAGATCCCCGAGAGCGCAGCCGGAACGACGACGCCGGTCGCGACGTCGAACTTCGTCGCGCCCATCCCGTAGCCCGCCTGCCTGAGGTCGTCGGGGACCGCCGACATCGCGTCCTCGCTGATCGAGGCGACCATCGGGATGATCATAATGCCGACGACGATGCTCGCAGAGAGCATGTTGAACGTCCCGATACTCGGGAAGATCACCGACAGCGCGGGCGTGATGTAGATGAGTGCGAAAAAGCCGTACACGACCGTCGGAACGCCCGCGAGAATCTCCAGGGCGGGCTTGAGAACCGACCGGGCGCGGGTACTCGCGTACTCGCTGAGATAGATCGCCGTCGCGACGCCCAGCGGGAGGGCGATGACCGCTGAGCCGAGCGTGATCATCACGGTCGCCGAGACGAGCGTGAGCACCCCGAACTCCCCGCTGTTGATCTCCCAGGTCGTGCCGGTGAGGAAGTCGACGATCGACGCCGTCTGTCCCGTGACACCCATCAGCGGTGCCGTGAGCGTGAAGAACTTCGCGGCCTCCGTCACGAGGAGGACGACGATGCTGATCGTCGTCACGATAGAGAGCGCGGCGCACAGGAAGAAGAACGTCCGCGTCAACAGCTCTCGCGGTGAGTTCTCCGTCTGCCGCGTGATGTCGGTTTTCAGTTCGTCCATACTCATTGTACCAGGAGACGCCAGTGGTTCGTCCCGCTACATCGCACGTCGCTGTGGGCGTCGACGGTGTAGTGCGCGATCAATTCAATCCCTCCGCAGCGGCGTAGATTCGACCGAGCATCTGTTCGCGTTCCGCCTCGCTGAGCGGGACGTACCCGACTTCCTCGGCGATGATCTCCTGGCTCGTCGAGTTGTCGAGCCAGAACCGGGCGAAGGCCTCGATGTGCCCTTCCTGAAGTGCAGACACCTTCGGATAGGTGAACAGGGGACGGGAGAGCGGCGTGTACTCGCCTTCGAGCGCGGTTTCGAGCGACGGTTCGACGTAGTCGCCGTCGCCGTCCTTGATCGGAACGGCCCGTACGGAGTCCGAGTTCTGACTGTAGTACGCGAAGCCCAAGTAGCCCAGCGCGTACTCCGAACCCGCAACGCCCTGGAGGATAGTGCGGTCCTGTTCGGTCGGCGAGTAGTCCTGTCGGTGGCTTCCCTCCTCGCCGATGACGGCCTCGATGAAGTAGTCGTACGTTCCCGAGGCGTCCGACGGACCGTACAGTTCGATCGGTTCGTCGGGCCAGGAGTCCTCAACGTCTGCCCACGTCTCGACATCCGCGTCAGCGGACCAGATCTCGCGGAGTTGCTCGACGGTGAGTCCCTCGTCAATGAATTCGTTGTCGGTGCTAACGATGACAGTGAGCGCGTCGGTGGCGACTTTGAGCTCGATCCACTCGACGTCGTTTCCCGCACACTGTTCTTCTTCTTCGGGTTGGATCGGCCGCGACGCGTTATTGAAGTCGGTCTGGCCCGTGCAGAAGTAGTTCGCGAATCCACCGCCCGAGCCGGTCGACTGTATGCTCACGTCGATATCGGGGTAGCTCTCTTCGAAGCGCTCTGACATCGCCGACGCGATGGGGAAAACCGTCGACGACCCGGCAATCGAGATATCGCCCGATAGCGTCCCGGATCCGCCGCCGGACCCGGGGCCGTCGGACGGTGGTTCCGCCGTGGAGCCGAGGTTCGGGTTCTCCTGCGTACATCCGGCGAGCCCGGCGAGGCCGAGCCCACCGACCGCGGAGAGTAACTCGCGGCGTGAGAAACTGCGGTTGCGCTCGAGATCGCGCGTCATCACATCAGCCTATCCGGAGTCGGAATAAAACCGCTACTAATATGACTATATAGAAAAAATAGTATTCCATACGGGGCAGTATATCGCATCGAACGAACCCAAAGTGCCTAATTTGAGAACTAGAAACTCTGTGGTGGTATTTTCCTGTCTGTAATCCATCTTTTACGCGAATGTGAGTACGATATTATGCCCGAGTTTGACGTAAAACGGGGGGACAATCAGTCGAACGATGCATACAAGTGTTCAATTGAATTGTATATTCACCGGTCTATCGCTGATTTCTCACGAGCGAACCCGTCGCGCTGGCAATACTATATAGTAATGACCAAGTTTATATTCAGTTGATCGTTACGGCCAGTATGGTCGAAACGCGGAAGGTGCAGGTCACGGGCGGATCGACGTTCACGGTGTCGATCCCGAAAGACTGGGCGACGGACAACGACGTCTCCGCGGGAAGCGTCGTCGAGTTCTATCCGGAGGGTGATTCGCTGTTTCTGGCTCCCGCGAACGGCGAAGAGCGGACCGAGGGGACGCTGGACGTGACGGATCTGTCCGGCGACGAACTCACGCGCGCGGTGATGACGATGTACGTCAGCGGGTTCGACATCATCTCGTTGGAGGGGGCGCGGATCACGACCGACCAGCGCCGAACGATCAGGCAGGCGACGCAGAGTCTCGTCGGGTTGGAGGTCTTAGAGGAGACGCGAGATACCGTCGTCATTCGGGATCTACTCGACTCCGCGGAACTGTCGATTCACACCGCCGTCAGGCGAATGCGGCTCATCTCGCTGTCGATGCTCGCCGACGCGGTCGACGCGCTCGGCGAACTCGACACGGACATGGCGCGTGACGTGATCCAGCGCGACGACGACGTCGACCGCCTCTGGATGGTCGTCTCACGCATCTTCCGAGCCACGTTGCGAACGCCGAAGGCCGCCGAAGAACTCGGATTGCCGCGAGAGGTCTGCTTCGATTACCAGTCCGCGGCGCGGCAGCTCGAACGCGTCGCCGACCACGCGACGAAAATAGCGCATCTCACCCTCGAATTCGAGAAACCGATTCCGGAGGACGTCGTCGACGCCCTTCACGAACTCCACGAGGAGGCCAGAGCGACGATCGACGACGGGATGCAGGCGCTGTTGGCCGACGACAGCGACGAGGCGGCACGGCTGGCGAACGAGGCCCGCGAGTCGGTCCAGGCGATCGACGAACGGGCTCGAAAGATCGACGAACTCCTTCGCGACCTCGATCCCGCGCGGGCGCAACTGCTGGGACTCATCGTCGACTCCGTTTCGCGGAGCGCCGACTACGGCGGCAACATCGCCGAGACGGCGCTGCAAAAAGCCGCACCGACGCCGTGAGGAATCGCACGCGGCGAAACGCGCTTATTCGTCGACGAGAACGGCGTTGACCTGGCCGCTCTGGCCGGGTCGGGACGTCACGCGGGCACGGCCCTCGCTCGTCTCGATGATCGCGCCTTTCGTGATGATGTTCCGGCGAACGTAGTTGACGTTCGCGGGGTTTTCGACCACGTTCTCGATCGTCGCTTCGGTGACTTCACCGTCGACGGCGACCTGGGCGGTGTTCGCCGAGAGCGCGCGGACCTTCTCGTTGTTGCCGCGGGAGTCGATGATCTGGAACCGGGGCTCGCCGACGGTAGTCTCGGCGGGCTCACGACCCAGCTGGTGTCGAGTCTTCTTGTGCGAGCGTCGGCGTCGGCCGCCGGTGCGCTTCCGCTTGGAACGTCCTTG
This sequence comes from Halobellus captivus, assembly GCF_007655485.1. Lineage (GTDB taxonomy): Archaea > Halobacteriota > Halobacteria > Halobacteriales > Haloferacaceae > Haloquadratum > Haloquadratum captivum. Next base: position 624,815 of record NZ_VJXQ01000002.1, read on the forward strand.
GTCCTGCATACGGAATACGTGCCCGGGTGAGTACTTCAATGACTCGAATCGGCCGCGCAAGCGCGTACGACACCGTGTGATCGATTCATAGCGGGAGAACCGTGGCTACGATGGACGTGACTCCGTCGATCAATGTAGCGACTGCCGTTCAACGCAGCCGTCGCTCACCGACTCGATCACGGAAAAGGAAGCAGCCGTCCGGGAACAGCCCGGACGGCCGCTACCGCCCTGAATTGGTCCCCGCTGACGCTTCGGCCCTCCAGACGAAGCGTCACTTTGGCGATTGACAGGGACCTACTTAAACGTGCCGCACTCGGTAACGAGTTCACTGTCGATCCCGACACGCGTTTTTGGGCCGCCGAGGTGCGCTGTCACAGACCGAATCCGGTGGTCGACGCGAGACGTTTTTGTCGTCCGAGTGCCTCTGCTCGATAATGAGTGAGTATCGATGAGCGAGTCTAATGCGGTCGAACGCGCCCGACGCGCCGCCGATGCCGCGGCGGCGTTCGAGGAAGCGGCCGAGGGAAGCTACACGATCGAGAAGACCGTCTTCGACGCGGAGGTCGACGTCGGAAGCGACGGTGCCAGCGCGGCGTACGCCGTCACCGTCAGCGTGCCGATGCTCGGTGCGGCGACCGCCGACCGCGTCGCCCCAGTAGTCGAAGACGGCTGGTTCGACACGTTCGCGCTTCGGATGGAGGACGTCGACAGCGCGTTCCGGGGGAGCGGCGATCCCGACGTCGACGTCGAGCGGGACGACGACCGCGCGGTCGTCACCGTCGAGCTCACCGACCTGGACGCGAAACGCGGTGCGTCGGACGCGGTGGCGGCCGTCCAGTACGTCGAGGGGACCTACGTCGAGGGGATCATCCCGGGCTATGAGTACACCGAACCGGTGACGCATCTCCTCCAGCGAGCGGCGGACGCGGCGGGCGGCAGTCGGGGCGGAACGCCGCTGTAGTCAGTCCATCGCGATGTACGTCTGCGTGTTCTCGATCCCGGCCATCTCGTGGATCGCGGTGGCGACCTCTTTGACGTCCTCGGGGCGATCGACGCGGACCGTCACGATGTAGTCGACGTCGCCTGCGACGACGCTGACGCTTTCGATCCCGTTGTCGAGGTCGGACATCTCCGATTTGAGGCGGTCGACGTCGCCCGTGGACGCTTTGACCATCACGTAGGCGGTGACCATCAGGCGACACCTCGTTCCGGTGCGAGCCGTTCTCCGACGATGAGCTGTCTGACCTCCTCCAGGACGTCGAAGTCCGCGAGGACGGCGAGCCGGTCGCCGACTTCGAGGGAGTCGTCCGACAGCGGCAGTCCCATCGGCTTGTCCGCCTTTCCGAACGCGACGATCCGGGAGTTCGCTGGCAGGGCGACCTCCTCGATCGTGTAGCCGCGCATCGGCGACTGCTCGGTGACGGTCATCAGGACGACCTGGAGGTGCTTTGCGACGTCGGCGATAGCGCGGATCGATCCGCCGAGCAGCGCGTTCTTCGCGCCGATCGCGCCCAGCCGCTCGGGGTAGACGACCTCGTCGACTTCGTCGGCGTACTTTTCGTACACCTCCTCGCGGTAGTCCTCGTCGACGCGGAGAACCGTCCACGTCCGGTGGTGTTTGGCGATCGAACACGCCGCGAAGTTGACGTTCAGATCGCTCGTGAGCGCCCCGAGCCCGTCGGCCTCCTCTATTCCGGCCTCCAAGAGCACGTCCTCGATCGATCCGTCGCCCTCGACTACCTCGAACCCGTCGTCGCGGGCGCGCTCCGCGCGATCGCGGTCCCGTTCGACGAGCGTGATCTCGTGCCCCTCGTCTTTCAGAACGCGGGCCGTCCGGAGTCCGACACGGCCTGCACCAATGATAACGAACCGCATGGGAGATCGTACGCCGCCTGCCGTGAATAATGTTTCTCCGGAACGATCGTGCAGTATCCGATATTCGCTCAGCGAGACGCGGGCCGATTCTCGACCCCCGAACAGGCACGGTTCGACCTGCCCTCGGCGTACTCATCTCGGACCCACGTCGGCACAAACGCTTTGAGACGGTAACACGTACCGTGAGAGCATGGTGCACGCATTTATTATGGTCAAGACCGGACCGGGAACGTCCGAACAGATCCTCGGGTCGATTCGCGAGCTCGCGAACGTCACCGAGGCACACATCGTCGCGGGCGCGTACGACATCATCGTCGAGGCCGACGCGGAGGAGGTGTACGAGATCCTGAACGCCGCGTCCAACGAGATTCAAGGGCTGACCGGCGTCACCGACACGAAGACGTACATCGCGATGGGTTGAAGCGGGATACGTCGTCGAAGTCGGGTTGAAGTCGGATTGAAGCCATATCGAAGCCGGATCAAATCCGGGCCGAAGCCGGATCGAAGCCGAGACACTCGTTGGACTCGAACCGGAAGCGGCCATCGACCCGAATCCGTAAAGTCATCCGCGTTCCTACGGCCGGTATGGTCTCCGTCGTCGGACTGGTCCTGTTCGGAGCGGTTCTCGTGGTACACACGCTGTTCGCGGCGGTGTTGACCCGATTCTTCCGCCTCCGGCTGAACACGCAGTGGGGCTACGTGATCTACTCGTTCACGCTCATCCCGGTGGTGCTACTCGTCACGACGCTCATCTTCTTCGGCGTCTTCCCCATCGGGGCCGGGCTGAACCTCGGGGCGACTGCCCTTATCGGCGCGGCCATCGGCCTCCCGCTGGCGCTCGGGTTCACTATCGACACGATATACGTCCCGCCGCCCGAGGAGATCGATCTGCCGCAACAGCGCTGACTCCCCGGCGTTCTACCGGTTCGCCAAAATCTCGCTAACGGCGGCTTTCACGCTGGCCGTGACGTCACCCAGCGGTTGGGCGGCGTCGACGCGCACGAACCGATCCGGATCGCGCTCGATGAGGCGCTCGTAGTTCTCACGGACCCGTTCGAGGTACGTCGCGCGCTCGAACTTGTTGGTCGCGCCCGCGCGTTCGGCGGCCGTCTCGGGATCGACGTCGAGGTAGATCGTCGCGTCCGGTGGGTGCGTGAACGCCTCGTGGATCTCCTGGATGTACGTCAGCGGGTCGCGACCCCCGGCGAGGTACGACTCCGAGAGCGACGCCGCTTGATAAGCGTAGCGGGAGTCGGTGTAACGGTCGGTGACGACGAGCGATCCCTCCGAAAGCGCCGGGCGAACGACGCGCGCGAGGTGGTCGGCGTGGTCGGCGGTGAACAAGAAGAGTTCGGCGAGGGGGTCGGCGTCGTCGTCGCCCATCGAGCGGGCGACCGCGTCGCCGTACCACGAGTCGGTCGGCTCGCGGGTGAACACCGCTTCGGGGTGCTCTGCACGGAGCGCCTCCCACGCGCTGGTCTTCCCGCTGCCGTCCAGTCCCTCCAACGTGAGCAGCATACGTCCAGATGGCGGCCAGCAGCGTTAAAACTCCTCGGAGTCCGTCGGCGACGCCGTTCAGATGTCGCCCAGCGATATCCGGTGATTCGCCCAAACGGCACCCTTCGAGACGCCGTAGATCCCGATCGCGACGAGGACGATCGTGCCACCGGCCGCGACGTCGTACCAGTACGACAGCGTGACGCCGAGGACCGTCGAGAGCAGCCCGGCGACGACGCCCGCGGCGATCGAGCGCGTGAACCCGCGAACGGGCGTCGCCGCGGCGACTGGGATCACCAGCATCGCGGCGACGAGGATGACGCCCATAATCTGCATCGCGGCGACGACGACGACGGCGGTCAGGACCGCGAGCAGTTGCGAGTAGCGCGTGACGGCGAGGCCGACGGCGCGAGCGCCGACTTCGTCGAACGTGACGTAGACGAGCGGTCGGTACGCGGCGGCGACGACCGCGATCACGACGACGCTCATCGCCAGTAAGAGCGCCGCGTTGATTCGCGTCACCGTCGCGAGCGACCCGAAGAGGTACGCGCTGATGCCGACGGCGATCCCGCCGTCCGTCGCCGTCACCAGCACGCTCCCGACCGCGAACGAGCCGGTGAGGACGATCGCCAGCGAGGTGTCGCGGTACGCTCCGGCGTGATCGACGAGCGCCTGCACGAGCAGCGCCGCGACAGCCGCGACGACGAGCGCCGTGAGCAGCGGCGAGACGGAGAGCGGAGAGACGGCGTTCGCGAAGAGCCCGGCGGCCACCCCCGCGAACGCGGAGTGCGCCAGCGTGTCGCCGATCATCGCCATCTCGCGGTGGACCAGGAAACTCCCGACGAGCGGGCCGATGAGCGCGATGCAAACAGCCGCGAGGTACGCGCGCTGCATAAACGGGAGCGCGAGGATATCGAATCCGGTCAGCGCGGCCAGCAGTTCGAGTGCGGTCCCCCAAAGGTCGTCGAGGACGAAATCCACCGCACCGCCGACGAGCCCGTCCGTAAACAGCGCGAACGCGAGTGAAACGAGAATTTGTGTCGAAATCATCGGTGGTAAGGCTGTGTCGAAATCATCGGTAATGGGGCTGTTTCGGGACCATCAGTGGTCGTGGTGGATGACGTGTTGGCTCCCGCCGTAGGCGTCCGCGAGCGCGTCGGTCTCGACGAACGCCTCGGGGCTGCCGTGGAAGTACAGTTCTCGGTTGAGACAGGCGATTTCGGTGGTGTGGGTGGTGACGACGCCGATGTCGTGTTCGATGAGCACGACGGTGAGCCCCTCGTCGTTCAGTTCGTGGAGGAGGTCGTAGAACGACTCTCGCGACTCGGCGTCGACGCCGGTCGTCGGCTCATCGAGCGCAAGGAGGTCAGCTTCACCGGCCAGCGCGCGGGCGATGAACACCCGTTGGCGCTGGCCGCCCGAGAGGCGTCCGACGCGGCGGTCCGCGAGATCTGAGATGCCGACCCGCTCTATCGCGTCCTCGACCGCGCGACGGTCCGCGTCGGAGAAACACCCCACGAGTCGGCGCGGATAACGTCCCATCCGGACGACCTCCCTGACGGTGATCGGCATCTCACCGTTCGCGTTGGCGACGTCCTGGGCAACGTATCCGATGCGCTCTCCGTCGGCGAAGTCGACCGCGGGCTCGCCGAACAGCGAGACAGAGCCGCTGTCGGGGCGTCGGAGACCGATCATCAGCTCCAAGAGCGTGGTCTTTCCCGACCCGTTCGGACCGACGAGCCCCAAGAACGCACCCTCCTCGACGTCGAACGAGACGCCGTCGACGACCGGCTCGCTGGCGTAGGCGAACGTGACGTCTCGGACTTCGATGGCGGACATTACGCGTTCAACGCCCGTTCGATCGAGGGGAGGTTTACGTTTTCCATCACGTCTCGATAGCCCCAGCCCTCCGCGTCCCACTCGTCGGTCAGCCCCGGCATCGACGTCAGCGGGAGGACGGCTTCCGCGTCGGTCTCCTCGACGAGTTGGTCGGCCGCGCGCTGTGATTCGAGCGGATCCGCACAGACGTACCGCAGGCCGTGTTCCTCGATTATCTCCTGTGCGCGCTCGATATCGCGCGGGGTCGGGCGATCGTCCGGCGAAACCCGGGTGAGCGCTTCGATCTCGACGCCGTACCGGTCGCCGAAGTACCGAAGCGAGTTGTGTCCGGCCACCAAGAGGACGTCTCGCTCCGCATCGGAAACCGTGGTTTCGATGCGCTCGTCGAGGGCGTCTAGTTCGGTCCGGTACGTCTCCGCGTTCGTCTCGTACGCATCGGCGTGCTCGCTGTCGACGTCGACGAGCGCGTCCCGCACCGTTCCGGCCGATTCGCCGAGTCGGACCGGATCCATCCAGAAGTGCGGATCCGCCTCAGCACCGTGGTCGTCCTCCTCCCGCCCCTCGTCACTGTGGTCAGCGGTGTGCTCCGCTCCGTGCTCGTCGTCCGGCCCCCCCTCGTGCACCTCGTCGTGCTCGTTGGAATCTGTGTGGTGCGTCTCTTCGCCGTGCTCCTCGTCGTCCCCGTGATCGTGACCGTCCGCCGCAGCCAACAGATCGAGGCCGGTACTGATGTCGACCGTCCTCACGCCGGACCCGTCGGCCTCGAGATCGCCGAGGATGTCGTCGACCCACGGCTGGAATCCGACGGGCCCGTGGACCAGAAGCGAAGCGTCGTGGATCGCTTCTCGGACGCGCGGACCGGGTTCCCACCCGTGCCCGTGCTGGCCGATCGGGACGAGCAGTCCGGTGTCGGCAACGTCGCCTGCGACAGTCCCGACAACGTCGCCGAACACGAAGAACGACGACTGAACGGTCCTGCTGCCCGCGTTCGATCCGCCGCCCGCGGATCCGCCCACACAGCCCGCAGTCGTACCCACCGCAACCGCTCCCGCCGTCGTCGCGAGCAGTCGACGTCTGGTTATCCTCATCTGATTAATAATAAGACTAGAAGATATAATAAATTTTCTATTGTGGACGGAAGAGTGATAATAACATTCGAGGGGCGATCAAGAGACCCCGACGGAATCGGCAGTTAGCTTTACGGCGAAACGGAGAGATATCACGAGTATGAGAGTACTTGTCGTCGGCGGAAGCGGATTCATCGGAAGCGCCCTCTGCCGTGAGCTAAAGGGCCGTGGACACGAAGTGACGGCGCTTTCTCGCAGCCCGAGCAGTGACGACCTCCCAAAAGGCGTGAATAAAGTGATGGGCAACGTGACCGAGTACGACTCCATCCGCGGGGCGTTCGAGGGGATGGACGCCGTCTACAACCTCGTCGCGCTCTCGCCCCTGTTCGAACCGAGCGGCGGCAACAAGATGCACGACAGGATTCACCGACAAGGAACCGAGAACGTGGTTCGCGCCGCGGAGAAGCACCGCGTGGGGCGGTACGTCCAGATGAGTGCTCTCGACGCGGACCCCGACGCCCCTACGGCGTACCTCCGATCGAAGGGAGAGGCCGAACAGATCGTCACCGAATCGGTTCTCGAGTACACGATCTTCCGCCCGTCGGTCGTCTTCGGCGACGGCGGGGAGTTCATCTCGTTCACGAAACTGCTCGCACCGCCGTACGTCAGTATGCTCCCCGGAGGGGGAAAGACCCGCTTCCAGCCGCTTTGGGTCGGCGATCTCGTGCCGATACTCGCCGACGCGATCGAGGACGAGAAACACGGGGGGCAAATCTACGAGATCGGCGGTCCCGACAGGCTCACACTCGCCGAAATCGCCCGAATGATCCACAAGGCGGACGGCCGATCGACGACCGTCGTCCCGGTGCCGATGGGGTTGGCGAAGATCGGACTCACCATCGGCGATTACGTGCCGGGATTCCCGATGGGGAAAGACCAGTACCGATCGCTTCGGTTCGACAACGTCACCGACGACAACGACGTCGACGCCTTCGGTGTGGGTGTGGGTGAACTGATGACACTGAAGGCCTATCTGAACGGTCGCCCCACCGGTGCGAGCGAGACCGCGGCCGCGACAGCGGAATGACAGTAACGGTCCGCTCGCTCGCGACGAGCTGATCGGTTCGACCGCGTTCCGAATATAAATCCTGAGAAATGGGGGCTTACACCCGACCGAAGCGGTTGTAACGACTGATTAACATCCCGCCGGTGTCCTGCGTTTTCACCGATATGGCCACCATTCCTCGGATTTCACACCATCACAAGGTTTATGTCCGCGTTTGCACTGGGTTACACGCAATGGCGAGGGGACCCGATAAATGAAGCTTGCAATGATCGGTTTCGGGCAGGCCGGGGGAAAGATCGTCGACAAATTCGTCGAGTACGATAAGCGCCACAACTCGGGGATCGTCCGCGCGGCGGTCGCCGTCAACACGGCGAAGGCCGACCTGATGGGACTGGAACACATCCCGAAGGACCAGCGGGTCCTCATCGGCCAGTCGCGCGTGAAGGGCCACGGAGTCGGCGCTGACAACGAACTCGGCGCGGAAGTCGCCGAGGAGGATATCGACGAAGTCCAGGGTGCGATCGACAGCATTCCGGTTCACGAAATCGACGCGTTCCTCGTCGTCGCCGGCCTCGGCGGCGGCACCGGCAGCGGCGGTTCGCCCGTGCTCGCGAAACACCTCCAACGGATCTACACCGAGCCCGTCTACGGACTCGGCGTGCTGCCCGGCAGTGACGAGGGTGGGATCTACACGCTGAACGCCGCGCGGTCGTTCCAGACGTTCGTCCGTGAGGTCGACAACCTGCTCGTCTTCGACAACGACGCCTGGCGGAAGACCGGCGAGTCTGTGCAGGGGGGCTACGACGAGATCAACGAGGAGATCGTCACCCGTTTCGGCGTCCTCTTCGGTGCCGGGGAGATCGGTCAGGGCGGCGAAGTCGCAGAGAGCGTCGTCGACTCCTCGGAGATCATCAACACGCTCGCTGGCGGCGGCGTCTCCACCGTCGGCTACGCGTCCGAAACCGTCGAGAACGAATCCTCCAACGGAGGCCTGCTCTCGCGGATCACCGGCAGCAAGGAGGAGAACGAACTCGACACCGCTCACACGACCAATCGGATCACCTCGCTCGTACGAAAGGCTGCGCTCGGACGACTCACGCTCCCCTGTGAGATCGAAGGAACCGAGCGAGCCTTGCTCGTGATGGCCGGTCCCTCCCAGCACCTCAACCGGAAGGGAATAGAGCGCGGTCGCAAGTGGATCGAAGAGCAGACCGGCAGTATGGAAGTCCGCGGCGGCGACTACCCGATCCGGGACTCCGGCAAAGTTGCGTCCGTCATTCTCCTCTCCGGCGTGACGAACGTGCCGCGGATCAAGGAGCTACAGCAGGTTGCTATCGAGGCGCAGGACAACATCGACGACATTCGAGACGAAAGCGAAGACAATCTGGAGAATCTCATCAACGATGACGAAGACGAGCTGGAGTCGCTTTTCTAGACTCGCACTGGCCTGTCTCTTCGTCCTCTCAGTCGCAACGGTCCCCGCCGCCGCCGTTTCGGTCGGCGATTCGACCGTCACCAGCGACGAGGAGGTCGGCACAGAGGTCACTGCAACAGCCACGCTGACCGAGCTGTATCAGAACCCCTCGCTCGAAACGTGGTCGATCGCGGGGAGCACCGAACTGACCGACGTGACGTGGACTGTCGAATACTACGATCAGACCGGCTCGAAGGTCGATCAGGAGTCCTTCGACGGACAGTCGTTCTCCGGGGCGCAAGTGAACGCTGACGACGGCACGAGCGAAGTCGTGCTCACCATCACGGGGACAGTCCCCGAAGTCAGCGACTACACGTACGACCCCGCGCAGTCGTTCACCGTACTGGCCCTCGAACAGACCCGCGAGGGCGGCTCGACTAACGAGATCCAAACGTGGACGGCGACGCACTACACCGAGGAGAGCCGCGAGTCGCGCAACGCGATCGAAGAGGCGGCGTCCGTCGTCGGAGAAGTGAACGACGAGGAAGCCGACCGGCGGCTGCAGAACGCCATCGAGGCGTACGACGGCGAGGAGTTCAACCTCGCGACCGATCTCGCCGGACAGGCCCAAGAGCGTGCTGAGCAGACCCAGCAGTCCAACCAGCGGATGCAATTCATCCTGTACGGCGTCGGTGCCCTCGTGGTGATCGGACTTCTCGTTGGTGGATTCCTCTACTGGCGCTCCCAACAGTCGGGATACGACAAGCTCGGCTGAGTCCCGCAACCCGTTTCCGATGCGCGTTCTCGTCCCGTACGCGACTTGCGACCCGAAGAGTCGCCTCTCCCCTGTCCTCTCGGCACCCGAACGACGCGCGTTCGCGCTGGCGATGCTCTGTGATGTCGTCGACGCCGTCAGAGCGGTGGGCTACGAACCAGAACTGCTCGTTCCCGAACCGTTGGACGTCGCTCGCGACGTCGAGGGCGACTCGCCTCTCGGAGACGCCAAAACACCGGGGGACGCCAACGGTTCGATCGACACACTCGCTTCGCTCACGCAGATCGTGGACGATCGACCGCTAACCGCCGCGGTGAACGCGGCGCTCGACGGACCGGCGTCGGAACAGGCGGTCGTGACGGCGGACCTCGCGCTCGCGACGCCGACGGCGCTCCGGCGACTGTTCGCCGTCGGCGGCGACGTCGCGGTCGCACCGGGGCGTGGCGGTGGGACGAACGCTCTCGTCGTCCGCGACCCGGCGTTCTCGGTCGATTATCACGGCGCGTCCTACCGCGATCACCGGCGAATCGCCGCGGAGGCTGGGCTCTCGGTGGGCGTCGTCGACTCGATGCGGCTGGCGACCGACGTGGACCGCCCCGCGGACCTCGCGGAGGTGCTGCTACACGGGGACGGCCGCGCCCGGGCGTGGCTCGTCGAGGCCGGATTCGAGATCGACGACGCGAGCGAGGGACGAGTCGGCGTCGAGCGATCGTGAATGGGTTCGGACGGTCGTGAATTGGGTCGGACGGTCGT
>NZ_VJXQ01000002.1:635110-710491 GCF_007655485.1 Halobellus captivus
CGCGTCGAGCGGTCGTGAACTGACGTCGGGTGTTGGGTAATCGACGTTGGCCGAGGTACTGTCGTGACGCCCTATCGTGGCGAACAGTCGGCACACGCGGTGTGGCGGGATCGATCCCCGTCAGATCCCGCGTCGGTGTGCCGAGCTATCGCGTGTCGACGCGGGGCGTTCGTTACGTCACGGCGTGACTGGCCGCGCCTTCGGGGATAAACGCTCGGAGCAGTGACCGGAACCAGGACGGTTTTTGTGCGTCGGTTTCGAAGTCCGTTCACGATGTTTCCCGCGGCCGAGAAGTACGGCGTCGACGTCGACATCGACGAGTCCGACGTCCAACGACTGCTCGCAGTGACGCCGGACGACGTCGCGGCCGCAGCCGAACTCACCTTCTCCCGGAACGTCTTCATCCCGTTGACCACCGCCTGTCGGTACACGTGTACGTACTGCACCTACTACGACGTCCCCGGAGAGGCGACGCTGCTCTCTCTCGACGACGTCCGCGAGCGACTCCGCATCGGTGCCGACGCGGGGTGTACGGAGGCGCTCTTCACCTTCGGCGACAAGCCGGACGACCGCTACGAGGAGATTCACGCGCAGCTGACCGAACGGGGGTACGAAGATGTCATCGGGTACCTTCGAGACTGCTGTGAGATCGCGTTAGAGGAGGGGTTGCTCCCGCACTCGAATCCCGGCGATCTGACCGAGACCGAGTTCGAGCGGCTCGCGCCCGTCAACGCGAGTATGGGCGTGATGCTCGAAACCACCGCGGACGTCCGGGCGCACTCCGGAACGCGGCGGAAAACCCCCGGGCAGCGGCTCAACACGATTCGCGCGGCCGGACGGGTCGGGGTGCCGTTCACGACCGGCGTGCTCGTCGGCGTCGGCGAGACGTGGCGCGACCGCGCCGAAAGCCTGCTCGCGATCCGCGCGCTCCACGAGCGCCACGACCACGTCCAGGAAGTCATCGTCCAGAACGTCGTCCCCAACGAGCGTTCGGATTTCGAGCGGCCGTCAGTCGAGACGATGCGACGAGCGGTCGCAATGGCGCGCGTCGCGCTTCCCGAGGAGGTGTCCGTGCAGGTGCCGCCGAACCTCTCGCCGACTCGAACGCTGCTGGACTGCGGCGTCGACGACCTCGGCGGCGTCTCGCCCGTCACGGAGGATTACATCAATCCCCAGTACGCCTGGCCCGCGCTCCGCGAGTTAGAGTCGATCGCCGACGACGCCGACGTTCCGCTGTACGAGCGCCTGCCGGTGTACGATCGGTTCCTTCCGGAGACCCTGCGCCGAGCGGATTTCGCGGGACGACCCGCAGCGGGAGAGTGGCTCCGGCCACCGGTCGAGGCGGCGCTCGCTGCCGACGATGCCCACGGTCACCGGTATCGGGCCGTCGCGCAACGAAGCGGACCGCTCGACGTGGAGCCGTCGCGGGTGAGCGGTGCCGAGGACTGAGGCGGGACGAGAAACCGGATCAGATCCCGAGCCACTCGGGAACGCGTTTTCTGAACAGCGTGTAGGCGACCGCGAGGAGGACACCCGCGACGACGAGAGCGCGGAGCCAGCCGTCGAACGCCACGATCGCTGGGACCGCGAAGACGACCGTGAGCAGGAGGTCCTCCGGTGCGCCGTCGTACCGGACGAGGTAGCGCGGGCGGAGCCACCGGCGGCGCGGATGCAAGTAGACCGCGCGATCGGAGGTCCGTTCCCACGGCCGGAGTTCCTCGCCCGCGCCGAACCAATCCGAGACCGAGTGCAGCCCGGCTGCGAGGAAGAACAGCGCGGCAGCGACGGTCACCGGAGTCGGGGCGAAGAGGGCGACCGCGCCGACGAGAACACCCAGTACCGAGTAGTACACCGGAAAGTGTAGCGTCCTGCGGTGGGTGCCGACGAAGAGGTCGATGTCGGGGAGGATCCCGCCGAGAATCGCACCGATCGCAGCGGCAAGTGTGAACTGCGGTGCGACCGCGACCACCGGAACCGCGAGGAGGAGACCGGCGGCCACGTGCGTCGTGACCATCATCGATCGGGAGGAGGGGCGCGGCCGACTTGAGCCTGCGGGCTCGAACGGCGGGACGCGTGATATGTAGAGTTTGAAAGAGGCGAGGGCGCTCAATCGTCCGCCTGTGCGGGGCCTCGCGTGTCACTCGTAGCGCCGTCGAGCATCGGCGTACCGTCCGCACGCGGACCGAGCGTCGGGCCGTGGACCGGCGCGTCGACGTCGATTCGACGGCGCGTCCGGTAGTCCGTCGAGCGTTCGACCGCGGGCCGACCGATCGCCGAGATCATCTGGACGTACTCCTCGAACGATCGAAACTCGCCGAAGGAACCGCCAGCCCGCGTCGTGATCTCCTCGGAGAGAATCGTGCCCATAAAGTCGTTCGCGCCGCAGTTCAGCAGTTTCAGCGCCTTCGCGTTCCCGTACTTGACCCACGAGGACTGGACGTTCTCGACGTTGTCGAGGAAGAGCCGCGCGACGGCGACGAGCAGTTCGTCCTCGTCGTCGCTCGCGCCGCCGGAGACCACGCCGCACTGGTACAGCGGCGTGTTCTCGTGGACGAACGACAGGGGGACGAACTCCGTGATCCCGCCGGTCCGGTCCTGCAGGTCGCGGATCACCTGGAGATGACGCACGCGGTGGGCCTCGTTCTCGACGTGCCCGTACATCATCGTCGCCGTGACGTCGAGTCCGGCCTCGACCGCGCCTTCCAGCGCTGCGATCCACTCGTCGGTGGAAATTTTCCCGGGGCAGATGACCTCTCGGACCTCCTCGACGAGGATCTCCGCGGCGGTGCCGGGCGCGGAGTCGAGACCAGCGGCGTTCAGGTGCCGATAGACGTCCTCGTAGGACCAGTCGGTGCCGCGTCGCGCGTGCTGGGCCTCCTCGGGCGTCATCGAGTGGAGATGGACGCCGCCGACGGACATCGCGCGCATCTGCTCGACGTACGTTCCCGGGTCGGTCTCGTATATCTCCGGCGGCTTGTAGTCGACCTGGCTCGCGGGGTCGTCGAAGGCCGAGAGAATCTCGCGGTGTTCGTCGTTCAGCGCGAGGGCGGGATGGAGCCCCGACACCGAGGTCACCTCGTAGATCCCCATATCGAGCGCGTCGTCGACGATTGCCCGCGACTCTTCGGGCGTCTTGGTGAACCCCGCGTGCTCGCCGTCGGCGTCGGCCTCGAACCGGTGGGCGGTGTCCTTGAAATTGCAGAACAGACAGCCGGTGTTGCAGGCGGTCGTGACGTTGTTGTTCAGGTTCGCGACGAACGTCACGTCGTCTCCGACGACCTCGGGGGGCCGCCTGTCGGCGGCTTCGAGCACCCGCTCCTTTCTGACGGGATCGATGCGCGCATCGCCGGTCCCGGTCGTCAGCAACTCGATCCCGTCGTCGACGGTCAGGCGCTCGCCCGCCCGCGCCTTCACCAGCGCGTTCTCGAACGACTGGTCCGTCTCGGGGCGGATATCGAACTCGAAGTCGGACCGGTCGTCGATCGGTACCGCTGGCTCGCGCATACCACTCACCGAGGCGTGGGAGACCAAAAAGTTGGGCCTCCCGGCGGTCCCCCCCCCCTGTGGGGTCGCATTGGGGGAAGGGGTGGGGAGGAGACGAGGAGTGATATGCGCGAAGATGGATATACAGGGACAATCCTCGGCAGAAGTACGCACGGGAGTGGAAGGATTCTTGTGTGCTCCCGCGTCAGTTCGGCGTATGACGAGCGTCAAGGAGTTCCGCGTCGAGTCGGAGCCGACCGCGACCGACCTCGGCCGCGGCCGGTTCGTCTTCACCGACCAGTACTCCGTCTTCGACTGGGGAGAGATGCCCGATCACGTCCCGCGAAAGGGAGCGTCGCTGTGCGCGATGGGCGCGTACAACTTCGAGCTGTTGGCCGAGCACGACGTCCCGACCCACTACGCGGGCGTCTATCGCCGGAGCGACGACGACAGCGCTGGCGACGCGGCCGAGGACTCCCCCGTCGCCCTCGACGAGTGCGACGAACCGCCGACCGAGATGGCGATCGAACTCACGCAGGTCCCCGACCTGCCGTACCTCGGCGACGACGAGTACGACTACGACGCCTACCACGACGCCGCGGGCGAGAACTACCTGATCCCCCTCGAAATCGTCTTCCGAAACACGGTCCCGGTCGGATCGAGCCTCCGCTCGCGCGGGTCGCCCGCCGAGTACGGCGTCGACGTCGACGCCTCCGAGGCAGACCTCGATGCCGACGGCTGGCCCGAAGCGGTCGTCGAACTCCCCGACCCCGTCGTCGAGTTCTCGACGAAGTACGAGGAGCAGGACCGCTATCTCGCGCGCGAGGAGGCCGAACGGATCGCGGGCGTCGCCGACCTCGATGCGCTGGAGTCGGTCGCGCTCGCGGTGAACGGCGTCCTCAATCGGCGCGCCGAGGAACGGGGCTTCGTGCACGAAGACGGCAAGATCGAGTGTCTCTACCACGGCGGCGAGATCGTCGTCGCCGACGTCGTCGGCACGTTCGACGAGAACCGCTTCTCCTACCGGGGGCAGGAGCTCTCGAAGGAGGTCGTCCGCCAGTACTACAAGCGGACCGATCCCGAGTGGGTCGCCGCCGTTTCCGACGCGAAGTCCCGGGCCCGCGAGGAGGGCGTCGCCGACTGGCGGACGCTCTGTGAGCGCGAACCGTCGCCGCTTCCGGCGGACGTCGTCGATGCGGTCTCCGACCTCTACGCGGCGGGTACGAACGCCTACACGGGCGGGAACTGGTTCGACGCGCCGGACGTCGACGACGCGGTCGACGCCGTTCGCGATCTGTAACGGCCGGACCGTTCATTATCCAAGCACATACAGCGTCGAGAACACACGTAGTACCGCGTCGGGAATCCATATTCGTGCATATCAGAATCACTCCAAAACGTCTTTTACACACGACCGCGCACTACGAATCGATGACGACGTACACCGCGACGGTGACGGTTCGCCTCAAGCGGGGCGTGTTGGACCCCGAAGCCGAGACGACCAAGCGCGCGCTCGAACGCCTCGGCTTCGAGCTCTCGGCCCTCCGCTCGGCCGACCAGTTCGAGATCGACCTCGACGCCGACTCCGCCGACGAGGCCGAAGCGCGCGTCGACGAGATGGCCGAGCGACTGCTCGCGAACCCGACGATCCACGACTACGACGTCGGGGTGACCGAAGCCTGATGACCGTCGCAGTAATAACGTTCGGCGGCTCGAACTGCGACCGCGACGCGGTCCGCTCGCTCGCACACGTGGGCGTCGAGGCCGAGCGCGTCTGGCACGAGGACGGGCTCCCGGCAGACGTCGACGGCGTCGTCCTCCCCGGCGGCTTCTCCTACGGCGACTACCTCCGAGCGGGCGCGATGGCCGCCCACTCGCCGATTATGCGGGACGTGCGGGACGCCGCGGACGACGGCGTGCCGGTCTTGGGCGTCTGCAACGGCGCGCAGATCGGTTGCGAATCGAAGCTGACGCCCGGCGCGTTTACGACGAACGCCAGCGCGCGCTTCCAGTGTGAGTCCGTGCACCTGCGCGTCGAGCGCGCCGACACGCCGTGGACCGCCGCCTACGACGCGGGCGACGTGGTCGAGATCCCGATCGCGCACGGCGAGGGTCGCTTCGAGATCACCGAGGAGCGGTACGACGACCTCGTCGCCGAGGACCGAGTCCTGTTCCGCTACTGCGATTCGGCGGGGAACATCACAGAGAAGGCGAACCCGAACGGCTCCCGCGGCAACGTCGCGGGGATCCTCGGCGAGCGCGAGAGCGTCGCCGTGATGATGCCGCACCCCGAGCGCGCGACGCTCCCCGATCTCGGCCGGAGCGTCGACGGACAGGGCGTGCTCTCGGCGTTCGTCTGATCGATGTTTCTCTGATCGG
Organism: Halobellus captivus; assembly: GCF_007655485.1. Taxonomy (GTDB): domain Archaea; phylum Halobacteriota; class Halobacteria; order Halobacteriales; family Haloferacaceae; genus Haloquadratum; species Haloquadratum captivum. The sequence goes on from NZ_VJXQ01000002.1 coordinate 640,973, forward strand.
TGAGGAGGCGCAGTCAGGAAAGCGCGTCGTCGCCGCCGATCAGACACAGAATGCGTCGTGAACGTGGTCGAACCGTCCGCCGTCGACGCATCCGAACCGTCCGCCGTCGATGCATCCGAACCGTCCGCCGTCGACGCATCCGAACCGTCCGTCGGTCCTATTATGTCGACAGCGACCGATGTTTTCGTATGGCCTCCCTCCAGGCGAGACTCAGCCGATTCCCCCGTGAGCGGCCGCTCATCGCGCTCGTCGTCGCGATTCTCTCCGTCGAACTCGTCGGCGCGTCCGGCGCGGTTTTCACCGCGCAGGGGCTCGGCGAGTGGTACGACTCGCTCGTCCGGCCCGCCGTCGCGCCGCCGAACTGGGTGTTCGGCCCCGTCTGGACCGCGCTGTTCGCGCTGATGGGCGCGGCGCTGTGGCTCGTCTGGAAACGGGCGACAGAAGAGCCCGAAGCGGTCCGCGTCGCTACCGTCGTCTTCGTCGTCCACTTCGCGTTCAACCTGGGTTGGTCGGCCGCGTTCTTCGGAATGCGGGAGATCGGTCTGGGTCTGGCGGTCATCGCCGTACTTTGGGCGCTCATCGTCGCGACGATGCGGGCGTTCGCTCGCGTGGACCGGCGCGCGGCGCTGCTGCTCGTTCCGTACCTGCTCTGGGTCACCTTCGCGGCCTACCTCAACTACCAGTTCTGGGTGCTGAACTGACCGACACCGAGTTCTGAACCCGGAGCGTTACCGGACCAGCGGCATCCCGTAACTCGTCTCCGCCTCGACGACGTACTCCCACGTGTCCTCACACTCGCAGGAGACCTGCGAGAACACCGAGGGATCCTGTCGGCGGTCGAAGTCCTTGATCGCCTTCTGTACTCTGTCGTCGCACTCGCCGCAGTTGTGCGGCCCGCGGTCGGAGCCGTGGCCGACGGGGTCGGAGACGACGATAGCGTCGACGTCGGCTGTCGCTTCGAGCACCTGCGCGACCGACCAGAGCCACGGCGGGCGGTAGCCGCCGCGGAAGAACAGTTCGTCGACCATCGTGTACCGCTGAACGTTCGTCGGGTTCATCGAGACGGTGTGACAACCGTCGACGGCGGCGCATCTCCGGACCGAGGAGATCATATCGTCGATCGCCTCCGACTCCGAGAGGAACGGCGGCTTCATCAGGAGGTACGCCTTCACGCCCGCGGAGACGCCGTCGGCGTCGATGTCGGCGTCGCGGGCCTCCTCGCAGGCGGCCTCGAAGTCGGCGAAGTCGAAGTACTTGTTCACGCAGTCGTGACGGACGCGGTCGGTCGCGGTCTCCAGCCCGATCGCGACGTCAGTCGAGAGGCCGACGTCGGTGAACTCGGCGATCTTCTCGCGGTCGACGAAGTCCGGGAGCGACTCGACGACGATGCGCTCGCGGTCGGCGAACGTCTCGGCGATCGCTTGTCGGGTCCGGGCCCCGACCTCGCGCTCGTCGAGGAACGAGCCGGAGGTGTAGATCTTGATGAGGTCGGCGGGCTCCTCTGCCTCGTCGGCCTCGTGTTCGAGACAGACGTCGATCTGATCCATCAGCGCCTCGTGAGCGACGCTGCCGCCCTCGACGGACTCGGCGACGTAGCCGCACATCGTGCAGCCGCCTGCGCGGGCCCACCGACAGCCGCCGGTGTTGAGGATGATCGTCAGCGACCGGACGACCCCGTCGGGCGTGTTGTCCTCGTCGAGCCAGACGCGCGTCGGCTCGTGCGGATCGTAGTGTTTCTCCTTTTCCGATCGGATCTCCCGCATCACCTGATTGTGGGCGTCCATCCCCCGCCCCCGCTCGTAGACTTCGGGGCTCGATTGACTCATTGCCACCCGTTACTCGACGGGTCGGTAAATCTCCGTCGTCTCCGCGCGCGTCGCTGTGAAGGATGCGACACGGGGCGGACGCCGTTCGCACGACCTCCCGGGACGGCGGTCGCCCCCGACGCGCAGGGGAGTAACGTATTCCGGTTACCCAAGAGCGATAACGACTAACAGATTTCGGACCGTACTAAACTATGGACATTAACTATGAGTAATTTGGGAGGATTCAACGACCGCGTCGCCCGGATCGATCTCACGAGCGGGGACGTCGGCTACGAGGGAATCGACGAGGAGGAGGCGCGCAAGTACATCGGCGGGCGCGGCCTCGGCGTGAAGTACGTGTTCGATCAGGGCCCGGACGTCGATCCGGAGGGTCCGGAGAACCTGCTCGCGTTTATGAACGGCCCGCTCACCGGCACGCAAGCGCCGATGAGCGGTCGGATCGCTGTCTGTACGAAATCACCGCTGACCGGAACCGTGACCGACTCTCATCAGGGCGGTTGGTCCGGCGCACGCCTCAAGTGGGCGGGCTTCGACGGCCTCCTCTTCGAGGGGCAGGCCGACGAGCCGGTGTACGCGTACGTCGAAGACGGCGACGTGGAGCTCCGCGACGCCTCCGAACTGTGGGGCCTCGGCATTCACGACGCGATGGACGCCATCGAGGAGGGACACGACGGCCAGTTCGGCAAGAACCTCTCGGCGATGGTGATCGGGCCGGGCGGCGAGAACGGCACGAAGTTCGCCGCCATTTTGAACGAGGATGACCGCGCCTCGGGCCGCGGCGGCACCGGCTGCGTGATGGGTTCGAAGAATCTGAAGGCAGTCGTCATCAAGTCCGGCACGAAGATGCCGAAGCCCGAGAAGCCGGAGACGTTCACCGAGGGCTACCAGCAGGCGATGCAGCTCATTCGGGAATCGGACGTCACCGGCCCCAACGAGGGCGGGCTGTCGCTGTACGGCACGAACGTCCTGATGAACCTCGCCGAGGAGTTAGACGGACTCCCGACCAGAAATGGAAGATATACCTCGACGCACTCGGAAGCGGAGGAAGATCCGAGCGAACCGAACATCGACTCGGAGAACGTCTCCGGTGAGAACGTCCGTGAGAACATCCTCGTCGACGAACCGACGTGTCACTCCTGTCCGGTCGCCTGCAAGAAGGAGACGGAGGTCACCTACGAACGGAAAGGCGAGGAGCTGAACGTCCGCGGGGAGTCCTACGAGTACGAGTCCGCATACGCGCTCGGCCCGAACTCGATGAACGACGACCGCGACAGCATCGCCGTGATGATCAATATGTGCAACGACCTCGGGATCGACACCATCGAGGCGGGCAATATGATCGCGATGGGGATGGAGATGACCGAGCAGGGCAAACTGGACGACCTCGGGGACGGGGTCGAGTGGGGCGACGTCGAGCATATGATGGACCTCCTCGAAGAGATGGCCCACCACGACTCCGAACTCGGCGAACTCCTCGCGAAGGGACCCCGTCGCGTCGCGGAGGAGCGCGACGCCCACGACAACTCTCTGGCCGTCAAGGGGCAGACGATCGCCGCCTACGACCCCCGTGCGATGAAGGGAATGGGCATCGGCTACGCGACCTCGAACCGCGGCGCGTGTCACCTCCGCGGCTACACGCCCTCCGCGGAGATTCTCGGTATCCCGGAGAAGGTCGACCCGACCGAGTGGGAAGGTAAGGGCGAGCTCTGCGCGCTCTTCCAGGACCTGCACGCGATCTCTGATTCCTTCGATATCTGCAAGTTCAACGCCTTCGCGGAGGGGATCGACGAGTACGTTGCGCAGTACAACGGAATGACCGGCCGCGACGTCACCGAAGACGAGTTGATGGCGGCGGGCGATCGAATCTACACGCTCGAACGCTACTACAACAACCTCGTCGGCTTCGACGGCTCCGACGACTCGCTGCCGGGTCGCTTCGTCGAGGGCGACGAAGCGGTCCCCGGGCAGGGCGCCGCAGAGGGACAGCTCTGTGAGCTCGAACAGATGAAAACGGAGTACTACGAGCGTCGGGGATGGGTCGACGGCGTCGTCCCCGACGAGCGGCTCGAAGAGCTCGAGATCGACATCGGCCCCGGTACGGGCGTCTCCCGCGGCGACAGCCCGGCACCGGCTGACGACTGACAGCGACGACTCCGACGGGGCTTCACGAGTCTCTGCGGACAGGTGCGAACCACGCAACGTTTTTTGATCGATTACTCGCGCTCGGAGACCTGTCTGTGGCTCAGGCAGCGATTCGTCAGTGGCTCAGGCAGCGATTCGTCAGTGGCTCAGGCAGCGATTTGTCAGTGACTCAGGCTGGTATTCGTCTGCGGCTCAGGCCGAGATCACACTGCGACTCAGGTATCGAGCGACGTGAGCACGCCGCGGACGTTCAGACTCGCCTCCGCGCGGGCCTTCCGCTCGCCCCATACCTCGACCATCTCCGAGTGGGTCTCGAAGTGTTCGATGACGGCCTCGTCGTCGCCGAGTTCCGCGCGTTTCTGCCGAACGGCCTCGACCCACTCGACGAGCGTTCGCTTATACGCCTCCAGCAAATCCGGGTCGTACGGGACGTCCCCGAAGTGCGTGAAACAGAGCGTCTCCGGTGCGAGATCCTCGATGGTTCGGACGTCGTCGAGGCACCCCTCGATGTCGAACTGCGGCGGCGGGGACGTCTCGTTGATGACTCCCTTCTCGGGCACGTAGACGCCAGCGGCGTCGCCGGTGAATAACAGTCCGTCGTCGGGCTCGAAGAACACCGTCTGGTGCGGCGCGTGCCCCGGCGCGTGGATCACCTCGACCGTCCGGTCGCCGAGATCGATCTCGTCGCCGTCGACGAGCGCCTCGATGCGATCGTCCGGTATCGGCTTCGGTTCGGCGTAGAACTCCCAATGGTCGCCAACGGCGTCTTTCGTTCCGGCGATGAGTCGGGCGGGGTCGACGAGGTGCGGCGCGCCGATTTCGTGGGTGTACACCGTCGCGTTCGGACACCCATCGACGAAGTAGCCCGCGCCCCCGGCGTGGTCGAGGTGGACGTGGGTCACGAGGACGTGCCGGACGTCCTCGCGGTCGATACCGAGCGCGTCGAGCGCGTCGAAGACGGCGTCTCGATGCCGACCGGTTCCGGTCTCGATGATCGAGGGTTCGGTGCCGTCGATGATGTACGCCGCGCCGTGCCGCGGGATGCCGTGCAAGCCGACGTCGACGTAGTGGACGTCGTCAGTTCCTGTCACGCGAACGCGATCGCCGATAGCCATAGCGGATGGCCGCGGTGCGACGGAAAAAGCGTTCCGTCGGTGGCCTCGTTCTCCGAGCCGACGCCGACGGGAAACCGCCACCCGTTTATCTCACCCGGGCGACGACCACGTATGAGCGAGACGCTCGACGACGACCTCTATCAACGCACCCTCGCGCTCCTCGAACCCGGCGACATCGAACTCGTCGGCGCGATCGTTCACACCGACCTCGCGAGCGCCGAGGACCTCGAAATGCAGGAACTCACCGTGGAGATCAACGAGGTGCTCGCCGACCACTCCGAGAAGGGCAAGACGTACATCTACGCCGGAAACGACACCGAGGAGTTCGCCTCGAACCAGTTTCAGGGCCTGACGCTCGACGACGAATCGTTCGTCTGGGAGTGCCAGCAGTTGCTCCGCGAGGGGACGTTCGATCTCGTGTTCTACTACGAGGCCGGACCGGAGCAAGACGCGCTCGCCGCCGACCTCGAATCCCTCGACCGCGTCGATCGGGTGACACCGGTCCCCTGAGTTTCAGTCGTTGTTTTCAAATTCAAATCAGATACAAAAACGCGGCCAAAAAGTGGATCGTACGAGTATCAGATGCGATATTTTTGGGATAGATTTTATTAAATGAGAACCAGTCCGTCCTTGTGAATGTCAACCCAAGACACACAAGAGACACGGGACACGGTCGACGTCGCCAAATCACAAGGCGATGAGGACATCGAAGAGGCAGCGCACGCACTCGTCGAGCTGAACAGCGCGGCCGACGACATCGCGGGCCGGACCGAGGGGATCGCGACGCTCGCCCAAGAACAGGCAACGGGGATGTACGAGGTCCAGAGCGAGGTCTCCGATATGAGCGCGGCCGTCGAGGAGATCGCCTCCTCCGCGGAGGAAGTCGCGAGCGAGAGCGAGCAGGTGAATCAGCTCGCCTCCGAGGGTCGCTCCTCCGCACGGGACACCCGCGACGCGATGAAGCGCATCGACGCGGCCTCGGACGAGGTCGACGGCCGAGTGCGGCGAATCGACGACAGCGTCGAGGAGATCGACGAGATGGTCGCCGTGATCAACAACATCGCCGATCAGACCAACCTGCTCGCGCTGAACGCCTCGATCGAGGCGGCGCGGGCGGGCGAAGCCGGATCCGGGTTCGCCGTCGTCGCCGAGGAGATCAAGGCGCTCGCCGAGAAATCCCAACAGCACGCCAACGAGATCGAAGCGCTCGTCGACCGAGTCCAAGACCACACCGAGGAGGCCGTCGACGGGTTAGACGACAACGAGGCCGCCGTCGAGGAGGGAATCGACGAGGTCGAATCGACGCTGTCGCGGCTCGAAGATATCGACGACTCCATCGAGGAACTGAACGGCGGCGTCGAGGAAGTCGCGTACGCGACCGACGAGCAGGCGGCGAGCACGGAGGAGATCGCTTCGATGGTGGATCAGACCGCCGCGAACGCGGAGAGCATCAGCGACGACACCGACGCGATCAGCGCGGCCGTCGAAGAGCAGGCGGCGATGATCTCGGAAGTCAATGAGGGGTTTCAGGCGTTCCTGGACGAGTAGAGAGGCGAGCGGAGACCGAACCGCGGTCACACCGAATTCAGACCTCTGGCGGCGGCACCGCGGCAGCACCGTCGCAGCCGCGCCGTTCGAGACGCTTATCCTTCCGGCGATCACTGTGTAGCGTATGAGCGAGGCAGACGCGGTGGAGCCGACGCTTTCGGATCTCGACCGCGCCGTCATCAACGCCTTTCAGGGCGGGTTTCCCGTCGTCGAACGACCGTTCGACCCCGCCGCGGCCGCCCTGCGCGAGCGCGGCATCGACGTGAGCGCTGCGGCACTCCTCGATCGAATCCGCGAGCTCGACGAATCGGGCACGCTGAGTCGCTTCGGCGCGCTCGTGAACGCCGAGGAGATCGGTGGCACGGCGACGCTGGTCGCGATACACGCGCCCGAGGAGCGCTTCGAGGAGGTCGCAGAAGCGGTCAACGGCCACCGGGAGGTCGCGCACAACTACGAGCGCGAGCACCCGCATCTCAATATGTGGTTCGTCGTCAGCGTCGCCGACGAGGACCGCGTCGGGGAGGTGCTCGCGGAGATCGAGGACGAAACCGGCGAGCAGACGTACAATATGCCCAAGCGCCGGGAGTTCCGCGTCGAGGCGAAGTTCCTCGTCGACGGCCCGATTCCGGGGGGCGACGTGGACCTCTCGGATCTCGGCCCCGACGTGACCCCCACCGACCGACAGACGTTGACGCCCGCGGAGCGCGACCTCGTCGTCGAGATCCAGGGCGGGCTACCGATCACCGAGACGCCGTACGCGGACGTCGCCGACGCGATCGACGCCGACACCGGGTGGGTCGTCGAGACGGTCAAGCGCTTCGAGAAAGCGGGGAAGATCCGGCGGGTCGGCGTCGTCCCGAACCACTACGCGCTCGGCTACACCGAGAACGGGATGACCGTCTGGAACGTCCCCGACGACCTCGTCGAGACGGTCGGCCCCGCGGTGGCGTCGCTGCCGTTCGTCACGCACTGTTACCGACGCCCGCGCCACGGAGACGTCTGGCCGTACAACTTCTTCGCGATGACGCACGGCCGCTCCGAGGAGGAGAGCGACCGGCGGATCGAAGCGGTGCGCGAGACGATGGCGGAGTACTGGGACGTCGGCGACGACGACTGGGACTCGCTGTTTTCGACGCGAATCCTGAAGAAGACGGGTATCAGGCTCGACGAACGGGCCGCGGCGAACGTCGAGTGACCCGAACCGGAGCGGCGAGGGGACGATGATTCCGCTGTATCACGACTTCACCGGCGATACCGTGTTGATTTTCGGCGGGGGGTCCGTCGGCGCGCGGAAAGCGCGCCGGTTCGCCGCCGAGGCGCGCGTCGTCGTCGTGAGCCCCGAGTTCGACGAGCGAGACGTCGGCACGTACGGTCCCGACGAGTGCGACTTCGGCACGAACGACTCCGACGAGAGGGACGAGAGTGCGGGGGACGTTGGAGAGGACGGCTCCACGGAGGTGGAACTGGTTCGGGCCTGTCCGACCCCGGACGAGGTCGAGGAGTGGATCGACCGGATCGATCCGGTGCTCGTCGTGGCCGCGACGGACGACGAAGACGTGAACGAGGCCGTCGCCGCCGCGGGGCGCGACCGGGGACTCCTCGTCAACCGCGCAGATCGAAGCGCAGTTGCAGACTCGCAGGACGACGGCGCATCGGGTGACGGGATCCGAGGAATCCGCGATGTTGTCGTCCCGGCGACCGTGACCGACGGCGACGTGCGAGTCGCCCTCTCCACCGGCGGTCGGAGCCCGGCCCTCGCGAAATACCTGCGCGAGCGCATCGAAGCCGAAATCGAGGGGGCCGAGGAGATGGCGGCGTTGACGGCGGAGCTCCGAGCGGAACTGCGGGCTTCTGACCTCGATCCGTCGGCGCGTCGTGATGCGATCCGCGCGGTGGTTCGAGACCCGCTAGTTTGGAAGGCTTTACGTACGGGGGCGTCCAATCCCCGCCGAGAGGCGACACGCGTGATACGGAATACGATTGGGGGTGACCGATGGACGCGGGAGTGATCCGTGGGTCTCGTGTGTCGCACGAACGGGCGAGCGTCGAGGACATCGAGGACGCAGCGTGCGGGGACGTACGCGCGGTGGTCGAGACGCTGCTCGACACGCAGGGCGTCAGCGAGGCGTTCGCCATTCAGACGTGCAACCGCGCGGAGGCGTACGTCGTCGCCGACACCGTCGACGACGGACGCCGCGCACTCGAACGCGTGCACGGCGACGCCAGCGGGGATGTCGTCGTCGAGATGGGCCACGAGGAGAGTCTCCGGCACCTGATCCGCGTCGCCGCCGGGCTGGAATCGCTGGTGCTCGGCGAGGATCAAATCCTCGGGCAGTTCAAGCGCGCGATGGAGATCGCGCGCAACGCCGGTGCGCTCGGTCCGACCTTTGAGACGGGGCTCACGAAAGCGGTCCACGTCGGCGAACGGGCGCGGACCGAGACGGCGATCAACGAGGGGGCCACGTCGATCGGATCCGCGGCGGCGCGACTGGCCGAGGCGGAGATAGATCTCAACGGGACGACCGCGCTCGTCGTCGGAGCCGGTGAAATGGGCAAGCTCGCTGCGGAGGCCCTCTCCGAGTCCGGCGTCGCGGAGCTGATCGTCGCGAACCGGACGGTCCCGAACGCCGAACGGATCGTCGACCAAGTGGCGGTCCCGGCGACGGCGATTCCGCTCGAATCGTTGAACGGGGCGGTGGCCGACGCGTCGGTCGTCGTCACCGCGACGAGCACGCCGGAGTACCTGCTCGAATCCGGAGACGTCAACGACGCGGGCGAGACGCTCTTCATCGATCTCGCGCAACCGCGGGACGTTCACCCGGAGGCGGCGACAGTCGAGGAAGTCGTCGTCCGCGACATCGACGCGTTGGAGTCGGTCACAGAACAGACGAAAGAGGACCGGAAGGCCGCCGCAGCGGAGGTCGAAGCGATGATCGACGAGGAGTTCGACCGGCTGCTCGACGCCTACAAACGGCGGCAGGCCGACGAGGCCATCAGCACGATGTACGAGGCCGCAGAGCGGGTCAAAGCCCGCGAGGTCGACACCGCACTCACCCGATTGGAGGCGCAGGGCGAGTTGACCGACGAACAGCGCGAGACCGTCGAGGCGATGGCCGACGCGCTCGTCGGGCAGTTGCTCTCCGCCCCGACGAAGAGCCTCCGCGACGCCGCGACCGAAGACGACTGGGCGACGATCCAGACGGCGATGACGCTGTTCAACCCCGAGTTCGGCCCGTCGCGGTCGTCGGTCACCCGGCGGCCGGGACGCGAAGCGGAGGGCGCGGAGCAAACTGATAGTGCGGAGGGGACGGAGAACGCTGCGCTCTCGGACGCCGCGGGGCTCCCGAAGTCCGACGAGACCGCCTCGGACCGGTCGGATGAGGAGCTGCTTCAATACGCTCTCGAAAGCGTCTCCGACGATTGAAACCGCACGAATTGAAACCGCACGGAACGGTTTCCGCGCGTCGCGATCGCTGGAGGTCACCACCGGGAGAAACGTTATGCGCCCGGCGACTGAGATTGTGCGTATGGCCGAGTTACTCGACGATGAGGAGATCCGGACGCAGCTCCCCGACGGCTGGGAGCGCGACGGCGACGAGATCGCGCGGACGTACGTATTCGACGACTACCTCGCGGGAATCACCTTCGTAACTCACGTCGGCGAGGTCGCCGAAGAGGAGTTCCACCACCCCGAGATCCGGGTCGGCTACGAGGAGGTCGAAGTCCGTCTCACCAGCCACGAGGAGGGCGGGATCACCGAGAAAGACATTCGCCTCGGGAACCTCTTCAACGCGGAGTACTGACGCGTTCGGGCCGTGCACGCCGCCTACGTCTTTCGCGTGACTGTAAGGTTCAGACCGTCGCCGGGCGTTTCGGTCTCTCCGGAAACGGTCGAGACGGTCGTCGAAGTCGCCGCCGACCCGCCCGGCGAGGACGGGTGGCTGTTCTTCCGGGATGCGCTCTGGCGCGGGAACGTCGGCGACGAGCGCTACGCCCGCGACCTCGCCGAGTCGTGGCTGTCGGTGCCCGTCGAAGACGTCCAGTTCAGCGAGTTACGGCTTGACGAGGCCTACCGCCGCGCGCTGGAGGAAGCGATCGAATCGATGCCGGAGGCGTTCGGCGGCGACAGCGCGCGCGACGTCCTCCACAGACACCTCGGTTCCAGTATCCGGGTCGTCGAAGGCGAGACCTGAAGCGAGACACGACGATCTCGCACAATTTTTGGTTCGTTCGGACTCGCTTCGCGGATCGAATCCCCCGACAACTCGGCGAAATGCACTTACGGCGGTGCGACCTACGGTCCGTCGATGCCCAGCGACGCCGACCCACTCGAATACGATTTCTGGCTGTTCGATCTCGACGGGACGCTCGTCGACGCCGAGTGGTCCTACACCCGCGAGGTGTTCGACCGCGTCGGCGACAGGCTCGGTCGGGAGTTCAGCGATCGGGAGGCCGAAGTCCTCTGGCACGGCCTCGGCGGCGCGCGGGACCCACAGCTTCAGGCGTGGGGGATCGACCCCGAGACGTTCTGGACGGCGTTCCACTCGGTCGAGGATCCCCAGGCCCGAGCGGAGGCGACGTACCTCCACGACGACGCCGCGACCCTCGTCGGCGACCTCCTCGCGGCCGACGTGCCGATCGGCGTCGTGACGCACTGCCAGGAGTTCCTCGCCGATCCGGTCGTCGAACACCTCGACGTCGGCGACTGGTTCGACTCGTTCGTCTCCTGTACCGCGGAACTCGGGTGGAAACCCGACCCGGCTCCGGTCTATCACGCCATCGAGCGGCTCGGTCTGGATCCGACCAAGCCGGGCCGGGGCGTCCTCGCCGGTGACGGCGCGAGCGACATCGGCGCGGCGTGGAACGCCGGACTCGACGGCATCCACGTCGAGAGACACCCGCCGGAGCGCCGCGGTCGGTGTGTCCTCGCGGATTACCGCGTCGGCTCGTTCGGCGAACTGTCGCTACCGAATCACGGCGGCAACGTCGCCGCCGACGGCGGTCGTCCCGACTGAATCGTCCGGGAAAATCGGGCGCGTACGCCCCGGCAGATGCCCGGCACGTACGCTGCCATCACTCAGCGTTGTAGCCGCCGTTCAATCGCTCTCGTACGCCGTTCAATCGCTCTCGTAGCCGCCGAGCGACGCGAAAACGTCGTCCGCGGCAACCAGACGATCTTTCAGCTCTTCGATGCCGGGCTTCGCCGTCCGCTTCGGGTTCGCACGGACGCGAACGGACTCAGTCCCGAGCGGGACGAAGCCGAGGCCCAGCCGTTCCGCGGTCGCGCGGAGGCCGAGGCCCGCGTCGGCGTTTCCGCGAGCGACCGCGCGAGCGGGACTTTCGAAGCCTTTCGATCCGATCTCGTAGCTGCGGATGGCGTCTGCGAGGTCGTGCTGGGAGACGCCGCGGGCGTCTGCGAGGTCGTCCAGAGCCGCATCGAGACTCGCGCGAACCCCCGCGTCGCGCCCCCGGTTGACGAACGCGAGGTCGCGGTCGACCAGGTCGGCGAGGTCCGCGACCCCCTCGGGGTTGTCCGCCGGGACGACGAGTCCCCACTCGCGCGTCCAGCCGCCGAGGTCGACGGTGTCGACGTCGCGCTCGACCGGTCCGGCGACGACGGCTACGTCGGGGACGCCGCCAGCCAGTCGTCGGAGCCCCTCGCGGCTGCCGACCGGGAGGAACCGGGGGTTCTCGAGTCGGTCGAGCAGCCGCGAGAGCGCGGGGTCGTCCTCGCCGACGGCGAACAGCGTCGGCGGACGGACGTCCGGTGAGAAGAGTTTGACATCGACCGCTTCGCCTTCGCCGAGGTACTCCGTATCGGGGTCGACCGCGACGACGCCGTCGGCCTCGACGAGCGAGGTCGTCGCGCCCGAGCCCTTGTCGACCGGGTAGACGAGCGTCTCTCCGTCCGCGTCGGTGACGAGGCCGACCGGCATCAGGCGGAGTCGGCCCTCGCCGTAGCGCTCGCGGACGGCCATCTTCCCTCGGACGGTCGCGGTCCGCGGCTCGGGAAGCCCGGCGGCGGCGCGGACCGCGGGCGCGACGAAGGTCCGAAAGATCGTGAGCGCGGAGACGGGGTAGCCGGGGAGCCCGACGTACGCGCTCTCGCCGACTTCGCCGATGAGCATCGGCTTGCCGGGCTTGACGGCGACGCCGTGCAGTAAGAGGTCGCCGCGTTCCTCGATGACCTTGTAGATAACGTCGACTGCGGAGGCGGAGGTCGAGCCGGAGGAGAGGACGAGATCGCACTCCTCGGCCGCCTCGACGAGCAGTCGCTCCATCTCCCCGTAATCGTCGCCCGCGTGGGGGTACAGCCTCGCCTCGCCACCGGCCTCCTCGACGCCCGCAGCGATCGTGTAGCTGTTGACGTCGTAGATCTGACCGCGCTCGCTGTGGAGGTCCTCGCCGGGGCGGACGAGTTCGTCGCCCGTCGAGACGATGCCGACCGTCGGTTTCCCGCGGACCGGAACCTCGTCGACGCCGAGCGCAGAGAGGAGTCCGATCTCGCGGGCCGTGAGTCGCGTTCCCGGTCCGAGCGCGCGGGCACCGGCGGCGATGTCGGTCCCCGCCAGCATCACGTTGTCGCCGGGCGCGACGGCCGTACGGACGACGACGGCGGTCGGCGGCTCGTCAGACTCGTTGCCGTCGTCGGAGTACACTTCCGCCGTCCGCTCGACCATCACGACCGCGTCCGCGCCCTCGGGCATCACTGCGCCGGTAGAGATTTCGGCGGCCTCGCCCTCGCCGACGACGACGTCCGGCTCCGTTCCGGCGTGGACGGCACCCACGAGATCGAGTTCGATCGGGTCGGCCTCGTCAGCGCCGAAGGTGTCGCGGCCGCGGACGGCGTAGCCGTCCATACTGGCGCGGTCGAATCCCGGGACGTCGAGGTCGGCGTCGACCCGCTCGGCGAGGACGCGACCGCGCGCGTCCGACAGCGAAACGGTCTCGGACTCCGGATCGAGGTCGAGCGACGAAATCGTCCCGTGGGCGACCGCGGGATCGACGAGGTCGCGGAACTGTCGGCGGTCGCTCACGGCAACCACTCCCAGTGTTCGACGGTCACTGTCTCGCCCTCGTCGTAGCCCTCTCGACCTTCGGGGACGGCGACCCAGCCGTCCGCCAGCGCGACAGAGGAGAGCACGCCCGAGCCCGAGGCGCGCGTCGGCGTCGCGGTCGGGCTGTTCGAATCCTCGCCGTCAGCCTGGGATCTGCCTCCGTGGTCAGCGTGGGACCCGCCTCTGTGATCAGCGTGGGACCCACCCTCGTCGTCGACTCGAACCCGCGCGAACGTCCTGACACCGGGCTCGCTCGGGATCTTCTCCGCGAGCGTCGCCCGCGTGGTCGGCGGCGGGACGTCCGGGAGATGCCCGACGTGCTTGAGGAGCGGCCGCAGGAACTGGACCGCGTTGATGATCGCGGCGACGGGATAGCCCGGAAGCATCACGACCGGCGTCTCCTCGACGACGCCGAGCGCGACTGGGTGTCCCGGTTTGAGCGCGACGCCGTGGACCAGCACCTCGCCAAGTTCGTCGACGACCTCCGGGATGAGGTCGCGCTCACCGACCGATGAGCCGCCGGTCGTCACGACGACGTCCTTCGTCAGGTCGCGCTGGATCGCCGCCCGCAGCGCGGACTCGTCGTCGGTGACGACGTTCCGGTACGTGGGGACGCCGCCCCAGCGCTCGACCAACCGAGAGACGGTGAGCCCGTTCGTCTCGATGACCTCGCCCGGGCCGGGGTTCTCCTGCACCAGTTCCTCGCCGGTCGGGATCACGCCGACGGTCGACCGCTCGTAGACGGTCACGTTGTCGACGCCGACGGACTTCAGGAGGCCGAGGTCCGACGGCCGCAGGCGGTGGCCGGGCTCGAACAGCTGTTGGCCTTCGGCGACGTCCTCGCCGACGGGGGCGACGTTCTCGCCCTCGGTGACGGCGTCGAACACGTCGAGGTCCCCGCCGACCTGCTCGGCGTGCTCGATCATCACGACCGCGTCCGCGCCCTCCGGAAGTTCGCTCCCGGTGTGCACGCGGACCGCCGTTTCCGGGCCGACGGCCGTCTCCGGGACCGATCGGGGCTCGTCGTCGGCGACGCGGAGGACGCCCGGCGAGCGGTCCGATGCGCCGAACGTGTCGCGGGCGCGGACCGCCCAGCCGTCCATCGCCGAGCGTTCGTAGTCGGGGACCGCGCGCGAAGAGGCGACGGACTCGGCCAGCGCTCGCCCGTCTGCGGGCACGAGCGCGAGCCGCTCGGTTCGATCGTGGGGAATCGCCGCATCGAGCAGTGCCCGCCGGGCGTCATCGATCCGGGTCCGGTGTTTGAACCCGGCCGACTGCCGCTCGGGCGGCTCGTCGTCGCCGTCAACAGTCTCGTCGGTGTCCGCAGAATCCATACCCGACCTACGTCCGGAAGTACAAAAAGAGCCGCGGCACGGGTCGCGTGCCGGAACCCCGCTCGGCATCGTGGATCACGGACCGAGCCACGGCCACGCAGCGCGGATCATTCATACGCGACAGCGGCAACAGTCGCCTCCGAGCCGAATATAGCTCTTGTGTCCGATTACGTGAAAATCAACCGCGGCCTTTTTCGACCCGCCATCCCTACGAGAGGACATGACAACACTGCGGGACGCGCTCCGGGGACTTCCGGAGTCGGTGTTCGCCGATCTGTTGGAGTCCGACGACGCCTATCGGATCGTCCTCGATCTCCCCGGAGTGACGGCCGAGACGGCCGAGATGCGCGTCGAACGCGGCCGACTCGTCGTCGAGGCGAGACGGGAGAAAGCGGTTCCCTCGGCGTTTTCGTACCTCGAAGAGGGCCGACCGCTGTTCGTCGACGCCGAACTGCCCCTCCCGCCGGACGCGACCGGGGCCGGGGCGTCCGCGGAGGTCGACCGCGGCGTATTCACCGTCACGCTGCCGAAGCGAGACGCCACGCCGGAGCGGACGATTCCGATCACGTCGGCCGGAGACGACGCCTAACAGCCGGGTGGGCACACTGGTGAACCTCCGCGCGTACTGGCGATTTCTCCTCGTCGTCCGACAGTTTCTCCCGCTGATCGTCGCCTACACCCGGGACCGACGCAGATACGTCCTCTTCGGGGGAAGTCGGCGCGTCGACGCCGAGACCCGAGCCGAACGAGCGGAGATCCTTCTGGAATCGCTCTTGACGCTCGGTCCGACGTTCATCAAGCTCGGACAGCTCCTGTCGACGCGACCGGACATCTTGCCCGCGGAGTACATCACCGTGCTGTCGAGCCTCCAGGACGACGTCCCGCCCGCACCGTGGGCGGAGTCGAGACAGGTCCTCGAAGCGGAACTCGGCCCCGTCGACGACGCGTTCGACGATTTCGACCGCGAGCCGATCAGCGGCGCGAGCCTCGGACAGGTGTACACCGCGCGCTACGACGGCGAGCCGGTCGCGGTGAAAGTGCGTCGACCGGGGATTGAAGAGCTCGTCGAGGCCGACCTCCGGGTAATTCGGTGGTCACTCCCGATCGTTCGACGGTTCATCGGACAGGGACGGGCGTTCTCGTTGGACAACCTGGCCGACGAGTTCGCGAAGACGATTCGTCAGGAGATGGACTATAGTCGGGAAAAGCGGATCCTCGAAGAGATCAAGGGCAACTTCGCCGACAACCCGAAGGTCCGGATCCCGCGGCCGATCGACGCGCGGTCGGGGCCGCGGGTGCTCACGATGGAGTACCTCCCGGGGACGAAGATCAACGACGTCAAAACGCTCGATGAGAAGGGGATCGACCGGACCGAACTGGCGACGACGCTCCAGCGGGTCTACCTACAGATGATCGTCGACGACGGCGTCTTTCACGCCGACCCGCACCCGGGGAATCTGGCCGTCACCGACACCGGAGAGATCATCTTCTACGACTTCGGGATGTCGGGGACGGTCGAGCCGTTCATTCAGGAGAAGATCATCGACTTCTACGTCGCCGTCGCGAACCAGGACATCGGCGCGATCCTCGACACGCTGATCGAGATGGGGACGCTCTCGCCGGAGGCCGACCGGCAGGTGATGGGCGACGTCCTGGAGTTGGCGATCGCCGACGCCCGCGGCGAGGACATCGAGCAGTACCGCGTCCAGCAGATCATCGAACAGGTCGAGTCGACGATCTACGAGTTCCCGCTGCGGCTACCGCGTAACCTCGCGTTGGTGCTGCGGGTCGCGACAGTCGTCGAGGGGGTCTGCGTGACGCTCGATTCCGAGTTCGACTTCATCGCCGTCGCGACCGACTATCTGCAAGAGGAGGGTTACTACGAGGAGACTGCGCGACAGCTGCTCGAAGAGGGCGGCAAACAGCTGCAGGAGACTTCCCGCGCGCTCTTCGAGGTACCGCCGAAGCTGAATCGAGCCCTGGACCGCGTCGAGAACGAGAACCTCACGGTCAACGTCCGGCTCGAAGACGAGAACGACGTGCTCGAGAAACTCGCCCGACGGATCGTCTACGGCCTCTTCGTCGCGGTCGGCGCGCTTTCGACGGCGATCCTATACGCCTTCGAGCCGTCGAGCGTCGTTCCGGCGGCCGTCGCCGCGGTGTTGACACTCCCCGCGCTCGTCGCGCTGTACCGGTCGTTCCGAAAGAAGCGAGGGATTCGCGCGAAACCGCAGTTCACTCGACAGAGTATGCGCGAGCGCGACCGAGACTGACGAGCCGCATCGCTCTCGTATGCTGTCCCTGTCGCGTTGTCACTGCCCCGCCGAGCCTGGCACGGGTCTGTCACGTTATCACGGCTGAGTATTTGACGCGTAGATTTATCCGGAGAAGCGGAGAGGTTCGCGTATGACGCGGTGGCGTGCCGTCGCGGGCGGGTTCGCACTCGCGGCCTCTAGCGAGGCACTCGTCTTCATCGCGACGGGACGCGTGACGCTCGTCGGCGGGCTCGCGGGGAGCGCCCTTGCGGGCTATCTCGCCGGGGACGAACCCTCAGAGGGCGCGTGGCACGGTCTCCTGACGGCGATGGCGTGGGGGATCGTTCTCATCCCGGGGCTCGTCGCGATGTCCGTCGTCACCGATGCGCCGCTACCGTTCCCGATCGAGTTCCTGCTTCCCTTCCTCGATTCGGCCGGAGAGGCGACGACGATGATCCTCCTGAGCGCGAGCCTACCGAACGTCGCCGCCGGGGCGCTCGGAAGCCTCACGAGAGCGCAGGATGAACGGACCAGCGATCAATCGAACGGGCGGCCGACCCCCCGACCGGCCGACGGAGAACCGGAGGACGCCTGACCGCGCGCAGACGGTCGTACCGGCGCGTCATCGCGCGTCGCGGCGTTTCCAAACCGTTTATACCGACCACACGTCAATCCCGACGTATGCCGAAAGAGCAGAAGCAGGTCCGCGAACTGCAGGAAGGCAGCTACGTGATGATGGACGACTCGCCGTGTAAAATCAACGCCTACAGCACCGCGAAGCCCGGAAAGCACGGGAGCGCGAAGGCCCGGATCGAAGGCCGTGGCGTGTTCGACAGCAAGAAGCGCTCGCTGAGCCAGCCCGTCGACGCGAAGGTGTGGGTGCCGATCATCGAGCGAAAGCAGGGCCAGATCGTCTCCGTCACCGACAACGACGCCCAGATTATGGACCTCGAAACCTACCAGACGTTCACGATGCGCATCCCCGAGGACGAAGAACTCTCGCCCGACGACGAGATCGAATACCTCGATTACGAGGGCCAGCGGAAGATCATCTGATCGGAGATGTTCCCAGGGGCGACCGCATCGCGTGCCGACGCCGCGTACGTCGTCGTGGGCGCCCCGCTGGATATCTCGACATCGTTTCGACCCGGGACCCGCTTCGGTCCCGAGAGAATCCGGCGGTTCGCCCGGCCGTTCGACGACTACGACCGGCGGACCGACCTGCGTTTTTCTGACTGTTCCGTCCACGACCACGGCGACGTCCGCGCGTGGGACGACGCCCCCGAGTACCTCGCGTGGCTCTCCGGCGAACTTGGAGACGTCGTCCGCGACGATGCCGTTCCGCTCCTCCTCGGCGGCGAGCACACCGTGACGGCCGCGGGCGTCGAGGCCGTCGATCCGGACGTGTTCGTCTGTCTCGACGCGCACCTCGATCTCCGGGAATCTTACGACGGCAACGCCTACAGCCACGCGACCGTGACGCGGAGAGTGGTAGATCACGCGAGCTCTCTCGACGCCGACGTCGGGGAAGCGATCATCCTCGGCGCGCGGACCGGTTCGCCCGAGGAGTGGGAGCGCGCCGAACGCGAGGACGTGACCGTCGTCGCCCCCGAGAACGTCGGCGACTTCGACCTCGAAGCGCACCTCGACGGCCGCCGCGCGTACCTGAGTGTGGATATCGACGCCGCCGATCCGGGATTCGCTCCGGGAACCGGGACACCGGAGCCGTTCGGACTCGCTCCCCGGGAGCTACGCGACGTCGTCAGAGCGGTCGCCCCCCACGCCGACGGATTCGACGTCGTGGAGGTCAACGACCGCGACGACGGGCAGGCGGCGTCGCTCGCGGCCAAGCTGTGTCGCGAATTCGTGTTCGCACACGCCGACCGGTGAGCCCGAAACAGTTCATACGGGTATGAGCGGTCCACACGCGCGGGCCGCGCGAACGAGTCCACGCTCGACAGGCCACGCGAACAGTTGATACAGATACAAGCGCCCGGCGTTCGTCGGGTGGGGTATGCAACTCTCGACACTCGCCGAGCGACTCGACAATCGCCTCGACACGGACGCGTACGCCGACGTCGACGCCAGCCCGAACGGCCTCCAGGTCGGCCCCGAGGAGATGGCCGTCGAGCACGTCGCCTTCGCGGTCGACGCTGCGGCGGCGACGATCGACGCGGCCGCCGACGCGGGCGCTGACGCGCTCCTCACCCACCACGGCCTCGTCTGGGGCGGTCTCGATCGCGTGACGGGTCGCGACTACGGGAACATCGCCGCGCTCGTCGAAAACGACCTCGCGCTCTACGTCTCGCACCTCCCGCTCGACGGACACGAGACGCTCGGGAACGCGGCAGGCCTCGCCGATCACCTCGATCTCGACGCCGACTCCCGCGAGCCGTTCGGCGCGCTCGGTCCCGTCACGATCGGTCAGCGCGGCCGCGCGTCGGAAGCGTACTCCGTGCCCGAACTGCGTGAGCGGCTTTCAGATCTCGACACGGACGAGAGAGAGCCGCACGTACTCGATTTCGGTCCTGAAGAGATTCGCGACGTCGCGATCGTCACCGGCTCCGGCGTCGACTGGCTGGGGGAGGCCGCAGACGCAGGCGTCGACGCGCTCGTCACCGGCGAGGGGAAACAGCAGGTGTACCACGAGGCGCGCGAGGCGGGCGTGAACGTCTTCTTGGCCGGGCACTACGCGACCGAGACGTTCGGCGTGGAGAACCTCGCGGGGCTGGTCTCCGAGTGGGGACTCCAGACGACCGTACTGTCGCACCCGACGGGACTGTGAGCGACAATAGAGCGAATACGCCCCCGGAAATCGACGAACCGCGACACATAACCGACCGGGTCGCACACGAACCGGTATGACCGAGGACGATCACGACGGGGAACCGCACACCCCACACCGCGAGGAGTTCCACGAGGCACCGATCGGGCACGCGCGGGTCCGCGGCGGGATGACCGTCGGCGAACTCGCCGACGAGTACGGCAAGGCTGGCATCGGCGCGGCGAGCGTCGACCGCGCCGTCGACGTCTACGCGGAGATGCTCGCCGACGAGGAGGTGCGGAACTTCTTCGGCCTCGCGGGCGCGATGGTGCCGACGGGGATGCGACAGGTCGTCGTCGACCTGATCCGCGACGGTCACATCGACGCGCTGGTGACGACCGGCGCGAACCTGACCCACGACGCCATCGAGGCGATCGGCGGCAAGCACCACCACGGCCGCGCGGAGCCGCACGACCCGCATCCGGCCGCGCCGGACGCCGAACCGACGGGCGAGACGCCGCGCGATCACGACGAACATCTCCGCGACGAGGGCGTCGACCGGATTTATAACGTCTATCTCCCCCAAGAGCACTTCGCGCTGTTCGAGTCGCACCTCCGCGAAAACGTCTTTCCCGCCGTCGAGCGGCGGGTGTCGATCCAGGAGTTCACCGCCGAGTTGGGACGGGCGAACGCCGAGCAGAATCGCGAACGAGACGTCGAAGAGGACGCGGGCATCGCCGCGGCGGCATACGAGCACGACGTCCCGATCTACTGCCCGGCGATCCAGGATTCAGTGCTGGGGATCCAGGCGTGGATCTACTCGCAGACCTCCGAGTTCGGATTGGATGCCCTCGGAGATATGACCCACCTCTCGGATCTCGCGTTCGGCGCCGAGCGCGCGGGCGCGATGGTCGTCGGCGGCGGCGTCCCGAAGAACTACGTGCTGCAGACGATGCTCACGATCCCCGACGCGTACGACTACGCCGTCCAGTTGACGATGGACCCAGACCACACCGGCGGGCTCTCGGGCGCGACGCTCGACGAGGCGCGGTCGTGGGGGAAGCTCGAAAAGTCCGCTCGAAACGTCACCGTCGTCGGCGACGCGACGATCACGCTCCCGCTGGTCGTCGCCGCCGCGCGGGAGCGGGCGGGCGAGTCGGGGATCTGAGCGCGTCGTCAGCGTCCGTGGCCTGCTGGATCGGTACATTCGGACTCGGGCTCGTCGCACGCGAACGCGAGACACGGAACGGCTATACGGCCTCAACTATTTTTGGGACGTATGAACTACGCAGATTCTCTCGACAGGGCGCTCGACGCGCTCCCGGAGCGGAACGAGGAGGAGTCGCGGCTCAGAATCCCCGATCCCGCGGGGGAGACCGACGGCGCGTTCACGCGGCTGACAAACATCGGTGACATCGCGGACGCGCTCGGCCGCGACGTCGAGCACGTCCACCGGAACATCCAGCGCGAACTCGGGACGAACGGCCAGCTCGAGGGCGACCGCGCGCGGTACAACGGATCGTTCAACGTGGCCGACTTCGAGGCCGCCATCGACGAGTACGTCGCCGAGTACGTCACCTGTACGGAGTGCGGCCTGCCGGACACCCGTCTCGTGACCGAGGACGGCGTAGATATGCTCCGCTGTGAGGCCTGTGGTGCCTTCCGACCGGTCGCAAAGCGCGCCGCCAAGACGCAGTCTCAGACCGGCCCGGCCGTCGAGGAAGGGGCGACCTACGAACTGGAGATTACCGGCACGGGCCGCAAGGGCGACGGCGTCGCCGAGAAGGGCAAGTTCACCATCTTCGTTTCCGGCGCGCAGGAGGGCCAGACCGTCCGCGCGATCATCGAGCGAACGAGCGGGACGCTGGCGTTCGCCCGCGTCGTCTGAGCGGCGTTCGGGTTTTTATCGCCTGTTCACGACCGATTCCGGAGCAACGACGATGACGGCCAGCAGCGAGAGCAGCACGAGGATCGCGGTGATGCGGAGGACGCCCGCGACCCGCCGTTGATCCTTCGGAAGCGACTCCGCGACGCCGGAGAGCGCGGAGCCAACGAGCATAAAGAGGCCGCCGAGGAAAGCGGACTCGCCGACGATCCAATTGTAGGCGTACAGCGCCGCGAAGGCGAGCGACCCGGCGAACATCACCGCCGCGGCGGGTCGGCCTGATGGCTCACTGAACAGCGCGTCGCGGAGTCTGGAGGGCATCGACGGACGGATTCGTCCGATGAGACATATAGGTGGCTGTCGGTTCGATCGTTGTCCGCGGCTCGCAACGCTCTTTGAACTCCCGTCGCTACAGTCAACCGGCCGATGACGACGGCACCGTTCCGAGCCGGGGTGGCACTCGGCGACGACGAACCCTATGAGTGCCGAGGCCCGTTTTCGATCCCCGTAGTTCCGAGAAGCGGTGAGCGACTGCCGGATACTCTCGGCTGCTAGCCGCGACAGTATCTGGAGACTACCGATTATAGTGACTACATAGTGATTTGCGCACAGCAATATGATCGAACGTATCATTTTGATGTTCGTTATATCGAACCAGCCCTCAGATCCGGATGAGACAGAGGCTGAGGAGAACCCTTCCGAGGCGACCTCCCGAAGCCCCGTCATCTGGTTGGTTCGGTGGGTTCTCCTGACCGGGGACCGACGGGTACTCGCACTCTTCACTGAGATCGTCATCCTGTTGACGCTGCTGACGGTCGGTACCGTCTGGGAGTTCGAGATGGAGCGCCTCGTCACCGAAACGCGGGCGGTCCAGACCCTGTTCAACACGCTCCTCGGTGGGATAATCCTCTTTGTCTCGGTCGTCCTCTCGATCAATACTGCGGCTCTCGCCCAGGAGTTCGCTCCCCTCCAAGTCAAACTGGCACGCATTGAGGATTCTATCGAGTTCCAGATCGAACTGGAGGAACTCGTGGACGACGGCATCAGTCCGGCCGGGCTACAGCCGTTTCTCCAGTACGTTATCAGGGCGATTCGCTCGGAAGCGGAATCGATCCGGACTATCGATGACTCAACGACAGACGAGCGAGCGCGGACGGACCTGCTTGCACTCGTCGACGATATCGACACACGATTGTCGCTGATCGAGGATCGGATCCGACAAACCGAACCTCGGATTTCGATCCTCCTTTTGAGCACGCTCGATTACCCCTATGCCCGCCACATCAACGTGACCCGCCGCCTGAAGGCCACCCACAAGGATGCACTCACAGAATCAGACCAGGATTCGCTCGCGGCACTGCTCCGTATACTCACGATCCTCGCGTCCGGTCGAGAGTACTTCACGACGCTGTATTTTAAGCGGGAACTCCGGAACCTCTCGAGTGCCCTCCTCGTCCTCTCGCTCCCGGTCATCGTCTTCACGTCGTACGTCCTGCTCGCGATGGATACCGGGCTCTTCCCGCAAACCACGATCCCTGGGATCCGATCACGACTCCTCTATGTCAACGTCGCGTTCGTCATCGCGCTCTCTCCGTATGTCCTTCTCAGTTCGTATATGCTGCGCATCCTTACCGTCTCGAAACACTCGCTCGAATCGACCGTATTCACCCTGGATTCTGATGTGGATTGAGGTTCGACAGATGATTCTGCACTCGGCCGACAGCCAACTAGCGGAACGACGTCGAATCACGTCGCAACCGATACAACGGTGGTCCGGGTCGGTACCGAGACGGCTGACTCGATAGGGCCGCAAAGAACAGCCACCATAGATAGATGTGCGTCGTGAGTACGGTGGCCACGTGACGCGACGTATCGACAGATCTGCACACTCGAGATTCACCCCTCGGCATCGAACTGCTGAACCTCGATGAATTCGACTCTGACGTTTACGTCCCGACCCGTTCGATCTTCGATCGCGGCCCCGAGATCCGCGGCGAGTCCGGGTGACGACGCACCGGCCGACCGGTGCACGACGACCCGAACGTCCGGGGACGTCGAGCCGGGGACGACGACGAACTCGACGCGGGTCTGGACCAGTTCGAGGTCTTCGTACGCCTCGTCGTCGAGGACGTCGCTGACGGCGCTGTTGACCTCGTTCTCGAACGAGGCCTGTGCGGTGAAGAGGCCTCCGGATCCGAGAACCGCGGCGACGAGCGCGACGGCGACGACGGCGGCCCCGAACCTGGGCAGCGACGACGTGTCGGCGTCCGTCGATCGGTACCCGAACGCACGGAGCGTCGCGAATCCCGCGACGTTGACCGAGACGAGGTTCGCGACCAGGAGAACCGCCGCACCGACGGCCACACCCGGTTCGCTCCACGCGATGCCGATACCGGTGGCGGCGGCCGCCGGGATGAGGGCGGCCGCGATCATCACCCCGACGATGGAGACGGGGAGCGCCGTCGCGAGGCCGACCGCGCCAACAATCCCCGCGGCGAGCCCGACCGCGAGCGTGAGCAGCCCCGGCGAGGTCCGTTCGCCGACCTGTGCGATCGTCTCCACGTCGACCGTGGGAGAGACGAACCCCGAGAGCTGTAACGCGACCCCGAACGCGGCCGCGCCGAGAATGGCGAGCGAGAGACTGAAGAGCTGCGCGCGCACGCCGTCGGTGAGCATCTCCCAGTCGCCGACCGTCGCCCCGACGCTCGCCGTGAGCGCGGAGCCGACCTGCGGAGCGATGACCATCGCGCCGACGACGAGCGCCGCCGAATCGACCAGCAGCCCCGCGACGGCGACGAGCGCGCTGACGACGGTCATCGAGTAGTACGGCAGCGGGTCGGGATGGAGGTCCAACGCCGTCGTTCGGAGTTCGTCGGGAGCGATGCTGTCGCCCGCTTCGGTGCCGGTGACGAATCGATTTTCGAGCTCCGCAAACCGCTCCGTTTGCGCCGATTCGGCAGCGAGAGTGACCATATAGCGTTGGTCGATTCCCGCCTCGTCGAACCGGTCTGTGAGATACTCGACGGCCTGGTTTGGAAGGGGAAACTCCACGAGAAGATCGTGATCAGTCGTCGCCGAACCAGTATCAGTAGCTGTCTCCGAACCTGCATCAGCAGCCGTCGCCGAACCTGCATCAGCAGCTGTCTTCGAATCGGTACCGGCAGTCTCGAACTCCACGCTCGCGGTCTCAAAGGTGAGGTAGTCGATCCCCTCCTCGTCGAGAATGGAAAGCACCGGCTCCCTGTGATCCTCCGAGAGGAGCAACTGGACCAGTCGCATAGTCGCTCTGCGGTTCGGCGACGTATTGCTATGCAGAGAATAACGGGTATCGATTGGGTATTCGAAGGCGTATCTACGAAAGAGGATGAGCAAAAGGAGGGAAACAGACGAGACTCCGGACCGGGCCGAACGGACTGAGGTTACGACACCTCCGTTTCCATCGCCGTCCGTGCCCGGTCGATCGCCGCAGTCAGGCGCGGGTCGATCGCCGCCACGGCACTATCGCTGTAGGCCCGCTGCCTGTCGCCGGAAAGCAGTTCGAGCGCCTCCTGCAGGAGTGAAATGACGTTCGAAAGCCGCTCGTTCGCGGCGTCTGAACCGTCACGTTCTGCGATTCGCACCGCCGATTCAGCCTCTTCACGGGCGCGAGACAGACGGTCGAGCACCGGATCGTCGTCGCCGACGTCCTCTCGGACGGTGGCAGCGAGTTCGTGGAGATCGGCGAGTTCATCGCGAAGCACGCTCGCAATCGATCGTTTCCCGGTTTCGACGTCCTCCCGGACCACCTCGAAGTCGTCGTCGAAGTCGTCCGGACCGACCCGGTAGGCCCCGCGAGTCCCGTTCCGATCGACGATTTCGACCGTGTAGCGCCCCCCGCGGTGGACAGCCACAGCGAAGCGATCCGATTCGACCGGCTGACCGTCGAAGACGACGCCAGCGTACGCTTCGATGACGCGGACGCGAGAAACGCCGTTTGCGTCCCGCCCGTCGCCGCGGATCCAGCCAGCGTCCTCGTTGGTGACGAGCGTCAGCTCCCCGTTCGTACCCGTCCGGACGAGCCCACCCTCGTGGACGAACCGGTAACCCAGTGGCGCGAATCCGGGCGCGTTGACGACCAACTGGTGTGCTCCGGGCTCGACGTGGAGGTAGCCGAACACGCCACCGCGAGTGACCGTGGCCTCCGGGCTCTCACTCGCGAGTCGGACTGCAGCCTCGATCGGTAACGCGTGGAGTGAGACGTCGATGAGTCCATCGAGCGCGTCCCGAGCTTCGTCTGAGACTCGATCCAACGCACCGTCGGACCCGGTGGCGAGATAGCGGACGCGTCCGACGACGCGGTTCGACAGGCCCGACGGGGCGCTTCCGTCGATTCGACGTCTGTGAGCGGGATCGGTGACATCGTCGAGCGGGTTGCCGTAGCGGTCCTGCTCCCACGGGATGCCGACGGACGTGATGTGGTCGGCGAACTGCTCCTCGACGAATCCGGGAATCGCGAATTCGAAGCTCAACTGCGGCCCGACGAAGTCCGAGACGGCGTCCCGAACCGCGGTGAGCGGCGCGAGCCGATAGTCGCCGTCCGACGCTGTCGAGCTCTCAGAATGCGTGAGTACGAGTCCGGGCTCGCGGAGGGGGAGCCCCATCGGCGGGCGCGGAATCCCGTGCCAGTCCTCGACGGTCACGCGTTCGTCGATGAAATCCGCTCGATCGACCGACAGCGCCGGGTGCTGGTCGAGCCGATACCCGTCGAGTTCCGGCATCGCAAACGGGAGTCTCGCGCCCTCGTCGCGCGGAAGCCCGTAGGCGAACGGGGCGGCCAGGTTTTGTGTGACGTCCAAGATGTCGTTGGTCACGTCCGACTCCCACTCGCCCGTGGAGAGCCGTTCGAAGCTCGGGATCACGCCGTTGACCTCGCTGGCGCTCGAATGCGACCCGACCTCCGAGAGGATCCCGATCCGGCGGCCACCGGAGAGATCGGGATCGAGGAATTCGTTGTTGGGGCTCCCCCTCGCGTGTGCACTCGCAGACAACAGAATCGGAGCGTCAGTTTCACGATCAACGAACACCTGGAGCAGTTCCCAGTCGTGCCAGTGGAAGTTGACCGTGAACTGATCGAACACCGAATAGCACCAGTACTGGACGACGTCGACGCCGTCGACCGCTTCGACGACGTTGTAGAACACCGTCGGGTCCGGTGGTGCGCCGGTCTCGGCGAACGCGCTCGAATACTCCGCAAGCGCCGTAAACCCGTCGACGACCGGTTCTCCCTCCGTCTCGACGACGTACTGTCGCGGGTCGGTAGGAAACCACTTCTCCAGGTCGCCGAAGTACAGATCCGGTGCGTACCGTCGAACTAATTCGGGTACTGCATCGGGTTCGTCGCTGTCTGCAGACGGGTCATCCCCCTCCGTCGGCACCGCCGTCGGCGTCGACGCGGGGTCCGGCGTCTCATCCGAGCGGGTCGCGGCCCACGCCCCGGCGATGCCGCTGCCACCGAGAACGGCGAGCGCAGCGTACGTGAGGAACCGACGACGGGACTCAGATGGCCGCTTGCCGCCGTCCTCGTGAGGAACTGACATCGCTACTCTGAGAGCGTAGTACGCGAGTGGTGTATAATTAGTTTCCTGACAGAACATCGTCGGATTTGCAGCTGATAACCGTCACATTTGCGACAGAGGACCGCCGCGTTTGCAACTGAGGACCACCGCGTCTACATCTGAAGGCCGCCATATTCGCATCCGGAAAGTACCGGGTTTACATCTGAGGACGCAATCGATTGCACGACATCGTGCGGTCGCGCGCACAGACGCACAAACCGCCGATCGCTCCCTCGGAAAGTCGCTCGCGACCGGGGCCGCGATGGAGGCGCTGACGACAGACCTTTACTTCGAGTCGATCACCGCTTCGGTATGACGTACGACTGTGGGTTTCTCGCCGAACTCCCTCTCTCGGCGGATCAGCTCTCTTTTGCGTCGACGGCGCGGGAGGAGTTCGCCGCCGACTTCGGGACGACGGCGGACGCCGAACGCGCCCCCGACGCCGTAGTCTGGCCGGAACGGACCGAGGACGTCTCGGCGGTGCTGGCCGCCGCCGACGAACGCGGGGTTCCAGTCACGCCGTATGCCGCCGGAACCGGGATGCAGCGCGCGGCGGTCCCCGTCGGCGGCGGGATCACGCTCGCGATGGCACGGATGGACGAGGTCCGCGAAATCAGGCCCGCGGATATGCAGGTCGACGTCGAGCCGGGCGTCATCGGCGACGAGTTGAACGGCGCGCTCGAATCCGAGGGCCTGTACGTCCCGTCGTTCCCGCAGTCGGCTGCGTTCTCGACGATCGGCGGGATGATCGCGACCGACGCCAGCGGGACGAAAACCGTGAAGTACGGCGAGGTCGCAGACTGGGTCCTCGAACTCGAAGTTGTCCGCGCGGACGGATCGATCATCGAAGTCGGGAGCAAAGCGCGCAAGACCTCGGCGGGGTACAACCTCAAAGAGCTGTTCGTCGGGAGCGAGGGGACCCTGGGAGTGGTCACGCGCGCGACGCTCGACCTCGCGACGCGGCCACCGCAGACCGTCGGCGGGCGGGCCGTCTTTTCGACACTCGGAGACGCGGCCGGAGCGATCACCGACGTCGTCCGCGCCGGAATCGACGTGGCGACGCTGGAACTGATCGATCCGCTGACCGCGGAGATGGCCAACGCCTACACCGGCTCGGACCTCCCCGCGACGCCGACGGTGTTCTTCGAGATCCACGGGCGGGCCGTCGATGCCGAGCTCGACGCGTTGCGTGCGCGGTTTGAGGCCCACGACGCCGCCCGAATCGCGAGCACTGCCGACGACGAGGAGATGGCCGAACTGTGGCGCGCCCGCCGCGAGATCGGCCACGCGCTCACGGAGTGGGACCCGGATCGAGAGCTGGAGGTGGTCGGCGACGTCACCGTCCCGATCGGCTCCTATCCGACAATTATCGCGTTCATCGGCGAGATCGCCGACGAGTACGGGCTCCCGATCCCCGCCTTCGGTCACGCGGGCGACGGCAACGCGCACTACGCGCTCCTCTGCGATCCGGGCGACGCCGAAGAACGAGAGCGGGCTCACGAGGCCTCAGATCGAATCATCCGGAAGGCGATCGACCTCGGGGGGACCTGCACCGGCGAACACGGTATCGGCGCGGACAAACGCTCGCACCTCCGGGCGGAGGTCGGAGACGGCACGGTCGAGACGATGCGAGCGATCAAAGACGCGCTGGACCCGAACGGGATCCTCAATCCGGGAACCGTCCTCGACGAGGTCGATCAGTAAGGATCGAATCTCGGGGAGCGTTGAGAGCGACCGGAAGGACTCCCAAACGGAGGGGTCCACTATTTTAGTGGATGGCCCGAAAGGTAGCGATATGACCGCACTGAAATCGATCGGAAGCCGGGTCGGAGCGCATCGATGGTGAACGTCGCGCTCTCGATCGGGCAGGTCCTCCTCGCGCTCGTGCTCGTGGTGCTAAACGGGTTCTTCGTCGCCGCCGAGTTCGCCTTCGTCCGGGTCCGCGGGACGTCTGTCGAACAGCTCGCCGAGGAGGGCCGTCCGGGCGCGAAGTCGCTGCAGGGCGTGATGATGGACCTGGATAATTATCTCGCGGTGACGCAGCTCGGCATCACGCTCGCCTCGCTGGGGCTGGGTTGGGTCGGCGAGCCCGCCGTGGCCTCGCTCATCGAACCGGTGTTGGAACCGATTCTCCCGCCCGGTCTCATCCACCTCGTCGCGTTCGCGATCGGGTTCAGCATCATCACGTTCCTCCACGTCGTCTTCGGCGAGCTCGCGCCGAAGACGCTCGCGATCGCACAGACTGAGAAGCTCTCGCTGCTCCTCGCCCCGCCGATGAAGCTCTGTTACTTCCTCTTCTACCCGGGGATCGTCGTCTTCAACGGGGCGGCGAACGCGTTCACGCGACTGATCGGCGTGCCACCGGCTTCGGAAAGCGACGAAACGCTCGGCGAGCGGGAGATCCGTCGAGTGCTCGCGCAGTCCGGCGAGAAGGGAACCATCGACGTGGCGGAGGTCGCGATGATCGAACGCGTGTTCGACCTCGACGACACCCTCGTTCGGGAGGTGATGGTTCCCCGGCCGGACGTGGTAAGCATTCCCGCGGACGCCACGGTGGCCGACGTCCAATCGGTGGTCTTCGAGTCGGGTCACACGCGCTACCCGGTGCTCGACCCCGACGACAGCGACCAAGTGGTCGGGTTCGTCGACGTCAAGGACGTCCTGCGAGCGAGCACGATGGAGAGCGAAGCGGAGACGACCGCTGGCGACATCGCGCGGGAGATACTCGTCGTCCCCGAGACGACCGCTGTCGAC
The DNA here is from genome assembly GCF_007655485.1 of Halobellus captivus. GTDB lineage: Archaea > Halobacteriota > Halobacteria > Halobacteriales > Haloferacaceae > Haloquadratum > Haloquadratum captivum. The sequence goes on from NZ_VJXQ01000002.1 coordinate 671,248, forward strand.
GACCTCCTCTTGCAGTTCGGCGAGGAACACCGGCAGATGGCCGCCGTCATCGACGAGTGGGGTTCCTTCGAGGGGCTCGCAACGGTCGAAGACGTCGTCGAGGCCGTCGTCGGGGACCTCCGCGACGGCTTCGACGTTGACGAGCGCGAGCCAGCGATACGGAAGCACGACGACGGCGGGTACGACATCGACGGGGGCGTACCCCTCTCGGCAGTCAACGACGCGCTGGACGTCGATTTCGCGAGCGATGAGGTCGAGACGATCGGCGGACTGGTCCTCAGCCACTTCGACCGGGCGCCAGAGGTCGGCGACGCCGTCGACATCGACGGACACAGTGTCGAAGTGACGAACGTCGACGGGACCCGAATCTCGACGGTGTGGGTCCACGAACGCGACGATGGGGAGTCAGTGGACGGCGAGCGGAACGGCGAGGAATCGGTAGACGACGAGTAATCCGGCGAACGAGCCGGGATATCGAGATAACGGACGCGCCGCGCGTGGAAAGGTTGTCACCAATCGACAGCGACACCGTTACCAATCGACAGCGACACCGTTACCAGACGCGAAACAGCACCGAGAACGTGGCGTAGGCACCGACCGTCGAGATGATCGGGACGACGTTCTGCATCACGATCACGCGACCGGTAGTCGTCGGATCGAAGAGGTCCGACGCCGCCGGGATCGTGTGGTCCTCCTCCTCGCCGATCGGCGGTGCCTCCTCGCCGGGTTCCTCGGCCGCGAGCGCGCCGACAGAGACGTTCGGGGTCCGCTCGCCGCGGACGACCTCGACGAACGTGGCCGTCCGGGTCGCCCGCCCCCACCCGAGGCCGACGATCGAGGTCGTCGCGATGATGACGAACGAGGCGGGGATTCCGATCGCGGACAGTCCCACGACGATCACCGAGGAGACGATCGCAACGATGATCGCGGCCGTGAGCGGGAGGTCCGTGATGTCGTTTCCGAGCGTGTCCAGCGTTCGGCGCGCGATGGTGAACGCGCCGACGGCGACCGCGGTACAGCCGAGCAGGATCAAGAGGTCGATGTCGACACCGACACCGACGAGCGGCGCGATGGCGTTCGCGATGTTCGAGGTCCCCGAGGAGAAGGCCATCAGACAACCGATCGCGACGACGACGACCGCGCCTCCGAACTCCCGGCGTGTCGTATTCGGCCCCAATCGGGGACGGGGGACGGTCCCGGAACGATCCAGTTCAGTCAGCGGGCCGGGCGTACTCACGATCGCGACCCAGCGGTTGATCCGCGGGTAGAGATACCGGCCGATCATCCCGGAGACCCAGAAGCCGACGATGGGGGCGACGATCCACCAGATCGCGATCTCGCCCATCACGGCCCAGTCGAGTTCGCCGGAGGCGACGCCCAGTCCGGCGATCGCACCGACTGCCGTCATCGACGTCGACGCCGGGACGCCGTAGTAGTTGCCGACGAACAGTGCGCCGCCGATGAAGAAGAGCACGATAATACTCGATTCGATGCTGAACACGCCCGGATCGGTGACGAGTTCGGTTCCCAGCGTGTCAACGACTCGCCGACCGATAGTCCACGCGCCGACGAAAAAGAACAGGGACATCAACGCCGCCGCGGCCGTTTTCGATATCGCATCGGATCCGACAGCCGGTCCGAATGCCGGTCCCGTCGTCGCGCCGCCGATATTGAACCCGACGAATAGCGCGACAGCCAGTCCCACGAGAAGAAGTAGTTCCACCATACGTGGTGAACGCGTCGCAGTCGGTTAAGCGGTCGGAACGCGGAATCGCCTCCGACAGTGTATTGGCCCTCGATCCCCGATTGCGGGTATGGATTTAAAGAGCGAACGAGTGAGCGCAGTTGAGATCCGGAATCGATGAATCCGGCGCGCGTTGATTTTGTCACCGACCTCGCCTACGGGGTAACGATCTTCATCGCGATCGGACTCATCCTCGTCGTCGGCACGGGGATCGGAATCGCGTTCGGGCTGGGTGTACTGCTCTCCTACGTGATTCACATCGGGTGGAAGATGTCCCGGTTCGATCCCGACTGGATGACTCGTGAGGTGGCTGACCGACTCGAAGACACCGTCAGCCAAGAGGTCGAGAAGACCGTCGGTGATACGGTGAGCAAGGAAGTCGAGAAAACGGTCGAGGAAGTCGAAAAGACCGTCGGCGATACGGTGAGCAAGGAAGTCGAAAAGACCGTTGAGGAGGTCGAAAAGACCGTCGGCGATACGGTAAGCAAGGAAGTCGAGAAGACCGTCGGTGATACGGTAAGTAAGGAAGTCGAAAAGACCGTCGGCGATACGGTAAGTAAGGAAGTCGAGAAGACTGTCGAGGAGGTCGAAAAGACCGTCGAGGATACAGTGAGCCAAGAAGTCGAGAAAACCGTCGAGGACACGGTGAGCAAAGAGGTCGACGAGGTCGCCGAAAAGGTCGGAGAGACCGTCACCGAGGAAGTGACTGAGAAAGTCGAACAGACGGTCAGTGAGGAAATCGAGGGGGCGATAGACGGAGAGGAAGCGGAATCGAAATCGGCCGAGGGATCCTGACTGTAACCTCCCCCACGCCAGTCACAGCAGTCGGCAGATGCGGGCGACAGATTCGCCGCCGTTCGCGCACAATATAACTAAAAGGAATAATTATAGGACAGATAGTAACCACAAGTCATATTAATGGCGACGTGGTTGCTCCGAGTACCGAATGACTCACGATCGCATCCTGACGACACACATCGGAAGCCTGCCACGGACACCGGAACTGCTCGAACTCCTGACTCGACGACAGGACGGCGAGGACGTCGACGAGGACGAGTGGCACGACGCCGTCGTCGACGCCACGGACACCGTCATCCAGCGGCAGGCCGACATCGGCCTCGACATCATCAACAACGGCGAACAGCCCCGCGTCTCGTTCAACTGGTACGTCGCCAACCGGCTCTCGGGTATCGGCGGTACGCGCGAGGCCCCGCTGTGGGACGACCTCGCCGACTACCCCGAGTACGCGGAGGACGCCTTCCACGCCGAGGGGATCGACCTGACCAAACAGCCGTCGGTCACCGGTCCCGTCGAGTACATTGGCGAGGACGCTGCTCGCGAGGAGATCGACACCTTCTACGAACTGCTCGATGCCTCCGACCACGACTTCGAGGGGACATTCATCACCTCGGCGTCGCCCGGAGTCGCCGCGGCGACGCTCGTCAACGAACACTACGATTCCCATAAGGAGTACCTCTCGGTCGTCGGGAACGCGCTGAAGAAGGAGTACGAACTCATCGCCGAAACCGGGGCGACGCTTCAGCTCGATGCCCCCGACCTGTTGACGACCGGGCACCGCGGATTCGGCGACCGACCGATCGAGAAGCTCAAACCGGTCGTCCAGATGCACGTCGACGCGCTCAACGAGGCGACGAAAGACATTCCGGACGAGCAGATCCGCGTCCACACCTGCTGGGGCAGCTACGAGGGCCCGCACCACCGCGACAAGCCGCTCGAAGAGATCATTCCGATCCTCTATGACCTCGACATCGGCGGCCTCTCGATCGAGGAGGCCAACCCCCGCCACCAACACGAATACCGCGTCTTCCGCGAGCACCCGCTGCCCGACGACTGGACGCTCATCCCCGGTGTCGTCGACGTGAAGACGAACGTCGTCGAACACCCCGAAGTCGTCGCCGACCGCATCGAGCGCGTCGCCGACGCCGTCGGCGATCCCACGCGAATCGTCGCCGCGCCCGACTGCGGGTTCGACACCCAGGCGGGGCTGGCGATGGTCCACCCCGAGATCGCGTGGGCCAAACTGGAAGCGGTCGTCGAGGGCGCCGAAGTGGCCACAGACCGACTGTTCTAACCGGCCGTACGCTTGATTCGGTCGGGCTGTCGAGAGCGGACTCGCTGCCGCTGTAGCTAATGCGGATGTTCGCTGACAACGGTCGAAATATCCAGTAGCGTAGCCGGACTACGTGGTTTCCCCTTTCCACGACTCCAGCAACGGGACGACGCTAAACACGTAGTCGTCGTAGACGCCGTCGAGGTTCGTCGGACTCTCCTCGGCAGTGTGCTCTCGACAGAGAGCGGCCGTCGCTTCGACAGCGCCCTGACCGGTTTCCTCCTGATACCGTTCAAGCACGAGAAACGCTGCGGGCTCCTCGCAGTTGCGGCGGTGGCACGTGAGCGGGGCGTCCGGCGAGTCGCGTTCGTCTGCTGTGATCTCCGCGGGTTCCTCCTCGGACGGTTCAGCCTCCTCTGCCCGGCCTAGCGCCTCTTCGATCTCTCGCTTCCGTTGCCGTCGTTCCTCGTCTGCGGCTTGTTTTTCTCGTCCCTCTTTGGTATCAGCCATATCTGTCAATTCGCAGGCAAGCATCATAAAGCAGGACCTGGGCGGACGGTGCAGGTGTGGGCCCGAAGCGAATTACGAGCCACAGTCGAACGGTGCTCGCTTCACTAGACGGAAACGCTGGTGTGTTCCGACTCCTTCGTGATCGTCAGGAAAACGTATGGGTCGGGGCGGATTCGAACCGCCGACCTGCTCCGTGTGAAGGAGCCGTCATAACCGGACTAGACCACCGACCCGCGCAACGAATTTTCCGCGTGGCCGGACTTAAGCGTTCTTCTTCGTTAGTTCGGACCGAGGAGAGACGACCCGACATACGACTCAGTACGACGGCGACTCCTCCGGAACACCGTCGCGAGCGTTGACGAGTCGACCGAGTACGAACAAGGCATCGGAGAGGCGGTTCAGGTACCGGATCGCCTCCGCGTTGACCGGTGCGTCGGCCGCGAAGTCGACGGCCCGACGCTCCGCCCGGCGGACGACCGCCCGCGCGTGATGTAACGTCGCGCCCGCCTCGCTCCCGCCGGGGAGGATGAAGGACGTCAGCGGAGCGAGTTCTTCCTCGGCCGCGTCGATGGTCGTTTCCAGTTCCTCGACGTGGTCGGCGGTCACGACGGGATCGTCGTCGTCAGGCTCCGGGTTCGCGAAATCGGCTTGAAGGACGTGCAGGTGGTTCTGGATCCGTTCGAGCGTCTCGTCGACGTCGTCGTATCCGGTCGGGCGCGCGGTGCCGAGGAGCGCGTTCGCCTCGTCGACGGTGCCGTAGGCTTCGATCCGCGGGCTCGTCTTCGAGACGCGCGACATATCGCGCAGGTCCGTCATCCCCTCGTCGCCGCGTCCGGTGTAGATTTTCATTGCCCCGCAAGTGTCCGCTCGACGTACGTCAGGATGTTCTCGCTCTCGCACATCGTGACGCCCCGTCCGTCGTCGACGAGGACCGGAACGGCGCGCTGGCCGCTGACACGCTTGACTTCGTTACGTTCGGAGTGCAGCGCGTCGACCCAGACGGTGTCGTACTCGACTTCGTGCCCCGTGAGCGCGTCGTGGACCGCCTCGCAGAACGGACAGCCGTCAAGCGCGTACAGCGTGATGCTCATACTCGACAGTGCGGACGCCGGAGCAAAGAGGTTTGCTCGACCAGCGACCGAATCGCTGCTCTCGCTCACTAATTTGCCCCCGTGAGTGAAGTAGTCGGGTCGCGTATCTCCTCGTATGAGCGTCACGGGTCTCTGTCAGGTGTGCGAGGGCCGCGAGGCCGAGTACGCCTGTCACCGCTGCGGCGCGGCAGTCTGCTCGCTCCACTTCGAGACGGAGAACGGGCTCTGCGTCAACTGCGCCGATTCGGAGGGCGTCGACGACGATGACGACGGGAACGTGCCCGGATTTCGGTAGCGCGGGAGTGGTGTCACCCGTCGCCGGTGTCGGGTCGAGCCATCGCCGAAGTGAGATGTCACTCGTCGCGGTAGCGGTTCAACTGCGTTTTGAGCCGACGCGCGGCGTCGCCAGCGGCTCTCGCGAACGCCTCGCCCTGGTCCTCCCCGGCGAAGATAATCCCCCGCGAGGAGTTGACGAGGCCGACGCCGACACCGGACGACGTCCGGTCTCCCGACGAGTCCGGCTCGTCTAACTCGGCGAGTCCGTACTCGACGGCGGCCTCGGCGTCGCCGCCCTGCGCGCCGATGCCCGGCACCAAGAACGGGAGGTTCGGGACCTGCTCGCGGATCGATTCCAACTCCTCGGGCGCGGTCGCGCCGACCACGAGGCCGACGTTTCCGTGTTGGTTCCACAGGTCCGCGAGCGCGGCGACCCGTTCGTAGAGCGCTTCGCCGGAATCTAATTCGAGGTCCTGCAGGTCCGCCCCACCGGGGTTCGAGGTGCGACAGAGGACGAAGACGCCCTTGTCCGCGCGGTCGAGAAACGGCTGCAGCGAGTCGCGTCCCATATACGGGTTCACCGTGATCGCGTCGACGTCGTCGAGCAGTTTCGCGTACTGTCGCGTCGTGTTTCCGATGTCCGCGCGCTTGGCGTCCAAGAGGACCGGGACGTCTTTGCCCTCCGCGTAGGCGATCGTCTCTCGGAGCGCCCGCCAGCCCTCCGCGTCCTCGTAGAACGCCGCGTTCGGCTTGTAGCAGGCGGCGTGCTCGTGCGTCGCGTCGATGATCCGGCGGTTGAACGCCCACTGCGGGAGATCCTTATCGAGAAGGTGCTCGGGGAGTCGCGAGCGGTCGGCGTCGAGGCCGACGGAGACGACGCTGTCGACCCGCTGGATTCGGTCGCTCAGTCGCTGGAAGAACGGCGCGGTCATAGTCGCTCTCGCAGTCGAGGCGACGAGTAGATTTCCCTTCGGACTCGGCACCGTCACAGAAACCGGAAACCGTTAGGGTGACCCCGCGGAAGGGGCCGGTATGACAGACGCCGCCGACCTCGCCGCGCGCGTCCGCGAGGGCGACCTCCGGCTTCACGAACTGGACGACCACGCCGACGCCGACACCGCCGCTGAGGCGCGTCGGCTGCTCGTCGAATCCGAGACCGACGCGACGCTTGACGCCGTCGGTAACTACGGCTTCCCCGCTGAACGGGCCGAATCGAACATCGAGAACATGCTCGGCGCAGTCCAGATTCCGATGGGCGTCGCGGGCCCCGTTTCAGTCAACGGGGGGACTGGCGGCGATACCGCAAGCGGCGACGGTGAGGGCGTGTACCTGCCGCTCGCGACGACCGAGGGCGCGCTGCTCGCGAGCGTGAACCGCGGTTGTTCCGTCCTTTCGGCCGCGGGCGGCGCGAATGCGAGAATCATCAAATCGGGGATGACCCGCGCGCCGGTGTTCCGCGTCGAGGACGTCGTCGAGGCCGAAGCGCTCGTCTCGTGGGTCCGCGACAACGTCGACGCCCTGATCGAGGCCGCCGAGTCGACGACGAGCCACGGGGAACTCCTGGACGTGACGCCGTACGTCGTCGGCAACTCCGTCTATCTCCGGTTCCGCTACGACACGAAGGACGCGATGGGGATGAATATGGCCACGATCGCGACCGAAGCCGCCTGCGACGTCATCGAGGCCGAGACCGACGCGGAGCTCGTCGCGCTCTCGGGCAACCTCTGTACCGACAAGAAGCCCGCCGCGATCAACGCCGTCGAGGGGCGCGGCCGCTCGGTCACGGCGGACGTGACGATTCCCCGCGAGATCGTCGAGGACCGCCTGCACACGACGCCGGAGGCGATCGCGGAACTGAACACCAGAAAGAACCTCGTCGGCTCCGCGAAGGCGGGGAGCCTCGGCTTCAACGCCCACGTCGCGAACGTCGTCGCCGCGATGTTCCTCGCGACCGGGCAGGACGAGGCCCAGGTCGTCGAGGGCGCGAACGCCATCACTACGGCGGAGGCGCGCGGCGGCGTCTCCGAGTCGGGAGACTCGGAGGCTCGCCGGACATCGTCCGGCGGCGACCTCTATCTCTCCGTTTCGCTGGCGTCGCTCGAAGTCGGCACCGTCGGCGGCGGGACGAAGCTCCCGACGCAGGCCGAGGGGCTCGAAATCCTGGGCGTCCGTGGCGGCGGCGACCCCCCTGGCTCGAACGCGGACGCGCTCGCCGAGTACATCGCCGTGGGCGCGCTGGCTGGCGAGCTCTCGCTCCTCTCGGCGCTCGCCTCGCGGCACCTCTCCAGCGCACACGCCGAACTGGGCCGCTGAGCGGCGGCCTACTTCTCGATCGGAGACGTTGTCTCGGTTCCGCCGGATTCGAGCGCGCTGACCACGAGTACGGTCCCGACGGTCACGAGCACGAATCCGGCGACCAGGAGCGGCGTTCCCGGGACGCCTGTTTCGACCTCGGCCCCGCTCGCGCCGAGGCCGACTGACAGCACCAGCCAGCCGACGCCCGACAGCGACAGCCCCGCGCCGCGGCGGCGCTGCCCCTGTATTACCGCGGCCGTGGCGAGGAACGTGTGTCCGGCGAGGAAGGCGACGCCCGCGACGACGAGCCGCCCGGTGACGGCGAGTACCGCGCCCGCGACGAAGCAGACGCCGACGACGACGCGCGCGACGGTGCCAGCGGTTCCGGGAGTTCTGGAAGTCGACATCGGGTTAGAGGAGTCGGTAGGTGCCGCGGGATTCGGTCACGTCGCCGCGTCGGGACAGCTTCGTCAGGAGTTTTCGGGCCTGGTCTGCGGGAACACCGCGTTCGGCCGCATACGCTGCGACGTCGTCGTCGGTGGGGTCGTCGCACTCGCGCAACGCCGCCCGGATGACATCGAGTCGGTTGCCGGAGGAGCGACCGGTTCCCGTCTCGGCCTGCTCGCCCGCGGCTTCGATCTCGTCGGCGTCCAGTCCCGAACCGGTCAGGTACTCGTCGTCGTCGACGGCGGCCCCACGCTCGTCGATCTCTCGCTCCATCTCGGCGACGTGCGCCGTCTCCGCGAACGCTTCGCTGTTCCCGCCTCGCTTCGCGAGGAGCGCCGAACGGGCCTGTCTGACCGCCTCTCGATCTTCGTCCTCGGCGAATCGGCGGAGCTTCTTCGTCTGGTACGTCCGCCCGCAACGCGGACACGTCGCGGTCTTCGACGCGCGGGCGTCCTTGAGGAGCCACAGGTGCTCGCAGTCGGTGCAGCCGACGACGGCGTACATACGACTCCGTTGTTCGGGATCGGATTTGAACGTTCGGCTCCGCGTGGCAGTTCGGAAACCCGGAGCTCCGGGACAGTAGAACGCTCGAAAAGTGGAATTTTCAGAAACGAAACGCCCGAAAAGTTACACACCCGAAAAGTGAACCGTCGGAAACGCGGAACGGGAGAGTCGAAAGACCGCCTCAGGCGAGCGCTTCGATGTTCTCGACGACCGCGTCGGCGAACTCGGAGGTAGCGAGCTTCGTGCCGCCTTCGATCTGTCGGTGGAGGTCGTAGGTGACCTTCCCCTCGGAGATGGTCTTCTCGACGGCGTCGCGGATGAGCTGTCCGGCGTCCTTCCAGCCCATGTACTCGAACATCTCCCGTCCCGAGAGGATCATCGCGGTCGGGTTGACCTTGTCCTCGCCAGCGTACTTGGGCGCGGAGCCGTGGACTGGTTCGGCCAGACAGAGGCCCTCGCCGAAGTTCGCGCCCGGCGCGATGCCGAGGCCGCCGATCTGCGCGCCAGCGGCGTCCGACATATAGTCGCCGTTGAGATTCATCGTCGCGATGACGCCGTACTCGCTCGTCCGGGTGAGAAGCTGCTGGAGCATGTTGTCAGCGATGCGGTCCTTGACGACCAGCACGTCGTCGGGGGCCTCGCCGTCGTACTCCTCCCAGAGTTCGTCCTCGGTGATGACGCCGTCGTCGTACTCCTCCTCGGCGACCTCGTAGCCCCAGTCGCGGAACGCGCCCTCGGTGAACTTCATGATGTTCCCCTTGTGGACGAGCGTGACCGAGTCGCGGTCGTTCGCGAGCGCGTACTCGATCGCCTCGCGAACGAGACGCTTCGATCCGAACTCCGTGATGGGCTTGATGCCGATGCCGATCGGGCCGTCGTGCATCACGTCGTCTTGGCCCATCTCGTCTTCGACGAACGCCTTTATGCGCTCCACCTCGTCGGTTCCGGCCTCCCACTCGATGCCCGCGTAGACGTCCTCGGTGTTCTCCCGGAACGTGATCATGTCCATCGCTTCGGGGTTCTTCACGGGCGAGGGAACGCCGTCGATGTGGTACGTCGGGCGGACGTTCGCGTAGAGATCGAGCTTCTGGCGGAGCGCGACGTTCAGCGAGCGGTAGCCAGCGCCGACGGGGGTCGTGAGCGGTCCCTTGATCGCGACGCGGTGCTCGCGGATCGCGTTGACCGTGTCGTCAGGGAGGTTCTCGCCGTACTTCTCGCGGGCGGACGCGCCAGCGTAGAGGCGCATCCACTCGACGGAGCGGCCCGTCGCCTCCGCCGCGGCGTCGAGAACCTGCTGCGCCGCCGGTCCGACGTCGGTTCCGATTCCGTCACCGTGAATGATCGGAATGATCGGCGTGTCCGGAACGTTCAGCTCTCCGGTCTCCTCGTCGGCGAGCGTGATCTTCTCCCCGGATTCGGGGACTTCGATCTGGTCGTAGCTCATAAACATCCGCTTCTTTCCGCACCGGGCGTAAATTACTGCCGTTATCGCTCCGCGTCGCGTCCGATTTCTCCGGAATCACGCAGCAGAGAGACTGCTGGACCGGGAAGCCTTACTCCACGACGAGCCACGGAACGTCCACGAGCGGGGGGATGTGCGTCTCGATGTGGTGCTCCCAGACGCCCTCTTCGCCGAACGCCTCGCCGTGGTCGGCGGTGACGACGACCCGACCGTCGAGTTTCGGGATCAGCTCCGCGATCGATTCCAGCGCGATGCGGAGGTTCTCCTCGTGGAGTTCGAAAGCCGTCTCTCGCGTCCCGTTTTGAACCAGATCGACGGGGTCGAGTTCGAGCCACAGTCCAGCCTTCTGGGCGAGTTCGCTGCCTTCGAGTGCGCTCTCGATCCGCGGGCGCACGCTCTGCCCGATCGAGGCGAACGGACCACCGTCGGCCGCCGTCTGTTCGCGTTCGTCCTGTCGTCGGATCCCCTTCTGGATCTGCCTGAGCTTCTGTCCGGCACCGCGAGAGAGATACGGCGCGTGCGGCTGCATGTAGTGGAGGACGGTCCGCTCGTTGCGCTCGACGAGTTCCGAGTGGGATTCGAGCGACGCTTCGAGGTTCTCTGGCGGGACCGTCCCGAGGTCGTCGTCCCAGCCGTGTTTCCAGACGTCGACGACGTCGGTGATGTGTTCGTTCGCGGTCCACTCGTAGTCGCAACTGGCACCCCACTTGAGTTCGTTCAGCGGAATTCCCAGGTCGTTGATAAACGGATTCCCGGAGAAGTACGCGATATCGTGGCGGTCGGTAAACGTCCGAGAGGCCCACTCGGGCGTCGACGATCCCGCGCTGCGGCGCTTTTCGACCGTTCCGTCGAGATACTCGTCGTAGACGTCGGAAAACACGTCGTATCGGCACGCATCGAGAACCAGACAGTAATCCCAATCGGACTCCAGGAAGTCCTGAGGTTTCATTACCGGGTGCCCGTATTCGCTCGGGCACCGTAGGTGTACTGTTTCGGAAAAGCGGCGTGCCGACGCGAGTCAACGCGTGTCGACACGATAGAAGGGTCTCTCGGGGCTGACAGTTCCCGCTCGCGCACAGACGGGATGGCTTCTTACGTCCGGATCCCGTCCCGTCGAGCGATGAGTGACGGCACAAGCGACGCGGGAGAGTCGGAGCGAGGAGAGACGGCCGAATCCGAACGGGAACCGATCACGATCTACTCAGACTACGTCTGTCCGTTCTGCTATCTCGGGCGACGCTCGCTTTCGGCGTACCAAGCCGAGCGCGATGCGGAGCTCCCAATCGAGTGGCGGCCGTTCGACCTTCGCTCTGGAAAACGGAACGCCGACGGGACGATCGATCACGACGCCGACGACGGCAAGGACGACGCCTACTACGAGCAGGCCACACAGAACGTGAAAAAGCTCCGCGAGAAGTACGGGGCCGACGAGATGCAAGTGGAGTTGGCGACCGACGTCGACTCGCTGCCCGCACAGCTCGTCTCCGTCGCGGTTCGAGAGCAGTACGACTACGAGACGTGGCTCGCGTTCGACGAGGGCGTTTTCGAGGCGCTCTGGCACGACGGCCACGATATCGGGGACGAATCCGTCCTCGTCGACATCGCCGAGAGCGCCGGTATCGACGTCGAGGTCGTCCGCGACGTACTCGGCGACGAGGAGCGACGAGCGGCGCTTCGCGAGCAGTTCCGCGAGGCACAACGGAGGGGAATTACGGGGGTTCCGACGTTCGTCTACGACGAGCACGCCGCCCGCGGGGCCGTCCCGCCCGAACAGCTCGAACGGCTCGTCGAAGGCGTCTGAGCCGGTGTGGATTACTCGGCCAGCTCGGTCTCGGTCGTCGTTTCAGCGTCCGAAGATCCACCGTCGGCGGCCACCGCAGCCGGGTCCTCGCCCGTCGGCGTCGCGTGCAGCCACTCGTCGGCCCACGACTCGATCTCGTCGAACACCGGACAGAGCGACCGCCCCTTCGGCGTCAGCGAGTAATACGTCGCCACCGGCGCGTCCTCCTCCAAGCGGCGGTTGACGAACCCGAGCTCCTGGAGGTCGTCGAGAACGCGCGAGAGCGTCCGCGAGCTGGCATCGGTCGAGCGCTTGAGCTCGTTGAAGCGCTTTTCGCCCTCCTGCAGGTCGTGGAGGACGATGAGTCGCCACTGCGAGCCGATCTGTTCGAGGGAGTCGATCACCGAGCAGGCCTCCTCGTCGTATTTCTCGTCTGGGGACACTGGCGTCACCTGGTGACTCCTTCGTCCGGGAAGGTACAAATGGTTTCGCTTCTTTAGTAGGTAACAGAGCGATACTGGAGTCGGAACCGCTGGCGCTGTCGTCTCCGCGGTCGCGGCGCTCCGGAAACGCGAGGAGAGATCAATGCAATCGAACGCACTACATACGAACGGAATCCATCACGTCTCGGCCGTCGCGGGCGACCCGCGGGAGAATCTCCGCTTTTACACGGAGACCCTCGGCCTGCGGTTCGTCAAGCGGACGGTCAACTTCGACGACACGACGACGTATCACCTCTACTACGGCGACGAGACGGGCTCACCGGGCACGGCGCTCACGTTTTTCCCGTTCGAGGGCACACGGCGGGGGCGACCCGGGCGCGGGCAGGCGGTCGCGACGGCGCTTTCGGTCCCCGAGGGAAGCCTCGACTACTGGACGGACCGACTTCGCGAATCGGACGCGACCGTCCGCGACCGCCTGAGGCGCTTCGGTGCGTCCGTCTTGCCGTTCGAGGACCCCGACGGACAGCCGCTCGAACTCGTCGAGACCGACGCCGACGACTCCCCGATCGAGCCGTGGACCGGCGGACCGGTCCCCGCGGAACACGGCGTCCGCGGCTTCTTCGGCGTCACGCTGCACTCCGCGGAGCCAGAGGCGACCGCGAACGTCCTCGACGTGCTCGGGTTCGAGCGCGTCGGCTCGGAGGCCGAGCGCGACGACGGCGCAGAGCGCGTTCGCTACGCCGCGACCGGAGATCACGCGACCGTCGTCGACGTGCTTCATCGCGGGCCGCCGCGGGGTCGTCCCGGCGTCGGGACCGTCCACCACGTCGCGTTCCGCGCGGCCGACGAGGCTGAGCAACTGGCGTGGCGCGACCGCCTCTCCGATGCGGGACAGTTCGTCACGCCGCAGAAGGACCGGCAGTACTTCCAGTCGATCTACTTCCGCGAGCCCGGCGGGATCCTCTTCGAGATCGCGACCGACGGGCCCGGGTTCGACGTCGACGAGTCGGTCGACGAGCTCGGCTCGGAACTGAAGCTCCCCTCGTGGCTGGAAGACGACCGCGAGCGCATCGAGGCCGGGCTGCCGTCGCTGGACAGTGTAGACGGTGGTTCGATGGCGGGGCGGGATGACAGCGATCCGATGGCGGATGGTGAAGACAGCGGCCGGACGGCGGACAGCGCGGACGGCGACTCGGAGGAAAGTACAAAGGCCACGGCCGACGGAGGTGCGAACGAATGAGCCGATCACCCAGTTCAGATGCCGACCCGCACGGCGACCAGCCGATCCGGACCGCGGGCGCGTCGCCCACCGAGGCGGACGCCGCGGTCGTCCTGGTCCACGGTCGCGGCGCGCGCGCCGACGGGATGCTCCAGTTCGCCCGCGAGTTCGGTCGCGACGGAGTCCACTACGTCGCCCCGCAGGCCCAGCGCGGCACGTGGTACCCGAACCGCTTCGTCGCCCCGATCGAGCGGAACCAGCCCTACCTCGACTCGGCGCTGGCGCACGTCGGCCGCGCCGTCGATGCCGCGCGAAAGGGCGGACTCCCGACCGAAAAAGTACTCCTCGTCGGGTTCTCGCAGGGGGCGTGTCTCGTCTCGGAGTTCGTCGCGCGCGATCCGAAGCGCTACGGCGGCCTCGTCCTCCTCTCGGGCGGGCTGATCGGCGAGGAAGGCACCGAGTTCGACCACACCGGTGATGTCGAGGGAATGCCCTTCTTCGTCGGCGTCAGCGACGACGACCCGCACATCCCGATGTCGCGCGCGGAGGAGACCGTCGAGGTCTTCGAGCGACTGAACGCCGACGTGCGCTTCGACCGCTACGAGGGCCGCGGTCACGGCATCTTCGAGGAGGAGATCGAGTATCTCCGCGAGTCGGTCGCGGCGCTCGTCGGCGCGTAGTGCGCAACTACTCGACGTTTCACCGCAACTCACGAACGAACCGAGTCTCGCCTTCGGAACCTCTATGGGTCGCTCGTCCGATGACCCCGGTATGAGCGACGGACCCCTCGACGACGAGACGCTGGAAAAGTACCGGGAGGCCGGGTCGGTGCTTCGGCGGGTACTCGACGAAGCCGCCGAGAAAGTCGAACCCGGCGTCACCCAGTTGGAAGTGGCCGAATTCGCCGAATCGCGAATTTGCGAGCTCGCCGACGGCTGCGCGTTCCCCGCGAATATCAGCGTCGACGAGGAGGCTTCGCACGCCTCGCCCGGACGCGACGACGACACCGAATTCGGCGAGGAGATGGTCTGTCTGGACTGCGGGGTCCACGTCGACGGCTACATCGCCGACGCCGCCGTGACCGTGGACCTCTCGGGCAACCCTGAACTCGCCGAAGCGGCCGAGGAAGCGCTCGACGCCGCTCTCGATGCGGTCGCGCCGGGCGTCGAAACCGGCGAAGTCGGCGCGGAAGTCGAGGACGTGATCCGCGGCTACGGCTACACGCCGATTCTGAACCTCTCGGGACACGGCGTCGCCCAGTGGGACGCCCACACGGGGCCGACGATTCCCAACCGAGGCACCGAACGCGGCGTCGAACTCGAAGTCGGCGACGTCATCGCCATCGAGCCGTTCGCGACGACGGGTCGCGGAAAGGTCACTGAAGGCTCGAAAGAAGAGATCTACAGCCTCGAACGCGACCGCTCGGTCAGAGATCGGTCGGCACGAAACGTCCTCGAACAGGTGAAAGATGAGTACAAGACGCTGCCGTTCGCCGCCCGCTGGCTCGACGACTCGCGCGCGGAGATGGCCGTCAAGCGGCTGAAACAGCAGGGCGTCCTCCACGGCTACCCGGTGTTAAAGGAGGACGACGGCGAACTCGTTAGTCAGGCCGAGCACACGGTCGTCGTCACCGAGGACGGCTGTGAGATCCTGACAGCGTGAGCGAGAGAACGATGGAGCAGGTCTTCGCCCCCTGGCGGATCGAGTGGGTCGAGCGCGACCCCGAGGAGAAGACCGTCGACGGGTGTCCGTTCTGCGTGCTGCCCGAGCGCGACGACGACCGCGAAAACCGGATCGTCGCCCGCAGCAAGCACGCGTTCGTCATCCTGAACAACTACCCGTACAACCCGGGGCACGTGATGGTCATCCCCGACCGCCACACAGGCGAGTGGGGAGACCTGAGCGACGCCGAACTGCTGGACCACGCGCGACTGAAGGTCGCCGCGATCGACGCCCTCAACGAGGGGTTCCAGCCCGACGGCGTGAACGCGGGCGAGAACCTCGGCGGCAGCGCCGCGGGCGGTTCGATCGACGCGCACGTCCACACGCATCTCGTGCCGCGCTGGAGCGGCGATACGAACTTTATGCCCGTGATCGGAGACACGAAAGTCATCGTCGAGGCCCTCGACGACACCTACGACCGCCTGCACGAGGCCTTCGCGTCGCTTCCGGCGGCGACTGCCGAAGAAGGAGAGGCGAGTGACGACGACACCGACGGACCGACGCGCGCTGTGGGACTCGACTTCGACGACTGAGACTGGCCGACTTCCGACGACCCCCGTTCGAGTTCGCCCGGTCGCGTTTCGCTCCGGATGACGGGAACGGCGCATCCGCCAATCGACCAACGAACCAATGCTTTTGTGAGCGGGAGTATCTCCCGGAGTATGGACCTAGAGATCGCGGGAAACACGGCTCTCGTAACGGCATCGAGCAGCGGACTGGGGAAGGCCTCAGCAACGGCGCTCGCCGAGGCGGGTGCAAACGTCGTCGTCAACGGCAGAGACGAAACACGGCTGGAGGACACGGTCGATGAGGTCCGCGACGCTGCCGCGGCCACTGCCACTGTAATCGGACACGCGGCCGACCTCACCCATCCAAACGCGGGCGATTCCCTCGTCGATCAGACGGTAGACCGATTCGGCGGGTTGGACCATCTCGTTACGTCGACCGGAGGGCCGCCCGCGATGCCGTTTCTCCACACGCGTGATGAAGACTGGTATGACGCGTTCGATCTGCTCGTAATGAGTGCCGTTCGGACGATCCGCGCGGCGGAACCGCATCTGAAAGAGAGCGACTATGGAACGATTGTAACGATCGGATCGTTGCGTGTCAAGGAGGCGACCGACAACCTCGTACTCTCGAATGCAGTCCGCTCGGGGGTGATCGGTCTGGAAAAGACGCTCTCGAAAGAGTTGGCACCGGATATTCGGGCGAACGCCGTCCTCCCGGGGACACACCGAACACCACGGGTCAAAAAGCGCATCGAAAACGGCGTTCGAGACGGTCGATACGACTCGTTCGAAGCGGGGCTCGAAGCGCGGGCAAGTAATATCCCACTCTGTCGTCTGGGCGACCCGCAGAGGTTGGGCCAAGCGGTCGCGTTCCTCTCTTCACCAGCTTCGGCGTTTATCGCGGGGACTGCCGTACCCATTGATGGGGGAGAGAGTGCCTCCACGATGTGAACGTCACGCCGAGTGGACTCGCTGCAGTTGCAGGCCCGCGGGCCTCGATTCCACGGCAGCATACCATCAGACGACACAGTTACGAACGCGGTGAGGTTCGGCACGTCAGCGCGGGCACGGCGGTGGCGACGGGTGCGAGAGCGGGGCTGGCCCCGAGGACGTCGCCAGCGGTGTGCCGAGTGTTAACCACTATCTAGCCTCGGTTCTGCGATGTGAGACAGTCTCCGGCGGGTGGTGGCTGTCGAAAATCAACTGAGGAGGGAATGTACGGGGATCTTCCGATGGCTGCGTCGCCGTATCCAGAGCGGTCTATCCCTCGACAATAGATTCATACGGCGACCGAAGCGACTTAGCCCCCCGAAGAAAACGCTTCGACGATGAGCGACGACCGGAGACGAACCGTCCGCCGCGTGGGTCTGGTGATCCTCGCGGTCAACCTCGCGCTCGTGCTCGCGAAGGGCGGCGTCTGGGGGCTCACCGGCAGCCTCGCCGTCGGTTCGGAGGCCGTCAACAGCCTCGCCGACAGCGTGTACAGCCTCGTCGTCGTCGCCGGGTTGTACCTGACGACGCAACCGCCGGATTTCGAGCACCCGCACGGCCACGAGCGCATCGAACCGTTCGTCTCCCTGTTCGTCGCCGTCGGCGTCTTCGTCGCGGGTGCGGCCGTGCTCTGGAACGCGACGATATCGGTCCTGAACGGCACCTACGGCGTGGAGGCCGGAACCGCGGGCGTCGTCGTGCTCCTCGGGACGGCGGGCGCGAAGTACGGCCTCTACCGCTACTGCCTCCGCGTCGGCGAGGAGCGCCACTCGCCCGCGGTCGTCGCCGCCGCGCTCGACAACCGAAACGATATCCTCACCGCGGGCGCGGCGCTCGTCGGCGTGCTCGGAGCCTCGTTCGGCGCACCCGTCTTGGATCCGATCGCCGCGGGCGTGGTCTCGCTCGGGATCTTCTACACCGGCTACGAAATCGTCAGGGACAACGTAAACTACCTCGTCGGGGCGGCGCCGCCGGAGTCGCTCCGCCGCGAGATCCTCGAACGCGCGCTCGCACATCCGAACGTCCGCGGCGCGCACGACGTCGTCGCCCACTACGTCGGCCCCGAGGTCGACGTGAGCCTCCACATCGAGGTCGAGGGCGATATGACGCTGTTCGAGGCGCACGACATCGAATCCGCCGTGGTGCAGTCCATTCGAGAGATGCCGGAGATCGACGACGTGT
The DNA here is from genome assembly GCF_007655485.1 of Halobellus captivus. Lineage (GTDB taxonomy): Archaea > Halobacteriota > Halobacteria > Halobacteriales > Haloferacaceae > Haloquadratum > Haloquadratum captivum. The sequence goes on from NZ_VJXQ01000002.1 coordinate 689,493, forward strand.
TCGTCCACGTCGATCCGAAGGAACTCGGCGAGTGGAAGGAGAACGCCGAGGCCAAGCGGCTCATCGGGACCGCAATCGCTCGGGACCGAGACGACGACGCGACTGGCGAGGACTCCCGCGGTCTCGACGACGACCCGGATACTGACACCGGTGGTCCGGATACGGGCGCTGACGGGCCTGACGTCGCTGCTGGTGAGTCGAACACGAGCGGTGAGACAGATTCTGACGACGGCCGTCAGTGAACGCGGGGGTCAGACCGGCTCGGCGAACGCGTAGACGGTCTGGTGGCTCGTCACCTCGACGTCGAGGAAATCGCCGGGCTCGATCCCGCGCTCGGACGCGTTGCGGACGATGAGCTGTCGGTAGGCCTCGTCGCGGCACTTCATCGAGTCGCCGGTTCCCTCACGGACGGCCATCACGCGGTGCGTCTCGCCGATCATCGACTCGTAGGCCTCGGCGACGATGTCGTGCTTCAGTTCGGACATCGCCTTCGAGCGCTCCTTCTTGATCGTCCCGCCGAGGCCCTTCATCTCGGCGGCGTCGGTGCCGGGGCGCTTCGAGAACCGGGTGACGTTCACCTTCTCTGGACGCACCTCGCGGAACAGCGCCATACTCTGGGCGTGATCCGCGTCGCTCTCGGTCGGGAAGCCGACGATGAAGTCCGTCGAGAGCGTCCAATAATCGAGTTCCCGGTCGAACGTGTCGACGATCTCGACGAACTGCTCGACGCGGTGTTGTCGCCGCATATCCTCGAGCACCGTGTCGGAGCCCGATTGCACGGGGAGGTGGATGAAGTTGTACAGTTCGTCGTGGCGGTCGAACACCTCGACGAGTTCCTCGCGGATGCCGTGAATCCCCCCCGGGTTCGCCATCCCGACACGGACGCGGAAGTCGCCGTCGATCTCCGAGCAGATCCGATCGAGCAGTTCGGGGAGCTTCCGATCGCCGGTGTCCCACCCGTAGACGCCGGTATCCTGCCCCGTTATTCTGAGTTCCTTCGCGCCCGCGTGAACGAGCGCGCGGGCCTTCTCGACGTTCTCCTCGACGGGCGGGGAGTCGACGCGACCGGTCGCGAACTTCGTGATGCAGTACGAGCAGTTCGACAGACACCCGCGGGCGATCGGAAGGATGCCGATAACGCCGTCGAGAACCGGTTCGGTCCCCGGTCCCGGCGTGGGGCACTCGCCGTTCGTGACCGCCGCGGGAACGTCGTCCCAGTGGAGGATCTGCGCGTCGACGTCCTCCTCGCGGAACTCCTCGCCCTGCGCGAGCGCCATACAGCCGGTGATGATGAGGTCCGCCGTCGCCGACTCCAGCTCTTTGGCCCGACGGAGCATATTGCGCTCCGTCTTCTCGACCACCGTGCAGGTGTTCATAATGGCGACGTCGGCCGCCTCCGGACCGTCGACGCGGTAGTGACCGGCGTCGCGGAGCGCGCTCTCGATCTGCCGGCTCTCGCCGCGGTTGGAGGTGCAACCGTACGTCTCGATGTGGTATCGGGCCATTCAGTCGGTACAGGGTATCAGATCCGCGGGCAAAAGCACGACGGTTCGGACGGGTATCGTCCGCCGCGAACGTCGCGAGCCTCGACACTGTGACATCGATGGAAGAAATGAAAACGAAGCCGCGCCGATGGGGCCGAGTAGGGCCCTTAGTTGCCGAACATCTCGCGCGTGTTAACCCATAATTGCTTAATACCTGGGGCGAGTTAGGCAGTTTATGGTGAACGTCGACGACACCAACAACACCACTCAGAAGCTCGAAAACCAGTGGAGACTGCTTGAAGAGTCCGATATCGACGGTTCCGATCGGAAGGCCATCCGGACCTTCGTCAGAATCCACCGGGAGGGGAACGAGAACTGCGCGGACAACACGCTCTACCAAGATCTCAGCGCTCTCCGACTTGCCTCTCGGTACGCCGATGGCCCGCTGGTCGAGATGAACCGTATCGATCTTCGGGATCTGTGGACGACGCTCACTGCGCCGAAAAGCCAGGGCGGTCGAGGGCTCGCACCAGATGGGAGTGGGATGTATAACTACAAGCGCTCTCTCAGAGTTTTCTTCCGATGGCTCAACGACCAACCCGACTATCCCGACTTTCCCTTCTGGGAGGATATCCAGACCCCGTCCGCGTCGATTGATCGAATCGACGAGGACCAGATCCTCGACGAGGAGGATATCGCTCTGCTGAAAGAGGCGACACGGAACCCGCGAGACAGCACTTTCATCGAATTCCTCGCCGACAGTGCAGCTCGGATCTCCCTCGCCTCTCAGCTCCGAGTCGAGGATGTCCACGAGCTCGACACCAAACGCCCGTACTTCACTCCCAACCCGAACGGGAAGGGACACAAAGGCGCGCCTGATAAGCAGTATCCCATTCTCCGGAGCCGTGCCGACCTCCGGACGTGGATCAACACCCACCATCTGGATCCTCGACCAGAAGCCCCACTCTGGCCAGTCCTGCGCGGATACGATGAAGAAAACCCGCAAGAGTGCGCTGTGAGCGGGGAAAGCCTCCGTAGTTCGCTCTCGCGGGCGGGAAACCGAACGGACATCGACAAGCCCGTGAACCCGCACAACTTCCGACACACCGCCATCACTCGACTCTCCAGAGAGGGTTATTCGCCTCAAGAGATCCAGCATATCGCTGGCTGGGCTAACGACCGAATGATGGAGAAATACGATCACACGACCGCCCGCCAACGGAACGAACAGATCGGTCTCAAGGCGGGATACATCGAGGAGTCGGAGGCGAAAACCGATCCATCGACGCCGCAGCCGTGCGGAAATTGTCGGGAAACCCTCAGCCCCGGGGCCCAATTCTGCCCGCGGTGTGGAACGCCGACGAATGAAGAGGCGCAAGCCGCTCTTGACGCCCAAGACGATCGAGTCGTCGAATCGGCGGCGCGTGCCGACGATAATCTTGCCGAGGCCGTCCTCGAACTCCGGCAACTCTTCAACGAGTACCCGTCTCTTCGGCGTGCCACAACCGACTTCTGAGCATACGGTTGTCACTCTTCTTCCTCCACGTCGACGAGATCCAACGCCCGCCGCGCATCCGATGAAATCGGGAGATCTGATCGGGCAAGCTGTCTGAATATCTCTAAATGGCTTTGCACGATGTCCTCGGGAGAATTAGTCGAGGCACTCATCGAACCACCCCCGTAGGCGGTTCTGATCGTTCAGTTTGCTGATTGTACGTCGTCCGTCTCGTGTATTCGCTGGTTTTGTCCTGCATTCGGTTGGTGGAATGCGGACAGACCGATGGGGCAAGGAGTACCGGCGTGGGCCCGAAACCATTTTGTTAGTCGAAAACCGACTAACGCCCACACCGGTATGCCAAACGGTTCGGTGAAGTGCCCTTACACACATCCACCGTCCCGACCGGCCTATCCGGCTGCTTGCTTCAGGCGTCGTTGACCGCGCCCCACCTACGGAACGAGGTCGACGGCGTCGAACTCTACGGCCTCTGAGCCGCACGTATTCACTTCGGTGTTGTGTCGTTCCACCTCGGAACGATCAACAGGTAAGGCCGGTGTCGAACCGTCCACCCACCTGCTGATTTCACCGGTGATTTCAGCGGCTTCCGTCTATTCGACTGTCCGCCACCGTTAAAATTATTCCGCGACGATGGCTTCTTCTGATTAGGCGGATATTGACTTGTATGTCTGACGATAACGAAGACCACGAACTGTTCACAGGCGTCGACGATGTCGAAGACGAGGAGGGGGATGAGTTGGACGAAGAGGCAAATAGCGCATTTGAAGACTATAAGCCCGACATCTCTGCCCTTGAACCCGAAGATCGCCCTCGGGGAATTCTCTCCGATACCGATCGGGAATACCTCTGCGGCTTGCGAGACTACAGCCACCAGCAGAGCGAACTCAACCGACGGCAGGCAATCCGAGAACGAACAGTAAATGCCTTGAAGGACTTTAATCTGTTATGGCTCTTGCTCGGAGAGACCGAGTGGGAGAAGGTATTCGATACCTTCGAGACCGAAGAGCTGAACGATACCTTCGCGGCTATGCTGTCGTTTATGTACCTCGGTATTGGCCAAGACCCGGACCGAATGGAGAAAATCCTTGAGCACGGTCTCTATCTCGGTGCCAATTACAGCACGTCCGGACGCTGGTCAGGCAAGGCCAACGACGTCGACGTATCGATCGATATCGATTACGACCCCGATATTGAGGCGCTCTATGAACGAGTAGAGGAAGGTGAGGGCGACCAATTAACACCAGGAGAAATTGGTGCCCTCGTGCAGTCAGGGAAGTTGGAACCCGGCGATCTGGAGAAGTTGGAGAAGACTGGACCGGGATTCCCTAGCGTCTACGTTGGAGGAAATTCGACCACTGGATCGGACGAAAACGAATAGTGCCCATCGGTTCTGGGTGTCATAAAACTATGCACAGGGGTTCTTTTCACGCTTTTTGAGACTGAATCACTATCAGAACGTGCTTGCTTACTGAGTAAGTCAAGGCGAAGCTTCATTGCATACTCGGGGTGTCTGCTGTCGCTCCACAAAATCCAAACCAATCCAGTCTGTACATCCGTTGAGGCGGGCGATTTCTGCCATAGACTAGCAAGAGGTCATTCCGCTTCACTCTTCATCCGTAACTAAACACGACCTCAATCAGGTTCCTGATTGCTTTGAACGGTCTTTTTGAGTCGCTCCCACGCCCTGTGAAGTCCAATTTCGAATAACCTGCCAATCAGACTCAGAACTAATAGCATCGACGCAGTAATCGTAATCCACCCAGTCAAGATCACTAAGTGGGTTACCGTGAACCCGAGGGCCGACTCCGAAGGAAGGTATGTAACCACCACAGCAAACAGTGCCATCATAATCCCGAGAATAAACAGAATCCCGAACAGCAGCGTCGGGATGTAGGCGCTCCCGAGAGCTTCGACCGTCAGGAGCGGGCGCAGTTCGCTGCTGGCGGACCACAGCTGAGACGGGACAACCTGCCGAACCCAGTACTCGAAGCCGCCGGCACCGCGGCCATCCCACTGTACTTCCCGCTGGTCGTCATCGTTCTTGTGTGACTGGATGAAGCCATCGTCGTGAAGATGGCCGAGGTGACGGGAGATTCCGCTGTCGTCAACGTCGAATTCAGCAACGAGTCTCTGCCGAGGGATCCAACGGGCCGGCCGCTCGTACAAATACTCCCCAATGTGGCGTTTGATCTCCTGGTCTTCGCGGCCGTATTCCTCGTGTAAGTCTTCTAATGTTCGTGTCATATGTATTGAGATCCAGAGATAGGTTCTGCAACCCCGTCTGCAAGAATTTCCGTTGCGAAATTAAACGTTGCAGGACCGCCTGCAAATGATATTATTTGTGAAACTTCCTGATGATTTATCTTTATATGGGCCGTGCTGAACAGTGCTGATGTTCGGCATCCAACCCAAGGTGAGGCCCTCTCAGGTCGCCACCCGCGACGCAGTTGCATTGGATACTCACGTGAGAACTACACCCACGGTTAAGAAACCCACTCCGGAGGAAGCCCTATGACCGATCCAGTAGTGGCCTTCATACTCGGCCCGCTCTACTTTCTCTGGAAGCTCGCCACCTATTCTCCGGGGTCGATAGAGGGCATACAGACCTTCATTGCCTCGGGGCTCGGAACGACATTCTGGGCAGTCGTTGTCGCTCGTGTTCTGGAGGTGGTGACATAATGCGCTCTCAGAGCTGGCACTACTTCATTGGGAGTCTGCTTAGTCGCCAAGTGATCTACGCGTACGGAATTGCAGGGGCATTTACGACCGCTGGTCAGTTACTTCTCGTCTGGATGGGTCCGTTCTCGCGGATTCCGCAACGAACCGAGGTACTGCCAGTGGTTCTGGAAGCCTACATCGAGACGTTGCTACCGCTGTGGATCCCCCCGATTACGCCGTGGAACGGGATGATCTTCCTGTTGAACGTGCTGATCGCGTTGTGGGTACTGTTGGTGTGGACAGATCGGTACGACCGGGCAGTTGGAGGGAGGGGATTTTGATCCGTCACAGCCGATGTAACGAGTTATAAAAGAGTAGAACAGATCTCCGGTCGCTAGATCTATTCTATATACTCAGTCATCGTGGTCGTCTACGGGTTGAACGAGCTGACTGACGAGGAAATCGAGATTGTGGAGTCGGCGATCGGGGAGTGATCGAATACTCACTCAGTGGCCAGGGTCTCGGCGAGTTTGCGTGCCCGAGCCACCGCGGCGTCCGCCTTGGGGTCACCCGTCCCGTCGATCTTCGAGAGAAGCTCAACAACGACACCAGCGCGGTCTGTGACTACCGCAGTATCATCGATAGCACGAAGATCGTCGGCGACCGCTTGGGCTTCACCTAACAGGCGGCTCGGCGTCCGGTCGACTGGCCGTTTGGCCGTGGCTGAGAGACACTGGTACAGTTCCGCTTTCGCGTCATCCGGCATTATGATGGAGTATCGTAGCCAATCCTCGTATACCACCCGGTCCTTCTCGACACACGAGTTCAGCCAGCCCTTTGCTCCCCGATGCTCGATGTCTGGTGGAACGGGAAGTGGACTGCCTACACCTCCTCCTCACTGACCACGTCTCGGATCGCCCGGCCAGACTCGATACTCCGCTGGTTTGGATTGGTCTATCGCATTGCCGGTCGCTGTATTCGTGGCGACCCCCAAACAAACTCGTCCAGCCATAGACTGTACTGAGCGTTTTTCGACGGTGAGGAACCGTTCTATGGCTTCCTATGCCTTGACCAAGCCCTGAGTCCCCAATTTGCTATGCGAGTTGTTCTAGAAACCCCTCCGCTAACAGCTAGTATTGCGGCTCGAAAGCCAGCTCCTCGGCAACGAACGAGTACTGGCTCAGATCTGACTCCTCGCATTTGTCGTTGAGAGTTGGAGGATAGACATACGAGTCACCAAGCGCATCATCTAGCAGATGCCGAAACACCACACTCACGTCATCTCCATCGACTGCAGTTACGACCGCGAGGTCAGGGTCGGAGTAGTCCGGTTTGATAACATAGTCGCCGGGTGAGAAAGGTGGATCCGCCGATTCGAGATTCTCGTGTTTGTACGAATAGAGTTTGATGTCCTGATCGTCGCAGTATGATGCGAGTTTCGCCGGGTGAATCGTCCGCCAGTCGCTAGGTCCATCGTCAAGCGAGCTCGGGAACGCAACGCTCACAGCTTCGCCATCAATTTCTTGGCCGTATAATTCCGCGTTCTGCTCCGGTGGGAGTACTTCCACGACCACAGCAACCGACGCGTCGTCATCCCCAGACTTGACGACTCGATCTCCCGGACGATACGGATTCTCCGGCTTCTGATTGAGGTGTGCAGTGTTCGGACCGAGATCCTGTAACTCGTTCATCGGACGGGCCGCCAGGTGAGCGAGCTTCTCGGGCTCTTCACCCGAATACTCCTCTTGGGTCCGAACCTTCGACTTCAAGGTCTCCGTGCGCTCCCATCCGAGGAGGATTAACGCGTCCTCATTGTCTCGGTGCCACGCCATTACGATGATATCGTCGTCGGGATCGTTATCCAATAATACGGCTGGTCTGAAAGCAGAGACGTCACGAGAGGTCTTGACGTCGAGAGAGTAGCCGAAGACCTCGAAATCGTACGCGGAGTAGCTTTCGGGGTTACATCGACGGATTGCTTCTTCGTTCTCCCATTCCCACATTTCGACCGGAAGATACTCGCGGCAGAATTGCTCGAAGGCCAATTCTCCGAGATTTCCAATCCGTTTGACTTGAAGATCGTCTGCGCCCTGAATAACCGCTTGATGATGTGCCCGCTCGCGGTCAATCTCGTCGGGCGTATAGAGATACATCATCTGTCAATTTCCGGCAGTCGTATTAGTGGTTGTTCTACGATCACCATTCAGCTACCTGCCGGTCAGTCCGTCTTACCCTCGCAGATGATGGGATGATTCCGTACGCAGTTCGATCAATTTCGAATAATTGGTACCGGGTCTCGAATTGGTCGGGCCGGCTACTGGAATGTACGGTTCTCGGACTTCGAATACGTCGACGCCGACTCCCACGACAGTAGATTCTCACTCCGATAGCGTTTGTCCGTAACACTCCTCCGGGTAATTGGTCGGGGACCTCGATTACTATCCCGAGAGAACAGACCGTGAAGCCTCTACGAAATCCCCCGGATACCTCGGGGTGAACGGTACCCTCTCTTCGGAATTGTCGGGGAGGGTGTAGACTTCCCCCCATCGGAAGCGGGTCGACGCCGGGAGAAGATCGGGGGAGCCTCTCGACAACCCCGACCAATTCTGGAGGGCTGAAATCGAATATTTTCTTCTTCCAGATTTCTTTGGATCTCTCCCGCATCTCGCCCGGGATCCCCGACCAATTCTAGCGACGTTCCTCGGAGGCTGTAGACGATATCGAATTGTCCCGGACATTTCCCGTATCTCACTCGGTGGCTATGCCGGACTCCTCCCCAGAGTCTCCCCGGGACTGTATCGACCAATCCCCCGAGCGCCCCCGAAGGTCGAGGCGGGTGTCTTAGGAGGCACCCGTCCGAATCAGAAGTCCATCGTCTCCTCGGGCGAAATCGAGTGTTGGTTACGACAGTCGACCAATTCGATAAGCTCGTCGCTGAAATAGTCGTCACTTCATTCATCGCTGCGTTGCCGATCACCCTCGGGGCAAGGTCCGAAGCGACAACGATAGCGTGGTCGTCTCCGCGCTGGTGTCGGTGTTGACCGACAATAGCGACTTCGACCGAGTAGACCGACTATTTCCTCGGGGTTTACCTCGACCACGACGTGCTCGGGCGAGCGGATCTCGACTTCGGTGTCGCCCCCGCCTTAGATCCGATTGGTCGGGCCCCCGAGTCGAGTGAATAGTTTTGCGACGAGCTACTCGAACTTCGTCGTCTCTCCTCTATTGGTGCTGACTTCTCGAAGGCTGGTCAGCAAGGCCGGGAATTAGTCGGGAATTGGTCGGCTGTCCTCGTCGTTGACGGGTGTACTCAATCTTCGACGTCGGTATGATTAGCGATGGCCGTCTCAACCCGCTAATTCTCGGTGAATTGGTCGGGAATTTGCCGGTGACGCGGGTGAATCCCCGCGGTCAGTATGTTATCTGGTTCTCGAAGGCGTCTCGCGACCTGGCTGAAGGACCATAATCCCGGTCACGCTTAATTCGATATCAACGATAACGACCAATCAATTGGTCCTGAATGCTTCTTGAAATGGCGAACTGAGACTAGGGGGCTGTAAAACCTGAATAATAGAATTCGTGCTGATTAGGCCAAATGCTTATTTCGCTCATCGCGTACGTAGTACGTAATGGCAACTTCGACGTGGGACGGAGACAATCACGAGGATGAGATCCGTCTCTGGCGAGAGGATGATTGGTGGATCGCCAAAGACGTCGAGACCGGTGTAACGACACAGGGTTCTTCGCGAGCAGCTGCATTAGAAAACCTTGACGACGCCGTTGCCCTTCATACAGGTACGGCCGGACGTGAACCGACGGATGAGGAGCTCCGTGAAATGGGAATTAACCCAGAAGACAATACCACCGGAGATCAGACTCCACCAGACGTCCTGAAATAGATGGGGAGACGGACGTTCTCCGGGCGAGAGGTTGTTAAAGTCCTCGTCAACTCTGGCGGGTTTGAATGGCGGCGTACAACTGGTGACCACGCCCAGTTGTACTACGAACATCCAACAAATGAAGACGACAGGCGGAGAGTAACTGTGCCGCTCCACGACGAACTTCGGACCGGGACTCTCCGAGAGATCGCCAACGATGCAGGTGCGCAAAATTTCGACGACTTTTGCGCTTGGATTGATCGAAACTCATAACGACGTAGTTGTTTATTCAGCTGGCTAGCATTACCATTCTATACACGAGAAAATCGGTCAAGTTGCGGTCTCAACGGGGTTAGCAAAAATAGAGAGGTCGGCTGGGGGGAACTATTGTCAACGGAAATTGTTTTATCATACTTGTGTTTTATCCAAAACAAGTTATGACAGAGGGCACTGTCTAGTTAGCGTAGATTGAGGAACGAGCAGGTCGTTGAGAATCTTGTCCAGAGATGCTCGCAGACCTGCTCAACGAGGAGTTAGACGGTGAGTTAGATGAATGTTGGGAGCGTGAGCGGACGGCGACGCCCGTCAGGGCGTTCGCCGTCCGGCTCCACGTGACCGGATGTTCGCTTAGAGAAACAACAACGATTCTAGCTGAATTAGGCGTTGAACGCTCTCATCAAGCGGTTTGGCAATGGGTACATCGGCTGGCTGACAGCGTTCCTGACCCGCCGTCGGCGCAGCCGACGCGGGTCGCAGTTGACGAAACCGCTGTCCGAATCAATGGCGAGCTGTCTTGGGTATACGCTGCAATAGACCTCGACTCAAAGTTGCTGCTCGGCGTCGATCTCTTCGAACGACGAGGAACCGATCCAGCAGCTGAGTTTCTTGGGCAACTCGCCGAGAAACACGACCTTTCAGACACTGAGTTTCTGGTCGATGGCTACGGATACTTGACTGCCCTCTTTCGCGTCGGATTGAGCGGTCACCTGGACTACATTGACCGAAACCTCATCGAAAAGTGGTTTCAGACGCTCAAAATGAGAATCGACCGCTTTTATCACTCGTGGGTTGGCAGTCGGACTGCCGTCGCCCAGTGGCTTGCACAGTTCGCGTACTACTATAACTTCCAACGACCGCATCAGACGCTAAATGGCCGAACGCCAGTGGAGGCCGTTAACTAGACAGTGCCGATTATGACGACTCATCATAAGATTGAGACACGGCAAGATATTTGACAGTCGACTGTAATTAGAACTCGTGAAATGGGCTAATAATAACGCGGGGATAGGTGGTGGGGGATGAGACTTCTAATCCGCCTCCGTTCCCGGAGAGACGTAGCATACGATAATACATACCACCACAAGCTACGGGGTCGAATGTGGCAGGCGCTCGAAGGCAGCGAATTCGACGAGCGCCACGATGAGGGACGGCCGGCCGGACTGTGCTTCTCAAATCCGTTTCCCCCTCGAGATATGGTGGAAGGAGACAAGCGGACGTTGCTAGTCGCTGCGCCGGAACGAGATATGCTGGGTGCGATCGCGGACGATTTCGACGAGAATCGAGAGTTAAATATCGGTGAAATGCCCTTCGAGGTGACGGACGTGTCGATGCTCGCGTTAGACGTCGGTGAACCGGGCACGCGCGGTGTTCTCGAATCCGGTACCGGTGTTCTGATCCGCCTTCCACCATGGCGCTGTGAGGAGTACGGCATCGAGACAGATGGGGAGAATCCGACCTTCTGGGAGCCAGAACACACCATCGAGCCGCTGAAGACGCAACTAGAGAACAATTTGGACAAGAAACATAGTCAGTTCTGCCCGGATGACCTGCCAGGTCCGACCGACCGATCGAACGACTTGTTCGATAGCTACGAACTCATCAAGACGTTCGCGATTCCCGTCACCGTCACTCAGGGCGTCGAAATGACGTACATCCTGAGTAAGTGGCGGTTCGGGTACGAAGTACAGGACGACCACCATCGTCGCCACCTCAATCTCGCACTCGACGCGGGAATCGGCGGGCGAAATATGCTCGGGTTCGGCTTCCTCAACATCGACGAGGATTCGGTCATACCCGCCGGGCAGACGGCGATGGAGACGTCGGGTCACCGGGGGCAGGCTCGATGACCGGGCTGGACCAAGAGAAACTCGACCAGTACCTCCCCGATGGACCGATAACGTCGTTACGACGGATTCAGACGCTTTACGGCGCTCTTGCCGAAGCCTCAAGCGGCGACCTGATTGGTGGCGATCCAGAGTTCGGACTCTACTACACTCCCGGCGAACTCGATGGGTTTTCCACGTCGGATCCAGGCGAGGAGAAACGATATCTGATCACTGTCGAAGTGGACCTCACCGCCGAGACGGTTACCGCTCAGGACGTCAATGTCGACGTGGATTTTCTGGAGCTGGAGACCGTTGGGAAACTCGGGTTCGCCCGCTATCCATGGGGTCGCGGCATTGACCACAGCATCACCCGCCGTGGGGCCAAGGGTGGCTCGGATGCTGACACTGTGGCGACCTACTGCATCGACTGTTTGGAGCGCTGGACGAACGCGGATGGTCGTGAGCCAGCTATCGGCGAGGTTGCAGAAACCCATCCTGACGGCTGGGTCATTCAGCTGTTACAGGAGTTGGGTCAGGACGAGACTGTCCAAGAGAGAATCAAGAACCAGACCGAAGAACGGTATATGGACGACGAAAGAGTCGTCGCCACAGTCACACTTCGTCTTGACCCTGACGATCTTGAGGAGCGGCCCAACGGCGATAGGGGAGGCTGGTTCTACCCGGGCGAGATAGGCGTTCTCAATGCGGGGATGAAAGCGCGGAAAGATGACAAACTAGCCTCCAAACAGGTGAGTACGCCCTCACGAGGCGAAAGCGCTTGTATGGTCACCGGCGAGCGTTCAGAGGTGTTCGGCACCGCTGAAGACCCCCTCGCATTCTTCACGCTCCAGCACGCCGAGAAGTTCGATGGAGTGCAAAGAGAGCAAGCCTGGCGCTCGCATCCAGTGTCCTCCAACGCTGCACTCCTGATTCAGTCCGGTTCTTCGCTCATAGATGCGTGTCGAACAACTCGGAATGGGCTGGGCGTCTATACGCTCCCGTATTTCGTCGAGGTGGATGAGCGGGATGCGGAGGAACTCTACTCCGCGCTGGATCAACTCCAAGAGTTTGACGGCGACACCCAGCATCCAATGTTCTTCCTCGAAAAGACCATCGGGGAGGAGGCTGGTAGGGAAAAAGTCGAAGCCTTGCGCTTCTACGTCATCTCGTTGCGAAACGACAGCGGCGACATTAACGTGATCCACGAGGTCCCGGACGTCTCGCTGTACTGGCCCCGAAAGATCGCGACCGCGCATCGAACCGTCCTACACGAGTCGAGCGCGTTCGGCCCACTTGGCTTCGAGTATGTCGATAACTGGCAACCGATTACGCCTCGCACTTGGGACGACGATGTGGTAAACTCGATCGTCAGTGGTCGCTACGCTTGGGGCACTATGCCGGTGATGGCGGGTGACGACGGCGCGATGGCCGACGATCTCGCCGAGTGGCTCACCTACGCGCTTTTGACGGGTGAGGAGATCCCCGTTGAGCGCTTGCTCGATGGCTACGTTGAACGAATCGAACAGGAGTACCGGGACGACGAGGAGGATCGACTACCGACCAACCACATCAAGACGCAGTTCGCCCAGCTCGAAGCGCTGGCGCGAGCCGGGCTGTTGACTGGCGAATCGGCGTCCGCGAACCTGACGACGCCACCCAAAACAATGACCAAAGACGTTCCAGCCAAAGCGAAGATCGCTGGCGACGGTGATCTCACGCGAATCGACGTTCGACGGTACCGACTTGAGACGTTCATCGAAGACCGAGAGTCACTGGACGAAAACCCAGATCGAGAGAGTGCGTTCCTGATTGGCGTTCTCGTCGGTATGATGAGCTACCACCAGACGAACACACGGGAGATGAATCGGACGGTCGTCGATCAGTATCCACCGACGCAGGTCACAATCGACCGACTCGTCAGGGTCTGGCCGGAACTCGCTGAGAAGAGCGATGTCTATGCGAAGGACGCAGACTGGGCCGGCGAGTCGCTCTTCCCGGAGGTCCTCGATAGGCAGACGGAAGACTTCGTGCATCCGGGCGAGTGGGATCTGTCCCTCCAAGATGTCCGATTCTTCTACGCTCTCGGCATCACTTACGGTAAGCGAGCTGATTTGCGGGCTTACGACCTTCAGGAGCAAATTGAAGCCGAGGACGTGGACTCAAGTGAACCAGAGACTGCAGATGTCGCATAGAACGCTCGACAACTACGACACAAACGATACCGAGAAACCTATGTCTGAAACTGATACCACCGCTGATTCCGACGTCACGAACCGTTCAGAAATCGTCTTCGTCACCGACGCACAGGACTGCAATCCTAACGGAGATCCGATGGGTGAGAATCGACCGCGTATTGATCCCGTTACCCAGCAGGCCGCGATCACCGACGTTCGCCTCAAGCGCTACCTCCGTGACCAACTTCAGGCCGACAACCATCCGATCTTCGTCAAGCGAACCGGGGACGGTGCCGAAATCCGTGCAGCACTGGCGCTCGACCTGTTCGATGACGTCGAGACGGTCGAGGATCTCGACGAGGTCAATGACATCGAGAGGGAGTTCCTGTCGCAAGCCACTGACATTCGCTACTTCGGCGCGACGCTCTCGTTCAATGCGGACACCAACGACGAACTGTACGAGGCCGTCAAGGAACGGTTCCCGAGCCAGTTTACCGGGCCGGTTCAGTTCTCCCCCGCCCGATCACTCAACGCAGTCGAAACCAACGAGGAGACAAGTATGCTTACGAGCGTCATTGCGACGCAGGACGAGAAGGAACAGGGTGGATTTGGGCTTGACGACCACCGAATCAAGTACGGCATCTTTCCGTTCCACGGACTGGTCGACGAACACGGCGCGAGCGACACCCACCTGAATGCGGCCGACGTTGAACGACTTGACACGCTCTGTTGGCGCGCGCTAAAGAACCAGACCATCTCACGCAGCAAGATCGGGCAGGAACCACGGCTGTACATCAGGGCCGAATATTCGACCGATGGCTATCACGTTGGAGACCTGCACAACGACATCACACTCAACGAGGGCGAGTCGAAATCGGACGGCGAGCTGCGCTCAGTCCGTGACGTCTGTCTCGACGTCAGTAATCTCGTGGAAACGCTCGTGTCCGTTGCGAACGATAGCCATCTCGAGACTGTTCACATCACTGGAAGCAATCGGTTGGCCGTTACCTGTGACGGGGCTGAGATTGAAGCTGCCGACGAGATAGCCGGTGAACTCGAAGGTCGTGGCGTTCCAGTCGACGGATTCGACGTCTACCAGAAGTTCAACGAAGCGTCCGCGGCAGAGTGAGACGATGGCGAAACGAGATACTGCGAGTCAGGCTCCCATCGAAGACGAGATTGATGGCGTTTCCGCGCCATCGATTGACAACGACGGTGTCCCGTCGAAGTGCTTGTCGTTCGTGCTCCGCAGCGACTGGGGGCATTTCCGCCGAATTGACCGGACGGTAACCAAGCAGACTTACCGAATTCCGCCTCGAACAACCGTGGCTGGTCTCCTCGCGGCGATTGCAGGCGTCCGCCGCGACGGCTATTACGACGTGTTTGCACCTGGAACGTCCGCCGTCGCAATCACACCGGTAGAGCCGATTCGGACGGTTACGCAGCCGACGCTCGGACTCGGGACACACCCTGGCGAGACAATGGAAGCTGCGGGTGGTTCGGGTAAAAAGACGATCAGGGTCAAGTACCCGGACAGCACTGACAACCGCCAAATTCATAGCTACGAGTTACTTGTCACCCCGGCCTACCGAATCGACGTGGCCGTCGAAGACGACCGATTCTACAGTGTCCTCAAACATCGACTCGAAACGGACACCTCGTTCTACCCGCCATCGATGGGACTCTCAGAGTTCCTCGCGTGGATCGAGCCTATCGGCGATGACGGCCGTTTCGAGCATCGACCAGAACCGGTCGGAACTGGAGACTCAATTCAAATCAACAGTGCCGTTCCGGACGGAATCGACGAGATCGTTCCGCAGGCAGGCGTCACCTACGACGTCGAACGAGTCCCAGGCTATATGGAAGTTCACGACGGAGGTCGCCGGACGACGGGCTTCGTCGACTATGCATTTGCGAGTGAAACGCTAAAAATTCGCCCTGAGACAGTCTCTCCCGTGAACATCGACGGGCACGTCGTCGCGTTCGAGTAGCCAGCACCGACAACTATGCCAATCGACACCATCATTTCTCATCCTCGAGATAACCGGCCGGACTTCAAACTCGAGTGCCATCTTGATGACGCAAAGTCTCGAATGCTCACCCTCGGCCGGTTCGATGATTCGGCAGAGTGCAGTGAACAGCGAGTCGCGAGCGTCATCGGACTACTCCACGATTTCGGAAAAGTGACACCAGCGTTCCAACAGCACGTCAGAGACCGATATAGCGGGCCGCCACAGAAGACCTATCACGCTCGACTTGGTGCACTCGCGGCATTCTGGGTCGTTCAGGAAATCGGAGGTGACGACCGGGATGCACTCGCGGCGTTTATAGCCATCTCGCGACATCACGGTTCACTCCCGGACGTCGTCCCGCACGTATTTACGGACGTCTATGGGACCGAAACGGGGGAGAAGGATAACGTAAAAGGGTGGGCGACGGACCAGGTCGAGTCGATCCGAAAGCCAGATAATGAACTATACGCGCAAAAAGCAGAGGAATTGCTCGTCAGCGCTGGAGATAACACGACGACTTGGGACCGATTCGCTCGTGCAGTTGCGGACGAATCCGTATACGAGTCGCTGGTCAAACTGGTCTCTGAGTGGCGAGGGTACAGTCCAAAAGAAGACGTTGAGTCGCTCCCGTCTGAACTGTACGACAGGACGCTCAAGTACTGGGGTCATCTGACGCTCGCAGACAAGACCAGCGCAGCCGATATCCCGCTCTCGAAGCTCAAACGAGACTCACTCTCACTCGAAGTCCTCGATACGTACGTCGCGGGTCTGGAGGGGGATGGCGAGTTGGAACAGACGCTGAACAAGTTCCGGGACCAGGCCAGGGAAGCCGCACCGGAAAACGCCGTCGAACGGCTGCTTGACGATGGAGCCGACATCGGTCGGCTGACGCTTCCGACTGGTCTCGGGAAAACGTTCACCGGGATCACGACGGCGTTCACGCTCCGTGACGAGATTGCCGAACGGCACGGACTTGAGGAGGAGCCCACTATCGTCTATGCGCTACCATTCACATCGATTATTGAACAGACGCGTGAGATATTCGAGGACCCGAACATTTGGGGCGCGGATCCGGCTGGACACGCATTGACGATCCACCACTATCTGAGCGAGACGGTCACCCGAACCGATTCGGAGGTCGGAACAAACGGGGAGGCCGAAACCGACCAGCGAACCTATGCTGACGCGATGCTCGGAGAGAGTTGGCGGTCAGGAACGGTACTGACGACTTTCGTCCAACTGTTCGAGAGTCTCGCTGGCCCGACGAACAGCCAAGGACTCAAATTCCCTGCGTTACAGGACGCCGTAATCATCCTCGACGAGCCACAGGCCCTGCCGAAACGCTGGTGGGCGGCGATACCGCGACTCGTCCGAACGCTACGGACAGAATTCGATGCTACGGTGATCGTGATGACGGCGACCCAACCATCGCTGTTTGAGACTACCGACGACCTATCGGCTGTCGAGTTGCTTGACGACGTGGACGAGTATTATCACCATGCACGCCGAGTGCGATACACCATCGACGATTCAGTGTGGGCTCTGGGAGCTCCGGATGCAGAGACGATTCCTCTCGATCACGAAACCGCTGGCGAACGTATCGTCAACACAGTCTTCCACGGCGGAAACACGACGGCAACAGCCACCTCTACACTGGCAGTCTGCAACACGATCGCCAGTTCGAGGCGGTTGACCGAAACCGTCGAACAGGCGGCTGGAACGGCCGTAGAACATGTTGGGAAAACCTACAGGGAGATCCTCGAAGAGGCCGGGAATACTGCGGTGGGACAAAACGCTGCGGCCGATAGCCATCTCAGCGGAGTGGAACGTGTCGACCAGCTTGCATCGGCTGTCCTCAAGCGTCTCGGATTTACCCCCGACGGGGACTGGGACGGACCCGGAAACAGCTCTGTCAGCGACATCTCGTGGTCCTGGTCCAGACCAAGAAAACCGCCACTCCTCCTCGGGACGTTCAACTCGCGGTACCGACCGAAGGACCGACGCGTCCTCATCCGGCTGGCCGACGTACTGACGGACTGCAACGTCCCGTTCGTACTTGTCTCAACGCAAGCAGTTGAAGCTGGAGTCGACCTGAGCTTCGCCCGCGTCTACCGTGATCTTGCTCCACTTGATAGCATCGTCCAAGCAGCCGGACGCTGTAACCGATCGTTCGAATGGGGCAAAGAGAATGGCCGCGTCACGGTCTGGCTGCTCGATGATCCCGACGATCCAGAGGGGGGTATCGACCGAACGCCCACTAAGTACGTCTACGGTACTGACCTCGGCAGTCACCTGACGATTATCGCCGAAACACTTCGAGACACCCTCAAGACACAAGATGACGTTGACGAATTCACAGTGACGCGGCGCGCCGTCCCGACGTATTTCGAACGGATTCGAGAGAAAGCACTCGCCAGCCAAGAGCTGCTCGATCACATCGAATGGTGCGAAGCAAAGCAACTTGGCCGGAAATCACTCATTCAGGAGGATTATCCGACCGTCGATGTCCTCGTCGCGGTAACTGACCGAGAGAAGGACCTCCTTGAGTCAATCGGTGACGCGTTCAATGTCGGGGACACCCCCAGTGCCTACGAGCTCCTTCAGCAAGCGTCTGACCTTCGCGTGTCGATCCCGGCTCGCGACGCAGAGGGTGCACTCACCCAGGCAACGAGAGTCGACCGAAAAGAGCGCGGAGAGCAAGAAGGTGTACAGATTCTCGCCTATAGACCTGAGACGGCAGGAGGTTCTTACGATCTAGACGGCGGCGGATTCGTAGCGAACGACGAAGACGTGATCGCCGGCCGATTCACAGTACTATGAGCGAGGGCCCCAGTTATTCGAAGAAGAGCCGGATCGACGAGCTCATCGAACGTGAGCGGAATCCGCACCGTGAACCGCCCGTCCGGATCACCGGCTTGATGGTTCAGTACTATCACGTCTGCCGGCGGGAACTCTGGTTTATGTCCAGAGGCATCGACATTGACCGAAGTACGCCGAACATTCAGCGAGGAAGCTACACCGATGAGACGAGTTATCGGGATCGCCGGCGGTCATTCACGATCGACGGCCGGATCGCTCTAGATGTCCTTGACGATGGCGACGTGATGGAGGTGAAGGTCTCCTCGGCGCTCGAAGAACCACCACGGATGCAGCTGTTGTACTACCTCTGGTATCTGGATCGGATCCACAGTGTCGAGAAGTCGGGCGTACTGGCGTATCCACGTGAACGCTCTCGCGAGCAGGTAGAATTGACCGAGGACACCGCTATCAGCGTCGAGGAAACACTTGGCGGGATTATCGATATCGTCAATGCGGATAGCCCGCCGCCGCTCGAAAAGAAACCGTACTGCGATTCGTGTCTCTACCAGGACATCTGCTGGTTATAACTAATGTCACAGGATAACCACCACATCTTCGCCGACGGCGAACTGTCACGGAGCGAAGACACGCTCCGCATCGATACCCTCGAGGGCGAAACGAAGTACCTCCCGGTCGAAAGCGTCGGAACGATCTACCTGCACGGTCAGATCGACTTCAACACCCGAGCGCTCGGACTACTCAATGACCATGGGACAACTGTCCACGTCTTCGGCTGGAAGGATTACTACAAAGGTTCCTATCTCCCGAAGCGACAGCATCAGTCCGGAAACACGGTCGTCGAGCAGGTACGCGCATACGATGACGATGAGCGGCGTATGCGGATTGCTCGATCGATGATTGAGGCGAGTATCCACAATATGCGTGTGAATCTGAAGTATTACCATACCAGAGATTACAACTTCGCTACGGCGATTCACACGCTGGAGGACCAACGTGAGCGGGTGAGCACTGTCAGCGATGTCGCGGAACTTCTCGGTGTCGAGGCGACGGCACGTAAAGCGTACTACAGCTGTTTCGACGACATTCTCAGAGATCCGTTTGAGCTGACGCGAAGAGAGTACAACCCACCATCGAACGAAGCCAATGCTCTTGTTTCGTTTCTCAACGCGATGGTCTACACGACCTGTGTCTCGGCGATTCGAAATACTGCACTCGATCCCACCGTTGGCTACGTTCACCAACCGGGAGATAGACGATTTACACTGTCGTTAGACATTGCGGATATCTTCAAACCAATTCTTGCCGACCGAGTGATGTTCAGAGTAGTCAATCGACAGCAGTTAGGCATCAACGACTTCGAAAGAGAGCTCGAGGGATGTCTGTTGAACGAGGACGGCCGGTTGACTGTGCTGGAAGCCTACGAAGAAACGCTCGACCAAACCGTGGAACACCCCCGATTGAAGCGGAAGGTGAGCTACAAGACGCTAGTCCAGACGGACGTTTATTCGCTGAAAAAACATATCCTCACTGGCGAGCCGTACCGTCCCACAGAACGGTGGTGGTGACGATGTTCGTCCTCGTCACGTATGACGTGCCAGCCAAACGGACACGGATTTATCGAAAACTTCTGCGGAAACATCTGGAACACATCCAGTACTCCGTTTTCTACGGCGACATCACGGAGGGGCAACTTGTCACAATCCAAAACGAGATCCAGAACATCCTTGACTCAGACGACTCGGTCTATATATTCGAATCTAATATATCTGCCTCAGTTGAGTGCACCGTCCTCGGTGACGCAGACGAGCCGGGAAGCAAGTTCACATAAGTTTCGTCGACCCCCCGGGGGTTATCCCATAATCAGGGGTCAACGAAAACTCCATCCGCAAACCAAGGTTATTAGGCCATATAGTGCCAATATTCGTCATACTTTCAGAAGGACCCTTGATGGGTTGAAGGGTGATAGACGACGGCGTTACAATCGGACATATGCGCCTTTCAGAAGGACCCTTGATGGGTTGAAGGCACATCCTGTTCGAGCCGGAGCGTGACGCGTTGACTTTCAGAAGGACCCTTGATGGGTTGAAGGAACTCGTCGACGACGTAGAACGCCCCGTCCGACTCGCTTTCAGAAGGACCCTTGATGGGTTGAAGGTTGATAGACGACGGCGTTACAATCGGACATATGCGCCTTTCAGAAGGACCCTTGATGGGTTGAAGGCTCTCGTCGACGACGTAGAACGCCCCGTCCGACTCGCTTTCAGAAGGACCCTTGATGGGTTGAAGGTTACTCCGCTTCGATATTCGTCTTTCGTTGGACGTCCTTTCAGAAGGACCCTTGATGGGTTGAAG
>NZ_VJXQ01000002.1:710501-710629 GCF_007655485.1 Halobellus captivus
TGCTCATAGCCCCACCCCATAGTCACCCAGTCTTTCAGAAGGACCCTTGATGGGTTGAAGGCCGGGATTCGACGTGATGATGACGGTGTCGTTACTCACTTTCAGAAGGACCCTTGATGGGTTGAAGG
>NZ_VJXQ01000002.1:710710-710900 GCF_007655485.1 Halobellus captivus
CGAGTAAATGGGCGGGCGGATCAAAGACGACTTTCAGAAGGACCCTTGATGGGTTGAAGGGTGATAGACGACGGCGTTACAATCGGACATATGCGCCTTTCAGAAGGACCCTTGATGGGTTGAAGGCGCGCCGGATGGGACTCGTTCACTTCGTCGGCGTTGCTTTCAGAAGGACCCTTGATGGGTTGAA
>NZ_VJXQ01000002.1:711171-711362 GCF_007655485.1 Halobellus captivus
CTCGGCCTTCTTTTCGCGGGTATGAGCGCCTACTTTCAGAAGGACCCTTGATGGGTTGAAGGGTGTTTTCGTCGGACCACTCGCGGGCGCTCTGATCCTTTCAGAAGGACCCTTGATGGGTTGAAGGGGATCGGCCCGATATTGTCACCGCCATTGGGAATTCTTTCAGAAGGACCCTTGATGGGTTGAAG
>NZ_VJXQ01000002.1:711372-711630 GCF_007655485.1 Halobellus captivus
GCAAATGGGAGTAACGACAGATGAGTAACGACCTTTCAGAAGGACCCTTGATGGGTTGAAGGTGCCCTGTTGGAGAGCGGAAAGAGGAGATCGAGCAACTTTCAGAAGGACCCTTGATGGGTTGAAGGAACGTGATATTCGCCGGTTCGCTCGCGTTGAACTCGCTTTCAGAAGGACCCTTGATGGGTTGAAGGGGCTTTACGCTCGCGCCGAATCTGCCAACGACGCGCCTTTCAGAAGGACCCTTGATGGGTTGAA
>NZ_VJXQ01000002.1:711640-712159 GCF_007655485.1 Halobellus captivus
GTCGCTTTCCATCAACGGGATTCTCAACGACTTTCAGAAGGACCCTTGATGGGTTGAAGGACCCCCTGCGGGATCCTCGCTCCCGATGAGGATACCTTTCAGAAGGACCCTTGATGGGTTGAAGGGGGCAGTAATCCACCGTTAGCCGTCACTCAGGACCGACTTTCAGAAGGACCCTTGATGGGTTGAAGGGGATCGTGGATGCCGCCGGGTGCGACCCACTCGCCTTTCAGAAGGACCCTTGATGGGTTGAAGGACCGTATCCACGTTGCTCCCGTCGTCGTCGCGACCGCCTTTCAGAAGGACCCTTGATGGGTTGAAGGACCCCAGTATGTCCGCGGTTCTGAAAAGTGTGCACTTTCAGAAGGACCCTTGATGGGTTGAAGGGCGGGTGGCGTGACGACGAGCGCGTGATGGACGCGACTTTCAGAAGGACCCTTGATGGGTTGAAGGGTTTACGCCACCGACCGCCCGGCAACCCCTTCGACACTTTCAGAAGGACCCTTGATGGGTTGAAGG
>NZ_VJXQ01000002.1:712169-713592 GCF_007655485.1 Halobellus captivus
CCGTGGTCGACGGCGGGGGGTTCCCGAGTGCTTTCAGAAGGACCCTTGATGGGTTGAAGGGGTAAGCGCCTACGTTGAGAACACGGGCGGATCGGCTTTCAGAAGGACCCTTGATGGGTTGAAGGCAACCAAGAGAGAGCGTCGTGTTCGTACCGATCGGCCTTTCAGAAGGACCCTTGATGGGTTGAAGGAACCCCTGCGGGATCCTCGCTCCCGATGAGGATACCTTTCAGAAGGACCCTTGATGGGTTGAAGGACCAAACAACGGCTCGACGACGACCGCGACGGGCTTTCAGAAGGACCCTTGATGGGTTGAAGGTCGTTCTGTTCGCCCGCCTCTAAAGGGAATGGCCCCTTTCAGAAGGACCCTTGATGGGTTGAAGGACACTTTCGACCCATATCCGCGTGTCAACGACTATGCTTTCAGAAGGACCCTTGATGGGTTGAAGGGTCCTGCTGTTTCCTGACGAGAGTCAGCGCCCCGCCGCTTTCAGAAGGACCCTTGATGGGTTGAGGGATTAGTCGCTGGTATCGCAAGACATCGGCGAGTGGCTTTCAGAAGGACCCTTGATGGGTTGAAGGGATTTGGGGTATGGGTTCAACATCGTCCCGGTGGACTTTCAGAAGGACCCTTGATGGGTTGAAGGGATTCGTCCGCAGGGTCGAAGATCCCGACGTTTCCTTTCAGAAGGACCCTTGATGGGTTGAAGGGTCTAAACGAGTCGCCCAACCCAAGCATTTGAGCCTTTCAGAAGGACCCTTGATGGGTTGAAGGCTCACGTCACCCGCGGAGCTGAAAGTCGCGGCCGCGCTTTCAGAAGGACCCTTGATGGGTTGAAGGGTCACGTCACCCGCGGAGCTGAAAGTCGCGGCCGCGCTTTCAGAAGGACCCTTGATGGGTTGAAGGTTCCGGTCGATGCGGCGGCAGGCACCGAGGAGTGGCTTTCAGAAGGACCCTTGATGGGTTGAAGGATCAAACAGATGATGACCGTCCTCGGGGATGCCGCGCTTTCAGAAGGACCCTTGATGGGTTGAAGGTTCCAACACTGGGAAAGTCCACGTCGATGCTGGCTTTCAGAAGGACCCTTGATGGGTTGAAGGGTCACGTCACCCGCGGAGCTGAAAGTCGCGGCCGCCTTTCAGAAGGACCCTTGATGGGTTGAAGGATCCAGCTGATCCGCGAGCGCACCGTCCACCCCGCTTTCAGAAGGACCCTTGATGGGTTGAAGGCGGGTGTCGTTATCCTGTTGGATAGCGAAGTCGCCTTTCAGAAGGACCCTTGATGGGTTGAAGGCTCCAGCTGATCCGCGAGCGCACCGTCCACCCCGCTTTCAGAAGGACCCTTGATGGGTTGAAGGTTCGTGTCGAGACTGCCACCGGCGGTGGGAGAAGATCCTTTCAGAAGGACCCTTGATGGGTTGAA
>NZ_VJXQ01000002.1:713602-713730 GCF_007655485.1 Halobellus captivus
CTTGAGCGACGTATTGAGAGGGCGCTATGAGCCTTTCAGAAGGACCCTTGATGGGTTGAAGGCGGTGGTCGTCGGCACACTCACCGGCGCCACAGACGGCTTTCAGAAGGACCCTTGATGGGTTGAAG
>NZ_VJXQ01000002.1:713740-714063 GCF_007655485.1 Halobellus captivus
GACCGACGGCGGCGAGCGGCTACTGGCCGAGCCTTTCAGAAGGACCCTTGATGGGTTGAAGGCCGTCGATAGTCGACTTCGACGGTTCGAACATCTCGCTTTCAGAAGGACCCTTGATGGGTTGAAGGTTCCAGCTGATCCGCGAGCGCACCGTCCACCCCGCTTTCAGAAGGACCCTTGATGGGTTGAAGGGAGGACGTTCGACGTTGAGCCCGGCAGATCGACGCTTTCAGAAGGACCCTTGATGGGTTGAAGGCGTTCGCTCATTCGAGATCAACCTCCCCGAGCCGCCGTCTTTCAGAAGGACCCTTGATGGGTTGAAG
>NZ_VJXQ01000002.1:714073-714461 GCF_007655485.1 Halobellus captivus
ACGGATGAAAAAGAAACTCGAAGAAAAGCGAATCTTTCAGAAGGACCCTTGATGGGTTGAAGGTGCGGTGCATCGGCTCTGTTATCCAGTCGATTGACTTTCAGAAGGACCCTTGATGGGTTGAAGGAATATCAGAGTCTCAGACGGCGAATTTAAACAGACTCCTTTCAGAAGGACCCTTGATGGGTTGAAGGAACCCCTGCGGGATCCTCGCTCCCGATGAGGATACCTTTCAGAAGGACCCTTGATGGGTTGAAGGAGGGTGGGTTTGAATGACCTATGGGGGTGGGACTGTCTTTCAGAAGGACCCTTGATGGGTTGAAGGCTGACGCCGCTTGAGGCCGAGTGCGTCAGCGAGGCCTTTCAGAAGGACCCTTGATGGGTTGAA
>NZ_VJXQ01000002.1:714896-715085 GCF_007655485.1 Halobellus captivus
GACGTCTCGGCGGGCGCGGGCGAAGCGGGCTTTCAGAAGGACCCTTGATGGGTTGAAGGGGATCGTACTCCTCGCGGTCGTCGTCGAGCGTGTCCTTTCAGAAGGACCCTTGATGGGTTGAAGGCCGGTCGACGACCTCCCCTCGTGGGTGGTTCGAGCACTTTCAGAAGGACCCTTGATGGGTTGAAG
>NZ_VJXQ01000002.1:715095-715348 GCF_007655485.1 Halobellus captivus
CGATGAATTTCTCACCGTCCGAGAGCGGTTCCTTTCAGAAGGACCCTTGATGGGTTGAAGGCGGTCTTCACGCCCGGTGAGGGTTATCGTTGGGTTGCTTTCAGAAGGACCCTTGATGGGTTGAAGGGCTCTTGTTCGCTCGCGATGTAGTCGAAGTGATTCTTTCAGAAGGACCCTTGATGGGTTGAAGGTGTGGTGAGCCGTGCGAACCCCAGGTTTTACCCGACTTTCAGAAGGACCCTTGATGGGTTGA
>NZ_VJXQ01000002.1:715358-715681 GCF_007655485.1 Halobellus captivus
CTCGACGCCACCACCCCAGACCTCGCTGTCGACTTTCAGAAGGACCCTTGATGGGTTGAAGGAACCCGCCGGTCGCCCAGCGACAGCACCCGGTCGCTTTCAGAAGGACCCTTGATGGGTTGAAGGCGGGGGTCGCCGACGTCGCTCGCGAGCGGTAGTGCGCTTTCAGAAGGACCCTTGATGGGTTGAAGGGAGGTGTTTGGATGAGCTGACCGGCGACGACGTCGACTTTCAGAAGGACCCTTGATGGGTTGAAGGGCGGATCCTCGATAAGAAAACCGAGGACACGATCCCGCTTTCAGAAGGACCCTTGATGGGTTGAA
>NZ_VJXQ01000002.1:715691-715951 GCF_007655485.1 Halobellus captivus
TACTGACACGATCCAAGATAGTGAAGCGAAAGTCGTCTTTCAGAAGGACCCTTGATGGGTTGAAGTGGGAAAAGCCGCTCCTCCACGCGCTGTCGCAGGGGACTTTCAGAAGGACCCTTGATGGGTTGAAGCAATGTAGCCCGCTGTCGCGGCGACAGTCGTTTCCACAACTTTCAGAAGGACCCTTGATGGGTTGAAGCAGCTCCGCCGCGAGTCGTTCGGCGAACTCCGCCGCTTTCAGAAGGA
The DNA here is from genome assembly GCF_007655485.1 of Halobellus captivus. GTDB lineage: Archaea > Halobacteriota > Halobacteria > Halobacteriales > Haloferacaceae > Haloquadratum > Haloquadratum captivum. Next base: position 715,938 of record NZ_VJXQ01000002.1, read on the forward strand.
CCCTTGATGGGTTG
>NZ_VJXQ01000002.1:715961-749207 GCF_007655485.1 Halobellus captivus
TACGAGGCCGTCACGATCGACTTCGAGGCCGAGTTCGCTTTCAGAAGGACCCTTGATGGGTTGAAGCAGAGGGTCCTGTTTTGGTTCGTGCCAGTCCCGGCTCTTTCAGAAGGACCCTTGATGGGTTGAAGCGATTCCCGCTGATAATGTGGCAGTCTACACACGGAACTTTCAGAAGGACCCTTGATGGGTTGAAGCACGTGGGATACAACGACTGTTCCAACCAGAGCGGTGCTTTCAGAAGGACCCTTGATGGGCTGAAAGCCAATATTGAGCGTTAACATTGGTTTTCCGTTTCAGAACCTTCTATAAGTGCAAACTGCCGCCCCAAGGCGCGCCGAGTCAGGCGCGCCGACCAACCACTGTTTCTGCTGGACATCTGCCGAGCGAAGCGAGGCAGTAGTTTAGTCAGGTGGCTCCTTAGCCACACCCCTAACGGAGAATCGGGTACCCCGCCTCGGAATTAGCAAAACCAGTTCGAGGTTGTTGAGTCACACACAAGATCAACACTCGAAGCGACGCTATTCGGCTCTAAAACAAGCAAGAATATCCGCTAAAAAGAGCAATCGATAGTGATGCCTCTCACGAGTCGCCGCGCTAGCCGGGGGTCCCGAGCGCGGCCGCGAAGTATTCCGGCGCGTATCGTTTGCCGTCGACCGTCGTAACTACAGGGTCAAACTCAAAGGCGAACTGCCGAAGTTGTTCACCGGTTACCTCCGCCCACCGCCGAGCCCCCTCTCGGAGGAGCTGACGAGCCTCTTCCAACGTGGAAGGCTTGAACCCAATATCTAGGTCATCAGGATCAGCACCCTCCGTCTGACTGATCTTTCCACCGTATCTGTCCAGCCAGCGACTCCACGGGTCATCATCAGCATATGATTCTGCTCGTGTGAGACTGTCGAGTGCACTTTCCCACCCAGCTCGAATGCTTTGAGAAACCGAGTCGATATACCCCGTCAGTTCCTGAGCGATGTACTTCGATCCTAGTTGTACTTCTCCATATGAGTGGTCAACGAGAGGGCCGAGCCGTTTGAGCGCTCGATAGATCGTGTCTAAATGAACGCCAATTGATTCGGCTAACTCGCTGGGTGATATCTTTCCACCATCGGTGAGAAGTGTCTCAACAAGTTCGGTGTCCGTCGTGTTCATCTGGCTCGCAATCGCGAAAATCTGGTCATCCTGTTTTGACTCAATCCGGGGCAAGCTACCTGAAACGAGTTTTCTCCATCGACGCGACCCAGCAACCTCGAAATAATCATCAGCGACGTACGCGCCTTCAGTAGGGTCAGTAGAAATTCCGGACCATTCTAGGACGTTTAGTAGGGCTTCGTCGAGTTCTCTGGTAAGCGTGTCCAGATCGTCCCAGTAGACCGTTCCGTCGTTGATTGAGTTCTGAAGAGAAACACCAATCTTCGGGTTTTCGAGCTCTGTTCCCTCAACGGCATCTGGATTCCGCATATGATAGTGTTTGAACTCCTTCGCTAGAGTATGACCACCAATCAGTTCAGCCGCACGCCGTGAATCGATTGTTGTAGTGTGGTAGTGGCCTGGACATTCACGGTCATCTCGTACTGATTTCACATATCCTTCCCGGTCACCAGCTAGGAGCATTGAAATCCGGGTAAGGGTCCCGTCGTACGCAATGACTCGTCCACTGAGTGCCTTTAGAATACGTACGAATAGCTCAGCGTCGACGATGTTCGACGAATGGTGTATCCTATCAGAGTCAAAGTCCTCCGGATTAATTGGGGTGTGACTGTCAAACCGGAATCCTTGGCGGTCTGCGAGTGCGCCGAGTGCCTGCTGTAGAACCTTGGGGTACTGTTCGAAGTCCCAATTGGATCCCTCGACCTCGACGTCGTATCCTTCGATGTCGCACGGATTCGACATCGAGCGTAGGCCTTCCTTGGTATCGATGTCAGGCCAACGTGGTGAGATTCGGAAGTAGGCACGTTGTCGAGCTTCCGATTTGGCGTCCTCCCAGGTTGAGTACGCGCTCGGATAGACGTAGATCAGGTACTCACGAACCTCATCGAGCTCGAAATTTGGAGAATCACGTGGGGCGATACCGGATTCTTTGAAACGGAACTGAACTGTCCAATCATCTCCACCGATATTGACGCCAGTCCGTAGCGGACCGTGATTCTCGAAGTCGTGCTCTCCCTGGAGCGACCGAAGCCCGAAGTATGATCGAAGCGGATTCTCGCGATCTGTACAGTCCCATTTGAGGTACGCGTGGAACTCGTGTGGCTGCGGATCGATGAAGAGTCTCGAAAAGCGCTCACTGTTCTCTTCCTCGGTTTCGGACGCGGAGCTGTCCTCCTGTTCTGCTTCCTGCTGTATGGCGCTGTGGTACGCCTCACAGGATTCCAGATGCTGGTCTGTAGATTCCTGTCGTTGTATCTCTTCCTCACAGTAGCGACACTGTGCGATCGGCTCTGCCTTGCATCGTCCCTCGTGATGATGCGCTACATCGATATCTGAGAATTTACAGCGGCAGAATCGACATCGATCAACGTACTTGGGCGCAAGATAGCTACGCCGCTGGGAACGCGTAGGGGTCTGTGAAGTAGTCTGTCTCTCCGACCTGATACGGTCTGCCTCCGATTGCTCGACGGACGATTGAACCGAATCCGTGTCGTCAGCAGTGACGGCTTTGGCGTCGTCGAGCTGGTCGAAGAAATCGTCCGGGTCGGTCACTGCAACCGCCCTCCATAGGAAGAAGGTTGAAGATGAAGCGGCCGCTGGAGGCCGCTAAAGAATTTAAAGAAGTGTAGATATTCGGGACTAGTTGTTGAACATCTCGCGCATCATCGGATGCATCTCCATCAGCTGCTCCTCTGCGATCTCCTCGTACAGCTTGTACGTGATGGAGACCGTTAGCAGCAGCCCCGTCCCGGATACGCCACCGATGGTGCCGAGCATGTTCGCAAGGACCGCAAGGACACCGACGAGCGCACCGCCGATGACGGTCACCTGCGGGATGTAGCGCTCCATTACCTTCTCGATCACCTGCGGGTTTCGCCGGAATCCGGGGATCTGCATCCCGGAGTTCTGGATCTGTCGGGCCGTCGCTTCGGGGCCCATCCCCGTCGTCTCGACCCAGAAGATCGCGAAGATCGCGCCGCCGATGACCATAAAGATCAGGTCGATCGCGACGCGCACGGCGATCGCCGCGGGATCCTGGGACGTGAATCCGAGGAACCACATCCAGTCCTGGCGGGATTGAATCGGCGCGAGATACCAGAACAGGCCGCCGGTGACCTGCCCTTGGGTGTACTGTCCGATCCACGCGGGCATCCCCGCCCACCAGTTGTTTAGAATCTGTCCGAGGAACTGGAGGTTCGCCTGCAGCGCACGAACGAGGATCATCGGCAGGACGCTCGCATAGATGAGCTTCACCGGGAAGCGGCCGCGCGCGCCCTTCACGTTGGCGTGCGACAGCGGAATCTCGACTCGAACGCTCTCGGCGTAGACGACGATCCCGAAGATGAGAACCGTCGTGATGAGCGCGAGGATCTGTCCCTGTCCGAGGAAGAGATCCGAGAGCCCACCGGGCGTCAGCGGCGAGCCGACGTCGACGGCACCGGTGATGATGCCGATCCACGTCGGGAAGAGGCCGCTCTGTCCGCCGAGGCTCTGCCAGCTGAACAGCCCAGCGACGAGCTGTTGACTCACGCCAGCGATAATGAAGAGGCCGACACCGGAGCCGACGCCCCATTTGCTGACGATCTCGTCCATAAACAGGATGAGGACGCCGCCGACGAAGATCTGCGCGAAGATGATCCCGCGGACGCCCCCGAGACCGACCCCGAGCGACTGTCCGAGCGCCTCACTCGGCGGCAGGAAGTTCCCCGCGAACACCATCGGCAGCCCCGTCAGGCAGATCATCACGATCACCAGGAGCTTCTGGAGGCCCTGATAGAGCACCTGATCGCGGGGATCGTTAGTGTCCAGCCCCAGCAGGTCGGCCCCACCGAGCAACTGGAGCACGATGCTCGCAGTGACGATCGGACCGATACCGAGCTGCAGGATCGAGCCCTGCGCGCCAGCGAGGATGCTACGGAACTGTCCGAAGAAGTCGCTCCCCGCCCCGCCCGTCTGTAGGCCGAACAGGGGCACGTTCGTCAGGAAGAAATACAACACGAGGATCCCGGCGGTCCAGCCGAGCTTCCGGCGGAACGGGACGTGTCCCTCCGGACGCGTGACTGACGGCATCCGCGTCAGCACCGGTTCGGCGGCCTCCTTCCATCCCATAGGTTACTCCTCGGCGTCTTCGTCGTCGTCTGCTTCGTCCTCGGCAGCGAGCTCCTCGCCGCGTTCGGTGAGTTCGACGCTGCCACCGGCGTCCTCGATGAGTTCGGCGGCGTCCACGGAGAAGGCGTCGGCGACGACGTGCAGTTCCTGTCGGACCTGCCCGCCGCCGAGCACCTTCACGGCGTCCGCGCTCTCGGCGTCGTCGGCCACGTCGCGCGCGTCGATGTGGTAGGCGTCGCCGTCGGCCTCGGCGAGACCGTCGGCGACGAGAAGCGCCGCGTCCTCGTCCAGCGTCTGGACGTTGACCTCGGCGACCGTCAGCTGCGCGTCCTCGGGGCGCTTGAAGCCGTGCTTACCGATCGGCTCGTAGTTGTGGAACTCGTGTTTGGTGCGCCCCGCACGACCGCGACCGCCGCGGTGACCGGCGCCGCGCCGGTTCTTGTGCGTGCCGCCGCCGTGCGTTCGGGAGCCGCGCTGGCGTCGTTTCTTCGACGTCATCGCATTGCCTCCAGGAGTTCGTCGATCTGGTCGGTCTGATGCTTACCGATCTGACCGCCCTCGGTCGTCGGGTGCTTCTGACCGCGGTGCCCGCCGCGCGGCGGGTGCAGTCGGAGCACCGGTGAGAGACCCTGCTCGCGCAGCGTCGTCTCCTCGTCGACGAGCGCCTCCGCGAGCGCACCGAAGTCGTCGTACTCGGTGTTCTCCGCGAGCCACGACTCGTCGACGTCGGCGTCGCCCTCTTCGGGCTCCGCACGCGTCCGAACCACGGTCTCGACGACGTCGACGCTCGGTTCCCCGTGCGCGACGTAGTCGTTGACCTTCGTGATCATTCCGCGGTACGTCTCCGTCTCCGGGACGAACGCGCAGTGGTTGACGTGGTGGATGTTGAGCATCTTGAGCGTGTCGTGAACGGCCGAGCTCATATTAACATCGCCGCGAAGCTGAACGACCGCTTGCATTATTCGCTCACCTCCTGCTCTCGCTGCTTGGCTGCGGCGCGTCGGGGCGTCCGCGACTGCGACGCGTTCCGCAGCGCGTTGTACGTCGCCTTCGCGAGGTTGACCGTCGTCCGCGTGTTCCCGTTCGAGCGGGTCCAGGCGTCCTGGACGCCCGCCAGTTCGAGGATGTTGCGAACGGTTGGTGCGGCCGCGAGGCCGAGGCCCTGCGGCGCGGGCATAATCTCGACGGTGACCGAACCGGCCTTCCCCTCTGCCTTCCGGGTGAGGGAGTTGAGGCCGCCGACGGAGTCTTCCCACGACCCCGAGCCGCGGTCCACCGAGATGATGTTGAGTTTCGCGACGTCGATCGCCTTCTGGATCGCTGACCCGACCTGGTCGTCTCGCGCCTCGGCGTAGCCGAGGAAGCCGTCGCGGTTACCGATCGCGACGACGCAGCGGAATTTGACTCGGCGACCCGAGTCGGTCATCCGCTGGACCATGTTGATGTCGAGCACCTCGTCGTCCAGCCCCGGCAGGAGCTGATCGACGAGTTCCGGCTCCTTGAGGGGCAGCCCCGTTTCGAGGGCCTGCTCCATCGAGGTGACGTCGCCGTCCTGTACCATTCGGCCGAGCCGCGTTCGCGGCGTCCAGCCGTTGTTGTTGCGTTGGCTCATGCGTCCTCCTGTAGTCGCTCGAGCACTTCATCGAAGTGCTCAGGGAGTTTCGTGGCGTCGAAGTCCCCGGAATAAAGGGGTTCGTCGAGCTGCTCGGCGTACTCGGCGATGTGCTCGCCCCGGTTACGCGACCAGTCCGCGAGAACCGACTCGTTGTGCGGGATCTCGAGGCCAGCGTCTATTGCTCCTTCCTGCACCGCGAACACCTTGTTACCGGGCGTCGCAGTGTTTAGTCCAATGTCGAGCACGGCCTCTTCGAGACCGGCGTCGAGGGCTCGCACTCCCGCGAGGAACCCCGTCAGGTACGCGCTCGGCAGGTTCCCAGTGGGAGCCTCCCAGCCGTACTCGGCGAGATCCTCGGAGGATGCGGCCGCGTGCGTTTCGTCTCCATCGGGTCCGGGGGTGATCAGCTGCGCCCTGGCGTGCTTATTGCTCGTGCGAGCAACGAGGCGGGGCTTACCCGATTTCAGCAGGCGCAACCTCTGGTGGTAGTCCGTCCGGACCTCGCGCCGACGTCGCATCGGCACTTTGTAGCGTGGTCCTGTTGCCATTATTCTATCTCCACGTCGTAGTTGTTCCGTAGGTATGCTTCGAGCCGGGCCACGTCGTCGAATTCGCCACCCGACGCCTTGTTGTACGCTTCGCGGTACTGCGTCGGCGTGAGCGGACCGTCGTCGCGCAGTTCCTTCAGGCGACGACGCTGGGCGCGGATCCGGCTGACCCATTCTTCTTTCGAGTTCTTCCGACCGCCGGCTTTCCCTTTGCGGGAGCCGGGGCCCTTACGGTGGCCGTACGCGCGCTTGTCGGCGCGTTCGCGGGCGCGACCCTTGGAGTTACCCTTCGCGTCTTTGGCGCGAATGAGTCCCTGATCGACAAGGTCACGGACGTCCTCGCGGGTGATGGCCTCCGCAATCTCGGACTGTTCGTCTGGATCGAACCAGATGCGGCTTTTGCCGACGTCGAGGACGTCGGCCGCCATACGCTTCTGTGCTTTCAGATCCGTCATTACTCTTCGACCTCCACTTCGACGTAGGTCGGGTTGAGGACGCGGATCTCGCGGTCCTCAGCCACTTCTTCGATGCGCTCGCGCTTGCGAGCGCCGACTTTCGAGGCGATTCGAACGGCCTGGACGTCCCCGTCGACGCCGTCGAGGTCGTCGACGTTGTGGACGCGGACCTCCTCGAATCCCGAAGGGTGCAGGCCGCGGGCGGCCTTCGGCGTGCGGTAGCCCGCCTCGACCATATCGCCTTTGCCTTTGATACCGCGGCGCTGCTTCGAGAGGTTGCCGCGGGGCTTGCGCCACGATTCGGGCACGCGCTTTTTCGCGTGGTACTTCTGTCGACGGAACGCGGGCTTGCCCTCGCGGTGCTTCTGACCGAGCGCACGCGCCGTCTCGTCGTCGAGTTCGGGCGTTTTGTCGGCGTGACCGCGGGGACGAAGCTCCGTTTCGACGTCCTCGTCGTCTTCTTCCTCGGTCTCTTCTTCGACCTCGGCCTCGGTCTCCTCGGAGACTTCGAGTCCGCCGACGTCGGCCTTGATTCGCGCAGCGAGCGCGTTGCCGATGCCGTCGACCTCGGCGAGCTCCGATTGGCTCGCGGCCTTGACGTCGTCGACCGATTCGTAGCCTGCCTCACGGAGCGCGTCGGCCTTCGAGGGGCCGACACCGCTGATGTCTTCGAGTGTTTCGATGTCGTCGTCGGCCATCTCAGGCACCTCCAGTCTGCGGCTTCTGCGTGATGTAGACGCCGTCCTGGAAGACGCGCGTGTCCTTGTCCGTCACGCGAGTGAGCTGTTCGATGTCGGCGGCGGTCTGCCCGACGTCCTCTTTCGAGGGACCCGTCAGCGTGACCGCCTCGCCGTCGATCTGTACCTCCGTGTCTCCGCGGATCGGCGTCCGTCGCGAGGACTTCTCACCGAGGAAGTTCTCGATGACGACTTCGTCGCCCTCGACGCTCACCTGCATCGGGAAGTGAGCGTAGTAGACTTCCATCTCGTACTCCCATCCTTCGGTGACCCCGTAAATCATATTCGACACGTGGCTCTCGAAGGTCCCGACGGTCGCGTTCGTCTTGGCGTCCTCCTCCTCGGAGGCGATGACGACCGCGCCGTCTTCGACGCTGACCGTGACCGAGGGGAACCACAGCGTCCGGGTGACGCTGCCGTTCGGCCCTTCGACGGTCAGATCGAGGTTGGACACCTCGGCGGAGACCTCGTCCGGAATTTCGATTTCTACTCTGGTCATGGTCTCAGTACACGTAGGCGATTATTTGGCCACCGATGCCCTGTTCGCGGGCCTCGTAGTGGCTCATGACGCCGTGGCTCGTCGTGACGATGAGCGTCCCGTAGTCACGGGCGGGGAGGTATCGCTTCTCCCATTTCTCGAAGTCGTCTGCGCCCGCGGAGTAGCGGGGCTTGACTGCGCCACATTCGTTGATAGCGCCGCTCAGTTCGACCTCGAACAGTCCGGCCTTACCGTCGTCGACGAACTCGAAGCCGTCGATGTACCCGCGGTCGTAGAAGACCTCGAGGACGGAGCCGATGACGTTGGAGGCGGGCTGTATCTCGTGGGACAGATGCCCAACGCTCTCGGCGTTATCGACGCCTGCGAGCGCGTTCGCGAGTGGATCATTTCCTGCCATAATTATCGGTACTTCTTGAATCCCATCTCGCGGGCGACCTCGCGGAAGCACTGTCGGCACAGGTAGATCTCGTACTTACCGACGAGTCCCTGGTTGCGACCGCAACGCCGACACTCGTGGCTCTGGCCCGTGCGACGGCTTGCTTGCTCGCCCGTTGTCTCTGATTCGCTCATTCTGTGACCTCCACGTCGACGTCGAAGGCGTCCTCGACGAAGACGATCGCATCTTCGGGCGTCAGACGGTGTCGATTCGGAATCGACTGCGACGCCTTGTTGCGCTTCTTCACGCGGTAGCCGGGGCGGACGAGGTTGACCGTCACGTCCAGCCCGTAGATCCCGATCTGCGGGTCGTACTCCTGCGAGGGGAACGCCGTGTGTTCCTCGACGCCGAAGCTGAAGTTGCCCGTCTGATCGAACTGGCGCTCGGAGAGATCGGTGATCGGCAGCGCCTTCGCGAGGAACGACTCCGCCGCCTCGCCGCGAAGGGTGACCTTCGCGCCGACCGGGTCGCCGACGCGCCCGCCGAACGGTGTCGACGCGCTCGTCGCCGTCGTGCGGACGGCTTCCTGCTCGGCGATCTCCTCGAGGATCTCCTCGGCGTTCGCGAGCTCGCGACCGCCCTCGCCGACGCCCATATGGACGACGACCTTCTCGACGCGCGGCTGGCGCATCTCGGGAAACTCGGCCTCGCTCATTCGTCGTCACCTCCGTCCTCGGAGTCGTCTTCGGCGTCTGCCTCGTCAGCAGCCGCCTCGGCCGACGCCTTGTCGTCCTCGTCGCCGACGAACTTCTCGTCGATCACGACGACGTACTGTTCGACCGTCTCGAAGCCACCGTTCTCGGTGGCGACGGCGACGGTGTTGTCGCCGCTGCCAGCCGTGACGGTGATCTCGTCGATCTCGCCGATCTCGCCGGAGTGTGATCCGTCGACGGCGGTGACGAGCGCGCCCTCCTCGTAGGGGAAGTGCGCGACGATGTCTTTCGTCTCGTTGTCGACGATGAGCGAGTCCTTCGTACTGTACTCGCTTCCGTCCGCGATGCGGACGTTCGCGCCGTCGTGGAGCGTCAGCTGCGTGTCGCCGCCGCTGACTTCCTGCTTGCCGACGATCTTCCCGAGTCGGCTGTCGGCGGCGTCGCCGTCGATCGGCGTCAGCGCCAGCCGCCCACCCTCCTCGGGGAAGACGCGGTAGTACTCATCGCGCTCGGTGAACGCGAGGATGTCGAACATCCCCACCGGGCGCTGTTCGTCGGAGACGGCGTCGCCGTTGACGAGGACCGATCCCTCGTTGAGGGCGTAGCGCGCCTCCTTCTTCGAGTCGACGTAGCCGAGCACGTCGCGCAGGAGCACGAGCAGGGGAACCCCCGCCTCTCCGTGCGGACCCGCTCCGGCCTTGACCGTGAACGTCTGCGTCTTGCGTTCGACGGGCCAGGCATTCGGTGCGGAAAGTCGCTTCTGGTGTCGGGTCATTCTTCGTCCTCCGTCGCTTGCAGTCGCGCCTCACGGCGGTCGTCTTCGAGGTCCAGTTCCGTCACGCGGAGGTTCGAGGCGTCGAGCGGACGAGGGACTTCCTCGCCGTCGGCCTTCTCGACCGTCACGTCTTCGACGTAGACGACCGAGTCCGTGAGGTCGACCTCGACGACTTCGCCGTCCGTTCCGGCGTGGTCGCCGCGGAGCACCTCGACGGTGTCGCCCGCGTTGACGCGAACGTTCCGCTGTCCGTACTCCTCGCGGAGTTCCGCGGACAGCGTCGCGCGGACCTGACTCTGCCGCTCGTGCAGCGGCGCGTTCTGCGTCCGTGTTCGCTGTTTGCGTGGTTGTTTCGTCATTGCTATGCTAAGTTCAAACGATCATCGTCGCCGTCGAGGCGATGCTCCCGAAGCGCTCTGCCACTTCGCGCGCGATGGGACCCTTGATCTCGGTCCCGCGAGGCTCGTCCATCTCGTCGATGATGACGGCGGCGTTGTCCTCGAACTTCACGCGCGTCCCGTCCGGCCGACGGATCGGTTTCCGCTGGCGGACGATGACGGCTTGGAGCACCTGGCGGCGCATCTCCGGCGTCCCTTTCGTCACCGAAACGGTGATCTGGTCGCCGATGCCCGCCTTGGGGTGTCGGTTCTTGGTTCCTGAGTAGCCCTTCACGCTGATGACCTTCAGCTCGCGCGCGCCGGTGTTGTCGGCGCACGTGATGAGCGAGCCTCGTTCGAGGCCCTGAGTGACGTCGGCTTTCAGCGCCTCCATCACTCCTCACCTCCGAGGATCTCGACCACGACGTGAGCCTTGGTCTTCGACAGCGGTCGGGTCTCTGCGATGCGCACCGTATCGCCTTCCGCGAGGTCCACGCACGGGGGTGCGTGGGCCGGAATGCGACTACGCCGCTTCATATAGCGGTCGTACTTGGGGACGTGAACATCGTATTCACGCTCCACAATGACGGTTTTCTCCATGTCGGTGGAGGCGACCGTTCCTTCGAGCGTCTGTCCGCGCACGGAAAGCGTTCCGTGGAACGGGCAGTTCTCGTCGGAGCAGGTCTTCTCCGGTTCTTCTACGTTCAGTCCTATCGCCATAATGTGTCACCTGCCTTCTCGGTCCGCAAGGCGGGTCGTGAGAGCAGACGTGTGCCATCCACCGTAACGTAGGCCGCGCCCTCGCAATTCTCGGTCTCCCGAGAAGCCGCTGCGGAAGTCGCAGCGGGCCGACCAGACTGACTGGCATCGAATCCGCCAGCAGTATCCGACCGAAGTTTGGACGCGGTCCCCGACGCCTTCGCGGCGTCGGCGGCTTCATCTGTGCGGCCGGGTGTACCCGCCCGGACGGGGAGCTCGAACTCGAACGTCGAGCCCTGTTTCGGCACCTGTTTCACCCGAGAGCGACCGGTGGTCCCGTCGGCGTCGTCGCCGGACGGAGCCCGGCTGCCCGAGGCGCTCCGGGCCTCGCTGCCAACGGATCCCGCGTCAGCGGCGGTGCCGCCGACGGTCGCATCGCAGTCGCTGACGTCCACGTGCAGCGTCCGCATCGTCTCGACGACGACGCGACCGCAGATCCCGACGAGGTCGGGGTTGGGCGCGTCGACGACGGCCACGCGGAGGCCGTTGAGTTCGTGTCGCGTCAGCGTCTCGGGTGTCAGTGCCATTGTCGTGTTTATTCGTCGTCGAAGTCGCCTTCTTCGGCCTGGATCGTCTTGATCCGCGCGATCGTCCGCTTGAGTTCGCCGACGCGACCCGGGTTCTCGGGCGCGCCACCGGCCGCCTGCACGGCCTTCGTGTTGAGCAGCTCGGTCTCGAGCTCTTCGAGCTCGGCGTCGCGCTCTGCGGCCGTCATGTCGCGGATCTCTTCGGGGTAGAGGATCGCCATTATTCTTCGACCTCCTCGTCGGCGTCCGACTCGTCTGCGTCGGCGTCAGCGTCGTCCGCATCGGCGTCCGCATCCTCGTCTTCGACCTCTTCTTCGGCGTCAGCTTCCTCGTCGGCTCCGGCCGACTCGTCGTCGGCGTCTTCCATCTCGTCGAGGAGTTCTTCGGCCTCGGCTTCGACGTCCTCGTCGAGTTCGTCGAGCTCTTCCTCGACGTCCTCGTCGTCGACGTCGCCGGTCTCGACGGGTTCCTCGTCGGTCTCCTCGATAACCTCTTCGACGACTTCCTCGTCGATGACGTCCTCGGGGGCTTCGTCGGGGACTTCGACCGCTTCGTCGTCCTCGCCGACGTCCGGGATCTCCTCGGGTTCCTCTTCGAGGAGCGATTCGACGCCCTCGCTTTCGGCGACCTGCTCGACGGGTTCGACCTCGACGTCCTCGTGGATCTCGAAGTCGTCGGGCAGCTCCGCACCCGGCGGGATGATCTTCACGGTCACGCCGATCGTGCCGAGTTTCATCACGGCGACGCCCTGGCCCTCGTCGACGATCTCCTGGGCGGGTTCGCCGTTGTGCTTGATGTAGCCGCGGTTGAACTTCTCGACGCGCGAGCGCGCACCCGTGACTTTCCCGCTCAGGACGATCTCGGCGCCCAGCGCGCCTGCCTGCATAATGCGGTCGATCGTGGTGTGGCCCGCCTTCCGGAAGTACCAGCCGCGCTCTAACGCGTTGGCCAGTCGGTCGGCGACGATGCGTGCGTTCAGGTCGGGTTCGTCGACCTCCTGCACGTCGATCTGGGGATCGTCGAGGTTGAACCGCTCCTCGAGTTCGCGGGTGACCTTGCGGATGTTCTTCCCGCCCTTGCCGATGACCATTCCGGGCTTCTCGGCCTTCAGGACGATCTGGGTCCCCATCGGGGTCTTCGCGACGTCCATCCCGCCGTAGCCCGCGCGGCCGAGTTCGTCCGCGAAGAACTCGTCGATCTGAGAGCGCTGCAACCCGTCTTCGATGAACTGGTGTTCGTCCGCCATTAGGCTTCGACCTCCTCGACTTGCTCGACGATGAGTTCGACGTCGCAGATCGGCGTGTTCCACGGATCGGCGCTACCGAACGCGCGGGGCTTCCGGCCCTGTCGTTCGCCGACCTTGTGGGCGGCGACGTGTTTGATCGTCATCTCTTCGCCCTCGAATCCCTGCTCGTCGGCGTTCGACGAGACGTTCTCGAGGAGTTCGAGAAATGCCTTCGAGGCCTTCTCGGGGTAGCGTCCCGCGTCCCAGCCGTCGATGTCGGACCGGTGTCCGACGCCGGTGTTGTGCTGTTTGAACGGAACGGACTGCTTCTCGTCGATGACGTCCTGGAGGTACTCCTCCGCGTCCGCGACGGTCAGTCCCTTGATCTGTCGGGAGATGGCCTTGCTGTGCTTCAGGCTGATGGGCCGATCGCGGAGCATCCCCTTGGCGGTGGTGTCCGGGTCGGCCTCGACGCTGTAGTTGATACCCATGGTTTATTTGAGCGGTACGAACTTCGAGGACCGGGTCGCACCGATTCCGGCCTGCCCGTGTTCGACCGAGTTACGGGTCAGTTGGAACTCGCCCAGGTAGTGCCCGATCATCTCGGGCTCGACGCGGACGCGCTCGAAGGACTGCCCGTTGTACACCTCGAACGTCTTCTCGACGAACGCGGGGAGGACGGGCATATCCCGGAGGTGCGTCCGGATCGGGTCGTTAGCAGACTCCTGCGGGTCGGCCTCGCTGGCCTTCTCCAAGAGCTTCTCCTGCTGGACCGTGAGTCCTCGTTCGATGGTTCGCCGCTGTCGGGCGGGGAGCAGTTCCACAACTTCGTCGAGCGACAGCTCCTGCAGCTCGTCGAGCGTGTGACCGCGGTAGGTGAACTCACCTTCGCGGCCGGTACGGTATTCCGAACTCATGAGTTATCTTTGCCTCCTTTGCCACCGCGACCGGTGCGCTTCGAGGCGATGTCACCGACCTTTCGTCCGGGCGGGGCGTTCCGCGAGACGGACTTCGGCTGTCCGGGGTGCTGACGGCCGCCGCCACCGAACGGGTGGTCGACGGCGTTCATCGCGACCCCGCGAACGCGCGGCCACTTGATGCCGCGCGCCTTCATCTTGTGGTACTTCTTTCCGGCCTTCACGAACGGCTTCTCCGTTCGCCCGCCGCCCGCGACGACCCCGATGGTGGCGCGACACTGCGGGTTCAGCCGTTTGACCTCCCCGGAGGGGAGCTTCACGACCGCGACGTGGCGGTCGTGCGTGAGCAGCTGTGCGCTCGTCCCGGAGGCGCGGGCGAATTTCCCGCCGTCGCCGGGCTGGCGCTCGACGTTACACACCGGAACCCCTTCGGGGATTTCCCCGAGCGGGAGCGTGTTGCCGGGCTTGATCTCCGCGCTGACACCTGTCTGGATCGTGTCGCCGACGGCGACGCCCTCGGGAGCGAGGACGAGTCGCTGCTCGCCGTCCTCGTACTCGACGGCGACGACCGGCGCGCTGCGCGCCGGGTCGTGTTCGATGTCGACGACCGTCCCGGAGATGGTGTCGTCCGATTCCGACTTCTTGTGCGAGAGTTCGGCCTTGTAGCGGTGCGACGGCGCCCGGAACGTGGACGTACCGCGTCCGCGACGTTGGCCTTGAATTCGACGTCCCATGTTTAGAACACCCCGATTCGCGAGGCGACTTCCTGCGCGTCGTCGTCGTCGCCGAGTCGGACGGTCGCCTTCTTCTTGCCTCGTGGCGTGATCTGCGTGTTCACGTCAACGACGGCCACTTCGTAGCGCGATTCGACCTCGTCGGCGATCTCCGCCTTCGTGGCGTCGATGTCGACGATGAACTGGAGCTTGTTGTCGAAGTCCATCACGTCCATCGCCTTCTCCGTGACGAGCGGGTGCTCGATGAGCGAACTCATCGGTCCGCCACCTCCTCGACCGCGCTCTCGGTGAAGAGCGTGAGTCGGCCCGCCTGCGTGCCGGGCGCGAGGTCTTCCGCGCCGACGTTGGTCGCGGTGACCACGTCAGCGCCGGGAAGGTTCCGCGCCGCCTTCGAGGGCTCTTCGCTCGTCACGAAGAGGATCGACGTCGGACGCGTGTACTTGCGGCCGCGGGTCTTGCCGCGACCGGCCTTCACTTTCTTGTTCTCGTCGGAGCGCTCGATGTCGGCGTGAACGCCGAGGGTTTCGAGCAGGTCGACGACCTCGCGGGTCTTGACGAGCTCCTCGAAGTCGTCGGAGACGACGAGCGGGAGTTCGACGTCGTCGCCGAACTGGTGTCCGCGTGCGCGAACGAGTTCGTCGTCCGTCGTGGCGGCGATCGCCGAGCGGACGGCGAGCTTTCGCTCCTTGTCGTTGATGTCTTTGCCCTGGTCTTTCTCCGCCTTCGGCGGGTGCGCTTTCCGACCTTTGACCGCGTGGGGGACGCGTCGAGCGCGTCCGTTCTCGCGTGGGTCGTGCGACATCCCGCGGCCGCTGCCGAACGATTCGGCCGGAGTTCGCATCCCCGCGTAGGGGTCGGCACCGTACGCCTGTTTTCGGTTCGCCTGCGCGGCGACTACGGCGCGCTCGATGAGGTCCGGACGGTAAGCCGTCTCGAAGACCTCGGGCAGGTCGAGCGTACCGGCGTCGTCGCCGTTCAGGTCGCGAATTGTTGCCTGCATAGGTTATCCTTGGTTCGATTGGGTCGACACGTAGCGCACCTCGGGGTCGAGACGCGGCTGGTCGCCTGGTCGGACGGCCGGACGGAACCGCAGGAGGCGCTTGTCCGGACCCGGGAGCGAGCCCTTGACGAGCGCGTACGGACCGTCGACCTCGCCGTAGCCGACGAAGCCGCCGTCGACGGTCGGTTCTGCGCCCTCACCGATATCGATGAGGCGCTTGTTCAGTTCGGTTCGCTGGTGGTAGCCCGTCTGCCCCTGCTGTGGGACGGTCGAGCGCACGCGGGAGGGGTTCCACGGACCGAGGTTACCGATCCGACGCCGCCAACCCTGGCGGGCGTGTTTTCCCTTCCGCTTCTGGACGCCCCACCGCTTGACGGGACCCTGCGTCCCCTTTCCTTTCGTGACGCCCGCGACGTCGAGGTACTCCCCGGCGCGGAAGACGTCGGCGATCTCGTGTTCGCCGCCCTCGCCGACGAGGTCGAGCGCGAAGTCGACGCGCTCCTCGACGGAGCCGCCGCCGACGCGCGTCTCCATCACGTCGGGCTTCTTTTTGGGGACGTTCTTCATTCCCGCCGGAACGGTGTGGGTGATGAGTCGGACGTCGTCGACCTCGCCAGCCTCGACGGCTTCGCGAAGGTCGTCGGCGTCGTCCTCGAAGGAATCCTCGCTCGGGAGGTCCAAGACGCGGTCGAGGTTCTCCTCGAACGCGTCGGTCCACACTTCCGTCAGGGGCTTTGCACCGTACGGCGTATCTTCGTAGGCTCGCAGGGCGACAGCGCGCATCGGGGGCGTCTCGACGACGGTCACCGGAACGGCCTCCTCCATCCCTTCGCGGGGGGAGTTGGCCTCGTCGTTGACCATCATCACCTGGGTCATTCCGGCCTTGTAACCGGCGAACCCTTGGATGCCCGGGGACCCGTCGTCGTCGGGCCACGACCGGATGCGTGGGACCTCCTTGGCCGCACGCTTGCGCGGGCTGAAGCCCATCGAACCTTTTCGTGGTCTGCTTGGTTGTGGCATATGATCACTCCGTGAGTGTCAGGGTCGCGAGGGAGGCGAACATCGCTTCCTCGGTTCGCACTACCTTGCTGCCCTGTCGCGGAATCGTATTCAGCCAGAGATCGAACCCCGGACCGTCTGCGGGTTCGACCGCATCCTCGACGTCGATGCCGAAGATGGCCGGAAGCCCACGACCGGGCGACCCGAACGCGACTGTCGCGCCCTCGCGTTCGACACGCGAGGCGAGCTGCGGCAGCCGAGTCGTGGTCAGCGCCTCGCCGAATCGGGACGTCGCGATTGCGACGCCCGCGTCGGCGCGGCCGAGTGCTTCCTCGAGGTCCATACGGGACACGTCGAAGCCCGGAACGGGCTCGTCGACGATCCGCGCACGGACCGGTTCTCGCGAAGAGATCCTGATGGCGACGCGCGCTCCCTGCTCGACCTCCATCGACGGAGGGGTGAGCAGAGAGACCGGGTGTTGCAGTCCGCAATTGACCCGAACGCGGCCGTCAGGTCCGACCTCGGTCACGATTCCCTGTGTTAACGACCCCGAACCGTCTGATTCGGAGCCGGTCATAGACGGGACGCGGAGGGGCGGTAAGACCCCGACGAACTCGAGTTCGTCGCGTTTGCCCCACACCTCTTTTCGGAGGTGCGGCGGCGTGGCGGCGTATCGCAGCACCGTTTCGACGAACTCGCCCCCCCAGCGTCGCTCGCCTTCCCGATCGGGGAAGACGGCGAGCCGATCCGCCCGAAACACCGTCGCCGCGCGGGCGACGTAGCCGAGTTTGCGAGTTGCCTCGCGTTTGTCTTCGGCCTCTCGGACGAGAGAGGACGGCACGAGTACGGTCAGCGTCATACCGGTCCCTTCAGCGTCACGTCTAGACTGTACGCCTCATACCAAAGCGGACCGTAAAAGAGTAGCGAAACCTCGCGGGGGTTGTGAGGGCGTCACACGCCCGCCAGCGGCCGTTTCGTGGTTCGCCGACCCGTGGTATTTCCCCCCACGCTATCGGGCGTTTTTCTTCCCGATTCGCAAGTCTTATTTACGAATCCCGTGTCTTCGGAAATGCAGAAAGCGAACCACGCACGCGCTGGTAGTGTAGTGGTATCACGTGACCTTGCCATGGTCACAACCTGGGTTCAAATCCCAGCCAGCGCACTCCCACCTTTTTCCACGGAGGGGTCCTGCGGACCCCTCCGCGCAAAAACCTGGAGGGAAAAAGCCGCGAGGCTCGCGAATGCGAGCCTCGCGGTACTATTGCTGGTGGAACGTTTACCGTGTGTTTCGATCAGAGTGACTGCTCCGCGTGTCGCTCGCGACGTCGAATCCAGTGTGTGCGACACGGTGGGATCCTCGTGAGCGGAGCGAACGGGAGTTCACCGTGCGAGAGAACGGAAGCGTACGAGTACGGTGCGATTTGACCCCGACGAGTCGCAGCCCGCGCAGCGAACGGAGTGAGCGATCTAGAACAATTCGTATCTCCTATTGAGAGACCAGCGAATCGGTTACGACAGGTAACTGGTGTCCCGCACAGCGAACGGAGTGAGTGGGCCAAGGAACCCCCGAAACGCGGCACTGTCGCGCTGAGGGGGACGCACGGTCAGTCGACGTCGCTGGCGGACCGATGCTCGATCTGTCGGATGCGAATCGCGAGCGCGAGAAACGTCCCGAGGATCGTCAACCCGACGGCCGCGGCGGCGGCGACGTCGTGAGCGGGGACGGTGTGGTCGACCGCATTTCCCAACCGCGGGCCGAAGAACGTGTGGTGATAGTCACCCACGAGCGGGACGAAGTAATCGACCATATCGTTGAAGCTGAACCAGGCGGTGGCGACGGCGACCGACGGAATCGTGAATTCGGCGTACCGGTAGATCACGAGCGCCTGCAGTCCCATCCCGAAGTGGCTGACGAGCAAGAACCAGTTGTAGGGATCGCCGGTGGCGAGCACGTCGTTGATCGCGAGCTGGACGACGACCACCCAGAAGCCGTACTTCAGGTTCCCGACGAAGGCCAGCGCGTGAATCCAATTGCGGTTCTTCCCGATCTTCCACGAGACGAGACTCGCGACCATACACAACGTCGCCAGCGGGCTGTCGGGCACTGCGGGCCAGATCACGGGATGGCTGTCCAAGAGCTGAAACCGGTAGTGCCAGAACCCGAACACGGTGCCCGCGAGATTGACGGCGACGACGACCCATACGAGACGAAGCACCATTGTCTCGACACGGGCGGGCAGCGGAGCGAGGTACGCCGGAAGGGAGTCTGTGGTGGGAATCGAAGTCATCGTGTGGTTGCTGTTTTAGTCGAGCGGTCACTCGACAGTCTCGTCCGACACGTCGAGTCCGTTCGTGCCTGCATCGACGGCAGTGTGCACCGTCTTCCACTCGTCGCCACCGAATGAAACACAGAGGTAAGTCTCTATCGTTCGCTCCCGTGTTGACCGGCGAGCGATTGCTCGAAAGCGGCGATTGGATCGAGTCGGTTCCCGCCGCTTCGCGCCCGACAAACTACCACCCTGTCGTGTAACTGGGCAGCGGAGGCGGAACGGAGGCTCTGTCGATCAGTCGTCCTATGGGGTCGGATCAGCCCCAGGTGACTGTACCTTGTACTCGGGGATTCCAGACGGGGACGAAGCTCTCCTGTGTCAGTTCTTCGCCGCGCTAGCGCGTCGTATACAACAGCTGAACGCGTCCCGACCTGTCGTCACCAAGTCACAGCGCCCCGAACACGAAGAAAATCACGAGCGGGACGCCGACAGCGACGGCGGCGGCTCCACGCGAGATCCCCGCGTCCTCGCTGAGCCCCGCACTGAGAATCGACCACTGCCAGACGAGCGTGACTATCGAGGCGATCAGGAGGACGGGTTCGATCGAGGCCATCGCCGCTTCCAGCACCGCGGGGGCTCCGTCGAGGGTCGTGATCGTGAGGTCGTCGAGGACGTACCAGAGTCCGATGAATCCGGCGGCCAGCCGGACGAACTCGGGGAGCGCCGCCCAGCCAGCGAGCGCCGCCGTGCCCGCGACGGAAGGATCTCCGGCCGCGAGCCGACCGCCCGCGAACAGGGTGACCGTCCCGAGAATCCACAGGACGAACGGTCCGACGAGGCCGATCCAGAGCGAATCGTTCGCGGCCTCTCGGATGAGTTCTCCCGCGTCGCGTTCGATCGTCTTCGGCTCGTCACAACCGTCTCCGAACGCCGAGTCGGGGTCGTCAGCGTGTTGTTCGCAGACGAAATCCGGCGGTCGTTCCGGGTTGTCCATCGTGACCGTGGCGTCGACCGATCCGGCGAGCATCGAGCCGACGAGGAGTATGCCACCGGTGAGCGCGACTGCGAACACGATGACGATACCGGCGGCGATCGGAAGCGTCTCCGCTGGCGGCCGTTCCTCGAAAAACCGCGTCGGCGACACGACGAGCTGGCGGAGGGGGCGAACGGAGGGAACCATTCCGATTGTCGGTTGGCCGAAGCGAGAGTAAATACTTTTTCGAAACCCGCGAAGTCGAGAGCCGAAAAGAACGGGAGTTTGATTCGGATGAATCCCGCTGTCAGCTACACCTTTCTAGCAGTTTGGTATCGTGATTCCGGGTAAGGATCACCTTCCCAGAGCTATGTTTTAGTACGGAACCGTGGAAACGTCAACGTATATGAACGGAAACCGCCTCGCGGTCGCCCTCTTCGGTCTCATCGTCGGCGTCGTCACCGCCGCCCTCGCCTACGAATTCATCGCCCCGCTGACGGTCTCTGTCTTTCTGTACTACTCGACTCGGCGCTATCACGGGGCGTTACGGCGCTTCCGACTCCCGGCGAGCGCCCGCGCGGTCGTCGTACTGGTGTCGCTCGCGTTGCCGCTGATCATACTGGTGAGCTACGCGACCATCCTGCTCATCGTCGAAACTCGGCGGTTCATCGAACAGTACGCACTGATCGAGGTCGCCAGCGAGAACTTCGAGTGGTTCGGGGGGATCACCGAACTTCCCGAGTTCACCGTCCAAGGACTGTACGACGCCTATCAATCGGGTGACCTCGCCCCGTTCATCGACTTCGCGACCGAGCACGCGGAGTTCCTGACGACGCTCGTCTCGGAGTTCTTCCTGAATATGTTTATCGTCATCATCGTCACCTACTACCTGCTCGTCGACGGTCACAAGGTCAGTCGCTGGCTGCTCAGGTTCGACGACGGCGCGATCGTACGCGAGTACCTCGAAGCCGTCGACGACGAGCTCGAAGCCGTCCTGTTCGGCAACCTCCTGAACGTGCTCGCGATCAGCCTGATCGCCATCGGCGCGTTCAGCATCTACAACACGTTCGCCCCCGCCGCGGCGGAGATCCCGTACCCCGCGCTCGTCGGCGCGCTCACCGGCATCGCGAGTCTGATCCCCGTCGTCGGGATGAAGATCGTGTACGTCCCGGTGACGCTCGTGAGCGCGCTGCCGATCGTCCTCAGCGGCGATCCGACCAATCTACTGTACATCGGCGTGTTCGCCTTCGTCGCGGTCGTCGTCGTCGACACGATTCCGGACCTGATCCTCCGACCGATTCTGAGTGGGAAGGAGACGCACGTGGGCCTGCTGATGTTGGCGTACACGCTCGGTCCGGTCGTCCTCGGCTTCTACGGGCTCTTCTTCGCGCCGATACTGCTCGTGATCGGGCTGACCTTCGCGAACACGGCGCTGCCGCGGCTCCTCGGCGCACCACCGTCGACGCAGCAGCCGATCGCTGGTCACCAATCAGTCTCCGATCAGCACCCGGTCTCCCGACAGCATCCGGTCGCCGATCAACAGACGGCAGCGGAAGGGCACCCAAGATCGAGTGCACAACCCGAATCGGGACAGCACTCACGGGCCGATCGAGATTCGGTCGACGAGCCGCGGGCAACGGGCGGCACCGGCACTGGCGACGGAACCCGCGATGGCACCGGCGACGAGGCCGGTGGGACTGAAAACGTTTAGCGCCTCGCGAACGAATGCGACGCTATGACCGCCGTCGCACTCCTGAGCGTCGCACCCGTGATCGAAGGTAGTATGGCCGATGAGGTCGCGAAGGCCGTCGCCGCGCTCGACGACTTCGACGTCGAGTACGAGACGAATCCGATGGGCACCGTCATTGAGGCCGACGACGTCGGAACGATTTTCGCGGCCGCCGAGGCTGCCCACTGCGCCGTGGACGGCGATCGCGTGAGCACGGTGCTGAAGATCGACGACAAGCGCACGTCTCGCGATCGCGCCCGCGAGAAAGTGGCATCTGTCGAGTCGGTGCTGGGTCGCCCCGCCCGCAGCGACCACTCCTAACTCGGAGGCGAAGACGGGTCAGGCGCAAAAAAGTCAGACGCGAGAACCGTCGTCAGTCACTCCCGTCGAAGCGCGAGCAGTGCCGCACCGGCGAGCGCGACGAGCGCCGCCAGCACGCCGAATCCGGGCGTCGTCGTCGGCGTCTGGACCGTCGGAATATCGGTCGTGGTGGTGGCGGCGGTCGTCCCCGTCGCCGTCGTGGTCGTCGGCTGCGCAGTCGACGTGGTGGTCGTCTCCGTCGGCGTGTCCGTCGTCGGGGTCGCGATCACGGGCTGGACGGTTCCCTCGACGACCAGTTCGGACGCCGGACCGATGTCGTCGACCGTGATCGAGTAGCTATCGCCCGGACTCGTGTCGTTGAACGACAGCGTCACGAGGAACTGCCCGTCGGCGTCCACGGTCGTCGTCTCGCTCTTCAGGAACGCCGGTCGGACGCCGTCGGCGCTCCGCACGCGGACGCGGACTTCCGTCCCCGGCGCGACCGTCGCCTCGCCGAAGATCTCCTGACCGCTCACCTCGGTGACGTTGAACGGCTCGGTCATCTCGAACTCGGGATCGGTCAGCGAGTGCGTCGTCTCGACGGTCTCGTCCTCGCCGCCGGTCGTCAGATCGAGGTCGTTCTCGTCGTCGCCGAACACGGTGAACGACGCCCGCAGGCTGTCGTCGGCGTCGACCGATCCGGTCTCATCCTCGCCGGGATCGATCACGCCGTCGCCGTCCTCGTCGCGGACGCCTTCGAGGTCGTCCTCGCCGGTCTGTGCGACCACGTAGTAGGTGTCGTTGGCCGAATCCGCCACGACGCGGGCGTTAGAGCTACCAAAGT
This sequence comes from Halobellus captivus, assembly GCF_007655485.1. GTDB lineage: Archaea > Halobacteriota > Halobacteria > Halobacteriales > Haloferacaceae > Haloquadratum > Haloquadratum captivum. The sequence continues at coordinate 738,591 of NZ_VJXQ01000002.1, forward strand.
CGAGCAGGAGCGGGTCCTGATTCGGCCCGGGATCCTGCTGTTCGACGGTGAACTGGGTCCTGTTTCCGTCGGCGAAATCGAAGAACTCCGTGGTGACGGTGTCCTGGTCGTGGGCATCGAGCGCGCCTTCGAGACCCGAGGCCTCGATCTCGTAGACGACGGTGTCGCCGACGGCGATGTCCGAATCGCGGGTCAGCCACTCGTCGTCCGTCCCCTCGCGAACGTCCGCGGCGGCGTCGAGGTCACCGTAGCGGTTTCGCGGCGCGGTCCACGTCCGGATCGCGGTCGTCTCCCGCTCCTGCAACGAGAGCAGTTGGATATCGGTCTCTCGACCCTCAGTCTCGACTGACAGCGGATAAGCCTCCGCGTCGAGGAGGTCCGAGACGCCAATAGTCACCTCGCCGTCGACGACTTCGTCGCCGTCACTGACGCTGAAGAGATCGTTTTCGCCATCGAACGATCCGGTTCCAACGTTCGGTGCCTCGTAGCTGTTGAAGTAGACCGTCACTTCGCCGTCGCGGTCGTCGCCGTCGTCGTCACGAACGGTCACCGACGCCTGATAGCCCGCCTCGTCGTCGCCGACTGTCAGAGTCGCCTCGCGAGTGTTCCGCAACTCGATCGGGATCGCGACGACGTCACCGCGGTGTTCCTCGACGACGTCGTTCGGAAGCAGCGCTTCCGTATCGCCCGCCTCTCGGATCGTTATCGTCTCGGATTCGGCCGAGACGCCGGAGGCGGTGTCAGTGGCGCGAACGGTGTACTCGCCTGTTTCGAGTTGGAGCGATTCGACGTCGTAGCTGAAGTCGCGGTCGCCCTGCCCGGAGAGATCGACAAGCCGTTCGTCGACGACTTCGTCGTTGTCATCGAGGAGTTCCAGTTGGATCTCTCTCCCACCGACTTGTCCGGAGACGGTCCCGTCGATCGTCTGTAGGGTCGTCACGTTTCGGTCCTCGATATCGAGTGTGAGATCGAGGTCACGGACCGTGATCGAGGCCGTCCCTTCGCTTCCAATGTCTGCCTCGTAGTCACCGATCTCCTCGCCGTCCGTATCGAAGAGGAAAATTCGGCTGTTGGTGCCGGTGGATCCCTCGAAGAAGTAACCGTCCGTGTCGTCTTCAGTTCCCTGCAGGGTGATGTCCGTGTTCGAGGAGTCGGCAACGATCGAAACGACCGATCCGCTGTAGACGTTGGCGGACTCCCCCGCCCCCACAGTCGTCGGCGCGAAGGTGATCGGCTTGTACTCGGGGCTGTCGGGATTCGCGAGCGCATTTCCGTCAGTGTCCTCGATCCCGCCTTCGAGTCGGAGCGTCAGGTCTCGGCTGTCGGTGTCGTCGAGTTCGATGATGACGCGACCTTGCGCCTCGTTAACGGTGGGATTGAGCTCGCCCGTCACTTCCTCTTCGTCGACGTAAATCCCGTAATTCGACGCGAAGTTCTGGATATCTTCGGAGAACGCGACCTCGATGTACGCTGTGCCGCCCTGTTCGTACTGCGTCGCGCTCAGGAACTCGGGATCGCCGGGCTGGCCGCCCTCGTACTCGACAGTGAGCTCTTCATCCGTCGATTGCGATCGTGCAGGGTCGCTGACCTCCACTGTGAGGTTATAGGTTACCTCCTCCTCGCCCTCGGGGACGGTGGGGCTGGTCAGATTGACGCTGCCCGCGAGATAGGCAGACTCCGTCGAGACGGTGTCGGAATACGAGAGCGTGTTGCCGCTCTCAGTCAGGGAACCGAGCTCAGCCCCGGAGGCATTCTTCACGACGACGTCGGACGATTCGATCGAGAGCTCGCTGGGGACGTTGATCTCGAAGGTCGTTTCTTCGCTCGTGTCGATGCCCCTGATCGAGTAGTTGAACGTGTGCTGATTCTCGGTATCTTGCTCGACTGTGCTCGGATCGAACGGTTCTTCGCTGCCGATCGCGAACGCCCCCGGAACGTTCTCGACGGTGAGCGTTTCGTCGACCGAAGCGGAGTCGCCGTCGTCGTCGGTACCGTTGAATTTGAGGATATAGTCCTCGTCGGTCTCCACCGACGGATTCTCCAGCGTGACGCTGCCATCGAAGTAGACCGTCTCAGTCGTGGAGTTGACGTCGAAAGAGAGCGTTCGGGGATCATCGGTGACCGTCGCATCCAGTTCGGCCCCGGTGCCGTTCTTTACGACAATAATGTGATCGACGATCTCCGGATATTCACCGGGAACAGAGAACGTCAGCGTGGTGTTTCCGCTCGTATTGATACCCGAGAACGAGTAGTTGAACGTGTGTTCGGTCTCGGTTCCTTCGTCGACGGTGAGCGGATCAATTTGCGATACAGCGGTCGCGTTACCGACGGCGGCGACAGAGCCAGCGAACGTGATACTGCCGACGACGACCGACAGTACCATGAGCGTCGCGAGCGAAACCGCGCCGATTTGGGAGGGTAAGCGTGTCATAGTGGGTCAGTAGGGTGGACGGGGACGTCTGTGATCACCGTCCAGCGGGGGAATCTCGTTGACAGGGCGTCGCGGGTCGACACAGTGTCGCCGGAGCGTAGTCGACTCCGTATCGGTGGAGGGGGACAATCGAGCCACAACGCCGTGCCGTCGCTATCCGTTAGGACTGACAGAGGCCAAAAATATAGGTTTTGTGTGACGCGGATACCCGACCGGCCGCAGAACGAGACGTCGCTCAGATTCGGGTGAGAGAGCGGTTCTAGGTATCGATTCTGATAATTTGAGGAGTAGGCTTAAATTACTGTACTTACAAGTCATACTTACGCCACTCACGACGGACATAAACCGCCGGAAACGACGCGGTTCACCCGGAACCGACCGATACCATCGCGTCGTGGGTTGGTATCAAGATTAACAATGAACTTCAAAGAACTCTTCACAGACGATTCGGCCGTCTCGCCGGTCATCGGGGTCATCCTGATGGTCGCGATAACCGTCATCCTTGCCGCCGTCATCGGCGCGTTCGTGCTGAACCTCGGCCAGGGGATTCAGCAGACGTCCCCGCAGGCGAGTTTTGGATTCGATTACGAGGGGAATAACGTTACAATCACTCACGAGACAGGGGATTCAATCGAAGGTGAGCGACTGAACACGACCGGAGTTGAGTGGAATGACGGCCCATCAGAAAACTGGTCTACGCATCCAACTGTAAACGCTGGGACATCAATTACGAAAAACGCGACCAACCCATTCAGTGGTGAGACAATCCGCGTCGTCTGGGAATCCCAGAACGGCGAGAACTCCGCGACGCTGAGCGAATCCACCGCACCCGACAACTCATAAGACAATGAACTTCAAAGAACTCTTCACCGACGATTCGGCGGTTTCACCGGTTATTGGAGTCATCCTAATGGTCGCGATTACTGTCATCCTCGCCGCTGTCATCGGCGCGTTCGTGCTGAATCTCGGTCAGGGAATCGATCAGAGCGCACCTCAGGCAAGTTTCGACTTTGACTACAACGAGACGTCAAACAATGTCACCATTACCCATCAAACGGGTGATTCGATTGATGCTGAACGACTATCCACAACGGGGCTTGCTGGAGGATCTGCAAACTGGACAGATCATATGGCTGGAACCGTTTCAGCTGGAACGAGTGTTGAATTCAACAACACTGCGGACTGGAGCGGCGAAACCATCCGCGTCGTCTGGGAATCCCAGAACGGCGAGAACTCTGCGACGCTGAGTCAGTCTACCGCGCCCACCGAATAGTCGGTTCGACCGCGTTTTCTCCGGCGCGCTTTTTCATCTCTGCTTCATAGACGAGCGGCACGCTACCTTCCTTATTCCGAACGGGAAAATATCGCATTCGTGCGGTGTGGAAAAATCAGCGATAACCGGTCCGTCGACTCGATACGCGCGGGGGGAGATCCGTCAATCAGACCGTCGGCTTGCCTTCCGAGGTGCCGACGAGCCACGTGCCGTACGTGATGAGCCCCGCGGCGAGAACGAGCGCGTACGTGAATATCTGGCCTGCGTTCGGGGCAACGCTCGGCAGGAGCAACAGCGACCCGACGATTATGAGGGCGACACCGGCGAGCACGCGAGTGCTATCGAACAGTCCCATACACGGATCTACTCCTCACGGAATATGGACTTTCCGTTTCTCTTCATCGAGGTGGATGACGCGGCATTGCGAACGTCGGTATCGAGAGGCGCAGGGGTTAATCTGTCGGCGTTCGAGTGGCCAGCTATGAACGCGGCGATCGTCACCGTCGGCAACGAACTGCTCGCGGGCGACATCGAGAACACGAACGCGACGTGGCTCTCCGAGCGACTCACCGCCCGCGGCGTCGAGGTCGCTCGAATCATCGTCGTCCCCGACGAGGAGGCGGTCGTCGCCGAGCGAGTGCGGGAGTGGAGCGAGCGCTTCGACGCGGTCCTCGTGACCGGCGGCCTCGGCGGGACGCCCGACGACGTGACGATGTCGGCCATCGCCGACGGTCTCGATCGGGAGTTAGTCGTCGATCCCGTCGCGGAGGCAGCGGTTCAGGAGACACTCGATCGGATCTTCGAGGAGAATCCGGAACTCGACTTCGAGCTCCGCTCGGAGTGGTACGCGTCGATGCCCGCGGGCGCCTCGGCCATCCCGAACCCCGAGGGGCTCGCGCCGGGCTGCGTCGTCGACGGCGTCTACGTCCTGCCCGGGATCCCAGCGGAGATGCGAGCCGTCTTCGACAACGTGGCGAACGAGTTCGACGGGAGCGTGGCGACCCGGACGCTCTACTCGCCCGAACCGGAGGGTGCACTGGCGTCGGTACTGGGGGACGCCGCCGAACGGTTCGGCGTCCGAGTCGGCAGCTATCCCAATCGCGACGCGGGGGAGACGCGGATCAAGCTCACCGGCGACGACGAAACCGAACTCGAGGAGGCGGTGGAGTGGCTTCGAGAGCGTGCCAACATCCCGCTCGAATCGCAGCCGTCCGAGTACTAATCTGGAGAAACGACAGCGCCGTCCGGGTCACCGCGGGTTCGGCAGACTCGATCGGTCGCTCGCCGAGAGCGACGAGAGCGCCCCGCGGGACTGGATGATGTTGAACGCGGTGACCAGATCCGAGCGGGAGATGAGCCCGACGACCTCGCCCGCGTCGTCGACGACAGGCAACCGTCCCACGTCGTTTTGCTGCATCTGTTCGATCGCGGTCATCGCGTCGGCATCGGGCGAGATTGTGGCCACTTCCCGCGACATCACGTCCTCGACCCGGTAAGCGTCGCGTTCGACCTCCTTGACCGATCGCGCGTCCCCGAGCGTCACCATTCCGACGAGTCGACCGTCCCGCATCACCGGATAGCCCGTGTGCCGCTCGGTGAACATCCGTTCGAGGAGCTCGGCGACGCTCGTGTCTTCGGCGACGGTATCCAAATTCTCCCGCGGCGTCATCACGTCTCTGACCGTCACGTCTTGGAAGGCCGCCTTCATCACCGTCTGTTGGGCCTCCGAGGACGCGCCGATGTAGATAAAGAAAGCGAGCGCCACCAGGAACAGGTTCGCGAACAGGCCGAAGATCCCGAGCAGGAAGGCGAATACCTTGCCGACCTCGGCGGCGATCTGCGTCGCTCTCGCGTGCGGTCGCGTGCGCGCGAGAAGTGCGCGGAGGACGCGCCCGCCGTCCATCGGGAACCCCGGGAGCATATTGAACACCGCGAGCACGATGTTCGTCAGCGCGAGGTAGCCGAGGACGAACTTCACGGGATCGAGCGCCGTCGGGAGTACGAGAAAGGCGAGATACGAGAGCACGCCGAGCGCGACGCTGACGATCGGTCCGGCGATCGCGATCCACAGCTCCTGTCGCCAGTCTTCCGGCATCTCGGTGAAACTTGCGACGCCGCCGAAGAGCCACAGCGTGATCGAGTCGATCTCGTAGCCGAAGCGCATCGCGACAAGCGAGTGGCCGAACTCGTGCAGCAGCACGCAGAAGAACAAGCCGATCGCCGCGGCCGCGCCCAGTACCCACTGCATCGATCCGGTGGTGAGCGGCCCGACGTCGATAGCGGAGCCGAACAGGTCGTTGACGACGCCGACGAGTTGGCCGACGTCGCTGCCGATGAGCCACGCGAAGAGCGGAAGGACGAGCAGGAACGTGAGATCGAGCTTGATCGGGATACCGAAGGCGCTACCGATACGAATTCCGCGCATAGTGGTGCATAGTCAGGCACGGGACTTAAGTCCAGCCGCGGTACGCCGAGTAGTGTGCCGGTATCCGCCTCAGCCGGAAAGCCGCCCAGTCGGGCCGAGAGTGTCCCGAAGCTTCCGAGCGCGTCCTCGTCGCGTGAACTGCGCCATCCGTGATATCGGGCGCCTCCACCGGTCACGAAAACACGGATCCGCTCGGAAGGAGACGAACCGCTGAAATACCTCCTCGACCTATCGTCGCGCGTGTCTCAACAGGTCGGCCGCGTCGACACGCTCTTTCTGCACGAGACCGGCGACGACTTTCTCGCGGTCGTCGAACGGGACGGGGAGCGCGTCTTTCAGGCGGTGCTCGAACTGCAGGAGACGGACGCCGGACCGCGCCCCGCGAAGTTCCGCATCAAGCGCGGGTCCACGGAGGAGCCGCGCGACCCGAGTCAGTTCGTCGAACTCGCGCGCCGCGCCTCGCGAATCCGTATCTCTCAGCAGACCTCGAAGGGTCGACGCCGCGACCTCCAGGAGATGCTCGACGGCTACCAACTGGAGGCGCTCGTCGTTCGGACGTGTCGGTTCTGCGCCTCCGACGGACGCTATTCGCCGATCACCGAAGATACCGCGATCAAGACCGACCGAGAGTACATCTGTCCTGACTGCGCGAAACGCGAGTTAGCGCGCGAACTCGACTTCTCCTCGTCGGGACGACTCACCGGCGCGGCGCAGGACCGACTCGAAGACCTGCTCCTCGAAACACAGGACCTCGACAGGATTTCGAACCTCCTCGCAGGCGGTCTCGACCCCGACCTCACGAAGTTCGACACCGTCAGCGCGACGACCGACGACGTCGACCTCGTGGAGACGTCGACGCTGGATCTCCACCCCGAACTCCAGCGCCGCGTCGAGGACCGCTTCGACACGCTGCTGCCCGTCCAGTCGCTGTCCGTCGACAACGGCCTCTTCGACGAGCGGGATCAACTCGTCGTGAGCGCGACCGCGACCGGGAAGACGCTCATCGGCGAGCTCGCGGGCATCGACCGAGCGCTGAAGGGCGACGGAAAGCTGCTCTTTCTTGTGCCGCTCGTCGCGCTCGCGAACCAGAAACACGAGGATTTCGAGGAGCGGTACGGCGACGTCCTCGACGTGACGATCCGCGTCGGTGCCTCGCGGATCAACGACGACGGCAACCGATTCAACCCGAACGCCGACGTCGTCGTCGGGACCTACGAGGGGATCGACCACGCGCTGCGGACCGGGAAGGACCTCGGCGACGTCGGCACCGTCGTCATCGACGAGGTGCACACGCTGAAAGAGGAGGAGCGCGGCCACCGCCTCGACGGCCTCATCAGCCGCCTGAAGTACTACAACGAGGAGCGGGCGGCGCGGCGCGACACGTACGGGGATGCGCAGTACGTGTACCTCTCCGCGACCGTTGGCAACCCCGAATCGTTGGCGCAGCGACTCCGCGCGACGCTCATCGAGTTCGAGGAGCGACCGGTGCCGATCGAGCGGCACGTGACGTTCGCGGACGGGCTCGAGAAGCCCGACATCATCAACAAACTCGTCAGGCGCGAGTTCGACGCGAAGTCCTCGAAGGGCTACCGCGGACAGACGATCGTCTTCACCAACTCGCGGCGTCGGTGTCACGAAATCGCCAGAAAATTGGAATACGCTGCCGCGCCGTATCACGCCGGACTCGACTACGGCCGCCGAAAGCGCGTCGAGCGGCAGTTCGGCGACCAGGACCTGGCCGCGGTGGTCACGACCGCCGCGCTCGCCGCCGGTGTCGACTTCCCCGCCTCGCAGGTGATCTTCGACTCGCTGGCGATGGGCATCGAGTGGCTCTCCGTCCAGGAGTTCGAGCAGATGCTCGGGCGGGCGGGACGCCCGGACTACCACGACGAGGGGAAGGTGTACCTGCTCGTCGAACCCGACTGCGTCTACCACAACTCGATGGAGATGACAGAAGACGAGGTCGCCTTCACGCTCCTGAAGGGCGAGATGGAGGACGTGCTGACGCGCTACGACGAGACCGCCGCCGCCGAGGAGACGCTCGCGAACATCGTCGTCGCGGGCAAGCGAGCCAAGCGGCTGAACGATCAGATGGTCGGCGAGGTGCCGACGAAACACGCGCTCGGAAAGCTGCTGCAGTGGGCGTTCATCGACGGCTTCGAGCCGACCCCGTTGGGGAGAGCGGTCTGTCGGCACTTCCTCTCGCCGAGGGACGCGTTCCGGATTCTGGACTGTATTCGGTCCGGGACCGACCCTTACGACCTCGTCGCCGAGATGGAACTGCAAGACGAGTTCTGATCTCACAGCGTGGCTGCGGGGCACCGTCTGTCCTCCGAACGCCTTTCGAGACCACAGCGGTATGCGATCCCACAGTATTTTGCACCGCCGAAGCGACCCACCGGTGTGGAACCGATATCTCCGGGCATCGCCGTCGTCTTCCTCATCGTGCTCGCCGCGCTCGCGCTCTTCGTGACCGAGCCGGTCCCGGTCGACGTCACGGCGATCGGCGTGATGGTCGCGCTGCTCCTCGTTGAGCCGGTATCGGCAGCGTTCGTATCAGTCGGAATGCTCACGGAGCCGATCGTCCTCTTCGACGACTACCCTGGCGACGCGCTCTCGGGCTTTTCCAGTCAGGCGACGCTGACAGTGCTCGCGATGTTCATCCTCAGCGAGGGCGTCCAGCGAACCGGCGTGATACAGCGGCTCGGCGCGTGGATCGCCGCGTTCACCGGCGGGAGCCAGCGCAGGCAATTGGGCGCGACGATCGGCGTCGTCGCGCCGATATCGGGGTTCATCAACAACACCGCGGCCGTGGCGATCCTGCTGCCGATGGTGACTGACCTCGCCGAACGCGGCGGGACGTCGCCCTCGAAGCTCCTGCTTCCCCTCTCGTACGCCTCGATGTTCGGGGGGATGCTCACGCTCATCGGGACGTCGACGAACATCCTCGCCTCCGAACTCTCGGGACGACTCATCGGGCGCACGTTTACGATGTTCGAGTTCACCCAACTCGGAATCGTCGTGAGCGTCGTCGGGACCGCGTACCTGCTGACGGTGGGACAGTGGCTGACGCCCGAGCGGATCAAGCCCCGACAGGACTTGACTGAGGAGTTCGGGATGGCCGACTACCTGACGGAGGTCGTCGTCCGCGGGGACTCGCCGTTGGTCGGCCAGCAGGTCCAGCGCGCGCTCGTCGAGACCGACTTCGACGTCGATCTGATTCAGCTCATCCGCGGCGAGGAGGTGTTTCTCGAACCCCTCGGGCCGAAGGAGATCCAGGCGGGCGACGTGTTCGCCATCCGGACCGACCGCGACACGCTGGTCGAACTGCTGGACGTCGAGGGACTCGACCTCGTCCCGACGGCGGTCGACGAGGCGGAGTTAGAGGCGAGCCAGTCCCGCCATAACCTCGTCGAGGTGGTCGTTTCGCCCGGATCGTCTCTCGTCGGGGAGTCACTCACCTCCGCGAGCTTTCGCCAGCGCTACAACGCGACCGTCCTCGCGCTGCGTCGCGGTGAAGAGCTGTTCCGCCGCCGGATGGACAACGTCAAGCTACGCGTCGGCGACACGCTACTCGTGCAGGCGACCGCCGACAGCATCGAGCGCCTCGACGCCAACCGCGATTTTATCGTCGCCCAGGAGATCGAACAGCACGACTACCGGGAATCGAGAACCCCGATCGCCGCGGGAATCGTCGTCGCCGTCGTCGGACTCGCCGCGCTCGACGTCCTCCCGATCGTCGTCTCGGCGCTCGCCGGGTCGCTCGCGATGGTCGCGACGGGCTGTCTCCGTCCGGGGGAACTCTACGACTCGGTCCAGTGGGACGTCGTGTTCCTGCTCGCCGGTGTGATCCCGCTCGGGATCGCGCTGGAGGCCACCGGCGCGGCCGCGCTCTTGGCCGAGGTCATCGTCGCCACGGGCGACGTCCTCCCGCTGGTGGGCGTACTCGCCGTGTTCTACCTCCTCACCGCCGTGCTGACGAACGTCATCTCGAACAACGCGAGCGTCGTGTTGATGGTCCCCGTCGCGGTCGAAGCCGCACAAACGCTCGGGTCGAACGCGTTCGCGTTCATCCTCGCAGTCACGTTCGCGGCGTCGACGGCGTTTATGACGCCCGTGGGCTACCAGACGAACCTGTTCGTCTACGGTCCCGGCGGGTACCGCTTCAGCGACTACATTCGCGTCGGCGGCCCGCTGCAGTTGGTCTTCGCCGTGGTGACCACCGTCGGCATCGCTGCGATCTGGGGGCTGTGAGAAACGCCGAACGAAATCCTTTACTCGGTGACCGTTCGAGTGATGAGTACGGGACCGTGGGTTAGCCTGGTATACTTCGGGCCTTGGGTGCCCGTGACCCCGGTTCAAATCCGGGCGGTCCCATACTCATTACGTATAAACCGGGAGAATTTTCCGGTTTTAGCGGCCATACGAGGTGGTCGCGATGATGCGTCTCAGCTATGAGGCGCAGCCTCGGTACTGCGACAACTGCGG
>NZ_VJXQ01000002.1:749217-809660 GCF_007655485.1 Halobellus captivus
GCACATCACCCACGACTTCCGCCGCGAGGCGGGACGACGAGGAACGCGCTCGATAGATCCCGTGTCCGAAGCGTCCCTGAGCACGCAATCCAGACGCTTATATCCGTGCTGGGAGACCGCACGCTATGGCACTGCCAGCGCCCGGTGCGGTCGCGTTCGCGCTCAGTTCGGCAGTACTCTGGGGTCTGAGTCCCGTCTTCACGAAGAAGGGAATCGAGCGCGGCGGCACCTCGGTGCAGGCCGTGATGGTCGTAATGTTGACGAGCGGCGCGCTGTTCTGGACGGCGTTGCTCGCGACCAACAGGACCGCGGCGTTCGCGGGGATGAGCTTCGGCGACGCGGGGATTTTCCTCATCGGCGGCGTCATCGGGACGACGGTCGGCCGCTTGGGCCACTACGCGGGCATCGATCGAATCGGCGCGAGCGTGGCGACCGCCGCGATGAATACGCGACCCCTGTTCGCGGTGGGGCTGGCGGTCCTCTTCCTCGGCGAGACAGTCACCGCGATCACGGGCGTGGGCGTGCTCCTGCTCGTCGGTGGCGTGATGCTCCTCTCCGTCGCGAAGGGCGGCGACATCCGCGGATGGCGCTCTCGGGATCTCGCGTTTCCGCTCGCGGCGGGGCTGGCCTACGGAACGGGGAACGTGATTCGCCGGTACGGATTCCTCGAAACGCCCGCGACGACGATCGAGGCGCTCGCCCTCAACGAGACGGCGGCGATACTCACGCTGGGGAGCTACCTTCTCATCTCTCATCGAGACCGGATTCGCGCCGCCGACTCCGCCCCGATCCCGTACTTCATAATGGCGGGGATAATCAGCACTGGCGGGCTGTTCTCGCTGTTCCAGGCGCTCTCGATCGGCCGCGTGACCGTCGTCGATCCCGTCTCGGCGATGGCCCCGCTGTTTTCGGCACTGTTCACGTACCTCTTCCTTCGAGACGTCGAGCGGGTCACTCATGGCGTGATTGTGGGCGCAATGCTGGTCGTCTTCGGCGGTGCGCTCGTCACCGTCTACTGACGGCGTTCTTCGGCGGCGGGACCAGCGAGCCGTCGTTCGTCCACGCGACTTCCACGGGGCGAGCAGCCGATTCACGTTCGCGAGCCCGCAGGCAACCGAACCGTGAGCAGAATCACGGCGAAGAGCACCGCCGCCAGCAACACGTAACCCTCGTCGAAGTACCCGCGGTCGGCGATCGCGCCGAACAGCACCGGCCCCGCGGCCCCGAGCGTCGCCGACGTCGTCCGAACCACCCCGAGGCCCGTTCCCTGGATATCGTCGGGGATCGCGTCCGAGAGGAACGACTGCGTGATCGCGCCCGAGCCGAGCATCGTGCTCACGAGCACGGTGACGACGGCGAGGGGCCAGAGTCCCTCGACGAACGGAAGCGCGACGAGTCCGACGACGGGCCCGACGAGGACGATACTGAGCGACTTTCGGACCCCGATCCTGTCGTAGGCCGCACCGGCCAGCGGCTTGATCACGACGCCGAAGGCGAAGAACGCGCTGAAGAGCAGCCCCGCCAGCGACGACGAGAGACCTTTGACCTCGACGAGGTACGTCGGATACAGTCCCGTGAACGACTGCCAGATCAGAATGTACAGAAAGAGGATAAACGCCATAAAGGAGAGGTTCGCTCGGCGGAGCTCAGCGAGCACCGAGCGCGCGCTGTCGATCGAAATCGACCCGGTCGAAGATGACGAAGCCGAGGCCGTCGACTGCGACGACGGCTCCGGGAGGATGATCCAGAGCGCGGCCGCAGCGAACAGGAGCAGCGGGACGATGAACCCGAGTCCGAGCTGCCACGCGACCGCGGCCGCCAGCGCGGCACCGATCGGCGGTAGCACCGTCTGTCCGAGGTCGCCCGTCGCCATCGTCACTCCGAGGGCGCTCCCGATCCGGTCGGGGTAGATCTTCGAGAGGATCGTGATGCGAGCGATGGGGTACAGCGACTGCCCGAGACCGACCAACGCCGTCGCGACGAAGAGCACGAGCGGCGTGGGAGCGGCGACGACGAGGACGAGTGCGGCCGCGACGACGATCGTTCCGGCGACCATCACGTGCCGCTCGCTGTAATGGTCCGCGATGATGCCGCCGGGGAGTTGCCCGAGTGCCGATCCCAGCCAGAGAATCGTCACCAGCAGGCCGCCGACGGTGAGCGAGAAATCGAACGAGGACCGAAGGAACGGAAGAATGACCGGGTAGATCATCCGCGTGCCGAGCAGGACACCCCAGCCGCCAGCGATCGCGACGAGCAGCGGACCCTTCCCTTCGCCCCACAGCTCCGTCGCTTCCTGCCGAACGATATCGGTGATCCCCATTCGAGCGTTCAGTGTCGAATCCGGTCGCAGACCGAAAATATCTGTTTATCTCCGCCCGCCGTCTTCGGATCACGGCGAGGTTCGATCCAGGATCCGTCACCTCTCAAAGCTTCGTCGCGTTCTGCGCCTGTTCGGCCCGCCGAGTCGCTTCGTCGACCCGGTTTCGAACGGCGTTCGACAGCGGTCCCGGCACGTCGTCGCTCGCCTCGGCGATCCGTTCGGTGACGCGGTCGAGCGCGGTCGAGACGGCCCGCAGTCGCCGGTCGGCATTCGATCGCTCGCCCGCTCGAGCGCTCGCCGCAGCGCGCTCGGCCGCGTCCACAACGGCGTCGAGCGCGCGGACGAGCCCGCGGAGGGCGTTCTCACCGCCGACGAGAGCGTCGTCCGGCGACGTCGACTCGTCTCCGTCGAGGAGCGCCGCGACTTCTTCGCTCGTTTCCGAGGCGATCGACGCGAGGAACGAGGAGAGCGACGCCTTGCCGGTGTCGGGTCGGTCGATGCGGATCGGCGGGCCGGGAGTATCGGACCCCTCTCGGTCTGCGGCCGGGTCGGGGTTGACCCTGAACGCGCCCACCGCGCCGTCGGAATCCCGCACCTCCGCCGTGTACGCGCCGCCCCGGTGGACGTACACCGCCGCCGATCCGGCGAGTGCACCGTCGTACAGCCGACCGGCGAAGTCGTCGTCGATCGCGAGGGTGGCGAGGTCGGCGTCCGTCCCGTCGGCGTCGACCTCCAATTTGCGGGCGTTCTCGCGCGCGACCAGCGGAACCTCGCCGTCGGTTCCCGCGAGAGTGACGCGCTGGCCGGGAGTCGACGGGTCCGGATCTCCGGCGGCGGCCGACGCCCCCTCAGCGGTCGCCGTCTCGGTGTCTGTCGACTGCGCCGTCGACGACCCCCTCGAAGTCGGTTCCGCGGTCGTGGCGTCGTCGCCCGGTACCCGCTCGCCGCTTCCGACGGACAACTGTTCGCTGTGCGGTGCCTGTCCGGGCGCGTTGATCGTGAGCCGGTGTTCGCCGTCCGGAACGTCTCGAACGACGGCGACACCGTCGAACGTCGGCACGGCGGTCGGCTCGCTCTCCAACAGCGCGACGGCCTCGACGGTCGGGTCCCGTGTCGTCAACCCTTCGCCGTCGGGCGCGTCGTCGCTGGCCACGGCTTCAGTGACGCTGGCAACGACGGTGTTGATCGCCGCGGCGTCGCCGATCGCGTCGTACCGCTCGGCCAACGCGGCTCGGTGGTTCGGGTCGGTGATGTCCGCGGCCGGGTTCCCGTATCGGGGTTGTCCCCACGGCGCGCCCGTCGTCGAGATGTGACCCGCAACGGCGTCCTCCGCGAACTCGGGGACGGCGAACTCGAAGCTGAGCTGCGGCCCCGTGAAGTCCACGATGTGTTCGAGTTCTTCCGTCGGAACGAGTTCGTAGGCGTACCGCGTCGCCGACGCGTCGACGTTCTGACTGTCGGTCGATGCGTCGTCGACGCGTTCCTCGTGGCTGAACACGACACCGGTCGAACGCTCGGGGAGATCCGTCGGCGGCGACGCGAGCGAGTCGAACGTGCGCACCGTCAGCGCCTCGTCGACGAGCGAGTCGCGCTCGACGTTGGGCAGGCGGTCGTGTTCGTACACCGGCGCGCCCTCGTACTCGGGGACGACGTAGGGGAGTCTCGCGCCCTCGTCGCGCGGGAGTCCGTACGCCAGCGGCAGCTCCGAGAGCGCCTCGACGCCCTCGATCGCGGAGTTGGTGATATCGGCAAGCAGATCCGCTCCCGGCAACCGCTGGAACGCGTCCGGTTCGTCGTTGACCGAGAGCGCGCTGGAGTGCGAACCGAGTTCCGAGAGGATCCGCGGGACCATCTCGGGGTCAGGGTCGAGAAATTCGTTGTTCGGCACCCGACGGGAGTGCGAACTCGCGACGTACAACTGCGGCCGGTCGGTCTCGCGGTCGACGAACACGTGGAGCACCTCCCAGTCGTGCCAGTGGAAGTTCGTCGTGAACTGATCGAACGCCGAGTATATCCAGAACTGCACGACGGCGAGCGGGGAGTCCTCGTACTCGACGGCGTGGTAGAACACCGTCGGATCCGGCGGTTCGCCCGCCTCGGCGTGGCGTTCGTGATAGCCGTCCAGCGCGTCGAAGCCGTCGACGACTGTCTCGCCGTCCCGGTCGCTCGCGTACGGGCGCGGATCCGTCGGGAACCACGGCTCCGCGATATCGAAGAACAGCGTCGGCGCGAACCGGGTCGCGAGCGACTCAGCGAGATCCGGATCGGCCTCGGTCGTCTGGGCGTCGGATCCCCGATCGAAAAGCGAACAGCCCGCGAGTGCGCCGGTTCCGGCGGTGGCGAGGGCTGCGAGAAACGTCCGTCGATCCGCGAGTGGGTGCTCTGTCACGGTGTGACGGTTATTTGTACGCCTCTCGCAGGAACACGAGCGCCGCGCCGAACATCGCCAGATTCCCGAAGAACGCGAGTCGGTCGCCGCTTCCCGATCCCTCCTCGGCGTTCCAGAAGTCGTGCATCGTCGGCGTCACGACGGCGAGGAACGTGACCGCGGCCCCGGTCGCGACGCGGGGGAATCGCCAGAGGGCGATCCCGAGCCCCGCGAGGACCATCATTCCGGAGGCGAACGGCGCGGCGAGTTCCGGCATCGGAACGCCCGCGGATTCGGCGTACTCGATCGAGTCCTCGATATCGCGGAAATCCTCCGAGGCCTGCAACGCGAGACCCAGTCCGAAGAACACGCGGCCGACCCGCGAGAACGTGTTCGATTCCCCGGCCGAATCGGTGCGAGCGGTGTCCGCAGTCATACGGGAACTCTCTCGCGGACGCTCAATAAGCGTTCGGCCCGGTGCCAGCGGAGTCAGTTCCGCTGGCGCGCTCCGACAGTCGACAGGCTATTTTTACCGCTGTCCCAACATAGGTTATGGCCATCCAAGAGGGCGACCGCGTCGCGATCGAGTACGTCGGCCGGTTCGACGACGGCACGGTCTTCGGAACGTCGAGGTACGCCGTCGCCGCCGAACACGACCTCGACGATGCCCAGGAGCGAGCGGAGGGTGACTACGAACCGCTTGCGTTCACCGTCGGCGCGGACGAGGTGATCGAGGGGCTCGACGGGGCCGTGCGCGGAATGGCGACCGGCGAGACGGCCACCGTCCGCGTCCCACCGGAGTCCGCGTACGGCGAGATCCGCGAGGAGCGCATCCGCGAGTACGACCGCGAGACGTTCGAGGCGATGGTCGGCCACGCACCCGAGGTCGGACTGCACGTCCACGCGCAGAACGGCCTCCACGGCGACGTCGTCGCCGTCAACGGCGACTCGATCGAGGTCGACTTCAACCACGAACTCGCGGGACGGACGCTCGTCTTCGAGATCGAAGTCGTCGGGCGCGACGCCTGATCGATCCGTCGATTCGTTCCTCATTTGAGTCTCGATCGTCGAATCGGTTTCTCGATCACCGAGCCAGATTACCGGTCGCCGAACCGAATCCCGTCCTCGACGAGCCGATAGTTACGCTCGCGGTCGATGTGGACGGCGAGCCACTCGTGCTCGTAGATCTGTGCGATCAACTCCGCGTAGAGGTTCCGCCACGCGATGGCGTAGATCGGCGATTGGCCCCACGCGCGGAGTTCGGGGATGAACGTATCGTAGGTCTCCATCCGACCCTCGAGGTGCTCAACTGCATCGACGGCGTAACCCGCCGCCTCGGAGTCGGAATTCGCGGAATCGAACGCGTCTTCGAGACTGCCTTCGAGTCCCGAGACCGCGGTCTTCATATCCGCCGCGGCGTTGCTTCCGTCCTCGGGGAGTGATTCGAGAACGCCTCTGGGCACGCCGAGCGAGAACTCCCGGTCGGTGTCGGATCCGTCGTCTGCCATAGATCGACCGACGGGACCCGGCCTGAAAAAGTCGCCGTCGACGAGACAGAAGGAGTGAAGGCGAACGGAGGCTCGCTGAGGCTCACTCCTCGTAGATCCCGACGAGTTCCCGCTGCGCGGTGATCACTTCCCGATCCAATTCGGCGACGAGGTCGTCTTCGCGACGGTCCAGGGCGGCGTGAATTCCGCCGTCCGGCCTCGCGACGAGCGACTGTCCGGCGTATTCGACGAGTTCGGAATTCGGAACCTCACGGGAGCCGGTTCGCCCCGCGCCGACGACCCAACGGACGCCGTCGAGCGCTCGGGCGCGAAGCAGCAGCGTCCAGTTCTCGCTATGCGTGCCGGGCCACGCGCCGGTGACGAACAACGCATCGACGCGCTCGCGGGTGAAGGCGGCGCTCTCGTCGACGAAGTTGAGATCGTAGCAGGTGAGAAGTCCCGACCGACCGAGCGGGGTGTCGACGACGACGCGCTCCGTTCCGGGTTCGAGCACCTCCCGCTCACCCGACCAGCGGTGTCGCTTCCGATAGAACGCGGGCGCACCCTCCGGCGGCACGTACGCCGTCGTGTTGTACAGATTTCCGTCCGCTCGCTCGATGAACCCCGCGATCAGCGCCGTCTCGACCTCGCGAGCGAGGGATTCGAGCGCGCCGATGCGTGGTCCGTCGCGCGCGAGTGCGACATCCTCAATCCGTTCGTCGGCGACGAAGCCGGTGAGGGTGTACTCGGGGAACAGCGCGATCTCGACGTCCTCGGAGAGCTCTCGAAGGCGCGTCTCGACCGTTTCGACGTTGGAGTCGACGTCGAGGTCGTCGATCGCGAGTTGGCAGGCCGCGACGGTGGTCATACTGGAAGTACGGTAACAGCGGGGAAAAGTCCCGGCTCGGACCGTTCGGTACCGCTATTTTTCTTCGACGTGCCGCACCTGCACGGCCTCGCCGCGCGTCGAGCCGACCATCTCCGAGCCGAACATCTGCGCGCGTCCCACGGCGAAGGCCTTCGGCCCCTCGACGACGACCTCGTCGCCGACGCGGATGTCCTCGTCGGCGTCGACGACGCCCGGCGCGAGCACGCTGCCGTGCGGGACGAATCCGTCGATCTCGACGCGCTTCGTCGGCGCGTCGGAATCGTCCCAGACGCGCGCGCCTTCGAGCGTGAACGAGAGCACGCCGTACTGCGGAACCATCGTCGCGAGCTGTTCGCTGTCGCGGCCGTCGTCTTCGTCACCATCTTCGCCGCCCTGATCGCCGTCGCTCTCGTCGTTTCTGTTCCACACCTGCAGTTTGGGATAGCGGCTCGTCGTCTGCAGGTCGACGTCCGCGAAGAGTTGATCGCCAGCCCCGGGCCCGAACTGGTAGTCCGCGATCGCCTTTATCACATTATGCTGGCGCTCCCGCTTGCCGTATTTTAGCTCGCCGTCGAGCGTCGACATCAGGTTCGCGATCGATTCCGTCGTCGTCGGGTGGTCTTCGACGGTGTATTCGACGTCGACGTCGACGTCGCCCTCGACGCGCTCGACGATGTCGCGGTAGCCGCCGTCGGGCACGTGCGCGATCACCCGCGGATACTCGTTGCGTTCGAGGTAGCGGCGGAGCACGCGCGCGACGAACGACTTCTCGTCTTCCGACCACCGGCCGGTCACGACCGAATCGTAGTGCTGAGCGGGGTACGTGAGCTCTAACTCCATCGGGACGACGCCGATCGGCGACGTCATCGACGCCTGGTGACCTCGGTACTGGATCGCGTCGTGGAACTGCGCGTGGCTCTGCGATTCGCTGTAGGGCTTCGTCGCCGAGCACGGAACGAGCACGAGCGGATTCGAAAAGCGGTTGCAGTAGCGCTCGGTGACGCGCTGTGCGAACCGCTGGATCTCGACGCGGCGGAGCGTGTCTTCGGTCGCCGCGGAGAGTTCGCTGTTGCGGATGACCGGCGTGCGTTCCTCCAGATATTCGTACTGCTGGTCGAACTCCCGGAAGGCCGCGGTGAGCCACTGGTCGTGTCTGGCCTGGGCCTCGATGTAATCGCGGAGCCGACCGTCGCGGATCCGTCGACGGACCGTCGCGACCTCGGATTTCAGCGCGTACTCGTTGTGATCGGCGCAGTCCTGCCGGTCGAAGGCGGCGGCCCGTTTGACCTTGGTCTCGGCCTCCTCGGGGTCGACGTCGAGACGCTTTCCCTGACACGCCGGACAGGTGCACGGCAGTTCGTCCAGGTCTTCGAGGAAGTACTCGCCCTCGGAGGTGAGATAGAACCCCTCCAACCCACGGACTCGGGCGCGCTTCGCGTCGAGGAGATCGACACCGGCGTAGACGAGCGTCGCGGCGTTCCGAGGGGTGGCGACGCCGGAGAGATACAGCGCTGTGTCGGCCGGAAGTGCCTCCCGCGCGGCGACGATCTGTTCGCGGAACGCCGACGCGTGGCCGACGAACCCCGGTGCGTCCGAGAGGATGTACGCGTCAGCGCCGTAGTCGCCCGCTGTCTCGGCAGTCACAACGGCCGCGCTCGGATAGTCGACGTCGGGGTAGTCGACCGCGAAGGCGTCCTGGACGCGCTCGTCGGTGCCCGCGGGGAACGCGCGGTGCGGCAGCACCGTCAGGATCTCTCTGTACCCCTTCGGGACGCCGCGTTCGTCCGTCCAGCGGCTTCCGGCGTCGTCGATGCTGTCGTCGACGAGCGCGGGCGTCGTCAACGGGTCCGAGAGACGAAGTTCCCCGAGGCGGGCGGCCCCGTCGCGCCCGTGGATCTCGAAGTAATCGGTCATACACCCGTATGTGACGTCGACCGTGAATTATCTGTCTGTTCGCTCGCCGCGTTCGAGGCGACTGAGTCGATCGGACCGGCCCGCGAGCTTTTGCGATCTGCCCGCGAAGGATAGGTATGAAGGTCACCGGCGCGTGGTCACGGCCCGAACTCACGGGGTTTCTCGACGCCGCACGGGTGCCGATTCGTCTGGCGTGTCACACTCCGAGCGGCCACCTCTGGATGCTCTCGCTGTGGTATTTGTGGACGGAAGGCGACGTCGGGAGCGACCGAGACGGAACGACCGCGTCAGAGGCGACTCCGGAGCTCCGCTGCGCGACGAGCGCCGATGCGGACGTCGTCACATACCTCCGAAACGACCCCGCGGTCGCCTTCGAGGTTTCGACGAACGACCCGCCGTACCGTGGTGTGCGCGGTCGCGGGACGGCAAACATCGAACCCGACGGTGACAAAATCCTGCTCCGAACCCTGCTGGACCGGTATCTCGGCGGGACCGACAACGATCTCTCGGCGTTCCTCCTCGATCCCGACCGAGAGGAGGTCCGTATCCGTATCACGCCCGAGCGACTCCACTCGTGGGACTTCACCGATCGGATGGCGGATATCACGGCACCGGACGGGGTATCTGAGGAATAAGAGCCGACAGGTGGCCGTCAGCGCGAACGGGCGTTAGTCGCTTCGTTCGCCGTTCTGCTCGTCGCTTCGCTCGTCGCTACCGAGCGGTTCGATTTCGACGCGGTCGGGAACTCGATCCAGCGCCGACTTCGGCCAGCCGTCGTGGGCGAGAGTGAACGACGAGTCCGGGTTGGCGTCGGCGAGCCGCGCGACGCCGTCGGCGGCGGTCTCGTACGCCTGTCGGTCGGTCCGCTCCGGTACCTCGGCCGTGAGCGGGTACGTCTCCGAGAGCGCCCGCGGGAACGGTCCGAACGGCGGCACGACCCGCCACGCGGCGTCGTAGACGTCGCCAGAGGGTTTGCCGCCCTGCGTGAGCAACACCCGCGCACCGGCGTCGACCCGGCCGACGCGCTCGTGGTGTCGCCGGACTTCGGGACGCCGCGCCGACTCGTTGGAGAGATAGAAGAACGAGCCCTTCGAGACGGGGTCCTCGCGTTCGAGTTGGTCGGCGTGGTCCAACAGCGCGCGGTAGCCGTCGAGCATCGCCGGGTGCGAGCGCGCCCGCGACTCGACCAGTTCGAGGAGGTTGCCCGACCGGATCGCCTGCTTGATCCGGCGAATCTCCGCGAAGGAGACGTGGAGATTGTGCTCGGCGAGGAGACGTTCGCGCTCTTCCTCCCCGCGATCGCGGAGATCGTCGGGGCTTTGCGCTGAACAGACGGCGCACGAGCACGGGAAGTGTTCGAGGTCTTCGAGGTGCTCAGTGCCGCGGACCGTCATATAGCGATCGTCGCGCGCGTAGATGGCGTAGGCCGCCGAATCGAAGAGGTCGCAACCGGCGGCGACCGCCAGCGCGAACATCATCGGATGCCCCGCGCCGAACAGGTGCACCGGAGCGTCGCGGCCGAGCCCGCGCTTTGCGCCCGCCACCACGTTGATCATCTCCGCGTACCGGTAGCTGTTCATCAGCGGGACGACCGCGCCGACGGGGAAGACGTCGAGATCGGTCGCGTACGCGTGCCGCCCGGCGGCCTCCCGGAGATCCGGGTACGTCGAACCCTGCACGGGTGCGTTCACGAGCATCTCGCCGGTATCGACGGCTTCGGCGTCCGCGAGGGCTTCCTCGGTCGTCGAAAGCTCCCGCTCGGCCCGCCCCCTGGAGACGTCCGGCGGCGTCGGGATGTCGACCGGCGTTCCAACATCTGAGCCGATGTCGTGCTGGAATTCGAGGATCTCTCTCGTCGTCACGCTGATATCGCCGTACTCCGCGAGCTGAAAGGATCCCGAGTCGGTGACGATCGCGCCGTCGAATTCGAGCATCTCGTGGAGACCGACGTCGAGCGCCGTCTCTCGAAGGTCCTCGTTCGTGTGGATGATGTAGGAGTTGGTGATCAGGATCTCCGCCCCAAAGTCCGACTGGAGACGCGAGGGTGCCACCGTCCGAATGTTGGGGTTGATGACCGGCATCAACGCAGGCGTCTCGACAGTCACTCCCGCGCGGGGAACCGAGAGCTCGCCGATACGCCCGGCGACGTCCCCGTCGCGGAGCTCGAAGTGATCGCGCATACACGGATGTCGGCAGCGACTCGGTAAGTACCGTCGCTTTCCGTCCGAGTGGGCCTCGTCAGTTGAAGCAGACGACGACACGATCGTCGTGGTAGACACTCCGGAAGCCCCCGCAGTCTCGACTCGATGCGCTCGCTGCGGTCCTCGTCGCTCGCGCCGCTCGCTCCTGCGGTGCTTGCATTGCGCGTCTTCGTCGAGACTGCGGCCCCTTCCATTCCCACCCTGCCAAATACCGGTAGCAATCGCTCGCCGACGGACGAGTCGGTCGTCTCAAACCGGTTGACCAGTCCAGCGTTGAGCAGCAGCTGACGATTTGGGCGAACAGTCGGCACCCGCTCGCGACGCGCCACGATGGCCTCGCCAACACCGTCGCTGTCGCCGCGCTCCCGCGTCGCTGTGCCGAACAACCGCTGCACGACGCGGGGCTGTTTTCAGGTCACGGCGGTAGTGGCTGCGTCTTCGGTTATAAATGGTCGCCGCGCGGAACCACCGGATATTTGTGTCCGGACGGACAACGAAATCGGCGTATGCGACACCTCGGACTGAAAGCGCGGATGGCGATCGTCGGATCGATCCTGTTCGCCTTCTACGCGGTCGCGGCCGTGATCGTAATGGGCGTTTTCGGCTGGCCGCTCCCGCTCGTACTCGTCGGGAGCGTCGCCTTCGTCGGCGTCCAGTACAAGGTCGGCAAGTGGATGGCGCTGCGGAGCGTCGGCGCCGAGGACCTCCCGGAGGACCGGTACCCGGAGATCCACCGCCGCGTGGAATCGCTCTCGGAGTCGATGGGGATCGACAAGCCCCGGCTGATGATCGCCCGGATGGGCGTCCCCAACGCCTTCGCCATCGGCCGAAAGGGCGCGGGGACGGTCGTGGTCTCCGAGGAACTACTGTCCCGACTCGACGCCGCGGAGGTCGAGGGCGTGCTCGCGCACGAACTCGCTCACATCCGCAACCGCGACGTGGTGATGATGGTCCTCGGACAGGGCGTCGCCTCGATCGTCGCCATCGTCGCCCAGTGGGCTGTGCTCCTGACCGGCGACAACGACATCGCGGACTTCTTCCTCGCGATCGTCGTCGGCCAGATCACGCAGATGCTCGTGATGCTGTTCGTCTTCGCCATCTCGCGGTACCGCGAGTACGTCGCCGACCGCGACGCTGCGGACGCCATCGGCGGCGGCGAACCCCTGGCACGAGCCTTGGAGAAGATCAGTCGCGGCAACGATCGAAACCAAGAGTCCGCCGTCGACTCGCAGGTGAACGCGCTCTGTATCTTCGGTGAGGAGCGCGGCCTCGCGCGACTGTTCGCGACGCACCCGCCGATTGAGAAGCGCATCGAACGACTCCGCAACGAATGATCGACGGTCGGTACAGATGAGACGGGCAGCACAGATGAGTGACGGAGAACACAGATGATCGACGTTCGGACGCTCGCGGCCGCCATTCTCGGCGTCGCGCTCGGGATCCTGTTCGTCGCCGCACCCGAAACGATCATCCAAGTCCAGACCGCCGGTCGTCTCCCGCAGGACCGGCGCGGTCGATACGGCGAGGACGGACTGTCCGGAGACAGTGATGATGGGTCAGTGAACGGTGGGGACGAAACTGACGGATCGGGCGCGCCCACCCGCTGGCGACGGATCGTACAGCTCGTCGGTGCCGCGCTGATTCTCGGCGGGCTCTACTTCGCGTGGACGCTCGTTTGAGGGCACAGGTAGTTTCACAGCGGCATCCCAGTAAGCACAGTCTGGGGAAGGTCCTCCATCCCGACGTACCTGATGGTGAGATACAGCAGCGAAAACAGCGTAGCGTTGTACGCGCCGTGGATCAGCGCGGGGACCACGAGGTTATCGGTGAGTTCGTACATCGTCCCGAACACGAGCGTGGGGAGGACGAGCACCGAGATACTGACGAGTCGCGCCTGCGGCGCGCCCGAAAGCGAGAAATAGTGGATCGCCGCGAAGATCAGGCTCGCGAGGAAGATCGCGAGGGGCGCCGGAAGCGCTTCGCTGAGGCGGTTCTGCACGACGCCGCGGTAGAGCAGTTCCTCGCCTGGACCGATCAGGAGGAACGACGCCGGAATGAGGAGCAGCAGGATTTCGGGATTTTCCATCCCCATCTCCGCGGTGGTGTTCGGGGCTGCCTCCGCGCCGACGCTCGTGATGACCATCGACGCGAGGACGAGAAGCGCCAGCGAGGCGACGTAGCCGGAGACGACGAACCCGACGTCGCGGAGCGTCGGAACGCTGAGACCGACGTACTCGAGTCCCTTTCCGCGGTAGCGGAGATACAGTAGCGCGACGCCACCGAATCCGATTCCGGTCGCTAACGCGAGCGAGAGCACGATACTCAAAAGCGGCGTGATCGCGACCTGAGCAGCACCGAGTACGAGGGCGGTGGCGATGACGAGGATGCCGCCGACGCCGATACCGACCACGGAGAGGAGCGCGGCGACGACGAGCGCCCGGAGGATTGTGAGAACGGAACCGGACGTCGGCACCGAGTCGTCCGCTCCGTCGGCGGGGTTCAGTTCGGAGGACACACACGTCGTTCGTGCCCGCGGGTGAAAATCCTGTCTCCACGCTCGAACTCCAAACTCCGTGCTCGAACCCTCGCGTTCAGGACCAGCGATCGACGAGCTCGTACCGAGTGAGGCCGAGGATCGCTCGTCCGTCGCGAATATCGCCGTCGACGACCTCGCCGAGGAGGTCATCGTAGTCGACCAAGTCGACGCGGATGCTCTCGTTGAAGTCGAGGTTCTGCTCCGCGGTCGGCGTGCACCCGCGGGCGACGAAGTAGTGGTGGGCGCTGTTCAACAGGCCGTTCGCTGGCTCGCTCTCGAAAAGTTTCTCGACCGTCTCCGCCTCGTAGCCGGTTTCCTCGGTGAGCTCGCGGTGGGCGACCGCGACGAGGTCGTCATCGTCCGGTTCCGCGCTCCCCGCCGGAAGGCCGCGGTTGATCCGTCCGACCGCCTGTCGCCACTCCTCGATGACGACGACATCCCCTTCGGGCGTGAACGGGAGGACGACGACCGCGGGCGGCTCGTCGACGTAATGAAAATCCGTTTCGGTGCCGTCGGGAAGGACGACGTCGTCGCGGCGGACTTGGAACCCAGGACACGCGTAATCGATTCCGCTCTCTGTCGTTTGCCACGTTAGATCGTTTCCGCCGTCGCTGTCGCCGTCGTGACTATCTGTACCGCTCCCGTGACCGTCTCTGCTGCCTCTGTCGCCGTCTGGACCGCTCCCGTTGCCGTCTGTATCCCCTTCGTCGCCGTCGGTCATATCTGTCACTCTACACGGATCAACAAGAATCCGTGGGTGCACTCAGGGAGAGATGAAGCGCGGGAAGATCGGTTAAGCGGTGATCGGTCAAGCAATCAACCGATCAATCAGTCCCCAGCCAACTGCCCGCGAACGACGAGGCCGACGCCACCGAGAACGCAGAGCAGGGAGACGATCGTGACCGCGACGTGGCCCTCGTTGAACCAGAAGGGCGTCTGTAACCCCGTCTGGAAGATCACGAGGAGGAACGACAACACGGGAACGTCGCGGCCCTCGCCGATCGTCGTCGGCTCATCTGTGTCCTCGTCGGCGTAGGAAGTCGCGCCGACCGTCTCGCCTTCCGGGAGACGTTCGGCCTCGTACGGGACCTGCGGCGTCCCGTAACTCCACACGGTCGCGCCCGAGCGGTTCACCTCGACGAGTCGCTGGTTCAGCGAATCGGTGATGAGCGTGTTACCGTTGTCGAGTCGGTCGGCGTCCCGCGGCCAGTTGAAGTTGACACCCTCCGCGGCGTAGATCTCCCAGACGACCTCCCACTCGCCACGCTCGGCCCGTTCGAGTTCGACGACCCTGTCGTTGTGGCTGTCCGCGACGAGCACCCGCCCATCGCCGAGCCACTGCGGGTTGTGTTGCTGTCGCAACAGCGTCGGATCGCCCTGCGTCGTCTCCGCGTCGCCGTTGACCACCTCGACGACGCCCTCGCCGCGCTCGACGATCACCAGCTGGTGCGCGTTGCGGACGGAGACGAGGTACCGGTCCTCGCTGATGACGTCGACGTCGTTGATGTGGAGCCAGTCGGTACGCGTGGGGTCGTCGGGCGCGTCGTAGCGGGAGCTGGCGTTCCACTGCCAGGTGACCTCGCCGTTTTTCACCGTGAAGATCCGCTCGTGCTCCATATCGCTCACGAGGAACTCCCCGGAGTCGAGCAGTTCGACGTCGTGGACCTCGCTGTTCGCGCGGGTCCGAACCGGGAATGAGTACTCGTACTCGATTTCGGGGTCGGCGGCGCTGTCGGCGTTCGGATCGATGATCCGGAACCCGGTGTGCGTACACGGCGACTCGTAGGGACCGCACTCGGCGTAGCCGTCGTCCATAAAGCCAGCCATCACGCTGCCGTTGTCGAGCATCGTGACGTCGAAGTAGCTGTCAGTGTCGCCGGTGCGCCACGTCGTCTCGCGACCGTCCAGCAGGTACACGGAGCCGTGGTCGTGCAGTCCCGGCCCGCCGCCTTGGGATCCGACGAGCGTCTGCCGGATCTCGTCGTTGTCGTCCGCAGCGCCGACGTCCGGCGCGAGGGCGGCACCGACGGCGAGCGACGAGACCAACAGGAGGACACCGAACGCGACGAGCAACGCGCCCGCCCGCCGTCCGGACCGGGGGCGATTGCCGAGAGGGACCAGATCTCGCATCGATTGGATAGGCCAACCACGACCGACGAGAAAAACCGTTCGGTGTCCGAATCACGCCTGTTCGGCCTTCAGTTCGATCCGATAGCCGAACGGGTCGGTGACGTAGACTGCGGGGCCGACGCCGGTCGCGCCAAGCGGTTCGAGTCGCCGCTCGACGTCGACGTCCGCCGCTGCGAGCGCGTCCTCGATTCCCTCGATCGTGTCGTCGATTCTGACGGCGACGTGATCGTAGGCGGTGTGTTCGCTCGCGGGGGCGAACCCCGCGTCGGGCTGGAGATGGATCACCGCCCCCGGCGCGAGCCGAGCAGAGAAGAACGGTTTCTCGCCCGATTCGTACAGGTCCATCCCGACGATGTCGAAGCCGAGCGCGTCGCGGTAGAACTCCAGCGCCGACCCCACGCCGTCTTCGGGGATGTGCAGGTTCACGTGGTCGATTGCGGTTCCGTTCATAGTTCGACTTCGAACGCCCACACCAAAATACCGGATGTCGGATTCGGCGATACTGAGAGCTTGTTCTCCGATGCGGCAGCTTGGTTCTCCGATGACGGCAGCCTGGCTCTCCGAGGGAGACACGCGAGAGCTGAGAGGACGGCACCCGAAACGCTTTCTTCCGCGGCGGGCAGATCCGACGTGACTGATGTTCGTCGGCCACGAGTTCGTCGCGTTCGCCATCGTCGGCTGGGGGGCCTCCCGCGTCGGATTCGACGATCGCTCCGCACGTCGTCTGGGCATCGTCGCTGGCCTGGCGGCGCTGCTCCCCGATCTCGACGTATTCTACGCGGTCGCGACCTACGCGCTCGCCGTCGCTGGCGGGACGCCGCTGGGCTGGGAGGCGTTCTGGGGCGTCGCGAACGGCGTCCACCGCGTCGTCACGCACCCGCTCCCCGTCGGAGTGGCGGCCGCGCTCGTGTTCGGTCTCGGGGCGGCGCTGAGTGCGAGGCAGCGGTCGGAGTCGGCCCGGCCCGACCGGGTCGGTGTGACGCTCTTCGGGGGGGCAGTCATTCTCTACGTGGCTGTGCTGATCCGGGCGTTTCGGGGATCCGAGGATCAGACGGCCGCCGTCGTCGCCATCGCGTTTCTCGCCGTCGTCGCCGTCGTCGGTGTCCTCGTGGGTTACCGCACGCGACTCCCGACGAGGGCGCTGACGGCCGCCGCGGGCGTCGGCTTTCTCACACATCCATTCGGCGACGTGCTTTTGGCCGCGCCGCCGCCGCTGCTGTCGCCGTTCGGCCCGCCGCTTCTCACGGAGCGGGTGAGCCTCGCGACCGATCCAACGCTCGAAATTCTCGGCGTCCTGTTCGTCGAACTCGTTGCCGTGTGGTTCGGGATCGCCGTCGCGGCGGGACTCGGATATCCGCGGGAATCGCGGTCTACGTCGTCCGACTTTCGAGCCGGTTCCGGTGGTCGTCTTCTGGGTGTCGTAGATCACGTTCGGCGTGTTGTGGGCCGCCTTCGAGGGCTGATCGACCCGCGAGCCATCGTCGGCGTCGCCTACGCTGCCGCCGTCTTCGTCCTCCCGCGTCCGACGATCGTCGACGCTCACGTCCTCGGGTTCACGATCGTTCCGCTGGCGTTCGGAGTCGGCGTGTGGGTCGCCGCACGCGCCCGAATCACTGCGAGGAACGTCCCGGCGACGCGTACCGGATGGCCCAATATCGAAGCCGTCGCGTACGGTGCCATCGCCGGTCTCTCGACGCTGACGATCGCCGCGGTGTCGTATCTCTCGACGTACGTCCTCTTCGGCGCAGTCTGAGAGGGACCGAATCCAAACGTTTAGTACATATCGCTCGAAATACATTTATCGAGAGAAAGACGGGCGTTCACACGGCACATAGGCCGTCGTGAGTGCCGGTGCCGTCCACGGTTCCGGTATCGGTGCCATCGGCGACGGATCGCCGTACTGCGAGTGCCCGTCGCCCTCGCATACGATCACAATGAGTCCCCCAATCAGAGCGATGAACACCGACTTCGACGGTTCCATCGACATCCTCGAAGAGAACGCCCTGCTGTGGTGGTACGGAGCGATCGTCCTCTTCCTCGTCGGCGACATCGCCACCACTCTCGTCGGCCTCCAGCTGCGGACGGTCGTCGAGGCCAGTCCGGTCGCGGCGTGGTTGATTAACAGCTACGGGCTCTCGATGATTGTCCCGGTGAAAGTGCTGATCGTCTGCGGGTTCTACGGCCTCTATCGCCTCGTGCCGTCGCCGCACAGCATCGGCGTTCCGCTCGGACTGTGCGCGCTCGGGTTCGTCGTCACGGTGTGGAACGGAGCCGTGATCGCGGCCGCCCTGATATGAGGTTGTCGAACGGTGGTCGGCGTCCAACCGCACACGACAGTCGCTCCTCGAAGCAGATTTACCCATCCATCGGGAACGGCAGGTATGACCATCCTCCTCCACGAGGGACACGAACACACGGGGGCGGCATCCACTGCGGTGAATCCCGAGTTGATCACCGTCGCCGTTATCGGGGCGCTCGTCGGTATTCTCGTTCTCGGGTACGCGATCAAACGGTACCAGTCCGACTAACCCATCTGACTGCTCGCTGCG
Source organism: Halobellus captivus (assembly GCF_007655485.1). Taxonomy (GTDB): domain Archaea; phylum Halobacteriota; class Halobacteria; order Halobacteriales; family Haloferacaceae; genus Haloquadratum; species Haloquadratum captivum. The sequence continues at coordinate 767,591 of NZ_VJXQ01000002.1, forward strand.
CTCATTGGTTCTGAGAGGTGGGGAGAATATGGGCCGGCTCAGATTCGAACTGAGGTTACGGCCACCCGAAGGCCGAAGGATACCAAGCTACCCCACCGGCCCGCATCCCAACAGTCGCCGTTGGTTCTTTTAACGCTTCCGAACCGGGTTTCGGGACCCGTGCATCACGTGGTGTCCGGCCACCGGCTACAACGTCGTGTCCGGCCACCGACTACACGTCAAAATACAGCTCTCGGTGCCGACGACACCCGGGGTTGAACGCCGCGCCACAGTGCGGACACGCGTCGTCGCCGCGGAGATACGCCCGCGCCGAAAGCGTCTCGCCGCAGACGCCGCACAGCACCGCCGGTTCGTCGAACCGCTCGCGCGGCCACGGCTCCGGGTCGTGGTCGGCAGTTTCAGCGTGGCAGGCGTGGCACGGCGAGAACGCCTCACAGCAGGCGAATCGAAGGGCGACGACGTCGACGGCGCTGTTCCAGTGGGCACAGCGAGTGTCGGAATCGACCGCGACTCCGCGGAGGGGAACCAGAAAGCGGTCGTCGCGAGCGGAAGCGTCCGTCGTTCGAAGGGAATCGCTCCTTCGTCGTCTCCGTTCCCGTCCTCGCGACCGTCGCCCGGTCGCTCCGTGCGATCATCGTCCATCGATCTCAGTAGGCGGTGAAGCCCTCGGTGTCGAGGAAGTTGTGGGCGACGGTAATTGTGTGGTCCGCGTGGAGCACCTCGGGCCCGACGCGGACGCGTTCGTCGGCGCGCGCGTCGAGCAGCGAGCGTTCGGCCGCCGAGAAATCGTGGTGGTCCGAGAGCACGAACAGCGGATCAGCGGGCGGTTCGACGTCGACGATGGGGTCGCCGTCCTCGTGGAGCGTGAGGAGCGTCGTCCCGTCGGCGACGGCGTCGAGCGTCTCCTCGAATCCCATCCGCCGGATCGACACGCCGGGCGTGCTCTCGGCGGGCATGTGGCCGATCGCGTCCTCGCGGTGTTCGAGTGCCTGACGGACGAGCGCGGCCGTGCTCCGTTCGTCGGGGTTGAGTCGGCGGAGTTCAGAGCCCTCGAACCGCACGGTGAACTCGTCGCCGAGGACGAGATGGACGCGGACGTCCTCGCGGATCGAGTGCGAGAGGAAGAACGCGCTGTTGACGCACCGACAGAGGACGTCGAGCCGTCCCGCTGCGCCAGCGAGGTCGTCGAGCGAGAAATCGGGCGTCGTCGGGGCGTCGTGACCGACGATCAGGAACTGTCGCATACCTCGTTTCGCGGCTCGATCACCAAGAATCGACCGAGTTGTGAGTGACCGTTACCCGCTCTGTGGATTCCGATGTGGCGGTGGATCACTCCGACAGCCCGTATCCGCGCCGGAAGAGCGCGACGTCGAGCGTGATGACGACGGCCGTGAGTCCCGCGAGCACCGCCAGCGACGCGTTCGGGTCGACCTCGCTGACGCCGAGGAAGCCGTATCGGACGCCGTTGACCATGTAGATCATCGGATTGAGCAGCGAGACCTGCTGGACCGTTTCCGGCAGTTCGTTCAGCGAGTAGAAGACGCCGCCGAAGAAGACGAGCGGCCGGAGGATGAACTGATTCAGCATCGTCAGATCGTCGAAGTCGTCGGCCCAGAGCCCGGCGACGACCCCGAGGCTCGCGAACAACGCCGTGATGACGACGCCGAAGGCGACCAGGTACAGCGGTCGGACCACGCCGACGGTCGTGAAGAACGCCCCGATTAAGGCGATAAGCGTGCCGACGATCGCACCGCGGATCGCCGCCGCGAGAACGTACGCGCCGACCATCGTCTGATAGGAGAGCGGCGAGGTGAGCACCTCTTCGATGTAGCGGTTCCACCGTCCGTGGAAGATGTTGAACGACGTGTTCTCGAAGGCGTTCGAGATCGCGCCGAGGACGACCAGCCCGGGGAGGATGAACAGGATGTACGGAACGCCTGCGATCTCGTTGATCCGCTCGCCGAGGATCACCCCGAACACCGAGAAGTAGAGGACGTTGGTGATGAAGGGCGGCAGGAAGGTGTTCCGCGGGCGACGGAGGAACCGGAGCACCTCGCGTCGCAGCAGCGCGAGAAAGCCGGTCGTATCGACGTTCACGACGACGACACCTCCGGCGTCGCGCGTTCCTCGCCCTGTCTCGTCATCTCGACGAACACCTCTTCGAGCGACGTGCGCCGAATTTCGAGGTCCACGATCTCGTGGCCGTCGTCGTCGAGGAGGCTGACGACCTCAGGGGCGACGAGTCCGCCCTGCCGAGCCGTGACGACGAGCATTGTGCCGTCGAGTTCGACCGACTCCACGCGGTCGTCGCGGGCGGCGAAGTCAGGCACCGCGGTCGGTTCCTCGCGCAGTTGTACGACGACGTCGTCGGTGCCGCGATCCATCAGCGCCTCGGGGGTGGCGACGTCGAGGACGCGGCCGGAATCGAGGATCGCGACCTCGTCGCAGAGGCGCTCGGCCTCCTCGATGTAGTGTGTCGTGAGCAGGATCGTCGTGCCCCGCTGGTTCAGGTCGACGATCGTCTCCCACAGCTCGTGGCGGAGTTGCACGTCGACCCCGGCGGTGGGCTCGTCGAGAATCAGCAGGTCCGGTTCGGTGATGAGCGCCCGCGCGAGCATGAACCGGCGCTTCATCCCGCCGGAGAGCCAGTCGAAGCGCGTATCTCGCTTGTCGTAGATCCCGACGCGCTTCAGCACCTCCTCGGCCCGCTCGCTGGCGCGTTCCCGCGGGATGCCGTGGTACCCGGCCTTGTGTTCGAGCACCTCGCGGATCGGGAAGAAGCGGTCGACGTTGAACTCCTGCGGCGCGAGGCCGATGCTGTCTCGCGCCTCGCGGTAGTCGGCTTCGACGTCGTGGCCGAACACCCTCGCCTCCCCGCCGCTCTTGCGGACGAGTCCGACGAGGACGTTGATGAAGGTCGTCTTCCCCGCGCCGTTCGGGCCCAGGAGACCGAAGAACGATCCCCGTGGGACCGTGAGGTCGACGCCGTCGAGCGCCTGTACGTCGCCGTAAGATTTCCGTAGATCGCGGATCTCGATCGCGGGCTCCATTCGCACTTCGGTCGGTTCCGCGCCGACCTAAGGACCACGAAGTCGGACGGTGATGCCTCGACGTATCGGCGATTCGGCGACCGGGTATCGTTCGGAATTCCGCCGGAACACCGAAGCGTGTCGCCGCCGATCATCGACTGTGGATCGGACGAACCGACCGAACGCCGTCGACGACGACCCGGTCGACGTCGCTCCCGACGCCGTCGCAGACGAACTCGACATCGGCTCGCCGGAGGGAACCGAACGACTCGTTCGCCTCCGTCGCCTGAGTCGCCTGCTCGACAGCGCGGTCGAGATCCCGGGGACGAACGTCCGCATCGGTCTCGATCCGATACTGGGGCTCCTTCCGGGCGTCGGTGACGTGACCGCGACGGCCGCGTCGGCGTACGTCGTCGCCGAAGCCGCGGCGCTCGGCGCGCCGCGGGCGACCCTGGCGCGGATGTGTCTGAACCTCCTCGTGGACGCGCTCATCGGGTCGGTCCCGCTCGTCGGCGACGCCTTCGATGCCGTTTGGCGGGCAAACGACCGGAACGTGAGACTCCTCGAATCGCGCCTCAGCGAGCCCGATAGGGCCGGTGAGCGCAGAGACAGGTATGTCGTGCTCCTCTTGGGTGCCGTCGTCTTCCTCGGTGTGTTGGCTGTGAGCGCCCTCGTGCTCGTGACCCTGTGGTGGCTACTCGGGGCCGCGGGCGTCCTCGGATAGGTGAACCCGACTACTCGGGTCGCCCCCCACGATCGATAGCGAAAAGGCAAGAACAAAGCGAGCGCCCCCACAACTACCTGTATGAGCATTCTCGCCGACGCCCGCGCGCTCGCCGCGCAGGAACCCGTCTGTGACGCCTGTCTCGGGCGGGCCTTCGCGGACCGGAGCTTCGGGCTGACGAACGCCGAGCGAGGCAAGAGCCTCCGGATCGCCGCGGCGCTCGACGATGACGAGCCGTACGAACCGGTCGACACCGCCGAGTGCTGGGTCTGCGAGGGCCGCTGCGCGGAGTTCGACGCGTGGGCCGAGCGCTGCGCGGAGGCGATCGAGGGCGTCGAGTTCGACACCTATCAGGTCGGCACGCGCACGCCGCCGCTGATCGAAGAGAACGAGATCCTGCTCCGCGAGGGCGCGGGACTTCCCGAGGATGCGGGCGAACTGTTCAAGTCCGAATTCAACCGCGAGGTGGGCAAGCGCGTGGGGCGGCTCACGGAGACCGACGTGGACTTCGGCCGCCCCGACGTCCAGTTCACGCTCGATCTGGAGGCAGACGTCGTCAACGTCGACGTCCACTCGGCGTTCGTCTACGGCCGTTACCGGAAGCTCGAACGCGACATCCCGCAGACGGAGTGGCCCTGCAACGCCTGTCAGGGCTCGGGGTACATCGGCAAGCAGCCCTGCGAGAAGTGCGACGGGACCGGGTACCTGTATCAGGACAGCGTCGAGGGACTGACCGCGCCGGTCGTCCGTGACGTGATGGACGGGACGGACGCCAAATTCCACGGCGCGGGGAGGGAAGACGTCGACGCGCGGATGCTCGGCACCGGTCGCCCGTTCGTCATCGAAGTGATGGAGCCGCGCCGCCGCCGAATCGACGTCGAACGACTGGAGGGCGACATCAACGCCTTCGCGGAGGGGAGAGTCGAGGTCGAGGGACTGCGGCTCGCGAGCTACGAAACGGTCGAGCGCGTCAAGAAGCTCGACGCCTCGAAGCGCTACCGGGCCGAAGTCGAGTTCGGCTCCCCCATCGAGGCCGACGCGCTCGCGGACGCGCTCGACGAACTCGAAGGCGCGACGATCGAGCAGTACACGCCCCACCGGGTCGATCACCGGCGGGCGAGTCTGACTCGCACGCGCGAGGTGTACGAGACGCGGGGCGAACTCGACGACGAGACGCAGGCGACCGTCGAGATCCACGGGGCGGGCGGGCTCTATATCAAGGAGCTCATCTCCGGCGACGAGGGCCGGACGGAGCCGAGTTTGGCCCAGTTACTCGGCGTCGACGCCGAAGTGACCGCGCTCGACGTCGTCGGTGTCTACGGCGAGGACGAACCGTTCGAGGACGAGGCGTTCTTCCTCGACGGCGACGGCTCGGCGGCGGAGGAAGCGGACAGCACCGATCACGACAGAGAGGAATGACCCCCGAAGACGCCGTCGTCGGAAGCGACGAGGCTGGAAAGGGGCCCGTGCTCGGACCGATGGTCGCGGCCGCGGTGCGCGCGCCAGCGGCGGCGATTCCCGACGACGTCGACGACTCCAAGCGGCTGTCACCCGGCAAACGGGAGTCGATCGCCGAGACGCTACGGGAGCGCGAGGACGTCGCCGTCGGGATCGCCGTCATCTCGACCGATCGCATCGACGACCCTGAGACGGATATGAACTCGCTGACGGTCGAGGCGCACGCGGAGGCGATTGCCGCGGTGGCGCGCGCCGGTGACGTCGTCGTCGCCGACGCGGGCGACGTCAGCGAGTCGCGGTTCGCCCGTCGCGTTCGCGAGGGCGTCGGGGGAGACGGCATCGACAGCGGTGACTGTTCTCGCGGCGGCGAGTCCGCCGCGGGCGGAATCGCTGTTGACGTGCACGCGGAACACGGTGCGGACGCGTCCTATCCGCTGGTCGCCGCCGCGTCGACCCTCGCGAAGGTCCGCCGCGACGCCGAGATCGACGCGCTCGAAGCGGAGTTCGCCGACTACGGCCCGCTCGGCAGCGGGTATCCCAGCGACCCGACGACTCGGGACTTCCTCAGGCGGTACGTGAGCGAGACGGGAGACTTACCGGCGTGCGCTCGCGCATCGTGGTCGACGTGCGACGACGTGCTCGCCGCCGCCGAACAGTCGGCGCTCTCGGAGTTCTGAAGCGAAGGGACGGCGAACGAAACACCGCTGCTACCGGGCTATCGCATCGAATCGAGGGCGACGAACGAACCCGCTTCGGCGGAGATCCAGGTCGTTTGCAGCGTGGCTGGGTCGGCCTCGACGGGATAGATCGTACACTCGTCGGCGTCGCCCTCGTACGCTTCGACGCGGGCGACGAGGATCTGTTCGCGGTCGTCGGTGTCCCCGCGCCCGTCCGCACGGCCGCGGTCGTCCGTATCGATGTCGCCGACGCGGGCGTCTGCAGCGGTGCGGTCGTCGGTCGGTGGGGAGTCAGTAGGGAGATCAGTATCAATGGGCATTGTGTGTCTCACATCCTCCGTTTCTGACGGAGGTTCGATGGTAGTCGTCGCCCAGTACAACTCGAAGTTGTCGCGGAATCGTATTTAATTGAGTGCCTATTCTTATAGGGTAGGATTCGGCATCGAGAAGACGTTTTTCGCGTCATCAGCGGAAGGTGAGCGTGAAATCCGGTTCGCTCAGCGACCCCGTCGTCAGCGATCCACTCGTCAGCGATCCACTCGTCAGCGATCCACCGTCGTCAGCGCCCGCAGGATGTCACCGTACGCCGGTCGGGTGACGAGGACGCCGACGAGAACGCCGAGGATGGTGAAGATGGCGAAGCCCTGGAGGTCGCCGAGCGAGAGGATCGCCAGCGGCGACATCGCGATGATCGTCGTCGCCGCCGCGGCACCGATCACCCAGAACGCCTTCCGGAAGCGCGACTGGAAGACGCGCCTGGAGTCGATCTGACCCTCGGCCATCACCTCGTCGGCGATGATGATGAGGTCGTCGACCCCGGTACCGATGACGGCGATGAACCCGGCGATCACCGACAGGTCCAGCGGATAGCCGATTCCCGCCGCGAACCCGAGGAGGATGACGACCTCCGAGAGCGCGGTCACGACCATCGGCGCGGCGACGCGGGCGTCGCGGTAGCGGAAGAAGACGGTCCCGCTGACCGCGAACACCGCGATAATGCCGGTGAAGAGGGAGTTGGTCCGGAAGTCCGCACCCTGACTCGGCGAGATGTAGGAGGTCGTTCCGCCGCTCTCACTGGAGAAATCGAGCTGGGCCGGGAGCGCACCGGCGCGAAGGTTGATCGAGACCTCCTGGGCCTCCGAGACGTTGGTCGTCTGCAGCTGGAAGACCGGGTTCTGCGCCCACTCGCCGCTGCGCATACTGTCGGCCAGCCCGGGGCTCATTCCGAACGCGTTCGTCACCTCGCCGTTGACGACGAGGAGGAGACACGGTTCGGTGCTGTTGGCGTCCGCTTGGTAGGTACACCGCGTCCCGCCCGGTTGTGCGAGGCCCGAATCCCGCATCGACTGCTGGAAGTCGGGGGCGACCGATTCGGAGACCGTCACGGGGACGTACGCGCCGCCGCCGTCGCTCTCCTGTGCGGTCCCGATGCTCTGGAAGTCCTCCTGCTGAAGAACCACGTCGCGGGCGTATCCGCTGTCGTTTCCGGCGGGGTAGTACGCCTCGATGACGACCGTCCCGCGCTCGGCGACGAGGTTTCGAACCTCCGAGGCGTCCTGGTTCGGCACCTCGACGAGGATGTAGTTATCGCCCTGGGCGGTCGTCACCTGCTGGACCGTCCCGCCGGAGAGCCCGGCCTCGTTGATCTTGTTCTGGAGGATGCGGACGACCTCCTGTCGGGTCGTCTCCGTGACGCCCTCGCGCGTGGTCTCGTGATCGTACCCGGCCGCGTCGAGTGCGGCCGCGAGGTCATCCGGGCTGACGTCTTCGGCGGTCACCTCGACGGTGCTCTGCGGCCCCGACTGCGGCTGTGCGGTCGATTGCTCCCCGGACTGTGCTCCGAACCGCGCGATCACGTCCGCTGGTCCCGCGTTCTCGAGTTCGTCCGCGACGTTCTGTTCGACCGTTCGCGGCTCGTCGCCGCCGAATTCGACGCCCTCGGCGGTCACGCCGACGAGCGGTGCGCGAACGCGTGTGCCGCCCGAGAGTTCGAGTCCGTACTGGAGGTTCGTCAGTCCCTGTTCGCCCGCGACGTCACCGCCGCTCTCACCGCCGTCGTCGGCCGCGAGGGTCGGCGAGAACAGCGCGAACGTCGAAATCAGGAGGAATACGACGAGGAGGACGACCCGCCAGTTGTCACGGAAATCGACCATCAGCGATTCACCCCCTCGAACTTGTACCAGCGAAGCAGGCTCAGATTGAGCAGATAGGTGTTCATCAGGTCGGTCGCGAGTCCGAACACGAGCACTGTCCCGATCGCGGCGAGGAGCTGAATCCCGAACAGCGTCGCCGTGATCGTCATCACGATCATCGCGACGATCGACGTCAACGTCATCGTCACGCCGGTCCGCATCGCCCGGTACGTCGATTCGTAGAAGTCACCCGAGCGCCGGAGGATGTGGTTGTTGAGGAGGATATCCGAGTCGACGGAGTACCCGATGAGCATCAGGAGGGCGGCGACGGTCCCGAGCGAGAGTTCGATGCCGAGCACGTTCATCAGCGCGAGCGGAATCACGATGTCCGAAAAAGCGGAGAGGACGACCGCGATCGAGGGGACGAACACGCGGAACATGGCGAAGACGAGGACGCTCATTCCCAGGAACGCGACCGCGAGCCCGCCGAGTGCGAGCGTCTGCGTGTCGCCTCCGAAGCTCGCGGATACGGTCGAAATCGAACGGATGTCGAGCCCGGCGTCTGTGGCCTGCTGCTCTAACTCGGACGCCTCGACCGAGTCCGTACCCGCCCCGGACTGGAAGGTCACGACGTAGACGTTCTGTGCGGGGACCGATCGAATGGATTCGGGCTCAGCCGAGAACGTCTCTCGGATCTGCTGTTCGGCTTCCGCCTGCGGGCCGTCGATCGCGACCTGTACCTCCGTTCCACCGGTGAAATCGATGCCCTGGTTCACGGGCGATCCGGTCATCACGTACCACCCCGAGATGATAAGGAGCGCCAGGACCAAGAGGGCCAGCGGAATCGCCGCTAACTGGCGATTCGTGTACCGAGAGTAATCGACCTCCGGTACCGTAAACTCGACCATAAGTGCCGGTGGAGAGCGCCGCCGAATAAGCCTTCTTATGCTCGACTACACGTCGGGCCGAACAGAGCGACCCGACAGTACCTCAGGGCATATATCGAACAGAGAGCACGCCCGGCGACGACCGGACTTCGACGCGGTTCACGCCGAGACGCGCCGCTCGCGAGAGTAACTGCTCCTCGTCGTCGAGCACGTCGTCGACGGCGGTTTCGGTGTCTCCCTCCGGAACGGTAATCACGTGGATCTCCCCGGTCCCGGCGCGCTCCTCGCGCGTGAGCCCGCCGATGTCTTGCGCTGCCGCCAACTCCTGAGAGTGCGCTGTCGGCGGCTCGTCGCTCTTCTCGACGGCGAGCGACCGTCGGGCGGACGTCTCGATCAGCTGGTAGGAGACGTTCAGCGGCGGATCGGGGGCGACGACGCCCTCGACGACGTCCGCCCGCTCGACACCGGGATTCGACGAGAGCGTGTGAACCTGTCCGCTCTCGACGTTTTTCAGCACCGCGGAGTCTGATTCGGCGGCCGTCACGAGGAAGGTCCCTTCTATCTGGTCGTCGTCCGCATTCGGTCCGTCGGCGTCGGTCATTGGGCCCTCCTAGCCGGTCAGGGCACTTGCGGGTTTCGTCGGCAGCCGGTTGATAAGCGGCGGCAAGGTTCACCCGAAAACCCGGTGAACGACTGCGACGAGCAGCGCTCCGGCGAGCGGAACGGTCCACGAGAGCGCACCCGGAACCGCATACAATGCCGCGATAACGGGCGCGAAGATGCCGCTGGGCGGCGGCCGCGTGACGGTGTCGCCGTCGAGAGCGAACGTCTCCGGCATCGACGCGACGAGACCCAGATACAGCGTGAGGAGGAACACGAACCCGGCCACGGCGAGCGCGGTCTCGTGTCGGGCCGAGGCGTCGACGCCGCGGCGTCGACGCCGGGCGACGATCAGGACCGGCGCGATCGCGGGGAGCACGACGAGCAGACCGAGGACGATGTAGAACGCGCGCGAGAGCGTGAGCGACCCGCCCTGAATCGCGGCAGTCTGGCCGATCAGGACCACGACTGCGATACCGACGAGCAGGGTGATGAGACCGATCGCGAGCGCGCTCGCGACGACGTAGCACTTGAACAGCCACGACTCGCTGGTGCGCAGCGCGTAGGGAAACGCACCGAAGACGCCGTCGTACCCGGATGCCATCGGAGCTTCTTGGACGCGCGACGGTTTGAACGAACCGATCGATCGGCGTTCCCCGTTAGTCCTCAATCGCGGACAGATCGACCGGTTTTTCGTCGCGGGCGGTGCTTGAGGAGATATGCACGTCGACCTCGGCAGCGCGCTCGACGCGACACCCGGCGTTTCTCGGGAGTCGCTCGAGCGACTGGACGAACAGGTAGCGGCCGCTCACGAGCGGATCGAAACCGGCCGCAACGAACACGATCACGGCTACGAGGCGCTGAACCTCCCGTCAACCGTCGACCTCGATGCGATCCGATCAGCCGTCGCGCCGTTCGACGATGCCGAGGCGGTTCTAACGGTCGGCATCGGTGGAAGCGCCCTCGGCGCGGCGACGTTCGCCGACGCCCTCGCGGGACCGGACGACCCCGACGCGTATTTCCTCGACAACGTCGACCCGGAGCACGTCTCGCGACTCCTGGAGTCGCTGCCGCTCGATCGGACGGTCGTGAACGTCGTCTCTCGGTCGGGGACGACGGCCGAAACGCTCGCGAACTTCCTCGTCGTCCGCGAGGCGATGGCCGACGCTGGCGTCGACTGGACCGATCGAACCTTCGTGACGACCGGCGAGTCCGGAAACCTCCGGTCGCTCGCGGAGAAGCACGAGCTACCCTCGCTCGCTGTCCCGGACGGCGTTCCGGGCCGGTTCTCGGCGCTCTCGACGGTCGGCCTCGCCGTGGCTGCTATTCAGGGCCACGACCTCGATTCGATCCGGTCGGGCGCGAGCGACGCGGCTGACGGGCTCTCGGGATCGCTGTTCGAGACGCCCGCGTACGCCTACGGTGCGACGACGTACGCGCTGGCGAACCGCGGCGCGGTGACGAACGCGATGATGCCCTACGCCGAGCGACTGGAGACGTTCGCCGAGTGGTTCGCCCAGCTGTGGGCCGAGAGCCTCGGGAAGGACGGCCTCGGTCAGACGCCCGCGAGAGCGCTCGGCGCGACAGATCAGCACTCCCAACTCCAACTGTACCGCGCCGGTCCTCGCGACAAGCTCATCACACTTGTCCGGCCGCGCGACTACACGGACCGAGCGATCCCCGAAACCGACCTCGACGGGCTGTCGTACCTCGGCGGCTCCTCGCTCGGAGAGCTGCTCGACGCCGAGTTCGAGGCGACGGAGGCGAGCCTCGTCGAGTCGGGCGTCCCGGCGATCCGCGTCGAGATCGACGCCGTCGACGAGGAGAGCCTCGGCTCGCTGCTCTACGAGATGGAGGCCGCGTGCGTGCTGTACGGCGAGCTCGCGGCGGTCTCGACGTTCACCCAGCCCGCGGTCGAGTGGGGTAAGAAGGCGGCCCGCGGCCTGCTGGGCGGCGGCGACTTCGCGGAGGCCGACGCCGTCGACGAGCGGACGAGCCTCGTCGTCGAATAGGCGTCCTCGAAGGGAGAGAGAGTGGCGAACAGTCGGCACACCGCCTGCGACGTCGTCGGGAGTCAGTCACACCCGAGTGTCGCCGTCAGTCCCGCGTCGACGTGCCGAGCAACCGCGGCCCGACGCGGGATCAGCCTCAGATCACGGGGGCGCTGGCCGCCCGTTGGGAGATAAACTCTGTGGCTCTGCCCGCGTGAGCGGCGGGAGGTCGCCTTTCGCGCGCAACTCGCCGGAACATCTTTATCCGAGACTTGCGTGTGTCAACGCAACACGAGTGCTGAGGGTACTCGTGATGGTGAGCCGTGCTTATCCGACCCGAAGTTGGCAAGGGTTAAATGGCTCCCATCCGAACCGGGCTGTAGTATCCCGTGAGAATTTCTTCCCCAACCGACACCCATCGCACTCAGATATGGTAGACGTAAGCCAACACGAACTCGTCCCGGAGCACACGCTCATCGGAGAAGAAGAGGTCGAGTCGATGCTGACGCAGTACGACGTCGAGCGCGCGGAGCTTCCGAAGATCAAACGGAAGGACCCCGCGCTCCCCGACGACGCGGAAGTCGGCGACGTCGTCAAGATCGTCCGCGACTCGCGAACGACAGACAGAGCAGTCTCTTACCGACTGGTGATCGAATGAATCGAGAGGACCGACGCGCCGTATCGAGAGAGTACTTCTCGGAGGAACGACTCGCAGAGCATCACTTCCGCTCGTTCAACAACTTCCTCGAACGGGGGATGCAGGACGTCGTCACCGAGAAGGAGCGAATCGAGACCGACATCGGCGACAAGGAGGGCGAAGAGCCCGTCTACGTCGAACTCGGTGACGTCCGGATCGAGACGCCCCGCGTCCGCGAGGCCGACGGGTCCGAGGAACTGCTGTTCCCGCAGGAGGCCCGACTCCGGAACATCACCTACGCCGCGCCGGTGTTTATGGAGATGTCCATCGTGCGCGGGGGCGAGGAGGAAGAGGAGATCGTCGTCGACACGACCGAGACCAAGGTGGGACGGATGCCCATTATGGTCGGCTCCTCGAAGTGCAACATCGCCGGGCTCACCGACGACGAGCTGATCGAGATCGGCGAGGACCCCGTTGACCCCGGCGGCTACTTCATCGTCAACGGCTCCGAGCGCGTGTTGATGACGAGCGAGGACCTCGCACCGAACAAGATTCTGGCCGAATACGACTCGAAGTACGGCGACGAGATTCAGGTCGCGAAGACGTTCTCCCAGCGCCGGGGTTACCGCGCGCTCGTGCTCTGCGAGCGCAACCGTGAGGGACTGCTCGAAGTCTCGTTCCCCTCGGTGTCGGGCAGCGTGAACTTCGTGACGCTCGTTCGCGCGCTCGGGCTGGAGTCCGACGAGGAGATCGTTCATCGGGTGAGCGACGACCCCGAGATCGTGAAGTTCATGCTCGAAAACCTGGAGGAGGCCGACGTCCAGACCGAGCAGGCCGCGATCGAGACGCTCGGCGAGCGCGTCGCGGGCGGCCAGGGCAAGAACTACCAGCTGAAGCGGGCGAACTACGTCATCGACCGCTACCTGCTGCCGCACCTGCACGAGGACGGCGTCGAGGACGAGGACGTCCGCATCAACAAGGCGTACTACCTCTGTCGGATGGCCGAAGCCTGCTTCGAACTCGCCCTGAACCGCCGCGAGTCCGACGATAAGGACCACTACGCCAACAAGCGGCTGAAGGTGTCCGGCGACCTGATGAAGGACCTGTTCAGAACCGCGCTGAACAAGCTGGCACGCGACGTGAAGTACCAGCTCGAACGGGCGAACATGCGGAACCGCGATCTGACGGTCAGCACCGTGGTTCGCTCCGACGTGCTAACCGAGCGGCTCGAACACCCGATCGCGACGGGCAACTGGGTCGGCGGCCGCTCCGGCGTCTCACAGCTCGTCGATCGGACGGACTATATGGGCGTGCTCTCGCACCTGCGTCGGCTCCGCAGCCCGCTGTCGCGGAGCCAGCCGCACTTCGAGGCGCGCGACCTGCACGCGACCCAGTGGGGTCGCATCTGCCCCTCGGAAACGCCGGAGGGACCGAACTGCGGGTTGGTGAAGAATTTCGCGCAGGCGATGGAGCTCTCACAGAACATCGAGGACGAACAGTCGCTCAAGCGCGAACTGGCGTCGATGGGCGTCGAAGGAATTCCCGGCATCGAAGGACCGGCAGCAGGCACACCCGCGGACGACTAAAACGATGGCTCAGGCACAACGAGAGGCGAAAGTCTACGTCAACGGCAGTTTGGTCGGGACGCACCCCGACCCCGAACAGCTCGCAGACCAGATCCGAGAGGCGCGGCGTCGCGGCGACGTCAGCGAGATGGTGAACGTCTCCGTCAAGGAGCGGACACGCGAGGTCATCGTCAACGCCGACGCTGGCCGCGCGCGCCGCCCGCTGATCGTCGTCGAAAACGGCGAACCACTCCTCGGCGACGAGGAGATCGAAGCGGTCACCGAGGGATCCCTGCAGTTCGAGGACCTCGTCGAGCGCGGTTACGTCGAGTTCATCGACGCCGAGGAGGAAGAAGACATCTACGTCGCCGTCGACGAGGACGAGATCAACGACGAGCACACCCACCTCGAGATCGACCCGCAGCTCATCTTCGGGATCGGCGCGGGAATGATCCCGTATCCCGAGCACAACGCCTCGCCGCGTATTACGATGGGTGCGGGGATGATGAAGCAGTCGCTGGGGATCCCCGCGGCGAACTACCGCATCCGTCCCGACACGCGACAGCACCTCCTCCATTACCCGCAACTGTCGATGGTCAAGACCCAGACCACAGAACAGATCGGGTTCGACGAGCGACCGGCGGCGCAGAACTTCGTCGTCGCCGTGATGAGCTACGAGGGGTTCAACATCGAGGACGCGCTCGTGATGAACCAGGGCTCGGTCGACCGGGCGATGGCCCGCTCGCACTTCTTCCGGACGTACGAGGGAGAGGAGCGACGCTACCCCGGCGGTCAGGAGGACCGCTTCGAGATGCCGAGCCAGGACGTCCGCGGTGCGCGCGGGGAAGACGCGTACACGCACCTCGACGAGGACGGCCTCGTCAACCCCGAGACGCGGGTCGACGAGAACTCGGTTCTCTTGGGCAAGACGTCCCCTCCGAGATTCCTCGAAGAGCCCGACGACATGGGCGGGCTCTCGCCGCAAAAGCGACGCGAGACCTCAGTGACGATGCGCTCCGGAGAGTCGGGCGTCGTCGACACCGTGACCCTGATGGAGGGCGAAGACGGTTCCAAGTTGGCGAAGGTGTCGGTCCGCGACCAGCGGATCCCGGAACTCGGCGACAAGTTCGCGTCCCGGCACGGTCAGAAGGGCGTCGTCGGTCACCTAGCACCGCAGGAGGACATGCCATTCACCGAGGAGGGCCTCGTCCCCGACCTCGTGTTGAACCCGCACGCGCTCCCGTCGCGGATGACGGTCGGCCACGTGCTGGAGATGCTCGGCGGCAAGGTCGGCGCGCTCGAGGGACGCCGCGTCGACGGCACCGCCTTCCAGGGCGAGTCCGAAGAGGAACTCCGCGGCGCGCTCGAAGATCACGGATTCAAATCCTCCGGCAAGGAAGTGATGTACTCCGGCGTCACCGGCGAGAAGATCGACGCCGAGATCTTCGTCGGGACGATTTTCTATCACAAGCTCTACCACATGGTGAGCAACAAGCTGCACGCTCGTTCGCGCGGGCCGGTGCAGGTGCTCACCCGCCAGCCCACCGAGGGACGCGCCCGCGAGGGCGGTCTCCGACTGGGTGAGATGGAGCGCGACACCGTCATCGGCCACGGCGCGGCGATGGTGTTGCAGGAACGCCTGCTCGATTCCTCCGACAAGGAGACGGTGTACATCTCCGCGGAGACCGGGATGGTCGCCGTCGAGGACCGCGGCCAGCGCCGCATCTACGATCCCGTCACCGGCGACGAGGACGACATCCACGAGATCGAGATCAGTTACGCGTTCAAGCTCCTCCTCGACGAGATGATCGCGCTCGGCATCCGACCACGCCTGGACCTCCAAGACGCAGTCTAACAACACAATGTCAATGCAGACACCCAAAGAGATCGGTGCCATCCAGTTCGGGCTGATGGACCCGGAGACGTACCGAGATATGTCCGCGACGAAGATCATCACCGCGGACACGTACGACGACGACGGCTACCCAATCGATATGGGGCTGATGGACCCCCGTCTCGGGGTCATCGACCCCGGGCTCGAGTGTCGGACCTGCGGGTCGCACTCGGGGTCGTGTAACGGGCACTTCGGCCACATCGAACTGGCCGCACCCGTCATCCACGTCGGCTTCACCAAACTGATCCGACGGCTGCTTCGCTCGACCTGTCGGGAGTGCGGTCGCCTCTCCCTCACGGCCGAGGAGCAAGACGAGTTCCGCGACGGACTGCAGCGCAACGAAGAGCTCGGCGAGGACTGGACCGACGTGCTCAAATCGGCCGTCCGACAGGCTCGGAAGGCCAGTCGCTGCCCGCACTGCAGCGCGCCGCAGCACGACATCAAACACGAGAAACCGACAACCTACTACGAAGTCCAGGACGTCCTCGCGGGCGATTACTCCGAGCGCATCGCCTCGGCGATGCAGCCGGACCCCGACGACGAGGACGACAGCGGGATGTCGCCCAGCGAACTCGCCGAGGAGTCGGGTCTCGATCTCAGCCGCGTCAACGAGATTCTCTCCGGCGAGTTCCGCCCCGTCGGCGAAGACCGGAAAAAGCTGGAGAAGGCGCTCGACGCCGACCTCACCGAGGAGGACATGAACAAGCTCATGCCCTCGGACATCCGCGACTGGTTCGAGGACATCCCGGACGAGGACATCGAGACGCTCGGTATCGACCCCAGCCGCTCGCGACCCGAGTGGATGATTCTCACGGTGCTTCCGGTCCCGCCGGTCACCGCGCGGCCGTCGATCACGCTGGACAACGGCCAGCGCTCGGAGGACGACCTGACGCACAAGCTCGTCGACATCATCCGCATCAACCAGCGGTTCATGGAGAACCGCGAGGCGGGCGCACCCCAACTGATCATCGAGGACCTCTGGGAACTGCTGCAGTACCACGTCACCACGTTCGTCGACAACGAGATCTCGGGCACGCCGCCCGCGCGACACCGCTCCGGTCGTCCGCTGAAGACGCTCTCACAGCGCCTGAAGGGCAAGGAGGGCCGCTTCCGTGGCTCGCTGTCCGGCAAGCGCGTGAACTTCTCCGCGCGGACCGTCATCTCGCCGGACCCGACCCTCTCGCTGAACGAGGTCGGCGTCCCCGAGCGCGTCGCTCGCGAGATGACCCAGACGATGAACGTCTCCGAGCGGAACCTCGATCGCGCCCAGCAGTACGTCCGCAACGGTCCCGAGGGCCACCCGGGCGCGAACTACGTCAAGCGCCCCGACGGCCGCCGACTGAAGGTGACCGAGAAGAACTGCGAGGAACTCGCCGAGAAGATCGGCGTCGGCTGGGAGGTCAACCGACACCTGATCGACGGCGACATCGTGATCTTCAACCGGCAGCCGTCGCTGCACCGGATGTCGATTATGGCTCACGAGGTCGTCGTGATGCCGTATAAGACGTTCAGGCTCAACACCGTCGTCTGTCCGCCGTACAACGCCGACTTCGACGGCGACGAGATGAACATGCACGCCCTGCAGACCGAGGAGTCGCGCGCTGAGGCCCGCGTCCTGATGCGCGTACAGGAGCAGCTCCTGAGCCCGCGCTTCGGTGAGAACATCATCGGCGCGATCCAGGACCACATCTCCGGGACCTATCTCCTCACCAACGGCAACCCCGAGTTCACGGAGACGCAGGCGCTCGACCTGCTCCGCGCGACGAGCATCGACACGCTCCCGGAGCCAGCGGGCGAGTCCGACGACGGCGAGCCCTACTGGACGGGCCAACAGCTCTTCAGCGAACTCCTCCCCGACGACCTGAACCTCGAGTTCACGTCCTCGGCGGGCGACGAGGTCGTGATCGAGAACGGCCAGCTCATTTCGGGCACCATCGACGAGGACGCCGTCGGCGCGTTCGGCGGCGAGGTCGTCGACACCCTGGCGAAGGTCCACTCGAAGACGCGCGCTCGCGTGTTCGTCAACGAGGTCGCGTCGCTGGCGATGCGCGCGATCATGCACTTCGGCTTCTCGATCGGGATCGACGACGAGTCGATCCCTCAAGCGGCGAACGAGCAGGTCGACGAGGCCATCGCGAGCGCCTACGACCGCGTCCAGGAGCTCATCGAGATCTACGAGGCTGGCGAGTTGGAGTCGCTGCCGGGTCGGACGGTCGACGAGACGCTCGAGATGAAGATTATGCAGCAGCTCGGGAAGGCGCGTGACTCCGCCGGTGAGATCGCCGAGGACCACTTCGCCGACGACAACCCGGCGGTCGTGATGGCCCGCTCTGGCGCGCGTGGATCGATGCTGAACCTCACGCAGATGGCCGGTTGCGTCGGCCAGCAGGCGGTTCGCGGCGAGCGGATCAACCGCGGCTACGAGGGGCGGACCCTCAGCCACTACCAGCCGAACGACCTCTCGGCGGAGGCGCACGGCTTCGTCGAGAACAGTTACCGCGGCGGCCTCACCCCGCGGGAGTTCTTCTTCCACGCGATGGGCGGCCGCGAGGGCCTCGTCGACACGGCGGTTCGGACGTCGAAGTCCGGGTACCTGCAGCGTCGGCTGATCAACGCCCTCTCCGAGTTGGAAGCGCAGTACGACGGCACCGTCCGCGACACCTCCGGGACGGTCGTCCAGTTCGAGTTCGGCGAGGACGGAACCTCGCCCGTGAAGGTGTCCTCCTCGGAGGACAACCCGATCGACGTCGAGAACATCGCAGACCGGATCATCGACGCGGAGTTCGACTCCGAAGCGGAGAAAGAAGAGTTCCTCGGCCGGAAGAAGCTACCGACGAACATCTCCGAGTACGCCGGTCCGGGTCTCGACAAGGCGCAGAACCTGGGGGTGGAGTCAGATGACTGAGGAATACGAGTACGTCACAGACGACATCGAGGCGATCGTGGAGGATTACGAACTGCCCGAGAGCCTCCTGCACCGGATTTACGAGACGATCGAAGCCCGCGGGGGCGTCGACCTCGACCAGGCTGACGAGATCGCACACGCGATCCACTCGCGGTACGAGGACTCGCGCGTCGAGGCGCACGACCCGGTCGGGACCGTCTCCGCGCAGTCGATCGGCGAGCCCGGAACGCAGATGACGATGAACACGTTCCACTACGCGGGCGTCGCCGAGATCGACGTCACGCAGGGGCTGCCGCGACTCATCGAACTGGTTGACGCGCGGAAAACGCCCGACACGCCGATGATGACCGTCCACCTCGAAGAGGAGTACGCGGAGAACCGCGAGCGCGCCCACGAGGTCGTCTGGCAGATGGAGGCGACGAAGATCCTCGCGCTCGGCGACATCTCGACGAACGTGGCGGATATGATCGTCCAGGTCGACCTCAACGAGGACACCCTCGCGGAGCGGTGGCCGACCGTCGACAGCGTCGATACGGTCGCCCAGGAGATCGCCGAGACGATCGAGGACGCCCTCGGCGTCAGCACGCGGCGCTCGGAGACGCTCATCGAGTTCGGTCCCGAGGAGCCGAGCTACCGGCGGCTGCTCCAGCTCGTCGAAGAACTCCGCGACATCGTGTTCAAAGGGTTAGAGGACATATCCCGCGTCGTCATCCGCAAGGAGGACAACGAGCAGACCGACGGCGAGGAGTTCGTCCTCTACACCGAGGGATCGGCCTTCGGCGACGTGCTCTCGATCGAGGGCGTCGACGCCTCGCGCTCGACGAGTAACAACATCCACGAGGTCTACCGCAACCTCGGCGTCGAGGCCGCCCGCGAGACCATCATCAACGAGACGATGGAGACGCTGAAAGAGCAGGGCCTCGACGACGTGAACATCCGCCACCTGATGCTCGTCGCGGACATTATGACGAACCGCGGCGAGATCGAATCGATCGGTCGCCACGGCATCTCGGGGTCGAAAGACTCCGTGCTAGCCCGCGCCGCGTTCGAGGTGACGGTCAACCATCTGCTCGACGCCGCGGTCCACGGCGAGGAGGACGACCTCGACGGCGTCATCGAGAACGTCATCGTCGGTAAGCCCGTCTCGATCGGGACCGGCGACGTCGCCCTGCGGATGGGCTCGATCGAGGCCGACGGCGGGACGCCCGAACCCTCGGACGACTGAGCGATGCGGATCACGCTGTCGGACGAGGCGCGCCAATACATCGCCCGCTTCGAGGACGAGACGGGCGCGACCGCGCGCGACTGTCTCGTCTTCGAGGAGCGAATCGTCATTCTCGTGGCGGCGGGCGAGATGGGCTCTGCGATCGGCCCGGGCGGCAAACACGTCCGTGCGGTCGAGGAGTCGATCGGCCGCGACGTCGAACTCGTCGAGGACGCCGAGACGCCCTCGGCGTTCGTCGAGAGCGTGCTCGCACCGGCGGCGGTTCGACACGTGACGCTCTCCGAACAGGGCGGCGAGCGCGTCGCCTACGCCGAGGTTCCCGACGCGGACCGCGGCGTCGCCATCGGTTCCGGCGGCAAGAACATCGAGACTGCGCGGACGCTCGCCGAGCGGCACTACGAGATCGACGACATCCAGTTGACGTAGTCGCTCCCGTCGTCCCGACCCGTTCGCGGGTCCACACTTTTCACATTCGTCCGCGTCTGTGCGGTCGTGCTCTCCGAACTGTTCGGGCCGACGCTCTCGACGACGGCCCAGATCGTCCCGCCCGGACTATTCGACGGGGTCGTCACCGAGTCGTACGCCGACCTCGCTCGCGGCCTCGTCGGGTTCGCGGTCGCCGCGACGGTGGCGTACTCGCTGGGCCGTCTCGTCGTGATCCCGCTCACCGTCCGCGTCGTCGCCGCGCGGAACCGGAACAACCCCACGATCGCGACGGCGACGCGGACGTACGCACACGCGATCATCGTCGCGGTCGCGGTCCTCGTCGGCATCGCGGGTGCGGGCCTGTGGTCGCTCCTGACGAACCTCTCGATCGTGGTCGCCGCGCTGACGCTCGTCGTCGGCGCGGCGAGTCAGGACGTCGTGGGATCGCTCACGAGCGGGCTGTTTCTGGTTTCTGATCCGGATTTCAACGTCGGCGACTGGATCGCTTGGCCGGGCGGCGAGGGCATCGTCGAGGAGATCGACTTCCGCGTGACGAGAGTCCGAACGCTGAACAACGAGACGATCACCGTGCCGAACACCGAACTGACGGCGAACGCGCTCACGCGACCGTACGGGCGCGATCGATACCGCGTCGTCGAGGCGTTCGAGATCGGGTACGACGACGACGTCGAACTGGCGCTTCGGGAACTCGTCGAGGTGGCTCGCGACGACGATCGGATTCTCGAGGAGCCGACGCCGACGGCGATGCTCGACGCGTTGGGTTCGAGTTCGGTCCGACTGCACGCGGTGTGCTGGATCGGGGATCCGATGGACGTCGACCTCATGACCCTGAGATCCGATCTCCGGCGGCGAGTGAAATCCAGATTCGACGAGATCGACGTCACGCTCGGGCCGCCCTCGGCACGCGAACTCAGCGGCTCGGTATCCGTGGACGTCGAGAAGCGGAACGCGACCGATGAGCGCGACGGGCGCGACGGCCGCTGACTGCGGCTATCGAAACGACCGCGAACGGTGAGTACCGGAACAACCGTCGACCGTAAGTACCGAAATCAACGCGAACTGCGAGTACCGAAACGACCGTCTCTCAGCGCCGTTCGGACGCTCTCCTTCGTCGAGCGTCCGTGTCCGGAATCGAAATGACGCCCTCAGATCCGTCCTTAGGGGGTGCTAACCCGACCTGCGCCCGTTTCGTCGGGGCCGAAAAGGGAGGCTTAAGTAGCTCCGTGGGGAACTTCGGGTCACTATGGCGAACGGCAAATACGCCGCGCGGAAACTCAAGCAGGACCGGCAGAAGCGACGCTGGTCCGACTCGGAGTACGCGCGACGCGAGCGCGGTCTCGGCGCAAAGTCCGACCCGCTCGAGGGTGCCCCGCAGGGTCGCGGGATCGTCCTCGAGAAGGTCGGTATCGAAGCGAAGCAGCCCAACTCGGCCATCCGGAAGTGCGTCCGAGTTCAGCTCATCAAGAACGGAAAGCAGGTCACCGCGTTCTGTCCCGGTGACGGCGCGATCTCGTTCATCGACGAGCACGACGAGGTCACGATCTCGGGGATCGGCGGCGCGAAGGGTCGCGCGATGGGCGACCTCTCCGGCGTGAACTACAAGGTCGAGAAGGTCAACGGCGTCGCGATGATCGAACTGGTCCGCGGCAACGCAGAGAAACCGGTGCGCTAAGATGTCCGAAAGCGAAGCTCCCGAACCCGACGCCCCCGCAGACAGCGAAGAGGCAGAGACGAACGCGCAGCTGTTCGGCGTCTGGGACGTCAGCGAGATCGAGTACGCCGACCCCTCGACCGAGCGCTACATCAACGTCACGCCGATCGCGCACACGATGGGCCGACACGCCGGAAAGCAGTTCCAGAAGTCCGAGATCAGCATCGTCGAGCGGCTCGTCAACCGCCTGATGCAGACCGAGGAGAACACGGGCCACAAGCAGAAGACGATGAAAATCGTCAAGGAAGCCTTCGAGATCGTCAACGACCGCACCGAGGAGAACCCGGTGCAGGTGCTCGTCCGCGCGGTCGAGAACGCCGCACCCCGCGAGGAGACCGTCCGCCTGAAGTACGGCGGTATCTCCGTCCCGCAGGCCGTCGACGTCGCGCCCCAGCGTCGCGTCGACCAGGCGCTGAAATTCATCGCCGAAGGGACCCAGCGCGGCTCCTACAAGAAGCCGCAGAGCGCCGCCGAGGCGCTCGCGCAGGTGCTCATCGGCGCGGCCGACTACGACGTCCAGTCGTACGCGATCAGCCAGAAAGAGGAAGCCGAGCGCGTCGCCGAAGCGGCCCGGTAGACCGTTCGCACGACTCTCTCGTTTCTACTCGTTTTCGTTTTCCTGCTCGTTTTCCGCGTCGACGACGGAGCCATGGCTTCAGTCCGCGGCGACGTCGCCGCCGGACTCGCCGACGACGTACGCCCGCGTGGCGTCGACGAGCGCCTTCCGGTGATCACTCGTCGAGGGGTCGTCGACGAGCGAGCGGAACCGCCGTTTGAACGCGCCCAGGTCGACGCCCGGCGCGTCGTCGGCGGCGGCGTGCGCCAGATCGTAGATGCGGTGGTCGCGACCGACGACGTCGTGTCGTTCGACGAGTCCGAGCGCGAACGCGGCGTTGACGGCCGTGATCTCGGGATCGGATCCGGCGGTGACGCGACGGGAGTCGGGCCACGGCGCGGGGTCGGAGCGAGTCGCGACCGCCCGGGCGAGTTCGGATTCGAGGAAGGCGATCAATTTCTCGGGCGGCATCACAGACAGCGTAATATCGTCGGCGTAGATGTCCTTCATATGGTTCGCGATCTGATAGCAGTGCGCGACTTTGCGTCGCTCGACTGACTCGCCGGAAAGCGCGAGAAAGAGCGCTTCCTCAGTTCGGAGGTGATGAGAGACGTGGCCCTCCTCGTTGCGCGCCATGTGCGCGAGTTCGTGAACCACCAGTTCGCGTGCCATCGCGCTTGTCGCCGCGTGTTTCGAGATGTTCAGGACGTGGTAATCGTCGTAGTGCGCCGCCCAGGTTCGCTCGTCGGGGTCCGTTCGGACGTCGACGTACACCGGCAGTTCGAGATCGTACTCGGTCTCGAAGAGGTCGGCCGCGCCGAGAAACGGTCCGGCCGGGACGTCGCCGCGTACTCGTAAGTCCATGCGTATCGTTCGCACGGGGCCGCAGACTAAGACTCTTGCCCCGAGAGCGCCGCTAATACGTCGTCGCGTTCGCGAAGTTCGTCTCGGGGTTCTCACCGAGGCCGACTGTGAAACATTGGACCTGGTAGGACTCCCCACCGGTGAACGTGATGTCGACGCTCCCGCTGCCGTTTTGATTCGCCGTGATATCGGGGTCGTCGGGGAGCACCCGGTCGTTCCACGTCGCCGCCGGGAGTTCGCTCGGGAGCGTGACACGCTCTATCTCGCGGGTCGTGGTACCGTACGTCCTCGTTCCGGTGAGTTCTATCGGGAGCGTCCCGACGTTCGAGCGCGTCTGCAGGGTGCCCTGAAGCCGATACAGACGGACCGTGTTCGAGGACTCGTTGACGACCCGCTGCTGTTCGAGCATCGCGTATTCCCCGGCGGCGGTCTCGACGTAGAGCAGCCCGTTTTCGTATCTGATCTCGGGTTGCTCTGTCACGCTGTAACTCGGTGTGTAGGTGATCCCCGCAGTCGTCGCGCCGCCGCAGAGGTCCGTCGTCGATCCCGACCCGTCGGCGAACGTCACTGAGATCTCGCCGCGGTTCGTCGTCCCGATCGAACCCGCGGCGGGCGGTGGGTTGATGAAAAACAGCCGCGAGGGGTAGTTGGTCCCGAGGTCGACGGGGACCAGTACTTGGCCGCTCTTCGAGGACATCCCGAGGGAGACGGCCTCCGTGTACAGATCAGTCATATCCTCGCGGACCTCCTGATAGTGGTTGTACTCGACCTCCGCGTTCTGATTGGGGACGACGTACGCCTGAAAGCCCGCGTAGATGATGACCAGAAAGCCGAAGAGGATGATAAATCCGATCAGCGTCGCCTGCGCGCGATCGGATCGTGAGACGGCCATACGCATCGCAGTTGTGAGGGAACCATTATACCAGTGTCGGCGTTGCGAGCAACGGACTGGTCGGCCCTGACCACTACGTCGGCGAGACCGAACCCGAATTTGGCGTGCCGTTCACCGTGATGTCGTCGGGATCGTACACGAGAACGTCGTTGCCTGCGATCTCCAACTGATCGACGTACAGCGTCGCCGTCGAAGTGCCCAGATCAGCTTGAATATCGTTGCCGTCGAGCGTCGCCGCTTCGAGTTCGATATCGCCGTTGGAGTTGAGCGTGATCGGCCCCGGCGAGGCGTCGATCGTCGCTCGGTTCGCGATGATCCGGCCCTCGTAGCTGGTGATCTCGATGAAGCCGTTGCCGCTGGTCTCCAGGATTCCGTCTTCGATCCTGATGTCGCCGTTGGCCGCGAGCGATATCGTGCTTCCCCGCGCCACGAAGTCGACGCCAGAGGTGATGGTGTTGGCGTTGATCGAGAGTTCCGATCCGGTTCCGGTGACGGTTCCGACGTCCTCATAGATGACCAGATCCGTTTCTGAATCGTCGAAACCGTCTTCGAGATCGTCTTTGCTTATGACTGTCTCTCCCTCGTCGTAGATGCCGTTGCCGTTGGGATCGTCGAACGCGCTGCCGTCCCCGTTCTCGTCAGTGGGTGACTCGATGTTCTCGTCGTCGAGATCGATCACCGTGAACTGCGTCGTGTCAGTCGCAGTAGCGCCGTTGGCACCGGTGACGGTCAACTCGACGGTCACCGTCTGATTGGCGCTCACGTCGTCGGGCGCGACGTACGTGGCGTTCGGCGTTGCGGTGTCGTCCTCGGTGATCGTGCCGCTCCCGCCGACGATCGACCACGAGTAGCTCTCGATCGCTCCGCTCGGGTGGTTGCTGCCGGAGCCGTCCAGCGTGAGGCTGAACCCCTCGGCGACTCGGTCGACCGAGGTGGCGACGGCAACCGGCGGGTTCGACCCGGGCGTCGGAATCGGCGTTCGCGACGCGGTCGATCGGAGCGTGTGATACAGCCGATCGCCGGTTTCGCTCGACACCAGTAGCACGTCGATGTAGCCGGTGAACGAGTGGTTGACGGTGACCTCGTCGCCGACGTCGAACGTTCCGTCGTCGACGTCGGTTCCCGCGACAGATTCGGAATCGAGCGCGTGCGGGCCGACCTGGCCGCCCGAATCGCCTCTGAGAAGGAGTCGGACCTCGCTCGCGTCGAACGACTGGCCGCCGACGTGACGCAGGCTGACAGTCGAATCTGTCACGTCGGGTTTGATGTTGAGCCGAACGTCGTCGGTCGATTCGCTGATCTCGTCCGTGCGGAGGAGCAGGCCGCTCCCGGCGGTCACGGTCGCTAACACGACCAGTCCGACTAACAGGACCGTTCCGATGGGCTCGGTCGCGCCGCGGTCGGTCATCGAGGTGGCGCGATCATCGACGTGATCGGTGTGACGGGATCATCTGTGTGGGCCGCTGTGGTGAGAGCGCGCACCGGTAGCGGTGGTTCGTCACCGATTGGAGACGGTCCCTAAGAAGTGTTTTGCCCGTTGGAACGTCTCTCGCACCCGTGGTAATCCGAGGCATACCTACGTCGTAGCCGCCGTAACGGCCGATTTCGCCACCGACAAAACACTACCCTTTTGACCCTCCTGCCGGTACTGGGTCGTATAATGGGCCGACGAAAGAAGATCGTACAAGAATGTGAGCAACTGATGGACAAACCGGAACAGATCCGGAACATCGCCATCGCCGCTCACGTTGACCACGGTAAGACGACGCTGACAGACAACCTCCTCGCGGGAGCCGGGATGATCGCCGACGAGGGCGAGGCGACCCGCCTGATGATGGACACCGAGGAGGACGAACAGGAACGCGGGATCACCATCGACGCGGCGAACGTTTCGATGACCCACGAGTACGGGGACAACAACCACCTCATCAACCTCATCGACACGCCCGGCCACGTCGACTTCGGTGGCGACGTGACCCGTGCGATGCGTGCGGTCGACGGTGCGCTCGTCGTCGTCGACGCCGTCGAGGGAGCGATGCCGCAGACCGAGACGGTCGTTCGGCAGGCGCTCCGCGAGGGCGTCAAGCCCGCGCTGTTCATCAACAAGGTCGACCGACTCATCTCCGAGTTGCAGGAGGGTCCCGAGGAGATGCAGGAGCGGCTGATGGACGTCATCGGCGACGTCAACGAGCTCATCCGCGGGATGACCGAGGACCGCGACGACATCGACGACTGGACCGTCTCCGTCGAGGGCGGCACCGTCGCGTTCGGTTCGGCGCTCTACAAGTGGGGCGTCTCCGCGCCGTCGATGGTCGAGACCGGCATCGGCTTCCCCGAGATCATCGAGATGGAGCGCAACGACCAGCGGCTCGAGCTCCACGAGCAGACGCCGCTCTCGGACGTCGTGCTCGATATGGTCGCCGAGCACTTCCCGAACCCGCTCGACGCCCAGCCGCGTCGTATCCCGCGTGTTTGGCGCGGTGACGACGAGTCCGAGCTCGCGCGGCAGATGCGCGAGGTCGACGACGAAGGCGAGGTCGTCTTCATGGTGACCGACATCTCGATGGACCCCCACGCTGGCGAGATCGCTACCGGGCGACTGTTCAGCGGGACGATCAAGCAGGGTCAAGAGCTGTACGTCTCCGGAACCGCGGGCAAGAACCGCGTTCAATCCGTGGGGATCTTCATGGGCGGCGAGCGCGAGGAGCTCGACCGCGGGGTCCCCGCCGGGAACATCGCGGCCGTCACCGGCCTGCGCGACGCGATCGCCGGTTCGACCGTCTCCTCCGTGGAGATGACGCCGTTCGAGTCGATCGAGCACATCTCCGAGCCGGTCATCACGAAGTCCGTCGAGGCGCAGAACATGGACGACCTGCCGAAGCTCATCGAGACGCTGCAGCAGGTCGCGAAAGAGGACCCGACCATCCGCGTCGAAATTAACGAGGACACCGGCGAGCACCTCATCAGTGGACAGGGAGAGCTGCACCTCGAGGTCATCACCCAGCGCATTCAGAAGAACCAGGGCATCCCGGTCCAGACCGGTGAGCCCATCGTCGTCTACCGCGAGGCCCCGCAGAAGGCGTCCCGCGAGGTCGAGGGCGTTTCGCCGAACCGACACAACAAGTTCTACATCACCGTCGAACCCCTCTCGGAGGACGTCGTCGACGCGATCAAGCTCGGCGAGGTCTCGATGGATATGCCCGAACTGGAGCGCCGCGAGGCGCTGCAGGAGGCCGGGATGGACAAAGACACCTCCCAGGAGGTCGAGCACATCCACGGCACCAACATCCTCATCGACGACACGAAGGGTATCCAGCACCTTAACGAGACGATGGAACTCGTCATCGAGGGGCTCGACGAGGCCCTCGACGACGGCCCGCTGGCGAACGAGCCCGTCCAGGGGTCGCTCCTCCGACTCCACGACGCGAGGCTGCACGAGGACACGATCCACCGCGGTCCGGCGCAGGTCATCCCGGCCGTCCGCAACGCCGTCCACCGCGCCCTCATCGACGCCGACATCAAACTGCTCGAACCCATCCAGAACGTCCGGATCGACGTTCCGTCCGAACACATGGGGTCGGCCTCCGGCGAGATCCAGGGCCGTCGCGGTCGCGTCGACGATATGTTCCAGGAAGGAGACCTGATGGTCATCGAGGGCATCGCGCCCGTCGAAGAGATGATCGGGTTCTCCTCGGACATCCGCTCTGCGACCGAGGGACGCGCCTCGTGGAACACCGAGAACGCCGGGTTCCGCGTGCTCGTCGACAACCTCCAGCGCGAGAAGATTATGGAGATCCGCGAGCGCAAGGGCATGAAGCTCGAACTCCCCCAGTCCGTCGATCAGTTCTGACCGGCGTCGGTCCGTTCTATCGACACCGACGGCCGAAAATCGGCGCTTCGATCTCGGACCGATAGTCCGATCGAATCGACGGCCGAAAATCGGATTCCGGTTGAATCGACAGCCGCATCGTCGGCCCGCCGTTTTCGCGGTTCGATGCTCTCAGTGTTTTTTTGGAGAGCCGCAGATTCTCGTTCCCGACACAGGAGCCAGTACGTTCAAGCGTATGTCCAGTCCGTGAGGATCATACGAACTCACCTCCTCGCCCTACTCGATCAGGTCGGCTTCGGCTCACTGCCGAAGTGGACCGCGCCCGTCGCCGGTGCGCGTCGTCGCGAGCGCCGCTGTCTGTCTCACCGGGCTCGTGCTGTTGGTTCCGAACCTCTTTCCGCTGCTCGACGGCGGCGGCACGCTGGCGGTTCCACGAATATAACGGTCGCCAAGCGTCGCGGCCCCGTCCGAAAGTTCCGCTTTCGTCTTCGGCAACGCGTGCCATCGACGAAGGCTTATATCGGTCCGGCAGTTGACGTTGGAGTATGTGTTCGAAATCGATCTCGCGGCGCGACTTCGTCCGTGAGAAACCGACCCTGTCGGGAGTGAGTTCGAAGTGACGTCCGCGCTCGAATCCGATTCGGAGGCCGATGGCGACGCGGAGCGGACGGGTCGCTCCCGCGGCGAGATCGACGACGCAGAGCGCGATCCGCAGCCGCACACGATCCGTCTCGAACTCGCCGACGAACCGGGACAGCTGCTCGCCGCGTTGGAACCGATCTCGGAGAACGGCGGCAATCTGCTGTCGATCTTCCACGAGCGCGGAAACGTCACGCCACGCGGGCGGATCCCCGTCGAGGTCGACGTCGAGGCCACGCCGAACCGCTTCGACGCCATCGTCGAGGCGCTTCGCGAGGAGGGCGTCAATGTCGTCCAAGCGGGGGCGGAACACTACGCCGAGGAGGTCGTCGTGCTCCTCGTCGGTCACCTCGTCGACACCGATCTCTCCGATACGCTCCGCCGGGTCGAGCAGAACCCCGCGACCTCGATCGCAGACTTCTCGCTGAACGCGCCCGAGGGACGGAGCGATACGTCGAGCGCGCGTCTGCGCATCGCGACGCGGGCCGGTGAGACGGCCGCGGCGCTCGAACTGGTCCACGAGATCGCAGAGGAGAAAGACATCCACGTCGTCGAACCCCTCGCGGGTGGTGCGGTATGAGCGACGGCAAGCGGCTCGCCGTCCTGGGCGCGGGCGCGGTCGGCAGTTCCGTCGTCGACCTCGCGGCGGAGTACGGCCACTCGGTCGTCGCGTTCGCCGACTCCTCCTCTGCGAGTATCGACGCCGACGGCATCGACGTCGCGGCGGCGTTGGAACGGAAGCAGGCCGATGGGGTCGTCGGCGACGACGATCCCGGCGCGGCGCTCGACGCCGAGTACGACGTCCTGGTCGAGGCGACGCCGACGACACTCGGGGACGCCGAGCCAGGGTTTTCGCACCTCGAGACCGCGCTGGAGCGCGATCGACACGTCGTCCTCGCGAACAAGGGCCCCGTCGCGGAGCGCTACGGCGACGTCCGCGCGCTGGAGCGCGAGAGCGAGGGAGAAGTCCGCTTCGAGGCCACGGTGGGCGGGGCGATCCCGATCGTCTCGACGGTCGAGGACCTCTCTCCGTCTCACGTCACCGCCGCGCGCGGCGTGCTCAACGGGACGGCGAACTTCATCCTCTCGCGGATGGCCGCCGAGGGGATCGACTACGAGCACGTCCTCGCGGAGGCGCAGGATCTCGGCGTCGCGGAGGCCGATCCGACGTTCGACGTGGAGGGGACCGACGCGGCGCTGAAGTGCGTCATCCTCGCGAACGTGCTCTCGGAGGGCGAACGGGAGTTCACCCTCTCGGGCGCCGACGTCGAAGGGATCACGAACGTTCCCGGCAGCGCGCTCGAACTCGCCGCCGAGGACGGCCGGACGATCAGACTCGTCGGCGAGGCGACACGAGAGGGGATTCGCGTCGGGCCGCGACTCGTTCCGGAGAACGCCGCGCTCGCGGTGACGGGAACCCAGAACATCGTCCAGTTGGAGACCACGAACGCGGGGCAATTGAACCTCAGCGGTCGCGGCGCGGGCGGCCCTGAGACGGCTTCAGCGGTTCTCGGCGACGTGGGACGGCTCGACTGAGGTTGCGACAACGGTGCGTCGGTGGCCGGTTACCGTCGGGTTTCGCCCCATATCCACCGTGGTAGATGCTCCCACAAACCGCGATACGACGGCGTTTCGGCCGTCTACGTATCGAAATGGTTTTAGGGCTTTCTGGCCAAAGAAGCCGGTACAGAGCGCCTTAGCGCGTGACCCACACTATGAGTGACAAACCGCACCAGAACTTGGCCATTATCGGCCACGTCGACCACGGAAAGAGTACGCTGGTCGGGCGACTCCTGTTCGAGACAGGATCCGTCCCCGAGCACGTAATCGAGCAGCACCGAGAGGAAGCCGAAGAGAAGGGCAAGGGTGGATTCGAGTTCGCCTACGTCATGGACAACCTCGCCGAAGAGCGCGAGCGTGGTGTTACCATTGACATCGCCCACCAAGAGTTCGACACCGACGACTACTACTTCACCATCGTCGACTGTCCGGGCCACCGTGACTTCGTGAAGAATATGATCACGGGTGCCTCGCAGGCTGACAACGCGGTCCTCGTCGTCGCCGCCGACGACGGTGTCGCGCCCCAGACCCGCGAGCACGTGTTCCTCGCCCGCACGCTCGGTATCAACGAGCTCATCATCGGCGTCAACAAGATGGACCTCGTCGACTACAGCGAGGACACCTACACCGACGTCAAAGAGGAGGTCAACCAGCTCCTCAAGCAGGTTCAGTTCAACTCCGACGACGCGCTGTACATCCCGATCTCGGCCTTCGAGGGCGACAACATCGCCGAAGAGTCCGAGAACACGTCGTGGTACGACGGCCCGACCCTGCTGGAAGCGCTCAACGGTCTGCCGGAGCCGCAGCCGCCGACGGACGCGCCGCTGCGCCTGCCGATCCAGGACGTCTACACTATCTCCGGTATCGGGACGGTCCCGGTTGGACGTATCGAGACGGGTACGATGAGCCCCGGCGACAACGTCTCCTTCCAGCCGTCGGACGTCGGCGGCGAGGTCAAGACCGTCGAGATGCACCACGAGGAAGTGCCGCAGGCCGGACCCGGTGACAACGTCGGGTTCAACGTCCGCGGAATCGGCAAGGACGACATCCGCCGCGGCGACGTCTGTGGCCCCGCCGACGACCCGCCGTCGGTCGCCGAGACGTTCAAAGCGCAGATCGTCGTGATGCAGCACCCGTCGGTCATCACCGCGGGCTACACGCCGGTCTTCCACGCCCACACGGCGCAGGTCGCCTGTACGATCGAATCGATCGATCAGAAGCTCGACCCCGCCTCGGGTGAAGTCGCCGAGGAGAACCCCGACTTCATCCAGTCCGGCGACGCAGCGGTCGTCACCGTGCGCCCGCAGAAGCCGCTCAGCATCGAGCCGTCTGGCGACATCCCCGAGCTCGGGTCCTTCGCTGTCCGCGACATGGGTCAGACCATCGCGGCCGGAAAGGTCCTCGAGGTCAACGAGCGATAGATGCAGCAGGCACGCGTCCGCCTCGCCGGAACGAGCCCGGACGACCTCGACGACATCTGCGACGATGTCCGCGAGATCGCGAACAAGACGGGGGTCAACCTCAGCGGACCGATCCCGCTGCCGACGAAGACGCTCGAAGTGCCCTCGCGGAAGTCCCCCGACGGAGAGGGGACGGCCACCTGGGAGCACTGGGAGATGCGCGTCCACAAGCGTCTCATCGACATCGACGCCGACGAACGCGCGCTCCGGCAGCTGATGCGGATTCAGGTGCCGAACGACGTCAGCATCGAGATCGTCCTCGAAGACTGACGGATCGGATCCGTTCCGATCGCACGACGCCCCCTTTCGACCCGACGTCGCGGTCTCGCGACTGCATTCGGGTGTGGCGCTAAGGCGTCGCCGTCATCGTGACGTCCCTTCGCGGTGGTGTGATCATCACCCACAGAGCGGACGAAACAGAAGGTACAAATGACGTGCCGCCTTCAAACGTAATGCGGGCTCGTAGATCAGTGGCAGATCGCTTCCTTCGCAAGGAAGAGGCCCGGGGTTCAAATCCCCGCGAGTCCATTTCCTTCCGCTCGTTTCACTCGTTCCAGTCAATAGACTCGTTTGCCCCCGCTCGCTTCGCTCGCGGGGACCCCGCGAGTCCAACTCCCCTTTCCGTTATCCCGAATACGTGGCTCTGTTGAAACCCTCTTCTGTAGATGTATTCTCGTCTGAGACAGCCGGTTGCTGGAGAGTGTTTATTGATCACGCTGGCTGTTCTGTAACTCACGCGCGTGTTCGTTGACTTTTTCGAGTTCACGCACTACTTCATCGTCTCGGCCCCCGTGGCCGACGCGAACCGACAAGTCCAGTGGTGATGGAATAAACCGACTATTGCTGTCGGTCTCTCCCTCCTCGTCTCTGTTGCCCATCAGTGTAAGGAACACGTCCCAGAGACTGCGGATCATACTCGTTACGACATTCTCCTAGCCGATAAGTGTTCAGACTGCACTGAACGATTGAGCGTGGAAAACGATCAACTACTGAGGATTTCAACAGAGCCGAATACGTAGGCTTTCCCCTCTTAGCCGCTTCGAACGGTATTTCTCGGAAAAATAAATTCCGACGTAATCGTAACGAAATCGAAGGTATTCAACGACGCCACGCGGTACGATGTCGGCGGCGCGATGCCGTCGATTCGTCTGACGAATTATTTATTATCACTGGCAATACTTTTTCGACGAGACAGTACCAATGACAGATTCACAGAACACCCGCCGATCCTTCATTCGCAGCGCAGCGTTCGGTCTGGGACTCGGCGCGCTCGCAACGCCGGTTGCCGGACGAAAATCGGGACAAAGCGAGCGAACGTCGCTCGTGGACGGCCCGGCTGAGTACCGGATTTACATCGCAGAGAGCGATTCGAGGTCCGAAAGCCCCAACACACCGGCCGAGTTCGACTATCCAAACGACCCGGTGCTCGCTTCCGAAGACCCCGCCGACGGCGGGCTCTTCGACGCCTCGGCGATCGAAAAGACGCCGAACGGCGAGACGCTCCATCACTCGCTGCAGTTCTTCCAAGGCCTGTTGATGCGGAAAGAGCGCGGCAAGCCGTACGTGATGGTTCATCAGGGCGACGGGCGGTTCGTTTCGAAGGGCCAAAGCGTGAACTTCGAGGCGCGAACGACAGCGGAGTTGGAAACGCTGTTCGAGCAGGCGGGGTTCGACTCCGGCCTGACGGTCACCGAGCCGTTCGCCACGCTGGCGGGCGGTCGCTGGCGCGCTATCGCGCGCGACATCGTGCAGTTCCTCGGCGATCCGGAGACGAGCCAAATCATCGCGTGGTCGCTGACGCGCGTCGACTTCTTCACTCGTGGACGCGGGCGACCGTCGCACGAGCTCTCGGCGCTCTACGCCATCTATCCCAATGTGGACGAGGACGGAAACTCCGTGTCTGCAAACCCGAGAAATCCGGAAATCACTCCGATGCCGGGGCCGACGCGGGACGCCGGAGAAGCGCTCATTGCTGAGGGGCGACCGAACCTCGGCGGCCAGTGAACAGAGTCCAGGGACCGAAGGCTACGGTCGCCATATTCGTCCAGAGGCGACGACCGTTCAGTGCGTCCGGAAGCTACGGCCGTCCGACGCGCTCGTGTCGCTGCCAGAGGTAGTAGCCGCCAGCGGGAACTGAGAACACCCACACCAGAGGGATCAGTACGTTGAGCAGGTGGACGACGCCGACTGCCGTCCACAGTGTTCGGTTCGGCTCCCACCCGACGTCGCTCTCGTTGATTGCCCGCGCGTCGAGGTACAGCGAGAGGCTGAACACGGGGATGAGCAGGACGCCGAGAATTAGCGCGAGGACGAGGACGAACGGGAGCAGTGCGGCGAACGCCGGAACCGTCTCGTAGAGGAAGGCCGCGTTCTCCTGTACGCCGATGAGCGTGAGGACGACCGGAGCCGAGACGAGCACCACGGCGTACGTCGCGACCGTGAGCGCGACGCCGTAGTACCACCGGGAAACGCGCGGTCGCTGTGTACCAGTCTCGTGGTCCGCATCCTCGCGGTGGTCGGCGGCGGTGGAGTCCGTGTCGCGTTCGTTCGTCTCCCCGTCGCGTTGGTACCAGCCGTCGCCGTCGTACACGTCGCTTGCGGCGTGAGTGGACGCGTTCGTGGAACGCCATCGCCGAAGTAAGTACGCCGATCCGACGAAGACCAGCAACGGCGAGTCGACGAGCGCGAACCCCGCAACCGGAACGGCGATGCCGACGGCACCCCAGAGCCGGTAGTTCGGCGACCACGACTCCCCGCTTGCGGCGACAGCGCGCGCGTCGAAATACAGCGACACTGCGAACACGGGGATCAAGACCATACTCAGCAGGACGAACACCGCGGGGAGGAAATCGAGAGCGGTCGGAGACGCGCCGGAATCCAGATCCACCAGCTCGAGGCCGAGCCAACCGACGATCTCGAGCAGCGGAGGGAGGGCGACGCCGACCCACCAATCTGAGTCGACCATACGCTCTCAGCACGCGCTACCCGTAGAATATTTTCGGTCGACACGGTAGATCGCTCCGCCGAGTAGACGGAACACCGGTCTGCGACTGGCGTCCGTGAAAACCGTTCTCGGTTGGACCCGGGGAAGTCACCGCAGACGTCAGCGGTAGGCTCGTTTCATCGAGCGCGCTCTTCAACTCTGCACCAAAGTTCGAGCGCTCCCTCCAAGTACGTCCAGCATTCCGCAGTCGAGTGCAAGAAGGGAGAGTCGATTCCGTTTGAATGCCGTTTCGTCGCCTACGATCCGAAGGAACCCGGGTCGAACGGTAGCGCTACCCTTTGTTGTCCGAGGCGAAAATTCAGTGAAGCTTACTCTCGGATAGCGCTTCGCTAGCCGCGTCACCCAGCAGCCAGAGGAACACTAGTTATAATTATGATAATATTCACAGACGATGCTCTATCTTCATTTGAGTACACTCAAACGGGAGTAGAAGTACATTCACCTTTATTCAGAATGCGTCCTTCTAACAATACTGTTCTGAGACTTGTCACTATTTGCAATGCCAGTATCGAACACGACACGCCGACGAGTGCTGCAGGGTACGGGAGCGATCGGCCTCGCAGGCCTTGGAAGCACAGTCGTCACCGCGCAGACCGAAGACGGCGAGAGCACCGCGCAGAACGGAGATGGTGAGAGCACCGCGATACGCGTTGCCCACGCGTCACCAGACGCACCAACCGTCGACGTCCGCCTGCGCAGTACAAACGGTGATGAGATGGCGAGCGATGAAAACGAAACTGAGGCTGAGGCCGGTACTGAGACCGAAGACGGCCAAGGCGACGCCGTCGCGACGATCGAAGGTCTCGAATACGCCGACGTGAGCGAGTACAACGAGATCGATCCGGGGTCTTATCAGGTAGAGATTGTGCCCGCAGAGGGCGGGCTATTCGAAGGTGGTATCGAGGACCTCTTCGGCAACGGCGAGGAGGACGAGACAGTCCTCTTCGAGGAGCAGCTAGACGTTGAAGAGGGAACGACGTACACGGTGGTCGCCTTCGGCGAGGTTGCGCAGGGGCCCGTCTCCGCCGATGGTGCCGGGACGGGTACCGGGATGGCGGACAACGAGACCGACACTGACGGAGCCAGCGAGGATCCCGGCGGTGTCGAGGCAGACGAGAGTGAGTCCACTGGCGGCGTCGACCAAGACGACACCGCGACTGACGGGCTCGCCGATGCTCAGACGGAGGGCGCGCAGACGGAGCCGCTCGTTTCGGAACTGGCGTTCGGTGAATACGAGTCCGTGGAGCTCGACGCCGAAAATTATACGCTGGTATTCCGCCGCGAAGACGCCAGCGAGACGGGTGTCGGAACCGAAGCGGATAGCGGCGGTGAAGAGATCGAAGGCGAAGACGATATCGGCACCGAGACGGACGACATCAGTGACGACGAGACCTCCGTCACCGCGGGCGGCGCTGACACCGAGGAAGGGCTGACCACTCAAGGCGGTGGCTCCGACACCGGGTTCCAAGTCTCTGTCCTCGAGGACGACCTCAGCGACCCGGGCGAAGAGACCGCTAGGTTGCGCGTGTTCCACGCGGTTCCTGATGTCGACACAGTGAGCGTCTCTCGGGTTGCCGAACCGACCGGAGGCGAAGGCGGCGTCGATACCCAGACGGATGACGGCCTCGGCGATACTCAGACGGACGACGGTCTCGGCGATACCCAGACGGACGACGGTCTCGGCGACGCCGAAACCGAAGACGGAGACCTCGGCGGTAACGGCACCGAAGACGGCGGTATCAGTTCGACGGACGAGGACCTCCGTCCGTTCCAGTTCTCCGCCGAGACCAACACGGTCTACAGTGGCTTCGCGGTGGGATACTTTGATCCCGAGGCGGCCGCCGCTGGTGACGCCCAAGACGGAGGCGACAACGAGACCGGAAACGGGGCGGTCTCCGAGGAGGTCGAAAACCGAGAGTTCGAGTTCGTCACCGTGGAGGACGCGCGGGAGGGGGAACGAACCAATAGCTCCGGAGAGGCCCTCTCCCTGCCACCGCTGGCCGAATAACCCGGTCTGTGAGCGGTGACCGGCTTCTGATCGCGCTTTTTTCGTTCGATCTCGACGCGGTGGAGACGCTTCTCCCGAAGGTCATCTATCAAACGGCCACCGTCGTCGCGGTGTACCGTCGTCGCCGAGTAGCGTATCGTCGTAAACGAACCGAAGGAACCCGAGCCGCTCCGGTGTACGCTGCTGTCGTCACAGCACAGCCGCCGCTTCGGACGAAACTGACGTAAAAACCGTTGTGGGACCGCTAGCTGAGACTAGGTGACGATCACGCGACGTTGAAGCCCTTGTCGCGGAGGAAGTCCTCGACGCGACCGGTGTGGTTCCCCTGGAGTTCGATCGAGCCGTCCTCGACGGTGCCACCGCAGGCGAACTTCGACTTCAGATCCGAGGACAGACTGTCCATATCTACGTCCTTGGGGTCGAACCCTTCGATGACCGTTACCTCTTTTCCGTAGCGGCGCTCGTCGATGCGGATAGTGATCTCCTGGGACTCTTTGGCGACGTCCTCGCAGACGCAAAGCTCCTCAGGGAGTCCGCACGTCGAGCAGACTTCCGACATTACAACCCGAACCTACAGGATGGGGATATTAAACAGTATCGGGAACCCAACGCGACCGCACGGCCGCTTCGGGGTCGGTTTCGCTTCGGTCGAACCGGAGGGTTGTCTGACCGGATCTACTGCGCGTCGGAACCGCGCTCCGACGAATCCGCCCTGTGAGCGACTGAGCGCGGCTCACCGCAGCCACCGCCGGACCGGCGTCGAGTCGCGGACCAGTCGGTCGACAGTCTCCACGGCCTCCGCGGCGTCCGTCGCGTCGACGCCGTCACCGTACCGCACCCGCTCGTACAGTTCGACCACCCGGCGGGCGTTCGCCTCCGCGCGCGAGTCCTCCATCGGCAACGAATCGACGTAGGCTCGCGGCGTCTCGCCGGGTTCCCTCGGCCGATACCCCTGCGCGAGGAGCACCGAGAGACGCCGGTGGGCGCGCGCGACGTCAGTCTCGGGGTCGGTCCGTCGTTGGAACTGAATCGAGAGCAGCCGGATCGCTCGCGTCGTCACACTACTGTGGCGCGCACCGGCACCGACGCCCACGAGCGCGACGAGCGCGACAATGATCGTCCGCCGCGGGGGGAGCTCCGGAAGCGGAGACGAGCCATCGCCCGACGGCCCCGGCGTCGGCGCACCGGCGTTCGGTCCCCCCGCTGGCGAATCCGTCGTATTCGCCGAATCCGCGGTGGTGATGCCACCGGGCGTCGACTGACCGTCCGTCTCAGGAGTGGTGTTTTGCGTACCGCTGTCCGACGGTACTGGCGTTTCGTTCGACTCCGAGAGGTCGCCGTCAGCCGCGCCGTTCTCCCGCGCGTCGGCGATCCGCGCGTTCTCGGCGCTCTCTCGCGGACCCGACGGCGTGGGGTCGAACCGGACCCACCCGACGTCCGGGAAGTACACCTCGACCCACGCGTGCGAGTTGAGACCCCGGACGACGTAGCTGTCGTTTTCGAGGGCCTCGCCGGACGTGTAGCCAGTGGCGAACCGCGCCGGGACGCCCTGCGAGCGGAGCATCACCACCATCGTCGTCGCGTAATACGTGCAGTAGCCCGCGTCCATCTCGAAGAGGAACGCGTCGGCGACGTCGCCGCTCGGCGCGGGCACGTCGAGCGAGTACTCCCGATTCGATTCGAGGTGCTCCTCGATCGCGACGGCCTTGTCGTACGGCGTCTCCGCGTCTCCGGCGACGGCCTCAGAGCGGTCACGGACCCGTTCGGTCGTGCTCTCCGGTAGTTGGAGGTACGAGTCGGTCACGTGGTCGGGATATCCGGTGCCCGCGGTTCGGAGCTGTTCGGTCGTCGCGTTCGGCACACGGCTGGTGACCGTGTACTGGTCTCCGGCGAGGAGCGTCGTCTCCGGTCTGATCGTCCCCTGCGGCGTCACGGTCGTCTCGGCTGCCACCTCGCCGTCGACGGCGATGGGCTTCCACGCCGCCGGGAGGATCGAGACCGCGCTCTCTGCGGTCACCGTCTGTTCGAGTTCGCTCGACGGACCCGGCGGCCCCTGAAGCCGTCCGTCGTACGGGCGCGTGTTTCCGGTTCGAACCCACCCGTCACCCGTATAGCGGTCGTACGCGCCCGTCTGCCAGTACTCCCCGCGCGGACTTTCAACGGTGAACCTGACCTCCGGCGAGAGGCGAATACTTCCGACGATGTCGACGTCGTCCCCCGCGTCGACGAGGCTCGCTTCGACGGTCGGCGAGTCCCGGTCCGGCAGCACCGGCGATCCGGCCGCGCCCGGCAGGACCGAGGCCGTCGCCGAGACGACGATCATCGCAGCGAGCAGCGCCGTCAACACGTCGGCCTGCCGGAACCCGGTGCCGTGTCGCTCGACCGTGGCGGCCGCCACAGTCACTGTCGCCCCGAGGACGCCGAGCAGCGTCGTGAGCCCGGTCGCGTCGCCGGTCAGCACCACCAGCGCGAGCGCGACGCTTCCCGCCGCCGCGGCCGCGACGTACCGCCGCCTGACCGCGAGGTACCACGAGAGGAACACCGGCCCGGGGACGATCGCGACCGCCCACACGCCCGCGCCGACGAGCCGAAGGATCGACAGCCCGGTCAACAGCGCGACAGTATCAGAGACAGCGCGTTCCGGCGTCAACAACTGTACTTGGCTCTGCGGCAGCGCTCCCAGATAGCCCACCAATCCCAACACGAGCAAGACAGAGGTGAGGCCGAGCGCGATCCGTATGCCGACGAACCGACCGACGACCACGGCGAGCGCCAGCGATCCGGCGACGACGGCGACGAACTCGGTGCCCCCGCCGACGACGTCCGTGATCTCCCACAGGACGCTCGCGTACGAGGCCGTCAGCGCGAACAGGCCCACGAGCGCGAACGCGCGAGCGCGGTCGACGCGACGGATCCGTCCGAGGCTGAACGTCCCCACTCGCGAATCGTCGCTCACGTCGACGGTCGGGGCCGACTCCGAATCGGAACTCATCTCTGCACCTCCCCGCGACGCTCCGACGGGTCGTCACCGACAGCGCGGTCGTCGGCCGCGAGTCGATCGAACTCGCGGGTTCGCTCGGCGAAACGGACCCGAACTGCCTCGTCGGTCGCCACGATTCGAACGTCGGCGTCGGTCGACGCTACCGCGCCACCGGTCGCGGTCGCGAGGTGTTCGAGCAGGGGGCGCGTCCGTCCCGGTGCCGCCTCGACGCTTCCCGACGGCGTGTGCAGCGTGACCGCCGATCCCTCATCGAGGAGTGCCAGACACAGCGTCGCGGCCGCCGTCGCCATCGCGTCGGCCGCTTTGAGACCGGGGTCCCCCTCGTCACGAGAGTCTACCTGATCAGGGGAATCTCTCTCGCCCTCCAACGACCCATCCGGAGAACCCGTCCGGTCGATCGACGCGGTCTCGGCCGCAACCGTGACATATTCGATATCTGCCGGGGCGGTGAACTCGCGGACGACCAACTCGGTTCGCTTCGCGGACGACTTCCAGTGGACGTCCCTGAGTGAGTCGCCGGGAACGTACTCCCGAAGCGTGTCGAACTCGTCCCGACCGCCCGGTTCGCGGCTGCGAGTCACCGTTCTGATCTCGCCTCGTATCGCCCCAGAGAGCGGTTTTACGGGGGGATACACCACGATCGTCTCCCGGCTGTCGATCTCGTAGGTCCGCTCGACGAGCCCCAGGAGGTCGGTGACGGCGACCGACGCGGGACCGATCTCGTGTCGCCCGCGGCGGCGTCGCTCGATCGCGTACTCGACCGTATCGCCGTCGGCCGTCGTATCGACGACCGCCTCCGACGCGGTCGATGAGCCCGCGCTGACGATGCCGGTCGGGAGTCGGTCCCGAACCGTGACCGGATACGGCCGAGGCGCGGAGAGCCGGAGCTCGACGACGTCGGTCGTTCCCGGTTCCTCCGGTTTCGGGAGCCGCCGTTCGAGTTCCGGGGGCGAGGTGCGCCAGACGTAGACGGCTCCGGCGAGGAGGGCGACCGCCCCGGGGAGTACGACCGCGTCGAGCGTCCGCGGTCCGAATAGGGTCCCGGCCGCGAACGCGGCGATCAGCACCGCGAGGAGCGCGTATCCGCGTCGCGTCAGCCGGATCCTCGGGCTCATCGCTCCGGGTCGACGCCTCGGCTCACTCCACGGCGACCTCCTCGAGCGCCCGGTCGACGATCGATCCGCCGTCGACGTCGCTGTCGGTTCGGATCCGGTGGCTCAGCACCGTCGGTGCCTCGGTCTGGACGTCGTCGGGGATGACGTACCCGCGACCCTCGAAGACGGCACGCGCCTGTGCGGATCGGAGGAGCGCGATGGTCCCGCGCGGGCTCACGCCCAATCGCGCGTGCTCTCGCGTGTAGCCCGCCAGCCGCGACACGTACGCGCGGACCGGCTCGCGAACGGTGACACCGGAGACGGTCTCGCGGGCGCGGCGGACGTCCTCGACGGTGGCCACGGATTCGAGCGATTCGATCGGGTGTTCGCCCGCGACGCGCCCGAGCAGTTCGGTCTCCTCGGCTTCGGTCGGGTACCCCAGCCTGATCTTCTTGGTGAAGCGGTCGATCTCCGCTACCGGAAGCTCGTAGGTCCGCCCCGGTTCAACGTCGTTCTGCGTGGCGATCACCGTGAACGGGTCGGGAACCGCGTGGGTCTCGCCGTCGACGGTCACCTGCTGTTCGGCCATCACCTCGAGCAGCGCCGCCTGCGTCTTCGGCGGCGCGCGGTTGATCTCGTCGCCGAGGACGACGTTCGCGAAGATCGGCCCGGGCTGGAACTCGAACTCGCGAGTCTTCTCGTTGAACACGCTCACGCCGGTCACGTCGGCGGGGAGGAGATCGGGCGTGAACTGCACGCGGCTGAACGAGCACTCCAGCGACGTCGCCACCGCGCGCGCCAGCATCGTCTTTCCGACGCCCGGAACGTCTTCGAGGAGGAGGTTCCCGCGGGCGAAGAGCGCGATGAGAATGTGTTCGATCGCGTCCCGGTGGCCGACGATGACGCGCTCGACGTTGTCGACGATTCTCGTCGTCAGTTTGGCGGCGTTGTCGACGTCGAGCGGGTCGAGAGACGTCTCCGCCGGACCGGACTCCGTGATGGCATCTGCGTCTGTCATTGATGGAGGCCCTGCGTGCACGAGTCGGGGCTGTCGCCACTCCCCGAACGCACTGTTATGAATCTATACCGACTGCGTCCACCTAACTCTGCTGGGGACTCCGCAACCGGTCGCGCCGAGGAGTGCGGGCGCGGAACCGAACGCGGGCCGTCGATGGGGGTGGAACCAAACGCGGTCCGTCGACGGGGCAGCGTGAGAGCCGTCGCGTTCCTCCGCCCGGGCCCGTCGCGTGGTCGTGTTTAGTTAAGGATGAAGAGTGAGGC
>NZ_VJXQ01000020.1 GCF_007655485.1 Halobellus captivus
CGAGGGGACAACACTCGTCGTCGAACTCTCCGGAGAGGCCGACATCGACCAAGTCAATCTTATCCAACCGAACGGCGAGCTATTCGGGAAGCGTGACGTAGCCGCAGGTGCTCAACAGGTCTCGTTCGAGATCGGCACCGCGTATGCGCCCGGTGAGTACCGCGTACTCGCGTTGAAAGGCGAGGAGACAGTAGTTGAGACCACGACTGAACTCCGTCCAGAGATTCAGATACAGGATGTTGGACTCTATCGGAATAATCCAGATAAGCCGTGGGACGAAGTCTATGGTGAGAGCGAGACTGACCGGATCAAGAATGGCGAGGCATTCGTCACGGTAGAGAACACAGGAAGCGGTCCGGAAGCGATAACTGAACTAATCTTCTCCGGGGACGTTCCCAATCCAATTGAGAACCCCAGAGGTAGTGGAATGCACGAAACCGACCGGGTAGTAGTCTCCCCTGGTGAGACGGCCGACCTGTTCAGTAATTCGTTCCCGTTCGGTTCAGAGAGTGAAGACGGAATGGGGTGTTCCCCAGATGGTAACAGCGGGCAGTTCACGGTTATCGTTGAGACTCAGGTCAGTGGCAATCGGGTCACGAGTACCTACAATGTCCAGTATTCTGGGTCTGACGAGATGACAGACTGTGAGGTCACGATCACGGAGGCCTGACGATGGTTGATCTCATTGACGTCGTTCTTGAGGGTATCAAAGGCGTCGTTGATTGGTTCATCGGGCTCTTCATGGACGGTCTCAGGTCGGGGTATGAGAATCTGACTGAGGGAATGTTCGGAACCCCGACCCCAGAGACGAACGGAGCATTTGTCTTCGGTGAACCAACCAACGCACCCTGGCCAGCGATTCACGATGCTCTCATCGGCGGCGAAATCATGCTGGTTGCCCTCTTGCTCCTCGTGATGAGCGTTCAGGGCCGTCACACGGTTCGGATCTTCA
Source organism: Halobellus captivus (assembly GCF_007655485.1). Classification (GTDB taxonomy): domain Archaea; phylum Halobacteriota; class Halobacteria; order Halobacteriales; family Haloferacaceae; genus Haloquadratum; species Haloquadratum captivum. The sequence continues at coordinate 953 of NZ_VJXQ01000020.1, forward strand.
ATATTGGAAGTACCTACGAAGCCCGAAAAACGAAGAAGACGGCCTGGGTCGGTGCTTTTCTAATCATTACGTGGTATTGGGTTGGAACTCTCGCACTCTACCTCGTCGACGGGTTCACCATTGCACTAATGCCGGAGCTTTCCTCCGTAGCCTCGGCAATGCTTCAGTTCTTGGGCGCAGCCATCACAAACCCCGGACTGGGGCTATTGTTCGC
>NZ_VJXQ01000021.1 GCF_007655485.1 Halobellus captivus
GACCAGGTCAACCTCATCCAACCGAACGGCGAGCTATTCGGGAAGCGTGACGTAGCCGCAGGTGCTCAACAGGTCTCGTTCGAGATCGGCACCGCGTATGCGCCCGGTGAGTACCGCGTACTCGCGTTGAAGGGTGAGGAGACAGTAGTCGAGACCACGACTGAACTGCGTCCAGAGATCCAGATACAGGATGTTGGACTCTATCGGAATAATCCAGATAAGCCGTGGGACGAAGTCTATGGTGAGAGCGAGACTGACCGGATCAAGAATGGCGAGGCATTCGTCACGGTAGAGAACACAGGAAGCGGTCCGGAAGCGATAACTGAACTAATCTTCTCCGGGGACGTTCCCAATCCAATTGAGAACCCCAGAGGCAGTGGAATGCACGAAACCGACCGGGTAGTAGTTTCCCCCGGCGAGACGGCCGACCTGTTCAGTAGTTCGTTTCCGTTCGGCACAGAAACTGAGGACGGGATGGGATGTTCCCCAGACGGGAATAGTGGCCAGTTTACTGTTATCGTTGAGACACGGGTCGGTGGAAATCAGGTCTCAAGCACCTACAACGTTCAATACACTGGTTCCGACGATATGACTGCTTGTGAGGTCACGATCACTGAGGTATAACGATGGTCGATCTCATTGATGTCGTCCTTGAGGGTATCAAGGGCGTCGTTGATTGGTTCATTGGGCTGTTCATGGACGGTCTCAGATCAGGGTATGAAACTCTGACTGAGGGGATGTTCGGGACACCTACTCCAGAGACGAACGGAGCTTTTGTCTTCGGTGAACCAACCAATGCACCCTGGCCAGCGATTCACGATGCTCTCATCGGCGGCGAAATCATGCTGGTTGCCCTCTTGCTCCTCGTGATGAGCGTTCAGGGCCGTCACACGGTTCGGATCTTCAATATTGGAAGTACCTACGAAGCCCGAAAAACGAAGAAGACGGCCTGGGTCGGTGCTTTTCTAATCATTACGTGGTATTGGGTTGGAACTCTCGCACTCTACCTCGTTGACGGATTCACTATCGCCCTGATGCCGGAGCTTTCCTCGGTTACGGAGGCGATGATTGGATTCTTGGA
>NZ_VJXQ01000003.1:0-39387 GCF_007655485.1 Halobellus captivus
CGAACCACCAAGGCTAACATCAGATCCCATCTGTACGGCGGACCGCAGGGGTGGAATCCTCATCTCTTGCGGACATAGGCATACGTCGGATAGGGCCATAAAGGCTCCGATCCGCGCTGCTGCCGACCGAAGTCGGCGTGTCCGATCGGGCGCGGGGTTGAACCGCACCCAGTCGCGGTGTGTCGTTCGCATTCATCCGAAACCGACTCGAACACTTAAGCCCGTCGTATCTCCTTCGGCCCGAGACCGGGTCGAAGGCGAACGGGGTTCGAGAGGTTCCGTCGTAGATCCCAGCCGGGGTGACCCGGGTGGGCTTCCGCGTATTTTACCGAATGCCGGGGTGACATAAAAGACCGTCGAACCGTCCCCGCCACGTTATGCGATTTCACACCCAAGAGGGTCAAAAAGAACGGACGTGAAACTGCGCTCACAGCTTGCTTCGTTCCCGAACGACAACGCGTAGCGGGCGACATTATCGGCCGCGCTGAGAGACAACACGTACGCATCGCTCAGCGATGATAATATCGCGCGGTCGGAGGCCGACACGTCATCCCTCGCGTGTGGCGTGCGGTCTGGTCGGATGATAACCGCGCGAGCGCAACTCGTCTCGGCGCGGGGAAAGTGATGTCGGATCCGCCCGACGGGATGGCAGAAGGAAGTGAGAACGGCAACCGAGACGCGAAGAGCGGCTCTAACCGAAGTGCAGACGGGAACGCCTCGCGCGCGGAGATTATCTCTCGATGTGTTCGATGCCCTGCTTCGCGACGTTGCCTCGAGTGACGGTGGAGACCTCGTTCTGCTGCATCCACCCGGGCTTGTCGTTGGGTGCAGTGTCGTGCCACGCCCACGCTTCGTACACGTGCACGCGGTCTGTGCCGCGTTCGAGCAGTCTGATCTCGGTCGGGTTCTCCTTCGCCTCGTCTTCGGACTCGTAGGAGTCATACCCCTCGAGTCGACGCGCCGCCTTCAGCGCGGCCTGACGCGGCATCCGGCCGGTGAACTGTTTGGTCTTCTCGCCGTCTTCGAGCATTACGAAGTTCCGTTTGCCGTCCTCTCGTACCATCGATATGTACCTCTATGCCAACGATACGCACAGTCTGGCATAAATATATCGGCAAAAATCGACTGCGGCGGCGGGGTCGAGGGCCGAACAGTCGACAGCAGACCGCTCTCCCGACGAGCGCGCGGGAGCGAAAACCGGCCCCGATCGCGTCGGTTTGGGACCGATCGCGTGAGTTCGCGTGCGAATATTGCCGCGGAGCCGACGTCAGCCACACTGTTTCGGGACGAATCGAAGCAAAGCGTAAACAACACTTATGTATGTGCTGTGGCGAAGCATCGCGTAGACAGCTCCGATGGTTCGGAAAAAGAAGCTCAGCCCGAGTGGCGCGAAAGACGAAGATGGCGAGTATCACAACGTCCACGTCAACCTCCACGAAGACGAACTCGCCGTGGCCGGAATGGAAATCGGCGACGAAGTGTTCGTTCGGGTCCGAGACGGCAAGATCATCATTCAGAAGGCGGACCCAGACGCGGTCGAACACGACTTCTGAGCCCCCGATGATCCGAGGTACCGACCGATCGGCACAGGTCCGCCGGACGAGCCAGACCCCGCGCGCGAGAGAATCGTGATCCGTTCGATGTACCGCGCGCTTCGCCCGATTCTGTTCTCACTGCCCGCGGAGACCGCACACGGGACGGTGCACCGCGGACTGAACGCGATCCAGCGCACGCCCGTCGAGCGGTTCCTCCGGGATCGGCTCGTCGTCGACGACGACAGGCTCGCCGTCGACGCGTTCGGACAGTCCTTCTCGAATCCGATCGGCGTCGCCGCCGGGTTCGACAAGAACGCCGAGCTACCCACTGTCCTCGGCGCGCTCGGCTTCGGCCACGTCGAGGTGGGCGGCGTCACCGCGCACGCCCAGCCCGGGAACCCGCGCCCGCGGATGTTCCGCCTCGTGGAGGATCGGGCGATCATCAATCGAATGGGGCTCAACAACGAGGGCGCAGACGCCGTGGCCGAGCGGCTCCGTTCGACCCCCGACCCGGGACTCCCCGTCGGCGTCAACGTCGCGCTCTCGGAGGCGACCGACGCCGCCGACGCGCCCGCGGACTACCGATACACCTACGAGCGCGTCGCGGACGTTACCGAGCGAAGCTCGATAGCCAGCCGGACGCAGTCCGGCAACGTCGCCGACTACCTCGCGGTCAACGTCTCCTGCCCCAACAGCGAGGGGATGCGCGAACTGCAGAACCGCGAGTCGCTGGAGGCGATTCTCGGCGAGTTAGTCGACGCGGGCGCGTCACCGCTCCTCGTGAAGCTCTCGCCCGATCTGCCCGACCCCGCGATCGAGGACGCGCTCGCAGTCGTCGACGACTTCGACCTCGACGGCGTCATCGCGACCAACACGACGACCGATCGTCCGTCAGGGCTCGAAAGCCCGAACCGAGCGGAGACGGGTGGACTCTCCGGAAAACCGATCGAGAACCGCGCGACCGAGATGGTCCGCTTCGTCGCCGAGCGGACGGACGTCCCCGTCGTCGGCGTCGGCGGCGTCTCCGACGCCGCGGGCGCGTACGCGAAGATCCGTGCGGGCGCGAGCCTCGTCCAACTGTACACCGGCCTCGTCTACGAGGGGCCGACGCTCGCGCGCGACATCAACGAGGGACTGCTCGAACGGCTCGAACGAGACGGGTTCGACAGCGTCGAGGACGCAGTCGGCGCGGATCTGTAACGCGGCCGGAGAATCTGAATCTGTAGCGTGGCCGGGAAAAACAGGAGACGCTCGCGACGAAAGTCAGTCGGCGCGGTGGACGATCACGATCGCGTCGCCCGCTTCGAGCATCTCGCCCTCGCCGACGTACCGCCGCTCCTCTTCGATCTCGAACATCTCCGCCGCCAATTCGACGCCCGCGACGCGGAGTTTCCCATCCACCGTCTCGTACTCGCCCTCCGCGAGCGCGGCTTCGATCTCGGAGACCTGACTCCCGAACTCGGGGCCGACGAGCGAGTAATCGAGATCGACGCCGGTGACGACAGATTCGATCGCCGGGCGCTCATCGAGCGTGTCCAGCTCCCCGACGTGCATCACGCTCGAGATGTCCGCCTCGAACCCGGAGACGTCGCCCCAGATCTCGACGCGATCTATCTCGGCGTTCATCGGAAGTTGCTCGTCGCTCTTGTACTTCCGGAGCGCGCCGACCACCGCCATCGCCGTTTCGCCCGCTTCGACGTCGGCGTCGACGCCGAGCGGTTCGGGCCACCCGCTGCGGTGGATGCTCTCGGTCGCGTCGTGCATATCGTACCACAGCTCCTCCGTCGCGTGCGCGAGAATCGGCGAGAAGAGCTTCAGGAACCGCCGGTGCGCGACGTCGAGCGTGTACGCCGCGGAGGCGTCGCCGTCGTTGTCGCGGACGCGCTGCTTCGCGATTTCGAGGTAGTCGTCACAGAACGTGTGCCAGAAGAAGCCCCGGAGGCCGTCGCGGGCCTTCGAGAACTCGCGGCTCTCGAACAGGTCGGTGACGCGCTCGATCTCTCGGTCCAGTTCCGCGAGGAGCCAGCGGTCGAGTTGGGCGAGGTCCTCGTGCTCGAACGCCCCGGGCGCGTCCTCTGTCAGACTCTCGACGAGTTTCGAGGCGTTCCAGAGCTTTCGCAGGAGCTTCTCGCCAGCGCGGAGCCCCTTCTCCGAGTAGGGGAGGTCGTCGCCGACGGCCGACCCCGCCGCCCAGTAGCGCGCGGCGTCGACGGGGAACTTCGAGACGACCTCGTCGGGCGAGACGACGTTCCCCTTCGACTTCGACATCTTCTCTCGGTTCTCGTCGAGCACCATCCCGTTGATCATCACGCTGTCGAACGGCACCTCGCCGGTGTGTTCGTAGCACTTCACGACCGTGTGGAACAGCCAAAACGAGATGATGTCGTGGCCCTGCGGCCGGAGATCGAACTGGTAGAGTTCGGGGTTCTCGAACGAGAATCCGTCTTCCTCGTCCCAGTCCCAGCCCGCGTTGATCAGCGGCGTGAGAGAGGAGGTCGCCCACGTGTCGAAGACGTCGTCCTCGGGCTCGAACTCGTCGTGGCCGCACTCGGGACAGGCGTCGACCGGGGGCTCGTCGCTCAGCGGATCGACCGGGAGGTCCGCTTTCTCCGCGAGCACGACGTGCTCGCAGTCGGCGCAGTACCACACCGGGAACGGGATCCCCGAGGATCGCTGCCGGGAGATCGCCCAGTCCCACTGGAGCCCCTCGATCCAGTTCTTGTATCGCGTGAACATCTTCTCGGGGAACCAGTCCATCTCGCGACCGGCCTGCAGGTACTCCTCGCGCTTGTCGAGCAGTTCGATGTACCACTGGTCCTTCACGAGGAACTCGACGCTCGTCCCGCAGCGCTCGTGGACGTTCACGGTGTGCGTGATCGAGCGGCGGTCGAGGAGCGCCCCCGCGTCGTCGAGGTCGTCGACGATTCGCTCTCTGGCCTCCTCCGAGGAGAGCCCCTCGTACCCGCCCGCGACGTCGGTCAGCGTGCCCGATTCGTCGATGGCGATTCGGAGGTCCAGATCGTGCGCCTGGTACCACTCGATGTCGGTCTGGTCGCCGAACGTACAGCACATCACGATACCGGAGCCGGTCTCCATATCGACCCGCTCGTCGGCGATGATCGGTACCTCGTGATCGAACAGCGGGATCCGCGCCTCCTCGCCGACGAGGTACTGGTTCTCGTCGTCGTCGGGGTGGACAAACACCGCGACGCAGGCGGGCAAGAGTTCCGGGCGGGTCGTCGAGATGGTGAACGTCTCCAATTCTCCCTCCCCGGCGTCGGCATCCGCCCCGCCAACGACCTCGAAGGCGATGTCGTGGAAGTGACTCGGCTGTTCGTCGTCCTCCGTTTCCACCTGCGAAATCGCCGTCTCGCACTCGGGACACCAGATCGCAGGCGCGCGCTGGCGGTACTCTCTACCACGGTCGTGGAGGTCGATGAAGGAGAGCTGTGAAATGCGACGAACCTCGGGCGAGATCGTCTGATACGTCTGGTTCCAGTCGATCGAGATGCCGAGGCTCTGCATCTTCTCGGTGAACTCCGCCTCGTACTCCGCACAGACCTCCTGAGTCATCCGCTGGAACTCCCGGCGCTCGTAGTCCTGGTGGCGGACGTCGAGTTCGTCTTCGGCCAAACGCTCGGAGGCGATACCGTTGTCGTCGTAGCCGAACGGGAAGTAGACGTCCTTGCCGCGCATCCGGTTGAACCGAGCGACGAAGTCCTGCAGCGTGAAGCCGTAGACGTGGCCCCAGTGCAGGCTCCCGGATACCGTCGGCGGCGGCGAGTCGATCGAGAAGGCGGTGTCGGGGTCCTCCGCACTCCCCTCGTACGCGTAGGTCTCGTCGTCGACCCACCGGTCTTGCCACTTCCGTTCGACGGTTTCGGGGTCGTATTCTCCGCTCGGCATTCTCGGGAGAAAATACCGGCGGGCGGCGTGTTAAGTCACTCGATTACCGGCTTCAGGGGCGAAGACGGGACGGGTGATTGTGAGGAGGACGAAGGCGGAGAGAGCGAAGTCAGAGCGGAACAGATCGCGAAGAGAGTGAAATCAGATCCAGTCGTTGCCAAACGCCTCAAACCACTCGTCGTCGAATACCCCGAACTACTCGTCGCCGAGCGCTTCGAGATCGAACTCGAAGGCCGCGACCGGCAGTTCGAGGTCGTGCTCGACCAGGATCTCCGGATGGAGTTCGCCGACGACGCCGACGGGCTCGCCGTCGATCACGACCGACGCGACGCGACCGTCGATGAACGAGGGGTGCTCCGTCGGCGGCGTTTCGAGATCGACGTCGAAGTCCCGACAGATCGTCTGCAGGCGCGCCTTCGCGTCCTCGTAGGTGGCGTCGTGGCGAGCCAGCACGCCCGCGACGTGTCGGCGCTCGCGAACCCGGGTGTTGACGTCGTCGTCGCGTTCGGCCACGAGGCCGACCTCCGCGAGATCCTGCGGGTACGCGCGGTGCGTGTTGTTCTCCAAGACCATCGCGAGCGACGGCAGCGCCCACGGGCGGAGGATCTCGTAGTCCTCGCTGTAGGGTTCGGTGATCCGAACCGGGTCGCCGCCGCCGAGGATGTCGCTCCCGACCTCGACGTTCATCCGCTCGTAGACCTCCGTCTCGCTCGTCATATGGAAGTTCAGGAGGTCCTCGAAGCCGAGACCGGTCAGGACGTTTCGGGTCGCCGCTTCGAGCCGGGATCGCTCGTGGCGGCCGCCGACCGTGCCGACGTCGGGGTACCGCGGTTCGAGCTCGTCGAAGCCGTACGCGCGACCGACGTCGTCGACGAGGTCGAGCGGGTGAAGCACGTCGACGCGGTACGGCGGGATCGACACCTCGTAGGACGTGGTCTCGGGATCTTCGGAATCCACCACGACCGCGCCGAGCCCGGAGCGCTCGAAGAGGTCGACGACCTCCTCGCTCGCGAACTCGACGCCGAGCATCCTCTCGATGCGGTCGTGGGAGACGGACTTCGTCTCGACCTCGAAGTCGGGGCGGACGAGCGTCCGTTCGCCCTCCGGCGACGACTCGCCGTAGACGATCTCGACGTCCTCGATCGTCGCGCCGCGCGCCGAGAGCGCGTAGCAGATGATGTTGCACATCCGGTCGATCGTCCACTGATCAGTGCCAGTAAGTTCGACCAGCAGATCCCGCGAGTCCGTCGACACCTCGGTCCGGCGACCGTTGATGACCGGCGGGAACGAGAACAGCCCGAGTTCGTCGTAGATCGCCGGGTAGCGGTCGTATTCGCGGACGATATCCGCGTACTTCTCGCCGGTCGGGTGCTCCTCCAGCACCGCGGCGGGCGTCATCTCTCGATCGCTGTCGAGCGGGACGAACGTGTCGCCCTCGGGGTCGATACCGGTGTAGGTGATCGAATTGCCGTCACCCTCCTCGGAGAGCACGTCACCCTTGATCGCCACCAGGTCGTGAATCCCGATCGCGCCCTTCGCGCGCTTGCGACCCATCGTCGCGTGGAGTTTCTCCTGGAGCTGGATCAACGAGTCCAGCGCCGCCTCGTCGAGGGTGACGCCGCGGACGATCGCACCCGTCACGTACGGCCGCTCGTCGGGGACGTTGGCGTCGACGACGTACGTGAAGTCAGGATCGTTGGTGTCGGGGACGGCCACGCCGCGCGCGTCGCCGTAGTGATAGCGGAGCGAGCGCGCGACGCCCTCGACGGAGAGCCGATCGAGGCGGTCGGGACCGAACTCAAACTGCAGCAGGCCCTCCTCGGTCTCGCCCTCGTACTCCAGGCCGAGGCCGAACAGGTCGGATTTCAGTTCCTCGTCGCCCTTCTCCTCGTGACCGGTCAGCTCCCGAAGCTCGTCGGGATCGATGTCGACGACAGGCATCAGTAGGTCACCTCCGCGCCGCGGAGGAAATCAAGGTCCGCGAGCGTCCCGTGCAGGTCGCGGATGTCCTCCGCGCCCGTGGTGAGCATCGCGAGTCGCTCCAGAGCGAGCCCCCACGCCATCACGTCGTGCTCGACGCCGAGCGGTTCGAGCACCTCGTCGCGGAACATCCCCGAATTTCCGATCTCGATCAGTTCGCCCGTCGTGGGATGGCGGCCGAACAGCTCGAAGGACGGCTCCGTATAGGGGTTGTAGTGCGGTTTGAACTGGACGTCGGTAATGCCGAACTGCTCGTAGAACTCGACGAACGTGCCCATCAGGTCCCGTACTGAGAGGTCCTCGGCCATCACCCAGCCCTCGATCTGGAAGAACTCCAGTAAGTGGGTCGCGTCCAGCGTGTCGTTGCGGTACACCTTCTCGACGGAGAAGTACCGCTGCGGCGGTTCGAGGTCGCCGATCTGCGTGCCGGAAAGGTAGCGCATCGACAGCGACGTGGTGTGTCCGCGGAGCGCGATCGCTCGCGCGAAGTCCTCGGACCACGGCGAGTGGTAGCCGTCGCCGTCCTCGTCGACGCCCTCGCGATGGGTGCGCTCGACGCGGTCGACGAGGTCTTCGGGCAGGTCCTCGATCGGCGGCACGTCGAGCGCGAAGCGGTCCCAGTGAGTCCGCGCCGGGTGGTCCTGCGGCATAAACAGGCAGTCGTTGATCCAGAAATCCGCGTCGGCGTGGGGGCCGTCCATCTCCTGGAAGCCCATCCCGACGAGGACGTCCTTCACGCGCTCTGCTGTCTGGCGGAGCACGTGGGTCTTGCCGCCGCGGACCTCGGGTGCGTCGGCCTCGACGTTGTACTCGGTGAACTCGACGTCTGCCCACTCGCCGGAGGTGAGCATCTCGGGAGTCAGTCGGTCGACCGTCTCGGCGGCCTCGACGCCCTCCATCAGCGCCGTGACGCCCGCGTCGGTGAGCGTGACCGTGCGGACAGTGCGCTCGTGACGCTCGATGAGGTTCCGCGACACGAGTTGGTCGAGGACGTCGCCGTCGACGTCGGCGAGTGTGTCTGCTTCAGCGCGGGTCTCACCGTCACCCTCGGCGTTCGCGAGAGCGACGAGCGCGACTGCCTCGGGATCGGATTCGGTGTCCGCGTCGCCGTCGGCCGACAGTTCGCCGCTGTCGATGTTGCCGTACCCCTTCCGTCCGAAGTTCGCCAGCGCGATGTCGACCTCCGGGCCGTCGAGGTCGGCCGCGCCGATGACGCGGCCCATCTGCACCGGACCGTCGGCCGCGCCAGCCTCGACCGCGGCGCGGTACAGTCGCACCTCGGGGAGCCCTGCGTCGACGTACGCCCGGCCCTCGTCAGTCAGTTCGTACGCCACCGACTCCGCTTCCGCGACGCCGAGGAAACCGCCGTCGCGAAGCTCGAAAACGGCCTGCGTCGCCGTCTCCGGCTTCAGGCCCGTCTCTTCTGCAAGGTGGTCGATCGACAGTTCGTCCGTCGCGCTCGCGGCGTTCAACACCGCGACCTGTGGTTCGGGTAATTTCATTTCTTTCGTGAGTCTCGCCGCAGCGTCGGTCGTTGTCGCGTCTACCGACCGGCCGCCAGTTAGCAGTTCCGAAGACCGCGGATCGTTCCCGCTTCCGTCGAGGTGTCTGGGGTCGGGGTGCAGTCCGTGCGCCGGGTCGGGCGGTTTCGCCGCCGATCACGACGCACCGTCAAAACGACGACACGCCGCGCTCGGGAGATTCACCGCCCTCACTCGATTCTAAAAAGAAGCCGGACCCACCGCTGTCTGTCGGTTGCATGTCGACGCCGCGCGCTGAGGAATCGGGTCCGGAGCGCATACGTGATCGCCTCCCGCTCCCAAAAGAAAACGATTGCGAAAGTATGAGAGGAAATAGCACGAAAATGGCTGTCAGGGGGCGCGTTTATCAATCGAAAGGGCGTACTGACACCAATGCCCGAAGAAGTCCTGTTTAAATCCGAGAGTCGTCAGAGCCGAGAATCGATCGCGACGTACCTGCGCGCTGTCGCGGATAAGCTTGAAGGGAGCGAGCCCGTCACGCTCAGCGCTGGCGGGGAGTCGGTGACCCTGGAACCGCCCGCACAGCCGACGTTCGAGGTGAAAGCCGAACGGGAGGGGCCAGCGGACGGCCCCGGCGAACTGAGCATCGAACTGGAAATCGAGTGGGACGAAGGCAGCGACGACGGCGCTGACGGCGACGGCGAGTTGACGATCGAGTAGCGTCGGGAGCCGGTAGCAGTCAGGTCAGTCGTCGCCGGGCGCGACGCCGCGGCGCGGCGATTCCAGCGAGATGTCCAGGTCTTCGAGGACCTCCTCGGCCTCCTCGCGCTTCTCCTGGTGATCTTCCAAGAACTCGCGCATCAGTTCCGCGGCCTGCTCCTTGCAGCCGCCGCAGAGGCGCTCGCCGCCGACGCACTCGTCGTAGACCTCCTTCGCGAACTCGTCGTCGTCGCCAGCGAGCAGGTAGGCGTACAGTTCGTAGACCGGACACTCGTCGGCTTTGCCGCCCAGCCGCCGCTGCTCTTCTGCGGTGTCGCGACCGCCGGTCGTCGCCGATTTCACTTTGTTATATCCATCCGCGGGGTCGTCGAGAAGCGAGATGTGCGACGCCGGGATCGACGACGACATCTTCCCGCCCGTGAGGCCGGTCATAAACCGATGGTAGATCGACGACGGCGGGACGAATCCGTAGCCGCCGTGGTCGAGTTCGATCTCTCGGGCCAGTTCCTCGGCCTCGGTCGCGTCGAGGTCGAACGCGTCGACGTGCTCGTCGTAGCGGCGCTTCTCGCCCTCGATCGCTTCCACGAGCGCCTCGAAGGCCGCGTCGGTCGCGTTACGGTCCAGGAAGCGAACGCGGGGGCGGAGCGGTTCCATCCCGCCGTTTTCGAGCTTCTCGATCGCCGATTCGACGACGTCGTCGGCGACGACGACGCCCAGTTCGTCGAGAGCGTCGCCGAGGTCCCCGTCGGGGGCCCCGCCGTCGGTATCGGAGCCAGCGCGCTCGGCGAGCCACGCGCCCGCCTCCCCGCAGCGCGGGCGCTCGGGCGCTTCGGCGTACGCCTCTCTGGCCTCGTAGACCGCACCGACGAGCGCGCGCTCGGCGTCGTCGAGCTCGAAGCTCGCGTACGCCTCTGTCATCTTGAAGAAACGCATCCGGGCGGCGAGGTCGCGCGCGAAGCGGACGTGCGGGTCCTGATCGGGGCCCACGGGGATGACCGTCGGCTTGGGCGAGTCGAGTTGCGGGTAGAGGATGTCGGCCATCTGCGTGACGACCGACTGCATGTGTGAGACGTTGGTCTCGCCGTCGAAGCCGTAGATCCCCTGGAACTCCGAGAAGTTCGCCTTCGAGCCGAGTTCGAAGGCGAGGTCCTGCAGTACGCGGTTTTCGGACTGCCGGTACAGTTCGCCCTCCTCGGGGTCGAAGCCGAGCGCGAGCAGGCTGAGGAGGTAATCGCGGGCGTGCTCGTCGATCTCCCCCCAGGTCATCCCGCGCGCGGAGTGCGCTTCGAGGTCGGCGATCAGCCCGTAGGCGTCCGCTCCCTGCTCTTGGTGCCAGATGATCTCGTCGAAGACGAGCTTGTGGCCGATGTGCGGGTCGCCGGTCGGCATAAATCCGGACAGGACCGCCGCGTCCTCGCCCTCCCGAAGCGCTTCGGCGACGGGGTCGTAGTCGCGGTGCCCGAAGATGACGCCGCGGCGCATCAGATAGTGCGGGTTCGGAACGTCGGGGAGGACGTCGTCGAACTCCTCGATGCCGAACTCCTCGAAGAGCTTTCGGTAGTCCGAGACCGTCGAGGAACCCCACGGGTCGAGCGCGACGTCGTCAGCGCCCGCGGCGGAGTCGTCGCCGGTGCCGCCGTCCGTCCGCAGTCGGACGGATTCGGGCGCTGCTGTTGCGTCCGTCGCATCCGGCGCATCCGCTACGTCCGTTGTATCCGCTACATCCGTTGTATCCGCTACGTCTGTCGCATCCGGTGCATCTGCTCCGTCCGGCCGCACTGTCTCGGTGACGTCGCCGTCGTCGGAGTCGCGAGCGTGGTCTCGTGTCATGGGGTCAGTCGGGCTACCGAGAGCCAGTCTATCTGGCCGTTCGCCGCGGTGAGCGCAAAAACCATTCGCTTCCGGACCCCTCCGGCGAGCCGGACGTCCAGCGAGAGGTCGCGTGGATAGAACGCGTGCTCGGGCGCGAGCACGCGCACGAGGTCCGTCGAGTGGCTCAGCGAGTCGACGTCGGTGAATGCCTCGTAGACGCGGAAGTCCGCGCCGAACTTGAATCCGCTCTTGGGGACGACGCCGCGGTCCCGGAGCGCGGCGTAGGTTCGGAGCCGTCGATCGAACCGCTCGCCCTCGACGTCGCGGCCGATCGCGACGACGTTCTCGGCGTCGACGTCGACGACGCCCCGCTCGGCGAGGTACGCTCCCTCGACGAGCGAGAGCTGCAGCGGCCCGCTGTCGGCGTTGCGGCCGAAGAGCCGCTGGCCGTAGAAGTGGTCCTCGTAGAGGTCGTCGGCGTCGTAGCAGACCACGCGGTCGTCGAACAGATCGGCGTCGACGGCGTCACCTCGATCGGCGTCGACGACGCTCTCGCGCGCGCCGGACTGCGAATCGTGTTCGTCGTCGGCCGTCGCACCGACCGCCGGATCGTCGTCCGTGTCGAAGTACGTCAACTCACCGTCCTCGTCGACGACCGCGAGGACGACGCCGCCCAGCGACGCCGCGGGGACGGCCTCACGCTCGCCCGCGACGCGGATTCGGTAGGCGACCTCGTCGTCCCACGGGCCCTTGCCGCGGGGGTAGACGACGAAGTCGGTGGCGGCGGCCCCCGTTTCAGTGCCGGTATCGCTCGCGACGGCGTCGTCGACGCCGGGCCAGCCCTCCCGCGCGGGCGAGAGGTAGAACCCGCGGTCGCGGAGGTCCTTGTAGACCGCGAAGCGAAGCGCCGCGCCCGTTCGAACGAGGAACGTCCGGAAATCCAGGCGCGAGGCGTCGACGTCGGACGCCATCCGAGACGCGTCAGTCGGATCGTCTTCGGATTCGTCGGTGGAACCGTCTTCGGATTCGTCGACGACGGCGTCTAAGTCCCCGCGCGAGAGGAGGTGCGCCGCCTCGACGGGTGCCAGTTCGATGCGGTTGCGATCGAGCGGGCGACCGTACCCGCGGGCGTCGTAGAACCGCTGTCTGGCGTTGCCGCCGACGCGGACCACGCCGTCGGCCAGTGTCCCGTCCATACTGGTTGTGGGTGTCGGCGGCGACATAGGGGCTGCGATTATCCGGGCAATATCGAGGAAGTGGTGCGGTAAACGCCGGAGCGAAAGAGCCAGTGATACCGCTGTGAGCCCCCGCGTGGTCGATTCGGAGCCCCTGCGAGCCCACCCGACGGCATCGCACCTCACCCTCCCCGGACGACTCCTCTCACGCGGCGTTCGCTCGTCGCCGCTCGCACGACTCGGCCGCGGGACGGGGCGCGCGGCAGCACGCGCACGAGGTCGATGAGCTGTCGCGAACCGGAAGCACTCACGTCTCGAATCGGTCGCACGTCGCGTCGAGACACCGTCGCCCGCGTGCGGTCTCGAAGAGTGGGAGCCCGCAGTCGCAGTCGTCGACGACGACGCCCGCCGGGATCGCAAAGGCGGTGTCGCAGTCGGGGTAGGCGTCACACCCCGCGAGCAGACGACCGCCGCGGCGGATGATTCGCAGATTGGACCCGCAGTCGGGGCAGGTCCACTGGCCGTCGAAGCGCTCGCGGACGGCGTCGTCGAGGGACTCACACGAGCGGTCGAGACAGAGTTCGAAGGCGTCGCCCGCCTCCGCGCGGATCTTCGGCAGACCGCACGAGTCGCACGTCTCGTCGAGGACGGTCGCGCCCGCGGGCAGCGGATACCTGACGTCGGTGTCGAGTCCGCAGACGTCGCCGCTCGCGCGCACCAGCGGTTCTCCCGTCCCAGGATGAGAGCCGACGGGAACGCCCGCCTCGGTCACCGGGTACTCGGCCCACCCGGCGGTCTCGTGGGAGACGACCCGGAGGGTCTGCCCTCCAGCGCGGGCGACGAGGCCGAACCCACCGTCGGCGGTCTCGACGGTCAGCGAGTCGGGGCGGGTGAGCCACGCGACGGGCTGATAGCCGTCGGCGTCGTGGACGAGTACCGTTCGGTCGGGTTTGACCACGATCGCGACGCGGCCGCGCTGCGTACGGGCGCGGGTGCCCTCGAACGTCGTCGTACAGTCTCCGGCGAAGACCCGAATCGTCTCGGACATACGACGGGCGTGGTCCCGCCTTCGGTGATAAGGGCTCTCACGAAGCTCTTTGACCGAGGGCGATTTGCTCCCTGTATGGACGTTCCCGACGACGCAGTGTTGTTCGATATGGACGGCGTGTTGGTCGATTCGGAGACGTACTGGCATCGGTTCGAGGACGACTGGGTCTTCGCGGAGGCGATCGAGAGCGGGTCCCCCGCCCACGAGGAGGTCACGGGGATGCCGTACTACGAGATCTACGACTACCTCGAGGAGACCTACGGGACGGCCGTGAGCAAAGACGAGTTCACCGCGAAGTACGAGGAGCGCGCGGTGTCGCTATACGGCGAACAGGTCGAGCTGACGGAGGGCGTTCCGGAGCTGTTCGAGGCGATCCGCGCCGACGGCCGGGCGCTCGCGATCGTCTCCTCAGCGCGACGGGCCTGGATCGACATCGTCCGCGAGCGGTTCGGCCTCGACCCGCTCGATTTCGTGTTGAGCGCCGAGGAGATCGACGAGCCCGGGAAGCCGGAGCCGTACGTGTACGAACACGCGGCGGCGGAACTGGGCCTCGAACCGTCCGAGTGCGTCGTCATCGAGGACTCGGTCAACGGCATCGAATCCGCCGCGTGCTCGGGCGCGTTCACGATCGGCTTCCGCTCGACGCACAACGCCGAGTTGGATCTCTCCCGGGCCGACGTCGTCGTCGAGAGCTGTGCGGAGTTGCGAGAGGTTCTCGAAATCGACTGAGCGGCCCAGAAAACCTAATTCCGTGTCCTCCCGACTGATCATATGGCCGAACGCACGGGGACGGCGGCGCTCATCGAAGCGCTCCGCGACCGCCGTCGAAACGCGGCCGCGCTCCTCGTCGTGATCGGGGTACTGATCGGGGCGGCGCTGGTCGGATCGAGGGGCGCGTACTTCACCGCAGCGCTGGTGGTCTTCTCGGTCTGGATGGCCTGGTTCGTGCTCGCCTGCATCGAGTGGATCAAGCGCGCCGACTTCTAGCGAACCCTCGGGTTATCGGTCAACGTCGACCGTCCGTGTCGCCTGCACCGGATGCAGCGGCTCGTCGGGAAACGTTACTTCGACCACGAACTCCAGTTCGTCGGCGTTCGCGCCGAAGACGCCCACCGGAACCGAGAGCGAATCGGAGAGGTACGCCTCCTTCGAGCTCATCTCCACGCCGTTGACAGTCACGCGGATTCCCGCCGCCGCGCTCCCGCCCGCGTTGCGCACGGTGACGTCGACCATCTCGCTCTCCCCGGGTGCGATGCGGTCGGGGAACTCACCCCACGAGACCTCGATGGCGGGGAAGCCGCGGGCGTTTTTCGCGATCCGTTCGGCGACGCCAGCGGACAGTCCGGCGCGTTCGAGTTCGTCGGCACCGGCATCGGCAACGTCCGCGGGGCTGTGGAGACCGCCCGTCGCGAGGGTGCGCGCGCGGTTCGGGCCGATGCCGTCGACGGCGGTGAGACCGACCGCGTCGCGCGGCACGCCGTGTTCGACCCGCGCTTCCACCCGGCGCGCGAGATTGGCCGCGCGCGGTCCAGCGAACTCGGCGAGGAACTCCCGAAGCGCCGAGAGGAGCCGCAGCGCGTTCTGCCGGATGATCCACGCGTCCGAGCGGAGGTCCGCGGGCGTGCTGTTTACCATCCCCGCGTGGAGGATCGCAAGCACCTTTCGCGGGCCGTCCTCCAGCCCCGTCGACACGTCCGAAAGCACCGCGTCGACCGCGTCGGATTCGGACTGCCGCGCGGAGACGGAGTCGAACTCCTCCGCGCCCGCGACGGTTTCGAGGATTCCGTCCGCGGAAATCGTCTCGCGCTCGCAGAGGTCGTAGAACCGCTCTGCGGTCTCCAATCGGAGGTAGTACTTCGAGGCGAGACGGCCGAGCGCCGTCCCGCGGACCGAGAGGTCCTCGCCCATTTCGACGAAGCCGCGAGCGACGAGCGATTCGAGCGTCTCCCGCACGCGTCCGCGGAGGTTCTGGAAGTCGTACGCGTCGGGTTTCGATCGGGCGCGTTGGTAGTAGAACGTCGTCTCCAACCAAGACATCACGTCGTCGAGGTCGCGGATCGTCCCCATCGCGATTTCGGCGTTGAGGTGCGAATCGAGGTCTTCGGCCAGCCGCGACTCGATCTCCTTGCCCTCGCGAAGCAGTTTCCGGTACTTGTCGGCGTCGGCACGGTCGCAGACGACCCAGCCGTAGCCGACGTCGTCGTAGCCGGGGCGACCCGCGCGCCCGAGCATCTGGAGGATGTCGAGCGGCGAGATATCGACCTCGCCTTCGAGCGGGTCGTGGTACTTGGTGTCGCGGATCACGACGCAGCGCGCGGGGAGGTTCACGCCCCACGCGAGCGTCGACGTCGAGAAGAGCAACTGGATCTTCCCGTCCTTGAACCACTCCTCGACGCGGTCGCGGTCGTCCTTCGCCAGGCCCGCGTGGTGGAAGCCGACGCCGTCGGGGGCGGCGTTCGCGAGTTCGTCGTCCGCGAGTTTCTTCGCCTCCGTGTGGAAGTCGTAGTCGCCGCGCGCGCCCATCGGAACGTCGCGTTTGGCGATCTCGTCTCTCGACTTTCCGGCGGCGCGCACCGCGTCCTGTCGCGAGGAGACGAACACGAGCGCCTGCCCGCCGTCGCGGATGTGCTCTTCGGCGAGGTCGAGCGCGGTGTACAGTCGGCGGTACTTGTCGGCGAAGGCGTTGTCGCCGTGCGTGTACGTCCGCACGCCCGCGTGGAGATCGACCGGGCGGTACTCGTCGTCGAACTCGAACGTCGTCTCCGGCGGCGCGTCGAGCCACGCCGCGACGTCCTCGATGTTCGGCATCGTCGCCGAGAGCGCGACGATGCGCGGGTCACAGATCCGACGAAGTCTGGAGACGGTGACTTCGAGGACGCCGCCGCGCGTATCGGAGTCGAGGAGGTGGACCTCGTCGATGACGCAGCAGTCGACGTCGGCGATGAACGAGTAGCGCGCGGAGTCGTGCTTCCGCGTCGCGGAGTCCGTCTTCTCCGGCGTCATCACGAGGATGTCCGCGCGCTCGGCGCGCCGCGGGTTCAGGTCGCGCTCGCCGGTGACGACGTAGACCGAGTAGCCCAGCGATTCGAAGCGCTCCCACTCGGACTCCTTCTCGTTGGTGAGCGCGCGCAGCGGCGCGATGAAGAGCGCCGTGCCGCCGCGCTCCAGCGCCCGACAGATCGCGAGTTCGGCGAGGGCGGTCTTTCCCGACGCGGTCGGGGCGGCGGCGACGACGTTCTCGTCGCGTTCGAGGATCGCGGGCGCGGCCTCTCGCTGCATCCGATTGAACTCGTCGAATCCGAAGGCGTCGGCGAAGTCGGGGACAACCTCTGCGACTTTCACGCGGTGCACCCCCGAGCGGGCGAGGCGGCGACACCCGTCGGAACGGAGTGAGTCCGGAAAGAGATCGGAGCGAAACAGGTCATACAGAACAGGGAGACCTCCGGCGGCAAAGTCGTTTCTCCATCGGCATCACCGACGACGACTCCGCCGGATCGCCGTCGATCACGCGACCGAACGGCGCACCGCGACCCCATCGCTCATTAGCTCCGGAATCGAAGCGACGCCATGCGAATCGAGTGCGTCTTTTTCGGACCGCTCCGCGATCCGGTGGGAACGAAGACAGTCGTCGTCGACACCGACAGCGGGACCGTCCGCGAACTGCTCACCGAACTCGAAGACACCTACGACGGGTTGGACGGCAGGCTACTCGACGGAGAGCAGCTGTCCGGCGAAATCGTCGTGACGTGGAACCGTCGCCACGTCCAGCACGAAGATGGGCTGGAGACGGCGCTTTCGGAGGATGACGTGATTCGGCTGACAACGGCCGTCTACGGGGGATGAGGCGCGGTCTACTCTATGGATGCGAGACGCGGTTTACCGTGGATGAGAATAGCAGAATCGGGCGCGAACGCGACAGCGGTCAGTCGTCGGCGGGTGTCGGCGACGAACCGCCGAAGCGGGCCTCGGGGACGGTTCCGTCGGCGTTCCAGTTTCGGGCCGTGTAGTACGCTTCGATCGCGGCGTCGACGTCGGGAATCTCGTAGGGGAGTTCGTCGTCAGCGCGGTCGAATCCGCGTCGGTTGTTGAAGTGCCGCTCGCGTTCGACGACGCCAGCGCCCACGTCGAGGAGTTCCTCGTAATCCGCGTCGAACAGCACCTCGAAGGCGTCCTCGTCGATATACTGCCCCGAGAACGCGCACACGACGCCCGAGTCCCGGAACGCACAGAAGTCCTCCTGTTCGACGAGCGTCTCGACTTTGTCCGTGGTGCCCTCGGCCTCGATGACGCCGCCGTACGTGAGCCCCATCATCTCGGCGTACAGGTGGTCGCCGCCGCGGTTGGAAACGGCGTACTGGAGGCCCAGTCCGTGCAGGACGCGTCCGTCGTGGGCGGCGAACTCCATCCCCTTCATCGTCATATCCTCGACGCCCAGTTCGTCGTGAGCGCGGTGGACGCCCTCGGCGAGCAGGTCGCCGACGCCCTCGCGAGTCGCGATCCGCTCGGTCACGTCCCGAGCGAGGGCGGCGTTTCCGAACTCGCCCTCGCTGGCGAGGTAGGCGGCGACGGTGACTCCCGCCGAGATCGTGTCCATCCCGTACTCGTCGCAGAGCTCGTTCGCCGCCATCACGTCGACGATATCGCCGACGCCCTGGCTCGAACCGAACGAGTAGACCGTCTCGAACTCCGGGCCCTCGGTCTCGATGCCGCGCTCCTCGTCGCGGGTCGGAAGCTTGCAGGCGAAGGCGCACTGCGAGCACGCGCCCTTTTTGTACTTTTTCTCTTCGACGGCCGCGCCGCCGATGTCGGCGGCGTGCTCGAACTCGTACTCGGAGAAGTACCGCGTCGGCAGCGAGAAGTTGTCGTTGATGAACTCCGTACCGCCGGTCGTGCCCTGTCGCTTCATCGAATCGTCGGCCGTGGCCGCCGCGCGGTGGATCTCCCCGGCGACGTCGGCGGGCACCTCAACGGGCGGTCGAGAGTCGCCGTCGAACGTCACTAGCTTGACGTTCTTCGAGCCGAGCACCGCGCCGAAGCCGCCGCGGCCGAACGCCCGCGTGTCGAACGTCATCGCGCTGGCGAACCGGACGCGGTTCTCTCCCGCGGGGCCGATCGCGACGCAGTTGTCCGGACCGAGTTCGTAGTGTTCCTCGGCGTAGTCGCTCACCTCGCTGATGAGCGCGCCCTCCAGTTCCGGTACCGCCTCGAAGGAGACGCCGTCGTCGCGGACGTGAACGGCGAGCAGTTCGTCGCTCGCGCCGACGAGTTCGACGACGCTGTTGCCCGTTCCGGTGAAATTTCGCGAAAGGTAGCCACCGGCGTTGCTCGAACAGAGCCCGTCGGTCAGCGGCGACACCGCCGTCATATTCATCCGGCCGGTGAAGCTCATCTGCGAGTGCTGAAGCGGTCCCGTCGAGAGGTACACGCGGTTCTCCGGCCCGAACGGGTCGGCGTCGAACGGGATCCGATCGTGCGCGAGGCGCGTCGCCGTCGCGCGGCCGCCGATCGTCTCGGCGAGGAGGTCGTCGATGTCGGTTCGCGTCGCGGTTCGCTCGGAGAGGTCGACCCTGAGAAGCGGACCCTTCGCGTGGAGCATTTCCGGAAAGTACGGGAGCCAGCAGGTAGTTTTTTCGCCAGGAGCGAGAACCCAGACCCGACTGGGAGCGCCTCGTCGACAGCTTCGAAGCCTCGCTGTTCTCGGCGGTTTCAGCCGATCGTTTATATCCGAAGGCGAGGCCAGCGTCCCTGTGACGTGAAAGCCATCCCGCGTCGTGCAGCAGTTGCTCGGCACGGCGGCGCGGGCACGCGGGTGACGGCGTTGGCGGGGCCGCCGTCGCGCGTCGCGAGCGGGTGCCGACTGTTTGCCCAGACTGCGAGCCGTGGCTATGGTTGCGTTTGAAGCTGACTTGCTCGACCGACCGCAGGACGAGACGCAGCCAGAGTACACGACAGACGCACCGGAGTGCACAACAGACGCTCGGGAGTGTACGAAAGGCGCATCAGAGTGTACGAAAGGCGCATCAGGACGCACGCCGTCGTGCGATCGGGTGAACGAGGAGTTGCGAACGTTACCGTCTAACCCGCAGGCTTTTGCTCGGGCGCTCGAACAACGGGGTATGAGCGGTAGGCGGAAGCCGGACTGGCTGAAGATGCGCCCGCCGTCGGGGCGGCGGTTCACCGACATCAAGCAGACGCTCCGAGATCGCGACCTCCACACCGTGTGTGAGGAGGCGAACTGCCCGAATATGGGCGAGTGCTGGAGCGGCCGCAACGGCCCGGGAACGGCGACGTTTATGCTGATGGGCGATCGCTGCTCGCGCGGCTGTAACTTCTGCGACGTCGAGACCGGCGGGATGGAGGCACTCGATCCCGACGAACCGGCGAACGTCGCGGACGCCGTCGCGGAGATCGGACTGGACTACGTCGTGCTCACGTCGGTCGATCGCGACGACCTGCCGGACCAGGGCGCGGGCCACTTCGCGCGGACGATCCGCGAGATCAAAGAGCGCGATCCGGGGATCTTAGTGGAAGTGCTCATTCCCGACTTCCAAGGCGATCCCGGGCTGGTTCGAAAGATCATCGACGCCGGACCCGACGTGATCGCGCACAACATCGAGACGGTCGAACGCCTCCAGTGGCCGGTGCGGGATCGTCGCGCCGACTACGAGCAGTCGCTGTCGGTGCTCGAACAGGTGTCCGAGGAGTCCGATGTCTACACGAAGACCTCGATAATGCTCGGTCTCGGCGAGTACGATCACGAGATCTACCAGACGCTGTCGGACCTGCGCGAGGCCGATGTCGACGTCGTCACGCTGGGGCAGTATCTCCAGCCCTCGCGGACGCACCTCGACGTCTTCGAGTACGTCCACCCCGACGCGTTCGAGACGTGGCGGCGGGTGGCCGAAGACGAACTGGACTTCCTCTACTGCGCGTCGGGGCCGATGGTCCGGTCGTCGTACAAGGCCGGAGAGCTGTTCGTCGACGCCGTGCTGCGCGAGGGCAAGAGCGTCGAGGCCGCCCGACGGGAAGCCCGCGCGGCCGACTGATCCCAATTTGGGGACGACGCTCCCCACAGGATTTTCACGCTTGCTCTCGGAGTCGGCGTATGCCCGGAATGGACGAGGAGACCGCCGAACTGGTGTTTTCGGTTCGGGAGGACTCCCGGCGAACGGCGGTGCTGTCCCACCTCGCAAACGGCGCGAAAACCGTGCGAGACGGATCGGACACCGCGGTCAACGCGAACGCGAAGGCGTTGCTCTCGGCGTTCGTCGACGACGGACTGGTCGATCGAGACGGAGACACGTACGCGCTGACGGACTTCGGCGAGCGCGTTCACGAGTACGCGACGCGGGACTGGAACCCCTCGAACAAGGGGACCAAACGCGCCGCGACGTTCGAGACGCTCGCCGACTGCGAATGGCACTGCTCGGCGTGTGAGCTCCCCAGCTCTCAGCCCGCGAAGGACATCCAGATGCTCCGCAAGGAGGGCTTCGAGTTCGTCCAGAACACCGGGCAGGGGCAGGGCGACTACCGGCACTGCGAGACGTGTGCGGACACGACTTTCCATCGAAAGCTCAAGTACCCGTTCCCGACGCAGAAATCCATCACGCGACAGGAGATGCCCAACTCGTTCAAGCGACGCGTCCGCGACCACTACGACCAGCGCGACGCGTTCGACGGCTCCGCGCCGAGCACGACGCTTGAGGTCGATCACCGCGTGCCGGAAGTTCGGTGGGACGAGTCCGAAAGCTTCGACTACGACTCGATGAGCGACGAGGAGATCGAATCGCACTTCCAGATCCTCACGCGGACGCACAATCTCCTGAAGAGCCGCAAGTGCGAATCCTGCGTCGAGAGCGGTGAGCGTCCGGCGTTTATGGAGATCGAATACTACTACGAGGGCGACGCGAAGTACGACGAGGACGTCGGCTGCGTGGGCTGTGGGTGGTACAACCCCCACGAGTGGCGCGCAGCGTTGCAAGCGGAGATCGATGGGTAAGCGAGGAAACGAAGAAGCACGGCAGTGAGGAAGTGAGTCAGCGAGGAAGTGAGGAAGTGAGGAAGTGAGTCAGTGAAGAAGCGAGGAGGTGAGGTCGCTGTGGCTTAAGTCGATTAGAGCCGCTCGGCGTCGGGGTCGACGTCGTGACCGCCGAAGACGCCGTTCGCTTCGAGAAGGTAGTAGATTACGACGTGCGCGAGGAACGCAGCGACGAGTCCGTTCAGCGCCGCGCCCGCCGGACCGGGTAGCACCTGCGGAGCCGCGAGACCGGGCACGACCTGCCCGGCCGTGAGAACCGCGACGATCGCGCCGACCGCGTATGCGAGGACGCCCGTCCAACGGACGTTCGCGAATCGAACGTCACCCATCTTCGGGACGCGCATCCGCCAGCAAAGCAGGAAGTCGGCGATGAGAACGCCGCCGAGCGGCGGGACGTACTGTCCGAGCGTCGAGAGCCAGGGGAGAAGCAGGCTGTCGGCACCGACGAGCGCGAGAATAATACCGATCGCGCCGCCGACGAGGATGAAGGGCCGCTTCCGATCGAACTCGAAGGCCTCGCTCCCGGCGACGCCGAACGCGTAGGCCGCGTTGTCGTTCGTCGTCCAGATGTTGAGAACGAGCGCGATGAGACCGACCGCCGCGAGTCCCTGCGCGGCGAGCACCTCGTAGAGGTCGCCCGCGGGGGTGACGTCGTAGACCGACCCGCCGACCGCACCGGAGAGAAAGAGGAAGCCGTTGCCGACGAGGAACGCGATGAGTCCCGCCCAGAAGCCGACGCGCGTGCTACTGGCGAAGCGCGCCCAGTTGGGGGCCTGCGTCCCGCCGCTGATGAACGTGCCGACGACGATCGTGACCGCGGCCGCGAAGCCCATTTCGCTGGTCCCGGGGGCACTGAACAGTCCGGAGAACCCGCCGACGTCCTGCACCGCGATACCGATCGAGAGCAGGCCGACGAGAACGAGAATCGGAACCGCGACGAGCGAGAGCGTCTCCATTCCCTCGTAGCCGAAGTACGCCGTCGCGAGGTGCAGAACACCCCACAGCAGGATGAGCGCCGCCGTGAACGTCGGCGTGTCGAGGCCGAAGAACGTCGCCGTCGGGATCGCGACCATCGGAATCGTGACACCGAACCAGCCGACCTGCGTGCCGCCGAGAATGAAGTCCGCGAACTTCGCCCCCCACCGCCCGAAGCTGTATCGCGCGAGCAGGACCGTCGTCAGCCCCGCCTTCGCGGCGATGCCGCACAGCGTCGCGACGTAGACGCCCAAGATCGCGTAGCCGACGGCCATCGCCGTCAGCATCGGTCCGAATCCCATCGCCGCGCCGACCTCAGCACCGGCCCAGATCGTGCCCGCGAAGAACACGAAGCCGAGCAGGACAGCCGAGATGCTCACTAACCCCTTCCGCTCGGTGCCGGGAACGTGATCGAGCGGGTAGTCCGGGTCGGGTAGTTGCTCGTCGCCGAACACGAACCGTCGCCACGCGGACGTGTCGTCTTCTGTTGCCATTGGTCACCGCTTTCGTCGTGTTTTTATAAAATTGGGGATGTCGACCACATTTGTTGTCACAGATCGGTAGCGACGGCGACGGAGAGCAAAAATTAACCGTCGAACGCCCGCGTCTCCGACTGAGATGTCCGACTACATCGTCACGAACGGCCGGACGATCGACGGCGACCCCGTAGACGTCGAAATTCGGGGCGGGACCGTCGAGACGATCGCGCCTGCGGGATCGGGAGATACCGGCGCGTTCGACAAGGACCGGCGGTACGACGCCGACGGCAGACTGCTCACGCCGCCGCTCATCGAGCCGCACGTCCACCTCGACGCGACGGGCACGGCGGGCGATCCGTCCTGGAACGACAGCGGGACGCTCGCCGAAGGAATCGAGGTGTGGGCCGAGTATAAGCAGGATATCACCGTCGACGATATCCTCGAACGAGCCACGAAAACCGTCGAGTGGTACGCCGCCCACGGCGTGACGCGCGTGCGGACTCACGCCGACACGACTGAGCCGTCGCTGACGACCGTCGAGGCGCTGGTGGAGTTGAAATCGAGGGTGTCGGACCTCGTCGACCTGCAGGTCGTCGCCTTTCCCCAGGACGGCATCCTCACCGACGGGTCACACGAGGACCTGCTCCGGGAGGCGGCCGGGATGGGTGTCGATCTGATCGGCGGAATCCCGCACAACGAGTACACTCGCGAGGACGGCGTCAAGAGCGTCGAGATCGCGTGCGATCTGGCCGAACAACACGACCTCCCGTTGGATCTCCACATCGACGAGACGGACGACCCGGGATCGCGGTTCACCGAGGTGCTCGCCAGCGAGGCGCTCAAGCGCGGAATCGGGGATCGCGTGACCGCGAGTCACACGACCGCGACGCACTCGTATAACAACGCCTACGCGGACAAACTGATCTCGATGCTCGCCGACAGCGGCGCGTCGGTCGTGACGAACCCGCCGGACAACTCCGTGTTGCAGGGCGCGTACGACGACTATCCCCGTCGGCGCGGCCACACCCGAATCGACGAACTCCGAGAGGCGGGCGTGACGGTCGGCATCGGTCACGACTCCGTGCTCGACCCGTGGTATCACTACGGCGTCGCCGACCCGCTCGACGCGGCGTTCATTCTCGCGCACTACGCCCATATGGCGGGCCGCGGGGACGTCGACGTGCTCTGGGAGATGCTCACCGAGGCGAACGCCGAGATCTTCGGCGCGGACGGCTACGGCCTGCGCGAAGGAGGCGAAGGATCGCTAGTCGTCTACGACAGCCCCGACGGGTTCAACGCGCTCCGGAGGCAGGCACCCCGAACGCTGGTCCTCCGAGACGGCGAACCGATCGCCGAGACCGAACCGAGTTCGACGACAGTCCACAGAGCGGACGGGCCGACAACGATCGATTTCAAGCGGTAGTCCCGTTCTCCCCCACCGGCACCCCGAGGTAATTAAATACGACCGGAAACGACACCTCAAAAGAAACCGAATGCCGGACTTCGATCTCGATCGCTCGTCGATCACGGTGCTTGATCTGTTCTGCGGCGGCGGCGGCCTCTCGGAGGGCTTCCTCCAGGCCGGATACGACGTCGTCGCGGGCGTCGACGCCAACGAGGACTTTCTGGCGACGTACGAGCACAACCACGAGGACGCGCTCGCCATCGTCGCGGACCTCTCCGAAGTCGGCCCCGAGGAGTTCTTCGCGGAGTACCCGATCGAGAGAGGCGAAATCGACGTCGTGATCGGCGGCCCGCCGTGCAAGGGGTTCAGCATCGCGGGTCATCGCAACCCCGACGACGAGCGCAACTACCTCGTCGGCAACTTCATCGACTTCGTCGAATTCATCCAGCCCGCGGCGTTCGTGATGGAGAACGTCCCCGGGATCAAGTCGATGGAAGGCGGCGACACCCTGCGGGCGATACTGGAGGGCTTCGAGCGCGCGGGCTACGAGAAGACCGCCTACGAGACGCTGAACGCCGCCGACTACGGCGTGCCGCAGAACCGCCGCCGCGTGATCTTCCAGGGGCGGCGCGACGGGTCGCTGCCGACGTACCCCGAGCGGACTCACGGCCCCTCGAAGCAGGCGACGCTGACCGGAAAACGGCTGCAGCCGCACGTGACCGTCGAGGAGGCGCTCTTGGAGCGGAACGGAGAGGACCGAGCCATCGAGGAGCTTCCGAACCACGACGAGACGGATCACTCCGATGACATGGTCGAGCGGATTTCCGCGGTCGAGCCCGGTGAGAGCCTCTATGAGAGTTACGGGGACAGCTGGCGGCGACTCCCGCGCGATGAGCCCTCGATCACGGTCAAAGAGAACCACAACGCGCCGTTCATCCACCCCGTCGAGGACCGGGTCGGGACCGTCCGCGAGTGCGCGGTTCTCCAGTCGTTCCCCGACGACTACGTGTTTCAGGGACCGAAGAGCACGCAGTTGAAGGTCGTCGGTAACGCCGTTCCGCCGGGACTCTCGAAGGCGATTGCGGAGGCGCTGGCCGACGACCTAGCGGCGATGGAACGGAACGCCGCCGCTGGCGGGAGTGCCGTCGCCGACGCGGAGTGACGTCGCTGACGAGGAGTGACGTCGCTGACGAGGAATGATCTTGCCAACGTCGTGTACTCCGAGCGCCGCTCTTTTCACGAACAGTACTGGATAGTGTGTGCGCACACTACTCTTATGTGGTGTGCAGTCTTGGGTTTAGGTATGAGTAGTGAAAGCGTCGACTCCGAGAGTAAGGTCTCGGGGAACCAAGCGAACATCCCGGCCCGCATCCGTCGCGAGCTCGACATCGATGACGGCGACAAACTCCGGTGGCAGATCCAAGGAGATGGCACGCTCCGCGTCCGGGTCGTCCAGCAGCGCAGCGGCACGTTCAGCGAGTTCGACGGCTACGATGGCGACGAGGAGACCGACGTCACAACCGAACACGACGCGTGGGGCGTCGACGTCGAATAAATGCCGCGCGCACTCGTCGATACGACTGTCCTCTTCGCCGCCGCCTACCGTCGCGACAGCCTACACGAGGAGGCCTTGTCCATCCTCAGATGCATCGACAGCGGCGCACTCCCGGAGGCAGTCGTCCTCGATTACGTGCTTGCTGAGACGTTAAACGGGCTGACGACCCACGCCGGACACGGCGCCGCGGCGGACTTTCTTGACCGCGTAGAAGAGAATTCACAGTTCCACATCGACTTTCTTACTGGGGACGCGTTTGCGACGGGGAAAGCGCTCTTCCGGCAGTATGAAGCCATCTCGTTCGTAGACGCCTGCATTATTGCCTATATGCAAACTGAGGGGCTTGGCTACCTTTACTCGTTTGACGACGACTTTGACGCCGCCGAGGACGTCTTCCGGCTCGATACCCCAAACAATCCGTATCAGCCGGAGTGACCGGACGGACGCCGACCATCGGGGGAATATCGTATCGTTTCCAACTGATTACGCATCCAATTGGAGACCGGTACAATCGACTGTATGAAGACTCACAACCGATGCGATAGATCAATCGCCGTTCTGCCGCAACACGTTGTACCCCTCCAGCACCTTGCCGAGTCGGTACATCGAGGCGACGACGACGTCGCAGGACGGGCGCACGGCGTCCTTCGGAATGTACCCCACCGAGAGCCCGGCGACTTCCAACATCGGCAGGTCGTTCGCGCCGTCGCCGACGGCGATGGTTCGAGAAAGCGGGACGTCGAGGTCGGCGGCGAGCGATTCGAGCGCCTCGTCCTTCGTGCCCGTGATGAGGGGTCCTTCGACCTCACCGGTGAGTCGACCGCCCTTCATCGGCAATCGGTTCGCGACGATGGTATCGACCTCGACGCCCTCGCGTTCGAGGGCGGCCGCGACGCCGCGTTCGAACCCGCCAGTCAGGATCGCGACGTGGTGTCCGACGGCCCGCAACCGGTCGATGAGGTCGGCCGCGCCGGGGCGGAGTCGGACCTCGCCGAAGGCCGCTTCGGCGTCCTCCTCGGAGAGCCCCTCCAGCAGCGAGGCGCGCTTGCGGAGGCTCTCCGCGTAGGAGATCTCGTCGTTCATCGCACGCTCTGTGATGTCGGCCATCCGGTCGGCGACGTCCTTTTTGTCGCCGAGTAAGACGGTCATCTCCGAATCGGAGAGCGTTCCGTCGAAGTCGAAGGCAACGAGTCGCATACGCGGGAGTTGCCGGGGAAGGCTTTTAACTCACCTATCCGCCACCTGCTCGTGAGGCGGCACCATGTGACACAGTAGAATCCTGGTGACAGGTCACAGCGGCCCGCTCGCACCGATGAAGAAACGTTTAACCGGGAACCAGGGATGGGTTAGGATATGAAGGTCCTTATTACGGACCCGATCGACGACGCCGGTCTGGAACGCCTCCGAGAGGCGGGCCACGACGTCGAGACGGCCTACGACCTAGACGGTGAGGCGCTCTTAGAAGCAGTCGCGGACGCGAACGCCCTCGTCGTCCGGTCCGGAACCGAGGTGACCGAGGCGGTGTTCGAGGCCGCATCGGATCTCGTCATCGTCGGTCGCGCCGGAATCGGCGTCGACAACATCGACATCGACGCCGCGACCGAATACGGCGTCATCGTCGCGAACGCGCCCGAGGGGAACGTTCGGGCGGCCGCAGAGCACACGGTCGCGATGTCGTTCGCCGCGGCGCGTTCGATCCCGCAGGCGCACGCCCGACTGAAAGCCGGAGAGTGGGCGAAAAGCGACTACCTCGGCACTGAGCTCAACGGCAAGACGCTCGGTATCGTCGGACTCGGCCGCGTCGGCCAGGAGGTCGCAAAGCGGCTCGACGGACTCGGGATGGACCTCGTCGCCTACGATCCCTACATCAGCGAGGAGCGCGCCGACAGACTCGGCGCTGAACTCGTCGAATTCGAGAGCTGTCTCGAACGCGCGGACTTCTTGACGGTGCACACGCCCCTGACACCCGAAACGGAGGGGATGATCTCGACGGACGAACTGGAACTGATGGGTGGCGGCTACCTCGTCAACTGCGCCCGCGGCGGCGTCGTCGACGAGGACGCCCTCGCCGCAGCGGTCGACGACGGCACGCTCGACGGCGCGGCGATCGACGTCTTCGCTCAGGAGCCCGTCTCGCCGGATAGCCCGCTACTCGACGTCGACGAGATCATCGTCACGCCGCACCTCGGGGCATCGACCGAGGCGGCCCAGGAAAACGTCGCGACCTCGATCGCCGATCAGATCGACGCCGCGTTCGCTGGCGAACCGGTGATGAACGCGCTGAACGCGCCCTCGGTCGACGAGAGCGTCTTCCCGCGCATCCGCCCGTACATCGGCCTCGCCGAGACCGCCGGAAAGGTCGCCGCGCAGCTTCTCGATGGCCGGATCTCGAAGGTCGATGTCTCTTACGAGGGCGACATCGCCGAGGAGGACATCGAACTCGTCACCGCCTCGGCGCTGAAAGGCGTCTTCGAGCCGCTGGAATGGCAGGTCAACGCGGTCAACGCGCCGCAGATCGCCGAAGAGCGCGGCATCGACGTCACCGAATCCAAGCGACTGCAGTCCGAGGACTTCCAGAGCCTTGTGACCGTCTCCGTCGGCAACGAGGAGGAGTCACTCGGCGTCTGCGGAACTCTCTTCGCGGGCGACGACCCGCGGATCGTCCGCATCGACGGCTACCGCGTCGACGCAATCCCCCACGGAAAGATGCTCGTCGCACGCAACGCCGACAAGCCCGGCGTCATCGGCTTCATCGGCTCGGTGCTCGGCGATTACGACATTAACATCGCGGGGATGTTCAACGCGCGTCGCGACAAGGAAGGCGGCGAAGCGCTCACGGTCTATAACCTCGACGACCCCGTTCCGAAGGAAGTCATCGAGACGCTGCTCGCCGACGAGCGGATGATCGACGTGCGATATCTCACGCTGAACGGCGAAGACGACGAGTGACGCCCCCCTGCGCTGAGGTGTGAGGGTTCGGGATATAAGAGGATCCGATTTTCGGGATCGTTCTACTTGCGGGGGTGTTTCAGTTACGGGAGAGTTCCAATTTCGAGGGAGTTCCACTTGCGAGACAGGTTCGTTTCGATAGATTGCGTTGCGGTCAGAGACGGTACAGTCCGCATTTCGAGCGGTAGGGTGGCCGTTTGTCGACCGCGAGAAGTGGTACGCTCGTCCAATCGACGGTCGGTGGGTCTGTTGTCCTCGTGTTTGTGCCACGGATCGAGATGAAACTGAGAAATCGTCCGTCCTCACCGAAATGAGACGTACTCCGACATACATCGATAGTACTCGTTTTTGAGTAGTCATACCGACGTTCGGGTGAGCGCATAACAATCGGCCGCCGGATGGAAGTGACACTCGTTGGGAGGGGCCCAACGTAGCAATGACAGACAACACAGATCCAACGCCACGCACAACAGAGCGTGTAACAGCGGAAGAAGCGCGCCAGCCAGCGCCCGAAACAGAGCACCAATCGACTCCCGAAGAGCAACGTGCAACCTCGGAAACAGAATCTCGCCGTTTCGGAGACGGTTCGCGCCGAAGTTTCCTGGGCCGGTCGGCGCTTGTCGGCGGTGCGCTGGTCGCGCTCGGCGGCGCGACGGGGTCGGTCTTCGGCCAGCAAGAGGACGACGAGACTGACGAGGCCGACGACGCACCAATGGAAGCAACGGCGGCGTTCGACGACGTCGACGGGACGGACATCGACGTGCTGAACTACGCGCTGTCACTCGAACACCTCGAGAACGCTTTCTATCGCGAAGCGCTCGAATCGTTCGATGAAGAGGACTTCGTCGACGCCGAGCTCTTGAGTGAGTACGACGAAACGCTCCGAACCGAGATACTCGAACACGTAGAGACGATTGCCGAACACGAAGCGACCCACGTTGAGGTGCTGACTCAGGCGATCGAGTTGCTCGGCGGCACACCAGCCGAGGAGGCCGCCTACGACTTCGGCGTCGAGACTGTCGATGAGTTCTTAGAACTCGCTCAAGTGCTCGAAAATACCGGTGTCGCGGCGTATCAGGGAGCCGCTCCGTTCGTCGAGAGCCCCGATCTCCTATCGACCGCGCTCTCGATTCACAGCGTCGAAGCGCGCCACGCCGCGTTGCTGAACGAACTTACCGGGGAGTCGCCGTTCCCGGACGCCTTCGACTCCGCGCAGTCTCAATCGGAGGTACTCGATGCGGTCGAGGATCTCATCGGATCCGAGGAGGACGATGATGACGAGGATGAGAACGGTGAAGACGACGAAGCTGACGACGAAGATGACGAAGCTGACGACGAAGATGAAGGTGACGAGGAAGAGGAAACGACGACCGAAGATGAAGGTGACGAGGAAGAGGAAACGACGACCGAAGACGAAACGGAAGCGCCGACAACTGAATCCGAACCGGAGACAACGGGATCGACACCGACCGACGAAGGACCGGGGACCGAAGGGGACGGAACACCCACAAGGTTCCCGATAAACGAAAGCTAAACGCGAGACCAGAGAGCGCAGTGGGACCGAAGCGAAACGCGCCCTCGTGTCCGCCTACGCCTACGCTTAGTTCGCGCCG
Source organism: Halobellus captivus (assembly GCF_007655485.1). GTDB lineage: Archaea > Halobacteriota > Halobacteria > Halobacteriales > Haloferacaceae > Haloquadratum > Haloquadratum captivum. The sequence continues at coordinate 30,672 of NZ_VJXQ01000003.1, forward strand.
ATGTGTTCGAGGACGGCGGCCGTTTCGTTCGGGACTGGTTCGGGCTTCCCGCCCGCCTCGAACGCCGCATCGGGATCTTTTAGCAGATGACCGGTCGTGAGACAGACGACGTCTTCGTCGGCATCGACGACGCCGCGGTCGCGAAGTTTTCGCAGACCGGCGACCGAGGCCGCGGAGGCGGGTTCGACGCCGATTCCCTCGCGCGCGAGGTCGCGCTGTGCGTCGGTGATCGCCTCATCGGAGACGGCGACCGCCGTGCCGCCCGTCTCGCGAATTCCGGGGAGCGCCTTCGGCGCGTTGACCGGGTTGCCGATACGGATCGCCGTCGCTCGCGTTTCGACGTCCTCCCAACGCTTCGTGTCCTCCCAGCCGTTTTCGACGGCCTCGACCATCGGTGCCGCGCCCTCGGCCTGCACGCCGGTGAGTCTCGGGACCTCCGACGGATCGAGCGCGCCGGATTGGACCAGTTCTCGGAAGGCTTTGTACAGTGCGGCGGTGTTGCCCGCGTTGCCGACGGGCAGGACGATGCGGTCGGGGAATCGACCGTAGTCATCGCTGAACGCCTCTAAGATCTCCAGCCCGATCGTCTTTTGACCCTCGAGTCGGAACGGGTTCAGGGAGTTGAGGAGATACACCTCGCCGCGCTGTGCGAGGTCCTGAACGATGTCGAGACAGGAGTCGAAGTTGCCGTCGACTTCGAGGATTCGGGCGTCGTGGAGTGCGGCCTGTGCGATCTTCCCGGCCGCGACTTTCCCGGACGGGAGGAGCACGAGCGTCTCCATCCCGCCGCGGGCGCCGTAGGCCGCGAGGGCAGCGGAGGTGTTTCCGGTCGACGCGCACGCGAGACGGTCGACGCCGAGTTCCTTTGCGACGCGGACGCCGACGGTCATTCCGCGATCCTTGAACGACCCGGTCGGGTTCATTCCCTCGTGTTTGATCCGGAGCGTTTCGACGCCGACGTCCTCGCGGAGGCGCGGGGCCTCGTGCAGCGGCGTGTCGCCCTCGGGGAGGCTGACGCCCTCCTCGAACGGAAGTGCTGATCGGTAGCGCCAGACTCCGCGACCCTGACCCTGGAAGTCTTCGAACCTCGGGGGTTCGGCGTACCGCACTTCGAGGAGGTTGCCGTCCTCGCCGGTGTATCGGATCTCGTCGAACGGGGCGTACGTCTCTCCCGTCTCGATGTCCGCGAGCCAGACGCCGTCGTCGGCGACGTCGGGGACGTCCGGCGCGGGAGCGGTGAGTTCGAGGCTCATTGTCGAACTCCTCGCGTTCGGTCGTGAAAAGGGGGACGGTTCGTCGGTTCCGTACTCGCCGACTACGTCTTGTCGATCCCGTACTCGCCGACTACGTCTCGTCGGTTCCGTACTCGTCGATGCTTCGGTGAACGCGCTCAGTCCACTCCTCGAGCGCGTCGTGAAGCATCTCCTTGGCCTCCGGGAGTTCGGTCCCGGTGTACTGATAGATGTAGCCGCCGGATTCGAGCAGGCGGCGCTCGCGCCCGGCGAGCCCCTTCTCCATCAGCGTCGTCAGCGAACGGTTGACGTTGCTTCTGTCCCGGTCGAGGATGTCCGCGAGTTCGGCGACCGTGCTTCCGGGGTTGTCCAATAGCGTCAGATACGTCCGGCTCTCGTGGCGCTGAATCCCGAATACACAGGCCAGTACCTGTTGAAATCCCGGATCGTCGGTCTCCAGGAGGTCGCTCATCTCTGGCACGTCACTCATACACAGTACGTCTTCGCCCCACGACAAAAGTCCCGCGTCGTCGGCAGTTCCGGTACTGTGTCAGTCGCACAATCGAATCTACTCCGAGACGGGTCCATCATCGAGGCAGATATGAAGTGATTATTCGGTGCGTGGAGGGAATTCGGCTCTCAAGGGTTAAGTACCGTCAGGTGTGATCTGTGCACAGACGTACGTACGATATGTGTGGTTCTGAAACCGGGATAAAGAGGGAAGCCGCGCCGGAGGGCGGTCACCGAGCGCTGATAGAACATTTCCCAAACGGGGTGTTGGTGCTCTTCGATCCGGATCTCCGGTATCGAATCGTCGGCCCCGCAGTCCTTCCGTTCTCGAAGCAAGAATCGGCGACGATGGTCGGAAAGGATATTTTCGAGTTGTTCCCGCCGGACACCGCATCGCGTCTCGAAGCCGCACTGGAGTCGACGCTGGAGGGGGCGAAGCAATCGTTCGATATCGAGTTCGATGATCGAATCCACCACATCGAGACCGGGCCAGTCGATCTCGACGGGGATCCCTACGGGGTGTTAGTGACGCAAAACGTCTCCGAAGCGCGTGAGAGCGCCCAAACGCTCGAACAGCAGAACGAGCGACTCGATCAGTTCGCCAGTATGGTGTCACACGATCTCCGGAATCCACTCAACATCGCCAAGGGTCGTCTCGAACTGTTCAGAGAGACGAACAACCCGGACCATCTAGAGGCAGTAGCGGATTCACTGGAGCGGATCGACGAACTGACTACCGATCTCACCGGGCTCGCGAGAAGCGACAAGTCAGCCGAGGAGTACGAGCAGGTATCGCTCGATGCGATCGCGCAGTCCGCCTGGAAAATGATCGACACACGGGAGGCGACGCTCGAGGCAGAGGCCTGCTCGATCGTCGGCGACCGGAGTCAACTGCAGGCGCTCTTCGAGAACCTCTTTCGGAATGCCATCGGCCACGGGGGGGCGGCCGTGACGGTCCGAGTGGGTCCGCTTGAGGACGGGTTTTTCGTCGAGGATACAGGGAAAGGGATTCCGTCCGAAAAACGCGAAACCGTCTTTGAACACGGCTTTACGACGGGATACGGTGGCACCGGAACGGGACTCACGATCGTCCGGCGTGTGGCCACAGCGCACGGTTTTGCGGTGAGCTTGCTCGACAGTTCGGAAGGCGGCGCCCGCTTCGAATTTCGGTCGCAGGCTGTGGACGACGGCAGAAACGCAGTGTGATTTGACGCGTCAATCGGCCATCGTGTCGGCAGACGTTTACCGGTAATCACTCGATGCGGCTGTCTCAGATCAGTCCACGCGACCGTAACCCATCTTTTCGATGCACGAGAGCATTTCGGCTTCTTCGGCGTGTTTGTGGAGCGTTGTCGGCGTATCGCAGTAATACGTCTCGCCGTCGTGGCGGAGCGATAACTGGTGTGTGCCGCCGAGAAGTTCCGCTTCGACGACGACGCGGCGCCCCTCTCGAAGGGCATCAAGAATCTCCTCACCGGTCAGTTCACCGGATTCGACGTGAAGTGGCTCGGGCACACTTCACAATTCACCTGCGGGAATATGACTGTGGGTGTTGGATATCGCGAAACCAGCGCTGAGACCCAATTCGTCGTCGACCGAGGCCGCACGGAAAATCAGTTCGTCGTCGACCGAGATCGGTCATCGGACGGCGGCGGCTCGACGCCTTCGGCGGCCTCGGCGGTTTCGGTCTGCTTTTCGGTGTCGACGTGCCAACGGGTTACTTCGTCGTCGAACTCGCCGAGTCGATCGCTGACTGTCTCTTTCAGTTCGTCGTCGTTGACGTTCACCTCGAAGATGAACGATACTTCTCCGTCACCCCGCGCCGATTTCTGGATGTTGGCGCTGACGAGCTCGTTATCGAAGTAATACGGCGCGAGCTGCGTCATCACCCGTTGGTAAACCGTGTTTTCGACTCGACGGAGCACACGCCTGCCAGCCGAGTCGGCCGCGCGGGCGACGTACCCGAGCGACTCGGACCACCGCTCGACGGCCTCGTCGTTGTCGCCCTCCTCGACGCGTTCGTACGATTCGGAAAGTCGCTCCCCGGCGGTTTGAAGGTCTTCATCGGGTGCTTTCCCTGCTTTTTCTCCCTCTCCCTCTCCGACGCTCGCCTGCGCGGCGGTCTTCTCGCTCACGTCCTCGCCGAGACGCTCGTGGGACTTCGGCCGCCACTCGTCCCATTCCTCGAAGGCGTCGCTGTCGACGCCCGCGTCGCGAAGCGCGCGAGTGATCCGTTCACCGTGCTCGACGACGTCACCCCAGGTCCCCCGAACTTTGAATCCGGAGACACTCTCTTCCATCGTCTCGGACGTGGTAGGCACGTGGAAGTATAAAACTCTACTCCGAGTGATGCGAGCGTCCCTCACTGTTCGGTCGGTTGAGTGAGTGTCGTCTGTTGAGCGAAATCGGTATACTGAGTATGACTACCCATCCTCGGAAGGGGTGAGAACTCTCAGGCTCGGACGACCCGGGAGGCTTTTGTGGTGAACCGAAATGTATCGCGTATGGGATACACCGTAGTGAACCAAGGGGCGGTGAGTCCGGCAGACGAGCGGCCGTGCGAACTGCGCCGACTCTCCGAACCTGCGGGACTGTCGAACGTCGCGATCAACCGATTCCGAGCGGAACCCGGCGAGCAGATTCCGCTGGCGTACCACTACCACGATGAGCAGGAGGAGGCGTTCTACGTGCTCTCGGGTACGTTGGTCGTCGAGACGCCCGAAGAGACCTACCGCATCGAGACCGGATCGCTGTTCGCCGCGAGCCCCGGGTCGCCCCACAGAGCGCATAACCCCGCGGACGCCGAAGCGGCCGTCGAGATTCTGGCGATCGGTGCGCCTGCGGTATCGGGCGATGCGAACGTCTACGAACCGGACGGAGAGGGCGAGGCAGACGAGGGGTCCGACGGCGTGACAGGGGGGGACTGAGATGGCCATCGAGGACCGCGACGACGCCTACCTGATCACTCACGCGCTCGCGAAAGACACGCTCTTGCGACTCCGAGACGTCGAAACCGAACAGGTCGCGTTTCGGAAGGGACTCGTCAAACTCGGACGGATTTGCGGCTACGAGATCATCGACGGCGCGATGGAAACCGAGTACGTCACCGTCCAGACACCGCTGACGGAGACGACTGGCGAGCGCGTCAAAGGGCTCGACGACGTCGTGATCGTCAACGTCCTCCGCGCGGCGACGCCGTTCGTCGAAGGGCTGCTGAAGGCGTTTCCGCGTGCGAAACAGGGCGTCATCAGCGCCGGACGCGACGAGACCGCCGGGATGGACGACGAAGGGAGTTTCCCGATCAGCATCGACTACGTGAAACTACCGGAAATCACCGAAGATGACACCGTTATCGTGGCCGACCCGATGCTCGCGACCGGGTCGACGATGTGCACGGTCCTCGATCACGTCCTCGACGCGGCCGACGTCGAACCCGCCGACCTGTTCGTGCTCTCGGCCGTCTCGGCACCCGACGGACTGCTCAGAGTCGGCGACGCGTTCCCCGATGCGGATCTCCTGACCGTCGCCATCGACGATCACCTCGACGACGACGGATACATCATTCCGGGGCTGGGCGACGCCGGGGATCGAGCCTTCCGTACGACGTAAGAGCGATACAGACGAGGCCGCTCGATCTCTCGCAGGAGTTCCGGTTCGATTCGGTTCAAGCGAAGTGAACAACTTTACCGACGCGCCGCGCAGGGGCACGTATGACCGGGAGCGAACCCTGCGATGCCTGCGGCGACCCGATCGAAGAGGCGCTCGCGCGTACCGTTCAGCTGAACGTCGACCGCTCGGAAGTCGACAGTCAACGGCTCTGTCCGGCCTGTTTCGCCGACTGGATCGAACGCTATCGCAAGCAGATGCAACCCAAGGCCCCCGAACGCGAGATCAACGGCGACACCGACATCATCGTCGATTGAGCAAGCGCGTCAGGCCGCGTGGGTGCGTCAAACCGCGTAGTAGCGCGGGTCGTTCGTAGATCCCTCGAAAATCGCGAGATACGGCGAGCCGGTTTCGTCGTCCGGGCACGACTCGGTCCGCTCGACCGGGAACGTCTCTCCGGTCGTGTTCGCCGCGTCCAGATACAGCGTCACCGGGTACGTCTTCGAGTCGAAGCTCATCACGTGCTCGTTGTAGCCGTCCTGCACGTTCAGGTGTGCGCTGACCGGCTGTCGCCCCTCCCGGCTGGGATCGCCCGGACGTCTGTACTCACTCCAGTCACCGGCGGCGCACACGCCGTACCTCGGAGTTTCGACGCGCTCGGGGAGCGGCGTGGGGTTGCTGACGACGAGGGACGCCACTCGGACGTCGCCACGGGGCGAGTCGGTGATCTCGATCCGGTTTTCGACCTGAAGCTCGTGGGCGAGGCCGCCGGAAACGACGTCCACGACGAGTAGCAGCGCAACGAGGGCGGATATGGCACCGAAGAGATACGCGGCGCGCTTTCCGCTCAGAAGTCGGTTGCTGCCGTCGAACCGGGTTCGCAGTGCGAATAACGCCGCTGCAAGCAGGAGCAACCCGAGCACCGTCGATTCGCTTCCGAGGCTGAACGTGTTCACGAGGTCGAAGAAGATCCCGACCACGGAAACGACGATGACACCGTAGCTGAGGAGCGTCAGTTGCCGATCCGCGGTCCGCTGTGAGATCGCGAAAATCCCCGTGAGAAAGGCCACCGCTAGAAGGGTCATCGTAACCGGTGAGAGACCGAAATCGACGTTGAGGATGAAAAACAAGACGGCGATCGTGGTCAGAACCGCCGCCGCCGCATTGAACAACGTTTCCGAATCGATATCGACCATACCGCCCGTTCGAGAGCACACCGTAAGAAAGTCCGCGTGAGACAAAGATCGGTTTGAGCCATACGGCTCGCGGAGACGAGTGAAGATCGATTCTTGACGCGTCAGACCCCCTTTCTTTCATCTCGAAACTACCAGTGCGCTCGAAATTCATCACTCGATATCGGCGCGACCGCTCGTCGCACTGCGGATTCGGTCGCGGAGTTCCGAGCCCTCGTCGATCGGAACGCGAACGTCGAACGCGACGGCGGTTTCGTACTGTCCCTCGAACTCGACGTCCGCACTTTCTAAGATGCCGCGGACCGTGCCGGAGTCGTCGTACTCGACGGTCACGGTGAAACGCTCGTGGGGGACCGTCTCGACGATACCGGCGTCGTCGACTGCCTCTTTGACCGCCCGCGAGTACGCTCGGGCCAGTCCGCCGACGCCGAGGTTCGTCCCACCGTAGTATCGCGTGACCACAGCGACGACGTTCCTGATCTCGCGTTGGACGAGAACGTTCAACGCGGGCTTCCCGGACGAACCCGTGGGCTCGCCGTCGTCGGACTGGTACTCGCGAAGCATCGCGGAGGTATCTCGTATCGACGGCGACGTCGATGACGACGCTGCTGCGTCCGCTGGGACGCGATACGCGGGTACGTTGTGGGTCGCGTCCGGATGTCGATCTCGGATCCGATCGATAACGGATTCGGCTTCTGCGACCGTATTCGCGGGGGCGACGTAGCCGATGAACTCCGATCCCTTGATTTCGAAGCGCGCCTCGCCGTGGTCACCCACCGTTCGGAACGTTTGGGGGTGTGTTTCGGGTCGATCGGAGTCGTCGGTCACAGTCGACAGTAGCGTCAGTCGCGTTGAAAAGGATTCGCGTGAGGCGTGGGTGCAAGTCTGGCAGAGAATCAACTCCGGCGTGGACTCGCGGCGCTACGCGATGCTGATTCGACGGACGAACGCAAGTTCGGAGAGTTCGTTGAGCAGATCGCCCGGAATCGGGTCGTCGGTGACGATGTACAGCTTCGGATCGTCGGTGAACTCCGGATCTTCGCTGATCGTCTGTCGAATCGAGATGTCGCGCTCGGCGAGTCGAGACGTGATCTCGGCGACGATCCCCGGCCGTTCGGCGTCGTTGACTTCGACGGTCAACACCGACAGATCGAGCACCGGCGCGAGGTCCATCAGACTGGGGATCGACGAGATGTTTTGAAAGATCCGTCTAAGCTCTTCGTCCTCGAGGATGGCCGTAGACGTCGAATCGACGACGCGGCGGTCGACGTCGATCTCGCGGGCGATCCCCGTGTTCGGGATCTCGATGCCGCCGGAGACGACGCGCCCGTCGTCGTTGACCGAGAACCCACGTTCGAGGAGCAGGCGGATGACCGCCTGTTGGCTCGGGCTTCCCTCGAACTTCTGCATAATCTCGTCGAACATCCGTTCGCAACGTGCACGGCCAGCGCTATTATAGTAGCGTTTGGATCGGATTACCGTTCGAATCCGGTAGCTCGTGAATCGAATTCGGGTTCAGTTGTCGAGTCGAACTCGGACTCAGTTGTCGAATCAAATTTAGGTTCAGTTGTCGAATCGGGCCTGAACGAAGGGTTGGGCGTTCTCGATGTCGCCGAGGCGGGAATCAGAGAGGAGCACCGCTTCAGTTTCGTCGAGCGGGACCGAGAGCGAGATCTCCTTCGTGCGGCCGTAGCGCCCCTTCGAGACGACGACGGCGTTGACGATCCCGAGCATATCGAGTTCGGAGATGAGGTCCGTGACGCGTCGCTGCGTGAGGACGTCGGCGTCGATCTCTTCGCACAGGCGCTTGTAGATGTTGAACACTTCCCCGGTGTTGACGTTGTGAACGCCGTTCTTTTCGAGGAGAATCGTCGAGAAGAGGACGATCTTCGATTGGGTCGGGAGCGTGCGGACGACCTCGACGACCCGATCGAGTTCGATCTTGTCCTGCGCCTGCCGGACGTGTGCCTCCTCGACGGTGTCGGCCTGTCCGCGTTCGGCGAGCTCTCCCGCGGTCCGGAGGAGGTCGAGCGCGCGTCGGGCGTCGCCGTGTTCCTGCGCGGCGAATGCCGCGCACAGCGGGATGACGTCGTCGGTGAGCGCGTCGTCTTTGAACGCGACGTTCGCGCGGTGTTGGAGAATATCTCGGAGTTGGTTCGCGTCGTACGGCGGGAA
>NZ_VJXQ01000003.1:39397-76859 GCF_007655485.1 Halobellus captivus
TCCTCCCCGAGGCTGGATTTGACCCGCGGATCGAGGAAGTCGGTGAACTTCAGGTCGTTCGAGATCCCCATAATCGAGATTCGCGAATTGGTTAGTTCGGAGTTCATCCGCGAGAGGTTATACAGCGTGTCGTCACCGGACTTCTCGACGAGTTTGTCGATCTCGTCGAGCATGATGACGACGACGCGCTCCTCGTAGTCGACCGCGTCGAAGAACGTGGTATAGACGCGGTCGGTGGGCCACCCGGTCATCGGAACGGGTTCCATCTCGTCGCGGTCGGATTCGAGTTCGTCGATACGCGCGCTGACGGCCGCTCGCGACTCGTAGGCGGTGTCACCGAGTGCCGATGGGTCGTTCTCCGCACGCGATCGGAGGTCGTTCAGGTGATCCAGTCGCCCCTCGATTAGCTCTCGGTTCTTCTCGATGAATTTGTTCGCGAGTTGTGCGAGGACGCGGTACTGGGTGTCAGTCACCTCGCAGTTGATGTACTCGACCTCGCACGGGACGTCGTACTTTTTCGAGGTCGACTCGAGTTCCTGGCTGACGAATTTGGCGCTGGCGGTTTTCCCGGTGCCCGTCTTCCCGTAAATCAAGATGTTCGAGGGCGTCTCACCCCGGAGCGCGGAGACGAGGATTGTCGCCATCTGGTTGATCTGCTCGGTTCGGTGCGGGAGCTCGTGCGGCGTGTACGACGGGCGCAGTACCTCCTTGTTCTCGAAGATTGGTTCACCCGAGAGGAGGTCGTCGAAGAGGCCCTGACTGTCGCCGTCATCGTCGAGGACCACCTCGTCGAGGCTGACATCTGTTTCCGCTGTTCCGGCGGAACCGACGCTGATCGAACTGGGATCGTCGGGTCCGATGCTCGCCTCGATATCGATGTCTTCGGCTGTGATATTCTGATCGCCTTCGTTGTCCGTTATGTTCGGCTCGTCGTTGCCCGTTATGTTCGGCTCGTCGTTGCCCGTTATGTCCTGTTCGCCCTCTTCGGAGACGTGTCGAGAATCCGATTCCGACGGATCATCACTCTTGGATGGGTCCGTAGCGTCGTTCCCCTCTCGAACGTTTTCCTCTCGAACGTTTTCCTCTGGATCGCTCTTCTCCCGATTGACCTCCTCGTGATCGATCTCTCCTCGCCCTATCTCCTCTCGCTCTTTCGAGTCAGTGAAGTCACGTCCCTCCTCGTTTCGTGACGCGCGTTCGCCTACTTCATTCGTGCCGACCGTCGACGTATCCGATTTCGTCGATTCCCCAGACTGGGCGTCCTCCTCGGAGCCTGTCGGGGCATCACCATCACCGGATTGTGCTTCCTTTTCCATCCATATCCCCCCAATTTCGACTGGAAATCACGTTCCCGCGACCAGTAGAGACAGAAGGCGCGGGAGAAAGACGAGATCATCCTGCTTCTCTATCCGTGGCGTGTCCAGTTGATGCAGACGAACCAGAGGAACACGTACTACAAAAAACTTGTCTCTCTCATATGTGGTCAGAATACGCTGGTGGCTCCGTTAATTGAGACGGTAGGCGGTGATTACGGGTTTTCCGATCGATAGAGTGCCCATTCTATCGACGTGAGAATATGGAGAGAACCGGTGAGGGTGCTAGAATATGGTGAATTGAGTGGTATTAGCGGTACGTTGACTGCCGCTCACATCCATCTTCTCTCCCCCGAAGTGTGACTCGATAGAGCAAGTAATGGGTCATTACCGGATCCGGTGAGACTCGATGTCAGAATATTTTGCTACCATCTGCGTCGCCGAGAGGCCGATCAGAAGACGTTTAATCGACTCCCCCACCCCTTTGTTTCGAGTGGAACAGCCGCGAGAGGTCCAAAACATCGTTGCAGTCGACGAACGGGTTATTAATGTATATTTTATACATACTAAAATAAAATAATATACTGTCCTGTATTAACTGTCTTAGTGCAATACGGGTCCAGTTTATAATATAGTCTATTAAATCTACCGATCATATAGAGGCCGCTGTCGACCCCCTCCCCCCCCCCCACTTATTCACGGTTCCACTCGAAACAAAGGGGTGGGGGGCAGACACCACGATCGGCGTTCAGCGTGGAAAGAGAATGAGTCCTATCGAGAAAGCCTAAATGCGGATTAGCGGACGTGCCAGGCGCGTTCAGCAACTCGTAGGCCGCCCTAGGGCGTCTGACGCAGTGTTTAAGTGAACACGGAAATGTGGTACCTCCATACGCCCCTCCACGACCGGACCGGGAGGCGCGGGAGGCCAGGATGGGACTGTTCACAGAACTCAGAGACAGCATCTCACGGGCCGTCGACCGGATGTTCTCGGACGCCGAGCCGAAACGTATCGGCATTTACGGACCGCCGAACGCCGGAAAGACGACCCTCGCAAACCGTATCGCACGTGACTGGACGGGTGACGCCGTCGGCCCGGAGAGCCACATTCCACACGAGACGCGTCGCGCGCGTAGAAAGGAAAACGTCGAGATCGAACGCAACGGAAAGAGCGTCAGCATCGATATCGTCGATACGCCCGGTGTCACGACGAAAGTCGACTACAAGGAGTTCCTCGAGCACGATATGGAGAAAGACGACGCTGTCCGTCGTTCTCGGGAAGCGACCGAGGGCGTCGCGGAGGCGATGCACTGGCTCCGCGAGGACGTCGACGGGGTGATTTACGTTCTCGACAGCACCGAGGACCCGTTCACACAGGTGAACACGATGCTGATCGGCATCATCGAGAGCCAGGATCTGCCAGTGCTCATCTTCGCGAACAAGACCGATCTCGACGACTCCAACGTCAAGCGCATCGCCAACGCGTTCCCGCAACACGAAACGGTTCCGCTCTCGGCGCTCGAGGGGAACAATATGGACGAAGTGTACGAGAAGATCGCGGAGTACTTCGGGTGACCACGATGCCGGAAGCGAAATCAGGAAACTCCAGTAACGGCGTCCAGATCGATCTCATCAGCGGGGCGCGAATGGACGGGCTCACGAGTATGGAGAAGATCCGACTCATCCTCGACGGCGTCCGTGACGGGAACATCGTCGTCCTCGAGGAGGGGCTCGCACCCGAGGAAGAGTCGAAACTCATCGAAGTCACGATGACCGAGATCAGCCCCGACGAGTTCAACGGGATCGAGATCGAGACGTACCCCCAGACGGGCGGCGGAAACAAGGGGCTACTCGGCCGAATTATGGGCAACAAATCGACGAAGAAACTCACCGTCATCGGTCCGGCGAACCAGATCGAGACGCTTCACAAAGACGAGAACCTCATCAGCGCGCTCGTCTCCAGAAAGTGATGACCGAGAACCCACCCGCTCGTCGGCCACAACCCCCCGCTCGATAACACACTACGATGCCTCACGAATGTACAAACTGCGGACGAGCGTTCGACGACGGGTCGAAAGAAATGCTGTCGGGGTGTCCGAACTGCGGCGGAAACAAGTTCCAGTTCCGACCGTCGTCTGCGACTGAATCGGCTGAGACGACCTCGAATCCGGCTGGCAACTCCGGAGAATCCAGCCAATCGGGACCGACTCCCGAACAGAAAGAGAACGTCGCAGGCGGGACGGAAGCGCACGTCGAAGACCGGACGAGAGATAGCTCAACCGACCGGACAGCGACAGATCAGGACGATTCGAATTCTGAACGGCCGCGACTCTCACCGTCCTCGAAGAAGTGGCCGGGTCAAGAGGAACCGACGAGTCGGCCGGAGCCGCCGGAACCGTCCACGTCACCGGGGTCATCGGAATCGACGAGCGAACCTCGAACCGACGCCGATCCGACTCAGGACGACGCCGTCGAGATCGATACTGATCGGCAGTCACTCGGCGACGATTCGACCGAAGATACGGCGCAGGCAAGCGCTCGCAGTGATGTCGTTTCACCCGACGAACTCGCCGCTGCGAGTCGAACAACTGCGGGCGACGACGAGAGCGTCGGCACCGACGAAAGCCGGCCCGACCAGCCTGCCCGTCCGAGCGATTCCGACGGGAAAGTGATCGAACCCTCGAGCGACGAGCGGCCGGATCTGGACGAACTCCGCGCGGAACTCAACCAACAGTTCGAGAGTATCCGCATCGTCGCTCCGGGCGAGTACGAACTCAATCTGATGGAACTGTACGACCGGACCGAGTACATCATCTCTCTGCAGGAGGACGGCCGGTACGTCATCGAAGTACCTGACACGTGGGATACGACTCCCGGCGGGCCTGAGGACTCCTAGCGGTCATTCGAGCGACCTGCGACCAAAGCACGGGTTCGAACGGCTCTGATCGCCGACGGGTGACTTCGGTTCTCATCCACACGGGCGATTTGGTTCTCATCCGCACCCCTCAACCCCGGATTGAAGCTTTTAAGCGCTCCCACTGTAACGGACACAGTATGAGTCAAGCGACCAAGATCGTCCTCGGTACCGTCGGTGTGTCGGCCGTTCTCGCCATCGCGATCATTTTCGCGCTCGCGTTCGGATAGTCCCGTTTCCTCCTCGACCGCTTCGCTGAAATCATCTCGAACCGAAGGTACGATATGTTCGACAGACGCGATCTTTCCGACGAAGTAGCCGCCGTGCGTGAGACGCACGCGGCCGACGCGCTCGTGCTCGATGTCGGCGCAGACTTTGAGACGATCCCGCCCGCCGCGGCGGAGGACCTCGGCCTCCTCGCCGACGGACTCGATCCGGCGGCGTACCCCACCGAGTGGCTTCCCGACGACGCACCCAGCGCGCTCGTCGCGTACGCGAGTTCCGATTTCACGGTGGGGATGCCGGGCGACGGTACCGTCGCCTGGATGCGGCAGACGACCCCGCCGACGGTCCTCGTCAAGAAGCGCGCGGAGGGGACACCCTCGGCGTTCTTGGACTTTCTCCTCGCCGAGGCCTTCGTTCAGCTCGGAACCGACGCTCCCGAGCATTTCCTCCCGTTTTTCGGCCCGGCCTACCGCGACCTCGACGACGCGGTCCCCCTCGGAGCGGCCGACGTCTACCAGATCGCCGCTGCGCTCTACGACGCGTGGCTCGGATTACAGACACGCGAAACGTTCGCCGAGTGGGACGGCACGCACCCGCGTCTCTTCGATGCGTGGGAAGACGCCGGGAACCGACTGGAGGGCCGTCTCTCGACGCTTCCCCGGTCTGTCGCGCGAGGGCGAACGTCGTTCGCGGAGGCGACGGAGTACGCCTGTTCGGCGGTCAAACACGAGTTAGCCCTCCCCGCACCGTTCGCCGCGCTCGACACGCAGGCGTTCGTCGAGTACGGCGCGGACTACGGCGTCAAGTGGGCGACGAAGACGTTCGAGAAATTGGAAGACAACGCGGCTTGACGTTCGCTTGAACTGCTGACCGACGTTTGCCTGAACTGCTGACCGACGTTCGCCTGAATCGTCGATTGACGTTCGCTGGACGCTGCCGACTAACGTTCGCTTTTGTAACGCTCAGAACTCGCTCGTGACGCTGCCTTTCACGTCGAGTTCGACAACCGCGTCGAACAGATCGCGGAACCGTTCGATCGTCTCCTCGTCGTGGACTTCGTTCGAGAGGTGGAACAGGCCGACCGCGTCGTGCTCGTCGAGGAGTTCGAGGAGCTGCTTACTCGCCTCATACGCCCCGTCTACGTCCGCGTAGTACGCCATCTCGGTCACCGAGTCGACGCTCACCCGTCGCTTCCCGTCGTGCGATTCTAAGAACTGCTGGGTCTGTGCGACGATCCCGTCGAGGTCGTCCGGAGACGAGACGTAGTGGACCTGGTCCGTCCGCCGTCGAGTGTATCCGCGCTCGACCGAGAGCGTGTCGAGAACGACCGCGTTCGACTCGTCGACGTCGTAGTGTTCGAGTTTCTGTTCGACTTCGCGGGCGGTGGTTCGAGTCGAAATGACCAGGAAGTGGTCGGTGTCGGTCTTCAGAAAGTCCGTATCGATCCGGTCGGTTTCGCCGATACTCGGATGCAGCAGCAAGATCCCCGTCCCTCCGGGGATCGAATCGGGTGCATTCTCGATGGCGAGGGCGTAATCCATATCCGTAGGTGCGCCCCCGGCGACTTAACCGTGCGGGAGACGTCGTCGTCGCGGTCTTTCGTCTGTAGCTGTCGTTGTCGCAGCTTTTCGTCTGTAGCTGTCGGCATCGCTTTCTTCGCCTGGCAATGCCGTCATTCGTCGAATCGACGCGGTGACTGATCCGACTACCGCGAGTCAGTAGAGCGAGTCCGCGGTCGCCGCGCCGATGACGCTGAACACCGCGCCGATGCTTATCGCCTTCAGGGTCGAGCCAATAAGGGCGAGATCCGTCGCTGCGCCCACGAATCCGGACCCCGGTTCTGCGGACGAGCCGATAAAGGTCCCCGGCGCATCGAACGCGATCGCGAGGATCAACACCGAGAGATACGAAACGGTGATCAGAGAGATGAATCGGAGTGGAACGCCCCCCACATCGGTCTCACGATCCGGGTTCCGATCGTCTGCCTTATAAAGCGCTCCGTACCCGATCGCGAGGACGATCACCACCGTGAGAAGCGCTTGGACCGGTGCCATACTCTGCGCCAGCACCCACACCTCCTCGGTCACGACGAACGGTCCCGCGAGCAGGAACCCGCCGACGATCTGCTGGACCGTGTCTGAAAGCGCGAAACGCCGACGACGCCCGACCATACTGGACTATCGAAAGCGCCGGCTAAATAGACTCGGCTCTCCGGATCGATCCCAACGGTTCTTGCCCCACCGGTTCGACGATCATCTATGAGCGTGAGAGCCGAGTTCGACGCCTGGGCTACGGACGGACGCGACAAGGGAATGGAGGAGCGCCACTGGCACACCGCCAAACACGCGCTCGCGCGGATGCCGGTCGAAGCCGGAGACACGATCCTCGATCTCGGCTGCGGGAGCGGCTACGCCGGACGCGCCCTCCGCGACACGAAGGGCGCGGGGCGAGTCTACGGTCTCGACGGCTCGCCCGCGATGGCGCGGAACGCGCGCTCCTACACCGACGATCCGAACGTCTGCTACGTCGTCGGCGACTTCGACGAACTGCCTCTCGCGGACGACAGCGTCGACCACGTCTGGAGTATGGAGGCCTTCTACTACGCGGCGGACCCCGAGCACACGCTCGAAGAGGTCGAGCGCGTTCTCCGACCGGGCGGCACGTTCTACTGCGCGGTGAACTACTACGAGGAGAACGTCCACTCCCACGAGTGGCAGGAACGCATCGACGTCGATATGACGCGGTGGTCGGCCGAGGAGTACCGGGCGGCGTTCCGGGAGGCCGGACTCGCCGTCGCCGAGCAGGATTCGATCCCGGACCGCGACATCGACATCCCGGGGGCGGACGCGTTTCCGATCGACGGCTGGGAGTCGCGCGAGGCGATGGTCGAACGCTACCGAACGTACGGCACACTCCTCACCGTCGGCGTCGCTCTATGACTCGGAAGCCACTGAGACTGTACTCGGCGAACCGATACTCGAAAGCCATTGAGATAGTACCGGACGAACCGACACCTGCTGAGACAGCCCTCGTGATCCCTCACTTCTTGAGACGTTCGACGACGTGCGCGTCGGCGGCGTCGAAGTCGATGCGGACGTCGCCGTCGAGCGGGTCGTCGGACCGAACCGTTAGCTCCCGGTCGCGCCACTGAAGGTACACCCGCGTCGAGTCCCCGAGGAATTCCGACTCCACCACCGTCGCGTCGAGGACGTTCGACCCGTCCGAACGTGCGTTTTCGTCCCTCCGAACTTCCATATGCTCGGGCCGAACGCAGAACACCACGCGGTCACCCTCCGAGACGTCCAGTGACGTCTCGACGCGAATCTCAACTCCACCGACGTCGACGGCGAGATCCGGCTCGGCAGAACCCCCTCCGAACCCCTTTGTTTCGACTGGAGATTCACCCGATCCAGCCGCTGCATCCGTACGATTTTCCGCGTTTCGGGGTCGGACGTCGAGGACGGTCCCCTCGAAGACGTTGTTGTCCCCGACGAACTCCGCGACGAATCGACTCTCGGGATGGCGGTACACGGCCCGTGGCGTTCCGATCTGCTCGACCTCGCCGTCGTTCATCACCGCGACCCGGTCGGAAATCGCGAGCGCCTCCTCTTGGTCGTGGGTCACGTAAACTGTGGTAATCCCGAGCGTCGATTGGATCTCCTTGATCTGCATCCGGAGTCGCTCGCGGAGGCGAGCGTCGAGCGCGCTCATCGGTTCGTCGAGGAGAAGAAGGTCCGGACCGGGTGCGAGCGCCCGAGCGAGCGCGATGCGCTGCTGTTGTCCGCCGGAGAGTTCGGTCGGATCTCGATCGCCCGCGTTCGACAAATCGACGAGGTCGAGCAGCGACGCCACGCGTTGGTCGCGAATCGCCCCGTCCGGCGGATCCGAGAAGCGGAGCCCGTACGCGACGTTCTCCGCGACCGAGAGGTGCGGAAAGAGCGCGTAGTTCTGGAAGACGACGCCCACGCCCCGATCCTCGGGCGGCACGCCGCGCATATCCCGACCGTCGAACCGGATTATCCCCGCGCTGGGCGAGTCGAACCCGGCGACGAGTCGGAGCGTCGTGGTCTTTCCGCAACCTGACGGTCCGACGAGCGTGAAGAACTCGCCGTCGCCGACCTCGAACGTGACACCGCCGTCGGTTCGGCTCTCGCCATCGCTACGCCGACCCAGCGCGACCGTCTCGCCGTACTCCTTTCGCACGTTTTCGAGCGTCAGTTTCATATTTAGAATCCCCCGCGTCCGCCGTACCGACCGCCGAACCGTTCGATGATCACGAAGCTCAGGCTGGTGACCGCCAGCAGGATACAGCCCATCGCGGTCGCCGGACCGAGCCGCCGTCCCAGATAGCGTTCGACTGCGACGGGCATCGTGTAGCTCGTCGACCCCTCCGCGAGGACGACCGTCGAGTCGAACTCGCCGATCGAGATGGCAAAGACGAACGCCGCGCCCGCGACGACGCCTGCGGCGACCAGCGGCAATTCGATATCGACGAGCGCACGGACCCGACTCGCGCCGAGACTTCGCGCCGATTCGACCAGCCGAGGGTCGAGGTTCCCGAGCAGCGGCGCGACGTTCCGCGTCACGAACGGGTACGCGCCGACGGCGTGGGCGGCGACGACCGCGATCGCACCGGTCACCTGCAACCGCGTGCCGAACGCGTCGACGCCGAAGACGAGCCCGCGGAGCAGGCCGAGCCCGACCACGATCCCCGAGACGGCGAACGGTGCCATCGCGAGCGTGTCGATCGCGGCGCGACCGCGGAACTCCCGCGTCGTCAACACGGCCACCACGACGCCCATCGGCACCGCGACCAGAAGCGTCCCCACCCCGAACCGGAGCGAGTTCGCGATCGCCGGAAGCGGCCGCACCTGATAGGAGGCACCGGTCTGCTGGCGTTCGAGGAGAAACAGGTAGTGATCCAGCGTCAACCCCTGCGGGCCGGTCAGGCTCGTGAGCACCATCGATGCAATCGGCCCGACGAACACCGCGAGCACGACCAGGCCGTAGCCGATGATCGCGACGCGCGAGCCCGTCGCCTTCGCGGTCCACGAGTCGGGCCACAGCGACTGTCGGGGTTGCGGGCGCGCACCCTGTCCCGATCCGCGGTTGCGACCCTCATAGCGGAGGTACCAGTAGGTCAATCCGACCGAGATCGCGGTCTCGACGACGGCGAGGGCGGCCGCCTCGGCGTACGCGAGGTTCTGGATCCGCGAGTAGATGAACACCTCGACGGTCGCCAGTTGGAACCCTCCCAGCGCGAGGACGATCGGGAACGACGCGAACGTGAACACGAACGTCAGCGTCGCGCCGATGGCGACCGCCGGGAGCAACTGCGGAAGCACCACGTCGCGGAACGCACGCGTCGGCGACGCGCCGAGACTTCGAGCCGTCTCCACGGCGGAGGCGTCGACGCTCTCCCACGCGGCGGTCGTCACCCGCGCCACGAGCGGCGCGTTGTAGAACGCGTGCGCGATCACGATCGCCTCGATAGTGAACAGCAGCTCGACCGGCGGCAAGCCGAGCGCTCCCAACACCGCGTTGAGCGTCCCGTTTCGCCCGAACGTGGCGACGAACCCGATCGCGACCATAATCGAGGGCATCACGAACGGCAGGATCGTCAGCGAGCGAAGCGTCTCCCGGCCCGGGAACTCGAACCGAGAGAGGATCCACGCGCCGGGAAGTCCCAACAGTACGGATGCGATCGTGGACAACAGCGCCTGATACGCGGTGAATCCGAAGATATCGACGAGGTAAAACCGCGAGGTGAGAACCGAGACAATCGGCTCGACCGTCAGTCGCCCCTCGACGAACACCGCGTCGACGAACACCGTTGCGACCGGGTAGTAGAAGACGACGAGGAGTACGAGCGCGGTGACGGCCGCGCCGAGCGTGAGCGCTCTCGCCTCCACCCGCCGACGGAGCGTCGCGGCGGCTGACCGAGCCTCCGAGAGCGCACCTTCTGCTTCCGATCCGCCGTCCGTCCGTGGCACGTTCAGGACTCCGGAACCGACGTCGTGGTCGTCGCTGATGGACGAATCACCGCTGTCGCCGTCACTTGCTGGCGAACTGCCGTTCCCACGCGTCGGTCCACTCACTCACGTTGTCTCGAAGTTCGTCGTACGTGAAAGTGACTGCTTCCGGCGGTGCCTGCGCGTACTCGGCGAACTCCTCAGGGAGTTCGGCGGTGGTCGTCGCCGGGAACGCGACGTTCCGCTGGGCGATCTCGCCCTGGACGTCCGGTCGCAGGACGAACTCCAAGAACTCCCGCGCCAGCTCCGGATCGTCGGCTCCCTCGAAGATCGACATTCCCTCGGGGTAGGCGTAGCCCTGATCGTTCAGGAACCGGATCTGGTGTTTCGCGAGGTCCTCTCCGGACTGGCTGGCGTACACCTGATCGGTCGAGTAGGAGACGACCATCGGAGCCTCCTCGTCCTCGTAGTTCGCATACGAAGTCGCCCAGTCCGAGAGCACCCGGACGTCGTTCGCCTGCAACGCCTCCCAGTAGTCGAGATAGCCGTCCGGGCCCTTCGCGTCGATGGTGTGCAGCAGGAACGACTTCCCGGTGGCGCTGCCGGTGGGATTCTGCGTGAGGAGATCACCCGCGTACTCGGATTCGAGGAGCCCGTCGAACGTCTCGGGGGCGACGAAGTCGCCGTCGTCGAACGTCTCGTTGTACACGATGCTCACGTAACTCGTGTCGTACGGGACGATCCGGCCGTCCGGATCGAAGTTCAGCCCCGATTTCACGTCTCCCTGTCCCGAGATGTCGCCGACGGCGGTGAACAGCCCGTCGTCCAGCTGCTCGTCGATCCGGATGAGCATATCCACGTTGAGCCCGACGTACACGTCGGCGTCGATGTCGGCCCCGCGCATCGCCCGCTCGATGTAGTAGTTGATCTCGCTGTCCGGCGTGGCGTAGGTGAGTGTCGCGTCGAACTCCGATTCGAACGCCTCCTTGAGCCACGGACCGGGACTGGTCGAGGGCGCGTCGACGAACGCGCCGTACGTCGAGACGACGAGTTCGGGCGTGCTCGACTCCGTAGCTCCGGTCGTCGTTCCGGTGGTGTCGTCACCGTTGCCGCTTGTCGCGCGTTCGTCGGTCTCCTCGCCATCGCCGTTGCCGCCGACGCATCCCGCCACGCCAGCGACGCCGCCGACCCCGACCGTTCGAAGGAACGTTCTGCGCTTCATTACTGGGTAATTTCACTGAGTGGTACTTAACGCTGATGCATTGAGATGTCCGTCTCGTCGCCGATTCGGAGCAATGCTCTTGGGGTTCCGCGGCGATTCGAAGCCGTGTCGCTCAATCGGCGGTACGCGCTCGGCGGCCTGTTCGTCCTCGTCGGCGTCGCGACGGCGGCGTTCCTGTCGTCAGTGCTGGGAACCGTGTTTTTCGCCGTCACGGTCGCGTACCTGCTCTGGCCGGTCCGACAGCGACTCGTCTCCCGCGGCTTGTCTCGCCGCCTCGCGAGCGGCGGGGCGACCGCTGGCGCCTTCGTGATGACGCTCCTGCTTTTCGTCCCGCTCGCCGTCGTCGCCTACCTCCGATTCGACTCGTTCGTCGCCCTGCTCGGACTGCTCCCCGAGACACTCGAACTCGCGCTGTTCGGGTTCGAGTACGCGATCACCCTCGAATCGCTCACTGCGCTCGTCATCTCTCTCGTCGAGCGCGCGGCCAGGCGCGCCGCCGCCTCGGCCCCTGTGCTCATCGTGAAGGCGACGCTCTTCGTCTTTCTCGTCTATTCGCTGCTTTTCTACGGCGAGGACGCCCAGCGGTCCGTCCTCGCGCTCGTGCCGACCGGCTACCGCGACGCCGCGGTCGCGCTGAATCGCCGCGCCCGAGAGACGCTGTTCGCCATCTACGTCCTCCAGGCGGCCACCGCGCTCGGGACGTTCGTTCTCGCGCTTCCGGTGTTTCACGTTCTCGGCTACGAGTCGGTCGTGATGCTGTCGAGCGTCGCTGCGCTCCTGCAGTTCGTTCCGATTCTCGGCCCCAGCGTCCTGCTCGCCGGGCTGGCCGCCTACCACGTCGCGATCGGAGAACTGGTGCGCGCCGCGCTCGTCTTCCTACTCGGCGGCTTCGTTATCGCGCTTCTCCCCGACGTCCTCATCCGACCGCGACTCGCCCGCGAAACGGCCGACATTCCGGGAAGCCTCTACTTCGTCGGATTCTTCGGCGGCGTCCTCACGCTCGGTCCGATCGGGATCGTCGCCGGGCCGCTCGCCGTCGGCCTGTTCGTCGAGTCCGCGGCGCTGCTCTCGACGGAATTGAACCACTCGGGACTGTCGCTCGCGGACGTAGCTGGGGAGTCGGATTCGACGGAGACCGACGACGCCCGGGTCGGAGACGCCGAAAACGAACTGGACGAGAGGTGAGGTGAGACGCGGAGGACGAGGCGGACGGGAGTGAGCGGGGGTGGGAGTGGGGAGTGATCACTCGGACTCGCAGGTGGGCGTCACTCGTACTCGCTGCCGACGACCTCGCGGATCCGCTCGGCGGTCACCGAACCGATCCCGCTCACCTCGGTGAGATCGTCCTCGCGGGCGGTCATCACACCCTCCACGGTTCCGAACTCCCGAAGCAGCGACTGCGCGGTGACGGGGCCGATGTCCGCAATCGAGGAGACGACGTACTCCTGCTGTTCGGCCAGCGTCTTCGCGCTCTTCTCGCCGTGGACGCTCACCGCTCTGTCGCGCTCGGTCTGTTCTCGTTCGGCGATCGTCAGTAGCAGTTCCGCGGTGTCGTCCTCGTCGCGGGTCTGCAGGACGCTCACGTCGAAATCGACCGCCAGCGACGCAAGCGCCCCGCGGATCGCGCCCGGATGGACGTTCCGCTCCTCGTAGAGCCCGTCGCCCTCGATGATGAGGACCGGCCTCGCGTACGCGCGAGCGAGGTCGCCGATCTGCTCGAAAATGGACCGCTCGCTGCCGAGGAGCGTATCGAGGAAGTCGGCGACGGACTTCCGCTCGACGGCGACCCGATCGGAGAGGACGTAGTCGCCGACGGCCAGCGTTTCGAGCCGCGTCCGGACGCCCTCGCGCTTCGAGAGGTCTTTCGCGATCGCGGCGTCGAGTTCCCGCTGGTCGACGACGATTTCGGTCTCCGTCGCGTCGCCGTCCGTTCCGGCGGTGGCGGCGACTCCCTCGTCGCCGCCGTCGTCCACGTTTGCGGTGTCATCGCCCGCGTCCGTCCCCTCGTCACCGTCGCTCGCATCCGTCCCCTCCTCACCGTCGTCCGCGCTCGACTCCTCGTCGCCGCCGTCGGAGTTCGCGCGCTCGATCTCCTCGTCTGTCGGGCCGAAGTCGGTGAGTCCCGCTTGCCCGTTCTTCGCCGCGATGGACTCGCTCTCGATCGCTTTGTCGTCGGACTCGCTCCCCGCCTCGTGGGGTCCGTCGTCCGTCTCGTCGCTGTCGCTCCCGCCGCTGCCGCCCGCTCTCCGCTCGTCGCCGTCGTACGAACCTAACCCCCGCTGTGCGGGGTTCAGCTCTGACTCGATGTCTCCGGCGACGCTCTTTAACTCTCGAAGCTCCGACTCCATCTCCTTCTCGCGACGCCGCGAGATCCAGAAGAACGCCTCGTCGCGGGTGTCCTCGGCGAGCAGGACGACGACGCTCCCCTCGGCCTGTCTGCCGGTTCGGCCCTTCCGCTGGATCGAGCGGATCGCGGTCGGCACGGGCTCGAAAAAGAGCACGAGATCGACCTCGGGGACGTCGAGGCCCTCCTCGGCGACAGACGTGGACACGAGCACCTCGAACTCCCCGTTTCGGAACGCGTCGAGGGTCTCCTGCTGTTCCTTCTGGGTCATTCCCTCGGAACTCTCCTTGTCTCCCTGCCCGACGAACCGCCGGACGTCGAAGGACGTCGAGAGAAATTCGGTTAACGCCTCGGCGGTGTCTCGCGACTCGGTGAAGACGATCACGCGCTCGCCGCCCTCGATGCCGAGCGTCTGCGCGAGCAGGATCCGCGCGCGGGAGAACTTCGGATGCGTGCCGTCGAAGCTCTCGGCTAACCGCATCGCCTCCCTGACTTTCGGCTCGGCGACGAGTCGCTGGCTCGCCTTCGACGCGCCGGATGAGCGCGCGGCGTTGCGCTGGCGCTCGAAATACCTCCGAACGGATTCGACCGACTGCGTCTCGACGAGTTCGACCGCCCGCCGGAGCTTCATCACCTCCGCGTGCGTCGACATCCCCTTGTACCCGTCCGACTTGTCGGCGTCCATCAACTCCTGGAGCTTTCCCCGCATCCGGTTCAACTGCTTCTGCGAAATGTCGGGCTGGGTCGTCTTCGTCACGCCCAGCGACTTCAGCTTCTGGAGGCGGTCTTTGATGACCTCGTTCAGCGCGTCGCGGATCCGTAAGATATCCTCGGGCAACTGGATCCGCTCCCACTCGACGGAGGTGTCGTGGGTGTACTCGTCGACGTCGGCGTCCTCCTCGGTCATCACCTCCACCTCGCTGATGCCGAGGTTCTCACACACCTCCAGAATCGCCTCCTTGTCGCCACCGGGCGAGGCGCTCATTCCGGTCACAAGCGGGTTCGTCGCGTCCGCGTGGTACCGCTCGGCGATGTAGACGTACGCGTAGTCGCCGCTCGCGCGGTGACACTCGTCGAACGTAAGGTGGGTGACGTCGGACAGGGAGATCCGCGAACCGACGAGGTCGTTCTCGACGACCTGCGGCGTCGCGACGACAATCCGTGCGTCCGCCCACGCCTCCGCGCGGTCGTCCGGTCGGATCTCGCCCGTGAACACGACGATCTCCTCGTCGGGGATCGAAAGCGCCTCCCGGTAGAAGTCGACGTGCTGCTGGACGAGCGGCTTCGTCGGCGCGAGAAACAGCGCTTTTCCGCCGACCTCGTCCAACCGGTCGGCCGTCACGAGCAGACTCACCGTCGTCTTTCCCAACCCCGTCGGGAGGCAGACGAGCGTGTGTGCGGTTCGCGCCGTCCCCGCGAGTCGGACCTGGTAGAGCCGACGCTCGATGAACCCGGAATTCAAGAGCGGATGGTCCACGTACGCGGGGTCGTCGGTGGCCGCCATTACGCCGTGATTGGGCGTCACCGCTGTTAAGGGTTCGCCGACGGCGGTGAAAGTGAAATCAGCCCCTCTGAGATGTCTCGGACCGCTAGGAGTCTGGGTCGGTAACGAAATCGGCGTTCGAACGGCTCCCGAATGCCGCGTCGAATTCGTCGCCGCTTCGCTCCCCGAACCCATCGTTTGCGCCGAACCCGTCCTCAGCGCTGAACCTTCCGTCGGCGTCGAACCCGGCGCTGGCGTTCTCGCGCTCTTCGACGGAATCCGGAAGCGACGCGCCGATGAGGTCGGCCCACTCCGAGAGGTTCCGCCCGTGACTTCGGTAGCTCATACTGCTCCTCGGCTGAAAAAATCTCGACGAACGTATATAACGATTGTGCTGCGTACGCGCAGCACTCAGTTCGCAGACGCGCTCAGACGACTTTCTCTCCGTCGTCGTCGTACAATTCGATCGCGTCGACGGGACAGGCCCGCGCGGCGAACTCGGCGTCCAGTTCCGCGCCGTCCGGGACCTCGAGCTCGAAGATTCCGTCGTCGACCTCGGTCGCGCCGTCGAGGTCGGCTTTGCCCTCGTCCAGGTTCTTCTCGAACGCGTCCCACTCGTCGACGCACTGAAACATCCCGATGCAGGTGTTTCGATCGTAGCGGATTTTCATACTCGTTTCCGTCGTTTGCGGAGAGGCCACATAGCGGTGGCGACGTTGGGGTGACGCTCTCAACCGTGGTGCTCTGCGTTGGTTCTCTCGACGATGGGGACTCGCGCTGACTCCGATTGTTTAAACCCGAGGACGGCATACCTCTCCCCGATGCAACCGGAGGAGGTGCCCGAACTGCCCAAAGCGGTGGCAGCCCATCTGCGCGAGGAGGGAATCGAGGAGCTCTACCCGCCGCAGGCCGCGGCCGTCGAGGCGGGCGTCAGCCGCGGGCAGAGCGTCGTGGCCTCGGTGCCGACCGCGTCGGGGAAGACCCTCGTCGCGGAGCTGGCGATGCTGTCGAGCGTCGCCCGTGGTGGTAAGGCCCTCTACATCGTTCCGCTGCGGGCGCTCGCCTCCGAGAAGAAGACCGAGTTCGAACGCTGGGAAGCGTACGGCTTCGACGTCGGCGTCTCGACGGGCAACTACGAGTCCGACGGTGAGTGGCTTGCCTCCCGCGACATCATCGTCGCGACCTCCGAGAAGGTCGACTCCCTCGTCAGAAACGGCGCGGCGTGGATCGACGAGCTGAGCTGCGTCGTCGCCGACGAGGTCCACCTCGTCGACGACGCGCACCGCGGACCCACGCTCGAAGTCACGCTCGGGAAGCTGCGGACGCTCAACCCCGGCCTGCAGGTCGTCGCGCTCTCGGCGACGGTCGGGAACGCCGACGTCGTCGCCGAGTGGCTCGACGCCGAACTCGTCGAGTCCGACTGGCGGCCGATCGATCTCCGAATGGGCGTCCACTACGGGAACGCCGTCACCTTCGACGACGGGAGCCAGCGCGAGGTCCCCGTCGAATCGGGCGGGCGGCCGACCGCGGCGCTGGTCGACGACGCCCTCGCGGGCGACTCCGGTACGCAGACTGATCTTTCCGAGGCTGATTCCGACAGGGACGCAGACGACGTCGGCGACGAGGACGGCGATAGCGCTTTCACCACGGAAAGCGGTTCCACCACGGACAGCGACGACAGCGATCAGGGCTCCTCGCTCGTCTTTGTGAACTCCCGGCGCAACGCCGAGGCGTCGGCGAAGCGCCTCCGCGACGTCGTCGCACCCCACCTCACCGACGACGAGCGCGGGCGACTCGCGGAACTGGCCGCAGAGATCAGAGACGTTTCCGACACCGAGACGAGCGACACGCTGGCGAACTGCGTTGCGAAGGGCTCGGCCTTCCACCACGCCGGGCTCGCCTCGGAGCACCGCTCGCTCGTCGAGGACGCGTTCCGCGACCGGCTCGTCAAGTGCATCTCGGCGACCCCGACGCTCGCCGCCGGTGTCAACACGCCCAGCCGTCGGGTGATCGTCCGGGACTGGCGGCGCTACGACGGCGAGTTCGGCGGGATGAAACCGCTCGACGTGCTCGAAGTCCACCAGATGATGGGCCGGGCGGGTCGCCCCGGCCTCGACCCGTACGGCGAAGCCGTCCTGCTCGCGAAGAACTCCGAGACGCGCGACGAACTGTTCGAGCGCTACATCTGGGCCGACCCCGAGCCCGTCCGCTCGAAACTGGCCGCCGAACCCGCGCTCCGGACGCACGTGCTCGCGACAGTCGCCTCCGGGTTCGCTCACACTCGCGGCGAACTTCTCGAATTCCTCGAACGGACGCTGTACGCGACCCAGACCGACGAGTCTGGGCGGCTCGAACGCGTCACCGACGACGTGCTCGCCTACTTGGAGCGCAACGAGTTCATCGAGCGCGGGGACGACTCGCTGTCGGCGACGGGCGTCGGCCACACGGTTTCGCGGCTGTATCTCGATCCGATGACCGCCGCGGAGATCATCGACGGGCTGGAGTGGGCCGAGTCGAACCGCGCGGAGATGATTCGCGCGCTCGCGGGTGAGGGGCCAACTGCGGCGTCGACGCCGAAATCCGCCGACACACCCACGATGGACGCCGGATTTCAGCGCGCCAGCGAGTTGGCGTCGCCAGATGCGCGAGGCGAGTCGAACGGCACCGACGGCGAGTCGAACGGCACCGACGGCGAGTCGGACGAATCCCCGCCACCGTCGGATGACCGCACTGAACCGTCACCGGACGACGGACCCACCTATCCGACGGCGCTCGGCCTCTTTCACCTCGTCTCGCGAACGCCGGATATGTACCAGCTGTACCTCAAATCCGGTGACCGAGAGACCTACACCGAGGTCTGCTACGAGCGGGAGGCGGAGCTGCTCGGCCGTACGCCCTCGGAGTACGAGGACGTCCGCTTCGAGGAGTGGCTCTCGGCGCTGAAGACCGCGCGGCTCCTCGTGGATTGGGCCGACGAGGTCGACGAGGACCGGATCACCGAACGCTACGGCGTCGGTCCCGGCGACGTCCGCGGGAAGGTCGAGACCGCCGAGTGGCTGCTCAACGCGGCCGAACGCCTCGCGGGCGAACTCGACCTCTCGGCGGTCCCGATCCGCGAGGCGAAAAAGCGCGTCGAGTACGGGGTCCGCGACGAGCTCCTGGAACTCGCCGGAATCCGGGGCATCGGTCGCAAGCGCGCCAGACGGCTCTTCGAGTCGGGGATCGAGACCCGCGCGGACCTGCGTGAGGCCGACAAATCGACCGTGCTCCGCGCGCTCCGGGGCCGTCGAAAGACCGCCGAACGGATCCTCGAAAACGTCGGCCGCCGGGATCCCTCGATGGAGGAGGTCACGAAGGCCGCGGACGCTGCCGGGGGTGACTCCGGCGAATCGGCCGAGCGATCCGGGTCGACGGCGACCTCGTCCGCGCGTCCCGAAGGCGACCCCGAGGAACAGGCCAGCCTGGGTGATTTCGGATGAGTTCTGAGAAGTCGATCCGGCTCGTCGAGGGCACAGTCGCCGTCGGCGACGTCGACGCATTCGTCGCCGAACTCGATCGGATCGCTTCGGAAACGGACGCGACGATTCAGGCGTTCGACGCACGCTACGTCGTGAGCGACCGGCACTTGGCGCGCGCTGTCGAACTGGCCGACCGCGCCATCGAGCGGGGCGAAAACGTCGCCCGCGACAGGGCCGTCGAGATACTCCTCTACGCTGCGGGTCGCAGACAGATCACCGATGCACTCGAACTCGGCGTCTCAACCGGGGAGAACCGCGTCGTCATTCTGATCGACGGGGGGGACGAAGACGCCGCGGCGGCGGCCGTCCGAACGCGCGTTCTCGATGAGACCGCCCGCACGCTCGGCGACTACGACGCCGACCTCGTGGAGGCGTACTACGACGTCGGGCGCGATGAACTCGCGGTCGTCGACGGCGACCTCGAATCGTTGGTACTCGAACGCGTTGCGCTGCTCGTCGTCGAGAAATAGCCGCGTCGACGGTGCGCTGACGGCGGCGAGCGACGCGACGGACTACGCGGTCGAACGACGGCACCCCTGACCCCTTCATTTCAGGTGGAAACGTTTTCTGTAGCTACGAGGTACGTTCGAGGTATTATTCCGAAGACACGGCATATCGGAGCCACGGCGTGCAGGAATCGGAGAATAGTCCCACCAGGATTCGAACCTGGGTCGAAGCCCCCAGAAGGCTTCAGGATTGGCCACTACCCCATGGGACTGCATTTCAGCCGCCGACGTCGCTCGTCGACTGCGTGCACCATCGTAGCCCGTGGCTCCATATGAGTGTTGCGAAGTCTGTCACACCCCTCCGTCGCGCTCGCCGTTCGTTCCGGGGTCGGTAGCCGGTTCACCGCCGGACCAGAGGGTGGCGCGGTCCAAGGACGGAACGCCTAACTTCCAGATCACCGCGGTCGCCAGCGCGAACGAGCCGACGCCAGCCGCGCCAACGGGACTCGCTACCAACTCCGCTCGGACTGGATCAGCCGCGACAGTGTACGCGAGCAAGGCCCCTCCCGCGGCGTTGAACACGCCGTGAAAGAACCCCGCGGCGAGAACCGAGCGGGCGCGGACGACGACGTACGTGTACACTGGCGCGAAGACCACGGTCGCGACGGTCATCGCCGCGACGCCGACGACCGGAAACGAGGGGTAGTTGTAGCCGTCGAGGACGACCGGCGCGTGCCAGAGTCCCCAGACGACGCCGATCACTCCGCTCGCCCGCCAGAACCCCAGCGGCGCGAGTTCCCACAGCAGATACCCGCGCCAGCCGAGTTCCTCGCCGAGCGCGAAGACCGCGTTGACGGTCACGCCGGTTCCGACGGTCAGCGCCGCGAGTGCGAGGACACCGAGTACGCCCGACGGCAGCGCGAGCCCAGGTATCGGATCGGCGGATCCGTCGAAGCCGATTCCGGGCGTCGCGACCGCGACCGCCAACCCAACTCCGACGAGGATGCACACCGCCACGACGGAGAACAAATGCCACCGGACGCGCCCGATCCGTGCCCCGATCTCGTTTCGGGAGACGTCCGACGTGAGCACGGTCACCCCCGCCGCGACCGCGGGCGTAAACATATAGAGCGGGGCGAGCGCGACCAACCGAACAGCCGCGACCCGCGCGAGGAGAACGAAACAGAGTGCGAGCGCCAGCAGTGTCGCGAAAAAACGGATGAGACGGCGTCGGCTGAGTCCGCCGTTCCCGGACGCGTCCACGGCGTCATTACGATCCGCCGACGCTTTCGGGCTCTTCCCGTCACCTGACGTCTGCGTATCGTTGTCGGAGAGCATCTCGCCCGAACTGTCGGCGAGTGGGCAGATGAGTGTTTCTCCGACTTCCGTGGGAAGCACCCACAAGATAATTTTCAAAAACATCCCGTATTTTGTTTTATTTATGGCCTTATATTGTTTTATCCTCTTCACTATTTCTGTGTAATGATGGTAATGGGTGGTTTAATTTTACATTTTCAACCGAATCTTTATACCTTGGTCTCCTGTGAACGTATCCAGCATCGGATGATGATCTACACGATATCTCAAATATACGTGGACAATCGTACTCATTTATACTGAAATGGCACACAAAAAAGAATCTTGGAAGGGCGCGTGTTACGGTGACGACGTACGTGACGCGTTGATCGAATTCGCCGAAGCGGGGTGGGAGTCGATCCCCGAAGACGAGCGCGAGGAGTGGTTCGCGCGGTTCAAATTCTGGGGCGTCTTCCACCAGCGGTCGGGACAGGAATCGTACTTTATGATGCGGCTCACCAACTGCGGTGGGGTGCTCGACCCCGGCCAGTTGCGCGCTATCGGCGACGTCGCCGCCGAATACGCCCGTGGACCCGTCTCGAACCCGGAGTTCGGCGACGCGTGGATCGACCTCACCACGCGGCAGTCGATCCAGCTTCACTGGCTCAAACTGGAGGATATCCCCGAAATCTGGGAGAAGTTGGAGTCGGTCGGCGTCTCCTCGCGCTCTGCGGGCGGCGATACGATGCGGAACATCTCGGGCTGTCCGGTCGCCGGAAAGGGCGAGGAGTACGTCGAGAGCCGCTCCATCCTCGACGAGATCCAGTCGGAGATCCGCGACGACGACGCGCTCTCGAACATGCCGCGGAAGTTCAACATCTCCGTGTCGGGCTGCAAACAGGGGTGCGCCCAGGACGTCATCAACGATATCGGCCTCGAACCCGCGCACAAGTTCGTTTCCGGCGAGGAGGTCGAGGGATTCAATGTCCGGGTCGGCGGCGGGCTCGGCGGCCGGGAACCCCGACCGGCACGCTCGCTCGACCTCTTCGTCCGTCCGGAACACGCGGTCGAAACGGTCGGCGCGTTTGTGGAGTACTACCACGAGGCTGGCGACCGACAGAACCGCTCGAAGAACCGCGCGCGCTTCTTCGTCGACGATGTCGGCACGGAGACGATCCGCGAGGAACTCGACGAGCGGCTCGATTTCCCGTTCGAGACCGCCGGGACCGATTTCCGGGGAGAGTACACCTACAACGCCGGTCGCCCCGCCGACCGCGGGCCCCACGATCACGTCGGCGTCTACGAGCAGGCCGACGGTCGGAACTACGTCGGACTGTCGGTCCCCGTCGGACGACTTCCCGCCGGGGACGCGATCGAACTGGCGGACCTCGCGGACGACTACGGGTCGGGCGAAATTCGGTTGAGTCGCCGTCAGAATCCGCTCGTGATGGACGTCGGCGACGGGGATCTCGAAGATCTCCTCGCAGAGCCGCTTTTGACGCGGTACAAGCCCGAACCGAACCCGTTCGTACAGGGCGCGATGGCCTGTACCGGCACGGAGTTCTGCTCGATAGCGCTCACCGAGACCAAGGCCAGAATGGCGCGGCTGATCCGGTGGCTCGGCGACAACGTCGAGGTCCCCGAAGACGTCGAGCGGATCAAGATGCACTACTCCGGCTGTACCGCCGACTGCGGACAGTCGATGACCGCTGACATCGGCTTTCAGGGGATGCGAGCGAGGAAAGACGGCGAGATGGTCGAGGCGCTCGACGTCGGCGTCGGTGGCGGTATCGGCGCGGAGCCCTCGTTTATCGAGTGGGTGCGCCAGCGCGTGCCCGCCGACGAAATCCCGGGCTTAGTCAAAAACCTCATCGAGGCGTACGCGGCGCTTCGGGAACCCGGCCAGCCGTTCCGCGAGTGGGTCGAGGCGACCGGCCACGAGACGATCGTCGAACTCGCCGAACCCCAAGAGGTGGACGGCTACGAGGACCTGTGTCTCACCGACGCCAAGCAGTCGTGGTACCCGTTCGACGACGGGTCGAGCCCGGCCCCGACGGACTCGCGGGGCAGATCGCTGGAGGCGGACGACTGAGATGACCGCGATGCACACCATCGATCGCGGATACCCTTCAGACGTGCGTCACGGCGGCGTCGGCCGCGGTCGTCGGAAGATCGCATCCTTCGACGCAGCGCCGGAATCAAACGTCTATCCACAATCAGGCGCGGAACCCCGCGCGGGTGAGTCGTGACCGATTCGGAATCACACCGCACCGACGATGAGTGACTGGATACCGACGACGTGTATGCGCTGTGCGGTGGGGTGCGGTCACGTCCAGCGGGCGGTCGACGTCGGCTACGGCATCGACACGGTCCGCGGCGACGCAAGCCACCCGGTCAATCAGGGACTGGCCTGCGCGCGCGGGATCGGGGAGAGTCGGGATCCCGGCGGCGAGTGGCTCACGAAGCCGCTCGTTCGCAAGGACGGCGAGCTGGAACGGACGACGTGGGATCTCGCGCTCTCCCGCGCGATCGAGGGATTGCGCGCGGCCCACGAGAGCGATCCCGACGAGGTGGCGATCCTCGGCAGCGGCCAGCAGACCAATGAGGCCGCTTACCTCCTCGGGAAGGTCGCTCGCGGCGGGTTCGGGACACGCTCGTACGACGCCAACACGACGCTGTGTATGGCCAGCGCCGTCACCGCATATTACGAGTCGTTCGGCAGCGACGCGCCGCCGTGCACCTACGCGGACATCGACGACGCCGAGCGACACGTCGTCTGGGGGGCCAACCCGGCGGTCGCACATCCGGTGCTGTTCCGCTGGATCCGGCGCGCGGCGGACGCCGAGGGCGTCGAGATCGTCGTCGTCGATCCCGTCAGGTCCGAGACCGCCGAGAACGCCGCCCACCACGTCGCGCCCGAACCGGGGCGCGATCTCGCTCTCGCGCGTGCCGTGCTGGCCCGACTCGTCGAGACCGACCGAATCGAACGAGCATTCATCGACTCCGCCACGGACGGCTTCGACGCGCTTCTCGAATCGCTACCCGACGCGGAAGACGCCGCCCGCGAAGCGGGCGTGGCGCTCGATGCGGTCGAGCTCCTCGCGGACGCCTTCGACCACCGAACGCTCCTCTACTGGGGAATGGGGATCAACCAACACGTCCAGGGGACCGAGACCGCGCGGGCGCTCGTCGACCTGACGCTCGCGACCGACAACGTCCGCCCCGGCGCGGGCCCGTTCTCCCTGACCGGCCAGGCGAACTCGATGGGAACGCGCGTGTGCTCCTCGAAGGGCACGTGGCCCGGGCAACGGCCGTTCAAGGATCCAGATCACCGCCGGACCGTCGCCGATCATTGGGGCGTTCCAGTCGGGCGATTTCCAGACGACGCCGGTCCCGGCCCGGTGGGAATCCTCGAGGCAGAACCCGCGGCCGTCTGGACGGTCGCGACCAACCCAGCGGCGGGAATGCCCGATGCCGACGCCGCACGCGAGCGGCTGGCGGACACGTTCCTCATCGCGCAGGACGCGTTCCACACCGAGACGACCGAACTCGCGGACGTGGTCCTGCCAGCGACCACGTGGGGCGAATCCGAGGGGACGACGACGAATATGGAGCGGACGATCTCGCGCGTCAGGGGGGCGACGGACGTTCCCAGCGGTGTCCGCACGGATCTGGGGATCATCGCGACGATCGGTTCGTCGCTCTTTCCGGACCTCCTCTCCTCGCACGCGCCCGACCCCGCGTCGGTCTTCGAGGAGTTCGCGGCGCTGACCGCGGGGACGATCGCCGACTGCTCGGGGATCACCTACGACATCCTCGACGACGTTCACGCGGTTCGCTGGCCCGCACCTGATGCGGGAAGCGGTGGGGGTTACCGATACTACGAGGAGTCTCACGACGGCGAGACGTGGTCGTTCCCGACGGCTACGGGAACCGCGCGGTTCTCGACCGGCCGACAGCGACCGCTTCCCGAGCCGACGGACGGGTCGTACCCGCTGACGCTGACAACGGCGCGCGCGGCCGACGGTTACAACACCGGCGTCCGATCGCGCGGCGGCGAGTCGGGGGAGTTGCGCGCGCGGATTCACCCGGATACGATCGCCGCTCACGACGACGCGTTCGTCGACGACCTGATTTCGATCGTCTCGCGCCGGGCGTCGGTGACGGCGACGGTCGCCCCCGACGAAGCCGTCCCCCGAGAACTGATCTGGCTGCCTATCCACCACCCCTCGACGAACCGTCTCACGCTCTCCGAACGCGATCCGAAGTCGAAGGAACCACACTTCAAGCAGTGCGCCGTCCGACTCGTCGCACCGTCGGCCGCGCCGACGCTGCCCGAATCGACCGCTGGCCGCGCCGACGACTGAGCGTCCGTTTCCCACACTTTTGCGTTTCTTCCTGTTCGGTTGGAGGGATCACGACACCGTCGATCACCTCCATACCCACGATACGCGGCGTGTTCGTTTCACCTCGAACCGAGCTGGTCATCTGTTTCCCGTCTAAACATTCGGAGGTAATCCGCATTTGACTATTAATATGGATGAAATGACCGGATCCACGTTCTCAACTCAATTATTATCTTAATACACTTCGTATGTGGTTGTATTGTTACCTGATCAACCCAATACAGTATATACGATAAGGAGTACGTTTATCACGTGGAAACTGATCACTCCATCCGTGATAATGTGTTCATTCAGACAAGGATTAAGCAAAATAATTCATTATTGTCGTACTTTTGTGGCTGATGGCGAACTCACGTTCAGTGATGGAGTGTCACAATGGGCTTGATCCGGATGACGAAGTACCGGACGCTGGTGCTCGCCACGATCGGGTTCAATTTCTCGTTCCTGATCTGGTTCTCGTTCGCACCGTTTACCGGCCCGATGGCCGAGGAGTTCGGTCTCTCTCTCGCCGAGATCGGTATCCTCGCCAGCGCCGCGATCTGGCTCGCGCCGTTCGGCCGGATCCTCACGGGGTGGCTCTCCGATAAGTACGGCGCGCCGACCGTCTTCGCCATCGTGTTAGGCTACGTGGGGATATTCTCGATGGCCTCGGCGTTCGCGCAGAGTTACACGATCTTCTTTATCGAGCGGCTGATCGTCGCCACGGCGGGTATCACGTTCGTGATCGGCATCCAGCACGTCTCCGAGTGGTTCGAAGCGGAGGAACTCGGCACGGCGGAGGGAATCTACGCCGGTATCGGTAACGCCGGAGCGGCCGGAGGCGCGCTCGTCCTCCCGCGCGTGTTCGGCGAAGGATGGAGCGGGCCGCTGTTTCAGACCAACTGGCGCGCGGCGTTCTTCTACACCGGCGTCGTCTCGATTGTGTTGGCGGTCGCGTACTACGCGCTGGGTGAGGCGGCCAAGAGCGACGAGAAGCGCCAGGCGACGAAGGACAACGCGAGCTTCAGGGGCTGGTTCTACACGGCCACCCGGTACGGAACGGTCGTCCTCGCGCTCGCGTACGTGATGACGTTCGGCCTCGAACTGTCGATGAACGGCTGGCTGGCCACGTACTACCGAGAGGGTTTCGCCACGAACAACCTCGTCTTAGCGAGCACGTTCGCGGCGACGTTCTCGATCGCGGCGGGGCTCCTCCGACCCATCGGCGGCTACGTCAGCGACGTGCTGGCGCGAAACGAACGCGACATCCTGCCCTTCTTCACCGGCCGTTACCGCGAGCAGTGGACGTTCGTCACGCTGTGTTTCGTCGTCTGTTCGATGTTCGGAATGACGCTGGCCGGGCTGACCGGCGAGGTGCTCCTCGCGGTGGCCGCGGGCTTCCTGGTCGGCACCGGCTGCGCGCTGGCGGAGGGATCGATCTTCGCGCAGGTTCCCGCGATGTTCCCCAACAGCTCCGGCGCGGTCGCGGGCGTCGTCGGCGGCGTCGGCACCGTCGGCGGCATCGCCTACCCGCTCGTCTACTCCGCACAGTTCCTCCCGGACCTGCACACGGGCTACTCGGTCGTCGCCGCGTCGATGATCCCGATCGTCCTGTTGACCGCGTGGGTGTTTCAGCCCAAGATCGCCTCCGTCGCCAACGAGGACGGCTTCACGAGCGACACCCGGACGACCACGCCCGCGGACGACTGAGGCTCGCAGGCGACTGACGTTTGTGAGCGAATGAAGCCTGCGTACGACTGAGCCCGCGAACGATGTTCCATCCGAGCCCGTTTATGCACAATCCAGCACCTATTTATCTCATTCTTGACCACGTTCGTGTATGTACATCGGACGATTCGTGATCGTCGCCCCCGACTTCGCCGCGTACCGCGTCTCTTCCCGATCGTTCCCCGACAGACAGATCGTCGACCGCGACGGAACGCTGACGGTCGCGCCGACGCCCGACGCCCCGGAGAACGACAACCCCTACGTCTCCTACAACTGCGTCCGCGCGGGCGGCGACGGGGTCGTCGTCGGTAACGGTTCCCACGTCGATCCGATCGCCGAAAAGTTGGACCTCGGCTATCCGGCGCGCGACGCGCTCGCCTCCTCGCTCCTCGCGCTCGATTACGAGAAGGACGACTACGACACCCCCCGCGTCGCGGGCGTCGTCGGCGACGAGTCGTACGTCGGCATCGTCCGTCGGGACGCCCTGCTCGTCGAGTCCGTCGACGAACCCACGCTCGTTGCGACCTACGAGGAGGACGCGCCCACACCGATCGAATTCGGCTCCGCTGCGGCCGACCCCGCCGACATCGCCCGCGCGGCGTACGATCTCTCCTACGAGCACGCCGTCTGCGCCGCGGGCGTCACCCACGACGACGGCGACGTCGACGTCAGCGTCTACAACGGCTGATTCCCTCGGAACCTTCGGGTCCCGGTCGTCGACCGAATTTTCACCCCCGGAATCCTTTTTCGAATATGCAGGTCGCCGTGATCTCGGACGTGCACGCGAACAAGGTCGCTTTCGACGCCGTCCTCGACGACCTCGGTTCCAACGCGAGCGACGACTCCACGCCGGAATCGATCGTCTGCGCGGGCGACGTGGTCGGCTACAACCCCTGGCCAGCCGAGTGCGTCGCCGAGGTGAGAACGCGGGAGATTCCGACGGTGATGGGGAACCACGACCGCGCGGTCGCGTCGGACACGTCGTTCCGGTTCAATTCGATGGCCGCCGCGGGCGTCGAGTACGCGCGCGAACGACTCGACGACGACGCCGTCGAGTGGCTCTCGGGGCTTCCGGACGCAAGGACCGTTCTCGACGGGCGGATCAAACTGGTCCACGGTCACCCCGACGACCCGGACCGCTACACCTACCCCGAGGAGTTCTCGCCGTCGATGCTCGGCGACGAGGACGTCCTGGTGACGGGACACACCCACGTCCAGGGCCACAAACAGTTCGAGGAGGGCACCGTGATGAATCCCGGCAGCGTCGGTCAACCGCGCGACGGCGACCCGCGAGCGGCGTACGCGGTCGTCGACCTCGACGACCAATCGGTCGACGAGCGGCGCGTCGAGTACGACATCGACGCGGTCGCCGAGGCCGTCGCGGACGCCGGACTCCCGGCCCGGATCGGCGAGCGGTTGTACGATGGTCGGTGAGACAGGCGCTCGTTCTCTACAACTCCGCCGCGCTCAGAACTCGTCTTGAACGGTTTCGAGCGTCTCTTCTCTGTCGTCCCACGCGACGAAGATCGCGACGGAGGTCGCGGAGGTGATGACGTCGTGGATGTTGATCCCGGCCTCCGCGAGCGGTTGGACGATGTCCTGGATCACGCCGGGACGGTTCGGGAGTTCCCCGCCCGTGACGCGGATGACCGCGATTTCGTCGTCGACGGTGACAGACGAGAGCGCCTGATCGTCGACGACCTTCTCGTGGAGCAAGTTCTCGGCCTCTTCGGCGACGTTTTCGCCCACGTAGAAGGTCACCGAATCCATCCCGGAGGCGACCGCGTCGATGTTGATTTCGGCCTCTCGAAGCGCCTGCGAGAGGTCGGCGAGGATGCCCGGACTGTTCCGGATCGAGCGTCCGGCAACGGTGACGCACGCGAGCGGCTCGTCCTGCATATCGATGAGGTTCTCGAACTGGCCTTCGATGAGCGTCCCGCCGGTGAGCAGATCGCCGTGTTGGTAGTGAACGACTCTGACGTCGAGGTCGTCGTCCTTGTACGACAGCGCCGAGGGCGCGACGACCTCCGCGCCGCGGAACGAGAGGTTCCGAAGCTCGTCGACGGTGATCCGCCCGACGTTTCGCGCCCCTTCGACGACGCGGGGGTCGCCGGTCATAACGCCCTCAACGTCGGTGACGATGACGACCTCGTCGGCGTCCATGTACCGCCCGAGCATCACGGCTGTCGT
Organism: Halobellus captivus; assembly: GCF_007655485.1. Classification (GTDB taxonomy): domain Archaea; phylum Halobacteriota; class Halobacteria; order Halobacteriales; family Haloferacaceae; genus Haloquadratum; species Haloquadratum captivum. The sequence continues at coordinate 68,431 of NZ_VJXQ01000003.1, forward strand.
GTCCGATCCGCCGCGGCCGAGCGTCGTAATCTCACCGTCGATGTTCTGCGCGAGGAAGCCGGTGATGACCGGGACGACGTGGTCGAGGTCGTCGGCGAGTTCGCCCGCACGCCGCTGCGTTTCCTCGACGTCGACTTCGCCGAGTTCGTTGGCGATGACCGGCCAGTCGTCCGCGCCGGGTTCGACGAAGATCGCGTTGACGCCCCGGGCGGCGAGTGCGGCCTTGAGTATCCGCACGCTCGTTCGCTCGCCCATCGAGACGATCTCCGCGCGGTCGCGGTCTTCGGCCTCGAACTCGATCTCTTCGAGGAGTTCGTCGGTCGTGTTGCCCATCGCGGACGCGACGACGGCGATCTCGTGACCCGCTTCGACCGCCGCGGCGATAGAGTCGGCGGCGCGGTTGATCCGGTCGCCACTGCCGAGCGACGTTCCGCCGAACTTCGCGACTACTCGCACGGTCGTGCCTCCCGTCGGCAAACGAGACTGAACTGCGACTGGTGCTCTGACATAGCCGACCATTGCCGGGGGGAGTGTAAAATCTTGTCTCCCGTCTCAACCGTTGCCGAGTTTCTTTGTGGCGGCTGTCAGTTCCACTCGCCCGCGGGAAGTTCCGTACCTCTGCTGGGTGGACGAACGCCGACTGTACATATGTCGCCGGAGATCGCCGCGTGGACGAACGTCGTCCAGTCGACGTATCTGACACGCTCGGAGACTCGCAGTTCCCCCGTGTTCCGGATCGTTCCGTTTTCGCGGCAGTTCAATTTCTCAACCTCCGCGGCAGTTTAAGGTGCTGCCGCGCGAAGAGGTACGTATGGACGTCGAGGTCCGAGACGCGGTCGAGGACGACGCCGAGACGCTCGGTGCCATCGTCGACCTCCCTACCGACGTGCTTCGGAACGTGGTCCACGACCGGACGGTCCGACTCGCCGTCGCACCGCGCCGCGATCCGGGACCGAACGCAGACACCGCGGACCGAGCCGAAGACGACAGCAGCGACTCAGACGAGTCCGTCCACGGGTTCGTCGCGTTCGACGTCGAGAAAGGTACCGTTCACGTCACGCAGCTCGCGGGCGACGCCGCGGTCGCCGAGCGACTCCTGGCCGAACCCGTCCGATTCGCGGTGAGCGAGGGGTTCGACGTCGCGCTCGTCGTTCCGGAATCCGATTCCGACGTGGCGTCGGCCGCCGCGGCCGCTGGCTTCGAGACTGTCGGAACGGGGCCCACCTTCGACGGCGAGCCGACGACGAAGTATCGGTTCCGCCCGGATTGAGAATCACCGGCCGTCCCGACTGAGGATCCGTCGACACCACCTCGACTGAGAGCTGTCGCCCCGGCTGAGAGCCGTCGCCCGACCGAGGGCCGCCCATTCTGTTCCGAGTGCGAACCCTCGACGTTAGATGAATTTCCGCACGGTCATATCCAGCGTGTCGAGGTCGAGAATAGGTGCGTATCCCACGTCGGGGTCGATGTTGACGGATTTCTGGAAGTCGGTTTGAGACTGCCAGCAGCCCGAGTTCACTGCGAGGACGTCGTGGTACTTCCCCCACCCGAGCTTGTGCACGTGGCCGGTGTGGAACACGTCCGGGACTTGTTCCATCACGAGGTAGTCCTTCTCCTCCGGTGCGAGCCGCGTCTTCCCGCCGAACTGCGGCGCGACGTGTCGTTTCTTCAGGAGCTGGTACATCGCCTTATGCGGTTCGTCGTAGCTGGCTTTTCCGGCGGGTAGCTCCGCGATCACCTCGTCGAGCGAGACTCCGTGGTACATCAGTATCTTCACGCCCTCGACGGTGACGAGCGAGGGATTCCCCGTGATCCGGGCATCGTGGGCGGTCATTATCTCCCGCAACGTCTCGTTGAAACCGGGCTGCGGCTCCGCGAGTCGAACGGCGTCGTGGTTGCCCGGAATCATCAGAATTTCTATATCGCCGGGGACGTCCTTGAGGTGCTCTGAGAAGGCCTCGTACTGCTCGTAGATGTCGATGATATCGAGCTCTTCGTCCTGGTTCGGATAGACGCCGACGCCTTCGACCATATCGCCCGCGATGAGCAGATACTCCACGTGCTCGGCTTCGTCGGTGTGCAGCCAGTCGGCGAAGCGCCCCCACGCGTCGGCGACGAACTCTTGGCTCCCCACGTGGACGTCGGAGATGAGCGCCGCCTGGACGTGTCTGTCCGCGGTGTTCGGAGTGTACGTCCGCGGCACGTCCGGAAAGTACATCGAATCGACGAACATAATGCCCGCGTCGTCCGAGAGCGTCCCCTCGACGGCGATGCACTCGTCGAGCAGCAGTTCGTCGACGAGGTCGGCGAACTCGCGGTCTTTCATCACCAGACAGGGGAACGTCCCCGTGGTGTCTTCCAACTCGACGAGCCAGTGGCCGCTTTTCGTCGAGCGGACGTCGTTAACGAGGCCGATCATCGCCGCGTCGGTCCCGCCGCTCATCGACTGGATGGCGTTCGCCGGGCGATGATTCACGCGCCCGCGAAGCTGTTTTGAGAGCTTCTCGTAGCGGTCTCTGAACACCTTCACGAAGTCGCCATACTCGCCCGTACCGGTGCTCTGACCGGTCACGTCGCCCTCGACTTCCAGCGATCGAAGCGCCGGATCGGCGCTCCGGGACGCTGATCTGCTGTTCGCTGCGCCCACGGCGTCGATACCCGACGTATCGCCGGTACCCGCTGTAATTCTATCACCGTTTTCCCCTGGAACCTCTTGTACTGATTCCTCGGGGGCTGTCTGTCGATTTAACTGCTCCTCTCCAGTGGAAACAAGGGGGTCTCCGCGGGCCGAAGACGGACGATCAGTATCGGTTGCTGATTCCGCGTCTGCCGCCTCCGCGTCGGCCGCTGCGGCTTCCGTCTCTCCCACTTCTGCGTCCGTCGCTGCCGCGTCGGTCGCCTCTGCGCGCTCTCTTCTCTCTGCCTCCTCTCCCGCGTCTACTAGCTCACCTGCGCCCGGTGGGTTCTGCCCGTCGACCGCCGACCGCGACGCGGCGAGCGCGTCTCGGACGTCCGCGGCCGTGATTCGAAGCGTGTCGTCGTCGACGTGCTCGACGACAGCCTCGAGCGCTCTCCCCGGGGCGTCGGTGCTCGCGATGAGCGTCACAGCCTCCTGTTCGGCGTTGTATCCGCGCGCGGTGAGTTCGTGTACGATCCGAACCGGCGTCTCCAGAGGCACACCGGCCGAACGGGGTAACGGAAGAAAAGCGTACTGACCGAGGCCGTCCCGGGACCCCGACGGAACGAGGCCATTCCGAGACTCCGCAGCGGTCGTGGTCAGAAGGTTGAAACGCGGCGGCGCAGAAACTCCGGTAGATGACGGACGAAGAGGGGAACACGCCCGATCGTCCGGACGACGCCGACGACGCGGCTCCGTCCGGTCGCGGGGACGTCGCCGACGAGGGGGCCCGGAGCGCAGACACGGACGGGCCAACCGAGGCACCGCAGCCCGAACACGACCGCGGACCGGATTCGGGCGACGACGACCGTATCCCCGTCGGCGTCGCCGAATCGCGTCGGAAATCCGAGGGCCGTCCCCGACCGCGACCCGGAACCCGAGCCGCCGATCCGAACCAGAACATCGTCACGCGCTTTCGGACTGCCCAGAGCGGGCCGCTGTTGTTCATTCGCGAGACGCTCTACAGCGCGCTCGCGGTCGCCGCTGTCGGCTTTCTTCTCTTTGCGATCAGCGGCGTCTGGCCGCCGATGGTCGCCGTCGAGAGCGGCAGTATGGAGCCGGAGATGTACCGCGGCGATCTCATTTTCGTCACCGAGGAACACCGCTTCACGCCGGACTACGCCTACGAGGATACCGGCGTCGTGACGATCGACATCGGCACCGAAGAAGGATACCGAAGCTTCGGCGGCAACGGATCGGTCATCATCTATGACCCGCCCACTCGCGTCGGATCGCCGATTATCCACCGCGCGCACTTCTACGTCGAAGAGGGCGAGAACTGGTACGACCGCGCGGATCCCGCGTATATGAACGCGGACGACTGCGATCAACTCCGGAACTGCCCGGCCCCGCACTCGGGGTTCATCACGAAAGGAGACGCCAACGGGCAGTACGACCAGGCGACCGACATCGCCGGCCCCGTTCGACCCGAGTGGATCCGCGGCAGCGCCCGCCTCCGGATCCCGTACCTCGGCCACATTCGACTCGAACTGGCCGGACTCGTAGCCGGGTAACGGACGTTATTCGAGTTCGTCGAGTGCGGCCGCGGCCTCTCGTGCCGCGGCGAGGTGATCCTTCGCGCGCCGCGGATCGTCTGTCTCCTCGGCGAGTCGAGCGTGCTGCGTCAGTGCCCGAAGAAGCGCCTCTCTGGCCTCGTTGTCGGATCCTGCAGATGTCTGGCGGCTGTCGGTCGATGCGGCTCCCGCCGCCCCTATCGGTGACACCGTTTCGCCATCCGTCGGCGACGCGCCTTCACCGCCCACCGCCGCCGCCGTCTCTCGACCCGTCGCCGACGCTCGCTCTCCGTTCCCGCTCTCGGCCCCGGGCCTCGCCGCCGACGCTCCGGGTTCGGCACGGCCCGATTCTGCGGCCTCAACGGTGGGTCCGCCTTCGTCTTTTGCAGCCCGCTCATTCGTCGCGGGCTGGTGGTCGGCGCTCGCTTGGCCCTCTTGCCCGCCAGCACGTGCCTGTCCGTCCGCCCCTCCTCCCGTCGTGCGCTGGCAACTCGGGCAGAACTCCTGGCCCTGATAGCGGAAGATCGGCGCGCCGCAGTCATCGCAGTGGCGATTGGTCATCGTCGCGCCCTTCAACAGCAGTTCGCTCATCTGCTGGGTCTCTTTGCGCCGCTCCTCGTCCTGTTCGTACTTTTCGCGCAGTCGCTTTCGCTCCGCTTCCTCGTCGAAGTCGCTCACGTGTCTCTCGCACGCGACGAACCTCGAAAAACCCTCCGCCAGCCCGTCGGGACGACGCCCCGCTCTCACACCGGCTTTTCGTCGCTCTTCACAGCAGCGTTCCCGCGTACAGGTACAAGCTCGCGAGCGCGACCTCGAAGAGCAGCGTACCGACGGCCGACAGCGCGATAAACTGCCGGTCGTCCATCTCCGCGAATCCCGCGGGCACGGTGAGCATTCCGCGGGTGAACAGTAGCGCGTTGCTCACCGGGACGACGACCGGACCCCACTTCTCGAACCAGCCGTCGAATCGGTCGAGTTTCGATTCGCTGATGCGGAACCACGATTTCTGGAGGAGATACTCGCGACCGCCGCGTTGGGCCACCTTGAACAGCGCGTACTGGCCGAGCGTGGCTCCGAGCACGGCGACGGCGAGAACGGGAATGAGAGCATCGCCACCCAAAAGCAGCAGCGAACCGGGGACGATGAGCTCGCTCGGCATAAAGTACATCAGCATCGCGCCTTCGAGCACGAAGACGCCGAAGAGCGCGACGTACGCCCACTCGGACTCGAGGAGTGCCGTGAGTTGCGGCGGCATCGCGTCGAGTTGGAGGACCAACTGGGGCACCTGCATCGTTCGTATCTACTCGGGATCGTCACAAACGTATTTCGTTCCGGGTCCACGGCGGCGGGTGTCAGTGGGACTCCGATGCCCGTGGCGACGCTGATGGACGTCGGCGGCGACTCCGATGCGATTTTTTCCACCGGCCGCGAAGCGTCGGTTATGAACCTCACCGACCGGCCGCGACGGCTCCGACGGGACGGCGTCAGGTCGCTCGTCAGCGAGACGAAACTGGACGCTCACGACCTTGTCGCCCCGATATTCGTGGACGCGACGACCGACGAGCGCGTCGCGATCGGGTCGATGCCGGGCCAGGAGCGCGTCCCCGTCGACGATGCGGTCGACCGCGTCGAGGAAGTGCTGGAGACGGGCGTCGAAGCGGTGATGGTCTTCGGGATTCCTGAATCGAAAGACGAGCGTGGGTCTCGCGCGTGGGCGCAAGACGGAATTGTGCAGGAGGCGGTCCGCCGGATCACCGCCGAAACCGACGCCTACGTGATCACCGACGTCTGCCTCTGTGAGTACACCGACCACGGCCACTGTGGCGTGCTCGAATCCGACGCGGCCGAGAGTCCGACGCTCACCGTCCGGAACGACGCCACGCTCGAACTGCTCGCGAAGACCGCCGTCTCGCACGCCGATGCTGGCGCGGATATGATCGCGCCGAGTTCGATGACCGACGGGATGGTGGGCGCGATCCGCGATGCACTCGACGGGGCGGGCCACGAGTCCGTTCCGATTATGTCCTACGCCGCGAAGTACGAGAGCGCGTTCTACGGCCCCTTCCGCGATGCCGCCGACGGCGCGCCCGCGTTCGGAGACCGCCGACACTACCAGATGGATCCGGCCAACGGGCGGGAAGCGATCCGCGAAGTCGCACTCGACGTCGAACAGGGCGCGGACGTCCTGATGGTCAAACCCGCGCTCGCGTACCTCGACGTCGTGCGCTCGGTCCGCGAGGAGTTCGACCATCCGGTCGCCGCGTACAACGTCTCCGGCGAGTACGCGATGCTGCACGCCGCCGCCGAGAAGGGATGGCTCGACCTCGACGAGGCGGCCCACGAATCGCTCCTCGCGATGAAACGCGCGGGTGCGGACCTCATAATCACGTACTTCGCCGAAGACCTCGCTCGTCGGCTCTGAATCATTGGTGACGGCGCAGTCCTGTCAGTGATCGCTCCTCGACTGCTCCTCTACTTCTCCGTCGCCCGTCCTCTACTGCTCTTCTACTTCTCCGCGACTTCACAGAGACCCGGTGCGCGCGGCGTCAAACACGTAGTCTGGCAGCAATTGCCTGAACGTTTGTCCAATAATTCATACCATATTACAGATGATATCGAAATAACTGAACCTTATTCACCTTATATTATTACCCAAATCATACGAATGTCTGAATAGGGATAGGTATTTTAGACATATTCAACTCCAATCTTTATATATTGCCTCTCCTTGAGGAACTCTCGTGATTCAATCAACGAAACACTGCCTATTTGTTGTATCAGTAGACAAACGTTCGACTGATGGGGTGGCGAAATGATCACGCCCTTACAGGTTGATCCGACCACTGTCGCCAACGGGATCAACAACGTGTGGGTCCTCGTCGTCACGTTCCTGATCTTCTTCATGCAACCGGGCTTCGCCCTGCTCGAATCCGGGCAGGTCCGCGCGAAGAACGTCGGCAACGTGCTGATGAAGAATATGACCGACTGGATCCTCGGGACGCTCGTGTACTTCATCGTCGGCGCGGCCGTCGCGGTGATGATCGGCGGTCTCACCTCCGGTGGCGACATCGCCGGTGCCTTCGGTCACATCGGCGACTCGAACGCGTGGATCGGATGGCTCTTCGGCGCGGTGTTCGCAATGACGGCCGCGACGATCGTTTCGGGTGCCGTCGCCGAGCGGATGAACTTCGACGCGTACGTCCTGTTCACCGTCGTGATGGTGGCGCTGATCTACCCGGTCGTCGTCGGCTTCACGTGGTCGGGTGGGCTCCTCGCCAGTTCCGGCTTCATCGGCGGCGCGCTCGGCGCTGGCTACCTCGACTTCGCCGGTGCGACCGTCGTCCACATGTGCGGCGGCATCGCCGGATTAGTCGCGGCCAAGATGGTTGGAGCGCGTAAGGGTCGCTACGACGCGAACGGCAACAGTCAGCCGATTCCGGGCCACTCGATGCTGCTCGCGGTGCTGGGAACGTTCATCCTGGCGTTCGGCTGGTACGGCTTCAACGTCGGCACGCAGGCGACGATTCTCGCCGTCGCCGCCGACGGCACGCTCACGTTTATGGGCTCGGCGCTCGGTCGCGTCGCGCTCGTAACGACGCTCGGAATGGCGGCTGGCGGTGCGATGGCGATGCTCACTTCCGCGCGCTACCAGGGCAAACCGGATCCGCTCTGGACCGCGAACGGCATCCTCGCCGGGCTCGTGGCGGTCACGGGTGCGGTGCCGCACGTCACCTGGTGGGGCGGCGCGCTCCTCGGTGGCCTGGGCGGCTTCCTCGTGCTCCCCGCCTTCCACTTCACCGTCGATAGGCTGAAGATCGACGACGTCTGCGGCGTCTTCGCCGTTCACGGCGTCGCGGGCGCGGTCGGTACGGCGCTGATCCCGATCTTCGCGGTCGGCGGATTCGCGCTCAACCAGTTCGTGCTGCAGATCGTCGGCGTCGGCGTCATCGCCCTCTGGACGATCGTCGCCTCGGCGATCGTCCTCGCGGTGATCGATGCGCTCGTCGGCCTCCGCGTGACCGAAGCAGAGGAGACTGAAGGGCTCGACGAGGGCGAACACGGCGTCTCAGTCTACCCCGAGTTCGTGCCGAACGAGAGCCGCGACGGCACTGTCGCGGCCGACGGCGGCGAGCTTCGCACCGATGGCGGTAGCGTGCTCGCTGACACGACCGCCGCGGACGCGGAGGTGAACGTCGATGAGTGAATCCGACACGCCGATCAAGATGGTGATGGCCTAC
>NZ_VJXQ01000003.1:76869-79206 GCF_007655485.1 Halobellus captivus
CCGCCCGGACAAGCTCGGCGACGTCAAACAGTCGCTCGCCGCCACTGGCGCGCCGTCGCTGACGGTGACGAACGTCTCGGGACGGGGCTCCCAGCCCGCGAAGAAGGGACAGTGGCGCGGCGAGGAGTACACGGTTGACCTGCACCAGAAGGTCAAAATCGAGTGCGTCGTCGCCGACATTCCGGCCCAGGACGTCGTTGACGCGATACAAGACGGCGCGAACACCGGCGAACCGGGCGACGGAAAGATATTCGTTCTCCCTGTCGACTCGGCCTGCCAGATCCGGACGGGGACGACAGGCCCCGACGCGGTCTGACGTGACCTGACAGATCTGATTGTAGCGGTATCGCGACTTTTCTCCGTTGGATCGAATTGCTCCGTTTCGTACTCTGCGACGCGTCGTCGACGCGCAGCAGCACGTCGTGACGCGTCGATCGTCCTCGTTGGATCCGCGACGTGACGGTGCCCGCCTGACTCATTTTTGCTCGATCACCCAGCAGGTGCGCGCGAGCCTTTCACCCGCGGTTTGGGCCCTGATCGGCGCGCGTGACGAGCCGTCATCCAAACATATCGAATAACCTATACTATGTTCGTCGAGAAGTCCGGCAACATTTGTCCGCCTTCTGGCGATATCTCGTCCTTATATTCCTTTAATCCCATAGTAATTTTTACATACGCCTTGATACGCCCATAAAAGTTTACAATATAAACGATAAGTGTTTTAATACTCTATGTGGATAGGATCTATCGAGATTCGGAAAACGAATTTAATCGAAACTGACCAAATGATGTACGTTCGTCCAAACCAATTCGGTGCACCAACCACGAGTGGTATCGTATGCTGAGCACAGTACTCCAGTCTGATCTGTCCGCCGTCGTCGAGGGTGTGAACATGATGTGGGTCCTGACGGTCACGTTCCTGATCTTCTTTATGCACGCCGGATTCGCGATGCTCGAAGCGGGACAGGTCCGCTCGAAGAACGTCGCGAACCAGCTCACGAAGAACCTCCTGACGTGGAGCGTCGGCGTGATCGTCTACTTCCTCGTCGGCGCGGCGATCTCGACGATCGTCGGCGGCGCGACAGGCGGCGGCTCCTACTCCGTCGTCGGCGCGTTCACAGACCTCTACGCGCCCGAAGCGGGTTCGGCGGGCGTGTGGGTCGACTGGCTCTTCGGCGCGGTGTTCGCGATGACGGCCGCGACGATCGTTTCGGGTGCCGTCGCCGGACGCGCGAAGCTCCGCGCGTACGTGGGCTACACCATCCTGCTCGCCGCGGTGATCTACCCGGTCGTCGTCGGCTTCACGTGGGGCGGCGGCTTCCTCGACGCGCTCGGCTTCTACGACTTCGCGGGTGGCGTGATCGTCCACGCGATGGGCGGTATCGCCGGGCTCACGGCGGCGTGGATCATCGGCCCGCGCGTGAACCGCTTCAACGATGACGGCTCCGTGAACGTCATCCCCGGTCACTCGATGACCTTCGCCGTCCTCGGAACGCTCATCCTCGCGTTCGGCTGGTACGGGTTCAACGTCGGCACCTCCGCGTCGCCGTTGGCACTCGCAGAGTCCGGTGAAGTCGTTCTCGGATCGTTCGAGACCGTCGGTCGCGTCGCGCTCGTGACGACGCTCGGGATGGCCGCCGGTGCGATCGGTGCCGCAGGGGTCGCGACGTACAAGACCGGAAAGGTCGACACGCTCTACGTCGCGAACGGCCTGCTCGCTGGCCTCGTCGGCGTCACCTCCGTCACCGACGTCATCGTCTGGCCCGGCGCGATCGCCATCGGCCTGCTCGCCGGTGCGCAGCTGCCGATCGTCTTCGAGTTCGTCGAGAAGCGCCTCCAGATCGACGACGTCTGTGCGGTCTTCCCTGTTCACGGCTCCGCTGGCCTCCTCGGCGCGCTCGCGTACCCGTTCGTCGCGACGGCGTTCTGGAGCGGCAACGCGTCGTTCCTCTCGCTCGCGATCCCGCAGATAACCGGCGTCGTCGTCATCTCGTTGTGGACGTTCGCCGCCACGGCGCTCGTCTTCGGCGCGCTCCGCGCGGCGGGACAGGCGAGAGTCTCCCGCGACCACGAACTCGAGGGGCTCGACTCTTCCGAACACGGCGTCGACACCTACCCCGAGTTCGGCGGCCCCGACGACGCTGGCGTCGTTCGCTCGGACGGCGGGACGGTTCGACCTGATGGAGGGACGATCTGCCCCGACGGCGACGTCGCCACCGACAGCATCGCCGTCGAAACTGATTCGGAGACTGACACGGAGATCAAGATATGAGCGACACACAACCGACCGACGACGCGAACGGAACCGACACGCCGATCAAGATGGTGATGGCCTAC
>NZ_VJXQ01000003.1:79216-160940 GCF_007655485.1 Halobellus captivus
TCGCCCCGACAAGCTCTCGGACGTCAAACAGGGCCTCGCTGAGATCGGTGCGCCGTCGCTGACGGTGACGAACGTCTCGGGACGGGGCTCCCAGCCCGCGAAGAAGGGACAGTGGCGCGGCGAGGAGTACACGGTTGACCTGCACCAGAAGGTCAAAATCGAGTGCGTCGTCGCCGACATTCCGGCCCAGGACGTCGTCGACGCCATCGCCGGGGCGGCCCAGACCGGCGAGAAGGGCGACGGAAAGGTGTTCGTCCTCCCTGTCGACTCCGCGCGCCAGATCCGAACCGGGAAGACCGGCCCGGACGCGGTATAGGCCTTCGATACCTCGTTCTCTGCGCTGTTGAGCGCACCCGTCACCGTGACAGCGATCCAGATCGTCATTCGGAGAGAAAAACCAAAGGCAGCGGCCGGTTCTCTTCCGGTGTGCAACTGACGCCGGTCACCGCTGTCGGGCTGTTCGTCGCGCTCGCGGGGTTCACCCTGCTCGATCGAACGCGACGGGCCCTCGGTTCGGGGGACCGCGATCCGATCGGCCCACGTTCGACGGATCTCCGCGAACACGCCTGGAAATGGGCTGTTCCGACGATCCTGCTCGTTTTCGTCGCCGCGGAAGGCAACTCCCTCGCGTCGATCGGCTGGCGGATCGAATCGGTCGATCGATTCCTCCAGCAGATCGGCCTCGGCTTCCTCGCTCTCACGGGACTGAACGTCCTCACCGCGCCGCTGTGGGCACGCGTCGGCGACGGCGGCGAGAGCCTCGCGGCCGGAATCGGCTCGTTCGCGTCGCTCTCGATACCCGAGCGACTCTTCGTCGCCTTCACCGCGGGTGCGACCGAGGAGACCGCCTTTCACGGCTACGCGCTCGAACGACTGCTCGCCCTCACCGGGAGCGTTCCGTTCGCCGGTGGGGCCACCTTTCTCGCGTTCACGCTGGGTCACGTCGGCGACACGTGGGACCGGCACGCTGCCCTCCGGATCGCACAGCCCGCGCTGGTGACGACGCTTCTGTACCTCTGGTTCCGCTCGCTCCCCGCGCTCATCGCGATTCACGCGCTGAACGACGCGGTGGGGCTGCTCCTCGCGGAGCGGTTCGACGACGGGGCTCGCGCAACTGACGGCGACGTGTCCGAGTCCGACACCGACCGTTCGGAATCCGCCACTGACTCTGCTGAATCCATCACTGACCCTGCTGAGTCCGTGACTGATTCCGCTGAATCCGACTCGGCGGCCCTTTCGTGGCTCCGCTGAGAGTGACCACGCTTCCGACGACACGTCTCGCGGTCCTCGGAAGCGACAAGGATTTTGCACGCCCCCAACGAAGCGGCGCGTATGAGACACGACGAGTCGCGGGCGCTGTACGACAGAGCGCTCTCGGTGATCCCCGGCGGCGTCAACTCCTCGGTGCGGGCGACGCGTCCGTACCCGTTCTTCATCGAGCGGGGCGACGGCGCGCACGTCGTCGACGCCGACGGCAACCGCTACCTCGACTACGTGATGGGCTACGGGCCGCTGCTGTACGGACACGATATGCCCGACCCGGTCCGCGCGGCGGTCCAGTCGTACGCGTCGGAGGGGCCGATGTACGGCGCGCCCACGGAGGTAGAAGTCGACCTCGCGGAGTTCGTCGCGCGGCACGTTCCGAGCGTCGAGATGATCCGGTTCGTGAACTCCGGGACCGAGGCGACCGTCTCGGCGGTTCGACTCGCCCGCGGCTACACCGACCGCGACAAGATCGTCGTGATGCAGGGCGGCTACCACGGCGCGCAGGAGTCGACGCTCGTCGAGGGGAGTTTCGACCACGCCGAGCCGAGTTCGCCCGGTATCCCGTCGTCGTTCGCCGAGCACACGATCCCCGTGCCGTTCAACGACGTCGCGGCCGCAGAACGCGTCTTCGAGGAGCACGGCGACGAGATCGCAGCGGTGCTAACCGAGCCGATCCTCGGCAACACGGGCATCGTGCACCCGGACGACGGCTACCACGAGCGCCTCCGCGAGCTCACCGAGGCTCACGGCTCGCTGCTGATCTTCGACGAGGTCATCACGGGGTTCCGCGTCGGCGGCCTCCAGTGTGCGCAGGGGAAATTCGGCGTGACGCCCGACGTCACGACGTTCGGCAAGATCGTCGGCGGCGGGTTCCCGGTCGGCGCGATCGGCGGGAAGGCGGAGATCCTCGAACAGTTCACGCCCGCGGGCGACGTCTTTCAGTCGGGCACCTTCTCCGGCCATCCGGTGACGATGGCGGCGGGCTACGAATCGCTCACCTACGCCGCCGAGAACGACGTCTACGATCACGTGAACCACCTCGCCGAGCGCCTCCGCGAGGGGATCTCAGACATCGTCGCCGATCAAGCACCCTCCTACACCGTCGTCGGCACCGACTCGATGTTCAAGACGATCTTCACGCGCGAGGGACACGTCGCACCGAGGAACGCTGCCGACGTCGCCGACGCCGAGACCGAGCGCTGGGAGCGGATCTTCTGGCAGGAGATGACAGAGCGGGGGATCTTCCTCACCGCGAACCAGTTCGAATCGCAGTTCGTCTCCTACGCACATACCGACGAGGACATCGAGGAGACGCTCGAAGCGTACAAGGAAGCGCTCTGACAGCGTTCGTTCCGATTTCAACCGCGCCCCTCGATTTTTTGTACGAGAGCGGTAAACGAGAGGGTATGGACAGCCCTCCCCGCGACGATTCGATTGACGACGGCGACGCATCCGGAGACAGCGTCGACCGTGACGAGCCGACTGTCGACAGCGACGATTCAGTCTCCGAGACCGGCAATTCGGTCGACGACAGCAATGATCCAGTCGACAACAGCGACGAGTCGGCCGGGACGCACGACCCCGGAATCGGTCGCCGCGACGCGTCTCGCTCCGAACGCGTCGACCCTCCGAAGAAGGACTTCGACGACCCGATCGGCGATTTACTCCCCCGCGCGAGCGTCGACTCGCGGTGGTGGTACTGGATCGCGGCGATCCCGCTGTACGTCGTCCTCGTCGGCTTCCTCGCCGTGTTGTTCCTCGGCGCGTTCATTTTCGATCTGTTCCTGACCGGCGGTATCGCCACTGTCTTCGGCGCGTTCGTGGTGGTTCCGGTCTTGGGACTGCTCGGACTCGCCCTCTCGGTGATGTATCCGATCGCGACGTACGTCGACGCGCGAGCCATCGCCGAGTCGGACGCGTCGTGGACGCCCGATCCGCTCGTCTGGGGACTCGCCGCGCTCGCGACGGAGGTCCTGAGCGCCTTCACCCTCAGCGTCGTGCTCGCGCTGTACTACCTGTATAAGCGCCACGTCGCCGTCGGGACGCCCTGACTCACTTCCGTCCGTCCCCGGCTACTCAGTCGACGGCGAAATACGCCCGGAACCGCCGCCACGTCCGCGGATGCGCGAGCGCGACGCCGACACCGAGAGCAGCGATCCAGAGCGCGAGAACCGTCAGGAACGCGTGCCACGAACCTCCGGCGTCGGCGACGCGCTGGACTCCGGAAGCGAGGTACAGCGACAGGAACGTCGCCGTCGTCGCCACGCCGACGATGAACCCGCGAACGACGTTCCACGTGGGGTCGTAGTACCGAATAACGCCGACGCCGACCGCCGCGAGGACGGCCGCATACCAGAACCGGGGTTCCAGTGGAAACGGAAGGGTCGAGACGACAGTATCAACGGGATCGAACGCGGGCTTGAGGACGAACCACAACAGCGCGACATGGAGGAACTCGCCGACTTCGTCAACGATGCGGCTAGCGAGGGACACGTCGACGGCGACGCAACCGTTCGGTGAGTGCCTTTCGGAAGCGGCCGCGCGGGTCGCGTCGTTCGCGACGGAAGTGGTGGCCTTTTCACCCGTGGCCGCCGAGGATTTGCTAATGACTACTCGCGGGACACTCCGACTGGCGACGCGGGGTTCGGATCTGGCGCTCCGACAGGCGGCGAGCGTTCGGAAGACACTCGAAGACCGCCGTTTCGATGTGGAACTCGTCGAAGTCGAGACGCGCGGCGATCAGATCAGAGACGAACTCATCCACCGACTCGGTAAGACCGGCGCGTTCGTCCGCGCCCTCGACGAGAAGGTGCTCGACGGCGACGTCGACGCCGCGGTGCACTCGATGAAAGATATGCCGACCGAGAAGATGGGCGACCTCGTCGTCGCCGGGGTCCCGATGCGCGAGTCGGCCGCGGACCTGCTTCTCACGCCCGACGGCACCGAACTGGAGAACCTCCCCGCCGGGTCCGTCGTGGGTACGTCCTCGCTCCGTCGGAAGGCGCAGATCCTCGCCACGCGGCCGGATCTGGAGGTCGAACCGCTGCGCGGGAACGTCGACACGCGGATCGAGAAGCTGCTCGCGCCCGAACTGCAGGCCGAACACGAGCGCCGCGTCGACGCCGATCGCGACGAGAGGGGCAACGCCGCCGACGCGTCCGCGGAGGGAGAGGAGTACGAGCGTGACTTCGAGGAATCGATCGACGAGTGGTTCGACGGCCTCGCGGAGATCGAACGCCGCGCGCTCGAACGC
Source organism: Halobellus captivus (assembly GCF_007655485.1). GTDB lineage: Archaea > Halobacteriota > Halobacteria > Halobacteriales > Haloferacaceae > Haloquadratum > Haloquadratum captivum. The sequence goes on from NZ_VJXQ01000003.1 coordinate 83,736, forward strand.
GAACTCGACACCGAGTACGACGCGATCGTCCTCGCCGAGGCGGGGCTCCGTCGCACCGGTCTGCTGCACCACGTCGAGTACGCGCGGTTCGACCCGGGGACGTTCGTCCCCGCGCCCGGGCAGGGCGCTATCGCGGTCACCGCGCGCGCCGACGGCGATGTCGCAGAGGAGATCCGATCGGCGGTCGATCACCCGCGGACCCGCGTCGACACGACCGTCGAGCGGACGGTGCTCGCGGAACTCGGCGGCGGCTGTATCGCCCCGATCGGCGTCCACGCGAAGCTGCAGGGCGAGTACGTTCACGTGACCGCGCGCGTGCTCTCGGCCGACGGCGAAGACGATATCGAGGCGAGCCGCGACCTCCCGGTCGACGACCACGCCAACGCGGCCGCGGACTTCGCCGCCGACCTGGCGGACCGCGGGGCCGACGACCTGATAGCCGAGGCGCGCGAAGCCGCGGAGGAATGACGATGCGCGACGATGAGGCGGACCACGTCGACGAGGTGCGCCCCGACGAGACGGCCCCCTCGAACGCCAGCGGTACCGTTTACCTGATCGGCAGCGGCCCCGGCGACCCGGAACTTCTGACCGTGAAGGCGCGTCGGCTCCTCGACGAGGCCGACGTCGTCCTCCACGACAAACTCCCGGGCCCGGAGATTCTCGGGACGATACCCGAGGCGAAACGAGAGGACGTCGGCAAGCGCGCTGGCGGCGAGTGGACGCCACAGGAGTACACGAACCGCCGACTCGTCGAACTCGCCCGCGAGGGGAGGGACGTGGCCCGCCTGAAGGGCGGCGACCCCTTCGTCTTCGGTCGCGGCGGCGAGGAGATGGAACACCTCGCGAGCGAGGGAATCCCCTTCGAGGTGGTTCCCGGAATCACCTCCGCGATCGCGGGGCCGGGGACGGCTGGCATCCCCGTTACCCACCGCGATCACGCCTCCTCGGTCTCGTTCGTCACGGGCCACGAGGACCCGACGAAGGACGAATCCGCGGTCGATTGGGACGCGCTCGCGGCGACCGGCGGAACGCTCGTCGTCCTGATGGGCGTCGGAAAACTCCCGGACTACGCCGCCGCGCTGCGGGAGGCCGGAATGGTACCCGACACGCCCGTCGCGCTCGTCGAGCGCGCGACGTGGCCGGAGATGCGCGTCGCGACCGGGACGCTCGGAACCATCGTCGACGTTCGCGATGCCGAGGGGATCGAACCGCCCGCGGTCACCGTGATCGGCGAGGTGGCGGCGACCAGAGCGCGCGTCGTCGAGCTCCTCCGCAACCGTACGGGAACCGAGGTGTCGACGGAGTGACCCGCGCGGTCCGCGTGGCGGTCTTCCGCCCGGACGACGAGCGGATGGAGCAGGCGGTCGAACTGTTCGACTCGCTCGGGGCGATTCCCGTCCCCGACCCGATGCTCGCGGTCGACCCGACGGGCGAGATTCCGGGCGAAAAGTCCACCTCGCACAGCGATCCCGACCTCGTCGTGCTGACGAGCAAGACCGGCGTCGAACTCCTCGAGGCGGCCGCTTGGACGCCGGGAGACGCGCAACTCGCCGCTATCGGTCCGCGAACTGCGGCCGCCGCCCGCGACGCCGGATGGGACGTCGATATCGTCCCCGAGGAGTACACCTCCACCGGACTCGTCGCAACTCTCGAAGCCGATGTCGACGGCCTGCGCGTGGAGGTCGCGCGCAGCGACCACGGCAGCGACGTCCTCGTCGACGGACTCCGCGCCGCGGGTGCGGACGTCCACGAGACGGTCCTGTATCGACTCGTGCGGCCCGAGGGCTCCGGACAGTCGACGGTGATGGCCGCGGGCAGTGAACTCGACGCCGTCTGTTTCACCTCCTCGCTCACGGTCGAGAACTTCCTGGCGGCCGCCGCCGAGCGCGACGTTCGCGCGGAGGCGATCGCGGGACTGAACCGCGCGGTCGTCGGCGTCATCGGCGCACCGACGCGGGAGACGGCCGAAAGCCACGGGATCGACGTCGACGTCGTCCCCGAGAACGCGACCTTCGACGAACTCGCGACCGCCGTCGTCGAGGAAGCCGCGCCGACGTACCACGAGTAAGGCCCTACTATCCTCCGTTTCGGTATGGGCGTGGGTTTAAATCCGAGAGCGACTCACGGCCGAGTATGAGCGCGGACACGACGCCGAGCGCCGACGGCCCGGTTCCCGAACTCCGCGAACGGGCCGTCGCCTGCGCGGACCGACTCCGAGCAGCCGATCGCGTCCTCCTGGCCTCGCACATCGACGCCGACGGACTGACGAGCGCCGCCGTCGCCGCTTCGGCACTCGAGCGCGCCGAAATCCCCTTCGAGACCGTGTTCGCCAAACAACTCGACGAACACGAGGTGGCGCGGATCGCCGCGACCGACTACGAGACGGTGTTGTTCACGGACTTCGGGAGTGGCCAGTTGGACGCCATCGCGCCGTACGCGGCCGACGGTTCGTTCACCCCAGTCGTCGCTGACCACCACCAGCCCGCCGAACTTCCGGACGATCACGACGAGCCCGAATATCACCTGAATCCGCTCCTCTTCGGCCTCGACGGCGCGTCGGAACTCTCCGGCGCGGGAGCGAGTTACGTGCTCGCGCGCGCGCTCGAACCGTCGGACGGCGACAACCGCGATCTCGCCGCGCTCGCGGTGGTCGGTGCGATCGGGGATATGCAGGGAACCGACGGCGGCCTCTCCGGCGCGAATCAGGGCATCGTCGACGAGGGCGTCGCCGCCGGTGTCGTCGAGGAGGCCACAGACCTCCTGGTCTACGGACGACAGACGCGACCGCTCCCGAAGTTCCTCGAATACGCGAGCGACGTCCGCATCCCGGGGATCACGAACGACGCGAACGGCGCGGTCGAGTTCCTCTCGGATCTCGAACTCGACCTCAAGGAAGACGGGGAGTGGCGTCGCTGGGTCGATCTCACGATGGCGGAGCGACAGACGGTCGTGAGCGGCCTGTTGAAGCGGGCGATCGCCTCTGGCGTCCCCGCGAACCGAATCGACGCGCTCGTCGGGACGACCTACACGCTGACCGACGAAGCCCCCGGAACCGAACTCAGAGACGTCAGCGAGTTCTCAACGCTCCTGAACGCGACGGCCCGATACGAACGCGCGGACGTCGGACTCGCGGTCTGTCTGGGCGATCGCGCAGACGCGCTCGATCGGGCGCGCGCGTTGCTCCGGAACCACCGCCGAAACCTCTCGGAAGGTCTCCGGTGGGTCCAAAACGAGGGAACGACGGTCGAAGGCAATATCCAGTGGTTCGATTCCGGGACGCGAATCAGAGAGACCATCGTCGGTATCGTCGCCGGAATGGCTGTCGGATCGTCCGGAATCCGCGGCGATATCCCGATTCTCGCCTTCGCGGAGAAATCCGACGAGGAAGTGAAAGTCAGCGCTCGCGGCACGCACGCGCTCGTCCGCAAGGGATTGGACCTCTCCGCGGTGATGCGCGAGGCGTCGCGTTCGGTCGGTGGCGACGGCGGCGGCCACAACGTCGCCGCGGGCGCAACGATCCCGATCGATTCCCGAGACGCGTTCGTCGCCGAAGCGGATCGAATCGTCGGCCAGCAGTTGTCGTAGGCGCTCTGATCGAAGCTCCAGCACACATTCGTATATCGAAATTCAGTTTATCGCTCTAGCCGTCATTGTCTCGCTACACCACCCAGTGGCTGTTCTGTGCCTGTTGATCGCCTGTGAATCCACTGACAGGGATTGCACCGCCGGAAATCTTCGAGTCGCGTGTGTCAGAACGGGCTGGATTCTGGGTGGTCCGAACGGGTCACACCGTCTCGTACTTCACTCACTCTGATCGAGGGCACTCACTGTCGATCGGTCGGGTTTGATACACCAACCGGCGATACACCTCACCCACTGCTGAAATCGGCGCTGATGGCTAGCATTCCATTCGATAGTCGCACCGATGTCTTCGGGATGAACCGAACGAACAGCTTCACGCGCGCCTACGGGTGGCTGTCACCGTGATCACTCATTGGACGTACGAGATATGGGGGATACAGCTCCAGAGACGGATGAAATCGATAGCTGGCATTTTCCGATCAATGCACTCTGTATATCACATACTGCTACATCGATTGATTCGGTGCACCGCTGTCGTCGGCCTTGACGTCGAGCGGATCTTCGATATCCCCCATCACGGCCTCGAAGGCATCTGTCGCGGTCAGGAGTCCCACGACGTCTCCCCCCTCGAGAACGAGCGCGAGTTCCTGCTTTTCGACCTGGAACTGATCGACCGCCTCGCTGATGAGGGTCTCCGTCGATAGCGTCATCGGAGGCGCGGCGATCGCCTCGAACGTCGTCTCTCCCGCTCGGAGTGCGTCGATGTTCGCGACAACTGCGGGCACGTAGATGATGCCGCGGAAGTCCTCCGGGTGCTCGCCAATGAGTGGCAAGCGAGTGTGCGGGTTCGATCCGAGGCACTCGATGTTCTCCTCGACGGAGCGCTCGGTGGAGAGCAACACGACTTCATCGATCGGTGTCATCACCTCGTGGATCGAGTGCTCCCCGATCTCGAGCGCGTTCAGTACTTCCTCACGTCGTTCCTCCGAGAGATCGCCGCGTTCCAGCACCGAGCCGAGTTTGTGCCGGAGGTCCGCCCGCGACTCGATCGCGTCGGTCTCGGCCTCCAGCCACGCACCCGTCATCTCCACGCCGAACAGTTTGAGTGTCCACTTTGCCACCCTGTCGCCGATAGAGATGATCGGTGAAATGAGCTTTGCGAACCAGTACAGCGGCGTCGCGCCGTATCGTGCGACGAACTTCGAGCGCTCGACACCCAGGTAGGTCGGGGTCTGCTCGCCGTGCGTGAGGTGCAGGAGGTTGATAATCAAGAATGCGAGGATGCCGCCAGCACCGACGGAGGCTAGGAACGTCGAGCGTACGTACGGCTCGAAGAGAGCCGCGAGCGCCGGTTCGGCGACGATGCCGACGGCGATGCTCGACGCCGTGATTCCGACCTGACAGCTCGTCAGGTAAATCTCCAGATCGTCGGTCATCTCCCACGCCCTTCTGAGTCCCGGTTCGTCGAACTCCGATTCGGGGTACTGCCGGACCCGCGTGAGCGCGAACTCGATCGCCACGAAAAAGCCGTTGACGAGGATCAACGAGAGACCGGCCAGTAACCGGACTCCGATTTCGAGGCCGTTCATACTGAGGTTCCCGGTCGGACGGACAAATACGTGTGGGCGACTACCACTCAGTGCAACGAACTGTTTTCTAATATGACACTCCCCGGGATCCACGTCCGGACGAAAACCGGTTTGTACCGTCGATGGCCAAGCGGAAGTATGGCCGATTTCGATCCCGAGAAATTTCAGGACAAGTACGTCAACTACTTCCCCGAACTTCAGCGCGCGTACAAGAACGCGTTCGAGACGATGAACGACGAGTACGACTCCGAACTCGTTCACGCTATCGACCAGCAGATCCTCAACGAATCCGAGCCGTTCTACGAGGACGGGGACTTCCGGATTCAGTTGCCCGACGATCCGGCCGAGCGACTGACTGCGGTCCTCGTCGACGACGAGAAACTCTCGGGCGTACTCGACGCGTACGTCGAAGAACTCCGCCGACAGCACCGCCGCGTGTTCGGGCTCGAGGAGTGACTCACCTGGCTCTCGCGGACGGGTGAACCAAAGGCCTAAGCCGGTTGACGCCCAAGCGCTCGGTATGAGCACGGACGCTGCAAGCGGCGACGACGATCTGAAAGAGCGCGTCACGAACTTCCTGCGCCGAAACTTCCCGCAGATCCAGATGCACGGCGGTTCTGCGGCGATCCAGAACCTCGACCGAGAGACCGGCGAGGTCACGATTATGCTCGGCGGCGCGTGTTCGGGCTGTGGCATCTCTCCGATGACGATTCAGGCGATCAAGAGCCGGATGGTCAAGGAGATCCCCGAGATCGAGATGGTCCACGCCGAGACCGGAATGGGCGGCGGCGGCCACGGCGACGGAATGGCTCCGTCCTTCCCCGGCGAGGAGGGCGGCGAGACCAGCGACAGCGACGAAGGCCCGCAGGCCCCGTTCTAATTGGTTTTACCCCCTGTCGTGTCGGGACCGGTGGCTCTTTGACGTCTTCGGCGTGAGGGGCTAGTATGACCACCGAATCACCCGAGAACGTTCTCTTCGTGGTGATGGATACGGTTCGGAAGGACCGCCTAACCCCGTACGGACACAATCGTCAAACGACGCCGAATCTGGAGGCGTTCGCGTCGGAGGCGACGGTATTCGAGCAGGCCGTCGCGCCCGCCCCGTGGACGCTTCCCGTACACGCGTCGCTCTTTACCGGGATGTACCCCTCGCGGCATGGCGCGGATCAGGAGAACCCCTACCTCGAAGGAGTGACGACTCTCGCGGAGACGCTTTCGGCAGCGGGCTACGACACCGCGTGTTACTCCTCGAACGCGTGGATCACGCCGTACACGCACCTCACCGACGGCTTCGACGACCAAGACAACTTCTTCGAGGTGATGCCTGGCGAGTTCCTCTCGGGGCCGCTCGCCCGCGCGTGGAAGACGATGAACGACAACGACGCGCTTCGAGCCGTGGCGGACAAACTCGTCAGCCTTGGCAACACGGCGCACGAGTACTTCGCGGGCGGCGGGAGCGCGGACTCGAAAACGCCCGCCGTGATCGACCGAACGAAGGCGTTCATCGAGGACTCCGAGCGATCGTTCGCGTTCGTCAACCTCATGGACGCACACCTCCCGTATCACCCGCCGGAGGAGTTCGCCGAGGAGTTCGCTCCCGGGGTCGACTCGACGGAGGTGTGTCAGAACTCCAAGGAGTTCAACTCCGGTGCGCGCGACATCGCCGACGACGAGTGGGAGGACATCCGCAACCTTTACGACGCCGAAATCGCCCACATCGACGATCAGCTCGGGCAGCTGTTCGACTGGCTGAAGGCGGAAGGGAAGTGGGACGACACGATGGTCGTCGTCTGTGCGGACCACGGCGAACTGCACGGCGAGCACGACCTCTACGGTCACGAGTTCTGCCTGTACGATCCGCTCGTGAACGTCCCGCTGATGGTGAAACACCCCGCCCTCGACGTCGAGCGCCGCGAGGAGCAGGTCGAGTTGCTGGACCTCTACCACACCGTCCTCGACGCGCTCGACGTCGAGGGGGGAACGCCCGCCGCTCCCGGCGAGGACGTCGTCGGGCTCGATCGAACGCGTTCGCTGCTCTCGGATTCGTATCGCGCGTTCGACGGTCTCGACGACCAGACGCGCGACCCCGGCCAGCGCGGCGGGGGCGAGTACGCCTTCATCGAGTACTCTCGCCCGGTCGTCGAACTGAATCAGTTAGAGGAGAAGGCCGCGTCGGCCGGAATCACGCTTCCCAGCGACTCGCGGTTCTACTCGCGGATGCGGGCCGCGCGCCGCGCCGACGCCAAGTACGTTCGCATCGACCGAATCGACGACGAGGCGTATCTGCTCGAGGAGGATCCCGGCGAGAGCGAGAACGTCGCCGAGGCGGACGACCCCGTCATCGAGGAGACCGACGAGACGCTCGCCGCCTTCGAGTCGGCGGTCGGCGGCGCGTGGACCGACGCACTCGACGACGACGTCTCCGACGACACCGTCGACGAGATGGACGACGAGGCGCAGGAGCGGCTTCGCGACCTCGGGTATCTGGAGTAGGGGCGGAGCAGGTTTTCGGTTGCGACGCCGCCGAGGGATGTCTCTTCGTAATTTGTCCGAAATCCAGTCACTGCGTGGCGTTGCTGGGCTATGTCTACGTAGTGTACGGTCTTGGACTCCCCTGTGTTCCACTGATCTTCGCAGGACTCGCTATTGATCACCTTCCCTGGAATTCGGAGAGCCGGTCAGTTCCCTCAGTACTGCGGACGTGTCCGCAGACTCGCCCTCTGGGGTGATCGATGAACTGCTACACGGTGCTCGTCCTATCGGTTATAAAAAATGTCCGCGCTCTGCTCGGAGAGGACGCGCCTAAAAGTCGTCCTTGAGTCGAACCTCGTCGTCGGTTACTGTGTGTATGCGGTTCCGCTCGAGGGGATAGTCGTCCTGTTCGGCGTCGCCCCAGCCGAGCTTCGAGCGGATGGTGTCAGCGAGGCCCGGGTCCGCATTCACGTACGCCGTACCGGATCTGACCTCCGTGATCATTCCGATTTTTTCCCCGTGAGAGTCGACTACTGCTTTGCCCTCGTCGTCATCTGTTACGTGGTCTCGTTCCATCGCAACTGGGTGTATCTCTCGTGTGAATATTGTTATAAAGCTGATATCTGATGCGGAGGATCGGTAAACCCGCGTTACACTGAACCAGCTATTCACACGCAGACATTCGGATTCAGAGATTCGCATACAACCGGCATCTGCAGGGCTCAGACGTATCTGAGGCAGTCACGAACGGCCGCACTTCTACGGTAGACGGTGGGATGAACGAGGTAATGGTATCGTAGATGGGTATTCGCGTGGACGCCAGTCCCGATTCGATGCCGTCGCAACGACCGTCCGGACGGGCTAGTGATCGCGGACGGCGTCGGTCGAAGTCGGTTCACCCATCGAACTTAGCCGTTCTGCTATCGGGTCGAGGTGGTGGACACCGACCACGGCGACGGTGTCGCCTTCCTCGCGGAGTTGGGAGAGTCGAGCGGCCATCTCTTCCTCTCTGGCAGCGTCTTCGAGCCGTGAGGCCTGGGTCCGACTCGCCGTTCGAAACGCGTTCATAAACGAGTGGGACCGACGAACCTGCATACGCTCGTCCCGTGCCTGGTCGTCGGGTGCGTCCGCCCAGTCGATGTCGTGTGAGACCGGCGAGTCGACTTCCACTCGGACCGATGTGTGTGCTCCCACAGCCGCCGCGGCGCGGCAGGTGACCGCGTGTTTCGTTGTTTTGACGGCGTCCGAGACCACGTTTCGAACCGTCTGTAACGATGGACGTTCCCGAAGCAGGTTCCGCCCCAGCCGTTGGAAGAAGCCACCGGTCGGCCGGTCGATGCCGACGGTAGTGTCCGTGGCCGCGGCCTGAATCGCCGCACTCATCTCACCGCCGAAGACGGGCGGGCATCGGTCCGTGTTCGCGTACTGCTCGAACAGCGGGATCGAAATCGGCGGCAGTTCCAACGCGAGCACTTCCGGATCGAGTTCTTCGACCACCTGCCGGACGCGGTACGTACTCGCCGGATGGTCGTGGACGACGCCGACGAGTGTCACCGTTCCGGCGTCATTCGACACCTGACGTATGTACTCGCCAGTCACGCGCGGGTCCGAGTCGATGTCGACGGCTGATAGGGCGTCCATTAGAACGGGATTACCATCCCTTAGTGTGTGTCTATTTAAACTCATCCACAAGCCATCGGCTGACGTACCAACGCTCGATCAGTAAGCATAGCCAATGCCCCGGCTAATTCATCCTACCTAACCGTGAAACCAATCTAGAAGAGCGGTGTACCTCTCTGTCATTCGTGATCGTACCGCGAGCGAGGCCGAAGGCCGAGCGAGCGGCTTTTTTCGGGCAGATTTTTTGGTCGGGGTCGAGCGCCGACGGAGCCGGCGCGAGGCGCCGGTGAAAAAAGGTGCTACATAAAGTCCGCAAACCCGGACTGTTTGTTTTTGTCGTTCTCGAAAACCGATTCGAGACTCTGTTCGAGCACTTCCAAGCGCTGTTTGGTGTACTCGCGGCAGCCGAACTCCTCGGCGACGTGAATCGCGGTGTCCATGTACTTGTTCACCGACCCCTGATGCACCGTCAGGTTCACGCGGCCGCCGCACTCGCGGCAGTCACCCGTGAGCGGCATTCGCCGGTACTTCTCGCCGCAGTCGAGACACCGCGTCTCCTGTCTCGAAAAGGCGCGCAGGTTCCCGATCAGATCCGGGAGGAAGTGGTACTCGATGACTCGCTCTGCGACGTCGGTCTCGTCGACCGCGCGGAGCTTTCGCGACAGCGCGAGTTGGGCGTCCATCTTGTCCATCATCGAGCCGAGGGTCTTGTACGCCGAGAGGTCCGGTCCGAGCGCGATGTCGGAGGTGTCGTGGGTGTGGTCGAACCCCCGATACTCGTCATCGGTGCCGAGCGTGTCCTCGCCCAACTGGATCAGGTCCTCGACGGCCTCGGGGTCCGTGAGTTCGAGCGTGGCCTCGTAGAACTCGCGGGGATACTGCCGCACGATATCCATATTGTGCGCCTCGTCGTCGATCTCGCTGGGGTCGATGCGCGAGGACATCACGAGGGGAGCGTCCATCTGTCCGCCACGCTTGTCGGGGAGGTACTGCTTCGAGAAGTTCAGGAGGCCGTCCATCAGGAGCATCACGCAATCTTCGTCGCCGTCGCACTGGCCCGTGAAAAGGTCGTTCGCGACGAGCGTATTGGTCTCTTCGACAGTCAGACAGTACGTGTGCTCGACGTCGGACTGAACTGTCTCGACAGACACGACTTCGTCAACCCAGACGTCGCCCCCGTCGCCGAAGAGCCGCTGTGACCGCGTATCGACGTGGTCCAGCACGTCGGTGAGCGTCCCCTCCTTGCGGTCGAGATGGAAACCGATTCGGTCAGCGAATCGAACGGCGTTCTGCGATGTGACCTTGAGAACCCACGTCTCGAACGACTGCTCGTCGTCGTAGAATTCGGCTACGACCCCAGTCTTCGGGGTGCGTTGTTCTCGGTAGACTTTCGTAGCGATGCCGAACCGCTTGAGCGCTGCGGCAAGACCCGACTGCAGGTCGTCGCTCACTGTATGCGCTCGAATTTCTACGCGTTTGCTAGACGTACTCCCGTCTCCCGAAAAGTACGCCGCGAGGAACGTTCGAAGGACAGACTCCGGTGCGGTGAGTATGCAGTGGGGGACGCGCTTCGTTTCCGCACGACTACCGACGTCGAGGACGTCCGAGAACAGCGTCGTGACGAGCCGACTGGAGACAGTAATCTTCCACTCGTTCTCCTCGAATGCCTCGACGTTCAGCACGTCGTCGAAGACGTCGATGATTTCGTGGCGTGGCACGTCGTCCGGCGTGCAGATGGTCGTCTGGTAGAACGACCCGGCTTTCTGTCGAGTGAACCCTTCAGCAGCGTAGTATCCGAGCATTGTGCCGACGGTCTCGTCGACTTCAAACTGACGCGATACCGAAGCGCTGTCCCGACGGATACCGAGTGTCACGTCGTTGGAAACGCGTTCGACGGTGGTGTCGCGGTCGAACAGTTCGATGAGGACACTAGCTGGAATGCTGTCGCGGGACACCCAGTTGTACACTGTCGACTGACTAACATCGAGGAGTTCCGCGACCGGCTTCAGGTAGCTGTCCGCTTCCGTCGCGTCGTCGAGTAGGTCCTTGAGCCCCGATTCGCCGATCCCCCGGATCATCAAGTCGTCGTTCGGAACCGCGTCCGCGTCGAGGAATTCGAGCAGCAAGTCGAACGTCGACGTCTGTCCCTCGACGGGAATCTGCTTCGGGGCAGGAACGGAATCACTCGCCTTCAGTTCTCGGGCTTCGACACGTTCGATGCCGTCCCCGGTCCACCGACGCATAGAGTGATCTGGGGTCACTGTCAGTTCCCGTCCACTCTTCGTCTCGACCTCGACGAGGTGATCTGGGGCGGGGTGTTTGGAGACGGCTTCGATCCGCTGGAGCGTATCTTCGCCGTCTTCGGTCACCGAGGGGACGAACACGTCGCCGTCGAGTTCCTGTACGAGCGTCCCAATATCGTCCTCGTCGGTCGTCTCGGGATCGAGTCGGCCCTCGACCAGCGTCTCGATGCGGTCGTAGTGCCACGTGTCGGCCTCGTCGCAGTACCAGACCTTCGTCTCGGGATGGAAACAGTTCCGGCGTTTTGCGGCGTGAAAGTACGGATGCGCGTAGCCGACGGCGGCGGACGTGAAGCCGACGACGCGGCCGACGACCGCGGCTGACGTGTGCGGGGCCATCCCGAAGACGAGTTCGCCGACGAGGTCCTGCCGTTCCTCGACCTCGTAGAACGCAGGGAGGTCGTAGTACTGCGTTAAGAGGTCGTCGACGAAGTCCGCGGTCTTGAGCATGTGCTCGGCGGCCCCGTCCGAGAGGACGATGTCCTGCACTTTCAGCTCGATCAGCTGATCGTCGAACGCCAGCGGCTCGCCGTCGATATCGGTCTCGTAGCCGAGTTCGCGGAAGTCCGCGGCGGTCACATCGAGTTCCGCGGGCCGGACGGCGGTAACTGGGAGGTCGGTCATATCGTAGCGGACCGTGCCGTCTTTGAACGACGTGACGCCGTTTTTCGCCCGCAGGATTCCCTTCTCCATCGGCTCGGGCGTTTTGTTCGCGGAAGTGAGTCCCTTCACGCCTTTCAGGATCTCGAAGGCCGCTTCGCGCTCGCCGACGGCGTCGAGCGCGCGGCGGAACTCCTCGCCGACGCCGATCGAGAACCAATCGGGGCTCGTGACGTCGCGCTCGCACCGCTCGCAGTGGACGCGTCCCGAGTCGTCGGGCTCGATCACCTGCCCGCACTCCTCACACTCGTAGTACGGTTCGGTGTGCGTGCCGCAGTCGGGGCACGTCGTCCGGTAGGTGTGCGCGTCGCAGTCGGGGCAGGCGCGGTCGCCCACGCGGACGTCGACGACCCCGCGGCGGCCTTGTTCGTCGCGGGCGCGCGCGGCGTCGGCGACGTTACGCTGATTGCCGCCGGATTCGCCGATCGGGAAGAGCGTGTGAACCGCCGGAGAGAGGTCGCGCGATTCGGACTTCTCGGGGCGGCCCATCCGGTTGCCGATGCGCGTCGGCGCGCGCTCGCGGATCTCGAACGGGGCGACTTCGTTGACGGCGTTCACCGCGCTCTCGCCGCCGTCCCACTCGCGCGCCGACGGGGAGAGGTCGTCAGGGCCCCACGTTCGTTCGAGCGTTCGCGACTCCGCGCTCTCGACGAAGCCGAGGGAGCGAACCAACAGCCGCCACTCGGGGATCCGAATCGTCTCCTCGCGCTGGGTGTGCTCGACGAGCAGGTGTTCGAGCGCCTCCGCGATCGGCTCCGCGTTGGCGAGTTCGAGAACAGCGTCGGTGGCGTCCACCGGACCGTTTCCGACCGCGGACTGCCTCTCGTCGTCGGTCCCGGCGGCCAGCCCGCCGTCGGCCTCCGCGCCGACGACGCGCCCGGCGTCGACGGCGTCTGCCAGCTCCTCGAACCGCTCGACCGAGATGTCGTGCCAGAGGTACGTATACTCCGGATGCAGCGGACAGTCGTACTCGGTCGCCCACTTTTCGGCCTCCGTCGGCGTCGGATGTTCGAGGTCGACCGCGGGGTCGTCCGCGAGCGCCCGCACGGGCCCACCGGCGGCCTCGAAGTCCTGCACCCACCACTCGTAGACGTAGGAGGCGGGCGCGAGCGGGTGGTTGTTCTCGACGAACTCGCCGAAGTTGACGAGGTACTCGCCGAGGTCGATGATCTTCTCGACACCGTTTCTGACTTCCAGCGCCTCCGCTGGGTCATCGATCCGGCGGACGTCCCCGTTGGCGAGGCGGACCGTCGGTCCCTCGATGGAATCGACGGGGATGACGCCCGCGGCCTTCCCCGGTCGTTCGGTCTTGATCTGCGTCCCGGTCGCGAGGAAGTCGTCGACGAGGTGCATCGTCGCCGGGTGGACTCCCGCGGTCGCGAACCCGTGATTGCGCGATCGACCGTAGCGGAGCCGAAACCCGCCCTCCTTGCTCGGATGGCCGAAGACCGGCCGTCCGGCGATAAGGTCCCGAAGGAACTTCGTCGATGGGTCGAGGCGAGCGGGCCCGGTCTCTGCGCGCCCTTCCGTCTCGTCTCCTTCGTCGCCGTGTTCGTTCGAGTCGTTGTCCGCCGCCGCCGATCCACCGGTCTCGTCGTCCGCTTCTTTTTCGGCGTCTTCGGCGTCGTCCGCCCCGTCCTTGCCGATCGTTCCGTCGATGAGGTCCTGCAGCCACGGCCAGTCGACCTCGTCGAGGCCGCGGGTGTAGCGCTGGATCTTCGGGGCTTTGAGCGCGATTCCTTCCGCGAGGACGAGACACATCCCGCCGCGGGCGGAGTTGGTGTCGACGCGTTCGAGGTCGCGAAAGCCCGAGACCTCCTCGTCGCCGGTGGCCTCGCCGTCGAGCATAATCGGCATGTGCTCGGCGATGAACTTCGTCTCCTTGTCCTTCGGCGAGTACTGGAGCCCGGTCTCCCTGTCGTAGAGCGCGACTTCCTCGGCGTAGCGTTCGACCTCCTGGGAGCGCGCCTCGTACTCCTCGATCCCGAGCAGCGAGCGCGCGTAGTCGGCGACCAGAACGGAGAGCGCCTGTGCGGTTCCGCCCGCAGAGCGGATCGGCCCCGCGTAGTAGACGTTCACGAACTCCGTGCCGTCGTCGTTTTCGAGGATTTCGACGCGGTCGATCCCCTCGATCGGCGCGGCGACGACGCCCTCGGTGAGCAGCGCGACCGCCGTCCGCACCGCGCCCTCGACTTTCCCCGCGCGGCTGTCGTAGTCGCCGACGGTGCCTTCGACGAAGTCGGTGACGAGTTCGAGAGCGGCCTCCTCGCGAGACATCTGCCCTTCAAGCTCGCGGACCCGTGCGGCGACGCCGTCGATTCCGAGGATGTTTTCCACCCTATCGGCCATATCCTTGGCGACCGGGATCTCGACCTCCGGTTCGGGGTCGTAGCCCATCCCCTTCGCGCGTCGGGCGCGGTCGAACGCCTCGTCGAGCCGGGATTCGATCCGCTCGAAGTACCGCTCGTCGTCCTCGTGCACGGTTACAGCCAGAGGTCCAGATCGGTCACGTCGTCGTGCTCGCGTTCGAGCGGTTCGTCGAACGCGCGGAGGTACACCTCGCCAGCAAAGACGGTCGCCGCGTTGAGATGCCCCGCGAGCGCCTGCCCGCTGGGCCGCGAGAGGACCGCGTGAGTGTGTGCGAAGCGTTCGCCGTCGAGGTCCGCGACGTTACCGACGCAGGTGGCGACCTCCAGCGGCTCGTCGAACGTCACCGATCGGTACTCCTGATCGTCCTGGTCGTAGAACCACACCTCGGCGTCCTGGACCGCGCCCATCGCTTGGAACCACGCGGCGTCGATCCCTTCGAGATCGGCGAACTCCTCGATCTCCGTTCGCCAGTCGGCCCCGGTTTCGAGCCGAAGCAGGAACTCCCGGCTCGCGTCGACCTCGCGGTAGTGCATACCCGGTTGCTCGGGTGTCGCGGACAAAAATCCTCCTGTCGTCGGGCCGCGGCGAGACGGCCGCCAATCGATCGCACGATGTGGTCCGTCGACGACGACCGGACTCGGTCACCGGACGATCGTACGGCACGCTCGTCCTTCGAAAGCACGGCACGATCGGGCAGTGCGGCCGATACATCGGTACAGGGCGGCGGATACAACAATACAGGGCAGCCGCTCCTCGTCGGCATCGAAAAAATAGCCGAACCCGCGTGCTTACGCCCAGTCTCGGAGCGACGGCGCTTCCGATACCCGCATCGAGAGCCACGCATCATCGCGGGAAACGTCCGCGATAATGAACTCCGCCTGAGCGGGAGTGGAGTCCACCGAGGCCATCACCTCGGCGCGCGACGCGTCGGACACAGCCGTCGCATTCGGCGTCATGTTTGTGAGTGTGTCTCATTCATACATAAACCCGTCGGATCGCAGTTGCGTTCGATCTAACGAATGTATATATTTTGCAGCTAGAAACGACACGTCTCTGTATATATTTGATTTCTTCCGATACGTATGGTCGGTATCGACTGGCATATCGTGCGAGTATGTACCAAGTAACACGACACATCTGCACACACGGTACCGGGTTACGTCCCGTCCCACGAATCCGATCGCAACCGCGACCCCGGGGCTTCAAAGAGTACAAGAGGTGTGACGCAGTACAACGCCGTATGAACGTAGCCGACGCGATGACGCCCCGCGAGGACGTGGTCACTGTTGAACTCCCGGGGACCCGCGATGACGTGTTGGAGTACCTCCAAGAGCGCGGTTTCTCCTCGGTCCCGGTCGTCAAGCGAACCGACGGCCGCGAGGAGTACCGCGGGCTCGTCTCCCGCGAAGAGCTGATCGAGAGCCCCGACGAGAATCAGCTCGCGGTGCTGATGCGGGACGTACCGACCGTCACCGCCGACACGAGCGTCGAGGAGGCGGCACACCTGATGCTCGACAGCGGGACGCGCCGCGTTCCGGTCGTCGACGGCGAGCTGGAGGGAATCGTCACTGTCACGGACGTCGTGCGCGCGATCGCCCGCGAGGAGGTCGACGTCGACGCGGCTGCTGGCGACGTCGCGACGAACGACGTCAACACGACGTACCACGCCACGCCGCTGCCGGTCGCCGAGCGCGAGATCTACTACGCGAACGTTCCCTACGCGGTCTGTCTCGACGACGACGGCCGGATGAACGGCATCCTCACCGAGGTCGACATCATCGAGGTCGCCCGCGTCGTCGAGGGCGAGGACGACACCGGCGACTCCTTCGCCGGACAGGACGACGAGTGGATGTGGGAGGGGATCAAGGCGATCGGCAAGCGCTACGTCCCGACCCGGAACGTCGAGATTCCCACCGAACCGGTCTCAAAGTTTATGTCGGATCGCTTGATCACGGTCTCGACGCGCAAATCCGTCGTCGAGGTCGCCCAGGCGATGATCACCGAAGAGATCGAGCAGATCCCGCTCGTCGCCGGTGACGAACTCATCGGCATCGTCCGCGACGTCGACCTGCTGGAGGCGCTGTAATGAGTGCGGACCGAACCGAGGGCGAACGACTCGTCGAACTGGCCAAGCGACGCGGCTACTTCTTCGGCGCGAGCGGCGCGTACGGCGGGGCGTCCGGGTTTTACACGTTCGGTCCGCAGGGAGCGGCACTGAAGTCGAACGTCGAAGACGCCTGGCGCGAACGTTTCACCGTCCAAGAGGGCAACTTCGAGATCGAAGCGCCGACGATAATGCCCGAGCCCGTGTTCGAGGCGTCGGGCCACCTCGACGGCTTCGACGATATGCTCGTCGAATGCCCCGAGTGCGGCACGTCTCACCGAGCCGATCACCTCATCGAGGACAACACCGACATCGAGGACGCGGAGTCGCTGCCGATTTCGGAGGTCGAAGACCTGATCGCCGACCACGACCTCCAGTGTCCGAACTGCGGCGGTCGCCTCTCCGGCGAACCCGTCGAGGACTTCAATCTGATGTTCGAGACGAACATCGGCCCGGGCTCGTCGACGCCGGGGTACCTCCGCCCCGAGACCGCCCAGGGAATCTTCGTGGAGTTCCCGCGCATCAAGGAGTACGCGCGCAACAGCCTCCCGTTCGGCGCGACGCAGATCGGACGCGCCTACCGCAACGAGATCTCTCCCAGGAAAAGCATCGTCCGCACGCGGGAGTTCACGCAGGCGGAGTTAGAGCAGTTCGTCGATCCCGAGCGCGACGAACCCGATCTCGCCGACGTCGCCGACGTCGAGGTGACGCTGTACCCCGCCAGCGAGCAGGCTGACGAAGACGGCTCCTACGTCGAGACGACCGTCGGCGAGGCGGTCGAAGACGGAATTGTCGGCGACGCGTGGATCGGCTACTTCCTCGGCATCGCCCAGGAGTGGTACCAGCGCGTCGGCGTCGATATGGACCGGTTCCGCTTCCGACAGCACCTCGCGGGCGAGCGCGCGCACTACGCCGCGGACTGTTGGGACGCCGAGAGCGAGGTCGACGGCGACTGGATCGAGATCGCCGGATTCGCCTACCGGGGCGACTACGACCTCTCGAAGCACGGCGAGCACAGCGACGACGACTTCACGATCTTCCGACAGTTCGACGAGCCGAAGACGGTCGAGAAGTCCGTCGTCGATCCGGATATGAGCGTTCTCGGCCCCGAGTTCGGTGGAGACGCCGCCGACGTGCAGTCTGCGCTCGAAGAACTGGCCGACCGCGACCCCTCGGCGTTCGAGGGGGAGACGGTGCGCGTCACGGCCGGTGGCGATACCTACGAGGTCGACGTCGACGTGGCCAACTTCCGCGTGGAGGAACAGACGGTTTCCGGCGAGCATATCACCCCGCACGTCATCGAGCCGTCGTTCGGCGTCGACCGGACCGTCTACACGATCCTCGCGCACGCGTACCACGAGGACGAGGTCGACGGCGAGACGCGGTCGTACCTCTCGCTGTCGCCGACGGTCGCGCCGACGGACGTGGGCGTCTTCCCGCTGGTCTCGAACGTCGAGGAACTCACCGCGCGCGCGGGGGACCTCGTCGACGACCTCCGGGAATCGGGCTTCAGCGTCGTCTACGACGACTCCGGTAGCATCGGTCGTCGCTACCGCCGCCAGGACGAGGTCGGCACGCCGTTCTGCGTCACCGTCGACCGCGACGGTCTGGAGGGCGACGGTCCCGACAGCGTCACCGTCCGCGAGCGCGACACCGCCAGACAGGTCCGAATCCCGGTCGAGTCGCTCGTGACGGAGCTGCGAGCCGTCACGAGCGGCGACCGATCGTTCGACGCGCTCGTCGAGACGTACGACCTCGTCGCACCGGGTACGGACGCGTAAGACGGTGTCCTCTGCTCAGTCGGACGTCGGTGTGCTCTCGGAGGTCTCTGAGAGCGAACTCAAACGGCGGCTCGTCCACGCCAGCGGGACCGGACTGCCGCTGTTGTACGTCCTCGGATTCGTCTCCTGGGAGCAGTTCGGCCTCGTGATGCTCCTGGTGAGCGCCGTCGCCGCGATTTTAGAGTTCTTCCGGCTCGTCGTCGGTCTCGACTGGGGCATCTACGACGAGCTCACCCGCTCCTACGAGCAGACGAACGTCGCGGGCTACGCGCTGTATATGTTCAGTATGACCGCCGTCGTCCTCGTGTTCGCCCCGCATATCGCGATCCCCGCGGCGCTGATGCTGACGATCGGCGATCCCGTCTCCGGTCTCCTCGGGACGACGCGGGAGGCCGACGAGTCGAAGCGACTGCGAACGCTCGGGGCGATGTTCGCCGTGTGCTTCGCAGTTTCAGCGCCGTTTCTGGTTCCCGCGGCGGGGCCCGTCGGCTGGGCGGCCGCCGCCGCGGCCGCGCTGGCCGCGACGGCCGCTGACGGGTTCAAACCAGTCATCGCGAGCTACGTCGTCGACGACAACCTCTCGATTCCACCGGCTGCCGCGCTGGCCGCCAGCGCCGTCCTCGCGGCCACGGGCGCTGCACCCCTATTCGGCTGAAACGCCGCCCATCGTCGTCGGCGGCGAGGCACCGCTCGGCGTGCCGCCCGGCTGAGACGTCGCGTTTCCGCGATCTCGTTCGGATACGACAATTTTTGTACGATCACGACCAACCGCGGAGCGTGACGGTCTACGAGAGCGACCTCCCGGGCGTCGGTAAGAAACACGAGATCGACTTGCCAGACGGCACACAGCTCGTCGTCGTAACCCACAACGAGGGTCGGCGCGAGGTATTCCTGCGCCCGGCGCCGGACGGTGATTCGGAGAAGCTGTTCGAGCTCTCCGACGACCTTGCCAGACAGGTCGGGACGATTCTGGAGGGCGCGTACTTCCAGCCCGTCAAGTCTCAGAACATCGAGACGCTTCTCGGCGGCGACACGCTCTTAGAGTGGGTCAGCGTCGACGAAGGCTCGCCGATCGTCGGCCAGACCCTCGGCGAATCCGACCTCCGCGCGGCGACCGGCGCGTCCGTCATCGCCATCGAACGCGGCGAAAACGTGATCCCCTCACCGGGTGCGGAGACGGAAATTCAGCCCGGCGACACGCTCATCGTGGTCGGGACGCGGGAGAACTGTGAGGACTTCGAATCGCGCGTGACTGGTGCATAATGGCCGCGGGGCTCTTCGAACTCGGTCAGGTGTTCGCCGTCCTAGCGGTCGCCGGTGCCATCGCGCTCCGGATCGGACTCTCCGTCATCCCGCTGTACGTGATCGGCGGGATGCTCGCGGGGCCGTTCGTCGCCGGACAGTTCGGACTTCCGCACGTGCCGGACAGCGAGTTACTCACGATACTCGCGGAGGTCGGGATCGTCCTGCTGCTGTTCTTCCTGGGGCTCGAATTCAGCCTCGACCGGCTGTTGGCGGCGCGCTCGCGCATCACTCGCGCGGGCATCATCGACGTCACGATCAACCTGCCGCTCGGCATTGTGATCGGACTCGCGCTCGGTTGGTCGGTCGTCGAGGCGCTGCTGCTCGGCGGCATCGTCTACATCTCCTCGTCGGCGATCATCACGAAGACGCTGATCGATCTCGGATGGATCGCCAACGACGAGGCCGATCCGATCCTCGGGACGCTGGTCTTCGAGGACCTGTTCATCGCGGTCTATCTCGCAATCGTCACCTCGCTCGTCCTCGGCGGCGGCACCGCCGACGTCAATGGCCTCGGGCGGTCGCTGGCGGTCGCCTTCGGCTTCCTCGGCGCGCTGTTGCTCGTAGTCCAGTACGGCACTACGTTCTTCTCGCGTATCCTCGACGTCTCCGACCCGGAGTCGTTCGTCCTCCGCATCTTGGGCATCGTCATCCCGATCGCGGGATTCGCCCTCTCGATCGGCGTGAGCGAGGCCGTCGCGGCGTTCTTCGTCGGGATGGGATTCTCGACCAGCGGGCACCGCGAGCGGATCGAACGCCAGCTCACGTCCGTTCGAGACGTGTTCGCCGCGGTGTTCTTCTTCTGGATCGGCGTCGGAACCGATCCGCGACTCCTCGTCGGCGTCGCCGTGCCGCTCGTCGCCGCCGTCGTGTTGACGACGCCAGCGAAGATGCTCTCGGGCTACCTGGGCGGGCGCGTCTACGACCTCTCCGAGCACCGCGCGATTCGCGTGGGTATCGGGCTGGTGCCCCGAGGCGAGTTCTCGCTCGTCATCGCCGCACTCGCCGCGGGCGGGTCGACGCCGGTGATGCGGGAGACGATTCCCGCGCTCGCGGTGGGTTACGTCCTCGTGATGAGCGTTCTCGGAACGCTGTTGATGCAGCGCTCCGAGGCGGTCGACCGGGCGATTGGTCGAGTGCTCCCCGTCGGGAGCGACGCTTGATCGGTCGTCTCCGGCCCAGCGGCGGGACGGATCCCGAAAGCGTTTAGTGCTCGCATCGGGTTTCGAACTCTCAATGACGCGGCTCTCTCGGAGAAGCGCCCGCGCCCCCCAGAGAGTCGCGACTCCGGTCGTCTCGGCCCGTTTCAGCCCGGTTTCGACCGGGGCGACCGACGCCGCGCGGCGACCGCGACGACGGGCCCCTTAGGCCCACTATTACCTCACTTCATCGCCGTACCGAATCAACTCACAAGCGAGTAGCGTCTCTATAGGCATCTCTGCGGTTTAATTTCCAAACCCCAAACCGTGTAATTTATACGGAAGAGCGTCTGATTCGGAGATATAATGACAAGCGTGGCACTCGCGTTCTCGGGCGGCCTCGACACGACAGTCTGCGTCTCGCTCCTGCAGGAGGAGTACGGCTACGACGAAGTCGTCGGCGTGACCGTCGACGTGGGGCAGCCCGAATCCGAGTTCGAGGAAGCACAGGAGACCGCCGACGCACACGGACTGGATCTGCACGTCGTCGACGCGAAAGACGAGTTCGCGGACCTCTGTTTCGACTCCGTCCGCGCGAACGCGACTTACCAGGGCTACCCGCTCGGCACGGCGCTCGCGCGCCCGGTCATCGCGAACGCGATCCTGGAGGTCGCCGAGGCAGAGGGCTGCGACGCGCTCGCACACGGCTGCACCGGCAAGGGCAACGACCAGCTCCGTTTCGAGGTCATCTGGCGCGCCTCCGACCTGGACGTCATCGCTCCGGTCCGCGAACTGGAACTCACCCGCGAGTGGGAGCAGCAGTACGCCGAAGAGCACGACCTCCCCGTCCAGTCGGGTAACTCCGGCGTCTGGTCGATCGACACGAACCTCTGGAGCCGCTCGATCGAGGGTGGAAACCTCGAAGACCCCGGCTACGTACCCCCGGAAGACATCTACGAGTGGACCGACGACCCCGCGAACGCGACGGAGACCGAACTGGTCGAGATCGCGTTCGAGGACGGATACCCCGTCGCGCTCGACGGCGAGGACCTGTCTCCCGCCGATCTCATCGGCGCGCTGAACGAGCAGGCCGGGAAATACGGTGTCGGCCGCACGGATATGATGGAAGATCGGATGCTCGGGCTGAAGGTCCGCGAGAACTACGAGCACCCGGCGGCGACGACGCTCCTGACCGCTCACGAGGCCCTCGAACAGCTCGTACTCACGAAAGACGAGCGCGACTTCAAGCGCTCTATCGACAACGAGTGGGCCCAGAAGGGCTATGAAGGCCTCGTCGACCACCCGCTCGTCGGCGCGCTCGAAGGCTTCATCGACGAAACGCAGACGCGCGTCACCGGCACGGTGACGATCAAGTTCCAGGGCGGGCAGGCGCGCCCGGTCGCCCGCGAGTCGGAGTACGCCGCCTACTCCGAGGACGCCGCCTCGTTCAACACCTCCGGCGTCGGCGACATCACCCAGCAGGACGCGACGGGCGTCGCGAAGTACCACGGCTTCCAGTCTCGCCTCGCGAACGCCGCGATCGAGGCCGCCGAGGGCGACGACGAAGGCGACTGGGAGTGAAATATGACGGGCGAGGACGATCCATCTCGGGAGGGGGACTCCGGCGTCGTCCGCCGGGACCGCTTCAGCGGCGGCCCAGCGCGCGGATTTATGTCCAGCCTCGCGGCCGACGAGCGCATCTTCGCCGCCGACCTCGCCGTCGACCGCGCGCACGTGGTGATGCTCGCCGAACAGGGCATCGTCGCTGACGGCGTCGCGGGCGAGATCCTCGCCGCGCTCGCCGACGTCAAATCGGCAGGGCACGGGGCGCTCCCCGAGGGTGAAGACGTCCACGAGGCGATCGAGACGGGCGTCGTCGACCGCGTCGGCCCCGACGGTGGCAAGATGCACACCGCGCGCAGCCGCAACGACGAGGTCGCGACCTGCATCCGCTACCGCCTCCGCGAGGATCTGCTGAACTCGATCGGGGCGACGCTCGCGCTCCGCGAGGCCCTCACCGAGGCTGCCGCCGAGCACGTCGACACCGTGATGCCCGGCTACACGCACCTCCAGCCCGCTCAGCCCACGACGGTCGCGCACTTTCTCCTCTCCTATGAGTCGGCGTTCGCCCGCGACACCGCGCGCCTCGTCGACGCCTACGACCGCGTGAACCGCTCGCCGCTCGGCGGGGCCGCGTTCGCGGGGACGCCGTTCGACATCGACCGCGAACGCACGGCCGACCTGCTCGGCTTCGACGGCGTCGTCTCGAACTCGACGGACGCCTCCGCTGGAAGAGACTTCCTCGCGGAGTCGACCGCGGCGCTCGCGACGCACGCGACGACGCTCTCCGGCCTCGCCGAGGATCTCGTGATCTTCGCGAACAAGGGCTTCGTCGACCTCGCCGACGAGTACTCCTCGACGTCATCGATCATGCCGCAGAAGGTGAACCCCGACACCTTAGAGCTCGTCCGCGCGGTCGCTGGCGACGCGATCGGGGGCCTGACCGGTCTCCTGACGACGCTGAAGGGACTGCCGCGCGCGTACAACCGCGACCTTCAGCGCGCGACGCCGCACGCGTGGGAGACGGTTGACGCGGTGTCGGAAGCGACCGCGGTCGTCGCGGGCGCGGTCGCCAGCGCCGAGTGGCCCGAAGAGACGCTCGAAGCGGCGGCCGGAGACGGCTTCTCCACGGCGACCGGCGTCGCCGACGCGCTCGCGATGGCGGGCGTGCCGTTCCGCACGGCCCACGAGGTTCTCGCGGCGGCGGCCGAGCGCGCTGACGGCGAGACGCCCGATCTCGCAACACTTGACGAGGTCGCAGCGAACGTGCTCGGCGACTCCCTATTCGCCTACGTGAGCCGCGAGCGCGTCGAAGCCGCGCTCGATCCGGTCGAGAGCGTCGCGAGCCGCGATTCCCTCGGCGGCCCCGCACCGGCGGCGGTCGCGACCCAGCTCGACGACGCCGAAGCGTCGCTCGCGGCGGATCGCGCGGCCTACGACGACCGCACGAACGCGCTCGACGACGCCGCGGAAACGCTCCGAACGGAGGTCGAGGGCTATGTGTGATTCGGTGCGTCCGCGTCGCCGCGCGCGACAATCGGACCCGCCGTCTCGACTCTGTCGGCGGCCCCGACCGCGACGGGTCCCTCCCGGGACCATTCATATATGAAATCAGACATCGATTTCACACGGACGGATCGTTCGACTGTTTTTCGTCGGTAGTGGTATCTCAGGTCAGTTAATTTATCCGACAACTTCGATGGGTTTAAGTCGGTTCCTCGCCCATCGACTCGTATGGCAGCAACCATCACCGCAGAAGACCCGCTGACCGGAGAAGAGATCGAGATCCCCGCCGACGTCGAGGTCGGCGAAATCGTCGACAGCCCCGCGACGGGCGCGGAGTTGGAGGTCGTCTCGGTCGACCCGATCACACTCGAAGAAGCCCCCGAACTCGAAGAAGACTGGGGCGAATAAGATGAAGGTTGGGCTGCTCTACTCCCGGATTCGGAGGGACGAGAAGCTCCTCCTCACGGAGTTACGCGAGCGCGGCCACGAGGTGGAGAAGATCGACGTCCGGGCCGAGCAGTTCAACATCGCCGAACCGCCGGAATCGATCGACGGGGTCGACCTCGTCGTCGATCGCTGTCTGGCGACGAGCCGCAGCCTCTACACGACGCAGTTCTTGGACGCCTACGACATCCCCGTCGTCAACGGCGCGGAGACGGCCGACATCTGCGCCGACAAGGTGAAAAACAGCCTGGCGCTCGAACGCGCGGGCGTGCCGACGCCGAACACGGAGATCGCCTACACCGTCGACTCGGCGATGGAGACGATCGAGGAGTTCGGCTATCCCTGCGTCCTCAAGCCCGTCGTGGGCTCGTGGGGACGCCTGATGGCGAAGGTCGAGACCCCCTCGGCCGCCGAGGCCATCCTCGAACACAAGGCGACGCTCGGGCACTACCAGCACAAGGTGTTCTACGTCCAGGAGTTCGTCGAGAAGCCCGGCCGCGACATCCGCGTGCTGGCCGTCGACGGCGAACCGATTGCCGCGATGACGCGCTCCTCCGACCACTGGTTGACGAACGCGGCGAAGGGCGGGACAGTCGAGGAGTTCGAGCTCGACGACCGCGCGAGAGAGCTCGTCGCGGCCGCGTCCGACGCGGTCGGCGGCGGCCTGCTCGGCGTCGACCTGATGGAGACGGGATCGGATTACACGGTCCACGAGGTCAACCACACCGTCGAGTTCAAGGCGCTGAACGACGCCGTCGACGTCGACGTTCCCGCGGCGGTCGTCGACTGGCTGGAATCGAAAGCCGAACAAGCCACCGGAACGGAAGCAGCCGTATGAGTACTTCCCCCACGGATGCCGGTGACGACGCAGCCTACACCGCCGCCGTCGTCGGCGGTTCCGGGTTCACCGGCGGCGAACTCCTTCGCCTGCTGTATCAGCACCCCGAGTTCGACGTCGTGCAGGCGACCAGCAGATCAAAGGAGCGCAAGACCGTCGGGCACGTTCACCCGAATCTCCGCGAGATGGACCTCCGGTTCACGTCGCCGGAGGACCTCGAATCGGTCGACGTGCTCTTCGCGGCGACGCCGCACGGCGTCTCGATGGAGCACATCGACGAGTTCCAAGACGCCGCCGACACGGTCGTCGATCTCTCGGCGGACTTCCGCCTCGACACCGAGGAGCAGTACGACGAGTGGTACGACGGGCACGTCTGCCCGGAGTACCTGGAGAAATCGGAATACGCGCTGCCAGAGATCAACCGGGCTAACCTCTCGAACGCGAGCCTCATCGCCTCCGGCGGCTGCAACGCGACCGCAACGATCCTCGGGCTGAAGCCGCTGTTCGACGCCGGAATCTTGGAGGGCGACGAGCAGGCGGTCGTCGACGTGAAGGTCGGCTCCTCGGAGGGCGGCGCTGGCGGCGGCGACGCCTCCAGCCACCCCGAGCGCTCGGGTATCGTCCGCCCGTACGCGCCGACCGGCCACCGTCACGAGGCCGAGATCGAGCAGTTCCTCGGCCTCTCGGTCTCGTTCACCGTTCACGCGGTGGATATGATCCGCGGCGCGAGCGCGACCTGTCACCTCTTCCCGAGCGCGCCCGTCTCGAAGGGCGACCTCTGGAAAGCCTACCGCGACGCCTACGCCGACGAGCCGTTTATGCGGACCGTCGCGGGCGGTGGCGGCGTCTACCGCTACCCCGAGCCGAAGGCGGTCGCCGGGACCAATTACGGAGAAGTCGGCTTCGAGATCGACCCCGGAAACCGCCGGCTCGTCGTCTTCTCCGCGATCGACAATATGATGAAGGGATCGGCCGGACAGGCCGTCCACGCCGCGAACATCGCGCTCGGTATCGAGGAGACCGCCGGTCTGGAGTTCACCGGGCTCCACCCCGTCGGCGCACCCTGAGCACCACGAAGCACACGTATGACACCCGAACCCACCGACAACGACGACACACGCGACGCGCGCCAGACGCAGCAGTTCGAGACCGGAGCGGCGCGACCGCTTCGCGCCGACGGCGGTCGACCGGCCGACAGCGTCGCCGTCGGTGACGCCGCCTTCGGCTGCGACGTCGCGACCGACGGCGGCAGCGACGCGTCCGAGCGCCCGCCGGTCGTCGTCAAGGTCGGCGGCGCGCGCGCGGTCGATCCCGCGGGCGCGGTCGAAGACGTCGCCGAACTCGTCGCAGCCGGGCGGAAGGTCGTCGTCGTTCACGGCGGCTCGACCGCCGTCGACGACACGCTCGAAGCACTCGGCGAGGAACCCACCTACGTCGAGACGCCGGGAGGCGTCGTCGGCCGCTTCACCGACGAGCGCACGATGGAGGTGTTCTCGATGGTGATGCCCGGCAAGCTCAACACCGATCTCACGGTCACGCTCCGCGCTGCTGGCGTCGACGCGCTCGGCCTTTCTGGCGTCGATGGCGGCCTCCTGACCGGCCCGCGCAAGTCGGCCGTGCGGGTGATCGAGGACGGCAAAAAGAAGATCAAGCGCGGCGACCACTCGGGGAAGATCACCGACGTGAACGGCGGCCTGTTGGAGACGCTCCTCGACGGCGGGTACACGCCCGTCGTCACCGTGCCGATGCTCGCAGACGACGGCGTCGCGGTCAACGCCGACGCCGACCGCGCGGCCGCGGCCGTCGCTGGCGCGGTCGGCGGAGAGTTGGTCGTCCTCACGGACGTCTCCGGCGTCTACGCCGACCCCGACGACGCGTCGACCCTGATCGAGGCCGTCGAAACCCCCGCGGATTTCGATGCACTGAACCACGCCGCGGAAGGGTTTATGACGAAGAAAGTGATGGCCGCGAAGGAGGCGCTCGATGGCGGCGCAGTGACCGTCATCGTCGCCGACGCCAATGCGGACGATCCGATCCTCTCGGCGCTCGACGGCGGCGGCACGCACATCCACGCCAGCGCGGTCTCTGATTCGGCGGACGAGACTGACGCGGGCGACGCCGACGAGACGGAGGTGACACAATGAGCGGCGGTTTCGTCTTCTCGGAGAAGCCGATTCAGATCGAATCCGGGGAGGGCGCGTACCTCTATGGGGCCGACGGGACGGAGTACCTCGACTTCGGGGCCTCCTACGCCGTCGCCTCGCTCGGACACTCTCATCCCGCCGTGACCGACGCGGTCCAGGAGCAGGCGGCGAAACTGACCTACGTGCAGGCGTCGTATCCGGTCGACGTCCGCACGGAGTTGTACGACAAACTGGCAACGCTCGCGCCGGGCGACGCCGACAACGTCTGGCTCTGTAACTCCGGGACCGAGGCGAACGAGGCGGCGATGAAGTTCGCCCGTGCGGCGACCGGCCGCTCGAAGATCGTCGCGACCAAGCGCGGCTTCCACGGCCGCACGATGGGCGCGCTCGCGATGACGTGGAAGGACAAGTACAAACAGCCGTTCGAGCCGCTGGCGGGCGGCGTCGAGTTCGTCCCCTACGGAGACGGCGAGGCGCTCGCGGAGGCCGTCGACGAGGATACGGCGGCGCTCTTCTTGGAACCGGTCCAGGGCGAGGGCGGGATTCACCCCGCATCCGCAGAGTACCTCCGGCACGCCCGCGAGGTGACGGAAGCGGCGGGCGCGGCGCTCGTCTTCGACGAGATCCAGACTGGCGTCGGGCGCACGGGCGATCTGTGGGCCTGCGAGGGCGTCGGCGTCGAGCCCGACATCCTCACGTCGGCGAAGGGAATCGCCAACGGCCTCCCGCTGGGTGCGACACTCGTGAAAGACTGGATCGCGGAGAACCCGGGCGATCACGGGTCGACCTTTTCGGGCGGCCCGGTCGTCGCCGCCGCGGCGAACGCCACGCTCGATACGATCGTCGACGAGGACGTGCCCGGAAACGCCGCGCACGTCGGCGAGTACCTCCGGAGCGAGTTGGAGACGGCGGCCGACGAGCGCGACCTGCCCGTCCGCGAGGTGCGCGGCGTCGGCCTGATGATCGGTATTCAAGTCAAGCGCGGCGCGAACCGCGTGCTGAAGAACCTCGCGCTCTCGGAGCAGGTCCTCGCGCTCCCGGCGGGGCGGACGGTCGTCCGCCTGCTCCCCCCGCTCGTGATCGACGAGTCCCACGCCGACCAGTTCGTCGAGTCGTTCGCGGAGGTGCTGGGATGAGCGCCGAACTGGACGACGAGGACGTCGCGGCCGCCGAGGGCGAACCGGGTGCGGCGAGCGAGGGCAACGCCGTCGGCTTCGCGATGAACCACGGCGTCTTCGACGTGCAGGAGAACCTCACCGAGGGCCTGAGCGGGGCGCAGACGCTGCTCGTGGATCTCGTCTCGATCCCGTCACCCTCCGGCGAGGAGGCGGCGGCCGCAGAGCGCCTGAAGGCCTTCTTCGAGGCGCACGACCGCGAGGTGTGGATCGACGACGTCGGCAACGTCCGCGCGCCCGCCGACGACTCGGTCCTTCTCACCTCGCACATCGACACCGTCCCCGGCGACGTGCCGGTGAAGATCGAAAACGGCGTGCTCTGGGGTCGCGGCAGCGTCGACGCTACCGGCCCGCTGGCAGCGATGGCCGTCGCGGCCGTCGAGACCGGCGTCTCCTTCGCAGGCGTGGTCCGCGAGGAGACCGGCTCCAACGGCGCGTGGCACCTCGTCGAGGACCGCGAGCAGCCCGCGGCCGTGATCAACGGCGAGCCCTCCGGGTGGGACGGGATCACGCTGGGATACCGCGGGTTCCTCGCCGGGACGTACGTCTCGACGAGCGAACTCGGGCACTCCTCCCGCCCCGAGGACAACGCGATCCAGTCGGCGGTGAACTGGTGGTCGAGCGTCGCCGAGTTCTTCGACGAGGACGAATCCGACGGCGTCTTCGACACCGTGACGACGAAGCCGGTCCGCTTCGACGGCGGCCCCACGGAGGACGGCCTCGCCGTCGAGGCGACCGTCGACGTGCAGTTCCGCGTCCCCCCGAAGTACACGATCGAAGACATCAGGGAGGTCGCCGAGGGTGAACTCACGCGCGGCGGTGTCCACTGGGAGAAGCCGATTCCGCCGGTGATGACGAGCCCGCGCACTGAGGTCGCCCGCGCGTTCCGCGTTGCGATCCGGCAGGCGGGCGGGGAACCGAGATTACTCAGGAAGACCGGAACCAGCGATATGAACATCTACGCCGGGACGTGGGACTGCCCGATGGCGACGTACGGTCCCGGCGACTCGGACCTGGATCACGCGCCGAACGAACACCTCGACCTCGCGGAGTACGACAGCTCGATCGACGTGCTGGTCGACGTCTGCGAGCGCCTGCAGGAGTGAGATTGGATGCTCGAAACCGACCACTTTCTCGACATCGACGACCTGACGACAGACGAACTGCAGACCGTCCTCGACCGCGCGGCGGCGATCAAATCCGGCGAGGACGACGCGCAACTGCCCGATCAGACGCTGGGGATGCTCTTCGAGAAACCCAGCACCAGAACGCGGATCTCCTTCGAGACCGGGATGACTCAGCTCGGCGGCCACGCCATCTTCCTCGGCCCCGAGGACATCCAACTCGGCCACGGCGAGCCGCTGTCGGACACTTCCCGCGTGCTCTCGCGGTACGTCGACGCCGTGATGGCGCGGCTGTTCGATCACGAGGACCTGCTCGAAATCGCCGAGTACTCGGACGTACCGGTGGTCAACGGCCTCACCGACGACGCCCACCCCTGCCAGACGCTCGCGGACCTGCTGACGATCGACGAGGCCTTCGGCGGCTTCGACGGCGTGCAGGCCGCGTGGGTCGGCGACGGCAACAACGTCGGTCAGTCGTTCGTCATCGGCGCGGCGATGGTCGGGCTCGACCTGACGGTCGCGACGCCAGATACCTACGGGATGGACGACGCCGTCCTCGAACAAGCGGCCGAGCTGGGCCACGAGCCGACGGTCGTCGACGATCCGAAAGACGCCGTCGACGACGCGGACGTCGTCTACACCGACGTCTGGATCTCGATGGGCCAGGAGAACCAGCGCCACGAGAAGCTGGCGGCCTTCGACGGCTACCAGGTGAACGAGCGACTGCTCGCTGACTCCGACGCGAAGGTGATGCACTGTCTGCCCGCCCACCGCGGCGAGGAGATCACCGACGACGTGTTGGAGTCCGATCGCGCGCTCGTGTGGGATCAGGCGGAGAACCGCCTACACGCCCAGAAGGGGCTGCTCGCCGAACTGCTCGACGCCTAAAACGGCCCCGCGGTCGTCGCCGATCCCGCGGCGTGAGCGTGGTCGCGGAGCTGTTTTCCGCCTCGTCGGCCTTCGTCGGCGGCTGACGCCGCCCGCCGAGTTCTCACCCGATCGCGCCGAGCAGGCCGAGCACCCAACGGACGACCTCCGAGCCCGCGAGCAGCCCGCCTTCGAGGCGGGAGAGCGCTCGGCCGGTCCACAACGCGGCGACCAGTACGACCGTGATCGCGACCAGCCACGCCAGCGTTTCGAGCGCGGCGGGGCTCGTTTCGAGGGGACGAACGAGCGCCGCGGCCCCCAGAATACCGGTGACGTTGAGGACGTTGCTCCCGAGGACGTTCCCGACCGAAACGCCGACGCTCCCCCTCGTGACGGCCACGATCGAGACGGCGAACTCCGGGGTCGAGGTCCCCGCCGCGACGATCGTCCCGCCGATGATCCACTCGGAGATGCCAGCGCTGCGGGCCAACTCAGAGGCGGATAAAACCAGGAAATCCCCGCTCACGAGCACGATCGCTAGCCCGACGACGAACGTGATCGCGTCCCGACCGCGAACCGACGCTCGATCAGTTGCGAGCGGAATCGCCTCGCCCGGCTCTCGTGGTCGATTCTCCGCCGCAGACCCGTCCCGCGCCGTCCGAAGCAGATAGCTCGTGTACGCGACGAACGCGAGCGCGAGTACGGCCCCCTCGAGTCTCGTGACCCGCAGGTCGGATATGAGGACCGCGCCGAGGAGCGTGCTCACCAGCAGCGCCGCACCGTCGCGTCGAACGAGTGAGTCGGTGACCGAAAGCACCTCGACCATCGCGAGGGCGCCCAGAATGAACGCCACGTTGTAGATGTTCGATCCGAGGACGTTCCCCACGGCGATGTCGCCCGTCCCTTTGAGCGCGGCGTCGACCGAGACCGCCAGTTCCGGCATCGATGTCCCAAGCGCCACGACCGTCAACCCGACCGTGAGTTCCGAGAGGCCGAAGTGCCGGGCCAAGCGGATACCGGCGTCGGTGAGGAGCCGCGCCCCGATCCACAGCCCCAGCACCGTCAGGAGAATCACGCAGGCCTGTGCGGCGGGGATCCCGCTGATCATCGTTCCGACAGAGCGGCGACTGCACAATCAATGTTCGGTGGCGTCGTCTCGGTCGGCCCTGTGGGCGCGGACCGCGGCTGCGGCCCCGGTCGCGAGGACGCCCGCGATTCCGCTCATCGCCTCGAAGCCAGGTGTGCTGGCATCGGTCCCTCCCCCGACGGACTCAGTGACCGTCACTTTCAGCGGTTCCACAGGCCCGTTCTTGACGCTGAAGGCGTAGATTCCCGGCTCGTCCAAGCGGACGTCGGCTTCGACCGTCGAGGACTCTCCAGCGTCGAGCCGGACCGTTCGCGTCTCGAACGTGGTGCCGTTCCGGGTGAGCGCGAGGTCGGCCTCGCCGGGATAGTCGGCGTCGTTTTCCACGGCCGCCGAGAGTCCGACGGATCCGCCTGCGGGCAGGGTGGTCCGGTTCGCCGTCAGGTTCGAGACTCGCGACGTCGCCGGTTCGCGGACGTCGACGCGGAGGGTCGCCTCGCCGACGGAGAGGGAGTAGACGCCCGTTCGATCGAACGCGTGCTCGAACGTCAGCGTCGCCGACTCGTCGGAGTCGAGTCGTCCCGCCTGCGCCGCCACCGGCTCGTCGTTCACGCGGAGCGTCGCCTCGTAGCCGCCGCTCCCACCGACGTTGGTCGCGACGACGTCGAAACTGAGTCGCTCGCTGGGTACGAGCGTGAGCGCGTCGGCATCGACCGAACGGTTTCGATACGCGCCGGAGACGGACACGGCGTCGGGTTCCGACGAGCGCTCGTACGTGACCCGCGTCGGGACCGACCCGTCGCCGAACGCCTCGCGGTGTTCGTCTGCGCTCCACGTCGTCGGCCGGACCGTCGTGGTCGTGTACCGCTCACCGAGTCGCGCGACGTCGTCGCCGCCGGTCGCTCGGAGGGATGAGCGGAACTCGGCCGCCGTGACGGTTCCGCCGTCCGCGTTCATCCGGCGGAACACCGCTTCCAACGACGTCTCGCCGTCGGTCGCCAGGCGGATCTGGCGGTCGAGTTCGGCCGCGACGAGCGCGCCGACGTAGTAGTTCGCGTTCCGCTGCCACGTGTCCGGTTCGGCCATCACCGAGCCGTCGTAGTCGCCCTCGCCGTATGCCAGCCGCTCGCGGAACGCCTCGTAACCGATCCGTTCTCCTTCGAGCGCGAGAAGCGCGGCGTAGTACACGGCGCTCGCCTCGGTGAACCACCTCGCGTCGTCGGCCGCGACGTACCCCTGTCTGGTGTGGACGTACTCGTGGAGCCAGACGTTGTTCGCCTCGTCGAGACGCTCGAAGTCGCGGACCCACATATCCGACCCGCCGGTGTGCAGGCCGCGGACGCCCCAGGTGAGCCCGTCCGGCGTCGGCGCGGCGACGACGAAGACGGTCTCGTCGCGGTCGCCGACGCGAAGCTGATCGGAGGCATCCGAGAACGCCGCGAACAACTCCTCGGGCGGTTCTTCGAGATCGGCGGCCTCGGGAACGATCAGCCGGAACTCCTGGCCGTGTGCCGTGTGAGTGTATTCCTCGTGAGCTCCGAGAAACGCGATCGTCGTGCCGGTCGCGCCCTCCGCGGCTTCCATCGAACGATCGAGGTCGACGTCTTCCGACCCCGACCACGACCAACTGTGTGACGTTCCCGGTCGGGTGACGAGCGCCCACTCGCCGACATCGACGAACGTCAGTCGGCCGGGGCCGCCGATCGGCCCGGTCTGATCGACGGTGCGGTTCGCCGCCATCCGGTATTCGATCCTCGGTCGCTCGGTCGACCCGTCCCACTCGTACGTCCGCTCCTCTTTCCTGACGAAGCCGGTCGCGGAGACGACAGTCGATTCCGCGGGGAGCCTCACGTCGAGCCCGCGGAGTTGGTCTGGCAGTCGGTACCTGTGCGTGACGCCGTAGACCCCCGGTTGGTCGGGGACGAGCCGCAAGCGCTGGGTGAGTCCGATGTTCGAGCCGCCACTTGCAGCGTTTGCGCCCGCCGTTCCCGGCTGTGAAGCGTCGAAGTCGGCCGACACGAGATTGGTTGCATCGCGGGCCACCTCCGCTGTCGAGTTCTCTATCGTACCGTTCGATACGCCGACATCGGGGCCGTCGGCTCGGACCTCCGTCGCAACCGTCGGAGCGACCCCCGCTCCGAATACCAGCCCGAAAACGCTAACGGTCAGAAGTAGTCTCCGCAGGACCCCACCCATAATCCCGTCGACGGTGGTGAGTGCCATTATCCTGTCGGACGCGACGTTTCGAGAACGCCGTCCGTATGACGTCTTCTCGGCACTTCCATCCGCCAGTACAGAGCGATTCGGAGCCGAAGACAACCAGCCAACCGTATACAACTGGTGGACCACTGCCGAGCACGGCCCCAAGAGACATACTTATGCGTGTCGTCGGACTTGCTCTCCTACGTACGTGAAATGGATTCCGTAGTTCTTCTTTCCGTTATTTTCGGGACTATCGCCGTCTTCTTTTACGCCCTTTCGGCGATCTTTATCCGGGCGGGGATTCGGGATGCGAGTCCGATCGCCGCGATGTTCGTCAGCCTCACGGTGAACCTGGTCGCGCTGTGGGTCGTCGTACTCGCGTTTACTGACTTCCGCGTGGATCTCTGGCGGTGGCGATATTTCATCCTTGCCGGTCTGATGGCACCAGGTCTCGCTCGTCTGTTCAACTACGCCGGGATCGAACGCCTCGGCGTGAACGTGAATGCACCCATCGTCTATGCGAACCCCCTCGTCTCCGTGGCGGGTGCCATCGTCGTACTCGACGAGCGTCTCTCCGCGATCGGTCTCGCTGGCGGCGTTCTCGTCATTTGCGGCGGTGCGTACGTCGGTTCTGCACGGGGTGACGGGGCCACGTCGTTCGACCGACGGCACCTGATATTCCCGGTCGTCGCCGCCCTCGTGTACGGTTTCTCGCACCTCTTCAGGAAGGTCGGCATCGACCTCGTTCAGTCACCGTTGATCGCCGCGGCAGTGACGATCACGACCTCCTGGCTTCTAGCCGCGGGATACGTGTTCGGCACTGGCGTCACTATCGACCTGAACCGTCGGCAATGGCTCTCGTTTTCGCTCTCGGGGCTCTCCAGCAGCGTCGCGATTCCGATGCTTTACCTGGCGTTCGAGGTGGGTCTCGTCGTCGTCGTCTCGCCGCTGATGAACCTGGCGCCACTGTTCGTTATCGCCATCTCCTATTTTGCGTTCCGGCAGGAGGAACTGTTCTCCCACCGCATCGTGCTCGGGACGGTCATCATCGTCTGCGGGATTACCCTTCTCACCGTGTTCGGATCGGCTTCTTAGCTCGTTCGGCAGAATCGGATTGTTGTCCGCGCTATCGGCGCTATCTGCACGGTTCAGCGGCTTGGAGCGTTAGAGGTCCTCTCTATCAGTCACGTAGGGTGCGGATGCGACGGTCGCTCGAATTTCCGTCTCCTTATGGCGTTCGACGCTCGGCTTCGACGACCCCTCCTCGCCCCATACGAGCGTTACTTCGGTCCCGGGATCGCCGTATTCACGGTCGATAACACCCAGCGAGAGCATCTCCCGATGATTGTAGTCGTATCCCGAAAATATCGACGTGCCGACGACCGCGCCGTCCTTCCGTATCTCGTCGAAGTGGCCGAGGTCCCACTGTTGATAAATATCGGGCATCTGAATGAATTTGTCCGTCTCTCCCTCTCGGAAGAGCGAGGCGTAGACGTCGACGATGTCGTCGGCATCCCAGACGAACGTGACCTTCGTTCGCTTGGAATCGTCCATTTTGGCCGCGATGGCTTCCTTGCCGACGAAGTCGTGTTCCATATGGATAAAGCGGTCATAACCGAGTTCGACCGGATCGAGGTAGAAGTCGGTAATGTCGTCGGAGGTGAAGCTTCCGCCGAGCGACCAGTTCGCTTCGATGCAGTCGTCGTCCAGCCACTCTCGGTACCCCTGCATCTCCTCGGAGTCGTAAACCGCCGGGAGGCCCGGCGGAAGCCACCCCGTCGTGAGCGTCGCCGTCTTGTAGGCCTTCGATCCCAACTCGCGGATTCCGTACTCTTCGCCAGCCTCGAGGATCAGGTTCTTGAACTCGTCGTGGTACTCGTACGGCCCGAATATCTCGTACCCCGGTACGCTCGCCATCCCGTGGCCTAACACGTAGAGATCGACTCCCTCGATGGAGAGTTCATCCATCCCGAAGAACGACAGTTCCGGGAACGAGCCGTCGATCACCTCCTCCAGAATCGCCCTCGCGTGGGGACCCTGGATCTCGAACCGGAAGTCTACCGGGGGACTGTCTCCGTACGGACTGTACATATCGCTGAGTGTCGCGTCGTAGTCACCGGTTTCGAGGTTGTAGTGGATCCACTTCTGGGCGTGGCCGCGGTTGCCCGTGACGACGACCTTCTCCGCTCCCAGATAAAACAGGATGGGGTCGCCGATGATGTACCCCTCGGGACTGCAAACCGGGTGTTGCTTGGCTCGGGGGGCATCTTCGGGGTCTAAGTCGTCGAAGCGGTTGATTCCCAGATCCGCGTTCAACCGGAGCGCGTCCGGCCCCTCGATGTAGTAATTAGCGAGGTGATACGACTGGTCCATAAGGATGCAGCTCTCTTTCCAGGCTCGCTGCTCTTCGATCCAGTTCGTGTACTCCTCGTGGTAGGCGTCCATGTGGCTGCCGCCCTTCGAGAGATCCGTCTCTCTGAACGTCTCAATTATGTTGTCAGAAGACCGTAAAACATCCTCGAGACTTCGTGTACTCATAGGTCTATAGTGAAAATACATTATCTTAAGCGTATGGGAGAGAGTCACTCACGCAGCACATTTCGGTCGCTAGCATAATGATGCTTCTCTGATGGTAATTGTTTCAAACGCACCGTGAATCAAATCCCATCCAACGAACACGAATCGACGTGAGTGATTCGAAAACGTCGCTTACCGGACCGCTCCCGGCCTGAGCCACCGCTATTATTATACTCTGCTGATCGAAGGAACCACTATGTCCCAGTCTCTGACTGAGCAACTGGTCACGGCGAACCGGATCGTCGCGAACGAGGGCATCATCAGCGGGTTCGGTCACGTGAGCGTCCGTGACCCGGATTCTGATACCGTTTTGATCTCGCAGTCACGGAGTCCGGCGTTCGTGACGAAAGACGATATTCTCGAGCTCTCCCTCGACGGCGAGGTGCTCCGAGGCGACGACCGCAGTCCGTATCTCGAGAACGTAATCCACCGGGCGATCTACCGGGCGCGGCCGGACGTCAACGCCGTCGTCCACCACCACGCCGCGCCGATCATCCCCTTCGCGGTTACGGACGTCAACATTCGACCGGCGTACCATCTCGGGATGCTGTTCCACGACGGCGTGCCGAAGTTCGACGATTACGATCCCGACTACGGATGGCTCGTCGTCACCGAGGATGAAGGAGCCCGGATGGCTGAAAACCTCGGCGACCACCGTGCGCAACTCCTCGTGGGACACGGCGCAAACAACGTCGGATCGAGCCTTAAGGAGGCGCTCGTCACCACGTATCACTTCGTCACGAACGCGCAGTATCAGCTCTCGGCTATGGGCCTCGGCGAGCTCACGTTCGCGGCCGACGATGAGGAGATGGCTCGCTCGACGGTCGAAGACGTGATGCTCTCGGATTTGGTCGTCGACAGGCTCTGGAACTACCTCCGAGACCGCCTCCCCGACTCGTAGCGTTCTACGCGCTCGACCGCCGGGATTGTGGGTGACGAACTTCCGTCCGGAAACGACCCTCGTCGTTCGCTGGGATGGCCGTCCCCCACCGACGCTGACGTCGGATATACTCCCCGTTTCGACGCCGGGGAAGAGTATATATGCCGGTTTTGCCTTGGTACGCTGTGTCAAAACCAGAAATCGCCCTCGCGTGTGATCTGAACGATCGGACGCGTGATTTAGCAACGGGAGCGGTGGAACCGACCGGGATCGATCTGAATTTTCTTCCGTTCGAGGTGGAGGAGACGTTCTGGCGGATGCTCAAGCACCAGGAGTTCCAGGCGGCAGAGATGTCGATGTCCTCGTATCTGATGGCGAGAGACCAGGGTTGGCCCGAACTCATTGCCATCCCCGCGTTCCCCTCGCGCTTCTTCCGTCACTCGTGCGTTTTCATCAACCCCGATTCGGGGATCGAGGAACCGGCCGACCTCGAAGGGAAGAACGTCGGTGTTCCGGAGTACCAGATGACCGCTTCGCTGATGGTCCGGGGGATGCTCCAGGATCAGTACGGGGTTTGCCCGGAGGATATGGTCTGGTACCATGGCGGCGAGGAGGAGGGCGGTCGCGAGGAGAAGCTTACCCTCGACCTCCCCGAACAGATCGAACTCCACAGCATCCCGGAGGACCGAACGCTGAGCGGAATGCTTGACGCGGGCGACCTTGACGCACTCGTTTCCGCCCGGGCGCCGTCCTCATTTTACGAGGGATCCGTCGAGCGGCTGTTTCCCGATTTCAAACGCGTCGAGAAGGAGTACTATCAGGAGACGGGATTCTTCCCGATAATGCACGCCGTGGTCCTTCGTCAGGACGTGTACGACGAACACCCATGGATCGCAAAGGAACTGTACAAGGCCTTCGAGCGCTCGAAGCAGAACTTCCTCGAGCGGATCGGAAAGATGAACGAACTCCAGGTCGGCCTTCCGTGGCTGATCGACGAACTCGAAGAGACGCGCGACCTGATGGGGTGGGACTATTGGCCATACGGCGTCGAGCAGAACCGAGAGCTGTTGGATACGATGACGAGGTACTCCCACCAGCAGGGGTTGACGAAGGAGAAACTGGATGTCGACGAACTGTTCGCGCCGAACACGTACGCGGATTTCAAAGTTTGATTCGGCACCCGGAAAGGGCGATTTCTACTCCGCTGTCGACTCACCCTCTCCCCGCACAGGACCGAACGAAAAACGTCTTCTACGTTGACCGTCGCGTCTTTGCGAACTTCAGCGTTCAGCGCGTTTCCGCGTGAACAGCCCTTCGTCTCCCTCCTCGATAACGTACGCGACGTCCCACTTCCGGGGGTACCGAACTCCACCGAGAGCCGATCGAGCGCCTGCTCGCCCTAACGGACGCGTTTACGACCCGTAGACTCCCCTTTTTCGTCGGCTAGGGACTGATGCTGCTCAGAACGTTCTCACTTGGACCGCTCCGGAAGTTGCCGGGACAGGTACTCCCACAGTCGCTCCACCACGCCATCCGACAGCTCCGCTTCCTCGACGGTGGTTCGCACCATCGATTCGCTCTCCGGCGCGAACGTGATCTCGCCGAGGCTCTCTCCGTCGAGTTGGTTCCGCGCGTTGAGAACGAAGTTGTACGTCACGCAGATCGCTTCCTTCAACGACCCACCGACGGTGTTCGCGCCGTGGCCAGCAAGCAGTTGCGCGCGGTGGTCACCGAGGTTCTCGGCCATCCGCTCGCCCTCGGCTTCAGTGGCGATGAGGTAGCCGCGCTCCTCGTCGTAATCGTCGAACTTGGGGACGCCGTCGTAGAACATCATCCCCTTGTGCGTGACGGGGCGCATCTCGACGTCGGTAATCGCGAAGGGGATGACCGATTCGGCGTGGTGGTGGACGACGGCGTTGACGTCCGGCCGCGCCCGATAGATCGCCCGGTGGATCACGTTCTCCAAGTAGGTTGTTCGATCATCGTCGAGAACTTCTCCGTCAAGAGTGAGTTCGAGGATGTCGCCTTCGGTGACGAACGCGGGACTTCGCGACTGCGAGATCAGCACCGTCTCCGTCTCGGGGTCTCGAACGCTCACGTGACCGAAGCCTCGGATGATCCCCTCGTTGGCGAGGATCCGATTCGCCGTCACCAGTTGGTCCACGAGTCGGCGTCTCATACTCGTCTGACTTCGGGAGATCAAAAAAGCATACCGGACACTCAACTCCTCGTTGACAATAACTCTCTGAAGAGGTTCGGACGGTAGAGGCTCTAAATCGCGCAAACGCGTGACTTTTTGGGCAACGGATTTATTGACCTCTCCCCTACAGTAGCGGTAGCAGACTATGGACGAGGTATCACGTGACACGGCGGCGAGAGAATACGTCGAACGGATGCGCGAGGAACCGGGGTACATCCATCCCGGGTGGGGCCAGTCCGAGTATACCAACTGGATCGACGAGCAGCTCGCCTGGAAGGAGACCTGCTACATCGGGGACTGGTCGTTCATCTCTGATCTCGAGGTCTCGGGACCCGAGGCGATCGATCTGCTCGCGGACCTTTCGGTGAATTCGTTCGAGAACTTCGCCGTCGGGCGGGGGAAACATATTGTCCAGTGTAACGAGGACGGAAAGGTACTCGCCGAAGGAGTCGTCCGACGGACCAGTGAGGAGGCGTTCATCCTCCACAGCACGCCGAGCTACTGGACGGAGTTCAATCTGCAACGAGGAGACTACGACGCGACCTGCCGCGAGCTCGACCTGTTCAAGTTCCAAGTGCAGGGTCCGACGTCGCTGTCGGTTCTCGAAGCCGTCGCCGACGGGTCGCTTCGAGATATCGAATTCATTCACTTCGGACCGATCGATATCGAGGGCCACGAGGTCACGGCGTTCCGGATGGGAATGGCGGGCGAACTCGGGTTCGAACTGCAGGGGCCCCAAGAACACGCCGACGAAATATGGGACGCGATCGTCGAGGCGGGAGGGGAATTCGGGCTCCGACGTTTGGGAGGCCGGACCGCCACAATAAACCACCTAGAAGCGTGTTTCCCGCCGCGAGGGCGGGTGTTCATCCCGGCCATCGTCGACCCCGAAATGGACGAGTACCAGCAGTGGCTCTTAGAGGATATGGACCGCGTTTCGCGGGACATCCTCAGTTATCCGATCGAGGGGAGTTTCGAGGCCGACGACATCAGCGCGTGGTTCCGAAGCCCGGTCGAGCTCGGGTGGGAGAACCGGATCGCCTTCGATCACGACTTCGTCGGCAGAGAAGCGCTCGAGGCGGAAGTCGAGAACCCTCGTCGGACGATGGTCACGCTCGTGTGGGACGACGCCGATGTCGTCGACGTCTACGCCTCGCTATTCGAGGAAGGGGAGCCGTACAAGTTTATGGAGATGCCAAACAAGCAGCAGTGGAAGATGGAGTCCGACGACGTTCTCGTCGACGAGGAACCCGTCGGCGTCTCGACGTTCCGGGGGTACAGTTACTACTTCCGCGAGATGCTCTCACTGTGCACGATCGAAGTCGAGCACCGGGAACCGGGAACTGAGGTGACGGTGGTGTGGGGCGAACCCGGCGGGCCGCAGAAGGAAATTGCCGCTACTGTCGCTCCCGCTCCGTACAAAACTGACAACCGTTTCGGGAATCTAAATAGTGTCTGAGAGTTGGCGTAACGGTCGACGCCGATACGCGGACTCACGCTCTCGCGGTTAACGGCACGGTCCCACCCTAGACGAATCGTCTCACTCGTCTCCCGACTCTAGCTGCGGGTCTACAAAACCCGCGTAATTGATTGTTCTATTACATACCTTTCGGGGGGTTAAGTTTATATTCACAAACTATGACCAACAACTATGACGATCACACCGGGATCCATAGATCCGATCTTCGAGCGGCTCTCGTCGGTGGACAGCCGCCTCTGGTCGGGAATATTCTTCGGCATTCTGGGTCTCTATACGCTCGCCGTCGTCCTCGAGGCGAGGACGTACAGCAGCGATGCCCGGTTATTTCCGCTTATCGTCGGCGTTCCGTTCCTCGGGTTAGTTGTGTTGAAACTGGTGCTTATGGCGGCATCCGGAAGGCTGTCGCTGGGGTCGTTCGAAGTCATCGACTTGGCTGACGGAATGGGAGAGACGGCCGCTGTCGACGTAACGCCAGCCGTTCGCTATCGACGTGAGTTCGCGATGATTCTCTGGATTGTCGTCTTGTCCGCGTTACTCTGGGCGTTCGGATTCCTATTCGCGCTACTTGTATTCCTATTCTCATTCGTTCTGCTGTACGAACGGAAGCCGATCCGGGCAGCCCTCGTCGGCGTCGGGACCTTCTCTTTCGTGTACGTGTTTTTCATCCGATTGCTCGGCGCGAACATCTACGAGGGGGCGTACCCGATCGCCGTCTTGGGAGCCCTACTATG
The DNA here is from genome assembly GCF_007655485.1 of Halobellus captivus. Lineage (GTDB taxonomy): Archaea > Halobacteriota > Halobacteria > Halobacteriales > Haloferacaceae > Haloquadratum > Haloquadratum captivum. The sequence continues at coordinate 125,467 of NZ_VJXQ01000003.1, forward strand.
AGGACGCTGGGAACTACGACCACTCACCGGGTCCGCTGTGACCGCACGACGTCCGCCGCCGAACGGCGAACCCGGTGGGAGAGGCGAGAGCAGGAACCCTCGGAGGTCGTTCGATGACGGAACTATTCACGGCGATCGACCTGTTGCTCCCGCTCCAGCAGACGGGGGATCCGACCGAGGCGATACGGATCGCTATCGACACGGTGCTCACTCCGAGAAACCTCGTCTACATTTTGCTCGCGACGCTCCTCGGATTAGTCGCGGGGATGTTTCCCGGTCTGGGTGGGCCCGTTGCGCTCGCGCTGCTCATTCCGATCACGTACCCGCTCCCGGCGAACGTGGCGCTGATGATCCTCGCGGCTAACCTCGGCGGAACGGCGTTTGGGGGTTCGATCACGGCGATCCTCCTGAACACTCCCGGTGACGCGCCGAACGCGGCCACCGTGTTCGACGGATATCCGCTAACTCGACAGGGGAGGGCTGGCGAAGCCATTGGGGCGAGTGCGACCGCATCCGCCCTCGGCGCTATCCTGGGCGTTATTCTCCTCGTTGCGACGATTCCGTTCATCCGACAGCTGTCGGTTGCGTTCCACTCTGTCGATATTTTCTGGCTCGCTCTCCTCGGTTTGGCGACGATTGCGGTCGTCACCCGGGGGTCGGTGATCTCGGACCTGATCGCTGGCGGGTTTGGGCTGATACTGGCCTTCCACGGGCTCAATCCGGTGACCGGAAGCGCTCGGTTCACGTGGGACTTCGATTACCTCCTGTCAGGGGTGCCGCTCGTCCCGCTGATCATCGGCGTATTCGCGATCGCGGAGATGATCAAGCTGATGGGCGAGCGATCGACCATTTCGCAGGAGGAGCCGGACATCAAAGGTGTCCTCGTCGGCGTCAAATCCGTCTTCAGAAACTGGAAGGTGTTTCTCCGAAGCTCCTCGTTGGGTTGGATCATCGGGACGGTTCCGGGCGCTGGCGGCACTGTGGCGAACTTTTTGGCGTATCTCCAGGCGAAGCAGACCGACCCCGACCCGGACTCGTTCGGAAAGGGTAACATCAACGGCGTCATCGCCAGCGAGGCGGCGAACGACGCCAAAGATGGCGGGTCAATGGTGCCGACGCTGGGGTTAGGAATCCCCGGATCGGCCTCGACAGCGGTTCTCATCGGCGCATTCGTGATCAACGGGGTCAGTCCCGGTCCGCTGCTGTTCCGAGAGAACCTTCAAATCGTGTTCATCATCGTCTTCGCGCTGATTATCTCGAACGTCCTCACGTCGATCGTCGGCCTCGCGTCGGCGAAGTACCTCATCAAGGTGACACAGATCAACGTGACGACGCTGGTTCCGATCGTCGTCATCGTCGGTCTCATCGGATCGTTTGTCATCCGCGGACAGTTCAGTGACGTCCTCCTGACCGTCGGATTCGGCGTGATCGGATTCTTTATGGTGAAGTTCGGCCTCTCCCGGGTCGCGCTGATCGTCGCCCTAGTCCTCGGACCGCTTGCGGAGCAGAACTTCCACCGGGCGTTCCAGATCTCCAGGGGCGACCCTTCGATCCTGTACAACCGACCGCTGTCGCTCCTGCTGATCCTCGGAATCGTCTTAGTTCTCGCCATCCCGCTGTACCGCAGTCGAAGGGCGTCCCGTACCTGAGGCGCTGAAATCAGAGGTCGCGGAGCCTAAACACCCGCTCGCCCGCCGCCCGCTTCGGTAGTCTCCGACCAGAACGGCCCTCTCGCCGCGGTCGTCTTTTCTGCTGGCTCTGCGGGTCAGTCAACGGCTACGCGCTACCGTCGGAGATCTCCGGTGAATCGCCTCGTGAATCCCTCACGTTTCCGTCGCAGGCCGGTCGACTATCCGTCTGCGACCGGTGAAAAACGAGGCGCAGCGAAAGTACCGACTCGAAAAGAGGCGTTGCTACATCAGCTACTGAACGCGTCCCGAATCAGCCCCGCGTACGGCTCCTCAGAGAGGGTATCGAACGTCGTGTCGATCGCCTCACTGACCCGCTCCTCGCCCGCTTCGGGGTCGATGATGGGTCGTGCCGCCTCCCGGGCCTCCTGGACGAACTCCTCGTTCGAGGTGATCGTCTCGAAGGCCCCGACCAGCCGTTGGTGGACGTCGTCCGGGACGCCCGGCGGCGCCGCGATGAACCGCCGGAACACCGTGAGTTCGTTGTACTCGACGATGTTGTCGATGTCGAGATCTGTCGAGTGGTGCATAACCTCGATGCCCTGGTCCTCGAGGTACTCGTTGACGGAGTGGTCCGGCGATTCGAACAGCACAAACATCTCCGCGGCGAGCGCGTTCACCACTTTCGCCGCCGAGGAGGCGGTTCCGACGGTGAAGGCGTTGCCTTCGCCCGACTCCAGGCCGGCAAGCGCCGCGCCTGTCCCTTCGTAGTGCACGAAGTTCGGTGCGTCGACGTCGAACTCGCCGGTCATCCCTCCGAGCAGGACCGTCAACATATGCGCGGACGAACCGCGACCCTGGGTGACGAAGTTCAAGTCCGGCACGGCGTCGATGAACTGATCCCACGTGTCGATGTTCGCCGACTCCATAAGGACGAGTTCGTTCGGGTCCTGCGTGACATATCCGATTTTGGTCCAATCGCGCACGTCGAACTCGACGTCGAGGCCGATCTGTTTGTACGCGGCCTCCTTCGGCGCCCAGATAATCAGCGTATGACCGTCGGGTTCGGCGTTCGCCGCCTGCGTCGCGCCGACGACCCCGCCGCCCCCGGTGACGTTCTGTACGTTCACCGTCGTCCCCAACTCCTCCTCCAGGTACGGTGCCATTAACCGGGCATACGCATCGAATCCACCCCCGGTGGAGTACGGAACGATGAGGTCGATGTTTCCGGACGGGAAGTCCGACCCCGACTCAGTGGTAGTCTGGTCATCTCCCCCGTCCTCACTGCTGTCACCGCCGCTATCGCCACCGCTGTCCCCACCGCTGTCACCGGTGTCCGACCCACCTCCGCCTCCGAGACACCCCGCTACCGTCCCAACGAACGCCGCGCCTCCGGCTGTTTTGAGAAACCGACGTCGGTTCGCTACTGCCCGTTGGTATTTGTCACCGTTTACCATACAGAAATCAAAGCGTCCAGCTTACTTAAACCTGTATTATTATTCATTCCATATCTGATGGCTATGGCGTCCGGTGGTCCGAACTCGCACAGTTATGAACTGAACGTATGCGGACAGTTCACCGTCTGTGCCGTCTCCGGCTCGAAACGGAAACGAACTCTCGTTTCGGGCTCTCTACCGACACTCTCGGAGACCCTTCATTCGGTCGGGTTCGGTTCCGGACCCAGTCTCACCGCGAGCGTCACGGCGTACGCCATCGCAGCGATTGCAGCGAACGCGAACGCACCCTTGAAGCTGACCAGGCCGATGAGAACGCCCATCAGCAGCGGTGCGAGCGTGAGCGCCCCGCTCTTGAAGAACTGTAGGCCGCTCATAATTCCCGCCCGTTGTTCCTCGTCGGCGAACGCGGCGACCGCGTCGTTGACCACCGGATTGAGCACCGCCTCCCCTAGCGCGTAGAATACGGTGGCAACGACCAACATCCAGACATTCGGCGAAAACGGGAGCACCGCGGTGCCGACGATCGCGAGAACAATACCCGCGAGCATCGTGTTTTTTCGCCCCAGTCTGAGGAGCACAGAGCCCGAAATGGGAGAGACGATGACACGAATGCCGCCGTACACGCCGAGGACCGTCCCCGCAACGGTGGCTGGCGATTCGAGCTCCGAGACGACGAACACGGGGAGGAAGGTTGTGAAACTGGCCTTGAGGAAAAACAAGGTGAATCCCCCAGCGATGAAGAGAGCAAGTCGACCGTTCGCCGCGGCCAAGATGGTTCGGACGTACGCGCGGAGTTCCGCGACGACGACTCCGCGTTGGAGATCTGGACCGTCGCAGTCGAGCGGTTCCGGGTAGTACCAGTATACGAGCAACGCGACCGGGAGTGCCAGAGCGAACATGACGAACGGCAGTTGCCACGCGATTATCACGAGAACGCCAGCCACGATGGGTGCGACCGCGCTGGCGAGTCCGTTGATGCCCGATCGTATTCCCTGCGCAGCTGATCCCTCGGCACCGGTGTAGAGGTCTCCGGCAAGCGTGGCAGATAGCGGTAACACGCCCGCGAACGCCGCACCCTGCACGGCGCGTAGCCCCAGTAGCACCGGATAGGTCGTTGCCCAGAGCGTCGCGATTCCTGAGACACCGAACAGGACGAGCGAGGGGATCAATATGGTCCGTCTCCCGTAGATGTCTGCGCCCACGCCGACCAGCGGGACTGCGAGCATCTGCGTGAAAAAGAACATACTCATTACCAAACCGATCTCCGATTCGGTGAGCGCGAACTCGCTTCCGATGTCCGGGAGCGCGACGGGCGCGGCGTTAAGTCCGAGCGCCGCGACGCCACTCGAGAGAAACACCACCAGCAGGGCTGAATCCGTCAACAGCGTCCGGTAGGAAACGCCGGTGGCGTCCGAGGAGGCGGTCATTATCGAACCGGTACTCCCACGGGTCGTATATATGTAGTCCAGGGTGATTCGCGATGACGGTAATGCGGTCCGTCACCCGAGGAGCACAAATTCCCCTTTGACAAGGCATTTCGACGTCGCTCTGCGGACCTACAAATTTATGCTGCAACCTCCCTATTCCTCATCTATGTCCGTTAAAAAATTCCAGCCGGCGGACAGGCCGGAAATCCCGGAAGCGGTCCGCGAGGCGTTCATCGTCGATATCGACGTGCACCTCTCGATCAAAATGCTCGACGACCTCTTCCCGTATATGGACGATCGGATCGTCGACAAACTCGATCGGCCGTGGGGGAAATACCAGTTCGAGGCCATCGACTGGCTCCCCACCTGGGCGAACGACGCTGGCGGGATCGGCGTCGACAGCCACGGAACGGCGAAGACCGGCGAGGATATCTTGGCGATGATGGAGTCGATGGGGACGGACGTCCCAATCGTCACGCCCGGATTTCAGAGCCTCCCGCAGGTCGCGTACCCGCGGATGAAAGAGGAGGTGTGCCGCGCGTACAACGACTACGTGTTAGAACACGTCACTTCGGCTCACGACAACATCCACGCGCAGATCCTCCTCCCGCTCTGGGACCCCGAGCAAGCGGTGGCGGAACTCGACCGCGTTGGCAGCGAGCCCGACTTCGCGGCCGCCTACGGGTGGTTCGGGAAGTTCTGGCGGCTCGGCAATCCGGAGTACGATCAGCTGTACGACAAACTGACTGAACTGGATCTCCCGCTCTCTCTCCACCTCGACGTCGCCTCCTACGCCGACAAGGCGACGCCGGAGGGAGACGCGATCCGGACGTGGATCGAGGCCATCGGCTTCGATCCGGCGACGCACGCGATTATGAACACGGTGAATATGATCGTCACGGGCGTCTTCGACAAGTATCCGGATCTGAACGTGGTGTACCAGGAGGGCGGCGTGCACTGGCTGCCTTTCGTCGCCTACCGGATGGACGAGTTCTATCAGCACACGCCGGAGGACGTCCAACTGGCGGAACGAATGTACGATCAGAACAAGAAGTACCTCGATAAACTCCCCAGTGAGTACCTCTGGGAGAACGTCAAATTCTCCACCCAACCCGTCTGTCTCCCCGACAATCCGAAGCACTACGAGTGGCTGTTGGAGATGGAACATGCGGAAAACACGCTGATGTTCGCTACCGACTGGCCGCACAGCACGAACGACCCGCCGACGTGGATCTTCGAACATCCTCACATCGACGAGCCGATGCGCGAGCGCATACTCCACGAGACTGCGGAGGAGGTCTACCGGCTGTGAAGGGGGAGTAAAGGGATGACAGAACACATCGTGGGGTCCGTCGACGAGGTACCGGACGGCGGCGTGATCGGTGTCGAGGTCGACGGCCTAGAGATCGCGATCTTCAACTGCGACGGAGATTTCTATGCGATGCAGAACCGCTGTATCCACAGGAGAGCGGCGCTCCACCGGATCGACGAGGAGCGGATCGGCGAGGATGACTGCCTGACCGAGGGACCGGGCGACATCGACTGCGAAAAACGGGTCACGGCCTGCCCGTGGCACGGCTGGAAGTTCGAATTGGAGACGGGACAGCACCAGACGACCGAAAAGCGGATGCGAACGTTCCCGGTGATAGTCGACGGCGACGAACTGCGAGTCGACGTATAACTCTGGCCGCGGGATCGCCGTCAAAACGGTCGGTCATTTTCCCTCACTTCGCTTCCGTGCACCGTGAGAGCCGACGCGGTTTCTCAAAAAAACGGGACCGTACCGGCAGTACCGAACGACGAGATCGAGGGTCGACCTCGAAAGGCCGCTTCACGCCTTCCGGAGGTCCTCGGTATACGGTACCGGGGCGACGGTCGCGGAGACTTCCGTCGGCTCGTGATCCTCGACTCGCGGGTTGATCGAGTCGCTTCCCTCTCCCCAGTGGACGGTCACTTCGGTCCCGGGTTCGCTGTATTCCAGATCGACGACGGCGAGCGAGGCGATGCCGCGGATATCTGGTTCGTACGACCGACGGCGGGAAAGGCCGACGAGGCTGCCGTCTTTCGTCACGCTGTCGAACGCCGAGTTCCCCCACCGGGACCGCGGAAGCTCGAAGTACTTATTGGGGGTACCGTCACCGTACAGCGATGCGTACACATCGACCATATCATCGTCGTCCCAGAGCAACGAGACGAACTCTCGCTGCTGATTGTCGAGTTGCTCTCTGAGCGCTTCTTTCCCGACGTAGTCGTGATCGAAGTCGACGAGGCCACCGAAGCCGTACTCCACTGGCGTCATATAGTAGTCCGTGATGTCCTCTGAGTCGTAGCTCCCCTCGATAGAGAACGACGCCTCGCGGCGATCCGTTCCCAGCCACTTCCTGAAGCCCTCCATCTCTTCGCCGTCGTAGACCGGCGGCGGACCCGCACCGATCCATCCGAGTCGGACTGACTGTGAGTTATAAGCTTTCGATCCGAGGTGTCTGATCCCGAACTCCTCGCCTGCCTCGAGAATCGCGCTTTTCACCTCATCGGCGTACTCGAACGGCCCGTGGAACTCGAATCCCGGTTGCGTGGACATCCCGTGACCGAACGCCCGAACCTGCTTGCCCGCTAGGGTGATCTCTCTGAACTTGTAGAAACCAATGTCTTTGATGTCTGCGTCGGTTATTTTCGACAGTGTAGCGTACGCGTCCGGTCCCTGAACTTGGATGATGAAACTCTCGGGATCGCCGCCGTCTTTCTTGGCAGTCGGCGGATCGAAGGATGCCGTCGCGTCGTAGTCGCCGGTTTCGAGTTGATACTCCAGCCAGTTTTCGGCACCCCACGGGACACCCCAGAACTCCTCTTCACCCAATCGAAGCAGCGGTCCGTCACCGATGAGATGACCACGGGCGTTGCAGAGGACGATATGCTTTCCGTCGCCGATCTCGAAGTTCTCGAAGCTGTTGACCGAGAAATCCTTAAAGAACTGGAAGGCATCCGGCCCCTCGGCGTGAATCTCCGTCATATGGTGGGACAGATCGCCGAGTGCAACCGATTCAATGATTGCCCGCTGTTCTTCGATCCAGTTCGTTATCTCGTTCGGGATCGCCGGAAAATGTTCGCCGAGGGTGAACGCGGTGGCGTTTCCCCGCAGCATTTCGACGATATTGTCCGATTCCCGGACTAACTCGTCGACGTTGTTAGCGCACATTGGCACCTGATGATCCTCTCTATTTTGTATTAATATTTCCTACTAAATAATTTATATTATATTACATTTATACGCTCCCCGCCAACTCACCCGCTCACTGGAGGATACAGGCTGATATCTCTGAGACCAGAGATATCGCTCTTTGCTCGATACGTACTACTCCCTCGCCCTCCTCTACAGTGAGTGAAATCATCGTACCGAGAGTGACTCTCGAATCCACGTTTCACAGTCTGTTCCGACCGTCGTTCTCCGACTACTGCCGCCACAACACTGCGTACACACCGCCGAGGACCGCCCCGTAGACAACGTGACCGACGAGACTCATGACGTTCACGTTCGGCAGCGACGGGTTCGCTGGCGAGCCGACGGCCGAGAGCCAAATCGGCATCACCAGAACGGCCAGAACGACCCACAGGACCACGCCGTAGCCGACGCCGTACGCGATGGCTTTCGCGGTCGTCAGGTCGGTCTGCGTCGCCGCGAACGCGGCGAAGACCACACCCAATACGGCACCGTGGGCGACGTGGATGGTGAACCCCGCGGCACCCCCCATCAGGAAGTACATCGACGGGATTGCGACTTCGATGACCGGCCGCATCTGCATCACCATCAACGCGCCCATCACGATGGCCGCGATGGCACCGGCGATGACGCCGTACTGCCACGCGTTGTCTTCCGTCTGTGCTGCCCTCGTCGTGCTGGTTTCAGTCGCCATACCGGACGGTACTCAGTCATCCGGAATAACGGCGTCTCGGCGGGGTGACTCAGGCGCACGAGGCCAGTAGAATTATGTTGGTTGATACCGTCCCTCACTAAGGACTGATTCCGCCCTGTCGACCGTCCGAGCCTTTTACTTCGAGGAGGGCGGAGAGACCACCGTGTCGACGACCGGCGAATATGAGCGGTTCTTCCCGTACGAGGAGCCGTATCCGAATCAGCGCTCGGCGATGGCGGAAATCGCCGACGCGCTCGACGACGAGTGCGACGTCCTCTTAGAGGGTGCGCCGGGCACCGGAAAGACGCTCTCAGCGCTCGTTCCGGCCCTGGAGTACGCCCGACGGACGGACAAGACGGTCGTCATCACCACGAACGTCCATCAGCAGATGCGACAGTTCGTCTCCGACGCCCGCGCGATCACGCGCGAGGAGCCGCTCCGCGCGGTCGTGTTCAAGGGGAAGTCGTCGATGTGCCACATCGACGTCGAGTACCAGGAGTGTCAGACGCTCCGGGACACGACGAGAACGCTCGTCGAGAAGGAGCAGGAGCGGGCGGAACTGACCGATCAGGCCGACGCCCTCCTCGATCGGCTTCGGGAGGGCGAAGACGGTGCGGGCGAGGCCCGGACCGCCGTGACCGACGAGCTCGACGCGGTCGAATCCGAACTCGACGAACTCCGCGACGGGAACGTCTGTGAGCACTACTACAACAACCTCGTCTCGGGCACCGAGGAGTTCTTCGAGTGGCTCTTCGACGACGTGCGAACGCCCGAGGAGATCTACGCGTACGCCGACGAGCGACAGCTCTGCGGGTACGAACTCCTCAAGGAGGGGATGGAAGCCGTGGACCTGGTCGTTTGCAACTACCACCACCTGCTCGATCCGGCGATACGAGAGCAGTTCTTCCGGTGGCTCGGACGCGAACCGGAGGACGTCGTCACCGTCTTCGACGAGGCGCACAACATCGAGTCTGCCGCGCGCGACCACGCCAGCCGGGCGCTCACCGAGAACACGCTCGAAGAGGCGCTCTCGGAACTGGAGGACGTCGACGACTCCCGCGCCGAGTCAGCGACCAACGTCGTTTCGGCGTTTCTCGGCGCGTTGCGCGCGACCTACGACGACGCGCTCGGTTTCGGCGAGCGCGAGCAGGTCGGCGAGGACTGGCACGACCTCACGATCGCCAACAGCGACCGGCGCGACAATCTGACGCTCGCGTTTCTGGACCGGTACGAGGGCCGCGGCATCGACACCGAAGTCGACCTCGCGCTGCAACTCGGCCGGACGCTTGACCGGGAGTACGAGGAGGCGTACCGCGAGGGGCGAACGACGACCCGATCGGAGTGTCAGACGCTCTCGGTCGCGGAGTTCATCGCCGCGTGGATGGCCGACGGCGGAAAGCTCGGGCAACATCCGATGTGTTCGGTGCGTCGCGACGGCGGCACCGACGAGGTGTACGGCCGCGCGGAGTTGTACACCTGCATCCCGCGGGAGGTGACCGAGGCGCTGTTCGCGGAGGTCCACGCGAGCGTGCTGATGTCGGCGACGCTGCGCCCCTTCGACGTCGTTGCGGACGTGCTGGGACTCGACGACCCCGTGACGATGGCCTACGGGCTGGAGTACCCCGAGGAGCGACGTCGGACGCTTGCGGTGGAGGCACCCGCCCTGTTCAGCTCCGAGCGATCCGATCCGGAGACGCAGGCCGCGATCGCGGACGTCCTCACTGACGCGGTGCGCTTCACCCCGGGGAACACGCTGCTCTTTTTCCCCTCGTACGCCGAGGCCGAGCGGTATCACGACCGCCTCCGTAGCCGCGCGGACGTGACGAGCGACCTCCTGCTCGACGGCTCCGACGTCGACACGGAGTCGCTGCGGCAGTCGTTCGTCGGAAGCGGCGACGCGACGCTCTTTACTTCTCTCTGGGGCACGCTCGCGGAGGGTGTGAGTTTCGACGGTGACGACGCGCGAACCGTGGCGGTCGTTGGCGTGCCGTACCCGCACCTCTCCGAGCGGATGGAAGCGATCCAGAACGCCTACGACCGCGCGTACGACGATCGGTCGGAGGCGGGCTGGCGCTACGCGGTGGAAATTCCGACGATCCGGAAGACGCGACAGGCGCTCGGGCGCGTGATCCGCGCGCCGGACGACTACGGCGTCCGGCTCCTCGTGGACAAGCGCTACACCCAGAAGAGCGTCGAGATGGGGAAGTACGGCGTCCGCGAGAGCTTCCCGCGCGAGGAGCGCGCGGAACTCGTCGACGTCGCCCCCGGAAAATTGAAGTTCTCGATGCTGAACTTCTACGCCGATCTCGACGCCTATCCGGGCGAGCCCCCGCGGCCGTAGGTGCGCGCCGGACGCATCGAACGCTCACCGCAGCGGGATCCGCGCGGCGGCCTCGCGGTACCGCGAGTCCCAGACGTGCAGCTCCGTGGCCGTCCACTCGATCGGTTCGAGGCCCCGCCCCGCGACCACCTCGCGCGCATCGTCGATGCGGCCGCCCCGCGCGAGCGTGACGTGCGGGACGTAGTCGTCGCCTTCGATCCCCGCGACCGTCCCGAACGACTCGCAGAGTCTGCGGTGCAGTCGGTGCAGATCCGGGCTCTCGACGGTGAGATAGACGACCGGTCCAGTCCCCCGCGCGGGCGTCTCGAAGTAGTCCAGACCGGTCACTCGGAGGTCGAGACCGCCCGAAACGTGTCGCCGGAGTGACGGCCGCAGCCGCTCGCGAAGCCGCGGTAGCGAGTCCGCGTCGTCGTCGAGGGAGGTGTCGAAGCGCTTCGCGACAAGCGTGTGGCGCTCGCGGATCCGCTCGAAGCGCGTGAGTGCGGGATGAAGCTCCGACGCGACGCGTTTGAGCTCCCCCGGAACGGGGACGTTCAGGCTGAACACGGTCGAGGGTGTGGTTCCAGTGGGCAAGAAGCCGTCGAGACTGTGGGCAAGGGGCCGTCGAGACGTGACCCAGGTCGCCGTGACCGTTATCGGCCGCGCCCGTGATATCATCGTATGGGACGCACGCCACGGTATTTTCGGCGGACTCTGCTCTTGGCGTTGTCGAGTGCGTCTGCGATCGGTCTGCTGGCTGGCTGTAGCGGAACGCCTGGGGAGAACGGTGGACGTGACAGTCCTGCCAGCGGGTCACGGTCACCATCGAACGCGGACGACAGCGGCAGTGATGAGACGCGGGCGAACGACGCCGACTCGGGAGGCCGGTCGGAGCTGGATCTTCGGGAGGCGAACGTCGTCGACGTTGTGATCGACGGCAGCGACGGCGAGTACTCCTTCGACGTCACGCTGCACCACGACGACGAGGGAGAAGACGGCTACGCCGACTGGTGGCAGGTCGAACGTCTCGACGGGACGCGGATCGGCCGTCGCGATCTACTCCACGCGCACGCGCAGCAACCCTTCACCCGGTCGGACACGTTCGAGATCCCCTCGGACGTGCGCTGCGTCGCAGTGAGGGGTCACGATCAGACGCACGGATACGGCGGGAGAATGATGGTCGTGAACGTGGCATCCGCGGCGACACGGGCCGTCGACCAGGGCGCGGACCGACAGCCCGTCGACGAGAGCGACTGCCCATAGCGGAGCGACTCTCCGAAACCGAAAGGGACTGCCGCGGAGAAACGGGGACGGTTCGTGGGCGACGAACCGATCAGATCCGATCCAGCAACCACAGCACAATGAGGCTGATGACGGCAAGTCCCAGCAGGGGTCGGAGTGGTCCGAGAAGCTCTCCGAGGATACCGAGAACTCCGCCGATGACTTCGAGGACGAGCCAGATCACGACGAGCACGAGGACGATCTTCAGAAGGTCCTCGACTTCCAGTGCTCCGCGGTCCGAACCGGGTATCGGTAAGCGCATAGCTGCCACCTCGTCGTCGACCCCCAAGTGCCTTCGGGTGGTTTCACGGGTACGTTTCGAATCGACAGAGTCGACCGCGTGCTGCGAACTACTGCCTCTCCCCGGTCGCTCCCGAGCCTACAAGTAGTGACGGAGCGATGGGTATCGCCGAGGCACTGATGATCCTCGAAGAGACGACGGTGGTGGAGGCGTCCCCGGGTGCCGTGTTTCACTTCTTCGAGACGATGGAGGAGCACTACACGCGATGGCACCCGGATCACGTCGCGTTCCGTTGGATCGACGGAAACGGACTGGAAGCGGGTGCGACGGCCTATTTCGAGGAGGAGATCGCCGGAAAGACGCAGCGGAAAACGGTCCGGTTCACGCGGGTGGATCCGGATCGATACATCGAGTTCGAGCCGACGTCACGGCTCGTCCGGCTTCTGATGCCCCACATCAGCTTCGCGATCAGTTCCCACCCGGGCGGGTGTGAGCTCACACAACGCATCAGCGTTCGGACCGGACCGATCGGCGCGTGGCTCAATCGTCGGGAGTTCGACGCCGTTCGGGAACATATGCGGGAGGAGGGCGAAAACCTGAACCGCATCCTCGAAGACGATTCGTGACCACGCGGCGTTCTGACTGGTTGCGAACCCGCGGGACACCCTTAATGCGACAGCCTCACAATGTCAGCTATGGCGAACCTCTTTCGCGAACTCGGCCGCCTCTCGGCGCACGGGCCACCGGGGTGGCTCCTCCCTGCTGCGGCCGTCGCCGTCGCCCTCCTCGTCGCGGGTGTCCTCTTCGGCGGCAATCCGCTGGCCGTCGTCGGTTTCGTCGTCCTCGCGCAGGCGATCGCTGCCGTCTACAGCGCCGTCGAGATCGTGAACGCCTACGAGAAGGCGACGCTGACGGTGTTCGGCGAGTACCGGAAGCTGCTCGAACCCGGGTTCAACGTGATTCCGCCGTTTATCTCGAAGACGTACGCGTTCGACATGCGGACGCAGACGCTCGACGTCCCCAAACAGGAGGCGATCACTCGCGACAACTCCCCCGTCACTGCGGACGCCGTCGTCTACATCAAGGTGATGGACGCCAAGCGGGCGTTTCTGGAGGTCGACGACTACGAGCGCGCGGTCTCGAACCTCGCACAGACGACGTTGCGGGCGGTCCTCGGCGATATGGAACTCGACGAGACGCTCTCCGAGCGCGAGAAGATCAACCGACGCATCAACGAAGAACTCGACGAGCCGACGGACGAGTGGGGCATCCGCGTCGAGAGCGTCGAGGTCAGAAGCGTCAAACCCAGCGCGGCCGTCGAGACCGCGATGGAAGACCAGTCCTCCGCGGAGCGCCGCCGCCGCGCGATGATCCTCGAAGCACAGGGTTCGCGACGCGCCGCCGTCGAGACCGCCGAGGGTGACAAGCAGGCGAACATCATCCGCGCGCAGGGCGAAAAGCAGAGCCAGATCCTCGAAGCGCAGGGTGACGCCATCTCGACGGTACTGCGCGCGAAATCCGCCGAATCGATGGGCGAGCGCGCGATGATCGACCGCGGCTTCGACGCGCTCACTCGAATCGGCACGTCGCCGTCGACGACGTACGTCCTCCCCCAGGAACTCACGAGTTTGCTGGGTCGGTACGGTCGCGGGCTGACCGGCGCTGCCGTGCAGGAATCCGCCGGGTTGGAGAGCCTCGATTTCGATGCCGAGACGCGCGAACTGCTCGGAATCGACGACGTCGACGAGATTCTCGCGGCGGTCGACGGAGTCGAGAGCGCCGAGTCCGTCGGCGAACTCGCCGCCCGTGGCGACGACGACGCCGCCCAGACCGACGTCGACTTGAACCTCGAAGGGGCCTACGATGCGGAGAGATAGAAGCTGTTAGGTGGATGCGTTCTGTCAATCGTGACGATGACAGCACTGCTTCACCTCGGACTCGAACACCCCTCGATCTTATGGCTCGTCGGCGTCGGCTTCCTCGCGTTCGTCGCGGGACTCGTCGTCAATCTGTACCGCTCGCGTCGGTCGAACGCCTCTCCCGACGCCACCGACCGGTAGCGCTCACCTCAGTTACGTTTCAGTATCGGGCTCACCGACCGCCACGTCGTCGAGCGGATCGACACCGGGGTCGACCCCTTCGGCTCGATCTCCCGATCCGCCCTCGTCCGGGCTGATATCGAACTCCTGTCGGAGCCCGCGGATCCGGTCGCGGATGTCGGCCGCGAGCTCGAATTCGAGGTTGTCGGCGGCATCCTGCATTTTCTCCACCAGGTAGTCGATCTGCTCGCGCGCCTCCTCGGCGTCGTCCGGATCGTCGGTCGCGGACTTCGCCGAACGCTTGCCGCTTCCGGGGAGGTTCGTCTCGCCGACCGCCTTCTCGATCGTCTTCGGCTCGAAGCCGTGCTCCTCGTTGTACTTCTGCTGGATCCGGCGTCGACGGCGCGTCTCCTCGATCGCGGCGGCCATCGAATCGGTCGTCTCGTCGGCGTAGAGGATCACCTCGCCCTCGACGTTTCGCGCCGCCCGTCCCATCGTCTGGACGAGCGTGGTCTCCGAGCGGAGGAAGCCTTCCTGATCCGCGTCGAGGATGGCGACGAGCGAGACCTCGGGGATGTCGAGTCCCTCCCGCAGGAGGTTGATACCGACGAGCACGTCGATAGTGCCCAAGCGAAGGTCGCGGATCAGCTCGTGGCGCTCCAGCGTGTCGGTCTCGTCGTGCATGTACGCGACGTCGACGCCGGACTCCTCGAGGTACTCGGTGAGGTCCTCGGACATCCGCTTCGTGAGCGTCGTGACGAGCACGCGCTCCTCGCGCTCGATCCGCTCGTCGATCCGGTGCATCAGGTCGTCGACCTGCCCGGTGGCATCTTCGACCTCGATCGCGGGATCGACCAGATGGGTGGGGCGGACGATCTGCTCGACGATCCGCTCGCTTCGTTCGCGCTCGTAGTCGCCCGGCGTCGCCGACACGTACAGCGTTCGGTCGGTCTTCTCCTCGAACTCCTCGAACGTGAGCGGGCGGTTGTCGTACGCCGTCGGGAGCCGGAAGCCGTTCTCGACGAGCGAGTCCTTCCGAGACTTATCGCCCGCGAACTGCCCGCGGATCTGCGGTAAGGTCTGGTGGGACTCGTCGACGACGGTCAGGAAGTCCTCGGGGAAGTAATCGAGCAGCGTGTACGGCGCTTCGCCGGACTCGCGGTCGGACATATGAACTGCGTAATTCTCGATGCCCGAGCAGTAGCCCGTCTCTCTGAGCATCTCGATGTCGAACGTCGTACGCTCCTCGATCCGCTGGGCGGCCACGAGGTCGCCCTGCCGCTCGAAGTACTTCACGCGGTCTTCCATCAGCGCCTCGATCTCACCGATCGCCTCCTCCAACTGGTCTTCGGGGATCGAGTAGTGCTCTGCGGGGTGCACGAGGACGGCGGGTTCCTCGGAGACGACCTCCCCGGTGAGCGGATCGAGTTTCATCAGTCGGTCGACCTCGTCGCCCCAGAACTCGACCCGAACCGCGTAGCGGCCGTACATCGGGTACACCTCGACGGTGTCCCCGCGGACGCGGAACGTCCCCTGCTGGAAGTCGACGTCGTTGCGCTCGTAGTTCAGATCGACGAGGCGCGCGAGCAACTCGTCGCGGTCGAGGCGGTCGTCGCGCTCGACGCGGAGGGCCATCTCCGTGTAGTTCTTCGGATCGCCGAGCCCGTAGATCGCCGAGACGCTCGCGACGACGATGACGTCGTCGCGGGTGAGAAGCGAGCGCGTCGCCGAGTGGCGAAGTCGATCGATCTCCTCGTTGATCGACATGTCCTTGTCGATGTAGGTGTCGGTCTGTTCGACGTAGGCCTCTGGCTGGTAGTAGTCGTAGTAGGAGACGAAGTACTCGACCGCGTTGTCCGGGAACAGGTTGCGGAACTCCTCGTACAGCTGCGCGGCGAGCGTCTTGTTGTGGGCGAGCACGAGAGTGGGCTGCTGGAACTCCTCGACGACCCACGAGACGGTGTTGGTCTTGCCCGATCCGGTCACGCCGAGCAGCGTCTGCTCGTTCATCCCCGACGCGTATCCCTCGGCGAGCCGCTCGATGGCCTCGGGCTGATCGCCCGCGGGGTCGAACGGGGCGTCGACGCGGAACTCCCGCTCTGCGGTCGGTCTGTCGGGCGAGAGCGGACTCGACCCGGAGGTGTCGCTCATCGGGGGTTCTTGGAAGCACAGACACTTGAGACGGTCGGTCGGAGTGGAACAAGGCGCGCCGATTGACGCGAGATGTCCGAGCGACCCGGCCGACGGAGGCGAAGCGTTTTCAAACTGCTGAGTGTACGCTCGCGTATGGCACACGAACTCCTCGAAGCGGCGAGCCAGCGACTCCGCGACGCGGCGGAGGCCGCCGACGGCGACGCACGGAAGCGAATCTACGACCAATCGGACGCGCTCGCGACGCTCGCGGCGCGAGAGCGCACCCCCGACCACGGTCGGCTGGCCCGGCATATGAACGTCCTCGCCGAACTCGCGGAGGAGACCGACGGAGCGGCCCACGAGGCCGTCGTCGACGCCCGATCGAGCGTCTCGGAGTTCCGTGAGGGCGTCGCGGGCGTCTGACGCGCGACTGACACACGTCATCTCGTTGTCAGCCGTTTCAGCGCCTGAACCCCCCTATTTCGGGTGGAGATGTGGTACCGACTCCCGTCCGCTGAGGAGGTCGACCCCGCCTCACCCCGGTGGAATCGGTCACTCCCTCCCCCTCAATTCGGTGATCGCCGCTCCGTAGTGTCTGCGACCAACGGGACACAGATGCGGCCGATTCTCCGAGACGCCCCCGGCGAGGTCTCGGCTCGGGCTCCGACTATTGTCGACCGACGGTTACAGTCCGTTCAACAGACGTTCTTCGGCTTGATTCCCATCGATTCCAGCGTCTTGACGTAGTCGTCGTAGGCGGCTTCGACGACTGCATCGGCGGCCTCCCGGGCGGCTTTCCAGTCGTCGTCGGAGTCGCAGGCACCGTCGAGCGCCGCGAGGACGCGATCACGCTCTGCTTCCAGTTCCGATCGGTAGCCGCGGAAGTCGTCGGCGGCCATCGGATCCGCGTCGCCGATGAAGAAGCCGACCATCTGTCCGGCGTGTTCGAGCGCGACGAGGTAGCGGCCGAGCAGTCCGCCGAGCCGGGCCGGTATCGACTCGAACGTCGCGAGCGCCTCATAGCGGCTCGGTCCGTCTCCGTCCGACGGATCGTCCGCGACGTCGGCGGCCCGATCGCGGGCGGCGGACGCGAGGTCCGCGAACAGGTCGGCCTCTCCGTCTCCGCCCCCACCGTCGGACTCGGCCCACGATTCGAGCACGTCCGCGAGCGCCAGCGCGTCACTCGCCGCCGCCGCACGGATGCTGTCCCCGTCCATCTCGCCGCCGGTGACTGCGTACATCGCTTTCGAGGAGCCGAGCCGAGAGAACGCCGTCTCGTGTTCGTCCTGTAGCTCCGCCGTGAGGTCGCTGCCGTTCATATCGGTCCTTCGCTCGCCCCGCGCTTGTAGCCATCGACACGTCGAACGCCGAGTCGAGATATCAGCCGACGACGCGTTCCAGCAGCCCGCTCCCGAAGATCTATGTCTGGCGACTGAGAGTTCACGCACGTGAAGCCCTCCATCGCCCTCCGAACCGGCGGACGGTTGCTCTTCGAGCGATCGGCGTCGGTGCTGCCGCTGTATCTGCTCGTGACCGGATTGTACGGGATCGCTCGCGTGCCGGTGCTGGTCGCCGGATTGCTCGCCGTCTGGTTTCTCGCGTCCGCGGGCCGACTCGACCCGTTTGTCGAGGTTCTGCGCGAACTGAACAGCGGGGCGGGCCCGCTCGATACCAACGGGGGAGAGATCGACCCCGGCGAGGTCGAACGACTCGCACCGGAACTCGGCGAGGCGTTCGCCGGACTGCTCACGCCCGAGACGATCGGCCTCGTCGCGGTCGGCGCGCTCCTGTCGATTCTCCTCGCGGTGATCGCCTCGGCCGTCGGGAGCGCGGCCACGGTGAGCGGGATTTACGGGCTGCTCCGGAACGACGACGGGGTTCGCGCCGCCGTCGAGGGCATCGGACGATACTGGAAATCGATCCTCGGCGTTCGACTCCTGCTCCTCGCCGCGCTCGCGGCGGTCGCGGTTCCGGTTTTCGGCGTCCTCGCCGCGATCGGCGGCTACGTCACCGCCGCGTTCGGTTCCGCGTCGGCGACGGGGACGGAGCCCGCGTGGACGGTGTTGGGGCTCGGTATCCTCGGGGTCCTCTTCGTCCTGTTCGTCGGTGCGCTGCTCGTCGCGGCCGTGTTCGTCCTCTTCGCGTTCGCCGAGCAGGCCGTCGTCGTCGACGACGTCGGCGCGGTCGAGGCCGTCCGCCGGAGCGTTCGCTTCCCGTTCCAGCGGCCGGTCGCCGCGCTCGTCTACGTCGCCGTCGCGTTCGCCGCGCTGCTCGCCTCGGGCGGGGTCGGAAGCGCTGCCTCGGCGATCGGCGCGACGCGGGTGACGGCGCTCCTCGGAACCGTCCTGTTCTCGCCGCTGATCGACGGCTTCAAGACCTCGCTGTACGCCGAAGTGGCGCTGGATTCCGACCCGGATATCGCGCCGGTCGATCGGCGACTCCGCGCGGCGTTCGTCGGCGGCCTCCGCGCCGTCGGCGGCTTCCTCAAAGGTAATCCGGTCGCGAACCTCGCCTCGCTCGGCTTCGTTGGCCTCGGCGGCCTCGTCGGGTGGCGCGCGACGGCTCCGATCGGCGTCGCGCTGCCGATCGGAGACGGCGTAGCGAACGTCTTCGGGACGTTCCCGGTCGGGACGTTCATCAATCTGGCCGTGAACAACTGGCTGGTCGCGGTCGATCTCGCCTACAGCGGGCTCGCTGTCGGTATCCCGGCCGCCGTCGGGCTGGCGTTCAACGGCCTGATCGTCGGGGCCGTCGCGGGCGTCTTCGAACCGATCGCCGTTGTCGCGCTGATCGCCCCGCACGGGATCATCGAGATTCCCGCGCTCGTCGTCGGCGGCGGAGTCGGACTCTGGCTCGGCGCCGTCGTCCTCGGTGTGCTCCGCGGTCGACGCGACGTCGACGAGATCCCGGCGGCGATCCGACGGAGCTACCGGGTGCTCCTCGGCCTCGTTTCGCTGTTCGTCGTCGCGGCCTTCATCGAGGCGTTTCTCACCCCTGCGATCGCGAGCCTCGTGCTCGCGGGGTGACGTCGGCAGCGCAAAAAAAGCGGAATTCGGTGGTTACTGGCCGTCGCCCTTCTCGATCGGCGCGCCGACGAGATTGCCGTACTCCGTCCAGGAGCCGTCGTAGTTGACGACCTCGTCGTAGCCGAGCAGTTCGTGGAGCGCGAACCACGCGATCGAGGAGCGCTCGCCGATGCGGCAGTAGGCGACGGTCGTCTCGGAGCCGTCGATACCCTGGTCGGCGTAGAGCTCTTCGAGCTCGTCGGCGGACTTGAACGTCCCGTCGTCGTTGACGGTCGCCGCCCACGAGATGTTCCGCGCGCCGGGGATGTGGCCGCCGCGCTGGGCCGTCTCCTGCAGTCCCGGCGGGGCGAGGATCTCGCCTGAGAACTCCTCGGGCGAGCGGACGTCGACGAGCGGCAGGCCCTCGTCGACGGCGTGGTCGACGTCGTCGCGGTACGCGCGGATGGACTCGAAGGGACCGCGGGCGTTGTAGTCGACCGCGGAGAACTCCGGCACCTCGTCGGTGGTCGGATAGTCGTTGTCGATCCAGTAGTCGCGACCGCCGTTCAGGAGGCGCACGTCCTCGTGGCCGTAGTACTTGAACTGCCAGTAGGTGTAGGCGGCGAACCAGTTGGAGTTGTCGCCGTACAGCACGACCGTGGAGTCCTCGGAGATGCCGTGGCTTCCCAGGAGCTCCTCGAAGTCGTCCTTGTCGAGGATATCCCGGTTCGTCTGGTCCTGCAGTTGGCTCTCCCAGTTGAACCCGATCGCACCGGGCGCGTGACTCTCGTCGTACGCTTCGGTGTCGACGTCGACTTCGACCAGTCGATAGGCGGGGTCGTCGCTCTCGAACTCGTCGAGGTTCTCTTCCACCCACTCGGGTGACACGAGCACGTCTTTGGCGTAACCGTCGTTTGTCATTGCATACTCCGCTACGTGCTCTTCCCCTATAATCCTCACAACTACGGCGCGTACTGCCCATCCTCCCATTATCCAGAAATTATTGCCGCATCAATCGAACGTGACAGACGGTTCGAGTGGTAGGTCCTCCCCAGGAAGATCGAAGTCCGTCTCCTCAGCGAAACTACCGGCAATATTGTCTTCCTTCTCTGACACCGGGCGAATGCGGGTCCAATCGGCCACGTTGAAGAGTCGGCCGCCGGTACTGGGTAATATGTACGAAAACGTCGTCGTCTCGGCCGATTGGCTGGCCGACAGGCTCGACGAGGTGCGGGTGGTCGACGTTCGGGACGCGTGGGAGTTCGACGGAATCGGGCACGTTCCCGGCGCGCAGAACATCCCCTTCGAGACGTTCCGCAGCGAGGCGGGCGACGAGGGGATGCTCCCCGGCGCGGAGACGTGGGAATCGCTCCTCTCGGCCGCGGGCGTCGGCCCCGACGACGACGTCGTCGCCTACGACGACACCCACGGCGTGTTCGCGGCGCGGTTTCTGGTCACGGCGGAGCTGTACGGCCACCCGCCGGATCGACTGCACCTGCTCGACGGCGACTTCAGCGCGTGGAACCGGGCGCACGAAACGACCAGTGAGCCGTCGTCACCCACGGAAACCGAGTACGCGGTTCGCGGCCCCGAGCACTCACCGCTCGTCGACTACGAAACCGTCCACGACGCGCTTGCGGACCCGGAGACCGTGGTCGTCGACACCCGCGACCCCGAGGAGTACGACGAGGGCCACCTCCCCGGCGCGGTCAACCTCGACTGGCGGGAACTCGTCGACGACGAGACGCGCGGGCTGAAGCCGGAGGCGGAACGTGCCGATATTCTCGCCACTGTCGGCGTGACGCCCGACAAGCGCGTGATCCTCTACTGCAACACCGCCCGACGGATCAGCCACACCTACATTGTCCTGCGGTCGTCGGGCTACGAGGACGTCGGATTCTACGAGGGGAGCCTCACCGAGTGGACCGAGCGCGGCGGGCCTGTCGAGACCGCGTAGAGACCGCGCCGAGACGGCGCTCGCTCGGTCGAATACTTTTACTCCGCCGCACGCGGAGACACGACTATGCCGATGCGCCAACTCCGGAACTGTGACTTCTGCGGGGAGGACGCCGCGGGCATCTACGAGGCGATTCCGCCCGAACTGTCGCCGACGGAGGCCGAACAGCGACGGGTCGTCCTCTGCGCGGACTGCCTGGAAACGCTCGAAACCGTCGTCGACCCGCTCCTCTCGCGGCTGGGTGTCGACCGGGACGCGGACTCTGCGCCGACTGCGGAACCGACGCCGGACGCCGATTTCTCGCCCTCGGACGCGGTCGACGCCGAGAAATCGCATACTGCCGAGTCGGCGGGGGAGTCCGATCCCTCGACGCCGTCTGACTCGCCGAGTAGGGCCGTCCCGACGAGCGGATTCAACGCTCCCGAGGGATTCACGGATATCGCCGAGTACGACGGCTTTCAGGAGCCCGACGAAGCCGAGGAGACCCCGTCGGAAGCGGGGGTCGAAGCGGAGCGAACGCGCGTCCGCGACGGCGACGTCGCTGCCGATGGCGTCGCTACGTCCAGCGGCGGAGAGGCCGACCGCGTCGATACGCCCGGCGGCGGAACCGACGGTCGCGACGCACCCGCTCGCGACCCCACCGCGCCGGGAAGCGATCCGTCCCGCGAGGAACCGCCCCGCGGGACGCCTCCGAGCCCCGGTGGGAGCGGCGTCGGCGAGGAACCCGAGGACTTCCGCACCGTGATGCGGCTGCTCGGGAACCGGGAGTTCCCCGTCGAACGGAGCGCCGTCGTCGAACTCGCCGGGAGCGCCTACCAACTCGACGACGCTCAGGTCGATCGGATTCTGGACCACGCCGTCGACCGCGGCGTGCTCACCGACGAGGACGGGACGCTGCGCAAAGACTGAGCCTGCCCGCAAAAAGTCGCGCTACAGCTTCCCTTTCGTACTCGGCGTGTCGCTGCGCCGCGGATCGATCCGCGTCGCATCGTCGAGCGCTCGCGCGAGCGCCTTGAACAACGCCTCGACCTCGTGGTGGGCGTTGACGCCCGTTACTTCCGCGTGCAGCGTCAACCCCGCGTTCATCGCCAGCGAGTACGCGAAGTGCCGGGCCATATCGCTCGTGAAACCGCCGATCTGCGCCTGGGAGAACGCGCCGTCGAAGTCGAAGTGCGGCCGTCCGCTGACGTCGACGACGACGCCCGCGACCGCCTCGTCCAGCGGGACCTTCCGGTCGGCGTAGCGGACGATGCCGCGCTTGTCGTCGAGCGCCTCCGTGAAGGCCTCTCCGAGCACGATCGCGACGTCCTCGACGGTGTGGTGGTCGTCGATCTCCAGATCCCCGTCGCACTGCACCGTCAGGTCGAACAGCCCGTGCTTCGCGAACGCTTCGAGCATATGGTCGAAGAAGCCGATTCCGGTTTCGACGGCGCTGTCGCCGTCGCCGTCGATCGCCAGCGTCACGTCGATCGTCGTCTCGGCCGTCTCGCGGGAGACGGCGGCGGTTCGGTCGCTTACGTCAGCGGCTCCGTTCCCCCCGTCGGCCCGCGCGTCGTCGCTGTGGTCGGTCATACCGGCGAATCAACGCCCGCGCCTATGATCGTTGTGCCTCTATGCGACTCATCAATCGCTCTTGATGCCGGTGTTCCGGAGGCGACCTCGAAAGCCCCCGGTCCCTTTCAATCGCTCCCGCGGCGGCTGGTTCGTCGCTATCCGCTGCCCACCTCGGTGGTCGTCGCTCGCGGGGGACCCGGTCCACGAGCGAAAGTGGTAGGTCGCGGGCGCGTGAGGTGTCGGTATGCGCATCGCCGTGCCCAACAAGGGCCGCCTGCACGATCCGAGCGTCGACCTCCTCGAACGGGCCGGACTCCACATCGAGAGCGCCGCGGACAGAAAGCTGTACGCCGACACCGTCGATCCCGACGTGAGCGTGCTGTTCGCCCGCGCGGCCGATATTCCCGAGTACGTCTGGGACGGGGCTGCGGCGGTCGGCATCACCGGCCGCGATCAGGTCGTCGAGTCCGGCCGCGACCTCGTCGAACTCGTCGACCTGGAATTCGGCCGCTGCCGACTCGTCCTCGCCGCGCCCGAGGACGGCGACATCACGGACCCCGACGACGTGGCTGGCAAGAGCGTCGCGACCGAGTTCCCGCAGATCACCCGCGAGTACCTCGAACGCGAGGGAATCGATGCCGACGTGGTCGAGGTGACCGGCGCGACCGAACTGACGCCGCACGTCGAGATGGCCGACGCAATCGTCGACATCACCTCGACGGGGACGACGCTGCGGATGAACCGCCTCGCGATCGTCGACGACGTGCTCGAATCCTCGGTTCGGCTCTACGCGCACCCCGATCACGCCGACGATCCGAAGGTCGAACAGCTTGTGACGGCGTTCAAATCCGTCCTCGCCGCCGAGAACAAGCGCTACGTGATGATGAACGCGCCCCGAGACCGACTCGACGACGTCCGCGAAGTCATCCCCGGACTGGGCGGCCCGACGGTGATGGACGTCGCTGGCGACGACACCGTCGCCGTACACGTCGTCGTCGACGAGCGGGACGTCTTCGAGGTCGTCAACGACCTGAAGGCCGTCGGCGCGTCCGGCATCCTCGTCACCGAGATCGAGCGGCTGGTGGAGTAGAGGTCCGCGTTCGATTCGCTTTCCGCTCCCGTCTCACGCGGGCGCGCTCGTCGCGAGCAGCCAGACTCCGACGAGGACCGTCCCGAGGATGACACTGACGACGAAATGGATCAGCGTGATGTACGCCGAGAGCGTCCGTGACTCGCCGTAAACGTACCCGATCGCCAATCCGTCGAGGACGATCGCGACGAGCAGTCCGCCGAACAGGATCGCATCGCTCGCGGCGAACGTCGAGACGATGATGCTCACCGCCGCCGGAACTGGACCGATGAGGAAACCGTTTCTGATTGGGACGTCTCCGAGGACGTTGCGAGCGGCGATGTGCGCGGTAACAGAGAGGAAGAGCGCGAAGATCGCGAACGTCCCCGCGATCGCGAGCGGCGTTCCGTCCGCGGCCTGCAGTGGGACCAACATCTGAAAACGAACCGACGCTCAGCCGTCGAGCAGACCGAGATCGTTCAGCCGGGACACGATAACGTCGACCGCCTCGCGGGCGTCGTCAGGCGCTTTCCCGCCGGTGATGACGAGTTTCCCGGAGCCGAACAGCAGCGCGACGACGGAGGGTTCGTCGAGTCGATAGACCAGTCCGGGGAACTGCTCGGGCTCGTACTCGATGTTTTCGAGACCCAGACCGATGGCGATGGCGTTGAGGTTGAGATTTCGACCGAGGTCCGCGGACGTGACGATGTTCTGGACCGTGATCTCTGGGTCGTCATCCACGGGGATCTTCAGCTCGCGGAGTTTGTCGAAGACGATGTGGAGGCTCTCGTGGACGTCGTCGGTCGACTTCGCACCGGTGCAGACGATCTTGCCAGAACGGAAGATGAGCGCCGCCGACTTCGGATTCTGCGTCCGGTAGACGAGACCGGGAAACTGCTCGGGGTCGTAGTCCGCGCCTTCAAGATCCATCGCCACGCTCTGGAGATCGAGCTCCTGACCGATCCCGGTGGAGGCGACGACGTTCTCGATGTTGATCGTGTCCTTGGGGTCGCTCATTATAACGACTTAAACGATGTATTTAAGGTTTAAAAAGGTTGGTGCGGGCCGTCGGCCGATCTTCCCTCGGTATGGACGACTACTCATCGCAACTACCGCACCGCTGTCCGAAGATTCGACACCCTGATTTGCGACCCTCCCCAGGTTCGGCCGTGTACTATCTGGAGCTCGCTGGTGAGGCCGACGACGAGGCGTTCGCCGCCCTGGAAGCCCAGCGAGCGGCCGCCTCCGCGGTCGAGCGCGTCGCGCCGGGGCTCGCGACGGCCCGCGGGGTGCGGCTGGACCGAGTTCCTGCGCTCGCCTACACCCGCCACGTCTCCGAACTCGTCGGGCGAGCGGCGGCGTCGGTGTCGGACGCAGCCGCCACCCTGACCGCCGCGTCGTTCGAGCGGTCGGGAACCGTCGCGGTCCGGGCTCGAAACGTCCGCGGCACGGCCGACGCGAGCACGTCCGAGGCGGAGCGAACGCTGGGCGGCGTGCTCGTCGACCGCGGCTTCGACGTCGATCTCGACGACCCCGATCACGAACTCCGGGTCTGCTTCTCGGAGGAGATCTGCCTCCTCGGCTGGGCCGCTGCCGAGCGCGACGCGGCGTTCGGCTCGCGCGCGCCCACGGATCGACCCTTCTTCCAACCGGGCAGTATGGCCCCGATGGACGCCCGCGCGTACGTCAACCTCGCCGCCGGGGCGTCGCTCCCGGACGCGACGGTCCTGGACCCGATGTGCGGCACCGGCGGCCTGCTGATCGAAGCGGGACTCGTCGGCGCGCGGGCCGTCGGCTCCGACGCCCAGCGGAAGATGGCCCGCGGCGCGGCGCAGAACCTCGACTACTACCTTTCATCTCCTTGGGACGTCGTTCGCGGCGACGCCACGGAACTGCCTCTCGTAGACGACGCCGTCGACGCGGTCGTCTTCGACGCGCCCTACGGCCGCCAGTCGAAGATCGCCGGACACGAACTGGCGGATCTCGTCGGCGGCGCGCTCACCGAGGCGGCGCGGGTCGCTCCCGCGTGCGTCCTCGTCGCCGACCGCTCGTGGGAGGCAGCAGCCAGAGAGGCCGGGTGGACGGTCACCGCGCAGTTCGAGCGCCGCGTTCACCGGTCGCTGGTTCGGTACGTTCACGTCCTAGATCGGCCGTAGCGGCTGGGGGGCTCGGACCTAATTCGCACTCGTGGTTGGATCCGGGCTCGCCGTGGCGTTACTCGAAGCCGCTGATCGGGGTCACGAGCCACTGTGCCGGGTCGTCGCGGCGGCGGACTTCGACCCGTCGGATCCACTTCACCCACTGGAAGATCTGATCAACTCTGTCGACACCTCGTCGACCCGAGACGAAAAGCCGGTTGCGGCGTTCTCTCCCGTGGCGTGTCTCCGGCGTCCGTCACCGTTCTTTCGCCACGGCGTCCGTTACCGTTCTTTCGCCGCGACGATCGATTCTCCCGCCCGGACGCGATCTCCTTCCTCGACCAGCAGATCCCCGCGGTCGTACGGCGGCGGCAGGAGGACGTCCGCGCGCGAGCCGAAGTCGATGTGGCCGATCCGCTGGGCGCGCGCGAGGTCGTCGCCGCGCTCGACGTACGGGTGGATTCGCCGGGCGAACGCGCCAGCGATCAGCGAGAGTTCGGCCGGTCCCTCCTCGGTCGCGACGTCGACGTCGACGCGTTCGTTTCGCTCCGATTCCTTCGAAAACGCGGGGAGGTGCTTTCCCGGTCGGTGGGTGACGCGCTCGACGCGCCCCTCGAACGGCGCGCGGTTCACGTGGACGTCGGTCACGTTCATGAACACGCCCACTCGAAGCTGGTCGCCCTCCTCGCGGACGACGGAGACGTGCCCCTCCGCGGGCGAGACGACGCCGGGGCCGGAGGGACGGCGCTCGGGGTCGCGGAAGAACCACATCACGAAGCCGCCGACCGCGAGCGCGACGATCGCGAACGGCGAGGCGAGCAGCGAGAGTACCGCGGCGGCCGCGAACGCCGGAACCGCGAACCGCCGCACGCCCGGCGCGAAGCGCATCTAGGCGAACGCCTCCCCGTCGAGTTCGGACTGGCCGCCCGCCCACGCGGCCAAGAGGTGGGTGAGGTGCAATCGGCCGTCGTTGCCCTCCGCGAGGTCGAGATCGACGCTCCCGGCGAGTCGGTGGAGACGGATCAGGTTCCGTTCGCCGAACTCCTCGGGGTAGGTGTCGGCGACGTGCAGGAGTTCCGTGAGGAGTTCCTGCCCGCCGAATCCCTCGTCGTCGAGGAGCGTGGTCAACTGCTTTCTGGCGTCTGGAATCTCCCCCGCCGCGGCGGCGTCGAGCACTGATTTCAGCGCGTCGTCGTGGCCCGCCTCCGAGAGCGCGGTTCCCACCGATTCGACGCTGATCGCTCCGTCGCCCTCGACGGCGGCGCGCTGGGCCGCGAGAACCGCATAACGGAGGTCGCCGTCGGCCTTCGAGGCGATGAGGTTCAGCGCCATCGCGTCGGCGTCGACGCCTTCCGCCTCCGCGATGGTCGCGAGCACCGTCTCGATCTCGTCGGTCGTCGGCGCGCGCACGGGAACCGGGAAACACCGCGAGCGGATCGGCGGGATGAGCTTCGAGGGCTGCCGCGTCGTGATCACGAACTGCGTGTTCCGGTGGTACTGTTCCATCACGCGACGGAGCGCCTGCTGGAAGTCCTCGCGGATGGTCTCGGCGTTGTCCAAGAGGACGGTCTTGTACGTCCCCGAAGCGGGTTGATACGAGGAGAGCTCCTGCATCACGTGCGAGATCATATCGCGCTTGGACCACTCGCGCTTGTACTTGTTCCCCTTCCCGCCGCGGCGATACTGCTTCGAGAACTCGGTCTGCCCCTGTAAGAAGCGCGAAAACCGCGGGTCATCGCGGATCTCTTTCTTTGTCCGGCTGAAGAAGTCAGCGACGTTGATCTCGACTAAGTCGGCGTCGGGATCCTCGTGCGCCTCGCGGGCTAGCGCGCGCACGGCGGCGGTCTTGCCGACGCCTGCGGGCCCCTGAACGACGAGGTTCATCGGTTGGTCCACGGTTCGAGAGAGTCGCTCTCGAACTTCCGCTTGCGGCAGTTCCGCGAGCGACGGCGCGTGCTTTTCGGTCCACAGGGGCGCGTCCATTAGCGTCGGGTAGTCGACGGGAGGGTAAGAAACTCTCCCTCTCTCCGCGGGCGCTACGGCGAGCGCTCGCGTTCGGGGTCGACCCGCTCCGTCCGATCAGCCTCGTATTCGGGTCGACGCCGACCGATGCGTTCGCGTGCGTTCTCGGGGATATCCGTCTCCAGGAGCACTTCCAACTTCCGCTCGAACTGCTCGTCGGAGAGATCACCGCGCGCGTACCGCTCTCGGAGGCGTGCGAGCGCGGCATCGACATCCTCGGTCGTGTGGTCTCCAGCGCCCCGACTCTCCTCGGATGCGAACCGCTGGCGCTCTTCGTTCCCGTCGTCGGTATCGGACGCCCCCCGAAGGAGCGACACGAGCGGGACCAACACCGCGTACCCGACGACGAAGATGATCCAGAAATCGACCGCCGCGAGAACCGGCACGCCGAACAGCGATCCGAGCCCCGCTCCGAGTACCAACAGCGCCGTGGCTCCGACGACCGGATCGTCGGCGTCGCCGGAGGTCTCGTCCCACCAACGGTCCGTTCGCGAGCCGGGACCACCGTCCATACTCGTGGATGCGTCCGGCGGTCACAAAAAGCTACGTCGGCGACGGGACGCGGATCCGACACGCGTTTACCCTGTCGCCTCTCAGGAAACGTATGTCGATGCGCGTGACGTTTCTCGGGACTGGCGGGGCCGTACCGACGACCCAGCGGGGACCGAGCGCCTTCTTCGTCGAACGCGAGGGCGAACGCCTGTTGTTCGACTGCGGCGAGGGGACCCAGCGGCAGATGATGCGGTTCGGGACGGGGTTCTCGGTCTCGCACCTGTTCGTCACGCACCTCCACGGCGACCACGTCCTCGGGATTCCCGGTCTCGTTCAGACGATGGACTTCAACGACCGCGAGGACCCGCTCGCGGTCTACGGTCCCCCGGGATCGAAGCGACACTTGAAACGGCTCGTCGAGGCTGGCGGCTACCGACCCGACTTCCCGCTTACCGTCCGCGAGGTTCGTCCCGGAACGGTCGCGCTCGCCGCCGACGAGTACGAGGTCCGGACGTTCGAGACGACGCACCGTACTACCAGTTCGGTCGGGTACGCGCTCGTCGAAGACGACAGACGCGGTCGGTTCGACCGCGAGAAGGCCGAAGCGCTCGGCGTCCCGGTCGGGCCGCAGTTCGGCCGCCTCCACAACGGCGAAACGATCGAACTCGACGACGGGCGGGTGATCGAACCGGAACAGGTGGTCGGCGATCCCCGTCCCGGGCGGCGCTTCGTCTACACCGGTGACACGCGCCCCGTGGACGCGACCGTCGAGGTCGTCGACGAACCGGACCTCCTCGTCCACGACGCCACCTTCGGGGACGAGTGGGCCGACAGAGCGCGGCAGACGGGGCACTCGACGGGACGCGAAGCGGCCGAGATCGCGAACCGGGCCGGGGCGACGTCTCTCGCGCTCACGCACATCTCCTCGCGGTACGCCGCCGACGCGAGTCCGATCGAACGCGAGGCGCGCGAGACGTTCGACGGCGACGAGGCGTTCGTCCCGAACGATGGCCGGACGTTCGAGATCCCGTTCCCCGACGACGAGTAGGCCGTGGGGTGTGCGGAAGTACTCCTCGCGGTCTCTCTTTTTAAGCCGTTCGCACGTACGGCAGTCTATGGTACTCGAAAGCCTCGGAATCGACGAATCGGTTTCGGTGCTGTTCCCGCCGGAGCGACTGCGAGACGCGCTTCAGCCGTCTCCGGTCCAGATCGATATCGTCGACGGATCCGCGGATTCGGTCGCCTCTTACGACGGAATCGTTACGTTCGCTCACCGAGCGCAGTACTTCGATCTCGATTGGGTCCACTCGATCGTAGCGGGCGTCGATCGTTTTCCGACCGACCGGTTCCGCGCCGAGGGTGTCGCGCTGACGAACAGCACCGGAGTCCACGGGGACGCGATCGGCGAGACCGTCGCCGGGTACGTGCTCGCGTTCGCCCGGCGTCTCCACACGCACGTCGGAAACCAGCGGCGGGGCACGTGGGTCCGCCCCGACTGGGACGAGGCCTGGACGGTCGCTGGCGAACGCGCCTGCGTCGTCGGCCTCGGGAGCCTCGGTCGGGGGATCGTCGACCGACTAACTGGCCTCGGACTCGACGTGGACGGGGTTCGACGGACGCCGGTCCCCGAACCCGGCGTCGACACCGTGTACACGCCCGCCGATCTGGAAACAGCCGTCTCCGGCGCGAAGTTCGTCGCGCTCGCGGTGCCGTTGACCGAGCAGACGGAGCGACTCGTCGACGGGGACGTCTTCGCGGCGATGCGAGAGGACGCGTATCTCCTGAACGTCAGTCGCGGGGGCGTCGTCGATCAGGACGCGCTCGTCGAGGCGCTCGAAGACGGTGTGATCGCTGGCGCGGCGCTGGACGTGTTTGAGACGGAACCGCTCCCCGAATCGTCGCCACTGTGGGGGATGGACGAGGTGATCGTCACTCCGCACGCCGGTTCGGTCTCTCGCGAATACTATCGACACGTCGCAGCGCTCGTCCGAGAGAACGTAACGCGGATCCGAAACGGGGACGACCTCGTCAACCGGATCGTGTGACCCGCGCTTCGACGGCGAGAGCGACCGAGTACGAACGTGATCGGGTTAAGGTATAGGATGTCGCGTCCTGTATTTCCGACTATGTGCCCCCACACGACTGACGGTTCGGAGCAGAAGTCGTTGGACGTCCGCGAAATCGACGGCGAACCGTTCAACGACATTATCGCCGCGCTCGACGGCCTCTCCGACGACGAATCGCTCCTGTTGATCAACAGTTTCGAGCCGAAACCGCTCTACGACGTGCTCGAACAGCGCGGGTTCGAGTACGAGACGACGAGTCCGGACTCGGAGACGTGGCATATCGAGATCACCGCCGCGTGATCGGACCGTCGTCACTGCTTCTTGATCGGATCGCCGTCACGGCCGTCTGACCGGGCTCCCGCTTCGACACCTGCGGTCACGAAGTTTGCTGTAGCTCGACGGCGAAGGCCGCTCCGCCGAGTTCGCAGTCGCTGCTGGCTGTCACTGAGTGCGTCGTCGACCCAGACCTCTCCGCCGTACGTCTCGACGAGCGTTTCGACGAGATACAGACCGAGACCCATCCCCTGACTCTCCCCACTGTGTTCGCCTTTCTGGAAGATCACGTCCCTTCGCTCGTCGGGAATCCCCGGTCCGTTGTCGATCACTCGGACCGTCACGGTCTCATCGCGCTCGGCCACCCTGACGGCCACCATCGGCGTGTCGCTGTCGTTGTGCTGGATCGCGTTTTTCAACAGGTTTCGGAAGACCGATCCGAGCAGGTCGTCGGCGACGACCGACGCGGACGGGATCTCGTTGTAACTCACCTGCGCCTCGGGATAGGCCGCAACGATATCGGTGAGTTCGCGTTCGAGCACGGATTCGAGGTCCACCGGCCGGAGGCGGTCCTCGACTTCCAGCATAACCTCTGCGAGGTCCCGACCGACGTTGGTTAGTTCGACCGCGTGATCGGCGTGCTGGCGAACTGTTTCGAGGGACGAGAGGAGATCCGGGTCGGTACACCGTTCTCTCGCCAGCGTCACGTATCCGGTGATCACCTGCAGATCGTTGCGGATGTCGTGTCGGAGCATCTGATTCAGCACTTCGAGTCCGTCGCGTTGCTCCTTGACGCGTTGTTCGTACTGTTTCCGATCGGTGATGTCCTGACAGTACGCGACGAATCGATCGCCCGCGACGGCGACGGCGTCCAAGAGGATGTGGACGTCGCGGCCGTCCGCGTGGACCAGGATCTCTTCAGCCCGGACCCGTCCGCGGTCTCTGAGCCGCTCCAACGACTCGACTCGCTCGGAATCGGTCGCCCCACGCGCCAGGTCCGGGATCGACATCGAGAGCAGTTCCTCGCGCTGGTATCCGACGAGTTCGCAGGCCGACTCGTTCACGTCGACGTACCGCCCGCGCTCGTCCGTGACGAACACTGCCACCGGAGACTCCTCAAAATACGTTCGGTACGTGTGCTCTCCGGTCGCGTCCTTCATAACGAGTTTGATTACGCAGATGTTCAGCCTGAGATATATAATGATTCCGGGACCTGCGTGTGTTCGGACGGTCGCAGATGCGACCTCATCTACCGGACCGCGCGTATCGGCGTAGAGCGACACGCTCCCGACATAGAATATCTCTCGACGACATAGAATATCTCTCGACGACATAGAATATCCCTCCTCGACATAGAATATCTCTCCCCCGGTGTCAAATCTCTCTCCCCCGGCGTGGAATATATATTCACAGCCGACCTACCTCGGTTGTGACTGACCGGACGAGTGCCCTCGATTCTCTCGTTTTCGGCGTGGACATCCAGAGCGGAGACGTTCGCGGCGACGCGCCCTCCTACGCGCTCGTCGCCTTCGACGGCGAGAACGTCGACCGCGACGTCGTCTCCCACCGGAAGCTCCGGCGACTCCTCGACCGGGAGGAACCGGCGATGCTCGCCACGGACAATATGTACGAACTGGCCGCCGACAAGGACGCGCTGATCCACTTTTTACGGATGCTCCCGGCGGCGACGAAACTGGTGCAGGTGACCGGTGCCGAGCGGCCCGAACCGCTCTCGCGTGTCGCCTCCAGACACGGCGTTCCGTACGGTAAAAAGCCGATGAAGGAGGCCGAGGCGGCGGCGCGACTGGCGGCCGCCAACGTCGGCTACGAGGTCGCGGCGTTCGGCGATACGACGAGGGTCAAGGTCTCCCGCGGGCGCTCCACCGGGAAGGGCGGCTGGAGCCAGGACCGCTACACGCGGCGGATTCACGGCTCGGTGAAACGCCGCGCTCGCGACGTGAAACAGCGCCTCCGACAGGCCGATCTCGACTTCGAGGTCGACGTGACGGAGAAGTACGGCGGGTACGCCAACGCGGTCTTCACCGTCCAAGCGCCGCCGACCGACATCCCCGTCTCGGAGGGGCGCTCCGGCGACACCCGAATCGAGATCGAGCGGGAGCGCTACGACGGCATCGAGTTCGAGCCGCTGGTCAAGCGCCGTGACCACGTCGTCGTCGGGATCGATCCCGGGACAACTACGGCCGCCGCCGTCGTCGGACTCGATGGCCGCGTCCTCGACGTCTACTCGACGCGGACGGCCGACACGGCGGACGTGATCGAGTGGCTGATCGAGCGCGGGCGGCCGATCGTCGTCGCGGCCGACGTGACGCCGATGCCCGAGACCGTCGAGAAGTTCAGACGGAGCTTCGACGCGGCGGGTTGGACGCCGAACTCGGACCTCCCGGTCGACGAGAAGCTGCACCGAACGCGCGAGGCGTCCTACGAGAACGACCACCAGCGAGACGCGCTCGCGGCGGCGCTGTTCGCGCTCGACGACCACGAGGACCAGTTCGAGCGGGTCTCGCGGAAGGTCCCGCCGGATCTCGAACGCGGCGAGGTCATCTCCCGCGTGGTCGCTGGCGAGGAGTCCGTCGAGGCGGTCCTCCGCGACCTCGCGGACGACGAGGAGCCGGAGGAAGATGAGTCAGAACACGAGGAGCGCGAACTCACCGACGACGAGAAGCAGATCCGTCGCCTCCGGACGCGGGTCGAACGGCTCGAATCGCACATCGACGAGTTGGAATCGACGATCGACGAGCGCGAGGAGACGATCGCGGAGTACGAGACGAAGCTCTCGGAGGCGAAGCGCGAGGAGCGCCGCCAGGCCAGAGAGCGCCGCGAAGTCAAGCGGCTCGAACGCGACACGGACCGACTCCAGCGACGCGTCGACACGCTGGAGGCGGAGAACGACGAACTCGACGACAAGCTCGAACGGTTGAAGCGACTCTGGAAACTCGATCATTCGAACTTCGCCGACGTCGACATCGACGGCGACCTCGTGTCGGTGAAGATCGTCGACCAGTTCACCCGCGACGCCATCGAGACCGCCGAGAAGCAGTACGGACTGGCCGCTGGCGACGTGATTTTCCTCCGGGACGCCTCGGGCGCGGGACGCTCGACGGCCGAGTTGCTGGCGGGCGTCGACCCGCGCGTCGTCCTCCGCTCCGGCGGAAACCTCTCGGAAGTCGCCGATCAGATCCTCTTCGAGCACGACATCCCCGTCGCGCCCGCCGCCGACGTCACGATCCAGGAGGTCGACGAACTCGCGGTCGCCCGCGAGTCGGAGGTCGAGGCGGCGATCGACGACTGGGAGCGCCGCGCCGAGGAGCGACAGAAGGAGCGGAAGGCGTCGATGGTCGATCAGATCATCTCCGAGCACCGCGCGGGGACGCGCGGGGAGAGCCGCTGACACACCGGTTCAACAGAGAATCCCTCAGCGCAATCCTGCGTCGGCACCCGCCTCGTACGGCGCGTCCGGTCGGCCGAGAAAGTAGTACGCGACGAACCCGACGAACGGGACGAAAAAGTTGAACGCGGTCCAGCCGATGGCCGAGTCGCTTCCCCTCCCAGTCGCGTCGAGGTAGACCCACCCCGGCAGCGCGAGGTGCGCGACGAGGAAGTACAGGGCGAAGCCCGCGAAGTACGCGAACGTCCCGACGTCCGTGACTGCAACCCACATCACGAGGAGCGGCAGAAACGCCACCGCGATCAATCCCATCAGGACGATGAACGGCGAACGGGTCGTTGCCATCGATCGGTGGTTGGGATCGCACGCGTATGACCCTTTCCGGTAGTCGGGTTTTCCGGTAGTCGGATAGTTTACCGATTCGATGTGGTCGCGGCCGGAGAGTTCAGACCCGGCTCGAAGTCCAGTTGAGTGCGATGGTCGTGCCCGGGTCGACCCGCTCGGTCGGCGTCACTTGAATCACTCGCGCCCACGTGCCACCCTCGGGAGCGGTGTAGATGTCTCCCCCGCAGTAACAGTCAACTTCCAGCGCGGGATCCTCCTCGTGACCGTCGTGCGGATAGCCGGACCGATCCCACGAGCTCCACTCGAAGGTCGGCTCCTCGTCTTGGCGCGCGACGAGGGTCACCTTCAGCGGCTCACCGACGGCCGTCGTCCCGTAGTGGATGTCCTCGTGGTCGGTGTCCACCGTGTCGAGCGCCTCTGGTGAATCGGGGAGGAGGTCGACTTCGCCGAGATCTCGGGTGTCGTAGGTTTCTGTGGCCTGTATTTCGGCGTCCTCCGGAGAGTGATACACCTCGGTCGTAAACGGAAGCGACGAATCTTCGAGGCGAAAGCCGAGCAACACCTCGTCTGAGGGGACCGACGTCGCCTCGACCAACGTCGGGTGAATCTCTTCCGGATTTCTGACGAACTGGGCGGATTCGCCCCCGTCGCTAGCGGTCTCCTCCTCGGTCGTCGTCCCTGTCGGTTCTGCGGTCGTCGTCTCTGTCGGT
>NZ_VJXQ01000003.1:160950-179731 GCF_007655485.1 Halobellus captivus
TGGTCGTCGTGGTCGTCGGCGTATCAGTCGCTTCTTCCGTCGGCACCGTCCCAGACGAATTACAGCCAGCGAATCCGGCGACGAGAACGCTGCCGAGTGTTTGGATGGCCCTCCGTCGGGTTTGACCCGTCTGCTTGTCCATACACCCGCGTGTCGTTGTGGCTTCTTAATCACCCATAATCGTTTAACCGAAATAAACGGTTTAGAACCTGTCTAAACCACCAATTTCGACATTTTAGCACTCACGATGACTCCGGTCACACCCTCTCCGATCTGACGTCGACGTCATCCCAGAAGTCATATGCCGGAGTCGCGATTTTCCCACAGTATGGACGCCTACGAGCTGATCACCCGGAACGCCTCCGAGGTGGTCACAGAGGACGAAGTGCGCGCGCTAGCCGAATCCCCGGACGGAAAGCGGGCGTACGTCGGCTACGAGCCCTCCGGCGTCCTCCACATCGGTCATATGCTGACCGCAAACAAGCTGATGGAGCTGCAGGAGGCCGGATTCGAGGTCGTCGTCCTCCTCGCCGACGTCCACGCGTATCTCAACGGCAAGGGGACGTTCGAGGAGATTCGGGAGACGGCAACGAGAATGCAGGAGCAGTTCGTCGCCTACGGCCTCGACGAGTCGCAGACGGAGTTCGTACTGGGTTCGGAGTTCCAACTCGACGAGGAGTACATTCTCGATCTGCACGCGCTGGAGCTGGAGACGTCGCTGTCGCGGGCCGAACGCGCGATGGCCGAGATCCAGAGCGGTGACACCGCGACGGTCGCGCAGGCGGTCTACCCGCTGATGCAGGCGCTCGACATCGTCTACCTCGACGTCGACCTCGCGATCGGCGGGATGGAGCAGCGGAAGGTCCACATGCTCGCCCGCGACACCCTGCCGAGCATCGGTGCGGACTCGCCGACCTGTCTGCACACGCCGCTGATCGCGGATCTGACGAGCGGTATCGGCAAAATGTCGAGCAGCGAGGGCCTGTCGATCTCGATGGAGGACTCCGAAGCCGACGTCGAGGAAAAAGTCAACAAGGCGTACTGCCCGCCGACGGCCGATCCCGAGCCGACCGACGAGGGCGAGGAACGCGACAACCCCGTGCTTCAGATCTTCGAATACCACGTCTTCCCGCGCTTCGGCGAGGTCGTCGTCGAGCGCCCCGAGAAGTACGGCGGCGATCTGCACTACGATTCGTACGCGGACCTGGAAACCGACCTCGAATCGGGCGACCTTCACCCGGCAGACGCGAAGGGTGCGCTCGCGGCGTATCTGAACGAACTCATCGAACCCGGCCGCGAGAAGATCCGACAGCAGCGCTCCTGAGTTTTCTCACTCTCGTCCGCACCGCACCGTCATTCCCGTCCGCACTCATCGCATCACCCTCGTCCGCACTCATCTCGTCATCCCTGTCCGCGCTCACACGGCCACTCTCATCCGCCCTCGTTTTCACCCGCGCTCGTTTCGTCGTCCCTGTCCGACGCTCGTCTTGCGGAGATTGATGACCTCTCGGCGTTGACGTCCGGGATACGATGGGGCTCAAAGGAATCGCGCTGGGGGCGTACGCACTCTGTTTCGGGGGACTGCTCCTGTTCTCTAATTCGGGCGTCGTGACGGGCCTCGGCGTCGCGCTGATCACGATCGCGTGTACCGCGATCGTCTCGCGGCTCCACTTCAGGCGCGCATCGCCGCCTCGAGGGTGAACGTGCCCTCGTAGAGCGCGGTGCCGACGACGACGGCCGCCGCTCCGGCGTCTCTCAGCGCCCGGATGTCATCGAGGGAGGCGACGCCACCGGAAGCGACGACGGGGATGTCGACGGCGTCGACGACGCGTTTCGTCACGTCCGTCTGGACGCCCTCCTGCTTCCCTTCGACGTCGACGTCGGTGAAGAGGATCGATCCCGCGCCGAGGTCTTCGTAGCGAGCGGCCGCTTCCGCGGGGTCGAGCCCGGTGCCTTCGGTCCATCCGGAGACCAGCACTTCGCCGTCCTTCGCGTCGAGACTCACCATCACGCGGTCGGGGTGCGATGCCGCGATCTCTGCGACCAACTCGGGCTCCTCGACCGCGGCCGTGCCGAGGATCACGCGCGCGACGCCCCGGTCGAGGAGGTCGGAGGCGTCCGCGGCGGTCCTGATCCCGCCGCCGAGCTGCACCGGGACGTCGACGGCATCGACGACGGCTTCGACCGCGTCGGCGTTCGCGCGTTCCCCCTCGAACGCGCCGTCGAGATCGACGAGGTGCAGCGTCTCCGCGCCCGCGTCCACCCAGCGCCGGGCGGCCTCGACGGGGTCGCCGTAGCGCTTCTCGGTGCCGCGTTCGCCCTGTACGAGCTGGACGACTTCGCCGTCCTGCATATCGACCGCGGGAACCACCTCGAAATCGGGAAAGAGATCGGTCATAGCGGCTTCTCGGCGGCGGTGCCGCCTAAAGTCTCCGCCAGCGGCAACGAACTTCCTGTCCGCCACTCCATCGGTGACAACGACGTCTCGGTCTGTCACGTCATCGACGACAACGAACGCTTCGCTCGCTACTCCGTCAGGGGCAGCAGAACGCCGAACACGAACGGGGACACCAGCGCGATGAGTATGCCGATCCACTCGGCGTCCACGAGCAGCGCGTGTTCCCACGCGGGAACCGCGGTTCCGGTCGCGGCGAGCGCGAACTCGCCGAGCGCACCCAGCGCGAACAGCCCGATTCCGAGGAGGAAACTCCGCTTCGTCAGGGTCGGATAGTCGATGTCGCCGTACCGTCCTGTCATATCTTCCGAGGTGTCGGCCGCGTACTATACGATTTCGTTTGTGGAATCGACCAGCGATCGGGGAGACATCTGCGGAATCGACAACTGCGGTAGGATCTCGACCGATGGCGCGGTCGCGGGACCGAAAGAGCCTCAATCTCTCCTCAGATACGGACGGCTATGACCGCAGCCGCACTCGAACTGCTCCCGCTCGTGCTCGAACTCTCGGCGTTCGGACTCGGTGTGCTCGGACTCTCGCTCATCGGGGCATACGTCGAGCGCTTCGCAATCGTGACCGTCCAGCACGGCCAACCGCTCTTGGGCCTCTGGGCGGCCGTTATGGGGTTCGTCGCGCTGTATTTCGCGTACTCGCTCACCGTCGACAGGGTGGTACCGGCGCTCTCCGAACTCACCGACCGCCAGACGACGACCGAGTAGCCCTCGCGAAACAGTCCGTGTCGCAACCGCTTTCACCACGGGCCGAGGAGTGAGACGCAATGAGACTGTTCGGTTCGAGCGGGACTCGGGGCGTCGTGGGCGACGGCCTGACGCCCGAGTTCGTGCTCCGAATCGCGAAGGCCGCCGGTACGGCGTGGGAGACCGACCGCGCGGTCGTCGCGCGCGACACGCGAACGACGGGCGAGATGCTGACGAACGCGGCGGTGAGCGGCCTCGAGAGCGTCGGCGTCGACGTCGATCGACTCGGCCCGACGCCCACCCCGAGCGCCGTCCGCTACGCCGGTGACAGAGCGCGCCCGGCCATCGTGATCACGGCGTCGCACAACCCGCCGGAGTACAACGGCGTCAAACTCGTCGGCGCGGACGGCGTCGAACTCGCCGTCGAGGACCTCGAAACGATCGAATCGCACGTTCTGGCGGAGGATTTCGCCACCGCCGCGTGGGACGAAGTCGGCGAGTCACGTCGGATCGAGGGCGCGAACCGCGAGTACGTCTCCGACCTCCTCGACGCGGTCGACCGCGAGGCGATCGCCGACGCCGACCTCACCGTCGCGCTCGATCCGGGTCACGGGGCGGGCGCGCTGACGAGCCCCGAGTTCTTCCGACGGCTCGGCTGCGACGTCGTCACCGTCAACGCCAACCCCGACGGCCACTTCCCGGGCCGCGAGTCCGAACCGGTCGAGGAGAATCTCGCCGACCTCAAGTCACTCGTTCGGGCGGCCGACGCCGACGTCGGAATCGCCCACGACGGCGACGCCGACCGCGCGATCTTCGTGGACGAGCGCGGCGAGTTCGTCGCGGGCGAGGCCTCCCTCGCGGCGCTCGCCGCCGCGGAACTCGGACCGGGCGACACCACCGTCGCGGCCGTGAACGTCTCCCAGCGACTCGTCGACGTCTGCGACGCGGTCGGCGCGGACCTCGAACTCACGCCGATCGGCGCGACTAACATCATCACGCGCATCCGAGAGCTCACCGCCGAGGGCGGGTCCGTCCCGATCGCTGGCGAGGGAAACGGGGGGATCTTCTTCCCGGAGTACCGGCTCGTCCGCGACGGCGCGTACGTCGGCGCGAAGTTCCTCGAACTCGTCGCCGAAGGGCCCGTCAGCGACCTCATCGAACCCTATACGGCCTACGAGAACGTCCGTATCAACCTCCCGTACGACGAGGAGGCCGAACTCGACGCGATGCTCGATGCTGCGGCCCACTTCGCCGACGCCGCGGACGCGGAACCGAACACCATCGACGGCTACCGCCTCGACTACGGCGACGCGTGGGTGCTCGTCCGTCCGTCGGGG
The DNA here is from genome assembly GCF_007655485.1 of Halobellus captivus. Lineage (GTDB taxonomy): Archaea > Halobacteriota > Halobacteria > Halobacteriales > Haloferacaceae > Haloquadratum > Haloquadratum captivum. The sequence continues at coordinate 165,441 of NZ_VJXQ01000003.1, forward strand.
ACCGAACCGAAAGTCCGGGTCTACGCCGAGGCGAAGGAGGGGACTCGCGCCAAAGAGCTCGCCGAGCGGGCGGCCGCGGCACTCCGGGACGCGGTCGAGGCAACCTGTTAACCTCGTCACGCGGTGAACCACCTGATAACCTTCGCGACGCGTTCCGCTAGCCGCTACTCACCAGGCGAGCACACCGAAAAGTACCGAAAGTAGTCCCAGTACGAGCAGGACGAAGCCCCGCTCGAACGCGATGTCGTCGGGAGGGTCCGACGGTATCTCCGACTCTCGCTCTCCTTTCGCCGCCGAAACGTCATCCCGCCACCCGACAGTTCGTCTCGGATCGTCGGTCGCGGCGTCCAGCCGCCGCATCGCGCGCCCCGTTCGCAGGGCTCGCGCGCCGTAGTACAGACAGCCCCCGCCGACGACGAACGCGACGGCCGAGACGACGACCATCAGCCGGTCGATCCGTCCGGTCCGATCGGCTCGCCCGACGACCCGCCGTGGCCGGATCCGGCGTCGGATCCCCCTTTGAGGGCCGCCGAGAGCCGCTCACGGGCGTCGCGGAGGCGTTCCAGCTCCGTTGCCGCCGCGCCGGACTTCACCCGTTCGCGCGCGTCGGCGTCGAGCTCCTCGTGCGCGCGAGCGACGAATTGAAGCTCCTCGTAATCGTCGCGACGCGTCAGGTCCCGGACGGCCCTGAGCCGCGCGACGGTCTCCTCGCTCGCGAACCGGGCGAGCAGCGACGTGGCCTCGCGGGCCCAGAGACGGAGCGTCTCCGCCTGCGGCGGCGGCAGCGACACCGTCAGCGGCTCGGCCGAGAGGCGTTCGAGGAACGTCCGATGGACCGCGACGGTCGTCTGCAACAGCGCGGGGTCCGCCGCGTAGTGGTCCAGCTTCGAGCCGGTGTAGTCGGCGAACTCCAGGAGGGTCGGAATCGACTCGTCGGCGTCGGGGCTCTCGCGGACGAACTCGCGGAGGTCTCGCGGCGGCGACTCGAACTCGACGAGCGGGAACGACTCCGCGCGTTCGAGGAGCCCGATCACGTCGGCCGCGGCCCCGGACTCGTAGAAGGCGTTGAAGTCCTCCTCCACGGCTTCGTTGTAGGCCCGAACTGGCCCTCGAAGCTCCTCGACCGGCGCGTCGAGGTCGGCATCGGCGAACGCGAGCATCTCCGCCCGCCGTTCGATCTCGTCGTCGAGTTCGCGCCCGTAGAGCTTCGCGTCGCGCTTCGCCGCGGAAACGGCCTCCGTCGCCTCTTCGCGCCGGTCGAGGAGGTCGACGTATTCGCCCGCGGGTTCGAGGTCCGCGCGGGCGTCGTCGAAATCGTCCTCGCTGAGTCGGCGGCGGTCCATCCGCTCGGCGGCGGTGTCGAAGGCGTCCTTCGAGGGGACGTCGTCTCCGAGTTCGTCGACGAGGTCGAGGAACTTGCCCTGAAACTCGACGTACGCTTGGAAATCGCCGGTCCCGGTCGCGGAGCCCTCGTACCTGTCGAGGAGGCTGAGCGCCTTCCGATACGTGTCGGCCGCGGTGACGACCGCGTCTTCGCCGACGTCTTCGATCTCGGCCTCGACCTGCGTCTGTCGCGATCGCGCGGCCCGAAGCGCCTCGATCCGTTCCTCGACGGTTTCGAGGACGGCCTCGGCTCCGTCGCTCCCGCTCTCGTCGGCGGCTCCGTCATCCTCGGCCTTGGCGTCTGCCTCGTCTCCGATCGGATCTGTTTCGGCCATCTGTGTTCAGTAGACGTCGTCGGGGTCGAACACGCGCTCGCCGACGTGCTCGCCGTCGACCGTGCGGTAGAAGCACGAGCGGTGGCCCGTGTGGCACGCGCCGCCGGACTGGTCGACGAGGTACAGGAGCGTGTCGGCGTCGCAGTCGACGCGGACTTCCTCGATCGACTGTATGTGCCCGCTCGTCGCGCCCTTCTCCCAGAGTTCATCGCGGCTGCGCGAGTAGTAGTGCGCCCGCCCCGTCTCGCGGGTCCGTTCGAGCGCCTCGGGGGAGACGTACGCCAGCATCAGCACCTCGCCGGAGTCGGCGTCCTGTGCGACGGCGGGGACGAGGCCGTCCTCGCCGAAGTCGATCTCGACGTCGTCGGTCATTACCCGAATCGACGCGTGTGCGGCCGATAGGTCTTTTGCCCCCGTTTCGGCGTGGGACCTCTCGGAGGAAACCACCTGCCGATCGGCGCGCGGCGTGCCCCTGACCGGAGCACCAGTCCTAATGCGGGGTGACGAGAAGGTCCCCGTGTGCTCTCGCAGCGGTGGCTCCAGCGGAACCAGATCGCCGTCTACGCCGTCAGCGTCGCGCTCGCGATAGGGTTCGGCATCGGGATCCCGTCCGCCGCGCCGGTGTTCGAACGAGCGATCACGCCCGTGCTGGCGGTGCTCCTCTACGTGACCTTTCTGGAGATTCCATTTGTCAGGTTCCGCCAGGCGTTCACCGACGCGCGGTTTATGACAGCGGCGCTCGGGATGAATTTCCTCCTCGTTCCGATAGTCGTCTTCGTCCTGACGCGCGCACTTCCCGCGGATCCGGCGATTCTCGTCGGCGCATTGCTGGTGCTACTAACGCCGTGTATCGACTACGTCATCGCCTTCACCGACCTCGCGGGCGGCGACGCAGAGCGGGTGACTGCGGCGACTCCGGTGCTGCTTCTCGTCCAGTTCGCGCTCCTTCCGGCGTACCTGTGGCTGTTTCTCGGCGACCGGATCGGGGGCGTCATCAGCGCGGGGCCGTTCGTCGAGGCCTTTCTCTTCCTCATCGCGGTGCCGCTCACGCTCGCGTGGCTCACGGAGGAGTGGGCGACCCGCTCCGATGCGGGCCGCCGGTGGGAGACCGCGATGGGCTGGCTTCCGGTGCCGATGATGGCCGCGACGCTCCTCGTCGTCATCGCCTCTCAGCTCCCGCGGGTGGTGGAATCGATCGGGCAAATCGCAGCGGTCGTCCCCGTTTACGCCGCCTTTCTCGTTGTTATGCCGGTTATTGCACGGTTCGCCGCCCGCATCGTCCGGATGGACGTCGGGGAGGCCCGCGCGCTGGTGTTCACGTCGGTGACGCGGAACTCCCTCGTCGTCCTCCCGCTGGCGCTCGCGCTGCCCGCGGGCTACGAACTGGCCCCCGCAATCGTCGTCACGCAGACGCTGGTCGAACTGACGGGAATGGTCGTGCTGACCCGAGTCGTCCCGGCGTGGCTCGTCCCGTCGGCACCGACGCGGGCCGTTGGTGACTGACTCCGGGGGATCGACGACCGATCAGACGACTCCGAGTGCGCCGAGCGCACCGAAGACCAGATCGCCGTACGTGAACGCCAAGAGCGTCCCGAGGAACATTGGGACCAGGAACGGGATCCCTGGTGAGATCCAGACCGCCTCGCGCTCGGCCACGACCTCCAGTCCGCCGCGGAGCTTTTTCGGCGTCGTGCCGTAGGCCGTGCCCTCGATTTCGTCAAGAAAGGCGTCTGCGGCCCACTCGTCGCCGACGTCGGAAGAATCTCCAGTTTCGACGTCGCCGACGTCGGCATCGTCGACGTCTACGCCACCGTCGGATTCGACCCGTGACGCATCCTCGTCGCCATCCACGGGTACGCCGCTCTTTCGGGGCATCTCGCTCTCTGCGCCGACCGCGCCGTCGGTCGGATCGTACGTCTCGCCGACGCTGTCGGGATCGCGGTACTGGTCGGGGCTTGCTCGCAACTCGTCGAGACTCAGGCCCCGCCAACGGAGGTACATCCGCAGCGCGTCGATGTCGAGGCCGTTCCGCGAGAAGCCGTCCGGCGTCTCGTACAGGCGGCCGTGCGCCGACCGGAGGTCGTCGACCGCGATGCGGAGACCGAGGAAGGACGTCGGGAACCGGACGTCGCCGGTACGGAGGTTCCGAACGCCGAGTGCGACCGGGTACGCCGCGGCGAGGACGACGGTGTTCGTGAGGACTGTCATCGAGAAGACGCCGAGCGTCGTCTCGATCACCGGGAGCGTGAACCCGGCGAAGTAGTACGTCGGAAACGTCGGAAGCAGGATGGCGATCGTGATGAGCGCCTTCGCGTCCGCGCCGCCGAAGCCGCCGATCCACCAGAAGCCGTAGGCGATCGGAGCGACGAGGAAGAGACTGATCGCGACCTGCACGAAGAACAGGAAGTCCGTAGACGTCGAAAGCGACAGGTGGCCGACGGCCTCCACCGTGAGGAGCACGACGCCGAGTCCGACGAGCGGGAGCCAGGTCCGACTCGGCACCCGCCTCGTCTCGATGTCGCGCCACGCGGTCCATCCGAGGACCGGGAGCACGACCAACCGCAGCAGATCCGGAGCGCTGGCGAACATATCGGGAAAGCGACGCCCGGGGTGTTGTAGTTTGCGCCTACTCCGTGAGTTGGCTGACGGCACGTGGATTACGGACGTGGCGGGGACGACTTCGGAGGCGTCCGCACTCTCGACTTGGGGGTCGCTTCTGCGCTCCGCGCTGAGGACTCGCGTCTGAACCTTTTTAACCGAGAGCGGCACAGGGGCGAGTGTGGACCCCGATCGGATTCCCTCGTCGTTTCCGGCCCCGAGCTACCGCGGCGCGCAGGAGCAGGCGCTCTCGGACATCCGCGACGCGTTCGCCGCCGGGAACGACGTCGTGCTCGTCCGCGCGCCGACGGGGAGCGGCAAGTCGCTTCTCGCGCGGGCGATCGCGGGCGCGGCGGCGACGACGGACGATGTCTCGCCCGCTGAGGCGACCGACGCGTACTACACGACGCCGCAGGTCTCCCAACTCGACGACGTCGCCGAGGACTCGCTGTTGGACGACCTGAACGTCATCCGCGGAAAGTCGAACTACACGTGTATCCTGCGGGGCGAGACCGACACGCCGGTCGACCGAGCGCCCTGTGCTAGGCAGGCGGGCTTCGATTGCTCGGTCCGTCACCGCTGTCCGTACTTTTCCGACCGGGCCATCGCTTCCAACCGTCGCATCGCGGCGATGACACTCGCGTACTTTATGCAGACCGCCGGATCCGACGTCTTTCGCAAGCGCGACGTCGTCGTGATCGACGAGGCGCACGGCCTCGCCGAGTGGGCGGAGATGTACGCGACGGTGGATCTGAATCCGCGGACGGTGCCGGTCTGGGACGACGTGGGCGTCCCCGACGTCGCGGCCGACGGCGACCCGCTCGAACGGACCGTCCGCTTCGCGGAGACGCTGGCGGGCGTCGTCGAGCGCGCCAAGGACGAACTGATCCGAAAACCGGAACTGAATCCCGACGAGGCGGCGCGTCGCGACCGCCTCCAGGAGCTTCGGTCCGAACTCACGTGGTTCGTCGAGGACTACCGCGACCCCGAGAGCCCCACCACGTGGGTCGTCGACCAGTCCGACGGCGAGGGCGGGCCGATCACGATCAAGCCGCTCGATCCGGCGCGGTACCTGCACCACACCGTCTGGGACCGCGGTAACAAATTCGCGCTGCTGTCGGCGACGATCCTGAACAAGGAGGCGTTCTGTCGGGGTGTCGGGCTCGACCCCGACACCGTCGCGCTCGTCGACGTCGAACACACGTTCCCCGTCGAGAACCGTCCGCTGTACGACGTGACGCAGGGGAAGATGACGTACGACCACCGCGAGGAGACGTTCCCGAAGGTCGCGCGGACGCTGGTCCGAATTATGGCGAAGCACGGGGATGAAAAGGGGCTCGTTCACTGCCACTCCTACGCGATTCAGGCGGAGCTTCGACGCCGACTCGCCCAACTCGGCCTCGGCGGGCGGATCCGCGGCCACGACCGGGAGAACCGCGACGCGGAACTCGACTCGTGGAAGGCCACCGACGACCCCGACGTCTTCCTCTCGGTGAAGATGGAGGAGGCGCTGGACCTCTCGGGCGACCTCTGTCGCTGGCAGGTCGTCTGCAAAGCGCCGTACCTCAACACGAACGACTCCCGCGTCGCGCGCCGACTGGAGGAGGGACAGTGGTCGTGGTACCGACGGGCCGCGCTTCGGACCGTGATTCAGGCGTGCGGGCGCGTCGTCCGCGCGCCCGACGATCACGGTGCGACGTATCTCGCGGACTCGTCGCTGCTCGACCTGTTCGACCGGACGCGAAGCGATATGCCCCCGTGGTTCCGCGAACAGGTCGATCGGCTGTCGACGCCCGAACTCCCCGAGTTCGATCAGGTCGCGGCTGGCGGGCGGGGCGGTTCCGGAGGGAGCGATCCTGGTGGGAGTGGCCCCGGCAGAAGCGGCAACGGTGGTCGCCGAAGCCACGGTCGCCCGTCGTCGACCGGCGGCGGATCCGCATCCGGTTCGTCGCGGGCGACGCGATCGGACCCGCCGACTGGAACGGACGACAAATCGGCGGACGACGACAAAGCGAACCATCCGCTCTCCGACGTTTGGGGCGACAGCTGAGACCGAGTGCGTCGGCTCATACGGTCGGTTGTAACTGTTTATCGGTGACCGCGATCGTGCGGGTCGCGATCACCGGGAAGAGACGACAACCGTCCGTCTCAGAACACTAGTGCCGCGCCGTACGCCAACGAGGAGCCGACCATCAGCAGCACGAGGATGAGCGCGAGCACCTGCTGTCGGTCCATACCGGATCCTCGGCTTCCTCCGATTCAATTCTTTCGCTCATCACTCGCGCCGTCTCACTGTGTAAGTTTGCGGTCCAATCCGTCCGATCCCGAGACGAATATTTAATGAATGTTAATTTAGGTTATAATATATCGGTAAATCACGGAAAAATTAATACGCTTGGTCTATTTACAAGCATATCGACTGTTCTTTGAGACGATATCTCACGGAATACTTAACATCTCTCTCCTCCTGGTCTTGTATGTCCGGCAATGTACACACACGGGCTGAACACGGCGATGACCCTGTACCGGAACGGAACACTGACGCTGTCGCAGGCGGCGTCTCGGGCGGGCCGCTCTACGGACGCGTTCGCCACGGCGCTGGTGCGGCACGGTATCTCAGTCCGCGAGAATCAGGTGCGGTCGCAGGCCGCGGAGTAACCACTGCAGGCGGATCGGTCGAATTCTCCGATTAATTTCGCTTCGGTAGTTTCGACGACGAGCGGCGCTACGCGGCGCTCTCACCGCTTTCGTCCCCGTCGTCGCGTGCGGGCAGAATATGCAGCCCTTTGCGACTCTTCAAGACCTGGACCGTGTCGGCCTCGCGGTCGACGTACGACGGCCGCGCGATCGTCTTCGACTCGTACGTTTCGGGATCGAGCACCTGGATCGCCCGCTCGTCTTCGATCGTGACGACTGTCGTTTCTTCGGCGTCTCCGACGGTTCCGATCTTTTGTGCGTCCGGCGTCTCGCCCTCTTCGAAGGCGGCTTCGTACGGCTCACCGGTGGTGAGACGAACGCCCTTCAGATTCCCGCGGACGCTTCTGACCAACACCGGCCCGTCGTCGTCCTCGGGCGCGACGACATCTCCGGGCGTGAACTTCGGGAGTCGAACGGCGTAGGTGACACGGTAGACCTCGTTGCCGTCGCTGTCTTCGGTGACGAGCGTCGGGTACTCCTTGACGTGACCGCCCAGTTCCCGGATGATCCGCTTCGCCACGCCGCCGCCCATCTGGTTCGTCGAGATCTTGATGTCGATCCCGTCGGCGGTCTCCTTGGTCTCGGAGATGAACGCGTCTCGATCGCCCGTTTCCTCGCGCTCGGCGACGTAGGCTTCGGCGATCTCGACGGCGCGTTTTTCCTCCTCGCTCGTCGGCGTCCGGCCGTCAGCCCGCACTTGCACGATGCTGGCGTAGTAGCCTCCGGCGATCCGGCCGCAGCGGTCGCACGTCTGTCGGGAGATGAGCACCGGAACGGTCACCTGCTCCTCGCGGTACGTGTCGCGGACGACGCCGCCGAACGTGCAGTGCATTCGGATGGTGTTCTGATCGATCTGCTCGGGTTCGACGCCCCAGCGGATCTCTTCCGCCTTCACGTGGACGCCGAGCGCCTCGGAGACCTGTTCGATCGCGACGTCAGTGTAGTCTTTCGCGCCGACGTCGACCCAGCGGTTCCCCTCGTAGACCGCGCCGCACTGCGAACAGACGCGGACCTCGATCCGATCTGGAGCGTCGACGAGGTCGAAGTCCTCGAAGTAGCAGTCGTCGCAGAGGACGGCGTCGCGCTCGCGGGGCTCACCCGGAAGCGGGTCGGCACGCTCCGGGACCGGATCGCCGCAGCGCGGACAGAACTCTCCCGAACTCATCACCCGTCGTAAACGACCGAGGCGGTTAAGCGCGACGAAGTGCCGCGTTGTTCTCGCTCTTGCGCCGTTTCCGTTGCACTACCGAGTAGACGGTGTTTCGGCTGCACAACTGTTTGCTGCAACACCGTTTATTACTCCGCGGCCGTAGTCGGGCCATGGACTGGAAACCCGACTGGGGACTCAGAGGCCGGATGGTCCTCACGATGTTCCTGCTTTTCGCCCTCTATCTCGTCTTCGTGGGGGCGCTGGTTCGAACGGGATCGTTCTTCTTCCTCCCGCTGATGGGGCTGTTCGTCATCGCACAGTTCTTCTTCAGCGACAAACTCGCGCTCTACAGTATGGGGGCGAAGAAGGTCTCCGAGGACGAATACCCGGAGCTCCACGCGATGGTCTCGCGGCTCAGCCAGCAGGCGGACCTTCCGAAACCCACGGTCGCCGTCGCCGACTCGCGCGTACCGAACGCCTTCGCTGCGGGTCGCTCACAGAAGAAATCGACGGTCTGCGTGACGACCGGGCTCCTGCAGACGCTCGACCGGGACGAACTCGAGGGCGTGGTCGCCCACGAGCTCGCGCACGTGAAGAACCGCGACGTGATGGTGATGACGATCGCGTCGTTCCTCTCGACGGTCGCGTTTATGATCGTCAGGATGGGCTTTTGGTTCGGCGGCGGCCGGAACCGACAGGGCGGCGGCTTCCTCGTCGCTATCGTCGCGTCGCTCGTCGTCTGGATCGTCTCGTTCTTCCTGATTCGTGCGCTCTCGCGGTACCGCGAGTTCGCAGCCGACCGCGGCGGGGCGCTCATCACCGGGCGGCCGTCGGCGCTCGCGTCGGCGCTCCTGAAGATCGACGGCCGGATGGACAAGGTCCCGAAGGAGGACCTCCGCGAGCAGTCGGAGATGAACGCGTTCTTCATCGTCCCGCTGAAGAGCGACGTCATCGGGCGGCTGTTTAGCACCCACCCTGCAACCGAAAAGCGCGTCGACCGCCTGCGCGACCTCGAACGAGAACTGGAGTCGCAGTGAGATGTGTCGCGGTGAGATCTCTCTGACGGAGGGGGCACGCTGATGGGGTTCTTCGACACGATTCGAACCGTCCTCGGCACGAACGCCGAGGCGGACGCGACTCGCGACGCCGATCCCGAGGACCTCTTCGGGATGAGCACCGCCTACGTCACGATGGAGGCCGATCTCGGCTTTCGCTCCGTCGGCGCCGCGGCGCTCTGTTTCTCCGGCGTCGACAGCACCGATTTCTCCGCCGTCGTCGACGACGTCGAGACCATCCTTCGCGCGGGCGAGGAGGAGACCGGCACGGCCTTCGAACTCCGCGAGGACAGCCACGGCTGGGAGTGGGTGATCCTCCGCGACGACGACCCCGAGGACCTGGTGACGAGCGTCCACTTCGCGGCCGACGAGTTCATCGAGCGCGGCTACGGATCGCGGATTCTCGCTGCCGTCTTCGGCTTCGAGCGCGACGGCGACACCCGAGGCGGAGGTGACAGCGGTGCCGACCGCGTCTACTGGATCTACTCGTTCCGCCGCGGCGCGTACTACCCGTTCGCGCCGATGCGCGGCAAGGAGCGGAACCAACGGCTGGAGTTCAAGCTGGAGTCGATGCTCGACGGCGAACTGGGACTGGAGAGCGACGAGTCCTACTGGTATCCGATGTGGCCGGACACGGCGGGCGGCCACCCCTGGGAGTGAGACGGGCTGTCGAGTGCGGCCACCCGCAGGGGCGGACGGTTGTCGAGAGCGAACGACTACCGGACGCGGACGGCCGTCGGAAGCGAACGGCTGTCGGAAGTAGATTGGCGAACAGTCGGCACGACAGTTTCTCGAATCCGATCGTGACTGATTGGTTCGGAATCGGCGTTCGTTCCCGCGTCGACGTGCCGAGCAACCGCGGCTCGACGCGGGGTGGTTTCTAGCGCACGCCGCGTCTGGCCGCCCGTTCCTATATAAACACTCGCTACGCCCGAGGACCGTCGTTCCCGTGGCTATTTATCCCATTCTCGAATAACTCCGCTTGATGCCCTCCAATACACCCTCCCCGAGTAGGCGACGCCTCCTCCAGCCGGCGGCCGCTCTCCTCGGTAGCTCCGCACTCGCTGGCTGCGGTGGTAGTTCGACCGCTTCGAGTACCGCCCGCGACGGTCCCGACGCGAACCCGCCCGAAGACGCGCTCACCGATCCGACGCACGTCAGCCTCAGGAACACTGAGCGGGCACCGATCGTCCGAGACCCGAACGCCGAGACGGGGGCCTCGGGGGACGATTCGGCCGGAACCCCGCGGTTCGACCGCTGGCGACACGACCTCGTCGTCGACGCCGAGCGGGCCGCATCGCTCACGTTCGCGGACGTCGACGGCGTCGATGCGGCCCGCGCGCTCCTCGATGAGACCGACTTCGAGGCGGCGTCGGTGTACGTCGAGGGGCACGTCGTCGCCGAGTGCTACGAGCGGCGACTGTGTTGGATCCGCTGGACCGACTCGGAGATCGAGACCGACTACGCGCGGATCCTCCGCGACGCTGACGTCGCCTGTGAGGCCGACGCGAAGGACTTCGTGGTGAATCTGATCCGGATTCCGGCCGCCCTGGACCCCGACGATATCCGAAGCTACGGGTCAGGCGGTGGCGGCCGGTGTCGGACGCCGAGTGGTGAACCGATGGCGGCCGCGGAGGGGAGACAGGCGTGACCCGAACGCCCGAACACTCCCGACGGAACCGGCAGATCGGACGCCGAGGGATGCTCGCGCTCTCCGGGGCGCTCGGTCTCGCGTCCCTCGCGGGATGCCTCGATCAACTACCCGGATCGGAGCCGGAAACGATCGACGGCGACGCGCTCGCCGACCTCGCCGACGACGAGACACCCGAAGTCTCCGAGACGCTCCCGGTCGATATCGAGGCATCGTTCGTCGCCGACCAGCGCGAGGTCACCGAGACGAAACTCGACTCGGTGCCCGCGCCGTTCGACCAGGCGCAGATTCCGAACGGGGTGATTCGCGAACGGATGAACGGCGAGTACGAGACCGCACGCGAGGCGATCCGGACGTCTTCGGACGGCGGGACGGCCTACGAGCGACTCGGCCGTGCGACGCGCGCCCGAGCGAGCGCACACGAGGTACAGGTCGGGTGGCACGCGATTCAGGGAGAGGCGACCGTCGAGGACCTCCGCGAATCGCAGTCGGCCGTCGAGGACGACGTCGACGCGCTCTCCTCACGGTGGGACTACGTCGGGGACGATCCGGTACGAGCGGCGATCGTCCACACGGAAATCGAGCGCGAGATCCGCGGGGCGCGGAACTGGCTGTCGTTCCACGAGGGAGAACTCGAATACGCGGCGACGCAACCGCTCGATTTCGCGGACGTTGCGGTCGACGTCGAACGCGCGAGGATCGCCGTGGCGGTCGCGTCGTACGCTTTCGATCAGTTCCGCGAGAGCCTCCCACGGGAGACGAACCTGCGCGAACGATTCGCGGCCGCCCGAGATGCCTTCGACGAGCGCATCCGTGCCCGCGGCGAGTCGCTCCCCGACGAGACGGAGGATCCGACGTCACTCGTCGATCGAGACGTCGGACGGACCGCTGGCGTGATGGCGCTCTCCGATATCCTTCGAGACGCACGGTGGCGTTCCGAAGACCGCCTTGGCGATCAGGACTCACCGTCGGTCGCGAGTGCCGCGCTCGACGCGGCGGAAACGCTCGTGTACGTTCGCGCCTTCGGGGCGCTCCGCGAACGGATCGAGGGAGGAGACACAATAGCCGTCGAGAACGCCGAAGACGTCGCTGAAATTCGCACTGACGCCGTCGACGCCGTCAGCGCCGCACGCGACGCGGATCGAAATCGCCTCGTCGTCGACGCGGTCCTTCCGAGGTTTGCCCGGGAACTTCGCTGGATCGACGACCGATTCTCGCGGTACGACGGCGACACGCGGGTCGAATCCGCCGAGCGGGAGGCCGCCGAATACGTCGTCATCACCGAAACGTGCCGCGCGCTCCCGGCTGTGAGCGCCGACGTGGCGGCGGTGCTGCGCGGCGATACCGACGCGTAGCGCTCCCTCTCCGTTTTGAACCCCTCGTTGTGTCCGACAGTGACCATCGTTTCGGTCCGGCGTATTCACTTTCACTTTGCTGTTAACGAGGGTTTATGTGCAAGTGGGACCCAGAAGCGGATACGATGCCAGAAGACGATCTCGAGAGTCTCCCCGGAGTCGGCCCCGCAACCGCAGACAAACTCGTCGATTCGGGATTCGAGAGCTATCAGGCGATCGCTGTCGCGAGTCCCGGCGAGATGTCCAACACCGCGGACGTCGGCGAGTCGACCGCGGCCGATATTATCAACGCCGCGCGCGACGCGGCCGATATCGGTGGCTTCGAGACGGGAGCCGCCGTCCTCGAACGGCGCGAAGAGATCGGCAAACTCTCGTGGCGGATCCCCGAGGTGGACGACCTCCTCGGCGGCGGGATCGAAACGCAGTCGATCACCGAAGTGTACGGCGAGTTCGGTGCCGGGAAGTCGCAGGTGACCCACCAGATGGCGGTGAACGTCCAACTGCCGCCCGAACACGGCGGACTCGGCGGCGCTTGCATCTTCATCGACTCCGAGGACACGTTCCGCCCCGAACGGATCGACGATATGATGCGCGGGCTCGACGACGAGGTTCTCGAAGACCTCTTCGAGCGCCGCGAGATCGAGGGGACTCCGGGCGACGACGAGGCGATGAACGACCTGCTCAACAGCTTCCTCGACCACATCCACGTCGCGAAGGCGTTCAACTCCAACCACCAGATCCTCCTGGCCGAGAAGGCCAAGGAGATCGCCCGCGACAACGAGGACGCGGAGTTCCCCGTGCGTCTCCTCTGCGTCGACTCGCTCACTGCCCACTTCCGCGCGGAGTACGTCGGCCGGGGCCAACTCGCCGACCGACAGCAGAAGCTCAACAAGCACCTCCACGACCTGATGCGCATCGGCGACCTCTACAACACGGCCGTCTTGGTGACGAATCAGGTCGCCTCGAACCCCGACTCGTACTTCGGCGACCCGACCCAGCCGATCGGCGGCAACATCCTCGGCCACACTTCCACGTTCCGGATGTACCTCCGGAAATCCAAGGGCGACAAGCGGATCGTCAAACTCGTCGACGCGCCCAACCTCGCCGACGGCGAGGCCATAATGCGCGTGCAGGACGGCGGTCTGAAGCCTGAATAGATTCCCCCCTAACCGCTCCCACCTCTTTCACACCCACCTTGTTCCGCCTCGGGTGCGCCTTCGGCGCACCGCTCGGCGCAAAAACCTGGAGGGAAAAAGGCCGCCGACATCACGGCCTTCGGCCGCTCGTCGGCGATGAACCGCTCGCTCACTTCGTTCGCTCGCAGATGCTCAAGACAGGGGATTCATAGCCCGTTCAATGCAGATGGTGCGCAAAGCGGTTATCCGATTTCTATCGGTCATTTACCGCTGTTCACACGCGGAAGCGCAATAACGGGACAGTCAGCGTTCGTGACCAACTTCAGGGAGTGATCACCGGACAGGAACTGCAGTAGTCGGTTTCCGCCGCGGGACCGGTAGGCGATGGCGCTTGCTCCGACTTCCTCAGCGGCCTCAAATATTTTCCCGGTGATATCCCGGCCATACGCAGTGTGCGTATCGGCGTCGGGAAACACCGTTTTGACGGCAGCATAGGACTCCTCCGCTAGTTCTTCCGAATATTCAACGGGTGTTTTATCCGGGACACCTTCCCCCTTCTCGACGACGTGAAGGGCGGTTACTCGCGCTGGCTGGTACTGTTCGAGCCGGTTCGCTGTCGCCAGAGCATCTTCCTCATTGACAACGGGGACGAGAACGTGCGCAAGCAATTCTCGGCTCCCAGACTTGTCATCTGTTCCCATACTACATAGTAACTGCTCCCCGGGTAAAAATATAGCCAGGGACGGCTTCACAGTAATCGGTACTACGGTTTCGTTATTTCAGAGTTGGGCGTGGAACTCACGGTTAGTATGCACCGTCGGTCTCTCGGCTAATTCGTCGTTGCTGAATGTGAAACCAATCCGGTCGGAAAGTAATCAACGGATGATTTCTACAATCTCCTACCGCGAGCGAGGCCGAAGGCCGAGCGAGC
>NZ_VJXQ01000003.1:179741-424210 GCF_007655485.1 Halobellus captivus
ACCTCCTGGTATTTGCACGGTGGGTTCCCGCAGCGAACGAAGTGAACGAGAAAACCCACCGTGCAAAAAGGTGAGTCAGTCTTCGGTCGTCGTCTCGTCGATGTCGATATCCCCATCGTAAATCTTCGCGCCGTCCTGCGCCACCTGTCGGGCGAGCACGGCGCACTTGATCCGCATCGGCGAGATATCGACGCCGAGCATTTCCGTGACGTCGTCGGTGTCCATCGCGTCCAGTTCCGAAAGCGTCAGCCCGCGAAGCTTTTCGGAGAGCATACTGGCGGACGCCTGGCTGATCGCACACCCGTCGCCGGTGAACGTCACGTACTCGATCGTTTCGCCGTCGTCTTCGAGCCTGACGTTCACCGTGATCGTATCGCCGCAGGACGGATTCTCCCCGGTGTGTGAGAAGTCCGGTTCGGACATCTCGCCCTTGTTCCGGGGGTTCTTGTAGTGATCCAGAATCTGCTGCCGATACATGTCCGAGCCCATTCCCATCGTTGCCGGTGCTACGTCAGTCCCGCGCAAAAGGGTTCCGCCGCGCGGCGCGGACGCTCACGCCGTATCGGTCGCGTCGGTGTTGTTGCCCTCCGTTTCCGGCGTCGACACGTCGGTGTTGGAACCCGTGTCATCGGGATCGACGTCGGAACCCGACTCAGCGTCACCGTCGGCGATCTGCGTCCACTTCTTTTCGACGTCGCGGTTCGCGACGACGACCGTGCGACCCTCCTCGTCGCGGAACCGGGTCTTCCGTAGTTCGATCGCCGTGACAACGCCGGTCACCGGATCCGATTTCACCTCGTCGCCGGGGTTGAAGTCCGGATCGCGGAGGAGATACACGCCCGCGACGGTGTCGGCGATCATGTTCGAGAGCGCGTAGGAGACGCCGAGCGCGACGAAGCCAGCCGCGGTCCCGAGGCTCGCCGCGATCTCGCCCATCCCGAGGATGTTCAACAGCGCCAGCGCGGCACCGAACCACAGGAAGACCGCGACGACCGTCACGCCGAGATCGACGACGAGTCCCTGCTCTTCCGAATAGAGTGCGGCCAGCGTCCCCCGGAGCACGCGGGTCACTACTCGAATCGAGACGTACGCCAGCGCGAGGAACACGATTCCGGTCAGGAGCTTCGGTGCGGCCTCCTGTATCCCTCCCGCGAACTCATTGACTGTTCGTTGAATCGTGTTGCCGAGGAATTCGCCGACTGTGGGCATCGGTGCGTATGCCCTCACGTATCAGGAACTAAGCGTTTTGGGCGTGGGGCCCCCGCGAGGTCGCGAAAGCTGAGTGAACCTAGGCGAACAGCTGTCGGGCGTCGTCGACGGCGTCGACGAGGGCATCGATTTCAGACGTCTCGTTGTAGATGTAGAACGATGCGCGGGTGGACGCGGGTACGCCGAGTTTGTCGTGCAGCGGTTGCGTGCAGTGATCGCCCGCGCGGATCGCGACGCCGTGGTCGTTGAGGATGCTCGAGAGGTCGTGAGCGTGGACGCCGTCGAGATTGAACGCGACGAGGCCGCCGCGATCGTCGCCCGGCGGCCCGTAGATCTCGATGTCGTCGAACGCCGTCAGTTCGTCGTAGGCGTATTCAGCGAGCAGTTCCTCGTGGGCCTGCACGCGGTCCATCCCGATCTCGTCGAGGTAGTCGATCGCCGCGTGGAGGGCGATTCCCTGCGCGATGACCGGCGTCCCGGCCTCGAACTTCCAGGGCAGGTCCTCCCACGTCGAGTCCTCGTAGGTGACGCTGCGGATCATCTCGCCGCCGTAGAGGTACGGCTGCACCGATTCGAGGATGTGCTCTTTCCCGTAGAGGACGCCGATCCCCGTCGGCCCGAGCATCTTGTGCCCCGAGAAGGCGAGGAAGTCGGCGTCGATTTCCTCGACGTCGACCGGTCGCGTCGGAACCGACTGCGCGCCGTCGACGAAGATGTACGCGTCCTGTTCGTGTGCCAGGTCCGCGAGGTCGGCGACCGGCGCGACCGTTCCGAGCGTGTTCGAGACGTGAACGACGGAAACCATCGCCGTCGAGTCGTCGATCAGCTCCGCGGCGTGGTCCATATCGAGGTATCCGTCGTCGTCGACGCGGATGTACTCGACGCTGGCACCGGTCTTCTTCGCGATCTGCTGCCAGGTGACCAGCGACGCGTGGTGTTCCATCTCGGTGAGGACGACCGTGTCCCCGGGACCCAACTCCGCGAGCCCCCACGCGTAGGCGACGAGGTTCAGCGATTCGGTCGTGTTCTTCGTGAAGACGATCTCTTCGCGCCCGTTCGCGCCGATGAAGTCGGCGACGCGGTCGTGGGCCGCCTCGTAGGCGACGGAGGCCTCCTGACTCAGGTGGTGGATGCCACGATGAACGTTCGAGTTGTAGCCGTAGTAGTAGTCGACGATGGACTCGACGACGGGTTTCGGCGTCTGCGTCGTCGCCGCGTTGTCGAGGTAGACGAGCGGGCGGGTGTCGTCGGGGCCCTCGCCCGGCGTCTCGATGTCGCCGCCGACCTTCCGCTCGAGGATCGGGAAGTCCTCTCGGACGGCGCCGACGTCGATCGGGTGCGATTCCTGCGTTCTCATTGGGGACCGATAGTGGCCGGAGCACTAACACGGCTTCGGTCTGGACGGGAAAACGAAACCGGTGGTGGTTACGAATAGTTGAAACCGCCACCGTAGAGTCGCCATCTCACCTTTTGTTCCAGGAAATTCTACCGCGAGCGAGGCCGAAGGCCGAGCGAGCGGCCTTTTTCCCTCCAGGTTTTTGCACGGTGGGTTCCCGCAGCGAGCGGAGCGAGCGAGGAAACCCACCGCTGGAAAAAGGTGGGGGTGTTTTCTACATCCAGAGTAACTGCGCGTGCAACGTGCCGTCGACCGAGAGCACGCGCTCCTCGTCGACGATGCCCGCATCGACGGCGACGGAGACGGACCGTTCGCCGACGAGGTTGGCGACGCTGGCGCGGGTGAGACTGTCGACGACGGCATCGGCGTCGACTTCTTCGGCCTCCTCGCCGCCGTAGAACGCTTCGGTCACGTCGAGTTCGATCTCGCCCTCGACGTACGTCTCGCCCAGGCATTCGGGATCGCAGACCGAGACGAGAAGGCCCTCTCCGGTCTGCCGCTCTCGGAGGAGCATCACCGGCGCTGTTGCTGGGGCTGCCCCTGCTGATTCAGCAGCTCCTGTTCGCGTTCCTGGCGCAGCTCTTCGGCCTGCTGTTGGACCTCCTCCGCCTGTTCGTCTTCGCCGAGTTCTTCGAGCGCGGCGGCCTTCTCTTCGAGGACGTCAGCGGTGCGCATTCCCAGCCGCATCGCGTTGTCGAAGGCGTTGACGGCCTCCTCGTTGAGGCCGCGCTCGCTCAGGAAGAAGCCCCGGTTGTACCACGCCTGCGGGAACCGCGGGTCGATCTCGACGGCCCGCTCGGCGTGGTGCAGCGCGGCTTCGATCTCGCCCGCGTTCCAGAGCGCGTACGCGAGGTTCGTCTCCGCCGACGCCGCGTGCTCGGAGTCGTCGTCGATGCGCAGCGCCTCCCGATAGGCGCCGATCGCCTCGTCCCACTCCTCCAACTCGGCGTGCGCCGCGCCCTCGTTCACCCGCGCCTCCTGGGCTTCGAGGGAATCCTCCTCGGCGAAGCGCGCCGCGCGCTCGAACGTCTCGGTGGCCTCCTCGAAGCGGTTGATCTGCATGTAGGAGAGTCCCACGTCGACGAGCTGTTCGACGTCGACCTGGTCGGAGGCGACGTTCCGCTTGTCCAGTTCGTCCGTGAGGACGCGCGTGTCGACGGGATCGACCTTCGTCGGATCGACCTTCAGCTCCGGCGGGTCGAGTGTGAACTCCTCGTAGTCGTCCGAGAAGCCCTGTCCCGAGGAGAACTCGTGGTCGTCTGGCTCGCCGTCTGTCATACCGCCGGATTGGGTGTGAGGACGGTTAAGCACTGCGTCACGGGGACGAATTTCTTGGTCGATGCGCGCCTACGACCGCATATGCGACTGTTCGTCAGCATCGACCTCCCCGACGCCGTCATCGACGCCGTCGCCGATGTCCAGGAGCGCTTCGCGGACGCGGAGGGCCTCCGCTTCGTCGATCCCGCGCAGGCGCACCTGACGCTGTTCTTCCTCGGCGACACCGACCCCGACCGACTCGAAGCCATCGAGTCCGCGCTCTCGCGCGCCGCCGACGACGCCGACGTTGATCCCTTCGAACTCCGCGTCGGCGGCTTCGGCGTCTTCCCCTCGATCGAGTACATCAGCGTGGTCTGGACCGGAGTCCGCGACGGCGGCGGCGTCGCGGAGACGACGCGGCTGCACGAGGTCGTCGAGGCCGAACTGACCGCTCTCGGCTTCGAGGCCGACGACCACGAGTTCACACCGCACGTCACGATCGCGCGGATGGACGACGCACGCGGCAAGGATCTGGTCCAACGCGTCGTGCGCGAGACCGATCCGGATCTCGGGGCGTTCACCGTCGAGGAGATCCGGCTGAAAGAGAGTGTGCTGACGGCCGACGGCCCCGAGTACGAAACGATCGCCTCGTTCCCGCTGTGAGACGTCCAACATCGGCCCAGCCATCCGGCGCCATTCGTTCCGTCATCCGGCGCTAACTGCGGATCGATCTCGGCGGGCCGCTCGTCGTCAGTCCGCACGCTGTGCTTGTGGCTCCGGCCCCTCGTGCCACTGCCGGAGTTCGGCCCGTATCGTCCGGCGCTTCACGAGGACGAACCCCGTGAAGATGATCGCGAATCCGAGTACGGTCCGTGGCGCGAGCGACTCCTGGAGGGCGATCCACCCCGAGACGGCGGCGAAGATCGGGATGACGTATTCCAGGAGGCTCACTTCGACGGGGCCGACGCGGCGCAGGAGCCAGAAGTACAGCGCGAACCCGCCCGCTCCGGCGACGACCGCGAGATACACGAGCGAAAGCATCGCCTCGCCCGTCCACACGACCTGCGCCAGCGACTCGCCGGGCAGGAGCGCGCTCGTCGTATGCAGCACGACCGCGCCGACGAGCATCATCCACGCCTGTTCTGTCACGAACGGCATCGTCGCCTGCGAGTCGTGCGTCAGGACCGCGCCGACGGCGAACGCGAGCGCCGATCCGAGCACGAGGCCGATTCCGCGGAGGTCCGAGCCGACGAGGTTCGATGGATCCGGGTTCGCGATCGTGATGACGCCCAGAAAGCCGAGCCCCACGCCGAGGACGCCGATCGGCCCGAGTCGCTCTCGTGTCGCCGACAGTCGCGTCAACGCGGGCGTGATGATCGGGATGAGACCGAGGAGCACGGCGGCGACGGCGCTCGTGACGTGCTGCTGCCCGGCGAAGAGCAGCGCGTGATGGACGCCGATGAGGAGGACGCCGCCGGTCGCAATCGGTCGCCACTCGCGGCCGTCGACGGGGCGGAGCCTGTCACCGCGCCAGACGGCGAGTCCGAAGAGGAGAACCGCGGCGAGATCGAATCGGAGCGCCGCGAAGAGCGCGGGCGGGAGCCATTCGAGGCCGACCTTCGTCACCATAAACGCGGTGCCCCAGACGGCGGCCACGCAGAGAAAGACGAGCGCGGTTCGATAACGCATCGACTCTTCGGAGGCGACAGGTCGTGTTGAACATCTCGACTTCGACGCGCGGCGCCGAAGGATCGCGAAGCGCGTGCGAACTGCTCGCACGTTGGCGGAGGCGAAGGAACAAGATTTTATGCGGCCCCGAGGTACAGAAGAGCACTATGAGCAAGAAGTCGAAGGCCAAAAAGAAGCGCCTGGCCAAACTGGAGCGCCAGAACACGCGCGTTCCGGCCTGGGTGATGATGAAGACGGATATGGAAGTCACGCGAAATCCCAAGCGTCGCAACTGGCGACGGAGTGACACGGACGAGTAACGATGAGCGCCAGCGACTTCGAAGAGCGAGTCATCACGGTACCGCTTCGAGACGTCAAAGCCGTCCCCGGGCACGAACGCGCCGGACGGGCGATGTCTCTGATCCGATCGCACCTCGCAAAGCAGTTCTCGGTCGACGAGGATGCCGTCCGCCTGGACACCTCGCTCAACGAGACGGTGTGGGCGCGCGGCAAGCAGAAGCCGCCGAGCAAGCTCCGCGTGCGCGCAGCCCGGTTCGACGAGGACGGAGAGTCCATCGTCGAAGCGGAGCCCGCCGAATAGCGTGCTCCGCGCATCCTTCGCCGGGTCGCCGTACGTCGGCGTGTTCGCCCGCGCGACGGATCACGTTCTGATCGTTCGCTCGGACGCCGAAGCCGACGTCGTCGACGCGATGGCCGAAGAGCTCGGCGTTCCGGCAGTCGCGACCACCGTGGGCGGCTCCGGCACCGTCGGCGCGCTCGCGACCGGCAACGAGAACGGCATCCTCGTGACCAGCCGCGCGACCGAGCGCGAGAAGGAAACCATCGAGGAGGCGGCCGACCTCCCGGTCGCCGAACTCCCCGGTCGAATCAACGCCGCCGGAAACGTCGTTCTCGCGAACGACTACGGCGCGTTCGTCCACCCCGACCTCTCGGATGCGGCGGTCGACGCCGTCGAATCCACGCTCGGCGTTCCGGTCGAGCGCGGCGAACTCGCCGACGTCCAGACTGTCGGGACTGCGGCAGTCGCGACCAACGAGGGCGCGCTCTGTCACCCGAAATCCCGGGAACCGGAACTCGAAGCCCTCGAGGCACACCTCGACGTCCGCGCCGACATCGGCACGGTCAACTACGGCGCGCCGCTCGTCGGCTCCGGACTCGTCGCCAACGAGACCGGCTACGTCGCCGGAGAGGAGACGACCGGTCCCGAACTGAGTCGGATCGAAGACGCGCTCGGCTACTTGGAGTAGGCCTTCTTCTCTCGCGGGTTGCGGACGCCTTTCGCGGGTTGTGGACGCTTTCAGGTGTCTCGTGGATGCCTTTCACGTGTGACGTCGGAGATTTCGCTCTCATCGGGCACCCCACGAAAACGGTTCTCACGGCGCGATTCGGCGCATTTCTACGATCCCGAGTAGGAAGATACTTCCCGCTCGCTCAGGAATTTACGGCTATGAGTCAGTTTACTGTGAGCGGCCGGTTCCAGAGCCGCGAGGGATTCAGCGAGTTCGAGACGAGCGTCGAGGCACCGAACGAGAACGTCGCCCGCGAGCGCGTGTACGCCAACATCGGGAGCCAACACGGCCTGAAGCGCCCGCAGATCGAACTCGACGACGTCGAGGAGGTGTCGGCGGCATGATGGGTGGTGGCGGTCAACAGCAGCTTCAGCAGCTCTCCCAGGAACTGCAGGCGATCGACGAGGAGATCGAGGCGCTGGAATCCGACATCGACGAGCTTCAGAACGAGCAGAGCGAGATCGACGAGGCGATCGAAGCGATCGGAACGCTCGACAGCGGCTCGACCGTGCAGGTCCCGCTCGGCGGCGGCGCGTACGTCCGCGCCGAAGTGCAGGACATCGACGAGATCATCGTCAGCCTCGGGGCCGACTACGCGGCCGAGCAGTCCGCCGACGACGCCGTCGACGCGCTGGAGACGAAGCGAGACGCCCTCGACGACCGCATCGCCGAGGTCAGCGAGGAGGTCGACGAGTTGGAAGACGAGAGCTCCGACCTCGAACAGCAGGCACAGCAGATGCAACAGCAGATGCAGCAACAGCAGATGCAGCAGATGCAGCAGATGCAGGAAGACGGCGACGGCGAGTAACCCGACCGCCGAAGAACGTTTACGCGTAGCAGACACCAATGTTTGACGGACTGAAAAAGAAACTCGACAGCTTCCGGGAGGACGTCGAGGAGACGGCCGAAGAGAACGCACCGGACGACGCCGACCTCGACGACCCCGGCGCGGCCGACACCGACGCGGTCGATGCTGAGGAGGTCGACACCGACGCCGAAGTGGCCGACGCCTCCGAACCCGAATCCACGGACCCGTCTACGGCCACCCCCACTGACGTTTCCGGAGCCGCAGAAACGGCCGAGTCGGCGGCTCGCGAGGCCGAACCCGTTGCTGAAGATGACGGGTCGATCGTCGAGGACGACACTTCGGATACCGAGGACGGCACTCCGGATACCGAGGACGACAGACCGGCGTCTCTCGCGTCGGAGGAAGCCGCCGCTGCACTCCGAGAAGAAGAAGCGGAGGAGTCGGGGCCCGGCCGACTCAAGCGCGCGGCGGCCTTTGCCACCGGGAAGATCATCATCGAGGAGGAGGACCTCGAAGACCCGCTGTGGGAACTGGAAATGGCGCTCTTAGAGAGCGACGTCGAGATGAACGTCGCCGAGGAGATCCTCGACACTGTCCGCGAGAAGATGATCGGGGAGACGCGAGCGCAGGTCGAAACGACGGGTGAACTCGTCGAAACGGCGCTTCACGACGCCCTTTACGACGTGATCAGCGTCGGGCAGTTCGATTTCGACGGTCGCGTCGCCGAGAGCGAAAAACCGGTGACGATCATCTTCACCGGCGTCAACGGCGTCGGCAAGACGACGAGCATCGCGAAGATGGCGCGCTACTTCGAGAATCAGGGCCTATCGGTCGTCCTCGCGAACGGGGACACCTACCGCGCGGGTGCGAACGAGCAGATCCAAAAGCACGCCGACAACCTCGGAACGAAGATCATCACCCACGAACAGGGCGGCGATCCGGCGGCCGTCCTGTACGACGCCGTCGAGTACGCCGAGGCGCACGACATCGACGTCGTCCTCGGCGACACCGCGGGTCGGCTCCACACCTCGAACGACCTGATGGCTCAACTCGAAAAGATCGACCGCGTCGTCGGACCCGATATGACGCTGTTCGTCGACGAGGCCGTCGCGGGCCAAGACGCCGTCGAACGCGCGAAGACGTTCAACGACGCCGCTGAGATTGACGGGGCGGTGCTGACGAAGGCCGACGCCGACTCCAACGGCGGCGCGGCCATCTCGATCGCCTACGTCACGGGCAAGCCGATTCTCTTTCTCGGAACCGGTCAGGGCTACGACGACATCGAACGCTTCGACCCCGAGCGGATGGTCGCGCGACTGGTCGGCGACGACGAGTAGGCCGCGCAGTTGATCGACGGGGCGGCCGACTCGGTCGTCGCGGTCGATCCCGCTTCCCTCCGCAGTCACTCCGCGGCAAGCGCCAGCCCCAGCGTGATCAGCGCGACGGCGGCGCAGAAGGCGAGATAGGTGGCGCGGGCGGGAACGAACGTCACAGCCGACGATGCTCGGGCTCGCAGAAAAAGCCTTTACCCGCGCGGTGGCGTAGAGACGGGTAATGGTACTCGATAATCTCGGGAGTTCCCTCCGCAGCAGTCTCGACAAGCTGCAGGGGAAGTCCCGCCTCGACGAGTCGGACGTCGAGGAAATCGTCAAGGAGATCCAGCGCTCGCTGCTCTCCGCCGACGTCGAGGTCGCACTCGTGATGGACCTCTCCTCGTCGATCAAAGAGCGCGCGACCGAGGAAGAACCGCCCGCGGGAACGTCCGCCCGGGATCACGTCCTCAAGATCGTCTACGAGGAACTCGTCGGTCTCGTCGGCGAATCGACCGACCTCCCGCTGGAACCGCAGACAATCCTCCTCGCCGGGCTGCAGGGATCCGGTAAGACCACGAGCGCCGCGAAGATGGCGTGGTGGTTCTCGAAGAAGGGGCTTCGCCCCGCCGTCATCCAGACGGACACGTTCCGCCCCGGCGCGTACGATCAGGCCAAGCAGATGTGCGAGCGCGCCGAGGTGGAGTTCTACGGCGACCCAGACGAGTCCGATCCCGTCAAAATCGCCCGCGAGGGCCTCGAAGCGACCGAGGACGCCGACGTCCACATCGTCGACACCGCCGGTCGGCACGCGCTCGAAGACGACCTCATCGCCGAGATCGAGGAGATCGAGTCGGTCGTCGAACCGGATCGCTCGCTGCTCGTCCTCGACGCCGCGATCGGACAGGGTGCGAAGGAGCAGGCTCGCGAGTTCGACGACGCGATCGGCATCGGCGGCGTCGTCGTCACCAAACTCGACGGCACGGCGAAGGGCGGCGGCGCGCTGACCGCCGTCAACGAAACCGGCTCCTCGATCGCCTTTTTGGGCACGGGCGAGACCGTCCAGGACATCGAGCGCTTCGAGCCCAACGGCTTCATCTCCCGGCTGCTCGGGATGGGCGACCTCAAGCAGCTCTCCGAGCGCGTCGAGCGCGCGATGGCCGAGACGGGGGACGAAGACGACGACTGGAGCCCCGAGGACATCATGGAGGGGTCGTTCACCCTCAAGGACATGCAGAAGCAGATGGAGGCGATGAACCGGATGGGGCCGCTCGATCAGGTGCTCGATATGATCCCGGGCCTCGGCGGCGGCTTCAAAGATCAGCTTCCGGACGACGCGATGGACGTCACGCAGGACCGGATGCACTCCTTCGACGTCGTGATGGACTCGATGACCGAGGACGAACTGGAGAACCCGCGCTCGATCGGCGCCTCCCGCGTCCGCCGGATCGCCCGCGGATCCGGAAAGAACGAGGAAACCGTCCGCGAACTCCTCGAACAGCACAAGATGATGGAGCAGACCATCCAGCAGTTCCAGGGGATGGGCGACGGCGATATGCAGCGGATGATGAAGAAACTCCAGAACCAGGGTGGTGGCGGCGGAATGGGCGGTCTCGGCGGCGGCGGTGGCGGTCTCGGGCCGTTCGGCTAAGCACGACGTTCGGTTCGATTGAGTAGGGCGCTCGTCCGACTGACTCGCCCGCTGATTGCGCGACTGTCCGAGACACGTCCGATTTTTCACCCCTCCGGTCGTCGGTCGTGGTATGACCGTCCGGGACGTGGCTCGCGAGGCCTACCGCGAGGCGCTCCCAGCCCTCGCTGCGAGCCTTGTCGGGGGCCTCGTCGCGGGCGTTATTCTCAGCGGAATGCGTGCGGAGCTACGAGCCGTGCCGGGGCTCTTGGTTCTCGTCCCGGCGCTGCTCGCGACGCGCGGAAACGTCTACGGCTCGCTCGGCGCGCGCATCTCGACGGCGCTTCATCAGGGTCTCATCGAACCGCGGGTCCGCGGCGGCGACGAGCGGCTTCGAGCGGCGGTGGCCGCGGCGCTCGCGAACGGCCTGTTGGTGTCGACGTTCGCGGCCGCCGCGGCGTTCGCCGTCCTCACGCTCCTCGGTGACACGGTCGCGCCGTTTCCGATCCTCGTCGCAACCGCGCTCGTCTCCGGGATCCTCTCCGGCGTCGCGCTCGCGGGTGTCGTCGTCACCGCGGTGTTCGCCGGATACCGTCGCGGACGGGATCCGGACACGCTCGTGGGGCCGCTCGTGACGACGACCGGGGACCTGTTCGGGATGCTCTTTCTGCTCGTCGCAGTCAGGTTCGTTCTGGCCGTCGCGGGGGTGCTCTGAGTGCCGACCGAGTGGACCGTCCGCGCGATCACGCGCGCGATGCTCCCGGTGTTGCTCGTCCTCACGCTCGTCGAGATCGGCAGCGGGTTGGTGTTGGGGCAGTTCGAGGCGCAGCTGTTGCGGTACCCCTCCCTGCTGGCACTCGTTCCGGTGACGATCGGCACCGCGGGGAACCTCGGGAGCGTCCTCGCGGCGCGGCTCTCGACGTCGTTTCACCTCGGGACGCTCTCGTTCGATATCGACGACGAGCACCTCGTCGGCAACGCGGCCGCCACGTTCGCGCTCGCGCTCTCGATCTTCCCGATCGTTGGCGTGGGCGCGTGGGGCCTCACCGCGCTCGTGAGCGGCGTTCGTCTGTCGCTGTGGACCGTCGTCGCGATCTCGGTCGCCTCGGGCATCGCGCTGGCGGTGCTCGTGATCGTCGTGACGCTCTCGGCGACGTACGTCGCCTACCGGTTCAGCCTCGATCCCGACGACGTCGTGATCCCCGTCGTCACCAACACCTGCGACGTTCTGGGCGTCGTGGTCCTGTTCGCGACGGTCCAAGCGTTGCTCTGAGCGATTGTCCTTCCACGGGGGCGAGACGTGCGGAGCTACTGAACCGACGCCGATTAGTCGGTCGCCGCCGAAAGATCGCTATGGAACTGGGGGCCGTTGCCGGGACCGTGTGGCCAGTCCTCGCAGAGGTCGCACCCCGAGTGGCCCGTATCTCTGTTTTCATCGCGGTCGGCGTCTTTCTCGCGAACGTCACCGTCGAATTCGGCCTCGTCGAGCGGATCGCGACGGTGTCGACGTACCTCACGCGACCGGCGAACCTCCCGGACGAGGTGGGTGCCGCGATCGTCACGACAGCGGCGTCGACGACGGCGGGCTACGGGATGCTCGCCGAGTTCCGCGAGTCCGGTCGGTTGGACGACACGGAGACGCTCGTCGCCGTCACGATGAACACGTTCTTCGGCTTCGTCCAGCATATTTTCACGTTCTACGCGCCGGTGTTGATCCCGATTCTCGGCCTCGAAGTCGGTCTGCTCTACGTCGGCGCGCGCGCCGCGATCGCGCTCGGAATCACGGTTGCCGGGGTGGTCGCGGGCGCGGTGTTGCTCTCGGGGCGGTCGGCGGCAGCCGAACCGGACGGTGAAGCCCCGACGACCCCAGACGGCGGGACCGAAGCGAGCGCAGGAGACGGATCGGCCTCACCGACTCCCGACGCCGAGACCGGTGACGCCACCCCCAAGACCGTTCGCGCCGACGCCGACGAATCCGATCCACCGGGTTCGGTACTCCGGACCGCCGCGGAGAAGACGTGGCCGAAGCTGCGGCGCATCGTGCCGCGGCTCGCGATCGTGTACGCGCTCGTCACGCTCCTCGTCCGGACGCAGGATCTGGAATCGGCCACGGCGTCGGCCGAGCCCCTGACGGCGCTGCTCGGGCTTCCGGGGGCGTCGCTGCCGGTGATCGCGGTCTTCGCGTTCGACACCACCGCGGGTGCCGCGACGATCGCGCCGATGATCGGCTCGACGTTCACCCCGCGAACCGCCGTGGCGACGATGCTCCTCGGCGGTATCATCTCCTTCGCGGTGTCGACGTTCAAGCGCTCGATCCCGTTTCAGTACGGCATCTGGGGACCGGCGTTCGGCTCGAAGGTCATCGCGGTCAACACGGCGCTGAAGGTCGTGTTCATCGCCGCCGCGCTGGCCGTGCTTCTCGTTCCCGTTTGAGCGTCGGGGACGGCGTTCTGTCTGAGCGTCGGGGACGGAGTTCCCGTCTGAGCGTCGAAGGCGAAGAGTGCGCTACTCGCGCTCGTCCGGATCGATCGGTCGTCCGTCCTCCGTCGGCGGCGCGACGTGGTCGATGTACGACTCGACGTCGGGCTCGGTGACGGTGACGTGCACCTGGATGTCGCCGAGTTCGTCGGGGTTCCCGACCGCGAAGTTGATGACGCCTTTGAACGCCGCCTGCTTCTTCAGCGCGAACGAGAATCCCTCGTCGTCCACGCGCTTGAAGAACTCCGTCCGGGCGGTTTCGAGAATCGCCTGTTGGTGTAACCGCTCGGAGAACCGCTCTAACGAGTGCGTCTCCCCGACGAGTTCGCCGGGCCGGTGTTCGAAATCGACGTTCGGAAAGAGGTTCCGAACGGCGTCCTCGACGCGGTCGGTCACTTCGGTGTCGCGGACCGGGACGACGATCTGGGCCTCGACGCGGTAGATCATCGCGACTCACCGGCGTCGGCCTCGGGGGCCGAGTTGTGGTCGTGGTCGTTTCCCGGACGCTCGGCGATTTCGACGTACTCGTCGTGCGTGAGGCTCTCGATATTGTCGGTGAGAACCGCTCGGATGCGCTCGCGGAACGCAGACAGCGTGTCGGTGTTTTCGACGACGACGTCGGCGTCGGCCATCACGTCTCCCATCCCGAACCCGAGTTCGCGCTCCTCGCGCTCGCGGAGGGCCGCTCGATCGACGTCGGAGTCGTCGCGGTCGCGTTCCAGAAGCCGCTCGGCGCGGGTCTCGAACGGGGCCTCGATGCTCACGAGCAGGAACTCCTCGCCGAACGCCTCGCGGAAGCGATCGAGTTCGACGCCCGAGCGGAGGCCGTCGACGAGAACGACGTCGTTCGTCTCCAGTTCGGACTGGATGAGGGGGAGTGACTGCTCGGCGATGGCCGCAGGCCCGCCCTCTTCGCGGAGCGTCCGCGCCATCTGACCGTGATGCTCTGCGGGGTCGAGGCCGCGTTCGCGGCAGGCCTCGCGGATCACGTCGCCCATCGTGACGACCGGAACGCCGATCTCGCGGGCGACGGCGGCGGCCTCGCCCTTGCCGCTGCCGGGCAGTCCGACGGTGCCGATGACCTTCATTACGCGTCGATTCACGGCACCCAACCTTACGCGTTGCGCTCGGCGCTCCCGTTGTCCTCTGACGTCTCGGTACTCCGCTCCCGACGCGAAACCCGTACGCCTTTTTACCCGCCGCCGAGTTGACAGTGCCGAGGGCGCGTAGCTCAGTCGGACAGAGCGTCGGACTTCTAATCCGATGGTCGCGGGTTCGAATCCCGTCGCGCTCGTTCGGCCTTCGGCCTCACTCGCGCGACGTACTCCCGATCGCTTCGCTCTCGGGAGTCCCGTCGCGCTCTTCTACACGGCGGCGAGCGGAGCGACCAGCGAACCGACATATGAGACTCGAATCAGAGAGGAGCCTCGCTCCGACTGTGGTTCGAATTTCACCGCACTCGTGAAATCTCCGATTTCACTCACGAGGCGATTTCCCGCTCACTTCGTTTGCGGGGATCCCGTCACGCTCTCCCCGATCCGTCCCTATGAGAGCGCCAAAGCGTTTAATCGACCACAGCGGCAACTCTCACCCGTTATGACGAAAGTCAGCGTGGTCGGTGCGGCCGGAACTGTCGGCGCGGCGGCCGGGTACAATCTCGCGCTCAGGGACGTGGTCGACGAACTCGTCTTCGTCGACATCCCCGACAAGGAGGACGAGACCGTCGGGCAGGCGGCCGACGCGAACCACGGGGTCGCCTACGACTCCAATACCGAGGTCGTCCAGGGCACCTACGAGGACACGGCCGGGTCCGACGTCGTCGTCATTACCGCGGGAATCCCCCGCCAACCCGGACAGACCCGGATCGATCTGGCGGGCGACAACGCGCCGATTATGGAGGATATCGGCTCTTCGCTCGCGGAGTACAACGACGACTTCGTCTCCGTCACCACCTCGAACCCCGTCGATCTGCTGAACCGCCACCTCTACGAGTCGGGCGAGCGCGACCGCCACACGGTAATCGGCTTCGGCGGCCGCCTCGACTCCGCGCGCTTCCGGTACGTACTCAGCCAGCGCTTCGGTGCGCCCGTAAAGAACGTCGAGGCGACGATCCTCGGCGAGCACGGCGACGCGCAGGTCCCCGTCTTCTCGAAGGTCCGGATCAATGGCGCGGATCCGGAGTTCTCGGCCGCCGAGCGCGAGGAGATCCTCGGCGACCTCACGAAGTCTGCGATGGACGTCATCGAGCGGAAGGGGGCGACACAGTGGGGTCCGGCGACGGGCGTGGCCCATATGGTCGAGGCGATCCTCCGCGACACCGGCGAGGTGCTCCCCGGTTCGATCGTTCTCGACGGCGAGTTCGGCTACGAGAACACCGCCGTCGGCGTGCCGCTGAAACTCGGCTCCGACGGCGTCGAGGAGGTCGTCGAGTGGGAACTCGACGAGTACGAGGCGGACCTGCTGGACGACGCCGCGGAGAAACTGTCCGAGCAGTACGAGACGCTCTCGTAGCTGGGAGTTACACGCTCGCTGGCTGGAACCGCGAGAGGTACGATGCCAGATCGGTCGTCGTCACGATGCCGATCACGGTCCCGTCGTCGTCGACAACGGGCACGTGGTGGATGCGGTGTTCGACCATCGATTCGGCGACGTCGGCGATCGGGATCTGCGCACCCGTCGTCACATCGACCGGCATCATGTACGCCGACACCGGCGTCTGGTCCTTCGGCTTCCGCTCGGCGACGATCTTCACGAAATCGGTGTTGGTCAGGATACCCACCAACTCCCCGTCGTCGACGACCACGACCGATCCGATCTCGGCGTCCAGCATCTCTTGGGCGGCCTCCTCGACTAACGTGTCGGGAGAGACGGTGTGTACCGGCGAGGACATCACTCGTGCGACAAAAATATCGTCCATAGTACGATGTCGTGTGTTAACTACTATTAAGGATTTGGCTCGCGGTGGTCGATGTCGGGCGAACGTTTATACCCGGAGACGAGGCCAGCACCGCCGTGACGTAAGTCCTGCCCCGCGTCGTGCAGCGGTTGTTCGGCACGGCGACGCGGGTCGATACGTGATGACGATGCCACGGGCGAGGCCGTCGTCGCGAGTCGCAAGCGTGTGCCGACTGTTTGCCTCATACGTTACCGGTAGCGATGCATCGGTCCGCGTCGCTCACAACCGCTCGCATATCGTCTGCGCCGTCCCCTCGCCGACGCCGGGGACGTCGGTCAGGTCCGCGGTCGACGCCTTCCGGACGTTCTCGACGCTTCCGAACCGTCGGAGGAGGGCGGTTCGGGTCTTCTCGCCGACGCCGGGGACGTCGTCGAGGACCGTCCGGACGTCGTCGCGGAGCGTCTGGTGGTACTGGACGGCGAAGCGGTGTGCCTCGTCGCGGACGCGCTGGAGGACGTGCAACGCGGGGTCATCGCGCTTCCAGTCGCGGACGCCGGTAGGGGTGATGACGAGCTCTCGCTCCTTCGCGAGCGCGACGACCGGGACGTCCCAGCCGGTCTCCGCGAGCGCGTCCTGCGCCGCCCCCAGCTGTCCCTCGCCGCCGTCGATGAGCAGCAGGTCCGGATCGGGTCTGTCGTCGCGGCCCTCGACCGCGCGTTCGGCGCGCCAACGGACGAGGTCGCGCATCCGCGCGTAGTCGTCGTTGCCGTCGTCGAGCCGCTTGCGGCGGTAGTCGGACTTCGCGGCGGAACCGTCGACGAAACAGACGTTGCTGCCGACGACGGCCGTCCCCCCGGCGTGGCTCACGTCGAACCCCTCGATTCTGGAGACCGACGACACTCCGAGCGCGTCCGCAAGCTTCCCGAGACCGTCTCCTCGGTCCGGGCCGCTACGGGCGTTCTTGAGCGCGAGCTCGACGAGCTTCGACTCCCGTCCGGCACCGGGAACCCGGACGTCGACGCCCTCGGTGTTCAGCCACGCGGTGACGTCAGAACCGTCCGGGCGTTCCGAGCAGAGGATCGCGTCCGGTAGCTCGCGTTCGGCGTAATACTGGGTGAGAAACGCCGTGAGCACCGCGGCCGAGCGCTCGCCGCCCTCGGGGGCGTCGAGATGGTGACGCGAGCGGTCGACGAGCTGTCCGCGCTCGCTGTGCAGCCGCGCGACTGTCGCCGCGTCTCCCTCGACTGCGACGCCGAGGACGTCGATCGCCCGCTCGTCTGTTCGCGTGGAGACGGCCTCCTCGCCCGCGCCGTGGAACGATTCGACAGCGTCGAGTCGATCGCGGAGGTTCGCGGCCCGCTCGAACTGCTCGGACTCGGCCGCCTCGTCCATCGCCCGCCGGAGCGGATCCGCCAGTGCGCCGGTCTCCCCCTCGAAGAAACGGATGACCGACTCGACGTCCTCGCGGTACGCCTCGGTGTCGATCGCGCCGGTACAGGGAGCGGTGCACAGCCCCATCTCGTAGTCGAGACAGGGCCGATCGCGGTTCGCGTACTTGTGGTCCGAACACCCCCGGAGCCCGTACGTTTCCCGAAGGGCCTTCACTACGACGTCGACGCGGCCCTTGTCTGTGAACGGGCCGAACACCGTCGCCCCCGGGTCGGGGTCACGAGTGACTTCGATCCTCGGGATCGGATGCGCCGTGAGTTGGACGAGCGGATAGGACTTGTCGTCCTTCAACCGGACGTTGTACCGCGGCTGGTGGCGCTTGATCAGGTTCGCTTCGAGCAGCAGCGCTTGCGTCTCCGTGTCCGTGACCGCGATATCGATCGAGTCGGCACGCTCGACCATCTGGCCGATGCGCTCGCTGCGCGGATCGGCGTAGGAGCGGACGCGGTCCCGGATGTCGACGGCCTTGCCGACGTAGACCACGTCGTCGCCGTCGAGGAACTGATAGACCCCGGGATCGGACGGTAACTCCGCGGCCCGGTCGCGAAGTTCGCTGCGTTCCATTACTTCGACGTAGCGGCGCGAGCGGCTTGAGCGTGACGCGACGAATCGCTCTCGTATTCTCTCACTCACGGAGAACCCCCTTGTAACAGGGACGGCAGCTACAAACCGTTCGATCGACGAGTTCAGGTATGCACGATGACGCACCCGACGGAGGACACCCGGACGACGCAGACAGCGGAGACGACACCGACGAGACGGTTCGCTGCTGGCTCGTCGAACGCACCTACACGGACCGGGGGCTCGTCGATACGGTGTACGCCACGCCGGATGGCTCGAAAGCGCACCGAAAGCAGGTCTCGACGACGATTATGCGTCAGCGCGGCGTCGGTACAACCGCCGCTGTCGACGTCGACGCCTCGGATCTCGAACCCGTCGATGACGGGGAAACGAGAGACCGTTACGCGAGCGAAGTCGAGCGAGTCCGCGAGCAGTACGGCCCCGACGACGAGGTGTGAGTTTCCGGTCGGTACGTTCGTTGATCGCACCGGTTCGACGCGGCATCCGAGTCTCAGCGCTGATTTTCTCACCAAACGCTTTATGCGCCGACCTGACAACCCTCGCCTATGGCTGCTATCGAACTCGACGGAGTGACGAAGCGGTTCGAGGACGTCACCGCCGTCTCGAACCTCTCGCTCACCGTTGAGGAGGGGGAAATATTCGGGTTCCTCGGCCCGAACGGGGCGGGGAAGTCGACGACCATCAATCTCCTGCTCGACTTCGTTCGCCCGACGTCCGGAACGGTGACGGTGCTCGGCAACGACGCGCGCGAAGAGAGCGTCGCGGTGCGGGATCGGACCGGCGTGCTTCCGGAGGGGTTCGACGTCTACGATCGGCTGACCGGTCGCGCACACGTGGCGTTCGCGATCGACTCGAAGGAGGTCGACGCCGATCCCGACGCCGTCTTAGCGCGAGTCGGACTCGCCGACGCCGCGGACCGACAGGCCGGTGGTTACTCGAAGGGGATGCGCCAGCGACTCGCGCTCGCGATGGCGCTCGTCGGCGAGCCCGACCTGCTGATCCTCGACGAGCCCTCCTCGGGGCTCGATCCGGCCGGAGCGAAAGAGATGCGTGAAATCGTCCTCGAAGAGGCCGAACGGGGGACGACCGTCTTCTTCTCCAGTCACATCCTCGAGCAGGTCGAGGCGGTCTGCGACCGCGTCGGGATCCTCCGAGCGGGGGAGCTCGTCGCGGTCGACTCCATCGACGGACTGCGAGCGGCCTCGGACGCCGACGCGACGCTTCGGGTCACGGTCTCCGAGCGAGTCGACGACGGGGTCCTCGCGGCCGTCCGTGCGCTCGCGGGCGTTCAAACCGTCGAGCGCGACGGCGACGACGCGCTCCGCGTGGCCTGCGACAGCGACGCCAAGACGCGAGTCGTCACGGAACTGGAGGATCGCGGCGTCAGCGTCACCGACTTCACCACCGAGGAGGCCTCGCTCGAAGATCTGTTCCTCGCGTACACCGAGCGCGACGAGGACGCGAATGCAGACGGTACAGGAGCCAGCGACGAGGAAACCGACGAAGCGGAGGCCCACGCCGCGGCCGAAGACACGGAGGTGCCGCGATGAGCTGGCAGGCGGTCGCCAACAAGGAGTTCCGCGACGCTATCCGCTCGCGGTGGCTCCACGGCTCGACGCTGTTTTTCGCGCTCTTCATCGGCGGTGCCGCGGCGCTGTTCTTCGGCGTCCTCCTGGGACCGGGCGCCCGACAGGTCTCGAACCTGTTCGGCTTCTTCGCCAACCTGGGCGTGTTCAGCTTCTCCTTCCCGGGACTGCTCGCGTTGGTGCTGGGTTTCATCGCGCTCTCGACGTCGCACGGATCGATCACCGAAGAGCGCGAGAGCGGTTCGATCAAGCTGTTGCTCTCACTGCCGAACTCCCGGCTCGACGCCGTCCTCGGCAAGCTGGTCGGCCGCTCCGCGGTCGTCGTCGTCGCGCTGCTCGTCGGCTTCTTCGTGACGTTTCTCACGCTTCTGGCGACCGGGACGCGGCTGGAACTCGGGTCGTTCGTCCCGCACATCGCGCTCACCGCGCTCTTGGGGGTCGCGTTCGTCTCCATCGGATTGAGCCTCTCGGCGCTCGCCGACTCGAACCGCGAGGCGACGCTCGCGACGATGGGGCTGTACCTGGTCTTCGCCGTTCTCTGGGGGTCGATCTCAGAGGGAATCCCCAAGCTCCTGAACTACACGGCCGAACAGGTCGGTATGGGCAGTCTCTCGGAGGTGCTGCGGGTGAAGATTGGGGTGTTCCTGAAATATCTGAATCCGCTGAAGACCTACGAGACGCTCGCGGCGCAGTTGTACTATCCCGCGGAACAAGCACGTCTCGTGAGCACCGCATTCGGTGAGCAAGCGGTCCTGACGCCGGTTCTGCAGGAGTCGATCCCGTTCTATTTCTCGGGGTGGTTCCTCTTTTTGATCCTCCTGGCGTGGATCGTCGTCCCCGTCGCCGTCGGATACTGGGCGTTCGAGCGCGCAGATCTGTGAGGACTCCAATTCCGTTACGGTCCGCTGGGCCGCCAGTTATGTAGGCGGGAAATCGCGCTCGCGGTTCGCTTCGATTTTACTGTTGCGTTAGTCGTGTCCTCGTCTGCGACCGCGTTCGTGTCCTCGTCCGCGCCCTCGTCCGCGCCCTCGTCCGCGCCCTCGCTTGTCGTCTTTCTCCTCGTCGTCCTCGTCTTTCTCCTCGTCGTCCTCGTCGCTCGGTTCTGACGCGGGGTCCTCACAGCTCCCAGTCGCGATTCGGAGCGCATCCTCCAACGCGAGCGAGATGCGCTCTTCGCCCTCTGCGCCGGAGACGAACTCCCAGTCGGTGACGATCCCCTCATAGTACTCGTCGTAGAGGTAAGCGGCCTCGTTGAACGCCGGAACCACCTCGATATCGAAGTCCTCGCCGAGGCCACCGAACGCACCGCCGTCGGTGCCGCTGCTGCCCCACGTCCAGTCGATCGTATGGTCCGCTTCCTCGATGTCCCAGTGGTCGTAGTTCGTCGAGGCGATCTCGCCGGTGTCTGGGTCTCGGTAGAGGTCGTCCTTGACGGTCCACTCGCCGCCCTCGGGGAGCCCGGAAATCTCGAACGTCACCGAACCGCCGTCGTCGGTTTCCACGTTCCCGTGGACGACGACGAGGCTCAGTTGCTCCGGCCCCTCATAGAGGAACGCGATGCTCGTCTGCGCTCGTTGCCACTCGGTAGTCCCTCCCGACGAGTACGACGGACCGTCACCGGTGACCGCTCCGTTCTCCTCGGAGACGTACTCCTCCGGAAGCGTGTACTCGTAGAAGGTTTCGACGGGCACCTCTCCCCGAATCGGTTCGATCGGAACGCATTCGCCGTTCTGCTCGAGGACGTAGTCCGTGTCCTCCTCGCCGGTCACGCCCGTTCCGACGGCCCCGGCGGCAATTCCGGCACCGACGGCGGACAGCACGGTTCTACGGGTCAGCGCGGCGGTCTCTTTTTGCATCGGTCGAAGATGGCGCTCCGACGAGTTTGTTACCAAGCGCTTACCACCGACAGCCGTTACAATCGCCCAAAGCGCGGTTAATCGGCGTTTGAAGTGGCTATCGAACGCGAAACTCTCTCTCTCAAGCGGCAGTAATGAACTGAAAAATACACCGCCGCTCAGAGCGCAGCCAACGGCAGTCGAGACGGCGATTCAACGAGCAGTTCGACCGACCGGAAGTCAGTACGGCCGTCAGTATGCAGACGTTTGCAACGATATGGTGTCACCCTACTCCACCGGCGGGTACTCGATCCCTCGCGCTTCGAGCAGTTCGGCGAATGCCGACTCATCGAGCATCTGAACGCCGTTGGCCTCCGCGTCCTCGCGCTTCGTGCTCCCGGGGTTCTCGCCGACGACGAGGTAGTCGGTGGTGCCCGAGACGCTGCCCGTCGCGGACGCGCCGTGCCGTTCGACCAACTCCTGCGCGGCGCGTCGCGTCGCGGAGAGGGACCCGGTGAAGACGAACGTCAGCCCGTCGAGACCGCCGTTTTCGTCGTCTGTTTCCAGCGACTCGGGCTCGACGCCGGTCTCGCGAAGTTCCTCGACGACCGCGCGGTTCCGCTCGTTCGCGAAGAACTCGGCGATGTGCGCGGCGACGGTCGGTCCGACGTCGTCGACGGTCTGTAACTCCTCTTCTGTCGCCGCCGCCACGCCGTCGAGGTCGCCGAACGCCCGTGCGAGGTTTCGAGCCGTGCTGCCGCCGACTTCCGGGATCCCGAGCGCGACGAGGAAATCCGTGAGCGGCGGGGTTCGCGTGGCGTCGACCGCGTCGACGAGGTTCCGCGCGCTCGTTTCGCCCCAGCCGTCCAGCGCCGCGAGGTCGGCGACCGACAGCCGATAGAGATCCGGGAGCGACGTCAGCACGCCCGCGTCGACGAGCTGTTCGACGCGCTCCTCGCCGAGTCCGTCGATGTCGAGCGCGCTGCGGCTCCCGTAGTGTACGATCGCGCGGACCAACTGCGCGTCGCAGGTGAGTCCGCCCGTGCAGAACGCCAGCGGGCCGTCGCGCTCGACGGGGCTGTCGCAGACCGGGCACATCTCGGGGAAGTCGAACGTCCCCGCGGCGCGCTTTTCGATCACTTCGGCGACTTCCGGGATGACGTCGCCCGCGCGTCGGACGCGCACCTCGTCGCCGACGTCGACGCCGAGGCGTTCGATCTCCTCGGGGTTGTGCAGCGACGCGCGAGAGACGGTGACGCCGCCCACGTCGACCGGTTCGAGGAGGGCGACGGGAGTCAGACGGCCCGTTCGGCCGACCTGGACGACGATGTCCGTGATGCGCGTGACCTCCGCGCGCGGCGGGAACTTGTAGGCGAACGCCCAGCGGACGGCGCGGCTGGTCGCGCCCAACCGCTCTCTCGCGTCGCGGGCGTCGACCTTGATGACGGTGCCGTC
The DNA here is from genome assembly GCF_007655485.1 of Halobellus captivus. GTDB lineage: Archaea > Halobacteriota > Halobacteria > Halobacteriales > Haloferacaceae > Haloquadratum > Haloquadratum captivum. The sequence goes on from NZ_VJXQ01000003.1 coordinate 202,611, forward strand.
GATCTCGTAGTTCAGGTCCTCGCGGTCTTCGAGCAGCGCGTCGCGGTAGTCGACTGCCGCCTCGATCGATCCGACAGCCTCGACGCGGTCGTTGACGTGGAGTCCCCACTCGCGGAGCCGATCGAGCGTTTCGGACTGGCTCGCCGGGACCTCGCTCGCGTCCAACACGTCGTAGAAGAAACAGTCGAGCGGTCGGTCGGCGACGACGCTCGGGTCGAGTTGTCGGAGCGTCCCCGCGGCGGCGTTCCGGGGGTTCGCGAAGGGTTCCTCGTCGCGCTCGACGCGCTCGCGGTTGTGCTCGCGGAACGCGTCTCGCGGCATAAACACCTCTCCGCGGACCGCCAGCGAGTCGGGGTAGTCGCCGCGAAGCCGCAGGGGGACCGAGCGGACCGTCCGCACCTGCTCGGTCACGTCGTCGCCGCGCCGCCCGTCGCCGCGGGTCGCCGCGCGCACGTACTCGCCGTCCTCGTAGACGACTTCCACGGAGAGTCCGTCGAATTTGGGTTCACAAACGTAGTCGATATCGCCGACGGCCTCGCGCACGCGGCGATCGAACTCCCGTAGCTCGTCGGCGTCGGTCGACTGCTCGATCGAGAGCATCGGCGCGCGGTGTTCGACCGTCGCGAGTTCGCCCAGCGGCTCCCCGCCGACGCGTCGCGTCGGACTCGTCTCGGTGTCGAGGTCGAACGCGTCTTCGAGCTCTTGCAGCCGCGAGAACAGTTCGTCGTACGCGCGATCGGAGATCAGCGGATCGGCCAAGACGTAGTAGCGGTGGTCGTGCTCGCGGATCGCGTCCCTGAGCTGCGCCGCCTCCGTCTCGGCATCCTCGGGGGTCAGCGCCTCGATCGGCGCGAAGTCGGTGTCGGGGTCGCGGAGATAGGGGTTATCCGGATCGGCGTGCGCGAGTGCCGGTTCGCGTTCGGAGTCGCCGCCCTCGTCGTCGATGCGTTCGGAGTCGGGATTCGTCGACGACGCGTCGTCGCTCATTCTATCGGCGGATCGGATGCAGGGCAGTTAGGTGCTTCGTCGGACGCCGGGGACGTGTCAGGGGGACGGAGACGGAGACGTCGAACTCGGGTGTACGCCGTCGAGCGCCCGCAACGTCGGCGGAAACCCGTATCGCTTATCCCTGCGGACCGCAATCGCCGCGTATGGAAGAGGACTTCCTTCTCCTCAACCCCGGTCCGGTGCCCATCACCGACGAGGTGTCGGCGGCGATGGACGAGCCGATGGTTTCGCACCGGTCCGCGGCGTTCGAGGCGGTCTATGAGCGTGCACAGGACGGTCTCGACTACATCTTCGAGCAGTCGACGCTCGACGGGTCCTCGACGGCGACCGCCGGGGGCGGAACCTCGCTCATCCTCAACGGAACGGCTTCGATGGGAATGGAGGCGTCCGTCGCCAACCTCGTCGGGGACGGGGGACACGTCGTCGCGCTCGTCAACGGGAAGTTCGGCCGACGCTTCGCGCGGATCGCCGAGCGCTACGCCGACGTCACGCGCGTCGAGGTCCCGTGGGGCGAGTCGATCCCGCTGGAGGACGTCCACGCCGTCGTCACCGAGGAGACCGACGTCGTGACGATGGTCCACAACGAGACGAGCACGGGGCTGCTGAACCCCGTCGCTGGCGTCGGCGAGGTCGCCGAGGCGTACGACGCGCACTTCGTCGTCGACGGCGTCACCTCCATCGGCGGCGACGCCTTCGCGCTCGACGCGTGGAACGTCGACATCGCGATCACCGACTCCCAGAAGGCGCTCGCGGCCCCGCCCGGAATCAGCGCGATGTACGTCACGAGCGAGGTCGAGGAACACCTCGACGGCGAGTCCGCGCCGTTCTATCAGGACCTCGAATGGCACCTCCGGAAGGCCGGGGATCACCAAACGCCCTTTACCAGCGCCGTGCCGCTGTTCCGCGCGATGGCCGTCGCCGTCGAGGACATCGTCGAGGAGACGATGCCGACCCGGATCGCCCGGCACCGCCGACAGGCCGCCGCGTTCCGCGCTGGTTTCACGTCGATGGGACTGGACCTCTTCGCCGCGCCGACGGGCGAGACGGAGCTATCGAACACCGTCACGGCCGTGGCGCTGCCGGGGGACGTCTCCGGCGACGACGCCGACGCGTTCTTCGACGGCGTCGACGCGAGAAACGTCAGCATCTCCGGTGGGCAGGGTCACCTTGGAGGGACGATCTTCCGCGTGAGCAATATGGGCGGCCTGCCCGACGAGGCCGTCCTCCGCGGTGTCCGGACGGTCGGCGAAGCGATGGCCGACGCGGGCGTCGACGTCGACGTCGAGGCCGGTCTGGAGGCCGCCGAAGACGAACTCGACGCCGAGTGAACCACGGCGCGAGCGACTGACCCCGACTCTGCAGTTTCTCTTCTCCGCCGGACGTCTCGACCGAGAGCGTTGCGACCGCAGTGTCGCATCCGAGCGAGAAATGATATCACGTGTCGCCGCGGGCCGTAACCGCTGGTTATAAGTCTGCGAACGAATATGCGTATTATACATAGTATGGTCGATGGCTTCCACACCCGGAGTCTGCACGCCGGTCAGGAGCCGGACGAGGCGACAGGCGCGCGAGCGCCGCCGATCTACCAGACGACTTCCTACGCTTTCGACGACGCCGACCACGCCGCCGATCTGTATGCGCTCGCGGCCGACGGCGACGTCTACTCGCGGATCTCGAACCCGACGACGCGGATTTTGGAGAACCGGCTCGCGGCGCTCGAAGGCGGCGTCGCGGCGGTCGCGACCGCGTCGGGGATGGCCGCGCTGGACTCGGCGACGAGCATTCTCGCGAGCGCGGGCGACAACGTCGTCGCCTCGTCGGATATGTACGGCGGGACGGCGACGTACCTCACGAAGATGGCGGCGCGCAGGGGCATCGACATCCGGGTCGTGGACACCCTCGACTACGATGAATACGGCGAGCAAATCGACGAGAACACCGCGTTCGTCCACGTCGAGACGATCGCGAACCCTTCGCTGAAGACCCCCGATTTCGAGCGCCTCGCCGAGGTCGCTCACGCCAACGCCGCGCCGCTCGTCGTCGACAACACCTTCGCGACCCCCTACCTCTGTCGGCCGCTCGAACACGGCGCCGACATCGTCTGGGAGTCGACGACGAAGTGGATTCACGGCTCGGGGACGACAATCGGCGGGATCCTCGTCGACGGCGGCACCTTCCCGTGGGAGCACGCCGACTACGACGAGCTTTCCGGAACGAACCCCGCGTTCGGCATCGACTTCGTCGAGCGCTACGGCGAGGCCGCGTTCGCGAACGCCGCCCGCCAGCGCGCGCTCCGGACGCTCGGCAACCAGCAGTCGCCCTTCGACGCGTGGCAGACGATCCAGGGGTTGGAGACGCTCCCGCTGCGGATGCAGCGACACTGCGAGAACGCCCGCGGGGTGGCGACATTCCTCGAAGCGCACGACGACGTCGCCTGGGTGTCGTATCCGGGCTTTGCGGAACACCCGACACACGAGAACGCGTGTCGGTACCTGGGATCCGGAGACCGGAGCGCCGACACGGGCGACGGCGAGTTCGGCGGAATGGTCACGTTCGGTCTCGCGGCGGGCTTCGAGGCGGCCAAGCGGACCTGCGAGGAGACCCAACTCGCCTCGTTCCTCGCGAACATCGGCGACGCGAAGACGCTCATCATTCATCCGGCGTCGACGACGCACGCCCAACTTTCGGAAGACGAACAGCGCGCCGCGGGGCTCTCCCCCGAGATGCTTCGCCTGTCGGTCGGCATTGAGGACGTCGACGACGTGATTTCCGACCTCGATCGGGCGATTCGAACGGCGAGCCGAAACGATTCGGAGGGGGAGAATCGGAACGGTTCGGAAGCGGCGAACCGGTACAGTTCGGAATCAGACACCGAAAACGGGGCTGAGACACGATGAAGGCCGACAGCGGCACGGTCGAGATCGGTCGTTTCGACTTCGCCTGCGGCGACGAGATCGAGAACCTCGAGGTCGCCTACGAGACCTACGGCGAGTTCGACGGGGACAGCGCGGAGCAAAGCTCCGCCAGCGACCGGGCGCAGTCCGGGAGCAACGCGGTCCTCGTCTGTCACGCGCTCACCGGCAGCCAGAACGTCGCGGGCTACGGCTCCGAGACGGCCGGACAGGCCCGCGCGTGGTGGAACGACATCGTGGGACCGGGAAAAGCGATCGACACCAACGAGTACTACGTCGTCTGTGCGAACATCCCCGGATCGTGCTACGGGACGACGGGTCCCGCCTCGGAGGACCCCGAGGGCGAGATCTACGGCACGGACTTCCCGCCGGTCACCGTCGGCGACTGGACGCGCGCGCAGCGACTCCTCCTCGACGAACTCGGCGTCGGCCGCCTCCACGCGGTCGTCGGCGGCAGCGTCGGCGGGATGAACGCGCTCGACTGGGCGAAGCGCTATCCGGACGACGTCCATCGCGTCGTCTCCGTCGCATCGGCCGCTCGGCTCGACGCGCAGTGTCTGGCGCTCGACGCCATCGCGCGCCGATCGATCACGACCGATCCGAACTGGAACGGCGGGAACTACTACGACCAAGAGAACCCACCGACCGACGGCCTCGCGCTCGCCCGCCAGATCGGCCACGTGATGTACCTCTCGAAGACCTCGATGGAGCAGAAGTTCGGCCGCCGGGCCGCCGGTCGCGACGCCCGCCGGGACTCGTTCCCCTCGGATCCCGCGGCGGCGTTCTTCCCGTACCGCGACGTCGAGTCGTACCTCGACTACCAGGCCGAGAAGTTCGTCGACCGCTTCGACGCGAACTCGTATCTGTACCTCACCCGCGCGATGGACGACTACGACCTCGCGGAGGGCTACGAGGACGACGCCCGCGCGCTCGCGGCCTACGAGGGCGAGGCGCTGTTGCTCTCTTTCACCGGCGACTGGCACTTCACCACCCAGCAGTCCGAATCGCTCGCGAGCGCGTTCCGCGCGAACGACGTCCCGGTGGCCCACCACGTCATCGAGTCGGACCACGGCCACGACGCCTTCCTCGTGGCACCGGAGAAGGTCGGCCCGCCGCTCCGGGACTTCATCGACGCGGGCGTCGAAGGACGCGCCGTTCACGACACCGACGACCCCGACCCCGACACCGGCAACGACTTCGCGCCCGTGCACGCGTCCCTGTTCAGTCAGTGAGGGCGTGCGTTCGTGCCGCTCCACGGAGAGCGCGCAAACCCGAACACACTTTTCGATCCGCCCCGTCCGCTGGCGTATGTCTCCCGCCGACCTCCTGGCACGACTCGTCGGTCTCGCGGTCGCCATCGCGGGCGGCGCGCTCGCGTGGGTCAGCCTGTTCGCGCCGCTCGCGTTCCGCGACGGTGCTCGCGGCGTCGATCTCCTCGCGTCGGGCGCGGTGGTGAGCGTCGCTTCCGCGGGCGCACTCGTCGGAGCGGTCTTCGTCCTCGGCGGCGTCGCCGTCCTCCTCGGGCGGGGGCGCTCGCTCGCTGTATCCGTCGGTGGCGTCGTCCTCGTCTGTGTCGTCGCGGTCCTCGCACTCGGTGTCGACGGCGCACTCGGACAACCCGTTGCGGCTGGCGGCGTCGGAAACGTCGGCATACTCGGCGTCGGCATCGTCGCGCTCGGACTGTTGTTCGCGGGCGCGTGGATCGGCGACCGATCGGTCCCCTGAGCGGCCCCTGTTCGAACGTTTCTGGATGTCCGTCGCAGATAGCGGCGGAATTTGCTCACGTCACGTCGGTTAGGCCGTTCCTCTGAGAAGGCCCGTGTATGTCAGACGAAGAAAACGACACGCCGCTCGGATTCGGGACGCGAAGCCTCCACGCGGGGCAGGAACCCGATTCGGCGACCGGAGCGCGCGCACCGCCGATCTATCAGACGACCTCGTACGTCTTCGACGACGCGGAGGACGCGGCCGGGCAGTTTGCACTGGAAAAGGAGGGGTTCATCTACAGTCGACTGATGAATCCGACGGTCGCGACGCTGCAGGAGCGACTCGCGTCGCTCGAAGGCGGGATCGGCGCGGCGGCGACGTCGTCGGGGATGGCCGCGCTCGACCTCGCGACGTTCCTCCTGGCCTCGGCTGGGGACAACATTGTCACGGCGTCGTCGCTGTACGGCGGCACATACACGTACTTCACGCACACTGTCGAGCGCCGCGGCGTCACGACCAAGTTTGTCGACACGCTCGATTACGAGGCGTACGAGGAAGCGATCGACGAGGACACCGCCTACGTTCACTTCGAGACGATCGGCAATCCGGCGCTCGTCACGCCCGACATCCAGCGGATCGCCGACATCGCGCACGAGCACGACGCTCCGCTGCTCGTCGACAACACGTTCGCGACGCCCTATCTCTGTCGGCCGATCGAGCACGGCGCCGACCTGGTGTGGGACTCCACGACGAAGTGGATCCACGGCGCCGGGACGACGATCGGCGGTGTCCTCGTCGACGGGGGCTCGTTCCCCTGGAGCGAACACGCCGAAAAGTATCCGGAAATCGGCGCGTCGAACCCCGCTTACCACGGCGTCAATTTCTCCGAGCGCTTTGGCGACGCGGCGTTCACGTACGCGGCCATCGCGCGCGGCCTGCGCGACCTCGGGAACGCCCAATCGCCGTTCGACGCGTGGAACACCATCGAGAAACTCGAGTCGCTGCCGATGCGGATGGATCGGCACTGCGAGAACGCGATGGCCGTCGCGGAGTTCCTCGAAGACCACGACGCCGTCTCGTGGATCAACTACCCCGGCCTGGAGAGCCACGAGACCCACGAAGAGGCAAGCGAGTACCTCGACGGCGGCTACGGCGGGATGATCACCTTCGGTCTCGAAGCGGGGTACGACGCCGCCCGCGACACCGTCGATAACGTCGAACTCGCCTCGTTGCTCGCGAACGTCGGCGACGCGAAGACGCTCGTGATCCATCCGGCGTCGACGACGCACCAGCAGCTCACCGAAGCGGAACAGGAAGCGGCGGGCGTGACGCCCGATATGGTTCGCCTGTCGGTCGGCATCGAGGACGTCGGCGACATCATCGCCGACCTGGAGCAGGCGATCGAATCGGCGACGAACTGAGTTGCGGGACGGGCGGGCGGTGGCTCACCGTCACTATCGCTCTCACCCCTGATCTTACATTCCTCCGGATCGGCATTCGTGCCGACGCTGCGCTAATAGTGACGCTTTTTTCCCGGTATGGTAAACGGTTCACCCGTGGTCGAAACACTCCTCGTCGTCGGCCTGCTGGTGGCGGTCTTCGTCGGGTTCAACATCGGCGGCTCCTCGACCGGCGTCGCCTTCGGCCCGGCGGTGGGGAGCGACCTCGTCTCGAAACTGGCCGCGGCGGCGCTGATGACCGCGTTCGCGCTCTTGGGCGCGTGGACCGCCGGGCGGGAGGTCATCGCGACGATGGGCGGTCGGATCGTCCCGCAGAGCGAGTTCACGCTCGCCGCGAGCGTGGCCGTCCTCTTCTTCGTCGGCCTCGCGCTGCTCGTCTCGAACACCTTCGGCGTCCCGGCGTCGACGTCGATGACCGCCGTCGGCTCTATCGCCGGGCTCGGCATCGCCTCCGGGACGCTGAACGAGGCGGTGATGCTCGAAATCATCTCGTGGTGGATCGTCGCCCCGGTGATCGCCTTCTGGATCTGCGCGGTGATCGGCCGTTACGTCTACCCGCACCTCGATGCGAGGTTGAAACTCGACCGCTCTCCGGGTCCGATCGTCGTCTTCGACCGCGAGGGCGCGGTCCCGCGCCCTCGACTCGGTCCGAACACGACGCCCAGAGAGCTCGGTAGCGTCGTGCTCGTCGTCGTCATCGCCTGTTATATGGCCTACTCGGCGGGTGCGTCGAACGCGGCGAACGCCGTCGCTCCATTGGTCGGCAACGGGGCGGTGTCGATGAACGGCGGGATCTTTCTGGCCGCCGGTGCGATCGGACTCGGCGCCTTCACCATCGCCAGACGGACGCTCGACACGGTCGGAAACGACCTCACGGAGCTGCCGATTTTGGCCGCGCTCGTCGTCGAAACGGTGTCGGCGTCGCTGATCACGATGCTCTCGTATCTGGGTATCCCGGCGAGCCTGGCGGTCTCAGCGACGATGTGCATCGTCGGATTGGGGTGGGGAAGGGCGACGCGGACGGTCACTATCGGGGAAGCCATCGGCGGCAACGCGCCGGAGATGTCCGTGGACGCGTTGACGACGGAAACCAGCGAGACGGTCCCCCGCGTCGGCGAGGAATCCGCGCGGGACCTCGGCGGAACGGATCTGTTCGATCCCGGGACGACCGGTCGCGTGATCTTCTTTTGGCTCCTCACGCCCAGTCTGTCGGCCGTCGCCTCCTATCTGCTCTTTGCGACGACCGCTCTTTGAGTCCCCTGAAGAATCGACGGACCATCTTTCGCATTGTAGCGTGGTTTCGGCCGAAACCAGACAGTCATTTGGTAGTAATCGGCTCACGAGGGGGAACTGAACAGCAAAGTCTAATGGGATGGCATACAAATCGGATGCTGATGCCTACCGTAGAATACCTCAATTACGAAGTGCTGGATGACCAGGGCTGGGATATGGACGACGACGACCTCTTCGAGAAGGCCTCGGACGCCGGACTCGACGACGAGGATTACGGTTCCCTCGAAGTCAACCAGGGCGAGTATATCCTCGAAGCCGCCGAGGCGCAGGGCTACGACTGGCCCTTCTCGTGCCGCGCCGGTGCCTGTGCGAACTGCGCGGCGATCCTCACAGAGGGCGAGATCGATATGGATATGCAGCAGATCCTCTCCGACGAGGAAGTCGAAGAGAAAAACGTCCGCCTGACCTGCATCGGGTCGCCGGCGGCCGACGAGGTGCAGATCGTCTACAACGCGAAGCACCTGGACTACCTCCAGAACCGCGTCATCTAACAACCGGCGTACGCCGCCGGTTAGCTTCTCGTATCGCTGCGGATTCGATCAGAAACTTGTTGGGATATCATCCCGATTCCCGGATACTCATCCGTTAGGTGGCCTCGATCCTCGGTCTCTTTGCGTTGATTCTCAGTCTCCCCGATTTGATGAGGAATCTTTCGGGGGAGAGCGCCGCGCCGTCAGCTATCGCTCCGCGCGAGCGACGAGGTCGACAGCGCGCTGTCGCGCCGTCTCGACGACCGCCCGTTCGTCGAGGGTGAGTACCTCCCGATCACGCATCAAAATCTGTCCGTCGCAGACCGTGTGCCGGACGTCGGAGCCGCGGACGGCGTACGCGAGGTGACTGACGAGGTCGTGGGCGGGTGCGAGGTGCGGGGCGTCGAGGTCGACGACCGCGAGGTCCGCGGCGGCACCGACTTCGACCCGTCCACCGGGAAGTGACAGCGCCGCCGCGCCGCCCTGCGTCGCCATATTCACCGCCGCTTCGGCGGGCACCGCCGACGCGTCGTCAGCGCCGAGCTTACCGATCATCGCGGCGTCCCGGAGTTCGTCGAACAGGTCGAGGTCGTTGTTCGAGGCGGCCCCGTCGGTGCCGAGACCGACGGTCACGCCAGCGTCGAGCAGCTTCTGCACGGGCGCGATTCCCGAGGCGAGCTTCATATTCGACGCCGGACAGTGGACGACTGCGGTCCCGCGCTCGGCGAGGAGGTCGATCTCGCTGTCGTCGACGTGGACGCCGTGCGCGAGAAAGTCGACCTCCGAGAGCAGGCCGATATCGTCTGCGTACGCGAGCGGTCGCTCCGAGCGGTCCTCGACGATCGGATCTACCTCGTCGCGCGTCTCGTTCGCGTGCGTGTGTACCGGAATCCCGTCCTCGCGTGCCGCAGCGACTGCCTCGCGAAGGAGCGTCTCGTCGACCGTCGTCAGGGAGTGCGGCATCACGGCTGTCCGGATCCGCCCGTCCGCTGCGCCGTCGTACTCCCGAGCGACGTCGAGACTCTCCTCGACGTCCGCGCGAGCGGCGTCTTCGTCCTTGCCGACCGTGACGACGCCGTGACCGACGCGGGCGCGCATCCCCGCTCGATCGACGGCCTCGACGATTTCGGGCACGTGGAAGTACATATCCGCGAACGTCGTCGTTCCCGAGCGAATCATCTCGAGGAGCCCGAGCTCCGTCCCGGCGCGAACGTCTTCGGCGGTGAGTTCGGCCTCCGCGGGCCAGATGTCCTCTCGGAGCCACGCGTCCAGCGGTTTGTCGTCGGCGTACCCGCGGAGCAACGTCATCGCGACGTGCGTGTGCGCGTTCACGAGGCCGGGCATCACGAGACCCCCGGAGGCGTCGAGCGTCCCGCCGATGTCGTACTCGGCCGCGAGGTCCGGTCCAATCGCCTCGATTCGGCCTCCGTCGCGATCGATCAGCACGTCCGCATCCGTGAGCGTGGCGTCCGGACGCAACACCCGGCCGCCGGAGACGAGCAGCGTGTCAGTAGCCATGTCGGCCGCTACCGAGGGGACGCCTATGAGCGTGTCGTCTGGTGGACGGCGGACCGCTCGTGATCGGTTGGGGGCGGGCGGCACGAATCGGGATGTACCGAGTGGCAGGAATCAGAACGTACCAAGCCACAGGAATCAGAACGTACCAAGCCGCAGGAACTGGAACGTACCAAGCCGCGGGAACCGGAGCGTACGGGCGTTTCGTCGGCTCTCGCAGAACTTAAACCGGGGCGCGACGAACGCAGGTCTATGAGCGACGACGAGAACGGGGGGCGACGTGACCTCCGGATGCCCGACGACGACGAGGTGTTCGCCGTCGTCACGGACATGCTCGGAGCGAACCGCGTGAAAGTCCGGTGTGCCGACGGCGTCGAACGCACCGTGCGAATCCCCGGTCGGATGCAAAAGCGCATCTGGATCCGCGAGGACGACGTGGTGCTCGTCGAACCGTGGGACTGGCAGGACGAGAAGGGCGACATCACCTGGCGCTACGAGAAATCCGAGGCCGACCAGCTACGCGAAGAAGGACACATTCAGTGATAGACTCCGACGAGTACGGCTTTTTGGCGACCGACGACGAAAACGCCCCCGGCGACGAGTGGGAAGAGATCGACGTCTCCGACACCGAGGCCGATCGAATCGCGCGTCGTCGGGACCGCGAGTTCGACGAGTTTCGCAAGCGGCTGAAAGACGCCGATCAGTTCAAAGTCGAACAGTCGGTTTTCGACGACGCCACGTTCGCGGCGATCTACAAACTCGTCCAGGACGGTCACATCGAGGCCTTCGGCGGGCCGATCTCGACCGGCAAAGAGGCGAACGTCTACGAGGCGCTCGGCAGCGAGGACGACAGCGAGCGGGACGTCGCCGTCAAAATTTATCGGATCAACGCCTCGAACTTCCGGCAGATGCGGGAGTATCTGGAGGGGGATCCCAGATTCGAGGGGATCGGCAACGACAAGAAGCAGGTCGTGCTCGCGTGGACGCAAAAGGAGTTCGCGAACCTCAGCCGAGCCCGACAGGCGGGCGTCCGCGTCCCCGAACCGATCGCCGTCGAGCGTAACGTCCTCGTGATGGAACTCGTCGGCCTCGTCGAGGACAGAGCGCGCAGGCTGGCCGAAGTCGAGGTGGAAAACCCCGAGACGGCCTACGAGGTCGTCCGCGAGTATATGCGTCGCCTCCACGCCGCAGGGCTCGTCCACGGCGACCTCTCGGAGTACAATATGATCATCCACGACGGCGAACTCGTCGTGATCGACCTCGGCCAGGCGGTGACCGTCCACCACCCGAACGCCGAGGAGTTTCTCCGCCGCGACTGCCGCAACGTGGCCGCGTTCTTCGGCCGCCAGGGCCTCGAAGTAACGAGCGAGGAGTTGTACGAGTTCGTCACTGCGGTCGAAGCGGATCCGAGCGGAACGCCCGATCGGGATGACGGCACCGGCCCGGAGACGTAACGCCGCGTGCTGTGGAACCGTCTCACGAACAAACGCTTAAACGGCTCCACCGGGTATTCGGCCGTATGAAACACGTGAAGGTCCCGCAGGACCGCATCGGCGTCCTCATCGGCGAGGGCGGTGAGACGATGCGCGAGATCGAATCGCGGGCCGAGGTTCGCCTCGACATCGACTCCGAGAGCGGGTCGGTCGCGATCGACGACGTCGGCGATCCCGTCAGCGGAATGATCGCCCCCGACATCGTCCGGGCGATCGGACGGGGATTCACGCCCGAGTCGGCGCTGTCGCTGCTCGACGGTGAGCTCCGGACGTTCGAACTCGTCGACCTCGAATCGCACACCCGAAACAAGAACGACCTCAAGCGACAGAAGGGACGGCTCATCGGCGAAAACGGCCGAACCAGAGAGCTGATGGAAGAGCTCACGGGCGCGGAAGTCGTCATCAAGGGAACGACCCTCGGCGTCATCGGACAGCCGGAGGAGGTCGAGGCCGTCCGTCGCGCCGTCGGGATGATCCTCGACGGCGCGCCGCACGGCGCGGTGTACTCGTTCCTCGAACGCAAGCACAACGAACTCACGAAGGGGTTCGACGTGCGTCAGTCCGGTTGAAACGGAGACAAACGGAGCTATTCTGCGCCGTACTCGGCGGAAAGGTACGCTGCAACCCGCCGGGCGGCCTCGGTGTCGATCACCCAGATCCCGTCCCACTCGACGTTGTCGTCGGTGAACGCAATGAGTGCCGCGCCGGTCGCATCGGAGTCTGTCGGGGGAGCGAACACGACGAACCAGCCGCTGCGGAGTTCCGCTACGTCTTGGTTGTGCACGGTGACGTCGTGTGACGAGAGGGCGTCCGCGTCACCGATTCCGTACACGTGGACGTCGAGGTCGGTCTCCGAGAGCGTCTCGTAGGCGCGCTCGGTTCCGCGTTCGTCGACGATCCGCGACAGTCGCTGAAACCCCGTGTGGAGTTCGCCCTCGCCGTGGCGAAGCGCCTTCGCCTCGATATACCTGGAAATTTCGATGAGGAGGAGTTTCCCTTTGGTTCCGGCGGGATAGCCCCGTACGCTGAATTTGATCCCTTCGAGATCGCGGATCACGGCGGGCGTCTCCACCGCTTTCAGCGGCCGAGAACCGGTGATATAGAGGTCCGAATTGACCGCGAGTACCGAATCGCGGACGTCGCTGAACGCCGACTGGGAAACGACCGTGCCGTCGCGCCGAAGTTCGACGACGTCCGAATCCGAGAGGACCCGAGCGGCTTCCGAGACGTCGACAGTCTGCTCCTCGAAGAGCGAATTCACCATTCGGGCGATCATCGGGGGCTGTTCGCTGTTGACGATCGAGAGGGAGGTTTCCGCGTCTCCCTCGGCGAACTCGTCGATGAACTCCCGAAGTTCCATCGCCCGAAACATCGCCATTCGGCGTAATAGACCTTTACACACTCGTGGGACAAAACAATATATAAACAGATACTGTGAGAGATGTTAACACCCACATTCGGGAGCATATACCGCTTTTCGATGCCGCTTGCGATGCCTTTTTATAGAATCACAAACAATCATTGGGTGATTATGTCTCAGCGAATGCAGCAGGGTCAGCCGATGATCATTCTGGGCGAAGACTCCCAGCGCACGCAGGGTAAGGACGCACAATCGATGAACATCTCGGCGGGGAAAGCGGTCGCCGAGTCCGTCCGGACCACACTGGGTCCGAAAGGGATGGACAAGATGCTCGTCGACTCCACCGGATCGGTCGTCGTCACCAACGACGGCGTAACGATCCTCAAGGAGATGGACATCGATCACCCCGCGGCGAACATGATCGTCGAAGTGAGCGAGACGCAGGAGGACGAGGTCGGCGACGGCACCACGACCGCCGTCGTCGTCGCCGGTGAACTCCTCGATCAGGCCGAGGAACTCATCGAGCAGGACGTCCACGCGACCACCATCGCGCAGGGGTACCGACAGGCCGCGGAGAAGGCCAAGGAGATTCTCGAGGAGAACGCCATCGAAGTCGGCGAGGAAGACCGCGACACGCTCGTCAAGATCGCCGAAACGGCGATGACTGGTAAGGGCGCGGAGTCCTCGAAGGACCTGCTCGCCGAACTCGTCGTCGACGCCGTGCTGGCCGTCGCCGACGACGAGGGCATCGACACGGACAACGTCTCCGTCGAGAAGGTTGTCGGCGGCTCGATCGATAACTCCGAGCTCGTCGAGGGCGTCATCGTGGACAAAGAGCGCGTCCACGAGAATATGCCCTTCGGCGTCGAGGACGCCAACGTCGCGCTGTTCGACGGCGCCCTCGAAGTCCGCGAGACCGAGATCGACGCGGAAGTCAACGTCACCGACCCCGACCAGCTTCAGCAGTTCCTCGACCAGGAAGAGGCCCAGCTGAAGGAGATGGTCGACCAGCTCGTCGACGTCGGCGCCGACGTCGTCTTCGTCGGTGACGGCATCGACGACATGGCCCAGCACTACCTCGCGAAGGAGGGCATCCTCGCGGTTCGCCGCGCGAAGTCCTCCGACCTGAAGCGTCTCGCCCGCGCGACCGGCGGCAACGTCGTCGGCTCGCTCGACGACATCGAGGCCGACGACCTCGGCTTCGCCGGCTCCGTCGCCCAGAAGGACATCGGCGGCGACGAGCGCATCTTCGTCGAGGACGTCGAGGACGCGAAGTCCGTCACGCTCATCCTCCGCGGCGGCACCGAGCACGTCGTCGACGAGCTCGAACGCGCCATCGAGGACTCCCTCGGCGTCGTGCGCACGACGCTCGAAGACGGTCAGGTCCTGCCCGGCGGCGGCGCGAGCGAGACCGAACTCTCGATGCGGCTCGGCGAGTTCGCCAGCTCCGTCGGCGGCCGCGAGCAGCTCGCGATCGAGGCGTTCACCGAGGCACTCGACATCATCCCGCGCACGCTCGCCGAGAACGCCGGTCTCGACCCCATCGAGTCGCTCGTCAACCTCCGCAAGGAGCACTCCGACGGCGACATCTCCGCGGGTCTGGACGCCTACACCGGCGACATCGTCAATATGCAGGACGACGGCGTCGTCGAACCCCTCCGCGTGAAGACGCAGGCCATCGAATCCGCCACCGAGGCGGCCGTGATGATCCTCCGCATCGACGACGTCATCGCCGCTGGCGACCTCAAGGGCGGCGGCAGCGACGACGGCGGCGACGAGGGCGGCGCGCCCGGCGGCGCACCCGGCGGAATGGGTGGCATGGGCGGTATGGGCGGTATGGGCGGCGCAATGTAAGCGCGGCTCCGAACACGCCACACCACACCCACCCCAGTTCCGCACGAACCGCGCGCCGAACGCCTGCGACGAGCCGAATTTTTTCGTATGCGAGAGAACACGCCTACTAGCGGAGAGCTTCACACCTACTAGCGGAGAGAGAGAGTAGTCCCACTAGCGCGGAGAATAACCCCGCTAGCGCAGGGAATCGCCCCGCTAGGGCGTCGCTGTCGAAGGAGGGACTCCCCCAGCTAACGAAGTGAATTTGTGTCCCGGCTGCGAACGGCAACTGATGGGAGAGCGAGCCTGTTACCGCGAGTTCTGTCCCGACTGCGACGCGTCGGTGACGATTCTCGATACGCAGTGTCCGGACTGTGGAACGTCGTTACGTGAAGATCGGTAGTGAGATCAGACGGGACGAGTCGCGGTTTCGCAGCGATCGAACGGGTCCGTCGTCGCGAGCTATTCGGTTCGGTCGATATCGATCTGCTCGCGGATCGCCGCCAACTCCTCGGAGTCGGCGAGTGCCTCGACCTGCGTCCGGAAGTGCCGCTCGCAGAGGCCGACCTTGATACCGTCTTTCTCCGCAGCGTACGCCGCGTCCCGGTCACAGTAGTGGCACTTCATACACGTCCCATACGTTCTCACTGCGGTTTAAGTCTACGCTCGCGGCTATCTCCACCGAGAATCGGGATCAGACGGTCGGCAGACGGGAGGCGAACGGTTCGAACGCGGCTGGTGACGGTCCGTCGACGCCGAGCGTCCGACCGTGGGCGTCCGTCCCACCCGTTCGCAGTAGGTCCGCTTCCTCGGCGACCGCGTCGACCAGCGCGCGGTCTTCGACCTCGGCGCTGGCCCCGGAGTACGGATAGAACCGTTCGACTGCGTCGAGTTCACGAGCGCGTTGGAGTGCTGCTTCGGGATCCGACGAGCGGAACGGGTGCGCGAGCGCAACGACGGCGCAGGACTCCCCGAGGACGTCCGCGCCCTCGGAGAACGATGGGACGTAGCGCTCGACGTAACACGGGCATCCGTTGCCGATCAACTGATCGAACGCCGCATCGAAGTCATAGGGGGCGTCGCTCTCGGCGATGGCGCGGGCGATGTTCGGCCGTCCGATTCCGTCCGTCAATTTGATATCGAGATCGACGCCGAGGCGGTCCTCGACGCGGTCGACGATCTCCGCCCCGCGCCGCTTGCGGTTCTCTTGGATGCGTCTCGTCACCGCTTCGATGCCGTCTGTCGCCTCCAGGCCGTAGCCCAGAAGGTCGAGGCGCTGATCGCCAGCGTCGACGCGGAGCTCGATACCGCGGATGACCGTCACCCCATCGAGCCGCTGCACCGGCGCGTCGAGTTCGGGATGGATCCGGTCGTGGTCCGTCACGGCGACGACGTCGACGCCGCCGGTACGGGCTGCGTCCGCGAGTTCCGCGACCGTGAGAACGCCGTCGGACGCGGTGGTGTGGACGTGGAGATCGGCCGCGGGCGCGTCGCCGTCGCGTTCCCGAGTCACGGCTCTACATCCGCTGCGACGTCTCAAAGCCCTTGCGACCGTGCCAACAGTTCCCGTGACACAGTTCGACAATTAATGATCATTAAGGAATTTAGCGTGTACATATTCCATCATAGAAAACCATTAAGAATTTGGGGCACATACTCACGGATGCAATGCGCTTGAACCACACTGGCGAGCTCATCGACGCTCACGAGTTCCCGGCGACGACCGAGGAACTCATCGAGGCGTACGGCGATCAGACTATCGAACTCCCCAACGGGACGGCCCGCCTCGGAGACGTACTCGCCCGTGCCGGTTCAGAAACCTACGTCAACGCCGACGACGCGCACTCGGCGCTGCTGTGCGGCCTCGGTCACGAGGCCATCGGTCGGCGGTACTACAGCGACCGCGACGCCTACGCGATGGGCGAGGACGGTCCCGAGCAGGTCTCGTTCTGAGAGACAGCGGCTCAGAACGGCGTTTTTCAAAGTCGGATAGTGACTAGAACGGCAGCGTGAGCGGAACGCTTCCCTTCGTGTACCCCTCGACCCGCCCGTCCGGTCGGAGTCGGAAGACGACCGCCGGACGGTGATGAACCTCCGGCTTCTCGGCGATGACGGACTGCCACTCGTCGTCGGGGAACGACGAGCAGTCGACGAAGAGGGTAACGCCGCCGCCGTGTTCCTCTAGCTGTCCGTCGGACTTCGTCGCCGCCGTGTCGCGGACGGCTGCGACCGGCGTTCCGGCGCGTCGCTCTCCCGTCGGCGTCGGGCGCGTCACCTCGACGAGCACGGCCTCGCTGTCCTGTCCCTCTGCGCGGTAGTCGATGGCGTGTCCGGTCGAAACCTCGATCTCCGGCTCGATCTCGTAGCCCGCCTCCACGAGCACGTGGGCGACGTTGAACTCGCCCATCGCGGCGGTCATCCGCGTGAGATCCAGATACTCCGAGGTACCCAGTTTCCCGGCCATCACCTCGCGCCACGGGTCGAGCACCCGGGTCCGGAAGAACGTCTCGTAGAATTCGAGCGCCTCCTCGCGGGTCGCGTCAGGGAACCCCGCGGCGTGTTCGTCGAAGAACGCCAGCGTGGTCTCGCGACCGTCTTTCGAGAGGAAGACCGGCAGAAAGTACCACGAGAGGTGCGGGTACGGTTTCAACCACGGGCTCTCATCGTGGAGTTGGGCGGTCAGTTCGCGCGTCGCCCACCGCGAGACGTCGTCGGGAATGTCCTCGAAGCTGTACTTCTCAGTGCGCCAGAGCGCCTCCGGTGTCTCGGTGTTCCCGAGCCAGTAGGCCTCATCGTCGTTCCACAGAAAGAGCGCGACGTCGCCGTTATCCATCTCGAAGCGCTCGCCGCGGTAGCGAGCGGGCTGTTTGAACCACGGACGGCGACGTGTCGCGCCGAGATTGCGGTCTAAATCGCGGTAGATCTGGCCGACCACCCGGTCTTCGGTCCAGCGACCGGGCGCGTGTCGAAAGCGAAGCGGACGTGCCACACGCGCCAGTAGCGCGGCCGTCGGTTTATACTGTCGCCTGATCGATCGCCAATCCGACGCCCGTTTCGGGCCGGGACCGGCGATACATATATGTGGGTACCACTCACACGGTAGGTTGTACCATGTCGATGGGCGCATACGACGACGACGAACACGAGCGTCGTGAGCGGAAGAACGGGACGGTCGATACGGACTTTTCGGACGACAGAAACGTGTATCGAGGGTCTATCGAATACGACTCGGGCGACTCCACGGAGGCGCTCCTCGACCAGTTCAAGCGAATGCAGGGAGAGTAGCCTTTTTTGACCGGATATCGGCGTTAGCGAACCTTCAGCGTCGCAATCGCCGCCAGTGAGACGACGGCTACCGCGACGACGTGACCGGCCACGGCGGCGAGCAGCACCGGGTGATCAGTCAGGAACGGGACCATCGCGAGTTGCGTCAGCCCGAACCCGATGTTGAACGCGTCCAGACGACGGAGGCGGCGGACCGTCCCGGCGTCGAACGGGTATCGCCACGACCGCCAGAGCGCGGCGACCGCCACCCACCACGAAGTCCCGATGCGGTAACAGAGGTCCCAGAGGATCAACAGCGTCAGGAAGACTACCGGGACAGGCGGTTCGGGGCCGAACAGGGCCGTCAGAAGCGGGGCGTCGGCGGTCCGGGGATCGACGACGAACAGGTACGTGACGAGGCCGACGAACGCGACGATCCCGAGAACGGTCTCGATACTCGATCCGAACAGGAGGCGTCGATACGGTTCGGGCAGATTGAGCCGACGCGTTCGACGACCGAACTGGCGCATCACGCCGCTTCCGACGGCGGCGACGGCCACCGCGACGGTCCCGGGTAACGCGGCCGCCCAGAGGTCGTAGAACCACGCGAGAACGAGTATACCCGTCTCGAAGAGCAGTACCTGCACCGCGATCGCTTGGCTGTCAGAGAGTTCGAGTCCCGGGATCGCGCCGACGATGCTCTCGTAAACCCACGTCTCACCGTACAGGTCGACCCCTGACTCGTAGCGGGAGTGTGACCGACTCATCGGCGTTCGGGCGCTCCGTCCGTCGTTCCGGATTCCGAACGGGAGCCGGGATGTTCGGCGTCGTCGCTCGCGCGGGACTCTCCACCGCCGTTAGACCCCTCCATGAGGGCCCGCCGAACCGCCTCGTCGAACGGCGTGAGAGCGACGTCGATCAGCGATTCGATCCGGTGATCGTGCACGACGACCGGATTTTTCAACCCCTCGATCAGCGGCCGAGCGACAGACGCCGGAACGTCGGTGACGAGGCCGATCCAGAGCGACGACAGCCTCGGAGAGAGGATCGGAATCGGAACGATCACCGGGTCGTGCCCCTGGAGGTGGCCGATCTGGGTCAGTATTTCCAGATACGTCAGCACGTCCGGCCCGCCGATCTCGTAGGTCTCGCCCGCCGTCTCGGGGACGTCGAGCACGCCGACGAGATACGCGATGGCGTCGTCGACGAAGATCGGTTGACAGGGGGTTTTCACCCACCGCGGCGTCACCATCACCGGCAGTCGCGACCCCAGCTGTTCGATCATCTCGAAACTCGCTGACCCGCGCCCGATCAGGATCGCCGCTCGTAACGTCGTGAGCCGGTACGCTCCCTCTCCGAGGAGGCGCTCGACCTCCCGTCGCGAGCGGAGGTGCTCCGAAAGGCGGTCGCGCTCCTCGCCGAGACCGCCGAGATAGACTACGCGTTCGACTCCGCGGTCGGACGCGGCGCGTACGAAGTTCCGCGCCGCGCGCCGGTCCCGCTCCTCGAAATCTGGACCGGAGCGCATCGAATGGACGAGATAATACGCGGCCTCCACGTCCAGCGCGGCGTCGAAGCTCCCGGGGTTGAGGAGGTCACCCTCGACGACGCGGACTGACGAATCGGGGTCGTACTCCCTCGCGTCCCGGACGAGCACCGTCACGTCGTGTCCGGCCGCGAGCAGCTCGGGGACGAGCCGTCGCCCTACGAATCCGGTCGCACCGGTCACGAGAACTCTCATAGTTGAGTATGGTTCCGTATCCTGTTAAAGCGTGCTTCTCTGTCCTGTTAACGCCCGCTTCCGTGTCGTCTCACCCGTTCTCGCCGAGCGAACCGTCCGGATGCCGCTCGCCCGCGACCGCGTCCCACCCCGGCGTCTCCGGCGCGCCGCGGGCGACTTCCACGGCGTCCGCGTTCGGCGGGTCCGTCGCGAGCGAGCCCTCGGTCCCGGCCGCGTCGACCCACTCGTCGATCGCGCGGCCAACCCACGAGTCCGCGTCGAGCACCTCTGCCGTCGCTGCGGCCGTGCGATCCTCGTTCACTGACAGCGAGCCGGGGCTCGATCCGACGGCGACGCCGACGAACGCCGCTCGGTCCGTCGCTGTCAGCGCGTCCCGACGCATCCGATCGACGGTACCCGCGAGTTCGTCGGGGTCGGGGTAGGCGAACACCTTCGCGCCGATCGCCTGCGGACCGAGGAGCAGTCCGGCGCTTCCCTCGGGCGCGTCGTCGAGGAGCCGATTGCCCCCGTGTTCGGCTTCGACCCGCTCGCACTCGGTCTCGACGCCGAGATCGAGGTTGTGGCTCGGATACGCGGCGCACTCGTCGGGGTAGCTATCGGTGCCGTGAATCCGACACTGGAGCGTCTCGGGATCGAGGAAGACGCAACTCCGCAGCCAGTGTCTCTCGGTCTCGAACGGGCCGACCGGTTTCGGCGGCTTTCGAAAGCCGACGAAGAACGCGGGTCGACCGTCGACGGCGGCGATCCGAACCCCGTCGACGACGACGCCGGGCGTCTCGCGGTCGACGCGCCAGAGCCGGGGCGTCAACGCGTCGCCGAACCCGCGTTCGACGAACCGCGCCACCTCATCCCGCGTCAACGGCACGAGGTTGTACGCGTCGTCGAGCGGTTCGCCGGGACCCCGACGCTCGTGTTCGGAGGGCGCCTCCGCGAGCGGCCGCCAGTCGATGCAGCAGCCCGCACAGCCCTCGCAGTTCAGTTTCATTTACATATGATACTCGTTCACACTGTATGAATGGCACGGACGGAAGGGGGGGCGTCTGTGCCGCAGGAGGTATCAGCGTCCCCTCCCTTGTCCCGATATGACAAGTGAACCTTGCGAGGGCTGCGGACGTTCCGTGCGAATCGCCGGTGGGATCGGAGATTTCTGGTCGTTCCAGACCGAATCGACGGGCGGAATGACGCTCGAACTCGATGACGGCGGCGAGTTCTTCCTGTGTCACGACTGCATCGCACAGTTGCCTGAGGACCGCGTCGTAACGAGCGAGGACGTCCAGTCGCTGTGAGGGCCGTCGCCGTGGACGACGAGTGGCGCGTCGGTGGATGAGTGTCGGGTGAGTGATGTCTGTGGGAGCGATTGACGCGTCGTCGTGTATTCCGTCGTCGTTCGTGGAGTTTCCCCCGTACAAGCGGCGGATGGCAAGACTAACGACACTGCGAGACCGAACCGCAGAGCAGATGGAACCGGCGTCCGATCGGATCCGGGTGCGATACGTCGATAGCGACGAGACCGCTGCGGAACGAACCGCGACGGTGCTCGAACGGTCGGACGACGCGTTCGAGGTGGTGGCGAGCGGACCACCGGACCCGGTTTCGACTTTCGACGGGACGGCGTGCGACTGCGTCGTCTCCGCGTACGATCTCGGATCGACGACCGGGGTCGAGTTGCTCCGTGCGATCCGCGCGGACGATCCGGAGCTGCCGTTCATCCTCTATCCGACCGCGGGTTCCGAACGGATCGCCAGCGACGCGATCACCGCGGGCGTGACGGGGTACGTCGTTCGGGAGACGGCGGCGACCGATGATCACGAAACGCTCCGGGAGCGAGTGCGAGCGGCGGTCGCCGACCGAAACGCCGAAAATACAGAACCGGGCTCCGAGCGCGGCGAGACGCGACGACTCCG
Source organism: Halobellus captivus (assembly GCF_007655485.1). GTDB lineage: Archaea > Halobacteriota > Halobacteria > Halobacteriales > Haloferacaceae > Haloquadratum > Haloquadratum captivum. Next base: position 224,571 of record NZ_VJXQ01000003.1, read on the forward strand.
GACGTTCAGAACGGCGGTTGAGGCCTCCGGGCACTCGATATACTACACCGAACCGGACGGAACCATCACTTACGTGAATCCCGCGTTCGAGGCGGCGACGGGCTACACGGCCGAGGAAGCCATCGGCCGCACGCCGCGGATCCTGAAATCCGGCGTGCACGACGAAGCGTTCTACGCCGACCTCTGGGAGACGATCCTCTCGGGGGATGTCTGGCGGAGCGAACTGACGAACAGCACGAACCGCGGCGAACGGTACGTCGTCGATCAGACCATCGCACCGGTCGAGGGTGCGGACGGATCGATCGAAGGTTTCGTCGCGGTCAACGCTGAAGTGACCGACCAGCGGCGACGCGAGCGACAGCTTCACGGGCTCTACGAATCGATGATCGAGTGGCTCGACGCCGACACCGAAACGGAGCTGTGTTCGCTCGTCGATCGGAACCTCTCGAACCTCCCGGGCATCGACGCCCACGCGATCTACCGATACGAGGAACCGGGGGACCAGTTCGTCGTGGTGACGCAGACCAGTCTCGCGACACCGGTCGTGGCGGCGCTCCGTGCCGCGGGGTCGGATCGCCCGCTGATTCGAGAAGCGTTCGAGAGGGGGCAGTCCGAGCGCTTCGACGCCAGTGCGAGCGACACCGAGATCGAGAGCGGGCTCGTGGTTCCGATCGGATCTCGCGGCGTGCTGGTCGTCGGTGGGGCCCGTCGTGACGCGTTCGACGCGTCCGACGAAGCGATTCTCAACGTCCTCACCACCGCGTTGTCGGAAGTGGCCGATCGGATCGAGAAGGGTCGAGAGTTGCGGGAGCGCAACGACCGGCTTGAGGACTTCGCCAGCGTCGTCTCCCACGACCTGCGGAATCCGCTCTCGGTGGCGGGGGGATATCTCGAACTGGCGCAGGAGACCGGATCGACGACGCACCTCGAGGAGGTCGAGCACGCCCACGAACGGATGGAGCGGATTATCGACGACCTGCTCTGGCTCGCCCACAAGGGGCGGCGAATCGGTGAACTTCGACGCATCTCTCTCGCGAATGTCGTCGCCCGGGCGTGGGAACATGCTGAGACGCCAGCCGCGACGCTTGAGGCACACTGCACGGCGGAGATCGCGGCCGATCCCGACCGACTCCAGCAGTTGTTCGAGAACCTGTTCCGCAACGCCAGCGAACACGCCGGACCCGACGCCACGGTACGAGTCGGACACATCGGCGACGGCCCGGACTTCTACGTGGAAGACGACGGTCCGGGAATCCCGACGGAAGAGCGCGGGCGCGTGTTCGACTCGGGATACACGACGGCGGTTGACGGAACGGGATACGGGTTATCGATCGTCGAGACGGTCGTCGACGCTCACGAGTGGGACCTACGGGTGACAGAGAGCGACGCGGGCGGGGCCAGATTCGAGTTCCGAGACGTCGATAGTGACGCGTTGCGCGCGGGACGCGAGACGTAAGGGAACCACCGGTCGGTGTAACCGCGCAGTCCGCGAGAATACGGATATCGAGACGGCGCGGTTTCCCAGTTCTCGGACCGCGAGAAAACCCACCCGGAAAAGGGAGGTCGGTAGCGTTTTCTTCCGTCTGTGGTAACCGACGTGTATGAGTGCGTATCCACCGATCAGTGAGCAGCTCGACGAGGTCGAGAGCGCTCGCACGGAGGGGCGGCGAAAGATGGACTGGGCGCTGCAACACATGCCCATTCTGCGGGAACTCCGCGAGCAGTTCCGGGAATCGAAGCCGCTCGACGGCCAGGTCATCGGGATGGCGATGCACGTCGAGGCGAAGACCGCGAACCTCGTCGAACTCCTCGCGCTCGGCGGTGCAGAGGTCGCGATCACGGGGTGTAATCCCCTGTCGACGCACGACGACGTGAGCGCGGCGCTCGACGCCAACGACGACATCACCTCCTACGCCAAGCGCGGCGTCGGCGACGACGACTACTACGCGGCCATCGAATCGGTCGTCTCTCACGACCCGACGATTACCGTCGACGACGGGATGGATATGGTGTACGCCATTCACGAGGACTACCCCGAACTCATCGACACCATCGTCGGCGGGGCCGAGGAGACCACGACCGGCGTCCACCGGCTCCGGGCGATGGACGCCGACGGCGAGCTGAAGTACCCCGTTTTCGCCGTCAACGACACGCCGATGAAGCGGCTCTTCGACAACGTCCACGGGACCGGCGAGTCCTCGCTCGCGACGATCGCGATGACGACGAACCTCTCGTACGCGGGCAAGAACGTCGTCGTCGCTGGCTACGGGTACTGTGGGAAAGGTGTCGCGAAGAAGGCCGCCGGGCAGAACGCCGACGTGATCGTCACCGAGGTCGAACCGCGCCGCGCGCTGGAGGCGCATATGGAGGGCTACGACGTGATGCCGATGAACGAGGCCGCCGAGATCGGCGACGTCTTCATCACCACGACGGGCAACCGCGACGTCATCACCCGCGAGGACTTCGCGGAGATGAAAGACGGCGTCCTGCTCGCGAACGCGGGTCACTTCGACATCGAGATCGATCTGGAGGCGCTGTCCGAACTCGCCGTCGACGAGTACGAGGCGCGCGACGGCGTCCGAGCCTACGAGATGGCGGACGGCCGTCGTCTCAACGTTCTCGCCGAGGGACGACTCGTCAACCTCGCCTCGCCCATCGCGCTCGGTCACCCCGCGGAAGTGATGGACCAGTCGTTCGGCATTCAGGCCGTCTGCGTCCGCGAGCTCGTCGAGCACGGCGACGAGTACGACGCTGGCGTCTACGACGTCCCCGACGATCTCGACAGGGAAGTCGCAGAGATCAAACTCGACGCCGAGGGCGTCGATTTCGACTCACTCACCGACGAGCAGGCGGAGTATATGAGTAGCTGGAGCCACGGTACGTAATCGCATCGCCTGCTTTTCGTCGGGGAATCTCGTGGGACCGCTACTGCTACTGGCCCCACGTCCACTTCGCATCGAGCACGTAGCGGTACACGCCGCTGATGACGATGGCGACGGCGTTGGCCGCGAGATACGGAACCGACCGCCACTCGACGAGCAGGTACAGCACCGCCAACTGTATCGGAATCGCCGTCCCGCGGACGACGTTCGTTTTGAGCAGTCCAGTGAGGAACTCGATCGTCCCCGTGTTCTGGGTCGCCTCGAACGTCCAGGCGTTGTTGAGAACGTACGAGAGTATGATCGTGATCTCGATAGCGAACAGCGCGCCGAGTAGGTAAAAGAGGCCCACGATGTCCACGAACAGCCACAACAGCGCCATCTGGATTCCGGCCGTTACCGCGCCGACCATAACGAACCGACGTAACTGAACGACGAGCGGTCCGCTGTGGAGGTTACGAAGGAAGCTCCGAACCATCTATCGGTAGCCCAGTGCCTCCAGCCGAGCTTCCAAGTCCTCGTCGACGCGTTCCGCTGTCTTCCCGTCTTGGGTGGCGTCGCGCTCCGCGTTCCGCAGGAGCTCTGTATGCGCGTCGACGATCGAGCGAGATTCCTCGACGAACGCCGCGACACCGTCATCGGCGTCTATGGTGTCAATATCCCCGGCGTCAGCGTCATCGACGCCGACCTCGCTGAGTCGGTTCCGTTGCTGCGTCGGGTCGTCCGGTCGGTAGTACAACTCCGCTTCGTCGTCGTCCACGTTTCGAATGTACGTCCAATCGCGGTTGCGAACGCTGACGATGAGGTCGCCGTCGTCGAGCGAGCGGGGGATCGGCTGTGCGGTCACGTCCTCGCCGCGGACGGTGACCGAGACGACTGGCTCTCCCGCTGGCTCCTCGCCGTCGAGGACGGTCGAGACGAGCGATTCGCCGAGCCACTCCTCGGCCGCGTCGATGCCGAGGAGATCGCCCACCGTCGGCGGGATCGAATCGAGGGCGACCTGCTCTTCGACGCGTCGTCCCTCCGCGCCCGGCACGTCGACGATGAACGGGACGTGAATCAGCTCGTCGTACAGCTTCGGGTAGTGCGCCAAGTGGCCGTGCTCCTGGAACTCCTCGCCGTGATCGCCCGCGAGAATGACGGCCGTCTCGTCGTCGAGACCGTTCGCCGACAGTTCCTCGAGGAGTCGGCCGATACTGGCGTCGACCTGCCTGGCGGCGGCCTGATACAGCGTCCGCAGGTCGTCGAGGGTCCGTTCGCCGACCTCCCAGCCGAGGCCCGTGCGGGTGTGCGCGTGGAGCATTCGGTGGGTCCCCACGAGTCCGGACGACACTTCGCGAATGTACCGGGGAGCGGGTACGTACGGCGTGTGCGTGTCCATATAATGGACCCACAGGAAGAACGGTTCGGAGGCGTCGTCGAGAAAGTCTATCGCGGCGTGTTCGACGTCGAACATCCGTGAAGTGTCCAGAAAGGGTCGATCGTCGGCGTTGCCAGCGAGCCGCGATTTGATCCGTCTGATCGGCGAGGCCGCAAGCTGGAGCCACGCCTCGACGGTCGGGTGGGTGGCGAGATACTTGCTGTAGATGCTTGATCCGACGCTGGCGACGAACGGCTCGAACTCGTCGAAGCCGTCGTCGTATCCCCAATGCGAGGTCAGAAACCCGTTCGCCGCATTGAACCCGCCGGTTGCCACCCCCGCATCGGAGACTGTCCGTGCGAGGGTCGGCACGTTCTCGACGCCGATCTCGCCCGAATCGGCGAACACCGGTCGGGAAGCCAGCATCGAGGGGAAGGAAAACGGCGTCCAGTTACCGTTGGCGAACGCCCGCTCGAACACGGTCCCGCGCTCGGCGAGTTGGTCCATCACCGGCGTGTGGCGCTCTCGGTCGTATGCGCCGATCGCGTCCGCTCTGAGGGAATCAACAGTGACGAGAACGACGTTCGAGACTGGTGTATCAGTAGTCATCTGTATGTGCGGCAACGCTCCGTATCTGCCCGACGGAACGACGTATTATCCAACAAGTGGGTTTTAAGACATATATACCCGCGGATTTCTTCTGACGTCGTCGGAAACTGGTGTCGTCCGGTTTAAATCCTTCACTAACCGAGGAGAGGTATGTCCGCGAATCGAAAGGGCGACCGCCGCGAGCGAGAACTGGTCAACCGGCTCGACGAGGCCGGATTCGCGGTGATGCGCGCCCCCGCGTCGGGATCGGCGACAGAGCGGGAGCTCCCGGACGTTCTGGCCGGGGACGGCGACGTCTTCTACGCGATCGAGGCGAAATCCAGTTCCGGGCGACCGATCTATCTCTCGGGCGAGGAGGTCGAGGCGCTCATCTACTTCGCGCGGAACTTCGGCGCGAAGGCGCGGATCGCGGTCCGCTTCGACCGCGAGTCGTGGTACTTCTTCCACCCCGGCGATCTCCACGTGACCGACGGCGGAAACTACCGCGTGAAAAAGGAGACGGCGCTCGCGGAGGGCGAAGACTTCGATTCGTTCGTCGGCGGTCCCGCTCAGTCACGCCTCTCCGACGTCGGCGACGACGCCGAGTAGGGTGTGCGTCCCCCTGTCTCTCGCCGCCGATTCACTACCATTCGCGTTCCTTCGAGCGTTCCCCGCGTTGTCGCGATCGCTTGTAACGGAGCGGAGCCGGGAGGCCGGAAACAGGTACCGGCGGCTGTCGCTGACGTCGTCGACCGGCAGCGAGTCGACGTAGACAACCGCGAACACCGGCTCGTGTCCGCCGTAGGCCGCGTTCGACTCGTAGGAGGAAACGAGCCGTCCTTCCGTGGTCTGCGTCGCGTCCGCCCGTGTTCCGAGCGCATCGGCGACGACGAGCAGCGATCCCGTCTCCCGATCCCGAACGAGTTCGCCGGGTGCGCGCTCGTGCCGTTCGCACAACGCGGGGTGATCCGCTGGATCCTCTCGTGACCGCTCGTCGCCGTCGTCTGGGACGAACGCGCGGCCGCCGCAGACCGCACAGACGCGTTCGCGCTCGTTCGGCCCGGGAACGAGCCCGGCTTCGATTTCGAGCGCGACGCGTCGGCGGTGCTTGCAGCGAACGCCCCTGATCGCGCTGTCCGGACAGGTACACGTCTCGCGCTCGACGTCGACGACGTAGGTTCCGCCCGCGGTTTCGACGACGTACCGACCGTCTCGAAGCGGTCGGACCGTCATCGGTTCGGTCCGAGCGCGGTACGCCCGTCCCGTCTGTCCGTCGACCGGAAACGGTCGTTCCGTCGGCGCGTGGGAGCGGTCGTCGGCGGGAGGACGACCGTCCGAGCGACGATCGCCAAGCTCGGCGTGTTGGCGTCCGTGTGATCTCGACCCTGTCGAACCGCGTCGCGTAGCGGCTGCTGGTGCCGTTTCTTCGTCTGACGCGGATGTGTTTCGTGTGTGCGTCATCAGTGATTGCGAGAGGTCGTCCTCTCGTCGGTATCCCTACGCGCTCGACGGACCTAAACCTTCGTTTCAACTGGAGTATCGGGACGTAACGCCGCATCGAAGCCCTTTTAGAACGTCCTCGGGAACCTCGGGTATGGAAATCGATGCGGCGATGCGCCGGAAGATCGTGGTCTCTATCGTCGCCGTCGGCGCGTTCTTCGCCCTCTTCGTCGGCATCGGGGCGACGTACGGTCCGGATCTGGGCGAGACCGGCGGCCTCGCACTCGTCGGCGCGATCGTACTGTTTATTCTCGTGATGGCTCTCGTCGGCGTCATTCTCAAAGACTGATCTCGTCACCCACTCTCCGTCGAGGAACTTCTGACCGCCGGACAGCGCGTTTGTGAGTTAGTACCGAGAGCGTGGTCCTCAGTCGCTACCGGCGGTTTCGCGCCAGTCGCGGACGTCGCCCGCGTCCCGCAGTGCGTCTGTGTAGTACGATAGCGGATGCGAGATCGTCTCACAGCGCTCGTCGGGATCGACGCAGTCGCCGTAGGCTTTCATCGTCGCGCACGAGGGCGGCGGGTACTGCGTCCCGTTGCTCTCCGTGAGGTACTCGACCCGCGATTCGATACGCGCTTTGGCGGAATGCTCTTCGCCGTCACCCGATTCGGCGCCGAGAAGCGTTAGCACGTCCTCACTGTCCATCCCGAGCGCCACGAGAAACGAGACGAGGGAGAACTCGGCGTGCGTCGAGAGGGATTCGTCCGCGCGCGCGCGCCGCACCAGCGCCTTCATACACGGGGGGAACAGCGCGGGGACGACAGTTTCGATTTGGCCGGTACTGGCCGTTTCGGTGTCGTTGAGAAGCGAGCGGAGTTCGGCGACGGCGTCTTCGAGCGCATCGGCGATTGCGTCGCCGCCGTCGGTCCCGCGCACCTCGAACGGGAGGCCCCCCGCGACCCGCCGCTGCACGGCCGCTTCGAGGAGTCGAAGCAGGCCGTCGGTGGGTATCCGGACCGCTCCGTCTGCGACTTCCCGGTTGACGAGTCGCCACCGCTCGCCCCAGTCGGCGTCGGCCAATTCCAGATACGGTCCGATGCGGATCCAGTAGTGCGTGGGGCCTCGTCCGCCGCGGCGCGAACGACCGTCCCCGGGTCCGTCGATCGGTTCGGGACGCACGGCCGCCGAAAGGTCGAACTCGCGGAGGACGTCGTCGAGCGACGCGCGGGTGATTCCCGTGCTTTGGAAGTCGTCGTCGGCCGCGAAATCGGCCGCGAAGCGTTCGCGCGCCGTCGACGCCTCCGCAGTCGCGTACTTTTCGACCGCCGCGGGCGTCTCGATCAGCGAGACGAGGATCCGCGCGATCGGGTAGGAGAGCAGTCGTTCGCGGTCGTCCCAGCGGTGGGGTTCCTCGGCCGCGACGGTTCCCTCCATCAGCGCCCGCTCGACCCGCTCTGTGGCCCGCTCGACCGCCGGTGCGTCCTCCGCGATGAGCGCCGCTGGCGAGATATCCGCCTCGCGGACGGCCTCGCGCGCGCCCTCGAAGAACGGGTACCGCGCGTACAGCGGGTCCATCGGCATCGCCTTCCCGTTTCCACCGCCGTCGAATAAACACGACGGTCGGAGATTCGCGCGCCGCGCTCCGACCTGTCGGACGGGGTCGACGGACTCGGGAGTCCGCGATACGTCTCGACACCCCGCGACACCGACACCGTATCACCTAAGACGGCGGGTCTCCACTCTCTCCCCGTGCCGCAGTTCGACTACCCGTGTCCCGACTGCCGGGCCACGAACAGCCTCCACAGCGCCGACTGCGACTTCGAGGGGACGCCCTGGCCGGACGTCGAGAAAGCCTACGTCGACATCGTCGCCCGACTCACGGCGGAACCGACCGGGGAGGCCGACCTGTATGACGCGATCGACGGCGAGTGGGGAGCGCTCCACCGATCGGCGCTCGAACGGCTGAAACGCGACGAGCGAATCACGGAAGCCAACGACGTGCTCCGCCTACGCACGGCCGCGGAGTTCCGCGAACACGTCTCGGAGCCGACGCGCGAGCCGATGCGAACCCTCTACCGCCAGGGGAGTGTTCCGGGCTGTCACGACAACGCGGTCTTCGCAATGATCGCGTGGTACGAGATGGTCGGGCTCTCGTGGTCGGAGACGCGCGAGAACGTGATCGAATGGCTGCACGAGAGTGGTACGTGGGCCCGTGGCGGTTTCGAGGAATCCTCGCCCGAAGCGCTCGTCGACGCGAAGCGTCACGTCTACGAGGCCGGATACGGTTGGAAGGAGAAAGCCGAAGCGGCGAAGCGCGTGATCGATCGCCATCACGGGTGATCCCGTCGAATATACGACAGAGCATCACCGCGCCTGGCTTGATCGAATACGCGACCGAGATCGAATACGCGACCGAGCGTCACCACGCGTGAACCGGCCGAATACGCGATCGAACGCCATCGTGGATCGGCCGTACTCATTAACCGTCTGCGACGCTTGGTAACACTATGCATTCGAGGGCTGGCCGACGCGGCGTCGTCGGTGCCATCGCGGGCGCGGCGTGGCTCGTCGGACTGTACGTAGCAACACCGCTCGTCGGTGAATTCGCCCCGGTCGCGATCGCGGAGGGGATCATCGTTCGGTCGCCGGGGTGGCTGTCGACGCTCGCGATCGGTCTGCTGGGATTTTCGGCCAAGCCGGTGCTGTTGGGCGGCGTGCTCGTCGGAATCGTCGCTGTCGCGGCGGGTGCGTGGATCCTCTGGCCGCATAATCGACAAGTGGCGACGCCGCTTGCCGTCGTCGCGGGCCTCGGGCTGACTGCCACGGCGCTCGCGGTTAGCGGTGGGCGGTTCTCGGCGGGAACGGCGCTGGCTCTCGCCGTCGCTGTCGGGTTTCCGCTCGTTGCGAGCCGGTTGCTCTCGGCGGCCGACCCGTCCCCGGACCGACGGCGGTTCCTCCGCCGACTCGGTGCGGTCGCCGTCGTCGGGACGGGATCGGCCGTCGTCCTTCGAGCCGGGTTCGACCGCCTCACGGACCGGGGGAGAAGCGCTGCGGTCGCGGGCGGCGACGCGGGCGGTTCCGCCGGTGGCGCTGCGGACCGATCGACTCCCTCCGTAGGCGATCCGCGGTTCGACTTCGCGGGGATGCCTCCGGCGGTCACACCCGCCGATGAGCACTACGTCGTCGACATCAATATTCGACCGCCGAGCGTCGATCCCGACACGTGGACGCTCGACATCGACGGCGCGGTCGATGAACCCTACAGCCTGTCGTACGACGACCTCCGCGGGCACGACGCGAGCGTCGAGCAGATCACGACGATGCTCTGTATCTCGAACACCGTCGGCGGAAACCTCATCGGCACTGCCCGCTGGACGGGCATCCAGTTGTCCGACCTCGTCGCGGACGCGACCCCCGCTGGCGGAGCGGTCGACGTCGTCACTCACGCGGCCGACGGGTACAGCGAGGCGATCCCGCTCGGTATCGTCGAGCGCGAGGATATCCTGATCGCTCATCAGATGGGTTCGGCTCCACTCACGGCGGAACACGGGTTCCCTGCGCGGCTGCTCATCCCCGGGCGGTACGGGATGAAGATGACCAAGTGGATCACGCGGATCGAGCTCTCGGAGACGGAACACGACGCCTACTGGGAGCAGCGCGGCTGGAACGAAGAGGCCATCGTCAACACGATGTCGTACGTGCGCGGGGCCGAGCGCGACGGCGACAGGGTGACCGTCGGAGGTGTCGCATTCGGCGGCTTAGAGACCGGCGTCGAGGAGATTGCCGCCGTCGAAGTCAGCGTCGATGGCGGGAACTCCTGGAGTGAGGCGGAGTTGGAGGAGCCGATCGCGCCGCATGCGTGGCGACGCTGGCGGTACGCGTTCGAGGCACCGGACCGAAACGAGTTCGAGGTCGTCGTTCGGGCGATCACGCGCGACGGAGACGTACAGAGCGAGGAACGGAGCTCGCCGCGCCCGAACGGTGCGACGGGATGGCACAGACGCTCGGTGAGGGTGTGAGGTATCGAAAGGAACGGCAAAGTCGCCCGCAGCAGAGTCTGCTATTCGCGCCGAACCGAGCCGCACCGAACCTAGTCGCTCTGGATCCGCGGCGCGAGCATATACGTGACGTTGCCCTGTCCCTCCGCGACGGCGTAGTGGATCTTGACGGGGAACTCCTCGCCGAGTTCGACGGTGACCTCGGCGTCCTTCGGGATCGCCTTGTTCATATCCTTCAGGTAATCAAGCGAGAACAGCGAGTCGGCCGTCCCCGCCGTGAGCGCGATCAGGTCGTCGGCGTCGAGTTCGAAGTCGACGTCGTCGGTGTCGCCCTCGGCCTCGATGTGGAACGCCTCCTCGTCGGCGTCAACGCGGAGCCGGACGTGGTCCGAGACCATGTCGGCCGCTTTGATCCCGCGGTCGAGCTGCGCCCCTTCGAGGACGATTTCGGCGGCGAGGTCGAGATCCGGGATGTCGGGCTCCTGTCGGATCGAATCGGGGTCGATGAGCGCGAGCGTCGAGGAGAGACCGTCCATTCGGATGTTGAGCTTTCGCGTCTCCTCGTCGAGTTCGAGTTCGACGAGCTGGTCGCCCGTGGCCATCCCGACGAAGTCCTCGAGCTTCGCGAGGTTGACGCCGATGACGCCGCCGTCGGCCTCGTAGGACTCGAAGGCGGCGGCGTCGAGAGAGAGGTCCACCATTCCGACGTTCGCGGGGTCGACGGCCCGGATCGACAGTTCGTCCTCGTTCAGCCGGATCTTGCACTCGTCGACCAGCACGCTCACCGAGTCGAGCGCGTCCTGGAGCGTAGACGCGCTCACGATGGCCTTGAACATATGGAGCGTGCTACGGCAGCGGGCTTAAAAATACTCCTGATTTTGTGCACGCGCGCGGAATGTCCCGACGAATGCGGGCAGCCGCGGTGACTGATGATATCCGATGTGCCTTTCCGGTTCGACAGCGTCAGACCCTGTATGAACGCAGATTCGTCGACGGTTTCGCAACTGAAGACGTCGAGAAACCCTGTGAGGAACCGATGACCCGAAAGGACCACTACTACAACAAAGCCAAGCAGGAGGACTATCGCGCCCGTTCGGCGTACAAGCTCAAGCAACTCGACGCGGAGGCCGGGCTGTTCGGCCCCGGAAACACCGTCGTCGACCTTGGGGCCGCTCCCGGCGGGTGGCTTCAGGTGGCGGCCGAGGCGGTCGGAGACCGCGGCACGGTCGTCGGCGTCGACTTCCAACGCATCCGCGACCTGGAGATGGACAACGTCGAGACGATCCGCGGCGATATGACCGACGAGGAGACGAAAGCGAAACTCCGCGAGCGAATCGGCGACGACGGTGCCGACGTCGTCATCTCCGATATGGCTCCGAACATGACGGGCGAGTATTCGCTGGATCACGCTCGCTCGGTCCACCTCGCGCGGCAGGCCTTCGAGGTCGCGCTCGAACTCCTCCCCGCGGGCGGCGACTTCGTCGCGAAGGTGTTCGACGGGCAGGACCTCGCCGACCTGCGTGCGGACGTCGAACGCGAGTTCGAGTACGTGCGCTCCATCCGTCCCGACGCGTCCAGGGACTCCTCTTCTGAACTCTATCTGGTCGGGAAACACCGCATCACAGCCCCGGTCCGCGAGGGCGACGAGCTCGACGTCGTCGTCGACGACGTGGGAAGTGAGGGCGACGGCGTCGTCAAGGTCGACGGGTACACGCTGTTCGTTCCCGGTGTCGAGACGGGGGATGCCGTCCGCATCCGCGTGACCGACGTCAAGGCGAAGTTCGGCTTCGCCGAAGTCGTCGAGGAGTGACTCGGCAGATCCGGCGCGGCTCTCGACGCGGCTTCCGATACGTTTCTTCGTGCAGTGTTCGACGCGGTCCCCCGGGAGTCGCTCTCAGTTGGGGGCCCAGGCGTTGTCGTCGTCATCGATGTTCGATCCACCGAATATCGCCACGACCGCGTACACGAACGGCGTGTCGACGAGCGCGATGAGCAGCTTCAGCAGGTACTGACCGACGATCAGCGAGAGGATCACCGGGATCTCGAACTGATTGCCCAATCCCAGTACCTGCGGGGCGAGATAAAACGCGACGGTGACGAAAAGCACCGTATCGATCGCCTGGCTCGTCGCCGTCGAGACGATGTTCCGCAACCAGAGCATCGACGCGCCCGTGGCGTCGCGAATGCGGTGGAACACGAGCACGTCCCAGTTCTGGCTGACGAGGTACGCCAGCAGGCTCCCGAGCACGATGTTCGTTCCCGGTGCGAGCACTGCGCGGTACTGCGACGCCGCGTCGGGATTCGCCGCGGGGGCGAGAATCGTACTCCAGACCAGCGCCAGCAGGACGAAGTTCATCGCGAAGCCGACGTTGACCATCACCTGCGCGGCGCGGCGGCCGTACAGCTCGGAGTAACAGTCCGACGCGAAGAACGTGAGCGCGTACGCCAGCGCCGCCCCCGGCAGGATGATGCTCGCCCCGGTGACAGGCAACTCGAACGGGAGCCCGAACGCCAGGAGCTTCGATGCCGTCAACTGCGCCGTCGTCAGCGCGGTCACGAACAGCCCGATGAGTGCGATCTGGCCCGTCTGTGCTCTCGCGTTACTCATCGTCGATTCGACCGTGCCGCGAGTCGATTTCGTCCAGCAAGTCCAGCGTCTTGCGGATCGACGCGCGGATCGCGTCGCTCCGGTTGACGAACTTCCCGCCGTCGCCCACGTGATCGTCGAGATCTGTGAGCAGTTCCTCCGGTATCTCTACGCTTATTTTGGGCATATATTCTCCTAAGAATACCGAGTTAATATACAACGTGGATTCGAGTCACCCGTGACGAGCATCATCACACTGCGACAGTTGCGACCCGCGCCAGTCGCCCCGACAACCGCGGAACCAGTCGCTACGGGCGGTAGCAGTCGGGTTACAAAGTCCTCTCTAGGTGTCAGACTGTACCTGATGACGTGTCCACGACTCGAATACCGAGCGGCCGACGACGAGCACGAGTTCGATCACGTGCGGCCCTACTGTACCGTTACGAAGGAGTTCGTCTCACCGATGAAAGCCGACATCTGCAACGATCGCTTCGACTTTCATCACGAGCGTCACTGTGACGTGTTCAAAGCGAGGGCCGAGACGCCACCCGCGGACGACGACTAGAGCGCGACACTCGCGAAGCAGTCGAATCATCGAACGGCTCGACTCCTCCTTCGATACCTTCCGATAGCGCGGCTGGGATCAGCCCCCCACGGACAGCGGAACCGTCCGTCTCACCAAACCCCAAGTAAACAGGTGTTACTCGTGGTAATCTGACTAATACAAAGCAGCCGTTCCGCCACGTCACAGACGATTCCGGTGTTCGACTGGATCTGATGCTATGAGTTACCAGGACTATCTCGACGACAAGAAAGTGATACTGACAGTGGCGACGACAGGCGGCATTCACGGGAAGAACGTGAACCCGAACCTCCCGGAGCAACCCGAGGAGATCGCAGAACACGTGGCCGCCTGTGAGGAGCTCGGCGCGGCGATCTGTCACGTCCACGGCCGCGACGAACACGGCGAGAACGACGCCAGCCGCCTACAGGCGGTCAACGACGCGATCAGAGAGCGCTGCGATGATATCATCATCCAGAACACGACCGGCGGGCAGAGCACGCTCGAAGCGCGGATCGCGGGCATCAGAACGGATCCGGTGCCTGATATGGCCTCGCTCGATATGGGCCCGTTCAACCGCGGCCAACACATCATCACCGAGCACAACCGTCACAACATCCAGACGCTCGCTCGGGAGATGAAAGAGAAGGGAATCAAACCCGAACTGGAGGTGTTCAACAACGGCCACCTCAACGAGGTCTACCAGTTGATCGAAACCGGGCTGTTGGAGGAGCCGTACTACATCAACCTCATCTTCGGCACCGGTACGTTCTCGATCCCGTCTCCAGAGAACGTGCTGAACCTGGTGCGGAACCTCCCGGAGAACAGCGAGTTCAACCTCCTCGCCACCGGCCCCCACCAACTCCCGCTGACGACGCTGTCGCCGATTCTCGGCGGTCACATCCGCGTGGGAATGGAGGACAATCTCTACTTCCGCCGCGGCGAACCCGTCGAGAGCAACGCCCAACTCGTCGAGCGGACGGTCGAGATCGTCGATCGGCTCGAATGCGATCTCGCGACGCCCGCGGAGGCCCGCGAGACGCTCGGAATGAACTGAGGTTCCGATCGCGAAGTCGCGTCCCGACCCACTCTCGACGTCCGAGACGGCTTCAACCGACTGTTACCGTCGTATGGGTTCGTTTATCGCCGTGTGCTCGCCCGCGACTCCGCTGATAATCGTCGGTGTCGCTCTCGCCGAAGCCGACCGGTGGCCGCAGTCTTCAGGTTTCACCGGCTCACAGGCGTCGAGAGCGTGTCCATCGCGGTGACTGAATCTCGGGGGTCGAACTCGGCGGTTAACGGCACATGCACTGCTTCTTCGGTCCGACTACGGATTCCATACACAGAGCGAAGAGCCATAGTCCGCTCCATAACAAAGCCCTCTGTCATACCATTTGTAGCCACTATGAGCCGTCCGTTATCCAACGTTCCCGCAAAATCCGGTGGAGGTGACCGACTGTGGGAACCGTCGTAATCTCGATCGACGCCGAACTCGGGTGGGGGTTTCACGACGTTGTGGACCCACCGACCGACCGCGTCGAGTCCGGACGTGACGGTTGGCACACGCTGTTGGAGCTCTTCGACCGCTATGACCTCCCGGCGACGTGGGCCGTGGTCGGCCACCTGTTCTTAGAAGAGTGTGACGGCGTCCACGCGCGACACCCGCTCGCCGGAACGTGGTTCGAACGCGAGCAGACGGAGTGGCTCGACCGACCCGATCTCCGATTCGCTCCCGACCTCATCCGGCAGATTACCGACGCCGACGCCGCGCACGAAATCGGCTGTCACACGTTCTCACACGTGCTCTTCGGTCAGGAGTCCACGACGTTGGAAATCGCCCGTGCCGAACTGCTCGCGGCGCTGGAGGCCGCCGAAAATTCGCCGATCGACTCCGAGATGCGGTCCGTGGTGTTTCCGCGAAACAGCGTCGGCCACCGAGACGTGCTCGCAGAGTTGGGTTTCTCCTGTTATCGCGGCACCCGCCCCAACTTCGATGCCATCGGACCGGACGCGATACGGAAAATCGGAGCGCCGCCGATCGTCCACCCCACGATCGACGAGTTCGGTCTCATCAATATCCCCTCCTCGCTCTATCTGTACGGCTTCGAGGGGTTCGCACGCCGCCTCTGCGAGTGGCTCTGGGAGGATCCGATCGTCTCTCGGGCGCGGGCTGGCGTCGCGGCCGCTGCTGATGAGGACGGGGTGTTTCACATCTGGCTCCATCCGAACAATCTGATGAGCGATATCGACGTCGAGCGCCTCCGACGGATCTTCGCGCACATCGCCGAACGTCGTGATCGCGGGGCGATCGAGGTGAAGACGATGGCCGACGTCGCGAAGGCGGTTCGATCACGGGCCGACGAAATGGTATATGAGTACCCACCGCCTTCGGGTCGCTGATACTGAATCTGACTTTCGCCACCTCGGGCGGCGGACCCCCCGCTCGTAACTGGTCAGTCGCTCGGCCCAGTCGTGCGCGTCTGTGTCAGAATCCGTTGTGCTCTGCGAACGTGAGTAACCAACTCTCGGGATCGTCGAGTTGCACCCCGTGAAGCCGCCACGACGGTTCTTCGAGTCCGTCGAACGGGCGCGAGACCAGAACCGTCGGCGTCGCGACCGCCGACAGCGGAAGTCGGTCGTCGAGGAGGAATCCGTACCGGTACAGCAGGGACTTCGGGATCGCGCTGGGTGCGGCCAACAGGAGGTCGGCGTCGGTCTCACGCGCCGTGATGTGACTGAGGAGCGCTTTCAGCCCGCGGATTCGCTCGCCACCGCCGACCAGCGGGACGACGTCGGTGAGCGCGACGACGTCGGCTCCCCCTTGCTCTTGCCGTCCCACGACGATTCCGGCGATCGGTTCCGCGTCTTCTCGTTCTTTGCTGTCTTCCCACTCCCGCCCGGCACCCCGCTCCCCTTCGGTTCCTCGTCCTTCCTCTTCCCCTCGTTCCCCTTCCGTTGCCCGCCCGTTGCCGGTTCCACGTCCGTACGCGAGATACGTCTCGTACTCCCAGTCGGGGCGTGCGAACCGCCAGTCGTAGAAGCGCTCATCGCGCAGCGCGTGAGCGACGTCCGGAACCGATTTCCGATACAGCCCGGCGAGCGTCGCGGCCGGGACGTCGTCGTGGTGGGTCACGTCCACGTCCGTCGGCGGCGACGTTCGGAGACGCTGGGCTCGCAGTCCGGTGGCGACGAGCGGAGCGGCCGCCCCGGCCACGCGCGAGGCGAGGCCGTCGGTGAGTGCCGCGGGATTTTGGACGCGGTACGCCGCCGTGAGCTGCCCCACTTCCCGGCAGCCCAGTTTCAGGTAGCCGGGACGAGACAGCGCGTTCGGCACGCTGAACGTCAGCACGTCCTCGGCCAGGTCGCCGTAGTACTCGAAGGAGCGCTCCGTCATTCGCGTGAAGAGCCCCCGTCGCTGGTGGTCCGGGTGGACCATCGTATCTCCCGTCTGGAGGCCCAGCGGCGACGCCTCGCCCATCCGCAGTCGGAACGCCATATACGGCCGCGCGCCGACCAGGTCGCCGTCGTGCTCCGCCACGTACATCGGGACGTGCGAGACGTACGGATTCTCTAGGTACTTCCACCTGAACCACGCCTCGCTGCCCCCGCCGAACACGTCGTCGAACAACTCGAGAAACGCCGCCCGGTCGCCGGGTTCGTACAACCGGATCGTGTACGGGTCGTCACTTGTCATAGGCGAATCCCGGCTGGCTCCGCTGTTAGTTATGGACAGATTACGGGTCTCTTTCGACCGTGGGTCACGTGAGAACCGCTCGGATTCGCTTCACATCGAGTAAGCCGCCCAGTGTCGCGAGCGCCGCCCAGACGGCGACGCCGACACCGACGACGAGCAGTAAGGTGACCAGACCCGTGACCATCGGAAGCAGTACTCGAACCACCGCACCCATCACGACGGCGATACCGGTGGTCGCGACCAGCAATCGGCCGATCGACGCGACGTTCAATTCGAGTTCTTCGTGGATGATGTACACGTTCGCGACGGTGTAGACGGTGTAGGTGATCACCGTCGCGATGGCGGCACCGACGACGCCGATCCGCGGGATCAACACCAGGTTCAACAGGAAGTTCGCCACCGCGGTTATCGTCTTCACGATCGCCCGCTCCCGGGCCCGACCGAGAAAGTCGAGGCCGTCGCTCGTCACCTTGTTGACCGCGTTTACGAGCATAAATCCGGCCATCACCTGCAGGACCGGGGCCGCGCCGTCGTATTCGGGGCCGAACACGTAGGCGACCACCGGTCCGGCCACGAGTATGAGTCCGACCATCCCCGGAACGTACAACAACAGGACGTGCCGCAGGGAGGCCTCGTAGACGCGGCGGGCGCGACTCCGGTCCTCCCTAGCGCTCTGTTCGCCGACGGTCGGCGAGATCGTGTACCCGAGCGACTGCGCCGGGATCGAGCCGAACTCCGACACCTGCTTTGCGATCGTGTAGAAGCCGACCGCCGCCGGAGTGAGGAATATCCCGACGAGCACCGTGTCGATCCGCTTGTCCAACACGTTGGCCCCGCGGGTCGCGGTGAGCGGCACGCTGTACTCTAGGATCCGCCGCCGGAGTCCGTCGGCCATCTCCGTCGTACGCGGAAAGGACGAGTACGACCCCCGGTAGAAGACGACGCCGCCGACGAGCGCCGTCACGGCGAATCCGACGACGTAGCCGCCGAGCGCTCCAGCGGCCCCGAACCCGGCGAGCACGAGGCCGATCGCCGCGGTCAGTCTGGTGATCCCGGAAATCGCCGTGAGACGGCCGCTCCAGGCGACCCGGTTGACGGATTGAAACAGCCGCCCGAACGACGTTCGAAGCGTGTTGCAGACGACGTACCCGGCACCGAGGACGAGCAGCGGTGCGAGTCCGGGTTCGTCGAGACGGTCGGCGATGATCGGGCTCCCGACGGCGATCGCCGCGCCGACGATCAGTGAGAGAAGCACGACGATACCGAGACTGAACCGGACGACGTGACGCACCTGTCCCGGTGTCGTCTCCGCGAGCTCGGTGACGTAGCGGGCCGCGGACGAGGGCACACCGAGCGTTCCGAGAATGGCGACGACGCCGATGATCGACAGCGCGTAGTGAAGCAGCCCGAACTCCGACGGCGTCAGTAGATATCGGGCGAGTACGACCATCAGTAGCCCGTTCGCGAGAGAGTTGACGAGGTTCCCGCCCAGACTGGCCTTGACCCCGGTTGCGATCCGGTCCGTGAGCGACATCTGCCGAATTCTCTCCCCGCACGTGGGTTTGTTAGCCGTCCTATACTCGGAGACTGTCCATCAGTGAGAGACGACGGAGCCGAGGTCCACGTCGCTTACGCGGCGTCAGATATTGGTCTTGAGCAGTATCAGATGTCCGTTCCGCGGAATGTCAGATGTCCGTTCCGCGGGTAGGTGCCAGATCCCGTCGTCCGCCGAAGGTGATGACGAAGAGGACCCCCAGACCGATGCCGTAGGCGACCATCAGCGGGATCGTCACGAGGAACATCGTAAGGACGTCAGCCGGGGTGAACAGCGCCGAGAACGCGAGGATGCCGACGGTCACTTCGCGCCAGCGGCCGCGCATCGTGCGGTAGCTGATCCCCGCGCTGTTGAGGAGGATCATCAGGATCGGCACGTCGGCGAGGAGGCCGATTCCCGCGGTCGTGAAGAAGATGAGCCAGAAGAAGTTCGTGATGCGGTAGGCGATCACCATGTTCGCCATCACGGCGTCGTTGACGAGCCACGAGATGATGCCCGGCGCGATCATCGTGTAGCCGAGGACGAAGCCGCCGATCAGCCCCGCCGCCAGTGCCCCGGTCCACAGGAAGACCGCGCGGCGGCGCTGTCTGATGATGTTGCGCTCGCGGAGCGCAGGCCACGCGTAGTACGCGAGCACCGGGGCCGTGACGATGGCAGCGATGATCGTCGAGAACTTCACCTCGAAGACGAGCGCCTCCATCGGATGCAGGGCGACGACGTTGAGGACCTCCTCGGGGGTCACCTGCGCCGGGAGCCGACTGAGGAAGTCCTCGTAGACGCGCTTGATTCCGCCGGTGTAGAGCCAGCCGAACGTGCCCGCGAGCACGAGCATAAACAGTCCAACGATGCGGAACGCCCGCGACGTGATCGAGTCGAGGATGAACGCGATGTCGGTGTAGTAACCCTCGAAGTCGTCGGACGCGTCCGCTCCCTCGTCTTCGTCCCCGGCCGCTCCGTCACCGTCCGCATCATCGTCTGCATCCCCGTCGCGGAACTCGCCGAGGAACGTGTCGCTGGCGCGCGAGAACCGATCGGCGATCGAGCCGCCGGACCCGGCGGCTTCCGTCGCACCCGCCGCCGCTGCCGACTCCGCGTCGGCGTCGGCAGCATCCCCGTCGGGGTCCGCGTCGTCGCTCGCTCCGTCTTCGTCGAACCGGTCGATGATCGCCTGCGCCTTCCCCCTGTCACCCGCGTCGATCGCGTCGCCCGCGGCGGCCATCGCCTCGTCTTCGCTGAGCGCGGCGAACACCTCGGGGGGTGCCGCGCGGACGCCCGCTGCGTCGAGGTCTGCGAGATCGATGGCGGCGGGGTCGCCGACGCCAGCCTCGACGATCGCGAGGTCGTCGAGATCCTGATAGACGTAGTAGCCGACGGCGACGGCCGCGGCCCCGACGCCCGCGAGGAGGACGTAGCCGGCCAGGAGCGGCGTCGACGACGGTGCGTAGATCACGTAGTCGCTTCCGATCGCGGCGAGTCCACCGTTGAAGTAGTCGACGCCCCCGCGCTCGAAGAACGCGTAGACGAGCAATCCGCCGACGACGCCGACGCCAGCGATCGTGTTCCAGTGCGCCCGGGCGCTCCCGACGACGTCCATCCGCTCGCTCCCGCGACGGGCGGTCGTGACGACCTTCGCGAGGTAGAGGCTGACGCCGTAGAGCGCCAGGACGGGGATCGCCCACATAATCTGGGTGAACGGATCCGGCGGCGTGAACATCGCGCCGACGGCGAAGACGCCGACGACGGCGTGCCGCCACTTGTCCCGGAAGGTCTCGTAGGGGACGATCTCGGTGTAGGACAGTCCGGTCATCACGAGCGGCAACTGGCTCGCGAGACCGAAGGAGGCGGTGAGTAAGAAGATGAACTGCGCCCACTTCACGATGGAATACGTCGGCGAAAAGCCCGCCGCGATGGCGTTCTGTGCGAGGAACGCGAACGTGAACGGGAAGAACACGAAGTAGCCGTAGGCGACGCCGAGGACGAACAGCGTCACCATCCCGAGGAGGATGATTACGAGCTGCCAGATCGGCACCGGCGAGGAGGGCCACAGCCCCCGTTCGACGAGCGCGTCGCGCGAGAAGTACAGGAAGGGGGGGACCGCGAGGACGACGCCGACGACGAGACCGATCTTCGCCTGCAGGAGGATCACGTCGAACGGCGTCTGCGCGATGATCGAGACGTCCCCGCTCACCTGTGCCGACATCTGCGCTCTCGTGACCCGTTTGAGGAAGTCCCACACGTAGAGCCGGAGCGCGTAGAACGTCCCGAGAAAGCCGATCAGGAAGAAGATGAAAACCTTCTGGAGGTCCTTCTGCGCGGCTCGAAGCATCGCACCGGCGGTCTCTCGACCGGCGTCGAGTGTCGCTTTCGTGTCCTCGTCGAGCGCGCTGGACATATCCGAAGAGAACCGACTCGCAGTTATCAATCTTTTCGACCGGCGGCGCGGGAGCAGCGTCGAGACGATGCGGAAAGGCCTATAAGAACCGGGCGGCCAATCTCTGGTGAATGGCCGAGGATTCGGAGGACGCCGACCGGACGCCCGATGCGGACGACGCGGAGGCGTCCGGTACTGGTGAGTCCGTTGCCGACTCGGAGACCGACGCCTCTCCGGACAGCGCCGAGTCCGACGCGGACGACGCTCGCGCGTCGGATCCGGATTCGAGTAGCTCCGAAGCCGACGGCAATGCGGAATCCGACGGCAGTGAGAACGCGGAGGCGGCGGACGCGTCCGCGACTGGCGACGAAGGGGTTATCGAGGAAGGGACGGTCGGCGAGGAGGCGGCGACTGACACCGACGAGGGCGACACGAAAGCGGCGTCATCCAACGAGCCCGAAGAAGACGCGGACAACGGGAAAGACGACGACACGGACAACGGGAAAGACGACGGCGCGAGCGACGAACCGTCAGACTCGGGCGAGGAGGTCGACTCTGCGGACACGGAGTCGGACGCTGATACCGACGCTTCCGGTTCGGAGACTGCGGACGAAGACTCGGAGCCGAACGAAGAGCCCGATACTGACTCGGACGCAGAATCGGAGCCAGATTCGGAGACCGACGTTCAGAAGTCCGAAGAGGAAGGGGAAGACGCAGACGAAGAGGAAAAGGAAGAGAAAGACGCAGCGACCACCGGAACCGACGGCGGCGCACCGGCGACCGCTGGCGACGTCCTCCCCGGCGATACGGACGATATGCTGCCCGAGGAGGACTCGACCGTCGACGACGGCTTGCTTTCGGGTGGGCCCGAGAGTGACGAGGAGATGCCGCTGGCGGACCACATCGAGGAGATGGTCCGCCGGCTCACCGTCGTGCTCGGCATCGGTGGGCTCATTACGCTCCTTTTGTACCCCGGTGCCGACCTCGTCAACTCGGCGTTCGGTCTCAACCTCATCAGTTCGACGGAGGTAATCGACTTTCTCTGGAACAAGCACATCCCCGGCGCGCCCGAGATGGTCGACCGGCGCCCGCGGATTTACGGTCCGCTCGAACTGCTGTTGACCGAGTTGAAAGTCGCCGCGCTCGGCGGGCTCGTGGTCGGACTCCCGGCATTCGTCTACGAGACGTACCTGTTCATGCGACCGGGGCTGTACTCGAAGGAGCGTCGATATTACCTCGCGGCGGTGCCGACGAGCCTCGTGCTCGCGTTCGTCGGAATCTCCTTCGCGCACTTCATCGTCCTCCCGGCGATCTTCGCGTACTTCACCTCCTACACGACGGGGACGGCGATCGTGGCGTTCGGCCTCAAGGAGACGTTCAACCTCATCCTGATTCTGATGGGCTACAACGCCATCATCTTCCAGATCCCGCTGTTCGTGATGTTGGCGATTATGATGAACCTCGTCACGCGGCGGTGGCTCGAAGACCGCCGCCTGCTCTTCTGGGGTACCTTCCTGGGGCTCGCGTTCCTCGTCAGTCCCGACCCGACCGGGATGGCTCCGATCATCATCGGTGCGACGATGATCGCGCTGTTCGAGGGGACGCTGTTCGTGCTGCGGTGGGCCGGGAGGGGGTCGCTGGCCCCCACCGCCGAGGGACTGGCGGCCCGCCGTCCGCTGGCTGCCGTGCTCGCGGCGCTCGTCGGCTACCTCCTCAGCCCCCTGCCGGTCCCGACGGGCTATTACCACCTTCTTCCCTCGGTGGTCGTCGAGACGCTCGCGGCCAACGGTCTCGCGGTGTACACACCGTTGATCATCGCGGGCGCCCTCGTAGGCACGTTCGAACTCGTGTCGCTGCTCCTGCGCCGCTACGGTCGCTCGCGGCGGATACTGCGGGTCAGTCTCGCCACTGACACCGCCCGCCGCTCGGTCTGGCTGGTCGCCGTCGTCGTGGGTTATCTCGGCAGCCCCGATCCGGCCGTCCTCCGGTGGGCCACTGAGCTGAATCTGCACCCGGCGCTGGCTGGCGGAATCGCGGTCGGACTGGTGCTCGGCTACGAGGCGATTCGCCTCCTACTCGCGTCCCGCGAAAATCGTGCGGGCTGATACTGATTGCTCTCACTGGTTACCGGTGAACATCACCTTCGTCCGCGGTGTTTACCACGCCCGGTGCGGTGAGCTCCGGGAAGAAGAGACGACAGCAGACTGTCTCACTCGCTGGCGGTCGGGTAGTCGGCCTCGAAGACGTTCTCGACGACGGGGTCGCCGTCGCCTCCGGCGTCGCCTGGGCTGACGCTCCCCGTCTGGTACCCGTGTAAATCGAGCGTCACGTGCTCGAAGCCCAGGTCTTCGAGGTGCTCGCGGGCGGCGATCACGAAGTCGTGATTCAGCGCCGCGTCCAGTTCCTCGGCCGCGATTTCGATTCGCGCGAGGCCGTCGTGATCGCGGACGCGGAACTGCGAGAAGCCCCACTCCCGGAGCACGCGCTCGGCCTTTTCGATGCGCGTGAGCCGTTCGTTCGTCACTTCCAGACCGGTCGGGATCCGCGAGGAGAGACACGCCATCGAGGGCTTGTTGGCGACCGAAAGCCCGTAACTGTCGGCGATCTCTCTGACTTCGTCCTTCTCGATTCCGGCCTCCAAGAGCGGCGACCGGACGTCCAGTTCCTCGACAGCGCGGAGTCCGGGTCGGTGGCCCTCTCCCGGATCTGAGGCGTTGGTGCCGTCGCAGACCGTCCCGATGCCCAGCTCACGCGCGGCCTCGTACATCCGGCCGAGTCGCATCGTCCGGCAGTGGTAGCACCGCTCTCCGTCATTCTGGACGAAGTTCGGATCGTCGAGCTCGGAGAACTCGACGACCTCGTGACGGATCCCGATCTCGTCTGCGACCCGGCGGGCGTCGTCGAGTTCGGCGGCCGGGAGCGTCTCGGATTTGGCCGTGCACGCGACGGCGTCGTCACCGAGGGCGTCGCGTGCGAGCGCGGCGACGACCGAGGAGTCGACGCCGCCGGAGAACGCGACGAGGACGCCGTCGCAGTCGGCGAGCGACGCGCGTGCGGCGTCGGCCTTCCCCGCGGTATCGCCGGGGAGTTGGTCCGTGTCCGTCTGGGGTGGCATACTCGGCCTACCCGGTGCAGGGGCAAAAGCACGTTGTCGCTGGCTCGAAATGAGACGCCACGCGACCCGCGGTCGCGACGTCGGCACTCGCACCGACCCGTAACGTTTTGTCGGATCGGGAGCGAAGGCACCCCGAATGCAGTTCGAGGCCATCCCGGGCGTCGGCGAGAAGACGGCGAGAGCGCTGTCGAAACTCGACGACGCCGAACGCGCGCTCGAAGAGGGGGACGTCGCCACGCTGGCGCGCGCACCTGGGCTGTCAGAGGGCCGCGCGGCGGTCGTCGCGCGCGGCGCGATTCGCCGCCGACACGGCGACGACGGCGACTTCCTCGCGACCGACCGGGCCCGAGAGGTGTACGAGGACGCCCTCGGACTCCTCCGCGAGCGGACCGTCACCGACTACGGCGCGAAGCGCGTCGCCACGTTCTACCCCACGCGCTCGGCTTCGCGAATCGCAGAAGTCCGCGACTTCGTCGAGCGCGCGACCGACCACGAGATCGATCCCGAAACGCTGGACGCCCTCGACGGCGTCGAACCGCTCTCTCCGCCCGCCGCGCGCCGGGTTCGCGATCGGTGCCTCGCGACGACCGACGCCGAACGGTTCGCCGCCGCCGAGGGGGCGTTCCCCGAACTCTCCATCGAAGTCGTCGAGGACGCCCGCGGCCTCGCCGAACTCGCCCGCTCGTACGCGACGGTCGTCGCGCTCGACGAGCAGTTCGCGGGGATCGACGTCGACGGCGACGTCCGCGTCCGCCCCGACGCGATGGAGGCGCCGGACGAGATCGTCCCCGAGCGCGTCCTCGCGTTCTTCGCCGAGAACCGCTCGCGCATCCTCGCCGCCGCGGCGGTCCACGAGGAAGCGGGAATCGATCCGTCCTGCGACCTCGACGCGCTCCGTGGCGCGCTCGACCGACTGGACGAGGACGGAACGATCGTCGGCGACGCGGAACTCGACCGGCTGGTGACCGCCGTCGACGACCTCGACGCCGCCGTTTCGACGGCCGAATCGGTCGCCAACGACCGCCTCCGCGACGCCATCCGCGAGCGCGACGTGACGATCGAGGGGACGGACTTCCTCTCGCTCGTCGAGCAGGGCGCGCGGGTGGACTCGCTACTCGATCGGGAACTGGACGACGACTACGCCGCCGCCGTCGCCGCCGCGCGGGGGCAACTCGTCGACGCGCTGGATCTCCGGCCGGAGGAGGCCGACTTCGCCGAGCGCGCGTTCCCCGAGGACCCCTCGTTCCCGATCGAGCACAACGAGTCGGTGATCTCCCGCCTCCGGACCGAACTGAAGGCGGGCCGGGACCGCCGAGCCGCCCGGTTGAAGCGCGAACTCGCGGCGGACCTCTCGTCGCTCCGCGACCCGGTCGAGACGCTCGTGCGCGACGCGCTCGAACTCGACGTCGAACTGGCGGTCGCGCGCTTCGCCGCCGACTTCGAGTGCGCGCTGCCGACGTTTGCCGACCTCGACGGGGAGCCATCGGCGGACGGACCGACGGACGCCGAAACGAAAGAACCGCACGGCTTCGCCATCGAGGGGGGTCGATCTCCCCTCCTTGACGTCGGTTTCGCCGAGGTTGACCCCGTCGATTACGAGGTTTCGGGCGTCACGCTGCTCTCGGGCGTCAACTCCGGCGGGAAGACCTCGACGCTGGACCTGGTCGCGCTCGTGGTCGTCCTCGCGCAGATGGGCCTCCCGGTTCCCGCGGCGCGCGTCGAACTCGAACGCTTCTCGGAACTCCACTACTACGCGAAGACGCAGGGCACGTTGGACGCGGGCGCGTTCGAGAGCACGCTGCGTGACTTCCGAACCCTGGCCGACGGCGAGACGAACCGCCTCGTCCTCGTCGACGAACTGGAGAGCATCACCGAACCCGGCGCGTCGGCGAAGATCGTCGCCGGGATCTTAGAGGCGCTCGACGAGCAGGCGGCGACGGCCGTCTTCGTCTCGCACCTCGCCAGAGAGATCAGCGAGGCGGCCGATTTCGACGTCGCGGTCGACGGGATCGAGGCGCTGGGGCTCGAAGACGGCGAGCTCGTCGTGAACCGTTCGCCGGTGAAAGACCACCTCGCGCGCTCGACGCCAGAACTCATCGTCGAAAAGCTGGCCGAGGGCGACGAGTCGGGGTTCTACGACCGACTGCTCACGAAGTTCTGAGGGATACTTTTCACGGTCGGCGTGAAACGCCGCCTATGGTCCCCACTCCCACTGACGACGACACCCGCAACCAACCGACGGAGGGTAGCCCGAGTCGTTCGTCGGGTGCGAATCCCTCTGACCTCACGGACGATGAACGCTACGACCTGCTGTACCGAGCAACTCGCGAGGCGATCTGGGACGTGGTCGGAACGGCCACGTTGATCCTCTTTTACGTCGCGTTGTCGGCGATCAGCCTCTCGATCGCCCTCGGCGGACTCGGGCCGTTTCTCCGCGGTTCGGCGTCCTACGTCGCCTTGGTGATCGGCGTCGTCGCGCTCGCGGTCGGCGTCTTCGCGCTCGTCCGCGTCTATCGGCTCGTGACCGAGTGACCGCTTGGCGGGTGTGCCGATGGACGCGCGATCTGGGGAACGGTTAAGTAGACTCCTCGTCGTGATTGAAGCGATGAGGGACGACCCCGATGAGGGGATGCTGTCGTGGGACGAGACGGTCTTCCGCGACGAACACGTCTTCGAGATCGACTACGTCCCCGAGACGTTCGAGCACCGCGAGACGCAACTGGAGAGCCTGAAGTACGCGCTCCGACCCGCCGTTCGCGGATCGCGCCCGCTGAACACGATGGTCCGCGGGCCGCCGGGAACAGGCAAGACGACCGCCGTCCAGAAGCTGTTCGGCGAACTCGGCGCACAGACCGGCGTCCAGACCGTCCGCGTGAACTGTCAGGTAGACTCGACGCGCTACGCCGTCTTCTCGCGGATCTTCGAGCACATCTTCGAGTACGAACCGCCCTCCTCGGGCATCTCTTTTAAGAAGCTGTTCGGCCAGATCACGGATCGCCTCGTCGAGGAGGAGCAGGTGCTCGCGGTCGCGCTCGACGACGTGAACTACCTGTTTTACGAGAACGAGGTCTCGGACACGCTCTACTCGCTGCTCCGGGCGCACGAGGCGCACTCCGGCGCGAAAGTCGGCGTCGTCGTCGTCTCCTCGGACCTCTCGCTCGACGTGATCGACGAACTCGACGACCGCGTCCAGAGCGTCTTTCGGCCCGAGGAGGTGTACTTCCCGGTGTACGGCGTCGACGAGATCGTCGACATCCTCCGCGAGCGCGTCCGGCGTGGGTTCCACGAGGGCGTCGTCGACACGTCGGAACTCGACCGCGTCGCCGAACTGACGTCCGAAAGCGGTGACCTCCGGGTGGGAATCGATCTTCTCCGTCGAGCGGGACTGCACGCCGAGATGCGCGCGAGCCGCACCGTCAACCTCGAAGACGTCGAGGCCGCCTACGAGAAATCCAAGTACGTCCACCTCTCTCGGAGCCTCCGCGGCCTCTCGGACCGCGAGCGCGAACTCGTCCGCGTGATCGCCGAACTCGACGGGAGTCAGGCGGGCGAGGTGTACGAGGCGTTCCACGACGAGACCGACCTCGGCTACACCCGGTACTCCGAAATCGTCAATAAGTTAGACAGGTTGGGCCTCGTCGACGCCGACTACGCCGAGATCGAGGGCCGCGGGCGGTCGCGGTCGCTCACGTTGGCGTACGATTCCGAGGCCGTCTTAGAGCGGTTATAACTTCGGCGGCCGCCCGGGAGGATTGGAACCGCAGAGCGGAAGTTTTGTGCCCCGCGTCGTCGAGACGACGCGTATGAAGACGACCGGCGGGACCGACGATCAGAAGCGACGCGCGGGCGAACGCGCCGCCGAACTCGTTGCGGACGGCGACGTCGTCGGCCTCGGAACCGGGAGCACCGCGGCGCACGCCATCCGCGCGATCGGCCGCCGGGTCGATAACGGGCTCGACGTCCGCGGGATCCCGACATCCTTCGACGCCCGCGCGCTCGCTCGCGACGCGGGGATTCCCCTGTGCTCGCTCGACGATGCGGACGGCGTCGATCTCGCGATCGACGGCGCGGACCAGGTCGACGCCGACCTCCACGCGATCAAGGGCGGCGGCGCGGCCCACGCACGAGAGAAGGTGGTCGACGCGGCGGCCGACCGGTTCGTCGTCGTCGCCGATCCCTCCAAGATGACCGACGCGCTCTCGCGAGCGGTACCGATAGAAGTGCTTCCGGACGCCTACGCGGCGGTCGAACGCGATCTCGACTCGCTCGACGGGGAGTCGACGCTCAGACGCGCCGAGCGCAAGGACGGGCCGGTCGTCACCGACAACGGAAACCTGGTTCTCGACTGCGATTTCGGCTCGATCGGCGATCCGGGGTCGCTGGCGGCGACGCTGTCGGGGGTACCGGGCGTCGTCGAACACGGTCTCTTCGTCGACCTCGTCGATGCGGTGTACGTCGGCACCGACGACGGTGTGGACGTGCGGCGGCGCGACTGAGCGGGTCGCTGGATCGCTAGTTACACGGCGCTGTCGCTCGTCGGCGTTGTCGCGATAAAAATACGGGATCGGTCTCCCTGCTTACAGGTCGCGGGGCTGAACCGTCTTTCGG
The DNA here is from genome assembly GCF_007655485.1 of Halobellus captivus. GTDB lineage: Archaea > Halobacteriota > Halobacteria > Halobacteriales > Haloferacaceae > Haloquadratum > Haloquadratum captivum. The sequence goes on from NZ_VJXQ01000003.1 coordinate 253,329, forward strand.
TCGTTCTCTTCCGCGCGGCGAGCAGCGTCTTCGAGCAGTTCGTTCACTTCTCCGTCGAGGGCATCGTAGAAGTCAGAAGCCACGTTCTTGTCCTGGAGCGCTTCCTTGACGGCCGCTTTGACAATAAGGTCTGCCATACACCACCCTCTATATCGGCACTATATAAAAAGATTTTCCAAAACACCGGCCTCTCCGTCCCTGCGCGTCGTCTATAGCGTTTCCTATGGGAATGATTTATATACTCGGGAGTCGCAGTAGAATGATCACCTTGGTTTTGACGGTTCGATGCGTTTCGTGCGGTCCAGGGACCGATCTGTGGTCTTGAGCCGCGGTTCTGAGGTTCGGTCGATCTCGGCCGCGCCAGCGGGGAGCGCGTCGAAGCGACAGGTACGTGCCGATCGCCACAGAGTATGCAGTATGCGCGAAGTGCTCGAAGCGGTCGCGGCGGGTGAACTCTCCCCGACCGAGGCAGAAGGACGATTGGCCGGATACGTCACGACCGGCGCGGGGCGATTCGATGCCGCCCGAGAGCAGCGACGGGGCGTCCCGGAAGGGATTCTCGCCGACGGAAAGACGCCCGACGAGGCGGTCGAACTCACGCTCGCGGCGCTCGATTCGACGGGGAGCGCGCTTCTCACGAGAGCCTCCGCGGCCGACGTCGAGGCCGTCACTGCCGCTGTCGACGATTCTGTGGAACTCACGCACAACGACCGAGCCGGGACGCTCGTCGCCCGGCGCGCTGATTACGAACCGCCGACGGTCGATGCGACCGCGGCGGTCGTCACCGGCGGGACGGCGGATCGCGCGGCCGCGGGCGAAGCGGCCACCGTCCTCGAGGCGATGGGCGTCGCCGTCGAGGTGATCGAAGACGTCGGCGTCGCGCACCTCGGCCGCGTTCTCGATCACCTCGAGACCCTCCGATCGGCCGACGTCCTCGTGGTCGCCGCCGGGCGAGAAGGGGCGCTCCCGACGGTCGTCGCCGGACTCGTCGACACGCCCGTGATCGGACTCCCGGTCTCCTCGGGATACGGGCACGGTGGTGAGGGGTCCGCGGCACTCGCGGGAATGCTCCAGTCCTGTACGGTGCTCTCCGTCGTCAACGTCGACGCCGGGTTCGTCGCCGGATCCCAAGCCGGGCTCATCGCGCGCGCCGTGAGCGACGCCCGCGACGACACGGAGTGAGCGTTTCACAGCCCAAGCGTGGACCTTTCGCTCGAAGAGGCCTAAGTCTAGTGGCCGGTTCCTCGCGCATGCGCGGGAAGCCATATACGTGTCGCGCTCGTACGGCTGTCACCGGCAAATGGTGGCTGCCGGACACACGCATGCCAACCTGTGACCACTGCGGGTCACACGTCTCCGATCGCTTCGCGCGCGTGTTCGCCGATAAGGAAGGGCGATTGCTCGCCTGTCCAAACTGCTCGGCGAACGCGGGGATCGCGGAGGTCGCACGGCGTCGAACCCGCACCGCGTGACCACTGAAACGGCCATTGACCACCACGCGAAGCCGTGTTCCGTTCTGATCGGGCGGGCGAACCACCGCTCGGTCGTCGGCTCCGACCGACTGTGATTCTCGATGAGTGACTGCTTCCGTTCCCACCGACTGCTGACCACCCCGACCGCTGTCGCGTCACCGCGCTCCGACCGGAAGGGCTACCTGTCTCTCACGCCCTAGCATCCGGTAATGAGCACGGAGCCGCGGATCCTCTTGACGAACGACGACGGTATCGACTCGCCGGGCATCGCGACGCTCCGCACCGAACTCACCGCGCTCGGCGACGTCACGGTCGTCGCGCCGGACGCGAACCAAAGCGGCGTCGGTCGGACGCGAAACCACACCGCGTACATCCGCGAGCATCCGTGGGGGTACCGACTGTCGGGAACGCCCGCCGACTGCGTCGCCTACGGGCTCCGGGGTCTCGACACCGAATTCGACGTCGTCGTCTCCGGCGTCAACGACGGTCCGAACGCGGGCAACTACGTCGTCGGCCGCTCGGGAACGGTCGGCGCGGGCATCGAGGCGGCGTTCCTCGGGACGCCAGCGCTCGCCATCTCGGCGTATCACTCCACGGACTTCTTCGTCTCACCACCCGAGGAGTACGACTTCGCCCGCCCCGCCCGAATCGCCGCTCGGCTCGTCTCTCGTGCGCTCGATTCGGGCGTCTACGACGATGTCGACCTGCTGAACGTCAACGCGCCCATCGACGCCCCGTCGCCGCCGGTCATCCTCACCGAGCCGTATCACGACTACGAACAGCACGTCGAGGCCGCCGACCCGGATGCGCTCGACGGGGTGTTCGGTTCCGACGGCGGCGAACGGCTCGACAACGGCGGACTCGACGACGACGAGCAGGTCGTGCACCTCCACGACCGCACCTGGCCCGGCGTGGTCGGCTGGGAGAACCCGTTCCCCGCGACGGACGAACACCGCGAGCGCTACCCGGTCGGCACCGACCGCCGCGCGATGGTCGACGCCTCGGTCAGCGTCTCCCCGCTCTCTGTGAGCCACGCCTCGCCCGACAGCGCCGCGCTCGCAGAAGTCGTCGAGACGATCGACGTCGAGTGATCCCGTTCGGAAGATGACTGACTCCGACGCTGATCCCCCCGCGGATGCCGACCACTACGTCTACATCCTGCGATGTGACGACGGTTCGCTGTACACCGGCTACACGACCGACGTCGAGCGCCGCGTCGCCGAACACGACGCTGGGGAGGGTGCGAAGTACACGCGCGGCCGGACGCCGGTCGAGTTGGTCCACGTCGAGTCGTTCGGCTCGCAATCCGCGGCGATGTCCCGAGAGTACGAGATCAAACAGTTCCCACGTAGGGAGAAAGCGCAGTTGATCGATATCGAGTGACCGACTACCCGTCGGACAGAATAGCTAGGACTGTCCGCAACGCCGCCGACACCGGAACTCAGTCGTCGACGTTCGTCGCCCGATAGCGACCGTCCGCTCGCTCTTTCACTTCGAGCACGGCCGACCCGCCGCGGAGGAGCGGACGCACCCAACCGGTGGTCGCAACCGCCCCCGATTCGATCACCGACCCGTCAGGCGTGACAACGGCGATCCCGTCCGACCGGAGCCGCTCGACCGACTCGGTGCCGGTGTAGGACCGAATCTGTCCGTATTCGATAAACCGACCGCACTTCCCGTTCGCGGTACGACCGACGCCCGCGAGCGCGCCGATGACTCCCTCGCCCGTCCCGCCGTACTCCGCGAGAAACAACCCTGATTCGCGCGCCAGTTCGTACGCTCGCTCCTCCCCGACGAGCTTCGATGCCGCGTCGACGCCGAACTCGCGCACCGATTCCGTAACGTCCGACCGGCGGCCGACGCAGAGCCCCGGATCGGAACCGTCCGCGGCGATGTTTTCGAGGAAATCCGCCGCGAGATCGATGATCTTCTGACGGCTCGTCGTCGGCACCTCACAGAGGAGTGTCGCGGAGCTGTTGTGGGTGGTGTAGGGGACGCGTGGATCGACGAGCAGCTGTTGTCGAACGCTTCCTAGCCACCGAAATTCCGGCAGTTGCTCGGCGAGATGCGCTCCCAACAGTCGACTGACCTTCCCAGTCCCATACTCGCTGTCTATCGTGTCAGTATCGTCGATACCGATCAGCATCATCGAATCGGTGAGGAGGCGCTCGGATCCGGAGTCCATAACTGAAATCGGTGGGACTTTACTTTCCACCAGTATAAAGCGTTGTATCTATGAGAGAACAACGATCCCGAAGACGGTTCCTGCAGACGCTCATCGCGACGACAGGTGCGACGGCGATCGCCGGGTGTAGCGGCACGGACGACGGGGCGGGCTCACCGACATCAACCGGGACGAACACGGAAACAGCGACGGCAACCGGAACGGCAACGGCGTCATCTTCCACGCGGACGATCGAGGATATGTCCGATCGGACGGTCGAGATTCCGGCGACCGTCGAGAGCGTCATCGGCGTCGGCTCCGGGGCGCTCCGACTCATCACGTATCTGGGCGCCGAGGACGACGTCATCGCGGTCGAGAATCTCGAGACGACGAACGAGAAGCGGCCCTTCCGTCCGTACATCCTAGCGAACCCGTCTCTGTCGGAGCTCCCGTCGGTCGGCCGTCGAAACAAACCAGACGCCGAACTCCTGCTGCAGCAGGATCCTGACGTTATCATCTGGGCATGGGGCAAAGGGGCCGATGCGGACAACTTACAGAGCCAGACCGACATCCCGGTCGTCGTCGTCCAACCGGGCGATATCAACAAGGAACACCGAGGCTTGTTCTTCGAGTCGCTGGACGTCATCGGGACAATCACCGATCGGTCTGAGCGGGCCGCCGAGTTGCAGACGTTCACCGACGAGACGATCGCCGATCTCGACGAGCGGACGAGCGACGTGGCAGATGACGAGCGACAGCCGAGCTACGTGGGGTATCTTGGACGCGGGAATCACGGCCTCACCCGGACGCAGCCGCTGTATACGCCGCTACACTTCGTGAACGCAGACAACGTCGCCAGCAACCTGACTGGGACGCTCACGGAGACGAAGGGCGCGGCGCGGATCGACATCGACCCCGAGGAGATCATCGAGCAGGACCCGAACTACATCTTCGTCGATATGGGCACCGTCGAGTACGAGGCACTCTCGGAATCGCAGTACCAGTCGGTCACGGCGATCGAGAACAGCGACGTGTACACCCTCTTCCCGGTCCGGGAGTACTCAATCAACTTCGGGACGTCGCTCGCGAACGCGTACTACGCGGGGCAGGTGCTGTACCCCGATCGATTCAGCGACGTCGATCCGGTGGCGAAGGCCGACGAGATCTGGGAGTCGTTCGTCGGAGCCCCTGTTTACGAGGATCTGAGGGAGACGTACGAACGAGGCTTCAGCCGGCTCGATATCTAACTCCGGACCGATGCCAGAGAGCTCGTCTGGAAACGCCGATCGGGACCCATCGGCAACCGACTGGTCCGTCGACGTTCCGGAGGCGACATCCAGCGACGGTGGTTCAGACCTTCGGGCGTCGAACGTGCGGCTACTCCATCAGTACCACCGGCGGTACCGGAAGAAGTTCGGCGTCATCGTCGCGATCGCGGCGCTCCTGGTCGCCGTCTGGGGGTATTCGGTCGCCACCGGTCCCATCGACGTTCCGGTCTCCGAGATCGTCTCGGTTCTCGGGGGGACGGACACCGGCACCGGCTATCAGGTCGTCTGGAACATCCGCCTCCCGCGCATCGTCGCCGCCGTCGGTGCTGGCGCGGGGTTAGCGGTCGCCGGTGCCGTTCTGCAGAGTGTGCTCAGGAACCCGTTGGCCTCGCCGTACACGCTGGGGATTTCACAGGGCGCGGCCTTCGGCGCGGCGTTTTCGATCGTCGTCCTCGGAACGGGCACGACGAGCGGGAGCGGCCCGATCCTCTCGGTCATCGACCCGTACCTCACCTCCGTCTCGGCGTTCACCGGCGCACTCACGTCTACGACGGCCATCTATCTGGTCGCGAAGTACAAGCGCGCGACGCCCGAAACGCTCATCCTCACCGGGATCGCGCTGGCGGCGCTCTACACCGCGGGAACGACGAGTCTGGAGTACTTCGCGACGAACACCGAACTCGCGGCGCTCGTCTACTGGAAGTTCGGCGACGTCAGCGGCACCACGTGGCGCTTCAACGCGCTTCTGTGGCTCGTCGTCGCCGTCGTGACGGTGTACTTCACACGGCGGGCGTGGGCGTACACGGTGCTGAACGCTGGCGACGAGACGGCGCGAAGCCTCGGCGTTCCAGTGGAGCGGACCCGGCTCTTCGGAATGGTCTTCGCGTCGTTCGTGACCGCCGTCGTCGTCGCTCTGTTCGGAATCATCGGGTTCGTCGGCCTCGTCGTTCCACACATCGTCAGACGACTTATCGGCGGCGAAGAGCGGATTCTCATCCCTGCGTCGACCGTCGCCGGCGGGACGCTCTTGCTCTCTGCGGACACAGTCGCCCGAACGGTCATCTCGCCGATCGTGCTCCCGGTCGGAATCGTCACCTCATTCGTCGGCGTGCCGCTCTTTCTCTATTTGATCCTCCGCGGGAGGGAGTACTGGTGAACGACGATCGACCGAGGGACGCCGAGCGCACCCGCCCGACGTCGACCGATCCCGTCATCTCGTTCGACGGCGTCAGCGGCGGGTACAACGGGGTAGAAGTCATCTCCGACGTCTCCCTCGACGTGCATTCCGGTGACATCGTCGGATTACTCGGCCCCAACGGCGTGGGTAAGAGCACGCTGCTCAAATGCGCCGTCGGCCTCCTCGATCCGCTGGCTGGCGAGGTGGCTATCGGCGACCGACCCGTCCCGGTGTTCGACCGCGACGAACTGGCCCGCACAGTTGGGTACGTCCCACAGCACGAACCGACGAACTTCCCGCGGACCGTTTTCCAAACGGTACTGATGGGGCGGAAACCACACTTCGGGACGCGGCCGAGCGCCCGAGACCGAAACGTCGTCTCGACGCTCCTGCACCGACTGTCCCTCGATGAGTTCGCGATGCGGGACGTCAACGCGCTCAGCGGCGGGCAGCGGCAAAAGGTCATCCTCGCGCGGGCGCTCGCCCAAGAGCCGCGAGCGCTCGTTCTGGACGAACCGACCAGCGACTTGGACATCCGTCACGAAGTCGAAGTGCTCTCGCTGTTACAGCGGGAAGCCCCGAACGGGCTTGCGATCCTGCACGCGATGCACGACCTGACGCTCGCGTTCCGATACAGCGATCGGATCGTGCTACTCGGCGAGGACGGCGTTCGGACCCAGGGACCGCCGGAAGCGATCTCCGCGGCGGCAATCTCCGAAGTGTACGGAATCGACGTCTCGATCCACGACGTCGATGGCGAGACGCTCATCGTCCCGACGGATTCGCCCGCGGATCCGTCGCTGTGAGCGGGATGACCCAGCCAGCGGGCGGCCGCCAACTCGTCCCGTCTACGCCTCCGGATGCAGCCGCCGCGCCTCCCCGACGACGGCCGCTCCCAGTTCTTCGAGCCGGGCCCGAATTCCCTCGTCAGTCAGCGTGTCGCCGTCGTACTTCCGCGACGCGCGCCGGATTCCGACCTGCTCTGGGACGGTGTGGCCGTGGACGCCGCGGACCGTGCTCCGCATATGCTCTAAGGTCGCGCCGTAGGAACCGCCACCGGCGGTCGCGACGAGTCCGACCGCGGTGTCCTCGAACTCGTCTTTCGAGCAGTAGTCGTGGAAGTTGCGGAACGTCGAGGAGTACGAGTCGTGGTAGACGGGCGAGCCGAGGAGCACCGCCTCCGCGTCGCGGACGCGTTTCTTCAGATCGGCCGAGTCCCCCTGTTCGTCGATATCGGGGTGGTACAGCGGGAGGTCGGCGGTTCCGAGATCGATCAGCTCCGTTCTGACGTCTCCTCCGTCCACGGCGTCGAGCACGACCTGGAGGGACTTCTTGGTGTAACTCCGCTCGCGGCGACTGCCGGAGACCGCGACGACAGTGATCATTGCTCGCTCTCGGTGTCGAACGGCGAAAAGACCCCGGGTTCGAGGCGCACTCCCCGCCGCACCTTTTTATCGAATGCCGGGCTCAGTTTGGGTATGAACGCCATCTCTTTCGGGACCGACGGCTGGCGAGCCACGCTCGACACGTTCACCGACGATCGGGTGCGGATCGTCGGCCAGGGCGTCGCGAACTACCTCATCGAAGCGGGCTACGACGACCCCGTCTTCGTCGGCTACGACGCCCGCGAGACCTCGAAGGGGTTCGCCGACTCCCTCGCCGAGGTGCTCGCGGGCAACGGCTTCGACGTCCTCCTCCCCGAGCGCGACTGCCCGACGCCGCTCGTCGCCTACGCCATCGTCGACCGCGGGCTCTCCGGCGCGCTGATGATCACGGCCTCGCACAACCCGCCGGAGTACAACGGCGTGAAGTTCATCCCCTCCGACGGCGCGCCCGCCCTCCCGGAGGTGACCGACGCGGTCGCGGCGTCCCTCGCGAAACCCGATCTCGCGCCCGAGTCCGAGCGCGGGACGATCGAAACGATCGACATCGTCACGCCACACGCCGAGCGAGCCCGCGAGTTGGTCGCGGCGGACCTCTCGGGGCTCACCGTCGTCCACGACGCGATGCACGGCTCCGGCCGCGGCGTCACCGACGAACTGCTCAGATCCGCTGGCGCGGAGGTCGTCGGCATCCGCGACGAGCGTGATCCCGACTTCGGCGGGACGCCGCCGGAGCCCAGCGCCGAGAACCTCGAACCGCTCGTCGAGGCGGTCGAGGCCCACGACGCCGACCTCGGGGTCGCAAACGACGGCGACGCCGACCGGGTCGCGTTCGTGACGCCCGAGCGCGGTCACTTGGACGAGAACCTCTTTTACGCCGCCGTCTACGACTACCTGCTCGAATCCGACCGCGGATCCGCGATTCGAACGGTCTCGACGACGTTCCTGATCGACCGGATCGCCGAGGCGCACGACGAAGACGTGTTCGAGACCGCGGTCGGGTTCAAGTGGGTCGCACAGGCGATGGCCGAGCACGACGCGCTGATCGGCGGCGAGGAGTCGGGCGGGTTCTCGATCCGCGGACACGTCCGCGAGAAAGACGGCGTCCTGATGGGACTGCTCGGTGCCGCCGCGGCGGCCGAGGAACCGATGGACGACCGCGTCGACCGCCTGCTCGACACGTACGGCGATATCGTATCGGACAAAATCAGCCTCGATTGCCCCGATTCGGAGAAGCAACGCGTCATCGACGAACTCGACGACGCCCTCCCCGAGCGCGTCGCCGACCGCGACATCGCCGAGGTGGTGACGCTTGACGGCTTCAAACTCCTCTTAGAAGACGGCTCGTGGCTCCTCGTCCGACCCTCCGGGACCGAGCCCAAAATGCGGGTCTACACCGAGGCGGCGAGCCGAGAGCGCGCGGACGCGCTGCTGGCGGCGGGAAAGGAGTTGGTGGAGCCGCTCATCTGAGGATCCCGCACAGCCGGTCGTCCGCGGGGTCGTCTGGGTCGTCTGCGGGTTCATTCGGACCGTCAGCGTTGGTTTCATCCCGACCGTCTGGGTCGGTTTCGTCCGGGTCGTCAGCCTCGGCTTCGTTTCGCCTGCCAGCGCCGGCTTCGCCGCAGTTACCCCTGCGAATCTCGAACCCCAACGCCGCGTAGAAGGGCCGAACCTGCTCGCGGAAGCGCGCGACCAGCGGTCTCGCCGCGCGCGTCGCCGCCGTCTCGACCAGCGCGCGCCCGATCCCGCGCCCGCGACGCGACCGGCGAACGGCGATCGACTCGATTTCGATCGGATTGACGTCGCCGCCGTCGTCGATGCCCTCGCCCTCGATGTGCTCGGCGATGCTTAGCACGCAGGCACCAATCACGTTCTCACCGTCGTCGACGGCGACGAGCACGTCGGCTTCGATCACACAGTCGCCATCGCAGACGCGTCGGCGCACCCGCTCGCGGTCGAATTCGAGCATCGCGGCATCGAGCAGATAAACGATCTCGTCCGCATCGTCGGCCGTTGCCTCGCGGATCTCGTGTGTCACGATCGGACCTCCGAAGAGACGTCACCGCGGCGACGAGCCGCCCTTGATGAGTCGAAGCACCCGAACGCGGTCGACTTCGACGGGTTGGTCCTCCGGAACGGGGCTGCCGTCGATCATCACCGAGATCTCGTGCGGGGAGTACCCGACGGCGCGAACGACGTCGGCGTACGTGTCGTCGTCACCGACTTCCACGGTCTCCTCTCCCTCGCCGACGACATCGACGGTCACGCGCATATCCCCCGCTTCGACCGCGCCGGGCTTTCCGGTTTCGCTTCCGGCGGGGCGGACGTCGACCGCGAACCGTAGCCGAAACGCGGGTGGTTTATGAGCCACGGGCTCCCTGTCTCGCGTATGAGTGAGGCCGACGCCTCGGAGGGGGCCCCGGCGGGACGCGAGATCTGGATCGAGAAGTACCGACCCGAAACCTTCGACGACATTTACGGACAGGAAGAGATCGTCGAGCGCCTTCGATCGTATGTCGAGCGCGACGACCTGCCGCACTTGCTCTTTGCGGGTCCGGCCGGAACCGGCAAAACCACCTCAGCCACCGCCATCGCCCGCGCGATCTACGGCGACGACTGGAAGAACAACTTCCTCGAACTGAACGCCTCCGACGAGCGCGGAATCGACGTCGTCAGGGATCGGATCAAGAACTTCGCGCGCTCGTCGTTCGGCGGCTACGACCACCGAGTCATCTTCCTCGACGAGGCTGACTCGCTCACGGATGACGCCCAGTCGGCGCTGCGGCGGACGATGGAACAGTTCTCCGACAACACGCGCTTCATCCTCTCGTGTAACTACTCCTCGAAGATCATCGACCCGATCCAGTCGCGATGCGCCGTCTTCCGGTTCTCGCCGCTCTCCGACGATGCGATCCGCCAGCAGGTCGAAGACATCGCTGCGGCGGAGGATATCGAGATCACCGAAGACGGCCTCGACGCGCTCGTTTACGCCGCGGGCGGCGATATGCGCCGCGCGATCAACTCGCTGCAGGCGGCGGCGACGACCGGGGACGTCGTCGACGAGGAGGCCGTCTATCTGATCACCTCGACCGCTCGCCCCGAGCAGATCGAGGAGATGGTACGGGCGGCGATCGACGGCGACTTCGCGTCGGCGCGGTCCCAACTCGAAACGCTGCTCGTCGACACCGGGATGGCGGGCGGCGACATCATCGACCAACTGCACCGCTCGGCGTGGGACTTCGACCTCGACGAGCGCACGACGATCCGACTGATGGAGCGCATCGGCGAGGCGGATTATCGGATTACGGCGGGGGCGAACGAGCGGGTCCAGTTGGAGGCGCTGTTGGCCTCCCTCGCGGCCGAGGAATAGCGGTTCGCGGCCTGTACCCGGAACTGTTTTACCCGGCCGTGGGTCAACTGACGGGTAATGAGTGAACTCGAAGCGGAGTATCGCCTCGATTACTTCGAGGAGGAGGGGTTCCACCGGAAGCAGTGTCCGGTGACCGACGTCCACTTCTGGACGCGGGATCCCGACCGCGAGACGTGCGGCGAGCCGCCCGCGGACGACTACTCCTTCATCGACAACCCCGGCTTCGACGAGGAGTACACCCTCGAAGAGATGCGAGAGAAGTTCCTCTCGTTCTTCGAGGAGCACGGCCACGAGCGAATCGACCCATATCCGGTCGCGGCGAACCGCTGGCGCGACGACGTCCTCCTGACGCAGGCGTCGATCTACGACTTCCAGCCGCTCGTCACGAGCGGGCAGACGCCGCCACCGGCGAACCCGCTGTGCATCTCCCAGCCCTGCATTCGGATGCAGGACATCGACAACGTCGGCAAGACCGGCCGCCACACGATGGCCTTCGAGATGATGGCCCACCACGCGTTCAACGCCCGCGAGGAGGCTGGCGACGAGTACGCCTACTCCGGCGAGGTCTACTGGAAGGACGAAACCGTCGAACTCTGCGATCAGTTCTTCGAGCACATGGGGGCGGACCCGGCCGAAGTGACCTACATCGAGGACCCGTGGGTCGGCGGCGGCAACGCCGGACCGGCCTTCGAGGTCCTGTACCGGGGTGCCGAACTCGCGACGCTCGTCTTTATGTCGATGGAGCAGGACGCCGACGGCGAATACGAGATGAAAGACGGCAACCGGTACTCGCCGATGGACACCTACATCGTCGACACCGGCTACGGCCTCGAACGCTGGACGTGGGTGTCGCAGGGGACGCCGACGGTTTACGAGGCGGTCTACCCCGATATGATCGAGTTCCTCAAGGAGAACGCCGGAATCTCGCTGACCGACGAGGAGCGAGAACTCGTCCACCGCGCGGCGAAGCTCTCGGGCTATCTCGACATCGACGAAATCGACGACCTGACGGAAGCCCGAGCCGACGTCGCCGACGAACTCGACGTCGACGCCGACGAACTCACCGAACTGCTCCACCCGCTGGAGACGATCTACGCGATCGCCGATCACTGCCGCACCCTCGCCTATATGTTCGGCGACGAGATCGTGCCGTCGAACGTCGGCACGGGCTATCTCGCGCGGATGGTGCTGCGCCGGACGAAGCGCCTCGTCGACGACGTCGGCGTCGACGCCCCGCTCGACGAACTCGTGGATATGCAGGCGAAGCGACTCGACTACCAGAACCGCGATACGATCCGCGACATCGTCCGAACCGAGGAGCGGAAGTACCGCGAGACGCTCGAACGCGGCCGACGAAAGGTCGAAACCCTGGCGGCCGACTACGCGGAGAAGGACGAACCGATCCCCGTCGAGGAACTCATCGAACTGTACGACTCCCACGGGATCCAGCCGGAGATGGTCGCGGAGATCGCCGCCGACCGCGGCGCGAGCGTCGACGTCCCCGACAACTTCTACTCGCTCGTCGCGGAGCGACACGGCGGCGACGACGCGGCCGCGGCGTCGACCGCGCGCGAGGAGCGCCTCGCGGACCTCCCCGAGACGGAGAAGCTCTACTACGACGACCAGGAGCGGACGGAGTTCGAGGCGGTCGTCCTCGACGTGATCGAGCGCGAGGAGGGGTACGACGTCGTCCTCGATCAGACGATGTTCTACCCGGAGGGCGGCGGCCAGCCCGCCGACCACGGGGCGCTGTCGACCGACGACACGACCGTGCAGGTGACCGACGTCCAGATCCGCGACGGCGTCGTGCTCCACCGGACCGACGGGACCCCCGGCAAGGGCGAGTTCGTCCGCGGCCAACTCGACGTCGAGCGCCGTCGTCGGCTGATGCGGCACCACACCGCGACGCACATCATCGGCTACGCCGCCCGGCAGGTCCTCGGCGAGCACGTCCGGCAGGCGGGAGCACAGAAGGGGACGAAGCGCTCCCGTCTCGACATCAAACACTACGCGCGGATCTCCCGCGATGAGGTCAAACGGATCGAGATGGTTGCGAACGATCTCGTGATGCAGAACCGGACGGTGAAGCAGAACTGGCCGGACCGCCACGAGGCCGAAGCCGAGCACGGGTTCGACCTCTATCAGGGCGGAATCCCGCCGGGACAGAACATCCGGACGATCACCATCGACGACGACGTCCAGGCCTGCGGCGGGACGCACGTCTCCCGTACCGGCGACATTGGCGCGATCAAGATCCTCACCACGGAGCCGGTCCAAGACGGCGTCGAACGCGTCGTCTTCGCCGCCGGTGACGCGGCGATCGAGGCGACCCAGCGCACCGAGGACGCGCTGTACGAGGCGGCCGAGGTGCTCGACGTCACGCCCGAAGACGTCCCCGAGACGGCCGAGCGCTTCTTCACCGAGTGGAAGGAGCGGGGGAAGACGATCGACCGGCTGAAGACCGAGGTGGCGGAGGCCCGCGCGGCCGCCGGAGACGACGAGATCGACGTCGACGGAACGGCCGCCGTCGTGCGGCGACTCGACGGCGACGCCGACGAACTCCGGGCGACCGCCAACGCGCTCGTCGAGGAGGGGAAGGTCGCCGTCCTCGGCTCCGGTGCCGGTGGCAGCGCGCAGTTCGTCGTCGGCGTCCCCGACGGCGTCGGGATCAACGCGGGCGAAGTCGTCGGGCGTCTCGCCGCGGCGGTCGGCGGCGGCGGCGGCGGCCCGCCGGACTTCGCGCAGGGCGGCGGACCGGACGTCGACGCGCTGGACGACGCGCTGGACGACGCCCCGGACGTGCTCCGCGCGGTTCGGAGCGCGTGATCGACGAACCGTTCGCCCTCAACTGAACGCGTAGCGACCCACCGCTTCGCCCTCGGTTGCGGGCCTAATCGATCCACCGCTTCGCTATCGATACCATCACTGCGGCGTATCACACAAGACTTATCGGAATCTGTTGACAATCCAACACTGTGTCCTCGATAGCGACGGTCGCGGCGCAGGTTGCCGACGCTTCGACCGTGTTGATCCTCCATCCGCAGAACGCGGCCGTCGATGATGTCGAGTACAAACGCCACTTCGCGGACGGCGGTAGCGATGTGGAATTGCTCGGTATCTCGTTTTCGCAGCCTCCCGCTCCGTGGTACGACGCGTGGTCCGAAGCGCTCGACGGTGAGCCTGCTGCGGCCGCGATCATCACGACGCCCGAACTGGACAGCGGCGACGTCGGCGACCGCGACCTTGTGGTCGAGACGGTCGCCAATCCCTCGAATCTCACGGGTGTCGGGATGAAATCCACGCCGTACATCTCCGACTGGACCAACCCGATAGTCGCCGTCGATTCGCTCACGGTCTTGCTTCAGTACGCCGATTCACAGAGCGTGTACCGCTTCCTTCACGTGCTCACAACCCGGCTTCGGGCGGCCGACGCGACCGGGCTCTTCTTCCTCGATCCGATGGTGCACGACGACCAGACCGTCGAGCTGCTCAAGACGCTGTTCGACGCCGTCGTCGAGTGCGAGGCCGACAACGCGGATGGCGAGCAGGTGGAGTGGACGGCGCGGGCCCAAGAGTCCTGAGCGGTTCGAACTAAGCGGTCCAAACCTGAGTCTCCCGACTCTGAATCCTCCGAAGCTGAGTCTCCGAATCTGTGAGGCCCACCTCGTCCCGAGGCGAGACGCCTAAGACGCGCCGAATCGACGTTCCGGTATGGCGCGGGTCTCGAACGATGGCGTCGATCTGTACTACGATACGGCCGGGCGGGGCGAGACAGTCGCGTTCGTCGGCGACGTCGGCTACGGGGCGTGGCAGTGGGGCTGGCAACACGCGGCCGTCGCGGGTCCGTACCGGAGTCTCGTCACCGATCTCCGCGGTTGCGGACGCTCGAACGCGCCCTCCGGTCCCTACGCCGTCGCGGATTTCGTCGACGACCTCACAGCGGTGCTCTCGGACGCGGGCGTTCGCTCGGCGCACGTCGTGGGCGCGGGTCTCGGCGGGATGGTCGCGCTGGAGGCCGCGCGGACGACCTCGCGCGTCGACAGCCTCGTCCTCGTCGGGACCGCGGCCCGCGGCGAGGGCCTCGACCTCGAACCCCTCTGGGGCGCTCCGGACGACCGCGGGGCGCTCGAAGGCTCGCTCCGCGCTGGCTTTTCAGGATCGTTCTCCGAGGCCCGTCCCGATGCTCTCGCGCAGATGGTCGACTGGCGTTCGGCGGAGGACGCAGCGCGGTCGGCGTGGGAGGCACAGATTGCCGCCGTCACCGACTTCGACGTCTCCGATCGCCTCTACGCGATCACGGACCCGGCGCTCGTCGTCCACGGGGCCGACGACGCGGTCTGGCCGTTCGAGCGCGGTGACGCGCTGGCCGAGGGGCTTCCGCGCGGAGAGCTCTCCTCGATAGAGGACGCGGGCCACCTCGTCCATATCGAGGCCTCCAAACGCGTCAACGACGATTTGCTCGGCTTTCTGGCAGCGCTGGAGGACGCGTAGGTCGTCACCTCCCCGCTGGCAAACGGGCGTCACAGGGTCCGGCACGACTGCCCGCGGGCGCAAGACACTTTTCGATCCGCCGCGTTCGGACCGTTGATGAATCGGGCCAGCGACCGGTTGCGGATCGCGCTTCTCGACGCTTCCCACGGCGACGAGCACACGCCCCGGAACTTCCGACGCGAACTCGCCGCCGACCTCGTCGAGTTCGACGTGACGACGGACGGGCCGCCCGCGGACTTCGACTTCGACGCCGTCGTGGTCACGGGATCTAGCTCGTCGGTGTACTGGGACCGCGAGTGGATTCGGCCCCTCGTCGCATACGTCGCCGACGCCGACGAGCGCGGCCTACCGATCCTCGGCGTCTGTTACGGCCACCAGGTGCTCGCGACGGCGCTGGGCGGTCGGGTCGAGGATATGGGCCGCTACGAGATCGGCTATCGGGAGATCACGAAGGTCGCCGACGACGAGTTACTGGGAGGCGTTCCAGACACCTTCACCGCGTTCACGACGCATTCGGACGCGGTCACCGAACTCCCGCCGGACGCGACGCTCCTCGCGGAGAACGACTACGGGGTACACGCCTTCCGCCGGGGGGTGGCCTGGGGGGTTCAGTTCCACCCCGAGTACGACCCGGAGACGGCACGGGCGATCACGAACGAGAAGGAGCTCTCGGACGAGCGCCGCCGATCGGTTCTCGACGGCATCACCGAGGAGAACTACCACGCCGCGTGCCGGACGAAGCGGCTGTTCGACAACTTCACCGACGCCGTCCGTCGGGCGCGACGCGAGCGGGTTTCGGCGTAGCTCGACGCGAACAGAGTTCGGCGTGGCTCGATGCGAACAGATTTCAGCGTAGCTCGACGCGGGCGAGTGGCGGCTATCGCCACGGAGTCGATATCGGCCTATGATTCGTCCTCCCAGTAGTCGACGTCGTCGCCGCGGCGGAAGTAGCCGGAGACGACGCGCTCGTCGTCGCTCCCGGGCGGTGAGCCCGCATACACGCCGATCTTTTCGGAGTCGGGATAGACGGTCACGTCCGGATCTCGCATCGTCGAGACCGCGAGATAGCGCAGCGGTTCGTCGCCGTCGTTGTGCAGGCGGTGCGCGCCGTCCGGATCCGCTGGAAACCCGCAGAAATCGCCCGCTTCGATCCTGCTCTCCCCGTCCGGAGTTCGGAGCGCGCCGGTCCCCGAGAGGACGTACATCGCCTCCGCGTTGCCGGTGTGGAAGTGATACGGCCACGAGGAGGCGTCCGGCGGGAGTTCGTAGAGGCTCGCACCGATATCGTCGAAGTCGGCCGCGCTCGCGAGTTTCTTTCGCTTGAAGTTCGTGCGCTCGCGCTTGACCTCGGTCCACTCCAACTCCCGTTCGTTAACACGGCTCATACACTCACTCCCGACTGGTGTGGCTTAATTATGCGGTCGGCACCGACAGTTCAACAACGGCGTCGACAGTCCAACAACAGCATCGACAGTCCAACAACAGCATCGACAGTCCAACAACGGCACCGACGGTGTTTTCCTCCTCACTCGTGTACTGACGCACAATGGGAATCGATCCGAACTTCGATAACAACCGCGAGAAGCTCCGCGAGGAGGAGTTGGACGAGCTTCGCTCGTCAGCGAGCAAAACGGAGCTCGGCGAGGGCGTCGACGTCTGGGGACCCGTCGAACCGCCGGAGAAACTCGGGATCCACGGGACGCACGTCGCCGTCGACTACGACCTCTGCGTCGCCGACGGCGCGTGTCTGGAGAACTGCCCGGTCGACGTGTTCACGTGGGTCGAAACGCCCGGACACCCCGAATCGGACCGGAAGGTCGAACCGACGCGCGAGGATCAGTGCATCGACTGTATGCTCTGCGTCGACATCTGTCCGGTGGACGCCATCGACGTCGACGGCTCGCGGGCCTGATACGGCCGGTTCGCGCGTCCCGACGGTGACGACACACGATGATCGAGAAACTCCTCGGCGACGACGTCGAACCCTCCGGTCGGTACCTCGCGGAGATCATCTACGGCGCGAACGACGGCATCGTGACGACGTTCGCCGTCGTCTCCGGCGTCGCGGGGGCCGCACTCAGTCCCTCTATCGTGCTCATC
The DNA here is from genome assembly GCF_007655485.1 of Halobellus captivus. Taxonomy (GTDB): domain Archaea; phylum Halobacteriota; class Halobacteria; order Halobacteriales; family Haloferacaceae; genus Haloquadratum; species Haloquadratum captivum. The sequence continues at coordinate 270,753 of NZ_VJXQ01000003.1, forward strand.
TTGGGCGCGGCGAACCTCTTCGCCGACGGCTTCTCGATGGGGATGAGCAATTACCTGAGCCGCCGCTCCGAACTCGACTACCAGCACACCAGGGCTCGCGTCGGCGACGCGGCTCCGGCGACGTTGGCTGACGGGAAATCGCCGCGCTGGACCGCGCTCGTCACCTTTCTGGCGTTCGTCGTCGCCGGGTGGGCACCGCTGTTACCCTACATTCTCGGACTCGGCCCGGCGTTTCCGCTCTCGGTCGCGGTCACCGGTGTGACCTTCTTCGTCGTCGGCGCGAGTCGGAGCCTCGTGACTGCACGTCGGTGGTATCTCAACGGCGCGGAGATGTTCGTCGTGGGGATGGCCGCCGCCGTCGTCGCCTACACGGTGGGACGCGTTCTCGGCGGCGTGGCCTAAGTGGCGCGTGGGTTCTGTTCGGCGCTAGTACGTCGGATTGGCGACAGTATCTTGTCGACGGCGAGCGAATCCTTACCCGCTATGTCTGACGAGGTAACCCGGCTGCTGCAGAAGGCCTACCAGGACGAGATCGAGACCGTGATGAACTACTTGACGAACTCGATCGTCCTCGACGGCGTCCGCGCCGAGGAGATCAAAGAGTCCCTCCAGCAGGATATTCAGGAGGAACTCGGCCACGCCGAACAGCTCGGCAATCGACTCAAGCAGCTCGACGAGCACCCGCCCGGCTCCGCCGCCTTCGAGGCGAACCAGCTGAGCCTCCAGCCGCCCGAGGACACGACGGACGTCCTCTCGGTGATCGAGGGGGTTCTTGACGCCGAGGAAGGTGCGATCGAGACGTACCGGGCCCTGATCGACGCCGCCGAGGCGGCCGATGATCCCGTCACGGAGGACCTCGCAGTGACGCTTCTCGCCGACGAGGAGGCGCACCGAACGGAGTTCCGCGGGTTCAAGAAAGAGTACAGCCAGGCGTAACCCCGGCCCACGCGGAGCCCTACGGCCCGAGCAGAGTCGCCCCCGCGAGCGCGAGCGCGACGAGCAGTCCGACCGCGTCGATTCTCTCGAATCGGAGTTCCGGGAGCGTCGGATTCCAGGCGAAGCAGCGCGCGCGAAGAGCGAGCGCCAGCCGATCCGCCCGCCCGAACGCCCGTCGGATTCCGGCCGACGCGACGAGTTGCATCCGCGCTCGGAGCGGCCGCTCCGAGCCGAGCCGGGCGTTCGAGGCCTCGCGGATCCGTCCGAGATCCGATCGGAGCAGCGGCAGGAACCGGAACACGAGCGCGACGCCGACGCCGAGCAGCCGACCGACGCGACCCGGAACGAGGCGCTGGATCGCCGCGCGGGTGTCGCGAACGGGCGTCGCGTGCAGGTAGACCGCCGACACGAGGAGAATGAGGAGCACCCGGTAGCTCGCCAGCAGCGGCTCGAACGCCGCGGCCGGATCGATGCCGACCGCCCACGCGCCCGACCCCGGACTGACGTCGACCTCGACGACCGAGAGCAGCGGGGCGGCCACCAGAAACGGCAGTGCGGGCAGATAGCCCCGGATCGCCCGCACGGGAGAGAGCCGCCCCGCGGCGAGGAAGGCGAGCGCCACGACTGTGAGCCACGCAAGACCCGAGGGAGTGGTGTGCGCGAACGCGGCCGCCGCGAACGCGGCCTGTGCGAGCAGTTTCGTCCGCGGATCGAGCCGGTGAGCGAGCGAGTCACCGGATCGGTAGGTCAGCATCGCGCGTCGGCGTCGCGGTCCGCTGGGGCGTTCACCGACTCCGGCACGCGCACGTCGTACTGCGGAAGCGACGACGCGGCCTCCGCGGGCGCGGCGTCGACGACGACCCGCCCGTCGGCCATCGCGACCACGCGATCCGCCAGTTCGAGGACGTCGCGGAGGTCGTGCGTCACGACGATGAGGCTCGTTCCGTCGTTCGAGAGCGTCCGCAGTCGATCGAGCACGGAGCGGCGCGCTGGCTCATCAAGGCCGGTGAACGGCTCGTCGAGGACGAGATGGTCGGGTTCCATCGCGAGCGCGCCCGCGATGGCGACGCGTTCGCGCTCGCCCCCGGAGAGTTCGTCTAGCCGATCATCGGTGCGATCGGCGAGGTTCACCGCGGCCAGTGCGGCCTCGACCCGACGATCGATCGCTTCCCGCTCCAGTCCGAGGTTCTCGGGGCCGAAGGCGACGTCGGCGCCGACCGTCGCGGCGACGAGTTGGTCGCGCGGCTCCTGAAACACCATTCCGACGGCCGTCCGCGCGGCGACGAGATCCGACCCGACGTCGCGACCGTTCACCTCGACCGTTCCCGCGTCCGGTTTCAACAGGCCGTTGAAGTGCCGCACGAGCGTCGTCTTCCCCGACCCGTTCGCGCCCGCGAGGACGACGCACTCGCCGTCTGGGACCGAGAGCGAGACGTCGTCGACGGCGACGGAGTCGCCGTAGCGGTGAACGAGCCCGTCGGTTCGGATCACTGTGCGTTTCCTCCCACCATCACGGTTGTTGCGGTTGTCACGCGGCCGCGGCGGCGTCGCTGCGGACCACGCCCACCGCGGCGGCGATTTTCACGGCCTCGAAGGGAACGAACGCCAGCGCGCTCACCGCGAACGCCTCGACGAGACCGACGTTCTGCACGAGCGCGAAGCCGACCGTCCCGAGCGCATAGATGACGACCGTCCCGGCGAGCATCCCGCCGACCAGTCGGACGGTTCCGACCGTTTCGGGGTCGTCGAGGCCGTCGAACCCGTGGACGGTGGCTCCGATCAGCGCGGCCGCGATCGGGTACGACCAGAGGTAGCCCGCCGTGTAGCCGACGAGCGGGCCGAAGCCCGCGGACCCCGCGGAGAAGATCGGCGCACCGGCCGCGCCCGCGGCGAGATAGAACGCCAACGACACGCCGCCCCACACGGGGCCGAGAAAGATCCCGGCGAGGAAGACGCCGAGCACCTGCAGGCTCACGGGGACCGGCGAGATCGGATTGGGAAACGATACGTACGCGAACGCGCCGGTGAGCGCCGCGAACAACGCCGCGCGAGCGACGTTGCCGACGACGTCCTCCCCGACGAGCTCGACCGACTCCGTCTCTGTCGACATACCCTCTCCTGTCCCGTAAACCTAAATCAATACTTTGGTTTACGACGGAAACGTTTGTACGTCGCGGCGACCTTGAGTGACCTGATGGACGAAAAGACCGCCGAACTCCGGGACCTCTTCGTAGAGACGACGGGCGAAGAAACCGTGACCGAGTCGCAGTCGGCGGCGCGCGGCTCGCTGGCGAGCGACCGCGACGAGGAGGCCGTCGACACGGAACTCGACCACGTGATCGAGACGATGCGCGAGCGCTACGATTTCGCCTCGTCGCTTTCGACTCCCGATCTCCGCCGTATCGTCCGGGCGTTCTTCGATCCCGACGTCGCGGGCGTGGACGCGGGATCGTGGTCGGATGCGGCCGACGCGGCGGTAGCGTCGTCGCTCTCTGCGGCCGTCGATAGCGAATCATCTGCGGTCGATGTCGATGCCGAGACGGTCTTCCGCGCGCGAATGGACCTCCACCTCGTCAGCGACGCGGACCGCGAGAGTCCGGTTCCCTACGAGCGACTTCGAGAACTCGTTTCGGACCGTTCCCCTGACGTCGCCGACGAGTCGCTCGCGGCGGAACTGTCCGCGGCGACGGATGTCGGCATCGACGTTGCGGCGGACGCAGATGTCGACGTGGCTGCGGATGCAGACGTCGACGTGGACGCTGACGCCGTCCGACGATACCGTCGCGTCGTCGAGGCTGATCTCGAATCCCGGCAGGCGAACCACCGGTTCCGCGACGCGTTCACCGACCTCCTGACGGACGCGGACCTGTCGACGCGACTCGCGGAGGACGCCCGCCGCGACGGTCTCAAAGACGCGACTGAGGACATCGAAACCGACGTCTCGCTCTGAGAACAGCCTTCTGCGGCCTCCGCTCGTAGTTCGTTCACTTTCGCTCTCCGTGGCGAAGACTCTTACCTGATGAGGACCCTACTCCGGTGCGATGGCGCAGGCCCCCCAGGATTCACGCGACCTCACAGATCGATTCATCCAGTTTTACCGCAAGTACTACAGCGACGAGATCGGCACGCTGGCGCAGCAGTATCCGAACGAAAAGCGGTCGCTCTACGTCGATTACGACGACCTCTACGCCTTCGATACCGAGTTAGCCGAGGATTACCGAAAGAAACCCGACCAGATACGGGAGTACGCCGAGGAGGCGCTCCGGCTCTACGACCTGCCGGTGGACATCAAACTCGGGCGCGCGCACGTCCGCCTGATGAACCTCCCCGAGACGGTCGACATCCGCGGTATCCGCGTTCACGACGACCATATCGGGCGGATGATCGCCGTCCAGGGGATCGTCCGGAAGGCGACCGACGTCAGGCCGAAGATCACCGAGGCCGCCTTCGAGTGCCAGCGCTGCGGGACGATGACGTACATCCCGCAGGCCGACAGCGGCTTTCAGGAACCGCACGAGTGTCAGGGGTGCGAGCGTCAGGGGCCGTTCCACGTCGACTTCGACCAATCGGAGTTCGTCGACGCGCAGAAGGTGCGCGTCCAGGAGAGCCCGGAGGGCCTGCGCGGCGGCGAGACGCCGCAGAGCATCGACATCGACCTCGAAGACGACGTCACCGGCAGAGTGACCGCGGGGGATCACGTGATGGTGACGGGCGTCCTCCACATCGAACAGCAGACCTCGGGCAACGAGAAGACGCCCATCTTCGATCTCTACATGGACGGGGTCAGCGTCGAAATCGAAGACGAGGAGTTCGAGGATATGGACATCACCGACGAGGACGTCGCGAAGATCGTCGATCTCTCGAACGACCCCGACATCTACGAGCAGATGGTCGCCTCCGTCGCACCTTCCATCTACGGCTACGATCAGGAGAAACTCGCGATGATTCTCCAACTGTTCTCGGGCGTGACGAAACATCTCCCGGACGGGTCGCGGATCCGCGGCGACCTGCATATGCTTCTGATCGGTGATCCTGGGACGGGTAAGTCGGCGATGCTTCAGTACATTCGCAATATTGCCCCCCGATCCGTCTACACCTCCGGGAAAGGCAGCTCCTCCGCAGGGCTCACTGCTGCGGCCGTACGCGACGATTTCGGCGACGGACAGCAGTGGACGCTCGAAGCCGGTGCGCTCGTCTTGGCCGATAAGGGGATTGCGGCGGTCGACGAGCTCGATAAGATGAGGTCGGAAGATCGCAGTGCAATGCACGAAGCGCTAGAGCAGCAATCCATCTCGGTATCAAAGGCCGGAATCAACGCGACGCTGAAGTCCCGGTGTTCGCTGCTCGGCGCGGCGAACCCGAAGTACGGCCGCTTCGACCAGTACGAACCGATCGGCGAGCAGATCGATCTCGAACCCGCGCTCATCTCCCGGTTCGATCTGATCTTCACGGTGACCGACAACCCCGATCCGGAGACCGACGCGGAGCTCGCAGATCACATCATCAACACGAACTACGCGGGCGAGCTTCACACGCAGAAGTCGAAGATCCCGAGTTCGGAGTTCACCGACGGCGAGGTCGAAGACGCGACCGAAGAGGTGACTCCCGCGATCGACGCCGAACTCCTGCGGAAGTACATCGCCTACGCGAAACGGAACTGCTATCCGACGATGACCGAGGAGGCCAAGGAGGTCATCCGCGACTTCTACGTCAACTTCCGGGCGAAGGGGGCCGCCGACGACGCCCCGGTGCCGGTGACGGCGCGGAAGCTCGAAGCGCTCGTTCGCCTCTCGGAGGCGTCGGCGCGGCTCCGCCTCTCCGACAAGGTCGAACACCAGGACGCCGTCCGCGTCACCGATATCGTCGAATCCTGCCTGCGCGACATCGGAATGGACCCCGAGACGGGCGAGTTCGACGCCGACATCGTCGAGACCGGAACCTCGAAGAACCAGCGCGATCGGATCAAGGACCTCAAGCATCTCATCGAGGAGCTCGAAGACGAGTACGAGGAGGGCGCACCGGTCGAGGAGGTCATCAAGCGGGCGGGAAGCGACCTCGGCTTGGACGAGACGAAGGCCGAAGACGAGATCGAGAACCTCCGCCGGAAGGGCGAGGTGTACGAGCCACGACAGAACTACCTCCGGACGACGTAATGGATCGAATATCCGCACTCCGGAACGTCGAGGAGGCGCTCAGAGACTTCGAGTCGGGCGAGTCGGACCTCGCGGCGACCGAGCAGCGCGTCACGACGGTTCTCCGGACCTACGCGACGGATTTCGAGGGCGAAGCGGGCCTTCGAGCGTATCAGGCGATCGGCGACGGCCGGGCACACGGCCTCGTCGTCGTCGCCGAGAGCGACGCCGAGGCGCGCGAGCGGATCGCCGACCTCCTCGACGAAAATCCGTCGGACCTCGACGTGAACATCTCGCCGGTGTGAGTCGGTTTCGCCGGTGTGAGTGGATTTTTACCACCCCCGTGAAATAGGCTCGTAGCCGTGTTGTTGGTTGTGACGTACTCGCGTCGGGCGCGCGAGACGCTGCGAAACGCCTGTCGAGCGCACGAGGAAACTGTCGTCAGACGGTTCGGTCGCGCCGCCCTGTTACGCGAGACCGAGTACGGCGCGTTTCTGGCGTGTCGGCTTCGGGAGCGACACGCTGCGGACGTGCAGATCGAGCGAACCGAGCCGTTCAACGAGTTCGCCGACGCGCCCGAATCGGTTCGGGAAGCGGCCGCAGCCTACGAGGACCGCGAGTCGCCGAGCACGCCGTACGACAGGTTCGCCGCGGGGACGGAGTATCCCGACCCTGCCGCGATGCGAGAGCGGGAACTGTGACCGGGAGTTCCGCCGAATCGCCGTTCGCGCTCCGGCTACCGGACGGGACCGTCCAGCGGGGGCCGGTCGTTGATCTGCGGGAGGGCGCTGTCGGGACCGCTCTCTCGCTTCATCGACTCCGCCGCGCGATCCGCGACGGCCGACCGACCGGACCCGAAGCGCCCGCTGTTTCTTCGCCACCTCCCGGGGCGACTCACGCACACGTCGCTCGTCTCGCCTTCGATACCCGAATCCGAACCCGTGCCGCGCTCGCGGCTGTCGCGTTCGACCGAGGCGTCGAAACGCCGCACGACGACGACCTCCTCGAGGCGGCCCGGTCGCTCCGATCGCACTCTCCGGCACCGATAGACGACGGGGAACTGCGGGATGCCCGCCGTAAGGCGGCCGAGGCCGGGGCCGAGACGGACCGCCTCAGAGAACGCGTCGCGACCGTTCGGGGTCGGGTGACCGCGCTCCGGGAGGCCGCGGCCGACGACGCGCGGCGATCCCCGGAGACCGACGAAGGGGTGGCCGACGCGGAAACCGCGCTCTCGGACGCGACGCGTCGGCTCTCGGAAGCGGCCACGGAGCGCGTCGCTGCGACCCAGCGACTGAAACTCCTCGAAGCGCAGGCCAGGAACGCACGCGACGGACGAAACACGCGCATCAGCCTCGAAGACCGGCTCGAAAACTGCAGGCGAAAGGTCCGGGCTGCCCGCGTCGACGCTGTCTCCGACGAGTTTCACGCCGCCCGTCGCGAGACCGTGCGTCGGGTTCACGGACTCGACGAGGCCGCCTCTGATGCGCTACCGACGGACGTTCCGGAGTTCGTCGACGCGCTCGCCGTGGCCCGTATCGCGCCGATCCGCGCGCCGGTGGTCGTCGCTGGCGACGTCGTCGGCGCGTTCGGCGGCGCCGACGCGGCGTTCGAGTGGCTCGACGCGCCGCTCGTGATCTGTTAGCGCGTCGGGCGAGTACCCCCGCCTCGGACCGTTGTCCCTACACCTCCAACAGTTTATGTAGGAACGAGCGACCAGACCTCGCGTGAAAGCCGTTTCCGACGCCACCGATCGGGTCGGTGAACCGAAATCACCGGACGACGAACAGCCCGCCGCCGACCCGTTCGTGACCACCGTCTCTACGAGGTCCGTCGCGGGCGTCACGCTCGTGCAGGTTGAACTCCGGAACACCGTCTCGGTCGATCTTCGGGTTCGCGTTCGGAACGAACTCGACGGCCCCGTGCTCCCGCCTCGCGAGGAGGGCCTCCCCGCTTCTGGGTGGGGCGCTGACGGGTTTTGTGGTGCTGTTCCCGCGTCTGGACGCCGGGGCGTCGGCTACGCCTGTCCGGTGTCGTCTCCGACGGAGACGGATACGCACTCGGAAGCCGTCAGTGGTGACTCCGAGCTGTCGCGTGACTCCGATGCCGTCTCGATCGACGTACTCGGCCCCGCTGACGGGTCGGAGTCGCAGTCGACTCCCACCGCGGCGGCGATTCGATCACTGGGCCGGGCGCGGCCGCCCGCTGACGTCGTCGAGAACGATGTGCAAAATGATGCCGACACTGACATCGATACCGGCGCCGACCATCTCGCGGCGGCATCTGCTGTCGAAACTCCCGATGGATCGACCGTCGAATCTACTCCCGAATCCACTGGACAAGCGGAAATGGACAAAATAGCCGCTGTGGGGGAGGAAACGGACAGCAGTCCCGAAAACGCGGTGGGAGCACGATCCGGCACGGTTCCCGTCGCCGTCGACGTGTGGCTCGACGCGGCCGAACGGCGTATCGGGCACGCCGAGCGACTCACCGGCGGAACGGCCGAGGAGGCGACGGCGGTGCTCGTCGACCGCGGCGGCGCGGATGCGCTCGCGGGGCTTCCCGAGGCCGTCGCGGCCGACGAATCGTCCCTGCGGGCCGCGGCGTCCCGAATGCGCGATCTCGCCGAGCGCGCGGCGGCAACGGACGCGGCACCGGTCGTGTCGTCGCTGTCGGAGGCGGCCGTGTCGAGCAACAATTCCGCGATGGACTCACACGCGGGGAGTGAGCGATGATCGTCGCCGTCACCGGCGGCAAGGGCGGCGTCGGTAAGTCGACTGTCTCGGTCGAACTCGGCGCGGCACTCGACGCGACGGTCGTCGACGCCGATCTGGGAATGGCCGATCTGCCGACGGGACCCGGGCCGGACCTCCACGACGTCCTCGCTGGCCGAGCGGACCCGATCGAAGCCGTGCGGGAGGGCTGCGGTCCGGTCAGGTTGCTCCCCTGCGGGCGTTCGCTCGCGGGCGCTCGCGCCGCCGACGTCTCGACGCTCGACGGGGCGCTCCGCGCGGTCGAAGCGACCTACGGCGACGTCGTCGTCGACTGCCCGGCGGGGATGAAGGCCGATGCGGGCGTTCCCCTCGCCGTCGCGGACGCCTGCGTCATCGTGGCCTCGCCGCAGTCCTACGCGCTCGCGGACGCGGTTCGATCCCGGGAGCTCGCCCGCGAACTCGACGCCGGACTGGTCGGCGTCGTCATCAACCGTGCGCTCGACGACCCGCCGACGCGGACCTTCGAGGGGGTGTTGGGTGCGCCCGCGGTCGTCGTTCCGGCGGACCCGCGCGTGGGTCAGACCGTCGAATCGTTTCGGCCGGTCGTTCGCGCCGCGCCGTCGACGCGAGCGGCTCGCGCGGTCTCGGCCGTCGCCGATGCGGTGACTCGGGCGAAGCGGGTCTGAACGAGGTCCGCTGCCGATCATCTGGAGGACGCCAGTAGCTGAGCCTTCGAACGACAGCAGAACAGTAGTCGCCGACACCGACAGCGATCCAAAAGACGTCTCTTACTCGTCGTCGCGGAGCCGCTGGTACGTCGACCGCAGCGTCACCGGCGTCACGTCGGCGGCGTCGGCTGCCTCCTGCTGTGTCACTCCCGCGCCGAGGTCGCGACCGGCGGTGTACAGGCAGGCTGCCGCGACGCCGCCGGGGTTTCGCCCCACTGAGAGGCCCTGTTCGGCCGCTTCGTCGACGTACTCGCGGGCGCGCCGTTCGACTTCGTCCGAGAGATCGAGTCGGGAGGCGAACCGCGGGACGTACTCCGCGGGATCGATCGGCCCGACCGGCAGCCCGAGTTCGCGGTTGATGGCGTCGTACGCGGCAGTCTGCTCGCTTTTCGTCGCCTTGGCGACGTCGGCGACCTCTCCGACCGTCCGCGACACGCGGGCGACCCGGCAGGCGGCGTAGACCGACGCGGCGGCGAACCCCTCCAGCGAGCGCCCGCAGAGGAGGTCCTCCGACTGCGCCGAGCGGAACAGCGAACACGCGTGATCTCTGATCCGGTCGGGGAGCGACAGGACGCTCGTCAACCGTCGAATCTCGGTGAACGCGTACACCTGGTTGCGCTCGCGCTTCGTCGAGATCCGCGCGCGGTTGTGCTGCCGTCGCATCCGCGCGAACTGTCGGCGCTTGCGACCCTTCACCCGCGTCGAACGCCCGATCTTCGTCGACAGTCCCCTGTCGTGACGCGAGCGCGTCAGCGGCGCGCCGGTCCGCTTCGGGTCCGTGTCGGAGTCGGCGAAGGAGCGCCAGTCCGGGCCGTGGTCGATCCGGTACTCCGAGATGACGAGCCCGCAGTCCCCGCAGACCGTCTCGCCGCGGGCGGTCTCGGGCCGACCCCCGCACTCGGGACAGGCGTTCGTCGTCGTGGTCGCGTCGGCGGTGGGTGATTCACTCATCACAATTGAAACTCGGTCGCGAAGCCATATTTAAAGACGTGAGAAAACGGGGCTTTACCCCCGATTCGACCACGTCTAACCTACCGGTAACCGGTAGGTTATGATATCAATTATGATACTCAGAACGAAGATTCTTATCCCACCGGGAGGACACACGCACACGATGGGTTTGTCGGAGATCGCCGCGGGGTTGGAACTGACGACGGAGCAGGTACAGCGCGGCGTCGCGACTGTCGACGACACGGACGTCGATCTCGACGCCCGCCTTCGCGAGTACGAGGACGACCTCCCGTGCACGGCGGCGGGGGCGGCGACCGTTCTCGACCGCTACGACGCGGGCACGAGCGTCGGCGACGCGGGAGAGGCCGCGGCGCTCGCGCCGGTCACCGCCGCGAAGTTACTGCATCGCTGCGGTTTCGAGGGCGTGACGCCGCTGTCGCCGACGGCCCACCGCGTTCTTCGAGATTGGATCGACGGTCGACTGTCGCGCGCGGACGCGCTGGAACTCACCGGCGCGGACGAGGCGGAGTTCGCGCTCGCCGCCTACGTCGAAACGCACGACCGGATCGCCGAACTCGCCGAGGCGGTCCGACGCGACGCGTCCGCCCCGATCGCTGGCAACGCGCTGGTGTCGAAGCGGGACGCGCTCGCGGAGACGATGAGCGGTACCGCCGAGCTCCGGTAGTCGCGGTGCCGCGCACCGAACACGGTGATCGGTAGCGGCCGGTCAGCGATGACTGCGCCGCTCACCAGTGAAAACCCGCTCAGCGACGGTTACCTATCTGAGCCACGATAGCGCCGCCCAGCCGTCATGTCCCCGCTCAGCGACCGATCAGACCACCGACCGAGCCGAGAAGTCCGCTGTCGTCACCTTCCGATGACGACAGTTCTTCCCCCGCGACGGCGGCGGCGACGCGCGCGACTTCCCTCGCGAATGCGTCGTCGTCGCCGAGACACGCCGGGGCCGAGCCGACCGCGCTGGCCTCGGTCTCCGGAACCGACACGTCCGCCGTCTGTAGCTCCCCGCGAGTCGAAACCACGAGATCGGCTTCGGTGCCGACGTCGGCCAGTCGCTCGTGGCACTGCTGGACCGACTCGGTTCCGCGCTCTGTGGCTGGTGCGACGACGGCGACGCTGTCTGCGGCGTTCACCGCGGCGACGGCCTGATTCGACGCGATCGGCGGCGCGTCGAGGAGGACGTGGTCGAACTGCGCGGCCGCCGTGGCGGTGAGCGACTCGAACCGCTTTGCCGCGTCGACGCTCTTCGCCCGCGCGAGTCGCTCGAACGGCGCGTACGCGGGGCAGACCGCGACGCCTCCGTCGGTCTCCCTGCCGAGATTGAGCTGATACAGTCCCGTGGCGAGCACGCGCTGCTCCTCGGTGAGCAGTGTCGTGATGTCCGGCTCGATCCTCCCTTCGACGTACTGCGCGAGCCCCTGGGTCGCGAACGCGGCGTCGAGAATCGCGACTTCGCGGCCGTCGGCCGCCAGCGCTGCACCCACTTCGACGGCGGTCCGCGTCGTTCCCGCGCCACCCGTCGCGCCGACGAACGCGGCGACGTCGGCCGTCCTCGTCTGTGACATATCCCACTTGGCCGCGTACTCGGGTTTAAACGATCCGATCGGGTTTCGGACTCCCGCTCACTCGCCCGATCCGATCGCGGCGGCGATGTCGTCGAGTTCGCTCTCGGAGAGATCCGGTCGCGCCCCGGCGACCGCGTGGATCGGCCCGCCGCCGTCGCCCTCGAAGCGCGGCACGACGTGCACGTGCACGTGCGGGACTTCCTGCCCGGCGGCCTCGCCGTTGTTGACGCCGATCGTCGTCGCGTCGGCGTCGACCGCGGCTTCGATCTGCGGCGTCAACTCCTGGACGGCCGCCCAGACGTCGGCGGCGACGTCGTCGGGCATCTCGTCGAGGCGTTCGTAGGGTTCTCTCGGAATCACCAGCGTGTGCCCCGGAGCGAGCGGGTTCGCATCGAGGAACGCCGCGACGGTGTCGGTCTCGTGAACGATCCGCGCCGGGATGTCTCCGGCGACGATCTGCTCGAAGATGGTCGGGTCGTCGCTCATACGCGAGGTGTCGGGCGGATCGCCGAAGTAGGTTCGGGTCAATACGAATCTGGCACAGATTGTACTGAAAGTGGTGCAGAAGAAGTATGGATGACCTCGGAATCCCCTGCCGTCTCGACTCCCGGGCCTCGTTGCGCTCCTCCTCGCTCACTTCGCTCGCTTCTGTGGTGCTTACGTCGGCCGGGTTCGTCGAGACGACAGCCCCTTCCAATCCCACCCGTGTGTATTTTCGTTCTGTCGTCGTGCGTAGAATCCGGGTTTCCGATCCCCACTCAGGACGAGTCGTCGTCGAGAGCCGTTCGGATCGCGTCGTGCACCGCAGTTCGGTACTCGTCGGCGCTGTAGCCGAGTTGCGCTCGCCAGATATCCTGATAGGACGGGTGCAGGATCGGCAACAGGGTCGTTCCGAGGTCCGCAAGTTCGATCGGCGCTAAGATCCGATCGACGAAGCCGTCGATCGTTCGGTCTTCGAGGGCTAATATTGTCGTCGTGGCGTGCTTCCCGGTCGCGACGATGACCGTCGGCTCGACGGTCTCGATCTCGACCAAAAGGTGCGTCCGGCAGTTCTCGCGCTCGGTCTCGGTTGGCTCTCGATTCGAGCCCTCGCCGTCGCACGGGAAGCACTTCACGGCGTTGGTGACGTAGGCGTCGGATCTGTCGATTTCTGCGAGGAGTTCTCTGACACGACGCCCAGAGTGCCGCGCGGTGTATGCCTTCCCCGTCCAGTTACCGCCGCGCCAGGTCTCCACTTCCGGGTTCCCGGCGCCGGGCGCTTCGCCGACGACCATCACGTTGGCGTCGAGGTCGCCGGTTCCCCACGAGATCTCCTCTCGGCACGCCACGAGTGCGGGACAGCGAGCACAATCGGCTTCGAGCACGTGGCGTTCGCCGGGGAATTCGAGAGCCATTCCGCTCTCCTCCGGTTCCGCTTCGCTCACGGCGATTCGACCGAGTCGACGGCGGCCGCGACGATCGGGGCGACGGAGACCGCGCTCACGTCGCGCTCGACGGTGTCGGTGCCGACGATCCGCTCTATTCCGGCGCGTTCGAGTTTCGTTCGGGCGTTTCGAGCGAGCAGCGGGTGGACACACGTCGCGAAGACCCGAGCGGCTCCTCCGGCGTCGAGGTGACCCACGGCCTCGCTCATCGTCGACCCGGTGGCGACGATGTCGTCGACGATGACGACGTCGCGGCCTGCCGGATCGGCGGCGCTCGGGGTGATCTCCACTTCGGTCCCGGAGTGACGGACCTTCTCGAAGTAGTCCGTCTCGCCCGCGCCGTAAGCGTCTCTGGCCGCTTCAGCGAGTTCGACCGCGCCGGAGTCCGGCGAGAGAAACAGCGGCTCGGCGAGGTCGTCGGGGAGGGGTTCGGCAAGGACGCCCGCGGCGTCACAGACGGTCACGTGCGCGTCGAAGAAGTCCGCGATCGCGTCCTCGTGGGGGTTAACGAGCACGACGCGATCGGCACCCGTCGAGGCCGCTTTCGCCATCGCCCGCGCGGAGACCGGCTGTCCCACCTCGAAGGCCTTGTCCTGGCGCGCGTAACCCATATACGGAATCACGGTGACGATTTCCGAAGCCCCGGCCTCGCGGACGGCGTCCTGCAACTGGAGCAGTTCGATCCACGCGTCGTTCGAGTCCGTGGTCGCGACGACGACCGCGCGGTCGGCGGCGAACTCGGGGACGGCGGCGAACGTCTCGCCGTCGGGGAAGCGGTCGTACTCGACGGCCGCCAGCGGTTCGCCCAGTCGGTCCGCGAGCGCGGCCGCGAGAGCCTGCGAGGATGCGCCGGGTACGATCATACCAGGTAGGTCTCGACCCGCGGTAAAACCCCTTTCCGTCTCGGTTTCGGTGTGCGATCGTGCGTCGCCGCGCCCGCTCCGCGGTTCGAGTCGCGCTCCGTCGATCGGCTCACGTTCGACCGTCCGGACTACGCCTGTCGCTCAAACCGCCGCGGCGGCGACGTCTCTGACGCCCAGCTCCCGGTGCCGCCACTCCTCCCCGGGGAGCCGAACCGCCAGCGTTCCACCGGCGGTGACGGCGTACGCCGCGTCGGTTCCGTGCGTCACGGCCACGACGTCGCCGTCGACGGGGAGCGACGCTTCGTCCCACGTATCGCCGTCGTCGCCCGTGCGCTCGTACAGGACTCCATCGCTGACTGCAAGCCCCCGACCTCCGGCGGCGTCGACGGCGTCGACCGGCCCGTCGATGACGTCCATCCAGCCGTTCCCGAGTTTGTACAGCCCCGTTCCGGTCGCGACGAGCGGCTCGGCGTCGACGTCGCGCGCGTCGTCGAGTCCGGCGTGCGCGAGCCCCGCCGCGCCGAGGCGGTAGACGCCGTCCCCGGCCGCGACGAGCGGCCCGTCGATGGCGCGAACGGCCCCTGCCGTGCTCCCCGCGTCCGTCCACTGCGGTTCCGAACCCGTGGCGTCCGCGACGTCCACGCGGCCGACTCGTCCGCCCGCGTCGCCCGCGAGTAGCGTCTCGCCGTCGAAGCCGACGGCCGTCGCCGGGCCGAATCCCGTCTCCGCGACGTCGAGGCCACGATTGCCATCAGTCGCGCCATCCGCGCTGTCGGCGTCGGTCCGGTTCGCGAGCAAGACGTCCTCGTCGGTCGCGACCGCGACGAGCGGTCCGGCCGTGGCGATGTCGCGCGCGCGGCACCGATGGGCGACGCCGAACTCGCCGATCAGGTCGTCGGAGACCGAGACGGCGACGACGCCTAACTCCGCGGCGAGAAACACCCGCTCGACCCCGGAGTTATCGGTGTACACCCGCTTTTCATCGATCGTGGGCATTGTCGACCGTTCGCCGAGGCGGGGTAAAAGCGGTGCGGACGGCGAGTGGGAAGCGATGCAGGCGTCGGGAGTGAATCGGTGCGGACGGCGAACGGGAGGCGGTATGAGCAGGAGAGAGTGAATCGGTGCGGACGGCGAGGGTAGGCCCGATCAGAGGAAGTCGCGGACCTCTGAGTACCACATCTCGTGGTAGTCGACCTCGCCGATCCGCTCGGCGATGGCGACCGCGAGGACGTGCCAGCAGCGCTCTGTCGGATCCTCCGGATCGAGGTTGTAGGCGCTGTCCTTGCAGGTGCAGCCGCCGTCCTCGACGACGTACTCGTCGGCGTGGCCGACGACCACCGTGAAATCCCGGTAGCGTTTGACTCTCCCCTCCGAGACGGCCTCGATGGCGCGCGCGCCGCGGCCGTCGTGACGCGACATCAGCGCGTCGACCGCGCCGGGCGTTAGCTCGCCCTTCTCGGCCAGCTCCCGCCGCCACGCGGTTTCGGTGTCGCTGTCTGTCTCGGTGGGGACGACGTAGGCGTCGCTCGGATCCGGGGCGTCCGGGTTTGCCGCTCGGTCTCCCACGTCGTCGCCGTCGGTCACGCTCGGGTGTTCCCCCGGCCCCGACAAAACGCCTCCGGTGGATTCGACCCGTTCGGCCGTCGGGGACGGACATCAGTCCGCGCGCACCGCATCGTATCGCTTTTCGCGGCGGAGCGCTCGAATCCCCCTATGGACGTTCGTGAGGGCAACGTCGAGGTGTCGGTGCCGGACGCGCGCGACGGGGCATCGGAGGGTGCGGGCGACGGCGTGTTCTACAACCCGACGCAGGAACTCAACCGCGACGTGACGGTGGCGACGCTGCGCGCGTACCGCGAGCGCGAGCCCCGCGCGAGTTCGTATCTCGACGCGATGGCCGCGAGCGGCGTCCGCGGCGTTCGCGCCGCGGCGGAGGGGTTCGACGTCACCTGTGCCGACGTCGATCCCGACGCCGTCGACCTCGCCCGCGAGAACCTCGCTCGCAACGGCCTCTCGGGTGAGGTCGTCGAGCGGAACGTCAACGCCCTGTTGCACGAATCCGTCTTCGACGTGGTCGATCTGGACCCCTTCGGCACCCCGATTCCCTTTGTCGACGCCGCGGTCGCGAACACGCGGAACCTGGTCTGCGTCACCGCGACCGACACCGCGCCGCTGTGCGGGGCGCACCAGCGATCGGGCATCCGGAAGTATTCGACGCTCCCGCAGAACACCGATTACCACGCCGAGATGGGGCTTCGCGTCCTCCTCTCGGCGCTCGTCCGCACGGCGGCGCGCTACGACAAGGCGGCCGTTCCGATCCTCTCACACGTCACGCGCCACTACGCCCGCGCCTACCTCGAACTCGACGCGCGCGCGACGCAGGCTGACGAGTTGATCGACCGACTGGGCTACGTCCACCACTGCGAGGACTGCCTCCACCGGACGCACGAGTTCGAGTTAATCGCCCACCCGCCGGACACCTGCGAGGGCTGCGGCGGCGACCGCCTGCTCTCGGCCGGACCGCTCTATCTCGGGCCGATCCGCGACGCCGACTTCACCAGGTCGGTCCGCGAGCACGTCTCTGAGGAGATGGGCGAGGCCGCCCGCGCGAAACGGATGCTCGACACCCTCGCCGCGGAGCTCGACGCGCCGACGCACTACGACCAGCACCGCCTCTGCAAGCAGTGGACGCGCCCGGCCCCGGCGATGGACGACTTCCTGGAGTCGCTTCGAGACGCCGGGTTCGAGGCGACGCGAGCGCACTACTCCGGAACGGCGTTCAAGACCGACGCGACTGTCCCGGAGATCCGTGACGCGACTGCGGAGTGAGTAGCGGCGGAGTCGGAGGAAGTGAGGCGAATCGGCGGAAGCAAGGCAAGTCGGCGGAGACAACACGTTCTGGCGCGTCGGAGTCGCTGGGAACAACTCGCTCCGATGCGCCGGGTGATTCTTGTGTCGATCCGCCGAACTACACCCTGTGAGCGCCTCGACCGCCGACCGACTCGCCGTACCACGTTCGATCGTCGAAACCGTCCGCGAGCGGGAGGTCGCGTTTCTCGCGGCGGGAATCTCCTACTACGTGCTCGTCTCGCTCATCCCGCTTCTCACGCTGGCCGTCGTCGTCGCGACGATCGTCGGCGGGGCCGACCTCGCGGCGGCGGTCCAATCGATCGCCGCGGCGTATCTCCTTCCGACCGGCTCCGACCTCGTTTCGAGCGCGCTCGCGGATCCGACCGGTCGCGGGACGCTCTCGGTTTTCAGCCTCCTCCTGACGCTTTGGGGCACGCTGAAACTGTTCCGCGGCGTCGACGTCGCGTTCGCGAAAGTGTACGGCTATCCGACCAGCCCGATACTCGAACAGCTCTCGGACGGGCTCGTGACCCTCGCGTCACTGGGAGCGGCGACCCTCGGAGTCGTCGCGGCGACTACGGTGTTAGCCCTCGTCGACGTCCCGTTCATCGAACTACTCAGCGCGCTGGTTCTCTTGGGATTTCTCGTCGCCTCGTTTCTGCCGCTCTACGTCGTCATCCCCGATGTCGAGGTCGGCGTCGCGAGCGCCCTTCCGGGAGCGGTGTTCGCCGCCGTCGGGTGGACCGTCCTGAGCACCGGGTTCGGGATCTACGCGCGGGTTTCCAGCGGCGTCGCTGGCGCGCTCGGTGCCGTGTTGCTGCTCGTCACGTGGTTTTATCTCTCGGGGATTCTCGTGCTCACCGGGGCCGCCGTCAACGCGGTCCTCGCGGGGCAGGTCGGCGGCGTAGACCGGCAGCTACAACACCCGCCGGGGCGACGTGACGAGCAGACGATGAGTGCGGACGACGCGACGAACGAGGACGCCGCCGACGAGTCCGTCCCCGAGGGCGATCCCTCCTTCGCGGGCGACGCCGATTCCGAAACCGAACTCGATCCGCGGGGCGCGCCCGACATCGAGCAGCTGGACCGACGAATCGAGGAGCTGCGCGCCGATCTCGACGCCTTCGAGTCCGACGTCCAGTCGCGAACGGTCGACCGTCCGGACGTCGAAGGGGAGATGCGCCGCTACGTGCGCGGTCGGCTCCGCCGCGGCAAAGCCCGCGGTTGGGGTCCGTATCTCGTGCTGCTCTACGGCACTGCGGCGACCATCGCCGCGTTCTACTTTCTGCAGGACGACCTCCTCGCCGTCGCGGCGATGGTCGTTATCTACCTCTCGACGCTCGGCCTCTACACGCTCTTCGTGGTCTTCGGCGTCGGGTTGAACGCCCTCGGCGTTCCGGGCAGACTCGTCGACTGGGTCCGAGACCGCCGCTCTTGAGATGCCGTAACGCTGTTACCGTCGTGTTCCGTTTTCGGCGGTGATGGTCTCCACGGACTCCGTAACCGTCACCGTGTTCGCCGTGATCGGTGTTGTGCTCTGGTACGCATCGGCGTCGTTCACCGACAGCTCGGTGGTCAGACTCGCGGTTCTCATCGGTGTCGGCGTCGTCATCCCGACGCTGATCAACCAGTACCGCGAGCGATCGCGGCCGTGACCCCCGTCCGTTCGATTCCGCGAAGCGAAATCGCACTCCTCCGACGTAGTCACGTTCGCTAACGCTCACGTTACCCCCCGTCGAATCCGGTTTCCCGCAGCTATTTGGTCTTGGACCGGCGACCGAACGGGCAATGACCGTACCAGTCACGCCGCTCGCGACCCGGGGGATCGGCGAAGTCGCGTTCGCCGAGTCACTTCCGGAGGCGGTCACGGCCGTCTTCTGGGCGCTCACCCACCTCGGAAACCCCTACCTGCTCTTGGGGATCGTCGCGCTCGCGTACCTGCTCGGTGACCGCGTCGGCATCTCTCGGCAAAGCGCGGCGTTCGCGCTCGGGCTCGGGCTGTGTGCGATCGGACTGACCGTCGGACTGAAACACTTCTTCGGGCTTCCGCGCCCGCCGATCTCCTACCGG
Source organism: Halobellus captivus (assembly GCF_007655485.1). Lineage (GTDB taxonomy): Archaea > Halobacteriota > Halobacteria > Halobacteriales > Haloferacaceae > Haloquadratum > Haloquadratum captivum. The sequence goes on from NZ_VJXQ01000003.1 coordinate 290,001, forward strand.
GACGGACTGGGCTTCCCCAGCGGGCACGCCCTCGGCTCGACGATCTTCTGGGGCGGCGTGGCGGTTCTCGCCCACCGGGGCGCGTGGCAGCGTCGACTCGCGCTCGCCGCCGCGGTCGTCGCGACGGTCTCGCTCTCCCGCGTCCTCATCGGCGTTCACTACCTCGCGGACGTCGTCGCTGGCGTCGCGCTCGGCGTCGCCTTCCTCGCGGCGGCGTTCGCCCTCGGACCCGGGTTCTCCCTCGGCACCCGCGTCGGCGCGCTCGCGAAACCGACCCAGCGGCACGTCACCGGGCTGTTCGGCGTCGCGCTCGCGCTCGGCGTCGCGGCTCTCTTCGTCGCACCCGGCGAGAGCGAACTGTTTCTCGGAATCGGCACCGCCGCGGGTGGCACCGTCGCGTGGCACCGCTTCGGCGACCGAGCGGCGCGGGAGACCATCGAACTGGCGGGGCGTCCGCTCGCCGTCGGCGGCGGCGGGCTGTTGATCGCGCTGGCCGCGATGAGCGGGGTCGCGGAGCTCGCCGAGAGCGGAGCGCTGATCGCCGCCGTCGGCGTCGTCGGCGGGATCGGCCTGCTCGTCCTCCCGATCGTCGTCGGACGGGCGACGGGATCGGAGCCCCGCGGCTTCTGATCGAAGCGGTCGAACCGCACCGCTTCGGAACTGCCGAATCGAAAATTCTGAACGGAACTGTCGAATCGGAAATTCGAAAAAGAAAGACCGTCGCGGCGTCGGACGGTCGTGACGGGTGATGGTTTCGGCGTCAGACGGTCGCGATCGAAGACGATTACGGCGTCAGGCGCTCGCGACGCTCAGTACGTCTCGAGGTAGCGGTCGAGTTCCCACTGGGAGACGTCGATGCGGAACTCGTCGTACTCCTGCGTCTTCGCCTCGACGAACTTCTCGTAGACGTGCTCGCCGAGCGCCTCCTGGATGTCCTCGTCGGCTTCGAGCGCGGCGACGGCCTCGCCGAGGTTCGCGGGCAGCATATCGATGCCGTACTCCTCGCGCTTCGCCTCGTCGAACTCGTAGATGTTTTCTCGAACCGGATCGGGCGCTTCGAGACCGTCCTCGATGCCGTTGAGCCCGGCGGAAACGATCGCCGCGATCGCGAGGTAGGGGTTACACGCCGGGTCGGGAGATCGGAGCTCGACGCGCGACGCGGCAGGCACTCGCGCGGCTGGCTTGCGGATGAGCGCCGAGCGGTTGCGGTCGGACCACGCGACGTACACCGGCGCTTCGTAGCCGGGAACGAGGCGCTTGTAGGAGTTCACCGTCGGGTTGGCGACGGCCGTGATCGCGGGAGCGTGTTTGAGGACGCCAGCGAGGAACGAGTGCGCCGTCTCCGAGAGGTTGAACTCGTCGTCGTCGTCGTGGAAGGCGTTGTTGCCGTCCTCGTCGAACAGCGAAACGTGGGTGTGCATCCCCGAGCCGTTGATCTTCGGGATCGGCTTGGGCATAAACGTCGCGTGGAGGTCGTGCTGCGCGGCGATGGCGCGGACGACCGTCCGGAACGTCCCGACGTTGTCGGCGGTGGTGAGGGCGTCGTCGTACTCGAAGTTGATCTCGTGTTGGCCCTCGGCGACCTCGTGGTGGCTGGCCTCGATCTCGAAGCCCATCGACTCCAGGCCGTAGATGATGTCTCGGCGGACGTCGCTGGCGAGGTCCTTCGGCGCGAGGTCGAAGTAGCCACCGGCGTCGTTGGTCTTCGTCGTCGCGCGACCGTCCTCGTCCTCCTCGAAGAGGAAGAACTCGGGTTCGGGGGCGACGTTGACGGTGTAGCCCATCTCCTCGGCGCGATCGAGGGTCTTCTTCAGGACGGTCCGCGGGTCGCCCTCGAAGGGTTCGCCGGTGGACGTGTTGATGACGTCGCAGATGAGACGCGCCGAGCGCCCGTCGCGCCACGGCAGGATCGCGAACGTCTCGGCGTCGGGCTTGAGCCGCATATCCGACTCCTGAATCCGGACGAACCCTTCGATGCTGGACCCGTCGAAGTAGATCCCGTCAGTGAACGCCTTCTCAGCCTGCGTCGCGGGGACGGCGACGTTCTTTACGGTGCCGAGAATGTCGGTGAACTGCAGGCGGAGAAAGTCGACATCTTTCTCCTCGATTTCGTCGATTACGCGCTGTGCTTCGGCGGAAAGGCCGCCGTCTGTTGCGGCGACAGGTTCGTTTTCGTCCGTCATGTCCTAGACAATCGAATCCGAACACTCCCAGTATAAAGACGTTATCGCTTAGTGCAAATGCCCCTACTCGCATTTTGAATTGGATATTCGTAAAATTCTAATGCCTTCAGATACACCGTGAGTGTAATGACGTACGAAAACCTCGACGCAAAACTGATTAACGCATTACTCGGTGATGGGCGCGCGAGTCTTCGGAGCCTCGCGGAGGAACTCGACGTGTCGGTCACGACCGTCTCGAATCACCTTCGCGACCTCGAAGACCAGGGCGTGATCGAGGGGTACACCCCGCGCGTGAACTACGACGCGCTCGGTTACGACGTGACGGCGATCATTCAGCTGAAGGTCGAAGGGAGCGCGCTTCCCGACATCACCGACCGGCTCAAAGGACACAAACAGATGGTGACCGTCTACGAAGTCACCGGCGACTACGACGTCATCGCGGTCGGGAAGTTCGAGGACACCGACGGAATGAACGCGCAGATTAAAGAGCTGCTCACCGACGCGGACATCCGCGAATCCAACACGAGCGTCGTTCTCAACGCCGTCGTCGAGAACGCGCAGTTCGACCTCGACGTCACCGAGTGACGCATCGTCACCGCGTACCGCACCGGAACGCCAGCACGCTCACCCGCGTCTCCTGAGCGATCGCTGTTGCAGCCCGCTACACGCTTATTCACGCTTCGAGGACGTCGTCCTCGGCGTGCGCGCGCACCCAAAGCTGCCCGATGCGGGAGAGCCGCGTCCGATACGATTTCCCGCGCTCTTCCTGCTCGATGTATCCCTTCCCGCCCGGCCCGAGGCGGTCGACGTTGTAGATCACCTTCGATCTAAACGAGTCGGTGTACTCCTCGTTCATATCGCGCGCCAGCGTCTCCGCGAGCTCAGAGACCGAGTCGAACTCGCCGTACTCGCCGAGCTCGTAGAGGATGACCTCCTCGAAGGGCTTGACGTTCTGAAACGACGCGACAGGCAGTTCGACGACGTGGCTGTCGCCGATGCGCTTCGCGCCGATGGTCGTCCCGCGCTCGTCGAACTCCGCGAGGATGTCCGTCGCCGACTCGTGGCGCTCGCGGATCCGCTCGTCGTCGATATCGTCGCCGGACAGCAGTTCGCTCAGAAGCGCCTTCGCCTCCCGGACCTCCTCGGCGAGTTCCGTTTCCAGATACTTCTCGGGGGCGGTGTAGTAGGTGTGGATCCGGTCGCGGTCCGCCTGCCGCTCGACCATAATCGAGTGCGCGGCGGTGGCGAACGCGAACGAGACCGGTCGCGGCATCGCCGAGACGTTCACCCACACCTCCGAGTCCTCGGCGGCGTCGAGCTCCTCGTTGATCAGGTCGTAGGCCTGCTCGAAGGCGGCGTCGTAGTCGTAGACGTCGGCGACGACGACGCGTTCGGTGTCCGCGCCCAGGAGGTTCTGAAAGTCCTTCTCGAGCTTTTTCGAGAGGTGTCGCGAGTACTCGACGTTCGACTCGCTGCCGACAGCGCCCTCCAACAGAATCACCCGGTCGACGTCCTGCTGGTCCCGGATGAGGGGCGCGATGAGCCGGTCGTAATCGAACCCGACCGGGACGATGTGGGTCTGCATACGCCGTCGTAGGAGCGACCGGGTGTTAAAGCGACCGTCACTCGTTCATTGGTGTCGTCGGTTCCTCATTCGATCGGCTGTAGCTGTGTACCGGTGATCGCGACTCTCGCGACCGCTATCATCCGGTTAGATCTCCGCGTTGCGCCTACTCCGCCCGCACCCCGACGGCGAACGTCTCGCTGCGCTCGTCGGTGTCGGTCGCAGTGATCAGCGATCCGCCGACCGTGAGCACGAGCGAGAGCACCATCCCGTAGAGCGCGAAGTCCCACGTGAAGTACGTCGTACCGAGGACCGTGATGCCGCCGACGGTCACCGCTGGGAGGAACACGTGCGCGACGTAGAACAGTTGCGCGCCCAGGATCCCCGCGAACATTCCCTGTCGGGTCGTCCGCGGCCAGTAGAGCGCGACGATCACCGGGAGCGCGAGCTGGGCGTACCCGCCGAAAGCCGTGTCTCCGATCTCGACGAGCGTACCGGGTCGGAACAGGCTGGTGACGAACGTCCCGATCGCGAAGGCGGCGACGCCGACCCTGGCGATCCACGCCTCGCGCTGCTCGGTGGCGGCGGGGTTCACGAACGGTCGGTAGAGATCGCGCGTCAGGTACGACGATCCCGAGAGGAGCATCGAGTCCGAGGAGGACATCATCGCCGCCATCGCCCCCGCGACGACGAGCGCGGCGAACCACGCGGGCGTGTACGCGTTCAACAGCACGGGCACGACGTTCGCGCCGTCCGGGACCGACACGCCGAGGCCCGCCGCCCACGACCCGAGGAGGAACGCGGGAACGAACAGCAGCACCACGAGCACCGGCCACAGCGCGAAGGAGCGCTTCAGTACGCGGGCGTCCTTCGCGACGAAGAAGCGCTGGTTGATCTGCGGGAACATCGCGACGCCGAAGGCGATCGTCACGGCCTGGGCGATCATCCACTGCGGCGAGTAGACCCCGCCGCCGAGACTGAGGAATTCGGGGTTCGTCTCCGCGAGCGACGCCGACACCGCGTCGAGACCGCCCGCCGCCGAGAGCACCCAGCCGACGGCGATCCAGACGATCCCGAGCATGAACACGCCCTGGATCGTGTCCGTCCAGGCGACGCCGCGGAGGCCCGCGAGGACGACGTAGACGATCATGAACAGCGTGATGCCCGCCGCGCCGATCCAGTACGGGACGGTCCCGTTCGTCAGCCCGACGATCGCCTCGCCCGCGCCCATCTGCTGGAGCATCACGTACGGGAACAGCCAGAAGATCGAGACGCCCGCGACGAGCGCGCGAAGTCGCTTCGAGCCGAACCGATCACCGAGCATCTCCCCGAGAGTGACGTAGCCCTGCGCTTTCCCGATCAGCCACTGCCGGTAGCCGATCACGTACCAGAGAATCGCGAAGAGGATCCCGTCCATCACCCCCATCACGAGGATCCACTCGGGCCCGGCCGCGTACGCGAGGTTCGGCCCGCCGAAGAACGTGAACGCCGAGAGCAGCGTCGCGAACGTCGTAAAGAGGAGTACGCCCGTTCCGATCGATCGACTCGCGAGGTAGTAGTCCTCGGCGTCGCGGCCGGTCAGTCGGTACGCGAGGACGCCCACGGTGAGCGCCACCACGAGATACGCGCCGATGACGCCGAGTTGCACGAGGAGCGCCGACTCAGCCATCGAAGCCCACCTCGTCGGGTTCGACGTTCATCAAGCGGTCCCATCCCCTGCGAGTGAACAGCGCGAACGTCAGCGATGCGAGTCCCATCCACCCGATGTGCCACCACAGCCAGAGGGGAAGTCCGAGCCACGTCCTCGCGTCGCCCCAGAGGAACCACGGGATTGCGAATGCGACGAGCACTCCGAACACGCCGATCCAGAGATAATCCGTCTTCTGTCTCTCCATCGAAGTCTACTCCTCACTCGGTATATGTAAAAATTTCTCTTAGCACTTCGGAATGGTTGTATGAAGAAAATTATTCTCCAATACGCGACGATGGTGCCTTCTCGTTCGTGAGTCGGTCCGAGCGTCGCGCTCCCGTGAATTCCGGTTCTCTGCGGGCCATCCGGAACGCCCAGTCCGCTCTGTTCCATCCGCCCGCACTCGCGCGCGGCGCGTTGTCTCGGGTACGATAGATATTTGCCGCGAGCAGCCGTTATATAAGCACGTCATTGGGCTACCCATGACGCACATATCACCATCATCACGCCCCTCCGGGGGTATTCATCAATGGAAGACACCGAAAAATATCTCATACACGCAGCGATCACTGCCGACGGCATCGTCGAGCGGTCCGACGTCGTCGGGGCCATCTTCGGGCAGACCGAAGGGCTCCTCGGCGACGACTTGGACCTCCGCGACCTCCAGCAGTCGTCGAAAGTCGGCCGAATCGACGTCGAAATCGACTCGCAGAACGGCCAGTCCTTCGGGACGGTCACCATCGCGAGCAGCCTCGACAGAGTCAAGACCGCGATTCTCGCGGCCTCCCTCGAGACGATTACCCGCGTCGGGCCCTGCCGGGCCACCGTCGAAGTAACGGACATCGAAGACGTCCGCGAGGCCAAACGCCGCGAGGTCGTCGAGCGCGCGAAGGAACTCCTCTCGGGGTCGTTCGACGAGAGCGTGATCTCCTCGACGGAGATCTTAGAGGAGGTCAAAGAGAGCGTTCGGATCGAGGACATCAGCGAGTACGAGGGACTTCCGGCGGGCCCGCACGTCGCCGAATCGGACGCCGTCGTCGTCGTCGAGGGCCGCTCGGACGTCCTGACGCTCCTGAGCTACGGCATCAAGAACGCCATCGCCGTCGAGGGGACGAACGTGCCCGACGCCGTCGCGAAGCTCACTCACGAGCGGACGACCACCGCGTTCTTCGACGGCGACCGCGGCGGAGAGCTCATTCTCCGCGAGCTGACGCAGGTGGGTAACGTCGACTACGTCGCGTTCGCGCCCGAGGGACGCTCCGTCGAGGACCTCAAACGCCACGAGGTCTTCGCCGCGCTCCGCGATAAGATGTCCATCGACGCCTACGAAGCGGACGATCCAATCGGAGTGGACGAAAACGCCGAGGCGACGTCGGACGGTGAACAGCCAGACCCTCCGCAGGGGTCGCAGACGACTGAGTCGGCGACCCCAACCGAACTGAACGAATCGATGAACGACGTCTCCGGCGACATTCCCGACGGGGCATACACCGACGTCTCTCCGGAAGATGGAGCCCACGAAGTGCACGAACCGACGTCCGATGGTGCCGGGGTGCGGGAGTCGTTCGAGCTCTCGACGAACGCCGACAACGAATTCGAGGCCGCTGCCGTCGACTCCGACGTCGCTGACGGCCGCGAAGGCGACATCGGAACTGATGAGGCGAGCACTGAGAGCACCGACGACGTCGCTGACGAAACCACTGACGACGTCGCTGACGAAACCACCGAAGATGCCGCTGACGAAACCACCGACGACGCCGACGAGGCGGCCGATACGGCCGGTCAGCACTCTCTCAGAGACCACGTCCGCGAGGTGATCGACGAACGCAGCGGAACGGTCCGCCTACTCGATACCGATCTCGCGATGGTCGCCGAATCGCCCGCCGAGGACGCCTTCGATGCGCTCGCGGAAGCGGAGTCCGCACCGTACGCCGTGGTCATCGACGGCACCTTCACGCAGCGCCTCCTCGACGTCGCGGCCCAGCGGGGCGTCGAACACGCCGTCGCGGAATCGACCGGCGAGTTCGTCAAGAAACCGGTCGGCGTCCGACTCCTGACGGCCGATCAGCTGGCGACGTCCGTCGCGAGCTGATCGGGAGTATCGTAACACCTCCTCGATTTCTCGCCTGATCGTCCGTCGAGACGCTAGGTACCGTTACGATACTCTCGATGAATCCGAGAGTGCGCCACGTTGCGAATTGTCCCTCCCTTAGCACTCCTCGGGAACGTCGTAGGCGTACACGGCCGCGTCGACCGTTCTCGGTTCGGGATTCCGCGTTTCGCTTTCGACATTCCACGCTTCGTTTTCGACGTTCCGCTCGCCAGCGTCCCGCCCGCGACCTCCCGCGTCGACCTCGAAGAACTCCGGCTGTCGGCCGATCTCTCTGAACCCCACTGACTCGTAGAGCGCCCGAGCGGGGTCGTTGCCGACGGCGACCGTCAACGTCATCCGCGTGCCCGGTTCCAGGCGCTCGATGACGGCTTCGAGTAAGGCCCGCCCGCGACCCTCCCGGCGGTAGGTCGGATGGACGACCAGTTCCGCGAGGTGGCCGTCACCGACGACCAGGGCGTACCCCACCGGGCGATTGCCGGTTCGATCCGCACTCTCCGTCACTCGGGCTCTCACACGCTCACGCCTCGGTCGGTTTCTCAGGTGAGTGGGATCGACAGAGACCAGACAGGTTCCCAGCGACGCGAACGAAGCGAGCAGTTGGGGAGCGGGCGCGACGAGATGAGACTGGAGTTCGCTGAGGGCGTCGATATCCGTTGGACGAGCGGGACGGATCATAGTGGGCAACGTATCGGAGTCAGTTCACAGCAGCACGATCGCGGCGACCGCGCTGAGGACCGCGCCGACGAGGGTCGCGGCGAAGTTGACGGCTTCGTTGCCGAACCGCGGGCCTTCGACGGTCGCGCCCAGAACGCTGTCGGCGGTCATCCCGAGGAAGCCACCGACGGCGACGACGGCCGCGCCGAGCGGCGAGACCTCCGGAAGAAGTCCCAGCGCGACGGCGGCGACGACGGCCGCGCCCAGCAGGCCGAACACCTCTCCTTGCCAGGTGACGCCGCCGTCGGTTCCCGGCGAAACGGGCTCGAAGGTGGTGATGAGCCGCGGGTTGTCGTACAGGCCGCCGAGTTCGGAGGAGAGTGTGTCACTCAGCGCGGCCGCCATCGACCCGGCGAAGGCGTACTGAAAGACGGCCCCGTCGACCGGTATCGACCGGCTGGCCGCGAAGCAGATCACGCAGATGAGCGCAACGGCGGCGTTGCCGAGGACGTTCCCCGTCCCGCGGGCCCCCTCGTTCTCCTCGGCGATGCCGCGGCGCTTCTTCTCGTCGTACTTGAACTTCGTCGAGAGCGACCCGACGCCGAAGAAGCTGATGAGAACCGCGAACCAGCCGATGCCGCCGAAGACGATCACGAGGAGTCCGAGCAGGACGCCCGAGAGCATTCCGGCGACGGAGGCCGCACCGAGCGCGTACGACACGTAGCCGAGAGCAACTGTGACGGCCAGCGCGGCGGCGACGTCGACGGTCCCCACCGCGAGCGCGAGCGCGTCGAACAGCCACAGCAGCATTCCGGTCGAGAGCATCACGAGCGGATCGTCGCGCTCGAAGAGCATCTCTCTGAACAGCGCGGCGACGAGGGTTCCGGCGACGGCGAGAAACACGAACCGCGGGACGAGAACCGGCTCTGCGGACATCGACGCGACCGTCGTTTGTCCGGCGACGCCTGCGAGGCTCCCGGCTACGACGAAGCCAGCCGCGCCGAGAAACGGGTTGTTCGTCGTTTCGGCGACGAGTCGCTTGCCGAGGTTCCCGTAGGCGAGGACCAGCACGGCGGCGACGAACAGGGTGACCGGGAGCCCGATCTCGGTCGCTAGCAGGGCGAGACCGGCGGCCGCGAGCGCGAAGCCGGTCAGGCCGTTTAGCCGCCCCTCGCGCCGGTCGGCCGGTCGGGCGAATAACTCGAACAGCGGTCCGTCGCTGACGCCGAACGCTGCGAGGACCGCGACCGCGGCGAACGGGGCGAACGCCGCCCGCCCGAGTACCGGGGCGGCCACCGCCAGGGTCCCCACCAGGGCGAATCCGCTCGCCCGCCGGAGCGTCGGTTGCACACCCCCGGATACCGCCGACGCGCACTTAACCCTCCCGACATCCGGTCCCGCGGTTTGCTGACGCTCGATCCGGCGGTCCTGCGCTGCCTCCGCTCGCGATTTCGAGAACCGACGCCGTCCGACGCATCGAATCGAACCCGGAGGCCTATATCGGTTCGCGCCGGAGGGATGGCTGTGGGACTGTACGATCGCTATCTTGCCCTCCGCCACCGCCTCCACGAGGCCGACCCGCCCGCGCACGTCGCCGTCGTCATCACCGAGCGCGACCTCCTCGAACAGGGGGCCTACGGCACGCTTGCGTCGTTTCTCGACTGGGCGTTCGAGTACGGCGCGGCGCGTGTCACGGTCTCGGTGAGCGTGCTCGATGAGTCCGTGGTCCCGACGCTCTCGCGGGAGCTACGCGCGATCGACGCGCCGCGTCCGGTCGCCGTCCGCGAACCGGGAGACACGGAGCGCGCCGACGCGCCCGTTCGGATCAACATCGGCCTCGGCGGCAAGCGGGAGTTCGCGGCGGCCGTCCAGCGGATCGCCGAGTCGGTCGAGGACGGCGAACTCACGCCCGAGTCGGTCGACGCCGAGACGGTCGAAGAGCGGCTGGTGTTCGACGACGAGCCCGATCTGCTCATCAAGACCGGGGCCGAGCGGCTTTCGGACTTTCTCATCTGGCAGTCGGTGTACGCTGAACTGTACTTCACCGACGTCAATTGGCGGGACTTCCGGCGTCGAGACTACCTCCGAGCCGTCCTCGACTACCAGAACCGTCAGCGGCGGTTCGGTCGGTGAGTCGCGTTCGCGGCCGCTCCCGTGGTTGACGGTCGCCGCACAATCCGCGTGCTCGCGAACGCTCACCGTGGTCACCCGTCATCGTGGCCGCCCGTCACCGTTCAGTGCGCTCTTTGCCGTTCAGTGCGCTCGCTTGCAACTCAATCCGCGCGCTCGCCGCTCTCCGTCCCGCGCTGCCGTTCGAGTTCCGCGGCCACCTCGCGAGCGCCCGCCGAGGGGAGTTGCGTTCGCAGCCGTCCGGCGACCGTCTTCGCGTCGTCGAGTTCGGTCTCGGCCACGGCCCGCAGGAGGGCGACGGCGCGCTCGGTGCGGGACTGCTGCCAGGACTGCTCACGCGACTCGTAGGTCCTGAGGCCGCGGAGGAAATCGACTTTCGAGAACTCGGGCCAGTATGGGGCACAGAAGTAGACCGCCGCCTCGTTGCCGTTGGCGTGCCACGGCAGGAAGTTCGAGGTCCGCTCGTCGCCGCCGGTGCGGATGATGAGGTCGACGTCCCGCGTCGTGTGCTCTGCGAGTCGGGCCTCCACGGCGTCGACGTCGACGTCCCGAGGCGAAAGGTCGCCGTCGGCGACGTCGCGGGCGACGGCTCTGGCCGCGCCGAGAAGCTCCGATCGGCCGCCGTAGGCCAGCGCGATGTTCAGTCGAAGGGAGTCGTAGTCGGCCGTCCGCGACTCGGCGTAGTCGACGGCGTCGCGAACCCGCTGGGGGAGCCGTTCGAGGTCGCCGATCGCGCCGATCCGCACGCCGTTCTCGTGGACGCGGTCGGCATCGGCGAACTCGTGAAGCTTCGATTCGAGCAGATCGAAGAGCGGCTCCAACTCCCCGTCGGGCCGGTCGAAGTTCTCCGTCGAGAAGGCGTAGAGGGTGAGTTCCTCGATTTCGAGCTCCTCGCACCACTCCAGCACTCGCTCGGTCGTCTTCGCGCCCTCTCGGTGGCCGTCTGGGGCGTCGTCGCCGCGCTCGCGGGCGTAGCGGCGATTGCCGTCCTGAATGATGGCCACGTGCGTCGGTGCCGCGTCGAGCTGTCGACGGAGCATCCGCTCGTAGGCGGCCGAAAAGCGTCGGCGGAACCACCGCATCATACCTGATGGGACTCCGTCCGCGGGTATGTGTCTTTTCGTTGTGATTCGTTGACGTTCGTGACGGGAGAGACGCGACGTGTTCGAGGCGAGAAACGCCGAGTGTCCGAGACGAGCGGTCGATTCACGCACACGCGGATGCGACACGGTTTTGCCACGTCCCGCGGAACCGTTGGGTATGATCGGGAGACAGTTCCTCCGCGAGAACCCCGACGTGGTTCGTGCGGCCCTGGAACACAAAGGCGTCGAGGACGTCGATCTCGACCGCGTCCTCGCCGTCGACGAGGAGTGGCGCGAGCTCAAACAGCGCGGCGACGACCTCCGACACGAGCGCAACGAGATTTCCTCGAAGATCGGCGATCTGAAGGCCGCCGGTGACGACGACGCGGCCGACGAAGCCATCGAGCGCTCTCAGGAACTCAAAGCCGAACTCGACGACGTCGAGGTTCGCGCCGAGGAGTTGGAGGCAGAACTCGAAGCGGCACTTCTGGAGATCCCCCAGATCCCCGACGACGACGTCCCGATCGGCGAGGACGAAGACGAGAACGTCGAGCGACGTCGCGAGGGGTTCGACGACCTCCGGACCCTTCCGGAGGCGATCACGCCGCACTACGACCTCGGCGAAGAACTCGAAATCCTGGATTTCGAACGCGGCGCGAAAGTGACCGGCGGCGGCTTCTACTTCACGAAGGGCGACGGCGCGCGCCTCGAACACGCACTGGTGCAGTTTATGCTCGACGTGCACCGCGAACAGGGATATACGGACATCTTCCCGCCGATTCCGGTAAACTCGCGATCGATGATCGGCACCGGGCAGTTCCCGAAGTTCACCGAGGACGCCTACCGCATCGGCGGCGCGAACGAGGACCCGTGGGACGACGACGATCTGTGGCTCTGTCCGACGGCGGAGGTCCCGGTGACGAACATGTACCGCGACGAGATCCTGCTTGACGACGATCTGCCGCTCAAACTGCAGGCGTACACGCCCAACTTCCGACGCGAGGCGGGCGAGCACGGAACCGAAACCCGCGGGATCGTCCGCGTCCACCAGTTCAACAAGGTCGAGATGGTGAACTTCGTCCGGCCATCGGAGAGCGACGAGCGCTTCGAGGGCCTCGTCGACGAGGCCGAAGAAGTGCTCCGTCGGCTCGAACTCCCCTACCGGATCTTGGAGATGTGCACGGGCGATCTGGGGTTCACCCAGCGCAAGAAGTACGACATCGAGGTGTGGGCTCCGGCGGACGAGATGGAAGACGGACCAGCGGAGGGCGGCCGCTGGCTCGAAGTCTCGTCGGTCTCGAACTTCGGCGACTTCCAGGCGCGGCGGGCGGGGCTTCGGTACCGCCCCGAGCGGCACGAATCCGCGGAGTATCTCCACACGCTGAACGGGTCGGGCCTCGCGATCCCCCGCGTGATGGTCGCCATCTTGGAGTACTACCAGAACGACGACGGGACGGTGACAGTCCCCGAGGCGCTCCGGCCGTATATGGGCGGCATCGAGGTCATCGAGGGCCACGACCCCGTCGGCGAGTCCGCCGTCGGTGCTGGCAAGCGGGACTGAACCTGTCTCGCTTGCGCAGTAGTCGACTATTTTCACCCGTTTCTTCGACGTGTGTGCTGCCAACGACGAGCGCTTCGGGGCCTCCCTTCGGTGCGCCACTCGCCGTTGGTGTCCCCTCCGTCCCGTGGTCGGATAGGTACCCTTGAACCATCCATAATGACTGCTTAAACCCGTGATCCGGCTTAATCGGGGTGAATCAGGAAGCACCGTCGTTCCGTTTCTTGAGGGACTACGCGGTATGACGTATCGTGATCGATCGAACCGCGGATCCTAATTCGACCGGTGCGAACGAATGGGAAGTCGTTGCCCGTCACGACTTCGACGGCCCGGCGGAACTCGACGTGACAATCGTGACGGCGCTCGGCGAGGAGAGTTGCTGTGAGGGCCCGCCGCTGTACACGGCCGTCGACACCGAACCCGCCGAGCGATTTCTTCGCTCGGTCGACGGCGACGACGCGAGCGTGGTCTTCGTGATCAACGGGTGGACGGTCCGCGTCTCGGCGGACGGGCGGATTGCCGTCCGTGACGTGCCCTGACCCTCCGACCGGTGTGGCCCGGGCCGGGACGACGAACCGCTTTTACCTCCTGCGCCCCTCTCTAACCCGTGGACGCCGACGACGCCTCACGACCCGATTCGAACACGGACACAGCGCTCGGTGGCACTGATCTCGCCGGTAGCACTGGCCCCGACCCCGCGCTTCACGTGCGGTACGAGGGCGACGACGACCCCGCGAAGTGCACGGCGCGGAAACTCGCGCGCTTCGATCTCGTCGACCTCCATCGCTCGGACCGCTCGACGCCGTACGGCGTCGTCCTCAATCCGCACGCCGAACGGGCCCTCTCGCCAGCCGACGCCGAGACGAGTCGGCTCGTCGCGCTCGACTGCTCGTGGGAATCGGCGGGCGAGGCGCGTTTTTCCCTCCCCGGCGAGCACCGAGCGCTACCCTATCTCGTCGCGGCTAACCCGGTCAATTTCGGCCGTCCGATGCAGTTGACGACGGTCGAGGCGCTCGCCGCGGCGCTCGCGATCTTCGACAGGCACGACCGGGCGGAGACGGTGCTTTCTAAGTTCACCTGGGGGCACACCTTCCTGGAACTGAACGAGGAACCCCTCCGGCGCTACGCCGACTGTGCGGACTCAACTGAGATCGTCTCCGTGCAGCAGGACTACCTCGATCGCGCCGAGAACCAGTGATGGAACGCCTTCGGTGCGGTAGATCGCTGCGACGATCAGCGGCCGTTATCGGTTGAAGAACCCGCCGATCGCGCCGCCGATCGCGCTGTCGATGGCGAACAGGACGGTGATGACGACGCCGACGAGGAAGACGCCCGCCCCGCCGAGTATTCCGCCGAGCGGCCCGCCTGCGAGTCCGAGTAGCCCGCCGAGCAGCGCGGCGAGTATCGAAACGGCGATCCCCGACACCGATCCCGCAATCAATCCGTTCCACGCGCCGTTTCCGACGCCACCGGCGAGATAGCCAGCGACGAACCCGCCGACGAGCCCCGCCCCGACCTGCCCGATAATCGGGAGCCAGAGGCCGAATACGCCGACAATCACCATCACGAGAAAGCCGATTCCGACGGCCCGCCAGTTCGTGTTCATACTGGGACGGACGCCGCGGGAGCACAAAGCCTCCGCGGAGACGGCGAGACAGCAGGGACGCGCCACCAGATCCGAGACGACGGAAGCGGAAGATAGGTCGAGACGACGAAAGCGGAAGACAGGCCGAGACGATCCGGAACGACAGGAAAACCGGAACGACAGGAGCGAGAACGGAACACACACTGCGGCCGAACGGACGCGCTTTTACGGTTCGGCCGTGTAACGGTCTCAATATGATTTTTGAGGCTCTTCCGACGACGCCGCGGTCGGAGGAACTTATCGATAAGGCGTTCTCGCGAGCGGCCCGCGCCGGACGCGCGAAATCCGGGTTGGAGGCGCAGCAGTCGATGCTACAGACCGCCTCGTCCATTCTCTCGGACAACTTAGAGAACGTCGTGACGCAGTGGCCCGACTTCGGGACCGTCGATCCGTTCTACTACGAACTCGCAGACGCCATCGTCGACGTCGACGAACTCAGACAGAGCCTTTCGCGAGTCACGTGGACGAGCCGACAGATCGACGAACTCCGACGTGAGTACCAGCCGAAGCTCCGTAAGACTGATCCAGAGACCGCTCGGAAACACCGAAAACAGGCGTTCGCACGGATGGCGGACGTCGTCGAGGACGTGGCTGACGACCTCGAACGGATCGGCGAGGCCAGAGACGCGCTCAAAACTCTCCCCGATATCCGTCCCGACGAACCCGCTATCGTCGTCGCTGGCTATCCCAACGTCGGCAAATCCTCGTTCGTCAACGGCGTCACCCGCGCGAGCAACGAGATCGCACGCTACCCGTTCACGACGAAGGGCGTGTACGTCGGTCATTTTGACCGAGACCGCGTTCGTTATCAGATCATCGATACCCCCGGGCTTCTCGACCGACCGGAGGCCGAGCGCAACGACATCGAGCGGCAGGCGGTGAGCGCGATCGAACACCTCGCCGACGCCGTGGTGTTCGTGCTCGACGCCAGCGAGGCGTGCGGGTACCCGCTTGAGGCGCAACTGGAACTCCGTGACGCCGTCACCGCGCGGTTCCGCGAGCGCGACGTCCCCGTTCTGACGGTGAACAACAAGAGCGACCGCTCGCGCGACGTCGAGGCCGACCTGCACATGAGCGTCGAGACCGGCGACGGCGTCGACGCGGTGCTCGACGCGGCCGTCGAAGCGGTCGGCTGGGAACCCGATATTCCGCCCTCTCGGCAGGAGTAGCGCTTCTACTCCGCCGCAGTGTAGGTGACGTCGACCGTCGCGGAGACGGTCACCGATCCGGCGTCGAACTGTGTCGGAACGCCGCCGCTGTCGGCGGCGGTCGCTCGCGTCTCGTAGATCGGCGAGTGACCGCCGCTCGTCGAAGCTGACTGGACGCCCGTGACGGACAGGTCGGCAGCCGCGGCGATCGTGTCGGCGTCAGTTCGCGCGGCGTCCATCGCCCGTTCGATCGCCCGCTCGCGGAGTTCCGCTCTCCGCTCGTCGCTGAGCGTGAAGCTCACGCCGTACACCTCGCTGCCGCCGTTTTCGATCGCGGTGTCGACGACGCTTCCAGCGTTGTCAGGGGTTGTCTCGATCCGGTAGGTGTGGACCGCCTCGTAGCCGGTTATCTCCCGTTCGCCGCTCTCGCGGACGGGATCCGAAACCGGCCGAATCCGGTAGGAGTCGGTCGTCACGGCGTCGTCGGCGACACCTGCCTCTCGGAGCGCGTCGCGCATCTCCTCTACGCTCGCTGCGACGTCCTCGCGGGCGGCGTTGGCGGTATCCGCCCGCGCTGTCACGGCGACGGTCACGACGGCCAGATCGGCGTCGGCCGACACTGTTCCGCTCCCGCTCGTGGAGATCGTTCGCGGTTCCGCTCCCGGCGTGTCGTTTCCGGCTGTCGTTTGCAGCGGGGCGCTACACCCTGCGACGAGGACGAGCGTTGCGATTGCGACCGTTGCGAGACTGAGTCGACGGTTCATACGTCTGTGTTCGTCGGCCGGGCTATTCAACGCGCGCTTGACACAAGTAGCTCTTTGCGTCACCGCTCGGTATGCGTTCCGACCGCTGAACAGATGGATATCAACTGTTCGCCGTGTCAACGCCGACGTATCGGATCTCGACGCGGACGTCCGATTCGCCGAAGGGGCCCATCGGGTTGGGGGCGAGTTCGTTGATCCGGTCGCGTATGGTTTCGGCGACCGGCGGCGGGGTTGACGTCGGCGGATACCCGACGGTCACGACGGCCCTCTGCGGCGTTTGGAGCGGGAACCCTTCGTAGGTGACGTCGAGTCCGAGCAGCGTCGCCTCGGGCGGGAGCTCCGATTCGATCGCGGCGGTCACGTCGGTCTCGAAATCCGCCGTTCGGTAGGAACTGTAAGTGAACGTGCCGAGCAACCCCGTCAAGAGGATCAACACGGCTGCGAGCGCGGCGATCCGTTTGATTGTCGCCGAGCGGGCCTCGTCCTCGCGGAACCACAGTTTCGGCCGGTAGCCCATCCGCCAGAGAACGATGAGGGCGACGAGGTTGATCGCGAGGATGTTCACGAGCACGAGGACGGCGGAGCCGATCACCGTCTGCGGCGCACCCCACGCGATGCCGATGCCGACGACTGCCGTGGGCGGAACGAGCGCCGCGGCGATCATCACGCCGACGAGTGCGGAGGAAACGCCAGAAGCGAGCGAGACGGCTCCCGCGGCACCGGCACCGAGCGCGATCACGAGCGAGAGGACGTCGGGCGCGAGCCGCTCTCTGACCTCACCGATCGCGAACACCTCCTCGGTGGTGAGCGGCACGACGTTCGTCACGCGCAACAGAATCGCGAACACCGCCGCCGCGGCGATCGCCAGGACTCCTCCGAGCGCCTGGAGCTTCACGCCGCGGAGCGCCATCTCGCGGTCGTCGACGACAGTGCCGACGCTCGCCGCCATCGCCGGTCCGATGAGCGGCGCGATGACCATCGAGCCGACGACCACCGCGGGCGAGTCCAAGAGCAGCCCCGCGGTGGCGACGATCGCACTGACAGCCGTCATCAGCACGTACGGACGAACGGTCGGCGCCATCTCGTCGGCCCGAGCGATGAGCTCTTCGCGAGCGATTCGATCACCGTTGCCGTTTTTTTCCTCCTCCTGCTCGTAGCGCTCTTTGAGCGCCTCGAACCGCTCGGAGACGACGATCTCCGCCTGTACGATGACGGTGTACGCGTCGCGCTCGATGCCGACGCCCCGGAGTTTGTCCAAGATGGGCTCGACCGCGGCGGTCGGCAGCGGGAAGGTGACGATCGCGGCGTAGTCCCGTCCGCTGGTCTCGTCAGAGACCGCGTAATCGACGTCTTCCTCGTCCAACACGTCGAGGATGGCCTCCCGCTTTCCGGTCGGCACCATCACCTGTACGAGTCGCACGGCCGTCACTCTCGCCGACGAACTATCAATCCGGCGGGTCGAACGTCTCCACTCGGCACATACGGCTCCGATCGCAGATTCGTGGCGAACAGCCGACACTCACTGAACGACGGTCGTTGCCCCCGTCGCTCCCGTTGCTCCTGTCACTCCCGCGTGTCCCGCGTCGATGTGTCGGACAACCGCGACCCGACGCGGGGTGGATCTCACGTCACGGCAACAGTGGTTCCGTTTTCGGTTATAAACGTTCGGCGGCGACGTCGACCAAGCACTCATTGCGACTCGAACCGGAGTGAGACTCGATGCGACGCGTCACGGCGACGAACGTGTTGACACCCTTCGAAAACGGGATCCGGCCGCTCGTCGCCCAGCACCGAGCGCTCGCCGCGCCCCTCACGGATCTACTCGTTATCGTGGTGTGCGGCGTCTACGCGATTCAAGCGGCCCAGACCGCGCTGTGGAACGTGTCGTCGGTGTTCGAGACGACCAACTACGTTTATTTCAGGGAACCGTGGCTCGCGTGGCTGTTGGCACCGCTGCTTCACGGCGGCCTCACGCACGTCGTCCCCAACGTGCTCACGCTGTTCGCGTTCGGCCGAATCGCGGAGGGCCACCTGCCGCAGCGTCAGTTCGCCGCGATGGTCGTCGTCGCCGCGGTCGGATCGATACTCGCGCTCGTCGCCTGGAGCGTGGTCTTCGCTCCGGACTCGTACGTCGCCGTCTACGGTATCAGCGGCGTCGTGTTCGCCGTCGGCGGGTTCGCAGTCGTTCACCTCCCGCGGCACGGACGGGCGACCGATCTGGAACTACTCGCGACCCTGTTCGGCGTCTGTGCGGTCGCGCTCGTCGGCGTCGAAGCGCTCACCGCACTCGCGTTTCGCGCCCCGGCGAGCGTCAACGTCGGCCACGCCGTGGGTCTCCTTGTCGGCGTCGTCACCGCGTTCGGCACCCGACCCCGGGGTCGCTCCTGTGTCCCGTCGCGCGACGCCCCCGACGAGGAGTAGAATTATGACGGATCGCCTCCTTCGTGCGGACGATGGAGGACAGCGAGTACGACGAACTCACCTCGTCGCTGACGCCGCACGAGTCGGCGGGCGGGGTGACGACGTATCGGAACACCGTGAGCATCGCCTGTCCCGCGTGCGGTGACCCGTTCGACGACCTGGTCATCTGCGAGGACGAGTACAACAGCCTCGAACTCAGTATGCTCCTCGATCTCTGCGTGACGACGCACGAGGACGAGGTACTCCTCTTCACGCACAAACACTGACAGCGTGTTCGCGCGCACGCGCTGTCGACGGTTTCGCACACGAGTGATGACGTTCGACCGCGAAACGAACCGTTGGCTTCGCGTCTCTCTTTCGTGAGGCTACTCCTCGCGTCGGTCGAGTCGCTCCGGCGGGAGCCCCTTCTCGTTGACGACCTCGCCGTCGTCGTCGACGGTGACGATCCCGCGGTTGTTGACCGCGTGCGGATCGAGATGGACCTCCTCTAAGAACTGCTTGTACAGTCGTTCGGCGGTTTCGCCGTCCTTCTGGCGCTCCGACGCGCGGTCACACAGTTCGACGAGGTCCTCGGGGACGTCGTTTTCGTGGACGATCCAGTGGTTGATCAGGTCCGAGAGCCGTCGGATCGGGGAGGTGAAGTGCCCGTAGATGTCGAAGTTCAGCGCGTAGTGCCCCCCGAACGGATCGTTCATATACTTCGCGCGCGGCATCACCTTCAGCACGGCTCGCTGGATCTTGTTGAGCGCCCGCGAATCGGAGTTCTCCAGGGCGTCGTTGACGGCTTTCCGCGGGTCGTCCCACGAAGCGCCGGAGATGTTCACGCCGTCGAGTTCGGTGATCTCCCGCAGTGCCTCGTCCCACTGATCGGGCGTCGGCTGCGGGTGGACGCGGTACATCGCCTCCACGCCGCGGTTCCACATCAGCTCGTGCGTGACGGCCTTGTTCGCCTTCAGCATACATTCCTCGATGATCGTGTGCGCGCGGTCCCGGCTCGGGTTCAACACGAGCGAGCCGTCCTCCTTCCGCTGCTCGTGGAGCTGATCGGCGAGCTCGTAGACGAGGACGTTCTCCTCGTGCAGCGGCGCGTCGGGGTCGTCGAGGCGGTTCTCACACTGCGTGTACGTCAGCCGCTCGTTCGAGTGGATGACCGACTTGTAGATATCGACTGTCTCGAAGGAGAGCGTGTCCTTCTTGATCTCCATCTCCACCGTGTGCGCCAGTCGGTCCTCCTCGGGGACGAGCGAGCAGACGGTCTCGGCGAGCATCGGCGGGAGCATATGGATCGTATAGCCCGGGAGATAGACGGTGTTGCCGCGCTCGACGGCCTCGGCCCACATCTCGGAATCGGAGTGGACGTAGTGGGTGACGTCGGCGATGTGGACCCACAGCGTGTACGTCTCCTCGTTCTCGCGGATGCTGAGCGCGTCGTCGAAGTCCTGGGCGTCGATCGGGTCGGTCGTCCACGTCGTCAGCTCGCGGAGGTCCGTTCGTTTCTCCAGTTCGTCTTCGATCTCGGATTGGATGTCCTCGGTCCGCGCTTTCGCCTCCGATCGGACCGCCGGGGGGAACTCGTCGCGAATCCCGAACTCCTCGAAGAGCTCCTCGCGTTTCTCCGCCAGCTGCCGGGCGACGTCGATAGAGATCTCGACGGGGCCCTGCCCCTCGGCCGTCCCGGCCTGTGACTGCGCGTCGTTCGACATACCCGTTCCTACTGGGGAGAGGTAGTTAGTGGTGTCGCACCGATACGCGGAGGGACGTGTAATCTGATCCGCGATTCGGGTCGAGCGGGCTTTCAGTCCCATTCGGAGCGGTTCTTCGGCAGCCACCGACCGCGGCAACGGCCCTGCCCTCGCCGTTCCGAACGCGGCTGTCGCCGTCGATCCGCTCGACTGCAAACCGCACCGATTTACTCCTCGCACGCTGAACGCATTCCCGTGTCTCTCGTTCATCTCCCTCCCGAAATCCGCCGCGGCGTCCGCGACGTGGCACCGCTGCTGATCGGGATCGCCCCGTTCGGTCTCGTCGCGGGCGCGGCCGCGATCGACGCCGGTCTGACGCCGCTGCAGGCCGTCGGTCTGTCGGTGGTCGTCTTCGCAGGCGCGTCTCAGCTCGCTGCGATCGACCTCCTCGGCAGCAACGCCGAACTCCTCGTTGTCGTCCTCACGGGCGCCGTCATCAACCTCCGGATGCTGATGTACTCCGCGTCGATCGCGCCGCACTTTCGCGCGCTGCGCTCCGGGTGGAAGTCGCTCTGTGCGTACGTACTCACCGATCAGGCCTACGCGCTCTCGATCGCGCGCTACACCGACGCGGAGGCCGAGTTGGACCCCCGCGAGCGACGCCGATACTACCTCGCCGTCGGGCTGTCGCTGTGGGTCGTCTGGCAGTGCTGTACGCTCCTCGGAATCGTCGTCGGCGCGCGCGTCCCCGACTCCTGGGGGTTGGCCTTCGCCGTCCCCCTCGTCTTCCTCAGCCTGCTGATCCCGGCGATCACGACGAAGCCGAAGGCGATCGCCGCACTCGTCGGCGGCGGCGTCGCCGTCGCTGGCGAGGTCTTCGCGGTGCCGTTGGACCTCGGGCTCATCCTCGGGGGGCTGGCGGGCGTCGTCGCTGGCGTCATCGCCGACGAACGGCTGTCGACGGTGAGCGGGAACGCCGAGTCGGATGCCGGAGGTGAGCCCTGATGCCGACGGAGTACGGCACCCTGGCGGTGTGGACCGCGATCGTCGCGCTCGGCCTGGTCACGTTCGGGATCCGCGCGTCGTTCATTCACCTGTTCGGTCGCCTCGAAGCCGTGCCCGACAGGGCGACGAACGCGCTCAGATTCGTTCCGCCCGCCGTCTTCGCGGCGCTGACCGTCCCGGCCTTCATCGCTCCCGAGGGTGCGATCGCGGTCGTCGGCAACGAGCGGCTCCTCGCGGGACTCGTCGCCGCGGCGGTCACGTGGTACCTCGACGACGTCTTCGCGACGATCGTCGCCGGGATGGCGACGTTGTGGATCCTTCGGTTCGGGTTCTGAACGCCCCGGAGAGGCGTGGCTCTGGTCGTCTGCGAAATAAACGCGCGGTGGGTGGGGCCGCGTTCAACACCGAACAACCCGAAACCTCCGAACTACTGTAGATTTAATTCGCGTCGGTGTCTGGGTGGGCTATGAACTGGCGGGACGCGGAAGCGACGTACGACGACGACGTCCTCGGCGAGACGACGCTGGCTCGGATGTTCGAGGAGAGCGCGGCGCGAAACGCCGACGCGATCGCCCAGCGATACAAGGGCGGCATCTACGACCGATCGCTCGCGGCGGCCGACGTCGTTCCGGCCGCCCCCGACGGTGCCTACGCCGATCTGACGTACGCCGAGATGCGCGCGCTCGTCCGTCGACTCGCGGCCGGATTCCGCGATCTGGGTGTCGCACCCGGCGACCGCGTCGGCGTCCTCTCTGACACCCGGATGGAGTGGGCGCAGACGGATTTCGCGCTGCTTTCGGTCGGCGGCGTCGTCACCACCGTGTACACCTCCTCGTCGGAATCGCAGATCCAGTACCTCCTCTCGGATCCCGGCGCGAGCGGCGTCGTCGTCGAAAACGCGGACCTCCTCTCCCACGTCCTCGCCGTCGAGAAGGATCTCTCACTGGAGTTCATCGTCGTGATCGACGAGATCCCCGACGGCAGCGGGATGGGCGGAGCGGTTCGCGACCGCGACGACATCTACACCCTCGCCGACGTTCACGCCCGCGGAGCCGCTGTCTTCGACGAGGACGACGTCGAGTCGTGGCTGGCGGCGCGCGAGGTCGACGACCTCGCGTCGCTCATCTACACCTCCGGAACGACCGGCCGCCCGAAGGGCGTCGAACTGACCCACCGGAACTTCCGATCGAACGTCAACCAGAGCTACCGCCGGTTCGGCCCGCGTCCGGACCGCACTGGCGGATCCATCTCCCCGGAGGCGACGACGCTCTCGTTCCTCCCGCTCGCGCACGTCTTCGAGCGGTTGGCGGGGCACTACCTGATGTTCGCCGCCGGGGCGACCGTCGCCTACGCCGAGAGCCCCGACACGCTTCGGGAGGATTTCGGGCTCGTCCGCCCGACTGTCGGGACGTCGGTCCCGCGGGTGTACGAGAAACTCTACGACGCAATCCGGTCGCAGGCATCCGAATCGCCGATCAAGCGCCGGATCTTCGAGTGGGCCGTCGACGTCGGCCGCGCGCACCAGTCCGCGGACGACCCCGGCGCAGTCCTCGACGCGAAACTCCGGATCGCCGACCGTTTGGTCTTCCAGCAGGTACGCGAGGCGCTCGGCGACCGCGTCGACTTCCTCATCAGCGGCGGCGGCAGCCTCTCCCCCGAGCTGTGTCGGCTGTACCACGCGATGGGCCTGCCGATTCTGGAGGGGTACGGGCTCACCGAGACGTCGCCAGTCGTCGCCGCGAACCCGCCGGAGGCCCCGAAAATCGGGACGATCGGCCCGCCGCTCACGGGGGTCGAGACCCGCCTCGATCCGTCGATCGTCGGCGACGGTGTGGGCGGCAATCCTGGCACGCACAGTGAGAGCGACGATACCGGCGCGCACAGTGAGGGCGGCAATCCCGGCACGCACAGTGAGAGCGACGCGGAATCCGCGGCGGCGACGGAGGTGGGCGAGCTCCTCGTCCGCGGTCCCAACGTCACCGCGGGCTACTGGAACCGCCCCGATCAGACCGCCGCGGCGTTCACGGAGGACGGCTGGTTCCGGACGGGCGACATCGTCGAACGGGGTCCCGACGACTACCTCCGGTTCCGCGAGCGGGCCAAACAGCTCCTGGTGCTTTCGACGGGCAAGAACGTCGCACCCGGTCCGATCGAGGACGGGTTCGCCGCCAGCCCCGTGATCGAACAGTGTGTCGTCGTCGGCGACGGCCGGAAGTTCGTCTCGGCGCTCCTCGTCCCCAACTTCGAGGGCCTCCGCGAATGGGCCGGACGCGAGGGAATCGACCTTCCCGCGGAGCGAGCGGCGATCTGTCGCGACGAGCGCGCAGTCGAGCGAATCCAGCGGGAGGTCGACGCCGTCAACGACGGACTGGAGTCGTACGAGCGGATCAAGCAGTTCCGCGTCCTCTCCGAGGAATTCTCCGAGTCAGACAACACGCTCACGCCGACGATGAAGAAGAAGCGGCGGAACATCCTCGATCGCTACGCCGACCAGATCGAGATGCTGTACGAGTGACCCCCGGAATCTGGATCGACGGGGCGGAGGCGTGGTTTTATGCGCTCACGTCCCACCGAGAGAGACGTATGGAGGGACGATAGTGGCCGCCGCCGGTGGCTCGTTGCTGCTGCCCATCGTCGCCGCGATCATCGGAATCGGGGTGATCGCCCAGCTCCTCGCGGACCGGTTCCAGGTCCCGAGCGTCGTGTTCCTCATCGCGGCTGGCATCCTCCTCGGACCGGAGGTACTCGGCGTCGTGGGGCCGGACTCCTTCGGCAACGCGCTGGGCGCGATCGTCGGCCTCTCGGTGGCGATCATCGTCTTCGAGGGCGCGTTCCACCTCCGAGCCGAGAAGCTCGGGGAGGCACCGGCGGCGACGGTGAAGCTGATCACGTTCGGTGCGGCCATCGCGCTGGTGGGGACCGCGACCGCCGTCCACTTTCTGCTCAGTGCGCCCTGGGACATCTCGTTTCTCATCGGCGCGCTCCTCGTCGCGACGGGGCCGACCGTGGTCACGCCCATCCTTCGAGTCGTCCCGACCCGCGACCGGGTCGCGGCCGTCTTAGAGACCGAGGGCATCGTCAACGACGTGACGGCGGCCATCCTCGCGGTCGTGATCTTCAACGCGATTAACGTCGGCATCGACGAGCCCCTGGCGCTCCTGACGCTGTTCGCGGAGCGCCTCGGCGTCGGGGTCGTCGTCGGCGGGATCGTCGCCGGAGTGCTGTTCTATCTCCTCCGGTACGTGGACCTCTCGCCGGGGAACGCCCCCCGAAACGCTCGGCTGCTCGTCCTCGCGGGCGCGCTCGTCGCCTACGGCGCGGCGGACACGATCGACACGGAGGCGGGCGTCGCCGCCGTCGCGACCGCGGGAATCCTGCTCGGGAACGCCGACGTGCCGTACGAGGAGGAGATTTCGGCGTTCAAAGGCGACGTGACGCTCGTCGTCCTCTCGTTCGTCTTCATCGCGCTCGCAGCGCTCCTGCGCTTCGACGTGCTGCTGACGCTCGGCGTCCGCGGACTGGCCGTCGCCGTCATCGTGGCACTCGTCCTGCGCCCGGCGTTAGTGTTTCTCTCCGCGGCAGGCGATCGGTTCACCACCGGCGAAAAGTGGTTCATGAGTCTCGTCGGCCCCAGAGGCATCATCCCGGCGTCGGTCGCGACGCTCTTCGCCATCGGTCTCCGCGACGCGGGACGAACCGCGTCGGCGGACCTCCTCGTCGGGACGGTCTTTCTCGTCATCTTCGTCACCGTCGTGTTCGAGGGCGGCTTCGCCCGACAGATCGCAGAACACCTCGACATCATTCCAATGCGCGTACTCATCATCGGAGGCGGCTCGGTGGGCCGATCCCTCGCCGAGCGCCTCGAAGACCGCGGCGAGAACGTAGTGCTCATCGAACAGAACCAAGCGGTCGTCGAGACCGCCCGTAACGCCGGATTCACCGTTCACCACGGCGACGGCACCGACACCGACGTCCTGCAATCTGCGGGCGCGGAGAAGGCCCGGATCGTCGTCGGCGCGACCGGCGACGACGACGTGAACCTGCTCGTCTCGCAGCTCTCCAGCTCGAAGTTCGATCCCGAGACCCTCGTCGCGCGGGTGAACAACCCGAACAACGCCGAGGCGTTCGAAGAGCTAGGCGTTCGGACCATCTCGGCGTCGCTCGCGACGGCGCAGGCGATGGACAACTACATCGAACGCCCGTCGATGATGGAGTGGATGGACGAGGTGGGCCACACCGGGGACATTCAGGAGATCGAAGTCACCACGGAGGAGCTGATCGGACACACGATGCGCGAGATCGGCCCGAAGCTCCCGGGCGACTGTCTGATCGCGCTCGTTCAGCGGGATGGCGACACGCAGGTCCCCGGTGCGGACTTCACGATCGAGCGCGGCGACCGTCTCACGGTCATCGGCAGCCGCGAAGCGGTCCGTGAGGCGATCCAGTTCGTCAACCCCGACGCGTAAGGAGAGATCGGCCCTCATCGACGGGGACTACCGCGACCTTCCTCGACGAGGACTACCGCGGACTTTCCTCAACGCCGATTACCACGAATTTTCCTCAACGCCGACTATCGCGAGAACTCGATCGCCGCGCCCTGTCCGAATCCCACGCAGAGCGTCGCGAGCCCGCGTTCGACGTCGCGCGTTCGCATCTCGTGGAGCAGCGTGACGGGAAGGCGCGCGCCCGACGCGCCGAGCGGGTGCCCGATCGCGATCGCGCCGCCGTTGACGTTGTACCGCTCGGGATCGACGCCGAGTTCGCGACGCGCGTAGACGCACTGGCTCGCGAACGCCTCGTTGAGTTCGACGAGGTCGTAGTCGTCGATGTCCGTCCCGGCGCGTTCGAGGAGCGAACGCGTCGCCGGGACCGGCCCGATTCCCATCACGGTCGGGTCGACCCCCGCGACGGCGTTGGTTCCGACTTCCGCGAGGACGTCGAGCCCGTGTTCCTCGGCGAACGCCCGCGAGGTGACGAGCGTGGCGGCCGCGCCGTCGGTCACCTGCGAGGAGTTGCCCGCGGTGACGGTCCCGTCGCCGGTGAACGCGGGCGAGAGCCCGGAAAGCGCCTCAAGCGAGGTGTCGGGGCGAATCCCCTCGTCTTCGGTGACGGTTTCGTCAGCCGTCTCGATCGGGACGATCTCGTCGTCGAAGCGCCCCACCTCGGTCGCCTCGGCGGCGCGCTGGTGCGACTGCAGCGCGTATTCGTCTTGGGCCTCGCGGGACACCTCGTACTCGTCTGCGACCTTCTCGGCGGTCATCCCCATCTGAAGCTGGAAGACGTTGTACGCCTCCGAGAGCTCAGGATGAAGGTGCTGATAGGAGTCGCCGTCCATCGGCACGCGGCTCATACTCTCGACGCCGCCCGCGATGACGCACTCGCGGTTCCCCGCGGCGACCGCGTCCGAGGCTGAGATGATCGCCTGCATCGACGAGGCGCACCAGCGGTTGATCGTCGTCGCCGGGACGCTCTCGCCCAACTCGGAGAGCAACGCGATCACGCGGGCGACGTTGTTGTCCTGCTCGCCGCGCTGCTGGGCGACGCCCCACATCAGGTCGTCGATCGCGTCGCTGTCGAGTCCGGTTTCGGCCAGAATGTGGTCGATCAGCGCGATGGAGAGATCCTCGCTGCGGACGTCCTCGAAGACGCCACCGGCCTTTCCGAACGGCGTTCGGTACGCGGCGGCGATGACTGGTGTCGGCATAGTATTCTCTCCCGTCGCCGTCGTGATAAAAGGAATAGAACGCGAGAGGTCGGACGCGGAGTTTTCGCGTCCGATCCGTTGAACGGTGGTCGGTGGTTGCTGGTACCGACGTTCCGACGCGCTTATGCGACTGAGTCGGCAACGTCTTTGGGATGAGTAACCGGGCTCTCGAGGTCGTCGAATTTCTCCTCACGGCGCACCTCTACAGCGAAAACCGTGATCTCGACGAGAACGATCTGCCGCCGCGGTATCGACGTGTCTTCTGGACGGAGCCGTCCGACGACGACGAGGACGACGGACCGAACGTCGTCGGCATCGAGCGGCCGCTCGTCGTCACCGATAGCGTCGCGCGAAAGGCAACCGGGGTCGAGCACCCGTGGGAATCGATCTCCGATCTGCTCTTCACCCAGCGAGAGGAGTTCTCGGGGCGAATCTCGCTGACGCAACCGGAGATGGCGATCGAGTGGTTCCTCGACCGCGCAGACCGCGAGCGGCTGGAGACGAACCCGACGGTCGCGGCCGCCGTCGAGGGTCGTGAGGGCGTCGACGTGACGCACGCCGAGGCGCTCGAGCACACCCGCCCGATCCACGCCGACCGCGTCTGGATCGACAGCCTCCTGGAGGAGTACTTCGACGAGGACGAGGACGGCGAGATGCTCGATCTCGTGCAGGTCCGCGCGCCCGAGGAGATCGAGATGACCCTCAACGACCTCGTGCTGACGGGCGATCAAGAGGGCGAGATTCACAAACTGATGCAGGCGATCGAACACCGCGAGTACCTCGCCGAGATCGGCCTGCGCGAAATCGGGAAGATCCTCTTCGTCGGGCCGCCGGGAACCGGGAAGACGACCGTCTCGCGCGCGTTGGCCCACGAACTCGGCCTGCCGTTCGTCGAGGTGAAGCTCTCGATGATCACGAGCCAGTACCTCGGCGAGACCGCGAAGAACGTCGAGAAGACCTTCGAGGTCGCCAAACGACTCTCGCCGTGTATCCTCTTCATCGACGAGTTCGACTCCGTCGCGAAGACGCGCCGCTCGGACGAACACGCGGCGCTGAAGCGCGCGGTCAACACGCTGCTGAAGAGCATCGACGACATCTCGCTGATCCGCGACGAGGTGATCCTGATCGGCGCGACCAACCACCCCGACCAGCTCGATGCGGCGGCGTGGCGGCGCTTCGACGAGATCGTGAACTTCCCGAAGCCGGACAGTCAGATGCGCTCGGACATCCTCCGGATCATCACCCGCCGGATGGACATCGACGACTTCGACCCCGACGCCGTCGCCGATTTGACGGAAGGGCTCACGGGCTCGGACCTCCGGATGGTCCTTCGGGAGGCGGTGTTGGAGGCGCTGACCGAGGACAGAATGACGCTCACGCAGCAGGACATCGTCGAGGCCGTCGAGGACTTCGAAGAGCGTGACAACCTCAAGAATATGGATATGATGTCCGACGGCGAACAGCTCGTCGCGGGCAACGGCGGCGACGACGAGCATTCACACGACCACGACCACGATCACGACCACTGAGGGTAGCTCGATCAGTGCGGTCTCGGCTGCCGTCTTCGGACGCCGCTTCGACCACGCTTATCATCTGCCCGCTCTCATTCCTCTACGATGCGGGTCACACTCCTCGGAACGGGCGACACGACCGGGACGCCGACGGTCGGCTGCGAGTGCGACACCTGCGCGGAAGCGCGCCGCCGCGGCGTCGAGCGAACGCGCTTTTCGGTCCACGTCGAGAACGAGCGCAGCGGCGAGTCGCTGCTCGTCGACTTCAGCCCGGACTTCCGCCACCAGTTTCTGACGCAGGAGGTCCCGCTCCCGGACGCCGGAATCGTCACGCACATCCACTTCGACCACTTGGACGGCCTCGGCAACGCCTACCGGCTGTTCGACGACCTTCCCGTCCACGCCGCCGACGAAACCGATCCACAGACCGGCGAGAGCGTCGCCGAGACCGTCTCGCGGAAGTACGACTATCTCGATCGAGTGCACGTCAGTCCGGAGACGCCGTTCGAGCCGTTCGAGGTCTGCGGACTGGAGGTCACCCTCGTCCCGGTCGACCACCCGCCGCTGATCTGCTTCGGCCTCGCGATCGAGGATACAGAAACGGGAGCGAAACTGTCGCTGTCGGGTGATACGAGCTACGGCATTCCCGAGGCGTCGCGGGCGGTCCTCGACGATCCGGACCTGCTGCTCGCCGACGGTATCGTGCCCGCGTCGCTAAGCGAGCACCACCCTCGCGGTGGGAAGCACGTCGGCGCGGACGGCGTCCCGCGGACGTTCGGGCAGAAACACATGACCCGAGAGGGGGCGCTGGCGCTCGCTCGCGACTTATCCGCGACGGAAACGCGGATCGTCCACACGGCGCACTTTTATCCCGCAAATGAGGCGTTCGAGGAGCCGCTGGCGATCGACGGCGAGACGTACGAGCTGTGATCGGGGACGACAAACAGTGATCATTGCCTGTCGGCTGTGTCAGCGTTCGTTCATCCCGCCCGAGAGCAGTCGACCCGCTCCCGCCACCTGCGTGCTGAGATTGAGCTGATCGAGGATCTCGTAGGTGGTCGCCGTCGCCGCCGAGAACACGGGCAGCCCGAACTTGTCCTCTGCCGCCTGAATCGAAGCGAGCGACGGCATCTGCACGCACGAGGAGAGGACGAGCGCGTCGGCGTTCTCGGTATCGAGGTCCTCGGCGATGGTGAGCAGGTTCCGCTGGTCAAGTTGTGCGACCTCGAGGTTGTCGGGACATTCGAGCGTCTCGTAGTCGATTACCTCCACGCCTGTGTCCTCGAAGTATTCGATAACTGTCTGCGTGAGCGCTTCCATATAGGGCGCGATCAGTACCACGTTTTCGGCTTCCAGCCGTTCGAGCGCCCGAACGAGGGCGCCCGCGCTCGTGACGACCGGTGCTTCCGCGTCGTTCTCGACGGTTCGCTGACGGAGAGTGGCTTCGCTCTCCTCGTGGTATCCGGGTCCCTGCGCCATAATGCCGATGAGGCAGGCGTAGGCGAGGACGTCACAGCGGGCATCGGATAGTAACGTCGCGCAGTCTTCCGACTGCTCGTCCATACGCGCTAACTCCTCTTGGGTCACACTCTGCATCCGCATCCGACTGGAATGGAACGTGAACGATTCGGCGTAGTGATCCGGACGGGCCTGTAACATCGCCGGAATCTCCGTCTCCATCGTGACGTTCGAACTGGGTACGATCAGCCCGACTCGGAAATCGTTCTTCATAGCTCAGCTATCGTTTCGCACCCAGAGGATATGAGAATTAGCCTCACGCTTCCGATTTCTGAGAATTATCTCCACGCTTCCGAGTTCGGTGCGGGGCTGCTTCGATCCGGCTGGTGACGGAAATGCCCGTCACGGGCTTCGACGCTCCGAAGCGGGGTGAAAACGGAGGACTCTCACTGACTAGCGGAGCTGAACTGTGGGAATCCCCCGCGAAGCAGCACGGTCAGCGCGACGACCGCAACCCCGGTGAGCTGGATCGCGAGGCTCGGGCCGAACGCGATCACCAGGAACAGAACTGCCCTGAGCGCCCGCTCGTACCGCGGGAGCCGCCGTCCGAACTCGATGCCCATCGTGACCGACAGCGCGACCATCAGCCCGATCGCCTGGACCAACAGCGCGATGGGGGTCTCGGGGAACGACCAGAAGATCAGCGCGGGGTTGTACACGAAGACGAAGGGGATCAGGAACGTCGGACCACCGAGTCGGATCGATGCGAGCGCCGTCTCGATGAAGTCCGATCCGGAGATGTTGATCGCCATCGCGACCGCCAGCGCCACCGGCGGCGTGAGCGCCGAGAGCAGCGCGAAGTAGAAGACGAACATGTGCGCAGTGATCGGTTCGACGACGATGCTGTGGAGCGCACCGAGTTCGACGATGACCGGTGCGATGATCGTCGCCACGAGGAGGTAGGCCGCCGGGGTCGGCATTCCGAGGCCGAAGAGCAACGCCAGAATCATACTGATGACGAGGATGCCGACGAACGATGCGCCGGTGAGCGTCGACAGCGCGAACGTGATTCGGTTCGTCAGGCCGGTCGCGCCGAAGATGTTGATCACGACCGCGAGGGCCGCGAGCAGCGCGACGAACGGCGCGGCCGACTCGCCGCCGTGTCGGAGCCCGCTCAAGAACTGTCTGAGGTATTTCCGGAACGTAGAGAGACTGATCCCGTCGTGGAGCTGCAGGTACACGAATCGCGTCGCGAAGAGCGTCAACACCGTGTACAGCCCGCTGTAGAGCGGGCCGAACCGCTGTACGATGAGGAGGTAAATCAGTACGACCAACGGGATGAGGTACTGCGCGCCCTGCACGAAGAACTCCGTCCGAGATTTCTCCGGCGCACTGTCTTCCGCCTCCGACCCGCCGCTCTCCCAGTCGTACCAGATCGACCACTGATACACGCCGTAGCTCGTGACACCGTAGTACAGGAAAGCTGGAATGGCCGCCGCGATGGCGACGTCGGCGAACGCGATCCCGAGGATGTCGGCCATGATGAACGCGGCCGAACCCATAATCGGCGGGAGGACCTGTCCGGCCGTACTGGCGACCGATTCGATCGCCCCGGCGTGCTTGCCGAGGATGCCGCGCTCCTGCATCAGCGGAATGGTGAACGAGCCCGTGGCGGCGACGTTGACGCCCGCCCCGCCCATCATCGTTCCCATAAACATACTCGACACGACCGCGGTCTGCGGGACGGCACCGCTGAACGAGCCTTCCAACCGCTCTGTGAGTTCCAGGATGAGATCGAAGCCGCCGAACATCCGCACGATGCCCGCGAAGATGACGAAGATCGCGACCCAGGTGGCCGCGATCTGCGTCAGGAACCCGTAGACGCCCTGCAGCGAGATCGTGTTCTTGAACACGATCGTCTCCAGCGTCAATCCGCCGTGATTGAGGATGCTCGGAAGGTACGGACCACCGACCCCGTACAGCACGGTCGCGAGGACGAGCGCGCCGAGGAAGTGCCCGAACTTGTCCGAGGTGACGACCGTCACGAGGACGATCAGCAGCCCCCCCGTGATCAGGTCGGCGTTGTTGTAGATCACGAACGCGCCGGTTTCGAGCCACCGATCGAAGGCGAGATGGACGTACGCGACGGCCGCGATCGACAGGACGATCAGGAGCGCGCACGACAACAGGAGCGGTCGCGAGGATCGACCGTCCGCGTCGTCTACTTCCGCCCGCGCCCGACCGAGGAAGTACGTGACTAACGAGAGGCCGAGCACGAGGTTCGTGAACAGTTGCTTCGGCAGGTACGATCGCATCGCATAGGCGATGACGGCGACTGACAGGAGGACGGCGGGCGCTCCGATGGCCGCGGCTCGGAGCCACGAATGTCGTTCGATAAACCCGCGGAGATTGGCCATTGTGTCTCTCGCTCCGAATCAGAAACTACCCGCGGTGAGGTCGTCGCTCCAGAGCCCCTGCTCTTCGAAGAACTCGACTGCACCCGGGTGGACCGGAATGTCCGGATGGAGGGTGCTCGTCCAGACCTCGTCGTCCTCGAAGAGCCGCCAGCCCTCGTGGGCGTCGATCAGGGCGTCGCGGTTGCTCCAGAGCGCGTCGAGGAGGTTGTACACGCTGTCGGCGTCGACCTTGTCCGTCGTGTAGTGCGGATAGTCGACCCGGACCGTCGTCGTCTCGCCTTCGTCGGTGTACTCCTCGATGCTGTCGCCGAAGTCCCCGTTCGGGAGGGTTTCCATCGAGAGCCACTCGTGGTCCTCGATGGCCTGCTCGGTCTCGTCGGTGAGCCCCAGCAGCCGGACGTCGTTGTCTGAGTATGCCTGCTGCATAAAGCCGGGCGTCAGTCCGCTCACGATGCCGGGGCCGCCCATCGCGTCGACCCGACCGGCGCTGAACTCCTGGGGGATCTCAGTCGCGCCTTGGTGGACGAGTTCGTAGTTGCCCTCGCCGACGGCGAGATCGAGTGCCGCCCGGTAGTATGCCTGGTACGTCGACCCCTGCGTCCCCGTCGCGATCGACGCGCCCTCGAGGTCCGACCAGTACTCGTACTCGCTATCGGTGGGTACCAGGATGGGTTCGATCAGCGTCGTCTGCGTCATCATCTGGTAGATCTCGTGATTGAACTCGACTTGCGAGAACTCTTGTTCGCGGTTCATCGCGTTGAGTCCCGCGAACGCCGTCCCGAACGCGAGCTCCTCGTCCCCGCTCACGAGCCGCACCATCGACTCCCCGCTGGTCCCCGAGACCACGTCGAGGCCGACGTCGCTCTCTCTGTCGAGGACGCCCGCCGCGGCGTTGTGCATCAGGAACGTCACGCCGTTTTGCGGACCGGAGATGATTCCGAACGTGGAGACCGACTCGGGCTCCGACCCCGACCCGCCGTCGGATCCGCCGCTGTCAGACGACGAGCCGTCGCCGTTGCCGTCGCCGCCACCGTCTCCGCCACCGCCGTCGCCCCCGTTGCCGCCCGAACAACCGGCGAGCCCGGTCAACGCGGCGACACCGCCGATCGTTTTGAGCGATTCGCGCCGTGTGAGAGACGTTCTCATCGTCATGCTACTCGTTTGGAACCGAGTATCGACTATAATTGTTACGATTAATTATGTTCTATTAGACGGAACACCGAATATCCCACCGAGCGAGCGAGAGAACCTGATACAATCGTGTAGGAATTATTATCTATTTGTTCTGGAATCGATGAGTGGACGGTAGCTGCCGTCGAACGCCCGTTCTATGGCGTTTTCTGTGGTCATAGCGAATTGCTGAAACCCGGACGCTCGCAACCCGAGGCGTTCGCACGAACGAAACGAGTTCACACGCCCTCTCTAAAACGTGTTCACACTTCGTATTTATACCGAGCTTACGCCTCGTATCGCATACTCAGTTCGATCTCGTTTTTCGTCCCGAGCAGCAGGTCCGAGAGCTCCGATCGCAGGTACGATTCGTTCAGCCTGTGGGCGGGTCCGGCGACGCAGATCGATCCGATCGGTGACCCGTCCTCGCGCTGAATCGGGACGCTGATCGCGTTCCCGCCGTCTACCGCTTCCTCGAGGTGAAGCGCGTATCCCCGCTGTCGAGTCCGATCCAGTTCGGCGAACAACGCGTCTCGATCGGTGATCGTCTCTTCGGTGTACGCCGGAAGCCCTCGCCGGTCGAGGATCGCGTTCACTTCGTTTTTGCTCAGTTGCGCGAGGATGGCTTTCCCCGCCGAAAACGCGTGGAGGTGCCCACGGTAACCGACCCGCGTGAACGACCGGTACAGCTCTTCGCCCGACTGCATATACAGGTAGACGGCGTATCCGTTCTCCTCGACGACCAGCCACACTTTCTCGCCGACTTTCTCCGCCAGCGCGTCCACCTTCGGCTTAGCGGCGTCATACAGCGGGTGTGACCGCTGTGCCTCGATGCCGTAATCGAGGTACAGCTGTCCGATCCGGTAGCCGTCGTCGGTCTCGACGAGATACCCCGCGTCCTCCAGGGTTCGGAGGTGGCGGTAGACGGTGCTCTTTGCACTGTCTGTCTCCTCGGCGATTTTCGACAGGGTCGCGGGACCGTTCTCCTTGAGGAACCGAAGCACGCCGATCGATTTCTGGGTGGCCTCGACGTAGTTCGGCCCGTCGTTTCCGCGACCGGTTCGACCGTCCATACCGTGCAGTATCGACGGATGTACAAAAGTTTCACTCTCGCGAACACACTCCGAAATATCGACAAAAACTGCCTCATTCTGCAGCATCCAGAATGTATATAATAAAAATGGCGAATGACTATCTATGACCCTCGAACCGATTTGCACGGAGGTGCGGCCGTCGTGAAAACGACGCTTCTCGGAACGGCGAACCCGATCCCGACGCTCGATCGCGCGGGGAACGCGATCGTCGTCGAGGTGGCGGGCGAACCGTACCTCGTCGACTGCGGGCCGCGAACGGTGTACGAACTCCTCCGCAACGAGATCGATCCCGGCGACGTGGAGAACCTGCTGTTCACGCACCATCACATGGACCACAACCTCTCGTTTTTCCACCTCGCGATCGTC
The DNA here is from genome assembly GCF_007655485.1 of Halobellus captivus. GTDB lineage: Archaea > Halobacteriota > Halobacteria > Halobacteriales > Haloferacaceae > Haloquadratum > Haloquadratum captivum. The sequence continues at coordinate 325,360 of NZ_VJXQ01000003.1, forward strand.
GGCTGGACGGCGGGCCGGGAGTCGCTGGAGATCTACGGTCCCACCGGTACCGACGACCTCGTCGACGGGCTGTACTCACTCTGGGAGGAGGATATCGCCTACCGGCAGGAAGCGGGATATCCGGCTGAAGGGATCGAGAATATCGCCACGACGCGGGTGTCGGAGGGGTTCGAACTGGAGACCGACGAAGTCCACATCGAAACGCTCCCTGTCCAGCATTCCATCGAGACGTACGGCTACAAGTTCACCGAGAAATCGACGGGCGCGACGACGGTCCTTTCCTCGGACACCGCGAAGTTCGACGGTCTCTCGGATTTCGCCGCGGGAGCAAACGCCCTCGTGATGACGTGTGGCATCGTCCCCGTCGGCGAGACGCCCGAGGAGGGCTTCGTGTGGGAGCGATACACCGAACCGTACGAGGAGGAGCGGCGGAGCGTCCTGCTGAACTACCACGTCACGCCGACGCAGGCGGGCGAGATCGCAGCCGACGCAGGCGTCGACACGCTCGTGCTAACGCACTTCACGCCCTACCCCGACCGCGACGCGATCGAGGCCGAAGTCGCCGAGGTGTTCGACGGCGAGGTCGTCGCCGCTCGAGACGGCTGTACGGTCTCCGTCTAATCCGTTTGCCGCTATTCGATCCGATTCTTGCGTCGAGAACGAATTTTGCCGCGGGTCTTCACCGCGGGGGTGAAGCTGCGGTCACCCGAGCAGATACTTCGCCGCCCGCGTCTGCCCGAGCCTCGTCTGTTCGAGGACCGCGTCGAGGCCGAGCACGCGACCCGCGCCGAGGACGCCAAGCGTGACGAACAGCAGCAACCCCATCAGGTCGCCGTTGACGAAGCCGTGCGCCCAGCTGGCATTCCCGAGGTAGAAGAACGTCATCAGGACTCCGCCGAAGAGGCTCGCCAGTCTGACGAGCGCGCCGACGACGAGCCCGAGTCCGATGAGCGCCTCCCCGACCGGGACCATAACGTTCGCGAACTCGACCATCCACGGCGTCTGCCCCGCCCACACGAGGAAGCCCTGGATGGGGCTGCTCGCGCCGACGTTGACGAGGTAGCCCTGCGCGCTGAAGGGTTCGCCCGAGACGAAGGCAAACTTGGTGATCCCGGAGTGGAGGAACCAGTACCCGGTCACCACCCGCAGCACGGCGACCCAGTACCCCGCGAGCGTTCCGTGCAGGTCGAAATCGAGCGGATTCGCGATCGTCGTTTGGGTGAATGTGGCCATCGTGCGTCACCTCACATCTCAACGTTGGCCCGGAAAGTCAGTATAAACCCCGGCCGGTTTTCAGATCCTTGGAACGAATGTCCCCGATTCCGGGTGAACTATCCGAACCGGTCCAACCCTGTCTGCCGCCGAACCACGCCCGGCGGATCGCGCCGCCAGGACGTCCGCGAGTCACGGTGTTCGTCGGCAGCCACCTCGGGAGGAGATCCCGGCGCGTATCCAGTACACTCGGACCCGCACGCTCGGCTCGGTTCGACGACGCACTCGAACTGCGCGCAGTACGGACGGCCGTCAGCGGTCGCGCTCGCGTGCGCACACGCCGGAAAATCGTAGGTCCGCCACCCTTTGCCGTAGGCTCGTTCCGCGATCCGTCTCCGCGCCCGCGCCTTCTCGTCAGTGCCGACGATCGCGACGTCGGTTCTGAGCGGTCGCTCCTCGACGAGTTCGACGCCCGCGCTCTCGGTCGAAAGCGACGTCGACTCGCGAATTACTTCCTTTCGCCCCGTCTCGGGATCGAACCGCCAGACCCCCACCGCTCTCGGGATCCGATTCAGGTGCGCTCGGGTGACGTGACTCTCGGTCGCCAAGACGACCTCCTCGAAGAGGCCGAGCGAGACGTCGGTCCGGAGCTGCCGCGACAGTGCCCCCGGATCGCCGAGATCCGGCTTGTTCTCGATACCGACTAGCCCCTCGAACCACCCGTCGGGATACCGCGTCGTCCGTCGGAGATACTCCCGGCCCTTCCGTCGCTCGCGCTCGAAGAATCCGACGTCGATCGCCCGCTCGACGACCTCCTCGCGGAGCCTCCACGACTCGCGGAGCGCGCGGTACCGGGAGACGGCCTCGCCCGCGCCGACGCCGCTTTCGATCGCTCGAACCGGAATCGATCGATCCGTTATTCTGGCGCGCTCCTCGAAGTCCGGACCGGGAACCACGCCGACGACGTCGACGATGCGCCGCCCCGAGCGGTCGACCGCCGCGCCGAGCTGGCGGCTGAGCACCCACTCCGTCGTCTCTTCGAGGTGCGCACAGAGCGCGAGTTCGAAGGCGAACTCCCGGGGTGCGTCGGCGTCGTTCACGACCTACCGACGGCGCTGCGGAACCAAAAACGCCTCGTCGTCGACGACTGTCTCGTTTCCGAGCCCCGTGTCGTCGCCGACACTCAGAAGTGACCGGGGTCGTCCGTGCCGTACTGGAGCTCTCCGCCGCGACCGCCTTCTACCGTACTGCTCCCGTGATCTCCCGAGCTCGGGACCTTCACGCGAACGTCCGTGATCTCCTCGAACTCCATCATCAGATCGGCGGTGATGTTGTCGGCCGTGATGTTCGAGATGCCGCAGCCGGCGCACGCGCCGCCGAGTTCGACGACGACCTCGCCGGTGTCGGGGTCGGCCTTCCGGACGACGCTCTCGCCGCCGTGCATCTGGATGATCGGCATCTGCCCGGCCATCCACGTCTCCACGCGCCGCCGGAGAGAGTCCTCGGAATCGCTCATTACACCCTCTTCGGGCTCGACGCTTTGGAACTTTGCGGTTCTGCTCGCCCCGCACTCGCCCTGAGAAAAGTGTATCACGGTCGTCCGTGTGCCACTGCTGTCCGTGCATCACTGCCGTCTGTGTGTCACCGTTCACCCGTCTGCTGTGATCGTCCGCATACGATCATCCGCGTCGGCGCAGTCGCCACGCGGCCAGCCCCAAGGCGGACACGGCGGCACCGACACCGAATCCCGGGGCACTGATGCCGCCACCGCTCTCGTCGGTCGCCGTCGGTTGCGAATCCGGTTCCCGGTCCGAATCCCCCCCCGTCGCAGTCGTCTCCGACTCGCTCGTCGCGGCCGGTCGAGGCGTGTGCGGCGTCGCCGTGCCGCTCGGAAGCGTTGACGGCGGGTCGGCCTGCTCACCCGCGTGGTCGGGGAACGTGTAGAGCCGTTCGGGGCCGTCGCCGACGCCCCAACTGCTCGCGATGAAGAACCCCTCTCGCTCGCCAGCGTGTGCGAGTCGCGCTGTCCAAAAGCTCGCGGCTTCGGGGTCGCGCCACCAGGTCACTTCCTGCGGCGCCGCGGGGTCCGAAACGTCGTGACGCTTGACCCCGCCTCGGTACCACGACGAGTAGAGGACGCCACCGCTGATCTCGAAGTTGTGCGCGGTCGTCCACACGCCGCCGTAGGTCGGATCCGGCGAGGCGGGCGCGGGGATCGTCGACTGCAACACCGGAGCAGCGGGATCCGAGACGTCCCACAGGTCGATCCCCGACGGGCCGCCGACGTACTCAGTTTCGGGGGTACTCGGGCTCGTAGTCGCCGATTTCGCAACCGTTGTGCTCGTTGTCATCTCCCCCGCGTCCGTCCCACGCGACGTCGATTTCGCCTCTGCCTCGGCCGTTCCCGCGTCGGCTCCGGGAATGGCCCACGACTCGCGGCCGACGCCGAGGAGCGTGCCGGAGTCGTCGGTCGCGACGTAGTGGTGGTTCCCCGGCGGGAGCGTCGCCTCCCGTCGAGCCTTCTCCTGTGACCACTCGGCGAGGGAGGCGGGATCCGGCGTGTCGACGCGCCCCACCGCGACCGGTTCAGTCGGCTCCGATACGTCGAGAATCCACGTTCCGGCGTCCCACAGCGCCACGTAGGCCGTCGTCTCGGTGACGAACACGTCGTGGACGCTGCGGGAGGCGTTCGGTACCTCGCTCCACGTCTCGTCGGCGTCGTCGAGCGCCCAGCGACCCAGCTCCTCGCCCGTCGCGACGTCGAGGAGGACGAGCGGGTTTCGGTCGCCGTCGTTGCCGGTGAGGTAGGCGATTCCGTCGCGGACGAAACAGTTGTGGATCGGGTACGAGGTCTCGTGGAACGCCCGTTCTGCGGGATTTTCCGGGTCCGAGACGTCGACGACCAGCGCGCCAGCAACCGCGCCGCGGAGGGGGTTCGCGGGGCCGACGACGAGAAGCGTGGTCGGGTCGGTCGCGTCCAGTTTCACGTCGAAGATGCCGCGGAGCGGGCCGCCCTCTCGGTCCGCGAGCGGCTCGCGGACGTCCGCGAGCAGTCGCGGCCGGTCGGGAGCCGACACGTCGACAGCGGCGTAGCCCGTTGTGGTCGCGAGATAGGCCACGTCGCTCTCGGGGTCGACGACGGCCTCCTTCGCGCCCTCGACGTCGAGGGAGCCGTACGGTTCGTAGGGGCCGGGATGCGCGCTGGCCACTCCCGCGTTCCCGACGGCTTTGCCGACGCCAGCGGCGACGCCCGCACCGAGGAGCGCGCCGCTCGCCCGCAACACGTCGCGGCGATCCAGCGCGTCGCCGCGGTACAGTGCGCCACCGCTATGGCGTGCGTCACCGTCGTCCAGCGCGTCACAGCCATTCAGCGTCTCGCGGCGGCTCATAGCCGGGATCGATCGCCGGTTCCCCCGGTCATCGCGCTGGCGAGCGCGCCCATCACGACGACGTCGTCTCCGAGGGTCGTCAGCTGAATCTGGGGGACGTTCGACATCACCATCTCGTCCATCCGCTCGCGGATCGGATCGAGCGTCTGTGCCGGATTGTTGAGCGCGACCGCGCCGCCGACGTAGATGATGAGCGGCGCGTACGCGTGGACGATGTTCGCGACCCCCATCGCGTTCCAGTGGCCGAGCTGCTCGACGACGTAGGTGGCGAACTCGTCGGCTCCGGCGTGTTCGAAGACGTCGACGGCAGAAAAGTCGGGATCATCGACCGGAAGTGCCGTTTCGACGTTGTCGTCCTCGTAGAGGAATTTCGCGTATTTCGGGATGTTGTTTCCGGAGCAGTACGCCTCCCAGTGGCCGTCGTGCCCGCAGCCGCAGGTGAGGTATCCCTGGGGATCGATCGTCATATGTCCGACCTCTCCGGCGTTTCCGTCCCATCCGGAGAGGACGTTGCCGTCGACGCAGACGCCCGCACCGATTCCCGAGGAGATCGTGAGATACACCATATCGTCGGGGTTCCGTTCGGAGTAGAACCGCTCGCCGATGACGCCCGCGTTCGTATCGTTGTGGAGGAACACCCGATCGGTGTCGAACAGCACCGACAGCGGCCCGGTGAGCGGGATGCGATCGATGGTGTCCGGGAGGTTCGCCGGGTTCTCGACGGCTCCCTCGGCGAGGTCGAGCGGACCGATCGCACCGATCCCAGCCGCGTTCACTCGCTCCGGATCGATTCCCGCGTCGTCGCACGCCTCGCGGGCGACGCGGAGGACCGCCTCGGTGACGGCGATCCCGGTCGGCGCGCGCGGGGTACTGTCGTCGTCGCGCCCGACGACTGTGCCGTCGCCGTCGGCGACGATCGCCCGGACGTTCGTCGCCCCGAGGTCGACGCCCACGTAGTAGGCCATCGTGTCGTTACGAGTGAGCCCGACACTTAACTCAGCGGGTTCGCACGGACGCTTCGAACCTCACGATCGTTCGTTCACAGCTCTCCTCACCCGGTCTGGGCTTCCGGTTCGGTGGGTCGTGGGTCTCGAAGTGAACGGTGATACGTCGATCGCTGGGAGGTCCGTACTATCCGCTCGAAGCGCACGGGCGGACCTCGCGGTGCCCTTCGTTGAGGACGGTGAAATCCGCGTCAGGCGAAATGAGAACGAGTCGCGTCAGTAGTCGGGGGCGTCGTCTTCGACGTCGCGCTTCATCGACTCGCGGCGCGACTTCGCGTCCCGACCGGTCGCTTCGAGGAGGAAGTCGTTTTTCGCGTCGACCGCGTCGCCCGCGGCTTCGAGGTCATCGGGGGACAGTTCCGTCGGATCGCGCTCCTCGAACTCGACGGCCAGCCGATCCTTCTTGCCGCTGTAGGCTACAGCCCCGACGACGACGCGTTCGAACACCGGATTGTCCGGCTCGTCGATGACGTGGAGGTCGCTCCCCTTGTACTCAGTTGTCCCCGTGATCGGACCGAAGTACTCCTGGACGGTCGTCTCGATATCCGGAACGCGATCCTCCAGCGTCTCCCCGCGACGCATCTTGTACTCCTTCATGGGCGCTGATTCGGTAGGTGGTGGTTTACCTGTTTCGTCACCGGCCGAGCGGCGTCACAGCGGTGCGCTTGTTCACCTTCGCGGCCTCGTTCGCGTCGGCGTCTGGTCACGCCTTCGTCGGTCGCTGATACGCTCACGCACATCCTCACACTCACCGCTCGCGCTCGGCGATGTAGCCCCGTTTACACTCCGGGCAGATATCCCCGGCGCGCATCGACGACGCGCCCGCACTGTTGGCGTGCCCGCAGTTGGGGCAGTAGAACTCGACGCGGTCGTCCGGCACGTCGGACTCTAACGTCGTCGACTCCCTCGCGCGAGCGAACCCGTCGTCTTCGCGAGCCTGTCGGTGTGCCCTGGATGTCGCGTGCTCTCCGTCGGCGGCGATTCCCTGCACTGTGCCGTCGTCGTCGAGTGCTGCGCGGCCGTTCACCTCCGGAGTGAGGCCGTTACCTTGGAACTCGACGTCGTCTTCGACATCTGCTGTGGCGTCGAACCCCTCGTCTTCGCCCTTGGGGTCGGGCCATCCGCTCGATCCCGCCTCTTCGGCTTGGGAATCGGAGGCCTCGTCCCGTTCGGGCCACTCGCCGTGGCCGCGCTCCCGAGGCTCGACGTCGTCGGTGCCGTCGATGATCTCGGCGTCGTTCGTCACCTGTTCGTCGGTTGCGGCCTCACCACTCTCGGCCGCCTGCGACTGCTGTGCAGCATTCGCCGGGTCGGGGCCGGAGTCCTCCGGCCACTGCGTTTCGTCGCGTTCGGTGTCCGTCTCGCCGAGGATGACGGCGTCGTTCGCGTCCGGGTCGGCCTCGACGTCCTCCCAGTCGTCGCTGCCGGTTTCCCAGCCGTCTGTCTCCGCTTCCGCCTCGCCGATCGGACCGTCCGACGCCGGGTCCGAAGCGTCTGTCTCCGTCGCTTCCTCCGCCTCCGCATCCGCGGCGGCTGTCGACGCGTCGGGCGCGTCCGCATCGGCCGCCGAATCCACGCTTTCGGCCTCCTCGGCGTCTGCCGACGCGACGTTAGCAGGCGCTGACGACGCCCTCTCTTCCGCCGACGGTTCGCCGTCGCTCCCCGCGGTCGACGACGGCTGCGCGCCGTGTGCTGGCTCCGGGTCCGTTCCTCCGGCGGCGGTGCCGCCGAGGCCGACCTCTTCGGGCGTGCGAATCGCCGTCACCTCCTTGTTTTGGCTGACGACCTGTTCGGCACCGCACCGCTCACACACCTGCACCTCGCGGATCGTGACGATGACCTCGTCCCCCTGTTCCTCCCGGCTCCGCTGGACCTCGGGGTCCGCGTACGTGTGCCCGAGAAGACGGCACTTGAGTCCCATTATCCGACGTTCGGACATTCAGGGCCAAAAGTGTACCTCCTGCGTCAGACGGTCGGCTGACGAGTTCGGTCTGATCGAGGGGGCGGAGACGCTGCAGAGCGACTTCGAGGCCGTCGTCGCGCGCGGCGGCGGTAAGCGTAAACCCCACGGGAGCGAACGGGCACCTATGAGAGCGCGGCGCGAATTCAGAGACCGACGCGACGTCGAAGTGGCGGTGCTCGACGCGCTCGTCGATCGCGCGGAGGAGGGGATGACCGTCTTCGAGGTGCGCGCCGCCGTCGACGCCGATATCGACGAGATCGAAGAGGCGCTGGCGGCGCTCAAGCAGGACGACCTCCTCTCCGTCGGGAACGGCGACGACGAGCGCGTCGTCATCTTCGTCGACGACCGTGTCGTGCCCGACCCCGAGTCGACACACGCGGACGAACAGGGGCTCGTGGATGTGCTTCGCGACCGATTTGGACTGTGAACGGCCGATAGCCGTCGGTCCCGCTCGACGGTGGCGACCAGCTGACACCCGCCCGAGCGGCCGGTCCCTCGTAAGTCGCGAGGGCCTCCGACGCACGCGAGGAGACTGCGGCCCGACGCGAAGGGATGGCTCCGTCACGGCGGGACTGGTGCCGTTTTCGTATATAAACCCAGGCCCGCGACGCGTACTTCGGGCGGGAAGTGACGACTGCGTCCGCTCCATCGCGAGGGCGTTGCGACCTGTCCCACCGCGAGGGCGCTGCGGTTTTCCCCGTCGAGCGCGCACGGGAGTGTAATGACGGTCGTCACGGAGATGCACGAGCAGCACGGTGCGACGTTCGAGGAGCGCGGCGGTCGCGGGGTCGTCACCGACTACGGCCGTCCCGAGCGGACGCACCGCGCGGTCCGAAACGGTGCGGGCGTGATCGAGATGGGCTACGGCGTCGTCGTCGTCGAGGGCGACGATCGGATCGAGTTCGTCGACGACACCGTCTCGAACCGCGTCCCGCGAGACGACGGCGAAGGGGTGTACGCGCTGCTCTTGAATCACCAGGGGCGAATCGAGACGGACCTGTACGTCTACAACGCTGGCGAACGGTTGCTCTGCTTCGCGCCGCCAGCGCGCGCGCGGCCGCTGGTCGAGGACTGGTCGGAGAAGGTGTTCATTCAGGACGTCGAGATCCGGGAGGCGTCGACGGAATTCGCCGTGTTCGGGGTTCACGGCCCCAAATCGACGGAAAAAATCGCGAGCGTCTTCAATGGCGCTGGCTCGCCCGAACCGGGGCTGACATTCGTCCGCGGCTCGATGGGCGGTGAGGGCGTCACCGTGATCGCCGGTGATGGTCTCACCGGCGAGGAGGGCTACGAGGTCGTTTGCGCCGCTGACGCCGCCGAGCGCGTCTTCGAGACGCTTCTGACGTTCGGAATGAACGCCGTCCCGTTCGGCTACCGCACGTGGGAGACGCTGACGATCGAAGCAGGGACGCCGCTGTTCGAGACCGAATTGAAAGACAGGATCCCGAACGTGCTCGGCCTCCGAAACGCGCTCGACTTCGGAAAGGGCTGTTTCGTCGGCCAGGAGGTCGTCTCGAAGGTCGAGAACCGCGGCCGTCCCAGCCAGCAGTTGATCGGGCTCCGATTGGCTGATCCGGCGGGCGATTCGATCCCCGGATCCGGCTCGACCGTCGTCGCCGACGACGAACCCGTCGGTGAACTCACGCGGGCGACGGTGAGTCCCACGCTCGATGCGCCGGTCGCACTCGCGCTCGTCGACTACGAGGTCGCGGACGCGCTCGCGTCCGACCCCGGTTCGCTTCCGGTCAGTGTCGAACCCGAGTCCGACCCGGACGGTGGCTCCGGACCACCCGCTGACTCCGACGGTGATTCCGCCCCCGCTCTCGACTCCGAGGGCTTCGACACGAAGTGCTTCGATGCCGAGTTCGTCCAGTTGCCGTTCGTGGCGGGCAGTGCGGAGTCGGCTCGGTGTCCGTCGTATCTGCAGGACTGAGATGCTTCAGTTCCGGCCGGACTGCCTCTCACCTGCGAGAGACCCCCAGCGGAGCACGAATTTTCAGTACAAACACAGGATATCCCAACTATCAATACCTCTCCGTTCTCCAATCCTCCAATGAGTGGCCCTCAACGTCTCTCGACCGGAATCGCTGGTCTCGACGAAGTTCTCGGCGGTGGGTTCCCCCGAGAGCGAGCGTATATGGTCACCGGCGGTGCCGGAACGGGTAAGACGATCCTCGGCCTCCACTTCCTGACCGCGGGGGTCGACGCGGACGAGAACGCGCTGTTCGTGGCCTTCGAGGAGGATCCGGAGGACCTCTCTGCGGACGCCAGACAACTCGGCTTCGACACGGGAGAGATCGAGTTCTTGGATCTCTCACCCGACGCCGAGGAGTTCGTTATCGACGACCGATACGACGTGTTCGAACCGGACGTCGTGGAGGGGTCCGGGATCGCCGATCGGATCGTCGAAGCGGTCGAGCGGACCGATCCCGACCGGGTGTTTATCGACCCGTTGACGTACCTTCAGTACCTCGCGCCCAACGAGTACCAGTACCGCCAGGAGGTCGCCGGTCTCGTGCAGTATCTGACGGATCAGGACGCGACCGTCCTGTTCAGTTCACAGGCGGCGATCGAGGGCGAGCGTCGAACGCTCGAATACCTGTGTGACGGAAGCCTCACGGTCGCCCAGGCGGAGAACGGGCGAACGATCGAAGTGACGAAGCTCCGTGGGTCGGGCTTCCTTTCGGGCGCGCACACACTGGAAATTTCGGGGGACGGAATCGACGTGTTCACGAGATTGGTCCCGGACGCACACGACCGAACACACTCGACGACGACGCTCTCCACCGGCGTCGAGGAACTCGATGAACTGCTTCACGGCGGGATCGAATCTTCGACCGTGACGGTGATCAGCGGTCCGAGCGGCGTCGGGAAGACCACGACGGCGTCGCAGCTCGCGGTCGCCTCGGCAAAGGCGAGCGCGCGGGCGGTGACCTATCTGTTCGAGGAGACGCGCGACACGTTCGTCCACCGCTCAGAGAGCGTCGGACTTCCGATCGAGCAACTCGAAGCCGACGGGACGCTTTCAGTCGAGGAAGTCGAACCGCTGCGCGTCTCTCCGGATCAGTTCGCCCACAGCGTGAGACGGGAAGTCGAGGAGCGCGACACCCAATTCGTTGTCATCGACGGGATCTCCGGCTACCGGCTGTCGATCCGCGGTGAGGGAGACGAGCTGATCCGCGAGCTCCACGCGCTCGGCCGGTACCTCAAGCGAATGGGGGTTACGGCGGTCTTTATCGACGATATGAAGAACGTCACCGGCGACTTCGAGCCGACGAGCTCGAACCTCAGTTACCTCGCGGACAACCTCCTGTTCCTCCGCTATCTCGAAGCCTACGGAGAACTGCGGAAGGCGATCGGGGTGCTGAAAAAGCGGACGGGTGACTTCGAGCGCACGCTCCGAGAGTTCGGGATACGCAGTGACGGCATTCACGTCGGCGAGCCCCTGACGGGCCTCCGCGGCATCCTGACGGGGACGCCGGAGTGGGGTGCCGACCCCGTGTTCGATCCGCGCGGTTCCGAGGACACCGCGGGGCCGACCGACCATCACCGCAGGATCGAACCGAGTGATCGCTCCGAAAGCGCTGATCCTCCCGAATGACGAGTGAGCAGTCACCGGCGCCCGGAACGAGCGTCCTCGTTCTCGTCTCGAACCCGGGGAACCGACGGGTCCTCGTCGACTGGGTCCGGAGCACCGAGGGATACGAGTTCGCCGATCCGACTGCCGACGGCACCGCCTCTGACGGATCGCTTCCCGAGTTCGACGTCTGTCTCGCGGACCGAAGCGAACTCCGGAAGTTCGCCGACGAAATCCGTGAAACCCGATCCCGTCCGCATACCTTTCTTCCGTGTCTCCTGATCGACGAACGAGGGGCGGATTTCGAGTCGGTCAGTCCATCGATTCGCGGACTCGTCGACGACGTGATGACCGCGCCGATCGATCCGGCACACCTCCGGTTTCGGGTCGACACGCTCGCGCGTCGTCGACGGATCTCACTGGAGCTCTGGGAGACTGAAGAGCGATATCGACGGCTGTTCGAGTTGGCTCCGAACGCGAAGTTCCTGCTCGACGACACGGAGATCCGCGCGACTAACCGGGCCGCAGAGCGGTTTCTGGGGCGGGATTCCGACTCGCTGGAGGGGACAGAGCTGGAAACGTTCGTCGTGGACAGGGATCGCTCGACGCTCGCGGAACTGCTCGCGGCGGCACCGTCGGAGGTCGACCCCGCGGGGCCGACGTTCCAAACACTGACGTTCGAGTTCGACGACCGCACGGCCATCTGCGAGGTGGCAACGGTCAGAACCGGCGAGGGGAGCGAACTGCTCGTCCTCGTTCAGGACATCACCGAGCGAATCGAGCGCGAGCACCAACTCGAACTGTACCGGCGCGCGATGGACGAAGCCACCATCGGAATCACGATCACCGATCCGACGCTACCGGACAATCCGATGATCTACGTCAACGACCAGTTCGTCGAGACCACCGGCTACAACCGCGAGGAAGCGCTCGGACGGAACTGTCGCTTCCTGCAGGGCGACGGGACCGACCGGCAGGCGGCCGCACGAGTTCGGCGAGCGATCGAGAGGCAGCAACCCGTGAGCGAAATTCTCGTGAACTACAGGAAGAACGGCGAGCCGTTCTACAACGCCCTGGACGTGATGCCGGTCCGCGACGAATCGGGAACGGTCACGAACTTCCTCGGCTTTCAGCGGGACGTCACGGAGTGGGTGCGAAACAGACGGCGGCTCTCGGTGCTCGATCGGGTGCTGCGTCACAACGTCCGCAATCGGATGAACGTCGTCACCGGGTACGCCGAACAGTTGCTCGATCACGACGACCCCGACGTTCGGGCGGCCGCAGAGCGGATAGAGGCGGCGGGCGACGACCTCCTCAGACAGAGTGAAACCGCCCGCCACTTCCGGGACGTCGTCAACAACGAGTCGACGGCGGTCGGCACTCGCGATCTGGTCGCCGACGTCACTGCCGCGATAGAGGAGATCAGCGCGGGCTATCCGGACGCCGAAATCGCCACGTCCCTCCCGCCGGAGGCGTGTATCCGAGGCGACGACGGCGTCTCGCTCGCGGTGGTCGAACTGATCGAAAACGCCGCAGAGCACGGGGCGCCGCCGATCATCGTATCCGTCGAATCCGACCCCGACGAGACCGTCCTCTCGGTATCGGACGGGGGCGAGGGCATCCCCCGAGTCGAGCGGGCGGTCTTCGACGACCTCGACGAACGCCCGACGCGGCACGCCGGGGGCGTGGGTCTCTGGCTCGTTCGCTGGACGGTCGAGCGGATCGGCGGCCGCATCGAATACCCCGATCCCGACAGTTCGACCGTGGAGTTGTACTTCGCGACGGCGGACGGCGACCGCGACCGCACCGATGGCCCCGATGGTTACATCGGCCGCGGCCGCGGATTAGACCGCAGTGGGTTCGGTATCTAGCCTCCACTGCGAACCTGACCCTCATCGCCCGTCTAGCCCTCTCTGACAATCGATCCTCATTTCCGTCTAGCTCCCTCTTCGCATCAATGCGCGGAGCTGCTCGCGAGAGAAGAACGACGAGGGCCGGTCCATATGCACGCCGATCTCGCCCGACAGCGCGCGGAGACCGACGCGTTGGATCGGCTCCGGCAGCGAGTAGGCTCGCCGGAGCCAGTGACCCAGCGCGATCTCGCGTGAGAGCGCCGACCGCCACGCCGCGTCGTAGTCGCGGAGCGTCCCCGGATCGTCGGGATCGACGGTCTCGGCGGCGCAGTCGGCGGCGGTCATTCCGTAGAGGATCCCGCCGCCGGTGAACGGCTTCGTCTGCGCGGCGGCGTCACCGAGTAGGAAGACCCGGCGGCCGTGCACGCGCTCGGGCGGCCCGATCGGTATCGCCCCCGAGCAGAAGTGCTCGGTTTCCACGTCGTAGGCTTCGGTGAGTTCCCCGAACAACTCGTTGACGGAGCGTCCCGGCGGCGCGGCGAGGCCGTACTCGACGCCCGCCTCGCCGCGGGGGATCCGCCACGCGAAGAACCGGGGCGCAGTCAGGTGGACGTCGACGAAATCGCCGTCGTCAGGGTCGGGATCGAACGCGAGGACGCCGTGGATGATCTCTTCGGGCTCCGGGAGCCCGCACTGCCGCCGCACCCGCGAGGTCGGGCCGTCACACCCCGCCACCATTTTTGCCATCACTGTCTCTGTCTCGCCCGCGTTCGAGACGGTGAGCTCGACGCCGTCGTGACGCTCATCGACGTCGACGACGGTGTGGCGCTCGCGGACGTCCGCGCCCGCCTCCCGCGCGCACGCCGCGAGCGTGCGATCGAGTTCGACTCGATCGATCACGTTCGAGATCTCCTCACGCTTGTAGAAGGGGTAGGCGGCGGAGTCGGGACCGCCGACGTGGAACCGCGCGCCGTAGACGCGGTTCTGGAGGAGCCGGGGCTTCGCCTCGTCGGGGACGAATCCCCAGATGTCGGTGCTGACGTGGCCCGAGCACGCCAGCGGCGTTCCGACGGTGCCCTGCTCGAAGGCGACAACGTCGTATCCGGCCTCGGCCGCGCGCCGGGCGAAGCGCGCGCCCGCGGGGCCGACGCCGACGACCGCAAAATCGTACATTTCGCTCATCTATCGGAGCCGCGGGCATATACTTTCCCGGTCGCAACGTCGCGGTCCCGTTCGTCGGTTTCGACCGGCGATCTCGCTCGGCGGTCCCGTCCGGCGATTTCGACCGGCTCTCTCGCTTGCCGTCCGGCGACCCGGCTCGCCGGGCTACTGCTCGACGACGGCGAGGCCGCTCGTCGTCGTGTCGCGAAACGACTCCGACCAGTCGATCTCCAAGCGCTCGAAGCCGTCGCCGCCGTCGGTGGTCCGAAACAGGCCGCGATCCGTGAACGCGAACAGTTCGCCGTCGGCGACGCCCGCGGCGAGCGTCGGTCGGAGCACCCCCTCTCCGGTCGGTACGCCCGCGTCGTCGATCCGCTCCCACTCGGCTTCGGTGGCCGCGGGTTCGGTTTCGCGTTGCGTGGATGCGTCGCCGACGGCGTCGAGGTCGCCGTCGACTCGACGGTACAGATACGACGCCGCGGAACCGGTGCTGTGCGCCCGGCGCGCGCCCGCCGCGGCCGAAAGGAGAACGCGTCTCGGATCGCCGGGATCGATCGCGACGCTCCAGCAGTAGCGGTGCTTCAACCCCTCCTGCGGGAACGACCACGACTCGCCGCCGTCGCGGCTCTCGGCATACCCGTCGCCCGCGGCCGCTCGGACGACCTCCGACGCGTCGGGGTGAATCGCCATCGAGTGCGTGTCTCGCCGGGTCGACGGCGCGCGCTCCTCCCACGTCTCCCCGCCGTCGCGGCTCTGAATCAGCGCGCCAGCCTCGACGGCGACGTAGAGATGGGCCGGATCGGCGGGATCGACCTCGATCCAGCGGACGTGATGGGTGTGTGGCCGCGGCGGGAACGCCCACGTCGACGCCGACGGGAGGTCCGCGAGGCCGGGGAGCTCGCTCCACGTATCGCCGCCGTCTGTCGATCGGTAGACGGCGCTCGGCTCGCTCCCGGCGTAGACGACGTCGGGATCGTGCGGCGAGACGGTCACGCTCGTTACCGACGTCGCGAGCGCGGGCTCGCCGACGCGTTTCCACGTTCGTCCGCCGTCGACCGAGCGGTGCAGTCCGGCGTCGAAGGTACCGCAGAAGACCCGTTCGGGGGCATCGATCGCGGCGTCCAGACACTCGATGTCGTCGCGCTCGAAGGTGTACTCGGCGTCCGGTCCGGTAGCTGTGTCGTCGCTCGCCCGATCGCCGGTATCGCGGACGTCAGCGACGCCGCGGACGACGAGGACGCCCGCGCTGGAGGCCGCATAGCAGGTGACCATACACTACCTATGCGACGCAGTCACTTGGCCTCAGCGGGTGAACGAGCGGGAACCGGAGCGGACCGATCAGTCGTCGTCCATCGGCGCGGCGGGCTTTCGGCGATCGGAGCGCGGACCGTCCACGTCGACCGCTGGCAGGAGGTCACGGAGGTATCGGCCCGTGTGTGACTCCTCCCGTCGAGCGACTTCCTCGGGCGTGCCGGTGGCGACGACCCGGCCGCCGCCCTCCCCGCCCTCGGGGCCGAGGTCGACGACGGTGTCGGCGTTCTTCACCAAGTCGAGTTCGTGCTCGACGACGACGACGGTGTTGCCGTTGTCGGTGAGCCGCTGAAGCACCTCGATCAGCTTCCGCTCGTCCTCCTTGTGGAGCCCGGTCGTCGGCTCGTCGAGCAGATAGAGGGTCTCGCCGGTCTGCTTCTTGCCGAGTTCCTCCGCGAGCTTGACGCGCTGGGCCTCCCCGCCGGAGAGAGTCGTCGAGGGCTGCCCCAGCGTCATGTAGCCGAGGCCGACGTCCTCCAGTAACTGGAGCCGACGGCGGAGTTGAGTGTTCGCCTCGAAGAACGCCAGCGCCTCCGACACTTCCATATCGAGGACGTCGGCGATCGTCCGCCCTTTATACTCCACGTCGAGCGTCTCGTCGTTGTAGCGCGCGCCGTCGCACTCCTCGCAGGGAACGTAGACGTCCGAGAGGAAGTTCATCTCGATCTTCACGGTCCCCTGCCCGCCGCAGGCCTCACACCGGCCGCCCTTCACGTTGAACGAGAACCGACCCTTCTCGTAGCCGCGCTGTTTCGACAGCTTCGTCTCCGCGAACAGCTCCCGGACGTGGTCGAACACGCCCGTATATGTCGCGGGGTTCGACCGCGGCGTCCGCCCGATGGGCGACTGGTCGATCAGCCGCACCGTCTCGATCTCGTCGATCCCCTCGATGGCGTCGTGGTCGCCGGGGTCGACCGAGGTGTTGTCGTTCATCTCGCGAGCGAGACCCTTGTAGAGGATTTCGTGCATCAGGGTCGACTTCCCGGAGCCGGAGACGCCCGTGATCGCGGTGAACTGGCCGATCGGAATCGAGACGTCGAGGTCTCTGAGGTTGTGCTGGCGCGCGCCGCGAACCGTCAGTTCGGCGTCCGATTCGCGGCGCTCCTCCGGAACTGGGATCTCCTTTCGTCCGGCGAGGTAGTCGCCCGTGATCGACTCGTCGTCGTCGCAAATCTCGTCGAAATCGCCCTGCACGACGATCTCGCCGCCGCGCTTGCCGGGGCCGGGCCCCATATCGATGACGTTGTCCGCGCGTCGCATCGTCTCCTCGTCGTGCTCGACGACGATCAGCGTGTTCCCGAGGTCGCGCAGGCCTTCGAGCGTGTCGAGCAGTCGGTCGTTGTCGCGCTGGTGCAGGCCGATCGAGGGCTCGTCGAGGACGTACAGGACGCCCACGAGGCCGGAGCCGACCTGCGTGGCGAGTCGGATGCGCTGGCTCTCTCCTCCGGATAAGGTCGACGCCTCGCGGTCGAGCGTGAGGTACTCCAGCCCGACCTCCTCCATAAAGCCGAGCCGCGCGCGGATCTCCTTGAGGATCTCCGTGGCGATCGTCCGCTCGCGCTCGGTGAGCCGCTCCTCCAACCCCTCGAAGTGCGAGAGCGCGTCGCCGATGCTCATCTGATTGACCTCGGTGATCGAGGTATCGGCGACGAGGACGTGTCGCGACTGCTCTTTGAGCCGCGTCCCCTCGCAGGTGGGGCACGTGGTGACGGCCATGTAGTCCTCGATATGCTCTCTGGTCGATTCGGAGTCGGTCTCGACGTGCCGCCGTTCGAGGTTCGGGATCACGCCCTCGAAGCGCTTCGTCTTCCGGCGCGTGCCGTTTCTCGTCTGCCGCTCGAAGACGACCTCCTCGTCGGTGCCGTAGAGGAACTGCCGCTGGATCTCAGGGTCGAGATCCGCGAACGCCGTGTCGACGCTCACGCCGAAGTGCTCCGCGACCGAATCCAGGCGGGTTCGGTAGTACGAGCGGTTGTACGACCACGCCTCGAAGACGTGCTTGATCGATTTCGAGGGGTCGCGGACGACGAGGTCCTCGTCGACCTCTTTGGTCTGTCCGAGTCCTTCACACGCCGGACAGGCTCCGTGGGGGCTGTTGAAGGAGAACGAGCGCGTCTCGACCTCCGAGAACTGGAAGTCCGAGTTCGGGTTTCCGAGTTCCTCGGAGAACTCGAGGACGAGCCGGTCGTCTCCCTCGCCCGCGAGCGCGCCCGTCGAGCGGGTGTTCGAGGCGAACGGCACGTCCTCCGGCGGGTCGGGAACGATCACCTTCAGGACGCCCTCGGCCTCCTCCAAGGCCGTTTCCACCGAGTCGGCGAGCCGCGAGCGACTCCCGAGGTCGATCTTCACCCGGTCGACGATCACGTCGATCGTGTGGTCGTAGTTCTTGTCCAGGTCGGGTTTGTCGAGCGTCAGATCGTACTCCTCGCCGTCGACTTCCACCCTCGCGTAGCCGTCGCCCACGAGCTCCTCGAACAGGTCCTCGAAGGCCCCCTTCTGGTCTCGGACGATCGGCGCGGCGATCTTCGCGCGGGTTCCCTCGGGCAGTTCGAGGAGCTGACTGACCATATCCTGTGCCGACTGCTCGCCCACTTCCTCGCCCGTTATCGGGTCGTACTGCGTGCCGACGCGGGCGTACAGCAGGCGGAGGTAGTCGTGGAGTTCGGTCACCGTGCCGACGGTCGAGCGGGGGTTGTTGGCGGCGTTCTTCTGATCGATGGAGATCGCGGGCGAGAGGCCTTCGACGGCCTCGACCTGCGGCTTGTCCATCTGCCCGAGGAAGTTGCGGGCGTACGCCGACAGTGATTCGATGTAGCGTCGCTGGCCCTCGGCGTAGACCGTGTCGAAGGCGAGCGACGATTTCCCCGATCCCGACAGACCGGTGACGACGGTGAACCTCTCGCGCGGAATCCGGACGTCGAGGTCCTTCAGATTGTGCTCTTCGGCACCGCGAACCTCGATGAAGTCCTTGCTCATCTACGGCCGAGTAGGGAGAGCGGAGAGGAAAGTTCGTCGGTTCCGGCGGTCGGCCCCGACAAGGAAACTCAGTTCAGCTTCTCGCGCGCGACGCCGACGCCCGTGGGCGAGATGATGATCTGATCGTCGCCCTTCTGGGCGATGTCGCCGTCGACTTCCTGGGCGACCTGCCGGAGGTCGTCGACGATGTGCTCCATCGTGCTGTCGCTCGTCGTGTGGCGCGTGATGTCCGCGATAACGAGGTCGCCGTCGTAGACGGCGTCTTTGATCGCGATGACGTCCTGCTGGCCGCTGATGGTCGCGATTCGGACGCTCATTCCGGCCTCACCGCGGGAGGACTCGATGCCCTCGATGTCGAGATCGAGGTACTCGTCTGTCGAATGCTGTCCGCCCCCGCTGATGATTTTGCTCATAATCCCCATACCTCCTTCAAACGGCAGTAACACGTTAGTTCTTACGTCAGACGATCGTCTGACGCGTCGGTCGGCTGCGGCGCGCCTGGGACGTCGCGGACGCCTCCCGGCTCAGACCGCGAACTCGAAGAGGTCGTCACCGACGTGGTGGATCGACTCGACGACCTTCCCCGAGTCGCCGGTCATCTCGTCGCCGTCGACGAGCGCGCGACCGATCGCGAGCACCTTTCCGTGGGTCTCCTCGGCGACCGTGACGAGTTCGCCCGAGGCGACGCCGTCGTCGGCCTCGACGATCCCCGGGCGCATCACGTCCGCACCGTCGCTGACGAACGAGATCGCTCCGGCGTCGACGGTGACGACGCCTCTCGTGGGGCCGTGGCGGTTCGCGCCCTGAACGGTCAGGAACGCCTCATCCTCGAACTGGACGACGTCCGGTTCGCCGTCGACGAGGACGACGTCGAACGGTTCGTCGGCGAGTTCGACCATCTCGTACGTGTCGCCGTCGAGGTCGACGCCCGTTTTCGATTCGATGGCGGCCTCCAGTTCGGCGATCTCGTCGGCGCGGAGGTGGTGGCGGGATTTCACCTGCATATCCGATCGCACGACGCGCCAGCCGATAAAAGGCGCGACACGAAACTCGTCTGACGACTCGGCGGACAAACGCTAAGTGACGGTGGTGCCTCCCTCTCGCTATGTGGCGCTCCCGGAGTGACCGGGACGGGACGACGGTGGTCTGTATCGCCTGCGGCACGTCGCTCCCGCGCTCGGAGGCGCGCGAGTACGACAAGCACGGTAACCGCTGGGAGCGACACGGAAAGTCCTTCGAGCACCTCTGTAAGGAGTGCTACCGCGGGCTCTGCCACCAGCCGCGCGGCGAACTCGAAGCCCTCCTGCTCGACGTCGAAGCGGAGGTGCGCACAGATTTTCCGTCCGAACGATCCACTGTCGCCGATACCGACGCCGATTCCGGACTCGACAGCGACACGGACGCAGACTCGGTCGACGACACTGACGTCGACTCGGACGCCGACTCGGCTTCGGTTCGGGGCTCACGGGCGGCATTTCTCTCTGCGTACGCCCGCGCGGTCGAGGCGCGCTACGGATCGATCGAGCCGTCCGAGACGGAGTCCGAACGAGATCGCTGATAGCAACTACCGGACTGTAGTACTGAGAGCAACAGCCGACGGTATCACCGACACCAACTGTCGAACGCTATCGCCCGATGACGACGGCCTCGCGGATTTCTAAGGCGGTCTCCAGTTCGCTGCGTCTGTCCGCACTTGCCCCGAGTCGGCGGAGCTGTTGTGCGTGCGCCCGCCGCAGTGCGTCCACTTCGCGCTCGGGGAGGTCGAGGGCGTCGCCGACGTCCGTCCAGTGGCCCTCGGGAACGAGAAAGACGTCGCGCTCCTCCTCGGCGAACACGCGCTCGTAGGTGCGGCGATAGGTGTCGCGCCGCGGGCCGAGGTGCGCCTGCGCGTCCCGGAGCAACGGCGCGAGCCGCTCAGGTGCGACGCTGGCGGTTGCGCCGGTGTAGAGCAGGACATCGCCGTCGAGCGGTATCTCGTGCCCGCTCGGTTCTTCTCGCTCGCTCGATCCGCCGCGTCCACCGCCCTCGTTCACGTCGTCCCCTCCACCAGGGTCGTCGCTCGGCACCTCACCCACCGGCGCGCATCGCCTTCTGAGAGAACCGGTCGATCAGCCCGTCCAGCGTCTCCGGGTCGCCCTCGAAAACGACTGTCACCTCCGTCAGTTTCAGCGTCGGCCCGATCGACACTTTCTCGGCCGAAAGCGAGACTGTCCACCCCTCCCCTTCGACGCGCTCGTCGTCGACGATGTCGCCGCCGAGCTTTTCGAGGTAGTGGCGAGCGAGTCGCAGCGAGATCCCGCGATAGGACTTCTCTCTGGTCACGCTGGAGCTGCTCATAGCGTCTCTCCGAGCGACCCGCCCGCGACGGGCGGGAAGATGCTCAGCGTGTCGTCGGGTTCGATCGGCGTGTCGACGCCCTGTTCGTGCTCGACGTCCCGCCCGTTCAGGAGGACGTTCACCTGCGGGGGGACCGCGCCGTCGTCGAGGAGCTCACCGGCGAGGCCCTCGAACTCGTCTTCGAGCGCGACGAGGACGTCGCCGACGGTCTCCGCGTCGTACTCGCGGGCGATCGTCTTCGTGCCCACCGCCTCGCGAAACGTGGCGAAAAAGCGCAGTTCAAACGACATACTCGATGCTCGGGCGCGGCGGGCAAAAAGGACGCGCCCCTGTGATACGTGTGCACGAAACCGATGCGTTGCGCCTCTCGGACGTTGGTTTCGCCGCAACTGCCTGTGCTCTCGTATCCTCCGAGCGTTCAAGTAGGATAGCGACGCCACACAGCGCGTGTCTCACCCAGTCGACTCCGACCCCGCCGCGTCCGCTGCCCCCGACGATGCCCCGTCAGCGTCGCCCGCTGACGACTCCGATCGACCCCGATCCGAGGGTTCAGACGCCGAAAACGAACCGCAGCCATCCTCTTTGGACGGCACGACTCCGATATCTCACCTCGCCCGTGCGGCCTACTGTCCGCGGCAGCTCCACTACGCCCGACGCGATGACGACCACGAACCGCCGTCAGGGGTCGCGGCCGTTCGCTCGCTGGCGTTCGCGTACGACCGAAACCGGTTCGCGACCGACGAGACGCTCCGCAGTCTGCCGATCGCCGTCTCGCCCGGGGCGTACCGGGAGAACCTCGCTGACCTCGCTCGACGGGAGCAGTTCGAACGCCTCGCGGATCCAACCGCGCGCGACGTCTTCCTCCGCGGCCGCGACTGCCACGGCGTCGCTCACAAGGTGTTGGAACCGACGGACGCGGACGGGAGCGCCGAATCGGGGTCTGAATTGACGGACGATTCCTCGACGGTCGAACAGACGAGCGCGGCGCCGACAGTCGAACAGACGGATGCACCGCCGACGCCGACGATCGTCTCGCCGGGCGATCCGCCGCCGCAGGGCGTCTGGGAGCCCCAGCGGGTCCGCGCCGTCGCGGTCGCGAAGGCGCTCGCGTGGGAACGGAACCGAGAAGTTCCGCGAGCCCTCGTCGAGTACCCGGCTCACGGCGTCGTCCGGACCGTCCGGTTGACGACGCGGAACAGGAGCGCCTACCGGCGGACGCTGTGGACGGTCCGGTCGATGGCGGGCGTTCCGAGTCGAACCCGCGACACCGCCAAGTGCGACGCCTGCGACTACCGGTCGACCTGCGGGACGAAAACGCGGTCGCTGCGGACGCTCCTCGGACTGGGGTGATCCGTGCGCTGGCGGTCTCGTCGCTGCCGCTGGTTCGCCGGTCGTCATCAGTCGCCGCCGCTAGTTCGCCAATCGTCCCCAGTCGCTGGCGTGGACCGGCCGGTCATCACCGCTCGCCGCCACTGATCTGATCAGTCGCTCTCGACAGTCGGCTGCGACCCGGTCTCGTCGGTCAGCCACGCCACGATCGCGTCGGCCATCGCCCCGCGTCGGTGGACGACGTTGCGCTCGGGATCGACCACCGTGCTCTCGGTCCCGGGTGTCGGCCCCGCGTCGACGACGGCCCCGACCGACTCGCGGAGCGTCGGGTCCAACGCGGAGACGTCGGTGACGCTCGCCGAGCCGCTGACGTTGGCGCTCGTCGCGGTCACCGGGGTCGGGGCGACCCGCTCGAACAGCGCCAGCGCCACCTCGTGATCCGGGATCCGGACGCCGACGCGGTCGCCGCCAGCGGTGAGCACGTCGGGAACCGCGGGTTTCCGTTCGACAACGACGGTGACCGGTCCGGGGAGGAACGCCCGCATAAACCGGCACGCTCGTTCGGTCGGACGGGTGTATCGCAGGGCCCCGTCGATGCTCGGGACGCCCAACGAGAGCGGCTTCGATCGATCGCGGCCTTTGAGCTCGAACACGCGCTCGACGGCCGCCGGATCCGTCGCATCCGCACCGAGCCCGTAGACCGTCTCGGTCGGATAGACCACGGCCTCGCCGCGTTCGATCGCCGCTGCCGCCTCGTCGATGGCGGCCGAGAGTCGGGAATCTGCCGTTTCCTCGAAATCGGTCATCTGTCCGAGTCGATGAGGTCAGCGGAAAAGAGCGTGGCGGATGCGCGCGTCGGATCCCGGTGGGCTCCGAGTCGGCTGGAAACCGATCGATTCCGTCGTTCAGACGTGTTGGTCGATCGCGGCCTCGATCTCGTCGTACTCGGGGAACTCGGGCCACTCCGCGGCGGCCCACGCGTACTGGACCGTTCGCGACTCGTCGAGGAGGAAGACGGCCGGGCGGTGTTCGATCACCCCAGCCATCCCGTCGAGGGGGTTCTCGATCCCGTAGTCGGCGGCCACCTCGGCGGCAGGGTCCGAGAAGAGACGGGCCCCGTCCGCCCGCTCGTCGAGGAGGGCTTTGTGCTCGTACGGCGAGGAGACGGACACGCCGACGACCTGCACGTCGTCCGCGAACGCTCGGTCGTCGATCTCGTTCCAGATGTACGTCGTCGGGAACGCGCCGTCCATCGGGTGGAACACCAGGAGCGTCGGCCCCTCGGACGCGACCGCCGAGAGCGACGCGTCCTCCCAGTACTCTTCGTTCACGATCGGTCGCGTGAAGTCCGGTGCGGTTTCGCCCGCCTCGGGGTGGTCGCTCTCCGGAAGCGAAACGACCTCGAAGTCGACCATCATGCGGCCCCTCCCTCGCCGTAGGTCGTCGTCAGGTACTCGACGATGTTCGCCGACTCCGACATCGTGACGCCGGTATCCTCGTCGACGATCGCCGGGACGCTCCGCTTACCGGAGACGCGCTTGACCACGTCGCGGTCGGCGTGCATCGGCTCGACGAACCGGGATCGATACGAGAGATCCAGTTCGTCGAGGACGCGGACGACGCGCTCGCAGAACGGACACGCCTGCAGCCGATACAGGGTGATCTGTGGGTCGGAATCGCTCATACCTCGGGTACGGCCGTCTCGTCCCTAAGGCTGTCGGAGGCGGTCGTGGGGCGTCTGCTAGGCCCCCGCATCCAACCCGTTGTCACGTTCGAGGGCTCCCGCGTCCGCAACCAACGACGAGGGTAACTCTTAATTCCGGGGCAAGACAAGGTGACGTAGTTATATGGGTTTGTCTCCGCCATTCGCCTCTATCGCCGCGCGAGCCCCGGACGAAATCGCCGACAGAACCGCGATCGAACTGGGGGCTAACGCCGGTGAGACCCCCGTACTCGATCTTATCTCCGGTCCGACCACTGTCTCCGGCACGCTCCTCCAGACGGTGCCGATCAACGACACGACGGTGACCGTCGCTGGCGCGGTCGCGATTGTCCTCTTGATCGCCTTTTCGGCGTTCTTCTCCTCCTCGGAGATCGCGATGTTCTCGCTGGCGAAGCATCGGGTCGACTCGCTCGTCGAAGACGGCGTCCCGCGGGCGAACGTCGTCAGCGATCTCAAGGCGAACCCGCATCGGCTTCTCATCACGATCCTCGTCGGCAACAACATCGTCAACATCGCGATGTCGTCGATCGCGACCGCGATCGTGAGTATCTACTTCGACCCGGGTGCGGCCGTGCTGGCCTCGACGTTCGGGATCACGACGTTAGTCCTCCTGTTCGGCGAGAGCGCGCCGAAGTCCTACGCCGTCGAGAACACCGAGTCGTGGGCGCTCCGTATCGCGCGACCGCTGAAGTACTCCGAGTACGTCCTCCTGCCGCTGGTCGTCGTCTTCGATTACTTGACTCGCGTCATCAACAAGGTCACCGGGGGCCGCTCGGCGATCGAGACCTCCTACATCACCCGCGATGAGATCCAAGATCTCATCCAGACGGGCGAACGCGAGGGCGTCATCGAGGAGGAAGAGAGGGAAATGCTCGACCGCATCTTCCGCTTCAACCAGACCATCGCAAAGGAGGTGATGACGCCGCGGCTCGATATGACGGCCGTCCCGAAGGACGCCACCCTCGATGAGGCGATCGAGACGTGCGTTCAGTCAGACCACGAGCGCGTGCCGGTCTACGACGGCAACCTCGACAACATCATCGGCATCGTCACGATCCGCGATCTGGTCAGAGAGAAGCACTACGGCACCGGGGTCGCCTCGCTGACGGACATTGTCCAGCCGACGCTGCACGTCCCCGAATCGAAGAACGTCGACGAACTGCTCACGGAGATCCAGGACAACCGCCTGCGAATGGTGATCGTCATCGACGAGTTCGGGACTACCGAGGGACTCGTCACGCTGGAGGATATGGTCGAAGAGATCGTCGGGGACATCCTCGAAGACGACGAGGAGGAGTCCTTCGAGTACGTGGACGACCGCGAGACGCTCGTCCGCGGCGAAGTCAACATCGACGAGGTCAACGAGGAACTCGGGCTGGAACTCCCGGAGGGCGAGGAGTTCGAGACGCTCGCGGGGTTCATTTTCAACCGCGCCGGTCGGTTGGTCGAAGAGGGCGAGGAGATCACCTACGACGGCATCACGATCCGCATCGAGCAGGTGGACAACACCCGGATTATGAAGGCGCGGATCACGATCCCGGAACCGGCGGAGACGGAGGACGAGGAGGAGGCGGACACCGACGCGAGCGAACAGTCGGAATCACCCACGCAGGAGTAGCCCAGCATCGGTTCAGATGATCGATTCCGGTTCAGATCGACAGCACGGCGTCGACGCCGAGGAACCCGAGGTAGGCGACGCCGAAGGCCAACACGAGCGACCCGGCCCACGCCAGCACCGTTTTGAGCATCTTCTCGCGACTGACCCCCGCGCCCCCGGCGGCGTAGCCACTTCCGATGATCGCGCTGACGATGATCTCGTTGAACGACACCGGGATCCCGAGCGCGACGGCCGCCTGCGCGATGGCGAACGACGGGATCATCGCCGCGATCGACCGTCGGGGACCGAGCGAGGAGTAGTCCTGCGCGATCGCTTTAATCATCCGCGGCGCACCGGTCCACGAGCCGACGAGCAGTCCCAGCCCGCCGCCGACGAGCAGCGCGGGGAGCGGGACGGCCACCTCGTCTAAGAGCGGGACCAGCGGACCGATCGCGAGCCCGACCTGACTGCCACCGGCCGAGAAGGCGACGAGGCCGCCCAACAGCAGCAGGAACCGGCGTTGCCCGCGCGTCGCGTCGACGGCGATCTCCCGGTGAATGAGCGCGACGAACGCGAGGACGATCAGCGCGGAGACGATTACGACGCCGAGGTCGACGCCGACGACCGGGAGCACGATCGGGGGCGTCGCGGACGCGCCGACCTCCGCCAGCGATCGGCCCGATTCGCCTCCGAGCGCCGCGAACCGGATGTTCGCGACCAGCAGGCCGACGACGCCGCTGAGCGCGGGAATGGCGACGCGCTCGGGGATCGATTCGTTGCGGAGCAGTTTGGCGGTCCCGTAGGCGATTCCGCCGCCGACAAACGGCGTGAGAACCCACAGCGCGACGATCTGCTGGTACTTCGCGACCGCGGGACCGCCGCCGTTGGCGAGGCCGACGCCGACGACCGCGCCGGTGACGGTGAACGCCGTCGCGATCGGATAGCCCGCGAACACGCCGATCGCGACGAGGGCGGCGGCGACCAGCAGCGCCACCGTCGACGCGGTGGCCGTGAGCACGGAGCCGACGACGAGTTCCGTGCCGACGGCCTCGGTCACGTTCGCGCCCTGGAGGACGGCACCGGCGAGGCCGAGCACGCCGACGACGAACCCCGCGCGCATCACGGAAATCGCGTTCGCGCCGACCGCCGGGGCGAACGGCGTTGACCCCGAGGAGCCCGCGCCGATCGACCACGCCATAAACAGGCTGGCCAGCGCGGCGATGACGAGCGTGGCCAGCGTCGCGACCACAACCATCGCGGCTACTTCCCCCGGTATCCTTCGTCGAACCCGTCGCGAAGCCCGGTCAGCGTCCGCCTGACGAAGAGATACGCGAAGAAGACGAATCCCAGGAGAAACACGAGGAGGATAACCAACGCCGGGTTCGAGGCGACGAAGTCGACGACGACGTCGATCTGTGCGGGATCGCCACCCGGATGCACGGCTCGCAATCGGCCGATCGCATCTGGTGGAGCAGCGAACATAGCCCCCGCTTCCCCCGGCGTCAGTAAATGCGTTTCGCCGTCGACATCCGCGACCGACTCCCGCCACCGGCCGCACGCACTGCGCCAACGAAGGTAACACTCATCATACACGCGTCGAAAACACTGCCGAAAGATGGCCGATATCCTGCCATCCCGGCCAGATGTCCCCGACGACGAGGACAAAGACCCTCGCGTCGTCGGCCTCGATAGCGACGAGGTCGACGAACTGCTCGCCGCGATCGGCTCCCAGACGGCGAGAGAGACGCTCGCGGAGCTGCACGACGAGCCGGGAACGCCCTCCGAGGTGGCCTCCCGCGTCGACACGTCGATCCAGAACGCCCAGTACCACCTCGGGCGACTCGAAACCGCCGGGCTGATCGAATCCGCGGGAACGGCGTACTCCGAAAAGGGCCGGGAGATGACCGTCTACGCGCCCGCCGACCGCGCGCTCGTCGTCGTCGCCGGGACGGACGACGACACAACGGGGCTCCAGTCGGCGCTGACGCAGTTGCTCGGCGGACTCGGCGTCGTCGCGCTCGGCAGCGTCATCGTCGACCGCCTCGCCCGAACGGGGATCCGTCCGCCGATCGCGCTCGGGTCCAGCGGTGCGGACGGCGGTACCGGCGGGGCAGATGGTGGAGGCGGTACCGGCGGGGCCGACGGCGGGAGCACGCCCGGCGGTACCGGCGGTGACGGAACGAACAACCTCAGCGGAACCGAAACGGACGCCCCCGCTGATTCCGAGACCGCGACATCCGGTTCGGAACCGACGGGGGAGTCGACGTCGGAACCGACCGCGGAACCGACGAATACGCCGTCCGACGACGGCGGCGGGTTCCAGATCGCGGAGGCGACCGACACACCGGGCCCGGAGGCAACGTCGGAGCCGACGGCACAGCCGACTCCCGAGCCGACGGACGCGCCCACTGCGACGGACGCGCCCCCCACCGAAACGGTCGCGGAGGCGACGCGGACAGCCGCCGATATGACGCAAGCAGTCGTCGACACGGCGCAAAGCGCCGGAGGGGAGGGGCCGATTCAAGCGCTGCACGCCGCGGTATCGACGCTTCCGCCAGGGGCGTTCTTCTTCACGGGGGGACTCGTGGCGCTGGTGCTTTTGACGGTCTGGCAGACTGACTGGATGCGTTGATCTCGATCCCGGCTGCTTGCGATGATCGCCGTCGAATCAAACGTTGCTGTCAACGTCTCTCGTCGCGTTACTCGTCGATTTGGATGACGAACGACTCGAACACGTCGCCGTCGACGGTGACGAGCCGCCCCTCCACGCCGCCGTCCGGACGCGCTTCGAGTTCGGCGTGCGCGGCGCGGTTGCCGCGGGGCTGGGCGTGGCTCCCCGGATTGAGGAGGACGACCTCGCCGCGCTCGTCGTACGTCGGGCGGTGGCTGTGACCGAACAGGACCACGTCGGCACCGCGCTGTCGGCCGAACAACGGGAGCGCAGTCGGGCCGCCGGGACGCGTGTGCGTCATCGCGAACGTGAGTCCACCGAAGGTGAAATTCCGGGCCTCGGGAAGTCGCGAGCGGATCGGGGCGTCGTCGTTGTTGCCGATGACGCCCAGCAGTCGCGACGATTCGCGTTCGAAGTCGTCGAGGACGGACTCGCGCATAAAGTCGCCCGCGTGAGCGACGACTTCCGCCTCGCGGACGGCGTCGAGCGTTCGTCCCGAGAGTCGGTGTGAATCTGTGCTGTGGGTATCGGAGACGACGGTGAGCATTGCGGGGTGGTATGACGTCGAGAACCAAGAACCGACCGACCCGAATTCGGAGCGGTCACCGGTACGACGGCGCCCGTCGACGGTGCAAATCACTTTATCCCTATCGCCGGAGGTATGCATATGGCCGGAAGCAAAGGCGTCGTCCTCGCCGCGCTGTTCGCGAACGGGGCGATCGCGATCCTGAAGTTCGGCGGGTTTCTCCTCACCGGCAGTCCCTCGATGCTGTCGGAGACGTACCACTCGATCTCTGATACGGGGAACCAGGTGTTTCTCCTCGTCGGGATCCGGTTCAGCGAGAAGGAATCCAGCCGCGAGCACCCGTTCGGCTACGGGAAGGCGCAGTTCTTTTATTCCTTTCTCGTCGCCGTCCTCCTGTTCGGCATCGCTGGCTGGGAGTCGATGAAGCACGGCTACAACGCGATCGTGCACGGCAGCCACGCCATCAGCGGGACACTCACGTTCGCGGGGACGACGTTCCCCTCGTGGTACGTGAACGTGGTCGTGCTGCTCGGCGCGATCGGGTTCGAGACCTACGCGCTCGCGAAGGCGAACGCGGAGATGCAGCGGCAGATCGATCACTACGGATGGAGCGGAATCCGAGAGGCATTCGGCAAGATGAGCGACGTGACGACGCTAACGGCGTTCACGGAGGACTCGATCGCGCTCGCCGGGGCCGCGTTGGCACTCGTGGGCATTCTGCTCTCGAAGGCGACCGGGAACGAGGTCTTCGACGCGATTGCCGCCGTACTCATCGGGATTCTGCTGATGGGGTTCGCGCTCGCGCTGGCGTGGGAGAACAAGCGACTGATCCTCGGCGAGAGCCTCCCCGCGGACGTCGAGGCCGAACTCCGAGCCGTCGTTCGTGCGTCCCCGCGCGTCGTCCACCTCGACACGTTCCGGTCGGTGTACGTCGGCCCCCAGACCGTCCTCGTGACGATGGACGTGAGTTTCGATCCGGAGACGGAGGCGACGGAGCTGGACGGCGTCATCGACGACCTCGAAGCGCGGTTGTACCAGGCAGACGACCGAATCCGCCACGTGTTCGTCGAGCCGGAAGTCTGAGTCGCGTTTCGACCTCCGGGCCGCATTTCAGTCGCTCGCTGCGCGTGCCGACGATCAGCGCGGAAACGGATCTCGGAGGTATCAGCCTCTGATGCCGTCGACGGCGCCGGAAATGCGATCGACTGCCTCCTCGACGTCTTCTCGGGTCACGTCCAGGTGCGTGCAGAAGCGCGTGAGGTTCGGCCCGTGCTGGCCGCCGAGGACGCCCTGTTCCGCGCACGCGTCGATGAACGCCTCGGCTCCGACGCCCAGGTCGTCGGTGAACACCTGCACGATGTTCGTATCGGGCTCCGCGGCGCGGAGGCCGTCGACCGCGTCGAGACCGCTCGCGAGCGCGGCGGCGTTGTCGTGATCGATGGCGAGCCGTTCGACGTTCTCCAGCGCGAGCAGCCCGGGTGCGGCGATCACGCCCGCCTGTCGCATCCCGCCCCCGAACAGTTTCCGGATCCGCCGGGCGTCCTCGATGAACGATTCACTTCCCGCGAGGATCGACCCCACCGGCGCGCCGAGGCCCTTCGAGAGACAGAACAGGACGGAGTCGACGTCGCGGACCATCCTCGGAGGCTCGACGTCGAGCGCGACGCAGGCGTTGAACAGCCGCGCGCCGTCGAGGTGGACCGGCACGTCGCGGTCGTGAGCGGCGTCCGCGGCCGCCGAAATCGCTTCCGGCGGAACCGCGACGCCCCCGCGGCCGTTGTGGGTGTTTTCGAGCGCGACGAGTCCGGTTCCGGCCCGGTGGAGGTCCTCTTCGACGTACGCGCCGTCGATCTGTCCGGGCGTCGGCACCGCGTCGTCGGCGTCGACCGGGCGCGGCTGAATCCCAGATAACTGGGCGAGCCCGCCGAGTTCCCAGCAGTAGATGTGGGACCGCTCGTCGAGGATGATTTCCTCGCCGCGCTCGGCGTGGACCCGCGCGGCGATCTGATTGCCCATCGTGCCGGTGGGAACGTAGAGCGCGTCCCCGGTGCCGACGCGGTCGGCCGCGGCCGCTTCCAGTTCGTTCACCGTCGGGTCCTCGCCGTAGACGTCGTCGCCGACCGGCGCGTCCGCGGCCGCCTCGCGCATCGCGTCGGAGGGACGCGTCACCGTGTCGCTCCGGAGATCGATCGCCATACGCGACTCGTCGGCGTCAACGGAGAAATATCCGCGGATCGGCGGCGTCGCAACGTCCGGGAACGGAATTCATAGCCAATGGGAGACCCAACGAAACGGGATACTGCGGCAGAACTCTGCGAGGCGAAACTACGGCTCGAAAGAAACTACGACTGAAACGATGACTCAAAAGAAACTACGACGCGAAAGAAGCTACGACAGGAATCTCGGATGCTCACCCGCGGACGGGGGTCACCCGAGGAGGAACTTCGCGATTCGGGTGTTCGCGAAGTCGAGCTTTTCGAGGTAGGCGTCCAGGCCGAGGATCCGGCCCGCGCCGAGCGTCGCGAGGGTGACGAAGAGCAGCAGCCCCATCAGGTCACCGTTGACGAGCCCGTGCGCCCAGTCGGCGTTCCCCAGGTAGAAGAACGACATCAGGAGGACCCCGAAGAACGAGGCCAACCGGACGAGCGCACCCACGATCAGTCCGAGTCCGATGAGGAACTCACCGGCCGGGACCATCAGGTTCGTGAGGTCCATCAGCCACGGGGTGCCCGCGACCCACGCGAACAGGCCAGCGATCGGACTGCCGGTCGCGTTGAGGAGGTAGCCGCTCGCGTCGAACGGTTCTCCGGCGACGACGCTGAACTTCGTAAAGCCCGCGTGGAGGAACCAGTAGCCGGTGATCACGCGCAGCACGGCGATCCAGTATCCGGCCAGCGTTCCCTGCAGGTCGAAGTCGAGGACGTTGCCGAAGGTCGTCTCAGCCGCGGTTCGGGTTGTGGGGGTTGTGCTCATAATCGTTCACCTTACAGCTAAACAAATGCGCGCTCGACCCATATAACGGGAGAACGATTCTCGATTGTGTAGAAATCGAGTCACCGGTTGTCTCGGATCGGAGCAGTTGTGTCGGCAGCGACGGGATCGCATCGGTCCGATCGGGTGCGTAAGAGCGTGATACCGAAACAGGAATGCACTGTTCAGGAATGTATTCGCTATGGAGTACCTTCCGTGGGTGGTCGTCGCGCTCGTTTCGTACGGGATGCTCGCACCGGTAACCAGCAAGGTGACGCAGGAGGTTCCGCCCGCCGTGTCGCTGTTTCTCGCAACTGTCGTCTTCCTCGTCTTGACTCTCGGCGTGATGGTCGCGACGGATACGAACCCGCTAGCCTACGTGTTCCTGCCCAGCGCGGGCTACGTGTACGTCGGCGGCGCGTTCCTCGCGGTCGGCATCCTCTCGTATTACTTCGCGTTACAACGCGGCCCGGTCAGCGTCGTCGTGCCGATTTACGGGATGTTCATCGTCGGCAGCTCGGTCATCGGAATCGCGTTCCTCGGGGAGGCGCTGACAGTCACCCGGGTTGGGGGGATCGCATCCGCGATCATCGCGGTCTATCTGAGTTCGGGGGCCGAGTGATGGCGCGATCGTACCTGCAGTTCTCGATCGTCGCCTTCGTGACTTACAGCCTCGTCGCACCGCTTTTGAAGGTCGCGATGGAGACGGTTCCGAGCACGCCAGCGGTCTTCTTCTCGAACTTCGTGCTTCTCATCGTCGTCGGTGGCGTCTTACACTACCGCGGCGAGTCACCCCTCCCGTACCTCCGACACCAGTATACGCCGCACATCATCGGTCTCGGCGTGCTGCTCACCGTTGGGCTGTTGACGTACTATCGGGCGCTCGAACTGGGGCCCGTGAGCGTCGTCGTGCCGATCTACGGGCTCTTCATCGTCGTGAGTTCGGTGATCGGAATCGTCGCCTTCGACGAGGCCCTGACGCCTCGAAAGATCGCGGGGATCGCCTTCAGTATCCTCGCGATCGTGTTGATCTCGATCTGAGGACCGACTTCTGAGGCCTTCCCGGACGGATTCACTACTGGTCGTTACCCTTGGCAGCGTGACTTGGGCTCCAGGCTCCGATCGCAGACGCTCGCTTCGATCCCTCGTTCGGTTCTCTCGTCGACTTCCCCTTCGACACTCGCGACGAGCACACGCTACGCGGCGCTCGTTGGTTGTGGTCTCAGACAGAACCGTCCGGGTGCGAGAATCGAACCCGAGGCGGGACTCGCTGCGCTCATCTGGCGTGATTCAATCTCACTGTCCGTCCTTCTTCGTCACTACGTTCCCCAGAAGGTCCGGGTGCGAGAATCGAACCCGCGTCTCAGCCTCCACAAGGCTGAAGGATAGTCCACTACCCTAACCCGGACACGCACCTTCAGGTACCCCCGTCGAAGTCAAATACGTTACGACTCCGTACCGGGGTGCGCTGGTGTCGCACGGAGACCGAGACGTTTTTCGCCCGCAGCGACCTACCCCCGCCCAACCGTGGCTATCACGGACAAGGTCTACCTCAAGAACCACCGCCAGATCGTCTCCCAGCTCGACGTCAACATCCCGAAAGGGGCGTTTAAGGGCGCGACGATGGACGTGCTCTACTCCGGCGAGGGGCTCTCGAAGGTCGACGACGCGACGCGCGACCGCCTGCTCGACTTCGCTCAGGACTTCCTCGATCCGGAGAATCCGGACGACCTCTACACCGGCTACCCCGAGCGGCAGTTCGTCCGCTACCTCTTGGAACTGCGCGCGCAGGGGCTCGGACCCGACGCCATCGTCGACGTGATGGGCGACGAGTATATGCTGTACGCGTACTCCGGCGACGTGCTCTCGTTTCTGGACAACGCGGTCAGAACCCTCGAGGCGGCCGAGACGCTCGCGGGCGTCGACGGCAACCAGGAGATGGAACAGAAACTGCACCGCGCGCGGACGGCGCTCTCAAGATAGCGCGCGAGTTGAGCACGTCGGAGTTGCGTCCTAGTTGAGCAACTCGGACACGTCGATGGTGTCGATATCCAAAGACGGCTTTTCGAGGCGCTGCGCGATCGAGAGCAGTATCTCGACTTCCCGAGCGGCGTCGGTGATTCTCACCCCCTCGTTCTCGCGGTCGAACTCGACACTCGCGGCCGACTCGATCTCCGGCAGATGCGTGTGATTCAACGTCAACATCACGTCCTCGAACCGTTCGTCAGGCTCCGAACCCTCAGCCGAAGCGGCTTCCCACTCGTTGACCGCATCCGTGAGTTCCTCGATCGTAACCGGGCGGTCTTGTTGATAGAGATAATAGAGCGCGTACCGCCGCCGTTCCTTGCTCAGTAGCCTGAATACCTCGTCTAATGAATTCACGGAGAAGTCAGGCGATGTACAGCTATATAGATTTCGCCGAGAATCAGTACAAGACCGGCCCACGTCGATTCCGATGCCGACACGCCTCTGTGAGTGTTTCCGAGCGCTCCCAACGCGGATGGCTCCCCGCTCAACCCAGTCGGAACGACGGCTCGTCCGGTTCGGCTGCATCGAGGTCTTCGAGGTGGATTACTTCCTCGTCGTCGTCTTCGAGCTGCTCGCGGAGGTGGTTCACGTACTGCTTGTGCTCTTCGAGTTGCTCGCGGAGGTGTTCAGCCTCCAGTTCGAGGCGCTCGTGCTCGCGGACGAAGCTCTTCGGGACGGTCACCGTCGGCGGGAACTCCGACTCGCCGCCGGTTCGCAACTCTTCGAGTTCGTGCTCGGCGACGACCTGCACCTGGCCGTCGTGGGCAACGAGCGTGTCGACGTAGTCGCGAAAGACCGCTGACAGCGAAATGTCTCGCTCCTCAGCGATTTCCCGGAGCGTCTCGAAGGCGTCCTCGTTGACACGGAACGAGATCGTCTTGTTCTTGTTGCCCATAGGTTCGTCTCGTAATTCGTCGGCCGATCCACTTAACGCTTCGTCAGACGTTCTCACGGCGGCAGATGGGGAACACAGTCCTCGAATCGGATGTGAGAAAATTGTCCGGGGCGCTATCGAACCGATCTAACGGCCTAGGGGTCGAGCTAGCGATGGCCTACGGTTCGGGCTGGAGATCCGCGGCGTCAGAGTCGTCGTCGACGTCAGCGTCGGAACCGGCGTCAGCGTCACCGTCGGCGACCGTCCCGCCGTCGAGGCCGAACTCGTCGCTGTCGGACTCTTCGAGACTCTCAAGTGCGGACACCGCCGACTCGGTGTAGCGATCGATCGGGAGGTCGTACTCCTCGCGGGCCATCCGCGCGTACTCGTTGCCCTCCTCGTCGAACGCCTCGATGCGGTCGAGCGTCCGCTCGGCGGTTTCGACGACCCAGCGGTCGCGCGTCGCCGCGTCGACGACCTGGATCGACTCGGGCCTGACGGAGACGTTGACCGTCCCGTCGTCGGTCTCGTACGTCCGCGGCTTGCCGACGACCGCGACGTACGCTGGTGGCTCCAGATCCCGGAGCATACTCGCGGCCTCGGGCTGGTACTGCCCGGCGTAGACGAAGAACGTCCCCGTGGGGTCGACGATGCGACCGCGCCAGTACTCGTTGTCCTCGCCGACGTCGTCTTTCTCCGTCAGTGTCCCGACGAAGAACACGCGGTTCGCTTTCTCGCCGGTCGGCAGCAGCAGGTAGACCGGCGCGCGGTCGTCGTCGGATTCCTTGAAGGTGAAGGCGGCGTCGTTGAACTCGTCTGCGAACACGCGTCGGGCGACTTCTCGGGATGGAATCTCGTTTGCGCTCATATCAGATCGACCTCGCTTTGATCAGCACCGCTTCTGGATCCGCCGGTTCGGTGAGCCGTTCGACCTCGTCGGCGAGGACGTAGCGTCCCAGTTCGGGGCCGGAGACGCGGTAGTAGGTGCCGAGGAGGTCCTCGCGCATCTCGTCGACGACGACGGTCGTGTCGAGGGCGTCCATCGCCATCTGCTGGGCCTCGTCGAGCGTGATTTCCGTGAGGTCCTCTGTGACATCGCGGCCGAAGATGATCTCGTAGACGCGCTCGCCGTCGTCGAGCACGCCCTTGATCCGCAGGTCGAACTCGCCGTCGACGTCGCCGTGCTCCGAGCAGCGACCGTTCTGGAGGACGCGCGTACAGCCCTCCTCGGGGCAGCGCTTGATGAGGCCGCTCCCCGACTGGATGTCGACGAGCGCGCCCTCGACGGTGGTCGAGTCGTCGCCGACTTCGATCTCCTCGTCGAGCTCCTCGATCGAGGTCGTCTTGTTCAGCTTCACCGAGAAGTTACCCTGGTACTCGTCGGTGACGACGTTGCCGAGGCGGTAGACCGCACCCTCTTCGAGCTTCGGGAGGTCCGACGTCTCGAAGGCGACGAACTTCGTCCGGCCGGATTCGTCGCCGAGCAGGCCCACCTGCGCGATCGACTCGCTTCGGGGCTCCCACAGTTCGACGACTTTCGCAGTCACGTCGATCCACTGCTCGTCCTCGTCGATGTCGGCGAGGCGGACCTCGTCGTTGCCGCCGCGTCCGATCTCGTCGCGTTCGAGGCCTGCCTCTTCGAGGTAGCTGTTGATGACCGAGCGACGCGCTTCCTCGACCGGCACGCGGTACTCCTCGACGAGGTTCTCCAGTCGCTCTTCGACTTCGGCCTCGTCGACGTCTAGGTGGTCCGAGAACTGTTCGGCTATCTCCGCTGCGTGTGTTCGCAGGTCTGACATAGTTTCACTCGCCTCCGCCTTGTTTTCCGTTGGGAGGCACAGAGCGTTTGGTGCGCGATGGGTAATAAACTGTCGTAACCGGGGTGAAAGTGAAATCCGACGGCCCGGGTGCCGTATGGATAACAGCGCATCAACGAGACGGAACACCGTACCGACAGCGCCGCTTTCGACGGGGCGGTCGTCAGCGCCACCAACGGACCTATGTCGGTCCGAATCCCACACCCGAGCGATGGACGACCGCCTCGAAGGACTGCTGCGACGGAAGCTTCGAGAGGCGGGCCGACAGTACGCTCGCGCCCGCGACGCCTACCGAGAGGGGCGGCAGTCGGCTGACGCGGCCGAAGCGGGCGAACGCGACGCCGTACCGGACGCGCTTCCCCGCGACGACGAGGGACGCGTCCGCCTCGTCTGCCGTCGCGAGGCCGAACGGCGGGCCGTCGCGGTCGACGCCGACGGCCATCCGGCCTGTTTCGAGGCGGGTCACCCCGACTGTGAGGGCTGCGCCGAAGACGTCAGAGACGGTATCGTGGAGACGTGGTGATGACCGAACCGCGATCTTCTCCAGCGACGGAGCAATCCGTAGCGGAGCGACCCGCAGCGGAGCAACCCGCGACGGACGACGCCGCTTCGCTCCCAGTGGTCGCCGCCGTGCTCGCCGGGGGAACCGGGTCGCGGCTCTACCCCGCGAGCCGATCCGACCGGCCGAAGCAGTTCCTCTCGTTGGCGGGTGGCGGCAAGTCGCTTCTCGAGCGGACCGTCGACCGCGCCCGCGAGGTCGCCGACGAAGTGGTCGTCGTCACGCGCGAGTCGTACCGCGACGGCGTCGCCGAGCGGGTCGGCGACGGCGTGACGGTCCTCGTGGAACCCGCGGGCCGGGACACTGGTCCCGCGCTGTTGTACGCGACGCACCGAATTTCGCGCCGGTACGACGACTGCGTGCTTCTGTCGCTCCCGAGCGATCACCTCGTCGGCGAGGGCTTCGCGGACGCAGTCCGCCGCGGGACTGCCGTCGCGGCGACCGAGGACCGGCTGGTCACCTTCGGCGTGGAGCCGACCCGTCCCGAGACCGGCTACGGCTACATCGAAGCGGCGGGACCCGGGGGAGAAACCGAGTGGCAATCGGTCCGGTCGTTCCACGAGAAACCCGACGCCGCGACCGCGGCCGCGTACGTCGAGGCGGGTCACTACTGGAACGCCGGGCTGTTCGCCTGGCGGCCGGAGATCCTCTTCGATGCCGTCGAGAGGTCGCCGCTGGCTCCGCTCTCGGCAGCGCTCGCCGCCGCCGATGACTCGCGCGGTGCGGCGGACGGGACAGTCACGGCCGCCTTCGAGTCTATCGATCCCGTGAGCGTCGACAACGCCGTCTTCGAGACTGCCGACGACGTCGCGGTGGTCCCGGTGTCGTTCCCGTGGGACGACGTCGGCGCGTGGGACGCGCTCGAACGAGTTCTCGACGCTGACGCGAACGGAAACGTCTCCGACGGCGACGTCACGCTCCGAACGGTCGAGGCCGAGGACAACGTCGTCGTCGCCGACGACGCGCACGTCTCGCTTGTCGGCGTGTCGGACCTCGCGGTGGTCGCGTGGGACGGTCGCGTGCTGGTGGTGCCGAAAGCGCAGGCGCAGAAGGTCAAATCGCTCGTGCGGTCGCTCCAGGACCGCGGGGAGTTCTGAAGACGTCTCAACAGTCCCGCGTCACTCCGTCGTTCGTCGGACCTGCACCGTCCCGCCGGTCGTGACGCCGACGAGCAGCGACTCGCGGACCTCCCGGCCCTGAATGGCGTCACCGGCGGCGTCGGAGACGACCTTCATCAGCTCCGGCGCCGTTCGGTTCACTTTCACCCCCGCCTCGTCGCAGGCGTCGTAGACCTGTTTGGGCACGTCGTACAGGTCCGTTCCCTTCTCGACGGAGATCTGGACCGGCGCGGCCAACGCCTCGGCGAAGGCGACAGTCTCTCGCGCCTTCTCGACGTTCCGCCGGGCACTCGACTCGACGCTCGACACGTTCGCGCGCGAGGTCCCGAGCATATCCGCGATTCGGGACTGCTGGACCCCACGCTCGCGGAGCACGAGCACCTCGGCCTGCCGTCGCGTCAACACGCTCTCTTCGGCGTCGAATCCGACTTCCGACAGCGCGGCGTCGACGTCGAACACCTCGTCGTCGTCCGACGTTGTTGCGCCGCCGCCGTCGCCTTCGCCATCAGCCATACGGCTGTGTTGCGCGGCCGTCGCAAAAAAGCTACAGAAGACCGACTGTCTGTTGGTCGGCCGTCCGTTGATCGACGACCCGTTGACCCGGAGAACCGACTGTCCATCCGATCCCCCCCGGGCCGCGAGTCCGACTACCCGCCCCAGAAGTTGTCGCGGCTTCCGAGTGCGGTCGGTCGTCCCCGGCCGCTGAAGTCGTCGTTTTCGTCGTCACCGTCGTCATCGTCGGGGTCGACAGTTTCTGATTCCGCGTCCGCGTCCTCGTCGTCGACTTCGTCTTCGTCCAGCGGCAGCCGTTCCACGATCTTCTTCGCCGTCGCGTGATTCGACTTCACGCGGTCGATTCTGACGACCGCCCGCGCTTCGGGTAGGAGACCGTCGGTGAGGACGATGAACCCGTCCTCGGTGCGGCCGACGCCCGCACCGCTCTCGTGGATGTCGTCGACGTCGATGACGACCTCCTCGCCCGGCTTGACGGGTTGGGCCTTCAGGTCGCGGATCGGCTGTTCGTAGTTGTTACACCACTCCGCGCCGCCGCGGTCGCCGTAGTACTGACACCCCATTCCGTCGATTCGCTCCGAATACCGGGGACAGTCGTCGGCCAACGGACAGTCTGACATAGCGAGAGATACTTCACGGCCCGTCTAAACGCTTGCGGGTCGACGAACGAGCCCCCGTGTACCGTGGAATGACGGCTCACAGACGCGGCCCGCAACGACGGTCATCAGTCGCTCGATACGGATGCGATCTCGGCGCGACCGCAACGCTTTCTGCCGACTCGCCCCGACTCGGAGTATGAGCCGTCGCGTTCCCGAGTTCGCGGTCCTCATCGGCGTCGTGCTCGGCCTCTCGGTCGTCGTGACCGGGGTCACGCTGGGCTGGGGTCTCTACGCGACGACCGTCGTCGGCGCGCTCGTCTCCTACCCGTTCGTCGGCTTCGGAATCGTCCGCGACTCCGACCCCGCGGCGACGCTTCGCCCGCGATGGCTGCTGGGACTCGGGGGTGCGATCGCCGCCGCTGGTGCGCTGGGTACGCTCGTCGACGACCCCACGGCTGGCGGTGTTCTGAGAGCCGCGCTCGTCGGACTCGCGCTCGGAACCCCGCCAGCCGGATACGCGACGCGCTACGGAGCGGGCGTCAATCCGCTCACGCCGCGGGCGACCGCGGGCGTCGGCGTCGCCGCAGGGCTCGCGCTTCTCGCATTCGGTC
Organism: Halobellus captivus; assembly: GCF_007655485.1. Classification (GTDB taxonomy): domain Archaea; phylum Halobacteriota; class Halobacteria; order Halobacteriales; family Haloferacaceae; genus Haloquadratum; species Haloquadratum captivum. The sequence continues at coordinate 365,078 of NZ_VJXQ01000003.1, forward strand.
TCTTCGTCGGACAGCCGCTCGTCGGCGTCGTCGCCGGGGGCGTCTGCGCGCTCGGTGCCGCACTCTACGCGACTGCCCGCGGGGTCGACTTCGACCGTCGCACGAAACGTCTCGCCGCGAGCGTCGGTGGATTGTTGGGCGTCGCTATCGTCGGGATCGGCGTCGCCAGCGGCGGCGCACTCGGCGAGTGGCTCCTCGTCGGCACGGCGGTGGCGCTCGTTCCGGGTCTCTACGCGGCGCTGACGTTAGAAAAGGAATCACGAACCGGATAGCTGCGCTTCTTGCGACGTCACGCCAGCGGTGTCCGCTCGACGACTGTCCCGTCCGCGGTCGGGTACTGCTCGACGATCTCGCCCTCGGGCACGTCGCCCGCTTCGATCATCTCCTCTAAGAGCCACCACGCGACCTCGATGTGGTTCGATTTGATCGTGTAGAACTCCTCGGGGACACCGAGGGCGTCGAGCTTTTCAGACCCGATCCACGTCTTGCCGTAGACGAGCGTCCCGTCGTCGGTCACCTCGTCGAACGGTCGCCGGATCGTCCGCGCCATCCGCTTGAGTCGGTTGCGGTGCTGGGCGGCGTCCTTGAACACGGAGGTGCAGAAGTACACGCGCTCGTGGTCGCCCATCGCGTCGAGGATTTCAGTCTTCGAGCCGTCGACGGCGGACATGTGTCCCTCCTGCAGTTCGTACCCCTCCTCCTGCATCCGGCGGTAGTTCCCGTCGCTCATCTCGAACTCGTTGACGTTGCAAAAGTCGGCGGCGCCCTCGTCGAGGAACTCCAGGAACTCCGGTTCGGCTCGAATTCCCGGGATCTCGAACGCGGGAGTGAGTCCCTCTTCACGGGCGATATAGAGGATCTCCTCCCACTCGGTCCCGTGGAGGTCGCCCCACAGTTCGTACGGCGGGTGAAAGCGGATTTCGTCGAGTCCGGCCTCCGAGAGCCGCCGCATATTCTCTCTGCCGCCGGTGATCCCGGTGTACAGGTGCGTGTGGTGATCCTCGCCGAACTCCTCTTTCAAGAGCGACAGATAGCGACAGGTCTGCTCGAGGGCCTCCTGCGGTTCGCCGCCGGTGATCGAGGTGCCGAGGGCGTCCATTCGGTGGGCCTCCTCGATGACGTCATCGTCGGATTCCACGAGGCGCTCGTTGGCGTAGACGTCGGTGACGTTCTTGCGGTTCTCGCCGAGCGGGCAGTAAAAGCAGTCGCGCTGGTCGCAGTAACCGTAGACGAAGAGGACCATCTTCCCGCCTTTCGCGCACTGCTCACAGCCCTTCGAGATCATTCTGTTGTACTCGCTACCGCCCGGAGACCCAAAAGTCGTGCTACTTGGATCGGCGACTGGCGTTCGATCCGGACGATCTCTCCCATTCGGTCGGTTGTGACTGCCATCACTCCCGAATTGTGACTGCCATCACTCCCGAATTGTGCCTGTCATCACTCCCGAAAACAGATATAGCCCGGCGGCGTACCTCCGGGCAGATGCTGTTGGTCCTCTGTGTCGACCTCGACGACGACCTCGGCCGCAAGACCGGGCTGGAAACGCCCGTCGTCGGCCGCGACGCCGTCGAATCAGCGGCCGTAGCCCTCGCGACGGCCGACCCGGAGGACTCCGACGTCAACGTGCTGTTCCAGGGGATCCACGAGCACGACGCCCTCGAACGCGACCCCGACGTCGAAGAGGAAGTGGCCGTCGCGGCCGTCACCGGGACGCAGGGCGGCGACGTGAAGGCCAACCGGGCGATCGGCGAAGAGATCGACCGCGTGCTGGCGGGGCTCTCGACCGGGGAAAACGTCAGCGCCATCGTCATCACCGACGGCGCGCAGGACGAGTCGGTGCTGCCGATCATCCGCTCGCGCGTCCCGATCGACAGCGTTCGACGAGTCGTCGTCCGGCAGGCGCAGGACCTGGAGTCGATCTACTACACGATGAAGCAGGTTCTCGCAGATCCGGAGACGAGAGGCACGATTCTCGTGCCGCTCGGGATTCTCCTCTTGATCTACCCGTTCGTCACGATCGCGAGTCTCTTCGACGTTCCCGGCGCCGTCGTGTTGGGATTCATCTCGGCGTTTCTCGGCCTGTACACGCTCTTCCGCGGTCTCGGATTGGAGGACGCCGTCGACGACACCGCAGAGCGCATCCGCGACGTGCTCTACGAGGGGCGCGTCACGCTCATCACGTACGTCGCGGCCGCGGCGCTCCTCGTCGTGGGCGGCTTCCGGGGCTACGCGCTCGTCGAAACGCTCCGGACGAGCGTCACCGACCCGACGCCGCCGCTCGTTCTCGCGGCGCTCGTCCACGGTGCAGTCCAGTGGTTCGCGGCGGCGGGCGTCACGTCGAGCCTCGGGCAGGTGACAGACGAGTACCTCGCGGACCGGTTCAAGTGGCGCTATCTCAACGCGCCCTTTTACGTCGTCGCCATCGCGGTGGTCCTCTACGTCGTCTCGGGGTTCTTCCTCCCGAGCGGGATCGCCGGGGTCGAGTCGTTCTCGATGACCGAGCTGGCGATCGGTCTCACCGCCGGAACGCTCCTCGGCGTGTTCAGCACGCTCGCGTTCGCCATCGCGGAGTCGCGGTTCCCGACGGCCGCGGAGGCGGCGCAGGGGTAGCGTAGCGGGACTCGATGGAAGCGGCTGACTGGACGACGGCCTCCTGTCGCTCGCGTAGTCCCGCTTGTGGGAACACGCTACCGTTCGCGGACGACAACGAACTCCGCGAGGTCTTGCAGGTAACCGAGCGGTTCGCTGTCGTCGACGTCGGAGGCGGCGAGCGCGTCGAGCGCCTGCTCGGACTGGTCGTGCGCGCGCTGGTTGGCCGCCTCCGCCGACAGGTCCGTGACCTGCACCACCGAGGGGCGGTCCATCTCCTCGTCCTGTCCGGTGGGCTTGCCGAGATCCGCCGCATCGGCCGTCGCGTCGAGGACATCGTCGCGGATCTGAAACGCCACGCCGACGCGCTCGGCGTACTCGCCGAACGCCTCGACCGTGAACGGGTCCGCGTCGGCGGCGACCGCGCCGAGTTCCGCCGCGGCGCGGAACAGCGCGCCGGTCTTTCGCCGGGCGAGATCCATGTATTCGCTTTCGTTGGTGGGGCGAGCCACCAGTTCGGTCGCCTCGCCCTCGCCGAGTTCGACCATCGACTCGGCGACGATCTGCGTCGCGTGGTCGTTCCGCGAGAGGAGCGCGAACGCCTCGCCCAACAGGCCGTCGGAGGCGATGATCGCGGGACCGTACCCGTATTCCGCCCAGGCGCTCGCCGTCCCGCGGCGCACGTCGGAGCGGTCGATGATGTCGTCGATCACGAGCGACGCGTTGTGAACCAGTTCGATCGCGACGGCGAAGTCGACCGCCTCGGCGGGCTCTCCGCCGCAGGCCTCACAGGCCAGAATCGTGACCGCCGGTCGGACGCGTTTGCCGCCCGCAAGCGCGACGTGTGCAACCTCGTCGGATAATTCCGGAGGGTCGACCGCCTCGATCACGCTCTCGAGGCGTGCTTCGACCAGCGACACCCGACGCTCCAGATACTCCATTACCCGACGCTGAGGTTGGGGCGGCAAAAGAGGTTCCGGAAAGCGGATCCGAACGATCGAATTTCCGGTCCGATTCCGGCGTTGTCGATGCACCGATCTCGCTGCTGCGGACCGTTACTTGCTGCTCAAACTATCTGAACTGTCGGTCCCGACTTCAGTGCCGTTGCCCGAGCCGTCCCCGTCGTCCTCCGGGAGCGAAATGAGGTTCTCGCGCCCGAGACGGAGCTTGTTCACCCGTCCCTCGTCGGCCATCGCCGAGAGGAGTTGGGAGACTTTCGCGTCCGACCAGTCGGTCTCGTCGACGATCGTCGCCTGTTTCATCCGACCACCGTTCCGTTCGAGGAGGTGTTCGACGCGCTCTTCGTCGGAAAGCAGCGAGAGGTCGGGCTCGCTCCCGGTCCCGTCGTCGCCCGTGGCTGCTTCGGGAGCGTGTTGGCTGTCGGCGGCGGACGACTGCGCTGGATCGCCCCCGGAGCTACTCCGGGCCACGTCACCCGCGGGACGCGTTGTCGACGCCTGGCCTCCGGCGTCTACACCTCCGTTCTCAGCGATCTCCGCTCCGGCGGCGTCGGAAGCGGTCGATGGGACGTTCCACGGTAGGGTCCGCTCGTCGCTGCGCTGTATCAGCCAAAAGCCCGCGAGAAGCGTCGCGATCGCCACGAATCCGCCGCCCGCGAGGAGCCCGAGCGGGAGTTGATCCGCGGGGCCGACCGACGTGTACGTAATTTCGAGCGCTTCGCCCTCGCCCTCGAAGTCCGACGGCTCCGCGAGGATGATCGCGCTCTCGCGCTGCTGGACCGGGATGCTCGTTCCGGTCACCGTGTACCCGTCCGGCGGCCGGATGAGGATCTGTTGATCGTCGCCGAAGATCGAGAGCCACGTCCGCTCCTCGTCGGTCTCGGCGGTCGGGAGCGTGAACACGTCGTCGAGGACGAACGTCCCGTTCGCGCCCTGTCGGAGGAAGCCCGTCCACCTGAACGTGAGCGCGAGCGTCCCCCGGCTCGCCTCCTCGTCGATCGAGCTGTGGTAGGTGACGTTCTCGATCGCCATCGAGCGCCCGGTCGATTCGCTCGCGCGCTCCTGTAACGACTCGAAGAGGGCGCGGCTGGGTCCGACGTCCGCCTCTCCCGCCTCGTACTGGGACGCGAGCGTCCGGAACGCTCTCGTCTCGTTCTGCGAATCGAGGGTGTAGTGCGTCTCGATGCGCCACTCGGCGCTCCGGTCCGATTGGAGGTCGATCTCGACGGTGGTTCCCGCGGGCGCGCCGTCCCCGTCGCTCAACTGCCGGAACCCGCTCGGTGCTCGAACGTCGGCCGCGCGATCCGACGTCGCTCGAACGTCAGCAGTCCGGTCGGATACGGCACCCATATCGGCCGCCGGTGACGCAGAACCGCGCGGGGAGAGATCGTCGACGGCGAGAGCCGAGGCTGGAGCGACAGCGGCGAAGACGAGGAGGAGGGCAACCCACAGCGCGGACGTCCGCATTTGATGGCAGTGCACGTGGGACGCTCAAAACGCTTTCCATCGGTCGAGTCTCTCTCGCGCTTGGTTGGATACGAGATCCTACCGCTGGATACGACATCGCTACCGCTGGGTCTGACATCACTACCGCTGGACCTGACACCGCTACCGTTGATCCGACACCGCTGTTGCCCGAGAAAGACCGTACCTCATCTGACAGTCTGTCGAATGACGCGATTTAATAACCGTCCGGGAGTACGGACGGCGTATGCGTGCTGCCGCCCTCTCACTCGCCCTCCTCTTGGTGCTCTCCGCAGTCGCTGGTGCGGTCCCGGCGTTGGGGGCCGATGCGCCGAACGCATCCGCTAGCGACTCCCTCGAACCGGTGAGCGCCAGCCCGCCGCTACAGGTATCGCCCCCCAACGAAACCGGTGAGGCGTCGCCGATCAACGTCCTCGGGATCCCGCCGAACGCGGCGACGCGGAGTAGCCTCAAGACGGAGTACGTCGAACTCGGGAGCGGCCTCGCGTTCGGCTCGCGAACGGCGGAAGGGCGCCTCGAGACGACCGCGGTTGTCGAGCGGATCGAATCCGCCGGGACGGCCGACAGGCGACAGCAGTATCTCCTCCAGGAGGTCAGCACTATCGAGCAGCGAGTAATCACGCTCCGCACGCGACAGCAACAGGCAGTCGCGGCGTACGGTCGCGACGAACTGACGCCGCGGCGACTCCTTTACGAACTCGCGGTGATTGACGCCGAGGCCCGCGAGCTTCAACAGCGTCGAGACCGACTCCAGGGACTCGCCGACTCGACGCCGGGATTCAGTATCTCCTCCTCGCGCTTCGGGAACATCGAGCTGGAGCTGAACACGCTCGCCGGACCGGTCCGCGGGCACGCGGCGTCGGTCCTCAACGGTGAGGCCGAGTCGACGCGCTTCTTCGTCCAGTCCGGCGACGACAGCGTCGAACTCGCCGTCATCCGCGACGGAACGTACGTTCGCGAGGTGTACCGCGGACCGCTTCGGGTCGGTAACGGCGAATCCTTCACGCTGGGCGACGCCGTCAACGCGACCGAGCAGGCGTACCCGACGATCACCGCCCTCCGGCTCCGCGACGACGTCGTCGGGAACCCCGAGAGCGACAGCACGCGGGTGACGATCGAACACGAGCGCGGCCGACTCGTCGCGTTCGTCGACAGCGGGAGCGAGCGCGTGTTCAAGGAGTACCAGTATCGGCCGATCGACCGGGTGAGGACGACGTCGGCGACGTCGGCGATCAAAGACGGTCTCGAACTGACCGCCCACCGGACGTACCCCGGCGGCCCGGTCCGACTGCAACTCAACAGCACTGAGAACGACGAACCGGTCGACGCCCAGCTCACGGTCGGCCCCGCTGGCGGCCGCAGTTCGGTCGTCGGGCGGACCGGCGGCGACGGATCGCTGTGGACGCTCACCCCGAGCGGGACCTATCAGGTGACCGCCATCGACGGAAGCTCGGTCGTCGTGCTCTCTGTCGAACCCACCTCCACGCCGTTCGTCTACGGCGAGGTCAACGAGAGCGCGCCCCAGGACGGAATGGGAACGATGACGCCGTCCGGCTAACCGATTCGACGCTTTTCCACGTCGTCCGGCGACAGTCTCGGGCCGAACGTTCATATCCCATCGAGGTGCCAACGCCCCCGTGTCTTCCCGCGGATCGGCCTCAGTGATCGGTGTCGTGCTGCTGCTCCTCGTCGGGATCGCGCTCGGTGGCGTCGTCGCCGCCGGTGTGGAGGCCGTCGCGGCGGCGACCGGCGAGGGCGAGATCGCGAGCGGTACAGTCGCGGCGGGCGACTCGGGGACGGAGACCGTCGCGCTGTCGCTGCGACTCGACGGCGACACGGTCGCGTTGACGCACGAGGTGGGGCCGTCGTTGTCGCTTTCGGACGTGCGGCTCGTCGTCGCGGTCGACGGGGAGCGGCTCCGTCACCAGCCACCGGTCCCGTTCTTCGCGGCGACGGGCTTTCGCGGCGGACCGACCGGGCCGTTCAACCTCGCGAGCGACGGCGTCTGGTCAGCGGGCGAAACCGGCTCGTTCCGCGTCGCGGCCACGAACGCGCCGCGGTTGCACCCCGGACGTACCGTCTCGGTCACGGTCTACGTCGGCTCCGATCGGGTGAGCCGCGTTCGCGGGACTGTCGATTGAACGGGGGATAGAGATTCGAGTTCCGAGAGTAGGGCCCGGAAGATCGGAATTTGGGAGGACCGGAAGTACGGAGGACTGGAAAACTGGAACTTCGGGGGACCGGAGAAATTACTGGAGAAATTATTCCTCTGGCGCACGCGCGAGCGTCGTGATCGCCCGGGGGCTACCGGGATACGCCTGCTGGATGTGGTGTTCGATGTCGACGAAGCCCGCCTCCTCGAACATCCGCTGGGCCTCCTCCTCGTCGTAAAAGAGCATAATCGCGTCCGCGAGGTGCTGGAAGATGCGGTTGTTGGGGTAGTCGGGGCCGACGACGAGCACGCGGTGTCCCGGCTTGACGACGCGGCGGAACTCCGTGAGCGCCGTTACCGGGTTGGGCCAGTACTCGATCGAGCCCGACGACCAGATTGCGTCGAAGGAGTCGTCGGCGAACGGGAGCCGCTCGGCGTCGCCCCGGTAGAAGCGCACGCGGTCGCGAGCGCCGAACTTCTCGAACGCCTTCTCCATTTGATGGCGGCTCTGATCCAGGCCGTGAACGTCGTCGGTGTAGCGGAGGAGTCCCTCGGTCCCGAAGCCGGTGCCGCACCCGACGTCGAGGACGCGGTCGCCCTGCTGCACGTCGAACCACTCCAGCGCCTCGTCGCGCATCGCCTCGTTCCAGATGAAGGGGTTGATCCGATCGTAGACCTTCGAGAGGTACTTGTAGAACAGGCGCGCGTTGGCCTTGTCTTCGAGGACACCCATCGCCCCCCGGTTTGGGCGGGAGAATGATAACGGTGCGGATCCGCCCTCGCTGTCACGTCTGAAAACCGAGGGGTTGGCGAGAGTGTTCCGCAAACACCTTATACGCCGCTTGCGCTACGTTTCGGTGATACGAGTATGCCGAGACCAGAGGTTCTCGAACGGATCAAAACGGCGGAATCCGAGGCCGAAGACATCGTGAAGCAGGCCGAGGAGGATCGCGACGAGCGAATCGAGGAGGCTCGACGCGAAGCCGAGGAGATCCGCGCCGACGCAGAGACAGAGGCCGACGAGTACGAGGAAGAGCGGCTCGCCGAGGCCCGCGCGGAGATCGAGGCCGAGCGCGAGGAGCTCATCGAGGAGGGCAAAGAAGCGCGTGAGAAGCTGGTCGCGTCCGCCGAGGAGAACGCCGACGAGGCGGTCGAATACGCGATCAGCCAGTTCGAGGAGGCGGTACATGCTCAGACCTGAGCAGATGAGCAAGGTCTCGGTGACGGGATCGAAGGCCGTGATGGACGAGGTCATCGAGACCGCCCACGGGCTGAATCTGCTGCACGTCACCGAGTACGACGGTTCCTGGGACGGGTTCGACCCCGGCAATCCCGTCGAGGGTGCCGAGGAGTCCTCCGATCGGCTCGTCACGGTTCGCTCCCTCGAAAGCATCCTCGACGTCGACGCCGACGACGCGGGGCCGACGCGAATCGTCACCGACGACGCGCTCGACGAGGAGCTCGAAGCGATCCGCACGCGAGTCAACGAACTCGACGACCGCCGACAGGAACTCCGTCAGGAGATCCGATCGCTCGAAGATCAGCTCGATGCGGTCGAACCGTTCGTCGATCTCGACATCGACCTCGACCTGCTCTCCGGCTACGACACGTTACAGGTCGCTGTCGGCGCGGGCGACCGCGACACGATCGAGCGCGCGGTCATCGACGCCGATGACCTCCGCTCCCACGAGATTTTCGCCGGTGACGACGTCCTCAGCGTCTTCGCGCACCCCACGGCCGACGCCGACGACTCGGCACTCGTCGACGCGCTGGTGAGCGCGGATTTCACCGCCTACGAGGTGCCGGACGCCAGCGGCAGCCCGAGCGACTACGAGGCCGAGCTCGAACACGAGAAACAGCAGCTCGAATCGAAGCTCTCGACGGTCGACAACGAGCTGGAAGCCGAGAAGATGGACGCCGCGGGATTCCTCCTCGCCGCCGAGGAGAAGCTCTCGATCGACGTCCAAAAGACCGAGGCCCCGCTCTCCTTCGCGACGACGGAGAACGCCTTCATCGCCGAGGGGTGGATCCCCTCCGAGGGGTACACCGAGTTCAAGGGCGCGCTCAAAGACGCCGTCGGTGACCGCGTCGAGGTTGAGGAGCTTGAGCGGGCGACGTTCTCGAAGGACGGCACCGACCACGTCCGCGAGGACGTCCCCGCTGGCGGCAACGGCGGGGCGGCGGCGGCCGCAGACGGCGGCGCGGAGACGGCGCGCGCCGACGGTGGCAGCCCGGTCGTGATGGCCGACGACGAACCGCCGACGGTCCAGGACAACCCGGGCGCGGTCAAGCCCTTCGAGATCCTGGTGCAGGCGGTCAACCGGCCGAGCTACTACGAGTTCGACCCGACGATCATCCTCTTTCTGACGTTCCCGGCGTTCTTCGGGTTTATGATCGGCGACCTCGGGTACGGCCTCATCTATATGGGGATCGGCTACTTCCTCTACACCAAATTCGCGGACCGCCCGGCGTTTCGGAGTATGGGCGGCGTCACCATCGCCGCGGGCTTCTTCACGGTAATCTTCGGGATTCTGTACGGTGAGCTGTTCGGCCTGCACGTCATTTCCACGTACTTCTGGGAAGGGATGCTCGGTATGGCACATCCGCCGATCGAGAAAGGACTCTCGCCCGCCGGAATCGACTGGGCCCGCGGTTGGCTCGTCGTGAGCGTGCTGATCGGGATCTTCCACCTCAACGTGGCGTGGATCTTCGGCTTCGTCGAGGACTACCAGCTTCACGACTTGAAGCACGCTGTCTACGACAACGGCTCGTGGCTCCTGATGATGAACGGCCTGTGGGTGTGGGTGTTCAGTGACGCGCTCAGTAGCGTCGCACCCGAATTCATCTACACGACGTTCTCCAGCGAGGGCGTGATCCCGCTCGGGTTCAACGGGTTCCCGACGATGGCGCTGTTCAACATCCCGATCGTCGACGCGCCGTTCACGCTGCCGCTTCTGGTGTTCGTCGTCGGTCTCGTCCTGCTCGCGATCGGCGAGCCGATCGAGGTCGTCGAGTTCCTGAACGTGCTCGTGAACGTCCTCTCGTACACGCGTATCGCCGCGGTGCTGCTCGCGAAGGCGGGGATGGCCTTCACGGTCAACCTGCTCTTCTTCGGCGTGTACGTCGACGATCACGGCGGCTGGCACTTCGGTCTCGGAGGAATGCCGGACGCTGGGGCCGTGGCGGCGCTCGGTCCGGGTGAAACGCTGAGCTACCACGGCTACGAGGTGACCGAGATTATGTTCGGTGGGCTCGTCCACGGCGACGCCGCGACGATCCTGATCGGCCTCCTCGTGCTGGTGCTCGGCCACCTGCTCGTCCTCGCGCTCGGCGTCACGAGCGCCGGTCTGCAGGCGGTGCGTCTCGAGTACGTCGAGTTCTTCAACAAGTTCTTCGACGGCGGTGGGCGCGAGTACGAACCGTTCGGCTACGAACGCCGCTTCACGACCGAAGACTGACGCAGGCGGGCACCGCCTCTCCCGTGTCTGTCTGAAAACGACACCTCACATCCGTGGTTTTGATAGCCGTGTTACTCATTCTCAAATCGGACGAATACGGCCGAGTCCGGGCGCTTCTCACCCGTTCTCGCGAGTTAGTTTGGGAAGCTTTATGAGATACGTGCGTCCAATAACGCACGTTCGGAGACGACTATCCGGTCAACACCAAATACAATGTTCGAAGCACTCCTACAGCAGACACAGGCAGCTGCCCCGGCTCTTGAACCATCCGCCGCCGCCGCACTCGCGGTCGGTCTCGCGGCCTTCGGCGCAGGGTATGCAGAGCGCGGTATCGGCGCGGCCGCGATGGGCGCCATCGCGGAAGACGACAGTCTCTTCGTCAACGGTCTGATCCTGACCGTCCTGCCGGAGACGCTCGTCATCCTCGCGCTCGTCGTCGTATTCCTGGTCTGAACGCCCCCGCTCTTTCCATCAATGAGTTTGGACAACGTCGTCGAAGACATCCGGGACGAAGCCCGCGCGCGTGCGGAGGAGATTCGCGAGCAGGGCGAACGTCGCGCCGATGAGATCGTCGAGACGGCAGAGACTGACGCCGAGGAACTCCTCGAAGCGCGAAAGGAGTCCGTCGAGCGCCAGATCGAGCAGGAACGCGAACAGGCGCTGTCGAGCGCGAAGCTCGAAGCGAAACAAGAACGGCTCGAAGCCCGTCGCGACGTCCTCGAGGACGTCCGCAGTCGGGTCGAATCGGAGCTCACCTCGCTCCCCGACGACAAGCGAGAGGAACTGACGCAAGCGCTCTTAGCGGACGCGACCGACGAGTTCGACGAGGGAGAGTCCGTGTCGGTCTACGGACGAGCCGACGACGCCGAACTGCTCGAGTCGCTCTGTGAGGAGTACGACGGCTTCGAGTACGCCGGGGAGTACGACTGCCTCGGCGGTGTCGTCGTCGAGGGTGAGAGCTCTCGCGTTCGGGTGAACAACACCTTCGACTCGGTTCTTGGGAGCGTCTGGGAGAACAACCTCAAGAACGTGAGCGAGATACTGTTCGACCAATGAGCACCGCCGGCGGTTCCAACCCGGAGTACGTGACGGCCCGCGTCCGAGCGCGCCGAAGCGCCCTCTACGGGGACGAAGAGTACCGCAAGCTGATTCGGATGGGGCCAGCCGAGATCGCGCGGTTTATGGAGGAATCCGACTACGAGGCCGAGATCAACGCGCTCGGCTCGCGGCACTCGGGCGTCGACCTCATCGAGTACGCGCTCAACCGCAACCTCGCGAAGCAGTTCGACGATCTGCTCCGCTGGGCCGACGGTCGGCTGTACGACCTGATCGCGCGCTACCTGCGCAAGTTCGACGCGTGGAACGTCAAGACCGTCATCCGCGGCATCTACTCGGAGGCTGACAGCGACGAGATCGCGGACGACCTGATCCGCGCCGGTGAGTTCGACGAGGAACTTCTCGATCAACTGCTCGACGCACCGAGCATCGAGGACGCCGTCGACCGCCTGTCGGGGACGATCTTCGGCCCCGGCCTCGAAGCGGCGTACGACGACTACGAGGACACGGGCGTCCTCGTTCCCCTCGAAAACGCCGTCGACAGGACGTACTACGACCACCTGCTCGAAGACCTCGTCGTCGACGAGGCCACCCAGCAGTACCGCGAGTTCCTCGAAGCGGAAATCGACTTCCGGAACGCCCGGAACGCGCTTCGGCTCGCGCAAAGCGGTGCGGACATCGACCCCGCCGACTACTACATCGACGGCGGGTCGCTGTTCACCGCGAGCGAGCTCGCGACGCTGGCGCAGAACCGCGACGAGCTCGTCGCGGCGATCCGCGATTCGAAGTACGGTGACGACCTCTCGGCGGCGCTCGACGAACTCGAGTCCGCGGAGAGCCTCATCAACTTCGAGCGCGCGCTCGATATCGCCCTGCTGGAGTACACCGACGCGCTCGGGCACGTATTCCCCCTGTCGATCACGCCGATCGCCTCGTACATCCTCGCGAAGGAGCGAGAGGTGGACAACATTCGCGCCATCGCGCGCGGACGCGAGGCGGGCCTCTCCGAGGAGCAGATCGAACAGGAGCTGGTGATCCTATGAGCCAGGAGATCGCCGTCGTCGGCAGTCCCGACTTCACGACCGGGTTCCGCCTCGCGGGCGTCCGGAAGTTCGAGACCGTCGCCGACGAGGAGAAGGACGAACAGCTCGATGAGGCCGTTACGGAGGTGCTCGAGGACGAGAACGTCGGCATCGTGGTGATGCACGACGACGACCTCGATCACCTCTCCCGATCGGTCCGCAACGACGTCGAGACCAGCATCGAACCGACGCTGGTGACCCTCGGCGGCGGCGCGGGTGCGGGCGGCCTCCGAGACCAGATCAAGCGAGCCATCGGTATCGACCTGATGGAGGAGGACAATTAATATATGAGCCAGACAGCACAATCCGTCCGCGAGGACGGTGTCATCGCGAGCGTGAGTGGTCCCGTCGTGGTCGCCCGCGATCTCGACGCCCGAATGAACGACGTCGTCTACGTGGGCGACGAGGGTCTGATGGGCGAAGTCATCGAGATCGAAGGCGATACGACGACGATCCAAGTGTACGAAGAGACCTCGGGGATCGCCCCCGGCGAGCCCGTCGAGAACACCGGCGAACCGCTGAGCGTCGACCTCGGTCCGGGCCTTCTCGACACCATCTACGACGGCGTCCAGCGTCCACTGGACGTCCTCGAAGACAAGATGGGGAGCCCCTACCTCGACCGCGGCGTCGACGCGCCGGGGATCGAACTCGACACGGAGTGGGAGTTCGAACCCACCGTGGAGGAGGGCGACGAAGTCGGCCGCGGCGACGAGGTCGGCATCGTCGAGGAGACAGTCACCATCGACCACAAGGTGATGGTCCCGCCGGACGCCCTCGACGAGGGCGAGACGGCGGAGATCGTCTCCGTCGAGTCGGGATCGTTCACCGTCGAGGAGACGGTCGCCGAACTCGACAACGGCGTCGAGATCCAGATGCGACAGGAGTGGCCGGTCCGCGAGGCCCGCCCGACCGTCGAGAAGAAGACCCCGCGAACGCCGCTCGTCTCCGGACAGCGGATTCTCGACGGCCTGTTCCCGATCGCGAAGGGCGGGACGGCCGCGATTCCGGGGCCGTTCGGCTCCGGGAAGACGGTCACCCAGCACCAGCTCGCGAAGTACGCCGACGCCGACATCATCATCTACGTCGGCTGCGGCGAGCGCGGTAACGAGATGACCGAGGTCATCGACGACTTCCCGGAGCTCGAGGACCCCTCGACCGGGAACCCGCTGATGGCCCGGACGTCGCTTATCGCGAACACGTCGAACATGCCCGTCGCCGCGCGCGAATCGTGCGTCTACACGGGGATCACCATCGCGGAGTTCTACCGCGATATGGGCTACGACGTCGCGCTGATGGCCGACTCCACCTCGCGGTGGGCCGAGGCGATGCGCGAGATCTCCTCCCGACTTGAGGAGATGCCCGGCGAGGAGGGCTACCCCGCTTACCTCGCGGCGCGTCTCTCGCAGTTCTACGAGCGCGCGGGTTACTTCGAGAACGTCAACGGCACCGAGGGATCGGTCTCGGCTATCGGCGCGGTGTCGCCGCCCGGCGGCGACTTCTCCGAGCCGGTCACCCAGAACACGCTGCGTATCGTGAAGACGTTCTGGGCGCTCGACGCCGACCTCGCGGAGCGTCGGCACTTCCCCTCGATCAACTGGAACGAGTCGTATTCCCTTTACAAGGATCAGCTCGATCCCTGGTTCGAGTCGGAAGTCTCCGACGACTGGGCCGAGAAGCGCCAGTGGGCCGTCGACATCCTCGACGAGGAGGCCGAGCTACAGGAGATCGTTCAGCTCGTCGGCAAGGACGCGCTGCCGGAGGATCAGCAGTTGACGCTCGAAGTCGCGCGCTACCTGCGCGAGGCGTACCTCCAGCAGAACGCGTTCCACCCGGTCGACACCTACTGTCCGCCGGAGAAGACGTACCTGATGTTGACGACGATCGAGACGTTCCACGACGAGGCGTTCGACGCGCTCGAAGCGGGCGTTCCGATCGAGGAGATTGTCGACACCGACTCCGCGCCGCAGATCAACCGGATCGGCGTCCAAGAGGACTACGTGGAGTACGTCGACGAACTCAAATCGGAGATCACAGAAGAGCTCCGGAGTCTCTACTAACAATGAAAGAGTACCAAACAATCACCGAGATCAGCGGTCCGCTGGTGTTCGCCGAGGTCGACGAGGCGATCGGGTACGACGAGATCGTCGAGATCGAGACGGCCCAAGGCGAGACCCTGCGCGGTCAGGTGCTCGAGTCCTCGGACGGCGTCGTCGCCATCCAGGTCTTCGAGGGCACCAGTGGTATCGACCAGCACGCATCGGTTCGCTTCCTTGGCGAGACGATGAAGATGCCCGTCACCGAGGATCTGCTCGGACGGGTCCTCGACGGATCCGGTCGACCGATCGACGGCGGACCGGACATCGTCCCCGAGGAGCGACAGGACATCGTCGGCGCGGCGATCAACCCCTACTCCCGGGAGTACCCCGAGGAGTTCATCGAGACGGGCGTCTCCGCCATCGACGGGATGAACACCCTGGTTCGCGGCCAGAAGCTCCCGATCTTCTCCAGTTCGGGCCAGCCGCACAGCGAACTGGCGATGCAGATCGCCCGACAGGCGAGCGTTCCCGAAGAGGAAGACGGAGAGGGCGAAGGCTCCGAGTTCGCCGTCATCTTCGGCGCGATGGGGATTACCGCCGAAGAGGCCAACGAGTTCATGGAGGACTTCGAGCGCACCGGCGCGCTGGAGCGCTCCGTCGTCTTCATGAATCTCGCGGACGACCCCGCCGTCGAGCGGACGGTCACCCCGCGGATGGTCCTGACGACGGCCGAGTACCTCGCCTTCGAGAAGGACTACCACGTGCTCGTCATCCTGACGGATATGACCAACTACTGCGAGGCGCTCCGTGAGATCGGTGCCGCCCGCGAGGAGGTCCCGGGTCGTCGTGGCTACCCCGGATACATGTACACCGACCTGGCGCAGCTGTACGAGCGCGCTGGCCGTATCCAGGGACGTGAGGGCTCGGTCACGCAGATTCCGATCCTCACGATGCCCGGCGACGACGACACCCATCCGATCCCGGACCTGACCGGCTACATCACCGAGGGACAGATCTACGTCGACCCCGACCTCAACAGTCAGGGGCTGCAGCCCCCGGTGAACGTGCTTCCGAGCCTGTCGCGCCTGATGGACGACGGCATCGGCGAGGGCCTCACTCGCGAGGACCACGCCGACGTCTCCGATCAGATGTACGCGGCGTACGCGGAGGGTGAGGACCTGCGCGACCTCGTGAACATCGTCGGTCGCGAGGCGCTCTCGGAGCGCGACAACAAGTACCTCGACTTCGCCGACCGGTTCGAAGCGGAGTTCATCGACCAGGGATTCGAGACGAACCGAGCGTTAGAGGAGACGCTCGACATCGGTTGGGAGCTCCTCTCGATGCTGCCGAAAGAGGAACTCAACCGCGTCGACGAGGAGTTCATCGAGACGTACTACCACGAGGACGCGAGCGACGCCGACAACACGGAAGCCGAAGCGACGGCCGACTGATCGGCGTTCGAGCGACGCCCCTCACCGTGGACAGACACTATTTTCGCACCCGGCAACGCTTCGGTAGTGCGGCGGCTGTGCGTCCGACGGGAGCGGAGGCGAGATGAGTACCGGGTTCACCTACCTCCAGTTTCACCTCGTCTTTCTGGTTCCGGTTGTGGCGACACTGGTCGCGCTCGACGTCTGGCGTCGGTCGCGATCCGATGAAGCGGGATACGCCGCGGGCGGCCCGAACGCGTGGCGGAACTACTGGGCGGGCCTCGCTCTCGTCACCGTCGTCGCGCTGGCGTACACGACGCCGTGGGACAACTCTCTGGTCGCCCGTGGCGTCTGGTGGTACGGCGACGGAGTCGTGTTCGCGACCGTCGGGTACGCGCCCGTCGAGGAGTACCTCTTCATTCTGATTCAGCCTGTGCTGACGGGGCTGTGGCTCGCACAACTCACATTCTCGGATCGGTGGCCGGTGGCTGATCATCCGCGCGGGAGTCGGTTCGGTGCGCTGGCGCTCGCCATCGGAATCGGTCTGTTCGGCTGGCGCTGGCTCGGGACCGACGCAACCGTCTACCTCGGTTCGATCGCCGTGTGGGCCGCGCCGGTGTTGGCGCTCCAGTGGGTCGTCGGGGCACCGCAACTGTGGGCGCGTCGCCGCGTCGTCGCGCTGGGGACGCTGCCGCCGACGCTGTATCTGTGTGTGGCTGATCGGATCGCGATCGAACACGGCGTTTGGATCCTCTCGTCGCAGTACACTACGGGGTTCACGCTCGGCGGCCTTCCGATCGAGGAGGGCGCGTTCTTTCTCCTGACAAACCTGTTCGTCGTGCAGGGACTCGTACTCTATCGACTGGTGACGCGGCGTCGGGCGCGCGGAGATGAATTGGACCGGCAAACGGGACGTGCCGAAAGCAAACGATCGGCGGTGGGTGGAGATCGATGAACGGGTCGAACGGATCGAACAGGCCGAGTGCGCCGAACGCGCCAGACGCGGGTGCTTCTGGCGCGCGCGAATCTACTCCCGGCCAGCGTGGCGAGATCGACGCGACCGACACGACCGAATCGATCGACACGACGCTGATGGACACGATCGGCCTCCGCCCGTCGTGGCTCGTCGTGGGCGGTCTCACGCTGGTCTGGGTGGGCCTCGGGATCGGAGGGTTCTCGGCGCTTCCGAGATGGCTCTTATACGGCCCCTTAGCCGTGAGTCTGGTCGCAGTCGGGTTGCCGCACGGGGCGGTCGACCACGTGGCACCGGCGCGGGCCGCCGGTCAGTGTCCCGGGGGACGGTGGCTCCTCGCCGTCGGCGTCGTCTACCTCGTTCTCGGGGTCGTCTACGGGGCGCTCTGGTTCGCCGTCCCGACCGCGGCGGCCACGGCGTTCATCGCGCTCACGTGGTTCCATTGGGGGCAGGGAGATCTCTACGCGCTCGATGCGTTGGGGGCTCGATACCTCGATGGACGGGAGGTTCGGATCGGCACGCTGGCCGTTCGCGGCGGTCTTCCGATGGTGGTGCCGCTCCTCGGATATCCCGGCCAGTACCGCGCGGTCGTCGACTCGTGGGTGGAATTGTTCGGATCGTCTCTCGACGCCGCATGGCTCGTGTCGCCGACGACCCGCGGGGTCTTGGGCGGCGGGTTCGCGCTCTTGACAATCGCCACGCTGTTTGCCGGATGGCGGCGCGTTGGCCGATGCGGTGTTACCGGGGACGGCAGCGACGTCGTCGTCGTCGACAGCGGCGACGAGGGCGACGTCGACGACCGCGTCTGGATACTCGACGCCGCGGAGACGGTCCTCCTGTGGGCGTTCTTTCTCGTCGTCCCTCCGATTTTCGCCGTCGGCGCGTACTTCTGCGTGTGGCACTCGCTGCGGCACATCGCTCGGTTGGTCGCGATCGATCCGACAGCCCGGACGGCCTTCGTCGATCGCGGCCCCGCCGCCGCCCTGGTTCGGACGGGTCGGGACGCGCTCCCGCTGACGGTTGTCGCGCTCGCGCTGTTGGTCGGGATCGGCGTCGTGGGCGGCGTCGAGTTGGGGACGCGGTCGGGGAGGCAGTCGGCGGCCGCGTTGTATCTGGTATTCGTCTCCGTGCTCACGCTCCCGCACGTCGCGATCGTCACGTGGATGGACCGGGCGGAGAGCGCCGGTCTGGCCCGTCTCGTCGACGAACAGTAAAAGGTTAACAGGCTCGGTTCTCTACTTTCCTATAAGATGGCCAAAGACGTCAAACCGACCCGCAAAAACCTGATGGCGATCGAGGATCGCATCGAACTCTCCGAACGGGGTCACGACACGCTCGAACAGAAGCGTGACGGCCTCATTATGGAGTTTATGGACATTCTGGACCAGGCCCAGGACGTCCGATCCGAGCTGGACGGGAACTACGAAACCGCCCAGGAGAAGATCAATATGGCGCGGGCGATGGAGGGCGACGTCGCCGTTCGCGGTGCCGCCGCGGCGCTGAAAGAGCACCCCGAGATCACGACTCAGTCGAAGAACATTATGGGCGTCGTCGTCCCGCAGATCGAGTCCTCGCGCGTGAGAAAGAGCCTCGACCAGCGCGGCTACGGCCTGCTCGGTTCCTCGGCGCGGATCGACGAGGCGGCGGACGCCTACGAGGAGCTCTTAGAGACGATCATCCTCGCCGCGGAGGTCGAGACCGCGATGAAGAAGATGCTCACGGAGATCGAGACGACCAAGCGGCGCGTCAACGCCCTGGAGTTCAAGCTGCTGCCCGAACTGCACGAGAACAAGGAGTACATCGAGCAGAAGCTCGAAGAGCAGGAGCGCGAGGAGATCTTCCGACTCAAGAAGATCAAGAACAAGAAAGAGGAAGAAGAGCGCGCCGAGGCGGAAGCCGAGGAAGCGGCCGCCGCGGCCCCGGCCGACGACTAACGGGACTGTCCCGCTTCGATTCGGTGATCGCCTCGTTCGTGACGACCCTTCGGCCACCGGTTTTCGCATCCGCGTGAAGAAGAGCCCGAGCGACCGCTCGACGCGAGGATCGCTGCCACGCCGCCGTCAGATGATAAGTCTTAATTAGACAACCGGGCTACGAGGAGATGGAGCAAGCCCGAGTGGTGTAGTGGCCCATCATACGACCCTGTCACGGTCGTGACGCGGGTTCAAATCCCGCCTCGGGCGCTTTGATTTCACAACGTCCAGCGAGGCGTCTTGTCGCCGATCGATACCGTTGAAATCTAACGCCAGTTACGCGGGATTTGAACACCAGCAGTCGCACGCCCGCGCGGCGAACGCAGTGAGCGAGCAGGAACGTCTGTGCAGGATTCAAATCCCGTGACCATCTTCGTGCTCGATTCCTTCTGACATCGCGCGAAAGGTGAACTGCTCGGAAGCCCGCACCCAGTGATTCTGCTATCAGCTATCGCCTATCCAAACTCGGCCTATCCGAGTCACTTCCAAACACGACACTACCAGAGCGCCGCAAGCCAAAAGCCGATTCCGACGCCCACGAGCGCCGCCGCAAGCGTCCCGATCGCGTCGACGGCGGCGAGTTCTGCCTGTCCCTCTGTGCCCGCCCGAACGACGTTGACCGCGAACGACGAGAAGGTCGTGAACGCGCCGCAGAAACCCGTCCCGACGAGTGCGAGCATCGCGTCCGCGGGCGCGGAGGCGACTAACGCGCCGAGCGCGACGCTCCCGAGGACGTTGACCGCGAGCGTGCTCCGGCGGCCGCCACCGAGCGCCACGTCGACGGCGTAGCGACCGAGTGCGCCCAGAGAGCCGCCGACGCCGACGAGCAGCGCCATCGGGAACGCATCGAGCGCGGCGACTGGTTCGACGAAGCCGCTCGTCACGTCCACCGCCTCCCGATCAGCAGTCCGAGGAACGCGGCCGTGAAGCCGAGCGCGTAGTTGGCGGCGACGTTGGCGAGACCGAACGTCAGTCCGAGCGAGGTCGTCTCGACGGCGAACGCGCTGTAGGTCGTGAACGACGAGAGCAGCCCGGTCATCAGGAAGAACCGAAGGCGGGTCGAGTCGACGGCCCGAACGGCGAGCGCCAGCGCGAAACTCCCGGCGACGTTGACGAGGAGGGTCCCGGTGGGACCGGTCGCAAGCGTCCCGACGAGATACCGCCCGGCGGCTCCGAGGAAGCCGCCGAGCGCGACGAGCACCGGGAGGAGTCGATCGCCCATCGAGTCCCGTTTTTCGGGCGACTACTCGTCAGTTTCGATGGCCCGCGCCGCCGTCGAGGCTCGCGGACTCGCCCCGCCGTGCGGGGTGTCTCGGGTCCGAACCGCGACCGTGCGGGTCGCCTCCGCTGTATCGTCGACGACGAGCGCCTCGCCCGGTGCGGTCGGCATCGACTCCGCGAGGTCTCCGTCGACGTAGGCGGGGTCCGCGGCGGCGAGCGCGCGGACGTCCGAACCGGCCGTGAGCCGGTGGACGATTCGGAGATCCGACTGGGAGACTGCGACTTCCGGGAGCGCGCTCGGGCGCTGCGTCGCGGTGACGAGCGAGACACCGGGCGCGCGCCCGCGCGTGAGGATCGTTCGGAGCGGCTCGCTCGCGACGCCCCCGAAGAAGACGTGGGCCTCGTCGACGAACAGCCACGGGAGCCGGTCGACCCTCGGCTCGGCCCCGCCGTCGTTGGCTGTCGATCGGCCGAGGCGCCCGTCGTACAACGCGGCGGCGACCCCCGCGGCGACGGCGTTCGACGGCGCGTCGTCGAGGCCGGAGCAGTCGAGAACCGTCGCCGCTCCGTCGGCGAGCGCCCGCGCGTCGAGCCCGGCGGGATCGAAGACGTTCCAGGAAGCGGCACGGCGGAGTCGGTTTCCCGCCGCGCGGCGGACGTCGGCCGCGGCGTCCGCGCTGGCGACGGCTTCGCGCATTTCGCCCATCGTCGTCGCCGCGCTCGCGGCGTGCCAGACCAGCGCGCCGACGGGGCGATCCGGATCGGTGCCGACGAGCGCGGGCCAGCTCGCCGGTGGAATCGCGTCCGCGCGGATCGTCGGTTCGTCGACCACCTGCGCCGGGACCGAACCGCTCCCGCTATCGTCAGCGAGGCCACCGAAGACGCCCATCGGATCGATCACGACGGGAGCGACGCCGGGCGTCCGCGCCGCCGCCTCCGCGAGCACGCCGAGCGTGTAGGACTTTCCGTACCCCCGCTTGCCGACGACGAGCGCGGCGTGCGGGCGGTCGAAGTCGATGGCGACGGGCGCGCCGCGGCTTCCGTCGCGGGCGCGGTGGTGACCGAACGAACCGGCGAACCGCGGCGTCGGGGATGCGTCGCCGTCGTCCCCTCGACCGAGAACTTCCGTGTGCATCGGCGAGAGTGGCTCCGCGATCGGACTTGAATCCCCGGACGAGCGTTTATATACGGAGACGGGACCACGAGCGGTATGTTCGACGAACTCCGACGGTTCGCCGGGGACGACCGCGCTATCGAGGGACTGCCGATCAGACTCGTCATCGCCCTCGTGGTGGGCGTCGCCACGATGAGCGTGATGTTGAATATGTTGTCAGGGGTACAGGGGCTCGCCGTCTCCGAACTCGACGTTCGCCCGACGCCGGACGTCGTCGAACCCGGCGAGCAGGAGCTGGAACTCCTCGTCGTCGACGACGACGGCGACGGCGTCGAGGGCGCGACGGTGGTCGTCAAAGACGGCAGCGCCGACATCGACGGGGTCGCGACGGCGAAATCTGACGCCAACGGGATCGCGAGCGTCACGGTCGATCCGGACACGCGGGCGAACCAGGAGACCGGAACGCTCGTCGTCGACGTGAAGCCGCCCTCGGGGAGCCAGTACGTCGACCGACGGGCGAACACGGAGATTCTGGTGGTCGAGAAGTGATCCGCGGGGCCGTAGCGGCGTGACGCTGCTCACCGCTCGGGGTGCACCGGCGCGTCGAAACCGCCGCGGATCAGCGGTTTCGCGATGTGCCGACGCGCGCACGGCGGCACCTCGTACCACCCGGGTTCGAGGTCGCGATCGAGGGTGACGGTCGCGGGATCCGCAGCCGTGGTTCCGCAGTCGCGACAGCGGTAGCCCTGATCACGGCCGGCGCTCGCCATCGAGCGACCGCACTGCGGACAGGTGGGGTTCGCCTCCTCGGTCCGCCGCAGCGATCGGACGGCGAACTTCTCTAGCTTGAGCGTGCCGTCACTCACCTCGCCGCAGACGGTGAGTTCGTCGCCCGCGCGGAGCGCTCGCACGCAGTCGCGGAAGCGCTTCGTCGGCTCGAAGGCGACGCAGTCGATCCCGGCGGCCGGTCGCTCTCGGCCCCGAAGCGCGAAGAACACGTGACCCCCGCGACGCGTCTCGGGGTCGCCCGCGACGGTGCCGTCGACGCGGTAGGCGCGGCCCTCGCGCAGATCGTCGATCGTTCCCTCGCGCAGGTGCACGTCGGTCCCCTGATTCGTCAGGAAGGTCGCCGACCGCTCGACCGGTTCGCTCTCGATTCGCTCGGCGAGGTCGACGACGGCGTTCGCGTCGTCGCCGCGGACGCCGTAGAGGATCGGCCCGGGGGCGTTGGGGACGCAGACCGCCTGCCCTTCGACGCTGTCGACCGTGTCCCATACCTCGGGATAGAACCGTTCGGCCGCCTCGAAGACCGACGCGCCGTCGACGTCCCGGGGGGTCCCGCAGCGCTCGAACGCTCGGTAGGCGATGTGCTCGTGGGTCCACTCGTCGAGCGCGGCCCACGCGCCGACGGCGGCGAGCGCCCCGATACGCCCCCGGCCGCCGTCCCAGCCGCGATGGCGATAGCCGGATTCCTCGATACGCGAGAGCGCGTCCTCCGTGTCGAGGAAGTCGCGAATCGCCCGACGCGTGAAGTCGGCCACGGCGGGCGGAACCGCGTCGGGAGCGTCGTCGGCGACCACGACGCCGGGGCTCGTCCGCGGGTCGTCCAATTCGGCGAGCGGTTCCAACTCGGCGACAGCGAGTTCGAGCGCTCGGTCGGGATCGACGTCGGTGTGGATGGCGAGCGCGGCGTTGCCGCGGGTCTTGTGCTCGACGGCCGGATTGAGTCGAACGAGAAGCGTGCGCTCGACCGTCCCGCCCGAATCGACGACAGCCTCGGCGAGCCGCGCGGCGAGGTACGTCGTGCACATCCCGCGCTCGCGCGAGTCGGTGTCGTCGAGGCCGATGAGCGTCATCGACGGGTTGTAGTTTCCGAGGCGGCTAACGGCTTTCGGACGCAGCTGTGCCCCGACGAGTTTCGCTCATATTCGCACTCAACGACGAAGAAACCGGCAGACGACGCGGTTGCGACGATCGGATCCGGCGGCACAACGCATATATGCGCTGAATCACCTATATCCGCCTATGTCTCGGGGTGCGCTCGTCGGAAACGTCACGGCGATGCTCGAGGACGCGGGGTTCCTCGTCAGCGAACGCTGTGCCATCCGACCGAAGAGTTTCGACATCGCCGCCCGACGGGGCGAGGATCTAGTGCTTCTGAAGATCCTCGGCAACATCGACGCCTTCGACGGGACGACCGGCGAAGAGATGCGGCGTCTGGGAACCTACCTCAACGCGACGCCGATGGTCATCGGTCTGCGAACGCGCGACGAGGATCTGAATCCGGGCGTCGTCTACTTCCGCCACGGCGTGCCGGTGCTCAACCCCGACACCGCAGTGGACCTGTTCGTCGAGGGCGTGCCGCCGCTCATCTACGCCGCACCGGGCGGCCTCTACGTCAATATCGACGGCGACCTCCTCGCGGACGAACGCCGCGACCGCGGCTGGAGCCTCGGTCAGCTTGCGACGGAACTCGGCGTGTCGCGTCGGACCGTCTCGAAGTACGAGGACGGGATGAACGCGAGCATCGACGTCGCGATCCAGCTCGAAGAGATGTTCGACCAGCCGTTTTCGAGCCCCGTCGAGGTGATGGAGGGGGCCGAAGACGTCCACGACGCCGAACCGACGCCGGACGATCCCGACCCCGAATCCGGCGACGAGCACGTCGTCCACGTCCTCACGCGGGCGGGATTCACCGTCCACCCGACCGCCCGTGCGCCGTTCAAGGCGGTCAGCGAGGACGACGAGCGTCGGCGCGACTTTATGCCGATGCTCACCGGCCACTCTTCGTTCACGCGCAGCGCGGAGAAACGAGCGCGGATAATGTCCTCGCTCGGGGAGGTCACGCAGACCCGCTCGGTGTACTTCACCGAGGGCCGATCGAAACGCGAGGCCGTCGAGGGGACAGCGCTCGTCAGCTGCGAGGAGCTGGCCGACATCGACGACCCCGACGAGATCCGCGATCTCATTCGGGACCGCTCGCAGGAACCGACCGAAGCGTAACCGAGCGGAGTGTAGTTAACTAACACGTCGTCGAGCAAAAGCCGCCGCGTAGTCGGGCGAAAGCCGCCGAGTCATTTCTATGCGTGCGAACGCGACGTCGACACTGCGTCGTTATTTCGCAGCGTTGCCGTACGTCTCTTCGAGGTACTCGACGATATCGCCGCTCTCGGACATCCCCTCGACGCCGTTCGCCTCGTCGACGAGGACCGGCACGCCGGTCTGTCCGCTCACCGTCTCGACCTCAGTCCGTTCGCTGTGCGCGGAGGGGACCTTGACCGACTCGTACTCCAATCCGAGTTCGTTCAGTTTGTCGATTACTTTCGCACAGTACGGGCAGCCGTCGAGTTCGTACAGTACCAGATCAGACATCGCCTCCGAGTAGGATTCGCCACCTAAAGAGTCACGTGGTCGCGTGCGTCGGAAGTGCACAGATGAGGGCGTGGAAGGAGCGGGCAGACGATACGGAAATCGTTACAGTCGAAGAACGGCCGGAGCGTCACAGCCGCGGAGAGAACCGGTGCGTCACAACTGATCGGCGAGGCGGCGAACCCCCGCGACGATCTTGTGTCGCCCGGCGATCAACTCGCCGCTCGCCCACCCGAAGCCGACGAGGACCGCACCGATCGCCCAGACGAAGTCCCAGCCGGACATCCAGACGGGGCGCAGCCACGGTGTCACGTGCGCCCACCGGAGCGCGAACTCGGTCATCGGCCCTTCGAGGGGCGTGTCGGCGAAGGTCGCGCGGATCCGCCCGTCGAATCCGACGGTTTCCTCTCCGCCCGCGGCGAGATTCGCGCTGCCGGTGATCTCGTACGTCCCGCTGGCGTTCATATCGCGGATCGTCGGTCCCGACGATTCGGGACCCGTCCCCATCCGCTCGGCGTCGTATGGCCCCCACGTCGCGTAGTACTCCCAGACGACCTCTCCCGTCGGCGTGATCTCTATGATGCGGTGGTTCAGCGTGTCGGTGACGAGCGTGTTCCCGTTGGGGAGGCGGTCGGCGTCGCGCGGCCAGTTGAGCGACTCCGAGCCGACGTTCCACGTCTGCACCCACTCGCCGTCCTCCTTCGCGTATTCGACGATCCGGTTGTTCTCGCTGTCGGCGACGAGGATCGTCGGCGTGCCGTTCTCGCTCAGCAGCCAGTCGGGGTTGTGTTGCTCGCGCATCACGGAGTAGTCGTCGTCGCTGCCGAGTCGCTCGACGATCTCTTTCGAGTCCATATCGACGACGATCGCCTGATCGAAGTTCCGCGGCGACAGCAGCAGTCTGTCTTCGCCGATCTGGTCGACGTCGTTAACGTGCGTCCAATCGTCGTTGTAGCCCCCGTCGGTGCTCTCCGGGTAGTGGTCTCGGAAGTACCACTCCCAGGTGAACTCCTCGCTCGAGCGGTTGTAGACGACGATCCGATCGTCGCTGACGCCCGTCGACTCGTTCCACTGACGCATGTTCGCGATGGCGATGCGGTCGTCACCGAGATACGCGACATCGTGGGTGTCGGTCATCTCGAAGCGCTGCTGCCAGACGCGTTCTTGGGTTTCCGGATCCAACTCGAAGACGACCGTCTCTCCGGCGCGCGGCGAGGAGACGAGCAGGTTCCCGTTCGGCATCGGATCGACGTCGAAGAACCACGCGTCGCCGCCGACGTTATCGTCGTGGGTCCACTCGAGGCTCCCTCGCTCATCGACCGAGACCAGCCGTGCGGGCTTTTTCGGGTTCGTGTTCCCCTGAAAGGTGTAGCCCTGCACGCTGATGACCGTCGAGTCGTTGGCGGCGCTGGAGATATTGCCCCGTTCGAGGCTCGTCTCCTCGGTCGGATCGTACGTCAGCGCCGAGACGGCGGCGGGTGCCAGCAGTGAGACGATCACCAGCAGAGCGACGAGCCTGACCGCGTTGGCTCGGGAAAGCGGAGGGACGTTCACACGTTCGAATCACGTGGTTGTCGATGAATCTCTTGCGGTCTGTGGAATTGACAACGAATTGCGGATCGGAGACGCTGCGTCCTTCGACCTGCGCGATCGAGACGCCTCAGACGTGCGCGATCGAGACGCCTCAGACCTGCGCGGCGAGGATTCCGCCGGTCCGGACGACGAAGTAGACCACGAACGCTCCGGCGAGCACCCAGTGGCCGATCCGGACGTCTTCGCCCTCGCCCGCGGCGAGTTTGATGACGGGGTAGGAGACGATCCCCGCGGCGATGCCGTACGCGATCGAGTACGTGAACGGCATCACCAGGATGGTCAGCCCGGCGGGAATGACGTGGGTCAGGCTGTCCCATTCGATGTCGACGACGTTGCGAAGCATCACGACGCCGATGACGACGAGCGCGATGTTGGTCGCGTATCCGGGGATCCGCGTCACGAGCGGAACGATGGCGAGTGACGCAACGAACAGTCCGACCACGGTCAACGCCGTCAGCCCGGTCCGACCGCCCTCCTCGACGCCGGTCGCCGATTCGATGTAGGTCGTCACGGTCGAGGTGCCGAGCATCCCGCCGACGGTCGTCCCGACGGCGTCGGCCATCAGCGGTTTGTCGATGTCGGGGAGGTTGCCGTCCTCGTCGAGGAAGTTCCCGGCCTGCCCGACGCCGACGAGCGTCCCCGCGGTGTCGAAGAAGTCGACGAAGAAGAAGGTGAAGACGATGAGCGAGAAGGTGAACAGCTCCACGTTTCCGAAGCCGGAGACGAACGCACCGGCCAGCGGCGTGATGTCGTACGTCGCGGAGACCGATTGAGCGACGAGTCCGACGTCGGCGGCGACCGGACCGAACGCGGTGAGCACCCAGCCAACGACCGATGTCACGGCGATTCCGATGACGATCGATCCGGGGATTCCTCGGGCGTACAGCGCGAGCGTGAGGAACAGGCCGAACACCGAGACGATCGCGACGGGGTCCGACGCTACCGCACCCAGCGTGACGAGTGTCGCCTGATCGTCGACGACGATTCCCATTCCCTGCAGTCCGATAATCGCCAGGAACAGTCCGATCCCCGTTCCGACCGCGAATTTTACGGGCGTCGGGAAGAGGTCGATCACGTACTCTCGCGCGCCAACGACCGTGAGAAGGATGAAGACGATCCCTTCGACGACGACGGCCGCGAGCGCGGTCTGCCACGGGACGCCGAGCGCGCCGACGACGGTGAACGCGAAGAACGCGTTCAGGCCAAGGCCGGGTGCCTGCGCGAACGGTCTGTTCGCGTACAGCGCCATAATCAACGTGGCCACCGAAGCCGCGATGATCGTGACCACGGCGAGCATCGACATGATCTCTCCCTGAGAGTACCCTTCGATGCTGATCGCGTTCATCAGGATCGCCGGATTCACGACGATGATGTACGACATCGTCAGGAATGTTGTCAATCCCGCGAGGATTTCGGTTCGTACCGATGATCCGTGTTCTTGCACACCGAAGTAGTCTGAAACGGTTTCACTGATCCCCATAATGCACGTTTGAGCATAGCACGGATCCACCGGATAAGTATTTCTATAGCATATTGAAATAAATCGAACCGAAGATCATATTGTCGTCCCGATTGGGCGTCGATTCGCTCACTCGGCGTCGAACGTTGTCAGCGCGCCGACTGGTGCGTCGGTGAGTTCGCGGGCGCGATCGATCCCCTCGTCGCCGACGGCGATGAGCGCGAACACGCCGGTGACGTCCGCATTCGCCTGCATCGCGATATCGAGGAGCAACTCCTGCGTCTCGCCCGACCGGATGAGGTCGTCGACGATCAGCACGTTCTCTCCACTGGAGAGGGCTCGACGGGGGAGATAGTAGGTCAGTTCGATCCCGGAGGCGAGTCGCTGACGCGATTCGATGAACTCCTCGACAGCGGTCTCCTTCGATTTCTTCGCGTACGCGACGCGGGCGTCGAAGTAGCTCGCCATCGCCGCGCCGAGCGTGATCCCGTCGGTCGCGGCCGTCAGCACGACGTCCGGGCGCTCGAATCCGAGCGCGTTGGCCGCCGCGGGGGCAACGAGATCGAGGAACGACTGATCGAAGACGATTGCAGAGTTGTCGACGTATCCCTCGTCGTCGAACTCGACACGAGCGCGGAGTTCCGCGGCGAGGGCGTCACGACCGACGCCGTCGACGACCTCGCGGGCGCGCTCCGCCCCCGGGAGGACGTGTCCGTTGACGTATCGGTTGAGATCGCCCGCCGGAAGCGCAGTGAGTTCGGCGAGTTCGTCGTACGTCCGCGTCTCTTTGAGCATTCGCAGAACCGCGACAGACTGTAATTGGAGGGCCGCTTTCTCCGCTCTATTCATACATCGATGTGCGAGGTTGCGTAAGTATGAATATGTCGATCCGTATGCAATCGAGAAACACCACGTACGTGGATTCAGTGAGTGCGACGCGCGGGGGTGGTCGTCCGATCTGTCACCAATACTCGACGATACCGGGGCCATCGAGTCGGATCGAGTTCAGGTCTTCCGCCTATGAGGCGTCTTCGAGGAGCTCATCGGCCGTGACGAGCGCGTCGAGTTCCACGTCGGCGTCGGCGAGTCGTTCGCGCGCGCCCTCCTGTCGGTCGACGACGACGAGGACGCGGTTGACGATCGCACCGGCCTCACGGAGCGCCTCGACGGCGTCGAGCGCGCTCGTTCCCGTGGTGGCGATGTCTTCGAGAACGACGACTTCTTCGCCCTCTGTGAGTCGGCCTTCGATGCGGTTGCCCGTGCCGTACTCTTTGGCCTGTTTTCGGGCGATGACGTACGGCGTGTCGGTTTCGACGCTCGTGACCGCGACGAGCGGGACCGCCCCGAGTGCGACGCCCGCGAGCGTTTCGCTGTCCAACCGCTCCGCGAAGGCTTCGGCGATCAGACGAAGGCAGTGCGGGTCGGTCTCGAAGAGGTACTTGTCGACGTAGTACTCGGAGGTACCGCCGTGGGAGAGTTCGAATTCCCCGAACTGGACGGCGTCAGCGTCGCGCAGCGCCTCGATGAGTTCGTCGTTCGCCATTGGATGTCAACGCGCGGGCGGGCCGCTTAAACGGGACGATTCCGACCGGGAGCGGTTGGAAACGACGAACTACTCAGAGGATTCGTTTCACGCTTGTGAGAGGAAAGTATCCGCCAGAGCGAGCGTGCGAACTGACCGTAAGGGATTGTATGCTCCGATACGCTATTCGGAGGCTTTCATAGTCAATCCAACGGAACGGTACGCCCGATACAGGCGAATGATCCAGACCCACGCGATAACGGAGAGAATCAAAAGAACCGCTATTTGGCCAATAGACTCAGTAACAGTGTTCGTTAGTAATTGAACGATGAGGATCACGGGATAGAGGGAGAAAAATAGAGCGAGAACCAGCGCGATCCCTTTCAGATACGTGAACAGACTTTGTTCCACTTTTCTGGATAACACAAGATCGATCAAATATCTTCGGTCGATAATCGTACTCTGTCTTGAGCATCCGCGAACGAAGTGAGCGAGCGGTTCACCGCCGACGAGCGGCCGAAAGCCGCGAGCTCGGCGGCATTTTTCCCTCCAGGTTTTTCCACGATGGGTTCGCGACGCGAACCCATCGTGGAAAAAGGTGGGTGTCTAATACGGCTCGTTCTTCAGCCCGAGGAGATACGCAACCACGTTCGTCACGACGTGCAGCAGGGGTGTGAGCACGATCACGACGGCGATCACGGGGAGCGTGAACGTCTCGGCGAACCACCCGAAATCGAGGAGGGCGGTACAGAGGAGCGCGCCCGCGACGAAATCGAGTTGGTCGACGACCGGGAAGGCTGCGCCGCGCTCCCGGCCCGTCCGACGTTTGAGGAACGACGCCGCGACGTCGCCGAGCATCGCGCCGAGGGCGAGACCGACTGCCGCGGCGAACGGAAAGACCGGCAGCTCGAAGCCGATCACGTGGCCGACGTCCGGTGCCACGAAGTTGAGCCCGAGGGCGAGAAGTACGCCCGCGAGGGTGCCGACGGCGGTCCCCCGCCACGTTTTGCCGTCGCCGAGGAGTCGGCGACCATCCATCGTTCGACCGCCGTCAATCGGTGCGCCGCCGCCAGCGAGGACGGCGGCGTTGTTCGGAACGTACGCGGGGAGCATCGCCCAGAACGCGACGGCGACGAGATCAACGAGCATCGGTGTCGGCTGCGACGGCGAGCACAAAAGTATCCTCGGTTCGCGCGTCAGTTCCGGTGGGATCCGAAGCCGACTGCTCGGCATCGACACCAGTCACTTTAACCCCCCAGTGTGACGTACGTCTCGATAGATGTCCTCCTGGAGGCGCGATTTTGCAAGCGGATTGATCGTCCTGACGCCGATCCTCGTCATTCTGCTCGTTCTCAACTATCTCTACTCGAGAATCGTCGACCTGCCGGTGATCCGACGGCTCGAAGAGCCCCTCGGATTCGTCGTCGCCGTCGTCGTCTTCGTGATGCTCGTGCTCTCGATCGGGTACCTAATGCGAACGACGGTCGGTCGCTTGATCGAGACGTACCTCGACGCGGCGATGAATCGGGTTCCGTTGATCCGCGTCCTCTACAACGCCTCGAAACTCGCGGTCGAGACGGCGGTCTCCGGTACCGACGACCTCCAGAAGCCGGTGAAGGTCGAGCCGTGGCAGGGAATGCGGATGACGGCGTTCAAGACGGGGAAGACGACCGAGGACGGCCGGGTGGTGCTGTTTATGCCGACCGCCCCGAATATCACCACCGGATTCGTGATGGAGGTCGATCCGGACGATATCACCGAAACCGATGAGAGTGTCGAAGAGGCGCTCACACGCGTGCTCTCGGCCGGGTTCGGCGAGAACGAGCAGACGGCCCCGATCGACATCGACGCGCGAACCGAGAAATAATATGAGATCGGTACCACGCATCGAAAGTTGCGCTCGGCGTCACAGTCGCCCTGTTTGCGTACGGACTCCGAGGTGTTTGTCGTCGCCTTGCAACTCGCAGACAGCGCGCTCTTTTTCGTCGGGGTGTTTCTCGCGGCCTACGGCCTGTTCAACGGCGTCGGAGCCGCGATAGCGGCCGGGGACGGTGAGAGGTAAACCGTCTCAGAAGCAGAGTAACTCGGCGGTGCTGAGCAGATTTCCGGACGGTTGTACCGCGAGGCTCGCGTTCGCGAGCCTCGTGGAAAGCTTTTCCCACCAGGTTTTTGTCGGGGGTTCGAGGCCGCGCAAAGCGCGGCCGAGGACTCCCGAATAAAAAGGTGGGTTCCTAGACGTACGTGAACCACTCGTCGTGGGCGTCGGTGCGCCGCTCGACGAGGTCGAAGAACGCCTGCTGAAGCTCTTCGGTGACGGGGCCGCGGGAGCCGTTCCCGATGACCACGTTGTCGACCTTCCGGATCGGCGTGACCTCCGCGGCCGTGCCGGTGAAGAACAGTTCGTCGGCGGTGTTGAGTTCGCCGCGGGAGATCGTCGCCTGGTCGTGGACGGTGTAACCGCGCTCGCGGGCGAGATCGATCACGGTGTTGCGAGTGATGCCCGCGAGGATGCTCTCGGAGAGTCCGGGTGTGTAGATCTCGCCGTCGCGGACGAGGAAGATGTTCTCCCCGGGGCCCTCGGCGACGTTGCCCTCCTTGTTCAGGACGATCGCCTCGGTGTAGCCGTTCCGACGGGCCTCCTCGCCAGCGAGCAGCGAGTTGACGTACAGCCCCGTCGTCTTCGCGTTCGTCGGAATCTGGCTGGAGGCGTGCTTGCGCCACGAGGAGATCATCACCTCGACGCCTTCCTCGAGCGCTTCCTCGCCGAGATACGCGCCCCACGGCCACGCCGCGATCGCGACGTTCACGGGGTTGTCCTTCGGGCCGACGCCGAGCGAGCCGTAGCCGTAGAAGGCGACCGGGCGAATGTAACAAGACTCGAGTTCCTCTCTTCGAAGCAGTTCGAGCGTCGCCTCGGTGAGTTCCTCGGGCTCGTACGGCAGTTCCATATCGTAGGGGTGCATCGACTGGTAGAACCGTTCGAGGTGTTCGTCCCAGCGGAAGATCGCCGGGCCGTTTTCCGTGTCGTAGCACCGAACACCCTCGAAGACGCCTGTTCCGTAGTGAAGACCGTGCGTGAGAACGTGGACCGTCGCGTCGTCCCAGTCGACGAACGAACCGTCCTGCCAGATCGTGCCGACGTCCATCTCGTCGAATCCCATATCCCGTGGTTTACGCCCCGGAATATAAAACCATACAGGAGCGCCTTCGGGGGATACAGCCCGGATACCGTCGAGGTATCGCGTATGCGCGATCGAATATTAATGCGACCGTCGCGAAGCGTTCAGCGAAATCACTCGGCGATAACACGGTTCCGCCGCTCGATAGTCAGCCCAACTGCTCGATGATGGCTGCGCCCTCGACGTAGACGAGGTCGTTGCGGCGGGCGTACGCGGCGGCGGCGGGCGGCGTTCGGGCCCCGCCGGTGTCGGCGTCGAGCATCTCGCAGACGACGACCGCCGGGGGGCGGTCGGCGGCCTCGGCCAGCGCCAGTCCCAGTTCGGTGTGCCCGCGGCGGTCCGCGAGCAGCTCCGGCGCACCGCGGAGCACGTGAACGTGACCGGGCGTGCGGAACTCCTCGGCGAAGGCCGTCGCGTCGTAGTCGCTCTCGGGCTGCGCCGCTTTCGCCGCGGCGTCGCCGAGCCGCCGGATCGTGAGCGCGCGGTCGTCGTCGGTGATGCCGGTGAACGTCTCGCGGTGGTTCACCGGGAGCGAGAAGGACGAGCGGTCGTCGTATCCGAGGTCGTGATCCGCCGCTGCGGGGTGTTCGAGCTCGTCTTCGAGGAACGGCAGGCCGACGGCGTCGGCGACAGCGTCGGAGACGGCCGTACAGACGAGTCCACCGGCGTCGCGCCGGAGTCGGGCGACGGCCCGGGCGTCGACCGTCGCCGCGGGGTAGACGATGTCCGTTTCGCCCTCCCGGTCCGCGGCGTCGTGAATCAGGACCGGCTCACCGCGCCGGAACGCGGCCACGGCGCGGTCGACTGCGGGCTCCACGTCTCGGTCGGTCTCGGGGGTGCTCTCGGCCGCGACGTCGGTCGTCGTTCGCGTCATTGTACCGCCTCCACGCTGACGGTCACACCGTCGCCGTCTTCGAGTCCGAGCGCGTCACGGAGGCGAACGGGGGCGATGATCTCCAACTGCGTCTCGTCGTGGTGCGTGCGCTCGGGGACGATGATGTGCGCGGTCTCGGCGGTTTCGCCCTCGTATTCGACGATCGCCGCGTAGCACGTCGCCGGGCCGAACGTCCGCTCGTCGTCCTCCCAGCCGTCGATTGGGATTCCCGAGAGTGACGAGACCGCCGATCGAGCGCGGACGCTCTCCTCGTCGAGGTCGACGTTGAGCGTGCCGGGGAACGGCTCGTATCCGAGCCGCTCCTCGAACTGCTCCATGTAGCCCGAAAGCGAGATGTAGTGGCGGCCCTCGCCCATCCCGCTCGTCACCGTCCCGTCGAGTTCGACGGCCGACGGATCGGTTTCCTCGAAGATACGCCGGTAGTGCGAGTACTCCCGATGAAGCGCCGCCTCGCCCGATTCCGTCAGCGACACCCACTGCCCGTCTGCGACCACGTCGCGCTCGACGTGGCCCGCCCGTTCCAGCCGCTGCAGCCGACGCGAGGCGGTCTGATTCGAGGCGTCGAGGCGATCGGCGAGGGCCGAACAGGAAATCTTGACGGGACCGGTTCGCGCGCCCTCCAGGGCGACGAACTTCAGCGCCGCCAACTCGTCGTGGCCGACGGCGGAGACTGCGGATTCTGCCATTACCCGAGGTTGGCGGGCGTGCGTGTTAAGGATAACGGATTTGGAATGCGTTCCAAATCTGAGATGGTAGAAAATTACGACGAGGTCGAATTGTGACGGGAAAACAGGCGATATCGATTCTGGAAGGTATCACGGACTTGCGGTCGGTCGACCCTAAAGGCGTCGATACCGACGTCCGTTCGGCCGAGTCGGGCCGTCTCGCCTCTCGGCCGTCTCGGGCGGTCCTGCGGGGGAGTCGACGCCGTTCGGAAAGGCCTTTAGCCGCGGTAGATGAACGGCGGGTATGTTCAGAGCCTTCCGTTCGGAGGTCGAAAATGCGGTCGAGGCCGCCTTGGACGCGCTCGACCTCCCGACCGACGACCTCGGGGTCGAGGAACCGCCGGAGGACGTTCCGGCGACGCTGGCATCGAGCGTCGCGTTCCGCCTCGCCGGAGCGGTCGGTGCCGCGCCTCCGGCCGTCGCCGAGGACGTCGCCGACGCCGTCGACATCGACGACTGCGAGTACGTCGGCCGGGTCGACACGCAGGGCCCGTACGTGAACTTCTACGTCTCCGACGCCTACTACGCGGACACGCTCGACGCTGGGCGTGCGGACGACTACGGGACGCTCCCCCCGACGGACACGTCCGTCGTCGTCGAACACACGAGCGCGAATCCCACGGGGCCGGTCCACGTCGGCCGCGCGCGCAATCCGATCTTCGGCGACGCGGTCGCCCGAGTGCTCGAATACGCCGGAAACGACGTCGAGCGGCACTACTACGTCAACGACGCCGGTCGGCAGGTCGCGGTGTTCACATGGGCGTACGAGACGTTCGAGGAGTCCGACCTGCCCGAACCGGAGCGCGACCGCGCGGACTACGACCTCGTGCGGTACTACCGAAAAGGAAACGAGTTCTTAGAGAGCGCCGAGGGCGACGTCGCCGAGGCGGCCGAAGCCGAGATCGCCGACATTATGCAGGGGCTCGAAGCCGGAGACGAGGAGACGTACGAGCGCGTCGCGGTCGTCGTCGATCAGGTGCTCGGCGGGATGCGGACCTCGCTCGAACGCCTTCCGGCCGAGTTCGACCGCTTCGTCAAGGAATCACAGTTCATCCGCAACGGCGACGCCGCCGACGTCGTTCAGCGGCTGAAGGACTCCGAACACGCGGTCTACGAGGAGGAGGCCTGGCAGCTCGATCTCTCGGCGTTCGGACTTGAGAAGAACCTCGTGTTCCTCCGCTCGGACGACACCACGCTGTACACGACGCGCGACCTCGCGCACCACGAGTGGAAGTTCGAGAACTACGACGAGGCGGTCACCGTTCTCGGCGAGGACCACAAGCTACAGGCCGAACAGCTCGAAGCCGCGCTCGAAATCCTCGGCAACGACACCGACACGCTTCGGCAGACGTTCTACTCGTGGGTCAACCTCCCGGAAGGCGGGATGTCGACACGGAAGGGGACCGGCGTCGACCTCGACGACCTGCTCGATGAGTCGATCCGTCGCGCCCGCGAGGAGGTCGAAGACCGTCTGGGATCGCGCGTCAGGAACGACGAACTGGACGAGGACGACATCGACCGAATCGCCCACCAGGTCGGCATCGGCGCGGTCCGCTACGACATCGTCTCGAAGCAGCCCACGAAGGGGATCACCTTCGAATGGGAGCGCGCGCTCGACTTCGAGGCGCAGTCGGCCCCGTACGTCCAGTACGTCCACGCGCGGTGTTGCGGAATCGAGGGCGAAGCGGCCGCCGCGGGGATCGACGCCTCGACCGACGTCTCCGTGCTCGATACAGACGCCGAGCGCGACCTGCTCCGCGACATCGCGCGCTTCCCCGCAGTGATTGAGGAGGCCGCCGAGGATCTGGAACCGCACGTCGTCGCCACGTTCGCCCGGGAGTTCGCCGAGACGTTCAACACGTTCTACCGGGAGTGTTCGGTGCTCAACGCCGCGGACGAAGACGTCGCCGCGGCCCGGCTTGGACTGGTCCAGGCGTCGCGACACACCGTCGCTAACGCCCTCGACGCGCTCGGCATCGAAGCGCCCGAATCGATGTGAGTTCCGGCCTCGACGCCGTCGGAGAGGGATTCTTCAATACGGGGACGGATTCACGCTTTGAGAGAATTCACAGCGCCAGCGGCAGTACTGCCATCCCTGTCAACTCGCCGCCGACCGCGAGCACTGTCGCGACGCCAGCACCGATCGCGAGCAAAATGAACAGGATGAGCCACCAGAACGGGACGCGCGAATCTTTGTTTGCCATATCGACGATTCACCAGAGCCGAATAAAAGAACTTCCCGTTTCGGCGCGCTGACGCTAGCCGAAGAACCGGCCGAAGAGCCCTTTCTTTTTCTTTTCGGAGCCGTCATCCTCGTTCGATTCCTCGCTCACGTCTCCGTCGCTCTCTCCGTCTGAGCCCGCAGCGTCGTCCGTGGAGCCTCCGTTCGAACGGTCCGTATCTGCCCCCGCATCTGCCTCCGCGTCGTCGATTTCGGCGATTGGGTCGTCCGTCTCCGCCACGTCAGTCACTTCGCCCTCCGGGTCGGAATCCGCCTCGCCGTTTCCTGTGTCGTCTTCGACCGCGTCACTCGCCGCATCCTCGGAGAGCGGCGTCGTGTACACGCCGGTGTCGGCGTCCGCTTCGGGCTCTGCGGTCGCGGCCGCGAGTTCGTCAGCGCTTGCGGGTTCGACGAGCGGGTCCGTCTCGTTGTCGGACGCGTCGGGCGAGTCAAATGCGTCGGATTCGAGGCTCGGTTCGTCGACGGCGTCGCTCGCACCCACGTCGTACTCCGCCAGCGGGTCGACGCTGTCACCGTCCGCTTCGGATGTTCCGGCGACCGGGATATCGTCCTCGGCCTCAGGCGCATCCGAATCGCGATCGAGTTCGGCCTGCTCCGACTCGGGTGCGCCCTCGTCGACGTCGTCTCCGGGCGGATCATCGAGACTGATCTCGTCGGAATCGTCGTCTGGGCCGTCCCCATCGGCTGTCTCGTTGGTACCAGCCGCCTCGTCGATATCGGCGTCGGCAGCGGCGTCGACAGCACCCTCGTCATCGACAGCAGCGCCCTCGCCACTCTCGTCGGTGACAGTGACGGCTTCGTCACTCTCGTCGGCGACGGCTCCCTCACCAGTGAGACGCGCTGCCAGGGTTCGGTACGCCGACGCCGCCTCGCTGCCCGGGGCGAACGTCGTCAGCGGCTCGCCCGCGTCGGCGGCCTGCGCGATCACCGCCGCCTCCGGCACGACGTGCAGGATTTCGGCGTCGAGCAGGTCGGCGACGGACTCGCGGTCCGCTGCCTCCCCGTCGGCGCGGTTGAGCGCAGCGCCCGCGATGTCGACGCCGAGGCGGACTGCCACTTGTCGGGTCTTGTCGGTGTCGCCCAGCGCGTCGCGCGTCGGCGTCGAAACGAGGAGCACCTCGTCGACGAACGTCATCGGGACGACGGTGTCGTTGCTGAGCCCCGCACCCGTGTCGAGGAGCACGTATTCGTACTCCGCGCTGAGTTCGGCGAGCACGGATTCGATCTTCTCGGGGTCCGCCCGCGAGAACGCGTCGAGATCCGGTGATCCGGGGACGACGGCCATCCCGTGCGGCCCGTCGTGAATCGATTCCTCGACGTCGGCGTCGCCCGAGAGGACGTCGTGGAGCGTGGCGTCTCCGAGCGAGACGCCGAGCGCGCTCCCGAGATTCGCCATCCCCAGATCACCGTCGACGACGGCGACGCTCGATCCCGCGGCGGCCAACGCGGCGGCGAGGTTCGCCGCCGTCGTCGTCTTGCCGACACCCCCTTTCGCACTGACGACTGCGTACACACGACCCATAGGTTCGTTCCGTGACTCCCGCGTTGAGCTTATAAATCTGTCCGGGGAACCGTGAATTTTGATAATTACGGCGTCCGGCTGGCGCGGAGACGGCGGCAGTCTCCTCCTCTCACTCCTCACTTCTTCTCACTGCCCAGACCCTCCCACACCTACTCTCCTACTCTCACTTCTCACGCAATTCCCTCCTACGGTCCCCGCTCTCTCCGGGCACACCGATCCCACCGCACTCGTTTCGCTTCAGTTGTCGTCGCATTGTTTCGGGAGTGGTCGCATTGCTTCGACTGTCGTCGCATCACGCGGGCTGCAGTCGCACCGCTCCGGCCGTAGTCGCAGGTTACTTACCTGCTGGAGCGGCTAGTACGGGTAATGAGTACCGACGCCGACGAGGTGAACGAGGACCGTCGGAAGTACGAGTTCCGAAAGGTCATCGAGGAACTCAAAGACTACGAGGGTTCCGGCACGCAGCTCGTCACGATTTACATTCCCCCCGACAAGCAGATCTCCGACGTCGTCGCCCACGTCACCCAGGAGCACTCGGAGGCGTCCAACATCAAGTCTAAACAGACGCGGACGAACGTCCAGGACGCGCTGACGTCGATCAAGGATCGACTGCGCTACTACGACACCTTCCCGCCGGACAACGGCATCGTCCTCTTCTCCGGCGCGGTCAACTCCGGCGGCGGGCAGACCGATATGGTGACGCGCGCACTGGATAGCCCGCCGGAGCCGATCCAGTCGTTCCGCTATCACTGCGATTCGGATTTCCTCACCGAGCCGTTAGAGGATATGCTGACGGACAAGGGCCTGTTCGGCCTGGTCGTCCTCGACCGACGCGAAGCGAACGTCGGCTGGCTGAAGGGCAAGCGCGTCGAGCCGGTCAAGTCCGCGTCGTCGCTCGTCCCGGGCAAGCAGCGGAAAGGTGGTCAGTCGGCCCAGCGGTTCGCCCGCCTCCGACTCGAGGCGATCGACAACTTCTACCAGGAGGTCGCCGGGATGGCCAACGACCTGTTCGTCCCGAAGCGCCACGAGATGGACGGCGTCCTCGTGGGCGGCCCCTCGCCGACGAAAGACGAGTTCCTCGACGGCGACTACCTCCACCACGAGGTCGGCGACCTCGTCGTCGGGAAGTTCGACGTCTCCTACACCGACGAGTCCGGGTTGCACGATCTCGTCGACGCCGCGCAGGAGGTCCTCGCCGACCAGGAGGTGATGAAGGACAAATCCGAGATGGAGGAGTTCTTCAAGAAGCTTCACACCGGCGAGGAGGCGACCTACGGGTTCGGGCCGACACGACGGAACCTCGTGATGGGATCGGTCGACCGCCTGCTGCTCTCCGAAGATCTCCGCTCGGACGTCGTGATCTACGAGTGTCCGAACGATCACGAGGAGTACGAGGTCGTCGACCGCCGACACGGCGACCCCGGCCACACCTGCAGCGAGTGCGGCGAGGAGGCCGAAAAGATCGACCGCGAGGACGTGATCGAGTACCTGATGGACATCGCCGAACAGCGCGGCACCGAGACCAAGTTCATCTCCACCGACTTCGAGAAGGGCGAACAGCTCTACGACGCCTTCGGCGGCATTGCCGGGATTCTGCGGTACTCGACCGGCGTCTAAGCGGACGACGCATCTCTCTCGGTTGAGGCACCTCCCGCGGTCGATCGGTTCACAACAAGGATTCGAGCTGTCGACGACGACGCGCGATATCGACGTGGGGCGCGAGCGAGTCGTCATCGGCGAGTCGATCCAACGCGAGAAAGACGTCTGTTCCCGCTGCCTCAGCGTAGTCGAGCAGCGACTGGATCGCCGCGCGGTTGAGCGCGATCGAATCGAGGTGCCCGAGGACGAGTACCAGCGCGACCCCGCCGTCACCGTCGGGAACCGCTGTCGGGAGGTCGGCAGTCGAGCGGTCAGTCGCCCCGTGGTCGATGGCCGCGTAGACGCGTAGACAGCGCGGACAACTCCCGACGATGGCGGCCTTCTCGGGCGCGTGCTCGCGGATCTCGCCTGGTACGTTTATGCGAACGAGTGACACTTCGCAGTGCGGACAGTGTGTTTGCATAGTCGGGCTTCGCCGACGAGCACCAAAGACATCTCGGGACCGACGACACGGGCGGTCGGACCGCGGATCGGTACCCCTATTCGCCACGATACCGTAGTCCCGGCCACCAATGGCTTCCGACGCCCGTTCCTCCCCGCTGTCAGGTCCGCGGCGGCACCTCCGCGCGATCGGCGGTTCGCTCGCCGTCGTCCTGCTCGTCGTCCTTCTCGCATCCGTCGCCGTCTCGCTCGGATACCCGCTGTTGGACGCCGCCGGGATCGCCTACGAGAGCGCGCTCGGGTTGGCGCTTCGGAGCACCTTCCAGTTCATCGGCTTCGGCGTCGCGGGCGTGGGCTTTCTCGTCGTGACAAATCAATTGGATCTCGTCCCGGTTCGTCTCCCCACGCGT
The DNA here is from genome assembly GCF_007655485.1 of Halobellus captivus. Classification (GTDB taxonomy): domain Archaea; phylum Halobacteriota; class Halobacteria; order Halobacteriales; family Haloferacaceae; genus Haloquadratum; species Haloquadratum captivum. The sequence continues at coordinate 405,562 of NZ_VJXQ01000003.1, forward strand.
GGGGATCTGAAGTGGCTCGCGATCGGATTTGCGGCGTTGCTCGGGCTGTACGTCGGCTCGTCGGCGATTCTCAGCGCCTTGGGCGTGCAGGGTGCCGACAGCGTGATCGTCGATCAGGGGAGCGGTCAGCCGGTCTACTTCCTGTATCTGATTCCGGTGACGATCCTGCTCGTCGGTCCGACGGAGGAGTTGATCTTTCGCGGCATCGTGCAGGGGCTGTTCCGTCGCGCGTACGGCCCTCGCGTTGCTATCGCCGCCGCGAGCGCGATCTTCGCCGCCGTGCACATCTCCTCGTACAGCGGCGACGGGCTCTACGTGACGCTCGGGACGATTCTCGTCCTCGGCGGAACGCTCGGCGTCGTCTACGAAAAGAGCGAGAACCTCGTCGTTCCGGCGGTCGTCCACGGCCTGTTTAACACCGCTCAGTTCGCCGTCGTCTACGCGTCGACGACGGGGCTGCTCGGGTGAATGAGGCTGGTGAGTTGAACGGGAGCGGTGACTCGAACGCAAGTGTCGGCTGCGTGGGACGGTCGACTCGACCGTGCGCATCGGCTGCGCGGTCGATTCTGTGTTGTTCCTCCCGCCGAGCAGTGCGCCGGTGGGTAATGGCGCACTGCTCGGCGGTTCGCGGTTATGCCGGGTTCTTTCGCGCTAACTCCGTCCCGCAGATCGGGCAGCGGTCGCGGTGTTCGTCGAACTCGCGGCCGCAGCCCTGACACTGGAACGTCCACTCGCGCTTCTCGGAGATCCCCTCGCGCGCGATGATCTTCACGTCGATGTCGACGTGCTCGGCGACGTTCTGCATCGCGTAGTCGTCGGTGACGAGGACCGCGTCGAGTTCGAACGCCGCCGCCAACAGCCTGACGTCGGTTTCCGAGAGCGTCTCCGCGTCTCCCGTCTCCCGCGCCGCGCGCTGGATCTTCTCGACGGTACCCGCCGCGGGGATGTGGACGTGCATTCCGGCCCCTTCGTCGGCGTCGTAGCGGTACGACGCCTCGCCCTCTAGTTCCTCGCGGACCATCGGAATGGACGCAATATCGTCTGTGGTGTGGTACTCGTGAATGAACGCCGAAGAATCAAGAACCTGCATCGGACGGTGCCTAATTATGGTTGGACGACGATGTAGTCTCTGACGTCCTGTACGTGCGAGACGGGGATTCGAATGATCTGCTCGTTTTCGTCGGTGTCCGTCTCGAATCCGAGTTGATTCGGGTTCGTCTCCTCGTAGGGGGAGACGAGCAGGTCGCCGATGGCGCCAGTTTTGACGTTGATTTCGACGTTGTACAGCTCGCCGAGTTGGGCACCGTTCGACCCCATCACGCCCTTCCCGGAGAGATCCTCAGCGAGTTCGTCTGGCATACCCCACGGTACTGCGTACTGTTACATAAACGCCACGGGGCGAGAGCCGCGCTCATCCAGCTTTCGTTAGCACCGCCCTGCAGACCGGGCGGACAGCCGCCTCTCTCACCCGCTGACCGTAATCCGCGCGACCGGCGTCGTCCGCTGATGACGATGGACTTAACTACAGTCCAGCAGTGATTTACGGTAAGGAATTTCTCCGGGCTGATTCTCTATGTCTGACACCGACGCCGACGCCGACTCGACAGCCGCACCGAACGCGTTACGGACGCCGATCGTCGCCGTTCTCGGCCACGTCGACCACGGCAAGACGACGCTGCTCGATACGATCCGCGGCTCCGCCGTGAGCGAGGGTGAGGCGGGCGCGATCACCCAGCACATCGGCGCAACGGCCGTCCCGTTAGAGACGGTTTCGGAGATGGCCGGAGACCTGGTCGATCCCACCGATTTCGACCTCCCCGGACTGCTGTTCATCGACACCCCCGGGCACCACTCGTTCACGACGCTTCGGTCCCGGGGCGGGGCGCTGGCGGACATCGCGGTCGTCGTCGTCGACGTCAACGACGGGTTCCAGCCGCAGACGATCGAGGCGCTCGAAATCCTCCAGCGGACGGGCACGCCGTTCGTCGTCGCCGCGAACAAAATCGACACGACTCCGGGATGGAATCCCCAGGAGGGAATGCCGATTCAGGTGACCTACGAGAAGCAGTCACAGAACGCCCGGAGTCGACTCGACGAGAACCTCTATCAGATCATCGGCGATCTATCTGACGAGGGCTTCTCGGCCGATCTGTACTGGCGCGTCCAGAACTTCACGAAGAACGTCGGCGTCGTGCCGCTCTCGGCGATCACGAGCGAGGGCGTTCCGGACCTGCTCGCCGTGCTGATGGGGCTCTCCCAGCGGTATATGAAAGAGCAGATGGCCGTCGACGTCACCGGCCCCGGCGCGGGGACGGTGCTGGAAGTCAAAGACGAGCGCGGCTTCGGCGCGACCGTCGACGTCGTCCTCTACGACGGGAGCGTCCGCGCGGAAGACAAAATCGTCGTCGGCGGCATCGACGGACCGATCGTGACCGAGGTACGGGCGCTCCTCCAACCGCGTCCGAACGCCGAAATCCGGGTCGAAAAGCGCTTCGACAAGGTCGAGGAGGTGCGCGCCGCGTCGGGGATCAAAATCGCCGCGCCGGAACTCGACGACGCGATGGCGGGCGCGCCGATCCGCGTCGTCCGCGACCGCGAGTTGAACGAGGTGATCGAAGAGGTCGAGTCCGAGCTCGCGGAGATCCAGGTCTCCACGGAGGAGGAGGGCGTCGTCGTCAAGGCCGACACGCTCGGGAGCTTAGAGGCGATGGCGAACGCACTCCGAGAGGCCGAGGTGCCGATCCTCCGCGCGGAGGTCGGCGACATCGCCCCCCGCGACATCGCCGTGGCGTCGACCGCCAACGAGGACAAGCACCGCGTTATCCTCGGGTTCAACGTCGAGGTGCTCTCGAACGCCGAGCGCGAACTCGACGAGAGCGACGTGAAGCTGTTCGACGACGACGTCATTTACCAACTGATCGAGGAGTACGAGGGATACGTCGACGAGATCGAACGCGCCCAGCAGGAGACGGTGCTGGACAAGATCGTCCGCCCGTGTCGCTTCCGGATCCTCGAAGACCACGTCTTCCGGCAGTCCGACCCGGCGGTCGTCGGCGTCGAGGTGCTCTCGGGGACGATCAAGAACAACCAGAACGTCGTGAAGTGGGACGGCAACGAGGCGACCCGCGTCGGCCAACTCTCGGGCATCCAAGAGCAGGGCGAGGATGTCTCCGAAGCCCGCGCGGGAGTGCGCGTCTCCGTCGCCATCGACGGGCCCACAGTGGGTCGTCAGATCGACGAGGGCGACGAACTGTGGATCGAACTCCCCGAGAAACACGCGAAGATCCTCGAACAGGAACTCTCCGACGACATCCCGGCCGACGAACTGGAGGCGCTGACGAGCTATCTCGACAAGCATCGAAAGCGCGATCCGTTTTGGGGGAAGTAAGGCGCCGCCGATACGGTGTTGATTATCTCGACGAGCGGCCGGTTATGAAAACAACCCCGTAAGTTATCAGTATATGATACTGTTCGTCTGTGTTCGCGAATCAGATCATCGACTCGGCTTCGAGCGAACACTTCCCGTCTTCCGGGGTAAGTTTTACAACCGGAAATCGAGTACAGTAGAACGGAGCTGAGCCCCTATGAGACGAACAGCGCCGACGACAACATTCGGGAACGATACCGTATCGCGCTACGACCTCCTTCTCGCCGCGCTCCCGATCCCGCTTCTCTTGGGCATCGGTAGCGGCGTCGCGACCGATATGCCGGTCGCACTGGGCGTCAGCGTCGGCGGGATTCCGTCGGCGCTGCTGCTCGGGTACGGGTTGTTCGTCGACGCGCCGACGGCCGAGCGCGGGTTAGCAAAACGTCGTGGATCCGCGTAACTGAACCAGAACGATCGAGACCAGTCCGAAAGCGACGTTATCGTGCAGTCGGCGTGAGTCCGTCGCCGACGGTGTTCATCACTTGGAGTGCCGCCGAGGCGGCGAGTCCGCGGGCGACCTCGTCGCGGTCCTCGTCGGAGAGCCCCGTTTCGAGGTCGTCCTCGTCGGGGCTGAATCCCGCGCTGACCGGGTGACCGGCGGGCGGTCGGACGGCGACCGTCGCCTGCGGGCCGTTCGCGCCGTAGGAGAGTTCTGAACCGACGGCGTAGCCCTCAGGGAGGTATCCCTGCGTCCGAGTGACGATGCCCGCGACGGCGGTTCGAAGCCTGCGTACCTGTGCGGCCGAGAGGTCGACGTCCTCGGGACGGCCCGCGTCGACAACGCCGGGAGCGCCCGCGTACGGGTTGTTTCCATTCATTTGGTGGTGCTCTCGGAGATAGGGGGACACCGGGTATAAAACCGTCGGCGACATCAAAAACCGTCGATAGTGCGTAAACTCGGTGTCGCGCCCGAATCGAGAACTTCAGAAGATCGGCTCGCTCTCGCCGTAGACCGCGAGCGTCACCGCTGTCGTGTACCCCTCGCCGTCGGCCTCGGCCGTGGTGACGACGACCGCCTCATCGGAGAACTCCCATTCGCGGAGGTCGCGACCGGCGTCGAGTCCGACCTCGACGCTTCGACGGACGGCTTCGGGGTCCTCGCCCGACGATTCGTAGAACAGGCCCGGTCCGGGGCCCGTCGTCCACCCGAGTCCGGCCGAGACGGTGCCGACGCCGCCGGTCGTCGCCCGGGCTTCGACCACCGTGAGGCGGTTTCCGGCCGGACCGAGACCCGGAGCAGTGCCGACGTCCTCGACCGTCGCATCGCCGGGAATCACCGACGAGACCGGAACGAGATTGTAGTTGTGAACGTTCGCGTCGGCGAGGGCGGCGTCGTAGGAGGCCATCTTCGTGGGTGCGTCGCCCACGCCGCGAACGACTCGGATCGTGTGCATACCGGACAACAGAGGCGCGAAGGATAAGCGGTTACGGATCGGCGCCGTCAGGTGTGGTGCCCGATCGGTGCCATCCGGTTCGGTTACGGACCAGTGCGTTCCGAGGTGGTTACGGACCAGTGCGTTCCGAGGTGGTTACGGACCAGTGCGTTCCGACCCGGTCCGATCCGAAGCCGGACCAATCGGGGGCTGTCGATCCCCCGACTGACGCCGCGTCTAGTACTGATACGTCGTCGGCCCGGGAATCGTCGTCTGTTCGTCGGCGTCCTCGATCTTGTCGTAGGCGTCGTCGAAGTCGCGCCGCAGGATCTTCGTGCGGCCGTCGCGGATCGCGAACATTCCCGCCTCGGTGGCCAACGAGGCGATTTCCGCGCCGGAGTAGTCCTCCAGCGCCGTCGCCAACTCGGCGAAGTCGATGTCGTCGTCGACGTTCATATCGCGCGTGTGGATCTCGAGGATGTGCTCGCGACCCGCCTCGTCGGGCTTGGGAACTTCGATGAGTCGGTCGAAGCGACCCGGCCGGAGGATCGCCTCATCGAGCATATCGAAGCGGTTCGTGGCGGCGATGATGCGGATGTCGCCGCGGTCGTCGAAGCCGTCCATCTCGGACAGCAGTTGCATCATCGTCCGCTGGACCTCCGCGTCACCCGACGTTTTCGAGTCCGTCCGCTTCGAGGCGACGGCGTCGATCTCGTCGATGAAGATGACAGCCGGTTCGCGGTCGGCGGCGAGGTTGAAGAGGTCGCGGACGAGTCGGGAGCCCTCGCCGATGAACTTCCGTACCAGCTCGGACCCGGCCATTTTGATGAACGTCGCGTCGGTCTCGTTGGCGACGGCCTTCGCGAGCATCGTCTTTCCCGTTCCGGGCGGGCCGTGCAGCAGGACGCCCGACGGCGGCTGGATCCCGACCTTTTCGAACAGTTCGGGATTCGCGAGCGGATCCTCGACGGCCTCGCGGACCTCCCGGACCTGATCGTCGATGCCGCCGATGTCGTCGTAGGTGACCTGCGGCGACGCGTCTATCTCCATCGCCTGCGCGCGGGAGTCGGTCTCGTCGGTCAAGCGCCGCTGGATGGCGAAGGAGTCGTTGATCGCAACTCGGTCGCCCGCCTGCAGTTCCGCGTCGAGGTGCGGCGATGCCTCGGTGAGGACTTCCTGGTTGTTGCCGTGCTGTTTGATCACGATACCGTCGTCGGTCAGTTCTTCGACGGTCGCGAGATACAGCGAAGACGTCTTCAGCATCTCGTTGCGGCGTTTCAACTGCTCGACCTCCTCTCGCAGCTCCTCCTGTCTCCCGGTCGCCGCCGAGAGCCGATCGTCGAGTTCGTCGTTGACGGTGACGAGTCGCTCGTAGTGTTGGCGTATCGCCGATAATCGCTCGGCGTCGGACATCTCTGGATCTAAGTCCAGACGCGGGCGATCTGGAAGAGAGGGACTCCGTGACATCAGTTGGCCGCTCTTGGGGTCGGTCGTAAATGTGCCTTTGGGTAGCCCCGGTCAATTGTTGGTGTCGAGAATGACCGTCGAGAATGGCTGTCACGACCGTGGCTGCCGTCTCCGAAACCGGTTTATTCACTCCGGCCGGTTCGCTCGCCCTGATACGACCCCTCGTACACGTCGTCGTGGTCGGCCTCCGCCAGGACGAGCTGGGCGACCCTGGCTCCGCGTTCGAGTCGGACCGGGTGGTGCACCTGCAACAAGCCCTCGCCTTTGCCTTCGTATCCGGCGTCCCACACGGCCGTGTTGAGCATACAGGAGTTCCGCATCAGCGTCGACCGCGGGTAGAGGAAGCCGACGTGGCCCTCGGGAATCGCGATGGTCTCAGCGTACTGGAGGATGTAGCCGCCGGGATCGAGGCTGAAGCGGCCGTCGTCGGCGTCGATTGATACGCGTTCGCCGACGTGCTTTCCCTCGACGGAGATTCGCCCGGGTTCGACCTGTTCGAGAACGTCGCCCAGGGTGAGATCGACGCCGTTCGGCTGTACCTGCTCGCCGTCGACGGGGTCGACGCGCGTTGCGACGAAGGATCCGGCGCGGAACATATCGGAACGGCCGTCCCGCGTGCGCAAAGTGGTATCGTTCTCGTCTACGAGTGCGGATTGAGCCCTCAGTGCGCGTTGCTCTCGTCGCAATCTCACCACGCGTCCGGCACCGATTGCCGTCCGCTGTGTTACTATTTACCAGTCGAAAACCGCGAGACGGAAACGGTGTCTGTTCGTATCGAATTAGGTCAAACTATGTGTATAAGGGACATACCTCCGACCTCAAACACGCGGGATTTATAATCGTAGACGGCCGATCCACGGACGTTATGGGACAGACGCTCACGGAACAGATTCTCGACGATCACCTCGTCGAGGGCGAACTCGAACCCGGAGAGGAAATCGGGATCGAGATCGATCAGGTGCTGGCACAGGACACGACCGGAACGATGGTGTGGCTCCAGTTCGAGGCGCTGGAACTGGACGAAGTGCAGACCGAACTGGCGGCGCAGTACTGCGACCACCAGACGTACCAGTTCGACTTTAAGAACACCGACGACCACCGCTTCCTGCGCTCCGCCGCGGGTACCTACGGCGCGTACTTCTCCCGACCGGGCAACGGCATTTGCCACAACGTCCACAAGGAGAACTTCGCCGCGCCCGGGAAGACGCTGCTCGGCTCGGACTCGCACACCCCGACGCCCGGCGGCCTCGGTCAGCTCGCGATCGGTGCCGGTGGACTGGATATCTCCGTCGCGATGGGCGGCGGCGCGTACTACGTCGAGATGCCCGAAGTCGTCAACGTTCGCCTCGAAGGCGAGCTTCCCGAGTGGTCCAGCGCGAAGGACGTCATCCTCGAGATGCTCCGACGGCTCTCCGTGAAGGGCGGCGTCGGCAAGGTCTTCGAGTACACCGGCCCCGGCGTCGAGACGCTCTCCGTACCGGAGCGGACGACGATCACCAATATGGGCACGGAACTCGGCGCGACCTCCTCGATCTTCCCGACCGACGCGAAGACGGAGGACTACCTCGCGCGACAGGGTCGCGAAGACGAGTACGTCGAACTCTCGCCCGACGAGGACGCCGAGTACGCCGACGAGATCGTCATCGATCTCTCCGAGATCGAACCGCTCGTGGCGATGCCGTCGATGCCCGACAAGGTCGTCCCCGTCCGCGAGGTCGCGGGCGAATCCGTCGAGCAGGTGATGGTCGGTTCCTGTACGAACGGCGGCTACGAGGACATCCTCCCGGCGGCGAAGATGCTGAAGGGCCGTGAGATCAATATGAAGACCGAGATGATCGTCGCACCCGGCTCGAAGCAGGCCTCGGAGATCCTCGCCCGTCAGGGCTGGACCGCCGAGATGATGGCCGCAGGCGTCAACTTCTCTGAGGCGACGTGCGGTGCCTGTATCGGCATCGGTCACGTGCCGTCTTCGGACTCCGTCTCCGTGCGGACGTTCAACCGCAACTTCGAGGGCCGCTCGGGTATCGAGGACGACTCCGTCTTCCTCTCCTCGCCGGAGGTCGCCGCCGCCGCGGCGATCAAGGGCGAACTCATCGATCCCCGGGATCTCGCTGAGGAACTCGGCGACCTCGAAGCCCCCGGCGTCGAACTCCCCGAAAAGTACGACGGCTCGAAGACCGACATCATCGAGCCCGAGGAGGCCGTCGACGACGGGCTCGTCAAGGGCCCGAACATCGGCTCCGCGCCGATCGGCGAGCCGCTGGAGTCAGACATCCAGGGTGAAGTGCTCCTGAAGATGCAAGACAACATCACGACGGACCACATCATCCCCGCGACGTCGGACATCCTCAAGTACCGCTCGAACATCGAGAAGCTCTCGGAGTTCACGCTCTCGCGCGTCGACGACACGTTCGCACAACGTGCGCTCGATTCCCCCGGCGGCGTCCTCGTCGCTGGCGAGAACTACGGCCAGGGCTCCTCGCGCGAACACGCGGCGATGTGCCCGCAGTTCCTCGGCATCGAGGCCGTCCTCGCGCAGTCGTTCGCCCGCATCCACAAGGCGAACCTGTTCAACTTCGGGATCGTCCCACTGGCGATCGACGAGGACACCTACGCGAAGATCGAGCAGGGCGACGACGTCGAGATCGTCACCGACGTCGCCGAGGCCGTCGCCTCCGGCGAGACCGAGTTCACCATCCGCGTGAACGACGACTGGGAGGCCACCGCCGAACTCGACGCCTCCGAGCGCGAGCGCGGCATCCTCAAAGCCGGTGGTAAGCTTCGTCTCACGAAGGAGCAGTACGCCAACGAGGGCAGCAGCGGCGCGACCCCCGCCGACGACTGATACGGATCGTCGTAGCTGTTCGACTCGCTATCTCTATTCTTTCCAGATCGCTGCCGAGCGGCAGCGTCCGGCAGGTGCCAGCGGACGTTTCGCGGTCAGAGCCAGCGGACTTTTGACGCTCACCGTCGAACGGTCCCTCGTGAGCGACTCGTACGGCGACGAGCGGTCCCAGCGCGGTGAACCGCCGCCGGACGCACCGACCGGAACCGCGTCCGAAATCACCGTTCGCCCCGCCGACCGTGCGGATTTACTCGACGTCCTCCGGATCGAGCGGACAGCCTTCTCCGAGCCGTGGCCCTACGCCGCGTTCGAGTCGGTGCTCGACGCACCGGCGTTCCTGGTCGCCGTCGGCGACGGCGTCGACGGCCCGGGGACGGTCCTCGGATACGTCGTCGGCGACGTGATGCCGAACCACGGCCGCGACATCGGTCACATCAAGGACCTCGCCGTGCGGCCGAACGCGCGGCGGAAGGGAATCGGTCGACGACTCCTCCGCGAGGCGCTCTTCGGGCTCGCCCTCGCCGGTGCGGCGGTCGTGAAACTCGAAGTGCGGGAAGGCAACCAGACCGCCCGCTCGCTGTACCGCGAGGAGGGGTTCGAGCCGACGAGGCGCGTGCCGCGGTACTACGGCGACGGTGAGGACGCGCTGATTCTCGTCGTCGACGTCGACGCGTGGCGCTCGGAGGCGTGACGTTCGCGAGCGTCTCCGGGCTCAGTCGAGACTCGGAACCACACGCACTTGTACGGCCGCGACGTACCCGCGGCTATGGGATTCGCCTGTCCCGTCTGTGAGAGTCCCCAGCAGGACGCGACGCACCTCGCGAACCACCTCGCGTTCACCGCGATGGTCCACGGCGACGAACACGAGGCGTGGCTCGACGAACACGTCCTCGACTGGGCGGCCAACGGCGAGGCGGAACTCGCCCCCAAAGTGGCTGATATGGCCGACGAAGCCGACTACGAACAGGTCTTCGAGGACACCGTACACGGACACGGCAGCCACAGCCAACACGGCCACGACGGACACCGCCAACAGCACGACCACGCGGATGTCGGGGGATCCGGCGGTATCGACCCCGATATGACCGCGGCTGCCGGGAGCGGCGCGCTCGACGAGGAGACGAGGGCGATACTGGAGGAGGCGCGGTCGATGACCGCCGAAATGCTCGACCGAGACTCCGAGGGAGAGAGCGCTCAGGACCCCGAGGCTGACGTCACACAGGACCGCGAACCGCCCGAGAGCGACAGTCACGACTGAGGCGGGTGGCAGCTAGCGAACAGTCGGCACGTCCATCGGATCGCCGTGGTTCGCGACCCGCTCCCGCGCCGACGTGCCGAACAACCGCGGAACGGCGCGGGACCGTTGCTACGTCACGGGGCATCTGGTCCCGTGATCACTCATAAAATATCGTCGACGAGAGACCGAAAGCGTTTGTTCGTGAATCCCGGAGCCACACGTATGGAATCCGAGGGAACGCTGTCGCCGGAGTCGGTCGCGGAGGCGCGGGCGGCGTTCGAGGCCGCCGGGCCGACGGCGCGGGAGGTCGTCCGCGAGACGGCGAAGGCGATGGAGTTCGACCGCGAGGAGTACCGCGAACGGGTGACGAGCGATGTCGTCGAACGGGCGCGAAACGTGCTGTTCGCCGATCGGCTCGCCGTTTCGATCGGCACGGTGGACGAATTCGAGACGTGGCTCGACGAACACCCCGCCTACGACGTGGTACGACTCGGCAGCGACGAGGTAGCGCGCGTCGTCTGGCACGCGGCTCCGTTCGCCGAGACGGTCGTCGCCGCGACGTACCAACACGAGCGCGAGGCCGCGGTTGGAACGCTCCGCCGCCAGGCGTTCGGACGCATCTACCGCCCGCGCTTCGAGGACGCGACGGACGATTCGATGACGGAAGCGGATGATTCGGTGACAGAAGGGGATGGTTCGGCGGAAGCGGACGATTCGACGGCGGAATGAGCAGGCGAGGAATCAGGCACTGCGGTCGAGGAGTGACCACGATTAAGCCGACGCCTGCTGCACTGTTTACTATGATCGACGACGGACACAGACACGAGCCGCTTTCGGAACCAGAGTGGCCCGTTCACGAGTCAGCGACCGAGTACGAGACCGGTTGGTACACCGGCGGCTACGACCTCGTCGAGCAGCCGAACGGGTCCACGAAGCGCTACTACTGGGCGGAACTCGCCACGGCGGTCGTCGTCGTCGCCGTCGAGGACGACTCGCTGGTGTTCGTCGAGCAGTACCGGCCGACGATCCGCGAGACGCAGTTGGAACTCCCGGCGGGAATCGTAGAACGCGGCGAATCATACACGGCGGCCGCGACGCGTGAGCTCCGCGAGGAGACCGGATTCGCGGCCGATACGACGGCACTCCTCCAAGAGCTGTGGTGTTCGACCGGCGTCCTCCGGCACCGCCGCGGGTTCGTTTTCGCGACGGATCTCACGCCCGTCGAACGCGACCTCGACGAGAACGAGTTCCTCTCGGTTCGGTCGGTACCGGTCGAAGAGGCGATCGACGTCGCGCGGGGGCAACCGACGAACGACGCCACGCTCGAAGGTGTATTGCTGGCGCGCGAGGAGGGCCTGCTGTGATCTCCGCCCCTCGCCGCCGACTGCGCGCCGCTGAACGTCAGCGTTAACCGACGCAAGCGTCTCTCTCAGCTATGTTCGAAGATCGCCCGGACCGTGAGGAGGTCGTCCTCGTCGGCCGGTCGAACGTCGGGAAGTCGACGCTGATGAGAGAGCTGACCGGCCACTCGAAGTTCACGACGGGGAAGAAGCCCGGCGTGACGCGGTCGCCGAACCACTTCGACTGGAACGCCGAGAAGTTCATGTTCACCGATCTCCCCGGATTCGGCTTTATGTCCGGCGTCGACGAGACGCACCGCGAGCAGATCAAGACCGACATCGTCCGGTACATCGAATCGAACGCCGACGACATCCTCGCGGCGGTGTTGGTCGTCGACGGCAAGAGCGTCATCGACATCATCGATCGGCACTCCGGCCCCGACGAGATCCCTCACGACGTCGAGCTGTTTCACTTCCTCTGGGAGCTGGACGTCCCGACGATCGTCGCCGTCAACAAGATGGACAAGGTGGACGACCGCGACGAGCGCCTCGACGAGCTGTGCGATCGACTGGGCCTCCACCCGCCGTGGAAGCAGTGGCGCGAGACGATCGCGCCGATCAGCGCGAAACGCGGCGACATCGGCGCGTTGAACGAGGCGTTGCAGACGCGGTTTCACGACCACAAGCGCGACGACCTGCTGAAGTTCGTCACCTGAGCTGTGCGCTCTCTCGCGTCAGTGAGGCGTGACATCACAGCGGCTCGCGGTCTCCTCTCGAACGACACCATCGCGTCGAGTAGTAACGGTGGCTCGGTGAGAATCTGTCATCACAAGGGGCTGAGTGGGGGTAACCCTCGTCATCGCCACCGAGTTCGTATCGGCACGCGGGCGTGAAGTATCCCTCGTTTGCTCGGCTCCACTTACTGCCGTGTAACTGCCTCCCGCCGAGTGGTCGTCCCACGCCGCATTCGCCGGGTGGCCGGCGGCTCCGACTACCGGAGACGGTTTCCAGCACCTGACGGCTTTTTGTGTCGTGCGCACGGTCCTCCACGCGATGGAACTGTTCGCCGTCCCCGACCTCCCCGAAGTGCGGCCGGGGCACGACCTGGCCGCGCTGATCCGCGAGCGCGTCGACCTCCGCCCCGACGACGTCGTCTGCGTCGCGTCAACAGTCGTCTCGAAGGCGGAAGGCCGCGCCGCCGACCGATTGGATTTCTCCCCCGGGCCGCGGGCGAGAGAGTTGGTCGCGGCTCTCGAAGCGGAAACGGGCGAGGAGACGCCGCCGTGGTTCGTCCAGGCCGTCCTCGAAGAGAGCGTCGAGATACTCCTCGAAACGCCGTTCCTGCTCACGGAGACCCGGTTCGGACACATTGGGGTTAACGCGGGGATCGACCGTTCGAACGCCTCCGACGCCGACCTCCTCTTACTTCCGAAGCGTCCTTCGGAGAGCGCGGCCCGAATTCGCGAGGGGCTTCCCGCCGACCGCGTGATCGTCACCGACACGTGCGGGCGGCCGTTCCGCCACGGCCAGCGCGGCGTCGCCATCGGCTGGGACGGGCTCTCGCCCGGCCGAGACTGGCGCGGCGAGACGGACAGGGACGGACGCGAACTCGGCGTCACCGTCGAGAGCGTCGCGGACGAACTCGCGGCGGCGGCGAACCTCCTCGCAGGCGAGGGCGACGGCGGGACGCCCGTCGTCGTCGTCCGCGACTTCGAGTGGGGCGACCACGGAGAGAGCGACGCGCACTTCCGCGAAGTCGAAACCGACGTCGTGCGGCGTGCGCTCCGCGCGTGGTCCAAGGAGTGAAAAAGCGGCGCGGTACGGGGAACTGCCTTTACCGGGACGGCCGACCGGGAGACGAATCCGGCGCGCTCGCGCCGAGCCCGGTCAGTTGGTTCACCAGCGCGCCCAGCGCGAGATAGCCGAAGAACGCGACCGCGGCGGTCGTCAACGCGCCCCCGACGAGGAAGGAGAGTGCGGTGATCGGATCGACGCCGAGGAGCACGTCGAAGAGGAATATCTGGACGAGCCCGACGATACTCGTGAGCAGTTCCGCGACGAAGTCGATGACCGTGACCATACCCGTCGTTGGGCACCATCGTATATGTGTGTGCGGGAATCGGCTGCTTCCCGGCGATGCGGAACGTCGGCAGCTCCTCGTGGATGCGGCGTTGGCCTCTGTCCGGCGATGCGGAAAGTCGCCACGGCTAAGCCGCTTCCGCCACTGGTGGGGTGTATGAGTCGGGATCGTTCGCTGGACGAGTTCGCTGGAACTGTCGACGGGGATCCCGGAGACGACGTCCAGTCCGACATAGATGTCGAGGGCGACGCACAAGCCACGGACGGCACACGGACCAACGTCGACACGCAGACCGACGACGTCGACCCGGCGGCGACGACGTACCAGTGGGACCCCGACGGCGTCGAGTGTGCCGAGTGCGGGCAGACCGTCGATCGCCGCTGGTCGCAGGACGGCGGGCACGTCTGTGCGGACTGCAAAGACTGGTAACGAAACCCGCGTCGCGCCCGGTGTGCGCGAATCCGTCTCGCCCGATTTCCGACGTTCCCCTCAGTCCATTCGCGTGCCACGCCGACCGAACCCACGGACGAGCGCTGCCTCGTCGACGGTGAGCACCGTCGGCCGACCGTGCGGGCACGCGTAGGGGTTCTCGCACGCGCCGAGTCGTTCGACGAGCGCGGCGGCTTTCCCGTCGTCGAGTTCGTCGCCCGCCTTCAGCGACGGGTGACACGCGAGATCCTTCAGAATCTTCTCACGGCCGTGCTCCGGCGACGTCTCGCGGCGGAGCGCGTCGACGGCGTCGCGGACGCTCTCGGGTGCCGCGGCGCGTCCCATCGGCGCGGGGACGCTCCTGACGCGCACGGTCGTCTCGCCGAACGAGTCGATCTCGTAGCCCAGCGCGTCGAGGTCGCTCATCGCCGATTGAACGACCGAGAACTGCGCTGGCGTCAGTTCGACGCTCTCTGGCGGGTCGATCGGAGCGGTCGGAACCGATCCGTCGACCGCCTCGCGGAGCCGTTCGTAGTTCACCCGCTCGTGCGCCGCGTGTTGGTCGACGACCAGCAGGTCGTCTTCGAACTCACAAAGGAGATACAGCCCGCGGAACTGTCCGATCACGCGCACGTCGTCGAACGCGGATTCGGCCTCCGAAAGCGGTTCGAGCGAATCGCCGAGATCCATCGAGAGCGCCTCGGCCCGGCGGCGGTCCGCCGTCGACGGCGACGAAGACGTGCTCGCGGCGAGCGCGGGTGATCGAGGGTTGGACCAGCGTCCCCTCAACGTCGACTTCGGCGGGCGAACCGCCGGGTCCCGTTTCGATGTCCCGGGTCGCCTCGAAGCGGATCGTCCGCGCGGCGACTTGGCGGTCGTACACGCCGAGCAGCGCGTCGTCGTAACCGCCGGTCCCGGGCGTCGAGAACACCTCGCTGCCGTCGTGTGTGAGCGAGAACGATACGTCCGGGCGCACGAGCGCGTATCGGGACACGGCGTCGCTCACGCGGGCGAACTCCGTCCGCGCGGTTCCCAGCGACTCCCGCCGTGCGGGGGTGTCGGCGAACAGGTGACGAACGGTGACTGTCGTTCCGCGAGCGCGTCCCGCGGGTTCGATTCGGCTCGCCTCCGGTCCCTCGGCGACGACGCGCGTCCCTCGCGGCCCGCCGTCGTTCGTCAGGAGTTCCACGGTCGCGACCGTCGCGATGCTCCCGAGCGCTTCGCCGCGAAAGCCGAGCGTCCCGACGGCCGAAATCGATGCTCCGGGTTCGAGCTTACTCGTCGTGTGTCGTTCGACCGCGAGTTCGGTGTCGGCGCGGCTCATCCCGCGGCCGTCGTCGCTGACGCGGACGCGATCGGTACCGTCGCCCGCGACCTCGATCTCGATCCGAGTCGCGCCCGCGTCGAGGGAGTTTTCGATCAGTTCGACGACGACGTCTGCGGGGCGGGTGACGACCTCTCCGGCGGCGACGCTCGCAATCGTCGCCTCGTCGAGTCGGTGGACGCTGGCGGTTGCGCGGTCCGATTCCGAAGCGGGATCACTCATCCAGTCTGCGTCGTAGGTCCTCCAGCGTGTTGAGCGCTTCGAGCGGCGTCGTCCGCGCGACATCGACCTCACGGAGCGCGTCGAGCACGGCCCGCTCGTCGTCGGTCAGCGGATCGGACGCCGTCGTGCCGTCGGAACCTTCGTCTTTGAGGTCGTCGGAATTGTCGCCGTCGTCGAGACCGTCGACGTACGCCGCGAGCGTATCGTTCCGCTCGTCGACCGTCGGCGATCCGTCGGTGTCGGCGTGCTCCGTCGGCGACGCCCGCAGGTACTCTCGCGCCCGCTCGACGACGCGGTCGGGAACGCCCGCGAGTTGCGCGACCTCGACCCCGTAGGACGACGAGGAGGCTCCCTCGGCGACGCGGTGCAGAAACGTCACGTCCGCGTCGCGCGCTGGCGCTTCCCGGTGCGTCCCGTCGCTGTCGGCGTCGCTCGACTTACTCACCGTGAAGTGGAGGTTGAACGCGTTCGGCAGCGAGGCCGCCAGATCGGTCAGATCGTGGTAGTGCGTCGCAAAGAGTGTCGTCGCGCCGACCTCGTCGTGAACGAACTCCGTGGTCGCCCGCGCGATGGCGAGACCGTCCGCGGTGGAGGTGCCGCGGCCGACCTCGTCCAGCAGCACCAGCGACTCGTCGGTGGCGTCGTGGAGGATCTCCGTCAACTCCGTCATCTCGCGCATGAACGTCGACTGGCCGCCCGCGATGTCGTCGGACGCGCCGACGCGCGTGAAGATGCTGTCGAGCACGGGCAGTTCGGCGGCCCTCGCCGGGACGAAGCTCCCGGCCTGCGCGAGCAGGCTCACGAGCGCGACCTGTCGCATGTACGTGGACTTCCCGCTCATATTCGGACCGGTGATGACGGCGACGTGGCCCCCCGAGAAGTCGATCCCGTTCGGGACGAACTCCGCTTGGGTCCGCTCAACGACGGGGTGTCGACCGTCCTCGATACTGAGCCGCTCCGCGCCCATCTCGGGGCGGACGTACCGGTGACTCGCGGCGACGGCGGCGAACGAGGTGAGGACGTCGAGGCGGGCCAGCGCAGCCGCGAGCGACTGAATCCGGTCGGTTTCGGCGGCGACCCGCGCGCGGACGTCGCAGAAGATCTCGTATTCCAGCGAATCGGCGCGCTCGGTGGCGGAGAGGATCTCGTCTTCGCGGCGCTTTAGTTCCGGAATGTAAAACCGCTCGGCGTTCTTCAGCGTCTGCCGCCGCGTGTACTCGTCGGGCACGCGGTCGAGGTTCGGATTCGTCACCTCGATGTAGTACCCGTGGACCTGGTTGTACCCCACCTCCAACGAGTCGATACCGGTCCGCTCGCGCTCGCGCGCCTCCAGCGACGAGACCCACTCGCGGCCCTCGCGCTCGGTCTCTCTGACCGCGTCGAGCTCGTCGTCGAAGCCCGCGCGGACGACGCCGCCCTCGGTGATCTCCTGCGGCGGGTCCGAGACGATCGCCCGCTCGATCAGTTCGCGGACGTCGGCGAGTTCGTCTAAGGAGTCGCGAAGCTCTCGGAGGGGTTCGGAATCGACGTCGGAGAGCGCGTCGATCACGTCCGGGACCACGGCGAGCGTCGTCTGCAGCGAGCGGAGGTCGCGGGCGTTCGCGCGCTCGCGGGCGACCCGCGCTGCGAGCCGTTCAAGGTCGTACACCTGCGCGAGGTGGTCCGCGAGCGTCTCTCTGCACAGCGGGCGATCGAGCAGTTCCTCGACGGCGTCGTGTCGTCGCTCGATCCGCTCTCGATCGACGAGCGGGCGTCGGAGCCACGCTTCGAGCTTCCGGCGGCCGAGCGCGCAGGCGGTCCGATCGACCGCCCCGAGGAGGGTCTCGCCGCGGCCGGGGTGCCGCGAGTCGAACAGCTCCAGGCTCCGCATCGCCGCGGCGTCGAGTCGAAGCGACTGCCGGAGGTCGTACCGGCGAACGCGGGAGACGTACGAGAGCGCGCCGTCGTCGCCCTGTGTGTACTCCGCGTACGAGAGGAGCGCGCCGACCGCGCGGCGCTCGCTCGCCGAATCGAGGACGGCTTTCGGCTCGGCGACGTACCGCGAGAGCGTCCGCTCGCTTCGCTCAATCTCGAACGTCGCGGACTCGTGATCGGTCACCATCGTCTCGAAGCCGAGCGCCGCGGCGTCGACGTCGGTGCCGGGACCGACGAGTAGCTCCGCTGGTGCGAGCCGTTCTAACTCGTCGCGGATCCGATCGTCGGACGCGCTCGTCACCTGACACTCGCCCGTCGAGACGTCGAGCGTCGCGAGCGCGGCGTCGACATCCGCGTTGTCGTCCCTGCCAGCCTCCGGTCGATCTCCGTCGCTGCCGACGAGCGCGCCGAGGTACGTCGCGCTCGCGCGGTCGAGCAGTTCGTCGTCGACGACGGTTCCGGGCGTGACGACGCTCGTCACCGCGCGGTCGACCAGCCCCGACGCCTCCTCGGCCTCTTCGACCTGATCGGCGATCGCCACGCGGAAGTCGGCGTCGAGCAGCGATTGGAGGTACGAGGCGGCGTTATCGATCGGAATGCCCGCCATCGGATAGGTCCCCGTCGAATCCTCGCGTTGGGTCAGCGTCACCTCGCAGACCCGCGCGACCGTTTCGGCGGCCTCGCAGAAGGCCTCATAGAAGTCGCCGACCTGAAAGAGCACGACCGCGTCGGGGTGATTCTCGCATAGATCGAGGTACTGCGAGAGCATCGGCGTGAGTTCCTCCCGGCGCGCGAGCATCTTTTCCGGTGGCCCCTCGGGCCGAAGATCCGTCTCGGCGTCCGCATCGGGCGTGGACGCGTCGCCGTCGCGCGCGTTCGGCTCCTCGTCCGCGTCTGACTTCGCCCGTTCCATACCTACCGGAGGGCCGTCGAAGACCAAAAGCGGCGGGGGAACGCGACGGGTAGTGTTTAGTTTGGAGCATTGAGCCAG
>NZ_VJXQ01000004.1:0-43171 GCF_007655485.1 Halobellus captivus
CTGGCTCAATGCTCCAAACTAAACACTACCAGGTCAACGAGGGAAGATTCTCTATCAATGTCCGAGAGAGAGCAGCGGACATCGTGGTGTCTCATTCTTAATGTCTCACTCCCTTAGCGCCGTTCGTGTTGCTGCCCGAACGCTGTCTCACACAAAATGTGTGTCACACGATATCTGTCTCACACGAAAGTTGTCTCATACGACGAGAGCGCGGCCGCAGGAGCGGGGCAAACTTCGGAATTTCACCAGGGGTTGACTAGGCCAGTCAGCGTGGATTTCCTTTGCTTGTCCTTCTATGTCCCACAGTTCACCCGGCATTCACCGTATCGATCACCCCTGACTGTCCCTCGTGACCGTAACTGCGGACAAAGTGGAGGGGTGTGTTTCGAAATCCGTCACTCGAACTTCAGTTATCATCCTGATCGTTATGAAACCGTGAAGCCGTGATCTGAACCGCGAAAAGTGAAAATTCCGCTCGGAATATGGCAGCCGACTCCGAGAATTACGGAGTGATTACTTGTTGTAACTGTCGGGAATCAGGACGACACCGTGTCGATTGACGAAACGACCGACGATGGATTCGAGGCGATCCACTGCCGTCGAGATCGATGACGCGGGGAGGTAAAAGTCGGTGCTCTCAGTTTCGCTTCGACGCTCTTCGTGTTGGGTTGCTGTTGCCATCGTGTTATTGAGAACGTCCCGGATCCATCTGAGGCTTTGTTAGTACTCATACGCGTATTTTTATTCTCAGTTCATCCTTCACGATTTATATTGCATAAATTTCCAACCCAATGGAATCGGTTGGATATCCATCCGACCGTTCCCCTCCTCGGCTGCACACATCTTCACACACTCGGACTCTTCCCCACTGCATCCGAATTGTCACTCTACACGCTATCCCTACGTCCAACACCCCCGGCACTCACCGTATTTCCGTTTCCAGAACCATTTCCGATTTCACTTGGACAGTACTTCCACGAGATTACCCTCCGGATCGCGTATGAACAAAATCGTCGTGCCGCTCTCAGTGGTTTGTGGTTCGCTCACTGTCTCAACGTCGCTCGGTAGCGCTTCGTAGAACGCCGCAACGTCATCGACGGTCAGTCCGATGTGCATTGCTCCGTCCCGGTCGATCTGTGGGCGGTCGTCGCTCGACTCCGTCGAGTCGTACGAAACGAGCTCCAGTCGCGTGTTCCCCGCGTCAAGATGAACGAACGACGCGCGAGCATCATCGACACCGACGCCCGTTGCGAACGCTTCCCCGCCGACGGAGAACCGAGAAATAACGTCTAAGCCGAGCCTCTCGGTGTAGAACGTCACTGCCCGATCGAGATCAGTAACAGTAAGGCCGACGTGATGGGCCGTCAGTTCGGACATATCCGTACTCGGAGCGCCGCTGATCAAAGACCCATCGAACATTGATCCCGACGCGTCCACCGGAACACGCGAAGTTTCACCGGCACCCGCTGTGGAACACCTCTCTTCTGTTTGCCATTTACACATCCGGCATACTCTGTCGTAATGTTCTCGGCTTTGTTACGATATGGCAGATATTTCGCGACATTCGACCGATGAGACTCGATGCTTCGCGCAAAGTTTTTGGCCGTACGCGACGCAGACTCGGTAGAAAACGCCGGGTCATTCGCAGTGGCTTCTGGCGGGAGCAACTCGTATCCGATGAGTGAGATTACGGTCATAACCGAACAGGAGAATTTCGTCGAAACGGCGGCCTCGGCTCCACACGGGGCTCGCGTTCCGGTAGAGGTTCGAACCGTCGTATCAGATCCATTCGAGGCGTATCGTCGCGTTCGTGACTCCGGCACCGACGGGGTGTATCTCGAAACCACCGGCGGGCAGTCCGGGTGGGGATACTTCGCCGTCGATCCGATCGAGCGCGTCGAAGTCCCAACTTACACTGGTGAAACGGCTCCCGAGTCGGAGACGTCAGCGACAGACGTAGACGCGGGAGCGTCGCCAATGCGCGATGAAACACCCACTATCGATGCAATCGACTCGCTCTTGGACCGCGAACTGCTCGTTCGCGGGGACTGTGAGGTTCCCTATCCGTGCGGTGTCTTCGGATGGCTCTCCTACGACGTCGCGCGGGAGTTGGAGTCCATCCCATCGACGACCGAGAGCGACGGGCTCCCACAGCTCCAACTCGGGGTCTTCGACAGCGTGGTCGCGTGGAAAGAACCGCGGGTCGGCGCGGGTGGCAAAGCGGCCGAGGACGGTGACACCGCCACGAGCGACGCCGACGGGGTCGAACTACGGATCACTGTCTGTCCGATCGTTTGCGACTCGCCCGAAGACGACTACAGGGCGGCACTCGAACAGGCGATTGCCCTGGCTGAAGATGTACGTTCCGGGCCGATATCGTCGCCCGAACCACCGGTATCGGCTAGCGGTGCCACGTTCGAGAGTGACTGCGGCGAAGACGCGTTCGCCGACCGCGTACGATCGATCAAACAGTACATCCGCGACGGCGACACGTTCCAGACGAACGTCTCGCATCGCCTCGTCGCACCTGCGGCGGTGCACCCGGTACAGGCCTTTGATGCGCTCCGGCGCGTCAACCCCGCCCCGTATTCGGGACTGTTGGAGTTCCCGGGGATCGACCTCGTGAGCGCGAGCCCGGAGCTGCTCTTGGAAGTAGACGGCGATCGGCTCCTCACCGAACCGATTGCGGGCACGCGCCCGCGGGGGGAGACGCCCGAAGCGGATGCTGACCTCGAAGCCGACCTGTTAGCGAACGAAAAAGAGCGCGCGGAGCACGCGATGCTCGTCGACCTCGAACGCAACGATCTGGGGAAGGTCAGCGAGTACGGGACAGTCGAAGTCTCCGAGTACCGACGGATCGACCGCTACTCCGAGGTTATGCACCTCGTCTCGCTCGTCGAAGGCGTTCGAAGACCTGAGGCGACCATCGCCGACGCCGTCGCGGCGGTCTTCCCGGGTGGGACGATCACCGGCGCGCCGAAGCCGCGGACGATGGAGATCATCGAAGAGGTCGAGACGACCCGCCGGGGCCCCTACACCGGCAGTATCGGGATCTTCGGATTCGACGATCGCGCGACGCTGAACATCGTCATCCGCACCTTGGTTCGACGCGGCAGGGAGTATCGGCTTCGCGTCGGAGCCGGGATCGTTTACGACTCGGTACCGGCGGACGAGTACCAGGAGACGCTGGATAAGGCGCGGGCGCTCATCAACGCCGTCGACGAGGCGCTCGGCGAACGGGCGTCGTTCACCGTCGAGGGGGACGAGGGGGTCGAAGCGGCCGAAGCGGCTCAATCGGAGTCCGGGTCGGACGACCCACGGCCCCTGGAGGTGGACGAATCACAATGATCCTCATCATCGACAACTACGACTCCTTCGCATACAACCTCGTCCAGTACGTCGGCGAGTTCGAGGACGTCGTCGTTCGACGGAACGACGCGATCGATATCGATGGCATCTACGAGCTCGACCCCGACGGTATCGTCGTTTCGCCGGGACCGGGAACGCCGCAGGAGGCCGGAATCTCGATCGACATCTTCGCCGAAACGGACTACCCCGCACTCGGCGTCTGCCTGGGTCACCAAGCGCTCTGTGCGGCCCACGGCGCACCAGTCGGACACGCCCCGGAGGTTGTTCACGGAAAGCCCTCTCTCGTTCGCCACGAC
This sequence comes from Halobellus captivus, assembly GCF_007655485.1. Lineage (GTDB taxonomy): Archaea > Halobacteriota > Halobacteria > Halobacteriales > Haloferacaceae > Haloquadratum > Haloquadratum captivum. The sequence goes on from NZ_VJXQ01000004.1 coordinate 3,666, forward strand.
GGGAGTCCCCTCTACGAGGGCGTCGACGAGACGTTCGAGGTCGGTCGCTACCACTCGCTGGCGGTCGAACCCGGACACATCCCCGATGTGCTGGTGGAGACGGCCGCGACGGAGGACGAACAGGGCGTCGTAATGGGCGTCGAACACGTCGATAGGCCACACTACGGCGTCCAATTCCATCCGGAGAGCATCCTCACCGACGCCGGAAAGCAGATCGTTCGGAACTTCTGTCGGTCGATTGCGACCTCGTAAGTCGTCGGAGATCCACTTCCGACGTCGTCGCAGAACCGCACATAGCAAACAGTCCGTGGATCTTATCCCCTTCCATCGCCGTCAGGTCACTTTTCGCGGTCCGGCGGGTCGAAATCGTGATGCAGCTGAACCGATGGAAGGCGGTTCAATACGTGCCGAACGAGCGACGTGTGCTCTCCGCCGCGCTCCTCTCGGATACACGCGAGTGCGAGACCGATCATCGCGACGAGAGCTAAGACGGCGAAGGGTGCGCCGGTGAGGACCGCGAGCGCCTGGAGCGTCTCGCCGCCGCCGATGAGAATCACGGCCAGTGCAACTGCCGCTTGGAACGCCCCCCAAAGCGCGATACTCCCCCGAGAGGGGGCAATTCCCCGTCGCGAGGCGAGAATCGCGGCGATGAGCGTGGACGTGTCGGCGGAGGTGACAATGAACGCGACGATGAGCGCGAAGAACAGAAATATCAGTAGATCGCCGAGCGGAAGCGCAGACAGAAGGGGAAATCCGGCGACGGCCTCCGAGCCTCCTCGCGCTTCGATCGCGGAGAGAATATCAACACGACCGGAGTGCTGCATCGACAGCGTCGACCCGCCGACGACGAGGAACCAGACGCTCGTCGCCGCAGACGTGGCGGCGACGGTCGTCAGCACAACTGTCCGAATGCGTCGGCCACGAGAGAGCGCAGCAAGGAACGTTCCGGCGAACGGTGCCCACGAGAACCACCACGCCCAGTTCCAGACGGTCCACGATGCCGCCCACGACCCGGACGAGACGAGGCTCATCGGAATGAAGTGGATCACGTAGGATCCCAGGGCGGTCGTCCCGCGCTCGACGACGAAGGATTTCGGGCCGACGGCGAACAGCAGCAGCGCGAACACCGCGAACAGCACGACGCAGGTGCCAGCGATCCGCCTGATCCCTCGGTGCAGGCCCGACACGGCCGATAGTACGTAGACTGCTGCGAGACCGCCGACGAACAGTACCGGGGCGAACGGGCCGGAGGAGACGCCCCACTGGAATTCGACACCGGTCAGAAACTGCTGGGAGACGAGTGCAATCGACGTCGCGATGCCGCCGATCGTCGCGAACACGGCCAGGGTATCCAGTGCGCGACTCCAATACGAATCAAGGTTATCGACGCCCACGAACGGCGTCAGTATCGAGGAGATCCGTAACGGGGCGTCACGCTCGAAAACGAAGTAGGCGAGCGGGATCCCGATAACCGCATACGCACTCCACGCGCTGAGACCCCAGTGGAAGAGCGTGTACCTGAGCGCGACGTCGACGGCGGCCCCTGACTGCGGCGTCACGTCGAACAACGGCGGAGGGGTCTGGTAATGAAAGAGCGCTTCGGCGGGGCCCCAAAACACGATCCCCGCGGCGATCCCCGCAGTGAACACGAGCGCGAAGTACGTCGGTAGCGTGTAGGTCGGCTCGACGTCCCCGCCGAGTCTGATATCCCCCCAGGAGCTCCCGAACAGGAACACGCAGAAGCCGACGGCCAGCAACACCGTCGCGACGAGCAGTGGGCCGAACCCACTGAGGACGGTTTCGGTGAGCGATCCCACGGCCGCAGTTGTTCCCGCGGGAAACACGATCTGAAGCGCGAAATACAGTGAGAACACGACCACCGGCAGACCGAGTATGACCGGGTCGTGTGATTTCATCACATCGGAGAGATGATTCAGCAGTGAGCCGCGGCGAACGTGGAGCAACGTCGAGGCGGTCGACGTCTCGGTCCCCAACCCCTCGTACGGGAGCGCGGCCAAGTAGCCGAGGCCCGAACCGAAAAAGAGAAGCGAGACGACGAGCCACGCCCGTCCCCCGAGTACGTTGTCGACGACAGACGGAAAGAAGAACCCGACGAGGACGACCGACCCCGCTCCGACGAAGGTTGCCAGTAGCGCGTTGGGCAGCATACGCGCCGGTTCGGCCCCGTCTCTCGCACCCATACGACACTTGTTAGCACGAATTGATATTATTCTGTTGCATCGTTTGCTTCCGTCGACGATTCCAGTACCGAGTCTCCCAACATCCGACCACCGATCGCTCGGAGGTCGATGATCTCGTCGGCGCCGACGGCGTCTAACTTCGCAACGTGGGTCTCCTCGTTCGCGACCGTGACGATCCGGACGTCCGGATTCACGGTTCTTGCCGCCAACACGGCGAGGACGTTGGTCGCGTCGTCCGCACTTGCAACTGCGACGCCGGTCGCAACGTCCAGGCGCGCGTCTCGCAGGGTTTCCTCGTCCGTCGGATCGTCGGTCAGTACCTCGATTCCCTCCTCGCGCATTTGGGCGGCAGCCTCGGCGTTCGTCGTGACGACCACCACGTCGGTGTCGCCGAGTCGGTCGAGGAACGATTCGGTCACGTCGCCGTACCCGAGCACCACCACGTGATCCTCGAGCAGTGAGAGTTCTGATGCAGTCATGGTTCCGAATGCCGCGGCCATCCGCGATTCGATCGCCGGGCCGATGAGCGCGCCGACGGCGACGGTGAACGCACCGGTGCCGAACAGGATCACCGACAGCGAGAACAGTTTGGCCTCGACGGTGACGGGCGTGATGTCACCGTAGCCAACGGTCGCCACGGTGACGACCACGTAGTAGAACGCGTCTCCCCAGCCGTTGAGCTCGAGAAATTGTCCCCGAAGCCCGTACGCGCCCACCGTTCCGTACAGGGCGACGCCCACGATCGCCGCCAGCGACGCGATCTGAAACGACGAGAGGTCGATCCGCTGCGCGAAGCTCTCTCGGTTCAGGGCGAGAAGCGGAATCGCCGCGACAGAGAGCACGAACAGCGGTAATTCGGTGGCATTGCCCGTTACCAAGGGGAGGAGCGCCAGGCCGGGAAGGAGCACCAGCGCCGCGACCCACGCGATCCGCTTCCGTCGTTGTAGGCCGACCGTAACGAGACCCAGCGGGAAGGCGAACAACACGCCAGCGAATCTGACAATCGTTTCGACCATCGGAAGGATCGCCGCGAGCGGCCCCGATACGACCGGATCCGGCTGACTCAGGTTCGAGAGCCCGGTGACGAAGGCGAGCACTGTCACCGCAGCCATCAGCGCGACCGCTGGTTTCGCTCCGGAGAATTCCCGCCACGCGACGAGCGGAACCCGTTCGGTCTGGTAAAACACCTCCTCGAACGGACGTTCGTCGGACCCCCGTTGTGAGTCAACCACCCTCAAGGGTACTCACACCCGCAATAAAACTGTAATGTCAATAACTCGTCTAGTTGTGCTTCGTCGGCAGTCTGAACAGCGGTGCGTCCGTAGCTGTGGGATAGCAATGAGTTGGCACTATCACAAGACGGATCCAGACTGGCGGGACCGACCGCGAGGTGTCGACGTGTGAACCCCGCCATTCTCTTCGGGCTGGGAACGATGCTCGCCTGGGGGTTCTGGATCACGTTCGGCGACGTGGCTTCCAACAGTATCGACCCGGAAACGGCCGCGTTCGTCTCGTATCTGACCGCTACTGTCGCGACGGGAATCTACGTGGTCGTCTCCGATGCGTCGTTGGCGATCAATCACCGCGGCCTGCTCTACTCGGGTATCGCGGGTATCGCGGCGGCGATCGGCGTCCTCTCCACCTTCGTCGGCGTCACCGTCGGTTCGACGGCCATCGTCTCGACGATCGGCGGGATGTACTTCGTGACGGCCGCTGCGATCAGCGTCGTCGCGCTCGGCGAACCGCTCTCGGCCCAGAAAGTTGCGGGGATCGGTCTCGCGCTCGTCGCAATCGTCATCATCAACCAGTGAGGGGCGTGTTAGAGGCGCCTCTACCGCCTCGTGCGTAATCCATTCCGTGTACGTGAGTACCGTCACGGTGTCCTCGCCGCTGCACTTCGTCGAAACCCGACACAACGTTTCACGCTCCGTTCACGTTGTGCTCCGATCGGTCCGAGCAACCGAGTTTTAAGACGATCGCTGGGGTATTCCATGGCGTATGAAGCGAACCATCAGCACGGACGACGCCCCGGCCGCGGTCGGCGCGTACAGCCAGGCGACGACGAACGGGAGCCTCTTGATCACCGCCGGGCAGCTGCCGCTGACCCCCGACGGCGACCTCCTCGACGACGAGTCGGTGGCCGACCAGACGCGACAGTGCCTTCGCAACGTCGAAGCGATCCTCGAATCGGAGGACCTCTCGCTCTCGGACGTCCTGAAGACTACCGTCTTCCTCGACGACATCGACGACTTCGACGAGTTCAATGAGGCCTACAGCGAGTTCTTCGACGACGAACCCCCGGCTCGGAGCGCCGTCGGCGCCGGTGCGGTTCCGAAGGGGGCAGCCGTCGAGATCGAGGCGATCGCGACGACGGAATAGCGCCGAACGATTCGTCGGATGGCTCTGCAAATCTCGGTGGGACTGCCCTGCGAACCACTATGAGACGGCCACGCGGATCACTGTCAGACGGCCCCGCGGATCACTGTCGGATGACTCCAGTACCTGCCGCCAGACGACCCCATAGCAAACGCTTAATGAGTCTTCGACTGCTATCAAGTGCTGAATGAACGTTGCGGCCACCCCCCACGTCCTCCGGGTCGATCTGACCGACGGAGAGATCGAGCGCGATCCGATCCCGGAACGGTGGCTGGCCGAATACGTGGGCGGCAAGGGCCTCGGCGCGCGCTATCTGTACGACCGACTCGCGCCTGGTACGGACCCGCTCGGCCCCGACAACTACCTGCTGTTTATGCTCGGCCCCCTGAGCGGGCTGCTCCCGGGTGAACCGCAGTTCGCGGCGATCACGCGCTCGCCGCTGACGGGCACGTTTCTCGACTCCTACAGCGGCGGGGAGTTCGCGTCGTCGCTGGTCGGCGCACTCGACGGCGCGCTCGGCGTGGCCGTCACCGGACAGACGGACGAGCCGCTCGTGCTCGAAATCGAGGACGGCCAGGCGACCCTGTCGCCCGCTGACGATCTGTGGGGTCGTGACGTTGTCGACACGTGCGAGGCCCTCGACGGCTCCGTCGCCTGCGTCGGCCCGGCGGGCGAGAACCGCGTGCGGTACGCGACGATCGCCTCCGACGGCGGCGACCACCACGCCGGGCGAGGCGGTGCGGGCGCGGTAATGGGCGCGAAGGGACTCAAGGCGGTCGTCGCCTGCGGCGAGCTCCCCGACCCGTCCCCGGACGTTGCCGCGCTCCAGGAGACGTACGAACGTCGATACCGCGAGACCGACGTCGGCCGGTGGCACGCGGCGAGCGCGACGCTGGAAACCGTCGATTTCGCCGACGAGGTCGGCGTGCTCTCGACCCACGGCTGGCAGGAGGGATCGTTCGACGGCGCGGAGGATATCGGCATCGACGCCGTCCGGGCGGCGGCCGTCGACCGCGAGGCCGGAGCCGACAGCGACATTCCGGGCGGGTTTCGCGTGTCGACCTCGTCGGGCGAGTCGGTGCCCCGAGGGGCGACACCGATGTCGCTCGGTGCGGGACTGGGTATCGACGATTTCGACGCCGTCGCAGCGCTCGGACAGGTTTGTGATCGACTCGGCGTAGACGTCATTAGCGCGGGCAACGCCGTCGCGTGGTCGGTTCGAGCGGGCGAGGACGGCGTCGTCGACCTCGATTCGGCGCTGGGACCGTCGCTCGGGTCGTCGCTACAGTTCGGTGACGAGGCTGCCGCTCGCGAACTCATCGAGGCGATCGCGGTTCGGAAAGATGGGCTTCCGGATGCGCTCGCAGACGGCGTCGACGCCGCCGCGAAGCGCCTCGGCGGAGCCGACCTCGTGCCGACGATCAAGTCGATGGAGCTTCCGGCCTACGATCCCCGAGGCTCGCCGACGATGGCGCTCGCGTACGCGACGAGCGATAGGGGCGCGTGTCACAGAAGATCGCTCCCGGCCGAGACTGAGGTCTTCGAGGGCGACTCGTGGGACGACACCGACCGCGTCCGACTCGTCATCCGCGAGCAGACGATCACCGCGGTTCTCTGGAGTCTCATCGCCGACGACTTCGCGGGTGCGGTCCTCGAAAACGACCTCGGAGCCGAGTGGCTCTCGGCCGTGGACACGCCAGCCCCGACCGATCCGTCCGAACTCCTGCGCGTCGGCGAGCGCACGTGGACGCTGACGCGCCTGTTCAACGCTCGCGAGGGATTCGACGCCGAAGACGAGACGCTCCCCGTGCTGTTCGAACAGCCGCTCGCGGGTGGCCCCGCGGCGGGTCAAACGATCGACACAGGCTGGTTCGACGGCCTGCGCCGCCGCTACTACGCCGCGCGCGGCTGGAATGCCGACGGGATACCCACCCGCGGACTCCTCGATCGATTGGATCTCGGAGACGTCGTGGACGACGACACGCCGGTCGCTCGTGATTCGGTCGCGCGCTGTAGCGACTGAGGGAACGGACGCGGTACGCTGACTACTCGATTCCTACGCGGCTCTCTTCTGTGCGGTTCTCTTCTACGTAATTCCCTTCTGCGAGATTCTCTTCTACGTGACCCTCTTCTATGCAACTTTATTCTGTGCGCTCCGGTTAGCCGTTAGAAATCTGGAACCACGAGCAACACGTTTGCGTTCCGATTCGGACCTGCGCACAACACGAGAAAATCCGCAACCTGAAACTACCCATAACACCGCTGTTCACCATTGTGAGCGTCGAACTTCAGCGGACATTGCGGTGTCTAACGAAGAGCCACGAGATGTCGTTACCTCCCAACCCTGCTCCTCCGTCCCATCGCGAGGCCGTTTTTCAACTGGCGCTCATCCACGATCTGTTGACTGAGTAACCTATCGTTATAGCGCCCCGGAACGTAGTATTCGATACTGACACCGATGCCTGGGTCTCATAGCGACTCGATCGTGCGGTGGTTCGACGAACGGGGAGTCGGGGCCATCGGCGTCGCAGGCGGAAAGGGCGCGAATTTGGTGTCGCTGTCCCGCGCTGGCCTGCCCGTCCCGCGGGGCTTTGTCGTTACCACGGCGGCGTACCGGGAACTCGCCGCTTCCCCACGCGTCCAGCGATCGATCGATCGGTTGGATACGCTCGATTTCACAGACGGCGAGGCCCTGTCCGCTGCCGCCGCCGAACTTCGATCGCTCATCGAGGAGCAGACGTTGGGGTCGTCCGTCGAGACCGATCTCGTCGAGGCCGCGGAATCACTCGCGACGGCATCGTTCGCGGTTCGATCGAGTGCTACGGCGGAGGACCTTCCGACGGCCTCGTTCGCGGGTCAACACGAGACGTTCCTCGGCGTCGCACCCGAGGACGTCCCGGATCGCGTTCGGGACTGTATGGCCAGTCTCTTCACCGACCGGGCGATCGCCTACCGCTCACGCAACGATCTCTCTCACCGCGACGCGGCGATGGCGGTCATCGTCCAGCCGATGGTCGATGCCGACGCCGCGGGCGTCCTCTTCACCGCGGACCCCGAGACAGGAAATCGATACGTTTCGTCCATCGATGCGAGCTACGGCCTCGGAGAGAGCGTCGTCGCTGGCGACGTTACGCCGGACCACGCTCTCGTCGACACCCGGACCGAGGAAGTGCTCGAGTACACGATCGGTACGAAGACCACTGCCGTCGAGTTAGCGACGCCTCCGACCGTGACGAAGGAGGCACGAGAGCCCTTCTCGGAAAAAATACACACTGGAGAAAGTGGAACGAGGAGCGTCGACCTCCCGGCGGACCGTCGGGAGTCCCGCGTACTCACGGACGATCAGCTTCGCACCCTCACGGGGCTCGGAACGCGTGCTGAAACGCTGTTCGGTGCGCCGCAGGACGTCGAGTGGGCCCTCGCCGACGGTCAGTTCGTCATTCTGCAGTCGCGGCCGATTACGTCGCTGTTCCCGTGTCCGTCGCCAGCCCCGGTCGACGACCGCCTTCACGTCTACATCAGTATGGGGCATATGCAGGCGATGCCTGAGTCGATGCCGCCGCTCGTCCGTGACGTCTGGCGGACCTACACCGAAAACGTGCTCTCCTCGGCGGATCTCGACGCCCCACACCCAAATCTCACGGTCGAGGCCGGAGGTCGCGTCTACATCGACGTCACTCCGTTCCTGCGTCGTCCTCCCCTGCGAACCCGGGTGATCGAGCGGATCGCGGCGATAAACGAGCCGATCTCCGCAGGTCTCGATGACATCGTCTCCCGACGACCCGAAGAGTTCGAGCCCCGCGGTGTTCCGATCAGCGCGCTCCCGAGGTACGTCGAAACGGCCGGGAAGTTGGTCCGGCTTGTCGGCCCCGCGGTCCCCGGCGTCGTTCGGCACCTACTCCGTGCGATGGCCGGTCGCGAGACGCCGGTAGACGACCGCTATTGGGACCGCGTCGGCGAACTGTTTCTCGGCGACGTCACTGACGCGACGAGCCCGGAAGCCCGGGCCCGCGCCGTGTTTGACGCGATCGACATCAGGCGTATTCTCCGCGACGTGTACCCTCGAATCAGCCCGCTGTTCTTGGCGTTCGCCCTCGGCGGCTGGCTCAAGCGAGCGTTCCCGGACTACCCCGAGGAGGTGAACGCCGTCGGCCGGGGGTTCGAACGCGACGTCGTCACCCGCATTAATCTCGGCCTCGGTGACCTCGCAGACGTCGCTCGGGGCCGCCCGAACGTCGCCGCCGCGGTTCGCGACGGCGCTTCACTCGACGACATGGCAGCGGTGAGCGGCGGTGCGGAATTCTGTGAGGAGTTCGAGCGGTTCCTCGACGAGTTCGGACACCGCGGGACAGGCGAGATCGACCTCAGTCGACCGCGTTGGCGCGAGGACCCGTCGATGCTTCTCGGCGTCGTCAGGGCCAACCTCGAACGCGAGACGGCGGGCGACCACCGAGAACGCATCAAACGTCTCGACAGCGAGGCCGAGACGGCCGCCGAATCGCTCGAAGCGCGCGCTGATCGCGGCCCCTTCGGACCGCTTCGCCGCCGGTACGTCCGTTGGGTCATCCGTACGTACCGCGACACCGTCTACCTCCGCGAATACCCAAAACAGGAGGCCGCGCGGGCGTTCACTGCGTGGCGGAGCGCGCTGCTCGACGCGGGCGAGCTGCTCGTCTCTCGTGGCCGACTCGAACGGCGGGAGGACGTGTGGTACCTCTACAGAGACGAACTGTTTGACGCCCTCGAGGGAGAGCGAGTAGACGTCGACCTCACCGCCCGGAAGCGAGAGCACGCCCGAAATACAGAGTTCGACGCGCCGCCCGTGCTGACGAGCGAGGGCGAAACCGTCCGCGGCCGTGCGGACCCCGGGACGCTTCCCGAGGGATCGCTGGTCGGAACCGGCGTTTCGTCGGGCGTCGTCGAGGGCGTGGCCCGCGTAATTCGAGATCCGGCGACAGCGACGGTGAACCCCGGTGAGATACTCGTCGCACCGTCGACCGATCCAGGGTGGACCCCGCTGTTCTTGAACGCCGCCGGGTTGGTCTCCGAGGTCGGCGGCGCCGTCAGCCACGGCGCGCTCGTCGCCCGCGAGTACGGCCTGCCAGCCGTCGTTTCCGTCTCCGAGGCGACGAAACGGATTCGGGACGGGCAACGCATCCGCATCGACGGGACTCGCGGAACGGTCGAACTGCTGGATGCGGAGTGAATCGAATACGCTGCGAGCAATAGATTCCCGCTTTCGGTGCCGCTTCGGTACCGCTTTCAGTACGAACGAGAGCCGCCCCCCGTCGCGCTGTGGGCCTCTCGTTCCCTTCGAACCGGTGACGGCGAGTGTCCGTCAGCCCGGTTCGCTCAGTCGTCGGCGGGCGCGTCGCCGGTGGTGGAGGGCTCGACGCCGACTTCGATCTCCGCGGCGGCGGCCTTGTACTCGGGGATCTTCGCGCGCTCGTCGAGCACGTCGTTCGTGAGCACGTTCGCCGCCGCGGCGGCGAAGTGCGGGGTCGTCCAGATGACGCCCTCCTTGATGTCTTCGGTGACGTGCGCTTCGAGTTCGATCTCGCCGCGTCGAGACTTCACCCGCACCGTCTCGCCGTCTTCGATGCCGTAGCGCTCGGCGTCGTTCGGATGGACGTCGACGAAGTTCTCCGGGTACTGCTTGTTGAGCCGCGGCGAGCGGCGACTCATCGTCCCGGTGTTGTAGTGCTCTTCGAGGCGCGCGGTGGTGAGAATCAGCGGATAGTCGTCGTCGGGTACCTCTTTGGGCGGCTGATGGCTGACGCCCTCGATGTGGCCGAGGCCGCTCTCGGTTTCGAATCCGTCGGCGTAGAGGTACTGGTCGCCCTGGTCACCGGGCTCATAGCAGGGCCAGTGGATGCCCTCCTCGCCGAGCGCGTCGTAGCTCATTCCGTGATAGCTCGGGGTGACCTGTCGGAGCTCCTCGAACACTTCCTCGGGGGTGTCGAAGTCGAAGCCCTCGCCGAAGAGTCGCGTGCCGACTTCACAGAGGATTTCGAGGTCGTGCTTGGTGTTCTCGTGGACCTTCTCGACGCCGCGCATCCGCTGGACGCGCCGATCGGTGTTGGTCACGGTGCCGCCGCGCTCGGCCCACGTCGTCGCCGGGAGGAGCACGTCGGCGTACTCCGCCGTCTCGGTCATGAAGATGTCCTGGACGACGAGGAAGTTGAGCTCCTCGAGGAGGTCGGCGACGTGGTTGGCGTTGGGCTCGGACATAATCGGGTTCTCGCCCATCACGTACATCCCCTGGATCTGCTCGCCGATCGCGCCGGTGATCTCGACGTTCGTCAGACCGGGTTCGTCCGGAATCTCGAATCCCCAGACGTCCTCGACGCTCTCGCGGGCCTCGTCGTCGTCGACGAGCTGATAGCCGGGGAGGACGTTCGGCATGGCGCCGACGTCCGAGGTCCCCTGTACGTTGTTCTGCCCGCGCAGCGGGTTGACGCCGGTGCCGGGGCGGCCGACGTTGCCGGTGATGAGCGCGAGGTTGATCTCGTTTTGGACGTTGTCGACGCCGCAGGTGTGCTGGCTCATCCCCATTCCGGTGAAGATGGTGGCGTTGTCGGCGGTCGCGTACTTCTCGGCCGCGAGTTCGATGTCTTCGAGCGGGACGCCGCACTCCTCGGCGGCGGCTTCCTTGTCGAAGTCCTCGAGCGTCTCCTTCAGGTGCTCGATGCCCTCGGTCCGCTCCGCGATGAACTCCTCGTCGACCCAGTCGTTCTCCAGGACTGTCTTGAGGACGATGTTGAGAAGCGGGATGTCAGTGCCCGGTTCGAGCTGGAGGTGCTGGTGGCGGTCCGTCTCCTCGATGTCGAACGAGCGCGTCGTCTTGTTGGCGTGCGGATCGACCTGAATGACGGTCGCGCCCTCGAGGACGGCCTGCCGGAAGTAGTTACTGTTGGCGATGGGGTGCTGCTCGGCGGGGTTCGCGCCCTGGATCCACAGCACGTCGGCCTCCTCTTCGAGGTCTTCCATACTGTTCGTCATCGCGCCCGCGCCGAGACTCGTCCGCAGCGCGTACACGGTCGACGCGTGGCACATCCGCGTGCAGTTGTCGACGTTGTTGGTGCCGTAGCGCCGCGCGAGCTTCTGGAGGAGGTAGTTCTCCTCGTTCATCGTCTTCGAGGAGCCGAAAAAGCCCATCGCGTCGGCTCCGAACTCCTCGTGGATCCCCTCCATCTCGGAGACGATTCGCTCGTACGCTTCGTCCCACGTCGCCTCGCGGAACTCGCCGTCCTCCTTGATCTGCGGCGCTGTCAGTCGGTCCTCGTGATTGACGACCTGCGTCGCCGCGCCGCCTTTTATACACACGCGGCCGTCGTTGACGGGCGCGTCTCCCCACGGCATAAAGCGCATATCGCCGGGATCCTCGCCGGGCATTACCTGAATCCCGCAGCCGACGCCGCAGTACGGACAGATCGTCTTCACCGGATCTTGTTCTTCACTTGACATAATTCACTTCCTCCGCGTGGTGATTCATCTCGTTTGTAATGCTGCCCGGCCACGAGTATGAATCTTTCTCACACACTGCACGCCGATATAACCGGACCCAGAGACGCAACGTCCGAACCTCAAAATATCCCACGGAAACCTCCGTTGTCACCGCCGAACGTCCCACGCACAAAGTTTTGAAAACAGACAGTTCTTCTCCACCGTTCCGATCACCGCCTGAGCACCGATTCCGATATCTCGCCTTCCATACCCCTGTTGACAGCTTATGTTTGCGGGTGGGACGTCCGACCGCGTATTCCAGTTCGGATCCGTAGCGTATTCTCGCTCAACCCCGACCGCGTATTCCCGCCGGGTCTGATGAGATCTCTGCTCCGCTACTCTCTGTTTCGCTGCTCCCTGTCGTCGCTCTTTCCCTCACTAGTCCGACGAACCCTTATATACCATCGGGCGGCCAGAACCCCCGTGCGTTGAGGACCAACCTCGCGTCGGAAGCGGTTGCGCGGCACGACGATGCGAGCGACTGCGCGATATGGGTGAATAGACGATTGGGTAACTGGCCGAGGAGGACCAGGCGGGCGCCACCTATCACCTGAACTGTGCCGCCTGTTCGCCACGCGTTCCTGACGGGACTGACGTCCCCCATCCGGACTGTCGAAACCGACGTCCGCGATCCAGAAGACGGTGCCGCCGACTCCACCCCGGACAGCGCTCGGAAGCAAACGTTCAGGCGTCCGGACCGAGAAGGAGGGGTATGGAACTCTCTGCGGACCTCGTCGAGGAGAAACTGCGCGCGTACCCCGAGATACAACCGCTCTCAACCGTGGAATCGGAACACATCGAGCTGTTGCCGAAGACCTTCGCCGACGGCGACTACGGTTGGCGGGATCCGGAGTGGGTCGTCCAGTGGTACGGCCGCCGATTCTTGGGCGCGGTTCCGAACGCGGACCGCCGCGCCGTCGAGGACGCCTACGACGAGAACGACTACGAAGCGGTCCACGAGGCGATTTCCGCCGCCGTGGACGCAGACGGGGCGGACAATATGCTGTCGCACCTGACGGCTCTCTCGGGCGTCGACGTGCAGATCGGCTCGGCGTTCTGCCAGTTCATCGATCCGGAACGCTACGTCGTTATCGACGAGCGTCAGTGGTCGACGCTCCGAGCGCTCGGGGAACTCGACGGCGACTACCCGGCGTCGCCGACGACGTCGGACTACGCGCGCTATCTGGAAGCGTACCGAGCGCTCGCGGAACGGTGTGAGTGCTCACTGTGGGACCTTTACCGCGCGATCTGGGTGATTGCCGAGGAGCGGTAGCTCCGGCGGCGCGAGCTTCGACCGCAAAAAATGTGACCGCCCGACTATTTCGGCACCCTTCGTGCCGTAAAACGGCGTTCTGCGACCCTCAGAACAGGCCGCTGATGTTGCCGTCGTCGTCGATGTCCATTCCCGCGGCGGCGGGAACGGCCGGGAGACCGGGCATGTCCAGCACGTCGCCCGTCAGCGCGACGATGAAGCCAGCGCCCGCGGAGGGGTACAGTTCGCGGACTTCGAGTTCCCAGCCCGACGGCGCGCCCTTCTTCGAGGGGTCGTCGCTCAGCGAGTGGAACGTCTTCGAGAGACAGACCGGCACGTCGTCGAATCCGAGGTCCTCGAGGCGCTCGATGTCGTCCTCTGCAGCACCGGTGAAGTTGACGCCGTCGGCACCGTACACTTCGGTCGCGACGGTCTCGATTTTCTCCTTGATCGGGGCGTCGTCGGGGTAGAGGTGATCGAAGTCGTCCTCGTCGCCCTCCTCGACGGCCTCGATGACGTTCTCGGCGAGGTCCACGCCGCCCTCGCTGCCGTCGGAGAAGACGTTCGACTCGGCGATCCGGACGCCGAGGTCCTCGCGGCAGTGGTCGAGCACGGCCTGGACTTCCTCGTCCGCATCGTCGGGGAAGCGGTTGAGCGCGACGACGACCGGGACGCCGAACTTCTGGAGGTTACGCACGTGCTTGTCGAGGTTCGCGAAGCCTGCTTCGAGCTCGTCGACGCCCGCCTCCTTGACGGCGTCGAGGTCGGCGGGCCACATACCCATCCCGTGGTATTTGAGGGCGCGCACGGTCGAAACGAGCACGACCGCGTTCGGCGTCATATCGCCGAGGCGGCAGACGATGTTCATGAACTTCTCCGCGCCGAGATCGGAGCCGAACCCGGCCTCGGTGACGAGGTAATCGCCCATCCCGAAGGCGGTCTTGTCGGCGATGAGGGAGTTCGTCCCGTGGGCGATGTTCGCGAAGGGGCCGCCGTGGATGAAGGCGGGCGTGCCTTCCAGCGTCTGCACGAGGTTCGGCTTGATTGCGTCTTTCAGGAGCATCGTGGCCGGACCCGTCGCGTCGATGTCGTCGACGGTGACCGGGTCGCCGTCCTCGTCGTAGGCGACGATGATGCGCGCGATGCGCTTCTTGAGGTCAGCGAGGTCCTCGGACAGACAGAGGACCGCCATCAGTTCCGAGGCCGCGGTGAGCAGGAAGCGGCTCTCCCGCGGCGTCCCGCCGGACTTGCCGCCGAGCCCGATGACGATGTCGCGGAGCGCGCGTTCGTTCATATCCATCGCGCGCGGCCAGGCGACGTCGTTGATGTCGATGTCGAACTCGTCGCTCTGGGAGATCTTCGCGTCGAGCATCGCCGCGATGAGGTTGTGCGCGGAGGTGAGCGCGTGGAGGTCGCCGGTGAAGTGGAGGTTGATGTCCTCCATCGGGAGCACCTGCGAGTAACCGCCGCCAGCCGCGCCGCCCTTCACGCCGAAGACCGGCCCGAGCGACGGTTCGCGGATCGCGATCATCGCGTCCTCGCCGACGTGGTTGAGCGTCTGACCCAGGCCGACGGTGGTCACCGTCTTGCCCTCGCCCATCGGCGTCGGGGTCATCCCCGTCACGAGGACGAGGTTACCCTCCTTGTTCTCCGCGTTGTCGCGGAGGCGATTGACGCCCTCGTGGGACAGTTTCGCCTTGTAGTCGCCGTACAGTTCGATGTCGTCGTTGTCGATGCCCCAGGGCTCGAGAACGTCTTTGATCGGTTGCTTCTCTGCGGATGTTGCGATCTCGTAGTCTGTGGGGAAACCGCCGTCGTCTTCGGACGTCATACTTTCTCGTGACCCGCGGAGGCCACGTAAGCGTATCGGAAAAAATTTACAGAAATCAGAGAAGACGTGTTTCAGCCCCTTCGAAAAAAGGACCGAATATATCGGATCATCTTCCTTCACTACTTCACCTCTGTGATTCACTCCGGCGCGGATAAACCCGAGAAAACACAGATATACGGACGATAGACCTGATACAAGGACGGTGCTTGATTGGAGGTGATCGTAGATCTCTATCACCGGCTGTCCGATATATTCGGGTACTGTTCGGGAACGGATAATTATATGATATCTAATACGTTCTCCGGTTCGTCGCGCTGCGATAGGTTAATCAGGTAACCGACGACGATACGTTGGTATGGAATACCACGAGGCGGCCGACTACCTCACCTCGTTCCAGCAGCGGCGGCCGAAGCTCGGTATCGAGACGACGGCCCAGATGCTCGCACACTTCGACGACCCCCAGGACGACGTCGACTGCGTGCAGATCGCCGGTTCGAACGGGAAGGGAAGTACGGCGCGGATGCTCGACAGCGTCCTCCGGCGCGCGGGCGTGAGCGTCGGTATCTTCACCTCTCCGGGACTGAACGACTTCCGCGAGCAGGTGCAGGTGGACGGCCGAAAAGTCCCGAAATCGCTGCTCTCGGAGTACGTCGATGAGCTCACGCCCTGTATCGACCGGCTCCGCGAGATCGACGACGAGCCTACCCATTTCGAGGTTCTCACCGCGATCGCGCTCCGGCACTTCAGCGAGATGGACGTCGACGTGGCGATCCTGGAGGTCGGAATCGGCGGTCGGTACGACGCGACCAGTGCAGTGGATCCGATCGCGAGCGCCGTCACCAGCGTCAGTCTCGAACACACCGAACTCCTGGGCGACACCGTCGAGGAGATCGCCCGCGACAAGGCGCAAGTCGCGCCCGCGAACGCCCCGCTCGTCACCGCCGCTGACGGTGCGGCGCTGGACGCGATCCGGGAACTCACGGAGGTCATCACCGTCGGGGGCGACGCCGACCCCGACGGATCCGGACCTGATGTCGTCGCCTGGGAGACCGGAATGCGATCGGCGGTCGAAAGCGACGTGACGATCGCGGGGCCAGATTGGACGGTCGAGACACAGTTGCCGCTGCTCGGCTCACATCAGGCGTGTAACGCTGGCGTCGCCGCCGCGCTCGCCCGTCAGATCGCGGACGTCGACACCGAGACGATCGCCGTCGGCCTCCGCTCGGTGATCTGGCCGGGGCGCTTCGAGATCCTGTCCACCGAGCCGATGATCGTCCTCGACGGATCCCACAACCCCGGCGCGGCGGAGACGCTCGCCGCGTTGCTGGATCGCTACACGTACGACGACCTCCACCTCGTGTTCGGGGCGATGGCCGACAAGGACCACGACGAGATGGTGGCTCCGCTGCCGTCCATCGAGACGGCGTACGCGACGCGCCCGGACCTCGATCGATCGGCTGACCCGGAGGTGTTGGCCGACGTTCTCGCCGAACGCGCCGGTTCGGTTCGAACGATTCCGTCAGTCGCCGAAGCGACGGAACAAGCCATCGACGCGGCCGGTCCAGACGACTTCGTGCTCGTCACGGGATCGCTGTACGCGGTCGCGGAGGCGCGGGACCGGTGGGCTCGTTGCCTGGTTCCCACCGTCAATACCGCTGAGACGCACGTGGAGGCGTCGTTCGTGGGTGCTTCGTTCGACGGGGACGCCGCTGACAGTTCGATCGAGCCAGCGCAACGGGAGGGATCCGGCGTCTCCGTGGATGACGCGGACCACCGGGTGTTCAGAACGTATCTCAGACCCGACCAGGCCGAGCGCGTCGCCGACCTCGCTTCCGCGGTTGGCGGCGACTGCCACCGGTCGAAATCGGGCAGCCCGGAGAAACTGGTCGCGACGGTCATCGCCGGAACGACGGCGCAGCTACGAGCGCTCGTCTCGGAACTGAGCGCCCAGGGCCTGGGGCTTCGGCACGTCGCGGCCCAACTGGAGGACCAACTCGATCCCCACGTACCGGCGAACGAATCGGGGCTCGGAACGGTCGGCGGCGACGAGACGGCAGTGATGGGGATTCTCAACGTTACCCCGGACAGCTTCCACGACGGCGGCGAGTACGAGGTGCTCGACGTCGCCCTCGACCGGGCGAAATCGATGATCGACACCGGGGCGGACATCATCGATATCGGGGGTGAGAGCACCCGCCCCGGCGCGGATCCGGTTCCGGCCGACGAGGAGATCGATCGCGTCGTTCCGGTGATCGAGCGGCTCTCTGGGCTCGACGTCCCCATCTCCGTCGACACGTGGAAGGCATCGGTCGCCGACGCGGCGCTCGAGGCGGGTGCCGACATCGTCAACGACGTCTCAGGGCTCGCCGATCCGGAGATGCCGTTCGTGATCGCCGAGCACGACGCCTCGCTCGTGTTGATGCACAGCCACTCGATTCCGGTCGACCCGGACAGCTCCCCCATCTACGACGACGTCGTCGACGACGTCTTGGAAGCGCTCAACGAGCAGGTCATTCGCGCCGAACGAGCGGGCATCGATCCCGAAAAGATCGTGATCGACCCCGGCTGTGGCTTCGGGAAGTCACCCGCCGAATCGTTCGAACTCATCGATCGGTCGGCGGAATTCCGCGCGCTCGGCTGTCCCGTCCTGATCGGACATTCGCGGAAATCGATGTTCAAGGGGGTTGACTACGCGGATGACGGACGACTGACCCCGACCGTTGCGGGCACGGCGCTCGCCGTCGATCGCGGGGCTGACGTCATTCGGGTGCACGACGTCGCGGAGAACGTGGCCGCGATTCGAGTCGTTGAGGGGCGACTCCGCTCTGAGTAGGCGTTCGATTCCAGGGGCTTCGACGTCGGCGACGTCGACCGACACACTTTCACGACGCGCTGTGATACCAAGTGTCGTGCCCCTACAGAGTGCGTTATTTGTCGGATCCGAACTCGCGCTATTCGCGTCGGTACCGCTGCAGGCGGTTGACCCAGCGACGGTGGTCGATCTTCCGGCCACCTACCGGGCGGCGGTGGCGTTTCTGAGTAGCACACTCGCCGGTGGTGCCGTCAACTATTGGTACGGCAATCGAATCAAAGCTGCCGTCGAGGCGTCGACCGAGAACCTCCCGCTGGCGGTGTTGTACGGATTTTTCGCCTACTCTCTCGCCGGGTTCCTCGTCGCCTACGGCTTCACACAGTTCGCTCGACTCGGTGTGAGTGCGTCAGTCGGTCTGATACTCGGGGGCGTCGCGCTCGGCGGTGCGCTGCTGACGCTCGGCGGCGTCGGCTACGTCGTCGTGGGCGCTTGGATCGCCGACCTCGCGGGATTCAGCGATCCGTGGATCGGTCTCCTCGCCGTCGGACTCGTCGGTGCCGTGGCCGTGCTCGCCCTTCCGTTTCTCCTCGGTGCCGTCGCCTGGTTCGCGATCGCCGCGGTGGGCATCGGGGGCTCGGTCCGTCGGTGGATACACGCCGACGCGGCACGGCGAACGGCGAACCGGCACTGACCATTCATCAGTCGCGCACGGAACTAAAGGCCTGCAACCCCTACGGTAGGGTATGGTTCGGATCGACGCCCTCACCACCCCCGACGTACGCGTTCTGCAGTTTCCCTTCGAGTCCCTCCCAGACCTCGTGAGTATCGCGGGAACGCTGGTTCTGCTGTTGCTCGTCGCCGCGTTCGCAGGCTTCTTGTACCGCAGTGTGCGAGGCGACGGAATCGAGTGGCCCGACGAGACTGATACGGAGGGGGACGAGCTCAGACGCCGACCGCCGTCGGACGACGACGACGATGACGAGTGGAAATTTTACTGATTTCCGTCGGTGAGAGCTGGTGATTCGAGGAACTGAGTCCGGGTGGTGGTTCGATGCATCGTGGCGCCGTGTGGTGTGCTCGTGTCGAACGACGACGACGTACGCAGCGTTGCGACTCCCGAGATAATTCCTGCAGGTACTTCGCTCCCTTACTCGACGAATTCGATCTGTATCGCTGATAGAATCGGTGACCTGACGATTCGAACGCTCTGCGTGAGAAGAATACCGAAGTAGTCCGTGAAGGTACGATCGACCTCTCGGAGTGTACCGAGAGGAACTGCTCGTGGGCCCTCTATCAGTCACCCCCCTCAGTGTCGGCACCGCCTCGAATCTCGGTCACCGTCTCGTTGCCGGTGGTGACGACGTCGACCTCCTCCTCATCGGTAAGGTCTCTGATCCGTTCGGCGAACTGCTCCGAAGAGAGGATCTCGTGTTCGTTTTTGAGCCCCTGATAGACGGTGTAGCACATCAGGACGAGGATGATCGCGAACGGGAAGCCGGTCGCGATTGCTGCCGTCTGCAGCGCGTTGAGGCCGCCTCCGATGAGCAGCACGGCCGCGACTCCGCCCTCGGTGACCGCCCAGAAGATCCGCTGTGCTTTCGGAACGTCGTGTTTGCCGCCCGAGGTGAGGTGGTCGATGACCAGCGATCCCGAGTCCGAAGAGGTGACGAAGAACGTGATCACCAGCAGCGTCGCGAGCAGGCCGCTGATCGCACCGAGCGGGAACTGCTCCAACAGCGCGAACATCGCGACGGTCTGACCGAGTTCGTTGTAAGTCGCGAGCGCCGCGCCGTTTCCGACGAGCGTGTTCTGCAGCGCGCTGCCGCCGAACGCGGCGAGCCAGAGCGTCGAGAACAGCGACGGGAGGAACAGCACGCCCATCACGAACTCGCGGACCGTCCGGCCCTTCGAGATCCGCGCGATGAACATCCCCACGAACGGGGACCACGCGATCCACCACGCCCAGTAGAACACGGTCCAAGCGCCGACGGTTCCCGCGCCCTCGCCGAGCGTTCCGGTGAAGAACGAGAGCGAGAGGAGGTTACCGAAGTACGCGCCGAGGCCTTCGACCCACGCGCCGAAGATGTACAGCGTGGGACCGACGATGATGAGGAACCCGAGCAGGGTCAACATCAGGTACAGGTTCACCGTACTCAGTCGCTTGACGCCGCCTTCGAGACCGGCCGCGACGGACAGCGTCGCGATGGCGGTGATACCGGCGATCAGGGCCACCTGAGGCATCGTTCCGGTCGGGATGCTCACGAGCCCCAGCATATCGCCGAGGACGTACGAGAGACCGGTGTTGACCTGTGCGACGCCGAGGCCGAGCGACGTGGCCAGGCCGAACAGCGTCGCGAAGACCGTGACGAGGTCGATGACGTGGCCCGGCCACCCGTAGATCCGCTCGCCGAGGAGCGGCCAGAAGATCGAACGGAACGTCAGCGGGAGACCGCGGTTGAACGAGAAGAACGCGAGCCCGAGGCCGACCAGCCCGTAGATCGCCCACGGGTGGAAGCCCCAGTGGAAGAACGTCTGCGTCATCGCGGCCACGCCCGCCGCGCCGGTTCCGGCCTCAGCGCCGAAGAACCCCGGTACGTTCGAGACGTAGTACAGCGGTTCGGAGACGCTGAAGAACATCAGGCCGATCCCCATTCCGGCGCTGAACAGCATCGCCATCCAGGCGAAGTCGCTGAACTCCTTTTCGGCTTCGACCCCGCCGATCCGGATCGTTCCGAACTTCCCCAGGGCGAAGTACAGTATCGTGACGATGAAGATGTTCACCGCGAGGAGATAGAACCAACCGAAGTTGCCCTCGAAGAAGCCGCGCACCGCCGAGTACGCCTCGGCGGCCTGATCTCCGAGCAGCACCGTAACGGCGATGAACACCGCAATCAACAGCAGTGCGACCGGGAATACGATCGGGTGGATATCGAACCCGAACCGCTGGATGTTGGTGTCGCCCGGACTTCGATCGGACTCCGGGTGGAACAGCTCTACTTGGAGTCCGTCGGACATCCCTCCGTCGTCACTATCTGACATACGATACCTCCGCTACGCCGTTATTTCGTTGAATCTTCGTCATAGTTGTCGTGCCGTTGAGTCGGACATCCAGTGCGTGTCACTCCCCCGAACTGACCGTCCCCCGTCGACTTGTTCTCGGCTCTTTCCCTCCGATTCCGGGTGCTTGTACATCGTCGTGTGTTACCGGTTGGGTCACTCCACTGTGGAATGGTACACAACCTCACTCACTAACTATCGTTAATATATAATAAAACTTGGGCAATATTCGCCTATGACCGACTGAAACGGGTGTTATTCTTACTTTGGTGGTCTCAGAAAATTTCAAATTACGTATTTTCCCTGGTAAAAGTGATTCTCCCGTACAGGAGGCCCCACCGTCGTGGCTACCAGTATCGAATTTGAACTCCCGATATTGGCGGCTATTATCCGAGAAGCGTGCGCGTAGCAATACCTCAATCGCTGGCGAGCAGCTTTCGGGGCGTTTCACACGCTGTCACCACCGCCGTGAGATTAAGGTACACACGGTCCTAACTCCTCAACGTGATTGACGGCTTACGTGTTGTGGTTGATTGGCTCCGCTCGATCGCTGGTCGGATCGCCGCCCCGCTCCGCGCCGATCCCGAGAACTCGGGGTTTCGTCTGTCGAGTCCCGAAACGGGCACGACGACGATCGACGGCGACGTCGGGTGGGCCTCCAGACCCCCTGCGATCGTCCTGTGTGGACGATGCGGGAGCGACGTCAGTCACCGGAGCCCGCACGACGACATCGACTGCGCGCGGTGCACCGCTACGTTCGGCTACGACGAGTTCCCCGACCTCGAACTTCGGTATTTCCGCTGTCCGGTCTGCGGATCGAAGATGGAACACGGCCACCGACACCCCCACACGATCAAGATCCCGGAGTGGGCGACGTGTCACGGCTGTCGGTACCACTGGGAGTTCAAGCACGAGTACTGATTCCACTGGCGGTACTTCTCCCGGTGGTGCGTGTCGTTCGCTCTTGCCGACGACAGAATTATACTGATTCCCGTGCCGTCAGTCACGTATGGTGAACGTTCTCGCGACCGCCGCGGCCGGGCTCGTCGTGGTGCTCTTCGCAGTCGCTCTGTACGCGTTCGCGGCTGGCAACTACGCCGTTGCCGGTGTGATGTTCCTGTCTGCGAGTCTCGTCATCTACTTCCGTGAGACCAGGTTGCTCGAATCGTGAGCCCGCTCACGCCGCGTTGGACGCTCCGCGGTAGGCCCGCCCGCACGCCGATAGGGAGTCTCCCGACCGTTCATCGACTCTCGGCGTCTCACCCCGCGAGAAAACTATGAGCTCGCTCGACACCCTCTATCAGATATCGTCCATCTGCATCCGCTGGCTGATCACCGGCACCGTGGCGGTTCTGACGACTTTGTCCATCGTCCCCCCGAGGAGCCCGCCGATCTTCCCGCGGTAGGCCGATCCCATCACGATGGCGTCCATCCCCTCGTCCTCGGCGTAGTCGACGATCTCCTCGCTCGGCGTTCCGGTCCGCATCGCCGTCGTGTAGTCGACGCCGTGCTCGGACGCCAACTCCGAAAGCTCGCCTAGCACCTCGTCGCCGTAGTTGCGGTAGTCCTCGCGCATCTGCTCTTCGTCGTCTCGCAGTGCGAGTGCCCGCGGCGTACCCGGTAGATCGATGACATAGAGTCCGTGCACCCCCGCACCGAGTGCGGCGGCGAGTTCGATCCCGTGTTTTGCGCCCTTTTTCGCCTCGTCGCTCCCGTCGTATGGTATCAGTATCTGGTTGTACATCGCTCCGAACCACTTCCACTGACACGACCCGATGACAAATAATTTTCCGCAAAATTCGACACAAATTCGAATCGAACCGCACGAACCGGGTCATCGAACGTCGTCAGGTTGGTTCTCGTTCGGTCATCTGCCCGACCTGTGTCTGTGGGACACAGGTCAGTGCCGTGCGCCGTCGGCTCGATCCGATTCACTCGGTCAGTTGTCGTCCCGCCTCGGTGATCGCAGTCGCCGGGGATGCGATCCCCGGGAAGGCGATCCGACCGACCGTCTCAGTCGCTCGGACTCGCCGCCGCGCCGCCGCTCGCCTCCGCGCTCGGACCGCTCTCGATGGCTTCGACGAGGAGCTCGGCCACGTCCACGATTTCGATGTCTTCCTCGTAGCCGCCGGTCTTGCGCCCGTCCTCGTACATCGTCATGCACATCGGACAGGCCACGACGAACTTTTCGACGGCGCCGCCCGCCTCGGTGTCTTCGAGCGCCTCGCGCATCCGCTCCTCGCTCGGCTTCGATTCCTCGTCGATGTCCATCCAGAGGCCGCCGCCGCCGCCGCCGCAGCAGAACGACTCGTTGCGGTTGCGGGGCATCTCCGCGAGCGTCGCCCCGGTCGCTCTGATGAGTTCCCGCGGGGCCTCGTACTCGTCGTTGTACCGGCCCAGATGGCACGGATCGTGGTAGGTCACGGTGTAATCGAGTTCATTGCCCCGGAGAGCCAGTTTGCCCTCGGAGACGAGCTCCTCGACCGCCTGCGTCCAGTGGAGCACGTCGATTTCCCCCTCGCTGTTCCACGCCTCGTCGTACTCGAACTGCATCAGCGGTTCCTCGGCGAAATCGGCGTACTCGATCTCGGGGTACTCGTTTTTGAACGTGTTGTACGAGTGCGGATCGGTGCAGATGATCTTCTCGGGGTCGACCTCTTCGAACCGCTCGACGTGATAGCCCGCGAGGTCGACGTAGAGGAACTCCTCGCCGAGCCGTCGAATGTCGTTGCCGTCGTACTTCTCGTCCTCGAAGAGGATGCCATACTCGACGTCCGCGCGTTCGAGGATCTTCGCGACCGAGCGGGCGACCCGTTTGTTCCGCTCGTCGTAGCTGGGGTAGTCCCCGACGTACCAGAGGTACTCGACGTCCTCCTCGCGGGCGTCCGTGACCTCGAAATCCAACTCCTCGGCCCACGCGGCGCGCTCCTCGGGCGGATCACCGAACGTGTTGCCCATCCCCATGATGTTGTCGAAGGTGTCCTGGACGTTCGAGTCGACGTCCCCTTGGTCCGTCAGCTGGCGGTTCATCCGCGTGAACGAGCTGAGGTGCTCGATGTCGACCGGGCAGGCGTCCATACAGGCCATACAGGCCATACAGGACTCCATCGTCGCGGCGTCGACGACGCTCTCGCCCCCGTCGGCAACGATGTCGACCGCCTCGGTCTCCCCGGCGTCGAGCGCGTCGCGGTACTGCTTCAGATCGAGGATGACGTCGCGCGGATCGAGCGGTCGCCCCGACGATTCGGCCGGACACGCCGAGGAACAGCGGCCGCATTTCGTACAGGCGTCCTGATCGAGGAGTTCCTTCCACGTGAAGTCGGTGATCTCCTCCGCGCCGGTGTCTGCGTCGAGGTCGGCGGGGATTCCGGGCAGCCGTGCTCCCGCCTTCTCGTCGCGGGTCACGATGTTCGCGTACGAGGAGAGCATGTGGAACGGCTTGCCGAAGGGGATCGCGGCGATGAAGGCGAACGCGAGCAGGGCGTGGGACCACCAGACGGTGGGGTAGACCGCCTCGGCCGTCAACTGCGTCATCCCGGCGAGCGCGAGCACGTCGGCGACGAACCAGCCGACGAAACTCACCGTCTCGAAGTCGGGAAAGCCCGTTCCGAGGATTCGGAGCCCTTCGGTGAGGTAGCCGCCGACGCCGAGCAGAAAGAGCGCCCAGATGAAGAAGTCGTCTTCGAGGCTGGTGTGTTTGCCGTGGAGCCGCCACTTCCGCGCGGCGTAGCGTCGGTAGAGCGCGACCCCGACGCCGACGACGAACAGCAGTCCCATCGCGTCCATCACGAGCGAGTACGAGAGGTAGAAGTCGCCGACGAAGAAGGACTGTTCGGCCCCCGTGAGGCCGGTAAGCGGCTGATAAATGTCCATATCGATCGCGAGGATGGTCGTCCCGATGAGGAGCGTGAGAAAGCCCCAGAGGATGAACGCGTGCATCAGGCCGCCCACGGTGTCGCGATCGAAGAGCTTCCGATTCGAGAGTACGATTCGGGCGGACGAGACGATCCGCCGCGGGAGATCGTCGAGCCTGTCGAACCAGTCTTCCTGTCCGTCGGTGAGTCGATCGACGCGTCGGTACGTGCCGTAAGCGAATATCAGAATAGTCACGGCGGCGAGGACGTAGAACACGATCTCGCCGAGATGCCCGATCCCCCAGAACGTCGGTCTCGTAACCGCTTCCTCGGCAGCCATAACGATTGATAATTCGCCAATCTCGGCATAAATCTTGGCACGAAGGCCACCGGGGGGTGCGACGTCCCGCGATTTCGCTCAGTGTTGGATTGGGGGCCGTCCGATTGATGTGTCGAAACCGTTCGGACGAGATGTCGAAATCCGGACGTTTGACCCGTCGCGAGGGGCCGATACCGTTCCCCGTCGCGTTCTAGCGACGCCGGACGGAGCCGACCCGATTCGAACGAACAGGCAGCTCTATGCTCACGTCTCGATGATGACCCTCCCCGATGCGAACCTTGTCATCTCTGTCGGTTGAAAGTTCGTGGAACCGCCCCGCTTCTCACCCTCGCCGTCACCAACTCTATACGGTGGGCGTTCGAATGACGGTTCAGGATGAACCTTCCCGTTCGATTCGACCACCCGGCGTGGACCGCTGGCGTCGCGACCGCCCTCAGTTACGGCCTCGGACTGCTCGGACTGTTCGTGCTTCTTTTTGTCGTTCCGTTTCTGCTGTTCGCGCTCATCTGATAGTAACTGCGTCGCATAAAATGAGGTGTAGTATTGAGGGTGTAGTTAATTATCGTTAGCGACAAAGGAACCTCACGTATAGCGTTGGTGTGCTACCAGCAGACAGACGTGTGGGGCCGTGCGGTATGACACCAAGAAACAAGATGCAGGAACGTAAAACTGAGGTTGGATATCGATGAGCACGAAAGAACTTCCATCGCACGCAGGCACAGTAATTATCGGGGCCGGAATCGTCGGCAGTTCGCTCGCGGGTGAGCTGGCGGAGCGCGGTCGTGACGACATCCTCCTGATCGACAAGGGACCGCTTTCGGATCCGGGGGGGTCGACCGGACACGCCTCGAACTTCATCTTCCCGGTCGAACACAGCAAGGATATGACCAAGCTGACCTCCGACAGCCGGGACATCTACCGGGACTTCGGGGTCTTCACGAACTCCGGGGGGATCGAGGTCGCCAGAACGGACGAGCGGATGGCGGAGCTCAAACGCCGCGTCGTCTCCGCGAAGTCCTTCGGCGAGGACGCGGAGCTTCTGACGCCGGAGGAGGTCGAAGAGCTGGTACCGTACGTCAACACCGACATCATCAAAGGCGGCTTCTACAGCAAGGGCGCGGGGACGTGTGACCCGCTTCGCGCCGGAGAGCTCTATCGCCAACAAGCCCAAGAGAAGGGCGCTCTCAGCACGGCAGCGAACACGATGGTCGAGGATCTCCGCGTCGAAGACGGCGAGATCCAGGCGGTCGAGACCGACAAGGGGACCGTCGAGGCCGACGAGGTCATCATCGCCGCGGGGCTGTGGAGCCCGAAGATCGCTGACATGGCTGGCGTCGACATCCCGCTCACGCCCGCGGTCCACCAGATGGTCTCCGTCGGGCCCGTCGAGCGCTTCGAGGACGGCGAGGGCGAGATCAACTACCCCGTCATCCGGGATATGGACACCCAGATGTACGAGCGCCAGCACGGCAACGACATCGAGGTCGGTTCCTACGAACACCGGCCGATCCTCTGGGACGTCGACGACGTCCCCTCGATCGCGGAATCGCCGCTGTCGCCGACGCAGCCCCCGCTGACCGAGGACGCCTTCGAGCCGTCTATGGAGCACGCCCTGGAAATCATCCCGGACGTCCTCGACGACCCCGACGCCGGAGTCCGTCACTCGATCGACGGCCTGCTCTCGGTGACGCCCGACGGGCATCCGCTTCTGGGGCCGATCCCCGAGGTCGACGGGCTGTGGTCCTGCGCGGCGATTTGGATCAAGGAGGCACCGGCGATCGCGCGGGAGGTCTCGAAGTGGATGACGAAGGGCCATCCCGACATCGACATCGTCGCCCACGACCACGTCGCCCGCTTCGACGAGTACGGCGAGACGCAGGAGTTCGTCAAGAGCCGGGCACACGAGGGCTATCAGAAGATCTACGGGATCGTCCACCCGCGCGAGCAGTGGCAGTCCACCCGACCGCTCCGCACGAGCGCCTTCTACAACCGTCAGGAGGACCTCGACGCCGAGTTCTTCGAGGCTGGCGGCTGGGAGCGCCCGCGCTGGTTCGAGTCGAACGCCGACCTCGTCGACACGTACGAGGATCAGATCGAAGACCTCCGCCGACCGAACGAGTGGGACAGCCGCTGGTGGTCGCCGATCGTCCTCGGCGAGCACCTGCACCTGCGAAACAACGTCGGGATGATCGGCGACACCGGGTTCGGGATCTTCGATATCATCGGCAGCGACGCCGAGGAGAATATGGAGCGGCTCTGCGTCGCCTCGATGGATATCGCCGTCGACGACGCGGTGTACACGCCGATCCTCGCGCCGAACGCCGGGTTCGTCGCCGACCTGACGGTCGCTCGTCTCGGGAAGAACCACTACCGCGTCATCACTGGCGGCGCACACGCCGGACAGGACCGCACGTGGTTCGGCAAGCACCTCGAAGGGGACGCCGAACTCATCGGCCGCTCCTCGGAGCTCTGCACGCTGGGCGTGTGGGGCCCGAAGGCCGAGGCGCTGATGGACTCCATCTCGGAGGAACCGATGACGGCCGACTCGTTCGACTTCGCGGAGATGAAGGACGTCACCATCAACGGCGTCACCGCGAAGGCGCTGCGGATCTCCTACGTCGGCGAGTTCGGCTGGGAGATCTACGCGCCGATGGACCGGGGCCAGCGCCTCTGGGACACCATTTACGAGGCCGGACAGGAGTTCGACATCCGCCCGGTCGGCACCGGCGTCTACGGGGAGACGGGACGAATGGAGAAGGGCTACCGCTTGATGGGCGCAGAGCTCGAGATGGACTACAACCCGGCGGAGGCCGGGCTGACGTTCCACGGCGTCAAAGACGCGGACTTCATCGGAAAGGAGGCCTACGCGGCGGCCATCGACGGGGAGAACGCGGCCACGCTGTGTACGCTGTCGGTGACGGATCACGCGCCCGACGGGGGCGAACCGCGGTTTATGACCGGCGGCGAGCCCGTGCTCGACGAGAACGGTGACGTCCTCATCGACGAGGAGGGCCGCCGCTCGTATGTCACTTCGGCGGGAACCGGCCCCTCTGTCGGAAAGCACCTCCTGCTCTCCTATCTCCCGCGGGAGTATGCGGAGGAGGGCGAACAGTTGCAGGTCGAGTACTTCGGCCAGCAGTACCCGGTCGAGGTCGAAGTCGCCGGTAACGGCGGCGTCTTCGACCCGAACAACGACCGCCTGTTCCGAAACGAGTACTGACGGGAGGGCACACAACTATGGAGATACTCACTGCAATCAAACGCGTGCCGGAAACGGGCGCGAAGGTCTCACTCACGGACGACAAGCTCGACATCGACACCACCTCGCTGGGCTTCACGTTCAGCCCGCACGAGGAGTGCGCGGTCGAGGAGGGCGTCCAACTCGTCGAGGAGCACGGCGGCAACGTCACCGTGCTCACGCTCGGCGAGGCCGACGCGACCGAACAGCTCCGCTCGGCGATCGCGATGGGTGCCGACGACGGCATCCTCCTCGACGGCGGCGACGACGAGTGGGGGCCAGTCGGAACGTCGAAGGCCATCGCGGACGCGGTCGGAGAGAGCGGCACCGACTTCGACCTCCTGCTCTTCGGGAACGAATCGGCCGACACGGCGAACCACCAGGTCGGCGTCCGCGTCGCCGAGGAGCTCGGTCTCCCCTGTATCACCGGGATCAAAGAGCTCGACGTCGCCGATGGGACCGCCACCGCGAAGCGAGAGGTCCCCGGCGGCTCGGAGGTCTACGAGATCGATCTGCCCGCCGTCATCACCGTCAAAGAGGGATTGAACGAACCGCGCTACCCCTCGATGCGCGCGAAGATGCAGGCGCGGAAGGCCTCCGTCGCCGAGCGGACGCCAGAACCGCACGAGGGAGACCTCGAACTGGTCGAACTCGAAGTTCCGGAAAGCGACGACAGTCCCGCGGAGGTCCTCGGGGAGGGTCCCGAGGCGGCCGCGGACGTCGTCGACGTCCTAGAGGACTTGGAGGTGGTCTGAGATGGTACTCACGCTCGTCGAACACGAGGACGGCGAGGTCGACGACGTCTCACTGCAGACGCTCGCGCTCGCTCGCGACGTCGCCGAACAGTCCGGCGAATCGCTCGATGCGATCGCCTTCGGCTCCGATGCCGAAGCGATCGCCGAGGCAGTCGGCGCACACGGCGTCGAGACGCTGCAGATCGTCGACGACGACGCGCTGGCGGACTACGCGCCGGAGGCGTACGGCCGCGCGGTCGCCCAGTGCGCCGAGGAACTCGGCACCGAGGCCGTGATCGCGCCCGGGACGGATCGGGGCGCGGAGACGCTCGCGCACGCCGCCGCGAAGCTCGACGTGACGATGGCGGCGGAGGTCACCGCGGTCGAGGTCGGCGACGCCTACGAGCTCACCCGCCAGCGCTGGGGCGGCACGCTCATCGAGCACTCGAAGCTCACGGCCGACACGAACGTCCTCACCGTCGCCGCGAACGAGGTCTCGGCGAGCGAGACCGACGGCGGCGCGGCCGCCGTCGAGGCGTTCGCGCCCGATGTCGACGACGGCGACCTGCGGGTGCGACTCGCCGAGGTCGAGGAGTCCGACGTCGAGGGCGTCCCGCTCGGCGAGGCTCGGGTCGTCGTCTCCGGCGGCCGCGGCACCGACGGCGACTTCTCCGAACTGGAGGAACTCGTCGAACGCGTCCCGAACGCCGCGTTGGGCTCCTCGCGGGCGGCGGTCAACGAGGGCTGGCGGCCGCACGACGACCAGATCGGTCAGACGGGTGCGAAGATCGCGCCCGAAAT
Organism: Halobellus captivus; assembly: GCF_007655485.1. GTDB lineage: Archaea > Halobacteriota > Halobacteria > Halobacteriales > Haloferacaceae > Haloquadratum > Haloquadratum captivum. The sequence goes on from NZ_VJXQ01000004.1 coordinate 33,668, forward strand.
CTACATCCCCTGCGGTATCAGCGGGGCCGTCCAACACATGGTCGGCTGTAAGGGCGCGGAGAACATCCTCGCGATCAACACCGACCCTGAGGCGGCCATCATTCAGAAGGCCGACTACGCCGTGATCGCGGACCTCCACGAGGTCGCACCAGCGATCGCCGAGGAACTCGAAGCCCGCGGACACGCCGAATAACTCAAACGGTCCTCACCGCGAACAGCGTTCTTTTTTCACTGAATTACGCGTTCGCCCTTGTCACGTCCTCGACGCTGTAGTCGGCGGCTTCGATCGCGTCGATGATGGCGTCGGCGTGCTCCGCACCGCTCGTCTCGACGTCGAACACGAGGTACGCCTCGCCGACTTCCAAGTCCTCCACCGACCGGTCGTGTCGCACGTCGTGGATGTTCGCCTCCTGCTCGGCGATGATCCCCGAGAGCTCCTGCATCTTCCCCGGCCGGTCGTCGATCCGGACGCGCAGGCGGATCCGCTGTTTCCGCTGGGTCAGCGCGTGGACCACGACCGTCTGTAGCTGTGTCATATCCAGGTTGCCGCCGCAGAGCAGCGGCATCACCGTTTCTCCCTCCACGTCGAGGTCGTCGCTGAGGAGCGCCGCGACCGACGCCGCGCCAGCCCCCTCGACGACCTGCTTTGCGCGCTCCATCAGGAAGAGGATCGCCTGCGCGATCTCGGTGTCCGTGACGGTGACGACCTCGTCGACGTTCGCCTGAATGATCGAGAGCGTGGCCTCCGAAATCCCGCCGGTGGCGATGCCGTCGGCGATGGTATCGACTTCATCTAAGGTGACTGGTATCCCCTTATCGAGGCTCTCGTGGACCGTCTCCGCGCCGGTGGCCTGCACGCCGACGACGCGGGTCTCCGGCGAGAGGTGCTTCAGCGCGGTCGAGACGCCGCTGATCAGGCCGCCGCCGCCGATCGGAACGATCACCGTGTCGACGTCCGGATTGTCGTGGTACATTTCGGTGCCGAGCGTTCCCTGCCCGGCGATGATGTCGTGGTCGTCGTAGGCGTGGACGAACTCGGCGTCGCTCTCCTCGACGGCCGCCTGCGCGTGCGACATCGTCTCCTGGAAATCCTTCCCGACCAACTCGACGGTCGCGCCGTAGCTCCGCGTCGCATCGACCTTCGCCTGCGGGGCGTCCTCGGGCATGTAGATCGTCGACTGGGCACCGCATCGCGTCGCCGCGAGCGCGACTCCTTGGGCGTGGTTTCCGGCGCTGGCGGCGACGAACTCGCTGACGCCGTCGGCCACGTCTTGACTGATCTTGTTGTACGCGCCGCGTGTCTTGAACGACCCCGTCCACTGGAGGTGCTCCATCTTCAGGTACACCTCCGCGTCGACGAGCGCGCCGATCGACGTGCTCTTCTCGACCGGCGTCTGCTTGACGACGGTCTCGTCGTCGAGACGTTCGCGCGCGCGTTCGATGTCAACGTACTGCACGGGCAATGCGTCGGCGTCGGATTCGGATTCTGTGTCGGTCATAGCTTGGATCTGAAGTCTGGTCGCGCCCCCGATCGCTCACCGGATCAGCTTCTCGCGGCCGGGGTCGAACAGCGGTTCGTCACGCACGGTCGCGTCGTACAGTTTGCCTTCGCACTGCACCTGTACGTCGGTTCCGGCATCGGTGTATTCGGTCGGGAGGTACGTGTAGGCGATGGACTCACCGATGCTGTAGCCGAAGTCCGCGGCCTGTACGTACCCTTCCGCCTCGCCGTCGACGAGGACCGGCCGACCGCTCAGCAGGACGTCGGTCGAGTCGTCGAGCGTGAGCGGAGTGATCTCGGCGTCGACCCCCTCGGCCTTCGCCGCTTCGAGCGCGTCCCTCCCGACGAAATCGGTGTCGAGGTCGACGGCGAAGGAGAGGCCCGCCTCGTAGGGATTCGCATCGGTATCAATGTCGGTGCCCCAGAGTCGGTAACCCTTTTCGAGGCGCATCGATTCCAGCGCGCCGCCGCCCATCGGTCGGACGCCGAGGTCCTGTCCGGCCTCCCAGAGCGTCTCCCAGAGGCGTTGGCCGTACTCCGTGGGCGCCCACAGCTCCCAGCCGAGTTCGCCCACGTAGGAGACCCGAAGCGCGATTACGGGCACCTCGCCGACGTAGAGGCGCTTCGCCGTGAAGTACGGCAAGCCGTCGTTCGAGACGTCGGCGTCGGTGCAGCGTTGCAGGAGGAGCCGCGACTTCGGCCCCCACAGCCCGATCGTGCTCCGCGCGCCCTCCTCGATGTGGACGGAGACCGTCTCGGGAGCGTGCTCCTTCAGCCAGCCGCCGTGGATCCCCGGCGAGTTGCCGCCGCCGGTGGTCACGAGATACCGGTCGTCGTCGAGGCGGATGACCGTGACGTCCGCGAGGATGCCGCCGCCCTCGTTCAGGAGCAGCGAGTACCGCACCTTCCCGACGTCGATGTCGACGTCGTTGCTGCACATCCGCTGGAGGAAATCGCCCGCGTCGCTCCCCTCGACGACGATGCTGCTGAACGACGTCATATCGAACATCGATACCGCCTCGCGGGTGTGGAGGTGTTCTGCGCCCTCGATCGCCGAGCGGTTGATCCCTCGCCAGCCGTCCTGCTCGGGAATGTCGTCTTCGTACTCGTCGACGAGATCCTCGTTCGACTCGTACCACTGCGCGGACTCCCAGCCGCCGGATTGGTAGAATTCCGCGCCGAGTTCCGTCTGTTGGTGATAGAACGGGCTCGTGCGGAGGCCGCGGTGCTCGTCGGGCTGCCAGCGCGGTTCGACGATACTGTAGACCTGCTGGTAGCGCTTCGCACCCTTGTCGACGAAGTACTCTTTCTCGCCCGCGTGCGGCTCGAAGCGGCGCACGTTGACGCCGCCGGTGTCGACGGGGCCGGAGGGGAGGCGCGGAACGCCGTTTTCCATCCACTCGGCGACGATCTTCCCGTAGCCGCCGGAGTGCGTCCACCAGATCGCCAGCGCGCTCCAGAGGCCTTCGACCTGCGCGGTCGGCCCGACCGCGGGCATTCCGTCGGGCGTGAAGACGAAGATGCCGTTCTCGGTCATCTCGTACTCTTTCCCCTTCGTCGCGGGCAGTAACTCGTCGAACGCCTGCTTCGCCGACTTCTCGCGATCGGGGTGCGTCGGCCGCTCCCAGTGCTCGCGGGTGAAGCCGCGCACCGACGCCTGTCGGTCGTCGTTCTTCCCCATCGCGTCCGGGTCGACGGAGAGCGTCTCGTGGTTGTACGAACCCAGCCCGAGGGAGTCGCCGTGCGTCCGGAAGTACAGCGAGTTGTCCTGGTCGCGACCGACGGGCCGGTGGGGTGCCTCGCTCATATACTCCTGGATATCCCGATCTCCGGGGACGAGCAGGCCAGCGGTGTTCTGGCCGACGTTCGAGCCAGCCTCTCGGAGTTCCTCCATCGGTTCGGTGACGACGTACTGGTGCTCGACCGGCGCGATCGGCAGGTCGAGATCGGCCATCTGCGCCGTCTGATAGCCCCAGTTGTTGGTCGCGATGACGCAGCGCTCGCATTCGATCCTCCCGCGGTCGGTCTCCACGGCGCCGATTTCGCCGCCGGAGACGTCGAGGTCCGTCACTTCCGTGTTGCCGAAGAAGTCCGCCCCAGCGTTCGCGATGTACCACTGCAGCGCGGCGATGCCGTCGACGCGCCCGTCGGTGGGAGAGTAGTACCCGCCGAGGATCTCGTCCTCGTTCACGAGCGGGAGGTGCTCCGTGACCTCCTCGGGCGTGAGCAGCTGCGGGTCGGGCAGGCCGTACGATTTCGCCCACTCGACGCGCCGCTCGAGGAAGTCCATCCGCTCCTCGCTGCGGGCGAGTTCGATGCCGCCGACCTCGTTGTACACGCCCGCGTCGGAGAGGAGCCGACTCGTGTAGTGGGCGGCCTTCGTCTGGAGCTTCGAGGGGGACGTCTGGAACATAATCCCCGGCGCGTGCACCGACGAGCCGCCGGTGACCGGTAGCGGTCCCTGATCGACGACGACGACGTCCTCTGCGCCCAGTTCGTGAAGGTGGTAGGCGACGCTGCAGCCGACTGCCCCAGCGCCGATGATGACGGTCTCCGCCTGTGACGGAAGTTCCGGGTTGCTCATTCGTGTTCGTCTCACGGTCGCGGTGTCACGGGCTTAAATACCACGGTGGCCCAGATCCCGGATAGACGAAAAGACGGTTTCTGGGCCGTATTATTGGTGGTTACGCGATCTTCGACTCCAGCAAATATGGTGTCCAATCGGCGGGCGATTTCCGCACTATCACCGAAACCACAGTCTGACAGCCGATCGATACAACGAGCCCCGTTCAGGCTCGCGGTCCGGGGTCGCGTTCACGGACTTCGTCGAGCAGCGCACAGAGGGCCTCGGCCGAACGGTCCAGAAGTTCCTCTCCGAGTTCCGCACTCGACTCGCGAGGGTCGCCGACGACGCCGTTCTCGGTGAACTCGTGGGAGTCGACGGCGAGGTTGACGCGACCCTGCCAGTCGCCCCAGCGGTCGCTCCCGCCTTCAGCGGCCGCATCTAGGCGGTCCTCGTGGACCGTCTCGGGGTTCGTGTGACGCAGTAGCGATGTCTCCAGCGGTCCGGCGTGCCCCATCTCGGAGCTGTGTTCGCCCACCTCGTCGAACCACGTGAAGGGCGCGGCGTAGGCGTCGTCGTGCCGGATGATTCGTGCGCAGACCTCCGTTAGCGCCGCGACGTTGCCGCCGTGGCCGTTCACGACGACGACACGGTTCCAGCCGTGAGCGGCGAGGCTCCCCACGACGTCGCGGACGTACGCGCGGAACGTCGATTCGGTCGTCCACAGCGTCCCGGAGAAGCGACGGTGCTCCTCGGCGATCCCGACGGGTATCGCGGGTGCGACGACCACGGGATCGACATATCGCTCGGCGGCGGCCTCGGCGACGGCCTCGGCGTCGAGGGTGTCGGTTCCGAGCGGGGCGTGCGGACCGTGCTGTTCGGTGCTACCGACCGGCAGCAGTGCCACTGCCGCCTCCGACGCCTCGGCGTCGGTCCACGTCGTGGTCTCCAGGTTCATACGCGCCGATTCATCGAGCCATCGGATAAAAGGCGGCGGTTACCGTAACCGATCCAGCGTCCCGTAGAGCTCTTCGTTCTGAATGTGGGTGCAGAACTGTGCGGACAGCCGACAGCAGTCTTCCGCGTCGGTGAACGTCCGCACGCTGGCGTCCCACCGTGCGTTGACCGATCCAAGCATCGCGCTCCGAACCGACGGTTCGGCCGCGACCATCACCCGTCGCGTGCGCTCCGGTGGCGTCGCTTCCGCGGCCGGTCCGCTCATTCCCTCAGTCGACAGCAGGTCTTCGAGAACGCTCCCGATTTCGATTCCGACACCGAGATTGTCGCCTACGTGCGGAGCGACGAACACGACCGCGTTGCTCGCCCGCGCGAACGCGATACTCTGCGTTGCGGCGTCCATTTCGTCCAACGCGATCCCGACATCAATCGCGAGAAAGGCGTTGAATCCGCGGTCACGGAGGCAGTCTCGCGTTTCTTGCAGCAGCCGCAAGACCTCGTCTTCGGCGTAGTCGCCGCTGGTACCATCCCACGTCGCAAACGACGGGAGATCACGGTCGGCGTCGGTGTCCTCGGGAAGTAGCGCGTCGACGTCGAACGTCCGGTACGGCCCCATCAGATAGACGAGAAACCGCTCGCGCCGTGGTGGCGCCAGCGCTTCTGAGCCGCCGACCGCACGTGGGAGATTCTCGACGATTCGGTTCCGCATCCTGCCGTTCGATTTGTCCGTATATGATATAAAAACCCGTGATCTCAGGAATATTCTACTCGAGAATAACTAAGTAGTACGGGACACTACCTCTGACTGAGTCAGTTCAGATGGCAGAAACCGACCGGCATCCCTCGAACGAGATCCGACAGCCGGAACCGCCACTTCCCGCCGACAGCGGGCTGACGCTCGAAGAATACCTCGCGATGCAGCGGGCGATCAGTCACCAGACGCGGTTTCGCATCCTGCGAACGCTCGTCGTCAACGACGAACTGAGCGCCGCCGATCTCAAGGCCGCTGTCGACGTCGAAGCACACAACTTCCATTACCACCTCGACGAACTCGTCGACGCCGGACTCGTCGACAAGCGACAGCGACGGACCGCCGACAGCCGTGGCTTCTACACGTACTACCGACCGACAGCGATGGGACGTGATATCCTCGAACACGGCGTCGAGGAACTGATGCGCCGGGAACGGGAGTTCGACGACGCGTATCGCCGCGATTGAACTGACCGCTGATCCCGACCGAACTCCGTACCGCTCGACCGGGGATTTTTACCGCGCCGACGCACCCCTCCGCGTATGGAATACGAGTCCGTGACCTACGCGGTGTCCGATCGCCTGCTCGGGCACTTCCCCTCCGGTCGGGACGTCTCGGTGACCGTCCACCGCTACGAGGGCGGCGACGGGCCGACGGTGTTCGTCCAAGCCGCACAGCACGGCATCGAACTCAACGGCCCGGCGGCGCTCCGTCGGGTCCACGAGCGACTCCTCGACGCCGAAATCGCGGGCGCGGTCGTCGTCGTTCCGGTGACGAACCCGATCGCGTTCGACCACCGCTCGTATCTGACGCCGGAGGCCTACGACGCGTTTCACTCGAACTTCAACCGGATCTGGCCGGGCGACGCCGACGGCAGCTTTCAGGAACGGCTGGTCGCGAACCTCTGGCCGATCGTCGAATCGGCCGACGCGGCGGTCGACCTTCACACGGGGATGCCGCAAATGCTCGAACACGTCCGGTTCAGCCGGAGCGACGAGGTCGCCCGGGCGCTGGCCGAAGCGTTCGGCACCGATTATCTCTTGGCTGACGACGACCCGATCCACGGCGACGATTTCACCGGAAAGTTCCGGCTCGCCGCCGCACAGGCGGGCGTCCCGGCGATCACCGCGGAGCTCTCGAACAGTCGGACGGTCGCCCGCCCAGCGGTGAAATCCGGCGTTGACGGCGTCTGGAACGTCCTCCGCGAGCTCGACGTCGTCGACGAACCGGTCGAGACGGGCGCGACTCCGCAACTCCTCGCGGACGACGTTCCGCGGGTCGTCGCCGAGACCTCGGGGCTGTTCGAACTCCGCTCCGACCTCGGCGTCGGCGACGAGATCGACGCTGACGAACCGCTCGGAGCGGTGTTCGATCCGTCGTCTTTCGAGCGATTGGAAACGGTGACCGCGAGCGGTGCTGGCGTCCTCTACTCCGTCTCCCGCGGTGGCGTCGTCGTCACCGGCGAGCGCGTCGCGAGTATCGCGTCGACGCCCTGATCCGCCACCCCCCGGCGTTATTCTCCGTGCTGCGGTTTTTCCCGAATTCACTCTTGAAGGCCCTCACCATTCCACACGTAGCGTTAACCAATCACAATGTGTTGGATGATAGCAGTGCTATGGCGATGCAGCCGCAATCCTCGTTCGACGCGCTCTCCCGCGTGCTCGAACGCCTCGGTTCCGGAGGTCGAAGCGTGTGTCGGGCCGAAGCGGCTGCCGGGGCCGACGCCGACGGCCCGCTGCGTGCCACGGTCGAAATCGCGGTCCCGATCTGCGCGGAACTGGAAGTGGCCGCTGAGACCCGTTCGAACGAACAACAGGCCTCGGCGTCGGTCGCGGACGGCGCGCTCGATATCTCGATTCAGGTTCCGGTCTTTCCGGAGGGAGCGGACGACGGCCTCTCCGCTGAACTTCCCGACTCGACTTCGGTTTCGACTCGCGCGACGGACGTTCGGTTCTCCGACGGCGACGCGCTCGTCACGCTCTCGGTTCGCATCGACTCGAACGTAACCACTCCCGATCGCAACACGGGTACCGACCAGCAGGTGGCAACCGACCGGAACGATTTCACTCGATCGCCCGCGGCCGCTGCCGATCGCGCCTCTGCGGAATCTGAAACACGCGTCTCGGAACCGACCGAGGAGTCGTTTGATTCGATTCGGGACGAGTCGGTACCGCCGTACGACGACACGGCGTACCTCCAACACCTGTACGACACCTCGGAGACGTTCCAGGAGATGAGCCGGAGGATCGAGATGGACGTCTCCGCGGAGACTGTTCGCCGGTATATGATCGACGCGGGAGTTCACTCTCCCGCGTCCTACGAGACGAACTCTTCGGACCGCTCCGACGGTGCGAGCGCCGACACGCCGTCGGCGGCATCGGCAGCGGACGCCTCGAAGGAATCGGCTGAGGCGGGTGCAAAGAGCGCTGCTGACCGGACCGAGAGGCCGAAGCGGATGGACCGATCGAACGGAACGGGACCGACCGGAATCGGTATCGACAGTTCGATCTCCTCGCTCCCGGACGAACAACTGGTCACCGACGGCATCGGCCTCCCGGACCGACTGACGTTGCGCGACGTCGTCGACGCGGTCGTCGACGCCAGGACTGTCCACGAAGTCCAGCGCGAGCTCGGGTTAGAGCACGACCGGACCCGTCGGCTGCTCCGGCAACTCAACGTCCTCGATCTGGTGTTGCGCCGCGTGGCCTCCGACCCCGACCGGAGTGTCACCGCAGAGGCCGTCGCGGCGCGGATTCGCGAGTCCGCTCCCGACGGGTCCTGATCGGGATTGGTCGCCAATAGACAGAAGTGGATTCCTCACTATTGAACGGTATCGATGTCAGTGGGCACACAGCACGGAAGTTCGGACGGAGTGAGAGAGTTGTTGACCTCGGTCCGGTTCGAGTTGATGCCGTTCAAGAGCTTCGAAGAGGAGTTATCCCACCTGCCGGAGGGGGCGAGCGTGGCGATCACGACGTCGCCGCAGTTGGGGATCGAGCGAACGGTCGACAAGTGCGTGGCGGCCGCGGAAGCGGGCTACGATGTGATTCCGCACCTGGCGGCGCGCTACATCGAGGGACCGGAGGAACTCGACGAACTCTGCACCCGACTGCGTGACGTCGGCGTCACGGACATCTTCGTCCCCGGCGGGGACAAGGAGGAGCCGGTCGGCGAGTTCGAGTCCGCCTACGACCTGCTCGTCGCCTTGGACGATCTCGATCACGAGTTCGAGGACATCGGGATCACCGGCTATCCCGAGGGGCACGCCTTCATTTCCGACGCGGAGTTGGAAGCGGCGATGGAGAAGAAAGCGCCGTACGCGACGTACATCGTGACGCAGTTGTGTTACGACCCCGACACGATCCTCGAATGGATCGAAGCGGTCCGTGAGCGCGGGATCGACCTCCCCGTCGAGGTGGGGATCCCCGGCGTGATGAAATACGAGAAGCTACTGGGCATCTCGCGCAAAGTCGGCGTCGGCGATTCGGTGAAGTTCCTGCGGAAGACCACCGGTATCGTGGGTTTCATCAAACAGTTCATCGGATCGCGCGGTCGGTACAAACCGGATGCGTTGGTCGAGGGACTCGCCCCGTACGTCGGCGACGAGACGTACAACATCCAGGGCCTCCATCTGTACACGTTCAATCAGACGCCCGATCTCGAATCGTGGCGACAAGCCAGACTCGCTGAGTAACATAGAAATCTCCTCTCCTCTCCTCTCCTCTCCTCTCC
>NZ_VJXQ01000004.1:43181-133203 GCF_007655485.1 Halobellus captivus
CGGCACCGACGCCACTTACCAGTAGGTTGTGCGTGCCGTCGATTTGTGCCTCGAACAACTCCGCTACCCGGGCTTGATTGTCTGTAACAATATCGTTCACCGGATAGAATCGAACTATGCACTCGAACAGCGGCAGTCTCACCTGTAGGGGAACCGATGGATGACGACCCCGTTCGGGTGGGTGTCCTGAGTCTTCACAACAGCAAGGAGACGAAGGCCATACTGAACGCCATCGAAGCACTCGGACACGAAACGGAGTGGATCCGAGCGGAGAACACGGTCGTTCGCTTCGGCGACGGCGACGCCAGATTCAGTCCGGACGTCGACGTCATCGTCAACCGACTCCTCCTCTCGAACACGGAGCAACCGGCCGAGGAGCTGGGACTGGCGTACACGCTGTCTGGTATTCGACCGATGCTAAACACCCCGGACGCGACGGCGCGAGCCGCGCACAAGACGGCCGCGGCAGTGGCCTTGGTCAACGAGGGCATCCCCGTCCCGAAGACGGCGTTGGCGCTTTCCAGCCCCCAGCTCAACCGACTCCGAGAGGTGTTCGGCGAGGAAGCCGTCTACAAGACCGCGATCGGAACGCACGGCGGCGGGGTCTGGAAGGTCCATATGAGTGACCCGCTCACCGCCAACGTCGGCAAACGACGGGCGTTCCTTCAGGAGCTCATCGGCCACGAGCGCGACACCCCCCGTGACCTTCGGGTGTACGTGGTCGGCGAGGAGGTGATCGGGGCGATGTACCGCTACGCGGCGGCGAGCGACTGGCGGACGAACGTCGCCCGCGGCGGTCGCGTCGAGGACGCGAGCGAGTCGGCCCCGGTCGAGGTTCTCGATATCGCGCGGCAGGCCACAACGGCGCTCGGCCTCGACTACGCGGGCGTCGATATGATCGGCGATGGCGACGCGTGGTACGTGTTGGAGGTCAATCCGACGGCCGGGTTCAAGGGGTTCTACGAGGCTACCGGGCACAGTCCAGGCCCACACATCGCCAAGCAGGCGATCGAGTTCGCGGGCGGGTCCGTGGACGATGACCGCGTCGAACAACTCGCCTCGACGCTCGACGACTCCGTCCCCACCTGCAGACCGGTGACGGACTCGTTTTCGTCGGATGACGTGATGACCATCGGCTTCACAGAACGCGTCGTCGTCAGCGGAAGCAGCGGGACGGAGACCGTTATCGCGAAGTCGGACACCGGAGCCGCCAGCACGAGTATCGATCTCCGCCTCGCGGCCGCCATCGGTGCGGGACCCATTCACACGACCTCCCGCGTGCGTTCGGGGAGCTCCAAACAGTCCAAGACGCGCCCTGTCGTCGATCTCGTGATCGGCATCGGCGGCGATCAGTACACCGTCGCGGCGAATGTCGAGGACCGCAAACATATGTCACACCCGCTGCTTCTGGGACGGGACGTTCTGAAACACTACCGACTCGAAGTCGGACGCCGAGTCGAAGATCACGCCGAGGTCGCGGGGGAGGAATGAGGGCGAGACTGCGGTCTTGGCTCGTTGTTCACGGCAGTCGGTCCGATCGCAGTCGCAATTCGAGTCCGTCCGCACTCGCGTCGCTGTCCTCTCTGGTCGCGAAAAAGAAATCGAATGCCGTCTGTCGCGGATCTCCGAGTTGGTTCGACGACTTCCTCAGTCGTTCTGCTGCGCTTCCCGCTTCGCGCCGAGCTTCGCCTGCTCGCGAGCGCTCGGGTTGACAGACTCTTTGAACGGCACTTCCGCGACGGTGGCGAACACCGGCTCGCCGTCCTCCTCTGCGTACTCGTCGGGGAGATGCACCTGGAACTCCAGATCCAGGTCGTTCTCGTAGATCTCGTCGTCGAGGGTGGCCTGTGCGGCGTCTTCGAGTTTGTCGGCGGGGACGAACCCGAGCCCGATGTTGGTCTCTAGGTCGGGGTTCCACCACGGCGACGTCATGTAGCCGCATTCCTCGCCCGTCTCCGGATCAGAGATGAGCCAGAAGTCGGACGCGTAGTCGCGGATCGGTTCTCCGGCCATCTTGAGCCCGACCAGCTTGAGGTTGAACGGGTACTCGCCGCTCTCGATGAGTTCCTTCTGCCGTTCGAGTTCCTCTTTCCCGATGTAGTCGCCCTCCTTATCGTCCGGCACCTGATACCCGAGGTTGACCTGGAACGGGGAGGTCTCGTGGTCCATATCCTGCCCCCACGAGAGGATTCCCGCGGCGATGCGGCGGTGGTGACCGGGCGCGATCTGCCGTCCGCCGTGGTCCTTGACCGTGTCGAGCACCGGATCCCACACCCGCTCGGCGTTCTCCATCGCGTCGCGGACGTAGATCTCGAAGCCCTTCTCGCCGGAGAAGCCGGTCTGGCTCACGAGCACCGAAGCACCGTTGATCTCGGCTTCCATCAGCCCGTAGTAGGGGATATCTGAGACTCCCTCGCCGACGACTTCCCGCATCACGTCTTCGGAGCGCGGCCCCTGGATCTGCATCGGTGCGACATCGATCTCGTCGACCTCGACGTCGAAGTCCATCCCGACGTTGACGCCCTGAAGCCACTGCATCAACGTCGAGTCCGAGATCGAGAACCAGAATTCGTCCTCGGCGACGCGCAGGAGGATCGGGTCGTTGAGGATGCCGCCGTTCTCGTTGCAGAGGATGACGTACTTGCCCTCCATCGGCTCGATTCCCGTTGCGTCTCGCGTGATGACGTAGTCCGTGAGCGCCTCCGCGTCGGGGCCCTTCACGCGGATCTGGCGCTCGACGGCGACGTCCCACAGGGTGACCGTGTTCGTCAGCGCCTCGTACTCTGCCATCGCACCGCCGTCTTCCGGTTTGACGAGGCCGCGCGGGTGATAGATTCGATTGTACACCGTACATCGCCAGGCACCCTCTTCGTTGAACGACTTATCGAAGAAGGGGGACTTTCGAACGCGGGTCGACACCAGCATCTGAATCCCGGGATCTCCGGTCTGCCGGAGGTTCCGCGGGAGGGTTCTGTCGGATTGGTCGATACTCGGGTGGTTCGGATGATCGTAGTCCCCTGACATCCTCTGTAACAAGATAGCACACATCAATAAAATGGCACCCTGATAGTACCGCACTTTTATTCCGGATGTCGAACTTTCCTGATGGTCGCGGGGAATGAACGTACCCGCTGCACGCGCCGCTCAAGTCGCTCGGAGAGGTGGGGACGTCACGTCCTTTTGGCAATCAACACGTCCAATTCGGGCACGACTGGCGACGATACAACCCCGATTTTCGAAATTCTCCGCCGACGAAACGTATATGTAGCAACGATCGAAGCTATCTGGTACGTATCCACGTGTCGTCCTGTCACTGTTCGCACCGTTATCCTGAGGCCCTTCGAGCGGTGTCCTCCGCTCTCGCGGCGCCGCCTACCGTATCGCCGCTATGACGCTGGTCCAGTCGTCTCCGGCGGTCCTCCTGTTGTTTCTCGCGGCCACGACCTCGCTCGTGTGTGGTCTCTACGGGATCAAAAAACTCGACCGGGGGTCGCGTGATCCCTACGTTTGGTCCTTTATTCTGCTCTGTTTTGCCGCCAGCGTTTGGGCCGCCGTCTACGCCGTTCAGCTCTCGGTCTCGACGCTCGGCGCGAAGCTGCTCGCGTATAAGCTGCTACACGTCGGCGGGGTCGCGGTTCCGCCCGCCTGGTTCGTCTTCGCGCTCTCGTACTCCGGACGCTCTTCGTGGTTGACGCCGCCGACGATCGCCGGAATCGTTGCCATCCCGGTCGTGACGCTCGCGGCGCTGCCGTCGAACCCCCACTCGCTCGTCATCGCGTCGATCGCCCTCGAATCATCGGGTGGCGTTCCGACGCTCGTTACCGGTGAGGGTCCCCTGTATCTGCTCCACCTCGCGTACTCCTACGTGATTATCTGCGCCGGAGTGGGGGTGATCGGCTACACCGCGCTCCGCTCTCCCATCTGGGTTCGTCGCCAATCGGTTCTCCTCGTGACGGGCGCGCTCGTCCCCCTCGCACTCAACGTGGCGAACGTCTTCGAGATACCACCGCTCGGGACGCTCGGAATCAATCTGACGCCGGTGTCGCTGTCGGTCTCGACGGTCCTCTTCGGGGTCGCTATCTTCCAGTACGGTGCGTTGGATCTGACCCCCGTTGCGTGGAACACGGTATTGGCACAAATGGACGAGGGCGTCGTCGTGATCGACGAGCGCGAACGAATCGTGGAACTCAATCGCGCCGCGGGGTCGCTTCTCGGGATTCCGGACCGCGCGTTGGGCCGCCCGATCGCTTCGGTGCTCCCGCAGTACGATCGGCTGCAGCGCACGTCCGATCCGGTCACGGTCGATCGCGACGGCTCCGGTGAGCAGATAATCCAGTTGTCGCGCTCCCGATTGGCGGGCCACGGGGCGATGCACGGCTGGGTGCTTATTCTGCAGGACGTGACGGTTCCGGAGCGACAGCGACGCGAGTTAGCGGAGCAGAACGAACGGTTGGACGCGTTCGCACGCGTCGTCTCTCACGACCTGCGCAACCCGCTCGCCGTCGCCTCGGGATGGCTCGAAATCGCCCGCGAGGAACACGACTCAACGGAGCTGCGGAAGGTAGCGCAGGCGCAAGAGCGGATCCAGACGCTGATCGAAGAGCTTCTCATCCTGGCGCGACAGCGAGAACCCCTCGGCGAGGACGACACCGCGACTGTCGCTCTCGGTAGCGTCGCGCGGGCGGCGTGGGAGAACGTTGAAACGGCTGAGGCGCGGCTCTCCGTCGAGGTCGAGGTCGACGTCCTCGCGGACCCCTCTCGGCTGACACAGCTGTTCGAGAACGTTTTCAGGAACGCGATCGACCACGGCGGTCCCGACGTCAGCATAACGGTCGGGGCGCTCGATTCGGGGTTCTACGTCGGAGACGACGGCCCGGGGATCCCGCCCGAGGATCTCGACCGCGTGCTCGATTCGGGATTCACCACTCGGGACGGCGGGACCGGCTTCGGACTCGCAATCGTCTCGACCATCGCCGAGGCGCACAAGTGGGACGTTTGCGCGACTAACGGAACGTCCGGGGGTGCACGAATAGAAATTCGCGGTGTTGAGGTTCTATAATAATCGTATATTGCCGATACGGTTACGACTCGTATCCCTTATCTTCCCGCATCACAAAACGATGCTATGACTCCCTATCGATCGAAGCCGGGCCCGGATGCCGCGCGGGCGTTCCGTCTCGGCATCGTCGCGGGCGGGCTCGTCGGCCTGGCGGTCGCGGCGCTGCTGTACTGGTTTGGCACGATGACACTCTTCGCGTTCGGATACGTGTTCGTACTGCTGTTCCCGGTCTACCTCGTTCTCGTCGCGATCGGACTCAGCGTGTGGTTGGGCTACGATCAAGACGTCACGTCTCTCCGTCCCGTCTATCGGACAGAACGGTAACTGACGCCGTCCGACCTGATCGGCGGTCACCTCCCTTTCGACGCTCGTTCTCACGTCTCTGCCCGCTCCTTTCCGCCCTTCTCTCTCCTCGCACCTCCCTGCTCTTCTCTCTCCTCGCACCCCCTCTTCTTTCATCCTTGCACCCCATCTTCTCTCATCTGACCCCTCTCACTGATTCTCGAACGTCACTGTAATGTCCCTGCCCGACGATTCACGAGCAATGGCGCAACTCGAACGTATCCGGGTGTACCCTGTGAAGGGATTCGACGGCGTCGAGGTCGACGCGGCCGACGTTCTCGACGGCGGAACGCTCGCGGGCGACCGTGAGTTCGCCTTCTTCGAGGCCGACGGAACGGTGCTCAACGGCAAACGCTCGGCCCTCGTCCACGAACTCGCGACCGATATGGATGCTGATTCGGGTGCGTTCGTCGTCGAAACGCCGACGGGCGAGACCGAACGGTTCGACCTTTCGAGCGAGCGCCAGCGGGCCGAGGCGTGGTTCGGCGACTACTTCGACGCCGATCTCACGCTCCGACGCGACGTCGACCTCGGATACGTCGACCGCCGCGAGATGGGTCCGTCGGTCGTGAGCGAGCGAACGCTCGAGGCGATCGAGACGTGGTTTGACGAACTGACTGTCGACGGGGTGCGCCGCCGACTCCGGGCCAACGTCGAAGTATCCGGCGTTCCGGCGTTCTGGGAGGATCGATTCGTCGGTGACGACGCCCCCGCTTTCGCTGTCGGCGACGTCAGGTTCGAGGGCGTCACGTCCTGCGGTCGATGCGTCGTCCCCGGCCGCGATCCCGACACCGGAGCGGTCACGCCCGACTTCAGAGCCACGTTCGTCGAAAAGCGCCGCGAGACGTTCCCCGAATGGGCCGACGAGGACGCGTTCCAGCACTTCTTCACCGCGATGCTCATCGCGTCCGTCCCCGAATCCGATGGGGGGCGTCGCCTCCGCGTGGGCGACCCGGTCGCCGTCATCGAGGACTGATACTGTCGATATCGGTCTATAACGAATTTCGTCACTTCGAGGCGACGAATAGTTCGAACCGGGTGTTCAACAGTATGCGACGCGGAGCCCGTCGACCCTCACTCGCGCTCGGCGATGGTGGCCGCGATCAGGTTCCGCATCCCGCGTCGGAGTCGGCCGCTCATCGCCGTCGAGGAGAGCCCCATATCGTCGGCGACTTCGCTCAGCGAGATATCTCGCGGTTCGTTGAAATATCCCTTCGAGAAGGCGAGCTGTAGCGCGTCCAGTTGCTCGTCGGTGAGGCCGTAGGAGGACTCGCCGCCCGCGTCGTCGTTGCTGTATATCTCGATGATATCCAGCGCGATGTCGTTTTCTCTCGCGTACTCCCAGATGGCGTTGAGCGCGCCTCGATCGGGTAACAACAGGTGAACGAGCCAGCCCCCGTCCTTCGTCTCCGTGTGAACGAGGAAGCCGTTCTCCCGGGTGACCACGCTACTGATGAGCTTGGTCTGTGGCGTGTGTTCGATGTAGTAGATCGCGGTGTCTCCGGTGCGATCGATCAACTCGAACTGCTCGACGGTGACGTCGGCTTCGAGCATCGATTCGAGTTCCTCGTGATCGTCGTACTCGATCAAGAACGGGAAGTACGTCGACCCCGGGTCTGTCGTTCCCTGCGTGATCACTCGGATGTTGACGCCGTCGAGATGCTGCAGCGTCGGCACGAGCGCGAGGTGTTCGTGTTCGATGTGTACCTTTGCTGTGATCGACATTGTTGAGTGGTCTCCGTTCGCCGCTGCCCCGAATTCCGTCTCCCGTCTCCGTAGCTCCCCCAGCGCCGACCGTTACAGCCTGATTTTCAGGAGACTAATAGTGTCTGTCGGTTCCGGCTAATCGGAACCCCTCGGACAGCGAACGGAACTGTGGGGCCTTCGATCCCGGATTTCGGGCCGGAATGCTCTCCTCAACGCTGAGAAACAAGCATCCAGGCCGGGGCGCCGTGCGCTATGCCGAGACGCTCTCGGCCCGTCCGCGCGTCGACGTCGACTCACGCTTGTTCTTCGCGACGAGGGCGACGAAGAGGGCGAACCCGACGCCCCGCAGGGCGAGATCCAGCAAAAGCGCGTTGACGGAGATCGTCACGCCGAAGACGCCGAGGAGATCGAACACCGCCGACGAGAGGAGGCCGGGGGCCATCAACAGCAGCGAACTGAGTGCGAACCCGGTCCGCTCGATTCGGTTGACGTTCCCGTACAGTGTTCCGATGACGGTCGCACCGAGGGCGATGACGCCGAGGAACACTCCGATTACGGGGACCAGGATCTCGGGGACGGAGTACGACAGTTCCGCGAGGTCGGCGAAGTTGACGACGCGGTGCTGTTCGCGGAGGGGCAACTCCGCGGCGTTTTCCTTCCGGCGAAGGAGGACGATTCCCGGAGCGAGCACGAAGGCGAAGGGGACGATCGCCTTGTTCAGCGACAGCGAGAACGCCTTGACGCCCGTCTCGAAGGGATCTGACTTCGCGACCCCGCTCGCCGCGTAGGCGGCGACGGCCACGGGCGGCGTGATGTCCGCGATGACGCCGAAGTAGAGGATGAACAGGTGTGCGGCGAGCAGCGGGATCCCGAACTCGACCAGCGGCGTTGCGAGCATCGAGATCAGGATGATGTAGGTGACGGTCGTGGGCATTCCCATTCCGAGGATGATGCTGGCGACTGCGGTCACGAGTAACATCACGACGATCGAGCCGCCTGAGAGCGCGAGGAGCAGCGACGTGAGGTTCGGACCGAGCCCCGAGACGCTGATGACGCCGGGGATGATACCCGCCGCGGCGACGGCGATCACGACGGGGACGGCGGTCCGCGCGCCCTCCTCCATCGACTTGATCACGAACGTCCCCACGCGGAACAGTTGGTTCTCATCGAGGTCGCGACCGGTGATCTCGCTGGCAGTCTCGGCCGAACTCTGTATGGTCGGGTTAAGCGCCAACACTTTCGACTCCATCTTGGGATGAGTCAGCATCGTGATCGCGCTGGCGAGCATCGCGTACCAGCCGATCCGGGGGCCGATGACCGAGAACGCCTCTTCGAGTCCGACGCCCGCGCCACTGGCTCCGGTAAGGGCTCCGGTCACGGCGACTCCCGTGAGAGCGTAGGTCGCGAGTTCGACGCCGAAGATGACTGTGAGAGAGCCGAGGAGGAACGCGCGAGTGTCATCGTTATACGCCGCGATGAACGCGATGAGGGCGACGAGGGCGACGAGCGTAAACCACGCGGAACGGGAGACCGAAAGCCGCTCGATGATGAGGTAATACAGGAGGAGGAAGATCGGAACGAGGTAGAACCAGCCCCGCTTCAGATGCGATCGAAGCGGCGTCGTCTCCTCGAGTCCGCCGATTCCCTCCTGCACCGCTTTGAGGTGCACCATCACCCAGACACCGAAGAAGAACACAATTGCGGGAATCGTCGCGAGAACGATGATTTCGCGGAACGGCGTGGCGGTGTACTGGACCATCAGGAAGGCCGCGGCTCCCATCACCGGGGGGAGGATCTGCCCGCCCGAGGACGCCGAGGATTCGACGGCTCCGGAGAACTCCGGAGAGTAGCCGGAGCGCTTCATCAGCGGGATCGTGAACGCGCCCGTCGTGACAGTGTTCGCGATCGACGATCCCGAGATCGTTCCCATGAACCCGCTCGCGAGAATACTCGCTTTCGCGGGGCCGCCCTTCCGCTTTCCCGTGGCCGAGTACGCGAGGTCGATGAACCACTGCCCCGCGCCGCTCATCTCGAGGAACGACCCGAACAGGATGAAGATGTAAATGAAGCTGACGGAGACCGTAACCGGAATACCGAAAACACCGTTTTCGGTGTTGTACCAGAGATTCTGAACGATGTCCGGCCACGTCAGTTCCGGGATGGCGAGCAGTCCGAGAAATGGTGTTCCAGAACTTATGAGGTACCCCCATCGGGCGTAGACGATAAACGTCGCGACGATGAGCATCAGCGGGAGGCCGAGCGTCCGCCGGGTCGCTTCCAGTACGAGGAGGACGCCGATGACGCCCAGAATCATCGCGTAGGAGTACTCGCTGATGAACGGGACGCCGCCCAAAACCGGTTCGAGAAACGTGTAGATCTCGGTG
The DNA here is from genome assembly GCF_007655485.1 of Halobellus captivus. Lineage (GTDB taxonomy): Archaea > Halobacteriota > Halobacteria > Halobacteriales > Haloferacaceae > Haloquadratum > Haloquadratum captivum. Next base: position 52,674 of record NZ_VJXQ01000004.1, read on the forward strand.
ACCGGACGGCCGGATTCGAGACCGAACACGCGCATATCCTGGATCTCGGGGAACTCCATTATGAAATAGATCGCCGACAGCGCCGCAGCGATCATACAGAGTACGTCGAACGGCGTGACGCGACTGCGGTGCGGATCGAGGAAGGTCCAGCGGACGATGGCCCGAACCCGACCGAAGATGCTCGATACCGGATTATTCGACCCGACTGCGGACTCCATCGTCTCGTTCACACGGCCGAGACCACGTGCAACGAACCCGTCGCCCATACTTGCCGGGAACATCAAGAACGTGAGTACGAGTGCGAACGCGACGTGGATCGCATTCGCCTGCAAGAGCTGCAAGGAGATCTGGAGGTTCTCGACGACCGGCAGCGGAATCGTGAACGTGAAGCTACGCGCCGCGAGTGCCAACTGAAACAGCGAGAACGCGATCCCGATGACGGCGACGGCGAGGGCGGCGAGGCCCTTCAGGGACCGTCGCCGTTCGATCTCCTCGATGAGCTCTTCGGCCTCCTCTTTCGTTATCTCTGCGTCCATCTCGCCGTCTGCTGCGTTGTTCGTACTCATAGGAGCATCGTCATCAGTGACTGCCGCTCGATGTGGATTCGAACGTCGTTCGCGTTCGCCGCTGCGACCAGGTCGTACTGTCGGTCGTCGACGATCAGCGTGTGACCTGCGATCTCTCCGGGAGAGACCGACAGCGTTTCCAACTCCGTGATCGGCTCGTCAGGCTCGTAGACGAGCGTCCCGTTGACGTTCGTGACGTTGACCCGGGATGGGAGACCCCAGCCGTAGGACTCGAACTCCATCCGCGTGTTCACGAGCGTCTCGCCCGAAACCCGGTATTCGTCGTACACGCGGGACTTTTCGACGCTGTGCATATATTCGAGCCCGACCGTACTCCCATCGTCAACGGGTTGCGTAATATACTGTTCGCCCGTGTCGACGTCCTCGACGACTAGCACTGCCTGTGTCGGGACGATCGTAATCGCGACGAGAAGCGCGCCTGCGAGGAGGAGCGCCACGGCTCTCACCTTCGAAGCCTTGGGACGCTCCATACTCGTCTTTCGATTCACCGGTTCAAATAATTAAACGTGTTCTCTTGACGCCTACGATCGGGTGCGCGGAGTTCGCGTTGGCAACCCGCGGATCCGGAGTGACAACGAATGAGCCGCGGTTGACGACGAATCAATCGCCGGTGCGACGATCCGTCGGTGCGACGATCCGTCGGTGCGACGATCCGCCGGTACCGACGATGTGCCGCGCGATTACTCGCCGAAGTACGCCGCTGCGCCTTCGTGAAGCTCGATCGACATCCCGTCCTGTGCGCTGTCGACGGTGATGAAGTCGGTCTTGATCGTGAGGCTGTCGAGGTTGTCGAAGATGGCCGCAGTGATCGCCTCGACGGTGTCGGCGGGCACGCCAGCGTGGGTCGCGATCATCGCCTGCACGGCGACCGTCTCGATGTCCTCGTCGACGCCGGTGTACGTTCCGCCCGGAATCGTGTCGTCGGCGAACCAGGAGGCCGCCTCCTTGACGGCCTCGCGGTTCTCTCCTTCGATGGGGACGATCTGAACGTCGTTCGTGTTGGCGAGGTCTTCGATCGCGCCGACGGGCCACCCGCCGACGACGAAGGCCGCGTCGATGTCGCCGTTCGCGAGCTGCTCGGAAGCCTGCGAGAACCCGGCGTTCTGCTCGTTGAAGTCCGTGACCCCGACTGCTTCGAGGATCTGCAGCGCGTTGACCTGCGTCCCCGAGCCGAGGTCGCCGGTGTTGATCGTCGCGCCGCTGAGATCGTCGAGCGTCTCGATGCCGCTCTCTGCGAGCGTGACGAGCGTGATCGTTTCTGGGTACAAGGTCGCGACGCCGCGGAGGTTCTCGATGGCGTTATCCTGGAACGTCTCGATGCCCGTCCCGTTGCGCGCGAAGTACGCGATGTCGTTTTGAATCAGCGCGAAGTCTGCGGACTCGCTGGCGAGGCTGCCGACGTTCTCGACGCTCGCACCCGTCGATTGGACGTTCAGCGAGAAATCCGTGTTCTCCTCGACGATGGTCTTGATCTCGTTCGACAGCGGGTAGTACGTCCCGCCGGTGCCACCCGCGTGCCAACTCAGACGCGACGCGGTCCCGCCGTCGTCGCCCGTTTCGGTTTCGGTTGCCGTGTCTTCGCCGCCGTCCCCGCTGCCGTCGTCACCGTCCCCGCTTCCATCACCGCTCCCGTCACCGCTTCCGTCGCCACCGTTGCCGCTACATCCAGCGAGTGCGGCGACACCTGCGAGACCGGCCGCTTCGAGAAATCTTCGTCGAGTTTCTTCGGATGACATACCAACTCACAGTAACACTACGGAGGTTTAAATCTCTGGCTATTTCGCATCGAAACCAAAACATACTCGAATTATTTGGTCAGTAAACTTCTCGTAATGGCTGCAAATTTCGATAAACAGTATATGTTGATTTTCCAATGTTTGTTATATGGTGTGTAATATCTCGGCTCTCCGAGAGCAATATAATACACCGTACTATCAAACCCCAACCGTTATTAACCGTCTATTACGGGACCTCAACAACACCACTATGTCCGTAGTAACACGGACACGCATACCAAAAAGGCGGGAGAATTCAGCGCTTCTGTTCTCTCTGATATCCGGACCTCGAAATACCGCGTTCGGTGTTCGAAACGCGACACCTCGAAGCGCCAGCAGCGGTAATTACTCGGTTAACCGCCGCATTTCGGCGTCGGATAGTTCGAGGTGCGACGCAGCCACGTTCTCTTTGAGGTGCGGTATCGACGACGTCCCGGGAATCGGCAGGACTACGGGAGAACGTTGGAGCAGCCACGCGAGTGCGACCTGGTACTCCGAGGCGTCGTGGCTCTCGGCGATCTCCGCGAGAACTGACGATTTCTCGCCGAGGTCCCCCGCGCCCAGCGGGAAATACGGAATGAAGCCGATGTCCGCCGATTCACAGACGTCGAGTACGTCCGCGGAGTCGCGGACCGTCAGATTGTACTGGTTCTGAACGGTCGCGATGTCGGCGATCTCTCGGGCGGCCTCCAACTGATCGACGCTGACGTTACTCAGTCCGATGTGCTCGATTACGCCGTCGTCTTTCAACTCGGCGAGCGCGGTCACCGATGTCTCGAAGTCGACCTCGGGATCGGGTCGGTGATACTGATATAAATCGATGCAGTCCACGCCGAGCCGATCGAGGCTGCAGAGGAGCGCGTTCCTGAGCGAGTCCGGATCTCCCCGCTTGAGCCATTCTCCCTCGCGGTTTCTGAGCAGTCCGCCCTTCGTCGCGATCACGACGTCGTCCGCATACGGCGAGAGCGTCTCGCGGATCAGTCGCTCGCTGACGCCGGGACCGTACGAATCGGCGGTGTCGATGAAATCGATCCCGAGACTCACGGCCGTTTGGAGAACTCGCTTGGCGTTTTCGACGTTTTCGGGTTCGCCGAGGACGTTGTCGCCGGTCAGTCGCAGCGCACCGAATCCGAGCCGGTGAACGGTCAGTTCCCCGCCGATATCGAACGTGCCGCTCGCGTTTCGTCGTGTCACTGTGATCTCTCAGACGGGCACATCACCTAAAACCAACCGGGTACAATCTGTGCGACCTCGTTCTTCGGTCAGTCCAATCGATCCCGCGTCATCTGTAGTGAACGCCGATTCCAACGCCTCCATTGATTCTGATTTTGCTCAATCGTATTTAGTACAAACTATTTAAAATATAGTTTATATTCTATCTTGTACCATTCAACTCGGCTCTATCAGGAGCCTCTCGAAACACTTACTTTAGAATCCATTCAATTGAAACCGATGTCAACCGCGACTCGTCGACTGCAACGCTATCTCGAAGACGAACTCGTCGACTGCCGATCCGAGGACGTCGACCGACGGCTCGACGAACTGGACGCGCTCGAATCCGTACTCTCCGACGAGCAAATTGGGGCGGATCTCGACGTGCTCTCCGCGCTGTCGAACGAGACGCGGTACAAACTCGTTCGGCTCCTCGTGGCGGCCGAAGAGGAGTTATGCGTCTGCGAACTGAACGCGATGGTCGACGCCAGCGAGAGTGCGATCAGCCACGCGCTCGGGACGCTCACCGACGCGGGCGTAGTGATCCGTCGCAAGGACGGTCGTTGGCGGAAGTACCGCGCCTCGAACGTCGCCGTCTCGTTGGTTACGCTCCTCGACGGGCTCGGACCGTCAGCGGCTGAACGTCCGCCCGCGTCGTCGAGGGACGCGAACGCGGGATGTGGATGCGAATGAGCGCCGCGGCCCGCGACCACGGACCGGACTGCGACTGCGAGTCCTGCGGCGATCCGCGGTCGATGGACGTGCTCGATAAGTACCTCACCGTCTGGATCTTCGGTGCGATGGCCGTCGGTGTCGGGCTCGGTTACGTCGCTCCCACGGTCACCCGACCGATTCAGAACCTCCACCTCGTCGAGATCGGCCTCGTGTTGATGATGTACCCGCCGCTCGCGAAAGCCGATTACTCGCAGTTGCGGACCGTCTTTCGGAACTGGCGGGTGCTCGGACTGAGTCTCATCCAGAACTGGCTCATCGGCCCCACGCTGATGTTCGGGCTGGCCGTGATCTTCTTCAGCGGTCTCGTTCCCGGACTCCCGGCGCGTCCGGAGTACTTTCTCGGGCTCGTCTTCATCGGGATGGCGCGCTGCATCGCGATGGTGCTCGTCTGGAACGAGTTGGCCGAGGGGTCGACCGAGTACGTGACCGGACTCGTCGCGTTCAACAGCCTCTTTCAGATCGTCACCTACGGCGTGTACGTCTGGTTCTTCGCGCTCTTCCTCCCGCCGCTTCTCGGAATGGAGTCGCTCGCCGCCGGGATCACGGCCTTCGATATCACGCCGATGCAGGTAGTCGAGGCGATCGTGATCTTCCTCGGGATCCCGTTCGCGGGCGGGTTCCTCACCCGCTACGTCGGGACGCGTGCGAAGGGTCGCGAGTGGTACGACGAGCGGTTCGTGCCGAAGATCGAACCGCTCACGCTCGTCGCGCTCCTCTTCACGGTGATCGTGATGTTCGCGACCCAGGGGGGAACGATCGTGGCCTCGCCGGGCGACGTTCTCCTCATTGCCGTCCCGCTGACGATCTACTTCGTCGTGATGTTCCTCGTGAGCTTCTGGATGGGCCGCGAGATCGGCGCTGACTACTCGACGACGACGGCGATCGGATTCACCGCGGCATCGAACAACTTCGAGCTCGCGATCGCCGTCAGCGTCGCCGTGTTCGGCGTCGGCTCCGGCGTCGCCTTCGCGACCGTCGTCGGCCCGCTCATCGAGGTTCCCGTCTTGCTCGCGCTCGTCAACGTCGCGCTGTACTTCCAGCGTAGATTCGACTGGCGCGGCTTCGAGACCGGCGCGCTCGATTCGACCGCCGCGGAAGCGATCCCCGAAAACGACTGACCCCAATTCACCGATGGCTCACAACACAGGCCCCACCGCCGAACCCTCGTCTGCTCGACCTGCCTCGTCCGATCACCCCGATTCGACTCCCACGCGCATCGCGTTCGTCTGCGTGCAGAACGCGGGACGCTCGCAGATGGCGTATGCCTTCGCACAGCGCGAGTTGGAGCAGCGCGGCTTGGCGGACGATATCGAGCTACTCACCGGCGGGACGCGACCGACGGATCACGTTCACGAGGAGGTCGTCGACGCGATGGCCGACGTGGGCATCGACGTCTCGGGGCGAACGCCTCGGGAGATCACCTTCGAGGAAATCCGGTCGAGCGATTACGTCATCACGATGGGCTGTTCGGCCGAAGACGTCTGTCCAGCTGGCTGGGCGGGTGAGAACTGCGACTGGGGCCTTGACGATCCCGACGGGGAATCCTCATCGGCTGTCGCCCGAATCCGCGACGAGATCGAACGTCGCGTTCGCGGCCTGTTCGAAGAATTGGACACGTCCCCGCCTGAGAGGTAATCGACCCCCTCGCGCTCCGCCGGTCACGAAGGTCCAATTCGCCACACTAACTGCGACAGTCACACGGGAATCAGTTTTTCCGCCTACCAGCCGATCTCAGTCAACCCCTCCAGCAGCCGTTCGACGTCCGATTCGTTGTTGTAGACGTGCAGCGAGGCCCGGACTGCGCCCTCGGGGGCCGGAAGCGATCGAACGATCACGTCGTACTCCTCGCGGAGCCGCTCGACGGTCGCATCCGGGTCGTCGACGCGGACGGTGACAAGCCCGGATTCGGGCTGGTGCGGGCTCACGAGCCGCCCTTCGGGGACGCCGTCGACGAACCGCCGCGCGAGGTCGTCGATATGGGCCTCTATCGTGTCGAGGCCGACCGATTCGAGAATGTCGATCGATTCCGACAGCGCCGCGTACGGCGCGGGGTTCGTCGTTCCGATCTCGAAGCGGGCCGCGCCGTCCTTCAGTTCGTACTCCTCCGCACCTGACTCCTCGACGCTCCGATAGCCGATCTGGCCGGGATGGAGCTCCTCGACGACGTCCTCGTTCACGTAGAGGAAGCCGCCGCCCCAGAGGCCGAGCATCCACTTGTGACTCGCCATCGCGACGGCGTCCGCGCCCCACTCGCCCACGTCAACGTCGCACTGCCCCGGTACCTGCACGGCGTCGACAAGCACGCGCGCCCCGGCGTCGTGGGCGTCCGCCACCAGTTCTTCGACGGGCAAGTGCGTCCCGTAGTTCCACGTCAACGCGCTGAGACAGACGAGCTTCGCGTCGGCGACGGCGTCGCGATAGGCGTCGCGGTCGATTCTCCCGTCGGTCGTCCGCGCGATTCGGACCTCACAGCCCCGGCGTTCGAGCCGCTCCCAGGGAAGAATCCCGGCGGGGTGTTCGAGGTCGGTCCGGACGATCACGTCTCCCGATTCCCACTCCATCGCCCCGGCGATGCGGTTGATCCCGTCAGTCGTGCTCTGGGTCAGCGCGATTTCGTGGGCCTCGGCTCCGATGAACGAGGCGGCATCGGCGCGGGCGTCCTCGTAGACGCCGAAGGCGTACGGATAGGGTCCCGGATCGGCGGCTGATTCCCACTCGTGCCGTTCGATCGTCTCCTGGGCACGCTCGACCACCGGTCGCGGGCTCGGCCCGCTCGCCCCGGTGTTCAGATATCTCGCCTCCTCGAAGACCGGTGTGGACTTCCGAACCTCGGCTGGTGTCGCCATTGTGATCGGGTTCGGACCGTCGACACTTAGTGTCTGATGTCGTCCGGTTCCGTCTGTCTCATCGATACAGTTCCGGCTCCTCCGTCGACTGCACCTGGAATCTATCCCACGCCGGTTCTTAATCGCCACACTCCGTTCCGATGAGTGAGCGCGTGTCCCCTGCTATCACTCCGCCGAGATGCTTATGTCCGGTGAGTGCAGCCTTTATTACGTGTTCCTCGGTCACGCCCTCTTCGCGTTCGCGCTCGCTGTGCTGTTTGCGGAGTGGCGCGACTGGCCCGTTCAACGGGCGCTCACGCTCGGCGTCGTTACGGGAGCGTTCGCGGCGCTGCCAGACGTCGACGTCGTCTACGCGCTGGCTGCGATTGACGGCGGGCAGTTCATCACTGGCGGCGCGGTGGATCCGGAGGTGTTCTGGAGCGCCGCGAACGAAGTCCACCGGTCGATGACGCACTCGCTCGTCATCGCCGGGATTGCTGGCCCCGCCTTCGGGCTTTGGGCGGTTCGGCGTGCCCCGTCCCGGCGTACGTGGCTCGCTCGAACTGCCGCGGTGCTTCTCTTGGTATCTCTGGTGGCCGTGTCGACGGTCGTCAGCGGCCCGCTCGGAACGCTCGTGATGGGTGCGTTCGTAATCGCTGGTGCGGTACTCGCAGCGTTCGCCGCGCGGAGGACGTCGCTGTCGCCGCGTACGATTGGTTTTTCGGCGACCGCGGGGCTTTTCACGCATCCGTGGGGCGATCTCGTCACCGGCGAACCCCCGCGCCTGTTGTACCCGCTGCAGTTGACGGTGTTCGATGGTCGAGTCGTCCTACATCCGGATCCGACGATCAATCTCCTGAGCGCGTTCGCGTTGGAACTCGCGGTCGTCTGGATCGCGCTGTTGGCCGTCGTTCGACTGACTGACCACTCTCTGTGGTTGTTTTCGGATCGCTCCGTTGTCCTGGGCGCGGCGTACGGGGCGGCGGCAGTGGTGCTCGTGCCCCCGACACTCGAGGTCTCGTATCACTTCGTGTTCTCGATTCTCGCCGTCGGCACTGTTTGCGGCGTGCTCTCGTGGTACCGCTCTCTCCCGCCCGTTCACGCGGTGTTTCGGAGTCCCGACTTCGACCCGCGGGCGTTCCGACCGGACCTCGCGTTCGTCGCGATCGCACTGGCGGGAACGACGATTGCGCTGCTCGGCTACGTGATCGTGTACGTGGCACTCGTCTCGTAAGCGGTCGTTGTCGCGGTCGAGTGTGCTCGGAGCGGTAACGAGGCGCTACCGCGCTACCGTACCCGGTTCGACCCCGACCTGGTCGGAGGCGTCGCTCGGACGGTAGTTCCGAAAAATGTCCATCGGACGAATGGCGACGTTCGCTCGTGTACCCCTACCCGGGCGCCCGCCTGCATTCGTCCGCGACCGTATCCGGAATATTACACGAAATGAGTAAAAGTCTTGTGTAAGTATGCCGCCGTTTATGCAGGACCGTGTATATATCTCACGCACCGAGGGTGAGGAGCTCCCGTCTTCCGATGGTTCCGTCGTATCCCTAGTCGTCGTCATCTGACTCGTCATCATCGTCTTCATCCGACTCGTCATCGTCGTCATCGGATTGGTCAGCATCTGATTCGTCGTCATCGTTATCCGGTGAATCGTCTGTCTCAAGTTCAGGTTCTTCTGTTTCAGGTTCTTCTGTCTCCGACTCCCTCGACTCGGTCTCTGTATCTGCTTCTTCAGGAGTCTGTGTTGAAGTCGTGGTGGATTCTTCGGATACCGTCGATGTCACAGCAGTCGATAGTTCCGTTGTTGATTCCTCTTCCGTGATTGACGGTGATTCGGTCGTAACCTCCGCCTGTATTTCCACTTCCGTCACCGGAGCGGACGCTTCGGCGACCGACTGTTCTTCGGTCGGTTCTTCAGTTGGTTCTTCAGTTGGTTCTTCAGTTGGTTCTTCGGTCGGCTCCGATGTCGGCTCAGATGTTGGCTCTTCCGTCGTGGATGTGGCTTCCGCGGTGGTTGTCGTTGTCGTCGGCGTCGACGGTTCCGCGGTGGTTGCCGTTGTCGTCGACGTGGTTGCTGGCTCTCCGCTTGTGGTGATCGAATCGCCGTCATCCACCTCGACGGGGGCGTAGATTCCATCTACAGTTAGTTCGGTACTGATTTCACCGCCCGTCGCCTCGAAGGCACCCTCGGATTGCCACTGAGATCCGTCGTAGCGCCACAGTTCGACCTCGTCGCCGCTGACAGCCGACTGGTCGTATCCGAGACTCACGTTCGCGCTTCCGACGTTGACGATTTCGACTCCGTCACCCACGGCTTGCGCGTCGTCTGGGAGCGCGGGGAGAGACCCTTGTTCGACAGTTTCGATTGCTACTGCCTCGTCGGTGAAGTCGAACTCCGCGTTATCTCCGATTTCGAGTTGCGTAGCGGTCACTGACGGCTCTCTGAACCCGCCCCGCGCGTCGAGTTCCAAGCCGTCGTTGTCCCGGGCGCTTACGCGCTGTAATTCGTTCCCGCCGCTGGAAATCCGAATGCCCGCGTCCCCGTTTCCTTCGACGGTGGTGTCTCGGACGGTGTTCGAGCTGCTGTCATCGGCGAATCTGATCCCGTGCTCTCCGTTGTTTTCGACGGTGGATTCGGTGATCGTGTTGCGGAACACGTCCGTTCCCATATGAACACCGTTTCGACCGTTATCCGTGGCCGTCACGCGGCTGAATTCGCTGTCGCCAACGAGGTCCCACAGATACAGCCCGAACTGTTGGTTGTCGCTGACACTGATTTCTCGGAAACGCACGTCACTCGTCTCCCAGAGCGTAATTCCGCTGTTTCCGTTCCCGTTAGCCGTCACCGATTCGAGTTCCGACCCGGAGGCTTCCACGAGAAAGATTCCATCATACTGGTTTTCGTTCGACGCGACGTCGACGAGTTCCACCGTCACCGAATGGGTGTCCTGGAAATTCCCGAGTTCGATGCCGGTCCCCCAGTTTTCGACTCGCAGGTCGCGTACGGTGACGTTCTCGATTTCCGATCGGGCCGGGTCGTACACCTGGAGACCGGTGCTACCGTCCGCGCCCTGTCCGCCGATCAGATGATCGCCTCCAGTGAGCACAACGTCGCTCGAACTGATACGCAGGCAGACGTCACCGCTTCCATTTTGGACGTCAGACGTCAGCGCGTACCTTCCGGGCTCATCGATGACCGTACACGAGTCGATGGCCCGGGCACCGTCGGTTGGTGTCGGAGACCCCGGCGACGTGGGCGTGTCGGTCGGCGTCGTGTTGTTGTCCGGAGGTTCGGTTACGGGCTCGTCCGTGGGCGTGTCAGTGCCGTCGCGGTCTCTGCCATCTCGATTCCGATCGTCTCGTTCACGGTTTCGGTCGTCGCGATCCCGATCTCTGTCACCGTGGCGACCGTCGCGATCCCGATCTCTGTCACCCCGATCTCTGTCTCTATCATCTTTCTCGTCCTTGTCGTCTCGCCCGTGTCGATCCGGTCTGTCGGCCCCGGTTCCGTCGTCCGAGTCCGGCTTTTTGTCGTCCGCAGTCACACAGCTCCCGCCGATCAGATACACCGCACCGCCGTTCGTCGACGCGTTGTCGGCGAACGGTGCGCCGACGAGGACGTCACTCGCGTCGTCCCCCGTCACGTCGGTGACGCTCGCGACTGACCACCCGGTGCGGTCGAACGCCGCCGCACCGTTGAGTCGAACGTCCTCCTCGTCCAGTTGTCGTTCGCCATCCAGGCCGCCGGGGACGACGTAGGCCGCACCGGATTCGGCGACGTTGTCCCCGCTCAGCGGTGCGCCGACCACGAGATCATCGTGACCGGTACAACGGAGTTCAGTGTCGCCAGCGACGCTCCAACCCAGTGCGTCGCCCTCGCTCTCGCCGGTCAGCATCGCGTCAACGTCCGCCAGTGACTGCTGCCCTTTTGGCTTCTCGGGATTGAGGACGTAGACCGCTCCAGCGTTGGATTCAGCGGCGTCACTGAACGGCGCACCGACCGCGATGTCGGTGCCGTATCCATCGCGCGCGTCGTCGGAGCCTTTCAGCGCGCGCCCTGCGGCAGTCACCGCGAAGCCAGCGTGATCTCCCGCGTCAACGCCTTCGAGCGTGAGGCCGGTATCGACGTCGACGACGTCACCGGACGCGCGACCCCCGTCGCGACTCGCATCCGACCAATCCGAATCGTGCGGCGTCGACGAGAGCACGTACGCCGCTCCCGACTCGGACCCGTTGCTGTCGGTAAACGGCGCGCCGACGAGTACTTCTTCGGTCCCGTCGCCGGTGACGTCGGCGGCGTCTACGGCCCATCCGGCCCCGTCGTCTGCGGACGCGCCAGCGTAGGTCACGGCGGCAGCGTCGTCGACGCTGTGCTCGCCCGAAACTGTCGATTCTACCAGATACACGGCGCCGGTCTCCTCACCCTTCGGGTCGGCGTACGGCGCGCCGATGAGCAGCGCGTCAGTTGCTTGGCTTCCACTGGTTCTCGACGCTGCACTCGCTCCCAAACTGCTCGCCCCGCGGCGGCTTTTCGAGATCGTCGCGACCGCGTGTCCCGCCCGATCCGCTTCGTCAACGCCGTAGTAAGTCGTATGTGAGTCGGTCGATAGGTCGACCTGTCCGGAGTTGATGTCGGAACCGCGGACCACGTACACCGCTCCGGCGTTCCTACCGTTCCCCTCGTCGGTGAACGGCGCGCCGACGACGATGTCGGACCCGCGGTCGCCATTGCCGGTCAGATCCCCGATGGCGACCGACCACCCGGTGCCGTCATTGCCGCTCTCGATGAACGTCACGTCCGCCTCGTCGGTGTCGAGAGCGGTCGATTCGATCGGTCCGTAAAACAGGTAGAGCTCCCCCGACTCCTCCGTTACGTTGGCTCGCTGCGGATCCGATTCGTTCGCCGCGGCCGGTGCCGTGATGAGAACGTCTCGGACCCCGTCGCCATCGACGTCACCCGTTGCGACGTCGTAGCCCGCAGACCCGTTCGGATTAGTCCCATCGAACGTCGTATTGACCCCGTGCAGACCGCTCTCCCCGCTGAGTTCGGCGACTTGATCCGGTTCAGCGACCTGTCCCTCCTCACCGGCGAGTGCATTCAGGTCCCGCTCGTCGAGGTTCGGGTCGGCGAGGATCGACTCTGGTGACTGATCGTCGTCGATGAACTCACTGACCGCGACGACCGCGCCGCCCAATACGACGAACATTGTCAGTACGAACACGAGAGGGAGGCCTTCCTGCAAGGCGCTGCGATCCATACATCGACGCGACGGTGAAGCCTCTTTGTTATCCAATGGACGGTGAATAAAAACCGAAACTTACCACAACCATCGGTGAGGGACGGTCAGTAACTGGTCCGAATCGGAGACCCTGCTCGCCTGCCGGAAGGGACGACTACGCTCCTTTGATGAACTGGGTCATTCCGAGGGCTTCAGAGACGATCCACACGACGAACAGGCCGTACGTGAAGAGCAGCGCGTAGGCCTCCGAGTTCGTGATAACCAGATCAGTCCGAAGGACCGTAAAGAGGAGTACGGTGGCGAAGGTGAGCACGCCGAACATCGGGGCGGCGACGGCGAAGTTCACCGGCATACTGCCCGCGATCAACACGCCGATCGGAATCGCGACTAACAGATCGAACGTGTTCGATCCGAACACGTTGCCGAGGCTCGTGATGTCGTTACCCGACGAGGCGGAACGAACGCTGACGAGTAAATCCGGCAGGCTGGTCGCCGCGGCGATGATCGTGACACCGGCGAGGAACTCGGGGACGCCGAACGTCTGCCCGAGGGAGTCGACGCTTCCCACCAGTTGCTCTACGGCGAGTAAGATGAGCAGTAAGCCGCCCGCGAGTCGCATCCACTCGCGGCCCACGGCGATCCCCTCGGGGGCGTCGTCCGCGTCGTGATCGCTCACGTCCTGCCACTGAATGAAGAGATACAGCCCGTACAACAGGAGTGGAAGCAGCGCCAACGGGCGAGTCAGCTGTCCGCTCAGCTCCGGAATCTCCGGGTCCGGGGCATAAATCACCGCCAGCGCGAACGTGATGACCAGCGCAGACACGGCGAGCATGTAGAACTGCGCTTCCTTGTACACGACAGTGCGGTCCGTTTCGAGGTGCCCATCGGACGTGAGACCGGAGAGCGCCGGAATCACGAGAATGTTGAAAATTGCGGACCCGACGATCGCTCCGATCCCCATATTGAACGTGCCCGCGAGCGCGGTGAACACGACGCTCGCCAGTTCGGGAAAGCTGGACCCGATCGCGACGACGATCGAGCCCTGAACGACCGGTGGCAGGCCGTAATACGCCGAGAGGTGCTCGGCTGAGCTCTCGAGCCATCCGCTGCCGAACCAGATGACGCCGGTCGCGATCACGATAAGGAACACCTGAATGAGCGGAGTATCCGGTAAGAGACCACCGAGGACCATCGTCTCGTTGACTCTCCGTCGCCGCGGTTAATTATTTTCTTTGCGCCGCACGGTGTGATATCTTCGCCACGTCGGACGAGAAACGGGACTGTCGAGGAAAAATGCGGACCTTACTGCCTCGCATCGCGCGTTCCGCCGACGTCTCAGTAGGCGGCGTCTACGATTTCACCGTCGAGATTGGTGAACGCCGCGAGGTAGGCGCGGCGTTCGGCGCGGAGCGACTCGTGAGCGTCCTCGAAGTCGTCGACGTGCGCCGCGACCGCGAACCGATCGATGTCGATGCCGGGAACGTTCGCGGGGACCGCCAGCCCGAGGTCGTCGTCGTGTGTCCACTCGATGCTGCCGCGCGCGGTTCCTTCGAGGACGGCGACGGTCTCCTCGACGCCGACGTCCACCGGGTCGTCCGTGCCGACGGCCCCGGTGTTGATGATGAAGCAATCGACGTCCAGGTCGTCGATCAGGTCGCGGAAGCGGTTCCCCTCTTCGCCCTCGGAGCCGACGATGAACGGGTTCGTTCCGACGACCCGGATGGACTCGCCGATGCGGGAGGGATCGCCCGCGCTCGTCTCGATGGACTCTCCGAGCATGAACGCCGCCGCCGCCTGCGTCTTCGTGAGTTTCGCGATCGGCGGCATCAGCGGGTTTCGGGTGATGAAAAACACCTGATCGACCCGCGGCAGGTCGATCTCTTCGGCGGAGCTCTCTAGGTGCGCCCGGCGGATCACCGCCCGCGCATTTCTCCCGTAGCGCGGTTCGTCGAAGTGGACCGTTCCGTCGCCCTCGATGGGGCGGGACGTCGTGTCGCTTGCAGACGACGGGGTTGGCCCGCCGTCGACGTCGACGTTTTCGAGTACGGCCCCCTCGTCGGTCGCGGCGTCGTACAGTTCGGGTTGTTCGTCAGCGTCCAACCCGAGCGTCTTGATGTAGAGGCCGCCACCCTCGCTGCCCGCGACGGTACCTGAGGGAAGCAGCGCGCACACGTCGTCTTGGAGCATCTCCGCGTGCTCCCGTCCGTGCAACCACAGCCCGTGACTGGTCAGGGTCGACTTCCCGGTTCCGGAGAGGCCCAAGAAGAGTTGTCCGACCTCGCGTCGCCCCTCACTGTCATCGAGCGTGACCCGCTTGCTTCCCGCGTGAAGGCCGAGGCCGCCCGCTCGCTTCGCGCGGTGCATAAACAGGCGGAGGAACGACTTCTTCGCCTCCCCGGTGTAATCGCTGCCGAGGACGGCAGTCAGTCCCGCTTCCGGAAGGATACGGATTCGCGGCTCCTCGGTGGCGTCCGGAAGCTGGACGGTGACGAAATCGGGTTCGGCGCCGCCTGCGGGATCGAGGAGCTTCGCCCACGCGAGCGCGATCCGACCGGCACACCGCCGAGACTTCCTCGTGTCGACCCACCACTCGATCGACGCAGAGCACGTCGTTGGCGGGATCGTTTACCCACTCCAGGGCCTCCTCGAACGACCTGAGATCCGCCTCGTCGAACGCCGTATCGACCGCGTTCGCGGTTCGATCCGAGCTCCGAGAGCGGTACTCGCTCACGTACGATGGGGCCCCGAATTCCGTCGTGGTCTCGAGATGCGCGGAATACGCTCTGAGATCGGCGAACGAGGGATTGTGCGTAACGTGGTCCGCAGCCGCGGGATCGGGGAACTCGTCGATCGTCGGCTGACGGGTCGAGTGTGCCATCTTAGTAGTCGATCGGCGAGTACGTCGCATAAGTTTGCTGAATGCGCCGTTTTCCTCAGGATAATGATGTAGGTTCCCGTACGGTATTGGAGTTGTCTCTCCGGCTCGATCTGACTAACAGAGAGACGCCCAGACGATCACGCTGGGTGAAGCTCTCGGGACGACTGACTGAAACGGTACGGTGCTGTGCATCTGACCACACATTCGATTGGCACGTTGACCGGTACCAAACTGATCGGCTCGTTGTGCATTCTGCCGGTGGTCACTAAGTGAACATTTCCCGTAGAACGGCGTATCGAGCTACCCCAAGACGTCAGTAAGTCTCAAACCCGATTGCAACTCGAATTTTGTTCGAAACCTGATTTATCTTTCGTCGATCACGTCTCGGAACGCGGCGGCGCGCTCGGTCAGCGCGTCGTAGTCCTCGTCGGCAACGGCGTCGGCGTCGACGAGTCCCCCACCGACGCCCACCGCGTCGGCACCGGCTTCGAGGAACGCCTCGACGTTGTCCAGCGAGACGCCACCCGTCGGGATCAGCGGCAGGTGTTCGAGCGGTCCCTTCAGGCTCCGGACGTGTCCGGGGCCGAGTGATGACGCGGGGAATACTTTCAGGACGTCAGCGCCCGCCTCGTAGGCGGTGACGGCCTCCGTCGGAGTCATCACTCCCGGTGCGACGACGGCCCCGTATCGGTTGCACGTGCGGACCACCGCTTCGTCGAAATTTGGGGTGACGACGAACGACGCGCCCGCGCGGAGCGCCGCGCCCGCGGTATCGGCGTCGAGGACGGTTCCCGCCCCGATGAGGGCCTCGGAGCGGTCGAACCGCTCGCGCAACCGCGAAACCGTGTCGAGCGCGCCGTCGGTGTCCGCGGTCACCTCGATCACGTCGACGCCGCCCGCGACGAGGGCGTCCGCAACGTCGACGGTCTGTGCCGCCGGGACGCCGCGGAGGACACCGATGATCCCCGTTTCGAGCAATCGGTCCAAATCTGCGTGTCGCTGTGGGCTCATACCCGTTTCGTGGCGCGAAACGCTGATAAATTCCCCGACGACTCACACACTCGGGTACGTTTCCAATTGAGTGTCGTCACGACGAACTCGGCTACGGTCCATCTGCGGTGTGAGTAATACTGACTGTTCTCCGATCACTATCGTAGCGTCTGCAACTAAGTGCTCAGTCGATCCCCCGCCCCGTGCGATCGCGCGAGCGAGGATTTGCAAACGATACGACAGCCATCTGTCGGCGGTTCTCACCAACCGAGAACTGGCCACGTCGCTTATAGCCGTGTGACCCTGATACAATACAACCAGTATGCAACGACGGACCGTTCTTCGGGCTGTCTCGGCCGCGGGCGTTGTCGGCACCGCGGGCTGTCTCGGCCTCGGTGACTCCAACCCCCACGTCGTTCTCGACGAGCCCGACCGCGACTACGCGAGCGACGAACTCCCCTACCCCGCGTGGGGGCAGCGCGTTCCGGACGTGACGCTTCCTGACCCAATCAGTGGGGACTCGTTCTCCACGCGCTCCGTTGAGATGCCCGCGGTCTACACGTTCTTCTTCAGCCACTGCGACACCGTCTGTCCCGTGCTGATCCAATCTCTGCGGAACGTACAGACGCATGCTATCGAGGAGGAGTACGCCGACGCGGTCGCCTTCTTCCCGGTGACGTTCGACCCCGAACGCGACGACCGCGAGCGTCTCGAAACCTACGCCGCGGAAATGAACGTCGCGCTCGACGCTGGAAACTGGCACTTCTTGCGCCCGGAATCGGTCGACCGCGCGAAGGCGACCGTCGAGGAGGAGTTCGGCGTCGCGTTCGAGAAAACGCGTCCCGAAGATATGGATACGTATATGTTCGTCCACGCGGCGATGACGTACCTCGTGAACGCGGACGGCTACGTGGAGCGTGCGTACCGGACCGACACTCCTGATCCCGAACGACTCATCGAGGACCTTCGAGTCGTTCGAAACGGCTAACCCTCACGTTCGAGAGGATCCGACACGATGAACCGACGACACTTCCTGACGGCGATCGGCGGACTCGGGCTCACCGGTGGGAGTGTCCTCGCCGTCCGCGGCGACTTCCCGAACCTGTTCGGCGAATCCTCGTCCCTCCCGGTCCGCGTCGAAACGATCGACGCGCCCGGGTCCTCCGCGGGCGAGGTCACGGTCCCGAACGCCGGATCGCCGACGCTCATCGACCTCTTTGCGACCTGGTGTGCCCCTTGTAAGGAACAGATGGACGAACTCTCGTCAGTCTACGAGGAATACGGCGACCGCGTGACGTTTGTTTCGATCACGAACGAGCGACTCGGCGACACGCTCACCGAACGTGACATCCGTGGGTGGTGGCGACGCCACCACGGTGCGTGGGCCGTGGGCGTCGACCCCAACAGCGACCTGATGGCTGCCCTCGGCGCAGGCGGGATTCCGTACCACGCGATCGCCGACGCGTCGGGGACGATCCGCTGGCAACAGGCGGGGCTTTCGACGGCCGAAACGCTTCGGACGGAACTGGACCGGGTGCTCGAAGCGCCGTGAACCCCCCGATCAGTTCCCTCGTCGACGGGACCATCGGATGTTTCGGGTTCGTCGGAAGCCTCGGAGCAACCGGCTCAACGGCCTTCCTCGGTGCCGTCGTCTTCGCCGCCAGCGCCGGAATCGCGACGTTTTTCGCCCCGTGTGCGTTCCCGCTCCTCCCCGGCTACGTCGGGTTTTACCTCGGCCGCGACGACAGCTCTCCGGCGCTCGTTTCCGGACTCACGGTAGCCACGGGGGCGATCCTGGCTCTCGGTGGGATCGCCGGACTCGCGTTCGCCGTCGGACAGCGCCTCACCTCGGTTCTCCCGCTTTTCGAGCCGATTATCGGCGGCGCGCTGGTCGTCTTCGGTGTGCTCGTCCTCTCCGGACGCGCCTCACCGACGATACCGCTCCCGAACCGGCCCGAGTCGCTGTTCGGGTTCGGCGTCTTCGGTGCCGTTTACGCACTCGCGGCGGCGGGCTGCGTCGTTCCGCTCTTTCTCGGCGTCCTCGCGCAGGCCTCGTCGCTGCCGCCCGGCCGCGGACTCCTCGTGTTGGGGACGTACGCCGGAACCGTCGCCGTTCCGTTGCTGGGCGTAACCCTGCTCTCCGACGCAGGCGTCACCGCTTGGCGCTCGCTCGGCGGATATGCCGGGCGGATGAAGCAGGCTTCCGGTGTTCTCCTCGTCCTCGCTGGAATCGGCCAACTGTACCTCTCGATCGTCGTCCTGAACGTTATCTGAGCCGAGAGCGGCCGTCTGATCCCGAGTTGGGCTTGGGGCGAAAGACGCTTCACATTCGGAGACCTTCTTCTGTGTACTGGATGACAGACTCGACAGTTTCACCGGACCTCCCCGCTGACACCCGTCTCGGCCGGACCGCGCTCCGCGTCGACGATCTAGAGGCGATGATCGACTTCTATCGGACGGTCGTCGGTTTGGAACTCTTCGATCGGCGCGCCGATGGCGCGACATTGGGCGTCGACAACACCCCACTTCTCGAACTCGACCGCGATTCCGACGCGCCGCCTCGCGAGCGGAACCAGGCCGGACTGTTTCACAACGCGTTCCTCGTCCCGTCACGGACCGCGCTGGGGGCCGCACTCGAACGCGTTCAAGACCACTGGCGGCTCGACGGCGCCTCGGACCATCGAGTGAGCGAGGCGCTGTACCTCTCGGACCCCGAAGGGAACGGAATCGAAATCTACCGCGACCGCCCCCGAGACCAGTGGCCGAGGACGGCCGACGGCGGCGTCGAGATGCCGACGCTCCCGCTGGATCTCGACGACGTCGCCTCGGCGTCCGACGGCGCCCCGGTGGCTCCCGAAGGGACGACGCTCGGCCACGTTCACTTGGAAGTTACTTCGATCGCTGAGACGCGCCGATTCTACGTCGAGACGCTCGGGTTCGACGTGCAGATGGACGTCGGCTCCGCGCTGTTCGTCTCCGCGGGCGGGTATCACCACCACTTCGGGCTGAACGCCTGGAACGGCCGGTCGGCACCGGCGGGCGGCCGCGGACTGGCGTGGGTAGAGATCGTTGTCCCCGGCGGCGACGCGCTCGACCGATTCCGCGAGCGACTCGAAGGTGCCGAAATCGACGCATCCGACGTCGATCCCGGAGATCCGGATAACGGTCAGTCGGCGATTCACGTCGTCGATCCGAACGGTATTCCGCTTCGGGTCCGCGTTGACCCGTCCTGCTGACCCATCCCGCTGACCCGTCCTGCTAACGACTCAGGCTGTGGATACGTTTGGGGTTTGCGTCCTTGCCGTTGACGCACGTTCGACCCTACTCCGGTCGCAACCGCGAGAGCCGCATTGCGTTACCCGTCACACCGACGGTCATCCCCGCGTCACCGGCCAGCACCGCCAGCCAGATCGGCACGTAGCCGAACGGCACGCCGACGGCCAACAGCGCCTTGATCCCCAAACTCGCCCAGATGTTCTGTCTGATGACGCCGTTCGCGTCGTGCGCCAGTTCGTAGAGGTAGGGGAGCCTCGAGAGGTCGTCTGCCATCAGCGCGATATCCGCCGTTTCGAGCGCCGTATCGGTCCCCGCTGTTCCCATCGCGATCCCGACCGTCGCCGTCGCGAGCGCGGGCGCGTCGTTGATGCCGTCGCCGACCATCGCCACGCCGCCGTGGTCACCGCGTCCGCCGCCGGACTCGTCGACGAGTTCGCGAATCGCCGCCACCTTCTCGTCGGGCAACAGCTCCGCGCGGTACTCGTCGACGCCGACCTCCTTGGCGATGGCCCGGGCGGTGCGGTCGTTGTCACCGGTCAGCATCACCGTCCGCTTCACGCCGAGTTCCTTCAACCGCGCGACGGCGCGCTCGGCCTCCGGCCTGACCTCGTCGGCGACGGCGATGACCCCCTCCAGCTCGTCCGCTGTTCCGACTAGGACGACGGTCTTCCCCTCGGCCTGCAGCGCGGGCACGGTATCTTCGAGGAGATCCAGACAGTCGTTTCGCTCGCAGATGCTTCGGGCGGTCCGCGTCACGACGCCGCCGTCGGTCGTCGCGTGGACGTGCGAGAGGTCGAACCCGAGCTCCTCGAACAGCCCGGGCTTTCCGGCGACGTGCGGCGTTCCCCCGAGCGTCGCTCGAACGCCCTTTCCCGTGAGGCTCTCGAATGACTCGATCTGCCCGGTCGCCTCGCCGTCGATGCCCGCCGCTCCCGCGGCGTCGACGATGGCCTCGCCGATCGGATGCTCGCTCCGCTGTTCGAGTCCTCGGGCGCAGCGGAGGACGTCCTCATCGGTGTTGCCGTTGAGCGCGATGACGTCCGTCACGGTGAGTTCGCCGCCCGTGAGCGTTCCGGTCTTGTCGAAGGCGACGATATCGACCGCGCCCATCGCCTCGAGGTGGGTTCCGCCCTTGATGAGCACGCCGTTCTTCGCCGCGCTCGTGATCCCCGACACGACAGACACCGGCGTCGAAATAACGAACGCGCAGGGACACGCGAGGACGAGGAGCGTCAACCCGTAGACGACTGCCGTCGGCCACGTGACGCCGAAGACGGCGGGCGTTCCGAGCGTCACGAGGACGGCGAACGCGACGACAACGGGCGTGTAGTAGGCGGAGAACCGCTCGACGAACTGTTCCCGATCGGTCTTCTTCGACTGCGCGTCCTCGACCATTTCGACGATCCGCGACAGCGTGTTGTCGCTCGCGCCCGCCGTGACGCGCACTTCGAGGTAGCCGCCCTCGTTGATCGTTCCGGCGTACACCTCGTCGCCGACGGCCTTGTCGACCGGGACGCTCTCGCCCGTGATCGGCGCTTGATTGACCGCGCTCTCGCCGTCGAGGACCTCCCCGTCCATCGGAAGTCGTTCGCCCGGTCGAACTATTACGACGTCCCCCGGCTCGACCGCTTCGACAGGGACCACTTCCTCCGAACCATCGGGGCGCTTCACGGTGGCCTCGTTCGGCGAGAGGTCCATCAGTTCCCTGAGGGAGTCGCGGGCGCGGTCCATCGAGTACCGCTCTAACAGCTCGGCGACGCTGAAGAGGAACGCGAGCGTCGCCGCCTCGAAGTACAGCGCCTCGCCGAAGGCGACGCTCGCGAGCAACGCCCCGATGATCGCGACCGACATCAGAAAGTCGATGTCGAGGTTCAGCGTGCGTGCGGAGTAGTAGCCGTTTCTCAGGATCGCCTGTCCGCCGCTGGCGACCGCGAGCAGAAAGAGGACGTCCGCGATGAGTAACTCGGTTCCGAGGAAGCTCCCGATCTGCGCGTTCGACCCCGTGAGAACGAACTCGAAGCCGAGGCCCAACCCGACGAACACGCCGCTGACCCACGTCTTGATCGCCCGTCCGCTCCGCCAGATCGAACTGCCGTCCCCGTCGCTGGACTCCCGTTCGTCATCTGTCGCCCCGCTGTCGGTGACGTCGTAGCCCGCACCCTCGATCGTCGCGACGATCTCCGACACGCTCGTCGCCCCGCTGTCGAACGTGACGGTGACAGTTCCCGTCGCAGGGTGGGTCTCGAAGTCGCTCACGCCCGCGAGGCGGCCCAAGGCGCTCTCGACTTTCCCCGCACAGGAGGCGCAGTCCATATCCGGAACGTCCAGCCTGGCCCGTTCCTGTGACGCGTTCGTCACTCGATACCCCGCCGATTCGATCCGTTCGGCGATCGCCTCGGGCGTCGTTCTCGCGGCGTCATAGTCTACTGTGACGCGTCCAGTCGGGACGTTCGGATCGACCGACTCGATTCCGTCCAGGGTGCCGACGCTCGATTCGACTTTTCCGGCACACGACGGACAGTCCATATCCGGAACCCCGAACCTCTCCGTGGTCGTACGCACGGGATCCGCTGGCTTCTCGGGGCGATGCGAACTTCCCGCGCTATCCGGATCGCCCGGCTCTCCGTTTCCGGAAGTATCCCCGTTGCGCTCCCGGTCGTTCTTCGTCGGTGCGGTCATTGGGAGAAGATAGCCGAGTACGACTTATTAACTTCACTGCTACTAAACCGGGTGATCTTCCCCTCTTCTTAACAAATTTCTATATTTAGTTATTACTCGAACCGGCATCTCTCCGCATTACCAGTGTGGGTTGTCAACACGGCCGACAGTATAAATACAGCGTAGCGCGCATCACTCAATTATATCGTGTATCGGCGCTGCCGCAGTCAGATAGACGCTGCCGACGATTCCCCGATGGACGCTTCTATCGGCATCGAACCCGCCTCAAACACTCCGCTGCTACCCACGTTCTCCCATCGATGAACCGGAAGTCCCTGTTCTTTACCGAGCCTCACGGAACCGCGATCAGGTCCACCTCCGTGGATATGGACTCGACGGACGTGCTCGTCGAAACGAGCGTGTCGGGCGTCAGCGCCGGGACCGAACTGCTCATCTACCGCGGCGAGGCGCCGACGGAACTCCCGGCCGACGAGACGCTCGATTCGCTCGACGGCGATCTCTCGTTCCCGCTTCGGTACGGCTACGCCGCCGTCGGCGACGTGGTTTCGGTCGGTGACGCGGTCGACGACGAGTGGGTGGGCCGATCGGTGTTCGCGCTCACGCCGCACGAGACCCACTTCGCGATTCCGCCCGCTGACGTGATCCCGGTGCCCGAAGACGTCGACAGCGAGTCGATGGCGCTGTTTCCCTCGGTCGAGACGGCGACGTCGCTCGTGCTCGACGGCCGACCGCGGATCGGCGAGGAGGTCGTGGTGTTCGGAGCGGGCGTCGTCGGCCTCTGTACGATCGCGATCCTCTCGTCGTTCCCCCTCGACCGACTCATCGCGGTCGAACCGATCCCGGAACGGCGCGACCGTGCCGTGGCGATGGGTGCGGACCTCGCCGTCGCTCCGGACGCGCTCGACGATGTCCTTGACGCGGAGGCGGGCGGTGCGAGCGCCCGCGATCACTCGTCACCGTCCGGTGCCGACCTGGTGTACGAACTCTCCGGTCGACCGGAGACGCTCGACGCCGCGGTCGCGGCCGCCGGATACGACAGTCGCGTCGTCGTGGGGTCGTGGTACGGTGACAAGCCGTCGACGGTCGATCTCGGCGGATCGTTTCACCGCGACCGAATCTCGGTCGAATCGAGTCAGGTGAGCACCCTCGCACCGGCGATCCGGGGTCGGTGGACGAACGTCCGCCGCGCGTCGGTGGCGCTCGAAGAACTCCGCGCGATGGACGCCGCGTCACTCATCACCCATCGGATTCCGTTCGACGAGGCCTCAGAGGCGTATCGTCTTCTCGACGAACGCGCGGACGGCGTCCTGCAAGTCCTGCTCACCTACGAGTGATTCATTATGTTCGACCCTGAGCGTACTGACGTGTACGAACTGACGGTCACGCGGGACTTCATGGCTCAGCACTTTCTCACCGTGCCCGACCCAGGGCCGGAGGGAGACGTTCACAGCCACCACTTCACGGTCGAAATCTGCTTCGAGGGCCCGGTACTGGGCGAATACGGATACCTGGTCGATATCGACGTTGTCGAGACTATCCTCGACGATCTGGAGGATCGATACCGCGACGCGCTTCTCAACGACCTCCCCGAGTTCGAGGGGTTGAATCCGAGCGTCGAACACTTCGCCCGTCTGTTCGGCGACCGCGTCGAGAGCTACCTCGCAGATCCGACACCGGAGGGGTTGACCGTCCGAATCTGGGAGGACGACGTCTCGTGGGCCGGACACACCCGACGGCTCGACGGGTGATGCCGGTGTCCGATCACCAATGAACCACGCTCGCGCCCGATATCTGGAGTCGAAGCGCTCCGTCGACGACCGCGCGCTCGCTCCCCGCGTCACCGAACGAATGCGTTCGGAACTCGACTCGAACCCGACCGTCGTCGAAGTGGGATGCGGCACCGGAGCGACGGTCCCGCGCCTGCTCGCTTGGGGGATCGACTCTGGGGAGTATCACGGGGTCGATACCGACGAGACCGTCGTCTCCTTCGCTCGCCGTGTGCGCCCGATGGGGCTCGAACGGGCTGGATACACGGTTGTCGACACTGCCGCTGACCGGTCGCTATCGATTTCCGGATCCGCCGGTGGGTCGACAGAGGGCTGCGATTTCACTGTCTCCGATCTCCGCGTCACGTTCGAGGCGTGCGAGGCGATCGAGACGCTCACGTCGATTTCCGATATCGATCTCGTGGTCGCGCAGTCGTTCGCTGATCTGGTCTCGCTCCCGCTGTTGATCGACGCGATCGAGGCGGCGCTCCGCCCCGGCGGGTTGGCGTATCTCCCGATCACCTTCGACGGTGGGACGATCTTCCAACCGGACCACCCGGCCGACGAGTCGGTTGAGCGTGCCTACCACGCCGCGATCGACGACCTCCCCGGGCGCGACGTTCACGCGGGACGGCACCTGGCCGACCTCCTCCGCCGACGCGAGGGGGAACTGATCGCGATGGCGAGTTCGGACTGGATCGTCCGTCCCCAGAACGGTTCCTACCCGGACGACGAACGGTATTTCCTCGGACAGATCCTCCGGTTCGTCGAGGAGGCGATTTCGTCGGCTTCGGCTGAGCCGTCCGAGTTCGACGATTGGCTCGCGACGCGTCGTCGACAGCTCGACGCGGGGGAACTCCTGTACGTCGCGCACGGATACGATCTCCTCTATCGGACTCGGTAGTTCCAGTTGTTGAACATTTCCCTGGGAGACACCGTCATTATTGATAATTCAACTTTCATATAGTTAAAAATGACAGTAAATTTCTCCCTACGACGATATTTGTATTCAACAACTACCCTAACCGCTTGAATGCAGTTTTCTATGTACCAAATCTATTTTGAATAGATTATACTACTAAATATATTACTATTCCTTTCCATTTTCCGAGGCACGAGTCGGACGGGCAAATATAAATCAGTGCAGGGAACAAGCAACGGTATGCGCTACGCCCCTGGAACTTTCTCGATAGCCGCACGCGACCCCGAAACCGAGACGTTCGGTACAGCAGTGACCACGGGGACCGTTTCGGTCGGCGCGACGTGCCCGTACGTGAGTTCGAACGCGGCCGCGCTGACGCAGGCGTTCACGAGGACGGAGCACGGGCGCGACGCCGTGGCGCGGGTCGATTCGGCTGAATCGGTCGATGACGCCTTCGAGTCGCTTCTCGCGGCCGACGAGCACGCCGACTACCGACAGGTGCACGGCGTCGACGCCGAAACGGAGTTCGTCTTTACGGGCGATCACTGCAGCGAGTGGGCGGGCTCTCGCGTCGGCGAGCACTACACTGTCGCCGGAAATCTCCTTGCTGGCCCCGAAGTGGTCGAGGCCGCGGCCGACGCGTACGAGGAAACTCAGGGCGATATGGCCGAACGACTCGTTTCCGCGCTGGAGGCGGGCGAACGTGCCGGTGGCGACGACCGCGGCGAGATGAGCGCGGCGATTCTCGTTCACGCGCCCGAGCCGGAGTTCTATCACAACCTCCGGGTAGACCTCTCCGAGACGCCGGTCTCCGATCTCCGAACGCTGCTCGAAGAGGCGCGCGAGGCGAAAGAGCGGGTTCGGATCGAGACCGACAAGTTGTTCGAGGAGTACCCCGCGGAACTACTGGATTTCGGCGTGAAATACTGAAAAACGCGCGGCGGTCGGTCCGCCTCCTCAGTCGGATCCAGCGACCTCTCTTTTCTCTCTGGGGGCGATGAACGAGTCGCGCTCGCTCATCTCAGCGACCGAGAGGTGACAGGAGATGCGGTGGTCGTCGTCCCCGACCGCCTCCAACTCCGGTACCTCTTGCTCGCAGACGTCGCCGATCTTCTTCGGACAGCGCGTCTGGAACGGGCAACCCGACGGCGGATCGATCGGGCTGGGGACGCTTCCTTCCAGGAGGATCCGGTCGGTTTTCCGCTTCGGATCCGCGTGCGGGACCGCCGACAGGAGACTCTCCGTGTAGGGGTGGAAGGGTGCCGAGAAGATGTCACCGATACGTCCGAACTCGGCGATCTTGCCGAGGTACATCACGGCCACGCGGTCGCAGATGTGCCGGACGACGCCGATGTTGTGCGAGATGAACAGATACGAGATGTTCGACTCCTCTTGGATCTCGTTGAGCAGATTCAGGATCTGCGCCTGGACGCTCACGTCGAGCGCGGACACTGGCTCGTCGCAGACGATGAGCTTGGGTTCGACGGCGAGCGCGTGCGCGATGGCGACGCGCTGCTGTTGGCCGCCGGAGAACTCGTGGGGGTACTTGTTCGCGGCGTCGCCCGAGAGGCCGACGCGTTCGAGCAGCTCTCGAACCCGCTGGCGCTTCTCCTCGCCGGTCGCGATGTCGTGTCGCTCCATCGCGCGGCCGATGATCCGTCCCACGGGCTTTCGCGGATTGAGCGAGCTGTGCGGGTCCTGGAAGATGATCTGCATCTCGCGGCGCAGACTTCGGATGGCGCCGGATCCAAGGTCGTGGATCGGTTCGCCCTCGAAGTACACCTCGCCGCCGGTCGGTTCCAACAGCCGGAGCACCGTGCGGGCGACCGTCGACTTGCCACAGCCGGATTCGCCGACGAGGCCGACCGTTTCGCCCGGATAGATGTCGAAGCTCACGTCGTCGACGGCCTTGACGTACCGTCGTTCGATCGTCGGCAGACCGCCGCCCTCGCGGGAGAGTCGAACGTTTCCGAGCAGCCCTTCGCCCGCACTGAAGTACTTCTTTAGGTTGCGGACCTCGAACAGCGGCTCCCCCGAGCGGTCGATCTCCCTCCTTCCGCCGCCCGATTTGGCGGCGGTGCTCTCAGAGAGGTCGAGGTCGTCGGCGTGAATACACGCCGCTCGCGAGGATCCGTCACCGACTCCTTCGAGCGCTGGATCGCCCCCGCTCCGACAGGCCTCCGTGGCGTGCGGACACCGCGGCGCGAAGTTGCAGCCGCTCGGCAGATCCGAGAGGTCGGGCATCGCCCCGTCGAGCGTCGGCAGCTCGTCGTATTCGGTTTCGACCTCCGGAATCGAATCGATGAGTGACCGCGTGTAGGGGTGTCGCGGACGCTCGAAGAGGTGATCCAGTTCGGCCGTCTCGACGAGGTTCCCCGCGTACATCACGCCGACGTGGTCGCACGTCTGCGCGACGACGCCGAGGTTGTGGGTGATCATCAGGACGGCCGTGTTCTCGCGCTCCTGCATCTCGTTGAGCAGGTCGAGAATCTTCGCCTGGGTCGTCACGTCGAGCGCCGTCGTCGGTTCGTCGGCGATGATGAGGTCCGGTTCGCAGGAGAACCCGATGGCGACAAGCACGCGCTGGCGCATCCCGCCGGAGAACTCGTGCGGGTAGTCGTCGATTCGCTCTTCGGCGTCCGGGATACCCACGTCGTCCATCGACTCGATCGCGAGCCGTCGCGCCTCGGACTTCGAGACGCTCTGGTGTCGCCGGATCGTCTCGATGATCTGCTCGCCGACCGTCATCACCGGGTTCAGTGACGACATCGGGTCCTGCGGGATCATCGCGATCCGGTTCCCGCGGATGTCGCGCATCTCCTTTTCGCTCTTCTGCAGGAGGTCCTCTCCGTCGAAGACGACCTGCCCGTCGGTGATCTCTCCGGGCGGGTCGATCAATCGCATTATCGATCTCGCGGTGACGGACTTCCCGGCACCGGACTCGCCGACGAGCCCCATCGTGTCGCCGCGTTCCAACGAGAACGACACCCTGTTGGACGCGACGACCGGTTCGGTTTCCGTTCGGAATTCGGTTCGCAGCCCACGCACGTCGAGCAGGGGCTGGTCCGCCGACGAGTCGGCGGTGGACGATGCGACCGGGTCGGCGTCTTCGGCCTGTTGTGCGCTCATTCTATCGCCTCCACCTTCGGATCGAGGACGTCGCGGAGGCCGTCACCGAGCATATTGAACCCGACGACGGCGATACCGATCGCCAGCGCCGGGAACAGCAGCATCCACGGCGCGGTCTCCATGAATCCGCGACCGGTGTTGATCATCAGCCCCCACGACGGACGGGGCGGCTGTGCGCCGAGCCCGAGGAACGAGAGGCTCGCTTCCGCGAGAATCGCGAACGATACGTTGAGCGATCCCTGGACCAGTATCGGTGCCATACAGTTCGGGAACACCTCGCTGAAGACGATCCGCGTGTCGCTCTCGCCGCGGGCGACGGCCGACTCCACGTAGGCTTCATTGCGTTCGGCGAGAGCCGCACTCCGCGAGACCCTCGCGATGTACGGCGTGTAGACGAACGCGAGCGCGATGATGACGTTGACCAACTCCGGCCCCAACACGACCAGTAAGGTCAGCGCCAGTAACACCGGTGGGAACGCCATCGCGGCGTCCATCACCCGCATTATGATCTCGTCGGTCAGCCCACCGGCGTACCCCGATACGACGCCGACGACGGCGCCGACGAGGAGCGCGCCCGAGATCGCGCCGAACCCGACGTACAGCGAGATTCGGCTACCGAGCACGACTCGGCTGAAGATGTCGCGGCCGAGGTCGTCAGTGCCGAAGGGGTGCTCGACCGACGGCGCTTGCGTCCGGTCTTCGACGCTCGTATCGTTCATCTCATACGGCGCGATAAACGGCGCGAACACGGCGACGAAGATCAACGAGAGGACGATGACCAGGCCGACCATCGCCTTCGTGTTGGATCGGAACTTCTTCGCGAAGGCGCGGATCCGCTCCTTTTGGGACTCCGACAGGAAGCCGCCGTCTTCCTCACTCCCGCCGTGCTGTTCGACTGCCATTACTCGTCACCTCCGTATCGGATCCGCGGATCGAAGTACGCGTACAACAGGTCCGCGGCGAAGTTCGATATCATGTAGATCAGCGCGACGACGATGATGCAGCCCTGAATGAGCGGGATGTCGCGGCTCTGAATTGCGGTCAGCGTCAACCGGCCGATACCGGGCCAGAAGAACACCTCTTCGAGCACGACGACGCCGCCGAAGGCGTAGCTGAACTGGAACGCGATGACCGTGATGACGGGTATCACCGCGTTCTTCAGCGCGTGTCTCAGCACGACGACCCGCTGGCTCATTCCCTTCGCCCGTGCCAGCTTGATGTACTCGGCGCTCAGCACCTCTAGCATCGAGGACCGAGTCATCCGCATAATGTATGCAGTGAGGGCGAATCCCATCGCCCCTGCTGGGAGTACCAACCGTTTCAGCGAGCCAAGGAGGCTCTCAGTCGGTGAGGTGTATCCGCCCGTCGGGAAGATGTTAAACCAGACGGCGAACACCAAAATAAACACTAATCCCCACAGGAATATCGGCATCGAGATGCCGATGAACGCGAACATCGACGCCGCCACGTCGGGTGCCTCGTTTTGATTGACGGCGGCGTAGACGCCCAGCGGGATCGAGAGCGCGACCGCGATGAGGGTCGCACTCACGGCGAGCAGCAGCGATCGGGGAAGCCGTTCAGCGATAAGCGCTGAAACCGGCTCACCGAATCGAAGCGATTGGCCCATCTCCCCCTGTAGGAGCCCGAGTACCCAGTCGAAGTACTGTACGTACAGCGGACGGTTGAGACCCAACTGCGCCTGCAGCGCCGCGAGCGATTCCTCGGTGGCGTTGGGGCCCAAGATCACGAGCGCGACGTTTCCGGGGAGGATGTTCGTGACGGCAAACGCGATAAGCGTCACTAAGAACAGCGTCACCGCCATAAACCCGACGCGCCGTAACACGTAGTTGTACATCGATAGTCTGTCGACGAGTTAGCGGTCGAGCCAGTTGTCCGCGAACTGGAGCGTCGATCCGTCTGGTGCGCCGATGTCACCTTTGTACTGCGGTGCCGCGGCGTACAGGCTCGGCTGCCACCAGAGGAGGAGGTGACCGGCACGCTCCTCGTGCATGATCTCCGTCGCCTGGTGGTACAGGTCGGCGCGCTGGTCCTCGTCGTACATCGTTCGAGCCTCTTCGACGAGGGAGTTGTAGTCCTCGTTCACCCAGTTGGTGAAGAAGAACGCTCCGTTCGGGTGGAGGAACTTGTAGAACGACACGTCCGGGTACCACAGCGCGAGGTAGGAACTCGTCGTCGCCTGGAAGTTCTGATCGGTGAACACATCAGAAAGCCAGGAGTTCCAGGTGATCTGTTGGATCTCCAGGTCGATCCCTGCTTCCGCGGCGTCGTCGGCGATGACTTCCGCCGCTTGCACCTGCGTCGGGTACGACTGCGGGATCTTGAACGTCGCGGAGTAGCCGTCGGGCATCCCGGCCGCGTCGAGGTGCTCCTGCACCTTATCGAGGTCGCGCTCGCGGGGGCCGATGTCGGGATGCACCCACGGACTTCCGGGTGCCGCGGGCGAGGCAGTCGTCTGCCCGGTGCCGTACAGCGCAGCCTCCGCCACTTTCTCCTTGTCGATCGCGTAATCGAGCGCGAGGCGGGCGTCCTTGTTGTCGAACGGCTCACGGTCACAATTCAGGCCGAGGTAGACGAGCGACTTCGGGAACTGGCTCTCGAACCTGGCGTCGGGGTTCTGCTCGACGGTCGAGGCGTCCTTGGGGGCGACCCCGTTGATGAAGTCGTACTCGCCAGCTTGGAACGACTGGAGTCGAACGCTCGCGTCCGGTACTTCGCTCTTTTCAATCGTGTCGATGAACGGGCCGTCCTCATCGGAGGCTCCCCAGTAGTCCTCGTATCGGGACATCGTGAACGAGGTCTCGATTTCGCGATCCTCGAACTTGTAGGGGCCGGTTCCGATCGGCTCCTCGACCATGTCCTTTTCGGCGTTCTCGGCAGGCATCACCGAAAGTTCGGCCGTCGCCATCTTCGCGAGGAAGGGTGCGAACGGTTCCGTCAGTTGGATCTCGAACGTGTAGTCGTCGGGTGCGCGGAGCTCCTCGACGTGTTCGAAGAAGCCGGTCGCGAGGTAGTCGCCGTTCTGGACGCGCTCGTACGTCGCGAGCACGTCTTTTGACGTCATCTCTTTCCCGTTGTGGAACGTGACGCCCTCGCGGAGCTCGAACGTCAGGAGCGTGTTGTCCTCGGACTGCTCGAAGGACTTCGCGAGGTGAGGTTCGATCGAGTAGTCGTCCTGCAGTGCGACGACCTCCTCGTAGATGTTCTCCAGGACGCGCTTGGACGCGGCCGAGGTGTCGATGTGCGGGTCGAGGCCCTGCACCGGAACGGCGCCGCCCCACTGCAGCGTGCCGCCCATTTGTGCGTTACCGGATGACCCGTCGCCGCTCCCGGAGTCGCCGTCCCCACCGCTCCCGTCGCCGGACCCGTCTCCGGATCCGTCGCCCGAGTTGCCACCCGTACAACCGGCGAGCGCCGCCGCCCCCGTCGTCGCTGCGGCTCCAAGGAACGTTCGTCGCCCCACGCGACTGCGCGGAGGACTGCGAATGGGGCGATCTCGGTGCCGTCCCCGATCCGACAGTCCTCGACCACTCGCGGCCCGCGGCTCGTCTCCGTGTCCCTCGAGGTTTCAGCGTCCATACCACGCGACTCGCGGCGACTCACAAAGGTATAGACTCGTTACGGGGGTTCGATTTCGTTGAGAGAGCATAACGATAGGTCGGCGAGGAGTAGCCGCGAACGGATCTCACAGCTATGTACAACGAAAACGTCGTCGGGGTCGTCGTTCCGGCGTACAACGAGGAGGGGTTTGTCGGCAGGGTGATCGAGACCCTGCCGCCGTTCGTGGACCGCGCGTACGTGATCGACGACTGCTCGACCGACGGAACGTGGGATGAGATACAGGCCGCCGCCAAGGAGGTCAACTCCTCCGTCGACGCCCGCGATCGAGGGCCGAGTCGGTCGTCAAATGGCATCGGGCTGTCGGATGACAGTGCGCTCGCGACCCGACACAGCCACCGCAGCGACGGCGGATCCGTCGATGGAGCGGTTCGGTACGACAGGGGGAACGGGTCCGACGACGTCGCGTTCGACGGTCGAATCGTTCCGATTCAGCACGAGCGCAATCGCGGCGTCGGCGGCGCGATCAAGACCGGGTACCAGCGCGCTCTGACGGACGGAATCGACGTCGTCGCCGTGATGGGTGGGGACGGACAGATGCGCCCGGAGGAGTTACACCGGTACCTCGATCCCATCGTCGCGGGCGAGGTAGATTACACCAAGGGGAACCGACTGCTCAATCGGGAGTTCCGGCAGAGTATGTCCTCTTGGCGGTTGTTCGGAAACTGGATTCTCACGTTTCTCACGAAGATCGCCAGCGGATACTGGCGAACGATGGACCCCCAGAACGGCTACACGGCGATCTCGCGGGAGGCCCTCGAGGCGGTCGACATCGATCGGATGTACGAGGACTACGGCTACTGTAACGACCTCCTCGTCCGGTTGAACGTGGCGGAACTCCGCGTCGGCGACGTCCCGCGGCGAGCCAACTACGGCGACGAGACCAGTAGCATCCGATATCACACCTACATTCCCCGCGTCTCGGCGATGCTGCTTCGGGATTTCCTCTGGCGGCTCCGCGTGAAGTACCTCGTTCGCCGCTTCCACCCGTTGACCCTGTTGTACGGCCTCGGCGCCGGTGCCACCGCCTACGGAGCGGTCTCCCTGCTACGCGCGGTGCTCCCGCGGAGTCGCGCCCGCGATTCGGAACCGGTCACCGATGTGACGTCCGGCGTCACGCTGGTCGTCCTCGGTTGGATCGCGATGGTGCTCGCGATGGTGTTCGACCTGGAGGAAAACGCCGACAAGGAGCGGCGGTTCGACGAGTGAGCGTGTGCCCGCACGTCGGCGACACAGCCTCCCAAGCGGATTACGTCTCGGTAGCGGTACCCTTCGATGATGGCCGCTCGATGTCGGCGAGACGGTAGCCGACCGTTACGTGCGAAAGAATTTGTAGCTACTTGATACTTAATAGCGACCCTGTGCGACCTGGATTCAATGCAGGTAACGTACCTCAGTTCCGCGGCTATCGTGGTCGAAACTGCCGATGCGTCAGTGCTGTGTGATCCGTGGCTCGTCGACGGCGCGTTCGAGGGATCGTGGTGTCACTACCCACCGCTCGACGTCGAACCGGAGGAGTTCGACGGCGTCGACTACATATACATCTCGCACATCCACCCGGACCACTTCGATCCGGCGACGCTCCGGCGGATGGACACCGACATTCCGGTGTTGATTCACGACTACCGCTGGGATTATCTGAAAAACGAGATCGAGGCGCTCGGCTTCGAGGTGATCGAGCTCGATCACAACAGCCGAATGCACCTCACGGGCGATGTCCACGTCAACATCCTCGCTGCCGACGCGTGCGACCCCGAGGTCTGCGGCAACTACTTCGGCTGTTCGTGGGTCGAGGGGAATCCGGAACTCGGTTCCACACAGGTCGATTCGATGGCGGTCTTCGACGACGGCGAATACACGGTCGTCAATATGAACGACTGTCCGTACCCGATGGTCGAGCGGAGTATGCGACAGGTCAAGGGGAGGTACGGCGACATCGATCTGGTCTGTCACCAGTACAGCGCGGCCCAGTTCTACCCGCAGTGTATGGAGGATTACTCCCACGAGGAAAAACTGCAAGCGCGACGCGACGTAATCCTCGAAAAACATGAGCTCGCGACGGAGTTCATCGACCTGTTCGACCCCGAGTACTACATGCCGTTCGCCGGGGAGTACGTCCTCGCGGGTCGCCTCGCGCCGCTCAACCAGTACACGGCGAACCCCCCGCGGATTGAGGCGCTCGAATGGTTCGAGGCGAACGTCCCCGACGATCACCAGTGCGTGTTCCTCAACTCCGGCGAACATCTCGATCTCTCGGAAGGCACCGTTTCGAAGCCCTACGAACCGGTCGACCAGGAGGCGAAGAGCGAGTACATCGAGAACGAGCTTTCGACCCGTCGATTCGCGTACGAACACGATCCGATGCCGGACGTCGATGAGTTGCATGCGCTGATCGAACCCGCCTTCCAAAAGTTCGAGGAGAAGCGCCGGACGCTCGGATACGAGACCGCGACCACAGCGCTGATCGGTATCGCGCCCGAGCAGTACGTCGAACTCTCGTTCACGGGAGATGGGTACGACTTCGTCGACGATCCCGATCTTTCCAGCTACGACGGCTACGTGAAATTCGAACTCGATCCCCGACTCTTGGCCCGGCTCCTGTCGGGGCCGGATGCGGTTCACTGGGCGGACGCGAAGATCGGTTCTCACCTCGGTATCAGTAAACAGCCGGACATCTACGAGCGGCAACTGTACAACTGCTTGGGCTCCTTCCACGCGTGAATCAACTGCTCGAGTACCGCGGACCGCTATCGCAGAGCAGTACCCCCGTCATATGCTGTCCTTCGTGAACCGACAGTAGGGGACCCGATTTCCCTGCCGGAACAGCGGTTCTCGCTGTTATATTTTCGATTGTCGCGGTTTGGTTTCGGTTTTTCGCGGTTTGGTTCTTCATAACTATGGATATGCCTCGACGCTCTGCAACTGATGACGCTACGATCGGCAGTCGTCGGCGCGGGTGTCGTCTCCGAACGGCACCTCTCCGGATTGGAAAAGAACCCTCGGACGGACCTCGTCGCGATCTGTGACCGCGATAAAGAGCGAGCCCGAGAGAAGGCATTGGACTACGGGATCAAGGCGTACTACGACACGACCACACTGTTCGAAGACGAGGATCTCGATTGGGTACACGTCTGCACGCCGGTCGCCACGCACGTGCCGATCGCCGTGGAAGCCATCGAGGCTGGCGTTCCCGTTCTCATCGAGAAACCCGTCGCAGAGACGGTCGACGAGGTCGAGGAGTTGGCGGCGGCCGCCGAAGCCGCCGCCGTCACCGTCTCGGTGGTCCACAATCACGTGTTCGACCCCGTGATCAGAAAACTCCGAGAGCGGATCGACCGCGGGGATCTCGGCGAGATGCGCGGGATCGATCTCCAGTACACGGGATCGACGCCGCCGGACACGCCGAACCGCGGCAGCTGGGCCTTCGACCTCCTCGGCGGCGAGTTCGAGGAGGGGCTCCCGCACCCGCTGTATCTCGGGCTGCGAATCGGCGGCTATCCGGACGACCGAGCGCGGGTCTCCTCGCACACGGCACTCTGTGGCGAGTACGAGCAGGCGTTCGGGTACGACGGCGCACAGGTGGGGTATGTCACCGACGACGGCGTGCTGTGCAACGTCACGATGCTGTCGGGGACGATTCCCATTCGGATTCTCTACGTTCACGGCACCGAAACGTCGTTCGCGGCCGACATCGTTTCACAGACGCTCGTCGAGTTCGACCGCGATTACAAAGGCTCTCCGACCGGCCGTATGCTGAACAACGTGGATCAGGCCGTCGATCGGTTCACCGGCACAGTCGCAAACGCCGTGTCGGTTCTCCGCCGGTCCCGCGACGACAGCTGGGACGTCGCCACCGACCTGGATTCGCTGTATCACCAACTGGACCGCGAGGCAGAGGCGCTCCTCACCGGCGGCGAACCCGCCGTTCCGATCGAGGAGGCGCGCTGGACGATCGCGCTGATGGAGTCGATTCGGGAAAGTTCGGAACCGCGGGACGAGGCGAGCGCCACCGAGGCGCTGCAGGACTAACGCCATCGCTTGCGGCGCGTGCTGTCTTCACCCTCGTAGCGGGCGGTCCGACCCACGGAACGGCGACGTTGTAACCGCCTCCGCATCCGAGCGAACAACTGTTTCCGCATCCGAGCGAACGACTGCTGTCTGCGGTCGCGTGCGTGAATCCGTGCGCGACTCCCGTCTCGTGATGCGCAACTGCGACTGCCATCTCGTGGTCCCGACGTTGTCCTAGGTCCATACGGGCTTTCTCTTCCGACGATTTGCTCGCGCTATTTTCAACGCCCTGTTTGCAGCGTTCGGCTGCTTCGGCCGTGAGGTCGCGTTCGTCGCTCGGAATTTGATTCCCCACCGACGTCCCGAGGCTACGAGCGACGAGCGGTAGCTACGATCCGAGAAAACGGGTTATCGACCCAGTAGTCGGTGCCTAACGGCGTATTTTGTCATCGTTCCCGAAGCAATCGGTGGCCGATCCGGCGTATCCGCCGTCGATATCTCCTACGCGTGGACACGAAAAACAGGCTCAATTAGCCTGTTTTACGGCTGTATGGAACCCTTACCGCCCATTATGGTATCCTGTCACCTCCGGATCCGAACGCTCACTGTGGTCTCGTTACTGCTCGAAGATCGTAATCCCCTCCTACCCACTTGATTCGTCGCGCGCGCTCAGTAGGCAGATCCTACGACCAGACGCAGCCAGCGAACACGTACGCACAAGCAACTGATAATCATCCGTTAACCATCGGCTACGTAAGTATGAACAGCCTACTCGTTGACCCAATGAACCCACAAAAACGCTCTTTTCGGTAATCGCACTCTACCCGGATATGGCAAACAGCCATAACGGTAACGACGAACGTGGTTCGGGTGTCGGTCGCCGATCGTACCTGAAGCTTCTGGGTGGGGCAGTCGGTATGGCCACCATTACCGGGAGTACGGTCGCACAGAGTGCCGAGACCGACTCCGTCGTCAACCTGGGCGAACAGGGGTTGACTGACGGCGACGTAATCGACGACTACCTCGAGGAGTACTTCGAGAGCGGCGTCGAAGTGCGAGTTCCCGAGGGAGAGTACGAGTACCACGGCTCCGGATTCGGTGGTAATCGAAGCAACGCGGCGGTCGTCGGCGAGGGCGAGGTCATCATCACCAACGAAGCCGGTGAATACGGGGAAACGATCGAGGCCGAAAGCGGCGTCGTGGAAATCCGGAACTTCACGCTCCGCGGTGAATCCGGCCCTGACAAAACCCGATTCCGCCTGGAGGCCCAGTCGGAGGGCCACGTGCTGATCGACAACTTCAACCTTCCCGACGGGAACGTCAACCCCGGCGACGCGCGCGGGTTCTACGTCCCCTCCGGTCACGCTGGCGTCGTCGAGATCCAGAACTGTTACGTTGCCAATTTCTCGAACAACGGGATCTACGCGAGTTCGCCCGGGAAAGGCGAGGGCGGTCGGGTCATCGTCGAGAACTGTTTCGTCCACAACAACAACATCTCGGGCATTCGAATCGGCGGCACAGACAGCGTCGCCCGCAACTGTCTCGTCCTCAACGACGGCAGTCCACCGACGATCGACGAGGGCGGCACGGTCAATATGCGCGGTATTCGAATCGACACCGCGGGCGACGACGTGTTGATCGAAAACTGTGAAGTCATCCACTCCTACGAGGGAGCGGGCGCACCGATCGAACTCCACGACGAAGCCGAAGGCGGAAGCGGAACGATCCGAAACACGCTCATCGAGAACAACAGCGGGACGGACGCGATCCACGAGAAGGGAAGCTCCGCGAGCGGTTGGAGCGCGGAGAACGTCTCTATCAGCGGTGACGGTAGCCTCGAATATCCCTCCAACTTCAACGGCGTTTGCGTCGGCGACGACTGTCCGGTCCCGACCGGTGACGACCCGCAGGGCGAGGGAAGTGCGGACGGCTCCGACGACAGCGGTTCGAGCGACGGATCGTCGGACGACTCTCCCGATAGCTCGAACGACGGGGCGACCGACTCCGATTCGGAGGACTCCAGTTCTGGAACGGACGAGACGGACGATTCCCAGACGGACGATTCCCAGACGGACGATTCCGAATCGGAACCCGACGAGTCGTCGGGTTCGGAGACGACCGTCGGAACTGATGGCACGGAGCTCGTGGTTCTCTCCGAGAACTCAAACGGCGTCGATTACGAGTTCACCACGACCGGCGAGATCACGGGACTGTACGAGCGCGACCAGTACAGCGCGGATACGGCCGCACCCGCCGACGAAGTGACGGAGAACAACGACGGCACGTGGACCGCGACCGGATCGACCGGCGGCGGCAGTGCCAGCGGGGACGCCTTCCACTACGATGGCGCGATGGAGTCGTTCTCGGCTTCGGGCGACGTCCGCCAGATGACCCTGATCGCCGACGGCGAAGAGGTCACGTCTGATGACCTCCTCGCGGCCGAGGCCCCCGAAGACGAGACCGGCAGCGACACCGAGGAATCGTCTGGATCGACTTCGGACGACGAGTCCTCGCAGGATGACTCCCGCGAGAAGACCATCGTCTTCGACGGAACGACTGCGGACACGGTGGCCGCATACACCTTCCGCGTCTCCGGTGAAGTCACGCGCGATTCCTCGATCAGCACGGCTCCCGACGATAACCGCTTCGACAACCTCGAAGACTATGTCGTCGACGACACCGTCAGCGGGATCTTGGGCAAGGGCATCGACGGGTACCGTTACACCGGCCACATCGTCGAAATCGAATTCGACGGTGCTGCCGCAGTCACGATCGACGGTCAGTGAGGTGACGAGCGTGTACTCGTCGGACTCCTGGAAGCGAATCGCGACCGATCCTGACCCGGTTCGGGATCTCGGATACGACCTCGCCGAGTGGGAGTCACATCGAGTCACGTACCGCGACGGCGACCGGTTCGTGTTCGTTCCCGTCGACGAGGACGCGTTCGATCGGGAGGCGTACATCGTAGCGACTGAGGATGCGATGTGCGACACGCTCGAACGTCGCTGAAGTCCGGTCGGTCCGACTTCCGAGAGGGGGTTGATCCGACATCTGCGAGGCGGGTGATCTCGGTGTCGGTTCCTTTTATTCACTCCTCTTCACAGTACTCGTCATCGCTACTCGTCAGTCCCACGGAGCCGATAGAGCGTGTACCCGCCGTTGTCTTGAATCCGGTTCGACCCCGGTTCGGCGTCTAACGCCTCGAATCCAGCGGAGCCATACCGGAATCCCCTGTAGAGTTCGACCTCTTTCTTCCGGTCTTTCGTTCTCACGATGAGATAGCGATCCTCCTCGTAGTGTGACGTCACGTTGGTGTTAAAGACGGGTTCGGGGACCGAGTCGCCGATACCAGGAATGGCGATTCCTTCGGCGGTGTTCGTGCCGTAAATGGCGTCGACGTACCGGGTGGACCCCGACCGAACCCCGGTTAGTGACGTCTGTCCGTCGTGATACTGGAACGTCCGGTCGTACCCGTCCATCACTGTCTCGGTCACGCGGTCGTTCGGTTGGTAGATGTACGGGGACGGGTGAACCGTTGCGAGGCTGATCGCGATCATCGCGACGAGGATGAGGCTCATCACCGTCCAGGTCCGCTGCCGGGTCAATATTCCGCCGAACCGGCCGCTCGCGCCTTCGAGCGTGTCCGCCAGTATCGAAATCGCGACGACTGCGAGGAGGCTCACCGTGACCATAATGAACCCGAAGAACCGGAAGTAGTGGTCGCCCTGATCGGCGATAAAAATCGCGACGAATCCGAGCGTTGGGAATACGAGCGAGGCGGCGAGGACGGCTAATAGGGCGTTTCTGCGACTTTCGCTGTGATCGATCACACCGATGACTAACGCGAGTATCAGGGCACCGGTGAGGATCATCAACAGGGTGCTCACCGAGAACAGCTTGAGGTACAGTTCCATCAGGCTGCCGCCGAGGTCGATGAGGGACGCCCCGCGAGTGCCGGTCTCTTCGAGCACCGTCGGATCGCGGGAGAGGAGGCTATCCAACACGAACGAGAGTCGAGAGCGGGCGCGTCCCTGCCGACGAATCCACGTGACGAACAGGACGCCCAGGACGATCGTATGCAGGTACACCGGTCGGAAGGACGCGATCGGGTGCGTGTCCCAGTACCGACGCACGACGAGTTGCAGAATCGCAATTCCGCCGAGCATCGCGAGGTACGTCATCGCCTCCTGCGGGTGGACGAACAGGTAGCCGCTGGAGACGAGAAGCAGGAGCGCTCCCGTCGGAGTCGTGAACGCGAACCCGTCGTCACTCGCGTGGAGAAACAGGAGGAGGCAGAACAGCACAACCGGAAACAGGAGGATCGCTTGACTGGACGCGTGCGGGTTCAGATGCACGCTGACGTTGTTGATCGGAACGAACATCGCCCCGACGATAGCCCCCGCCGCCGCGGTTCGGTGGCTCCTCGACACGTAGTACGCGCACGCGGCGAAGGCCCCCACGAACAGCAGCGGAATCACGACAGACACGAGCGTCAGCATCGCCGTTCGAACGGGGAGACCGAGCACCTCGGCGAACTGCACGGACAGGAGGTGGACGCCGGGATACACGATTCCGTCCGGCGGAATCACACCGGCCTGAATCTCGCGGGCCCAACCCAGGTGGCTCAACGAATCGCCTGACCCGTAAAAATAGTACGACCGAAGTACCGGAAGTCCGATAACGGTGAGTACACCGAGCGTCGAGAGGAGCACTCCGGCGTCTCTCGTTCGCGAGCGCTCGTCCGAACGGACAGCGACCGCGGCAGCGATGAGAACGGCGATGCCGACACCGATCCAGAAATCCGTCGGGACCTCGGTGTAGAGAGAGAGTTCGTAGTCCGTTATCGGGGTTCGAGACGCCTGTACCACGCCGACCGCGAGCGCGAGATACCCCACGATCAGCGCGAGTTTTTGCCAGTGGTTCCCCGTGGATCGCCGCGCAGAAGAATTCACGTTCATTATTGCTGTCGAGGGCTCTCAGCACGTATCCGGCGCTCTCTTCGACCGGAGTCCGTCTGTTACGGTTCCGAGTAGCCCGAACGTCTGTATTGTTATGCTGTGGTTTACCGTCACTCGTCTTCGTCCTCGGTGGTGCTATGGATTTCTCGTTCTTCGACATTCGTATCGATCGTCTCTACACTGGCATTCTGCAGCAGTATCGGGATCCCCCCGACGTCGACTGTCGCATCTCGCAGGACGTTGTCGTGCGAGCGTTGAAAGCCGATCCCGTTCCGATTCGAGGCGGCTTGCGTCACCTCGATACCCTCCAGCGTACAGCCACCCCGTCCATCGATCTTCACGGCGAACCCGTTGTCCGCGCTCCCGGTGACCGTTACGCCTTGGCAGTCGACCCACAGGTTCGACGCAGATTCGGTGAGTTCGTCCGCTGGCATCTTCGCCCAGATGCCGTTGACGTTGTCGGCGTCGATCCGAATCTCGGTGTTTCGAATCGTCGCCGACGGTATCTCCGACGAAACGGTGATCCCTCCGTCGCTCGATGGGACCCCGAGCATTTCGACGAGACAGTTTTCGACGATCGGCGGCTCCGAGTCGGGATCGGCCTCGAAGTTGGTGAGGCGGATCCCCCGCATATTCTCGAACTCGCTTGAAGCGTCGTCACAGCGGACGTGGACGTTTCTGACGACGCAATCCGCGCGGACCCGAACGTTTGCGATTCCGTTGTTCGCGTAATATCCGCCGTCGACGATTATCCGCCCCACGGCGGGATCCGCATAGAGCCCGTTATCGCCGAATCCGACGATGTGGCAATCTTTGAACGTGATCTCGCCGCGGTTGTCGTCGCCGACGTAACATCCCGTGATCGGCTCGTCGGCGGCGGAACCGTCCGGAAGCCGAAGCCGTTCGACGATACCCGAGCCGTCGGAATCGGTGACATCGACGCGGACCGGCCCGCGCCCCCCTTCGAGTTCACCGCTCACCGAGACGTCACGGATGACTAAGTCGTCCGGAGCCCGAATATCGAGCGCTCTGACGCCCGTGTCCGCGCCGCGAAAATCGAACTGCAGATTTTGGATGTGAACGGCACCCTCTCCGCCGATGTAGAACAGTGCGCCGGACGCGTCGTCCATCGGGATAATCGTTGCACCGTCGCCGATGATCCCGAACCGTTCGAGCCCGCTGAGGTCGATACCGTCTTCGATTCGATACTCGCCGGGCGGGAGAAAGAGAAGTTGGCCGTCGGCTGCCGCCTCCTGAACCACCGCTCCGATGGGATCGCCGCCTGTCGGCTCGATCCCGAGGTCTGTCAGATCAGTCATCGAATCGAACGGTGCCGGAACGGGTGTCTCGGTATTTTCGAGCGCTCCCGGGGGAGGCGAGGCGAGCTCGTCTGTGGTGCGCCCGGGGTCCCGTCGCCCGCCGCACCCCGCCAGAGAGAACAGTCCGAGCGTCGCCGCCGCGGTCCGTCTAAGGAGTCTCCGGCGACTCGTTCGATGCTGTCCCGAATCGGACCCGCTGTCCCCGGAGAGAGCGCAATCTGATCTGGGGTGGCCCCCCCGCTCTCGATCGGACATCTCACTCAGCCAATCCGGCCGATTGTATCTGTTGCCAC
Source organism: Halobellus captivus (assembly GCF_007655485.1). Taxonomy (GTDB): domain Archaea; phylum Halobacteriota; class Halobacteria; order Halobacteriales; family Haloferacaceae; genus Haloquadratum; species Haloquadratum captivum. The sequence continues at coordinate 94,905 of NZ_VJXQ01000004.1, forward strand.
ATTCGCGTTCCCTTCGCTGTGAGGTCGTACTGTCGGTTCTTCCGCTGCTCTTCCGGAACGACGAGTTCGACGATCGAGCGCTTTCGAAGCCGCCGCAGCGCGCGGGAGACGTGTGACGGTGACAGGCTTTCGGCGTTCGCGATCTCGGTCGTCGTCGCGGGTCCGTCCTGGAGGACGTTTAGCACGGCGAGCCGGTACTTCGAGGAGATGACGAACCCGATTGCGTCCCACTGTGATGACATCGCCTCCCCGTTGTCTCAGAACCGCCTTTGGTATTCGCTCGCTACAACGTTAGTGAGTGCTATCGGGTGTGGACACAGCGCGGGTTAGTCCGGCGTGGTCCGAGCTTCTATCCCCGTCCCAATCCGGTAGCGGGCCGGTGTTGCAGCTGAATTCACTCGGGTAAACCGCTGCTTTACTTATATACTGTTACACAAATACGTATGTAAAGAAAAGCAGCTTATCGCAACCGATACACAAATCTATGTAACCGCCACAAACCGGGTAGTAGGAACTGGATTACAAGTTACTCCCGTTTCAGATTGTTCATTGGTATGTCATCAAAAGGGGACCTGAACGGGGAAGTGTTCTCCCTTCGGGCGACTATCGTCGAGTACGAGCACGGTCCGGACGAGTGCACGATCCATCCACTGGACCCGACGGAATCGGGCCGAACGACGGAGTGGATCACCGCCCTGGAAGGATCCTACGTGCCGCTCGGGCGATGCCGATAACCGACTGTACACTCGGCACTCCTCATTCGCGAGTTGCGCTCCGAATCCTCGGAGGCCTCGTGTCGGTCTGAGCTGCAATCGATCTGTTCGATTCGGCACCCGGTCCCACGGCAGGGGGTGATCGGACCTCCCCGTGACTGAGAATGGATCTCGTGGTATCCGTGCCGCGCTGACGCACTTTGCGTCCCGATTTTCGATTGGGGGCGCAGAAGGTCTTGATACGGTTATTCGGCGGTCGGTGTGGCCGGTGTCGTAGCCCCTTCAGTCGTCTCGTCAGTCGCCTCCTCTGTCGTCTCGTCTGTCGCCTCTCCTGTCATCCCTTCGGTCGCCTCCTCTGTCGTCTCGTCAGTCGTCCCTTCGGCCGTCTCTGTCTCTTCAGTCATCTCCGTCCCCTCCTCCGTGGCCGTGCCCATTTCCCCGCCCTCCATCGTGTCGGTGGCGACTGTGAGGTCGAACGGTTCGTCAGTCGGTGCCCCGCTCGAGTCCAGATATCCCATCGCGAACGCCGTGTATCCGGTCCCCGATTCGAGGTCGACGTCGAACGAAGCGACGGCGTCGCTCTCACCCGCGGCACGGACTTCGAGCGTATACGCGTCTGCGGGTACGGTCGCGTATTGGCTGGCCTCTCCGAACGCAAGTTCAGCGATCAACGGTTCCTCCTCGCCTGCAACGGCGATATCCACGCTCGGGGCGTCGGGCGACGCGTGAAGGACGCGGACCCGAGATTCCCCGTCGCCAACGGTGGTGACGTCGTCCTCGAAGGCTCGAACCTCGAACGTCTCCGCCTCTAATTCGCCGAGAGCGACCAGCGACGTCGCCGACCCACCCGTGAGCGATACCTCCTCGTCGAAGACGACGGTTTCTTCGTCCCCTGCGGCGGTGATCTGCACCTGATACGCCTCAGCGGGCAGTGTAAGGTAGTCGCTGACGGTCCGGAACGGAACGTCAGTCAGCACCGATTCCTCGTCGACGTAGATGTCCACGTTCGGCGCGTCCGGAGAAGCGTGTACCGCCCGCACGAGCGCCTCTGATTCCCCTCCGTCCTCCGTCGTTGTTTCCTCGCCCTCGGTCGTCGGAGCGTCTGTTTCAGTGGATTCTTCGGCCCCGGTCGGCGTGACGGATTCCTCCATCTGTCCGTTTCCGGAATCTCCTGTGTCCGCTCCCCCGCCGCAACCCGCGAGGCCGATTGTCGATATCGCGGTGACTGTACCAACGAACCGCCGTCTGCTGAGGTGTGGTTGCACCATACAGGTGGCTGGGAGGGGATACGTAAGTCGCTATTTTCCACCTGTCTCGGTATTGTCGTTCTGTTTGCAGAAAGCGTGCCGTTACACTTCGGTTTCGATCACCCTACACCCGTCAACACCCGATATTGAACGCCTGCTGTTAGTGTTCGTAGGAGAACCATATATCAGATAACGAATGTATACTATTGCGGTACGGCTGTCTCTCTCCTCGTATGGTGGAATTATCCAGACCGACCGTCCTTTCGATTGTGCTCGTGATCGTACTGTCGGTAGCGCTGAGCGGAACGAGCGTTGCGATGCCGACAGCTGCGACCAGTTCGATGGGCTCGGATGGACCCACAGCCGCACAACTCCAAGAAAACGGGGATGCAGTCGCTGATGGACCGTTTTTCGAAATCACGGATGTCCGAACGAATATGCCGGTTAAGGCGGGCGAAACCGTCGAAGTGACCGTCACTGTGCTGAATAGCGGAAACGCAACAGGTGAAAAAGAGGTGTGGTTCCACCTCGATCAGTACTACAAGGACGACGCCCAATTGGAGTTAGCGCCCGGAGAATCCGAGACGGTAACGCTCACGTACGTGAGCAAGAGCGAGAACGCGAAAGATTGGACGCTTCGGGTGGACACACCGGACGACCGGCACGAAGAAACAGTAACCATCGAGAAACCCGCCCAACATAGCACTACACGGTCGAGCGGCGGAGGCAGTGACGGTCACCCCCACTTCGACATCGTCGATATGACTGTCGAGGAACCGATCACGGCGGGCGATCCGCTCCGGATGAGTGCCACCGTCGAAAACACCGGCCGCGATCTCGGGGAGAAACTGGTCTGGTTCACGGTCGACGGAGAAACCGTGAACGAAACGATCATCGAGCTCCCGGAGGGCCACTCGACGACCGTCACGGCCGAATACAACACGTCCATCGAGGCCGCTGGAGAGCACCTCGTCACGGCGAATACCTCCGACGACGTGGTCCGCCGATCGATCGAGTTTAACGAACCCGTGCGTGCGTTCGAGGTGAAGACTGTCGACACCTCCGAATCGATTATCGCCGGAGAGCAACTGACTGTGACGGCGACCGTCGAAAACGTCGGCGATATCCCCGCGACTGTCCCTGTCCGGATGACTATCGACGGCCACTTCATCGATGAAGAGCGGGTCGACGTGGCACCGAACGAGTCGGCGACCGTTGAACTGCAGTATCGAACCAACACGTGGACGACCGGCGAGATAGACGTGACTGTCGGTGCCGAAAACGCATCGGTCTCGCGGCTGGTCACCGTCGTCGAACCGACGCCGACGGAGACGACTGAACGGCTGACCGAACCGGAGTCGACGGCGGAACCCGTCGACACGGCCACGACCGCGACGGTGACACCTGCGTCGCAGTCGTCGTGGAGCGGACCGAATCCCGGCCTCTCGATGCTGGTCGTGATGTTGTTCGTCGGGGCCCTCGCAATCACTCGGTGGGGGTGATCCCGATCGGGGGGATGGGGTGCCGCGTCCGTTTGGCCCCCACGCTCACCGAACGTGACCCCACTGACAAGTAGTGTGTGTCACTTTCACAGTAATCTCGGTGTATTCGAACGCGTCGCCGACTTCCCCGATTCGGGTAAGTTTCCCTTTCACCCGCTAGAGTGAAAAACCTACTTAGAACGTCTCTCGGTACGATTATCGGATATTCGGATACACGCTGTATTACAATACCGGTCCCGGAGCAATGCTGTATCTGTCCCGAGTTCACCCTCGGGGAGTGACTATGGTAGATCCGAACCAACCACAGCCGTCATCGGTGGAACAGCAGCGCCAGTATCAGCAGCCGTCTCAACAGCAGCCCGCCCGGGGACAGTTCACACCCGTGCAGGCGCAGCCCGCGCAGACACAGCCACAATCTCCGCAAACACAGCAGCAACAGCCACAATCTCCGCAAACACAGCAACAGCCTCCGCAAACTCAGGCCCAACAGCCGCAGACCCAACAGTCGGAGTTCGGGCAGGCGTGGGGTGGATCTCAGCAGAATCCTCAGCAGGGGGGACAGCAACCGAATACGCAACAGCCGCAGACCCAGCAATCCGCTCCCCAGCAAACGGGTTTCCAGCAGCCGAACCCGCAGCAGGGTGCACAGCAGCCGTTCTCCCAGCAGCCGCAGTCGCAGCAGTCGGCGTTCGGGCAGCAGCCCCAGTCGTCGATCCCACAGTCGGGACCGCAGGGAGCCCAGTCACCGCAACCCCAGCCGTCGGCCCAACCGGGGTCCGGCGGTCAGCAACAGCCCACCCAGCCGTTCGGTCAGGGAGCGCAGTACACGCCGCCGACGGCGATCCAGCCGCAGTCGCCGGCGGGTCAGCAGTCGGCGGGACAGGCTCAGGGCGCGGCGATGCAGACTCCCGGGTCCGCATCCAGTAGCTCCCAGGGGCCACAGCCGGTGCAGGTGACCCCCGTTTCGTCGATACCGCCACAGTCGGGTGCGACGATGCAGACCCAGGGGTCCGAAAATCCCTTCGCCCAGAGCCAACAGACGTTGGGACAGTCCGGACAGCGTATCGGCGGCCAACAGGGTCAGGGGAGCCAGCAGGCCTCGCAGAGCGAATCAAGTACCGCTGGAGGCCAGCAGGCGATGCTCTTCGGCAGCCAGTACGAACAGTCGGTTCCGCAGGAGGTTCGAGCCGCGATCGAGGATATGAACCACCTCGACAACGTCCTCGGATGGGCGAAAACCCGTCTCGCCCAGCGCGGTAACGGATCGGCTACGAGAGCGTGCGAGGATCTCCACGACTGCGCCGAGATGACGAGGGAGCTTATGATCCGCGACTCCCCGTTCGCGTCTGCCGCAGTCCGCGAACTCCAGCAGACGATTCAGGGCACCTCTCAGGAACTTCAGCAGTACTCCACTGAACCCGAGGTCCAGGAGGTTCTGAACCGGATCCAGCAGACGAGCGGTTCCATCGAACAGAGCGTCCCGCGACTCCACTCGGGCTCGCTCGCGTAGGTGTCACAATGTCATCAGAACCCTACCGACCGCAGACGCCGTACGCACACCCTGGCGGCTGGCCAGCCGAACAACTGTCGGGACAGGCGCAGTCGACGAGTCCCGACGCGATGAGCACGCAGTCCGCCGCACTGGAGTCGGCCTCGATCACCTCAACGGGTGGGCTCCCGATGACGCCGACCCCGTCGATCGATCTCATCGAAAACACCGACGAGATCTGGGTGTTCATCGACCTTCCGGGGTTCAAGTCCGACGAAATACAACTCGAGGGCGACCCCCGAACGCTTCACGTCAGCGCCTCGCGGCCGTCCGAGGTCGAGGACGGCAGAAACGTGCTCGTGAACGAACGAGTGGTCCAGATCGACCGGATGATTCAACTTCCGGCCGACGTCGAGATGGACGAGATCGACGCCGTCTTTGAGGACGGCGTGTGTAAGATCACGGTTCCGAAAGCGGCCAGTGAACGGTACCGCGAGATAGACATCCGCTCCGAATAACGGCGGCGACGGCGCACCCGAGCGCCGTCAGTCTCCCGTATCCGACCCTGTGGCGAAGTATCGAGACATCCGATGTGACGATATCCAGCGACCGGCGATCATCGAAGCCGTCCGGAGGATACAGCTCTCTTATCCGCCGACTGTACGCCGAGTACGGTGTTAGCCACCGGCGATACGCTGTCGTCGGGGTTTTCGCAACTCTCGTTGGTAGAGTGCTCGGGCTCCTGCCAGCGTTCATCATCGGCCTCGCAGTCGACGCCGTGTTCCTCGGAGAGCGGACCTTCGTCCTCCCGCTCGTCCCGGTCGAGTGGATCCCGGAACTACCGGTCGCGCAGTTACGGCTGTCGATCCTCATCCTGTTGGCGGCGACCTCGCTCGGCGCCGTCGTCTCATGGATCGAAGACTGGTGCTGGAGCGTCTTCGCCCAGCGAATCCAGCGAAGCGTTCGCGTCGATGCCTACGCTGGACTGCAGCGCCAGGAGCTGCAGTACTTCACCCGCCGTCGAACAGGCGATCTGATGAGCGTCCTCAACAGCGACATCAACGCCTTGGAGACGTTTCTGAAGGACGGCCTGAGCGCGACGTTCTGGATCCTCGCGACGGTCGGCGGAATCGGGGTGATTCTCGCGACGCTGAACCTCCCGTTGACGGTGCTCACGCTCCTTCCGATCCCGGTTCTCGCGGCGTTTACGCTACTTTTCACGCGAGTGATCGAGCCGCGGTATCTCTCCGTTCGCGAGGAGATCGGCGAACTGAGCGCGCGTTTGGAAAACAGCATCTCGGGAATCGAGACGATCAAGACCCAGCACGCTGAGGAGTTTGAGGTCGAGCGGTTACGGGACGCGGCCGAAGACTACCTTCGAGCACAACTCTCGGCCGTTCGCGCGCAGATCACGTACTTTCCTGGACTCTCCGTCATCTCCGGAGTCGGTTTCGCGGCGACGTTCCTCGTCGGCGGCTTCTGGGTACTCGAAATCCCGGTGTTTGGCCTGTATCAGCCGCTCGCACCCGGGGAGTTCGTGACATTTCTCATCTACGCCCAGCAGTTCGTCTGGCCGATCATCCGCCTCGGCGACGTCGTCGACGATTACGAGCGCGCGAAGACGGCGAGCATCCGAATCGACGCCGTCCTCTCCCGCAAACCACGGATTCGGGATGCGACGACCGCGACTCCGCTAGTCATTACGGAGGGCGCGGTCAGCGTCGACGACGTCACGTTCGGCTACGCCGAAAGAGAGACCCTCCGAGAGATATACATCGAGGTGCCGGGCGGTGACACGGTCGGGATCGTGGGTCCAACGGGTGCGGGAAAATCAACGCTCTTGAAACTGCTCGCGCGGCTCTACGACACCGACGCTGGCGAAATCAGAATCGATGGGCAGGATATCAGAGAGGTGACAATCGAGAGTCTCAGGCGTTCTATCGGGTACGTCAGTCAGGAACCGTTCCTGTTTTTCGGTACTGTCCGCGAAAACATTCGATACGGCTCCTTCGATGCGACCGATCGGGAAGTCGAACGAGCCGCTCGGCACGCCCAGGTTCACGAGTTCGTTCGACGACTCCCCGACGGCTACGACACCCTTGTCGGCGAGCGCGGAGTGAAACTGTCCGCGGGCCAACGCCAACGGATCACGATCGCGCGAACGATCCTGAAAGATCCCCCGATATTGCTGTTAGACGAAGCGACGAGCGCCCTCGATACGGAAACCGAGGCGCTCATTCAGTCGAGTCTCGGAGGTTTCACCACGGAGCGAACGACGTTCGTCGTCGCCCACCGACTGTCGACAGTTCGACACGCAGATCGAATTCTCGTCCTCGATGATGGGGCGGTCGTCGAGGACGGTACCCACCGGGACTTGCTGAGCGAGAACGGTCTGTACGCGAACCTCTGGCGGGTCCAGATCGGTGATATCGGTTCGCTCCCCAGTGAGTTTCTCCGGCGGGCGCTCCAACGCGAGACGACTCCCGACCGCGACGAGTGAGTGCTGTTCGGGCATCGCTTCCTTCACGCCTCGAACGCCCCATTCTCGCCCTGTTTCGGTTTGGTCTTCTCAATATCCGCCGCTTCATCTCCCATTTGTACTATCTTTTCGTATCTCTGCTTTCTTCGGTTGAGTCGCTGACGCACGCTTCCGACCGTGGTCCGAACGCTCCCCCGAGTGGCCGAGTTCTGGTCACTGTGATCGACGAGACTGGGGAGAGACTGGTATGCATTCCCGATTTCGAGTGCCAACCCATCACTAATATATACATATTAAAAATATGAGTGTTCAAATCATTTCATTTTTAAATCGTCTATCCACTCGATATATCCCTGAAAAATACTCATTTAACACGCTCAGATTTAGTAGTGTATTTGTGATATCTTAGATCATAATGAGTAATATACACTTACCGCTTTTACACCTTGCTCTACCCGTGGAGTTCTATGTTATTCAATACTAACTGAATATAATGAATACAACTGGTGAACACAACTAGTGAATTTATTCAGTGAACACAATTGATGATTGTGCATATCCACTCGTACTCCCCCACGTATTGTTTGTTATCGTGCGGTAGGTCGCCGTCCCCTATTGCGAACGCGATCAGGCACCGACTGAAAACCAAAGTTCGTATATCGGCGCAACCGCGTATGGGTACACAAGATGATCGACGTCAGCGTAATCGGCTGTGGAAATATGGGCGGTGCCCTCATCACGGGGCTCTCCCAGGCTGGTGGGTACAAGATCACTGCCTACGACGTGGACCCGAACGCATTCGAGCGGATCGAAGCGTACGCGGACCGGACGACAACCGACCTCGACGACGTTCGCGACTCCGAAGTCGTCGTCATCGCTGTCAAACCGGACATCGTCCCGTTGGTACTCGACGATCTGGAACTCACGGCCGATCAGACGCTCGTCACGATTGCGGCTGGCGTCTCGAAGGCGGTCGTGGAGGCGGAGACGGAGGCGACAGTCGTCCGGATTATGCCGAATCTGGCTGCGAGAACGCGCAATATGGCGGCCGCCGTCGCGTGGGACGCACCGGACGAGCACGTCGAACAGATGCTCTCGGACCTCGGTTCGTTCGTCGTCATCGACGAGGATCTGATGGACGTCGCCACCGCGCTGAACGGCAGCGGCCCGGCGTTCGTGTTCTACCTCATCGGCGCGATGCAGCAGCGCGCCGTCGACGAGGGGATGGACGCGGAGAAAGCGCGCGTTCTCGCCGCACAGACGTTCAAAGGAGCCGCCGAGACCGTGCTGCGCTCCGACGAATCGATCGAGGATCTCATCGACGCCGTCTGCTCGCCGGGGGGAACGACGATCGAGGGGATGGAAGTGCTGTGGGACAGCGACGTCGAGGACGTCGTCGGCGACGCGCTGAGTGCCGCCGCGCGCCGCTCGGCGGAACTCGCCGAGGAAGCCGAGAAATGAGCGGGGCCGTCACCTCCTCGGAAGTCGCGTCGGCCCGCCGACTCGCGGCGAACGCCGGTCGCGTCGTCGTCAAGGCGGGGACGAACTCCCTGACCGACGAGACGTCGAACCTGGACGACGACAAACTCGATAAGCTCGTCGACGACGTCGCCGGGCTCGTCGAGCGCGGCAAGGAGGTCATTCTCGTCTCCTCCGGCGCTGTCGGTGCCGGAAAGGGCCGAATCGGCTTCGATCCCGAGGACACCGTCGAGGAGTCGCAGGCGCTCTCGACCATCGGACAGAGCCACCTGATGCGACGCTACACCGAGAGCTTCGAGCGGTACGGCCTGACGGTCGCTCAGATTCTCGTCACCGAACACGACCTCGACGACACCGATCGATTCACCAACTTCAAGAACACGATCGACACCCTGCTGGAGTGGGGCGTCGTCCCGATCGTCAACGAGAACGACGCCGTCGCGACGGAGGAGATCCGAATCGGCGACAACGATATGATCTCCTCGTCGATCGCGATCGGCGTCGACGCCGACCTGCTCGTCACGCTCACCGACGTCGGTGGCGTCTACACGGGCAACCCCAAGCGGGACGCCGACGCAGAACGCATCGAAGCCGTCGGTCGGAACTACGACGAGGTCGAGCGGATCATCGAGAAAACCGCAAGCGACTCCTTCGGCGGCATCCGAACGAAGGTACAGGGGGCGCGAACGGTGAGCGAACACGGTCGCCCCGCGATCATCGCTCGCTCGACAGAACCCGACGTGCTCGAACAGGTCGCGACGGAGCGGTCCGTCGGAACCATCTTCATCCCGGTCAACGGTGAGTGAACCAACGATGACTGAACACACCACGACGGCCGAGAAATCGGCCGAGACGAAAGTGACTGAGGCACAGTCCGCGGCACTGGAACTGGCGAACCTCTCGGAAACGACGCGAAACGACGCGCTTTACGCCATTGCCGACGCAATCGAGGCCAACTGCGAGGCGATCCTCGAAGCCAACGCGAAGGATGTCGCGGCTGGCGAGGAACTCCTCGAAGCGGGCGAGTACAGCCAGGCGTTCGTCGATCGACTGAAACTCTCCGAATCGAAACTCGAGAGCATCGCCGAGATGGTGCGCAGCGTCGCCGCGCAGGCGGACCCGCTCGGGCGGACGCTCCAAGCGCGTCGGCTCGACGAGGACCTCGAACTGTACAAGCTGGCCGTCCCGATTGGCGTGTTGGGAACGGTCTTCGAGTCCCGGCCGGACGCCCTCGTGCAGATCGCCGCGCTCAGCCTGAAATCGGGGAACGCCGTCATTCTGAAGGGCGGCAGCGAGGCGGCCCACTCGAACCGGGTCCTCTACGACACCATCGTCGATGCGGTCTCCGACGCACCCGACGGCTGGGCGCAGCTCATCGAGGCCCGCGAGGACGTCGAGACCCTGCTCGAACGAGACGACGCCGTCGACCTGCTTATGCCCCGCGGAAGTTCGGAGTTCGTCAGCTACGTCGAGGACAACACGAAAATCCCCGTGCTCGGCCACACCGAAGGCATCTGTCACATCTTCGTCGACGAGGACGCGGACCTCGAAATGGCCTCGGACGTCGCGTTCGACGCGAAGGTGCAGTATCCCGCCGTCTGCAACGCCGTCGAAACGCTGCTCGTCGACGAGTCGGCCGCTGCGGACTTCCTCCCCGGACTCGCGGACCGATACCGCGAGGCCGACGTCGAACTCCGCGGCGACGAGCGCGCGCGAGAGATTACCGAAATGAAGGCCGCGACCGACGCGGACTGGGACACCGAGTACGGCGATCTCGTCCTGGCGATCAAGGTCGTCGACTCACTGGAGGACGCGATCGGTCACATCAACGCGCACGGCTCGAAGCACACCGAATCGATCGTCACCGAAACACCGGACCACGCCGAACAGTTTATGCGTCGCATCGACGCCGCGAGCGTCTTCCACAACGCCTCGACGCGCTTCGCCGACGGCTACCGCTTCGGTCTGGGCGCGGAGGTCGGCATCAGCACCGGAAAGACGCACGCCCGCGGTCCCGTCGGCCTCGAAGGCCTGACGACGTACAAGTACCACCTCGAAGGCGACGGCCAGCTCGTCGCGACCTACGCGGGTGAGAACGCGAAGCCGTTCCTCCACGAGGACTTCGCTGGCGAGTGGACTCCCGGTCGACTCTCAGGCGACCAATCGTAATCGGTTCACGCCTCCGGGTGCGAATCGGATTCCGGGTCTGCGTCGCTTTCTGACTCCTGGATTTCATCGATCCGCTCCTGCAACTCTTCGAGTGCCGGTTCATCGACCGTGCCCCAGTACGCGACGAGGATGATCGAAAGGAGGAATACGACCCCCCAGCCCAGCGTCGCGTACCCATCGGGGACGTAGAGGCCGAAGATGCCGTCAATGACGCCTTCCAAGGAGAACACGATGATGACGGGGCCGACGACGTCTCGGGGCAGAAAGTGATCGAGATATGCCTTCAGTACTGTCAGATCCGGGGCCATACCCGCTCACTCCAGCCGGTTCGGGTAAATAGTTGCGCTCTCGGAGAGATCACGCGGCGGATCGAATCAGTTCCTCGAACTTCTCTCGCACCGTTTCGACCTTTGGCGCGGCGTGCATCCGACAGTACGCGTCTTTCGGATTCTTCTCGAAGTAATCCTGATGGTGCTCTTCTGCGGGCCAGAACTTCTCGAGGGATTCGATCTCTGTCACGACCTCGTCGTCGTACTCCGCATCGAGCGCGTCGACGTACGCCTCCGCCTGTCGTTTCTGTTCGTCGTCGTGATAGAGCACGATCGATCGGTACTGCGAGCCGACGTCGGGTCCCTGTCGGTTCAGTTGCGTCGGATCGTGGGTCGCGAAGAACACCTCCAGTAGCTCGGCGTACTCGACGACGTCGTTGTCGAACTCGACCTGCACGACCTCCGCGTGACCGGTGGTGCCCGAACAGACCTCCCGATACGTCGGGTTCTGGGTATCACCGCCCGCGTAACCCGACGTCACCGACTCGACGCCAGCGAGTTCCTTCATCGCCGCTTCGGTACACCAGAAACACCCGCCGCCGAACGTCGCCGTTTCGATCGCCATACCAGCAGTTGGACCCGAGTTCGTATGTACTTGACGCGGGGCTCCGTCGGAGGGTTCGAAACGGCCGTGACGCCGACGAAATCGAGTGCGCCGCCAACGCAGATCGATCGTATGCGTGCGGAGGGTTATATACGAAGGGGCGGCCAGCACCTCCGTGATCTGACCGTCGCCCCACGTCGCTTCGCGGTTGTTCGGTACACCGACGTGGGATCGAGGACTGTCGCCGCACTCCGTCAGCGCGACCGCCTCAGCGCGTGCCGACTGTTCGCCAATACGCCGGTTCGCGACTCGCGCGTATCGAGGGCTCGCTTCTCTTACCTTGCTCACACCGCGTCAGTCACCGTCGCACCCACTCCTCGAGGGTGAACCCGTCCCGTTCCTCCGACGACACCAACTCCCACTCCGATTCCTCCCAGGCGGGGTACCGGGCGTCGCCCTCGTACTCGCCCGGGATCCGGCTCAACACCATCCTGTCGACGTGTGGCTGAAAGAGGTCGTAGATCTCCGCCCCACCGAGGATGTACACCGTTTCGGCGCCGAGCGATTCGGCGACAGCGACGGCTTCGTCGACGCCCCCCGCGTGGAACGCCGTTTCGACGTCGTAGTCGCGTTCGGTTCGGCTCAACACGATCTGGTGATCGCCCGGGAGGTCCGCGCGCATCGACTCGAACGTCCGACGGCCGAGGACGACGGGCGCGTCGGCGACGCGTCGACGATACTGCCGTTTGTCGGCGGGGACGCTCTTCCACGGGAGGTCGCCGTCGCGACCGATTACCCCGTTGTCGGCGACCGCAGCCACTGAGACGAGTTCCATCACCGCACGCTACGGTCCGCCGGTACAAAACTGCGCTCTACCACCGCTCCGAAATGCGTTAGTGCGGTGAGCAAGAACGGCAAGCAAATGAGCGTCGCTGAGATCAGCCCAGAGGAGGTCAAGCGAAAACTCGACGAGAACGAGCGCGTACAGATCATCGACATCCGCTCTCCGATGGAGTTCGCGACCGGTCACATCCCCGGCGCGGTGAACGTCCCGATGCACGAGTTGCCGCGGCGTATCGACGAGATCGACTGGGGAGATGACGTCGTCGTCGCGTGCCCGATCGGTCAGTCGTCGATCCAGGCCGCTCGGCTCATCGGCAGTTACGAGGGCGTGAGCGAGACGGCGTCGGTCAAGAGTATGTCCGGTGGCTATCAGGCGTGGACCTACGACCTCGAAGCCGACGACGAGTGACAGCTGTCGTCGACGGGGTCCGCGAGCGCTGATCGCTGCTTTCTATAGTCGGTGGCGAGCAGCGTTCGGTGGTAATGACAGATCGATCTGAGACCGCCCAGCCGGATGACGGGGTGCCGAACCAGTCGGGCGGAACCGACTGGCGAACGGTCGGCCTCGTCGCCGGTGCGAGTCTCATCTCTACCGGACTGGCCGCCTACGAGATCGTTCCCGCGAGCGTGACGCCGCTCATTCAGGAGTCGCTGAACGTCAGTTCGACGGTCGCGGGGCTCCTCGTCAGCATTATGTTCGGCACGGCGGTCGTCGCGAGTCTACCCGCGGGGGCGCTGCTCGACCGCACGGACACGAGGCGAATGATGGCGCTCGCCGTGCTCGCGCTCTTCGTCGCCGGAATCTGGGGCTGGATCGCCGGACAGCGCGGCAGCTACTGGTCGGTGATAGCCTCGCGAGCGGTCGGCGGCATCGCCTACGTCGTCGTCTGGAACGCCGGGATCGACATCGTCAGCCGGGCCGTAAGCGCCGACCACCGCGCGACCGCGGTCGGCATCTTCACCGCCAGCGGCCCGGTCGGGTTCGCGATCGGGCAGGCAACTGGCCCCCTCATCGCGGCGCGGTACGGCTGGCCCGCGATCTTCCTGGCATTCACCGGCGTCGCGCTCGCCGGGCTTCTCCTCTTCTGGCCGACGAGTCGCGGGCTGGGGCAGGCCCGCGGCGATGCGCCCTCGTTCGTCGATTTCACGTCCGTCCTCGGCAACAGAACGGTCTGGCTGGTCGGGTCTCTGGGGTTTCTCAGTTACGCGCTGTATCTCTTCATCAACACCTGGGGGTCGTCGTACCTGACGCAAGAAATAGGGCTTTCGCTCGCAGTTAGCGGCGCGTTAGTCGCGGTCTTCCCGGCGGTCGGCGTGCTCTCGCGGATCAGCAGCGGACTCCTCTCGGACCGGGTGTTCGACGGCCGTCGGCAGCCCGTGTTGCTCGGATCGTTCGCCCTCGCTGCGCCCCTCGTGTTGGTGTTCACCCACCTCGGCTCGGTGTGGCTGCTCGTCGGCGTGCTCTTGGTATCCGGCTTCGCGATCCAGCTCACGCTCGGTCTCTCGTTCACCTACGTCCGCGAAGTCGTCGATCCGCACGTCGCCGCCACCGCGGTCGCGTTCCAGACCAGCGTCGGGCTCGCGGGCGCCTTTCTCTCCCCTATCGCCGGGGGCGCGGTGGTCGATAGCGCCGGATTCGACACCGCCTTCTTCCTCGTGGGATTGCTCGCGGTCGGTGGGTTCGTACTCGCGTGGCGCGCGCCCGAGCCGACGGCCGGGTAGGCTCGTCGGTGACTATCGATGATCACTCGGCGCGATACAACAGCCCTCCCGCGAACAACAAGCAGACGACGAATCCGCTGAACGCGACGTCATAGGTTGCGTACGTGGCGACGATCCCGACGTAGGCCGGTCCCAGTGCGTTCGCGCTGAGAAAGATGGCCCGAGCGGCGCCGAGGTCAGCGCCCATTCCCTCCGCTGGCGCGCCGTCGAGGATGATCGCGTCCGCCAGCGGGAAGCCCGCTTTATAGCCGAGTGCGAGGACCGCGATCGAGATCCAGATCGCGAGGTTCGAGGTGACGACGACGAGCGCGACAAGCGAAACCGCGGCCACGAGGAGCCCCGTGACGGCGATGCCCCGCCGAGAGAAGCGGTCACCGAGCGTTCCGGCGGCGGGTTTCACCGCGAAGCCGACGGCGAACACGATGGCGAACGTCAGGCCCGCGAGACTGGCCGAAAACCCCTTCGATTGCGCGAGGTACGCCGGTGCGAAATTGATGAATCCGCCGACCATAAAGTAAAACAGCGAAAACGCGGCGATCGTTTCGCGCTGCCGAGCGCTCTGAAGCAGCCGTCCCACCGTGCTCCGGAGTTCCAACGACGTGTCGCCGACGCGGTACGGTTCCCGCGTCATCGACGCGTAAACGGCTGTGAGCACTCCGAGGGCGAGGGCGACCGGGAAGAACGGCGTCCGCCACGTCGCGTACGTGAGGGCGAGTACGGCGATCCCCGAGGAGACGAGCCCGCCGAGGTCGGTTCCGGCGGCGTAGATTCCGAGCGCGCGTCCCCGTTTCGCGGTGAATAGATCGGAGAGTAAAGCCCGCGAAGGGATCGCGAACAGCCCCTTGCCGATCCCGACGACCGTCGCCGCGACGAGAAACATCGCGAGACCGGTCGTCAGCCCGAGGAGAGCGAACCCCACAGCGAGTATGAGGAGTCCGGGGACGATGAGCGTCGTCCGGTTCCACCGATCCGAGTACTCTCCGCTCGGATACTGGACGAGCGCGTACGATCCCTGGAAGATTGCGAGGGCGATTCCGGCCGTCGCCTCGGTGATCCCCAGATCGGCGATGATCGTGGGGAGGAGCGGCGAGAGGAGATACCGCCCCGTCTGCAGCAGCGCCCACCCCACCGAGACGGTAACGAGCATCCGCCGCGCGTACCGCGTCGTCTCCGTCGTCGCTCCGGTCGATGTCGTCGAGGCCGTCACGTTCGGCGGTCGGTTCCGGACCGTAACGTGGGTTCCGATTCACGGTGACGATATGTGCCGACATCGAGGGCGAGTCTATCCCCTCATGACCGCCAAAACGAGGGCGTCAAGAGCACGAGCACGGGGATGATCTCGATTCGACCAAGCCACATCAAGAACACCATCACGAGTTTCGTCGACGTCGGGAACGGCTCGTAACTGGCGAGCGGACCGGCAATACCGAACGCGGGGCCGACGTTGAAGAACGTCGCCGCGACGGCGCTCATCGCCTCGAACTCGGTGACCGCCACCTGGACGCGTGAGGCGTCGATCACGACGAACACCGTGCCGATGATGAAGAACACGAGGCTCACCAGCGTGTAGGCGTAGATGTCTCGGATGGTCTCCTCGTCGACGACCCGTCCGCTCAGCCGGACTGGACGGATCGCGCTCGGCGTCGTCGCCACGAAGAGGTCCCTGCGGAACGCCTTGATCACGACGAGCCAGCGGAGGGCCTTGATCGAACAGGTTGTACTCCCGGCCATTCCGCCGGTGAACATCGCGACGAAGAGCAGGTGCTTCGCCGCGGGCGACCAGAGGTCGAAGTCGACGCTGGCGTAGCCCGTCGTCGTGACGATCGAGACGACCTGAAACAGCGAGTGGCGAATCGTTTCCTCGGCGGTGAGCGTGGGTGAAGCGCTGGTGAAGAGCACAGCCGCGGTTCCGGCGGTAAACACGCCCAGAATAGCGAGATAGAACCGGAATTCGTCGCTCCGGCGCAACCGCGAGAAATCTCCCTGGAGGACGAAGTACAGGAGGATAAAACTCGTCGCGCCGAGCGCCATAAACGGAATGACGGCCCACTGCACCGCCGGAGAGAACGCGGCCAGACTGTCGCCGCGAGGCGAGAAGCCGCTCGTCGAGACGGCGGTGAAGGCGTGTGCGACGGCGTCGAAGGGCGTCATCTCGGGGGCCAGACCGACGACCCGGAGTCCGATGAGTACGAGGATCATCAGCGCCGTCAGACCCACGTACAGCTTCCATAGGAGTGCGGCCGTCTCGGAGATACGCGGTGTTAGCTTGTTCAGATCCTGTGTCTGCGTTTCAGTCTCCATCAGCTGTGCGCCACCGACGGACAGTTGTGACAGCAGCGCCGTCGCCAGCACCAAGATACCGAGGCCGCCGAGCCACTGCAGCGTCGACCGCCAGAGGTGGATGGCGCGAGAGTGCGCCTCGAAATCGACGATCACGGTTGCACCCGTCGTCGTGATCCCGCTCATACTCTCGAAGAGGGCGTTGGTCGGCGTGGCCAACGTGCCGTTTCCGGCGATGAGGAACGGAACGGTCCCCACGAGCGCGATGCTCAGCCACGTGAGCGCGACCATCAGGAACGCCTCTCTGGCCTGCAGGTCTCGCGTTTCCGGTAACCGTTCGAGCCCCGCGCCCACCGCCGCGGTGGCGATCATCGGCACGAGAAACGGAGTGACCGGCGTACCGTCGTAGAAGGCGAGGGCGAGCGGCAGCGAGAGCGGGACCCACAGCCACTTGAGGACTGTCCCCACGAGGCCGACGCTGACACGCCAGTCGACGCGAAGCGTCATTGACGGCCTGTTTGCATCCGGCTCATAGGTTCGACGCGCTCTCTCCGCCGTCGATCGGAACCGCGACACCCGAGAGATACGCCGACAGCGGCGAGGAGAGGAAGGCGACCGTCCGCCCCAACTCCATCGGGTCGCCGATGCGACCGACGGGGATGTCACCGGCCCACTCCGTGATCCCGGCTTCGTAGGAGTCGTATTTCCCCGTGCGAACGCCCTCCTCCACCAACGTCTCCACGCGGGGCGTCTCGTGGGTCCCCGGAAGCACCGCGTTCGCGCGAACGTCGGGGGCGAGTTCCTTCGAGAGCGTCTTCTCCAGGCCGACCACGCCCGCTCGAACGGCGTTCGAGAGGACGAGATCGTCCACCGCCTCCTTCACGCTCACCGACGCTATCGTCACGATCGTCCCGTGATCGGAGTCTCTGAGGTGCGGCGCTGCGGCTCTGGCCGTTCTGACGACGCTCATTACGAGCAGGTCGAACGCGTCGTACCACTCCTCGTCGGTCGTTTCGAGAAACGGCTTCGCGGGCGGCCCGCCCGCGGACGTGACGAGGTGGTCGAGCGCGCCGAACTCCTCGACGGTCCGGGAGACGAGCGACTCGATCGCGTCGGCGTCGGTCAGATCCGCGGCGTGTCCGATGACGGTGGCGCTTTCGGCCGCGTGAGCGCGAACGTCGTCGACGGCGGCCGCGAGTCGGTCCTCGTCCCGGCCGTTCATCACGACGTTCGCCCCCTCAGCGGCGAGTGCGCGCGCCGAGGCCTTCCCCAGGCCGCTACTCGACGCGGTCACCAGGGCCGCGTTGTCGTCGATCGCGAGATCCATACTCGTGGATGTCCCGGCGGGGACAAAAGCGTTGACAGTATCCTGGTTCGTCGTCACGCAAGCCCTATTTTTCAGATGGATCCGTCTCGGGACGATCCAGTCCCGGAAGCACCGCCCGCGGGCTGTGACGACGGATCGTCAGCCCCAAGTTGACCGCGAAGACGCCGAAACCGAACGTCGAGAGCACTCCACCGAGGAGCGTTGTCATCGACGCCGTGCCAGCGTCGACACCGGCACTCCCCATTGTCTCCGCGGCGACGAGCGCCGCGCCACCGACGGACAGCGCGAGGAAGTCGATCCGCGCGAGCCGGTCGTCGTAGAGGTCGTCGATCATCGGGACCGGTTCGAACCCCAGACGGTCGCTGTAGCGGTGCACCCAGACGATGAACGGGACGACGTGGTACAGGGTCCCGGCGACGACGAAACCGACGACGCCGAAGAGCAGGAGATGGACGCCCGCGGGGGCGCCGAAGGTCGCTGTCGGGTCAAGGGGAGCGGCGTACCAGGTCGGAAGCGTCAGCGCCGCCCACGCGACCGCCGCGACCGCGACGACGCCGTAGCGGCGAAGCATCGGGGTCCAGTCGACGCTCGTTTCGAGTACCCGCCGTCCGAGAACGACCCCCACCGCGGCGACACCGAAGACGACAAGGAGCGCACCGACGCGAGCCGCGGGCGCGTAGTCGAACAGCCGCCCGGCGGCGAGCGCGACCACCCCGACCGGATAGCCGACGGTTTCGATCCGTCGGAGGTGGATATCGATCCCGTGGAGCTCCGTCTGGGTGAACATCGTTCCGAGTTGGTAGAGCGCGCCGAAGACCGTCGTCAGAACCGCCCCGAACACCGCGAGCGTCGCGTGCGAACTGCGCAGCGTCGATTGCGTGATCGAAAGATCCGCGAGGACCGGTCGAACGTAGCCAACTGCGAGGACGAACCCGAACAGCGTCACGAGCAGAAAGAATCCGAGCGCCATCGCGAAATGTCGCTCGGTCACGTCCCACGGGCGGACCCCGAGAAGCGTTCGCCCCACGTTGTAGAGGAAGATCCAGAACCCGGTGAGCATCACCAAACCGAACCCGGGCAGCCATACGTAGAACCCGCCGAGGAGACAGCCCGCGAATCCTGCGAGACCGAAGGCGACAGTCCACAGTTGGATCCTCGACAGCCGTCGCGAGTGCAGCGTCGTCCCCGACCAGACGGGCACGAACTGCGTCATCGCCCCCATTATCGTGAGACAGACCCAGCCGACGAGCGAGAGATGCACGTGGGCGAGCGGAGCCTGCCCGGGGAGTACGTCGAACGGCGAGAGGACGCCGACCACGACGCCTCCGAGGAGATACCCGAGCGCGACGACGAAGTGTCGCAGCGGGATCGCCATCGGCGGTTGCGTGTCCGTCTCGATGTCGGCGGGAATCGCGCCCATACCCGACCTAACGGAGCCACGATCCTGGGTGTACACCCGAATATGTTCGCAGGTATCGTTAGGCGAATCGGCGGTCTCGGTTCGGATATGACGACAATAGCGCAGCTTCACGAACTCGACGGTGAGACGCACGCGAACGTGTTTCCAACCTCGGAGCCGAAGACCGTGCGGCTCACGCTCGAAGAAGGCGAGCGCGTCGATCCGCACCGCCACCCCGGCAGAGACATCGTGTGCTATCTGCTGGACGGCGCGATCGACCTCGAACTCGACGGCGAGACGCATTCGTTGGAGGCGGGCGATATCGCCCGCTTCGAGGGCGAGCGAGAGATCTCACCGATCGCTCGGGAGTCGAGTACGGCGCTGCTCGTTCTCGCTCGACGGCCGGATCAGGAGTGACGGAAGGACGTTCGAAAACGGACGAGCGCCGAGCGAAACGGGAGATGAGGTGGACTGTCAGGTGAGCAATCAGTCGAGAAACCGATCGCTGACGTCTTCGTCGGGGATCATACACTGCTCCTTCCGGCCGAACCAGTCGTATCGGTTGTCGGCGATGAACTCGTAGAGCCGATCTCGGATCGGTCGCGGAACCACGCGGCCGATACGGAGAAGACGGTACGGCCAGCCGAGCAGTTCGGCGATCCGGATCGCCGCGTCCGACTTCGTGTGCGCGCTGTCGCCCTCGACGAGGACGATCGTTTCCAACTCCTCAATCGGGAGGCCGTGGTCGGCGAGAAGCGCTTTGCCCGCCGCAGACTGTAACGGCGCGAACCGCAGTCGGCCGTTGGGGTCGCGTGGGAGCAGAAACCCCACGACGCCGTTACAGAGGTTGCAGACCCCGTCGAACAGGACCACGGGATTGTCGACCGGACGCGTCTCGTCGGTTGGTGGCGTCTCGTCGCTCGATCGTTCCTCGTCGCTCGGTCTCCCTCTGTCGGCCTCGTGATCAGTCACCATCTCACTGATCCTCCCCGCTCCGCGCGACCCGCTGGCTTCGCTCGGCCACGACATCCAGCCCCTGACTGTAGTAGTACACCGGTTCCTGTTCGGGGCGTTCGAATCCGTCCGCGCGCAGGAGCGTGTCGGTCCCGACGCTCGCGTCCGCGGGATACACCGTCCACGGCTCGTGGCTCACGTCTGTGTACCGCAGCGAGCCGTCGGGTGCCTCGGTATAGAACCGGTAGCGTTCGACGAGAAACTCCGCCAGCGGGTCCGTGGGGGCCGCGAACGGTTCGCCCGTCGGCCAGTAGGTTGCGTCGTACGCGGCGGGACGGGAGCCCGGGTGGCGGCGACGACTCCTGAATTCGACTCTGCCGTCCGTCCGCTCCAGTGAGATCCGAGCGTAATAGTACGGTAAGTGGTGGAACAGCCGCGCGCCAACGACGCTCGCGAGGCCCTGTGCGTCGAGGCTGAAGAAGTAGACGCTCGGCACGCCGTCGCGGGTGACGTACGTCCGGACGTTGATCTCGGGGAGCCGGACGCCGAGCACCTCGGGAACGCCTCTCGGCCTGACGGCGACGTTCGTGAACGGAATCACGGAAAGCCACGCCGACCCGTCGTGCTCGTCAGGATCCAACGCTGCGGGGAGGTGAGCGGCTATCAGCTCCGGATCGACCGGCCAGTTCTCGAACAACAGCTGCCGCCACCCCATCTCCAGCGGGATCACCATACGCGTTCTCGGCGCTTCGCGGTGAAGTAGTTTTGGCGCTTATGGGGTTGTGAAACGCCAGTCCCCCGGAAGACTCGCTCGCTGCGATGTGATCAGGCGGGTTCGGGATCGAAGATCGCCGGGCGATCTTCACCCTCCGCGCGGACGACCGCCATACATCCCTTGCGGGCGACCCGCGAGAGCGAGTGGTCCACGAGCTTGAAGTCGCCGGGGACCGGCGAGTTCATCGTCGCGATCGTCGTGCTCCCCGGCGGGACCTCCCTCGTCTGGATGTGGGTCTGTGGGTCCGTGCTGAGCGAGCCGTCCGGATAGAGCGTCTCCCAGACGCTGCCGATCGGATGGAAGCTACTCGCGAGGTTCGGGCCGCCGTCGACGAAGAACACCCGCACGGTCTCGTCGGTACCGGCCGTCACCGCGGGGCCGCGTCCCGCTGGCGTCCACGCATACTTCTCGCCGTTCATCAGCACGTACGTCGGTTCTTCCGCCCGCATCGAGGCCATATCGAACTGGTGGTGACCCCCCTCACCCGCCGACCGGTTCGTGTAGAGTTCGTGCTGGCCGATGTAGATCTCGTGGTCCACCTCGGGCATGCCTTCGGGCGGTTCGACGAGGATGATGCCGAACATCCCGGCGCTGATGTGCATATCCATATTGGCGACGGCGCAGTGGTAGATGTACGCGCCGGGGTAGGTCGCCCGAAATCGGAGTTCGACCGACTCGCCCGGTGCCGTCATCGTCGCCTCCGCGCCGCCGCCGGGTCCGGCGACCGCGTGGAAGTCGACGTTGTGCGGGAGCGAGTTCGCCTCGTCGTTCTCGAACGTCAGGTTCACCGTGTCCCCCTGACGCACGCGGATGAACGGCCCCGGAACCTGCCCGTTGTACGTCATATACGTGAACGTGACGCCTTCCTCGACCTCGGCGGTCATCTCCTCCGAGCGGAGCGTCACGTCCACCTCCGCGGGCGAGTCTCGATCGATTGGATCCGGGATGTCGGTCGGATCGGCGGCGATCCTGTCGACGTCCACCGGCTTCGTTCCTGCCCCCTCCGTCGTTCGCGCTGCCGTCGATTGGTTCGCCGTCGGCGCGTTGCTAGCGCAGCCAGCGAGCGATGCAGCCCCCCCGAGGCCGAGGGCCTTGAGCGTCCGTCGACGAGTCGTAGCGAGCATTTGCCTTCATCCTCCAGTTGGACGGACGAATCCGATCCGGGTATAACGGGACACCGATTACTTCTCCGATGTACACCGGGCGAACATATTCCGGAGGATATGTAACGCTACCTCCGGGAAAGAATGGAAAATTGATCACCCATCGACGGAGAAGAGAGAAATCATTCCGATGCGGGTCGCCAGATCGCCGTGACCACGCCCTCGTCGGTCTCGACCGTCTGGTACGCAATGCCCTGCTCGTCGAGTTTCGGGAACAGAAACTGCGGGACTCGGTCGTTGAGTTGGACGAAGACGTGGGCGTCGTCGAGTTCGGCGAGCCGATTCATCGTTCGCTGTAGCGGCTCCGGCGGCGGGAGTTCCCGCGCGTCTAGGAAGTCGATAGCGCGGTCGGACGGTACGTCGAGTTCCGTGAGGTGCGCCTCTACGTTCATACGTACTACCCGACGGCTGCCGATCGTAGGAATTCGACGCCGAACCTGTTCGGCCGGTATCGGCGAACAAGACGGCGACTCCCGTACCGAGGCCGACTGTTGCGGCCCCGATTACCGCGTCCCCGACTCGTCGCGTTCGTGCTCCCCAGCGATCTCACACGCCCGGAATTCCGATCGCCTCGAAGCCGCCGATTCCGATGACGGCGAGGGCGTAGAGGATGATGACTGTCGCGATCCACGCGATTAGGGCGATCAGGACTGCCTTGACCCACCCGCCGGGGTATCGGTAGTTTATCACGGCGACGTAGGCGACGAGCACCAGTATCGGGCCGAGAAGCGGGATCCAGCCGAACAGAAATCCCACGACCGCCCAGATGATCGCTCCAATCAACGCGGTCACGATCGCGTACGTGTAGTCCGCGTCACCCGTGATGACGCGCGCACCGACGTAAATTCCCAGTCCACCGACAAGCAGACTGACGACGAACACGATTGCGGAGTCAATGAGTGCCATACCGCCTATTTCCGGCGAGAGGTGTATTGTTAGCACTTATGTACCGAAGGAAACCCACATTTTCGACAGTCTTACGCGATTACTCGGTAATCGGTTGCTCTGATTTCGGCGAGATCTCGTCGCTGAGTCCGAGATCAGACGCCCTATTTCACGTTTGTCGCTGTCGAGGAGTCCTCGAGTATCACATCGGAAGTATCGTACCTGGTCTGAGACGTTCATCATCCCGTCTGACGAGCACGCGCAGCGGGTATCCGATTATCAGGCACTATTGACGTTCTCAGCCAGTGCTCGTTTTCATCTTTCCAATCGCTCAGTTCAGGCTGTTCACGAACCGGTCACTTTGGTGGGTCGACGTGGATGGCGGGGAGGCGCCGATCCGTGCAGAAGCCGTCGCGCTCAGACCGGATTTCTCGAACGATCCGACGCGCATCCCGATTGGTACCGGAGGGGTTTTGTAGCGGTACCAGAGAGAGGAAGATAGACGGCACGGTCAGACAGCCACCTTTCAACTCACGTGGTTTCCACGTGTGCTTTCCGCTGCCTGACCTACCCCGTCACTCTACTACCGAAGAGCGACCGCTATTCCAGATATAGACGCACCGAACCGAGAGCGTCAGGTTTGCGGGTCCGTTCTCTCGGCTGATTTACCGAAAGGGGAGTGAACTCAAGATTATCGAATGGGTCAATACAGAGGATACATACATCAGATAGTTCGCCACAGGCGAGGAAGTTATGGCGGTGCCTTCGCCTCAGAGTAGTCATCAATCACACTATTATCTAGAGAATATTATGGATCGCTATATCCGTCGTTGGACGAAACTCCTTTTGCGCACTTATCGTGAAAAATCAGACCAGCCAAACATCCAATGCAGCCACGACAGAGGGCTCAAAATAAGTAAATTCTCACCAACATTCGAATGGCACAGTCTTCGACTTGATTCCAATTGCATTTCTTCTCACACCGTCAAAAAAGTATGAATATCAGTACATTTATTATATCATACGATAGTGACAGATCTTATGTCACACGATAGTGGACAGGCTCGTTTTCGCGGGGTCGCAGGCAGTGGGGGGATGAATACTCACTTACTCGGGTTCCACGACGGAATACGCATCTCGAGAAAAACGGGCGTAATGCGGGTCAAAACGGGCAGATGACCACCGATAGTTCACAGTTCGAGACATTCCGTTCGATCGCTTTTTCGGTGGTAATGATCCTCGCCATCATCGCCATCGGAACTGTCGGATCTAGTGGCGTGGCTGCAGCCGAGACGGAGATCACTAGCTGTACAGATATCACCACGTCCGGCACGTACGTCCTCGGAGCGGACCTCGAGAAGGACCAGACAGGCAACGGCGACGCCTGCATCGAGATCACCGCGGACGATGTGCACCTCGACGGGCAAGGGCACGCGATCACGGGTGGCGACCCCATCGAAAATCCGAACTACGGTATCCACGTTAACGGTTCGACGAACGTGACGGTCACCGACGTGACAGTCGATGGGTGGGACGAGATCGGTCACGGGATTAGAGCCGACGGGGCGACGGACGTCACCTTCCGGGACGTCACTGCATCGAACAACTCGTACGGGGTATCGGTGCTTCGGACCGATGGCTTCACGGTGGAGAACGTCCGTGCGGTGGAGAACAACCGGGCCGGATTGCAGGCGTACAACTCCACGATGGGGGTCTTCCGGGACGTAGAAGCGGTGGACAACTCCGACGGCATTGATGGCTTCTATGGCCTCCGAGTGGTCGACGAGTCGTCAGACGTCCTGGTCGAGAACGCGACCGTCACGGGGACCGGAAACAACGGAGACGGTATCAAGGTCAGCTGGCATGTCCTCTCGAACGTGACCATCCGTGACGCGACCGTCCTCGATAACGACGGTGCCGGGCTGCACATCGAGTCCAACAAGGTCGATATCGAGAACGTCACTGCGCGTAGCAACAATTGGTCCTTCGTTATGGAGGAGGGCTTCGAAACCGACGGCCCGGCCCAAGTCGAGGGACTGGACATCGGCGATTCGACCGCGCCGAACACCACGCTGGACTTCGAGGCCTGGAACGTCCGGGTACGTGGAAACTCCACGCCCCCGCCTCACTCCTCTGTGGTCGGTCTCGGACGGTACTTCGAGGTCGAGGAGATCGGCGACGGCTACATCGACACAACCGTCGACTTCGACGAGGCGGACCTCGGTCGCGTCAGCTCCGTAATGTTGGACCTCTACCGGTTCGACGGGACCGGGTGGAACAGGAACGATAATTCTGACATCGATACCGGGGCACTGACGGTGACTGCAAACTTCACCGAACCGGGTACCATCGGCATCTTCGGGTTCCCTCCAGTCGCGTCGTACGAGGTGTCACTGGTCAACGAGACCATCGCCCAGGGGGAGCCTCTAGAGGCCGAACTCACGAACGTTATTGGCACTAAGGGCAATCCCCACGAAAATTACACGACCATCGAGTTCGAGCTGCCGAACGGGTCGACCGTCTACGCCGGAACGTCGGTCGACGACGGCGAGGGCGTGCACAATCTGACGGTGCTGGACGGAAGCGAAACCGAAAATATCGAGCCCGGCACGTACACCGGCCTCGAGTCCAACCTCATCGATGAGGACTTCATCAACGACACCTACGATCTGACGGTGAAGGAACCGTCTTTTAAGGTCGATTCGGAACTTGCCGGTGTGGTCTCCGACGATAGCGGGATGGAGGTCAACGCGACCTGGCTACCAGTCCAAGATGGCGGGGCGACCCTCTCGGTCGCTGGCCAGGAGATCCCGGTCGCCGTTGAGAACCACAACGTCTCCACCACCGTCGACCTCTCCGAGCACCTCGACCCGGAGACAGCGACCGGCTCGACACCCATCGAACTCGGTATCGATATGGGTACCTGGCAATTCAGCCGAACTGACGAAGTCCGCCTCGTCCACGAGGCGCACGACCTCGAGGAAGGCTATACCCGCTGGTCGATTCCACAACCCGCTGAAGTGTACGTCTCCGATGGCGTCGTAGATCTGACCCAGTGGCGCAACGCCGAGACGTCATACGACGATGTGAGCTTCGATGTCAACACGGAGGAGACGGTCACGGATGGCGAGGACCTTCATAAGGGACTGTATGTCAACGCTGACACGCCAGACGAGCGCATCGGCTACGACTTTGTGACGCCCGGCGAGGAAGGGCTTTCACCGGGTGGCGCAGAGACCATCGACGAGGGCTGGCACCTGCTGAGTTCGAATTACGACGTCAGTTCCGGCAACCAGACGTTGAACCTCGATCTCAACACGGTGTCGAGTCTGCCAGCGACCCCGACTGATTATGAGGGCGATGAAGGTATGGTGGCCCACGATCCGAGCACGTTCGTCCGCATCGGTGGCGATGACGTGGTCGATCCCTATGACACCTACTGGGTGTACGTCGATCTCGGCGTAGACGGTGAGACCCGCGCGATCAGTGCTGCCGAGTACGACCCGGCAGAACGAAAAGAAATCCTCGACGGGGAAAGCTAACTAAGATGGCCAACGCCAGAAACGGATCCATACGGACGGGAATGCAGCTCGGCCTGATCGCGGTCCTCACCGCAACCGGAGGGATCCTCGGAGTCGCGGGAGTCGTGGCGGGCGCACCCGGAGAGCCAATCTCGTTCTACGGGGAGGCGACGGACGCCGATGGCGATTCTGCGGGCGTGGGAACGGTTATCGTTGCCGTGGTCGACGGCGGTGTAGTCGATAGCATCACCGTCACAGAATCGGGGATATACGCCAACGATAGCCCGACGGCCGAGAAGCTCCGAACCCACACGAACGCCGGTGGGACGGTGACCTTCCACGTTGGCAGTGCGGATGGTCCGCAGGCCGATGAGACCCACAATATCGGTGAGTCTGGCGTCTTCGAACTGGATCTGACCTTCCCGGCCGGAACGTTTGCCGCCGAATCAGACGACTCGGAATCATCTGACGGAGGCGGTGACAGTCCGGGTGGGCCCGGTGGTGGCGAAGGCGGTGCGGCTGGACCGGGTGGCGGTTTGGGTACACCCACGACCGAGGCTCCCCAGTCGGATGAAGGAACTCAACAACGCGTCACCGAAGACCTCGTTGACAGCGACTCCACCGAACCGGGCGTGCAGGTGCCGATAAATGGTGGCCCAGTTGAGGAACTCTCATTCGATGAGAGGGGTTAGACGGGATGGGAGAAGTTAGCGTGACGACGCAGGAAACCGCTCCTCCGGGTGTGACAGACGAGTTGGATCCCGACAGCGTCGTCGTCTCCGTGGAGATAACCGTCCCCGCGGCCGCCGAAGATTTGCCAGCCCGAATCCGGTTCAGGATAACGACTGACGAACTCGGTGAGCGTGAGCTCGACTCGCTGCGGGTCGTTCGAGTGGTTGACGGTCAGAATCAGGAGCTACCGACGGAAGTGAGCGAAGCACCTGACGGCAACTACGTGATAGAAGCCGACACCCCGGGTTTTTCAACATTTGCGGTGGTTTCCGTCAACGACAACACTGCCCCCAGCGGGGGTACCGCTTCCCCGACGACTCAGACGCCGACACCATCCTCGCCACAGATTTCTGAAGCGACGCCGTCGAACGAGCCTGATACGGAAACGCGGACCGAATCTTCCAGTGGGGTACCTGGATTCGGGCCTGTGATCACTACTCTCGCAATAATCGTTGCGGGACTCGTCGCGCACAGTCGAGAAATATGAGCTGACGAAATTCGCTGCTGTCAATCTAGTCCAGGTGGATACGCAGAGTGTGAGTACAACCAGTCGGAAGTAGCCGTTGGTAGTCGACACATCGTTACCCATCCTAACCCGGATGAGAGCGACGTCGAATCGAGAACTACAGATCAACTACTGAGTGAGTCGAGAGGTCAGCATCCGGCGACCGAGCGGCTCGTAGAGCCCGGTAGGTCGCCGGTCCACTCGCCGAAGACGAAGTCAAGAGCCGACCAACGGGAGACTTGCAGTGCTTTTCGTCCTGCTTTTGCCGAGGACCGGCTTCGCCGGTCCGCAGCGCAAAAGCTGAGTATGCACGTCTACCGAACGCTTGTTCCCCGACCGACTGTTTCTAAAAAACGTTAAGCGGTCCGATACTCACTCTCAGTCGTCGCTCAATATCCCCTCTGCGACGGCCATATCCTCCACAGACGGATCGTCCTCCGAGCGCCGGAGGACGAACCGTTTTCTCAGTAGGTCGGCCGCGTAAATCGCGGTTCCGAGGATGATGAGCGTGTCGCCGGGCAGCCGCGCCCAGAACAGCGTCTGCACGATCGGCTGATTGTAGAAGGCGAGGCCCCGTCCGGCCGCGTAGCCCTGCGTGAACACGGCTTCCAACTGGAGGAACCCGACCGGGAGGACGGAGACGAACACCATCAGCGCGAGGCCGACGTTCCAACACCAGAAGGCGGCGCGGAGCCACGAGCCGTCCCAGCGGTCGGGGTCGATCGAGAGTTGAAGCATATACGTGACCATTCCCAGCGCGAGGAAGCCGAACGCGCCGAACATCGCGGCGTGGGCGTGGCCGACAGTGAGGTACGTCCCGTGCTCGTAGTAGTTGATGAGCGGGAGGTTGATGAAGAAGCCGAGGACGCCCGCGCCGACGAAGTTCCAGACGCCGCTGGCGACGATGAACAGGAACGGGAGTCGGTAGGGGAACTCGTCGACGGTCATCGCGCTGTACTGGCCGAGCGCCTCGTAGAGGATGAACACCAGCGGGATGAGTTCGAGCGTCGAGAAGACGCTCCCGATCGGTATCCACATATCCGGCATCCCGACCCACCAGTAGTGATGCGAAACTCCGATTACGCCGGTGCCCATCACGAGCAACGCCTGTAGCATCACGGCCTTCTCGGCGCTGCGTCGCGAGAGGAGGTTCATCGAGACGAGCGTGAGTCCGATGATGGCCACGATGAAGAACTCGAAGGCACCCTCGACCCACATGTGGACGACCCACCAGCGCCAGAACTCGGTGACGGCGATGTTGGTCGAGGGCGTGAAGAGGAATCCGGCCGCGAACAACAGCGCGATCGACCCGCCAGCGTAGAGGATCATGTGTGCGAGGCCGTAGATCGGTTCACGATCGAGCAGCGGCTTGAGGCCTCGGACCGCCAACACGGCCCAGACACCGAAGCCAGCGAGGATGCCGAACTGCCAGATCTTCCCGACTTCCAGGTACTCGAGCCCCTCGTTGCCGAGGAGCCACCAGAGCTGATCGCCGAAGTAGCCGTTCGATCCCAGCCAGATCCCGGCCAGACCACCGACAACGACGACGACGATCGCACCGAGGAGGCCGTTCACGTACGTCGACTGGTTGGACGGCTCGTGGCCGGTCAGGAGCGGGGGAAGGAACAGTCCAGCGCCGAGCCAGGTCGCCGCGATCCAGAGGATCCCGAGGTCGATGTGCCACGTCTTCGCGATGGCGAACGGGAGCAGTTGGAGGATGTGCACGCCAAAGATCTCCTCGATGCCGAAGAACCCGGCGCGCTCGATGTAGAAGTGCGCGAGCAACCCTCCCAACAGGACTTGTGCGAGGAACAGCCCGGCCGCGACGGGGATGAACCGAAGCGCGGCGCGTTGGCTCGGGAAGACGCTCACGTCGCCCGGCTGGGGAACCGAGATTCCCGCGGCCTCTGGTTCGGGTAGTTCGACCGAACGGTACAGCCAGATTCCGGCCCCGGCACCAGCGACGAGCAGCACCATCGCGATGACGCTCCAGGTCATCGCGGCGGGCGTCGCGTCGTTACCCGCACCTGGTTGGTACGGCCAGTCGTTGGTGTAGGAGTGCGAACTCCCCGGACGGTCGGTGTGAGAGAACCACGCGGTCCACATCGCGAAGTCCGCGAACTGGCGAGCATCGGACTCGGAGTCGATCATTCCGGCCCCGACTCCGCGCTCGTGAGAGCCCTCGTGATACCGCTGGACGTACTCTTGACGCATCTGCTCGTGTGCGTATAGCTCGGCGGCGGAGTACTGGATCGATCCGCCGTCGTGGGACTGATCTAAGTCCTGCTTGACGACGTCGGCAATCGCGGCTTGGCGCTCAGAGGAGAGGTCGCCGTAGGCCGCGCCGTACCGCTCCTCCGCGTAGTAGTCGCGCATATGCCGCACTTTCAATTCGAGCGCGTCGGCGGTGTAGTCGACGCCGTAGTACGCGCCGTTACCCAGGATCGAGCCGTGGTTCATCAGGCCGTTCCGCTGGAACGTCCGCTTTCCGTCCCGAATCTCTTGGCCGGTGACGACGACGTCTCCGTCGGGTCCGACCACCTCCTCGGGGATCGGCGGCGCTTCCTGGTAGGCGAACCACGCCCCCGTGCCCATCACGACGAGATTGAAGATGAACACGACGGCGATTACTTTCGCGATCGTCTTTCGTCGTATCTGCATACGGGCGGTCGTACGGACGACCCCCAAAAGAACGTCCGAGCCCGTTCCCGAGCCGAATCATCGGAGACGAATATGTTCGTCCACGAGTGCGACTCGGTACCCGCGGGGTCGGTGTCCACGTTGTCGGCTCGACGAGTGAAATTTCGCTCTATCCTTCGTATCCAGCGTACTCCATCAGCTGTGCGAAGATATCGGTGTCCATCACGCTCTCGTAGACGACGCCGCCGAGCATCCCGCCCGGGTAGAAGCCGCCGTTCATCACGTGGTTCACCTTGTGGCAGTGCAGCAGGTAGATACCCGGTTCCGCGTCGGCGGTGAACTCGATCGTGTGCCGCTCGGCCGGAGCGATGTTCGTGATGTCCATCTCGTGTCTCGCGGCCTCGGGGATCACCCCACCGTCCTTCTCGGTCCGCTCGAAGCGGTGGTTGTGGATGTGCAGCGGGTGACTCATATACCCGTTGTTGGCGAAGTGGATCCGCACCTGGTCTCCTTCGCTGACGATGACGGGTGAACCATCCTCCGGGTGAAGGGTTCGAGGCGCGCTCTTTCCGTTGATCGTGAAGATGTCGGGATTTCGATTTCGAGGATCGTAGCTCACGTCCTCGCCCGCCATCTGTCGCGGCAGTCTCGAATCCCAGTCCTTGACGGTCATGAAGTACTCTCGGTCGGCTGGCTCGTAGCCCTCCGGGTCCACCCGGAAGATGCCGTACATCCCCATCTCGATGTGTCGGTGCGTCTGGTAGTGGCAGTGATACAGGTGGGTGCCGGGCACGTTCGCGGGAATGGTGTACGTGTGCTTCTCGCCGGGGTCGACCCGGATTCCCGTCGTCGTCGGCACGCCGTCGTCCTTCCACGCCTTGCGGACGCCGTGGAAGTGCAGCGTGTGCGGCCGCATCCCTCCCGTGTTGTCGAGCGTCACCTCCATATCGTTGCCTTCGGTCGTTCGGAGAATCGGTCCGGGGACGCTCGGGTCGCCGTCGTCGGCCTGGAACGCCCACACCTGCGGGATGTTCACCGGGCCGCCCATCGTTTCCAGCGGGTGCGCGGAGTGGCGCGCGGGCATTGATTTCAGGGTGACTGACCCGCCCTGCTCGTCGACGTTGACGACCTCCGGGGGGCTCGTCGACGGAAGGGACTCGTCCTGCGCCGCTGCTGCGCCTGAGCCACCCTGGAGAGCGGTCTGCGTCCGGTCGCTCGTGGGTGCCGTACAACCAGCCACGCCGAGGACTCCCGCACTCCCAGTGGCCGCGAGGAACTCTCGGCGAGACATCGTCGAACCGGGTGCACCTACGTAGTTGCTCATTACAGTTTCCTCTCGGGGTGTGTAGCCCGTATAAGCTCGGCGCGGTTCCAAGGTTCTGAGAGCTCCTCGAACATATTCGGGGAAGCGCGGACCCGGACTGGTCGGAAAGGGGGCACCGACGGATGAACGGGTGGAGGCAGAACGCGACTGGAGCCGGTAGCCGGAGTCGAAGCGAGAGAGCGAGATCGAGCCGAGATAACCACACAACCGAGCGGTGGGAACGGAGCGTTTACAATCGGCCACACCCGAGGGGCGTATCGAACCGCGACGACTGGGAGAATACACACTGAAATGGCTTCGAATCCACTGTCTGATGCGCTCGAACCCGATTTCGAGACGGTCTTCGATGCCCTGACCAGCGAGCGGTGTCGCGACGTCCTTCGCGCGCTCGATCACGGGATGACGGCTGCAGAAATCGCCGACGTGTGTGAACTCCCCCGTTCGACGGCGTATCAGAAACTCGAATCGATGGTCGAAGCGGGTCTGCTCCGGAAGCAGCAGCGTGAAGACGCCGCGCGGTATGCAATCGATTTCGAGGAGGTTGTCGTCTCCAGACGGAACGGCGAGTTGGAACTCACGGTCACGCCGTCATCGCGGTCGGCGGCCGATCAACTCTCCGACCTCTGGGGAGAGGTCAGAGCCGAGGCGAGTACGGAGTAGCGTCGGGGTTGGACGAGCTCATCAGCCACGCTTCACATCTGTTGGGGCAGTCGAACCTCACTCGTCTCGGCGTTCGTTGATCCAGAGGAACGCACCGAACAGCCCCGGTGAGGCCAACGCGGCGGCGAAGACTCCGCCGAGCGCAAGACCCCCGAGGTTCCGCGTCCTCGAATCACCGAACGGCGCCGCGACCGCTTCCTCGCCCCCGTCGTTGTCGCCGTCCCCTCCGCTTTCACCGCCGCCACTTCCCCCACCATCGCTGCTCCCACCGCTACCGCTTTCGCCGACGACGACGGCCCCCTTCATCCCCATCGGTTCGTGGGGCGTGCACGAGTACGTGAAGGTACCCTCGCTCTCGAACGTGTATTCGAAGGTGTGATCGGCGGCGTCGACGAGGTCAGACTCGAACGCTCCGTCGGTCTCCACGACGTTGTGAGAGCCGCCCCCTCCGGTCCAGGTCCACGTGACCGTCGTTCCCGGCGAGACACGGATCGCGGCGGGCCCGAAGCCGAACGCGCCGTCGTTCGCGTCGACGCCGACTTCGACGGTTATCGCGTCGCTATCGGTCCCATCGACGACGCCGTCGTAGTTGGAGGTGTTCTCGAACCACGACTCCAGATCTGCTTCCGACGACTGCGCGCCAACGCTGACAGACGCGCCGCCGAGAAGCGTCCCTGCGGCCGCGGCGCCGCCGAGCGCGCGAAGCGCACCGCGACGCGAGATCGTACGTCCGTCGGCACCGTCTGCCACGTTGGTGTCCGTAGTGGTCATAGTACATTCGGATGGTGAGTGCCCGCGGAAAAACGCGGCTCGTCACTTCCCGAATGGGCAGGAAACGCCCGAACATATTCGCGGGTACTTTACTCCCGGCGCTCGTACAACCTCGTATCACCGATGCCCCAAGCAACGCTCTCTCTCACGCTTCCCGAACAGGTCTGGGTCTCGGCGCTCTCGACGGAGTACCCCGACGCCGAATTCACCGTCCTCGCGGCGATGCCCGCGGGCGACACCGGCGTCGGTCTCGTCGAGATCACCGCTTCGGACATCGAACCGATCGTGACGACCATCGACGGCTACGAGACCGTGACCTCGGTGACGATTCTCGAGGCGCAGGCAGAGCGAGCGCTCGTGCAGTTCGAGACCACGGAGCCGCTGTTGATCCAGTCGCTGAGCGCGGCCGGGATCCCGCTGGAGCTCCCGATCACGATCGTCGACGGCGAGGTGACGGTCGAACTGACCGCACCGCGGGAGAAACTCTCGGAGCTCGGGACGCTGCTCGAACAGTTCGGAATCCCGTTCGACCTCGTTTCGATCACGCAGTCGATCGACACGCAGTCGCTTCTCACGGACGAACAGTACGAGCTTCTCGAGGAGGCGGCCGAGCGCGGTTACTACGACACGCCGCGGACCTGCACCCTCACGGACTTAGCGGAGGCGATCGGACTCGCCAAATCGACGACGAGCGAGAAGCTCCACCGCGCCGAGGGAAAAGTGATCAAAGAGTTCATCTCTCGCGACGAAGAGTCGGAGTGAGGGATTCGCCCGCCGAGAGGGCTATCGTTTCTCGCCGTTACTCGCGCCGGAGGAGGACGCCGAGTACTGCAACGAGACAGATTTCACCGGCCTTCGATGCGGCGGCCCATGGGTCCGTCGAGAGGTGTGAAATCACGTTTTCAAGCGGTGTAACGTCGTGAAGAAGCGGTTCGCGTCCAGGCAGAAATCCGCCGTGACCGGTGAAGTGCCACGCGAAGTAGCCGACGATGTATATCACGCCCAGTGCGATCCCGGCGACGTAGTACGGCTTTCGATCCGGGGCGTTCCGACTGAGCGACACGCCGACGAACAGCGCCATCCCGGAGGCCACGAACGCGGCCGGGCGGGGGTCGAACTGGAGTGCGGCGGGATTCTCGTACAACAACGCGAAGAGCGCCAACACACCGTGGTCCGGGTGGGCGAGATGCAGGGCGGCGACGGCCAACGCCAACGCGACACCGAGATACTGGAGTCGTCGGTGAGAGACGATCTCGTCTGACGCTCCTCTCGAATCAGAGTGAGCGGGGCGGGACTCGTCGGTGGACATTATCCGCGATACGACGACCAGGTACTCAACAGTCACGGTCCTGTCGTCCGGGACGGACTGACGCCCGGGATGTGGTTCCGAGACTAACGAACGTCGGATGCCAGCAACCGTCCCAAGACGAGTATGGGGACGAATACGTTCGGGGGGATTGTCAGGGGATTCGACAGAGTACGGGCGGCTACGATGACGCAGAGATCCTTTCGAAACACTGTGGAGGAACGAGACGAATGAACGTCGTACAGGAGGGACGAGACGAATGACCGTCACGCCGATCGCCGTCGCACTGAAGACGATGACGCTGCTTCTGGGCGGGGCGATCACCCTCTATTCGTTCCGTGCGTTTCGTCGGACCGGCTCGGCCGCACTCCGTGCGCTGACTGCCGGGTTCGGCGTCGTCACCGTCGGCGCGATCGTCGCGGGAGTCGTCGACCAACTCTCAACGCTCGACCCCGGCGTCGCGCTCGTCGTCGAGAGCCTCTTCACGACGATCGGGTTCGCCGTCATACTGTACTCGCTGTACGTCGAGTAGCACCGTCGAAAACACGCTGTCCACTTTCTCACGACCGCGCCCTGGCGAAAATCGAATCGACCGCCTGGATCGGACGCTCTCGGGAGATCGTATCGAATACGAAACATTCCGACGAACATATTCGGGCAAAACGATTCGTCGATCCGCCGGTGAGTTTGTCGTATGGCAGCGACGACACTTGACCTCAGGGACGTCCCACCGGCTGATCGACACCCGAAAATTCACGACACCTTCGAATCGCTCGCGAGCGGTGAAACGCTCGAACTCATCAACGACCACGAACCAAAACCGCTGTTCTACGAGATGCAGGCGGAGGTCGCCTCGTTCGACGCCGACGGATACGAGGTCGAACGACGGGGGCCGGGTGAGTTCGTCGCTCTGCTCCCGAAAAAGTAGTGCGATTTGGCGGTTCGCCGATCGGTAGTCGAGTCACCCGAACATTACGGACCACGCAACACACCACCGATCAGAGCGAGGGGATCCGTGTGGTGACAGAAACCATCAGTTTATGTGCGCCGTTAATTGATCGCGCGTTCGATTGACGGCGTCAGACAACGCATCGAGCGCCTCTTCGCGGTCGTCGTCGGTCAGTTCTTCCGACGAGCTCGACACGGCAAACGATCCATAGACGGTGTTGTCGACGACCACAGGCATTCCGATGGCGGAGATTCCGGAGATGATTTCCCCCTGGTTCATCGCGTAGCCGCGGGATCTGATAGACTCCAGTTCCTTCTGGAGGTCGACAGACGCAAACGGTTCGTCGTCGTCGTTCGATTCCAGAATGTCTGCGACACGCGAGGGAGGGAGGTGAGCCAG
Organism: Halobellus captivus; assembly: GCF_007655485.1. Taxonomy (GTDB): domain Archaea; phylum Halobacteriota; class Halobacteria; order Halobacteriales; family Haloferacaceae; genus Haloquadratum; species Haloquadratum captivum. Next base: position 131,011 of record NZ_VJXQ01000004.1, read on the forward strand.
AATCGCCTTGCCCGCGGCCGTTTTCGTGATCGACGACCAACTTCCGACCAATATGTCTGGGTTGTGAGTCGGGTTCGCACCAGCACCGTTGACGAAGATGAGTTTCCCACCCTCCTCGACTGCGGCCCACGCGGTTTTCACGGTTCGGTCGGCGAGCGTTTGTAACGGCCTCCGAGACGCCCGGTAGAACGGTTCGCGAGATTTCACTCCGACTCCGATGTGGAACCACTGATGAGAGAGTCGGTACGTCCCGTCGTCGTTGATCGCGTAGCCGAGGGCTGCGAGGGTTTGCAGGTGCCGGTGCGCGGTGCTCTTCGTGAGATCGAGCCGATCTGCGGTCTCCGTAACCCCCATCGGCCCCGTTTCCACCAGCGATTCGACAATTCGAAAGAGCGTTTCGTCCGCTCCCACGAAATTGCTGGACATATTCCAGGGACGGTAGACGCCGCGATAAAGTCACCGTTAGAATATGTTCGGGATGCGCGTTATATGCGTTCAGCGGGTATTCGAACGTATGACGACAGATTCGAAAGCGGATACGGCTGCCGCGAGCGACGCTCACGACGTCGACGCTGCCCCCGTGACCGACCGCACGCACGACAACTCCTGGTCCGCGAATTTAGAGGGTCCAGAACACGCCGCTGACCGATCGCTCGTCGTCGATCAAGCGGTCTCGGCGATTGAACACACGGCCCCCGGAAATCACGTCAACCTCGTCACCCACGGCGATCACGGACACCCTGAGACGTACCTCTACGGGGCGCTCGATGACGCCTACGGCGACGATATCGACTGGGAGTACGTCGATCAGTGCGGTTGCGGCGGTCACGTGGTCCGCGTGGATGTCTGACCGACCGATCCCGGTCGGGATCGAACTGGTCGGGTATACGGATTACGGAGCGGAGTCCAACGGAATGTCATAGGAGATCCTCGGTAGCCGCTCGGTCGCACGAACAGTCGACGAACGACGCGTGTGATCGGATCGTTCCGCCCGTGGAACGGGCTATCTGCGTACTACGAATACGACCTCGTGCGGGTCCGCGTTCACCCGATGCATCGAAACGCTGTGAAATCAACGACGAGTTAGCGGCGCTGGAACCTCGGTTCCGCGAGACGGACGAGGAACCGGACGCCGGGGTCTCGATCACTGACAGTGGTGATCGCACATTCCCATAAATTTCCGCCGGGGGGTACAGCGGGGATCCAGAACCCGGATCCGCGTTTCAGGATGTGATTCACTGTGAAGCGCTCGTCCGGATGCCGTTACGACGTGTTTTCTCCCGTTCTGGCTCGTCTATTTGACCGTTCCAACCGCAAAGACTTCACAGTGTGCAGAGGAGCGGTGAGACCGAACAGCTTTTGACTGACCGAACAGTCAGTTTCGACAACAAAATGGAGCCTTTCGAATGAGTGCGGACACGGCGACGGGGATTCTACACGCCACGCACGACGCACTGTGCAAGCACGGGTACGCGGAGGTGACGATGCAGGATATCGCCGACGAAACCGATCTCTGTAAGGCATCGCTTCACTACCACTACGACGGCAAACACGATCTCCTGGTGGCCTATCTGGACCACCTTTACGAACGGTTCACCGATCGGCTCACCGAACCGGCGGGGGAGACGGCAGCAGATCGGTTGTACAACCTCATCGACACGTTCATCGTCGACCGTCAGGACGCCCCCGCATTTCAGACAGCACTGCTGGAAATCAAGGCGCAGTCACCGTACGACGAGGCGTTTCGGAATCGCCTGGAGCGATTCGACGACGCGTTCGTCCGAGAAGTTCGTGGCATCGTCGAGGATGGCATCGAGGAGGGCACCTTCGACGGCGACGTCGACCCTGACGCCGTCGCGTCATTTCTGACGACGTTCGTCAACGGCGTCCAAACGAGACACGTCGGAGTCGGCCACGCCCCCGAAACGTCCGCGACAGTGCTCCGCGCGTATATCGGCGATACGCTCTGTACAGATTTGGCGACCGATGAGACAGCCACATCGAGAACGACGTCGGAAGGAGTTAGGGGCACAACTGAATGAGGCTTCGAGACCGGATCGGCTCGATGTTCAAGGGGCCGGACGAACTGAACCTGACGAGCGGTAGGATCGGTCGTCCGCTGTTCTACCTCTCGCTGCCCATCGTCATCACGAATCTCCTCCAGACGGCGTACAACCTCGCGGACACGTTCTG
>NZ_VJXQ01000004.1:133213-168485 GCF_007655485.1 Halobellus captivus
GGGGCAGTACAGCACGGAGGCGCTTGCCGCGATCAGTTTCGCGTTCCCGATGGTGTTCCTACTCATCTCGCTCGGGATGGGCCTATCAATCGCCGGAAGCGTCCTCGTCGCGCAGCATATCGGTGCTGGCGAGGAGGATGAAGCGGAGTACGCGGCCTCACAGACGGTGGCGTTCTCCGTTATCGGATCGATACTCCTGGGCGTACTCGGCTACTACGCGGTCGGCCCGTTCATCGGCTTTCTCGGCGCGTCACCAGACGTCCACCCCCTCGCGACGGGGTATATGCAGGTGATATCCGCCGGGATGCCGTTCATGTTCGGGTTCTTCGTCTTCATCGCGCTGATGCGCGGATACGGCGACACGGTCACGCCGATGCTCGTGATGTTCGGCTCGGTCGTGTTGAACATCGCGATCGACCCGATTCTGATCTTCGGATTCGACGGCAATCCGCTGTTCGAGATGATCGGTCTGGAAGGCGTCGAGGCCTCGCTACTCGCCGCGACCGGGTACACGGGCTCCGGAGTCACCGGGGCGGCGATCGCGACGATCTTCTCGCGGGCGCTCGCGTTCGTGGTCGGAATTGTCGTGATGCTCCAGGGAGTCCGCGGCGTGATGATTCACCCGAGTCAGATGCGACCGAACTTCAGCTACCTGCGTCAGCTCCTCGACATCGGCGTCCCGGCGTCCGTCGAGGTTACCGGTCGCGCGCTCTCGGTTAACCTCCTCCTCCTCGTCGTCGGGATGTTCCCGACGACCGTCGTCGCCGCCTTCGGGATCGGTGTCCGCGTGTTCTCGGTCATTTTCCTCCCGGCGATCGCGGTGGCGCGCGGCGTCGAAACGATGACTGGGCAGAACATCGGTGCGGGAAAGCCCGACCGGGCGGGGACGGCGGCCGACTTCGCCGCGAAGACGATGTTCGTGATTCTCACCGGACTCGGTCTCTTCGCGCTGGTCGCCGCGGAACCGATCGTCGCCATCTTCACAAACGATCCGGAAGTGATCCGCGAGGGAAGCACCTTCCTCAGATGGGTCGCACCCAGCTTCGGGTTCATCGGCGTGATGCGCGCCTATTCGGGGAGTTTCCGTGGTGCCGGAAAAACGCTCACCGCCGCGGTCATCGCCGTGATAATGTTGGGTATGATTCGGATCCCCGTCGCGTACACCGCGTCGCTGAATTTCGGTTCGGAGGGGATCTGGTTGGCCTTCCCGATCTCGAACGTCGCGGGCGCGCTTATCGCGTACACGTGGTATCGACGGGGAACCTGGCGTACGGGATCGGTCCGTCAACCCACCCCGGCCGACGACTGAAGCACATCGAATAGCGTCGACTCCCCACGCTCTCGGTTACCCGCCGGAACCGGTCGGAATCGTTGCGACTGGTCGGTGACCGACCTATAGGCGGTCGTCGTCGAGCCCGCCGGGATCGGACGCCGTATCGAATAGGTTGTTCTCCGCGCCTTCCATAAAGTCGTCTCCAGGTTGGCTGTCGTCGGCGACGTCGACGTTGTAGGCGTCGATACCCATCGTGAGCAACTCTTCGACGGCCTGTTCTTCGGTAACGAACTCTTCGTCGACTAACTGTTCGAACTCGCTCAGCAGTTCATCGGGGAGCGTCACTTCAACGATTGGCATTAGCTCCGGCTTCGTCCTCAGGGTACTTGAGTGATGGCGTTCGACAACCGATCGAATGAGAGCGCCGAACGGTCCCACACGAAGCGCGTACCAAAAGTGAACCAGACAAGTATATCAGAATAACATATATGATTGAATTTATGTAATTACGTACATAGCGCGGAGTGTGGACCACCGCCGAATACCGTTGTACCGGAAAGCCATCACTACTACATTTACATTTGTTCGGCACAACCGGCGAACTATGAGCGAAACACCCGATCCGACCCGTTCGAAAGTCGGACGACTCATCGAAACGTACGAGATGAATGACGTGGGACAGGAGCTCGAAGACCGGTGGACAGGGACCGGCTACGAGAGTCAGAGTCTCCGGTCCCTCGCGGATTGGTTCAACGAGCGGCTTCTCGCGATGAAACTCGAACGGGCCGGTGAAAACCCGATCGACGGGGAAGTGGCGAACCTGTACCGACTGCTCACCGAAGACGACGTGACCGCCGGTATGCGAGTCGACGCGGAGGCGACGCTCGAACGCAACGGCATCGATCCCGACGAACTCCGGACGGAGTTCGTCTCTCATCAAGCCGTCTATACGTATCTCACCGAGTTCAGGGGTGCGTCCAAAGAACGCTCGCCCGGAGATCGGCTTCAAAGCGTTCGGACGACCGTCCAACGACTTCAGAGCCGGCTCATCGCGGTCGTCGAAAACAACCTCGATCAACTGCGAACGACCGAGCGGCTCGTGCTCGGAAGTTTCAACGTCCTCGTGGATATACAGGTACTCTGTGAGGACTGCGGGGCGAGTTACCCGATCACGGATCTCCTCGATCGCGGCGGCTGTGACTGTCAGAGCGATTCCGATACTATCGAATGATCTCGTCAACCGAAAAGGACATTTTCGTCACGAGACGGATGGGATATTCGGACGGTGATGGCGAAGGTGGTCCGCTGAGCAACGATACCAGTGGCATCGAAGCCACTACTGAAGGTGAGACGTTCGTGAACACACGGAGAGATACGCAATGGTACGGAGATGGATCTCTACATTACAGGACTATTTTTGTAAAGGATTCGGAATGAGTCAACACAAATACGACACTATCGGATATTATATGGTCCATTTAAGATAGCATAAAGAACCGATATTTTCAAATATATCCGCATAAAACCACAAATTTGTTTGGATAGCTCTCCAGACACTGGTTACAAGGAAGAACTGATGGGAAGACCATTTCCGATAGATACGGATCGTATATACGGGCGAATCCTCTGCAATCCAACGGATTCGACGGACCGCCACGCGATATGTTGCTCGTAAACGTAACGTTATATCTGTGTGTTCCTACGGTGGCGATATGACGGAGACTAGTGCGGATGAGTCCGCGCTCCAGAAGGTTGCAACCACAGACGAACTTGAACCGGGTTCTTCCTCGGTGGTCGATGTCGACGGAGAGCAGGTCGCGCTGTTCAACATCGAGGGCGAATACTTCGCTCTCAGCAACGTCTGTCCGCATCAGGGTGGTCCGCTCGGACAGGGGCGGGTAGAGGATAACTGCGTGTACTGCCCGTGGCACGGGTGGCAGTTCGACGTCGAAACCGGCGAGCACGTTCAGGGCGAGGATGCGGTCGGAACGTACGACGTGGTCGTCGAAGACGACGAGATCCACATTCGTCTGTAAGGGCGCCGCAGGTCGAGAACGCCTTCGTGGCGACGGCGTATAGCGGTATTGCCGTCCAACGATCGAACCACCTGACACGAAAAACCAGGGATATTAAGTTCTGTTCCGTCCACCTGCTGGGTATGGATCACACGGTGATTGATGGCGAGTGGCACAGTGCGGAGTCCGGCGCTGACATCCGCGAATACATCGCTGACGACGAGATGCGCGAAAACGAGGAGCAGGGATATCTCGCCGGACCCAAAGACTGGGGGCCGGTCCAGTGGGACGGCTGGGACCGCAGCGCCGGTGGCCGCACCGAGATCAACATCCACTCGCCGGACATCAAAACGGCCGAGGACATCGATCCCGTGCGCGAACAACTCGGTATCGACACCGTCGTGTTCTCCCCGGGCCAGTTCCGCATGACGACGATTCCCGCACAGGATAAACAGGTGATGTACATGCGCGCGTTCAACGATCTCACGGTAGATCGGTTCGCACGCGGTGACGGGACTTACTACGCGAAACTCTATATTTTCGGCAACCACCCCGAGGAGAGCGCCGAGGAAATCGAGCGCTACGGCGACGAAGACGGTGTCGTCGGTGCGATGATCACCGACGTCGGCCCCACGTATCCGATGGGTCACAAGAGCTACGAACCGATCTACGAGGCCGCCGAAAAGCACGATCTCCCGATAATCCTGCACTCGACGACGGGCATCGTGGCCGGATTCCCCATCGCGGGGATGCAGTCGAAGAACTTCGCGGAGTTCCACACGCTCGCGCACACCATCCCGAAGATGTGGCACGCCAACAGCCTCATCCTCAGAGGAATCGTCGAACAGTACGACGTCGACTTCGGCTTCTGGGAGGGCGGTCTTTCGTGGATCCCGGCCTTAGGCGAGCGATTGGACCGCGAGTACCTCGAACGGTCGAGCGAGTTCGCGGAGCTGTCGAAACTCCCGAGCGAATACCTCTCGGAGTTCTACTACGGGACGCAACCGCTCCCCGAGGAGGCCACAAAGATGGTCGACGTCGTCGACCTCATCGAGCGTGCCGACCTCGAAGACCAAGTGATCTACTGTTCGGACCGACCACACCAAGACTTCGACGCGCCAGCGGCCGTCAATAATGTCGAAGGGCTGAGTGATGAGCAAAAGCAAAAGATATTCGAGGATAACGCGCGGGAGCTGTTCGGAATCTGACGGGGAAGTGCTCATCGAAGGAGATCCTGGGACCGGTTGCGTGAGCCGTCGCAACCGCTCCGATATCTCCCACGCTTATCACGGTCCCGCGGCATACGACCGGTATGCCGATCAAACTCGGGGCTGACGTCGGAGGCACGTTCACCGACGTCGTCCTCGAAACCGAAACCTCGCTCGTGACGACGAAAGTCCCGAGCACCGACGACCAGAGTCGCGGGGTGATACGCGGAATCCGCAGAGCGTGTGATCGTGCGGGTATCGACCCCGCCGACGTCGAGGAGTTCAGCCACGCGATGACCGTTTCGGTCAACGCGCTCCTCGAACGAAACGGGGCGAAGACGGCGCTCGTGACGACCGAGGGGTTCCGAGATGTCCTCGAAATCGGCCGTCAGAACCGACGGGGCCTCTACGATCCCGAGGCGGATCGACCGGAGCCGCTCGTCCCCCGTCGCCGTCGGTTCGGGGTTCCGGAACGAACGACGCCTGACGGAGTCACAACAGTCGTCGACGAGGACGCGGTCCGCGATGTCGCAGTCCGAATCCGAGACCTCGGGGTAGAGAGCGTCGCCGTCGCGCTACTGCACGCGTACGCGGATCCGAGCAACGAACGCCGCGTCGTCGACGTGCTCGAATCCGAACTCGACGTTCCGATCATCGCTTCGCACGAGGTCCTCTCGGCGTTCCGCGAGTACGAGCGCACGTCGACGACGGTCGTCGACGCGTACGTGACACCCGCGATCGACAGCTATCTCGGCGGCCTGGCTGAACGGGCGGCAGACGAGGGTGTTCCAGCGCCGCTCGTAATGCAGGCGAACGGCGGTATCGCCGATATCGATACGGTTCGAGAACGCGCCGTCACAACGACGATGTCCGGGCCAGCGGCGGGCGTCGTCGGTGCGAACGCCGCGGCCGGGGGCGCTGTCGAGACGCACGACCTTCGAGGGCTGATCACCTTCGATATGGGTGGGACGTCGAGCGACGTCAGCGTCGTTCGCGAGGGCGAGGTCGAACGCACGACGACCGGCACCATCGACGGCCTTCCCGTCCACACGCCGATGGTAGACGTGACCACCGTCGGGGCTGGAGGCGGTTCGATCGCGTGGGTCGATTCCGGCGGCGCGCTCCAAGTGGGGCCGAAATCGGCCGGTGCCGACCCCGGCCCGGCCTGTTACGGGAACGGCGGAACGGAACCGACTGTCACCGACGCGAACCTTGTCCTCGGGTACCTCGGAGGTGAAACGACGCTCGGGGGGACGCTCTCTCTCGACGTCGACGCGGCTCACGACGTGCTATCGGCGCTTGCCGACGAAGCGGGAATGGCTGATTCGGTGGCCGCGGCCCGCGGCGTCCATCGGGTGGCGAACGCGACGATGGCTCGTGCGATCCGTTCGGCCACCGTCGAGCGCGGTCACGACCCGCGAAAATTCGGCCTCGTCGCCTTCGGTGGAGCCGGACCGATGCACGCGTCCGCACTCGCGTCCAGTCTCGGTATTGAGACGGTCGTCGTCCCACCGGCCTGTGGCGTGCTCTCGGCGTACGGGCTCCTCGCCGCGGACGAAACGCACGACGCCGTGCAGACGTATCGCACGTCGCTTGACGACACCGATCCGGTCGACGTCGACGAACGATACGAGGCGCTCACGGAATCGGTCCTCGCCGACGCCCGAGAACCTGACCGAGCGGTACCGCAGCGGCGAGCGGATCTCCGATACGCGGGGCAGAGTTTCGAGTTATCCGTCGAGGTGGACGACCCGTTCGACCCCGACCGCGTCGAGGGCCGTTTCCACGCTGTGCACGACTCGACATACGGGTATCGAATGGACGACCCCGTTCACGTCGTCAACCTCCGGGTATCGGCGACGATCCCGCGGACCGACCCGAGACCCGATCACGAGGCAGAGGAGTTGACTCAGAAGGACACGCGGACCGCGCGGTTCGACGACGAAACCACTCACGAGACGTCAGTGTACGATCGATCGACGCTCCCGACCGAAGCGGTCATCGAGGGACCCACAGTCGTCGAGCAATCAGAGAGCACCGTGGTGATTCCGCCCGCGTGGACGGCGGACGTTCACCGGGACGGGTCGCTCGTCCTCACGGAGGGCGACCAATGAGTGACACGGCGAACCGGGAGGGAACGCAGTTCGATCCGGTCACACTGGAGATCCTCCGGAACCAACTGGAGGGAGTCGCCGAGGAGATGGGCCAGGTGCTCGTTCGGAGCGCCTACTCCCCCAACATCAAGGAGCGGCAGGACTGTTCGACCGCGATCTTCGACGCCGCCGGGCGAATGATCGCGCAGGCCGAACACATCCCCGTCCATCTCGGAGCGATGCCGGAGACGGTCGAGTCGATTCGAGAGCGCGATCCGGACCCCGGCGACGTGTGGATCCTGAACGATCCCTTCGCGGGCGGGACGCACCTTCCGGACGTGACGCTCGTCTCCCCCCTCGTCTCCGATTCTGGCGCGCCCACGACAACCGACACGAGAGGAGCTGCCGACGGAGTGGCGGAGATCGTGGGATACGCCGTTTCACGGGCGCACCACGCCGACGTCGGCGGATCATCGCCCGGAAGTATGCCTGCCGGGGCGCGCGAAGTTCACGAGGAGGGAATCCGGCTACCGGGCGTTCGACTCGTCAGCGACGACGAGATCGTCGACGACGTCCTCGACATCTTCCTGGCGAACGTGCGCAACGCCTCGGAGCGTCGAGCCGATCTCCGCGCGCAACTCGCGGCGCACGAACGCGCCGAGAACAGGGTCGGAGAGTTGCTCGATCGGTGGGGAAAATCAACTGTGATCCGCGGGTTCGACGCGGTCATCGAGTACTCGCGCGAGCGAATCACCGGGGAGCTAGAAACCGTCCCGGACGGGGTCTACACCGCGCGCGACGTCCTCGAAGGCGACGGTGTCACCGAGTCGGAGATCCCGATCGAGGCGACCGTGACCGTCGACGGCGCAAATGTCGAAGTGGACTTTTCGGAGAGCGCATCGCAGGTGGCCGGGAACCTCAACGCACCGCTCGCGGTCGCGAAGAGTGCCGTCTACTTCGTCGTGCGGTGCTTGACCGATCCGGAGATTCCACCGAACCACGGTTGCTACGACCCGGTGACCGTCATCGCGCCCGAAGGTTCGGTGTTGAATCCGACGCCGCCCGCAGCGGTCGTCGGGGGGAACGTCGAGACCAGCCAGCGCGTGACCGATGTCGTCTTCGCGGCCTTCGCCGAGGCGGTCCCCGACCGGGTACCCGCGCAGGGGCAGGGAACGATGAACAACCTCATCATCGGCTCTCGCACCGGGGATTTCGCGTATTACGAGACGATCGGCGGCGGCGCGGGGGCGGCGGCGGACGCCGACGGCACCGACGGAATCCAGGTCGGGATGACAAACACGCTCAACACACCGATCGAGGTCTTGGAGAGCGAATACCCGCTTTCGGCCGTTCGATACGCCCTCCGCCCCGGGACCGGCGGTGACGGACAACACCGCGGCGGGCTCGGTATCGAGCGGACGCTGCACGTGGAGTGCGACGCGACCGTCTCGCTACTGACCGAGCGCCGACGGACGCGGCCGAAGGGAGTCGCTGGAGGCGAGGACGGTGCCGTCGGTGAGAACCGTATCGCTGGCGAGAGAGTCGGATCGAAGCTCACAGTTGACGTCGACGCCGGGACGACGATATCGGTTCGGACGCCAGGGGGCGGCGGCCACGGTCACGCTACTGAACGTGATCCGTCCCTTCGGAGAGAGGACCTCAGAGACGGGAAAACTGCGGAGGAGATTCAAAAATAACACCGCCGGGGGGATGCCCAACCGACGGGGAGAGACCGTATTCGTTCCGGCCTTCGAACGCGATCCTGTGGACCTGTTCAATACGTGAGCGAGTTTTGACGTTTCGGAGTGAATGGACTGATACAGTCGATTGTGACTGCTTTGACCGTGATCGGGTCGTGTGTAGTTGCGCGAACGAAGGCCTGAGAACTCCCGTTGGGTGGGACCTCCCGAAGTGTTCCTCACCTCGATTTCGACGATTTTTTCCCACGGTATTCCCCCGCAGCGATCAACACGTTCATTGGCGTCCCAGACCATTGCGTGTGTCCCAGTGGGCGGACGTGCGCGATAGCAACACACAGCAGGCTTAATCGCTTTCAGTTGCAGGCACATCGTTTACGACCTTGCTGGATGTCATCTAAGGCGGTATGCCCCTTTCAGAAACCGTCTCGAAAATCGACAGTCTGAACGACGAGCAACGCGAGTGCATTGAGGTCTGTAACGAGGCCGCACAGGTCTGTGAATGGTGTGCTGACGAGTGCCTTGGCGACGCCGATATGGAGGAGTGCGCCCGGATCTGCCGGGACGTGGCCGACCTCACGTCGCTGCACGCGCGATTTATGGCCCGAAGTTCGAACTACAGTACCCACCTCGCACAGGCCTGTGCCAGCGCGTGCGAGGAGTGCGCTGAGGAATGCGAACGCCACGACGCCACCCACTGTCAGGTCTGCGCTGACGTTCTCCTGAAGTGCGCCGAATCCTGCCGAAGTATGGCTACTAGCTAGGCCACAGCGATGGTAGGTTTACAACAGATCGCACGTCCGGTTCCACGACTGCAGGCGATCCCGTGAACGAAGGCTTGCAGATGCTGCCCTAGGGAGCCACCACGTCTTTCGCTCCTGCTCAATCGCTGAAAATATACCGATTATATTTTAAATTTGATATTTTCGAAGACGTTGGGACGAACACGAGACGGGTCAAGGAACGCCTGCAGCAGCGCGGCGCGTTTCCCGTTCGTTAACGTAGCTCTTGGTGTCATCACCGTCGCATTCGTCCTCGCGGCCGTCGATCTCTTGTCTTAGAATAATTATTCACCTACAGGTTATTCGTAGCGCGATTCTCCGAAAGGTTGCCGTAGTATCTCAGAATATGAATGTGACAATCGCTAACACAACGAAGATAATGACGAGCCACTTGGCGATGTTCATACTGATCCCAGCGACCCCGCTCGCGCCAACGACTGCCGCGATCACGGCGAGGATCAAGAACAGGATTGCGAGCCCGATGAGGTCTCCACCGAACTGTAAAGGAACAGCTGCGACTCTGTTGAGTACTGTCAGTACCATATAAGGAACGACGAGCGCTATTCACTTAGTTATAATATCGAAATAAAATCCGCTTGCGAAGTAAGAGTATCATACGTTCAATTGATATTTCGTTCGTTGGTTCTGGAAGTCGTCCCTTCGGACCGTTGTGGAGACTTCTCGACGATGTCGTAGGGGGGACTCGTCAAGAGTGCTTTCGGTCACTGAGTTTGAGTCGAACAGCGAGGCGAATAGCACCACGACCTGCACATTCTCTGGCCACGACTCTCCGCCTGTGTATTCGTTACACGGTCTTCGAGAACGGTGATACAGATAGATCGCTCGGTCGATTTAGGGTGTGAGTTCGGATTTCGACCTCGGGCTGAAGCGAGCGTTCTATGAACACGGTGATTTACTTTTTGAGACACGTAAATAACTAGGATATCAGACATTACTAACGGACCCATTCCATTACAATCATAGTGCTGTAATTTAATCGGCTTGCTGTCTCAGGAACCGTGGCCCCGTGTGTGTCCGACTACGGACGTGGTCCTTCCGTATTCGCCGTGACGCGGGCTGGGGAGATCGGGTATTGGCGACTGGCGAAATCCGGGCGACAGTACCGAGTGTTGACGGGAGAAAAATACGCCACGCTTACAGAGATATGAGACCTTCTAACAAATCGCTGGCGGCTCAGTTCACTGGAGACAAGATGGGACGACAGAGAGCACCACCTGCGACAGTTGATCGTGCTTCCGTCGTCTGGGTAGCCATCCGCTATGGAGGGTCTCGATGCTTGCTACTTCAGCGAGAAAATCCCACCCGACGCGGTCAGTCGTGCGACGGTCGAGATCCGGAGCATATAGGCGGTTAACACGAGATAGGGCGCGATCGAAATCGTGAATGCCACGGCCATAAACGTCTGTAACGACGGGATACCCAAGATTTGGCCGTCGGGAAGGACCCCCCCATTGATTGCCATAATCGCTGAGGCATTCAGCAGGATGGCCGGGAGCGCGACGACGAGGAGCGTCCGGGACAGCTGTGACACCTCCGTTGTATAATAGAGGGTTTTGAAATACTCCTTCCCGATAGCGAATAGTTCGAACGCTTTGATGAGTTCGTCGAAGCGTTCTGAGGAAGCATCATTGAAGGAGCCAAGCGTTCGTGAGCGTTCAATGTGCGAACCGTAGTCGAACCCGATCCCCTTCCAGAGGACGGCGAACTCCGCGCCGGAAGTTTCCTCGACTTCCCCGAGTTGTTCGGCGGCATCCGAGACCGAGGCCGCGTACTCATCGATGTCCTTGGCGAATTCCAGTTCGACACCGTCCAAATCGCTCGTGAGCGCCTGCGCACGAGCACTGATGATTCGAGACATAGCTTTGAGAAACGATGAAGGGTCGGACGGCTTCTCCCTGTCGTCAGTCAGTTCGCCGAGAGTCCGGCGGAATTTCATCGCACCCTGAATCCGGTTCTCCTGGGTTTCGACGGAGGTGATCTCGTGTGAGAGGACGATCGAGTTAATCGAGACGACGATTGAGACCAAGAGAATCATCCCGCTCAGGAACGTATTGAGGATCGTCTGGACGGTCGAAGTGTCCGTCAGTAGCGTCTGCATCTGGAACGTCCAGAACGTCGAGATAACCATAAAAGTCGTAAAGACCACGGTGAGCAACGCCCCCGTCACGGCCAGCCGGTCCGCATCGAGGACTACCCACCGCTTCAGGTTGAACCCAGTGGTCCAGTTCGGGACGGGAAACCAGTCTCGCCACTTGCTGAATCTCCGGAAAATACTCATAACGCGCTTCCTCGAACAGCGGCACTGGGTAGACCCACATGTAATTGAGGACTCATCGGTTCGAAAGACAACTCACAGTGGCAAAACCCTGTGGGTGTGCACTACCCGGTGACTCTACTCCGATGGCGGGGATAGGGTCGCGCTCCGGAACGATAGCTCACGCGATGTCGTCGACGGCCGACGGTCGGTCACGGAAGAGCGCGAGATGCCGGAGTGCCATCCGATTCTCGATTCCGCCAGCTCGGCAACCCCGTCGGGAACCATCCGATCGGCGAACGATTGCGGCGGATCCACATCCCCACCAGGCGAGTGAACAATGAGAATCCCTACGTCGACCGGGGCGCGGCGGCGTCGTCACACAGATCGTCCACAGCCGGGAGATCGAACCGCGCCCCCTCACCGGGGTCAGTTACCGCACCGGCTGAGGAGTCCCGACCAACGTCGAAGGGATCGGGGTTCATCGCCTGGCGTCTTCCACCGTCGAGTTATGTCAGAGGTACGCATCGTCCCACTCGTCAGCCCGGTGAACGTTGCCACAGTTTCCGCACTCGAGTCTGTCGAGTCCGTCGGCGGAGACGTCCGTACTGCCGCACTGTGAACAGAAGTACCCGTACGCTTCCTCCGCCTCTTCCGCACGGTACAGCGGAAAGAACGGGGCCTCTGTGCCGGGCACGCTATCGTCCCGATTGACGGGCCGGTCGACCCCGTCGACGGTGACGAACTCGGGAACCGGGACAGAGGGTTCGTTCGTCGTCTCCGTCCCGTCGCCTTCGATGAACAGAGTGATATCGAACTCCTCCCCGCCGACCAGTATCTGGTCGTGGCCACCCTGTTTGAGACCGAACTCTTCGAGGAACTTGCCGCCCTCGACGGCGTCATTGAGTATATGCGCCGCTATCGGTTTCTCGGCAAACTCCTCGCGAACACGATGGACCAGGGCCGTGCCGATATCCCCGCCCCGCGCCTCCGGATCCACGTGGAGCCATCGGATCGTCGCTCGCGTTCCGAGTTCGACGGTGACGTACCCGAAGACAGTTTCCGTGCCGTCGACCGTCTCGTCGACGACGAACACCGCCGTGTCTGCATCGTCGAGCAGATCCGTCAGTGACGTGTCGTCGAACTCCTCTTCGAGTATCGTCTCGATCTGTTGTGGGCTGAGCGAGTACGATGATTGCAGCGAGTCCCGCGTTATCGCTCTGATCCGTTCCCGGTCGTCCGACTCCGCAGGGCGAACTTCCATACACGCTATTATCGTGCAATGAGCATAAGTCGTCGGTCGTCTTACATCGTCGCGACGAATTTACTCACTCAAAGTGAGACCCACAGGAGACGGACCGGTCGAGCCAGACGGCCAGTAGTACCTGCTCAAGCGAATTTCACTCGCCGTGTTACAGTACGGTAACAACGGGACAACCGGTAGGACGGATGAGCACCCTCACCGGCCATCGTTCGAGGCGGTGACAATTGACCCCGGCCGACGGTCGAGGGCCGTCTGTACCTCGTTGGGAAAACCAGGAGAACGCGACCGTACAGTAGCAGTCTCATATTCGCGGTGGTCCCGCCAGAGGGATAGTAACCGATTTATAATTAAGGGGGTGCGTCACGGAGGTGAATTCGAACCATATGACAGCAGTCAAGATCATCAAGGTGCTGGGTACCTCATCAGAATCGTGGGAGGATGCGGCCCACGAGGCAGTCAACGAGGCAAGCAAGACTATCGATAACATCACCGGTGTCGAGATCCAGGACCACACGGCAAAGGTCAAGGACGGCTCGATCACCGAGTACAAGTCCACCGTCGAAGTGGCGTTCCCGGTCCAGAGCAAAGAGCAATAAACCGCAACGTCAGTCCCTAGGCCACGGGATTTCTGTGGTATCCACTCGGGCGTCTCGTAACGGATCTCTGTTCAGCACTGGCCATCCGTTCGCCACCAGCGGTGGAAGGAGGCCCTCACGAATCTGTTCGTCCGGTGCAGGCGGTGGATCGCGGGTGTCTCCGAATTCTGGTCGTGTATACTGAGAGACTCTCGGGCCTCGGACGGCCGTTCAGCACGATTATGACGCGGTACGGGAGCACGTGGCGGAGTGAATGCTCCTCGAATCCATCGTCGTCAGTCGGTAGTTCCACAAAACGGTCGCCACGACGAACTCGAACGCGACCATCGGCCCCGAGGACGCCACCAGAAACCGGTCATCACCGTGCGGTAAGCGAAGCCACACCTTCGCCGTGGGCCGGACTACGAATATCCCGAGATACAGTGTCGTTTCGGAGGACCGGCCCGGTTTACCACGGCGATACAAAAAGTAAGACCGCAGTATCCAGTCGTAGACTCCAGCTTATCGCGGGTGATTTTCTCCCCTCAGTTCCTCACCACTTGAGGCTCGCCTACGCCGGTTATACTAAAGCGTCCTCCGGACTGTGGGTGCCTATGGAGACGATCGTTGACGCCACGATCCCAACTGACCAGTTTGTCCTCGAGGAAGCCATCGAGAACGTCCCAGACGTCGAATTCGAGTTCGTCCGTTTCGCCGTCCACAGTTCGGCGTGTACGATGCCGTTCCTCTGGGGATCGACGAGCCAGCCTGATCGACTGGATGCTGCCCTGCAGGACGATTCGTCCACAGAGCGAGTGAGTTGCCTTTCCAGAGGTGATGACGGTCGGTGTCTGTACTCGATTGACTGGACGGGACGTGCGGCGTCCAGTATCGCCAGCTTCGCCGAGACCGGCGGTTCAGTGCTTGACGTCCGAGGCAATTCCGACCGGTGGACATTCCAGATCCTGTTCCCCGACCGTTCGACAGCGTCTGAGACGTTCCAAGCGTGGTGTGACGACGGCATCAACCCGTCTCTTTCGCGGGTGAGCAACCGTTCCTATCGGAACGGTGCTGTGAGTGGGCTGTCGGCGACACAACACCGCACTATCGCCAAGGCGTTCCAGAGGGGATACTACAACGTCCCACGGGACACGACGCTGGAGGAGTTGGCAACGGACCTGGAGGTGTCCCACCAAGCCCTGTCCGAGCGCCTCCGCCGAGGACACTCCCATCTCGTCGAACGGATGCTCTCGGAGTCGACAGTTGCAGTGGAACGTCGACCGTGAGTGTCCCGTTTCCACCTCCGAAGTCCGGTGGTACGGTGGAAGACCCGAGAACGGGGTCAGACGCAACAGTGCGTTTCTTCGAGGACCGGCCCGAGACTCTCGGGGCGGCAGAGTGGTGCCGATATCGCGTCGCGCTTGTGGATGTGCCGCCGATACCAGTTCTCACGCGTGACCACGGGACGACGGGGATCACCGGAGCGGGTCACCCCGTAGTGTCGGAGTCGGACTCGTCCGCGTCGGACGGGTCCTCGTACTCGCCCCGCACCACCTTTGGGTCCGTGACGGCGGCCTCGGCGGTGGTCGCCTCCGGTTGGATCGATTCTCCGCCGAGCAGTTCCGGGAGGACGATCCGGATGGCCTCGAAGACCAATACGAAGAGGATCGGCATAAGGAAGAAGCCGTACCAGCCGAACAGGATCGGCCCCAGCAGGTACGCGAACAGGAGCAGCACCGGGTTGATCCGTCGCCCCGAGAGATACGGCTGCAGGATCGACTGCGGCAGGATGTCCAGAACGAGCACGTAGACCCCGAGCACGATCGCGACGAACGCTAGGCTTGCGTTGTTACCAGCACTGACAGCCTGAAACCCGAGAAGGGCGACAATGGGGACGTAGATGAGCTTGCCGACGACGATCGGGATCAGGCTGGCCAGCCCCGTCAGGAAGCCAGCCACCAGCACCATCGGGACCTCCAGATCCGCTGGCGCGACCAAGTTCGTCGCCGTGTAAGTCGCCGTCGCCAGAACAGCCATCGCGGCCCCGAACAGGAGGTTGCCGAAGAACACTGATTCCAGGTCGGCGTCGACAGCGACGGCATAGGCGTACGCCGTCGACTCCCGACCCCCGAGAAGTTCCACGAGTGTCTCGGAGACGCCAGCGTCGTTCGCAAGTAGGACGTACGCGAGCGTGGTCGCAAGCCCGAGCAGCAGCAGTCCCCCGAACACACCCTGGAGCGCGGTCAGGGCCGTGTCGATGTTCGACCAGAAAGACCCGCCCATCTCGAGGACCGACGCCGGGTTCACGAGCAGCGATATCAACCAGTCGCGTTGGGTTTCCGGGAGCGCGTCGATGCCGATGATCCGGACAATGAGTGGGCCGATGAGTCCCCCGCCGTCGAACCGCTGCTGAACGGACTGCAACAGGCGGAGTCCGGCGAAGACGAATATCCCCAGAGTCGGCACGAGGACGGCGAGTGCCGTGAGCACCGCCGCGAGTTGGCGCGAGTTCACGACCGACTGGAGCCGCACGCAGATCGGCCGGGTGGCGTAGTAGCCGAACAGCCCGAGGACGACGAGTCCCACGAAGGAGCTGACGACGTACGCGACCACCACACCGAGTGCGAGGACGAACCCCCACCAGCCGACCCGGCTCCGGGACGGCAGGCGCGCGGCGAGGTCGTCGCTCAGACCGCGATCCACTTCACCACCCCGGCGAGTTCGACGGACACCGACGATTGACCGCCATCACGGTCCTCGCGGAAGCCGACGTGTCGGGCGACCGGGACCACGAACGCGAACGCGACGCTCATCGCGGGAGAGCAGGATCGCCGTCGTAGTGAGCGCTCGGGTATTGATTCCCGAGAACGAGCGGTTTCCCACCCCCACGACATAGGGGGCGCGCGTCCCACATCAGTCCTCTTGGACCTCCGCCAGCGCCTCGCGAGGGGCGCCACAGTCCGGGCACGACTCCGGAAATCCGTCCTCTAGCTCCCCCATCGTCCCGCACTCCGAGCAGCGCCACATCAGGTAGGCCTCGCCGAAGTCTCCATCCGGGATCGATTCACCGTCGGTGTCGGCAGCGGGATCGGTCGCCTCGACCTCGAAGCCCTCCTCGCTCAGGCTGACGACCCGGCCCAGCAGCCTACCGTCGTCATCGTACACCTGTTCACCGGGACCGATAGACTCGAGCGTGACTCGATCATCCGTCATATGGGAGATAACAACGCCAGCGTTCTTGAACCTATCGCGAACCGAGTCGCGCCAAAGCCCGCGCTGTCTAGACCGGCTCCCCGCCTGCGCGGACCGCACCCCCACACCGGGTAGGTGCCTGGCAGGTGCCTGCACAGAGGGTAAGTGGTTCCGGCACGATACCACGAGTGTGACAACCGATCAGAACGACGAGAGCCGGGAGCAGGGCGTGGAATTCGGCCCGCTCGCAGACGAGATTGAGGATGAAACGTACCCGATAGACAAGGAGACCCTGCTGGAGCGGTACGGGGACCGAGAGTTGGATCTGGAGGGCGATACGACGACGCTTCGGGCAGTGTTGGAGCCGATGGGCGACACCACCTACGAGTCCGCCGACGATGTGCGCCAGAGCGTCATCGGAATGGTCAGCGACGAGGCGGTCGGCCGGAGGAACTACTCGGACCGCGGCGGCAGCACGGACACCGAAGAGGGCGACGAGGCATCGGTGTGAGTGGCTGGCCGCCCGCTTCGGCCCCCGTTCTCGGGAAAACTGGTATCGACGACAACCCTAGCCCCGGGCCGGGAGTGCCTGTCGACCCCGGCTCGGAACGTGATTACGAGACCGATGTCGTCGCCTCGGGTGTTCACCGCCTGTTTCCCCCTCGGCGTCGTCCGAAAGGTTCGTTGGAGTCTGTCTCGCGACCCGATAAAGGTCCCCCGATCGTCGTATAATTCACCTCGTAGGTGCCGGGGGACACGTAGCCTCACAGGGATCCCTCCGTCGGTCGCCGGAGCACGGGGTCGACGGTTGCGCAAGCTTGCGCTTGCAGGGTGCCAAATTAAGTTCGTCCGGCACCTATCTCGGCTGAGTGATGATCAAGCGCCTACTCAAGCTCGCGTACTACGTGTCCAGTGTCGCCACCACCCTCCGCCTTCTACGGAAGCTGTTCCGAGCGGTCCGCGGTCGTCCCAGCTAAGCGGCGCGCGATGTTCGAATCGAACTCTCACGCGATTCGACACCCGGACGGGGATCGCAGCGGGTCTCGCGACCGACGCGGAGGTCGTTGCGGCGACTGGCGATGGCGGATTTCTGATGAACGATACCGAAATCGAGACCGCGACAAGAGTGGGGTGTGGCTATACGATCCTCCTCTTCGTCGACGGCTACGGGCTCATATCCCAGAAGCAGCAGGTATATCGCGGCGAATCGTTCGGAACGGAACTCACGAATCCCGACTTCGTAACTCTCGCCGAGAGCTTCGGTATCGAGATATCGGCCCGAAGAGCGGTCCGAACTCGAGGGGTATTACGGGGTGCACTCGCGACGGATGAGATGTCGCTCGTCGAGATGCCGCTCGAATAATTCGCCTCCTCGCCTCTGGGATCGCTCGGGAAGGGCATTGCTCCGTTCCTCGAACTGAGCGACCGACAACTGCCCGTCCGTCTCTTGTAAGTCGTCGCTGGCGCGCTCGGTGCTCGCGAGCGTCCCGTACACGAAGACAAACAACACCACACGTCGCTCAGTTCGAGGAAATTGAAACTCTCAAACCGCCGAGAAGCGGCACCAACCATTTGTTGTCTGTTTCTGTGCTCCAAACTAACGACTACCGTGTACACGCGGGATATACTGAATAGGACGTACCCCGACTGTTTCGACACGATGTCACAGGAAGACAGGTCTGTCACGTTTGAGACACTGACCGAATTCGATGCGACGGCTCCAACGCTGATCGAGGGACTCCCCGGACACGGATTGGTCGCGGCGATAGCGACGGACATCATCACGAGACAGTTAGAACTCGAACACCACGGCAACGTCATCTCTCAGGAGTTCCCCCAGATCACCTCCTTCAAAGACGGTCGCGTTCGAGACCTCGTTCGGGTGTACGCGGGTGACGACCCGGCCGTGATGACGCTTCAGAGCGACGTCTCTCTCCCGGTGCAATCGTTCAGGGCACTGAGTCGGTGCATCCTCGATGACCTCGCACGCGAGTTCGAGCGGGCGGTGTTTCTCGCCGGGGCTCCCGCAGAGACCGAGGCGCAGATCGGCGACATCGTCGGTATCGCCACGACGGATGCCGTGGAAGCACAGCTTCGGGAGGCGAACATCGACTCCGCGGACGGAATCGGACTGCTCGGCGGAATCACCGGCGCGCTCGTTTCCGAGTGCAACCACGCCGACATCCCGGCCGCAGTGCTGGTAGTGAAGGCGGACCCCTACCTCCCGGATCCGGCCGCGGCCCGGTCCGTCATCGAAAACGCGCTCGAACCGCTCGTAAACTTCGATATCGACACGACCGAGCTGGAGGCGCAGGCAGATCAGATCAGGTCGCAGATGG
This sequence comes from Halobellus captivus, assembly GCF_007655485.1. GTDB lineage: Archaea > Halobacteriota > Halobacteria > Halobacteriales > Haloferacaceae > Haloquadratum > Haloquadratum captivum. The sequence goes on from NZ_VJXQ01000004.1 coordinate 151,927, forward strand.
AGCAGATCGCACAGCACTACCAACAGATAGCCGCCGCACAGCAGGCAGACATCGATGAACCGCGAGGGCCGACGATGTATCAGTAAGCTTCGTCTTCGCTCACGGACGCTTCGTCCCCGGAGGTCGTGGAAAACGAGTAATCGATGAGATACCGTAACAGTCGTGCCGTTGTTACCAGTATCGAGGGCGTGCGCCGAACGGTAAGTGGCTCCTATCGACGGTCATCGAGGGGTATCAGACAGACAAGGGCAAGAACAATTGAGAACGGTGCTAGTAACAGTACGACTGAAACATCGGTAACCGTCCCAGCGGACACCGGTTTTTTCGAGACGGTTCGACCGATGCACGAACACGTCGTGCGTCCAGCCCGTCACAGACGCGAATGAATCGGAGCGGGGTCAAGCCCTAATCGACCCGCAAATATTTGCGGATGGTCGTCGTAGGTACGACGGGGAACCCCAACTATGAGCGCACGCAGTAACCCATTCGAGGAGCTAGAGCGACTGTTCGAGCGGATGAGTAGGCAGTTCGACGACACAGCGGGTATCTGGGAATCTGACGGGCCGTTTAGTCGGTGGGCGACGGCACCCGAATCGATGGCCGTCGACATCGTCGAGCACGACGAGGAGTTCGTCGTGACCGTCGATCTCCCCGGATTCGAGCGGGAAGACGTCGAAGTTAACGTCACCGATCACACGCTTCGGATCGAGGCCGAGCGCGAGATGGAATCCGAAGCTGAGGAGGAAGATTACCTCCGCCAGGAGCGCCGACAGCGGTCGATGCACCGCTCGATCCGATTGCCCGACGAAGTCGAAAAGGACAGCGTCACGGCCCGAATGAAGAACGGCGTATTGACAGTGACCCTTCCCAAAATGGAAGTCGAGGAGGCGCGGACCATCGAAATCGACTCCGAATAAGCCTCGGATCGTGACGGGGTGGAGTAGATAGACCGGTTTCACACCGGGCACAGGAACCGCACATCAATGTACAAGAACCGGACTGATGCCGGAAGACGGCTCGCTCAGCTGCTAGCAGAGCGGGGTGTCGAGGGGGACGTCGTCCTCGCCGTACCGCGGGGCGGACTGCCGGTCGGCCGCGTCGTCGCGGACCGCCTCGGTCTGCCGCTCGATATCGTCGCAGCCAGGAAAATCGGGTCGCCGCGGAATCCCGAACTCGCGATCGGTGCCGTCGCGAGCGACGGGACCCGCTGGCTGAACGACGAGCTGATCGACGATCTCGACGTCGATAGTCAGTACCTGAAAGATGCAATCGAACGGGAGCGGGAGGCCGCCCTGTCGAAAGTGCAGCGCTACCGGGGAGACCGGCCGCCGATGGAACTCGACGGCAAGCGCGTCCTCATCGTCGACGACGGCGTTGCGACCGGTGCGACGACGATTGCGTGCATTCGACAAGTTGTCGCTGCGGGTGCCGAGAGGGTCGTGTTGGCGGTCCCGGTCGGTCCCCGACACACGGTCGAGCGGTTGCGATCGGAGGCCGACGAGGTTTTCTGCGTGGAAACGCCGCGGTACTTCAGTGCGGTCGGACAGTTCTACGAATCCTTCGAGCAGGTGTCCGACGAACGAGCGAAGGCGTATCTGGGAGAGACTGAAGGGGGCGAGTGATCGCTAGCGTTTGCTCGCCGTCTACGAACCAGGTCAGCTCACCAGTACCCACTCAAGTACGCTTACTCTCAACGGATCAATTCCGCTCGTCGTCACTAATCTCGTAATCGCCCCCGTATTTCAAAAAGAAATACGCCAGAGCAACGACGGCGACCAACGCCCCGGTCGTCGCGATGAGGAGTGTCTTCGCCGTGTCAGGGACCGTCGGGACGGACACCCCACCGCCGTCGTCGGACCCACCACCGGGGGCGACCTCGACGCTGCCGAGCATCCCGACCGTTTCGTGTGGGATGCAGAAATACTCGTAGGTGCCTTCGATCTCGAACGTGTGCTCGTAGGTGCCGTCCTCGAGGATGTCACCACTCTCGACGTCACCCGGCGAGTACGCGCTTCGAGCGGCCGACTCCGAGTCGAACCCCCCGGACGCGAAGTACGCCGCGTCCGCGGGGATTTCGTCTTCGTAGGCAGTAACGGAGTGACCGATCCCCCCGACGTTCTCCCAGACGACGGTGTCGCCGGGCGCGATCGTTATCTCGTCGGGATCGAAGACCAACTCGTCAGTCATCTCGACGGTGTGACGCTCACCCTCTTGCGCCGCTACCGTTGCGGGCGTGGCGCTCGCTGCGGTACCAACGGCCCCTGCGCGGATGAACCCGCGACGGGACAGTCGATTCGACGGCTGAGCCATACCTACTCGAGGGGTGACCAGGTGATAGTAAGTCGGTGGTTTCTGACTCTGCCAGGAGTGATATGCACCGTCGGCGGCGCCCTCACGAGAATTCGACGGTCGACACACCAATCACGGCCCCTCCTGGAGAAACCTGCCCTCTTGTTCGTAGATGGACACCAACTCTTCGACGAATTCGGCGATCGTCTCGTCGTCTTCGAGATGTCCCTCGATCCGTTCGATGAGCTCGTCACTGAGTTCGATCGTCTGTCCCATCACCTGTGTGAACGTGACACAGTATGATAAATCCCTCCCCGGCATCCACAACGGTGACCTACCACCTCGATCATATCGGGAGTCGACCGCCGTACTGTCCGGATTCAAGCGGTTTCCGATTGGTCCGTACACATCAGATGAACCGCCCGGATCAGTCGTGTGGGACGCCGATCCGTCGGTTACTGATCATTCGGTGCGTCCTCGTCGGGATCTCCTCGCCAGTCATCGGCCGGGGATCCCGATTCGTCCCACTCGATGTACGCGTCCGCGAGTAGTTCGATCACCGTCTGACCGAGATCCTCAAGCTCAGTAACATCGACGTCAACGGACACGTCCTTCTCCCACCCCTCCGAGGTACTGGGTACCTCGTATCGGAGAGCGTCCTCGATCGGATCCCAGTAGAAATCGAAGCGCTCGAAGACTGCGTTGTCGTCGAGTACCTCGATCTCTGCGGCAGTCAGGTCGGTGTACTCCGCCCACTCGTCGCATCCCTCCTGCCACGCGCCGTCGTGAAGCAGCCCCGCGATTTCCTCGCGACGCAGATCGCTCGGGCTGTCGAGCGTCTCCTCCGCGAGCCCCGCGGGAATCTGGCGGTTCGTCAGATCAGGAGGGTTCGGTGTATCGACATCTACCGCCATACTCCCCGTTGGACTGCTACGATCATAAATCCGCGTCGTAAACCGAGCAGACTGAGGCGTAACAACTACCAGAACGACGGTGAAAACCACTCAGCGGCGGGTCGAGGCGATGATGTCGGGCATAACGACCCAAGGAGCCATTATTGCGGACGTCGTATCGGAATTCGATGTCGAAGCGTCATCACCGGTGTAACCTCTGTGGCAAAGAATTCGAGACGGGTGCGAACCTCCGGGAGCACGTCGAGCGCCGACATCCAAAATCGGACGTCCACTGGTGGGTCGTCGCCGAGGAACCGGAACAAGAGCTCAAATTCGAGCGGTAGTGAGACGGTCAGTGTCGTTGAGACTGGTGGTCGTACTGGAGACACCACACCACCCGTGACTTCAGCCGATCACGTCGTTCGCGGCGGCGTCCGACACGAGCACCGCGTGTTCTTCGCGCACCGTTTGTCGGACTGTGAGATTCCGTTCATCTGCGGACTGGCGAATATCGACGACGTGGTCTGTCGTTCCGATCGTCGGAGTTGGGACACCCCGCCGGTCCCGTCTGAGTGTGTTGTGGTGGGAGTGGTCTGATCGTCAGGCGCTGGATTTCTATTGTCAGCCACTGTCGTTCTCATCCTCTTTCCACGCCTCTGGATCGCCCTCGCGAAACTCCCCTTTCGCATGCCGTTCACGGGGCCAGAGTGCGATTCCGAGAACCGCAACGAAGAACGTAGTGACGACTCCGACAACGACCACACCGGGGACGGCGGCGATCGCGGCGCTCGTGAGCCAGTCCTGTCGCGGGGTGAACGCCGAGATACGGAAGAGCCAGGCGGCGAGCAATACCCCTAGCAAGGCGAGATAGATGCGTCGAAGGCGGTTGGCGAGTGCCTCCCCGAAGGTGACTTTCAGCGTCGGCATCCGATAGTCGTTACTGAGCTCCACTCGCCAGTCCGGGTGTTCGACGCCCCTTGATGGGTCGAGCGCGTTCGCGAAGAGGTTCTGCTGGAGCATTCGAATGCGAGACCGGTAGACGTCGTAATCCCGGTATCGACGCGCTTCGATCCCGAGGAAGATAGTGACGACCACGACGCCCACCAGCAGAATATAATGCGGGTTGTCCCCGCTGGAAAACGCCCACGTCAGAATCGCTGCGATGACAGTTACCGCCCAGGTAGTCGCCTGATCGAGACGCTGCCGCCACGTCGTCGCCTGGTCCAATTCGCCGCGGTAGGCGTGTGCCATCACCGATCCCAGACCCGTGCTCTGCTCGACCATTTTCCGCCCGATCTCCCGCTGGTCACGTTCTGTCGGGTCGATATCGTCTGAGTTCGACTCAGTCATACGAGTGACTACGGCTTCCGGTCCCATAACCAGTGCGTGCTGGGCCCACAACTGCGAAGGGACGACTGCGGGCGGTGGCGACCGACCGAACCGGAGATCGCGAGATGATGCTGCTGGCACGGTGATGGACTCACAGGGACCGAACGCCTCCATAGGAGCTCTGGAAACACTCTTTCACGGGCTCTGTGGGCGAGCGGCGTAGCACGCGTTTGAATCCGGTAGTCGGTTAGCTCAGAATGAGCGGCCCCATCGAGAGAGTCTGTTTGGCGAGCGTTGCGAGCCGTAGGATATAGGATGTGAACAAGAGAAATGGCAGCGCCGAGATGGCAAACGCGGCGCTAACAACCCAGAGAATGCTCTCGATGCCGAGGAACGTGCCGGTGAACGTCGTCGGATCGGCGAAGACGACCATCCCCCCAGCGACGGTGAGTGCGACGACTGCGGCGTACAGGATGGCTCGTGAGAGTTTCACCAGCGCCCACTGGATGTAGAGGTCTTTGACGTACTCGCGGACCACCCCGTACATCGTAAGCGCTTCGAGCAAATTTCTGAACGCGCTCCGTTCCTCCTCAGTGAGAGAGTCTTCGTACTCCATCCCGAGCCAGCGGGCGTCGTGAATCTTCCGATCGTAGTTGTAGTCGAGTGCGGGCGATACGACGTCGAAGGTGCCGAAATCCGTGCCTTCGAGGTGGTTGCGTGCGTGGTCGGCGTTCTCCAACAAGTCGCTGACGTACTCGTCCACCTTCTTGGAGGCCTCCCGGTTTTCGGTCCGAGAGAGTGTGTCTCGCAGTGTCTTTGCCCGCTGTTCGGTCGTTTCGAGAAGCGCATCGATGTAGGCCACTGGATCGGTGGGCGTCGTCATCCCGAGAAGGCTGTCGGTGTTCTGGCGGAAATCCATCGTCACGTCCATCCGATTGCGTTGACTCCCGAGTGAACCGATTTCCTGGGAAAGGACGAGCTGATTGATCGTGACGACGAGCGTCGTTCCAGTGATGATCGCGCCGACGAGACCGGCGAACACCGTCTCGACCATATCGCTCGACTGCATCGTCGAGTGCAACGATACGGGCTTCATTACGCCCCAGAACATAAACACGAGGAAGATTAGGAAGGCAAGACCGCCAGCGACGACCCACCGGTTCGCACCGAGTAGCAACCAGAACAAGTACTTGTTGGCGTCTGTCCGCTCGCGTAGCGTGGTGTCCGTCGAGAGGTCACTCATACGAAACTGGCCGTTTGAACAGCAGTAGTTTCGTGCCGCCACGGTCGTAGCTGATCGTCCCCGCGAGTTCCCATCCCTCTGCACCAAGGCGATTGAGCTCGTCCGTCGGATCAATCGTCTCTCGCATAGTCAACCCCTTCGGCGGTTCGAGTGTCTTGTATTCCCATTGCTGGTACATCTCGGATCCCATACGTTGATTTCGGCCCTCACGGTGATGACTCTGCTGACCGGCTACTCCTGTATGTATGATCGAAACGGAACAGTGTGCCCGTGCATCGTCGTATCTGGGCTAGAAACCCGAGTGTTTATGCTCGGATCTACCTCATAACATAAAAGCGGTCTCTCGAATATTACATATAGGGGTCCAACAAGGCCGGTCTGTCAATATCCGTCCTCCGTCTTTGCACCGTCTCTGAATTAGATCCATATCGCGATATGTAGTTTATTTATGGCAGTAGGCGCACCATACCGTACAAAATCGACTACCGAAAATCGGCCGACGTGAAGCCACTCCAAGCAAACGAGCGGTCACCGATCCAAGAGTCCATCAAACTCTGCGGAGGACGCCTCCGCATCGGCGGGTGCTGCGTCCGAATCTCGGCCTTCAGGGTGGGCAGACGAATCCGATTCATCGTTGATCTCCGCCTCCGGAGTCCCCACGTGACATCGCACGGAGACGGAATCACCGTTCTGGACCGTTTCCACGGCCCACATCTGTCCGCACCCCAGAATCGTCCGCCAGTCTTCGTCCCGACGTTGGGAGACGGAAACGAGAATCTCGTTCGTTTCGGAATCGCGACCGGCGTACTCGACGCGGAGGAGTTCGCCGTAGACTTTGAGTCCCGAGGGTTTATCGAGTCGGGCAGCAGTGGTATCTGTTCGGCCGTCCGGGCCCTCAACGACCACGTCAACGACCGGAATATCCACATCCGGGACGGTAAACGTCACTTCCAGGGCGTTTTCGTCGATAGCGACCTCGGAGATTTCGAGAAACGATGCCGCGTTGCCTGTCGCTTCCGCAACCTGTTTCCGCAGCGATTCGAGCGGGAGTCGAACGGTATCACGTTCACCGGGCATTCTTTCGAGGGCCTACAACCGGGAGACGTATGACTTCTCCGGCGAATCCGAACCGAAAATCGCGAACTCGGTGACGGTTCGGTCAGAGACGGGGCTCGAAGACGGAGGCGAGTTCCTGACGTACGAGATCGCGCATCGCCTCCGCGCGGGCCTCTCGCCGGGTCCGTTCGTCGAGATAGTTTCGTTCGGAAACCGCGGCGTCGCTACTTCCCTGTGCTGCCGCGACAGCAGCGGTCCCCGCTTCTATCGAGGGTCGCTGTCGCCGGTATAGCCGGTACCACGTTCGTCGTCCCATCTTCGGTAACGGGTGGGAGCCGTCGATCTGGATGTTCGCCCGTCGACCGAGATCACGAAGCCACCGACGGGCAGTGGCCGTCGACATCGGGCGATCGACGGTCTGGCCCGGGAGGAGATAGCCGGTCCACCCCTCCCGTTCGGTGAGGTCACCGATGCGCCGTCGAGTGGCGTCGACACCGACCAAGATTTCCACCGTGTTACGCGTTCGTCGGGCGTTCTTCCGCTCGCCAGCCGCGAATTCGACGTACGGAACCGTACCGTCGTCAGGGTCGGGCGCTAACGTGAGCTGGTCGACGTGGAGCTCACAGGCCTCCACCGGTCGGAGCCCCCATCCGGCGAGTGCGAGCAGCAGAAACCGTTCGTCGGCGTCGGCTACGTCGAGTAGACCTTCGAGATCGGACTGAGACAGTGCCGGATGGTCGTACTTCGGATCCTCGTCCCAGCCGAACCGATTCAGCAGGTTCTCCGCGGGGTTGTAAATCCCTCGTCCCATCTCCACGACGAAGGTGTACCAGTTTCGCACCGCCGAGACGTACTTCTTTTTCGAGGCGAGTGTGCCGAGTTCGTCGTCGAGAACGCGAAAGGTGTCGCGAACGCGCGCGATCTCGTCCGGTCGCGTCGTCTCGTCGAGAAGTGGAGACAGCAAATCACTCGTTTCGTTGACGTCGCGATAGGTGGTTGCGTACGTCTTCAACCGTGATTTGCGGGGGTTGATCGTGGTCGCAGCGCGTCCGCGATCGCGTTCGAGTTCTTCCAGGTAGTCTTCGAGGGCACGAATCGTCGGCTCGTGGGAGATTCCCCATTCTCCTTCGCCATCGGTATCCGCGAGTGAGAGGTCGGCGACCTCGTAAAATTGGCTGGGCGACAGATCGTGATCTCGCCGCAGTCGTTCGACAAATCCCGAGTAATTCGACTTGAGCCACGCGTATGTGGGGGTTTCGATCGACGGATCGATATTCTGAGACGGGTCCTCACGGAGCCTCGGGACAATTTCGTCACGGTAAAACCGCGCAAAATCGGTCAAATCTTCGAATTGTGCGTATGAGTGCGTCATAGGGGTGAACGGAGGTCGCGTTGTGTGGGGCGAATTCGAAGGGCAGTGATTTCGGGTGATAGCGCATTAGTGTATGTTTACTTAGTATTTGTGGTGTGTGGTTGTCCCGGGCAGACAACTACACAACATACGTACACTGGCAGATTGTGTACTGTGATAGTATATTGTATTTCGCTATACCAAATTCCCTCCGTCGTCGACGAACTCTCAGTCGGACCAAAGCGGGTAGTAGAATGCACCTACTGTACGGTAGCACCGTCGTACGGTGGTATGAGACGCGTATCTGGTACATAACTACATTCCGTGTCAGTATGTTGTCTGCAACGATGCCACACGCCAGCGAAAATACTCTCACGCGGTTGTACGAGAATATGGTGACGGCACGGTACTACGAAGAGCGGCTGCAGGAGGAGTATCTGGAGGGAAAGCAGCCCGCGTTCGACATTTCGGCGGGGCCGATTCCCGGTGAACTACATCTCGCTGCTGGTCACGAGGCCGCCGGTGCGGGCGTCTGCGACCACCTTCGCGACGACGACATCGTGACCGCGACGCATCGACCGCATCATATCGCAATCGCGAAAGGCGTCGATCTCAAGCGTATGACCGCCGAAATTTTCGGGCGCGAAACGGGCCTCGGAAAGGGAAAAGGCGGTCATATGCACCTCTTCGATCCGGATGTGAATTTCGCGTGTAGTGGCATCATCGCGGAGGGATGCCCACCGGCGGTCGGTGGTGCACTCGCCGCGCAGAAGCGGAATACGGACAGCGTAGCCGTCTCCTACCTCGGGGAGGGTGCGATCGACCAGGGCGCGTTTCTGGAATCGCTGAACTTCGCGTCAGTTTTCGATCTGCCTGTCGTCTTCGTCATCGAAGACAACGACTGGGCGATCAGTATGCCGAAAGAGCGCGTGACGGACGTCGAGAACGGAGCGAAACGAGCGGACGGGTTCGAGATGCCAGGGGTGCGGGTCGACAGCGACGACGTACTCGACGTGTACGACGCCGCCGGAGAAGCAATCGGACGCGCTCGCGATCGAAATGGGCCGACAGTCATCGAAGTACAGGTTCACCGGCGGATGGGACATTTTATGGGAGATCCCGAAACGTACCGTCCCGAAGCGGATCAGGAGGCGGCCGCCGAGCGAGATTCCATCGTCCGACTGGAGTCGGACCTCCGCGAGGCGGGCGTCGAAGACGATCGGATCGACGAGATACGCGACGACGCCCATAGCCGCGTCGATGAAGCAATCGAGTGGGCGAAAGATCAGCCGCTCCCGGAACCGGGAGCCGCCCACGAAGATCTGTTCGTCAGTCCGGCGAGCGGCGTCACGGACAGCGAACCAGACTTCGAGGCCGTCGGGGGTGAAGAGTGATGTCCGGAGCGGAATCGACTCGCGAACTGACGATGAGCAGAGCGATGGTGTCGGCCATCGCCCACGAGATGCGCGAAAACGACGACGTGTTCTATATGGGTGAGGACGTCGCCGACTACGGCGGGATCTTCGATTCGACGCAGGGCCTCCGCGAAGAGTTCGGCTACGACCGCATCATGGACGTACCCATCAGCGAAACAGCGTACATCGGTGCGGCAGTCGGGGCCGCACAGGCGGGAATGCGTCCGATCGCTGAGCTGATGTTTGTCGATTTCTTCGGCGTCGCGATGGATCAGATCTACAACCAGATGGCGAAGAACACCTACATGAGCGGGGGTAACGTCTCCGTTCCGATGGTTCTCACTGCAGCCGTCGGCGGAACGTACAACGACGCCGCCCAGCACTCGCAGACGCTGTACGGGACGTTCGCACACATCCCAGGGTTGAAGATAGTCGTCCCCTCGACAGCGTACGAGGCGAAGGGACTGATGCACAACGCGATTCGTGACGACGATCCCGTGTTGTACATGTTCCACAAACGGTTGATGGGAATCGGCTGGATGCCCGCTCCGGACGGACCGAAAACGCCTGTTCCGGAGACTGACTATACGATTCCGTTCGGACGGGCCGACGTGAAACGCGACGGCGAGGACGTGACGATCGTCACGCTCGGCCTGCACGTCCATCGAGCACTGGAAGCCGCCGAAACGCTCGCTTCCGACGGGATCAGCGCCGAGGTAATCGATCTCAGGTCGCTCGTGCCACTCGACACCGAGACGATCGTCGAATCTGTCGAAAAAACGGGGAACCTCGTCGTCGTCGACGAGGATTACCGCTCTTACGGCGTGACCGGAGAAGTTACCGCACGTGTCGCCGAGGAGGCGCTCGACGCGCTCGAACGCGTCGAGCGCGTCGCCGTGCCAGACGTGCCGATCCCGTACTCGCGGCCGCTGGAGAAGGAGGTTATCCCCGGCACAGAAGACATCGTAAACGCTGCCACGCGGACACAGTGAGGATATGACCGAACACAACGAACGCGTGGCGGTACAACTGGACGAGTGGCCAGACGACGTCGAGAGTGACGAGGGCGTCGTCGTCAATTGGTTCGTAAGCGAGGGAGCGACAATCACCGAATCTGAGAGCCTCTGTGAGGTACAGATCGAGAAAGTCAGTCTGGACGTGTACGCCCCCGCCAGCGGGACGCTAACCGAGATCCGCTGCGGAGAGGACGACGAGTTCGAGCGCGGAGAGACGCTCGCGTGGGTCACGCCGACTCCGAGCGAGGACTGAATATCATAGAGATGAGTGAAGAATCCGCAGCGGAGAGAACCGTTCTGGAGGAGCGGACCTTGACGCCGATGCGAAAGACGATCGCGCGTCGTCTCGGAGAGAGCTACCGGGAAGCGGTCCACGTGACCGTGAACAGGACCGTAGACGCCGAACCACTACGTGCCGCAACGGACGCGGCAGCAGCGGACGAAACCGGGAGCACTCCGTCGGTGACAGACGTGATACTGTGCGCGCTATCGGAGACGTTAGCATCGCATCCGTCGTTCAACGCGACGTACGAAGACGAGACGCACAGACTCTACGACGAGCAGAACGTAGGGATCGCAGTTTCGATCGATGACGGGCTGGTGACGCCTGTACTCTCGGATCTGGCGTCGAAATCGCTGATAGAAGTCACAACCGCGCGCAGAAGACTGACCGAACGGGTCCAGTCCGGGGACTACACGATGGGTCTGTTCCGAAACGGGACGTTCACGCTGTCGAATCTCGGGCCGCTCGGCGTGGACTCGTTCGACCCGATCATCAATCCGCCGGAGGTCGCGATCCTCGGTCTCGGACGGATGACCGGTCGAGCCGTCGAATCCGAGGGGGCTGTCGAGGTCCGCCAACACCTGACGCTGAGTCTGAGTATCGATCACCGAATTCTCGACGGGGCCGACGCCGCGCGGTTTCTGGAAACCCTCGCAAACAACGTTGAAACCGCAGAGAAGTACGGGTGAGGTAAAATCGACTAATCCGCTACACGGGTTATTGAACGGCCGTACGTGACTGATCTAATGAATGCGAAAAATTATCACAATATCCGCAGAGACACCTATTAAGAAAGATGACAGATCGACCAACCGCTCCGTATCCGGTCGTTCACGAACCGAGTCGAAAGTGGATCGAATCGACCAACGTCTGGGAGTTTATGCAGACGTATGATATCGGCGACCACGAAGAGCTGATCGCGCGAACGACCGGAGACGGCGGAAACGAGGGACCGGCGGGCCTCGAATGGTTCTGGGACGAACTCGTCGAGTATTTGGATATCGAATTTTTCACGCCGTACGACCAGGTGTGCGACGACACCGACGGCCCGCAGTTCACGGACTGGTATCCCGGTGGACGGCTCAACATCGCGCACAACGTCCTTGACAGGCACGCGACCGTCGACAGTACTCACCGCGAGGAGAGCGCGGTGATCTGGGAGGGTGAACCAGGCGACGTCCGGGAGGTATCCTTCGGTGACCTCCACGCGCAGGCGAACCGGGTCGCCAACTACCTCGAATCGACCGGGGTCGACGTCGGCGACACCGTCGGACTGTATATGCCGATGGTCCCGGAAGTCGCCGCCATCCTCTACGGCTGTTTCAAGGTGGGCGCAATCGCCGTCCCGATCTTCTCCGGGTTCGGGGTCGACGCGACGGCGACGCGGATCGACGACAGCGAGTGTACCGTGCTGTTCACCGGCGACGGGTTCTACCGACGGGGGAGCGAGATCGAACTCAAAGGGACCGCCGACAGCGCGATCGAGGCGGCGGGCCACGTCGAGCACGTCGTCGTCTACGATCGACTCGGATCGCGTGACGGAGGCGGAGGCGCAGACATCCCGTGGCAGGGCGACCGCGACGCCTGGTGGGACGACGCCATCGGCACGGCGGACGATAGCTACGAGTCGGCGTCGTTGCCGTCGAACCAGGAATCAATGCTGCTGTACTCCTCGGGGACGACCGGGGAGCCGAAGGGGATCGTGCACACGCACGCTGGCGGCCTGCTCCAGCCAGCCAAGGAGATCCACTTCGGGTTCGATCAGCGGCCCGGCGATCGCTTCTTCTGGGTGAGCGATATCGGCTGGATGATGGGTCCGTGGACGCTCATCGGCAATCACGCGTTCGGGGGGACGGTGTTTATGTACGAGGGCGCACCGGACCACCCCGAACCGGATCGCCTCTGGGAGATGATCGACCGTCACGACCTCACGCAGTTCGGAATCTCCCCCACCGCGATCAGAGCGCTGCGCGGGCACGGTGACGACTGGGTCGAGTCGCACGACCTCTCGAGTCTCCGCCTGCTCGGTTCGACCGGAGAACCCTGGGATCGAGAGTCGTGGGAGTGGTTCTACGAGAAAGTCGGCGGCGGTGAGCGCCCTATTATGAATATCTCCGGAGGCACGGAGATCATCGGCTGCTTCCTGATGCCGACGCCCATCCAACCACTGAAGCCCTGTTCGCTGGGCGGCCCCGGTCTCGGGATGGACATCGATATCATCGACGCAGAGGGGAACAGCGTCGCCGAATCAAACGAGCGCGGATTCCTCGTGGCCCGTCGGTCCTGCCCCTCGATGACGAAGAGCCTCTGGAGCGGTGACGAACGATATCTCGCGGAGTACTGGTCGACGTGGGACGATCTCTGGGACCACGGCGACTGGGCGCAACAGGACGAAGAGGGGTTCTGGTTCCTCCACGGACGTGCGGACGACGCCCTCAACGTGGCCGGTCGGAAGGTCGGCCCGGCCGAGATAGAGGGCGTTCTCGCGGAGCACGAGGCGGTCACGCAGGCGGCGGTCGTCGGCGTTCCCGACGACACGACCGGGACGGCCGTGATCGCGTTCGTGATCCCCGACTCGGAGTACGAACCGACAGACGCGCTCGCGGAGAGGCTACGGACTCTCGTCGGTCGACAACAGGGGAAGCCGTTCCGTCCCCGGGAGATCTATTTTGTCGATGACCTCCCGCGGACGCAGTCGGGGAAGATCATCCGACGCGCCGTCAGAGCGGTGGCACAGCGCGATGAGCCAGGCGATCTCTCCTCGATGGAGAACCCGGCGGCACTCCGGGACCTCCGCGAGCGACTCGCCGAAGACGTGTAGTCGTTTTGGACCCGCCGTTGATATAGACTCGATCAGATCAGATCAGATCAGATCAGATCAGATCAGATCCAAATCGATATTTGAGAGAGTGGAAAATTCCGATCGGAGATTATTCGACGACGTGCTCGATCGCTTCGGCGATCCGCGGCGGGTGTGGGATGTAGTAATCCTCCATCGACAGGAGCGGCACCGGAATGTCGAACCCGGTGACGCGCTCGATCGGAGCCTCGAGGTACATCAGCACCTCGTCGTTGATCGTCGCGATGATCTCGCTCGCCCAGCCACCGGAGCGAGGCGCTTCGTGGACGACGACCGCCCGGCCGGTCTTTTTCACCGACTGGACGATCGTGTCGCGGTCCATCGGCGAGATCGTCCGGAGATCGATCACCTCGGCGTCGACGTCGACCTTCGAGACCGCCTCGAGCGTCTGCTGCATCATCGCACCCCACGAGATCACGGTGACATCTTCTCCCTCCCGGCGGATCGCGGCTTCGCCGATCGGAACCTCGTAATCGTCTTCGGGGACGTCCTCGCGGATCGACCGGTAGACGTGTTTGGGTTCCATAAACAGGACCGGATCGGGGTCACGAATCGACGCTTTGAGCAGCCCCTTCGTGTCGTATGGGGTACTCGGGATCACCACTTTGAGGCCGGGAATGTGCGCGTACGCGCCCTCCAGACTCTCGGAGTGGTGTTCGAGAGCACGAATCCCAGCCCCGTACGGCGTCCGAACCACGAGCGGGGCGCTCCACTCCCCGCGCGTTCGCCACCGCATCCGACTGGCGTGGGTCACGAGCTGGTCGAACGCCGGGGGGAGGAAGCCGGAGAACTGAATCTCCGCGACCGGACGCAGTCCGAACACCGCTAACCCGACGGCCCCGCCCGCGATGGCGATCTCCGAAAGTGGGGTGTCGACCACGCGAGTCCCACCGAACCGATCTTTCAATCCCTCAGTCGCCCTGAAGACGCCACCGGTCTCGGCGACGTCCTCGCCGAAGACGACGACCCGTTCGTCTCGCTCCATCTCCTCAGCCAGCGCCATATTGATGGCGTTGATGATAGTTTCAGGCATAGATACTCACCCCTTTGGTCGCCGCACAATATACTCCTCTAACTCGTCCAGTTCGCGGAGACTGCGTTCGAGTTCGGCCAGTTGCTCTTCGAGGGCGGGCGGCATCTCCTCGTAGAGGTATTTGAACATCTCGTCGATGTCTCGCGGGCCGTAGTCGTTCGCCGCCTCGATCGCCGCGTCGAACTCCTCGTCCACCTCGGCGACCATCGCCTCTTTGTCGACTTCATCCCACAGACCCTCGGATTTGAGGAACGTCTCGTAGCGCTCGATCGGGTCTCTGTCCAGCCACGGCTCGACCTCGTCGCGGTCGCGGTACTGCGTTGGGTCGTCGCTGGTTGAATGCCCCTCCCGGCGATAGGTGAGCCCCTCGAAGACAACCGGATTCCCCTGCCGAGCGAGTTCTCGCGCCTCGCTCATCGCGTGGTACGTCGCGAGAACGTCGTTGCCGTCGACGCGAATGCCGTGCACGCCGTAGCCGACTGCGCGCTGAGCGATCGAGTTCGCGTTCGTCTGTTTCTCGAACGGCGTCGAGATCGCCCACTGGTTGTTCTGACAGTAGAAGATGGTGGGCGCGTCGAGGACACCGGCGAAGTTAACCGCCTCGTGGAACGCACCGGTACTCGTCGCGCCGTCACCGAAGTGGGCGGTAACGACGGCGTCGGTGTCGGTGATGTTCATTCCCCAGCCGATGCCGGTGACCACCGGCAAGTAGCCGCCGACGGAGATGCCGATCATACAGTTACGCTGGGCGAGATATTTCTGTGCGTCGTCGATGCCGCGCCAGAAGAGCAGAATATCGCGCAGCGAGACGCCTTTCATCAGCATCGCGCTCGTCTCACGGCCCATCGCGAGCAGGTAGTCCTCGTCCTTGAGCGCGTACCCGCTGCCGACGATACTCGCCTCGTGCCCGCGACTCGATCCGACGGTTCCCATCTCGCCCCGTCGCTGGAGGTTGATCATCCGCTCTGCGTATCGCTTCTCGACGAGCATCCACCGGTAGAGGTCCACGAACTCCCTCGTATCGAGATCGGGGACGTCTTCGGAGTCATATTCGCCATTCTCATCTATTATCTGATATTTCGTGACAGGAAGATCGTCCTGTGTTATCCACGGGGCGTCCAGTTCGTCAGCCCCCTCTGAAGTGTTTTTAGTCATACGTCGTTCGGTCCGTATCGGTTGACTTATCGGGCTGATAATAAATATACCGAAGGACTGAACCCGCCGCTGTCGAGCGAGAACTGAGTCACGCACCTATTTGGGGCATCGTGCGAAGCCGTGTTGGGAGAGAGGTAAAACGCTATATGGATTCGTCAACGAACGGTAACGTATATGTGGAGACCTCACACCCAACACGAAATCGTATCAATCTATTCACAGGAGTTGGCATCACCAAATACACCGCGTTTACTCGGCTCAGTCACGGAGCGTGACCGATGATCGACGTATCCGAGGAGCGAGTCATCGACTGCGACTGGCACTATCAGGACTCGTTCAAGGAAGTCGCCGAGTATATGCCCGAACCGTGGCGCACGAAGTACAAAAACAGCTTCTGGGAGGACAGCGGGGTGACGCAGGCGCTCAGTTCGTTTTTCCCGACATCGACGGGCGACAGACAGAACTACGGGAAGGTTCTGCGCGAGCACTCGAATTACCCGGACGCGCCCGAGGAACCCGAGCGCGTCGGCGAGGGAATGGAATTCCTCGATATCGACGTCTCCCTGCAGATTTCGCATCTCATCCTCGCAATGGGCGGCATCACCGCCGACGACGAGCGCGTGCAGGCCTTCACCA
>NZ_VJXQ01000004.1:168636-203803 GCF_007655485.1 Halobellus captivus
CTATCCTATTGTTTTCCACACTGGTGGGTCGGGTCTCGACGAGTACGTCCGCGCGGGCTATCAGGAAATGATCGAGACGCACACGCTCGGCTTTTTGGAGTCGAATATGTCCCAGATCGTCAGCGTCGCCTGCCAGGGCGTTCCCGAGAAATACCCCGATCTCGACATCGTGTTTATGGAATCCGGCGTCACCTACATTCCCGGACTCGTGAGTCGGCTGGATGAAGAGTACCTCAAGCGACCCGAAGAAGCGCCCTTACTGGACACGCGCCCGAGCGAGTACATCACTGACTTTTATTTCGGGACCCAGCCGCTGGAAATCTCTGCGCGAAACGACCTGCTGGAACTCTGCTTCGATATGATCGGCACGGACCGCCTGCTGTACGCGTCGGATTATCCCCACTGGGACTTCGACAGCCCCTCGACGATCAACGACCTCCCGATGCTCGACGACGACGACCGACGCGCGATTCTCGCTGGCAACGCCGAGGAGGTGTTCAGTCTTTAGGCACCTGACGCTCCGAGATTCGACGCGTTCGACCGAAAAATGATCCGAGTCTGGTGCGACCGAGGCCGCTTAGTTCTCGGGGATGTAGTCGTTGGACGCGTACTCGGTGACGTCGAAACTCTCCTCGACGAAGCCGAGGTTGACCATCTCGTCCATCGTGAACTGCAGGCGGTCCATATCGATCGTGAGATCCTGTCGGTAGTAGTCGTTTTCCGTGAGGAAGAAGCCATCGACGAGCGGCTCGGGAAGCTCGAAGTACTCGGCGGCGAGCGAGACGACCTCCGACCGGTTGTCGTACGCGTAGTTGACCATCTCGCGGAAGTCCTCTCCCCACGCGGCGATGGCGTCGCCCTTCTCGTCGAGGGAGCTGTTGGCGGCGACCGTGTACGCGAACGGGTACTCCTGGTCCCAGATATCCTGTGCGGAGTAGACCTCGTTGAACCCCTCACCGCGCGCGGCGACCGCGAAGATGGCGGGGAACACACCGGCGTCGATCCGGCCGTCGTTGATCGCCTCGACGAACGTCGGGAACGGAAGTTCGACGATTTCGACGTCGTTTTCGGGGTCGAGTCCGAGCTGCTGGAACTGCTTGACGATGATCGCGTGCACGCCGGTCCCCTGGGCGTTCACCCCGATCGTCGTTCCTTCCAGGTCTTCTGGCTCAGTGATGTCCGAGTCAGCGCCGGAGAAGACCGAAATCCCGTACCAGTCGGGGTGTGCGTCCCAAAAGTCAGTTGCGATCATCGAGATGTTGTCCGGAACGGCCTCCTGCTGGACAGCGGAAGCGTAGCTCACGGTCGAGAGCAGCGCCATATCCGCGTTTCCGGCCGCCATCTTGTTCAGCGAGTCGGGCGTGCTCTGGTCACGAGTGACGTTGAGCTCGTACTCCGAACCGAGATTCGTGAGCTGCTCTTGGATATCTTCGATCGCGAACAGCGACGCGATGTTCTCGACGGGGACCGTGAACGCGAGGCCGAGTTCGGGCGTCTCGCCGCCCGTGATGCTGGAACATCCCGCGAGCCCCGAGATGCCCACCGTTCCGATCGCTGCGCTGTGCTTCAAAAACGACCGACGCGACGAACTGTTGCGTGGCATTATACAGGAAAAGATAAATCCGACCCTGATAAATGTTTGTGAATGTATCTCAAAAGATCGATCACGAGCGACAGACAGCGGCGGGGTAGGTACAACGTATATTGATCTCTTATTTGGTATGAATTCGATATTCGGAAATACGCAACGGTCCTACACACCCGATATCAGAGCGAAAAAACCGTCTATAGAGGTATAGACCGTCCAATTCGGAAAGTGATCTAATGTTGAAAGTCAGTAACGTTAGATAGCAGTTGATTTCGAAACGGGACGGGATTAATTAGAAGTACGATTCGAAGCGGATGCGAGTCAGTACGTAACTCGGGTCTTCGATTCGATCTGCCCGATCCACTGTCGGTCTTCGAGGTCGCCCTCCTGCCACTTGATCGGTTCCCACTCCGGATCGAAGACGAGGTAGCCGCCCGCGTTGAACTCGATCCGGTGACCGCTGACCGGGTCGCGAACGTACAGGAACTTCCCGCGGGAGATGGAGTGTTGACCGATCCCGTCGGTGGGAATCCCGTGCTCGTTCATCGCGTCGTGGGCGTCGAAGAGGTCGTCGGCGGTATCCACCTTGTACGCGATGTGATGCAGCGCCGGATCGTTTCCGGCCTCCTCGTCTTCGATGACCGCGGCTTCGATCTTGTTACCGTTGGCGCTCAGGAACGTGCCCCAACGCGAGCCGTCGGCGCGGTCGTATCGCTCCTGTACCCGGAAGTTGAGCGCTTGCTTGAGCCATCCGCGGAAGTCGTTGGCATCAGGGTCCCACAGCTGGACGTGGTCGATCCGTCGCGGCGCGATCGGGTTCGTCGTCGTTCGCGAGTACGTCTTGTTCTTGAGCTTTGAGCGGCGCTCCGCGGGCGGGTCCGGTTTCTCCATCTCGTAGTAGAACTCGAACTCGTGGCCGGTCGGCGTCGAGAAGCGGAACGCCTCGCCCTGTCCGAGTTCGTCGCCAGCGTCGATCCACGTCACGTCGATTCCCTGTTCGTCGAGAACTTCCTCGAATTCACCGAGATACTCCGGCTTTCGGGTCTGCCAACCGATGTGGTCGACGCCGGGTTCGTCGGCTTCGCTCAGAGCGATCGAGTGGTGATCGAATTCGTCGACCGCGCGGAGATACGACGTGTCTCCGTCGCGTTCGACCTCCTCGAAACCGACGGCGTCGACGAAAAACGAGAGTGAGCCGTCGAGGTCGGGCGTTTCCAGTGCCACGTGACCGAGACGGGCGAGTTCAGGATTCATTGCGTTTGGAGGGACGTTCGTCTACGATAATAATTCATTCGCCGAACGTCCGATCGGGAACGAGGAGATCGACGGACGCTACCGGAGCGAGTCGATCGCGTCGAGGCGTTCCGAGAGCGTCGCCTTGACCGACGCGAGATCGCCCCCGATTCGAATGATTTGGTGGCCGTCGTCGACGGCCTCGGCGATTGCGTCGGGATCGGTCTTGATGACGCCGGTGGGAACGTCCGCGGCGTGGCACGCGTGAGTGATATCCTCGATCTGTTCGACGACCGCGGGGTGGGTCTTCTCGCCCGGATGACCCATCTGCACCGAGAGGTCCGAGGGACCGATGAACACGAATCCGAGTTCCGGAACCGAAAGGATCTCTTCGAGGTCCTCGACGGCGGTCGTCTTCTCGATCATCACGCCGAGACAGACCTCCTCGTCCTCGGTCTCGATGTAGTCATCGCCGGACAGTCCCCACGTGCGGGAGCGACCGCTCGCCATCCCACGCTCGCCGGGTTCGCCGTCGTAGACGAATCGGGTCGCTTTCACGGCTTCGCGGACCTCCTCGGCGCTGTCGACGCGCGGGATGAAGAGGTTCCGAACGCCCGCGTCGAGCACCTTGCGGATCAGCGACGGGTCGCCGCTCGGTAGGCGGACGAAGAGTTCCGTGCCGCCGACCTCCGCGGCGCGGGTCAGTTCCTCGAAGACGGTGCTGTCCCAGGGGCTGGGACCCATATGTTCGAAGTCAAGCCAGACGAAGTCGATCCCCAGTTCGCCGTAGATCTCGATCAGTGTCGGCGAGAACGTCGAGGAGCGCGCCCCGAAGACGGCCTCGCCGTTCTCGATAGCTCTCCGGAAGTTGTTACGTTGGTCCATCGTAGGAGCGACTGCGATTGCGAGCAGGTTATACGTTCCGATCGACCCGGTTCCGGACGAATGACTACCGGCGGAGAAACCGAAAAAGTGGGACAGACGCGGCGTATCGAACCGCGCTCGAAACCGGGTTACTCGTCGTCCTGGACGATCTGGAAGCGGCGGCCGTCGGGGTCACGGAAGTTCGTGATCGTGCGGCCGGTCTTGTCGACGTGGTACGGACCGACGATGGCGTCGACTTCCTGGGCTTCGAGTTCTTCGGTGATCTCCTCGATGTTGTCGACGCCGAAGGCGATGTGGTTGATACCGGGGACTTCCTCGCCCTCGACGGTGTGGATCTCGAAGAGCGGGCCGTCGCCGTCCGCGGGCGCGAGCTCGAAGGACTGGCCGTGGTGCTCGGTCTCGCGGTGCTCTTCGTAGCCGAGTTTCTTCAGGAAGTCGGCCATTTCGGTCGCGTCGCTCGCTTCGATCTCGATGTGATCAATTTCACCGATCATAGTTAGTAAACGCCGTGCAGTAGAAGTAAACATTCCGGTATCGGATACATTCGAGGCGTCGTGACGAGTCGGTATCGACGATGCAGAGTCACGGACCGAGGCGCGAACTCGGGGCGCGGAATCGGCGCGATCGACGACGGGAAAGCAACGCGGTGAGAGCGTCCCCGGTCGACGAGTGAGAGTTACTCTCGCTTCGGTTCGAGGAGGTCGAGGACGCCAGCGCGGTCCAGCTTATCGGTGGCAGTCCGCGGGAACGAGGAGTTGACGAAGTGGTACGTCCGCGGTCGCTCGAAGCGTGCGATGTCGTCGCTCTCCAGACACCACGACTCCAACTCGTCGCTCGTCACGTCGGGATCCGAGCGACGCACGACGGCCGTGACCTTCTGCCCGTACTCGTCGTCCGGGACGCCCACGACCGCAGCCTGTTCGACGCCGGGGTGGGCTTTGAGACGCTCTTCGATCGGCGTGGGCGCGACCTTGATTCCCTTCGATTTGATCATAAAGTCGGTGCGCCCCTCGACGTACAGATACCCGTCCTCGTCCTTGTATCCGAGGTCGCCGGAGTACCACCAGCCGTCCCTGAAGGCGCGTTCGGTCCGTTCTGTGTCCTTCCACGCCCACACCGCGCAGTCGGGGCCTTTGATGATGATTTCGCCGACGTCCCCCGGATCTTTGGTCGCGTCGGGAGCGCCGCCCTCCTCGACGATTCGGATCCGGGTCGTCGAAATCGGTTTCCCGACGGTGCCGGTCCGACCGTTCGCGATCTCCTCCGCGCTGACGCCGGTTCCGAGCACTTCGGTCGCGGCGTAGCTGTTGTAGACGTCGTCGCAGATCTCCTCTCGAAGCGCCCGGAAGGTCTGCTCGTCGAGGTACTCGCCGCTCGTAATTGCCCGGTTCAGCGAGCTGAGATCGTACTCCGACAGCGAATCGAGCCGCAGAACCTCCTGCCACATCGTGGGGACGAGATCCGCGGTCGTGATCTCTTTCTCGTCGATGAGACCGATGTACGCCTCCGCGTCCCACTCCGAGAGGTAGTAGGTGGCCGCGCTCGAATACAGCGCCGGGAGGAACAGCGAGTACCACGCCGCGAAGGAGGGGGTGAACACGTGCGCCTGACTCGCGGTGCGGTCGAGGGCCAGAAGTTTTTCCAGTTGGATCCCCTTGAGTCCGAGACCCCGGTGCGTGTGACACCAGCCCTTCGGACGGCCGGTCGTTCCGGAGGTCCACTGCACGCAGGCGACGTCGTCCTCGCGAACGCGAATGTCCGGAGCCTCGGGTGGGTGAGCATCGATGAGCGATTCGTGCGCGCGTTCGTAATCAGTCCGTTCCGCACCCGTCGTGACGACGGCGGCGATGTCGGTCGAGGTGGATCCGAGTAGGTCGGTTTCGACGAGTTCGGAGAACTCCTCGTCGAGGACGAGGACGCGCGGACTGATCGCGTCGATGCAGTATCGAAGTGTCTCGACGGACGCGCGCGTGTGGAGGTTCGAGACGATACACCCCGCCTTCAGCGCACCGTTCAGGAGCGTCGTGTGAGCAATCGAGCAGTCACACAGGAACGCGACTCGGTCGCCCTGCCCGCAGTGCTCGTCGAAGGCGTTCGCCGCGCGGGCGCTCCGGTCTTCGAACTCCGCCCAGGTGACTTCTCGTCCGCTGATCGCCTCGCCGTACGCGATCCGGTTGGGATCGTTCGCGGCAGCGATCTCAGACATCTCGTGAAGTCCCGGCAGTTCGAAGGTGGCTGTGGAGTGCATCGGGAGTTCAGAGATCGATGTAGTTCCTGAACATTCGGTGGTCCGGGACGTCCAAGTCGAACAGGCGCACTGCGTTTCCACCGAGGATGAGGTTCAGGTCCTCCTGTGGGAGGTCGCGATCCATCGCGAACTTCCGGAGTTGCCGGAGGCTGGGGCCCCAGAAGTCGACCTGATGGGCGGGGAGGCCGCGGTCTGCGACCTGGTCCCAGTAGAACGGCGGCTCCTCGCCGGGTTGGCTGATCTCCGGCATCGACGCGCCCCAGTCCGTTCCCCAGAGCAGTTGGTCGACGGCGATGTTCGGATCGTTGAGCGGTTTCTTCAGGAGGTCGGCCCAGTACAGACCGATCTCGAGGTAGACGTCGTCGAAGGAGGCGGCCACCTGACAGCACTGGTCGACGTGGTGTTCGCGCCAGGTCGCCTGCATCCCGCCGTGGTCGAAGATGATCGGCACCTCGGGGTACTCCGCTTTCATCTGTGACGCCAGCGTCGGATCGCTCCAGTCCGGGAAGAAATCGAAGATGCCGAGGCCGGTGGCGTAGCCGGAAACGTATCCGGTGTGCCAGCGGATTGGGACCTCGTGTTTGGCGGCGACGTCGAAGAACTCCCGGAGTTCGTCCTTCCGCTCGGACCACTCCATCGGCTCCTCGGTCGTGGGATCGTAGGGCATCCCCTCGCCGATCATCCGGAAACCGTCCTTCTCGAGCCACTCGTCGACCTCGGCGGCGGCGGCCTCGGCGGTCCATTCGATCTCGCCGCGCTGGGCGGCCTTCATCGTCTGGACCGGGTAGGCGGCGGCGACGAACTTTCCGGGGTTTTCGGCCATAATCTCCTCGTGCATCTCGTTGGTGAACCCGAACGTGCCGGGCAGGAGCACGGCCATATCGACGCCGTAGGTGTCCATATCGCGGAGGACGCGGTCGGAGTTGTCGTAGATGATGACCTCGTCGTCCTCGGTCGCCTCATCGCCCGGAACTGCGGTAATCATCTTCTTCGCGAGTTCTCCGTAGTCGGCCTCGCCGTCCAATTGGATTCGCGCGGCGTGCCGCTGAGCGTGGCAATGCGTCTCAACCAGGAAGCGTCCGAGCTTCATACGCTGAGTATCGACCACCCGGTATTAAATGTATGTTAGTTATTCTGACACAGTGAATGCCGGTCGAAAAAACGGCCGACGGCATCGACGAAGTGATTGCCGATAAATAGTTGCGGCCGACCGTATCAGAGGCTGCAGCGTGCGTCCGGAATCACGTCGGAGTACTCCGCGAGCACTTCGACCTCCGGGGTGTCTCCGTCGCCAGCGACGCGTCGCCCACCGAAGAAGTTGAGCGCGGCCTGGTGGTCTTCCTCGCGGAACTGAATGGGACCGAAGACCGAGTCCCACTCGAGCCCCTCGAGCTCGGTGATGATATCGTCGGTACCCGCGCTACCGGCACTCTCGATCGCCGTCGCGAGCGCCCGCATCAACTCGAAGGACGCGCCCGCCGTCGAGTTCGGCAGAAGCGAACTGTCGAGTTCGTTGTAAAGGCTCTGGAACTCGTTGTTGACCTCGGTATCGAGGCCGGGGTTGTAGAAGTGCGTTCCGAACCAACCGTCGACGGTGACTTCGTCGGGCATCGTCGAGGCGGCGAACTGGCCGATCGGCTTCCCGGAGTTGAACATCATCACCTTCTCTTCGGGCAGCCCGAAGGAGTTGGCCTGCGGGATCAACTGTGCTGCCGCACCCCACGTGAGGACGCCAGTGACGACGTCGGCCTCGCTGCTGGAAATCTCAGAGATATACGACGACCAGTCGGTCTCTCCGAGGGGAACCAGCGTGCTGCCGGTGACTTCGCCGCCGACTTCGCTCATCGCCTCTTCGACCAGTTCGAGGCCGTTCTGGCCGAGCGCGTAGTCCTGCGAAACGTAGTGGACCCGCGAGGGGTCGATGTCTCGGTCGATGTGGTCGGGGAGTTCCTGTATGAACTGCGTCCCCGTGGGCGCGAGGTGACGGTTGCTGGGCCAGATAAAAAAGGCGTACTCGTTACAGTTCTCCGGGTTTTCACGAGCTTCAACGGATGACGCCGTCGTCAGGAGGTGCGGAATCTGCCCCTCCTCTTTGACGTACTGCATCACGGAGATAGAATTACCACTGCTCACCGGGCCGATGAGGGCGTCGACGTCCTCGTCTTCGACGAGCGTTCGGGCAGCCTGGATCGACGCGTTCGGATCCGATTCGCCGTCCTCGATGATGAGCTCGAACTCGTTGTCGAGGATCTCCCCACCGAGATACTCCTCTGCGACTTCGAGCCCTCGCCGGTTCTCTTCACCAGTTCGTGCGAACGGCCCGCTCAGACCGAGCACCGCACCAATTTTCACGTTGTCAGATCCGCCGGATCCGCCTCCGCCGAGGCAGCCAGCAGCTGACGTGATACCCGCAACGCCCGCAGCCTTAAGGAACGATCTTCTCTGAAGCATTGTATGCCTATACGTTGTGTTACCAGTATTCATAATAAAATTTCGGGTTGTATTGCGGCGAATTTAGCGTTTTTCATCACCTCACAGCCGGAAACTGTGTAAACGTGCGCCGTCTGGGAACACCTGCCCGAACGAAGTGCAAAAGCCCGTCAGAAACGTTATTCGTCGCCCCGGATGAGGCCCATCAGGCCGTCCGGGAGGACGAAGACGAACACGACGAAGAGGATGCCGAGAAGCATCCGGTACCCCTCGAGCCAGACGCTCTGCAGGATTTCCTGGGTGAAGACGAGTCCGATCGCCGCGGCGAACGGTCCGAGCAGCGTTCCCGTGCCTCCGACGATAATCCAGATGATGACGTCGCCCGTGAGGGCGAAAGAGACGTCAGAGGGGGAGGCGATACCGACGGAGCCGACGTACATCGCACCGGCGAACGCGGAGATTCCAGCGGAGATGAGCCACGCGATCATCAGTTCGCGGTTCGTGTCGTAGCCGAGGTACCGCATACGGAGTTCGTTCTGCCGCGTCGCGTGGAGGACGTCGCCGTAGTCGCTCTTAATCAGGACATAGGTGCCGAACCCGACGACGGCGACGAGGAGCAGCGTGAAGTAGTAGTAGGGGGTCTGCGCACCCAAGTCGATCCCGAACAGATCCGGCGGGCTGAAGAAACCGAGCCCGTCGGAGCCGCCGGTAAGCGACGTCGTGACGAAGGTGAAGTCGTACACGATCGCCCCGAAGGCGAGAGTGAAGAGCACGAAGTAGACATGACCGATACGACGCTTGATCGGGATGTAGCCGACGGCGAACGCGAGGAGGAGCGCGAGGACGATCGCGACGGGGAATCCGAGCCAGAACGACATGTCGTAGTCGACGACGATTTTCGCGACCGTGTAGGACCCGAGCCCGAAGAACGCGGCGGGGGCGAGCGTGAGGAGTCCGGCGTAGCCGAGGGCGATATCGACTGAGATAGCGAACAACCCGAAGATCAGCGCCTCGGTGGCGAGATCGGACTGACTCGGGAACAGGAACGGGACGGCGAGCACTAAGAGGACGCCGAGTGCGAGCAGGGGACGTCGCGCTGTACCCCGCGCGAATCCGCGAATGTCCGCGATCGTGTCGCTCATTCGTGCACCTCCGGCTTACCGAAGAAGCCGCGGGGTTTGTACAGGATGAACACCATCGCCGCAGCGAAAATAAGGATGCGGACGTACGTCGGCGCGAGTACCAGCCAGCCGAACGCGATAATCTGTCCGACGATAAGGCTCACGACGAGCGAGCCTTTGAAACTCCCCATTCCACCGACGATGATGACCAGGAACGCCATCGTGATGTAATCGAGTCCGATCGTCGGATACATCGACGTGATCGGCGCGGTAAGGGCACCAGCCAGCGCCGCGAGCCCGGTTCCCAAAACGAACGTGATGGTGTAGATACGCGCGGTGTCGACGCCGAGGATTTCGGCGGTCGACTGCCTGTTAGCCGTCGCGTGAATCTCGAGTCCGAGACGCGTTTTCGTCAGAAGTGCGCCGATGCCGAGTGCGACGAGCGCCCCGACGAGGATGACGAACAAGCGATACGACGGGTAGCTCACGCCCAGCACCTGGACTGACTCGGGGAGCGGCGACGACACGGTGTACGATCGACTGCCGAAATACACAGCGATCGCCTCCTCGATAACCAACCCGATACCGAACGTGCCGAGGAATCCGAGCAGCGGCTCGTCGTAGATCCAATAGAGAAGCTTCCGTTCCAGGGCGAACCCTAACAGCGTGACGAGAACGACTGAGACGATCAGTCCGAGCCAGAAGTTCCCCGTGGCCTGGATCACGATGTAGGTGCCGTATCCACCCAACGCCAGCATCGAACCGTGCGCGAAGTTGATGAGGCCGATCAGCCCGAAGATGAGCGAAAGTCCGCTAGCGACCAGAAAGATGATCATCCCACGGCTGAGCCCGTTCAGCGCGTAGGTGATGAAATTATCGGCGGTGATGAGCGGTATTTCGTACATATTCGTTATACGAAGGCAGTGGCCGAATGGGAGCAGTGGAGTACCCGGAAACTGTGCAAGGTAATGTCCGTCATAGATAACACATTGCAACGGATAATCCACATCATATTATATTTTTTGTTAGCTCCGACCGGGTCGAAAACCCAAAAAGCCGGTCTCAATCGCCATCGGGCGGAGTGACGCGTATTCGGTTCGATCGAGGCGGGCAAACGCTCTCCCAGCGGTTGACCGATCGCCACGTGACCGCAATACCGGGGAGCGAACCGTTCGAATCGAAGGTGCAGCGCGTTCAGACGGTCAGGTACTTCTCGTGGATCTCTTCCTGAGCGAGATACTCCGAATCGCCCTCGTCGACGATCTGTCCGGTTTGAATCATATACCCGCGGTCGATGAGTGGGAGCATCCGCTTGATGTTCTGTTCGACGATGAGAACGGATCGATCGCCCGTGACGAGCGATTCGAGGATGTCGACGACGTCGTCGATGATGACGGGCGCGAGTCCCTCCGTCGGCTCGTCGAGCAGGAGGAGGTCGGGATCGGTAACCAGTGCGCGACCGATAGCGAGCATCTGTTGTTCGCCGCCGCTCAGCGTTCCGCCTCGCTGATCGTGGCGTTCGCCTAACCGCTCGAACTGACCGAACACGTTCTCGATTCGATCCTCGCGGACCTCGTCAGGCACCGAGGAGGACAACGCGAGGTCCAGGTTTTCACGAACCGTCAGCGCCGGATAGATCTCGCGTTCCTCGGGGACGTAGGCGATACCCTCTCGGATGATTTCGTGCGTCGACCACTCGGAGATGTCTCGGTCGCCGTACGTGACCGTGCCGGTTTTCCGGTCGATCCGGTTGACGAGGCTGTTGAGAAGGGTGGTTTTCCCCATTCCGTTTCTGCCGAAGACGCCGACGACGTCGTTCGTGTCCAGCGAGAGTGAGACGTCGAAGAGGACCTGGCTGTCGCCGTAGAATGCGTTGAGGCCATCGACAGAGAGGAGTTCACTCACCGAGATACACCTCCCGTACCTGCGTGTTCTCAACGACGTTATCAGGCGTATCGGTCGTGAGGACAGCACCGTTATGCAGCACCGTAATGCGATCCGAAATCGCGCGGACGAGGTCGATGTCGTGTTCGACGATCAGAATCGTATAGTCGCCGCGGAGGTCCTCCAGAATCTCTCTGACTTCGTTCGTCTCCGATTCGTTCAGCCCCGCTGCGGGTTCGTCGAACAGAATCACCTTCGAGTCCATCGCGAGGACCATAGCGATGTCCAAGAACCGCTTTTGGCCGTGCGGGAGGTTTTTCGCGATCGTGTCGAGTTCGTCTTCCAGGCGTGCCGTCTCCGCCACCTCCTGGATCTC
Source organism: Halobellus captivus (assembly GCF_007655485.1). GTDB lineage: Archaea > Halobacteriota > Halobacteria > Halobacteriales > Haloferacaceae > Haloquadratum > Haloquadratum captivum. The sequence goes on from NZ_VJXQ01000004.1 coordinate 180,402, forward strand.
ATCCGAATAGTCAGCGCCGCGGTCGAGCACGCTACGGACGGTTCGCGTCGACTCGCGAACGGCCAAGTGAAGGTGCTTTCTGACGGTCATATCCGGGAAGTACTGGACGACCTGGAACGATCGACCGATCCCGCGACGGGCGATCGACGACGGAGAGAGGCCGACGAGGTCGCTGCCGTCGAATTCGATCGTCCCGCTCGTCGGCGACAACTCACCAGTGATGAGATTGACTGTCGTCGTTTTCCCGGCTCCGTTCGGACCGATGAGCCCGTGGATTTCGCCCTCTCGGAGTTCGAGATCGACGTCGTCGACGGCGACGACGGAGTCGAACCGCTTCGTCAGTCCTTCCACAGTGAGCATTACGGGTGTCCCCCGTTCGGATGTAGAGACAGTTGGTCGACAGAATACGTGAGAATCGACCCATTAGAGACGTTCGTTACCATTTCTGTACTCTCGACCGAGTGTTACCGTCTATCAATATAATCCTTTTGTCTGGTGGACGAATCTGCGGGCCAGGTTTCGACACACGCGACGAGAACGAGGACGGCCGTCAAACACGCGAACGGTCGGCGCAAACGAGGACGGTGGACGCAAACGAGGGCAATCGGCGAACGCAGCAAAAAGCGGGATATCGGGGACCGAGAGAAGCCGCGTTACAACCGACCCATCCGCCACTCTTCGGTGTCGGGGACCTGGTTGAAGGTGTAGATGTGGAGGCCGCGGATGCCGTACTCCTCGACGTGCGGTGCGAGCCCGTCGACGAGGTCGTCAGGCCGGTATCGACCGCGCGAGCCGATGAACTGCTTGACGAACCCCACGATTCCGGTCGTCTTTTTTAGGAAGCGGACCGAGTCGCCGACGCCCACTTTCTGGGAGATGCTCAGGAGCTTTTCATACTTCATCACGCCCGGAATGCCGACCTCGATCGGCAGGTCGACGCCGCGGTCGCGGACCTCCTCGATCCACTCCAGGATGGTGTCGGGGTCGTAGCACAGTTGCGTGGCGATGTACGTCGCGTACGGTGCCTTCTTCTTCATCGCCTCGGCGAGCGTCTCATCGTCGATGAACTCGTGGCCCTCGGGGTAGCCGGTGATGCCGATCTCGTCGAACTCGTATTCCAACTCATCCAACGCGACCAGCATATCGTACGCGGAGGTGAACTCGCCGATCGGTTCCTCGCGGTCGCCGCCGGGCACGAAGATATCCTCGATGCCGACGGCCTTCAGGCGCTCGCAGATCTCCGCGAGATGCTCGGCGTCGCGGACGTATCGCGCCGACACGTGCGGAACGACCTCGTATCCTTCTTCGGCCGCTCGCTCGGCGGCGTCGATCGTCGCCTCCAGTTCCAGTTGGGGCGAGGCGGTGATCGTGATCGTCGCGCCGTCCGGGAGGTGTTTGATCTCGTCGTCGAAGCTGTCGAACGGCATCAGTTCGAACCGTGGCGAGGAAAGGAGTGCTGTCGCGGCCGAGGCGTGTTGGCTGGTCGTCATTGTCAAATGTCTCGCCTCAGGGGTGATAAAATTTGTCTTGCACCCCTACCGAGTGACACGGAGAAACGAGAGGTCCGTGTCCGAGCCTCCAACGGACTGTTAGCGGTTGTCGGCGGTGTACGGTACCGGCGAGACAGTGGCGGAGATCTCCGTCAGCGCGTGCCGTTCGACCGCGGGGTTACGACGCTCGTTCGGCTCCCCCCACACGAGCGTGAGTTCGGTTCCGGGGTCGCTGACCGCGGTGTCGACGACCGCCAGCGAGATAACGGCCCGCTCGTTGTAGGTGTACGCCGCCCACATCGACATCCCGACGGGAGTGTCGCCGTCGAGCACCGAATCGTAGTGCGACGCGGACCGCCACGGGACCGGGAGGTCGAGGAACTTGCCAGTATCGCCGTTTTCGAGCAGTGAAGCGAACAGATCGATGACGTCCTCGTCGTTCCATTCGAGGGTGACGAGGGTCCGCGAGGGCTTCTCCGCTTCCGCTTCGAGCGCCGCTTTGCCCACGAAGTCGTGATCGAAGTCGATCAGGCGACCGTACCCCAGTTCGATCGGCGTGACGTAGTAATCGGTGATGTCGTCCGAATTGAAGCTCCCGGCGATCGAGTAGTGCGCCTCGAGACTGTGCGCGCTGAGCCAGTTTCGATAGCCTTCCATCGCATCGCTGTCGTAGACAGCGGGGAGCGGCATCCCGACCCATCCGGAGACGACGGCTGAGCTCCCGTAGCTCTTCGCGCCCAGCTGTCGGATGCCGCGGTCTGAACCGGCGTCGAGAATCGTCGACTTGATCGCCTCAGCGTCCGCCCACGGACCCCAGAACTCGAACCCGGCCTCACCCGACATCCCGTGACGGAGCATCGTCACGGTTCGACCGTCGATCGTCACGTCCGTGAAGTGGAAGAAGCCCAGATCCGGAAGCGGCTCGTCGGTCACCTCGTCCATCAATTCGACGGCCTCGGGCCCCTGCAGCTGGTAGCGGTAGTTCGTCGGTGGGCCCTCTCTGACGCCGGAGGTCTCATCACGTTCCGTCGTCACGTCGTACTTCCCGGTTTCGACGTGATACTGAACCCAGTTCGGGCCCTGCGGCGGGCCGACGAGCGCCAGTTCACCGTCGTCGAGATACAGCAGAATCCCGTCAGCGATGAAGTAGCCGTCGGGGTTGGAAAGGACGAGTTGCTTCGCCATCCCCGGCTCGAATCCGTCGAACCCGTTGACGGCGAGATCGGAAAACAGCGCTATCGCGTCGGGACCGGAGACCCAATAATCCACCATATGGTGTGACTGATCGGCCAACGAGCAGGTCTCGGCCCACGCGCGCTGTTCTTCGATCCAGTTGGTGCGTTCGTCAGGGACATTCGGAAAGCCGAGCGAGCCGCTCCCGCGACTCCGAAACAGCTCGACGACCGAATCAGTCGATTGAACGACGCTCGCTAATGTGGATCCACTCATACGTGTACACCGATAAGAGCCGTGCTATGAGATAATGATTTCCGACAATAATCGGATACGTTCACGTGAGCAGGGAAAGGTACTTACGAAGGTAGAGTGATCCCGAAGTGATGTTCGAATACGAGTGGAAGTGCGCGTGGGGAGACGCAGATCCCCACGGGATCGCGTACTATCCCAATCTCATCGATGCGATGCACCGTGCGGGCGAGGAATACATGGACGAAATCGGCGTGGCCTACTGGGACATTCCTGACGAATACGGCGTTCACCTGCCGATCGTCTCGATGGACACGGATTTCAAGCGGCCCGTGGAGACAGGCGACGTCCTGACAATCACCGTCGACCCCGACGTCGGCGGAAAGAGTCTCGGCCTGGAACTGACCGCTCACGACGAGGACGGAAACGAACTGTTCAGCGGCGACGAACGACACGTTTGCGTCTCGAAAGCGGACAACCGACCGCAGGAGCTACCGGACGAACTGAAAGACGCGATCGCCGACAGCGACGAATAGACCGCTCGTGAAATCGGCCGTCAGGGTCCCGAAGCGGACCGGCCGCAAATCGTTGGTATCATCGGGCGCCGCCGAAAGGTCGGTGGAACCGAGCGGGGACGGAGCGTAGAGCGTGGAGACGCCGGACCGTCGACAGAAGCGACAGGTGCGGTTCTCGTGCGGAATCAGTTTCCGTACCGATAGTTGATCGAGACTTTGTTCGTCATCTCCTGCAGTTTCTGGAGGATCTCCTCGCGGTAGGAGGGGTCTCGAATCCGCCCGGTGGGAACGACGATTCCGAAGGAGCCGAGCACCTCCTCGTCGATCACGATGGGGACCGCGGCCATTCCCATTCCGACGACCTGCTCGTCCCAGTCGACCGCGTACCCGTCCGTTCGGATCTCCTCGAGTTCGCGACGCAGCACGTCCGGGTCCGTAATCGTCTGCTCCGTCCGCTGTTCGAGTCCGTGCTCGTGGATGATCTCATCGATGCGTTCCTCGGAGAGGTGCGCGAGGATGGCCTTGCCGGTGGCGACCGTGTGCAACGGCGTCGCCGCGCCGGAATACGTACCGAGGCTCAGCGCCTGTTGGCCCTCCTCCTGGTGATACACGACGGCCCGTCCGTCGTTTTCGATAGTGAGACCGACCAGTTCGTCGGTCTCGGCGACGACGCGTTTCATCTCGGGCTTGGCGACCTGATACAACCGGTTGCGGTACTTCATCTTCCCGCCGATCGTCAGGAAGTACGAACTAAGACGGTATTCGCCGTCATCGCGCGTCACGTATCGGGTCTCGCTCAGCGATCTGAGGTAGTCGTACACGGTGCTGTCCGGAAGATCCAGTCGGGCAGCGAGTTCGGAGGGCCCCGCGCCGTCGAGTTCCCAGAGAAGATCGAGGATCTCGAACGCCCGCGCGACGGTTGTGAGAGAGGTGCGATCCTTGGGCATAGCGGCAGTTAGTTCGGAACTCTGTTGAACATTCCGATTTGTTCGGACGGGTACCGACGACAAACCGGGACAGTCCGCCCCAGCCGCTCGTGTGGCAGCACCGGGTTACGACGGCTGAGGGTACCCCCCCAGAGACACAGCGACCGCGACTGACGAGAACGGATCACACGGCGAGCGAGCGTATTCGACCCACTTGCGCAGCCGTCGTCCGTCGATGACAGTGTGCTGTCGTTGTGTCCCCGAGGGTTGCGCCGCACATTTCGGATCAGGTAAGTAATTGATACAAACGGCCCAGTGGATAGAGTCACCCATTGGAGCCGATCAGGTTCCGTATGTCGGTCTTCAAAGCGGAGTACAGTGGTTCTAGATGACCGTCTACGGTCGACCATCGATTCGCGTTCCATTGGGGACAGATTCCGCCACGTGAACACCCAGTGGATGAGTGTAGTTATCGGGGTGAGTCCAGGAAGAATAACAGGAGTACATATGTGATTCTAAGCCAGAAGTACCCGCAATTCGGATATTCACCACCAGCGATCAGCAGTAGTCAAGTTCGATATGTACCGGTTATATCGGATTTATTATTTCAATTACATATATTTGAGTTGTTCACTCGTCTCGAACGGGCACATACCGGTCGAGAACCGGCTCACCCTCGGTCAACCGGGTGACGTTTTCCGTGAGCTGATCGATATTGCCGTGACGGCAGGTAGCGGTCATCGCCGCAATGTGCGGTGTCGTCACCACGGTATCGAACGCCAGTAGCGGCGACTGCCGATCGAGGGGTTCGTCGGCGAACACGTCGAGTCCGGCAGCACCGATTTCGCCCCCCTCCAACGCCTCGACGAGCGCTGCCTCGTCGACGACGGGACCGCGGGAGACGTTGACGAGGATTGCCGTCGGTTTCATTCGAGCCAGCTCGTCTCGCCCGATCAGCCCCCGCGTCTCCTCGGTCAGTTCGGGCGCGAGAATCACGACATCGCTCCGTTCGAGGACCTCCCCCAGAGAATTCGGGGTAGCATCCGTGAGTTCCGCGTCGATGCTCGGGACGTAGGGATCTGCGACGAGCAGGTCAACGTCAAATCCGGAAAAGAGCTTCCCGACTCGTTTGCCGACGTTGCCGAAGCCGATGACGCCGATCGTTGATCCGGAGAGTTGCGTACCGAGCGGGTACTCGTCGCGCCAGCGGCCCCCCGAGAGGAGTTCCCTCGCCGTCGGCAGCCGCCGGGCGCATGCGAGAGTGAGCGTCATCGCGTGTTCGGCGACAGACAGGGCGTTGTGCCCAGGCGTGTGAGTCACCGTAACCCCGTGATCGCGCGCCGCCTGGAGGTCCACAGAATCGATGCCCGTCCCGAGCTTCCCGATCAGTTCGAGTCGATCCGCGGCTTCGATGACAGTTCGCGTGAGTGGGATTCGAGAGGTGACGAGGAGGACCTCGTACTCGGCGACGACGTCGAGAAGCGTTTCCTCCTCGCCCTCGACGCCGACGGTCGCTTCCCAGTCGTCGGGAAGGGATTCGAGCAGTCGGTCGGTCGGCGTGATGTCCTGATCGATCAGTACGCGTGTCATACGCGTCCCGACGGGCTTGCGGTACTTTGCAGTTACCACCCGCGTCGCTCACGAATGAGATCGCAAAAAAATACGCACCGGGGTTCAGGCTCGTTCGATGGCTTGGTCAGTCTGCGAGTGCCTTACCGGCTGTCTTCGGTGTACGGAGCGGGCGCGACGGTCGCGGTGATCTCCGCCATCTCGTGTCGCTCGACGCGCGAGTTGGTGTTGTCCTCGGGCTCGCCCCAGAGAACGGTGATTTCGGTGCCGGGTTCGGCGTACTCTGCGTCGACGACGCCCAGCGAGAGGAATTCACGCTGGTTGTAAATGTAACTCTTGTCCGTCGAGAAGCCGACGCGCTCGCGGTCGTCGTTGAGGACCTGATCGTAGTGGCACGCCGACGCGCGCGGGTGCGGGAGTCGCATAAACTTCTTCGTCGGTCCCTCGCGGAACAGCGACGCGAAGACGTCGATGACGTCGTCGTCGTCCCAGACGAGCGTGACCTTCTCGCGGTCGGGGTTTCCGGCCTCCGCTTCGAGCGCTTCGCTGCCGCAGAAGTCGTGATCGAAGTTGATGATGTGACCGTAGCCGAGTTCCGTCGGCGTGAAGTAGTAGTCCGTGATGTCGTCGGACTCGAAGCTGCCGCCGATCGAGAGGAGGCCGTCGCCGACGTCGAGCCATTCGAGGTAGTCCTCCATGCCCTCGTCGAAGATGGCGGGGACGACGATCGGGATCCAACCGAGGATCGCATTCGGCGTCTGGTAGCTCTCGGCGCCGAGGTGCTGGATGCCGTACTCCTCGCCGGCGTCCATGAAGATCTCCTTGATCTCCTCTCCCTCCTCGTACGGTCCCCAGAACTCGTATCCGGCCTCTCCGGCCATCCCGTGGCGGAGGATGTTGACGTCGTGTCCCTGGATAGAGATCGTGGTGTGGTTGAAGAAGCCGAGATCCGGAAGCGGCTCGTCGGCGACCTTCTCCATCACGTCGATGGCGTCGGGGCCCTGCACCTGGTAGCGGTAGTAGGTGGGGTCCTCGTCCATCGTGACGGGACGGGGCTGCACTTCGGCCTCGACGTCGTAGTCACCGGTTTCAGCCTGGTACTGAAGCCAGTTGTGCGCGGCGGCACCGCCGACGCTCAGGAACTTGTCCTCTTCGAGGTGGAACCAGATCGCGTCGCCGATGAACTTCCCGTTCGGGTTGGCGACAACGAGCTGTTTCGCCTTGCCGGGCTCGGTGTTGTCGAAGTTGTTGACGGCGTAATCACGGTACAGATCGAGCGCGTCGGGGCCCTCGACGTAGTGATCGGTCATGTGATACGACTGGTCGGCGAAGGCGACCGACTCGCGCCACGAGCGCTGCTCCTCGATCCAGTTGGTGATCTCGTCCGGAACCTTGGTGAACTTCGCGATTCCGAGGTCGCGCATTAGTTCGACTGGGCCGCCAGCCTTCTCGGCGGCGTCTGCCATACTGTCTCTGAATGACCACGATCGTTCGCTCATAGTAGTAGTCCATTCTATGGGACAAACGTATCGTACTTAAGATTTAGGTAAAATGTGTGCGCTCCTTATAAACACCCAACAGCAGACTACGCAGAGAAGAGAGCGGCCAGTGTCTAATATAAAAGTTTTCCTACTCGTTCTTCGCGCTCAGTCGGTCGAGCTTACCAGTCGAGGTACGCGGGAGCGACTCGTCGACGAACTGGTACTCTCTGGGACGTTCTATTCGGGCCAGTTCGTCGCTTTCGAGACACCACTGGTCCAGTTCGTCGGCGGTGAGGTCGGAGTCCGACGGGTAGACGTACGCGACCACCATCTGCCCGTACTCCTCGTCTTCGACGCCGACGACAGCTGACTCGTTGACGTCGGGGTGGGCGTTGAGTCGTTCCTCGACAGGGGAGGGGTACACCTTGATCCCCTTCGAGAGGATCATCAGGTCTGTCCGCCCCTCCAAGTAAATGAACCCCTCCCCGTCTTTGTATCCGAGGTCACCGGAGTACCACCAGCCGTCCTCGAACACGTCTTCGGTCTTATCGGTCCGCTCCCAGGCCCAGACCGGACAGTCGGGCGCTTTGACCGCGATTTCGCCGACCTCTCCGGTCGGTTTGACGTCACGGTAGGTGCCGTCCTCGTCGACGATCCGGATCTGGACGCCGGGGACCGGTTTGCCGACGCTCTCAACTCTGCTCTCGTTGAGTTCGGCGTTCTCCATGACCGTCGCGTACGCCTCGGTCGCGGCGTAGGAGTTCTTCACGACGTCGCAGACGTCATCACGAAGCCGTTTGAGTGTCGTCGCGTTGAGTACTTCACCCGCGGACATAATGGAGGTGAGCGCGCTCAGATCGTACTCGTCGAGAGAGTCGAGGTTGAGGATTTCCCGCCACATCGTGGGAACGAGCAGCGCAGTCGTCAGATCGTGTTCGTCGATCATTTCGACGTACGTCTCCGCGTCCCACGAGCTGAGGAAGTACGTCGTCGCTCCCGAGAGCAACGCCGGGAGCGTCGCGGAGTACCACGCGGCGAACGACGGCGTGAACACGTGCGGTTGTCTGGCGGATCGATTGAGTTCGTACACGCTCACGAGCGCGTTCGCGCGGAAGTAGAGCCCGCGGTTCGTGTGACACCACCCCTTCGGTTCGCCGGTCGTCCCCGACGTCCACATCACGACTGCAACGTCTTCTTCTCGCACGCGCACGTCGGGTTCGGTCTTCGACCGTCCGTCGAGAAACAGCTCGAATGACTCCTCGTAGTCGGTCTGGGCCTCGCCCACGTTGACGATCACGTCGAGGTCCGTGTCGATCTTGTCGCGGAGGCGCTCCTCGAAGAATTCGGAGGTCTCCTCGTCGACGACGAGTGCCCGCGGACGGAACGAGTCGATGCAGGTCTTGAGCGTGTTCGGCGACGCGCGAACGTGGAGATTCGAGACGGTACAGCCGGTTTTCAGCCCACCGTTCCAGAGCACAGTGTGTTCCAGGGAGTTCTCACAGAGAAGCGCGATGCGGTCTCCCTGCCCCACGTGCTCTTTGAACGCGTTCGCGGCCTGATTGCTCCGTTCGTCGAACTCCGACCACGTCATCGTCTCCCCGTTGAGGCCGTTTCCGAACGCGGTTTTATCCGGATTGTTCTCCGCGGCGATCCGCGAGAGGTCTTTGACGGGCGGCACTTCGACCGTCGACGTGTGGTGCATACTACCGTCGAAGCGATGACTTAACTTATAATTTGAGATGAACTCCCGCGGAGAGATGCCACGTCGAACGGCCACGCGTGGACTCGCAAACGATCTACGAGGATCGGAACGAACGTTCGAGAGGGATACAGATATCCCGTCGTACGAAGCGTATGGAACAGCGGTACGAAGCGTATAGGACAGCAGTACGAAGCGTTTAGAACAGCGATCTGATGAATTATAATATAAATAGATAGAATGAAAGGTTTAGACGATTCCCCGAGCGCAACCGAAGCCTTTAGAAGCGATAGATGACGTAATTACGGGCAGTAGTGAAGATATACAGAGGTCAATTAGTGAATAAGATAAGTAACTGAGTTGTTAAATAGTAGGTCTGTACAATAAGTTAACCCGTTATGTACGGGAGGATGTAGGCGGGTCGAGCACGTGCATCGATTCCGTCTGAATCGACACGGTGCGTTCGTCTCCGCGGGCGAGTTCCAGCCGATCGAACGTGCGCCGAGACATCGTTGCGGTTAGCTCGGGACCGCCATCGACCTGGACAAAGACTCGATACGTGTCGCCCTCGTGAAGCCACCGTTCGATGGTAACGGGGATCCGGAAGGATGATTCGTCCGCAGACATCCGCAAATCACGTCCGCTCTCCTCAGAATCCACCGATCTCACAGCGTCCACCGACCCGTCAGACCGCTCCAGAACCGTGATCCGCGAGGGATGGGCGCAGACGGTCGCGGTAGAACCATCCACGCCAGCCAATAGCCGCTCTATGGAGTCGCCCTCGGCCGTCACGCGGAGGAGCGCGTCGCCGAGTCGTGCGACGCGACCGCAACGCCCGGTCTCCAGTCCCACCTCGAAGACGTTCTCATTGCCCGTGAACTCCGCCACAAATCGGGAGTTCGGACGTTCGAGGACGCTCGTCGGCGTGTCGACCTGTTCGAGACGACCGTCCCTGAGGATTCCCAGTCGATCGGCGAGCGCAGTGGCGGTCCGCTGATCGTGCGTCACGTACACCACGGGGACGTCGAGGGTGGCGAACAGGCGGTGCAGATCGTCCCGGAGCCGTCTGCGGATCGGCTCGTCGAGGCTCGACAGCGGTTCGTCGAGCAGTAACACGTCCGGACCGGCGGCGAGAGTTCGAGCCAGCGCGACGCGTTGCCGTTCGCCGCCCGACAGCATCGCCGGACGCCGATCGAGCACCTCATCGACGGCCAGCAGCCGCGTCAGCTTCCGAACGTAGTCGGGATCTTCCGCGGCGTACTCGACGTTCTCGCGCGCGGTCAGATGCGGGAAGAGCGCCCCGTCCTGAAACACGAGGCCCGTCGAGCGCGTCTCCGGGGGCCGACCGCGTACCGATTCGCCGCCGATCAGTATCTCGCCGCGGTCCGGTTCGACGATTCCCGCGAGAATCGACAGGAGTGTCGACTTCCCGCTTCCGGAGGGGCCGAGCACGCAGAACACCTCGTTCGAGATCGACAGGTCGAGCGGACCGAACGAGAAGTCGCCCCGTCGCACGGAGAGATCGGTGATCGTCACCATCATGAAGCGAGCGGGTTCCTCCCGAGAGTCGTGAGAATCACGAGCGCAGCGACGGCGATTCCGACGAGGATAACGGCGATCGGGAACGCGTTTTCGAGCCCTCGCGTCGAGAACGACACCCAGATCTGCACGGGCATCGTCCGTGGGTAGTACGCGAGCATCACGGTCGCGCCGAACTCGCCGATCGAGCGGGCGAACGCCAGCGTGATCCCCGCGAGGATTCCCGGCCACGCGAGCGGGAGCGTAATACGCCTGAGCGTGGTCAGCCGGTCTTTCCCGAGCGATCGCGACGCGTACTGCAGGTTCGAGTCGACGCCCTCGAAGGCCGCCTTCGCGGTGACGACCACGAACGGCGACGCGACGAACGTCTGCGCCAACACGACGCCGACGAGAGAGCGCGTCAGAGCGACGCCGTTCGCCGCGGCGATTTCGCCGAGGAAGGTCTCCGGTCCGACGAGCGTGAGCAGCACCATCCCGCTGACGATCGGCGGGAGAACCAGCGGCAACACGACGACCGCCGTGACGAGCGTTTCGGTCCGACCGTCGGCCGACGCGAGCCAATAGGCGAGCGGAAGCCCGAATATCGTCGCGACAGCGGCGCTCGCGGTCGCGGTCACGAGCGATGTCGTCGCCGCGGAGGCGACCGCCGGGTCAGCTAACTGACCGGCAATCGCATGCGGTGACCGGGCGAAAAGGAGGGAAGCAAGCGGGACGACGTAGTAACAGAGCAGGACGCCGCCCAAGAGAAGCGTGACCGAGAGCCAATCGAATCGGTCGGAGACCGACTCAGTCGATGATCGTGTCGGGAACATTGCCGGTGAATTGCGGATAGGTGTCGGGAACGGAGAAGCCGAACTCGCGGAGGTATTCCCCGGCGATCTGTTCGGTGAAAACGTCCGTTATCGTCTCGTCTCGGTTCCGAATCACCGAGGCGTAGCTGATCGGACTCCCGGTGACGACTTTGCCGCTCGGAAGCGTATACCTCGCGCTCGCGTACTCGTCGGAGCGAGTCGGGTCGCTCAGATCGATCGCCGACGGGAGCGAAACGAATTCGTAGTCGCGTTCGACGGCCATATTTCGATAGGTGAACGCGGCGTCGATGCCCCCGGTCTCGAACTGGCTGACCAGTTGCGTCTCGGGGTAGCGCTGCTCGCGGCTCGGAATCGCTTCGCGGAGGTCGACGTCCGTCTCGTAATAGTCGCTCGCGAGTTCGAGGAGGAACAGCGTCCGGTAGCCGAGCGGGTCGAGATCCGGGTCAGTCCGTCCGAGCGAGACGAGACCGTCGACCATCGGTCGGAACCACCCGCCCGCACCGGCGTCCGCAATTCGCCGTCCGCCCTCGCTGTCGGGGTTGTACGCGACGACGAGCGAGTTCGTCGCGAACTCGGCGAACCACGACGGCTGTACCGGACCGTCGAAGAGCGCCGCGTCGGCGACGGCGAGAATATCGGGGTCTTTCTGTCCGTCGGCGACCATCCGAGCGATCCGAGCGGAACCGTGGGTTTCGACCTGAACCGGGGTCGTGAGGCTCGGTCGGAGGCCGTGTTCGAACGCGTTGGTCAAACTCCCCGCCGCGAGGATCGAGACGGGATCGGATCGTCCCCCGGCGGATCCGACAACGCCAGCACAGCCGCTGAGTCCGCCGAGACAGGTGACGAGGCCACCGATGTAGGCCCGTCGGCCGAGCCGCCGGGGACCAGCGTTCATAGGTCAATGTAAAGTGGTTTCCTATTAAGCGTATCTCAACCAGAAATGTTTACATCCCCCGTCGGGACCCGAGTATCATTGAGCAGGGGGGAGCAGCCGAGAGATGTCGTCAAGGACCGCTCACTGCCGAGAGATCGAGATCAAGCGCGTGTGAGGCCGACGGCGACGAACACCGCGATGCCCCCGAGGAAGAACAGCGCGCCCGGCTCAGCGAGGAGCAGGACGCCGCGGAGAAAGGTGTTTCCGTCCGCGACGCCGAGGCTGGCGGGCTCGAAGAGCGATTGTGCGGCTCCTCCGAGGAGCCGTTCCGCCGTCGCTTGTACGGCCACACTCACCAAGGCGAGGACGGCCACGCCCGTCACCCAGTCCGCGAGCGAGCGCCTGAGCGTTTCGCGCTGGGACGCCGACGAGGATCCGACGAGAACGATCGGATCGGCCGCCGGGGCGTACACGGTCATCTCGTTGCCCTTCTCGGAGAGCCGCGTCCCGACCGATTCGACGACGCCAGCCGTACGGAGCTTCGAGAGGTGATAGTGCACGTTCTGCACCGAGGTGTCGAGTTCGCGGGCCAGTTCGGACGGCGGAGCGGGGTCTTCGTGGAGCGCGTGCAGGAGCTGTCGGGCGGTCTCAGAGCCCAACGCGTCCACGAGTTCGCCCGCGTCGTCGGCGACGACGTCGAAGACCGCCGGATCGGCGTCCGGTGGTCGCGTCCAGTTCCCGAGCCGTGCGATCGGTGAAGACATCCGTATCGTGGCTGTTGGTGGACGGGGATTATCAACGTGGGTGTAGCTTAAGCGCGTATTTGAGGGTTCAAGCGCCATAGCGAGAAGGTGGGCCGCACTGATCGGAACGCAGATCAGCGTGGGTTGAACAGAGCGCGTCCCAGATCAGCGTGACCGGGCGCGCTGGACGGCAGCGACGACGTCGAGCCGCCCGGATCCGGCCGCCAGATCGCGTCCCGGCGGGCCGACGTCACCCGCGGAGGCTCGGAGGATACCTGCGACATCGGAGGGGTTCAAGTCGGGAGCGGCGTCGAGGACGAGCGCGACAGCCCCAGCGGTGCGCGCGGCCGCGGCCGACGTTCCGGGTGATCCCGCCGCGATCCACGGCGACGGGGGGGCCACGACGTCGACGCCCACAGCTCCCCGTACGGTCGGCCCGCGCCCGCTATGGGGGGAGACGCCGGATGCGGATGAGAACGCAGTATGGCGCTCGCTCGCGCCGGTATCCGATCCTGGGGTCCGATTGGCGGGCACCGACGCATCGCTCGTCACACCGACCGCGATGACGCCGGGGACGCTCGCGGGAGCGGCGATACTTCCGGCGGGGCGGGGTGAGGCGAGCAGATGGGTGGGCGTGGTCACTTCGACGCGTACCGTCCGATCCCGGTCAGCACTGGCGTCCGTCGACCCCGTTTCCGCGCCGGGTTCGGCCGGTCGAACGACGAGCGCGTATTCGCCAGCGGAGAGGTCCGCGACGAGGCGCTGGCCGCTCCGTAGCCCCGTCGAATCGGAGACGGACACGAGGTTCCACCGCTCGCCGTCGTCGACCGCGCGGAGGAGCGCGAGCGTGAGATCGACTTCGGTCGGTGGATCGGCGGTGAGCCACGCCACGAACCGCCCACGGATCGATGCCGAATCGACGCTGTCCGAGGTCCGTGACCCGTGCCCGGCCGCTGAATCGACGCGCGGCCCGATTCGGAGTCGCCGTCGACTACCCGGTCTATCACCCGCGAGGGCCGCGTACGGTCCGTGCCAGTGGCCGAGAGCTGCGTTTCCGGTGGGAGCGACGAAGACGCAGCCGTCCTCGATCGCTCGACGAGCGGCGCGAAAGACGGCGGATCGACGTGTCGCCGTTGTTCCGTGGGCGGCGACCGGCGCGACGATGACGTCGGTACCGAGCGCCCGCGCCCACTCTATCGCCTCGACGAACTCTCCGAGTCGTCGGAAGGATGCGAGCGAGAGCCGGGCGGACGGAGCGAGACGGGCGACGGAGGCGGCCGCAGCCGTCCCGTGAGTCGTGCCGTCGGCGACGGCGCGTTCGGATCCGAACTGCCGAATCTCCTCGATAGACCCCTCGACAGCGGCGTGGGTCGGGTCGAATCCGGTCGGGTCCAAGACGGCCACGTGGACCTGTCGTCCCGTGATGTCTGCAGCGTGGACCCGGTCGATCGAATCCGCGTCGTCGAGTGATCCGCCGTCGTCGTCGAAGAGCGCGAGATCAGGGAGTTCCCGGACCGACAACAGTGTCGCGGTAGCCGCGCTGCCGAGTGCCACGGCTCGCCGACGGCTTATGTGAAATCCGCGGTTCTCACGGGGATCACTCGGCACGTCCCAAGCGTTCCGCACCGATAATTTTCAGCGTATCGATTCGCCATCATTTCAAATGGATGAGTTGGCGACAGTGGTTACCCGTAGATCTGCGACCAAACGATCGTCACAGAGATATTCACTGACTGTTCCATTGCAGAGTCGGGCATCCCCGTTGAAATCGGATGTGTGACCGGAGACGACGAGATCGACAAGTCAATCGTATCCGATCTGTTCCGCATTTATATAAGTATATAGTATATAATAAATTATATAATACCTAGATTAGGTTTGACACATTACGGGGATACACATAATATAGCCCCGATATTCCCTGAATATTATGATACGATCAATAGAGGTAGCTGTAAATTAAGATCACTAAATGGACTGTATTTCTTAAATATAAGAAAAATATGATTTAGTTGAGGGTGAGCAAAAATGTCAGCAGCCGACGCTTGTCGTCGGTTCCTTCCGACGGCTATGCCCCCTCCTCGGTTTCAATCACGATGCGAACCGCATCGCCATCCTTGAGATAATATCCCGTCGGGTCAACCGGTTCACCGTTCACGGTTACCAAGACAGTCGTGCCAGCGTCCTCGTCGGAGTAGGTCGTTCCGTTATAGGTGATACTGTTTCGGTTCACGTCGATGTCTTCAAGCGTCGAGAAGGCGTAGGCGGGCGTCACACTCCACGAATGAGCGTGCCACGGTTCGGCGTGACCACCCTCGAAGTGGAAGTGACTATTGTGCCCCGCTGCCTGCCACTTGTCTCGGCTGAAATCGAGAGATTCTCCGTTCACCTTGAATTCGACCGAACCGTGGACGTGGAGGCGATCAGGTGGGATATACTCCCCAGGTACCGACGCGTCCGTCTCTTCGGTGAGTACGAGCACCCATACCTCATCGCCGTCCGCCAGTTCGTACTCGACAGGATTCACGGATTCGCCGTTGACTCGGTAGACGAGTTGGGTCCCGTCCGTCGACTCGGAGTAGGTGGTCCCGCCGTACGACAGCGAGTCGGAGTCGGCATCCAAGCCAGCCGATTCGAGAGCGCCAGCGAGCGTCACTGAATCGTCCGCGTGCCACGTGTCCGGTTCGTCATCGTCCGCCCGGAACGCGACAGAGCCCTCGACAGTCTCAGAGAGGTTCAGCCGGTCCCCATCGACGACGACCGCCATCAGTCCGGTCGTGGCAGCGTCGTCCCCGTCCGTTTCGCGGTCGCCTCCGGTGCGTTCTTCGGTCGGTTCTTGGTGTGTTTCAGTCACAGCGGGAGAAGTCGTCCCCGTAGTCGCCGGGGACGACGTGTTCTCGTCCGATTGGACGTCCGTAGCCGTCGAATTGTCGGAAACGAGCCCCGAACAACCGGCAGTGACAACGAGGAGTGCGACGAGCGCCAGCGGGAGCGCGCGCGTTCGTAGATTCATATCCACCGAATGAGGCCACGGGCAAGAGAGATATTATTATCAGGAGGGTAGATCGGCTTAGCTCTCGTATAAGTGGCTTCTTGGAGATATTCTCTCTCGAGAAGCCGCTTCACGATGCCGACAGACGCCCTCATCCACTCGGTCCGGAGTAGCTGACCTCGACCCCGCCGCGCTGACAGCAGACGGTCGGGGCTGCTGTGGAGAGGACAGTGAATCGCCCGCACGGGTGATTAGACGGCAGATAATAATGGCCGTCCGTCTCGTCGAGGATTGTATCCCAATGCCAACCGTCAGCGTCGTCATTCCCACGTACAACCGAGCCGATGCGGTACAGCGGACGCTAGATAGCGTGCTCGAGCAGTCCCTCGAAGATATCGAGGCGATCGTCGTCGATGATGCCTCGGCGGACGAAACCATCGACGTTGTTCAGTCGTACGACGATCAGCGTGTCACGCTCCTCAGCCACGAGACGAACCGCGGGGGAAGCGCCGCGAGAAACACCGGGATCAAGGAAGCGAGCGGTGACTACATCGCGTTCGTCGATTCCGACGACGAGTGGCTCCCACGGAAATTGGAGCGACAGGTACAAACGCTCGAACGCAAGGGAGAGAACTGGGTTGCGGCCTACTGCGGTGTCGAGATGATCCCCGAAACCCCTCCCGGCTTGATCAAACGACTCGCGACCAGCTACTTCTCGCGGCGGCGTGATACTGAAGGGGCCGAGGGCGGAGAGGAACTCGTCCGCGAGGTGCTATCCGATGATCTGCACACGAGTGCAGGGTCCACTCTCCTTGTCGAAGCGGATGTGGTGCGAGCCATCGACGGCTTTGACGAGTCGTTCGATCGGTTCCAAGATTCCGAGTTCCTCATCCGCGTTCTTCAGCAGGGCAAGCTTGCCTACGTGAATGCGCCACTGGTGCGTCGCTACGAATCCGGGAACCCCTCGGCCGCAGAACTCGAGGCGGCAGATCGCCACTACCTCCAAGCCTTCTCGGAGACGGTCAAAGAGCTGCAGTCGGACGGATGCGACATCGTCGGTGCCCACCGGTATATGTTGGGTAAGGCACACATTCGCGAGGGGAACCTACTCAGCGGTGGTCGCTATCTACTCGAGGGACGACGGCCAACGTTCCGTCAATGTCCCGGCCTCGCGTTCACGGTCTATCACGGTATCAAGCGTAATGTCGCCTCGGTTGGGCGGCGACAAGGCTCCTAGCGTGTGAGGGTGGTTCGTTGTCGAGGGGGCGAAGTCCTCCGACACCACACAAGTTATTAGGCTCGGAATTCAGTCGATCACTATTATGAACGCGACTACAGCGATTGCGTACACCGAGAGACGGATGTCGACGCGTATAGGGCAACCAACTCCATCGAAAGCGGATAGATGAGTGGAAGTCTCGGTGATCCGGGTGAGACATCGAAACACCGGATGCGGATTCTCCACCTGCTTGAAGAAATGGACGAGCGGGTAACTGTCGACCAGATAGTCGATGGACTCCGAGACGAACCGGAGCGGCGTCCGGACCAACCCGGAAAAGCCCGGACGTGGGAAGATCTCCACCGACAGCTTCACGACGAAGATCTGCCAGCACTCGATCAGGCGGGTCTGATCACTTTCGATACGGACCGAGGTGTCGTCATCCGCCATACGGCCAGTGAGTCACAGTACACCGCCCGGGACAGGAAAGTCAAACCGAAGGGACGCGGACAACCGGATATCCGCGGGGCGAGCGCCGTTGAAGTCGAACGGGTCTTTTTACTCCTCGCGATCATCTCTGTCGGGAGTCTCATAACGACCTCGCTCGAGTTGGGGCCGTTAGCCACTCTCTCGACGGCGACCGTATCTTCGGTACTGCTTGTCGCGTTCGTTATTATCTCGATTATCTCGGCAGTGTTCCAGTGAGGCTATCGGGAGCAGGTTCGTCGCGACGGGCGGTGAGATTGACCCGATAGATTGTGACGCCCTGGTTCTCGTACGCCACCTGATAGCGGTTCGAACGGTTCAACGTTTGTCTGAGAGGGACCGTCCCATTCTGGCTTTCCCCTCGGACGGTGTAGGACTCCTTCGGCACGTAGAGGTAATTCGGCCGGACGTCGGCATCTCGTAAGCCCCGCGTGATACACTGCTCCGAAGAGCAGGTCGATAGAGTACGATACTGCGATAACTGTGAATTATAACGGGTCGGCCCCTCCCACTCGATTCCCCAGGGGCCAATGAGAATTGTTCGATCCGCCAAGAGGGGAAACCACTCCGCAGCGTCGCCCAGAACTACGAAGTCTGCTGACTGGGCTGTATTCTGTGAAACCCAGGTCATTGCGGTTTCGTCCGAACGGTCGATGAACTGTGGCTGCCACCGATTCGTCGGGTCTGTCGAAGTGAGGGTCGCGGCGCTAGAGACCAAACTGACCACGATAACGAAGACGAATACGACGGCGAGAGCGCGGTGCAGCGTTGGTTTCCACGCCCTTGCCGAGGGGTCTCGGAGGGTGTTCCGTGCGACGGCGACCAGAAACGAGCCAGCCATCATCGAACCGGCGACGAACTGAAACCGGGCTTTACCGAGAACGAACGCTCCCGTAACGAGCCACGTGGGCAACAGCAGCCGTTGTCGTCCGAGGAAGTAGAAGGTGCCTGCGAACGAGAGCAGGAAGAAGATTGAAGTTGGATAGCCCGTGACGAGCGGATAGACGAACTGATCGAAGAGTCGATCCAATCCACCGAACAGTCCGGAGTGCGTTCCGGCAGCGGCGAAGAACACGTCAACGCCGTGCCGTCGGGCGACGCTGTACCACCACGGTGAGACCAGTACGATTCCGCCGACCGCGACGATGCTGCCAGAAACCAGTCCGCCGAGGGAATGATCAAAGGCGAGGTAAAAGAGCACGTAGGTTAGTCCGAAAAAGACCGTGTAGATCGGATGCGTGAGCACGGTCGCCCCAAACAGGAGAGTCGACGGGATTAGCCACTGCCGGTTCCCGGAACGGAACAGTCTGAGGCCGGTGTAAGACCCTGTGAGCACAAGGAGGAATGCCATCGCTCGAACCAGCCCACCCGCCGAAAGGTGCCACTGGAGCGTTGGTGACGCCATCGCGAGAATGATCGTCGCGAGTCCAGCCGCGGCCGCCTCCTCGAGCAGTTCTCTGGCGAGGAAATAGTACGGAATCAGATAGAGGACTGTCAGTAGAACCGGTAGATAGCGACTCAGCGCAATCGGATCGACGGGGACGGAGTCGAGGATGAAGGCGTTCACGTAGAACATCAGCGGTGGATACGCGAATGGAACGCCCCGACTCGTGTAGTGTGAAATCGTCTCCGGGAACCCATACCCGTGGGCGAGGATCTGCTCTGATATTTCGAGATAGAGCCCCGCGCCATACGCCGGATACGGGTGTGTGATTAGGTATACGAAGGCAACGAGCAGACCCACGCTGAGACTGAGACTAACCCAGAAGAGGTCGTTCCGTGTCGGAAGCCCGGGTGTGAGTACGCTTCGGTCACGCATCGGCATCCACCGCGCAAGAGGCCACCGTTCGTTGCCGGGAAAGGCATCGATTCACGGTCATACTGATTCCGGGACTGTGAGAAACGCAGCGACGACGCGGAGGTTCGGTCCCGACGAAACAGATCGCTCTGAATCCTCGTAGTCGACGATGTCGTGATCGGCGAGCAGCGGGAGATGAGTTTGAACGAAGGAGACGTAGACGCTCTGATTGAGACTCTGAGAGGGCGGGCCATCGTCGGTTATCGCAGCCGCCACCGTATCTGCAATCTGCCGAACAGACACCTCACGGTCGACGGGCTGTCGAACCAGGAACGAGATGCACTCGCGCCGTCGCTCATTACTGAGAACGTCGAAGATAGCGTCCTCTGAGAGCTGTCCCTCGTATAGGTAGATCGCGGTCGGTTTGTTCGGATCCTCGGTCATAGCTTTGGGTGGAACGTCTCTACGTACACCCACTGACGCCAGTGATCGTTCTTATTATATGCTCACTAAGTGTACACTACGGGCATAAACGGAATAGTTCGGGTCTCGACGGCATTGGTTTCGATCGGCTGCGAGTCATTGTGGTACCATCTCCTCGTTGACAGCGTCATTGAGGTACTGGTCCTGCCACTCGTGATGATCTCGAATGACTGCGGATCCGGGTCGGGTGAGCCGATATTCGTTCGCGCGTCCGGCGCCCGTGTTCTTGCGGATGAGCGATTTCTCGACGAGAATATCGAGGTTGTGATAGAGCCGTCCCGAGAGAACAGACGAGTACTTGGCCCGCTCGAGTTCTCGTTTCAGTTGTGTCCCATCTGTCGGTTCGAGGCTACTGAGGACAAAAAGAAGGTCACGCTGGAAAGCCGTTAATTCCTGCATCGACTGTTTCTCAGCGTGGAAACCCCATATTACCCGTTGATCTTCCCGTTGCTTTCGGGCTGAAAGCGGTTCGAGAAACGTTCTGGGACAGTTTAGTAGAGATATAATGAATACGTATGCCCCGTTAGGTCAACGTGGCGCCCACTGTGCCGTACTCCCCCACCAAGCGGTCATGGCGCCTGCTATCTCGCCGGTTGCAGCACTCCTTTCACGACGCAGAGCCACCCCAAATTTTTCACCCGGTCGAAACGGCTTCACGTTCGCCGCGGGCCCAGCGATAGGGTTCGGTCTTTGCTGGCTATCTCACGGACGGGTCGTTGGTGGCTACCGTTGTGCCCGCTCCGAATCATCAGCAGCCGACTCCTCGTCAGCGATCTGGATGACGTTTTCTCGGCCGATAGTGATCTTTTTGATTTCTCCCTCCTCGTCCATTCGCGTGAGGAGACGGCTCACTTTGGAAGAGGACCAGTCCGTTTGTTCCGCGATTTGCTTTTGTGGAAGCGTTCCATCCGCTTCCCGCAAGAGGGTTAGTACCCGGTCCTCGTCAGTTTCGATCTCGGGGGGTTGCATACTCATAGCAGGGGCTGACTCCCCGGTTCCCCCCCGAGTGATTTCAGTAGTCGATGGCCCCGGATCTTCAGTCGATTGGTCACCGTCTCCGGTTCCAGCTATCAGATTGTCCCAACCGGCCGTAGAGTCCGCGTCAACCACTCGACCGATTCCCTTGAGGGCGGTCATCCCCGTGACTAAGAATACTCCGAACACAATGCCACCGATGTCGAGGACGGATGTCGGCCACGTTCCCAAATCGACTTCTGTGCTGTCACTCAACCCATCGCCGTCCGTGTCGGGATCGGTCGGGTCCGTGTCGTACTCGTGTACCTCGACACCGTCGCGTAATCCATCATCGTCCGTATCGGGATCAGTCGGATCCGTGTCGTACTCGTTCACTTCCGACCCGTCGTCCAGGCCGTCACCGTCCGTGTCGGCGATAGTGGCGTTCGTCTGACCGGACAGTTCCGAGCTATCGCTCAACCCGTCGTTATCCGTGTCGTTCGAGAGCGGGTCCGTTCCGTACGTTTTGATTTCGGCGCCGTCAGACAGACCGTCTGAATCGGAGTCAGACGACAGGAAATCGGTCCCGATCTCTGCCTCTCGTTCGTTCGACAACATATCGCTATCGGGATCTGCATCCCGCTGGAGTACCTCTACTCGGTACGTTTTCGTCGACACGGTGGAGTCATTGCCGAACAGTTTCTGAACAGAGAGTGTCACGTTCTGTTCATCGGCGTCCGTCGGCCAGTCCTCAAACGTGAGAGTTTGCGTGTCGTTGGTACGTATTTGCGAACAATCGAGTTCGAACGACGTGCCGTTGGGGACCTTCGTCTCCGCACACAGCGCGTACCCGCTGATATTCGACTGGTTGGTGATGTTTGCCGAAATGGAGTGCGATCCAGATTTCCAGACGAACGTCGTGTTATCATATGTTCCTGCGGTACCATCCCCGAAGCGGGCATCGACAATCACCGGTTCATCACTCACAGCTGCGACCGGTGAAATACAGAGACCGATAAGGGCGGTGAAAATTATTGCGAGACGGAGGGCGGTACTCATCCGTAACACAATCCCCGCGCTACACCATCATAATAATTTTGACTTATGTAGCTAAAATTTTAGACCCGGATTGAGGAGATACAAGAGACTCAGAACACGGTATTTGAACGTATGTGTAATTATTAAACAGGAATAGCCGAAGGAAATGTATTCCAGTGGTGACATTATTTATGCGTTACTTACAGATAGTATTTCTATCGCATCTCGTTCGATGTCGATAGACGGCGCAGACAAGTGAGTGTCGGGGTCGGTACCCACGCGCGTAGAGAAATAGGGCTGCATTAGGGCTGCATTACTGGAAGGCTATCGAACATCGGACCGAGAACCACCGAACGTGCCGCCGGAGGGTAAAAACGCAATCGCTGTGTGACCTGTCACCCGCCGCCAAATCGGCCGAGCCAATCAGGTATCGGGGAAGTCGTTACCCTTCATATAGAGGTTCTCAGATCCCTTATCCCAGACCCCGTTGTACAGCTTGTTGCTCACCACGTCCACGTCGCTCGTGTGATCGAGAAGTTTGAGAGCCTCGTAGTCACCGAGCGACCGAGCGGTGACGTCCTCGATGAGTGTGTCGTCCCCGTCGTTGACGATCGGAATGTGTGTCGTCTCGTAGTAGCCCGAATACACGTAGCAATCCCGGCCGCTGATGTACAACCCGCGTCGGTAATCCGGTCCCGGTTGCTTGACGACGAGACGGCGGAACAGACAGTCGTCCCGCCCACAGCGGATTGCGTGGCGTCCACTGTCGTCGCCGCTGGCATCACCGGTCACTGTCACCTCCCAACAGTCGACGACGCCGCCGTCAGGTTGAATGAGGATCGCCTGCCCCCCTTCACGGATCTCGATCTCAGTGGTGTAAATGTCGGTCGGACCCGCTCCCGGTCTGACCACGATTCCGTGGTTCACCGCGTCACCGACAGTGATCGCGGAATCTTGAATTCGTGCCTTCTGGATATCTCCCATGACGGTGATGGCGTGGCCGTTGGGTTCTTCGAGACGAATCTCGGTGTTGTACACCCACAAGTGGCTTCCCTCGTCGAGGCGGATCCCACGCTGGTTACCGTCCTCCGGCCGATTTTCGTCGACGACGACGGTAGCGTCGTGGATGTAGCTGTAATCACCCGAAAGTCGAATACTGGCCGCGTTGCTGTTCTTGTAGACGCCGCCCTTCACGACGACGCGACCATCTGAGCAAGACGCGTAGAGGCCGTTGTCGGGGAAGCCGCCGAGTTCGCAGTCGCGGAACCAGAGTTTCCCCTTGTGGCTCTGCGGGACGAGGATACCGGTGGGACCCTTCCAGATCGTGCCGATGGTGTTTTTGGAGTGTTCGCCGCCGTC
>NZ_VJXQ01000004.1:203969-205365 GCF_007655485.1 Halobellus captivus
AGGAGTTTGTCACCAGGTGCGTAACTAACACCGAGGCGGAACAGGCGTGTGGGACCACTGAAGGATCCTTTCACGACGCTCCGGCCGTCGAGTTCCTCGACGGTTCCCGGGACGATCGTCGCGTCGTTCCCGACGATCCCGAAGTTCTCGAAGCCCGTAAACCGGAACTGCTCCGTCATCAGGTATTCGCCCTCAGGTAGTGTTATTAGCGTGTTGTCGCCCGCGTGCGCTTCGAGTAGCGGCACGATCGATTCGGAAGCGTCCGGTTGTGCGCCCTCCTCGACGAGATCGATCACGTTGTCGTACGATGACGCCTCGGCAGTCGTCGAGCCGATCGCGGCCAAACCCCCGATCCCCGCAGCGACACTCGTCAAAACTGATCGTCTACTCACTACTCGTTCGCTCGCCTTTCGTCGCTCAGGCATACAACGTTACGAAGCGGTTTCCGGGTAAAAAATTTTTATACGAAATAAAATGCCGAGATTATATTACAAATATTCATATTTATTGTGCAACAGTTCTCTCCGAGCCAGTGACGGCTCAGGTGATCGAGATCGTCCCCCTACCAGTCGAGGAGCCCGACGTTTTCTATCTTGAGGTTGGCGGTCCCCTTATCGAGGTATCCACCATAGATGACAGAGTCTTGAACGGTCACGTCACTGTATCCATCGTAGAGTTTGAGCGCTTGCCGCCCGTTGTAACTCCGCGCGGTGACGTCTCGGATGATCGTTCCGTCCGCGACGTTCACGATCGCGTGATGCGTCGATTCGAAGACGCCACCGTCGACGAGACAGTTGTCGCCGTGCAGTTCGAGGGCGCGCCGGTAGTGGTCGCCGTCCATACGCACCTCAACGTCTTTGAACTCGACGGTAGACCGGGTACACCGGATGGCGTTTCGGCCGTTGCTCCCGTCGCCACTTCCGGAGATAGTAGTTCGGAGAACGTAGACGCGCTCGTCGCTGGAGTCGTTGTGGCCCTTGATGATGAGCGGGTTCCCCGTTCCCTCGAATTGGATATCCGTATCGAAGATGTCGACGGCACCGGTTTCCTCGCGGATGATGATACCGTAGTTGGACGTGCCCTCACCCACGTAGATGTTGCAGTCTTGGATACGGGCCTTCTCGACGTCGTCGTAGACGACGATAGCGTGACCGTTCGGGTCCGAGAGGTGAATCTCCGTGTTGTACACCCACAGGTGGTTACCGTTATCGAGGCGGATTCCGCGTTGGTTCTGTCCATCTTGTTTTTCGTCGACGATGACGGTTGCGTCGTGGATGTAGCTGTAGTCGGCCTTCAGTCGGATGTTCGACGCACAGCTGTTCTTGTAGACGCCGCCCTTCACGATGACGCGACCGTCCAAGCTCGACGCGTAGAGGCCGTTGTCGGGGAAGCTACC
>NZ_VJXQ01000004.1:205375-290931 GCF_007655485.1 Halobellus captivus
AATACCAGTAGGCCCGTCCTCGATCGTACCGATGGTGTTTTTGGAGTGTTCGCCGCCGTCGGGCGCGCGGAACCCCTCGACGGTCGCGATGCCGGTGGGGTCGGTGACACTGAACAGTGCGGGCCCGAACGACCCGAGGTCGTGTTTGCCGATGATGTCGATGTCGCGGACGAGCATCTCCTGCTCGACGTACGCCTCGATCGCGCGGAACCCGCTGTGTTTCGCCGTGAAATCGAACTCGAACCCCTCGAAGTGAAGGTCATTTCCAGGGTCGGAGCCGACACCGAGGCGGAACAGGCGTGTGGGACCACTGAAGGATCCTTTCACGACGCTCCGGCCGTCGAGTTCCTCGACGGTTCCCGGGACGATCGTCGCGTCGTTCCCGACGATCCCGAAGTTCTCGAAGCCCGTAAACCGGAACTGCTCCGTCATCAGATACTCGCCCGGGGGGAACATCAAGAGCGTGTCGTCGTCTGCATACTTCGCGAGCAGATCGTTGATCGATTCGGAGGCGGTGGTGTCCGCCCCTGCTTCGCGCATATCAATCACTGTCGAGAATCGATCGAAGTACTCCGAGTAACGGTCGGAGGTCGACTCCCCACGTACCGTGGGGGCGAGCGCCGCGAGCGAACCGGCGGCAGCGATACCTTGTAGAAAGGTCCGTCGAGAGATACCTCGGGATTGCCTTTCCTCGTGCTTCGTTGTTTCAATGTCGGTCGTTTTCATTACAAATGTATAGAATCACCCCAACCGGAACTACTTCTGGATGGATATATCTAGAGTTTATATACTATACCAGTAGAGTGCTGGTCAGGCGGGGACACTACAGATGTATGTTGTCAGTTACCGTGGTTTGGTTTAACATCAACCAAGACGTACCTGTCGGTGACGCAGTGACGACTGCTCCAAGCGTGGTACGACGTACCGGTTGAAGCACTGACAGACTCGTGAGTGAGGGGAGTGGTCTGCGGGAGACGTTCAGCCGGTGCGAATAGTCTCCGCCGTTACTGCTTTGACTCCTGCACCCGGCCCAATGTTTCTATCGTGTCTTGAATGAGTTGTGCGGTAGCCCGTCGAAGCCGGTGAGACACCGCGGTAGTCGAAATGTCGAGTTGCGTTGCGAGGTCGTCCTGTGTTTCCCGTCGTGGGATGTCGTAATATCCCGATTCGAAGGCGATGCGTAATGCCTCCCACTGTTTGTCCGTGAGCGTGGACGTGCCGTCACCGAACTGCTCAGACCGATAGAGGCTGTTGAGACCGAATCTGATGTCCCGCTCGGAGCAGAACTGCCGAAGCGCCACTAACGCATCGCGGTCAGAAAACAGTAACTGGGCCTTCCAACTACCACTACTGCCCCGAACGGAGCGAGCGCGTGCACCGAGTTCGAGACTCGTCGATGCGACGAGCAGCGCGTGGTCCGAGAGGGTGATCCGATACACCTCGCTGTCCGGGAACGTTTCGATGAGATCCGCAACGACGACGGTCGGGTCGAGCGTGAACGCGTCTTTTAGACGTCCGGGAGTCGCGCCCGAAACTGAGAGGTACAGCGTCCGTTTACCCGATGGTGAGAGCGTATGGTGGTCGGGGACGAACGTGGCCTCCGTGACCAATTCGAGCGTACGGGCGAGCGCAAGCGACCCCCCCGACAGTTGGACAGTTCCAACAAGTAACGACTCGGTGCGCTCTTTTCTCTTCAACGAACTCGATCCATCGCGGCCTGTCCCGTCGTGATCATCCTCGTTGGACGCGTCTCGCGTGCGTGACCACCGCCCATTGGGCGTTCCTACACACGTCGGTTCCATAGCTGACGAATTTAAACGTGGGGGTTATAGGTTTCATAGCTATACAGATAGTGTCCACAATCCAACCGTCCATCTCCGTTCGATTTGCACGACCTCCCTACAAGTAGTCACCATCGGATAGCTCACTCTCGAACAACGCGCTGAAAAGTTTCCGTTCAACCACCCGCAGGTGATTGTTGAACGTCGGCTGGGTGATATCGAGGAGCGCGGCGATCTCCTCGCCCGTTCGCTCCCGCGGCCATTCGAAGTAGCCGTTGAGATAGGCCGTCTTGAGAACCTCCAGCTGGCGATCGGTCAGAGACTCAGTGAGCCGGGATGTCGTCATCTGCCGCGGTTCGGTCGGTCGTTCGAGGGAGGAACAACCACGTAGCTCCGCCGTCGGATACTCCTCTCGAAGTCGTTCGAGGAAACCGCGAACGTTCTCCCGCCGAGTCAGTTCGACGCTGAGATGCGTCTCGGTGGGCGTGGCAGTGAGGTCCCGAATCGACACCCCGGTTCCTCTCACCGAAGAGAGGATCGTCGGTTCGGACGTCGTTATCGCGAACACGCTACTGGTAGGCCCGCTAGCTATCCGTTCGACCCGATCTACGGAGGCCGACTCCTCGAGATATTCTCGAATCTCGTCTGCCGATCCACCGTCCACTGAGAGGTACAGCGTCGACGTCGCGTCGACCTGTGAGACGCGTCCCTCGAACGAGACGGTGCCGTCGACCTGATCGGCCAGCCTCCGCAGAATGTCGCTGGAGTCGCGAATCCGAACGTCCAGTCCGACCACGTGGTCTTTTTTTAACGCCTGTCGATCGCTGATTGCGTCGATGCCGAAGGCCACCGCGTCGGCGATTTCCTCGAAAGCGGACCGCCACAGGTCACCGAAGGCCTTCGCGTCGCTGGCACCAACCGTCAGCACGCCGTACCGTAGCTCCCCCGAGACGAGTGGGAGACTGAGAACTGATTGATTGCCGCGGTTTAGCAGGTTTCGTCGCCACGGCTCCTCGCGCAGACCGAACGAGACGTTTTCTACGAGTACAGCGTCCACGTCGCGGGCTGCTCGAACTGCTGGCTCACTGTTCTCCGGCGTCACAGAGAAGTCGATATCATCAAAATACCCTCGTATGGCACCTGCGTGCGCACGGGGGACGAGCCGGTTCTCCGCGGTGTCGTGGTCGCCGACCCACGCGAAGTTGACCCAGTCAAGTTCGGCGAGCGTCTCACAGATGTCGGTCTCGAGTTCCTCTCGCGTTACCGAACGGGAGACAGCGCGCTCGACATCGAGCAGCGTCTCGGTGGCCAGGTGACGTCGCTCCAACGCCTCAATTCGTTGGTGGAATTCTCCGGCCTGCTCCCGTGCAGTCCGTTCACAGTGAATGCGGGAGAACGACTGCTCGAGGAGGTCGGCCACGAGTTCCACCAGGTGTTCGCTCTCATCGTCAATCCGCCCAGGTTCACCCCATTCGACAGTGAGAACGCCGAACCCGTCGAACGGAGCAGTCATCGCCTGCGGAGTCGAGAGAACGTCCGCGTCGCTTTCGATCGCCTCCACACCCTCACTGGCCACAAACGAATCCCAGACGAGAGACCCGTCGTGGGGACCGATCGGAGAGCCGTCGCTGCTGGCGGGGATAAGACCATTCCGCGCTTCGTCCATAACGTAGACCGTCGCTGCGGAGGACGGAAAGAGCTTCTTCAGGGTGAGTTCGGCCGATCTGCTCGCATCCTCGACGGATTCGGCGTCAACGAGTTCCCGAATACTGTCTTTGAGCGTGTGTAGCTTCCCGCGTCGTGTTCTCGGATCGTTATCGGTCTCACGGTCACCGACAGGATCGGACCGTCGGGGCCGTTCACCCCCCACCCCCCGTTGGAATCCGGAGGTGGCAAGGGCGTTCTCCACCCGATGGACTAAGAGCTCCTCCGCGGCATCGTCGGTACTATCGACGATGTCAGTGACGCCTGCGTCGAGACCGGAGATCACGACTCCGGCCGCTGCGTCCGAGACGTATAGCACGAACGGAAGGGCGGGGTACCGGTCCCTGACCGCTCGGAGGAACGCCACGCCGTCGAACGACCCGTCGTCGTGCTCTGCAACGACACAGTCTACTTCCGGTTCGGCGCCGAGCCTGTCGAGCGCGGCGTCGCTATCGGAGACGATCGTGACGTCGGCCTCGCTCAGTTCAGCGCTGAGGACTGGTGTAACCGATGAGAGGCCGTCCCCGACGAGGAGGATGTTCGCGGTGCCGGTCCTCGCGGGTCGTTTCGAGGACACAGAACCCATCACTGCCCCCCCGAACCGAACATACACTGTCGCATACTTCCGTCGACGACTGCGAAGTGTTTACTTATACGCACGGTAAGCAGCGAGCGATTCGTTCGAGGGCGTCTCGGACCACCTTACCGGTAATATAATAAAGCGTCCCAGGACCCAACGATTGCTCACGGCACCCGCCGTAATCGACATATGACCCGAAAAAGACGCCTCGCACTGGCCGGTATCGTCATCGGAATTGTTCTCACCCTCGCGAATCGACGAACCAAGCGGACAGACTCCGCCGACGCCGACGCGGTGCTCGACTAGCCGATGTACCGCGAGCAGACCATCGGGGCGGTCATCCCCGCATACAACGAAGAAGCCCACATCGGCGACGTCATCGAAACGCTCCCGGAGTTCGTCGACAGGGCGTATATCATCGACGACGGGTCGACGGACGGCACGTGGGAAGAGATACAACGACACGCCGAGACGGTCAACGAGCGGTCAGTGGCGAATCCGCCGGTGACCGATGGCGGGACCGCGCTCGAACCGCGGGTCGTCCCGATACAGCACGAGGAGAATCGAGGCGTTGGTGGGGCGATTAAGACCGGATACCTTCGCGCCCTCGACGACGGTGTCGACGTCACGGCAGTGATGGGCGGCGACGGGCAGACCGAACCGGACATCGTCAAGCGCATCGTCGACCCGGTTGCGAGGGGCGACGCCGAGTACGCGAAGGGAAATCGTCTTCTCAGCGGTGACCGAGACGACATGCCCCGACTCCGACAGGTCGGGAATTTCACGCTGACGTTCCTGACGAAAATCGCCAGCGGGTACTGGAAACTCATGGACCCACAGAACGGGTCGACGGCGATCAGTCACGAGGCCCTCGACGCGGTCGGTATCGAGGAGATGTACGAGGGCTACGGGTACTGCAACGACCTCCTCATCCGACTCAACACCCACGGAATGCGCGTTGCGGACGTCTCTCGACGGGCAGTGTACAAAGACGAGACGAGCCACATCCGGTATCGGACGTACGTTCCGAAGGTATCAGCGATGCTGCTGCGAGGATTCATTCGCCGGTTGCACACGAAATATTTTGTGAAGGATTTTCACCCGATTCCGCTGGTCTACTACCTCGGCGCATTCAGTGCGGGAAGCGGTCTCTTGGCCGCTCTCACGGGTGCGGTGTCGGAAGATCGCGGTCTAATTGGAGGGTTCCTGCTGTTCGTCATCGGCTGTCTCTCGCTCCTGCTGGCGATGACGTTCGACCTCGATCAGAACAAAGATCTGGAAGTGCTCCTGTACGACCGCGAAGCCGAGAAGTAGTCCCGTCGCGAGATATTTATCGGGAGGGACGCGGCGGTGACACGACTGATTCCGCAGCACCGTCATCGCGCGGCTCGAAGTCACAGAACTCGTCGATATTGTACTTCTTTTCGACGAACTGTTCGTGCATAAACCGACGCGTCCGTCCGAGTGTCTGGCTCATAAGCCGCTCAAGACGCTCGACGAACGTCGCGTCACGGTTCCCCCACAGGCCGGGGTGCATCAGCACCTGCATCCGTTCGGGGATACCGTCTTCGAGCGGCGGCTCCTCGCGCCAGCGCTGATTCGAGTCGCCCCGGTAGGCGATGTCGCTGAAGAACCGTTCCTCGTAGGTACTCGCGAAGTCGGGGAAGGTACGCCGGAACACCCACTCTGGGGGGCGGTGAAACGAGACTGTCTCGATCGGATCGTCGGTGACCTGTGCCAGTATCGCCTTCTCCGCGGCGACGCGCTCCTGAAGGGCATCCTCGGACGGTTCGTCTGCCCAGTACTGGTGCGTGCTGAAGTGTAGTCCGACGTCGTGTCCGAGCGCCTCCAACCGGGAGAAGATCTCTCGGTTCGGCTTGTGCGTGACAGTATAGAACGGCGAGGTAACGAGGAAGAAGTACGTCGCCTCGATACCTCGATCGGCCTCCATACGCGCCGTCCGCAGCGCCCGTCGCGGCGACCAGTCGACATCGTGACGGAGGAGGACGTCCCCCGCCGCGAGGTCCTCTTCGTACCCGCGGAAGCGGCAGCCGTGATCGCACAACTCATCGAGGAAGTCGCCGTACCACTCGAACGTGAAGGCGACCTCGTCAGTCGTCATCGTGACCCCCGATAGGAGCGGCGGGAGATCCCACGACGGTCGTCTCGGCAGTCACGTCGTCGAGGACGGCGGCGTTCATCCCGATCTCGGCGTCGTCCCCGATAACGACATCCGTCGCAACCGAGACGTGTGGATGAACGGTGACCCGATCACCGACACGGACACCGCCGCTGAAGCCCGATCCGTACGCGACGGTCGTGTCCTCGCCAAGTTCAGCCTGGTGAGCGAGGTGGACGTTCCCGCTCAGTTTCGTTCCCCGACGCACGATCGTCTCATCGAAAACCGCGCGATCGATGGAGGAGTTCGCGCCGATCTCGACGTCGTTCTCGATGACGACTCGGCCCGTGTGTCTCTGTCGTCTGAGTTCGCCGTCGTCCATCCGTGCGAATCCGAATCCGATTCCGCCGAGAGCGGTGCCCTGTCCCACTCGGCAGTCGTCGCCGATGGTAACACAGCTGGCGACGTAGGCGTGGGCTCCGATCCGACACCGCTCGCCGATCGTTGCACCGTCTTCGACGACGGCAGTGGGATGAACGACAGTCTCGGCGACGCCCGGGCGGAAGAACTCGTCGTCGACGCGGACGAGAGCCGCCTTGGGTCGCTCGGCGTGAATCAGCGTCCGCTCCGGCAGCGAACCGACTGTGGGCGAGCAGATGACGATGCCAGCGTCCGAGGTGCGTACGTGTTCGGGATCATCGTACGTACAGAACGCCAGATCGTCAGCACCGGCGCCGTCTAGTGCGTCGACGCCGGTGACTGTCGTCTCCGGGCCGGTCACTTCGGCGTCGAGGAAGTCGGCGATCGTTGTCGAAGCAACCGGGTCGTTCTCCGGGGCCGACGTTCGATTCGTCGCAGTCGAGTGAGTGTACCGAGTCATAGTCCGTGCTCGTGTGAGACACTCGGCTGTCGGGGCTTTCTTATAGTGCTGCTAATAGCCCCGAGGCGGTGGATCAGACCGGTTCGTGGCGACAGCGGGACAGCGCGTGTGAGCCGGGTCCCGACCGCGGGAGACACCTCTGGCGATGCGTGGTGACGCGCGGCAGAGAAGATCCGCGGTTGGGACCTCAGCCGTCAGAGGCGACCGAGCGGAGGGTCCTAATCGCCTGTCGAACGCCCGGCGCTCCGTCAATCACCCAGAGGGTACTGACGAGGAAAAACACCGAGAGGTACGCGAGCACGTACGGGAGGTTGCTCGGATCAGTAGCTTCGTGGAGGTATCGCCCGACGTAGAGGGAAAACCGTCCGACGAACCCGTGATCGGTTTCGTAGGCCGGAAACGAGACGAGGGGCCAGAGGAGGCGATCGAAGGACAGCGCTCCGCCCGAGAGGAACGGGCTGAGGACGTCGCCCGCGAGGTGTGAGAGGTAGCCGACAGCGAGCGCAATACCGATACCGGCCCGGTCGTACCGCCGCGCGATCCAGACCGCGACGGCTGTGAGGGGGAGGGAAAACAGGATCGAATGACCCACTGCATAGCCCATCGGAAACACTTCGAGTCCCCAGGAGAGGGGTTTGTCGATCAAATCTGGTGCCTGCGTCCCAATGGCGACGACGACGGCTTCCGCGCCGCCGGGTGCCCGTCGCCACGTGAGATGGACGCCGAGAGAATAGATCACGTAGCCGAACGCGAGGTGCTCCCACGGCCACATCTGTTAGCGTCCCCCCGTCGAACCGCCGTCGACGGAAATCCAGAGCTGTGTACTCCGGTAGGCCGTCTCGGCCGACGGGTCCTCCGGCGCGTCGCCGCGGTAGAGGAGATACTGCACGCGAAGGCGTGAACCACCGAACGAGGGCTGTAAGTCGTGTCTGATACGATCAGTCTCACCGGCTTCGACGGTCCGCGAGAACCGATCGAGCTCCGTTTCGCGCGTGACTTCCGTCCCATCCGTTGTTTGATCGACTTCCTGTAGTTTCACAACGGTCGTATACGACTGCGACGCACCCTCGTGATTGGCGATTCCGACGTACACGGGACGGCTCTGCCCCCCATCGAAGTTCCGAGGGTAGTCCGAGGCGACGAACTCGCCGTCCCCGGATTCAGTGAGCAGGTAGAGTTCGGTGAACTGTTCATCCTGCGTCGGAGCCGCGTACATCGCAGCAACGCTGCCAGCGAATGCGACGATGCTCACCGCGAGCGCGACGTTCAGCAGTAGTCCGCGCCGTGACGATGGCTCGAAGGTGGGCGTCCGGGAGAGCGACCGTTTCCGAATCCGGAACGACGCCCCGACTGCCCCGACCAGCGCGGCTACCGACGGCACGCCGAACCGCTCGGACTCCGGGAGCTGATATCGTCGAAAGAGGGCCACGGGCGTCAGAACAGCCGTGAACACCGCGAGAACGATAAAGCTCGGAACGACTCGAATCTCACCGAAGACGAATTGCAACGCCAGCACGACGCCGGGCAGCAACCCGATACTGGCGGCCACCGAGAGTCCGATGCGGGCGGCGAGCGAGATGCTGGTGTTACCGGCCTTCGGTGCCGACACAGTTGTGTTGTCCGACGAATCCGGCCTTCGTTCTTCCGGAAAGAGCGCCGAGACAAGTGCGTACCCAGGGAGGAATATCACGAACGGTAGGACCAGTACCGTTCTGAGCTGTGACCCGGTGTTGTCGATAAGGACTGAGACCGTGGCCAATACTGTCGACAGCAGGACGACCAGCAGATCGGTAGTCCACCGGCTTTTTTGGAAAGCCATTTCGAGACCGTTGACCGCCGAAGGGTAAATATCCCCCACACAGTTGTTCGCCAGATGCGCCGAATTTGCGGTTTAGAGACCTTCTAAGTTAAGAATTCATCACATCGTTGAATTTCAAATTCGGCCACGCATCCGTTTAACGACCGTATAGTAAACTCTCTGACTAACGGAGTGCTCTCCGCGAAGCCGCTGTCGTGCCCGTGGCACGGAGCGCCTACCGACGCGTCGACACACAGGACAGACAATGATACGATTCCGAGATCCGACATCGTTGTGGCACCGCCCTCGAGGGGGAACCGACCCATCGCAACCGAATGAGGAGACGGTCCCGAGATGATACGCGAAGAATCAACTGAGGCGATCGACGGGCAGGTCCCCATCGCGGAACCGCACATTGGCGATGCGGAGATCGATCGGGCCGTCGACGTCCTCCAAACGGGGCAGCTCGCTGACGGACCAGAGGTCAGATCGTTCGAATCGGAATTCGCCGACCTATGCGATGCCGGGCACGCCGTTGCGACGTCGAACGGAACGACTGCGCTCCACGCCGCTCTAGAGAGCGTCGGGATCAGACCGGGAAACCGCGTCATCACGACGCCGTTCTCGTTCGTCGCAACCGCGAACGCGATTCGGCTGGCCGGGGGAGTCCCGACGTTCGCGGATATCAATCCCAGTACGTTCAATCTCGATCCGTACGCGGTCGAAGAGCGTATCCGATCGCTGGACGACCCGGTCGACGCGATCGTGGTGGTGCATCTGTACGGCCTTCCCGCCGATATGGATCACTTCGCGGATATTGCTGACACCTACGATGTCGCGCTCATCGAGGACGCCGCGCAGGCGCACGGAGCGATGATCGACGGGCAACACGTCGGTGCCATCGGTGACGTCGGGACGTTCTCCTTCTACCCGACGAAGAACCTGACGACAGGCGAGGGAGGGATGATAACGACGGACGACGAGGAGATCGCCGCGGCCGCATCGCAGTTCATCAATCACGGTCGAGAGAGTGACGGCTACGAGCACGTCGAACTCGGGCACAACTTCCGAATGACGAGTATGGCGGCCGCCATCGGGAACGCTCAACTCGAACGGCTGCCCGAAATCATCGAACGGCGACGCGAGAACGCGGTTGCACTGAACGCCGCGCTCGCAGAGACTCCGGCAGTCACGCCCATTGAACCCCCCGGACGCCGACACGCGTATCACCAGTACACGATACGGTGTGGAAACCGCGATAAAGTGATGCGCGTGTTGGCTGATCACGATATCGACAGCGCGGTGTACTATCCCACGCCAATCCATCAGCAACCGGCCTATGACGGCGTCTCAGGCACCGCACCGGTGACCGAACGGCTCGTAGACCAGGTGCTCTCCCTCCCAGTTCATCCGGGCGTGTCCCGCGAAGAGGCCGCGCATATCGGTCGAATCCTCACCGACGAGGAGGTGATCTCCTATGTCTGAGATGGCCCCGCTTTCCGCCGGTGTCATCGGCGCGGGGAGTATGGGACAGAATCACGCACGGGTGTACGATGAACTCCCAGTGACGACGCTGACGGGCGTGTTCGACGTCGACGCTGATCGTGCGGCGTCGGTGGCTGAGCGGTATGACACCGATGCGATGGATCTCGAAGCCCTCCTCGAATCGGTCGATATCGTCTCGATCGCCGTGCCGACGGCGTACCACCACGAGACCGCGAGAACCTGTATCGATCACGGCGTCGACGTGCTCGTCGAGAAACCGTTCGTGAGCGATCCGGACGCGGGCCGTGAACTGGCCGATCGCGCCGAGAAAAACGGTGTCACGTTGCAGGTAGGCCACATCGAGCGTTTCAATCCGGCAGTCAAGGTGGTTCGCGACCTCATCGATGAGTTAGACGTCATCTCGGTCTCCGCGCGTCGGCTGGGCCCGCCGCCGAAGCGCACGATAGAGGATACCGCGGTAATGGATCTGATGATACACGACGTGGACATCATCCTCGATCTGGTGGACGGCGATCTCGCTTCGTGCGACGCCGTCGGCACCGCAAAGGGCCGCTACGCGACGGGAACACTCGCGTTCGAGTCCGGGGTCGTCGGGCACCTCACTGCGAGCCGCGTGACCCAAGAGAAGGTTCGTGAACTCACCATCTCCGCGCGGGAGTGTCGAGTGCTAGTGGACTACATCGACCAGACGGTAGAGATCCATCGGTCATCGACGCCGGAGTACCTCCGGACGGAGAGCGACGTCCACTACCGCCACGAGAGCGTAGTGGAACAGCTCACCGTCGAACGCGAAGAGCCCCTCAAAAACGAACTTCGGTCGTTCGCCGAGGCGGCCGCGGCCGGGGCGGAACCGGTCGTGACCGCGTCGGACGGGCTGACGGTTCTCGAAGTCACCCGTGCGCTCGATCGAGCGGCCGCGGAGACGGAGAGCGGGACGGCAGACGACGCGCTGGCGGCCGACGGCGGACACAGATAATCCCCAAATCAGCCGCTTATCCTCCCGCTAAGCGCTGGTTTACCTGATTCATAGTGAAAGGGGCCCAGAACCGAGTACTCCACACCCACGGACCATCGGCTCACGGTACCGGGTCAATAGATACATGACGCACACGACGCACAGCGTGGTTGACAAGCACGCACGAGTGAGTGATGCACCGGCTATCGAGCAGTATGCACCTGCTGTCGAGAACTCAGTCCGGCAGCGGAACGCTACAGGCGAATTCGGGGGTGTCGAGCGCCCGTGAACGCCTTTGTGACCGGCAGCGGCTGCGACATCGACGAGGACGTGACCATCGGGTGCCGGGGAGAGGAGGCGCAGACGACGATCATCGGATCCGAAGCGAGGATTCGGGCCGGAACGATCATCTACGCTGACGTCGAGATCGGCGACGAATTCACAACCGGTCACAACGCCGTCGTCCGCGAACGAACCCGTATCGGTGACGGCGTGCTGGTCGGTTCTGACGTCGTCATAGACGGTAACGCCGTTATCGGTGACGAAGTACGTATGCAGACCGGCGTCTACGTCCCGCGGAATACGACGATTCACGACAGAGTCTTCTTGGGGCCGCGGGCGGTGCTGACGAACGATCCGTACCCGCTCCGTCGCGACGTGGACCTGGACGGACCGACTATCAGAGAAGGGGCGTCAATCGGGGCGAATGCGACAGTTCTCCCTGGCGTGACCGTCGGAGCGGACGCCTTCGTCGCCGCTGGCGCGGTCGTGGCGGAGGACGTCCCCCCCAACACGCTCGCCGTGGGCGTTCCGGCGACGCATCGACCACTACCCGACGAACTCGAAGGAACGAACGTAATCAGATGATATCTCAATACGGCCGAAAGCTGTACGCGAGTCGCGACGACCCCTCGGATCAACAAGACGACCTCATCAGCGGCAACGTCCCGGTGGCGGTCTACGGACTCGGGAAGATGGGACTGCCGTTGGCGGCGGTCTACGCCGACGTGACGACGGCGGTGATCGGCGTCGATACGGACGAAGAAGTCGTCGAGACGGTGAATCGCGGCGTGAGTCACGTCACGGGCGAACCCGGCCTCAGCGAGGCGGTCTCACGGGCCGTCTCAGAGGGGTGGCTCCGTGCGACCGACGAAGGCGAGCGGGCGGCCGAGGAGGCCAGCGTGCACGTGGTGATCGTCCCGACGCTGGTCGACGAGAGCGACGACCCGGACCTGTCGGTGGTCAAGGACGTCACACGCACGATCGCCGCCGGACTCGAACCCGGCGACGTTGTCATCGCGGAATCGACGTTGCCACCGCGGACGTGCCGCGATGTTCTCCTCCCGCTTCTCGAACGCGAAAGCGGACTCTCTCGTGAGGAGTTCGGGCTCGCATTCTGCCCGGAGCGGACATCGAGCGGCAGGGCCCTCGAAGACATCAGGGGCGCGCATCCGAAGATCGTCGGCGGCGTCGACGAGGAGAGCACCCGCGCGGCCACGCTCATCTACGAGCAGATCACCGACAACGACGTCCTCGCCGTCTCCGATGCGACCACGGCTGAGGCGGTCAAGGTGTTCGAGGGGGTCTATCGCGACGTGAATATCGCGTTGGCGAACGAGCTGGGGCGGCATTCCTCGGCGCTCGGGATCGACGTCGTAGAAGCGATCGAAGCCGCCAACACGCAGCCGTTCTGCGACATCCACACGCCGGGAGCGGGGGTCGGCGGCCATTGCATCCCCTACTACCCGTACTTCCTCATCGGACCGTTCGACGAGGATACACAGTTACTGGAGACCGCACGCGCGGTAAATGACGAAATGCCGTTCTACACGGCTCAACTCGCACTCGACACGCTCCGCGGGCAGGGGGTAGATCCCGCGGACGCCTCGATACTCGTGCTCGGGCTGACGTACCGTCCCGGGGTGGAAGAAATCAGGGCGACGCCGGCCCTCCCCGTCGTCAAACGGCTTGATCGAAGCGGTGCCTCCGTCTTCGCACACGACCCGGTCCTCACCGACTACGACGCGTTCGAGGAAGCCGGTGCGGAGATCACAGAGACGGTCGATCTCGACGACAATCAGTTCGATGCTGTCGTTCTCGTCACACCACAGGCGGCGTTCGAGGACATCGACGTCCCGGAGTTGGGACCGGAGGAACGCCCGCTCGTCGTCGTGGACGGGCGACAGGACCTGACGCACCTCCGAGACCGCGACGACGTGACGTACCGGGGGGTGGGACTGGATGGCTGACACCGTCTGCATTGTCGGGTTGGGATACGTCGGCCTACCGTTATCCGAGGCGTTCGACCGGAACGGCGCGCACGTCATCGGGTACGATATCGACGAATCGAAGGTCGAACGATTGGCCGCGGGTGAGGACGCTGTCGGCTGCGTCGGCGACGACGCCGTCGCCGACTGCGACGTGCAGTTCACGGCCGATCCGTCCCTGATCGGAGACGCGGAGTACGTTATCATCACTGTACCGACACCCGTCGACGACCTCCAGAACCCGGATATGCGATTTGTCGAGGCCGCGGCGGAAACGGTCGGCAAACAGATGATGCCGGAGACCACCGTCGTGCTGGAGTCGACGGTGTTCCCCGGTGCGACCGCTCAGGTACTCGTCCCCGCTCTGGAGCGGACGTCGGACTTCACGAGAGGCGAGCAGTTCAACGTGGCGTACTCACCGGAACGCGTCGCCCCCGGCGTCACGGGGCGGAGCGTCAACGAGGTCGTGAAACTCGTCGGTGCGTGGTCTCCGGCAGTCGGCGAGGACGTCGGGCGGCTCTACGAACGCATCGTTGACGCGGGCGTCGTCCGCACGCCCGACGTCGAAACCGCCGAGGCCGCGAAGGTGATCGAGAACGTCCAGCGCGACCTGAACATCGCGCTGGTGAACGAACTGGCCGTCGCCTGCGACCACATCGGTCTCGACACGCACGCGGTGCTGGACGCGGCCGGGACGAAATGGAATTTCCACGACGAATACCGGCCGGGTCTCGTGGGCGGGCACTGCATTCCGGTTGATCCGCTGTACCTCACCTACCGCTCGGAGCGCGAGGGGTTCTCGCCGAAGCTCATCCTGCAGGCCCGCGAGATAAACGAATACGTTCCGAAGCACACGGCCAATCTCGCGATACGCGCACTCAACGAGAGCGGACGCGTTATCAAAGACAGCAGACTGCTCGTTCTCGGCCTCGCATACAAGGCGAACGTCGGGGATATCCGGACCTCCGAGGTCGGCGGGGTCATCTCCCATCTGCAGGACTTCGGAGTCGACCTCGCCGGGTACGATCCCCACGCTGACGACGCCGAGGTGCGCGAGGCCTTCGGAATCGAGATACTTCCGGAGGTGTCTCTGGAGAATTTCGACGGGGTTCTGATCGCGACGGCCCACGACGAGTTCGCCGACCTCGATCTCGAAACGCTCAGTGAGGAACTGAACGCCGATCCCCTGCTCATCGACGTGGCGAACCAGTTCGACGGCGAGACGGCCCGCGATTTCGGGTTCGTCTACGAGAGCCTCTAACCCATGAACAGAACCTACCGTCCTGGCAGCGAAATGGGCGCACGGCGAACGAACGCGTTGCACAGTTTCGGGTGGGGATGATGGAGATACTCATCAGTATTCAGCATCCGGCACACGTGCACTTTTTCAAGCACGCGATCAGGGAGTTACGCGAACGTGATCAC
The DNA here is from genome assembly GCF_007655485.1 of Halobellus captivus. GTDB lineage: Archaea > Halobacteriota > Halobacteria > Halobacteriales > Haloferacaceae > Haloquadratum > Haloquadratum captivum. Next base: position 220,391 of record NZ_VJXQ01000004.1, read on the forward strand.
GAGACGCACGTATACGCCCTCGACAGAAGCGTCACGCGCGAACTACTCGCCGCGAACGATATCGAACACACCGTCCTCGCGTCCCGAGGCCCTGACGACTCGGTTCCGCTCACCCAGTTGGTTTACGAGTACCGACTGCTGCGTGCCGCGCAGCGTCACGATCCGGACGTGATGGCGGCCGTCGGCGGCGTCTCCGTCTCACACGTCGCGTCTGTTCTCAAAACCAGAAGTGTCGTCTTTACGGACACGGATCACGCCACGCTCTCGAACCGACTCGCGTTCCCCTTCGCCGATCTCATCTGCACGCCGACCTGCTACCGCGGGAACATCGGCCCGAAACAGTACACCTATCCCGGCTACCACGAACTGGCCTACCTCCATCCCGACCGGTTTTCGCCGTCGCCAGCTCCCCTCGAAGCGATCGGCATCGACCCCGAGGAAACGTTGGTCGTCCTGCGGTTGATCCGGTGGGATGCGATGCACAACGTCGGAGGAGAGGGGTTCAAGGACTTGGAAGGCGTCGTCGAGCGGCTCGAACGGACCGGCGCGCGCGTCCTCGTCAGCTCCGAGAAGCCGCTCCCGTCGACGCTCGAAGACCACCGAGCCGTCGTCCCGTCGAACCGGATGCACGACCTGCTCGCCTACGCCGACCTGTTCATCGGCGAGAGCGGCACGATGAGCGCTGAGAGTGCAGTTCTCGGCACGCCAGCGGTCTACGCGCACGAGAATGAAACAGGACTGACGGAAGAACTCGCCGAGTACGGACTGCTGTTCCCTTGTCACGGCCCGACTCGACGGGCTGACGCGCTCAAGACTGCGGTCTCCATCCTCGAAGGCGGGACCGAGCGCGATTGGGAATCCAGACGGGATCGAATGCTCGCCGACCGTCGAGACACGACCGAAATCGTCGTCGAGCGACTTCTCGACGTGGGGAGACGATAAGATGCGTACCCTTCATCTCGTGACCACGGAGTCGCCGTTCTTTGAGAAGCAGATACAGGCCCTCGAAGAGCGGGGCGTCTCCTGTACAGTCGTCTCGATGCCGAAACGGGGCGAAACCGCCCGATCGGTACTGTCGTACGGTTCCTTTTACAGCCGGGTGCTGCAGTCCGCGATGGACGACTTCGATATCGTCCACGCGAACTACGGCCTCGTGGGACCCTTCGCGCTCGCGCAGCCGAACAGGCCTGTCGTGCTGACGCTTTGGGGATCGGAGGTGATGGGCTCGTCCAGATGGCTCGACGCACTGAGCGCGTGGACGGCTCGGCAGTGCGACGCCGTCGTCGCGCCGTCGCCCGCAATCGCAGCGCGACTCGATTGTGATCACCACCTCGTCCCGTTCGGTGTCGACACCGATCTCTTCGAGCCAATACCGCAACACGAGGCCCGCGAGCAGGTCGGATGGGATCCCGACGAGCACGTCGTCCTCTTCCCGTACCCACCGCGCAGAACGGTGAAGAACTATCCACTCGCCGAGCGGGTGGTCGCCCAATTACCGGATAACGTCGTCCTGAAGACGATGTGGGGCGTCCCGTACGAGAAGGTTCCGGTGTATATGAACGCGAGCGACACCGTACTCGTGACGTCGCGTCGCGAGAGTGGGCCGATGGTCGTCAAGGAAGCGACCGCGTGCGGGGTTCCGGTCGTTTCGACTGACGTCGGATTCGTGGCCGACGTGCTCGAAGACGTCCCCCAGTCGTTCGTGTGCTCGTCGGAGGCGGAACTCGTCGAAGGTCTACGAGCCGCACTCACCGCTGAAACGTCTGAAAGCCCTTCGAGGGAGATCACCCACGATCTCGATCGGATGGGTGATCAGCTCCTCAGAGTGTATCACGACGTCCTCGACAACTCCACGGAGGGAACGCGTGTACGAACCTAACCGCGGCCTCGTCGACCGGATCGACGGGCTCCGTTTCGACGTCGTCGGTGCCGCCATCGGGTTAGTCCTCGCGGCGCTGATGTTCCCGCTGCGATTCCTCTCCTCGCAAATCTACATCGAGACGCTGCCGATCGTCCTCGGGTTGGGGTGCGCCATCTATCTGCTCGCCACCCGACAGAGCCTTTCGACGGACGAACGGCCACAGTTCGGTGCTGGCTTCGCCCGGTTGGCTCCGGCACTCGTCTTCTTCGGCCTCGCGGGGATGGTCGTCGTCGCTGGCACGGCCGGTCGTCGAACGCTGTTGTTCTACGACCTCGGCGGCGTCATCGGTACGTTACTCCTGGCGCAGGTCGTTCTGATCAGAGAGCGCGACTTTTACCCCGGTGTCGTCCTCGCACAGGTCATCCTCCTCGGAATCGTCGTGCGGTTCGCTGCACTCTATACCGCACCGGGATACATCGGCATAGACATCTGGTCACATATGACGTACGTCGAGGCAATCGCCCAGGGGAACTCCCTCTCGGCGATCGAGCACACCAAGTACTACGCCTCACCGTTCTATCACCTGTTGGTTGTCACATCGTCGAGGCTGCTGGACGTGTCGCTGCGGAACGGTCTCTACCTCTCTCTCGGCATCGCGATGCCGCTGTCTGTCCTCCTCGTCTACGCGGCGGGAAGGACACTCGTCTCCGCGCGGTGGGCCGTCTTCGCCGCCGCAGCGTACGTGGTCTCGGACCACGCGATTCGTTGGGGAATCCACATTATCCCGACCAGTATGGGACTGGTGTTCTTCCTCGCGATACTCTTCCAGCTATCGCACATCCTGCAGAACGAGCACCGTCCACGCGATTATGGGCTGCTCGCGCTGTTCAGCGCGGCCGTTATCCTCACGCACCAGATTTCGTCGTTCATAATGCTCGTCTTCGTCGGAGCGGGGTTACTCGCGCAATTACTCCTCAGATCCGACCTGATTAGAAAGCCGTCCAGCAACAACTGGCTCCTGCAGTCCGTCCCGAAACCGGCGAACCTTCTCGGCATCCTCATCTTCGACGTTGGACTGATTACGTTTATGTGGTCGCTCACGCCGTACAACGGTGACACGTTTCTCGAGACGGTGTTGAGCTATCTGTATGACACGCTGTTCAGCACTGCGGGGTTTCTCAACGGCGTCGACAACGACAGAGGGGGAGGTGCCGCGGCCGCAGGGGGCGACGGCGGTTCACAGTTCATCGCCGAACTCGCGGTTTACATGGACACGGTCGGGTTCCTGTTGCTGCTCTTCACCACCGTGATCGGCAGCCTCGTCGTCCTCCGGCGACGGCGTGCGAACCACGCGACGTTCACGCTCGTAATCACGGTTGTCGTGATGCTCTTCTTCGTGCTCGGCCTGCCGCTCTTCAACGTGAACAACTTCGTTCCGGGTCGCTGGTTCGCGTTCCTCTACGCTCCGATGGTGATACTCACCGCGATCGGCTTGCGATACCTCAGCCGTAACCTCTCGCCCAAAGCGGTCCTCGTTTGTCTCCTCATCTTCGCGCTGGTCTTCCCGAGCGTGATGCTGATGTCGAGCGACGGGACGCCCGACAGTCCGGTGTTCCCGAGCCAGAACGAGCGACTGTCCTACACCGACACCGAACTAACCGCGGTGCAGACCACCGGTGCCATCGCGGCCACGGAGGGACAGCCACTCTACACAGACCACCCGTACGCCACGGTGTTCGTCCGAACCGAAACACATCCGGCGGAGGTGATACGATTGCGCAACGGTCGCGCCGTCCTCGATGGGACAACTGTCTACCGGACGTACCAGTCTGACGGCGGTTCGTTCTTCCGCATCGGGGAGGGCGCAGGGATCCGCAACCCCGACCGCTCGAACATCTGTCCCGGCGCCACGAATCACGTATACGCGAACGGTGATGTGCAGGTGTGCCAAGCACCGTGATCACGGAAGATTGTAGCTAAAGTAGCGTTTGCAATCCGTTTCGAAGGTTGCTAATCGAAGATCAATTCGGATTTAGTTAACTTACAATCGACACACTGCGTGGATATCAACGGTCTAAATAATTGCAACGGTCTGCAAAAGTCGGGATTAGTTTCCCATTTTATTATCTCCCTGGTGAATGGGGAAAGTGCAATGAGCACGAACGCTTCCGATGGAATGAACGAACTCTCAGAGCAAGCCCCCCAGACGACGAACGCGGAGCGTCAAAGCCTCTCTGAGGACGATATCTTCCACGTGCTACAGAACGAACGACGGCGCCTCGTTCTCAAGTATCTCGAGGGTCGAGACGGGGAGGTCCGTATGCGCGATATCGCTGAGCAGGTGGCCGCGTGGGAACACGACACGACCGTGCAGGCGCTCACGTCCACGCAACGCCAACGTGTGTATATCCCGCTCTATCAGAACCACCTCACCAAACTCGATGACAAAGGAATCATCGAGTACAACCAGAGCCGCGGTATCGTCAAGCGAACCCCGCTCGCCGATGAGCTACAGGCTTATCTCGATCCGTTCGAGGTCGAGAGCGACAACGCCGACGCGGAGAGTGACGATTTCCCGTGGGAACTCCCGTATTTCAGCATCGCTGGCCTCGGGACGGTCCTCCTCGTGGGTAAGGCGTGGAGCCTCCCGCTACTGTCGATGCTGTCCAACTTCCTGGTGAGTACGCTCATACTGGTCTTGTTTTCGGCCACTAGCGCCGCACAAGTCGCAAATGAACGCGGCTTCAGGGTGTAAGCGGCGGCCCCGCCCGATACGAGCTCGTCTCGGAAACAGTGATGTTGTTGAAATCCCCGAGGAGTTACGGGTCCGTCTCGTGATATCACGAGATGGCAATCATCCCGAAACAATAGTTCGACCTGCTATGGACGATGCGGGATTCGCTGAGTGGACGTACTACAATGGCACGGAATTGAAAGCACTGACTTCAGCCGAAGTGCCAGTAATTTATGTTGCGAAGCGGTGACTGTGTGTTCCTCTGCAATCAGTAGGCACTCATCAGCTACCGGCCGTGTTTATGCTTGTTGTGCCTGAAAGGTAGGGTTTCAACAGTGGCGAAACAGCGGGACCTAGAAGCGATTCATTCCACAGCGCGCTCGATCTGTGCGAGCGTATCCTGAAAGTCGACCGTCGGTGCGGTAACCGTCCCGTCAACCGCCACTCGCGGGACCGTTGAGACGCCGAGATCAGCGGCAGTGTCCGTCGTCGCGTGGACCGGACCGGCGTACGCCCCGTTCGTGACGCTCTGTCGGAACTGCGTGATCCCCGACACTCCGCTCGTCTCCGCAACGCGGACGAGGAACGACGGTTGCGCCCATTCGTAGCGCTCCTGGGGTTGGTTCGCGAAGAGGTGGGCGAAGTACGACCAGTACGATTCCGGGTCGATATCCCAGACGGCGAGACCCGCGCGAGCGGCCCGCGGTGCGTCGGTACCGAGAAACGGATCGCCCGAAAGATACGCGAGCGAGCGGTACTCCACCTGGAGATCCCCGGAATCGACGAACCGATCAACGATCTCGGGCAGCAGCTCCAAGACGAACTCCTGCGTGTAGGGACACTTCCAGTTCCCGATTACCGTGGCGGTGACCGCCGCGTCGTCGCGGCCCATTCGAGCGTACGACGACTGTCCGTCGGGGACGGGGATACCCGATAGATCGAGATCCGGCGATTCGAGTGTCACCGAATCCGTCGACCAAGAATCATCATCTGCCTCCGTCGAGGCTGTCCGATCGGATCGAGTCGAGACCGAATCAGTCGACGGTTGGCCGCCGTTCTGACCGGGCTGAGACGTCGATGTCGACCCCCCTTCACCGTGGTCTTGTTCGCCAGTGGAGAACTGCTGTGCGACGCTTGCACAGCCAGCAATCGATGCGATCGCGGTTGTTCCGGCCAATTGCAGAATTCGGCGGCGTGTGTCGTCTAACGACATACGTACCACGAGTAGCCGCACACTCATCATTATCCGGATGGTAATACCGTCTGAAACAGTCGGTTTCACGGTGTCCGTCACTCCAGGTGTGGCGGAGTTCTTCGCTGTCTCGTGTCGATCAGTTCACGTGTGTGACGTCGGACGGGGTCAGTTCCGAGACCTCAAGCCAACGGGTTTTCGACCGTCCCACCGGGCTTACCGCGATGATAACGGACTGCTTAGCCCGTTTATAGTAATGGGTCGAGCCGGTGTACGCCAAATCAACCCCTCGTAGCGAATCGGGGCCCTGAACGGAGATTTCGACTATGACACGACCCACTCCAGTCATCGACGCAGAGACACCACCCGCACAACCAGTCTGCCTCAGTACCGACATCGTGTACTGGTGTTCACCGCTTGCAAGCGCCCGAATGACCTCCTCCGAGGTGAACTGCTAATGTGTGGCATCATTGCCAGAGTCGGCGAAGGAAACGCCGTCGACCGAGTCATCACCGGACTCGACAATTTAGAGTATCGCGGCTACGATTCCGCCGGGATCGCCCTCCAGAACGGCACCGGCGTCTCGGTATCTAAGTGCTCGGGCGAGGTCGAAGAGCTGAAGCAGAACATCCGTGGTGACCGATTAGCTGGCAACATCGGAATCGGGCACACGCGATGGAGTACCCACGGCCCACCGACAGACGAGAACGCTCACCCTCATACGAACGGCGATGGGACCATCGCCGTCGTCCATAACGGCATTATCGAAAACCACGCAGAGCTCCGTGAACGACTGAGGAGCCAGGGCGTTGAATTCGAAAGCGACACCGACACCGAGGTCATTCCGCATCTCATCGATCACTACTACGCGACGTGCGACGACCCGAAGGTGGCGTTCACCAGAGCGATCAGCGAGCTCGAGGGAAGCTACGCCGTTGTCGTGATGTTCGAGGACTACGATGCGGTCTACGGCGCTCGGCAGGGATCTCCCCTCGTTCTCGGCGTCGGTGACGATCAGTACTTCCTCGCGAGCGACGTGCCCGCGTTCCTGGAGTACACCGACCGCGTCGTTTACTTCGAGGACGGCGACGTCGTCGTCGCACGCCCGCACGGGGTCACGGTGACAACGGCCGACGGAGAACCGGTGAATCGCCCGATCGAGTCGGTCGATTGGGACCCCGAGGAGACGGGGAAGGGCGCCTACGACCATTATATGTTGAAAGAGATCGAGTCACAGCCGAGCGCCCTCTCGAACAGTATCAGGGGACGGATCAACGACTCGAACGACGGTGTCGATGTAGACGTGTTCGATCCGTCGACGCTGGCGGATGTCCGAGAGGTGCAGTTCATCGCCTGCGGGACGTCGTATCACGCGGCGATGTACGCGTCGACGGTGTTGAACCGAACCGGAATTCGCGCACGTGCCTTCCGGGCGAGCGAGTACCAGTTGTCCTCCGATCCGGTGACGACCGACACGCTCGTCGTCGCGGTGACGCAGAGCGGAGAGACGGCTGACACGCTCGGAGCGATGGAGCGTGCGGCCGACGAGGGGGCGAAGTTGCTGACCGTTACGAACGTCGTCGGATCGTCCGCCGCACGCGCCGCGGATGACACGCTGTTCATCCACGCGGGTCCTGAGATCGGTGTTGCGGCCACCAAGACGTTCTCCTCGCAGGCGGTCACGCTCTCGCTGCTCGCACAGCACCTCGCCGAACACATCGAGGATGGGACACCCGTCCCGAATCTCCCAGCGGTTTTGGACGCCGTCCAGACACTCCCATCGGACATCGAACAGATCATCAACACCACGCGCGCCGCTGCGCTCGCGAATCACTATCTGAACAGCGAGGCGTACTTTTTCATCGGGCGAGAGCTCGGTCACCCGGTAGCACAGGAGGCCGCGTTGAAGTTCAAAGAGATCACCTACGAGCACGCGGAGGGCTTCGCGTCCGGGGAACTGAAGCACGGTCCGCTCGCGCTCGTGACACCGCGGACGCCGGTGTTCGCCATATTCACCGGCCTTCACGACGAGAAAACGCTCAAGAACGCAAAGGAGGCACAGACCCGCGGAGCAGATATCGTTGCCGTGGCACCGGCCGGGCACCCCGCGGTCTCAGAAACGGACGCTCATCTCCCGATACCGGACACGCATCCGATGTGGGCCGGGCTGCTCGCCAACGTTCAACTCCAACTTCTCTCGTATCACGCGGCAGATGCGCTCGGGCGTTCGATCGACAAGCCTCGAAACCTCGCGAAGAGCGTCACCGTCGAATGATCGGTTGTGTCAGAGCGGGGAGACGAATATGAAAAAAGAGCTCTTCGGTGTCTTCGGCGACCTCTCGGAGTTCCGGCGCTACCGGTCGGAGACCGAGTTCGATCGCGTCGTCGAAGGGCAGTCATCGACGGTCGGGATCCGGGACATCGCACTCGGAATTCCCGGTCGATCCACCGTCTACGAGGAGGGAGACGATATCTGCGTGCTGTGGGGTGAAGTGTATCCCCCGTACGGGATGTCGACCGGGACGGCCCGGTGGCTCCTCGAACGGTACCGAGAGAGCGGACTCGACGCTCTCAAGGAGTTGAACGGTTCCTACCTCGCCCTCATCGACGACGGCGACGCGGTCATCGCCACGGACCCGATCCGGTCCTGGGAGTGCTACTACGCGGATACGAACGGATCGCGCGTCTTCAGCACGGCACCGGATTCGATTTCGAACCACCTCACGGAGCCGGAGCCCTCGACACGGGGACTTCAGGAGTTCCTTCACTTCGGCGTCGTACTCGGCGACAAGTCGACGGTCAAAGGGCTTCATCGCGTTCCGTTCGACGGGTGTCTGTACCGCGGTTCAACCCGAGATCTTCGCCGGTTCGTCTACGAACCGACGGAATTCGACTACGTGCAAGAACTGGCCGATCGCCTCGAACGCGCGTTCGCCCGCCGGGCGAAACTCCCCGGCAAAAAGGGGTTACTCCTGAGCGGCGGGTACGACTCGCGGACGCTTCTGGCCGGACCGCTCGACGTCGATCAGTGTTATACAGTCGGCGATCCCACGAGCGCCGAGGTGAACGTCGCGGCCCAGGTTTCCGACCAGTACGACGTTCCGCACCGCGTTCTGAGCATCGATGAGCGATACCTTCGGCGCGATGACGACGTCATCAAGTACGGACACGGAATCAAGGAGTCGCTCCACATCCACCACGCCGCGTACGACCACGAGATCGACGTCGATACGATGTATCACGGACTGCTGTGGGACACGTTCTTCCGAGGGCACTTCCTGCCGAGGGATCGCTTCGACGTGTTCGGGTATAAGATACCGAGAAATCGACTCGAACCCGATCCGGGCCTCGCCGAGACGCTCGTCGATCGGAAGTTCGGGTTCATCCCCACGGAGAAGGATCTCGTCGCTGACGCCGACGTGAGAGGCGATGGGCGCGCAATGGCATACGACGCCATCGTCTCCCAGCTCGATGGCCAGACGGACCGGTACGATTCGATTTATAACGCGATCGATCTGGTGGGCATCCAGAACCAGCCGACGCTGCCGTTCCGTAACCACCTCGCGGACCAGTACATTGAGTCCTTCATCGTCGCGGACCGCGAGCTTATCGATTGGCACCTTCGAACGCCGCCGGAGCATCGAAACTCGAAAACGCTTCTCCAGGCGATCCAGCTCATCGACTCGGACATCTTGCGGCATCGACCGCCAGGACGGCCCTTCGAATCGGTGTCTCTCAACACCGCACAGAACTTCTTCCGGAAGCAGTGTCCGTTCCTGTCCGGGTTCAACGGTTCGTGGCCGGACCGAACCCGGCACTACGATCAGAACCACTTCGACGAGAAGCTCTTCCCGCACTGCCGGGAGATACACAACCTTCCGCCCCGATTGAAACTCCGTATCAGCGACATCAGTGTCTGGCTGGACGACGCCGCTGACGATTTGAGCGGCATCCCATCCGAGACGCTCTGCTCACCGGTCTGAATTCCGCGAGTTTCTCATCGGCCCCCACCACACACTCTTCTGTAGACGACGACTCACCGAGTGACGACAACGCTGCTGAGGTGATCGCCGGGGTATCCGCCGAACAGGGTGAGGAGTTTATCGAAGGTCGATAACAACGACGTATTCGACGACGTGGTCGACGTCTCTGTAGTGCTGGCCGATGTCTCCGTGGCCGTCGTCGTTTCGGTTGTCGTTGCGGTGGTCGCTGTCGTCTCCGTCGGCGTGGCTGTCACGGTCTGAGTTGACGTGGCAGTCACGATCTGAGTCGACGTTGTCGTTTCCGTCGGAGTCGGCGTCCTCGTCTCCGTGGATGTCGAGGTCTCTGTGGGTGTGGATGTTTCCGTCACCGTCTCCGTTGGTGTGAATGTCGACGTCGCCGTCGATGTTTCCGTCGGAGTCGGCGTGGACGTCGACGTCTCCGTAGACGTGGATGGCGACGTCGCCGTTGATGTCTCCGTCGGAGTAGGCGTCTCGGTGGACGTAGACGGCTCCGTGGGAGTCGACTCCGAGACTGTCGTTGTGGTCTGCGTCGCCGTGGGGGTCGTTGCGTCAGTTGGAGCCGACGTGGGGGCAGTGGTTTCTGTGGAAGGCGATGGCGGCGGACGCGTCTCCGCCTCAGTCGGTGCGTCCGTGGCAGTTGAATCGGGAGTCTCCGTTTCCGTCGGGGTCGACTGCGGTCCGGTGGGCGTGGGAGTCATCGTGGGCTCCTCATCACCCGGAACCGGGATGTCCATTCCGCCGACGCTCGGTCCGGCCACGGCGACGACCAGTCCGGTCACAAAGAGCAGGACACCGACGATCAAGAGCAGACCTTGGACGGTGTCAACCATATCCGCCCTCACATGGAAATCGACAGTGGTCGCTTGGGTCCGTGACGCCCATCGACCGAGTGGGTCGGGGAACGACTCGAGGACCGAGAGGAGTTCAGTACCGCCGAGGGCACCGGTCAACAGCGCGAACGACACGTAGATGAAGAGCCCAACGGGCGGGACAATCGCGAGGGCGAGAACGTCGCTTTCGATGACCCGCGCGAGGTAAAAGATGGGGACGATAGAAAGCAGGATCGTGAGCAGCGTCCGGATCGGTCGAGCGTCCGAAAGCGGGTCGAACCCGATCCGACGCGCGCTCCACACGTGGAAAACGAACATCGACCCGTAACTGATGCTGGTCGCGACGGCCGCACCGTTCATCCCGTACCGGTTGATGAGAATCCAGTTGAGAACGAGATTGAGTCCGGCCGCAGCGCCGGTCGCCACGATCAGTGCCTTCAGGTCACCCTTCCCCTGTCCGATAGCGAGAAGCGGTCTCGCCACGGCGAACCCGAGTGCCCCCGGAAGCAGTAATAGGAGCGGGATCCGGCTGGCGATGTAGTGGTCCGGATAGATGAGTGGTATCGCCTGTGTTGCGAGCGCCGCGAGACCGATCGCCATCAGGGCAGTGAGAAGGAGAGTGTAGCGGGTGACCCGAGCCGCGATAGAACTGATCCGCGCTTCGTTCTCGTTCGCCCAGAGGTTCGAGGTCGATTGTAACAGCACCATTTGCAACGAAATGGGGACAAACCAGAGAAACTCCGCGAGTGTGAGTGCGATCTTGTAATACTGGGTTTGATCGCGGCCAGCGAGTGGACGAAGCATCAGGATGTCAATGTGAAATAGCGACGTGAGCAACAGGACCAACAAGATACTGAATCCGTTGAACGCGAGCATCTCTCGCCGGGGGAACTCAAGGGAGGGCACTGACAGGACGGAGAGCAGCGATACCCTCCGATGAATGAGCCAGAAGCCGATGAGCGCGACGGTGGTGCTCGCAAGGATATGACCGATGAGAACGCCGACGACACCGTATCCGAGGTACGCAAGCGAGAGACCGCTCGTCAGGAAGATCGCCTTTCCAAGCACTCTCAGCGGTTCGGATCGGGATTCCAGTCCGAATCCCATAAGCGTACGTCGGGTGTATTCTCGAAATTGAGCGGCGACGACGAGGACAGCCAATACGTAAAAGTACGTCTCGAATCGCGCACCTGCTACGATAGGTTCAATAAACCCCAATCTCGATGCACCGGCGAGGAACGCGGCACCGAGTGCAGCCAACACGACCGCGAGCCGAAAATAAAATCCCACAACGTTCTCTGCCCACTGCGGATCGTCGCGCTGTTCGGCGAGGAATTTCCTGACGCCGTCGGTTACGCCCGAACTGACGAAGATCATAAAGATAGCAAAGACGGACATCAGGAACGCGTAATCGCCGTACTCGTTGTCGAGGAGGCGTGTCAGAAGCGGAGAAGACGCGATCCCGAGGAGGAGCAAGAGCACCTTCGTACCCACCAACGAGAGAAACCCGCTGGTAATACTCCGGTCCATTATGACGCCATCTCCGGTTCGGATTGAGACTGCCCCACGAGTGACGGTGTCCGTGTTGAGGCCGCTTGATTATCTGTCACGGGAAATACGTTCGCCTGGTTCCGTCGTGGCGGTGGGAGACAGCGTGACCCCCGGTTCGAGACTCGTATTGATAGCCGTCTTTGCACCGGGGCCAGCAACCACGCCGAACTTCCGGCGGTTTGTCGAGACGCGTTCTCCCTTGACCGTGAGCTTGACCGGTTCCCCGTCGTGCCGGAGGTTAGCCACGTTCGTTCCGGCACCGAAGTTCACGTCAGGGCCGAGGAGGCTATCGCCCACGTACGAGAGATGACTCACGTTGGTATCGGTCATAATAATACTGTTTTTCACTTCGACACCGTGGCCAACGGAGACGTTGGGTCCGACGAGCGTGGCACCCCGAATGTAGGCGTTGGGACCGATGCGCGCATTCGACCGGACCAGTACCGGCCCCTCAATGATGACGCCGTCTTCGACGACCGCACCCGGTTCGACAATCACGTTGCCGTCGATTCGCGCCCGTTCGCTGATCTCTCCCTCGATCCGCCGATCGATTTCACCGAGCTTCCATTCGTTGGCCGAGAGGAGTTCCCACGGGCGGCCCACGTCGAGCCAACGATCCAATTCGACCGCGCTCACGTCGTAATTTTGAATAACGCGCGAGAGGACGTCCGTAATCTCGCGCTCACTGCGTTCGCTGGGTGGGACGTCCAGCAAGTCCCGCGCTTCAGACGGAAACACGTACGCCCCCGCGTTGATGAGCGTCGATTCGGGGTTATCCGGTTTTTCCTCGATTTCCATCACACGATCACCCTCGGTCGTCAAGACGCCGTACTGCGACGGGTTATCCCGATGGACGCACGCGACGCTCGGCCCCGACTCGAACAGTGCGCTCACGTCGGTCGCCTCGTAGAGGTTGTCGCCGTTGAGGACGGCAAAGTCCCCTTCGAGATGCGTCACAGCGGCGTGGACCGCATCCGCAGTGCCAGCCTGTTCTTCTTGGATGGCGTACTCGACCGGGGTCCCTCGGAACGACGCTCCGAAATAGTCTCGGACGGCGTCTGCCTCGTATCCGACGACGAAGATCAGCTCATCGACACCGGCGTCGACCGCCGCCGAAGCGACGTGGGCAGCGATCGGTCGGCCAGCGACTGGGAGCATCGGTTTCGGAAGCGAGTCGGACAGCGGCCGAATTCTCGTTCCTTCGCCAGCGGCGAGGATGACTGCTTGCATTACCCTCCTCTCCCACCCGAGCGGGTATTATTATACGGCTGATAATGCGACCGACACTGCACAGTCCGTCGATGTTCCGCGGTCCCCCGATATACATTCACGGAGCACAGTCACATAACGCACCCCCTCTCAGTCAGATTGTGATATCGAAGGTGTGATAAGTTCCCTCGCGCGCTCGAGCAGTTCGTCCGCGCGGCCGGGATCATCCGCCTCAGCAGTGAGACGAACGAGGGGCTGCGTCCCGCTCGCACGTATCAGAAACCAGCCGTCGCCGACGGGCACCCGTATCCCGTCAGTCGCCTCGATCCCATCGTAAGATTTCGATGCCCGTCGGTGGACCTCTTCGATCACGGCCGCACTATCGTCGCAGGAGAGGTTCGTACGCCGGGTAACGTACCCGCCGATTCCGTCGAGTTGTCCTGCAAGCGACCCGCGCTCATCGACCAGGTTGACGAGTCGGCAGGCGGCTAACGGACCGTCTGGACAGAGGGTCTCCTCGGGCCATATCCACGCGCCGCTCGGTTCGCCACCGAAGACGACGTCTCTGTCCGTCGCTCGCTCAGCCACGAATACGTCTCCGACTTTCGTTCGAACGACCGATGCGCCGACCGACGCGAGCGCGTCGTCGACTGCGAGACTGGTGTTGAGCGGCGCCGCGACGGTATCACCGGCGGTTGCAACCGATCGAGCGAAGAGGGCAAGCAGGTGATCACCCATCACGAAATCTCCGTGTTCGTCGACCGCCACTAACCGATCGGCGTCACCGTCGTGGGCGACGCCCAAGTCGGCGTCGCTCGTCGCAACGAACTGACGCAGAGCGCGACAGTTCTGAGCGGTCGGTTCGCTGGGGCGAGCGGGGAAGCTGCCGTCAGGCACGGCGTTCAGCGTCGATACCGTTGCGCCGAGTTCGCGCAGCGCCGTGGCCGTAACGACCCCCGCACCGTTACCGATATCGACAGCGACGTGAACATCATCGACCGCAGAACAGGCGTCTCGAAGCGCCGCAACGTGTCGCTCGTTCCGCTCCTCCCAGTAGCGGGTTGTCCCGACATCGGCCGCAGACGCGAATGAATACGCCTCGTTCTCGATCGTATCGGCGATTACGGTACGCTGATCGGCGTCGAAGGCCTGTCCCGAGGGATTCCACAATTTGAGCCCGTTATCTTTCGGGGGATTGTGCGACGCCGTGATCACAACGCCCGCGTCAGCGTCGAGCCAACCGACACTGCGAGCGACCGTCGGCGTCGCCGCGATCCCAACGTCAACGACATCGGCACCGCATTCACACAGACCCGCCGAAAGCGCGTTAACGAGCATCTCGCCGCTCTCGCGCGTGTCTCGTCCGACGACGATCCGACGGTAACCGACAGACGCGAGTGCTCGACCCATCGACAGCGCGAGATCAGCAGTAACGTCACTCCCAACTTCGCCTCGAACGCCGCTCGTTCCGAACATAGTCGTACAACCCAGACCGATATCCTAACTATAGGGATGCTAACCCACCTGTCTTGCTGGACGAGACTGCCGTACCGGGCGGTTTTCCCCGCCAACACTATCGCGGACAGCCCAACCAGTGCTTAAGTACGCTATAATAAATGGGTCGCCGACGCTAGGGGACTGTGATGATAGATCGACCGCTGTCTCGACGGCGAGCCATCAAGAGTATCGGCGCGGCCGCGCTTGTGGGTGTTGCCGGTTGTTCGAGCGATAGCGATCAGACGGACACCGAGTCGTCGACTAGTACCGAAACGCCGACGGCGACGAGAACAGAGACCGCCACGTCCACACAGAGTGATTCGTTAGGCCTCGACGGGCCGCGACACGGGGACGATCTGCCAGCAGACCCGGACCCAACCAACGGATACCCGCCGGAGTTCGAGGTGGTTCCCGAGGAACGGTCCATCGATACCGCGGAGTTCGAGACACTGACGCGGGGGGACTTCGAGGTAAAACTCGTCCCAACGGACGTCGCGTATTACTGGTACGCTCGGGGAGAGGCCCGGTTCGCCGACACCCGCAGCGAATCCGAATTCGAGGTCTCGCACATCTTTGGCGCCGTGCTCAGTCCAGCAGGGGATGGTATCGACCTCCCCGACGATCCGGTGCTCGAATGGCCGACAGACGACCGAATCGTGACCTACTGCGACTGTCCACACCACCTCTCATCCCTTCGAGCAGCTTCACTAATGAATCGCGGGTACGAACGGGTGTATGCCCTGGATGAGGGGTTCGGTGCGTGGCGCGAACACAACTTCCCACTCGCGGGGACGGACGCGGGACGCACCCCGCCCACCAGAACGATCACCGGCACGGTTCCGACCCAGTATGAAGGCGAGACGGCGTGGGCGTTCCACACCGAATCGAACCAACGTGAGGCAACCGAAATCACGTCCGATGGGAGCTATACGCTCGAATTCCGGTTCGTAGATGTCACTGCAGAATCGACGATACGCGTCGAGACGCCCGCCTATGAGGTGACCGCGCCGCTAGGTGACCTGACGAATGGCACTGTGACGTCGGACGGAACGGTCTCCGCCTCCGGCGGAACGACAAACACGACCAACACCGCAAACACTAGCACGAGGTAGTGGCGACGAGCGCCGAAACAGTCAATTGGGCCCGCTGACGCGTCACAAAATGACGTTAGACAGGTGTTAATCGACACTATATCTGTAGTAATCGGTAGTCGGATTTCCGATCGTGGAATTACAGATATATATGTGTAATGTGAATTGTGTGAAGTGAACCCGCTACCGATCGCAACGGTGCTATGCATATAGTGATCAGCGGGGAACGACGGTAACCGATTCGCGAGGATCACCGAGTGAAACGGAACAGACCAGCGCCGAAACGCTACTAGTGTGATAGCACCGCGGACAGCAGAGGGAGTAAACGAACAAAATCGAGGATGCGAACGTTCCACATAGAGATAATTTCTGCACTAATTTAGTGGGTTATACTCCGGACAAGTTTTCAAATAATAGACCCAATATATTTATTGGATTAGTGTTAATTAGTGGAATAACGATGGCAAACTACGAAGTAATCGAACGCGTCGTCGTCGATCGGTGGGGTGACGGAGAGGGGCGTGCCGAAGTCCAGGCGGTCAGAATCGAGGACACAGACAGGTATGAGGTGCGCGTCTGTTACTTCCGAGATAATGGTCAGTTCGGACAGTCCGCCCCGACCGTGAGTCCGGACGAGGAAACAGTCGAGCGCGTCAGTGAGGGGATCGAAGAGATGGCGAAGATCGCTCGTACGAAGGAACGCGAGCACCGGTTGGCCGAGATCGACACTCTCGTGGAAGATGTCGGTCTCGACCGGGCAAAGCAGATTCTCGAGGAAGCGGCGGACGAGGAAACGCAGTAGCTCATATCGGATGAGTAGCGGGAGACACTCCGGTAGCGTAAAGCGCTCTTGAAGCAATCGGGCGTTCTTAGGTATCGGCTGCACACCGGAGACGTGTATGCCCTCCACGGCCATATCGAAAATCGACGCTGACGGGAACAGATCGCGCGACCGTGACGACAAACAGATCCCAGGAACCACGCCGAATCGAACGACGGGGGCGCACAATGAGTAACAGAACCCGATCGAGATCACTCATTCTCGTGGGGGTCCTCCTGATCGCCGCGCTGTCACCCGCGGTACTGGCCGGTCCGGTCGCCGCAGATCCCAGTGTGAGCGTCGACTACGACGGGGACGGGGTGACGGTGGCGAACGGGACCTCCCAAGTGGTGAGCGGAACGGCCGACGCGCCGGTCGGGACCGAGATCATCGTCCGAGTGCGATCAACGGGCGAAACGGAGCCGGTGTTTCTCAAGAGCGCAACGGGAGTCGTGACCGAGAACAGCACGTGGGCCGTGACGTTCGACTTTGAGCCCCATCGCGCGAACGACACGTTCCAGTTGACCGCCCGGTTCGAGAACGGCTCCGCCGAGACCGAAGCCGACGGGGAGGTAGTCGCCTGCGGCGAGGAGTGTGGAGAGACACCACCGAGCGGAACGCCGACACCGATTCCGGAACAGACCCAGAGCCCGACGCCGACCGACGGGCCGTCGGCACCGGTGACGTTCGAGGAGAACATCTTCGTCGTCGACCGCGGCGGCGTCGCCGCGATTCCGATCGCCTTCGAGTCGGACCAGGGGGAGCGTGTCGACGAGGCGGTCGTCGTCCTCGGAAACGAGAGCCAGTCGAACTACGAACTCGAAGCGGTCGTGCGCGACGATGACGACGACGGACAGGCCGTCCTCTACGTCGACACCTCCTTGGCCGGACGGAGCGACGAGACGCTGAGCACCTCCGGCGGCGATGGCGTGCGAGTCGTTTCGGAGACGTCGCTCGATTCGATGATCGATCCCGCCGATTACGACGTCTCGCTGTACGCGGGCAGCGAACGGGCCGAGGAACCCACCGACGTCGGGAGTTTGGTCGTCCAGACGCAACCGACGCGAACGGCGACGGTGACGACGTCCTCCGGCGTCGAAACCGGCGACAGTTCGGGGATCGACGGGTTCGGTCTCGGGCCCGTCGCCGTCGGGGGCGTCGTCAGCGGCGCGTTCATCGTCGGTGGTGCGCTCCTCGCGGCGTTGCTACTACGGGGGTAATCGAGGGGGCCGGTCCGAACTGTGAACGCTACTATAATACGGCGGTAGCGAGAAGGCGGGGTATGAACTTTCGATACGCCGGGGACGCCCACGAGCGGCTCTTCGACTCGTATCAGAACGACTCGGACCCGTTTCCGACCAGCGTGACCGCGTGCTTCCCGGACCGGGAGCACCGCCGCGAGGAGGTCGCGATCCTTCAGGAACTGTTCTTCCCGACGTGTTGGAACGCGCCGGAGCTCGTCCGCGACGAACTTGCCGTGTTGGACCGCCTCGACGATCTCGGGAGCTTGTTCAAGGCGGGGATCTGCCCGTACACAGACAGTCGTCCGGACGAAACGGTCGCGGCGGTCCTCGACAGCCTCCCGCACGTTCGCTCGCTCCTCAAGCGCGACCTGGAGGCCGCCTACAAGGGCGACCCCGCGGCGAAGACGTATATGGAGATCGTTCGCTCGTACCCCGGCTTCCTGGCGATCGCGGTTCAGCGCGTCGCCCACGTGCTCTACGGCATCGGCGCGGCCGAGTACGCCAGAGAGCTCACCGAATACGCGAAGACCCAGACGGGCATCGACATCCACCCGGGCGCGGAGATCGGCGAACACTTCTTCATCGACCACGGGACCGGCGTCGTCATCGGCGAGACGGCGACCGTCGGCGAGTGGGTCCGGCTCTATCAGGACGTTACGCTCGGCGCGCTCCACTTCGAGGAGGAGGAGGGCGACGAACACGCGCTGAAGAAGGACTACAAGCGACACCCGGATATCGGCGACCACGTCGTGATCGGTGCCGGAACGAAGGTGTTGGGAGCGGTGACCGTCGGCGATCACGTCAGCATCGGCGCGAACTCCTGGATCACCGAGAACATCCCGGATCACACGAAGGTGTTCGTCAAGGACCACCCGACGCAGGAGCGAAAGCGGTACGAGTAGCGCGGCGGGTGGGCAGGCGTAGAATCGAGCGGGGGAACGGAGAGCTGTGCAATCGAGAGCGGAGAGGTGGAGGACGGAGAGAGCGGAGAGGTGGAGGACGGAGAGAGCGATGACGAAACACCGAAGCCGCTCCACCGTGTCGACTCCTCTATGTCAAGTAAATCGACGCTCGTGAGAGATGTAATGTCGACGCCGCTCGTGACGATCAGTCCTGACGCGACGTTGGTCGAGGCGGCCACGCGGATGCGCAGCGAAAACGTCGGCGCGCTCTTGGTTCCCAGCACCGAGTTGGCGATTCTCACAAGCACCGACATCCTGGATGCGATCGCCGCCGATCGCGACCCGGCGGGGACGACAGTGGCCGACGTGATGACCGAATCCGTCGAGACGGTGACTCCCGAGCTTCGACTCACCGAGGCCGCGGCGATGATGGAGAACTTCGGGATCAGTCACCTCCCGGTCGTCGACGACGACCTCGTCGGGATGGTCTCCTCGACGGATATCACGGCACAGCTATCCTAACTGACGTCGATAAGAGCCCTCCATAACGGTGGGAGCACGATCCACGTTCCCACGAAGGCGCACGAGCACGTCCTCACGGAGGCAGGTTATCGCGTTCCCGACGGAAGCGCACGATTCAATTACCACGCGCTCGTCCACGCCATATGGACATCGTCGCTGCACTGGAGGCCGAGAGCGGGACGACCTGCGTCGTCGGCGCTGGCGGCAAGAAGACGACGCTCGCCGCGCTCGCGTCTCGCCTAGACCGTGCGGTCGTCACCGCGACCGTCCGTATCCCGATCTTCGACGACTGGGTCGACCGAGTCGTGGTGACGGACGATCCGGTCGGCGTCCTCGACGGAGTCACCGCCGACAGTTTCGAGCGAGACCGCGGGTCGGACGGCGCCGGTTGGCCGCTCGGGCTGGTCCCGGAGCGCGAACGCGACGACCGATACCGCGGCTACGAACCGGCGACCGTCGACGCGCTCGCAGGTTTCGACGTCCCCGTGCTCGTGAAGGCCGATGGGGCCCGGATGCGGCGGTTCAAAGCGCCCGCCGAGAAGGAGCCGCAGCTCCCGACAACAGCGGACACGGTGGTGTCGATCGCGAGCGTTCACGTCGTGGGCGAACCGCTCTCGGCGTCGCTCGTGCATCGGGTCGACCAGGTGTCTGAGATCACCGGACTGTCGGAAGGCGAGGAGATTTCGGCCGCGGACGTCGCCAGAGTGCTGGCGAGCGACCGCGGCGGGATGAAGGACGTGCCCGACGGAGCGACCGCGATCCCGCTGCTCAATATGGTCGACGACGGCGACCTCGAAGAGACGGCCCGGGAGATCGCCGCAGAGATCCACGACCGTGCCGACGTGCCGCGCGTCGTCCTCGCGGAGATGCGCGCCGAGGATCCACTCGTCGACGTCGTCTAAGTAGGAATCACCCCGCGTCCTTCGAATCCGGTTCGCCCGATCCACTCATTCCAAGGTATCACTCGGCCTCGAACCGCCGCTTCGCCGCTTCGAACTCCTCGGGCGTGTTGACGTTCTCGAACGTGTCGAGGGAGCCGACGGATTCGATCTCGTCGGCGTCGACGACGACTTCGTCGAGGTCGTCCAGGGGTGCGACGATCCGACTCGCCCCGCGGTCGAGCGCCCGGCGGCAGGCGCGCGACATCGGCTCGGTCCGATAGACGGCCTGCGTCGTCTGAAACCACTCATCGAGCCGCGGGACCGCGGCGTCGTGGTCCCGAGCGCGCTCGAAGAGGAGATCGACCACCTCGGGATCGACGAAGGGCATATCGCAGGCGACGACGAGGGTGTACTCGGCCGATACCGCTTCCAATCCGCGAGCGATCCCGGCCATCGGCCCCGCGTCCGGGTCGCGATCGACAGCGAACGCGGGCTCGAAATCGAGGCCCGCGAGCGCGGTCTCGATGGCGTCGACCTGGTCGGCTCGGCAGTTGATCACTACCTCGTCGACGACGGGTGCCAGCCGATCGACGACGCGGCGGATCATCGGCATCCCACCGAGGTCAGCGACGGCCTTGTCGCGGTCGCCGAACCGGGTCGACCGTCCGCCAGCGAGAACGAGGGCTGCGCGCATACGCCGTGATAGGTGGACTGGGTAAAACAACGCACCGATCGAGAGTCTGTTAGAACCGATGTGCCGACCGCACCGTCACAGCGGAGCGCATATATCCCGTGAGGCAGTCCATCGAAGCGATGCGGGAGGACGAACTGGCGACGGCCGCGGTCGAACACTTCGAGGCGGCCTTCGAATCCCCGGAGATCCACCTCGAAGAGCCGTACGACCACTACGGGAACAGGGGCGCGGTCGACCTGTACGTCCGAACCCGGCCCCCGGAGCGAGTCGAGTACGTGGTCGAACTCAAGGCCGACCCCGCCGTGCGGATGGCGGGCGGCGCGAACGAAATCCTTCGCCAGTACCGCCGGATGGAGCGGTACTTCTACGAGGACGACGAGCACGCGCTTCGGAAACGCCTCGGTAGGGAAGCGCCCGCAATCAACCTGCTGTTACTGTTCGCACCCACGACGCGGTGCGTCGAACACGTTTACGAGTACCGGCGGCTCTACGGGTCGATCGACGCCGATCTAACGATCGACGGGGTGGCCGCGGCCCGGAAGGTCGCGTTCCTGGTCAACCTCGATGAGGCCGCCTCCGGCGGACTCGGCTTCCTCTCAGTCAACGGCGAGGTGACGATCGGCACCGTGCGGTTCGCCGAGGCCGTGCCCGACGGCTCGCGGCTGGCCGAAGCGCTCGACGCCGCAGAAATCCCAGATCCGGGAGAGCGTCCCGATCCCGGCTAACCGCCGATCCGGGAGAACAGTAGCCCTCGACGCGGCGCGAAAGCGGTTCGATCGGTTCGAGACCCGCCACGCTCGACACAGGTGCCGGTGACGCCGACGGCTCGCTCACCACGCGCGGTCGAGTATCGAACGGATCTCGTCGATCCCCGGATCGACACCGTCGGGCGCGACGTCCAGAAGGCGGTCCTCGGAGATCGCCGAGGCGACGTCGTCGAGGTCGGACCGCTCGATGCCGTCGATGTCGCGAAGTCGACTCGGGAGACCCAGATCGTCTCGAACGTCCTCGACGGAGTCGATCACCGCCGCGGCGACAGCGTCGTCGGAGCCGTCGCCCATCGGACAACCGAGCGCCTCGGCGAGGAGACGGCGGCGGCCGTCGACCGCATCAAATACGTACCGGAGGACGTGCGGGGCGACGACGCCGTGGACGGTGCCCTGGTGCACGTCGAAGCCGTGGGAGAAGCCGTGGCCGAAGGCGTGGATAATCGACGCCCGGTAGCCGTCCCCACCAGCCAGCCCGTACTGGACGTTCACGATGCCGGAAAGCACGTCAGCGAGTCGTTCGTCGTCCATCGGGTCCTCGCGAATCGTTCCGACCCCTCCAACGAGCAGCCGCAGGCCGCGCGCGGCGGTCCCGTCGGTGATCGGCGTCGCGTGCGGTGAGTAGAGCATCTCGACGCCCTTGTCGAAGCCGTTCATCGCCGAGGCGGCAAGGACCGCGGAGGGCGTCGTCCGATACAGGTCCGCGTCGTAGAACAGCGCCTCCGGCATCAAGCGAGGGTCGCCGACGCCGCCGCTTTCGGGATTCCCCTCACCATCAGAGGCGTTGCGGGGAGCCGCCGCACCCGCAGACGCGTCGGCACCGTCGGGTAGGTCGCGGTCGAGGGTGAGCGTCACGCCCGCGATATCGGAAAGGTCCGCTCCCGCGAGCGTCGTGGGCACGGCGACGATGGGAAGCGGGTCGCCGTGCGGAGCCACCGAGAGTTCACCGGTGTCGACGGCCCGCTTTGCGACGTCCTCGGTCGACTGTCCGTGCGAGGAGAGCGCGGAGAGGGCTTTCGCCGTGTCGAGCGTGCTTCCGCCGCCGACAGCGACGACGACGTCCACGTCGTGCTCGCGCGCCAGACGAAGCCCCGCGAGCGCGGTTCCGAGCGTCTTCGCCGGAGTGGTTTCGGGGAACTCCGCGGCGAGACGGTCGCCGAGTCCGGATCGAATCGGATCGACGACCGCGGGGGTGGTGCCGACAGTCCGGCCGCTCAGTAGCATCGCCCGCTCGTGGTCGCGGCGTTCGAGTTCGTCGCCGAGACCGGCGACACAGCCAGCGCCGACGACGATCGTTCCGGGGTGGAAATCGAAGGTGAATCCCTCGGTCGCGTTCATCGGGTTGTGTTGGGAGGGGACGCGGAAAGGTCTATCCCGTTCTCGGTCCGACAGTGACGCGTTCCGCGGCGAGGGAGGAAGATAGGCCGGGCAAACCCATTGGGCCGCGCAAGTATGATGCGCCACGCGAATCCAATCGGCCGGGCAAGGGCGGTGACCACGCAAAGCCACTGAGCCATCCAAACCCGATCAACGTAAGGGGGAGGGTAGAGACCACAGTCGTATGGAGGTTCTCGGCCGACTGCTCGGACTGCTCGTCCTTCTCTTGGTCGGGACCGGGCTGCGCTTCTCCGGCGCGCTCGACGAACGGCGGACGCAGCTACTCAACACGCTGGCGTACTACGTCGCCCTCCCCGCGCTCATCTTCGTCTCGACGTACGATCAGGCGATCGGCGAGTTGCTCACCGGGGAACTGCTCGTCGGCCTGCTGGCTGCGGTCTTCGGGACAGTCGGCGTCGCGTGGCTCATTCATCGCGGCGCCGAGGAACGGGGTCGCCGGAGCGTCGCCATCATACAGTCGTACCACTCGAACCTGGGCTATCTGGGACTACCGCTCGTGGCGGCGACGTTCGACGCGCGGGTGACCGCCATCGCGAGCGTCGTCCTCGGCGTGGTGTCGCTGACGCAGGTCCCGCTCACGATCGTCATTCTCACGGCGATCAACGAGGCGGACGCCTCGATCGGCGAGGAGGTTCGACGCCTCGCGCGCAACCCCGTGCTCGCGACGCTCATCGCCGGACTGACAATCGGATCGCTCGGACTGCCGGTACCGGGGCCGGTCACGGCCGGACTCGACGTCCTCGGGACCCTCGCCCTCCCGATCGCGCTGCTGTGCGTCGGCGCGTCGCTCCAGGTCGACCTCCCGAGCGTCGACGTCGTTTCCACCGGAGCGGTCGTCGCCGTGAAAATCGTCTGTATGCCGCTTTTCGGCTGGATTGCCCTCTCGCTCCTGGAGGTCGACGCCGCGACGTTCACCGCGTCGATCGTAATGCTCGGAACGCCGACTGCGGTCTCGACGTACGTGTTCGCAAGCGAACTCGGTGGCGACGAGGAGTTCGCATCGCTGAACGTCTTTCTCACCACGCTCGCCTCGATCGCGACGCTGTTCGTTCTCATCCGCGCCGTCGGGTAGGCGGTTGTGCGACCCGAGTGCTTCACGTCGATTCACTCGGCGCATACCAGCCAGCGACGACCAGATAGTCGCGGAGGAACACCGCGAGCGACGGCGCGAGGACGACCGCGGCGAGCACGCGGAGCACTCCGGGACCCAGAAGCGGCGCGAGCGCGAGCGTGATAAATCCCATCTGCACCCCCGCGAGCGGGCGGCGGACGAGACTGTCCGGCAGGTCGTAGACGGGTTTTCCGCGGCGGCGGCGAACTCCGCGGCCGAACCTGAACAGGTACCGTGCGGCCGACAGCGAGAGATACCAGATCGGCAGGTGTCCCCACAGGACCGCAACCACCGGAGCGACCAGGAATCCGGTCGTATCGAACGCCATATCCAGTTTCGCGCCGAGGACGGTTCGGCGATCGAGCCGCCGGGCGAGAAACCCGTCGACAGCGTCCAGGGCGCACCCCGCACCGTAGAGAGCAGCGGGGATCCACGCGATTTCCGGACGTGGAGCGAGCGCAGCGAATCCGGCCAGCGCGGCGAACAGGACGCCGCGGACGAGCGTCACGTGGTTCGGAACGCCGAGCGTTCGATACGTGCCACCTGCCGGTTCCGACAGTGGGCGGTTTGCGCCGAGGTATCGGAAGCAGAACCACAGCTCGAAGGCCCCGACTGAGAGAGCGGGGAGCAGCCATCGAATCGCGATCTCCGAGAGCGGGTCGGTTCGAAGGATTGGGGCGGGACCCGACTCCAGCGTCGACGCGTCGGCAAGGATCGCGAGCAAGGCGGCACCGCCGACGAGGAGGAGAGAAACGCTCGTCGCGACCGCGGCCCACTCCCGTCGGAGCGCCGTCGAGGCCGTCGGCTCGTCAGTCACGGTCGAACTCCGGGTCTTCGAGCGTCGCGAGTCGCCGACGATCGTCCGGCGTCAACCGAACCCGTGCGGCCGCGAGGTTCGCAACGAGGTGTGCGGGATCGTTGCTCGCGGGGATGGGAACGACGCCGCGGTCGACGTGGAACGCGAGCGCGACTGCCGCTGGTGAAACGTCGTGGCCGTCGGCGACGGCGCACAGCGCGTCTTCGGTGAGGAGCCCGGGGGCCGACAGCGGAGAGTGCGCGAGCACTCGAACGCCGCGCGCGTGACACCACTCGACGATCTCGGCCCGCGGCAGGTACGGGTGCGACTCGATCTGGACGATCGCCGGGGGGACACGGGCCGTCTCAGCAAGTCGCTCCAGGTGGGAGAGCGACACGTTACAGGCGCCGAGCGTCCGAGCGAGCCCTCGGTCGTGGAGTTCTTCGAGGCGTCTCCACGTCTCTTCCAGCGATACGTTCGCGGTCGCCGGATCGCCGCTGTCGTCGGTCGGGAAGGTGCGCTCCTCCTGTTTCTCCACCGGTTCGGACGCCAAGTCGCGAAGCGGTCCCTGATAGGCCCACGCGTCGGGCCAGTGAAGCAGATAGGAGTCGAAGGCGTCGACGCCGAGTTCGTCGAGGCTGCCCCGACAGGCCTCCTCGACGTGTTCGTGGTTCGTGTTCCAGACCTTGCCGATGAGAAACAGGCCCTCCCGGTCGGGCGATCCGGGCGCGTCGAGGAGGTTCCCGATTCGCGTCTCGTTGCCGTACAGTTCCGCCGAATCGAACAGCCGATACCCCGCGTCGAGCGCCGTCGCGATCGAGTCGATCCGGTCGACGTACTCGCCGTCGCGGTACCGCGAGCAGCCGAAGCCGACGCTCGGAAGTCGAATCGCGGCGTCGCGGAGGGTTTGGGATGCAGATCGGTTGGAGATGGGATCTCCTTCCTCAGCGCCGCCCGTCGACGGGTTCGTTGACGCGTCTCGCGTCGGCGGGCGAATCGGCGGGCAGGATCGGTCACCGACGGCGAGCAATCCCGCGTCAGAGTCCTCCACGTCGACACGCGAGCCATCGGCTGCGGCCCGCTCGATGGCGTTACAGACGGCGACGACGTGCGCGGCCCGTCGAGCACCCCGGATCGGTGCGTTCCCGTCCCCGATCGCGGCCGCGAGTCGCTCGGGTCCGAATATGTACGGGCGCGTCCGTTCGGGCTGGGGGTGGGGGGCCGCCACGTAGGGCCGACCCGCGCCGCCGACGGAGACAGTTTCCCGCTTGGCAGCGAGCGCCCCGGTGTCAGCGAGGTACAGCGATCCGTCGTCGCCGTGCAGTTCGAGGCTGTTGAACTCCCGACTCCGGTGCGGCGCGTAGAGGCTCGCCGTGAGTCGGACGACCGGACCGGCTCGGAACTCGATCATCGACTCGATGTGAGGCACTCGGCCGGGAGTGCGATCCTCGCGGTCGGGCCAGACGTCGAGCGCGTCGGCGACCCTGACCGCGTCGACCGGGCCGAACCAGGAGACGAGAAGCGAGAGGGGGTAGACCGCGCCGTCGTAGAGCGGCCCCACGTCGAGGAACGAGTCGGGATCGTCGTGCCACTCAGTCACCCGTCCCACGTGCGCGTGCGCGTAACCGAGCCGGATCGGCCCGAAGCGGCCGTCCGTCAGGAAATCGCGCGCGTGTCGCTGGGCGTCGCAGGCGTGGTTGATCGGCGCGCAGCCGAGGGCGAGCCCCCGTCGGTCGGCTGTCGCGACGAGTTCGCGCGCCTTAGTCGCGTCGAGTGCGAGCGGCTTCTCGGTGAACACGTGGCGATCGGCGTCGAGACAGGCCGCGGTGACGTCGGCGTGGGCGGCGTGGCTCGTGAGGTTCACGAGCAGGGGAGCCGATTCGGCGGCAAGCAGGTCGTCGAGGTCCGAGTACGCCGTCGCTCCGGCGGCCGCCGCCAACTGCCCGGCCCGGTCGGCGTCGAGGTCGCAGACGGCGGTCAGCGAGAGCGACGACTCTTCGAGGCCCGACGCGTACTTGCGTGCGACAGCGCCCGCACCGACGAACGCACACTTCATCAGCGGTCGTTCGATGGGCGGGGGCAAAAGTGCGCTGGCGGATACGCGGCGCTGTGGACGCGATGATAGCCAACGGAATCATCACACGGCAGCGCGAACGTGCGGTATGGCACGGGTGGCGGTCGTCCACAACACGCTTGATTTCCACGGCGGCGCGGACGTCGTCTGTCTCGCGGTCTGTGAAGCGCTCCAGCGCGACCACGACGTCACCCTGTACACGCTGTCGGAGACCGCCCCCCTCGACCTCGCCGAGCGGTTCGAGATCGCGCTCGATTCGAGCCGACTCACCGTCCGAAATCCGCTCGGAGGCCGGGCAGTCGCCCGGGCGCTGTCGACCGTGACACCCGTCGTCGGACCCCAGCTACCGTTCAGGAGCGTTCTCATACGCCACTTTTTCGAGCGAGACGCCAGCGAGTACGATCTCGTCGTGAGCACCGCCAACGAGTTCGACTTCTCGATTCCCGCGGTCCAGTACATCCACTACCCGCAGTTCCGCCCCGATCGAGCCGCAGCGTCGGGTGACTCGGCGGGAGCGTTGAACCCGCTGTGGAGTCGACTGGCGGGGCCCGAACGGGGGGAGGTCGACGGCAGCACACTGCTGGCGAACTCGTCGTGGACGGCAGACGTATTCGAGCGGCTCTACGGCGTCGAACCCGCCGTTTTGCACCCGCCGGTCGAGCCAATTGAGCGGCGACTCGACTGGTCGGAGCGGGCGGACGGCGTCGTCGTCGGTCGAATCGCGCCCGATAAACGGGTGTTCGACGCGATCGAGATCGTCGACGGAGTGCGCCGTCAGGGCCGCGATCTGCACCTGCATATCGTCGGTGCCGCTCCGCGAGCGTACCGCCGGTACGTCGCTCGCGTCGAACGCGCGGCCGCCGACAGATCGTACGTCACCGTCGAGCGCGACGTCCCCAGAGCGCGGCTCGAAGAACTGCTCCGGACGCACAAGTACGGAATCAACTGCAAGCCGAAGGAACACTTCGGGCTGTCCGTCGCGGAGTACGTCGCCGCGGGAATGGTCGCCTTCGCACCCGACAGCGGCGGTCAACGAGAGGTCCTGGAAGAGCGCGAGGACCGGCTGTTCGGGTCGGTCAAGGAGGCAATCGAGTTGCTCGCGGCGGCGATAGAGCGCAACGGACCACCGAATCAGTCGCCGACGCGGTTCGGCCGAGCGCGGTTCCGAGCGGATATTCGTGCGTTCGTGGATGAGACCCTACATTAAAGGCTGATTACGTCCATTGTGAACATATGGCAACACAAACAGCCGGTGGTCTGTCTCTGCGGACGGAGTCGCTCACCGGGATTCACTGGGTCGGCATCGTGCTGGCGGCGATCAGCGGCGTCATTCACCTCGCGCTCGGCGTGAGCTTTATCGGCGACCCGCTCGGCTGGGCGTTCATCATCGCCGGGATCGGGTTCCTGGGCGGGATTATCGGAGTGATCGTCGACTATCGGCGACGGCTGCTGTATCTGGTGGGAATTCCGTTCACCGCCGGACAGATCGTGGGATGGTACGTCGTCAACGCGCCGGACTTCTCGGCGCTGGGGATCGGAGATAAAGTCGTTCAGGTGCTCTTGATCGCCGTGTTGATCGTCCTGTACCGCCGCGGTGACGCGACAACAGGGGCTACCTAATCCAGAAAGAACTACTCGATGTGGCCTTCTTCGCGCAGCTGCTCGGCGTCCTGCTCGGAGTAACGCCACTCGATGTTGGCCTTCTCGTCCTGCCAGTCCCACGGTTCGACGAGGACCACGTCGCCCTCGTTGATCCACGTGCGGTACTTCATCCGACCCGGGATCCGTCCCATCCGATTCTTTCCGTCTGCACAGCGTACGCGAACGTGGTTGCCGCCGTTGTGTTCGACGACGACCGCGAACAGCTCATCACCGTTGGGCATCCGTAGATTCCGTCGCCCTGATTCTTCAGTCACAACCGACATATGTCGGCAGCACGGATAAATGACCGGTTCCGCGAATCGATTCACGTGGGTGGGGTTATCACGCACTGAGCGGTGAATACGCCGCGGTCGTGGTGGTCGGTGAAGAGACGATCGCCAGGTGCAGGGACGCAAAGAGGAGGATATCGGTCTCTCGCTGTACACTATCGAAAGAACTGCTGGGATCGGTCGGTTCGAGTTCGAAACCGGGTTGTCAGACCCGGAATACGCCGAAAACCGACTTCGACTCAATAGACCGCGCGCGTGCCGTCGATCGCGCGGTAGAACGCGACCGAGTACGTCGCGTAGAACGCGCCCAGAACCGCGATAGCGACGATGTAGACGACGGCCGCACCGGCCAGAATCGGCATCGAGAGTTCCGGGAGCGGCAGGGCAGTCGGTTGCGGCGACAGCAGTATCGAGGCCACGCCGCCGACACCGCCGAAGACGACACTGCCGACGAGGAGGAGTGCTGAGTAGCCAAGCACGCTGAGGGGGTTCCGACGAACGAGTCCGAGGCTTCGTTTGAACCCGTCGACGACGTCAGTGTCGCTCAGGACGATCGCGTGCCCGTAGAACTGGATGAAAAAGGCGATCAGAAGGTACGCGAGGACGAACAGAAGTCCGATACCCACGAATACGATGAGCCCGAGGCGGTTGGATTGACCGCCGAGCGCGAACAGTCCAGCGCCGCCAAACAGGGCGACGAAGAACGAGACGAACCCGAGGGCGAGGTTGACCGCGAAGACGGCGAGATACGCGATGAGGAGGCTGACGTAATTCGCTTTGCCGTCGGCGAGCAGGGTATCGACGCTCGTCTCCCCGTCGAGCGCCTCGTCGGCCATACCGAGGAGGCCGCCCTGGAAGAACGGCACTACGATGATCATCACGCCAGTGATCGCCAGCGAGACGAGCGCCGCGAGCAGCGGTTGCGACGATTGCAGCGCCAGTTGCGGCAGTTGAACCACACCGAAGAGACCGACGATGGCGATAAGTATCGGATTCCGGATCAGTGCACCGACGGCTGGACGGAGGGACTTCAGGGCAGCCATACGCGGCGGTTCTCGATGGGGGATTGTAAACCTTCGTGGCTGGGCGGGACGGCGAATTCTGACGGAATGGGGTGCAGGCGAGACACTTCCCCCACGTTTCCACGGGCTACCGCGGAACCAGTCGGTCGAATCACTCCAGTCGCTCGATTTTCGCTGTCGCCTCAGTTGACGCGCTCTGTGAAGGAGTCGTGGACTACCGGACTGCAAACAGTTTCGTGGAACATAAAAATATCAACGTTGATATTTAGGTCAATAATGTTATATGTTCGTGCAATCAAGTGGTAATCAGAGGACGAACAACGATGAACATCAAACAACTATTCACGGAAGAGCGTGCTGTCAGCCCGGTTATCGGCGTCATTCTAATGGTAGCGATCACGGTCATTCTCGCGGCCGTTATCGGTGCGTTCGTGCTGAATCTCGGTCAGGGGATCGGCCAGTCGGCCCCGCAGGCGACGTTCGAGATCAACTCGACGAATCTCGATTCGAACCAGAATGCGACGATTACGCACTCAGCTGGTGATTCCATTGAGAAGACGAATCTGTACGTGAACGGAGATATCGTTCAAGATGGAGCACAAGTAGATAACCTTTTGAACACCATCAACGGCGATACGGTAAGCTCTGGCGAGAGTTTCGAGGTGGAGACCAACGCGGATAACGGAACGATCCGCGTCACCTGGCAAGCCGAGGACGGCAGCAGTTCCTCGACGCTCCGGACGTTCGAGTACCAATAACGTCCGCTCGATTCCCGGGATTAATTCCTCGTACAGTTTCTGTAGGGACAGTTTTTGCCTCCTACGAGCACTAATTCGGTAGCCCTCCGGCGGTGACGACGATGATCGATGAAATAGCACTCGCCAGAACCTACAATCCCCGCAGTTACGCCGATCCGGCGGACCAACTCGACGACTACCGGCGGGTCAAACGGTACGTGAACCGCCACCCGAACGCCGGTCGGACCGCCGTCGGAACCGCGTTGGATCTGCCGCCGAGTCGAGTCCGAGGCTGGATGGACGGCGGCAAACCCGATGCCGTCAACGGGGTCGAATGCGCGCGAAAACACGGATGGCTGGATATCGCGATGGCGGATCCCCACACCGCGGCGTTCGCGGAGTGTGTCATCGGCGTGTTCGCCTGCGGGAGTATCGATCGGCGGTGGACCGTCGCGTACGCTCCGGCCGCCGACCGAAGTCGATACCGGCTGTGGAACCGCCTGTCGGCGCTCGGCGTCGAACCCACCCGTCGGCACAGGAGCGCGCCGACCAGACCGACTGAACTGCTGCCGGGCGTCGACGGCTCGGTATTCGCCCGCTGTCTGGGCGCCGCGGGTGCACCGCGCGGGACGAAAAACGCAGCGACTACCCCGCCACTTCCCTCGTGGCTGCTCGAGACAGATCTCGAAAGCCGACGGCGGTGTGTCGAACTCTACCTGCTCGAACGCGGCACCATATACGAGGACAAAGAGACCGTTGTACTTCGGAGTCGGAACCGATCGGAAGCGTACCGCCAGTCGCTCGCGCACCTCTGTCGATCGGTCACAGACGAGGAAGTCTCCGTGGGTGCGAACGTGGTCCTTTCGGCCGCTGCCGCCCGAGAGCTACGACCCGACGCGGATGGATCCCCGTTGTTCGAGATCCTTCCGACCGAGACCGACAGTTCGCTCTCCTCCGGGGGCACCAAGCGCAGTCGCTCGGTTCGCGGGTACTAAGAGCGACATACTTCTGAGAGCAGCGTACCCGCGAAAGCGAATTCGGTTCGAGGAGAAAAACGCGTATCAGCGTGCCGCGAAGATCGCGTCTCCTACAGTTCCTCGTAGGGCTGGACGACGACGAATCCGTCAGTTCCCTCGAAGTTCATCTGATACCGTTCGCCGGACTCCTGGCCGATCATATCCGAGAGATTGCGGTTCACCTGCACGTTCGGGGAGGTGCCGCTCCACGCGACCGTCGCACTGGGATCGGTCGCGACCGGAGGTTCCAACACGAGCGGGTCACCGTGGGTCGTGATGGCGACGTAGCCGGGGCCCTCGAGGAACACGTTGGTGAACCCACCGGCGAACGAGCCAGCGAGGCTGTCGATTGTGCTGATTTCGTAGGAAACGTCGTTCTCGAAGGCCAGGACGTCCTCACCGTTGACGGTGATCGAGTCGTCCGCCGACAGTTCCAGTATCTGTACTTTCTTCTGGTGATCTGCGAGATACACGTGACCGCTCCCTTCGACCGTCATCACCGGCGTGCCTTCCCCAGTGGCCGCTTGTTTCAGAAAGCCAGTGATCCCGCCCTCCGCGGAGGCGCGTCCGGTGAACGTGAGGTCTCCGGAGTACGCGATCATCGATCCCGCCTTCGCCAGGACCGAACCCTCGACCGCGACGTCGAGCGTATAGCTGTTCTCGAGTTGGAACGATTCGTCGGAGACACGGGGAACGTGTTCGGATTTGAATTGCTCGATATTCATCGTTTCACGGAGCCAGGGCGACTCCAGCGGCAGAACGACCCCCGAAGCGAAGAAAGTATGGGTCGATATCGTCGGCTACCGCCGGAACCGTGCTTCTAGAATGGAACCCAGTACACGGATTCAGGACTGCCATTCCCGGCTGAATGTGTGGAAATTCATCGACGTCAGCATATAGACAGCCCACAGGGAGACAGTAAGAAAGTCCACTTATGCCACACAGTCATTCACCGAACTCATTAGTATTGTTCATTAGTTGTGTTCATTACATTCAATCAGGAACACCGTTAATGGATGGTATTCATTAATAGGCTTAAAGGAAAACAGTACAGAGTTGTTTCAATGAAGATCACGAATTTATGGTGTTCGATATGAAACATCATTCATCGAATTCCGGAATGCGTCTGGAGAACATTCAAGGTGAAGCCAATCGTTGGGCCGGTAATGCTCGCATACTCGACGTACAGTGAGGCAGGTGGGGTCGGAAAAACCACCACCGCGGCGAATCTCGCGGTGGCGCACGCACGGGCCGGACTCAAGCCCCTCGTCGTCCCGCTTGATCCGCAGGACGGGGACCTCTCACGGCTGTTCGGCGTGGACAACCGACGGACCGAATCCGTGGACAACATCGTCCGGCATATGATCCGTCGACCCAAGGGCGAGTTCGACGCGCTCGTGCGGACGGTCGAGGGCGTCGACATTATCCCGGAGCACAACATGCTCTCCGATCTCGCGGAGTACCTGCAGCGAGAGAAGGAGCAATCGGAAGCGATGGGCGAAGCCTTCGGCGTCCACGCACAACTCCTCCGCGTTCTCAGAGAAGCGGGAGTGCCGGACAACTACGATGTGCTCATCTGTGACCCTCCAGCAACGGAAGGGCCGCACCTCTACAACGCGATCAACGCGACGCGATCGCTCGTGATTCCCGTTGAACCGAGTGCAAAGGGACAGGCGGCCGTCGAAGGGTTAGAGGAACTCGTCTCTGGCTTCGAGGAACAACTCGACGTGAAAGTCGGTGTCCTCGCCGCGATTCCGATGGGATTCAAAAATACCCGCGATCAGCGAGAGATCCTCGACGGGATCAACTACCCGGTCCCAGAAATCATCGGCGAGCGGGCGTCGTTGATGGAGGGATGCTGGATGCAGCAGTGCTCGGCGTTCGCGTACGTTCGCGAGCATCGAGAGCGCCGACGTGACTACGAGCTGGAGACGCTCGCGCAGTTCGACCGACTCGCAAGGCATTTAGAAAAAGAGGTGGCACTGGAGGCGCCGAATCCACCGGCGCCGGGGGACGTCGACCACGAGGTGATGACCGCATGACTGGAATGAAACAGGGAGCCGGCGAGAACCCGTTCGCGGACGATACGCCGTCCGAGGACGACGGAGGCACCGACGAGATTCCGGAGGCCGGAAGCGAACGCGAGGAATCTACCGAACCCGATGGTAAGAACGAATCCACCGGGCGAGAACCGATGCAGATTCCGTACAAATTCAGACGCGACGGCGTGCAGGACGGCCGTAATCGGGTCCCGCTCTTTCTGCAACCCGAAACGAAGACCGCGGAACGGGAGACGCTTCGGGATCTGGAAGACACCTTCGGCGACAGCGTCTCGCTCACGGATCTCAGAGAGGCGCTCGTTCTGGTCGGCCTCGAACACACGAACGAGGTCGAAGAACAACTGGAGGAGTGGGGATACGGGATGACGTTCGAGTGACCGAGTCGTACGCGCCGAAATAAACTCTACACTGATATATGATCGTCTATCGGGCGCTGGAGTACACACTTCGCAAGCCACGGTCGCTAACTGCCCAGGATACACGATAATCATCGGCGTTCGGTGCGCCGGGAACGATAGTAGATATTGTAACTGAGAAATCAGCCGCTTGCGCGCCGTATCGTGCGAACGGGGTAGTATATGCGTACGAACAGTTTTGGGCTTATTAGGAATGTACAGGACTCCGCTTCATCTAATACCTAAAGGGGGGATACGCTCCGGTCTGCGTGGTGGGTTCGCCGGGCGGCAGGGTTGTAAGCGAGTGGCCCATGTATCGAGCCATGGGCAGGAATATGCTCGTCGACGGCGAATGGCGGACCGATATCGAACCGTATACCGACGAAACCGGCGCGTTCGACCGCGCCCAGACGTCGTTCCGTGACCGGATCCAGAACGATGAAGATAGTCGATTCCAACCGGAACCGGGTCGATATCACCTCTACATCGCCAGGAACTGTCCGTGGGCTCACGGTGCGGCACTTACTCGTCGCCTGGCGGGCCTGACTGAGATCGTCTCGATGGACGTCGTCGATCCGTGGCGCGAGAACGACGGCTGGGAGTTCACGCCCGCGAAGGAGGGCTGTACGAGAGATACGGTCAACGGATGTGACTACCTCCGGAACGTGTACGTCTTGGCTGACCCGGAATTCACCGGTCGCGTGACGGTACCAGTGCTGTGGGACAAGAGGAGAGAAACCATCGTCAACAACGAATCGATCGAGATAATGCGGATGTTCGCCACAGAATTCGACGAGTACGGCGACACCGTCGATCTATATCCCGACGGGTATCACGCCGAAATCGACAGCATCATCGAGTCGATCTACGACTCGATCAACAACGGAGTCTACCGGGCTGGCTTCGCCGATTCACAGGCCGCATACGATGAGGCGGTCACGGACGTCTTCGACGCCCTGGATCGCTGGGACGGGGTACTCGCCAACCAGCGATACCTTGCTGGCGATCGACTCACGCTCGCCGACGTACGGCTGTTTCCGACGCTGATCCGGTTTGACGAGTGTTATCACACCGCTTTCAAGTGTAATAAGCAGTATCTCCACCAGTACGACCACCTCTGGCCGTATCTACGCGATCTCTACCAGACGCCAGGTTTCGCGGAGACAGTACGGATGGAACACATCAAAGACGACGGCTACTACCAGGGGGAAATCACACCGATCGGGCCCGGACTCGATTTCGAGCAACCGCACGACCGTGACCGTTTCCCGACTGTCAACGGAACGACGGCCCAAAGGTCGTAGTTTTCGATTGGTGACCTACCTCGACACAGTGGGGGAGTAGCCGTGTGGGGGCATTGGTTAGAGTTCGCGGCCGGGAAGCGCCTCCTCGACCGTCCAGAATGAGATAGTTCGCACCGGCTTCGGTCGCGAAACCGATACTGTCGTCCACGAGGGCACCCTCAAAGCGGAACGGGAAACGGGTCCGATCCGACGCACGTTCCAAACATCCGAGTGTTGTAGTTTCGTTTTGGTATTTCCAACGATGTGACTTCAGCAGGAAAATGACATTCGAGTTTCCAGAAGGTAGTCCTAATGAGATCGTGGTTAGTCGAACAATGGAAAGATTCTCCGTGTTAATATGAAGTTACTTCGGTAAAGTAATATTAAAATGTAATATTAATTAGTATAAGAGATAATAGATGAATAAGCGGCGATTTGATCGTGAGACGATGAGTTTCAAAATGAATTGTCCGGTTCAGATTGAGTCGTCCCTCGATAGACGACAGAGCAGTCAACGATATATTTGTCCGACATTACCGAACGAATAGAACGTTGTAGAGAGTAAAACGACCGAGTTCCATCGACAACAAGCCACCTCTGAGATCGACGAGTACAACGAGACACCGATCTAAGCGTCCAAAATCGAGTGGTGATCCAGATAGCAGTAATCACGGGTGACATAAATAACATGCGTACGGTTGTTAGTACATTGTATTGCATTTCGACGGCACAAGTGACACCACCGTAAGCAACTCAATACATACACAGAACCCTCAGAGCCCATCAAAGTTCGCTACCAAAGAGGTTGAATCGGATTTTGTCCGGTAATACCGTACACAATGTGGAACGATAGACGGAGCGTTCACAGCGAAAGAGAAACGGGCAGACGGATCTCAAAAGGAAAGAGACGTGACGGGTCGTCGAACGAGAAAGAGCGAAATTGCCAAAAGCGGTCGAGAGGAACCCTATTCGTTGGATTTGAGCTTATACCGCTCGATCTTACCGCTCGGATTTCGGGGCAGTTCGTCGATGAACCGGTACTCGCGCGGTCGCTTGTAATCGGCCAGGTCGTCGCTGTCTTTGCACCACTGATCGAGTTCTTCCGCCGTGACATCGCCGCTCCGTTCGACGAACGCGACCACGATCGATCCCCACTCGTCGTCGGGATGACCGACGACACCGACGTCCGAAACGCCAGGATGCGTCAGCAGGACGTCCTCGACTTCCGTGGGGTGGATGTTCTCGCCGCCGCTGATGATCATATCGTCGACGCGACCGGTGATGACGATCCGGTTTTCCTCGGTCAGACGTGCGGCGTCACCCGTGTAAAGCCAGCCCTCGTGGATGGCCTCTGCAGTCGCTTCGGGCTTGTTCCAGTACCCGTCGAACGACACCGAGGAGTCGGTGTTGACGATGAGTTCGCCCTGTTTTCCGGGGTCGACTCGGTCGTTCGGATCATCGCTTCCGATCTCGACCACGCGGGTCTCGATTCCCACGTTCGCAGGGCCGGTCACCGTCGGATCGCCGATATCGTGGAGATCGAGATATGCGAGGGTACCGTACACCTCAGTGGTCCCGTAGAGGTTCGCGATGTGGTCGGGCTCGAACGTCTCGATCGCCCGGTCGAAGATCGACTGGCTCATCGGCGCACCGGAGTAACCGATCGCCCGGACCGATGAGAGATCCGTCTCATCGATCGCATCGCTGTCGAGCATATTCGCGAAGATCGTCGGCGCCTCGTGAAGGGCGGTCACCTGATGCTCCTCGATGGCGCGGACGGCGATCTCGGGGTCGAACTGCGACATACAGAGGTACGTCCCGCTCATCGAGAGCAGTCCGCAGAGGATACCGTGCAGACCGACAGTGTGATACAGCGGCATAACGCCGATCAA
Source organism: Halobellus captivus (assembly GCF_007655485.1). Lineage (GTDB taxonomy): Archaea > Halobacteriota > Halobacteria > Halobacteriales > Haloferacaceae > Haloquadratum > Haloquadratum captivum. The sequence goes on from NZ_VJXQ01000004.1 coordinate 257,905, forward strand.
CGTCTCCTCGAGGTAGTACCGTTGCCCGAGCGAGTTGATGATCCACCGGTCAACCGTCGCCTCGTGGTCCAGCGGAATGCCTTTCGGATCACCCGTCGTCCCCGAGCTGTACAGCATCACGCTCGGATCGTCGTGGGCGACAGACACGTCGGGCCGCTCGGGAGCCGAGTCACTGAAAGACTCGAACGACTCCGCGAAGTCAGGGGTTTCATCGCCAACGTAGACCATATCCAGATCGAATCCGTCTGCGATGCCCGCGACGGATTCCCGCGAAATCGAATCGAAAAAGAACAGTTCCGGATCGGAGTCCTGGAGGTGATACCGAACCCCACCGGCGGCGAGGCGGAAGTTGAACGGGACGGCGACGACACCGGCGAGCTGCGTTCCGAGGAACGTGATCACGTGCTCGGGACGGTTAGCCATACAGATCGCGACGCGATCGCCGGGGTCGATACCTCGGTCGTGAAGCTCGTTCGCGACGGCGTACGCCCGCGTCTGTACCTCGGCGTAGGTCAGCTCCTCGTCGCCGTTGAGATGGACGATTGCGGGCCGCTCGGGAGTGCGCGCGACCGATTGTTCGAACAGTTGTGGGAACAGCATACAGCGTCATATATTCGTACAGATCGTAATAATTTTTCCTGTTTATGCGACTGAAATCTGTGCTACGATACGATCCCGACGCAGTGTTATCAGAAGTTGACGCCGCCTCTGACTCAGTAGAACCGGTAGTTGACGCTTATCTCCTCGGCGGCCGCGCGCACGTTCTGAATGAGGTTCTCCCGATACTCATCTTGCTGCAGTCGGCCGGTCGGACACGCCACGGAAACGCTGCCGAGCAGTTCGCCGTCTTCGATCACCGGACACGCCACGAAACCGATTCCGACCACCTGCTCTTCGTGGTCGATAGCGTACCCCTGTTCTCGGATCTGCTGCAGTTCATCGCGGAGGGCCGCCGGGTCTGTGATGGTGTGTTCTGTGACCGCTTCAAGTTCGTCGACCGAGAGAATCTCCTCGATTCGCGGTTCTGGAAGATTCCCAAGAAGGACTTTCCCGGCGGCGTGGGTGTGAATCGGCGTTCGAAATCCGGGGTAGGTGCCGGTCTGAACGGACGTGATGTCACCCTCCTCGTGGAGCATCACCCACTCACCCGACTCCTCCTGGCCGAGTTGAGCCAGTTCGCCGGACTGCTCGGAGAGCTTTCCCAAGACGATGTCAGAGGAGTGGAAGAACCGGTTCCGGTACTTGAGGCGGCTTCCCCGCTGGAGAAATCGATAACCGATCCGATATTTACCCGCCTCTCTGACGACGAAGCCGGTCGCTTCCAACGAGACGAGGTAGTCGTGTGCTGTACTCCGGTTGACGTCCATCAGGGCCGCGATCTTCGCTGGACCGGCCTCCCGCTCGCGTTCCAGCAGGTCGAGCACCTCGAACGCCCGCGAAACCGTCTGGAGTGGAACCGTATCGGAGCTCACATCCGTAGTTAGCCCCCCTCGAATATGAAACGAGTGGTCGTCTCGGACGAGGAGATTCACACCGGTTAGGAAATAATTAAATAATATTGGAAGAAATGTATTCTCAGGCACCACTATGACAGAGAGCCTCGAAGACGTTCTGCAGCAGTACGACAACCCGTTGGATCTCGTCCGCCGCATCGGCTCCCACGCCGACTCCGGCCACCTCCGACTGTTCGCCGACCTCCCGTCGGAACACACCAACTGGCGCGAGGAGCAGGCCGCGTGGGCCGACAGCGTCGCGATCGCCGACCTCTCGCACCATATGACCGACCTGCACGTCGAGGGTCCCGACGCGCTCGATCTGTTCGCAGATCTGGGTATCAACGACTTCTCCAGCTTCGAGCCCGGACAGGCCAAGCAGTTCGCCGCGACGAGCCCCGACGGCTACCTCATCGGCGACGGGATTCTCTTTCACCTGAGCGAAAACGAGTTCAACCTCGTCGGCTACGGCCCGATCAACTGGGTCCAGTACCACGCCGAAACCGGAGACTACGACGTGGCGACCGAACGAGACGAACACGGCGGCGTCCGCGAGGGGCCGCCGAAGACGTTCCGCTTCCAGGTGCAGGGCCCCGACGCGCTCGACCTCATCAAGGAAGTCGTCGACGAACCGCTCCCCGACGTCCCCTTCTTCAACTTCCGCCCCGTCTCGATCGCGGGTCACGAGATCAACGCGCTCCGACACGGAATGTTGAACGAACCCGGCTTCGAGTTCTTCGGCTCCTGGGACGTCCAAGCAGACGTCCGAGAGGCGATCGTCGAGACCGGCCAGAAGTACGACATCCGCCAGATCGGCGCGATGGCGTACCCGACCAACGTCATCACGGCGGCGTGGATGTCGATCCCGCTGCCCGCGATCTACCACGACGACGAGACCCTTCGAGAGTACCGCGAGTGGCTCGACGCCAACAGCTTCGAGGGCGCGCTCGCTATCGGCGGCAGCCTCGACTCCGACGAGATCACCGACCACTACCTGACACCCGTCGAAGCCGGACACGAACGGTTCATCGACTTCGATCACGACTTCATCGGCAAGGAAGCGCTTCAAGAGGAAGTCGAGAACAAAGAGCGCACCCGCGTCACCCTCGTCTGGGACGAAGACGCCACGAAGGAACTGGTCGGCTCGTCCTTCGACAAGGAGACCAACTACCGCTACACGGAGCTTCCGGTCGCGGACTGGGCGCTGACGCAGAACGACAAAGTCCTGAAAGACGGCGAACTCGTCGGCGTCGCGAACAACACCCGCTATCTCTACTTCGAGAAGCGGATGTTCTCGCTGTGCAGCATCGACGTCGATCTCGCGGAACCGGGCACGGAGGTATCGGTGCTCTGGGGCGAGCCCGATTCGGGCAACCCGCGCGTCGAAGCCCACGAACAGACCGAAATCAAAGCGACCGTCGCGCCTGCGCCGTACTTCGAGGACAAGCGCAAGACGGCGAACTACTCGGTCCAGTAATCGAACCGGGGACGACTCCCCGTCGAATCCGCTGACGCGAAGGGGACTCCCTCCGAATCCACTGACATAGGGTGACCCACACCGAATCCGAAGACATAGGACAGCCCTCGCCGAGTCTACCGACACGAGACGGCACCATTGAGACCTCGAGGGGAAGTTCCTGCGTGAAAGACCGCAGAGAACGGTATTGCGACGGTTTACATCCGAACACACAGAGCGTTCAGAGCAACGGGAACAAGGAAAGAGAGGAACAAGGAAAGAGAGGAGAGCAACGGGAGCACGGAGAGCAGCTGGAGGAGTAAAAATGGCCGCGCGAAACGTCGAAACCGCCGACTACGACGATCCTTCGAGTTCGTGACGAAGTACCTTCCCGCTGGGGTTGCGGGGCAGTTCGTCGACGAAGGCGTACGCCCGCGGGCGTTTGAAATTGTCGAGCCGGTCGCTCGCTTTGCACCACTCGTCGAGTTCGTCGGCGGTGACGTCGCCGTCGACGACCACGAAGGCCTTCACGGCCGTCCCCCACCGTTCGTCGTCGACGCCGGTGACGCCCACGTCGACGACGTCGGGGTGCGAAATGAGCACGTCCTCGACTTCCGAGGGGTGGATGTTCTCGCCGCCGCTGATGATCGTGTCGTCCGCACGGCCGCTGATCGCGGTCTCGCCCGTCTCCGTCTCGAACGCGGTATCGCCGGTGAAGAACCAGCCGTCGTGGATCGCGGCCGCCGTCTCCTCGGAGTTCTCCCAGTAGCCGTTGAAGACGATCGGCGAGTCGGTGCTGATGATGAGCTCGCCGGTTTCACCCGGCGAAACCTCTGCGTGAGGGTCCTCCGAGCCCAGCTCGACGATTCGACGGCGATAGAACGCGCCGTTTCGACCGGAGTGGGTGGGATGGATCAGCGCGAGCGGGTGGTACGTCTCGGTCGTCCCGTAGATGTTGACCAGCCGATCCGGCGCGAACTGTTCGCGGGCGAGGTCGACGAGGTGTTCGCTGATCGGCTCGCCGCCGTAGCCGAGTAGCCGGACGCTTCCGAGGTCGGCGTCGTCGATAGCGTCGCAGTGAAGTAGTTGATTCAAAATCGTCGGCGCGGTGAAGAGCACGGTCGCCTCCGTGCGGTCGATCGCCGCGAGGTACGCCGCGGGATCAAACTCCGGCATCGGTACGAAGGTACCGCTCAAGAGCAGTCGCGAGAGGCAGTTCGAGTGCAGGCCGATCGTGTGATACAGCGGCATCGTCGAGACGGTCGTGTCGCCCTCGACGTAGCTGCCCTGCGCCAGCGACGTGTCGATCGCGCGGAAGACGGACGCGCGGTGATCCAGCGGGACGCCCTTTGGCAACCCAGTCGTTCCCGAGGTGTACAGGATGACGCTCAGGTCGTCCGATCCGAGGTCGACGTCCGGTCGATCGCTCGACCCGTCGAGGAGGGCCGAAAACGGTCGGGCGAACGCGTCGGGAGCGTCAGCCGCGTCGACGAACGTGGACACGGAAAGCTCCTCGTAGAACTGTTCGAGATCCGCTTCGAGACCGTCGTCGTAGGCGAAGACGACGGGATCGGATTCTGAGAGGTAGTGTTCGACGCGTCCGCGCGAGGAGCGGTAGTTGAACGGGACGACGACCCCGCCGCAGTGTTGGGTACCGAGGTTCAAGATCACGTGATCGATCGAGTTGGTCATGGCGACGGCAACTCGGTCGCCCCGTTCGACGCCGAGGTCTCGAAGCGAGTTCGCGACTGCGTACACCGCCTCTGCGAGTTCGGCGTACGTGTACCCTCGGTCACCCGTCGGACTCGTGAGCGCAATGCGGTCGGGTGTGCGTTCGACCGATCGAGTAAACATCTCTGGTACGTTCATAGGCGGATATCTACCTCGTATTTTTATTAAAGATGCCGGTGGGGCGATCGGTGCGACAGCGTTGGTCTCACTGAGGAGTGTCCGGAAGAACCGGCAACGGTGGGGGAACATTAATATGCGGATCTCTCATTACCTTCACTAACAATGTTAGAGGTGTCGGACGTAACCAAGAAGTTCGGCGGCCTGACGGCCGTCGATGACGTCGCTTTCACGATCGGTGAGGCCGAAATAGTCGGCCTCATCGGTCCGAACGGTGCTGGAAAGACGACGCTTTTCAATACGATCACAGGGATCTACCAGCCCGAGCAAGGCGGAGATATCGACTTCGACGGGGTTCAGCTCGTCGGAAAAGAGACCCACGTGATCGCGCGGGAAGGCGTGGTTCGGACGTTCCAAATCGTCCGTGTGTTCGGCGAGATGACCGTATTCGAGAACGCGGTGGCTGGCGCACTGTTCGGTGGAGACGGATCGGTCGATCGATCGACCGCGGAGGAGAAGGCCCACGAAGCGCTCGAATTCGTTGGGCTGGCGAGCCAGGCGGACACCGAAGCCTCGGCGCTGCCAGTGGCTCGACAGAAGCAATTGGAACTCGCTCGGGCGCTCGCCTCAGAACCGAAGCTCCTGCTGCTAGACGAGATCGCGAGCGGACTTACGCCGGGCGAAGTCGACGAACTCACAGAAATCATCCGTCGGATCAGAGACGAACGGGGGATCGCGATCTTTTGGGTCGAACACATAATGGACGCGATCATGGACGTCGCCGATCGGATCATCGTGTTGAACAGCGGCCGAAAGATCGCCGACGGAACGCCTGCGGAGGTCCAAGAGAACGAGACGGTTATCGAGGCATATCTGGGGGCCAGCACATGATTGACATCGAGAACATCGACGTCTCATACGGGAATATTCAGGTCCTGTGGGATCTCTCGATGCGTGTATCCGAAGCGGACAGCGTCGTAACCATCGTCGGTCCGAACGGTGCCGGAAAATCGACGCTGCTTGACGTTATGTCAGGATTGCACCCCGTCGATGACGGTCGAGTCACGCTCTGGGGCGACGACGTCAGTTCCCTCGATCCCTCAGAGGTAGTCAAGCGCGGATTCGTGCACGTCTCCGAAGAGCGGAATCTCTTCGGTGAGATGACAGTGCGCGAGAACCTGGAGATGGGCGCGTACACTCGCCGGGAGACGCTCGGAGAGACGCTCGAAGAGGTATACGAGCTGTTTCCCATCCTCGAAGAGCGGGCGGACCAGCGAGCCGGTTCGATGAGTGGCGGCCAACAGCAGATGCTCGCACTCGGACGCGGACTGATGGCGCGTCCGAAAATTCTGGCGCTCGATGAGCCGTCGGAGGGACTGGCACCGCAGATCACAGAGCGCGTCTTCGAGAAGATCGAAGAGATCAGCGAAGAGGTGACGGTGCTTCTCGTCGAGCAGCACGTCCACGACGCGCTCACGCTAGCTGACCGCGCATACCTGCTCGAAAACGGTCGTATCAAGGCTGAGAACACCGGTCAGGCACTTCTAGAGAGCGAGCACGTGGCAGAGGCATACCTGTAGGCATTTCGTTAGGAAACACATATTCGTCCTGTGCGGTCGTGAAAGCGACGTAGTGACTAGCTTGGAGGAACCACGGAGATCACCACTCTACATCGAAACGAGTCCGGTAATCGGACCCAAGAGAGACCGAGAATCCAAGTAGCGGCAGGAGAAGGATTGCAACGCGTAGGTCGAGGACGAAGGGAGGTACAGCTCAGTCGGCGTTTGAATCGCCGAGATATCGCTCGAAGAGCTCTGAGCGTTCGAGTCGTTCGCGGACGCTTACGACGACGCCGTTCTGGAAGTAGATGAACAGGAAGATCAACAGCGCACCGAATATCGCCGTTCGCCAACTGCTCGCGTTGGCAGCGAGTATCTGTTCGATCGCGACGACAATGACGGCGCCGACGACCGGTCCGACTACCGTGCGAAGCCCGCCAACGATGAGCACGATCAGGACGATCACGTCGATCGCGAAGAAGGAGAACTCGTTCGGTAGAATGTAGCCAGCCTCCTTCGCGATGAAGGGGCCGGTCATCCCAATAAGGAAGGCCGCGACGAACCCCGCGGTGGTCTTGTACCGGACCACGTCGATCCCGATCGACTGCGCGGCCAGTTCGTCCTCTCTGAGAGCCGCAAACGCGACACCGTACTTGGAGTCGACGAGACGGACGTAGACGAGAAGCGAGGCCACCAAAAGGACGAGCACAGCGTAATAAACCACGAGCTTGCTCCCGAGACCGGTTGCAGCCGTGATCGCGTCGAACGAGAGGTAGTCGTACCGGAAGCCCGTGGATCCGCCGGTGATGTCACGCGCGCCGACGAACACCTCCGAAAAGACGAACTGGAGGCTGATGGTGAGGATCGCGATGAGAACGACTGAGAAGTTCCGCTTCGCCGAGACCCAACTCACAAAGAGTCCGATCCCGCCAGCGAGCAGCGCGACGATCGGGAGCGTAATCCACGCGGAGATTGACAACCAGTCCGCCAGAATCGCCGTCCCGTACGCACCGAACCCGGCCAAACCACCGCTGAACAGGAACAGCTGGTCCGTCTGACCGAACACGATATTGAGCGCGACCGCCAGCACGGCGATGAGGAGCATATGGGCGAGGATCCCCTCGTAGTAACTGCTGCCGAGAACCGGGAGCGGAGCCACCGCCAGGACCGCGGCGACAATCCAAATACTGCGGTGTTCAGCGTCGAGAATCGACATCAGGACAACACCTCCGGCTTCGCAAAGAGCGCAACGATAGCCGTCACGAAGAGGATGATCGTCGCGACGTACGAGCCCACAAAGAAGTTCGCGAACTGGCTCACCATTCCGAGGACCAACCCAGCAGCGATCGCGCCGATGATGCTTCGAACGCCACCGACGATCGAGACGATGAGCGCGAACGTCGTGAACTCGAAGCCGGTGCTTACCGAGACCGTAGATCCGGTCGCGTGGATCAGCCCGGCAAACCCGGCGACGGCGGCCGAGAGCACGAAGATGAATGTTCGAATCCGACGGAGGTTCACGCCGACTAACTGTGCGCCGCGTTCGTCTTGGAAGATCGTCCGCGTCGCCTTCCCGAGAAACGTTCGGCGGAGAAAAACGAGCAGAGCGATCAGTGCGACGCCCCCGAGAGCGATGACGGCGAGCGACGAGCCTGTCAAGACGACCGTGCCGAAGCTGATCGGTTCAACGCCCAGTGAGAGGCCGTACTGCGCCGGGAAGTAATTGATGAGTACTCCCTCGAATAGCACGGCGAGTCCGAGCGTGATGAAGATTCCCAACAGGATTCGGTCCTCTCCGGTGGACCGGTAGACGAACCGGAGAAGCGTCCGGTCCACTACGAACCCGACAAAGCCGATAAACACGAGACCCACGACGACACCGACCGCGAGTCCGACCCCGCTGTTGATCGCAGTCCGAGCGGCGAGAACCGCGAGAACCGCGAAGATTCCGATGGCCAAGTTGAGGACTTCGCCCAAGCCGAAAACGAGCGTGATACTGACACCCAAGAGTGCCAGTACCACACCGAAGGCGAGTCCGTCGACGGCCACCCCTAATAATGTGCTGGCAGTTACCATACCGGTAGATGATGCACAACTCAGCACCGTATGTGTTTCGGTTAGGACAGCACCTCTCAAAAGATAGAGACTACAGCTAGTTGAGTAATCGTGGAGCAGCCAAACCCCGTCGGAAAATGCGAATAGCGATTGCGGGAGTATAACAGAAATCCACTGTCGGCGGAACGGGTATAACGCGAAGATCGACGGTGTGAGTGGTGGTCAAAAACCACATCGAAAACACCGAGCGGGGCAAAGAAAGAGGGATCAGTCTACGGTTCGGGTGCCGGGAGCGGGTCGGAGGTGCCGATAACTTCGAGGTGGTACTCGGCGTCAGGATAGTAGGACGGTGCGCCCTCCGTCATCTGGCTGTATTGGATAATGAGGTTCTCGAACTCGCCCCACTCGGTGTATTCGAGCGGGTTCTCATACAGCATATCGAACGACCCGTTGCGAATGTACTCAGCGATATCAGCGGGACCCGTGCCGACCTCAGCAATGGTCTCGGCGAGCATCATACCGTTCATATACCCGATCGGTGGGTAGGAGTACATCGGTTCGTCGTATGCCTCCCCGTACCGTTGTCCGAGGTCGTTGAACAGTTCCGTGTCCGGCACCGCGAGGTGTCGAGTGACGACATCGCCCGCGCGGTCTCCAAGCGTGTCGACAATGACGTTCTGCGGTGGGTCGACGCCGAGGATGTCCTGTTCCATACCGAGATCCGCCATCTGAACGGCCGCGGAGACGGATCCGGGTGGATGGCCGACGAAGTTCATCAGTTCGACGTCGTCGGGCATCTGTCGGAGATACGGTTTAAAGTCGCTGGCACCGACGGGTGCGGCCTCGATGTGCAGATCGATATCGTCGGGCGTGAACTCCTCGAGTGCAGCCTCGATCGATCGTCCCCACGCGTAATCAGCGATGACGACGCCGACCGAGCTCACGTCGTTCTCGGCGAAGTACTGTGCGTCCGCACGGCCGTGAGACTGCGCTGGCGGCCACCCGGTTCGGAACACATACCGCGTGTCACGGGTGAGGGCCTCCGAAGTGCCGGACATATGGAGGAGGTTCGGGATCTGCAGTTCCTCGGCTGTCTGAGACGTCCGGATCCCAACGTCGCTAGAGACGGCGCCGGTGACGGCGATGGCGTCGTCCTGTTCGACGTGACGGCGGAACGCACTATCGGCCTCTCCGGGATCCGCACCGGTGTCGGTGACGACGATTTCGAGGTCTCTATCGAGCATATCTCCCGCGTTAATCTCCTCGACAGCGAGTTCGAGGCCGCGGAGGTGCACGGTCGCCCACGGGGCGAACGGCCCGGATTGCGGTTCGATTGCGGCAATCGTGATCGGATCGTCACTGCCACCATCCGATCCACCGTTACCACCCGAATCCGATCCCGAGTCGCCGCCGTTCGATCCCCCGTCGGAACCGCTGTCACCGTCGGATCCAGCGCAACCGGCAACAGACGCGATGCTACCAGCACTCAGCAGTTTTACGTAGTCTCGTCGCTGCATACGGGTGAGTGTCGAGAAGATAAGTTAACTCTTTGCATTACAATGATTATATATTCGGCCAGAAGAGTGACTGAATCATAATCCTACATACTAATTTTTACTGATATTTTCTGAATAGTGTTAAAATTATAGCATATCTAGATCCGCTATTTAGCAAGTAAAAAAGATTTTATTCGGAGTCATACAATAAAATATCACTTAACAATATATAAAGAATTATTTTGTATATAGATATACCGAGCCATCCGAGATCCATTCTGAGTGATTAAACAGAATAGGGAGGGTGGCAGGGTGTCCTGAAAAAGACGGCAGTAGACTGCGAAAGGAAGCTTACTCCGGTCCCGGGAATTCCTCACTATCGTCATACCCCTCGGTATCGACCTCACCCCGAACGGAGTCGACCCACCCGTCGATGTTCTCCGCGACGTAGTCCTGCCCGCCAAGGCCGACTGCAAGGCCGATCCCGATTGCCAGCGCGATGGCGAGCGCACCGAAGAACGCGGCGATAAACGCCGTGAACAGGTTCGTCAAGACGAGGATCTCAAAGCCGATCGTGGCGACGGCGATCGTGATCGTGATGTAGTAGATGAGCACCTTGACTACGAGGCTTGCGCCGTGGATCATCCGGCCCTCGCCCATATCGCTTACGAGCATACCGACGCGTTCGGCGACCCAGATCCCCACGAGGAGGACCAGCAGGCCGCCGATCAGGGCGGGGAGATACGCGGCGAACGTATCGAGCAACCCGGACAGGGCGTCTATCGCGAGGATATCCGCCACGGCCAAGAGCGTCAGCAGGTAGATGTAGTACGTGACGAGCAACCCGATGATCCGGCCGAACTCGCCTTCGGAGTCGCTGAGTCGCTCCAGTGGGGTCTCACGGAGGTACCGCCCGACGTCGAATCCTCCCACGATATCGGCCACGATGTCGCCGATCACGCGGCCGACGATGAAGCCGATGACGAGCACGACGAGCGCCCCCAGAACGACCGGCAGGAACGCTCCGAGTTCGGAGAGCAACTGGGTGAGTTGCGGGATGTCGAGAACGTCCGCGGCAGCGAGTAACGCGACGAAGTAGACGTAGTAGGAGACGATTTTCCCGAGTGCGAGGGCGACACCGTCTCCCTCACCGACGTTCGCGATCGCGGTTCCCTCTGTGTAGCGGTCGACCCCGATCCGGCGAATGATGCGAGTGACGAGCCCGCCGAGAAGACGACCGATGATGTACCCGATCAGAAGGATGACGAGTGCGGCGACGACCGTCGGGAGATACGCGATCGCGTCCGCGACCGCCTGTTCGATCGCTCCGCCGACCTGCATCACGACAACTGTGTCTTGGCTGAACATTACCGTAAAGATATACGGTGGTACACATTGTTACTCAGCGAATAGTCGGCGAATCGAACGGTATGAGTCGGTTATCGCACGATAAAACGCCGGCAATTGTCGCCGAGACGACCGCTCCGACTCACGGTCGTGGCGGGTCTCGTTCTTTCGAGTCGTACAACGCGTCCGGATGGACGGTTGCCGCGATTTCACGGGTGGGGTCGTCGGGAGTGAAGCCGCCCCACCTGACCGTCACGGACTCGCCCTCCATCGCCGCCGACGCGTCGATCCGGGCGTTCGAGAGCATCGCTCTGAAATTCGGGCTGTAGGTGACTCCCGACGCCCAGCCGACCTGACGGTCGTCCTGTTCGACGGGGAGATAGGAGATGCGGAACTGGCCCGAGGGAAGTTGCATCGGCGGGGCGACGTCGCCGTCGCCGAACTGTTCGCCGAACACGCCGAGGACGTCGTCGCTCTCCCACCGGAGGTTGACGAACGTCGAGTCGGGGCCGCCCGCGTCGGCTTCCTCGCGGAGGGCGTCGCGACCGTGGAAGTCCGAGGCGTCGAGCGCGACGAGCCCGCCCCACCCGAGTTCCGCCGGAGTGCAGAAATGTTCGTCGCCCCAGTCGAACGCCTCGGCCTCCTCGTGGCTCATCCAGTGTTTCGCGAACCGTTCGATCTGCTCCGGTTCCATCCTCGCGGGGAGGTAATCGCGAATAGCGGTCGCGAGGTTGATCTCCGTGTGCCCGATCAACTGCGCGCGGAACCCGAGTTCCCGCAGGCCGTATTCCGAACCGGTTTCGCGGACCTCCCGCCACAGTTCGTGCGCCTTTCCGGACTGGACGGGAAAGAAGAACTCGTAGCCCAGTTCGCCCGTGACGCCCTGCCGAGCGACGATCGCCTCCTCGCCGAGCACCTCCGTCGTCCGGAAGCGCGAGAATCCGAGGTCGGCGAAGTCCTCGTCGACGACGGCTTCCAGGACATCGAGGGATTTCGGTCCCTGCAGCGCAAAGACGGTGTGGTCCGGCGTCACGTCCTCGAGGTCGACATCGTAGTCGGTCTCGTTTCGGATGTGCGAGAGCCACTGCACCGCGCCCGACTGCGTGAAGATGAACTCGTCGTCGGCAAGTCGAAACGTGATTCCCTCGATCGCGACGTTTCCGCGTTCGTTCACCATCGGCGTGAACCGCGCGTGGCCGACGTCCTGGCCGGTCAGATCGACCACGGTCGCGTACTGAAGGAACTCGAACGCGTCGGGGCCGGTGATCCGGGCCTTGTTGAGCCAACTCCAATCGCCGAGCGCGACGTCGTTGCGCAGGGCGAGCGATTCCTTCCACCAGCGCGTGTACTCGTCGGCGACGAGCATCCCCGCGTTCAGGTGGGTCCAGGAGTTACTCGCGTTCGTCTCGTCTTGAGCGGGCGCGCCCGGAGAGCCGATGTAGGGGCGCTCGATGAACGCCGTGTCGCCCCATCGGTTCGCCCGTTGGTACCGTTCGCGATAGTCATCAGGTTCCATAGGTGCCCCTCTAGTCGCGTGTTTGTAATTATGTTGGACGGCGCACCGACAGATTTTCGAACCGAACCGCTTGTGCTCACGTCAGTGTCGAGGCGGAAGCCGACACGACACCGGGTCAGGATACCTGACTGAGAGGGTTCGCCATCGCGACTGAAAAAACGTCACCGCCTGAGGGTCCGCAACCGAGACTACTTCAGATCGAACCGATCGAGTTTCATCACGTCGCTCCAGGTTTCGGCGAAGTCACGCACGAACTTCTCTTCGGCGTCGTCAGCCCCGTAGACTTCCGCGATGGCTCGAAGTCGGGCGTTCGAACCGAAGACGAGGTCCACGCGGCTAGCCTTCCACTTGCGTTCGCCCGTGTCTCGGTCGTATCCCTCGAACACGTTTTCGGACTCCGAGACCGCCTCCCACTCCGTGTCGTTGTCGAGCAGGTTCACGAAGAAGTCGTTAGTCAGCGTGCCCGGTCGGTCGGTGAAGACGCCGAGGTCGGAGCCGTCGTAGTTCGCGTCCAGCGCGCGCATTCCGCCGACCAGCACCGTCATCTCGGTCGGTGTCAGGTTCAGTAGCTCCGAATTGTCGACCAGCAGTTCCTCTGCCGGTTGGTCGGCCTGGTCGTCGAGGTAGTTCCGGAAGCCGTCGGCCTCAGGTTCGAGCACCTCGAACGACTCGACGTCGGTCTGCTCCTGTGAGGCGTCCACCCGTCCCGGTTCGAAGGGGACGTCCACGTCGTAGCCAGCGTCGCTGGCCGCCTGTTCGACGGCTGCGTTGCCGCCCAGTACGATCAGGTCGGCGAGCGAGACGCGCGTCTCGTCGGACTGCGAAGCGTTGAACTCCTCCTGAATGCCCTCGTAAGTCTCCAGCACGGTCGTCAGCTCTTCCGGCTGGTTCACCTCCCAGCTGCGCTGGGGTTCGAGGCGGATCCGTGCGCCGTTCGCGCCGCCGCGCTTGTCGCTGTCGCGGTACGTCGACGCCGACGCCCAGGCGATCCTGACCAACTGGGCGACGGACAGCTCCGTATCGAGGATCGTCGCTTTGAGTTCGTCGACCGCCTCCTCTCCGATCAGGTCGTAGTCGGCCTCGGGGAGGGGGTCCTGCCAGAGCATCGTTTCTTCGGGGACCTCCGGGCCGAGGAACCTAGACGGCGGACCCATATCGCGGTGGATCAGCTTGTACCACGCCTTCGCGAAGGCCTCTTGGAACTCGTCGGGGTTCTCCTGGAAGCGTTCGAGAATCTCGCGATAGTCCGGATCCCGCTTCAGGGCGACGTCAGTCGTCAACATCATCGGTGTTTCCCGCTCCGACGGATCGTGAGCAGCCGGGACCGTTCCCTCGAGCTTATCGCCCACCGGCCGCCACTGCCATGCGCCGCCGGGACCCTCGTGAGGCTCCCACTCGTGGTCGAGCAAGTTGTCGACGTAGGAGGTGTCCCACATCGTCGGCCACTGGCTCCACGCGCCCTCGATGCCGCTGGTAATGGTGTCGGGGCCCTTGCCCTCGCCGAACGCGTTCTCCCAACCAATGCCCTGATCCTCCAGCGGGGCCGCCGCGGGTTCCGGACCGAGGTTGTCACCGGAGTCGGCGCCGTGGACTTTCCCGAAGGTGTGACCGCCAGCGATGAGCGCGGCCGTCTCCTCGTCGTTCATCGCCATCCGACTGAACGCCTGTCGGATGTTCTTCGCCGACCCTTCGAGGTCCGGTTCGCCGTTCGGCCCCTCGGGGTTCACGTAGATGAGGCCCATCACGGTGTTCCCGAGCGGCGCTTTGAGGTCGCCGTTCTCGTCAAAGCGGTCGGGGGAGGACATCTCCCACTCGCCTTCGGGTCCCCAATCGACGGACTCGTCGGGCTCGTAATCGTCTTCGCGCCCCCCGGCGAACCCGAAGGTCTCGAAGCCCATCGATTCCAAGGCGACGTTCCCGGCGAGGACGATCAGATCGGCCCACGAAAGCTTGTTGCCGTATTTCTGCTTGACCGGCCAGAGCAGACGGCGGGCCTTGTCGAGGTTCACGTTGTCCGGCCAACTGTCCAGCGGTGGGAGGCGCTGTCGACCGCCCGACGCGCCACCGCGGCCGTCGACGGTCCGATACGTCCCCGCACTGTGCCATGCCATCCGAATGAAAAGCGGTCCGTAGTTGCCGTAATCCGCGGGCCACCAATCCTGGGACGTCGTCATCACCTCTTTGACATCTCTCTTCACGGCGTCGAGGTCGAGTTTCTCGAACTCCTCTGCGTAATCGAACTCCTCGCCCATCGGATCGGCTTGGCGAGCGTTCCGGTCGAGAATCTGCAAATTCAACTGATTCGGCCACCAGTCTCGGTTGGACCTGGTCATCATCGGAGGTTGTTGCTTTGGCCTATTAATATTGTCCAATTGGATAAGGAAATCTTCGCTCCACCCCAAGCGTTCTAACGAATTTATGAACTTTTATCAGCAGAGAAGGAGTTCATCCTCCCATCGAGGCCCACGCGTCCACCCTGGGAAAACGTGTGAAAACAGGCCGACCACGGCAAGCCCTAACGGGAACCGTATCGTTCGCATACCTCTTGAAAGGCCGATTTATCCAATTTCTATCAGAACTAGTTTCTATGGCCCGGAGGCTGAGAACAGCCGTTCCAGTTCCGCAAGGGAATTGATGGCTGTGAATAGTTCAAATCGCGTATGGGAAAGCCGACTTCGGATTCGTCCCCGATTAGCTCCGCGAAGCGATCAACCTAAGCCGAGGACCTCGGATCGATTCCGGCTCTCCCCTTAGCCTTTTTCGCGCCGTTACTCGGAAGTTTTCGACGGGTGTTCTCTCCGCATAGGCGACGGCGGTCTAGCAGCGTTCGATCGGGAGAAGGCTTATGACTAATTGGTCAGTAAGTTCGAGTATGAGTCGATCGGTTGCAGTGAAACGCCCGTGGCTCGCGGCGGTACTCGCAGCGGTCGTCACCGGACTGGGTCACGTGTATCTTCGACGGTGGAAGCGCGCCCTCGGGTGGCTGACCGTCCTCTTCGGTGTGAGCTTCCTCCTCGTCGACCCATCGGTTCTCGACGAACTCGCGAGCGGTACCGTCGATCCGGTTGCGAGCGCACCGATACTCCTGGTCGGCGCGCTCAGCGTTATCGACGCCTACGTGATCGCACGCGTCCAGAATTCGATCGTTCGTATCCGAGCCTCACACGGGAGAGAACAGGTTCACTGCCCGAACTGTGGAAAGGAGCTCGACCCCGACCTGACTTTTTGTCAGTGGTGCACGGCCGAACTCCCCGAACGAGTGCAAACGTCGTCCGAGGACATCGATGCCGACGTGGACAGACCCTGAGATCCCCCTCACTGAAGCATCGCGTCGACGTACTCCCCGGCGGTTTGTCTCGCCGTTTCGAGGGCCGAAAGGTCGTCTAAGACGACAGCGCGGGTACGGCCGCCGTCGACGATCGTCATCAACGCCCGGGTGACGTGGTCGGCGTCGACGTCTTCGAAGACGCCCTCGTCGATTCCGTGGTTGATGACCGCCTTGAGCATATATCGGATGTACTCGTCGTTCTGCTCGAAGCGGTCGCGAAACGCCTGCTTGTAGGGGGCCTGACTCCGCATCTCGAGCAGCGCGATCGACAGATCGGGGTTCTCCTGCGGCTTAACGAGCAACATATCGAGCAGCAGCTCCAGCCGCTTCTCCGGGTCGGTCGTCTCTACAGCGTGAATCGAATCGACGAACCGTTCCAGTAGATGATCGAGAAACGCGGCGAGTAGCGCCTCTTTCGTGTCGTAATAATAGTGCACTGCAGCCGTCGATTTTCCGTACTCGGCGGCGATTCGTTTGATCGTGAGGTCAGCGTACCCGTGTTCTCGGAGCGCCCGATAGGTGGCCTGCATTATCTCCTCGTTTTGCGCCGAGAACTCCCGATCCGAGGGTTCAGCCATCGTATGCGAGATTCGTCCGTGGCTGGTTAACGGTTTTGTCCCCGTCCGGCTGTCCGGTTGGGGGTAACCGACCGATCAGCGAGCGCAACCTGAAGGTCGATAACGATCCCCTATGTCACGGTACACACCCCCACGAAATCCTTTTGACTGACTAGTTAGTAAGTAATCGTAGACCAGTATGGACGACCACCCAGCGACCGACAGTTCGGAGCCGACGAAGAGGGCGCGCTGTCGTCACGGGTATGTGACTCTCACGAGCGCGGGCATTGCGGTCGGACCCGACGAGCGTACGGCATCGGTTCACCGCGATGGAGAGGGGAAAACGCTTTCCGTAGAGTTCTCTACGTGTCTCGTCGCTACGATCGGCGGAGCGCACCCAGCGGGCGTCTCGGCGGGGGCGGCGAACTGATGGGAGTTCGAAGTCGCATCGACGCGCTGTTCAAGGGGCCAGAAGAGTTCGATCTGACCGACGGAAGCATCGGCAAACCGCTGTTCTTCCTGTCGATGCCGATCGTCGTCACCAACCTCTTTCAGACGGCGTACAACCTCGCGGACACGTTCTGGCTCGGCCAGTACAGCACGGACGCGTTGGCCGCAATCAGCTTCGCGTTCCCGGCGGTCTTCCTGCTTATTTCGCTCGGGATGGGCGTCTCAGTCGCCGGAAGCGTGCTCGTCGCGCAGTACACCGGTGCGAACGAAGAGCGAGAGGCAGAGTACGCAGCCTCGCAAACGGTGACGTTCGCGATCGCCCTCTCGCTCGCTCTCGGGATATGCGGGTACTTCGTCGTCGAGACGGCGCTCGGAGTCCTCGGGGCGTCTCCTGACGTGTTGCCGCTGGCGACGAACTACATGGAGGTCATCTCTCTCGGCCTCCTGTTCATGTTCGGGTTTATGGTGTTCGTCGCACTGATGCGCGGGTACGGCGACACAATCACGCCGATGCTCGTGATGTTCGGCTCGGTCGTGCTGAACATCGTCCTCGATCCGTTCCTCATCTTCGGGTTTACCGAAAATCCGCTGTTCGGAATGCTCGGCGCGCGCGGCCTCGAAGCGTCGCTGCTGGCGGCGACGGGCTATACGGGTTCGGGAATCACCGGCGCGGCCATCGCGACCGTTTTCGCCCGCTCGCTCGCGCTGTTCGTCGGACTGGCGATTATGTTCCGCGGCGAGCGGGGCGTCCAGATTCACCTCCGGGATATGGTCCCGGACCGGTCGTACCTTCGGCGGCTGGTTCACATCGGACTGCCCGCCTCGATCGAGGGGACGGGCCGAGCGCTATCGATGAATCTCCTCTTGGTGATCGTGGCGCTCTTCCCGGACACGGTCGTCGCCGCCTACGGTATCGGAACACGCGTGTTCTCAGTTATCTTCCTGCCCGCAATCGCCGTCGCACGCGGCGTCGAGACGATGACCGGACAGAACGTGGGCGCGGAGAAACCCGACCGCGCGGAGGCGGCCACCGGTCTCGCGGCGAAGGTGCTTTTCGTCGTGCTCACCGTCGCCGGAATCCTCGTGTGGTTCACGGCCGCGTCGATCGCGGACGTGTTCACGACCGATCCAGCGGTGGTCGAAATCACGGCGCAGTTCCTCCGCTACGTTGCGCTCTCGTTCGGGTTCATCGGCATAATGCGGGCCTACACGGGGAGTTTCCGCGGCGCTGGCAAGACCCTCACCGCGGCAGCCATCTCCGTGATGATGCTCGGCGTGATCCGCTTTCCGATCGCGTGGTTCGCCTCCGCGCCGCTCGGCGAGATCGGAATCTGGCTGTCGTTCGGGGTCTCGAACGTCTTGGGCGCGACAATCGCGTATCTGTGGTATCGCCGCGGGACGTGGAAGGAGACCGATTTCACGGAGTCACGCGTCAACGTCGACGAACAGACGCTCACGTCGGTAGCGGACGGCGACTAAATCCGGTAGTCGACGGCGATTCAACCGCCAATCGCGCGCGGTCAGTCGATCTTTTGCAGAGATTGTCGTGCGTACCGACCCGAGGGTGACTGCGGTTTGTTGGGTGGTATCGTTTGGATATGTAGTGAATACTGTATTTGGGTGTTTGAGACGTCATATTGCCCCATCACAACAAGTTTTGATTAGTCTAAATAATAGATTAGAGAGGCAAATCTAATATATTAGCAGGTGCGTATCCAAAGTATGGAACGGACGGAGCCGAAGAGATCGAAGGAGCGACCGAAGTGGACCAGCACAACCAATCGACACTCCAGACGACAGGCACTCCTCGCGGGGTCGGGTGTTCTCACAACGGCGCTCGCCGGATGCACGGGGATCGGTACCAGTGGAGCGAATCGAGGGACGACAACCGCCGAGAGCGCGGACGGCGAGGGGGGTCCCGTCGTCGTCGCGTCGTTCTTCAGCTTCTTCGACTTCGCGCGAAACATCGCTCGCGGAACGTCGATCGAGGTTCGGAACCTGGTCCCGACGGGGCTGCACGGCCACGGCTGGGAACCGAACGCACAGATCACGCGCGAGATCGTCGAGGCGGACGCCTTCATCCACGTCGGCGAGGATTTCCAGCCGTGGGCCGACAGGGCGATCACCACGCTTGAGGCCGACGGTGTCGAGACGGCACTAATCAACGCCCGCGAGGGAATCGAACTGGTCGATCTCGCCGCCAGTCTGGATCCGGAAGAGGAGGGAGTCGGCGAAGACAGAGGACGGGATCCGCACTTCTGGCTCGACCCGCAGCGAGCGAAGCAGTCGGTCGACACGATCACCGACGGTCTCGTCGACGTCGCACCGGGGGACGAAGCGACGCTTCGCGACAACGCGGAGGCGTACAAAGACGAGGTTCTCGACCGAATCGACGCTGATTACCGGGAGATATTCGAATCGGCCGAGCGCAACGTCGTGCAGTTGGCCGCGCACAACGCGTTTCAGTACATCGGCGTCGCCTACGACGTCCAGATGCGTCCGCTGGTGACGAACCTGGCTGCGAGCGACGACATCAAGCCGTCCGATATCACCGAGGCGAAGGAGACGATCGACGAGTTCGGGATCGAATACATCGGGGCGGCGGTGTTCGAGACGCGACGACCGGCGCAACAGTTGCTCGAAGAAACCGCGGTCGAGGCGTATTTCCCGGTCACCCCGTACGCGGGCGTCCGCGAGGATTGGGTCGAATCGGGATGGGGGTACGAGGAGATCGCGTACAACATCAATATGCCCACGTTCGAGGTAGTCTTGGGGAACAAACGGCCCGAGGAGGCCGGTCCTGACGGATGGGCCGAACAATGGAGGAACTTCGAATGACTCGGTTTAACGGGGAGGCTCTCTCCCGAGAGACCGCCGCTGACGGCGAGGAGGAAGAGTGGAAGGAAGAAGAGTGGAAGAAGGAAGAGAAGAAGGAGGACTCGCGGGATGCCAGAGAGGCGATCATCGAACTCGACGACGTCGCGTTCGGCTACACCGCGACGCCGGTCGTCGAGAACGTCTCGCTTCGGATCGATCCGGGCGAGTACGTCGCGATCGTCGGCCCCAACGGATCGGGGAAATCGACGCTGCTGAAACTGGTGTTGGGGCTGCTTCGGCCGGATCGAGGCACCGCTCGGCTGTTCAGTCAGCCAGCGCACCAGTTCGACGACGGCTCCCGAATCGGGTACGTCGCCCAGCACGCCAGCGCCTCGAAGTCGATGCCGATCACCGTCCGCGAGGTGGTGAAGATGGGGCGGTTCCCGCACGTCGGGTTCGGACGCCTCGGGGCGTCGGACCGGGAAATCGTCGAGGAGGCGATCGGAACGGTCGGGATGAGTTCGTTCGCCGACCGGCGCATCACGGCGCTGTCCGGCGGTCAGAGACAACGCGCGTTCATCGCCCGCGCCCTCGCGGGCGAAGCGGATCTCCTGGTTCTCGACGAGCCCACCGTCGGCGTGGACGCGGACTCCGTCGCAGCGTTCTACGACCTGCTGGAAGCGCTGCACGGGCAGGGAATCACGATCATCCTCATCGAACACGACCTGAGCGCCGTCACGGCACACGCCGAACGAGCGGTCTGTCTCAATCGCGAGATCTACTTCGACGGGCCAACCGACGAGTTCACACCCGAAAACGCGCTCGCCCGGACGATGGGTGCGACTGCGGAACCGGAGCGTGAGACGACGTGATCGACGCCCTCGTCGTTCCGATGCAGCAGGGGGTGTTTGAGCTGCTCCTCTCACCGCTGTTCTGGATCCTGGAGGCGTGGTACTGGCTCCTGGTGCAGGTGTATCACGTCACCGGCCTCGAAATGCTCAGTCCCGACTACAGGTTCATGTACAGAGCGATCCTGGTCGGCCTCTGTATCGGAATCGTCGCCCCGCTCATCGGGACGTTCCTCGTCCACCGACAGCTCGCGCTCATCGGTGACGCGCTCGCGCACACTGCCTTCGCGGGGGTCGCCGTTGGACTGTTTCTCAACGCGATCCTCGATCTCGGCGTCTCGCCGTATCTCACGGCCGTCGTCGTCGCTGTCATCGCGGCGCTGGTCATCGAACTCATCTCTGAGGTGACCGACGCGTACAACGACGTGTCGATGGCGATCGTGCTCTCGACCGGGTTCGCTCTCGGATCCACGCTCATCAGCATCAACGCGGGCGGCCTGTCGGTCGGCATCGATCAGTACCTGTTCGGGAACCTCTCGACGGTTTCGCCGACGAACGCGGTGATCCTTCTGGCACTGTTCGTCGCGATCGTCGGCACGGTCGCAGTGACCCGAAATCAACTGCTCTACGTCACCTTCGACGAGACGGCTGCGGCCGTGTCGGGGCTCTCAGTCAACTGGTACAACCGGATACTGGTGATGCTCACCGCGCTCGTCGTCGTCGGCGCGATGCAGATTATGGGTGTCATTCTGGTCGCAGCGATGCTGGTCGTCCCAGTCGCCGCCGCCTCCCAGCTCTCCCGGAGCTTCACGGAGTCGATCTACGTCTCGATCGTGCTCGCGGAGGCGGCCGTCTTGCTCGGGATCGGCGTCGCCTACTATGGGAGAGCGACCGGCGGACCGGTCATCGTCCTCGTCGCCGTGGGGATTTACGTCATCGCCGTGCTCGCGGGCAAAGTGCGAACGGCCCTTACCGGGCAGACAGCGCCATCTACCGGGCGGATCGAGGTGAACCGCGCCCCGTCGACGGGCGATAAGCACGAGTGATGCTCGAGTCGTAGACGGCCCTCGAAACGTCACCCGAACTGGTGACGACGGAACTGATCGACGCCAAGAGATCGTTTCTCGGTTTAATATTGTATAGTTGTTGGATTTCTATGCAAACCTTTTTGCCTCGCAATCCGGTAGGAGCCAACAACGAATGAACGCACTCGACCGAACCACCCCCGATGCGGACGCTGACAGCGCGGAAAGGAACCCGTTCGAACGACCGTCGATGTGGTACGTGACGACCGGAGTGCAACACTGAACTCGCTGTTATCGATGGACCTCACAGTACTTGCTCTGTTCGGCGTGGCCGCGGCGGCGAGTCTGTTTATGGCCTGGGTCGTCGGTGCCGGTTCGAGCGGGGCCACCCCGTTCGCTCCGGCGGTCGGAGCGAACGCGATATCGACGATGCGAGCCGCGTTCGTCGTGGGGGTCTTCGGATTCCTCGGGGCGGTCACGCAGGGAGCGAACGTCTCGGAGGCGATCGGAAGCGGACTCATCGAGGGCGTCTCGTTACCCGCCGCGGGCGTCATCCTCGTGTTGACGCTGGGTGCCGGGTTGATGGCGATCGGGATTTACACCGGCTACCCCATCGCGACGGCCTTCACCGTCACCGGTGCCGTGGTAGGTGTCGGTCTCGCGCTCGGCGGCGCGCCCGCGTGGCCGAAGTACCGACAGATCGGTCTCGTCTGGGTGGCGACGCCGTTCGTCGGCGGCGGGATCGCATATCTCATCGCCAGCGTCCTCCCGCGAGAGGACGTTCCGGAACGGTTCAGCGTGCCCGTACTCGCCGGGGTGGTCGGAGCGGTGGTCGTAAATCTCGACTTTCCGATGCTCGGACCCGGCCGCGCTCCGGGATCGCTCGCAGAGCGTGTCGCAGGAGTGGTTGCGATCGATCCGACAGTGGCTATCGTCGCGACGACGGTCGTCGCCGGGGCGATGACCGGAATCACCGTCTACCGGGACGTATCACGCGATCAGGCGGGCGGGCTGCGAAGGGTCCTCCTGGGGCTCGGATCGTTGGTTGCGTTCTCCGCCGGGGGGAGTCAAGTCGGGTTAGCCGTCGGCCCGTTGCTTCCGTTGGCCGCCGAAATCGAACCGGTCTCTACGTTCGCCGTGCTGGTCGGCGGGGGACTCGGCATCCTCGTGGGCTCGTGGACGGGGGCGCCGAGGATGATCAAATCACTGTCGCAGGATTACTCCTCGTTGGGGCCGCGTCGATCGATCGCGACGCTTATTCCCTCGTTTCTGATCGCACAGACCGCTGTGTTTCTCGGCGTTCCGGTATCGTTCAACGAGGTGATCGTGAGCGGCATTATCGGAAGCGGCATCGCGGTCGGCGGTCGCGATGTCGTCGACACGAAGAAAATAGCGGTCACCGTCGGTGCGTGGGGCGGGTCGCTTCTACTCTCGCTAGTCCTCGGATACGGGGCAACTCTCGTACTGTTATGACAACATAATACAACAGTAGAGGCGCGTGTTCTCGTTCAGTCGGTTTCACGGTCTCCTTGTGAGTCGAGATAAGTCGATTCTACACGCCTTATTAGACGTATCTTACTGGACGGACGTGGTTTCGGCATCCGGTGTGACTGATTTGTTTCCTATAACGTATCGATGCGTCCCGAAAATAGTATTGTGTAATAATCCCAAAAGCGTTATTACGTGCAAGCGGATACGGGGAGATGAGCAGAAAAGTATGGGTAGCACACAACCACGCAATTCGAAAGGAGGTCAACAATGGCAGACATCGGAGCGCTGATGGGAGCATCGGGAACGGGAACCACACAGGCGGTGGTGTTGGTCGGCACGGTTCTCGTCGAGGCGATCATCCTCTACGTCGGGTACGGGGCGCTGACCCGAGCACTGGAGCCGACCGTCCGTCAGATGCTCGGGGGGGAATAACGACGGATGATAGAGCTATTCGGAATCGGCGCGGGCACGCTGATTCTGTTCGTCGGATTCGGACTCCTCATCGGCGTTCTGTTCGGATTCTTCGGGATGGGAGGGTCGTTCCTGGTCACACCCGCACTCTTGGTAATGGGGTACCCCTCGAGAGTCGCGGTCGGCAGCGGGCTCGCGTTCGTTTTCGGGACGTCGGTCATCGCGACCCTGAAGCACCGGGATCTCGGTCAGGTCGATTACAAACTCGGCGTGTTGATGATCGCGGGGACGACGCTCGGGATCGAGGTCGGTAAGGAGATCGTTTTACACCTCGAGTCGCTGGGGCTGGCTGGCAACATCATCAGCGTCACGTACGTCGTGCTCCTCGGCGGGATCGGCGTGTTCGTCACCTATGAATCGCTGAAAGGCGGTGGCGACGGCGGGATCGACCACGACGCGGAGGGAGAAGCCAACGCGGACGATATCCCCGACATCGCGAAGAAGATTCAGTCCTACCGCGTCCCGCCGATGATCAGTCTCCGCGGCGGGGTCACCGTGTCGCTGTGGATGATCCTCAGCGTCGCGTTCGCCACCGGCCTCCTGTCCGGGTTCCTCGGCGTGGGTGGGGGCTTCATCCGGATGCCCGCGCTGTTCTATCTCATCGGCGTTCCCGTGCCGATCGCCGTGGGGACCGACCTGTTTGAGATCGTCTTCTCGGGCGGGATCGGGAGCTTCCTGTACGCGATGGATGGGGGTGTCGATCTCGCGATCGTCCTGCCGCTTCTGGCGGGCAGTGCCTTCGGCGCTCGCGTCGGTTCGGCCGCCACGAGTGTCGTCGACGAGAGCGAGATCAAGGTCTACTTCGGTCTGATGCTCCTCGGCGGATCGATCGCCGTCGCCGTCCGTGAAATCGGCGGCTACCTCGACATACCGGTGTTCGATGCGGTCAGCTTGGCGCTGATCGTCGGATCTGCGCTACTGGTGAGTGGAATGGTCGTCTACAGTAGTATCGTCGAACTGCGCAAGCAATCAGCGCACCAGTCAGCCACAGCTGATTGACAGAAGTCGCCTCGAAACACGCGAGACGGTCGGTTTGTGTGATTTCCGAACGGCCCAATTCGAGAGGCTGGATCTGCGAGATTGTACGAACTCCACACAAGCCTTTTAATCACACGGTTCCAAGGTTTTACCAACAAATGCCAGATTCGATGTCCGAACAACTCAAGCAGGATATGGAATGTGAGGGGTTACTCGAGTGCTTCCACGGGCTCAAGCATCTCGATAAGCAGTGCTTTCAGGTCTTAGTTCAGGCCAGTGAACCGCTCACCGTCGACGAGGTCGCAGACATCGTCGAACGCGAGCGCTCGACGGCGTACCGATCGATCCAGCGGTTACTGCAGTCGGGGTTCATCCAGAAGGAACAGGTGAACTACGAACAGGGCGGCTACTATCACGTCTACTCGCCGACGGATCCCGAGAAAATTTCCGACAGTATGCAGCGGATGCTCAACGACTGGTACGCAAAGATGGGTCAACTTATCCAGGAGTTCGAGGACAAGTACCAGCGACCGGAGGCAGAGACCGAGCTAACCGTCGAAGGGTAACGAAAGTAGTCTCACGAGAGGTTTTTGCTGTGTCTGGCGGGATATTCGGGCAGTTCGCTCACGTGTCTATTCACCACTTGCTACCACGGGGCAAGTGTTACGTGTTGGTACCTTCCACGTGTCGGTAACCGCCAGTGTCGTTCTCAGTCGAATCGGAACGTTTCGAGGTTCCGCGGTGCGTACGTGCGCACGTTGAATTTCTGGTAGAGTCCCGAAGAGAGCTGATCGGTCGACGACTCGTCGCCGTGGACGCAGATGATCTCTTCCGGCCGGGGGTTCATCGTGCCAACGAAATTTTCGAGCCCGTTCCGATCGGCGTGGCCCGAAAAGCCGCTCACCGATTCGACGTCGAAACGCAGCGTTAACTGCTCGGAGCGACTTCCACGGTCACTGAACGGGATCTCCCGGCGACCGCTCTGGATCCGGCGGCCGAGCGTTCCCTGCGCCTGGTACCCGACGAAGATGAGCTGATTCTCCTCGTCGCCGCCGAGCAGTTCGAGCCAGGACATAATCGGGCCACCGGTGACCATCCCCGAGGTCGAAAGGATAATGCAGGGCTCGCCGCTGGCGATCTCCTCGCGCATCTCCTGGCCGCCATCGACCTGTTGGAACTGGTCGGCGAGGAAGGGGTTCTCGTTTTCGTGGAGAATCCGATCTCTGAGTCCGTCGCGGAGGAACTCTGGATACGCCGTGTGAATGGCTGTCGCCTCCCTGATCATCCCGTCGAGATAAATCGGCATCGTGGGAAGTCGGCCCTCGCGCATCGCCTCTTCGAGGACCAGCATCAACTCCTGGGAGCGGCCGACAGCGAACGCCGGGATGACGACTTTGCCGTCGCGGTCGTGCGTCTCCCGAATGAGTTCGGTGAGTTTGCGCTCGGAGTCCTCCTGATCGGTCTGGTAGTCGTTTCGGCCGCCGTAGGTCGACTCCATCACGAGCGACTCCACGCGCGGGAAGTCGTTTGACGCGCCGTTGAACAGGCGGGTGTCGTCGTAATGGATGTCGCCGGAGAAGACGATGTTGTGGAAACCGTCGCCGATGTGGAAGTGCGTCACCGCCGATCCGAGGATGTGCCCGGCGTTGTGGAATGTCAGCTTGATATCGGGTGCGATATCAGTGACGTCCCCGTAATCCACCGTAATCGTATGCTTGAGTTCCTCTCTAACCATCTCCGAGTCGTACGGCGGCGTTCGCCCCTCCTTGGCGGCCACGTCGAGGTAGTCGAGTTGGAGTAGTCCCATCAGGTCGCGCGTCGGCTCCGTCGTGTAGACCGGTCCGTCGTAGCCGTACTTGAAAAGCAACGGGAGGAGCGCCGAGTGGTCGAGGTGCGCGTGCGTGAGAACCACTGCGTCAAGGTCGGCGATCGGGTTCGCCTCGGGAACCTGAAGATACGGCACTTCACCCTCCGCACCCGGTTTGTCGCCGCAATCGACGAGAATTCGGGTTTCGGGGGTGCTGAGGACGAAGCTCGCCCGGCCGACCTCCCGGCAGCAGCCGAGCGTGGTCACGCGGACCCAATCGGTCTCTCCGGTCTGTTCGCGGTGAATCCGTTTGCCGACTCGCTCGAGGAAGTCGCGCCGGTCGTCTCGCTCCTGCATCAGGAAGTTGCGGACGTTGTCCACCGTCGACGATTCCATCGGCGGCGTGCGGAGGACGTCGGGCGTCCAGCCGACCTCCTGAGTGATCTCTCGGAGCGTGCTCGCTCGGCGGCCGATGACGAGACCTGGTTTCTGCGCCTCGATGAGAACCTCTCCGGTCGCCGGATAGAACTGGAGGTTCGTGATGCCCGCCTCTTCCGGAATTAGATTCAGGATCTTCGGTTTCGCCGTGGCGGGGTCGAGCTGTGTGCCCGCCGCGGGGCGAACCGTGATACGCTTTCGGAGTGTGCTGGCGAGGCGTCGGATGAGGCCGTCGCTTTCGGCGAACGCTCGCGGCGTCTCGGTGTAGATGACGAGTTCGGGGCCCTCGTAGGCGACGCGAGAGACAACGAGATCGTCTGGAATTTCTGATTCGAGTTTCGTTCTGACCGCTTCGAGCGGATCAGTCGTGTCGTTAGTGCTCATACATAGTGGAAAGCCGTGGGCAGGAGCCACCAAAATGCGTGGCCCTCACCTCCGGAGTGTTGCGGGGTCGATGTCGAAATCGCCGACTCGACCGAACGGACGTAATCGTTCACCTGAGTCTAACCGACAGCGTATATAAACGTTTTTCGCTGTCGGAGTGTCGCAGCACCACTGCGAGTGTATTGGCGCAGAATTTGAAGCAGAATGTTGCAGGACTCGGTATGATGTATCGCGAGACACACCGAAAACAGAGGAGAGCGGTACCCGTGACACCCCTGACGACGGCAGTTAGGGCTCACTCACTCGCAGGATGGGCTTGATCGCCTCACCGCGTTCGGAATCCTGGACCGCCGTTTCGATTTCCTCGAAGTCGTAGTAGGTGACGAACTCGTCGAACGGGAACTTCCCTCGTCGGTATAGTTCGATCAGATCGGGAATGAACTCCTTGGGATTGCTGTCGCCCTCGGCGATTCCAGTTATGGATCGGCCGTGGAGGAGGAGGTCGTTGACGTCGTAGCTCGCCTCCGAACCCATCGGTGGTGCGCCGACGATGCCGAGCGTTCCGCGGTGGGTGAGCGCTTCAACCGCCTGTTCTGCGGCCTCGACGACGCCCGAGGATTCGACGGCGTAATCGACACCGCCGTCGGCCGCCGCGGAAACGGCTTCCACCACGTCGTCGACGGTTTCGGGGTTGACTGTCGCCGTCGCACCGAGTTCCGTGGCTTTCTCGAGGCGGTTCTCCTGGAGGTCGACCGCGATGATGTCCGTGCACCCCTTTAGATCAGCGGCGAGGACAGCAGAGAGGCCGACCGATCCGGATCCGAAGATCGCGATCGACGATCCGGCCTGCGGGTTCAGAGAGTTGATCACTGCGCCCGCACCCGTCTGAACACCACATCCGAGGGGGCCGAGAAGCTCGAGGGGGACGTCGTCGGCGACGGGGACAACGTTGCGTTCCGTGGCGATCGCGTGCGTCGCGAACGACGATTGGCCGAAGAACCGCCCGCTGACCGTCTCGCCAGCACGGGATAACGGTGACGTGCCGTCTTCCGGTCGGCGGCCGGAGAAGTTGTGCTCGAAGAAGTCCACGCAGTACGCCGGATGGCCGGTCTGGCAGCTCGAACAGTCGTCGTCGTAATCGAAACTCAGTACGACGCGGTCACCGGCTTCTACGTCTGTCACCTCATCGCCGACGGCTTCGACAACGCCAGAACCCTCGTGTCCGAGGACGGCCGGAAGCGGAGTGGGATAGAGCTGGTCCCGCACGGTGAGATCGGTATGGCAGACACCCGCGCCGACGATCCGAACGAGAACCTCGTTGGCCTGCGGTTCCTCCAGCTCAACGTCTCCGATCGTGAACGGTCCCCCTTCCTCCTCGATTACTGCGGCTTCGATTTCCATTACGACTGACAATACGGGCGTATCAGTGGTGAATATTAGTGATGGTCAACTGCCCATAGCCAAATTCACGGAGTCGTCGAAAACACCCGCCTCAAGGCAATTAACCCGGATATATTACGTCCCCCACACCACATTGTCCGCTGTTCTGCGTGTCCGTTTGAACTGATGGATGCGGGTCCGGGGAGAATCTGCGCTCACGACGTCAACAGTTCACGGAGCCACCGGAGCCATCACACTCAGGGGAAACCTTCGATACCCGCATAAGAGAAACGCGCGAAGTCCCGATCCTTACCGGATCGCCCGATCCGTAACGACGTCGTGGGCAGATTCCAAAAGATCGTCTGCGAGTCGCTCGTCACGAGCCTCCGCGGTCACCCGGATGAGTGGCTCTGTGCCACTCGGTCTGACGAGGAACCACCCGTCGTCGGTGTCGGCGCGGAGTCCGTCGATCGTGTCGATGTCGTCGTAGCGCCGACGGAGTTCCGCTTCGATCGCCGCCATCGACTCCGACCGATCGCTGACGGAAACGTTCTTTCGACGCGTGGTGTACGTTTCCGTCGGAATGTCGTCGACGAGGGATTCGAGCGAACCGCGCTGCGCAACGAGAGACGACAGTCGTATAGCAGCGAGATGCCCGTCCGGGGCGAGCGTTGCGTCCGGCCAGATCCACGCTCCCGACGGTTCCCCTCCGAAGACGTACTCCGCTTTCGACGCGGCGGCGGCGATGTGAACGTCGCCGACGGGTGTGCGTGTCACCGTTCCCCCGGCGTTTTTCACCGTATCCGCGACGACGAGGCTCGTGTCGACGGGGACCGCGACGTGTGGACGCTTCTGATCCGCCGTGTTGGCCGATTTCGGATGGTCGTTTGCTGACTCTTCTTCGTCGAACGCGGCCGCGCGGACGGCGTCGCGGGCGAACAGGGCTAACAGGACGTCTCCGGGGACGTACTCGCCGTCGGGAGTGACGGCAACCATCCTGTCGGCGTCGCCGTCGTGGGCGATGCCGAAGTCCGCTTCGAGCGACGGCACAGCCGATCGGAGCGCGGTGAGCGTCTCGGCGTTCGGTTCGCTCTTTCGCGACGGAAAGCGACCGTCCGGTTGCGCATCGAGCGTGTGAACCGTCGCTCCCAACTCGTACAGCGCGTCGACAGTCACGCGGCCGGTCCCGTTCCCGAGGTCCACGACGACCGAAAGATCATCGAACGGCTCCTGTTCAGGTACTTCATCGAACGGTTCCCGTCCAGCCGCAACAGGGTTTGGCGATGACGTAGACGCGTGGACGGACGGAACGCCGCGTCGACCGCTAACCAGTGTATCGACGTGGCGTTCCGAGGCGTCGTGGACAGCGCGTTCGGTGCCGAACGCGTCCCAGGAAGCCGATTCGACGCCGTCGTTCGTGAGACGGCCCTCGATATCGTCGGTTTGATCGGGGGTGAACGCTTGTCCCGACGGATTCCAAAGTTTGATGCCGTTATCGGGAGCGGGGTTGTGCGAGGCGGTGATGCCGACGCCCGCGTCCGCTCGGAGCCACTGAACCGACCGCGCGAGCGTCGGCGTCGACACGACACCGACGCGAACGACGTCCGCCCCACATTCGCGCGCGCCCGCCGATACCGCATCCGCGAGTACCTCGCCTGTCGTCCGAGCATCTCGCCCCACGACCACCGTATTCAGCTCAGCTGCAACGGCTCGCCCGACATCCAGTGCGAGGCGTGCATTCACCACATCGCCCACGGGACCGCGAATCCCACTCGTCCCAAACATACAGATGGATACACAGACAAGTGGATTCGTCATAAGCCGTGTGGTCCGACAAGCATCGGGTAACCAGTGATCCGGTGAGATCCAGTCTATCGCCTCGGGAGATACCGCTGAGTTCTCACTGAAATCCGGAATGAAACGACGGTAGCAAAGAAGACATACAGGGCCACCGAGGGACACCGTGATGTCCGGAGTTAAAAACAAATAGCGACCCCACCGTGTCCGGAGAACCCCCCTCTGGCACACCACTGCGTCCGTTGTTCTACTCACCCTGAAAAATACCTGCAAATTTCTCCGGACATAGTGGGGTGGGAGAGAGGCTAATCAGTGGTATGAGCCGTCAATACCGTAGCACTGGGCTCTGAGCTTCTGTTGGAAGGCTTTTAGAGTCTTCCGGTTAAAACGGGTTGTCAGTCCGGTTCAAACGAGTCGTCAGTTCGAGCAGCGTCTATTCTGCTGGGGATTCAGTTGCAATAGATCCCACGCGATAGTTGGTCCAATTGGAACCGAGAGAGACCCATTATACTTCAGAAAAGTCTTCGAGCGTCGGCGGTTCGGCGTTGGCGTCCGCATCGACGTACGGAGCGACCGAATCGTGGACACCGACGACCTCGACGGTTTCCATCATCGCCGAGAGGATCAGTTCGACGTCCATATCCAGAGCGTATTCTCGGTACGTCCCCCCGCGTCGACCCTCGTTTCGTTCGGTGACGGAGACGATACCGAGCATCGCCAACTCGCTGAGGTGATCGCGCATCCGGCGTGGGACGAGGGGATCCCGGTTCGCCAGTTCCGCGAACCGCGTGTACCGCGGTCTGACGTCGCGAGAGCGAAGCGGGGCCTCGCCCTCCAGGTCGAGTGTCAACAGCGCATACAACACGAGATGCCCGTGCTCGGTGAGTCCGTTGATTCCCTCTTTGATCCGTCCCCGCTCCAGCGCTCGCCGCCCGCGGCGAACGTGTTCCTCTGTGATCGTTGCAGTCTCCTCGTCTCGGGCAAGATCACCGGCTTTCATCAGCAGATCGATCGACTGTCGTGCGTCACCCGCGTCCTTCGCTCCATAGGCCGCACACAGCGGAATCACCTCGTCGCTGAGGACGCCGTCGTGAAACGCGACGTCCCCGCGTTGTTCGAGGATGGCGCGGAGGTTTTCGGCGTTGTACGCGGGGAAGTGAATCTCCTGTTCACACAGGGAGCTTTTCACCTTTGGAGAGAGGTCGTCGCGGAACGAGAAGTCGTTCGAGATGCCGATCAGGCCGACCTTAGCGACGTCCAGGTCGCCGTTAGCCCGCGCTCTAGGGAGTTGATAGAGAATGCTATCGTCGTTCACGTGATCGATCTCGTCGAGTACGACGAGAATAGACCCACCCCGATCATCGAGGTCCTCCCACAACATCTCGTATACGGAGGCCAACGGGTAGCCGGTCGTAGAGATCTGATTGGCCTCCGAACGGAGGCTGTTGACGAGACGAGTCGCGATCTGATACGAGCTCGTCAGTCCGTCGCAGTTCAAGAAAATAACAGAGAGATCGATATCGTCGTATTGAGCGGCATCGTCTTTCAAATGAGCTAAGAGATATTTCGTCGCAGCAGTTTTCCCGACACCGGTTTTTCCGTACAGAAAGATGTTGTTCGGTTGTTCCCCGTTGATTACCGGTTGCAGCGCCGCCTGATACGTCTGCAACTCCTCGTCCCGACCGACGAGCGCTTCGGGCTGGTAGTCCTCCCGTAAGGCGTCTCGATCGCGATAGATATCGTTGTCCCGTTCGAAGAGGACCATTACGCCTTTACTATCGTTGACGTGATTAATAAAACCACCGTGTCCGGAGTGTCCGCTGTTCCCGTTGGAATAAATACTTGGGGTAACACACCCCCTCCACTTTGTCCGCTGTTCCCCGGTGAGAAGGTGGGGGTGACGAAAATGAGTTATATGATACCGATACCTTTAGTATAACTTAGAGAATATTGGCCCGTAGCATCCAAATACACTCCGGTAGTAGTAGGCAAACTACGCTACTACTACCGAAATTGACCTCGTCATTACCCGTTCTCTCAGGAATGTAGCCGACAACAGCGGACAAAGTGGAGGGGGAGTGTTGTCAGTCCGTGCGAACGTATCGACAATGTACGCGGTTGTTCGGGCGAGATGCGGATTCGGCTCAACGTGACGTCTCTGGTTCCCTCGATGAACGCTCCGTCGACCGAGTAGGTTTCATCTGGCTCAGTACGGTCGTGCTTTCGTTGCACTTCCCGCCGATTGCTCTGTGATTTTCACGTCTGTTCATATCATCTGTCCCCGTCACGAGATAACTGCGGACGTCGTGGTGTTGGTTCCGGGATCGAGTCTATCGAGTGAATCATCGCCACCGCAACGTTTCCTGCTGATTATACAAACGATCGGACGTGGTCCTGCGACCGAGTAGATTCAAGAGTGCATAGTAGATTCAAGAGTGCAAACTCTAGGTCAACGGTCGTGTTTAGTTAAGGATGAAGAGTGAGGC
>NZ_VJXQ01000005.1:0-103387 GCF_007655485.1 Halobellus captivus
CCTGGCTCAATGCTCCAAACTAAACACGACCCTGTCAACCGACTTGGTGAATACGACGCGTACAGGGAACCGTACGTTACAGCCCTCACCGATCGGCAAAGGGAGGTCCTTGAAACTGCACGGGAACTCGGATACTACGAAATTCCTCGACGCACCAGTGTTCGCGAAATCGCTGACGAACTCAGTTGTTCGAAAAGCACCGCTGCAAACCATCTCCGCAAAGCAGAATCTCGACTCGTAGCGCTCTATGAAGACCGGTCACGGCTGTCATACTAATCAGAAGATCTCTGATTTCAATCGATGAGCGGTGATTGGCTCTCGAGTTTTCTGTTTCCCGCTCTCGCGCTCCCGATCGTCGTACCTTCGGCATTTTTCTTTGGCGTCATTGGCTGCCGTTTATCGCCATCATCTTCCACGCTCACCGGGCTTATTATCGACGGCATCGGAGTCATAGCGACGGCTGTCGTATCGTTCCTACTTGTCGGGGGAGTTCTCACCGCTGGAGCTGTGTTTTCACTGAGCAGTGTTGCCCTTCTGGAAGCTGCTGAAATCTTGATCGGACGGTTGGCTGTCAGTTGTAATTAGTTGATTACGCACTATTGGCTGAAGATACTTCCGTTCGTGACTACCATCTGATGTACCTGAGGTATTCCCAGAAGTGGTGACTCTCGCCCATCAAATTGGGTTGGTGAAAGCCCGAGATGTTTTATTGACTGTCGTCGTATCTCTAGTATGGCAAACGATAAACAAGAATCCGATACCGAAGCGGAATCGGAAGACGAGGAGACGGAACGTGAGGGAGAGAGGATACTGAGTCGAGCAGACGCTGCGGGAGTTCTCCGTGAAGTCGCTGATGGTGTCGAGAAGGGACGAATTGACATCGAGGGGGAAAACGGCTTCACGGTGGCAGTTCCAGAACGGGTTGAGCTGGAAGTTGAGTACGAAGTTTCCGAGGACGAGGCCGAATTCGATGTCGAACTTGAATGGCGGATGGAAGCAGGTGAACCGGTATCTGCGGACGAATAATACGGTTGACTGCCTCGATCGAAGCCAATCGTGAGTATTCTTCTCAGAATTGGACCTATGAGTGGTTCAGTCGCGACTCGTCTAGTCCCGCGATCTGTAAGTGGTTCCAGATCGATTCTATCCGTCATTTAATTTTTCACTTGCTCCAGAGCTTCTCAAAATCTGCATGTCACCACTACGGAGCAAAACCTCAAACACTGCATCGCTGATCTGCCGAACAGAGATCGTTCGTACGCGAAATGGGGACGCACGTCAGTTATCCAAGGATGTCGTGAGTTGCTGTTGTGTTTGGAATCCGGTATGGAACCGACCGATAATCTCGGATTGGTGTTCTGGACAGGCAAGAATGCTTACTGCACCGGCACCGACCGGAATAACGGGCTGCCGTAGAGTATGGGGAGCCAGCTGGCAACTCGGACAGCTGATACCCCCGGCGGGGCGATGCTCAACGAGCTCGGCAGTGTCATCTGTCGTGTACCCAACAATGGAGGTAAACTGTGCGAGATGCTCGGTACAGCCGACAACAGGGATTGTGAATTGATCGAGCAGTAAAAATGAGAGGTGCCGATGTTCAGGGGATTGCAGGGCAGCCGTGCAAGCTGTGCAAGGAACTGACGGCGTGTCCACAGGCTCCTGACCTTGTGGAGAGTGAGATTCTCTAGAATCCATCCTGGCTTTCTGCATCCCCCTTCGTCCTCAACGGGGGTAAGTCGTGTGGACTCTATATGTGGCGTCCGAGGTGGTGGGGCGCAGCTTATCGGATGATCTCTCGGGTACCGTCACCATCTCTCAGACGTGTATATGATATTATCTTGGACAAACCCTCAGACGCTTCACTTGGGGCATATGTCCATTTTGGTTCTTTTCCATTCCTTAGCGTGGCTCTGAGGCTATTTTACCAACCGCACAGTACAGGAGATTTAACTGTTGGTTGATGGATAGATAATGATCTTGTTTGAAGTAATATACGTAGGGTGGCCCCAGAATACAGCTGAGACGTGGTTAACGTTGTCTGAAGCTATTATCGTGGAAAGACTGTCAACATCGACTAATTCTTGTAGCGGATTATTCTGCACATCCCGTTCGCTGTCAATCTCCGCAAATCGACTTACAAGTGCCTGAAGTAGAGACTCTCCGTCGCCAATTTGGTACTCATCAAGTGGTTGCTGCTCCCTTTCGTTCAAGAGATTAGGCATCTAACTATGTATTAGAATATTTTGCTAATAAATTGAGGTGACTCTTCACTGGCTTAACCGCGAATTAATAACGGCTATTCTTCGAACGGTCATTATCCAAGCGTCGCTTCGCGGTTGATTCAGCAAATTTTCAGCTCGGCCCGCTCTAAATTGCTCAGTAGAGAGTATGACTTGACCATAACGACTCTTCTTATTTCATCAAAAATAGCCAACTGTCTAGGGCACATCGGATTGAGTACACTAAATTAGTGGTTTTTCAACTTCGCCTCCAGTCCTCGGTAGACGTCGCCAGACCGGCAAAAATATTCCATAGAACGATCCCAGAATGACTGAAATTGCAGACACAATCGATTTCAACGGAACTGAGGTCGGGTGAATACGAGCCCCCTCGCTTTCTCGATTCCTATACGTTCAAAACGGTCGCCTGCGTGGATCGATATAATGCCAGCTCCAGCTGTTGTTACGGTGGGGAGCGCGGTGCTTGACCAGATCTACACGCTTTCAAATTTGCCGGAACCCGACGGTGGGGCGTTTGTCCGCGACCATACGACCGCTGTGGGTGGTGTCGCTGCCAATGTCGCCTCTGGGCTTGCTGGGTTCGGGACGGGAACGGGAATCATCACACGATTTGGTGGTGACTCGGCTTCTGAGATCAAAACCGATCTCAACGCTCGTGGGATCGACTGCACACGGGGTCGAACTGGGTCTGAAGAATCCTCATACACGTTAGTGCTGCGTGGCCCGGACGGCGGTCGAATGATTGTCGCCGGCGGGGAAAGCGTCCCGAACTTACGGCTTGCTGATGCCGATCTTGAGTATCTGAGCGATGCCGAGGTCGTCTTCACCAGTGCCTACGCACCCGATGCGGTGGTCTCAAAGCTCGTGACTGCGCGTGAACGCGGGGTCATTTCGACGCTCGTCTTCGACCTCGCGGGCCCTCTCTCGGAACTCGAAGGCCGCGGGACCGCTCCATCGACCATCGATCGGATCCTTTCGGTCGGTGATCTCTTTGTGGTTGGCACGGTCGCCGCTCGATCATATTTCGGCGGCGAGATCGAGGACGCCGTTGATGCCCTCGCTGAACGATCGGTCTCTCGGGCAGCTGTCACGCAGGGAAATGACGGTGCCATCCTGCTTGAGGGGGATACAGTGACTCCGATCCCGGCCTTTGAGGTGGCTATCGAAGATACGACCGGCGCTGGTGATGCCTTCACTGCGGGCCTCATTCAGACGTGGCTCCTCGAAGAGAGTCCGGCACGTGAAGCAGGGCGGTTTGCCGCCGCGGCAGCGGCCCTCAACTGTACGACGGCACACGCCCGAAAGCAGCTCCCGACTGATTCAGATATCCGAGAGTTTCTTACCAATCACTGAGGGACGGCCTCGATAAGTCGCTTGACCGCCGCTTCATCGACTGGATTGGTCGTCTCGCTCTGTTGTTTGAGCGCCGTCCCGACGATCGCCCCATCTGCGATCGAGAGCAACTCGGGTGCGGTATCGGGTGTCACACCGCTACCGAGCAGCACTGGTGCGTCGATCCCACGTTCGTCCCGGGCCTGGACCACTTGTTCAAGAACGGTGGTATCGACAGCTTCGCCGGTTCCGGCCCCGCTGACAACAACGGCGTCGGCCCTGCCGCGTTCGACCAGCTCACTGACCACTTCCCCGTGGGCGCGTTCGGTAAGCGGCGCCGAATGTTTCACATCGATGTCTGCAAGAATCGTCACGTCAGCATCGAGTTGGTCGCGAAGACGGAGCGTTTCGTGTGCCAATCCCTCGATGAGACCTTGATCAGTTAGCCGAGCTCCGGTATGGACGTTCACGCGAACGAATTCGCCACCCGTTGCAGCGGCGACCCCTAATGCACTTTGGACGTCATTCCGGAGGATATTCACACCAAACGGAACTGACACCTCCTCACGAAGCGTGGCCGCCAGTGCTGTGACGTCCGCAACGACGTGGCGCGGGACTCGGTCCGGATAGAAGGGCGCATCACCAAAGTTTTCGAGCATAATCCCGTCGACACCCCCCGATTCGAGTGCTGTTGCGTCACGGCGTACTCGCTCGCGAAGGGCGCATCGGTCACCATCGAACCCGGGTGCACCCGGAAGCGGCGGTAAATGAACCATCCCAATAACCGGTGTCTCCGTGCTGCAAATATCCATATTTTGCGTGGCGCTCCCAGCGACTTAATCGTACAGATATCCACTCTCTATCGCGTTCCTGCAAACGATGCTCTGCTACTTCTGTCGGGCTGCCGACCTCGCATCGGTGTCGGTGTCGTCAGAAGCGGTTCAGTAGAAGGTAGAAGAGCGAACGCAACGCGCTGTCGCTGACCGTGCCCGTAGAGCGTAGCGGCCGGATAGAGATAACGGCATTCGTGCGATCGCGGTCACGACACCAGGCGTAATGCTCTGTCATCAGGAGTCCGTACCTCGCTGGCGGGAACAGTTCGAACGCATCCAATCACCCGGTGACTGGTTGCTGGGTAATCTCTGTCGTTCACTCCTCATCCATCAATCTCTGAGAGTGCCTCTGTTGCAACATCACCAAGTTCGCCAGCCTCAATGTGGGAGTACCGCTCACGGACCATCCCCTCGGAGTTGTCGAGATAGCGAGCCGCAACAGTATACCCGAACGCGCGGACGAGCACCTCACCCATTCCACGTCGACCTCCGTGCGGAGCAAGGTAATCGTGTTTTGGATGGTCGATGTCGACGTCTGCGGCTTCCGAGAGTCGCTGGAGAATCGACCGGGCACCATCGGTCGTGATCGAGGGGGGTCGAACATCCCTATCGAGCGCCAACAGAAGGTCACGAGCGTACTCGTTACGTCGCTCGTCGATTGCGTTCGGCTGTTCCCCTCGATCGGCCAACCCCTCCTGTACGACCGTCGCCAGCGTCCGCTGGTCGAACGTCGGGAACACTGGCCACCGCTCTGTGGGTGGATCTATCAGATTCCGATAGCTCCGAAGCGGCGAGATCACCGGATCGGGGAGACTCGCCGCGTCCCACTGCTGTTTCTTCCGGTAGACATCCATACTCCCGTCATCGAGTGAAATCTCTCCCCAGCGGACCCCGCGCCGGCGCGGGTCGTTCGGGTCCCGGAGAAATTCCCCAACGCGGACGGCTGTGTACGCGAGGACGAACACGAGGGCGCGGTCACGGGCAGCCTTCAGCGCCTCATAGCGTGCTCGCTGCTTGTCGAGGGGGTCAGTACCCTCCGGGAGTGTCGTGTACGCCTCGATTGCGTCGCGGGCCCGTTCGTCGACGTGGCGGGTGAGCGCGTGGCGCTGCTCGGACGTCCAGGCCTGCTGATCGCCGGGCTTGCGGCCGTCGTCGTCGGGAAGCGGCGCCATCGCGCTCGCCCGCTGAGCGTAGTGCACTTCGAGATAGCCTTCGTTGACACACCACCCGCACCACGCAGAGATATAGCGGTAATAGGTTTGTACAGTGTTCTGTTTGAGTCCACGGTCACCAGCGAGATGCCGGGCGTACTCCCGGAAGACACGTTCGTTGAGGTCCTCAAAGGTGGGATCGCGGTCGACG
Organism: Halobellus captivus; assembly: GCF_007655485.1. Taxonomy (GTDB): domain Archaea; phylum Halobacteriota; class Halobacteria; order Halobacteriales; family Haloferacaceae; genus Haloquadratum; species Haloquadratum captivum. The sequence continues at coordinate 5,768 of NZ_VJXQ01000005.1, forward strand.
TCGTCGGGAACGATCCCGGTCCAATCGTCGTCACCGTGGTCACCAGCAGTCCACTCGGCGAACCGATTGAGCTCACGTGCTGCGTTACGTCTGTAATTCCCGCCGTCGCCTCCGCGGCCCTTTCCCTTGTCCTGTAGGTAGCGCTCGAAGGACTCGGTGAGTGACTGATCAGCGCGTTCTCGAGGTGTCATAGTTCCTCGTTCGCGTACTGGTAGGTCGGACGGACGTCCTCAAGGAGCTCTTCGACGAGTTCCCAGAGAATCAGGGAGGGAGTCCCGTGTTCGAATGTGATCCCCCAGCGGTCCTCCGTATCGGCGACAGAGTACTGGAAATGCGTCCGTCCCAGATCGGGATGGTCTTCGTCCTGGTGCCAGCCAGCGTGAAAGCCCGTGTTCGGGTCGGTGTAATTGATACGGAACCAATCGTGTGGGTCCTGCCGATACCACTTGACGGTCAGTTCCGGTGAATCGGGGCCTGTCGGGGGATCCAGGCGGGCCGGATCGAAAGTTGCCCGCAGCTGCTTTGCCTCGATATCGTCAGGAACGTACTCGACGGCCGTGATCTGTGGAACACGGTCGAGGACGTCTCGCTTCAGCTGGGCGTAGAGGTTCGCGTTCGGATCACCACCTGGATGTGGGACCGACATCCGTTAGCTGCTGGCCTCAGCGGGCTCTGTCGTCGGCGCGAGGAAGTCCCATTCGCGGATTGCGAAGCCGACGATCTGGATACGCCGTTGAAGGTGCTCCCACTCACGGGCGATCTCACGACGCCGATCTTCCTCATCAGCGTCAAGCGACTCGTCAGCGAGCATCCCGCGAAGCTGGTTCGGTGACTCGACACAGAATTCGTCCTCCCAGTCGCGAATCTGCGTCTTCATATCAGCGAGACGGTCCGTGAGCTCCTCGACAGTGTGCCCGCTGTCTCGAAGACGCATCGCCTCCTGCATCGCTTGGCGGCGGTAATCAGGGTAGTACGTCGTGTGAGTACCGCTTTCGTCACGATGGAGGATGCCATCGTCGACGAGGCGTTCGAGGACGCGCTTAGTTGGTTCGTGTGACCAGCCCGCTTCGGAAGCGATCCAATTGACCGTCTTTGGCTCCGACAGCTGCCGAGCAACCATCCGCACGCGGTCTTCACCCGTGGTCTGGCGTTCCATCAGGCCCTTGGAGTTCGATTCATCTTCGGTCATACTACACCGTTCGAGCTTTATCTTAATATAGGTTGAGGTCATTAGTTCTATATCGAATATTGCCGTTCGCCATCGCTTCAATCTTAGCTGTGGAGCGCAGGAGCGAACTCGAACCCCATTCTCGACGGCACTCCCCGGGGAAAGCGCCGTCGTGAGGTGGTTGCAGCATTCGTGCTTCACCGACGGCGGCGGGGTACTTCAAACTGGTCGTGATTATTAGGGTAATCAGGACCAGAAAACAAAGTTGATATATTGGCCAATTTCCGGTTATAGTGGTCTTGTACGCTAGGTTTCCATTGAGTAGCTCTTTTTTTAAACTATATTATGCTATATGAAATTCTATCTCTGGTGGGAATTGAGACTACAGCAGTATAGCGGGGCTAACGCGTTGTTTTGGACAAATTGAAGGCCAGAAGATGCTTCAATTAGCCTTCATCGAAGTGTCTCATTTTCCACGTCCATTCGACGGGTTTCCTACGCCGGTAAGTGGTGTTGTCATTCAGGAATTAGCTTTTGTGGTGGCTGCTTCGCTGTCCAATTTCAGTTCCGTTTCGGCAGTCTCATCCATATTGTCTGCCGTCACAATCGACGTATCGTTCTACTCGCTAGTCATTTGACCTGCACAACCAAACCCACCAGTCACCAGAGTGAGAACAGGAGTTACTTCAACGCAGGACAAAGTGAAACAACTAGCGACTGACCTCCTTTGAACTCATCGTTGTCATATTTCGTTGGTCGATTTGTAGACACTCTTGATTCTCCAGCTGTCATCGTAGTCAGTGGGGTTCCCGTTCTCTCCAGCAGTCACAACACCGGAGATCAGCAATAAGTGTATCTCGATCATCTGTGAGTTATATCTGCACCATATGCCACATACTATTGTAACAGGGATATGTGCCCGATATACAGAACAGACAGTAGATACTGATATAAGTAACAAGTATACGTTGCAGACATCAGTTATAGAATTTAGTTACAGAGATATACTACAGACAGAAGTCTGTAACGTATGTCACAAACTGCTGTAAATAACGTCTGACACAGATTTATACTCTAGCAGAGATTACGGGCGCGTATGATCACTGCAGTAGTCTACTCCGAATCGGGAGGGACATACAAAACAACAATGACGGCTAATATTGCCGTCGCGTTGGAGCGGATGGGGCAAAATACACTCGTACTGGATTTAGATCCGCAAGAAGGGAATTTAACCAGTCTCTTCGATGTGGGATCGAACCGAAGTAATCCCGATGCGGATAATTTAGTGAAACACATCCTAGATATGCCTGATGGTGAGTTTTCAAATCTCATCGAAACAACCGCAGAAGGGGTCGATATCATTCCAAGTCACGATATGCTCGGTGACTTCACATCAAATCTAGAACAGAAAATCTCGTACGAAACGGGAATGCAGAATATGAGTCGTGAGGAGTATCCCCGATTCGAGTTGCTCTATGACCTTCTGTGGAACAAACAGCAACTTCAGAAACAGTACGATGCAATCCTTATCGATCCGAACGCCCGTGCTGAGGATCTTCTATATAATGCAATTTATGCATTACGCACCCTCATTGCCCCAGTTAAACCGGCAGGAAAAGGCAATCTGAGCTTGGAGGGCCTCGAAGAACTCGTTGGAAATATGGAATCCCAGTTAGATATCGAGGTCGGCTTATCTTGTGTTGTCCCTTCCGGCGTCGGACAAACTAACGCGCACCAGCAATACCAACAACAGTTCCAAGATACGGAGGCATTCGCCACACCGGTTACAATCGGAAACCGCGAGAGTTTGATGGACGCGATGTGGGAAGCACGAGGCTCTGCTTTCAAAGTCGTTGAGGAACGGTGGAAGACTTTCGAGCAGGAGGGTGAAATGAGGAGCGAACCTGGACACCGACGTATCCGAGACAGAGAAGTTGAAACACTTCGAGATCTGTATACCCTTGCTCACTTCATCGCAACGGAGACCTTTGACGCGGACGTAGCACCTGTTCTCGAACTGAATATCCAAGATTCTGAACCGATTAGAATCGATCTTACAGAAGGGACTCAAACGGAGGTGACTACAGTATGAGTAATTTCAAATCAGGATCTGGAAACCTCAATTTCGGTGAGGATGATGGTGACAAGCAGGATGATCCATCTCAAAGTGCCAACTCACATACACCGACCGGGTCTGATTCAGTCACCAAATCACCGGACGCACCTGAATCAGAGACATCCGCACCAGTCACACAAGATTCGTCAGAACAGTCTGATAACCAAGAAGATCCCGCTACAGAGACGTATCCCTATTTTGTTCGACGGAGTAACGTCGGTGACGAGCGTGATACACGTCTGGAGATCCACGTCCGAGATGAAGTCGCTACGCAAGAGGCACAATTCCGAACTGCCCTTGCCGAGCATCTTGATACGGACGAAGTTTCAAAAACCGATGCACGGGAATTTGCCTTACTCGCTGCGTTCGAGAACCCAGAATCGGTTGCGGAATTAATGCGAGACGAGGGCTTCGGGATGTTCGATTAATCATCCGGTGGCCTACCCCCTGCTGTGCCTGTTGTTGTATCCTAAAGAGTCGCTACCGGTTCGACTGGAGCGTAGTTGCAGGACATCATCACTGGAGCTGTTCGAGCGGTGAGACGCGAGACACCCGCCACCCAGCGACAAATGCCCCACCGATCCCGATGAGGAACGCACAGACGATCCCGGAAAGCAAGATCCACGGTTGGACGCTTACAACATTCTCGAACCCCACGATCGTTTCGGCAACGATATTCAAGACGCGGATCGCTGGGACGGTCACTGCCGCCCCGAGGATGCCTCCCACGAAACTGAGGAGGATTGCCTGCGTTCCGACCACCCCGACTAGTGTCGATGCTGCCGCACCCTGGGCGCGAAGCGCTGCGAGGATCCGTCGTTGCTGATAGACCAACGAGAGGAGGAGATTTGTCGTGAGCGTAATACCAGCGAGGGCGGCGAAGACAACGAGACTGCCACCGGCAGCAAGCAGTACCGCTTGTCGCTCGAGCGTCGCCTGTAACTGCTCGCGGTTGGTCCGGACGTCATATTCCGGGTACGCTGCCTGAATTTCCGCTTCCACCTGGCTAAGATCTGCATCATCATCGACGTCGACAGTGATCATCGTTGCTCTGTCGTTTGCCGTCTGGCCAGTGATCGTTTGGAGCTCGCTCAGGTGCAACACGACAGTAGGCGTACCGAGGAATTGCGAGAACGTCGGTGAGATACCGACAATTCGGAACTCGTTATTCTGCGCGCTCCCGATAGAGCCGCCAAGATACAGTGTATCGTTGACCCCAACGTCATAGCGTTCGGCAGTCTGCGGTGAAATCACCACTTCGTGACTCATCGGGCCATCGTATGAACCGCCAGCATAGTGCTGATCTTGGGATGAGAACGACTCTCCTTGAGTAATCCGTACGGATCCACCTCTTGCAGGTGCACCTGTTCCGATGAGCGTATCGAACTCGGACCCGTTCGGAGAGACGTATACCGTCTGGAAGGCCAACGGTACCGCAGTGGTAACATCATCTCGCTGTCCGATCTCCGCCGAGATTTGGTGGGCGTCGTAGACCGTATTCTCGAAGCCGCCGACGGAACCCGGAGCAAGCTGGACCGGGCCTCCCGTAATCCAGAGATCTCGCCCGGATTGGTCAAACTTCTCCTCACCAGTTTCAATCACGCCGAGGCCAACGCTTCCGAGCAGCGTCATCGACAACACGGCGAGACAGATTCCGAGGACAGCCAAGACAGTCCGGCCACGGTCGTGCCGCAGCTGCTGGACAGCGATGCCGACTACCGCACGAAATTTTGAGAGTAACAACATCAGCCGAGCACCTCCAACACATCGGTCCGACGGGTGAGCCAGACGGGGTAAATTGAGGCCGCCGCGGCAATGACCACTGCGACAGCACCCGCTGTCAATACGAGTACGGGGTCAAATATGGCCACCGACTGTACACCGAGATAACGCGTCGCGAGCGCGTTCGTCGCAGCGATTCCGGTGAGTCCCAATCCGACGCCTACGAAGGTGCCGATCCCTGTCAAAATGAACGTCTCGGCCACGACGAGGAACGCCTGCGAGCGCATCCGGTAGCCGATCGCCGAGAGTACGGCCAGCCGCTGACGATCGGCGTGTAACTCCAGTCCCATCATCGTCGCGACAAAGAGTGTTCCGACAACGACAGCCGTCAGGACGGCGGTCAACGCGACGGCAACCGGCAGACTCGACGTCGAGACGCTTTGCTCGGCGAACCCGCCCTTCGAGACTACCGTCGACTGCGGGTAGAGCGATTCGAGCTCGGGCCTGACGTCGGACGACTTCGTACTCACGAGAATCTGATCGGCAGGATCGCCATCAGTCGCACCGGTAATGGCTTGCAGTTCGCTCTGGTGAAGAACGACGATCGGGAGCGGGCCAGCTCCGGTATTGTAGCTTCCCGTTGAAATGTTCTCAACGTGGAGCGACCGGTTCGAGTCCTGCCGGGGCATCGTGAGCGAATCTCCGACTTCGGCCGATAGCAACTCTGCGGCCGGTTCGCTCGCGACGATTTCCCCCGTCCACCGTCCGTCGTAGGTTCCGTTCGCGTAGAAGGGATCACCTGGCGTCAGCGCTCCCGTCGAGACGCCGAGGACCTCACGGTCTCCACCGTCAGGGACAACGCCTGCGACGATAATATACTCGGAAGTGTCTGATGCAGGGGCCCGTAACTGAACGACACGGAGCAAAACGGGGGTTGCATAGTCGATCTGTGGGTTCGTATTAAGCTCGGCAGTTATGTCGTGGGTTCCCCCCAGCTGTGGCCCATCGACGGATACAGCGATGGAGGACGCCGTCCGATCCTCTGGAACGATCCAGTAATCGACGTTGTCGCCTTGGATGGCTGACTGAGAGGCGAGCCCGAGGGCGACGCCCCCAACGGTGACCATCAGCATAATAGCGATCGCAACACCGAGAACGCTCACCGCAAGTTGTTTGCCTTCTCCACGTCGGAATCGACCGACAAGCCGACCGACTGCGATGCCGAGGAGACCGATGTATCGATGGCGGCTATCCATCGCTCACGAGTCGTCCATCGTGGAGTCGGATCACCCGATCTGTCCGTTCGAGAACGCGCTCGTCGTGGGAAGCTACGACGACAGCACGATCGCTGCTGCTCGCACTGAGCGCGTTGATGATCTGTTCGCCAGTCTCGGTGTCGAGTTCACCAGTGGGCTCATCAGCGATCAGTACCTCCGGATCCGTCACGAGCGCTCGAGCGATAGCGACGCGTTGTTGTTCACCACCGCTCAGCTCTCCCGGTTTGTGCGTCGTGCGATCCTCGAGACCGACTTGGTCAAGCAGCGCCGTTGCCTTCTCACGTCGCGTCGATCTTCCGATACCGTACTCGACGAGCGGGAGGGCGACGTTGGCCCGAGCGGAAATCGACGGCAGCAGATAGAAATGTTGGAAGACGATACCGACGTGTTCGAGTCGGAGTCGCGCGCGACGTTGTTCTGAGAGGCCGATGGTAGACGTCCCCGCCAACGTCACGTCCCCGTCTGTCGGCGTGTCGAGTCCGGCGAGAAGATGCAGTAGGGTTGACTTACCGCTTCCACTGGGTCCCGCGATGCCGACGAACTCGCCGGGACAAATGTCGACCGACACCGAGTCGAGCGCGGTCACAGTCGGCCGCGGTTGGTTCGCGAATTTAGATTTGGATCCCCGAATGTACTGCCGCGTCACGTCCCGGCAGGTGACGACGGGGGGCTGGTCGGAGGGCGGCTGGGCGGCCTGTGCCATCGTGTATTCTGAGTGTTCCGTTGGATCTATTTAAATCCTATCTCGATATAGTATTTAAATTAATTATCGATATAGATAATTGGAATACTGATAGATGATGAAATGGTGTAAAACTGCAGTATACGGGCTGAAATGGGTATTGAAGTTATATAAGCACTCATCGAGGACATCATATTTGACCCTAATTATCAACCTGAAGATTTGTCGGTAATCCAGGAGTATGGTGGTATGAGTTGATCCAATTACTCCGAGTTCCACGTGCGACCACAGGATCACCGAATCGTTCGGTAGCCACCAGAAATTCGGGCAGGATCACTAGTTAGGGACTGTATAACTGCATATTAGGATGTGATTACCTACCAATTTTTTCCACCAGATCCACAGAGGTGGCACACTTTTCTCATCCGGAGTACCCGGTGAATTAAATACGAAGTATTATAAACAAGTCAATGATTATACGAATTATGAGCGGCATAACCATTAGTGGGGGGACTTTTACAGGAATTTTCCTGGTAGTCCTAGTCCTGCTTTCCCCGATTGGGAACGCAGCGACGATCGCATCGCCAGCATCAGCCGCAGTTGATTCGGGGTCCGCAGAGCAATCGGACCTTGACGCTGATGGTGCAATTCAACAAGAGATCGACTGGGAGAATGAAGACAATGTGTTTGGAGCCTCAGACAATACTTCCATTTGGGGTCCCGGAGTGAACGCGCTTCGAACTAGCTCAGAACCAGTTCATTCTTCGGGTAATATTGTCACAACTGTTGATTCTCTTGGGTTCAATGCACCACTAAACAAACCAGAGATCAAGTTCTACTCCGCAGGCGAGGAGGTTCAACTTGATTTTAACCCTTCCACTTACCCTGATAACACAGATCTCGAGGAGGTACAACTAGTCACTGCTCGTGTTGAATCGGGTTCCGAAATCCCACGTTCAATGAGCGGCCTCTCCTCCTTTTTGCAAGATAATTCCTCTGCTAATTATAGCGTCACATCGCAGACCACCTCTTCCTTCGTTACCGTTGATGGACTCTCATTTACCCCTGAACAATCGGGCCAATATGTGGTCTTTCTTGCTGATCCAGAAGCTGGTGCAAGCGGATTCACTGCGACTGACGGAGATCTGAGCCAAGACGGGAACGTCACATTGCTCGGGATGGACACAGTGATGGTACAAAAAGATCTATCAGATGTTACACCACCAGCAGACGGATCAACCGGAAGTGATGTGACATTCAATGTGAATGCGGGTAATCTACCTGGAGATGAGAATGCGAGTCATGCAATAGTTCTGTATGATGAGCAGACTCTCAGCTCCGAGACCCAAACAATCACTATTTCCGGACTTGATTCTGGCTCTACTAACATCTCTCACTCAACGAGCATCCAGTCGGTAAACGGTGAGTTCCGGATAACAAACGAACCGACAGCGTTCGGTTTCTCGCCGTCCGACCGCGAAATCACACGACCCCTCGACCCAGCGGCCTTCATTGAGACGCTGGCGGGCGACCAACTAAACAGCTCGTCCACTGGTGACGCCGTTCTGAACGCGTCGGTCACCGTAGAGAAGACCGGCCAACAGGCCGAGATCACGGTCGGCGTTCCGGCCGACTGGCCGACGACCACCGACTACCGCTGGATTCACGTCGCATCCGCAAACAACAGCACCGAGATGGTCGCGAACTCAGGCGACCTCACGCTCGGGAACGGCATCCCGCTCGAGCTAACTGCCAACGAGACGGACGATATCGCGCCGGGAGCAAACGTCACCTTCACCGTGCGGGACGACGAGGGCAACCTCGTCGACGGCGCGACTGTCACGGTCGGTGAAGAGAGCGGAACCACCGACAGTAACGGAACCGTCACGCTTCCCGTCGAATACGTAAATGACGGGCAGGTGACGGCGACGGCGACAGCAGACGGTCCCGAAGGCGATGGAACGTATCTGGACACCTCACTCGACCTGACCGTCCGCAATCCGAACGCGCTGGTGTACAGTGACGTGTCGATTACGCCGATAGAGACCGTCGTCGACGAAGACGTCTCGATCAACGTCACCCTCACGAACAACGGGAACGTCGACCGAGAGTACAACGCCGCCGTCTACGCGAACGGCGAGGCGCTCGACGCCGGAAACGTCAGCGGCGATCTCACGGGCACGATTGGAGCCAGCGAATCGACCGATCTCCAACTGACCGCCGCGTTCGACAGGGCCGGTGACCTGAACGTTTCCGTTGGCGACTCTGAGTTCGATAGCGCGGTGCGTAGCACGCCGACACTGATACGGGTGAACCGCCAGACGGTCGAGTTGAGTGTCTCTGCAAACACCTCAGAAGTCACTGAGGGAGAGACGGTCAGATTCGACGTGACACGCGAAAGCGACGGAACTCCGGTGAACGCGTCGCTGACTGTCGACGGAACGCAACAGTGGACCGGCGCGGACGGGAGCGCGAACGTCACCTTCGAGCAGGCCGGTGACTTCACCGCGACCGCGACCAAACCGGAGACGTCGAGAGAGACCTACGTCGATGATTCTACGACGGTTCGGGTCAACGCGCCAGCGAATATCACGGTGACCGACGTCCAGCCGCTCCCGACCAACCTCTACACGGGTGACACGCTCACCGCTCTCGTGACGGTCGAGAATCAGGGCGACCTCAACGACACTGTCCCGGTGAACTTCAGCTTCCAGGGGACGCCGGACAATCGCACTGTCTCGCTGAATGGCAGCGAGAGCCAGACCCTCAACTTCAGCGCCGAAGCGACAAGCGCGGGCGAACACGACATAGTCGTTAACGGAGACACCTTCCCGGTCACTGTCGACCGCGCGATCGTCGTCGACAGCCTCTCCGTTCCGCCGACCGTGACGATCGGCGATGATCTCGTCGTGACCGCGACCGTCGTGAACCGAGGGAGCACCGACCGCACCCGGGCTATCCCGTTCTCCGTCGACAGCGATCAGGACTCAAAAGAAGTGGACGTGAACGCGAGTAGCTCCAAAGACGTCGAGTTCATCTGGAGCTCAGACGGTGCGGCGATCGGACCCAAGACCGTCTCCGTCGACGACCTCGACGCGAGAACGGTGACCGTCGAGCGGCAGAGCGTCGGGCTCGAAATCGCCACAAACGTGACGGCGACAACAACAACGGGTGGACCGGTCGCCGTTTACGTGAACGATTCGAGCGGTTCGCCGGTGGACGCGAATGTCACCGTCGATGGCAACCGACTCGAAACAGGTCAGGACGGCGTTGTGAACTACACCTTCGATGAAGCAGGCCGATACACCGTCCGCGCCACGAAGGCGGACACGTCCACGGAGACCTACGATCCGGCTTCGACCGGCATCAGGATCAGAGCGCCCGCGAACGTTTCGATCACGGACGCCTTCCTCCCCTCCCAGCAGGCTTACGTGGGTGACGACGTCGAGATCGGCGTCGCCGTCGAAAACGACGGCGGAGTCGCTGGCGACCTCGAACTGGTCGCCACGAACGAATCGGGCGATGAGATCACAAGGAGGACCGTTAGCCTCAGCGCGGGCGAGTCTCGTACCGTCACGCTAACGACGCAGTTCGACGCCCCGACCGAAGACGAGCAGATCACCGTCGGAAGTGTCTCTGCTGGCAACCTCACTGTCGATCCCCAGTCGGTGGTGACCGAGGCTTCGCTGAACGCTTCAGCGATGACAACCGCGGACGTCGTGCGCGTGAGTGCGACGGTGGAGAATCGCGGTAGCACCACGGATGACGGAATCACTGTCAGCTTCGGAGCCGGTGAGCAGTCGGCAACTAACGGAACGGGGTCGATTGCTTCCGGTGAAACCGTCACCGTCTCGGAGACGTTCAGCTTCGGCACCAACGGCGACTACGACGTAAACGTCAGCGGCCCGACCAACGAGTTCGACGTCGGAACCGTCACCGTCGCACAGAACGTCACGGATCTTGAACTGACTGTCGACGAACCGACGGTCACGACCGGAGAGGCGCTCGAATTCGAGGTAAATCGTACGGACGATGAATCCCTCGACACGGCGACGATCACGATCGACGGAACCGAGTACGAGGTTACCGATGGCACGGCAAGCATCGATGATCTCGACGCAGGGACGTACACCGCGGTCGTCACGAAGCCCGAGGACGAGGACGGGACGAGCTTCAACAGCGACTCGGTGGATGTGACGGTTCAAGCGCCCGCAGACATCAGTGTCGAGAACGCCTACCGCGAGACGACGCAGGCGTACACGGGCGACAACGTGACCATCGAAGCGGTCGTCACGAACGACGGGGACCTGAACGGGACTACGACGGTCAACCTCACCGCGGATGAGGGAGTTAAAGCGAGCGAAGAGATCAGAGTCAACGGTAGCGAGCAGAAGACGATCACCCTGAACGCCACCTTCGACTCGCCCGGCACGCGGACGCTCTCGGTCGTTGACGAGTCCGGCGAGGAGACGGTGGCCGGAGACGTCGAGGTCGACCCACAGACCGCAGTGACTGACTACACGGTCTCGTCGACGTCGGTGACTGTCGACAACACGGTCACCGTCAACGCGACGGTCCGAAACCGCGGGACGACCGACGATACGGACGGGCTCACGGTCGCGCTGAACAACGCGACCGGCGAGGAGCTTGAGAACAAGACAGTCGACGAGCTCGGCGCTGGAAACGTGACCTACGTCGAGTTCACGCCAACGCTTGATACCGTCGGGACGACGGAACTCTCGGTCAACGACTTGCAGGCCACGAGCGTACTAGCCACCGAGCGGATCGTTGACCTCTCGGTCGACGTCGAGACTGAGAACCCGACGACCGAGGACGACGTCGTGTTAAACGTCACCAACAGCACGGGCGCCCCCGTTGAGGACGCGACAGTCACCGCTGGCGGCGTGACGCTCGAAACGAACGCATCCGGGCTAGCGAACCACACCTTCACCAGCGCCGGGACGCTCTCGGTGTCGGTGACGAAGGACGGGCCGAAGACGTCGTACAACCCCGCGGACGCGACGTTCACCGTGTACAACCCCGCAGAGGTGACGATCCTCGGATCGACCGTTACGACTGGGGAAACGGTGTACGCGGGTGATCAGGTCTCCGTCGACGTCGATCTCCTGAACGTCGGCGGCGTTGCGGGCGATCGGAACGTCACGCTCCAGGTTGACGGAACGACGGAGGATTACTCCGTCGAGTCCGTCGATCCGGGCACTCGAAAGACGGTGACGCTCTCGACGCAACTCAACGAGACCGGTGAGAGGGTGCTCGATGCTACGCACAACGAGACCGACGTGATCAGTCGGTCGACGGCCAACGTCCAGAAGGCAGCGACGGTCGCGAACTACACGCTGAATCGGACGGCTGTTGCAACTGGTGAACCGATTCGGGTGCAGGCGAACGTCACGAACCGCGGTGGGATCGAAGATACCGTCGAGGTGAATCTCTCGGTTGGAGGCGAGCAGACAGAGACCCGATCTGTCACCGTCGCCGACAGCGAGACCGAGTCCGAGAACTTCACGGTCTCATTTGAGGAGAACGGGTCGAGCACCGTCGAGATCAACGACCTGGATCCGACAACGGTGTCTATCGCGCTGCAGCAGGCCTCGCTGAGTCTGACCACCTCGACGCCAACAGTCTCGGCCGGTGAAACGGTCGTGTTCAACGTCGAAGACGAGAACGGCGACGCAGTCGAGAACGCCGTTGTCGCAATCGGGGATCAGCGCGTCTCGACCGATCAGTTCGGGAGCGCGACGACGTCAGTCAGGGTGAACGGAACGTACACCGCCGTCGCAACGAAGACGACGACCGATGGGGTGGCCTACGAGCGCGACTCCGTCGGGGTGACGGTCACCGATCCGCTTGCGGTTCCGGACACGGCTGACTTCGGCGAGGCTGATGCCGCGCCGAATGGCGGGGACGAAGAGACACTCACTGTCGAGATCGCGAACGACGGCGGACGCCCGATTTCGCTCGGGAGCGCCAGCATCATCGGATCTAACTCGAGTCAGTTCGAGGTCCGTCAGGCCCCCGAATCGGTCGCCGCCGGTGAGTCCGCTGAGATGATCCTCGCGTACACGCCCGCGACGCGCGGTGAAGTCTCCTCGACGCTCCGGTTCCGTGCGGACACCCCGCGGAACCCGGTTCGGACGGTCGATCTATCCGGCACCGGCGTCGCCCCGGGAATCAGCGTCAACGAATCGTCGCTGGCGTTCGGAAACGAAACTGCCATCGGCGAAACAGCGACGGAGACAGTCGAGATCGAAAACACCGGTAACGCCGACCTCTACGTCTCCTCCGAATCGATGGGTGACGGCTTCTCGCGGTCGCTGAGCGGAACAACCACGATCGCGCCGGGCGATAACGAGACGGTCGATGTCACGTTCTCCCCGGACGCTCCGCAGGAGTACGGCAGCCAACTCCGTCTGTCCTCGAACGATCCGTTCAGCGGAACGGTGACCGTGGGAGCCAGCGGCACCGGACTCGGCGGCGAACTGCTGGTCTCGCCAGCACCCGACGACACTGGAGCCACCGACATCTCGCTCGGTTCCGTGACCCAGGGATCGTCGTCGACCGCAGACGTCCTGATCGAGAACACCGGAACTGACGACCTCGCGGTCACCCCCGTGATCGCGAACGACGACACCAACGACTTCGCGATTCGCAACAGTAGCGGGAGCGTCAACGACTCCTCGATCACGCTGGCGTCGGGGGCATCGGAGTTCCTGACGATCAACGTGACACCGTCGACGGCAGACTCCCCCACGGCGAACATCACGTTTAACAGCGCGGACGAGAGCCCGCGGATCGACGTGGCAGCGACGACGCTCACGCCGACTGCCGAGGTCACGCCTGACCCGACCAGCGAGTCCCTCAACTTCAGCGGAGTCGCGGTCGGCGGTTCGACGACCAACGCGACCGTCATCGAGAACACGGGCGACGCGGCCCTCGAAGTCGACACCACGGACGCGATCCCGTCCGGATCGCCGTTTGAACTCGTCGACTCACCCGGAACGATCACGATTCAGCCGGAGGAAACGCGCGAGCTTCCGGTTCGGTTCAGCCCGACGAGTCCGGGCGAGAAGAATGGAATTCTGACGGTCGAGACGAACGATCCGAGCAACGAAACGATCGAGCTCCAACTCCGGGGCGACGGCGAACGCAGTAGTCTCACCGGCAGTACCGGAACTGTCGAGTACGAATCGATCGGTGAAGACGTGTCGTCGACGGCGACGGTCACTCTCACCAACGACGGCACTGAGGAACTCACCGGCCTCCGCGTCGATTCGAAGACCGGAAGCGGCGCAGGACAGTTCGCGGTCGATTCCAGCACGCTCCCCGACTCGCTCGACGCGGGTGAGTCGACAGACGTCACGATCAAATTCGCGCCAACCGAGGACGGAAGCCACGCGGCGACCGTCACGTTCGCGGCATCCGGCGACGTCGCTGGATCCAGCCAGTTCGCGGTCTCGCTCTCCGGCGATGCGATGCCGCCGGACGTCTCGGTTGACGCGGACACGCTCCAGTACGGGTACGTCGACATCGGCGGTGAAGATGCGAGCGAATCCGTCACGATCTCGAACGACGAGCCCGGAACGAACCTCACTGTCGAGAGCGTGTCGATCACCGGTTCGGACGCCGCCGCGTTCACGGCTTCTGACGCGCCGTCTGCGGGAACCGACATCTCCGGAAGCGGTTCGGAGACGTTCGACGTCGAGTTCAACCCGACGGAGACCGGCCAACAGACCGCAACGCTGACGATCGAGACCGACGATCCCGACGAGGACACCATCGAGGTAACGCTCGTCGGTGTCGGCTCCGCGCCGAGTGCCTCGGTCGACCCGAGCGCGATCGGCTTCGGGCAGGTCCCGATCGACTCGACGAGCGATTCCGAGACGATCGAGATCACGAACGACGGCGGCGAGGCGCTTGAGATCTCGGATCTCGCCCTCGTCGGACCCGACTCAGAGCAGTTCAACGTCACGAGCGGCGATGACAGTGACTCCGCCATTGTCCCAGGTGCTACTCGGGCGGTCACAGTCGTCGCAACGCCGACAAGCACGGGAGATCTGACAGCGAACCTGACTGTCAAATCGAACGCACCTGCTGATACGAACGTGACGCTTACTGCGACGGGTACTGCTCCCGACCTCAGCGTCACAGAGGACCTGGATGGAGCGTTCGGCGATGTTCGCACTGGTAGCTCCGAACGGCGTTCACTCACCGTCACTAACGACGGCAACGCGACGCTCGAAATCCAGCGACCGACAACGAGCGGATCCGACGCGTTCAGCGTCGTGAGCGGTGGAGCGACAACGCTCGCACCGGACGAAAGCACGACGTACGCGGTCGCCTTCGCGCCGGACGAACAGACCGACGACTTCGAGGGAACGTTCAACCTGACGTCGAATGACCGTGACCTCACGGTCGATCTCAACGGCTCGGGCGTCGAGGGCGAAGCGTCACTCGATCCGTCCACGTACGACTTCGGTGACGTCCAGATCGACAGCGCGACTGAGGAGACGTTCTCCTTCACCAACGATGGCGACGCTTCGCTGACAATCACGAGCGTTTCCGTCACGGGCGACGACGCGTCCGCCTTCTCGGTCAGCGGACTCTCGACCGGCACGGTCGGAGTCGATGAATCCGAGACCTTCTCAGTGGAAGCCTCACCGAGCGTGACGGGCAGCGCGTCCGCACAACTCGAAATACAGACGAGTGACTCTGGCACGACGACAGCCAGCCTCGGCGCGACCGGCGTCGAACAGGACATCGATCTCGGGACACAGAGCGTCACGTTCGACCGGACGCGACTCGGGACGACCACGACCGCGACGTTCACCATCTCGAACCCCGGCAACGCGCCGCTGAACGTGTCCGACCTCACGCTCGCCGGAACCGATTCCGACCAGTTCGAGGTTGTTGAACCGTCCGTCTCCGGTGGCTCACCGCTGACAATTGCGCCGCAGAACAGCCGCGAAGTCACTGTTGAATTCGCACCTCCGACGGACGATGTGCAAGAAGCGAAAGACGGCACTGCCCAGACCGCGACGCTGCTCGTTCAGAGCGACGATCCCGACGAGGGAACGCTCCAAGTCGACCTCAGCGGAACGGGCAAGACGCCAGAACTCCGCGTGAGCAGTGACGCGATCCGATTCGGATCGACGTCTATCGGTGACACGTCCACGCGGACGCTGACGATCAGGAACGACGTCAGCGCAACCGCCAACGTGAACCTCCGCGCTGTGGCCGCCTCTGGCGGGATCGGCAACGAGTTCACCGTGACCGACACGGGTGATGACGTCCTCGAACCGGGCGAGTCGACGACTGCCACCGTCGAGTTGACGCCGCAGGTTCCCGGACCGAAGTACGGTTCGCTAAACGTCATCACGGGTGACCCGCGTCAGCCCGGGAAGTCGGTGTTCCTCTCGAACTCCGAGACGATAGTCACCGTCGAGTACGGCAGCGTCGATCTCTCCTACGAGAACGTGGAGTCCGGACTTCAGCCGGAGCGCACGTTCCGGCCGTACCCGGACGCCGACGCTGAAGTGACCGGCACGCAGCCGTACGTCCAGACGAGCGATGACTTCGAGCTCCGGATCGACGGTTCGTCCGATGCGTTCGGTGCGGAAGTCAACTCAAAGGAGTACGGTGCTATCCGGTACGTCTCGGCGACGAAGTCGAACATTTCGTCGAGCTCGCTTGAGAACAATACCTTCACATTCCGCGTGAGTAAGGCCAAACTGGCTGACTTAGATGCGAGTAAGTCGGACGTCGAGCTCCTCCGGTACGACGGAACGAGTTACGAACCCGTAAGCGGTGGAACGACGCTCGAAAGCGAGGAGCAGACGGACTACGTCTACGAGGCGACTACCGATAGCTTCTCGCAGTTCGCAATCGTCGTGGATGATCCGCAGCCCAACCTCGGCGTCGTCAGTGGAAGTGCAAGCCTGAACACTTCGTCTGTCACGGTGAACAATCCGGTGGCGCTCACTGTCGAAGTCGAAAACACCGGTGCCGCGGACGGCACGGCAGACTTCGACCTCACCCTTGACAAAACGACTGAAAAGACCGAATCCGTCTCCGTCCGCGCAGGCGATACAAGAGAGGTCACGATCGAGTTCACCCCAGCTTCGACGGGATCGTTCAACGTTGCATTCGGCGGTGAATCCGCTGGAACGCTCGATGTGACCGAAGCTGGCGACCCGGACGATTCAACCGATACGACCAGTCCGGGCAGTTCGAGTGGCTCCAGTGGAGCAACGACCCAACCTGCTTCAGTCGACGTGACCGTCCAAGACGGCACCGCTGAGGTGTCGATTTCCGGTGCGAGTGCTGATCAGCCAGTGACGATCGAACCCGGCGTGACCGGTGAAGGCGACGCGAGTCCGCGACTCGATTCGCTGACCGTGGGCTTCAGTCAGGACGTCGAGAGCACATCGATGTCCGTTAGCGGCTCACCCGGTGACACGCCGCCCGTGAACGCGGACCAGGATCTCGGCTACTTCAACATCGAGCACGAGTTCACCGACGAACAGGTCGGTGACGTGACGTTCGACTTCACGGTCGACCGCGACCGTCTCGAAGAACGCGGGGTTGCGCCGGAAGATGTCGTACTCTACCGCTACCACGACGGCTCGTGGGATGCCCTTGAGACGTCACAGTCGGGTAGCAGTGATGGATCGGTGCAGTTCCAAGCCACCTCTCCCGGCCTCTCCGTGTTCGCTGTGAGTACCGCACAGGCCCAACAGCCCGCGTTCTCGGTGACCGATGCGAACCTCGAATCGACTGAGATCGCAACGGGCGATTCCGTCGACGTCACAGCAACCGTTGAGAATACCGGGAGCAGTTCCGGAACGTTCACAGCGAACCTCACTGTTGACGGGGAGGTCGTCTCCCAGGAGTCAGTGACTGTTGACGCCGGAAGCTCAGAGACGGTGACGTTCAGCCAGACGTTCGAGAGTGCTGGATCCTACGATATCAGTGTAAGCGGCACGACCGCGGGTACGCTAACGGTCACGGAAGAAACGTCACCCACGACTACAACAACCCAACCCGATGATGAGCCCGAACAGGATGGCATCAACTTCGCCCTCCTCGGGCTACTCGTGTTGGTTATTGCAGTGCTCATCGGCGTCTTCGTCTACTGGCGTCGAGAGCAATAACACCCGGACTGGGTCGTTTCGGCTACTATCGGCTGCTTCATCGTTTTGCTGTTTGTCTTCGTTTTCGTCCGTGTCCCGACTAGTCATCAGTCGCTTCAGTCGTCAGGAAAACGTCTGCCGTAAGCTACTGGGAAATCAACGGCCGTAGTCTGCTCGTTGTCTCGAACGATTGGATCCATCCGGTACATACTCGAACTCGCTGATTGTTCGTGAGTTGATCTCCCTTTTGGCCCACTGGATCAGCACGAACACGGAGACTGTAACTCGATTGGGGCGCTGTACCAACTCAGTTGAGAATATTGCGGAGTTCGCGGATGACGGGAAGCTGAAAGTTGCTTCTCTCGCTACGAGAGCGACGAAGGACGGTGCCAGTTGCGGAGGATGATTTCCCCAGGTGTCACATCTCATATTCTCAGAAATTAAACTTGGAAACAACTGTGATTTGATATATGTGTGTGAGATTTTAGAGCCCGATAGATCGGTAGAACAACATTTCGCATTATAATTACCATTTTAAATATGTTTTTGTTATCAAAGTCAAAAATACATCGCCTAAATGGCCCCTCCCGTTAGATTTTTACATATTCCTTATCTGATACAGTACGATGCTACACAGTGGGGGCTCAACAGCAACGGGACTGATTACAGACGGGGTACACACCGGTCGTCGGGGACGACCGCGAATCACAGTGGGGAAGTGGTGAGCTATGCGTGCACCGATCTCACGATACGGCCGGGTTGCGATTGTGTCGTTGGTCTGCGTGCTCCTCGTTGTCAGTCCAATAGCCAGCGTTGCGATGGTACCGGGACTCGGCGCCCAAGAGTCGCTCCCGGGCAGCGTCAGCGCCCAGAGCAGCGGCTCAGCTCCCGTCTGTTCGGACGTAAGCTACGCCGGGAGTGGGACAGAATCGAATCCATACCAAGTTACAAACGTCTCTCAACTCCAATGCATCGAGTCGTGGAACCTCAGTGCGCACTACGTTCTCACCGCCGACATCGACGCATCGGGGACGAGTGAATGGAACAGTGGTGCCGGGTTCGATCCGATCGGGGATTTCTCACCAGCATTCAACGGGACTTTCGATGGGGATGGACACACAATTTCAGGCCTATCGATTGACCGTCCCTCCGAACTCGGAGTCGGGCTGTTCGGGATCGTGAAAAACGGTGGAACCGTCGAGAACGTTCATCTCCGCGATGCGAACGTTAACGGTGGAGACGGAAGCGGTCTTCTCGCGGGCAATGTTAATGTAGACGGTCTCGTCCGATCAACCTCTGTGAGCGGGAACGTGACCGGGAGCACTTTTGTCGGCGGTGCTGTCGGATCTGTGAACGGCGGGACGCTGGAAAACGTCTCGGCAAGCGGGGACGTCCAAGGGAGTGAGTCCATTGGGGGTCTCACTGGCGACGTCAGTGGTTCCGGTCTCGTCGAGGGATCAGAAGCAGAGAGTACTGTGAACGGCCAAACTGCGGTCGGCGGGTTCGTCGGGTCAATGACAGGCCGCCCAGCAACTGTAACTGGCTCGACAGCAGAGAGTGACGTCAACGGAACGAGTAACGTCGGCGGATTCGCCGGACTGGTCGAGGCGAGCACGATCAAATTGTCATCGGCGACGGGCAGCGTTACGGCTTCCGAACGTGTCGGTGGCTTCGTTGGAAACGTCACCACTGACACGAACGGATACGAGGGCCAAGTCGTCAATTCATACACGACCACATCAGTTGAAACGATCGAAGAGACACAAGAGGCCGGTGGATTCGTGGGTGTCCTTCGAAGCGGCAGCGTCATCACGTCGTACGCGGCCGGGTCGATCACCGGCGCGGCGACGGAAACCGGCGGTCTCGTCGGGCACAGTACCGATGGAACGGTCACTGACTCCTATTGGGACACTGACGTAAGCGGCGTGTCGGCATCTGAAGGTGGGACGGGCCTCACCACCTCGCAGATGACTGGAGACGACGCCAAGGAGAATATGACCGGATTTGACTTCTTCAGGGTCTGGAAGCTGACAACGACGTATCCCGAATTCAAGAATCAATATGTGACCGCTGAGATCAATGGATCGCTCTCGGGGCCTAACGGTGCGTCTCTCGCTGGCGATTCAGTCGGCGCATTTTATGAAGCCGACACAGACGATGACGATGTCGTTGGCGCAGACACCGAAATCGAAGCCGACGGAGGTTTCGAGATCAACGATCTGCCAGCCAGCCAGACGTATAATTTGGTCTACGGCGATACGAACACCAGTGGGGAACACAACGGGGTTCCTGATCTCTACGCAATCGATCGCGTCACACCACCGGAAACGGTCACTGAGACTCTCCCCGAAGCGCATAATGTTACAATCCGGGTTACCGATGAATATGGAAATCCGATCGAGAATGCGGATGTTCTCATCCAGCACACCAACGGTGAAGCCTTCATCAAAGAAGGTGAGCGAAACGCGACAAACGATACTGGCTATCTGTCCGTCGGCGATTCGACATCTCTCGAATTAGTCGGAAATATCTCCGTTGAGGCGGAGTTTAATGGGGTCGAGAATTCGACCGAAGTCGAAGTTGCCAGCGATCGAATGATTACTGTCGAACTAGCCGGAGCGAGGGTCAACGGAACGCTGACATCCGCTTCCGAGTCGACGTCATTGGAGGGCGACACGGTCGGAATCTTCACGCAGACAGAAGAGGATGGCATCGAAGGCATCGACACGACTGTGGGCCAAAACGGCCAGTTCGAGATCGGTGCCGCTCTAAGTGGTGAGGAATACACGCTAGCCTTCGGCGACGACGAGGTCGGGACGACGCCGAACGGGGTGCCCGACCTGTACGCGATCCAACGGGTCACCGCGCCTGCGGACGTCGACGAGGTAACGATTCCAAAGGCACACAACGTCACGGTCCGCGTTATCGGTCAGAACGGTGACGGGATCGAAGGTGCGGGTGTCGCGATCGGTCACGCTAACGGCGACGCTACCGTTGAGGAGGGCCAGCGAAACGCGACGAACGAATCGGGCTATCTCACGCTTGACGGCGCGAGCACCTTCGAGCTCGTCGATGACGTCACCGTATACGCAGAGTCCAACGGACTCAACGCATCGACGACCGTGAGCGTCGACAGTGATCAACAGATCACCGTCGAACTGACCCGTCCAGAGGTTACTGGAAGTCTCTCCGCAGAGAGCGGTACATCACTAGAGAACGATTCCGTTAGCATTTACCGTGAGATCGATGGTGATAACGTAGAACGCATCGACGCGACCGTCGACGCGGACGGAAACTTCACTATCAGCGGCGGGTCCGCGGACGCGACGTACAACCTCGTGTACGGGGACACAAACGGGTCGACCGAGCCGAACGGCGTGCCGGACCTCTACGCGATCGATCGGGTCTCGCCGCCAGATGACGTCGGGGAAGTTACACTCCCGGAGGCGTCCAACGTTTCGATCCGTGTTGTCAAGCCCGGTCTCCATGACGACAGTCCCATTGAAGCCGCCGACGTGATGGTCAGCCATAGAAACGGTAGTGCTGAAATCCGAGAGGGCGAACGTCGAGCGACGAACGAGAACGGATATCTCGTCGTGAACGGATCGACGTCACTGGAACTCGTTGGTAACGTCTCCGTGTGGGCGAACTACAACGGCTTCAACAATTCCACCGATGTCGAAATCACCGGTGACCGTGAGATCACTGTCGAACTGTCCGGCCACGAGGTCAGTGGTACCGTTACTGCAGACGGCCAGCCTGTCTCGAACGGGACTGTTACCTATAGCGGGATTGAGGAATGGAGCGCGCCGTTCTGGAGTGAGGCCGTCACGTCCGAAGACGGAACGTACCGGACTGATCTGCTTCCGGCGCTCTACTCCGTGGAGTTCGTCCAGCGGGCGCCGACAGTGATCGGGGCACCCGCTTTCCCGACTGACAGAGTGCCGGACGTTTACGCGGCCGAGCCCACCGTTGTCGACGATCCGACACAGAACGATCTAACGCTTCCGAAGGCGAACCGCCTCCAAGTCAGAGTGGTCGATGAATCGGGTGATCCGATTTCGGGTGAACAGCTCGGTGTCACGCACATTAACGGTGAGAACCGTGCCGGGCTGTCAACCCTTCCGCGCACCAACGAGACCGGATGGATCAACTTCAGCGGCACGTCCAACGTCGAAGTCGTCGGCACCGTAGAACTGGATCTCAAGTCCCAGCAGTACGTCGCCCGCGAGACGATCGAAGTAACGTCGGACGAGACGTACGTCCTCGAAGCCAAGGAGGTCGTCAACGTCACGGGGAGCATCGCCAACGCTAGCGGCGACTCCGTGGCCAACGGAACAGTGTTCGCCCGGTCGTCGGATGGATCGATGTCCGCTGATGCGCCGGTCGGCGAGAGCGGCGAATTCGAGCTCGAGCTCGCGTCGAACTCGACCTACGAACTCGGCTTCCGACAGGACGGTGAGGGAACAGAAGTGAACTTCCCAGAAGATGGCATTCCTGATATCCAATCGATCACTGTCGTCGAAACCGGTACTGAGGATGACTCGATAGGTACACAACAACTCGGTGTCGGCCACCCGCTCGACATCTCCGTTGTGGGACCAGAAGAAAATCCCGTGGATGACGTCACTGTCTTCGTCTCCGATAACAACGACGAGGAGGACTTCGCAGTTGGCCTAGGTGGTGGTGTCAACGAGACCGGTTCGTTCGTGCCGTACGGCACCGACGAGCCAGGTATCGAGGTGAATGGTTCCATCGATGTGTACGTCGACGCGCCCGAAGACTCCGGTCTCGCCGACGCAAGTGAGCGGAATATCGTGGTTGACGGGGCGAGCTCCAGGACGATCCAGCTTCAAGAAGCGGCGTCGGTGAACGGGACAATTCTTCAACCGGACGGGGAAACGGCCGCCGATGAAGTGATACAGGTGAACGCGGTCAAGGAAGGCAGCACCGAAACCGTCTCTACTGATGCGAACGGCTACTTCGATGCGCGTGTCGCCGCCGACGGTGCCTACTACGTGGGATTCGTACAGGGCGACGCGGACAGCCCGTTCGGTCCGCCCTATCCACAGGACGGCATCGTTGACGTCTACGCCATCGAGAACGTGACGAGCGCAGAAGCGGCCGCGCTCGGACCCGTCACGCTTCCAAAAGCTCACAACCTCACCGTGAACGTCGTCGGTCCGGAAGGCAATCAGGTCGAGGACGCGACGGTTCGGCTGTGGAGCACCGAAAACGATGCGTACCAGTGGGGCGGTGAAGGGACCGTCACTGACGGCACGCTTCACCTGGAAGCCAACGGATCAGTCGATATCGAAGCATCGGCTCCCGAGGGAACAGATCTCCGAAGCGACTACGAACGCGTCGACGTGACGGAAGACGAGACCGTCAACATCACGCTCGACCGCAACGTGACCGTCTCCGGTAGCGTCGAGTATGCGAACGGAACCCCCGCGACCGGCTACACGGCGGAGCTGTTCGGTCAGGAGTCAGAGAGCGGTGACCACGGACTCACCAACGAGACAGGGTTCTACGAGTTGAACCCCGAGCCGAATCAGTTCTACTCGCTCGGGGTCAAACAGACGGACCTCGCCGAGGAGACAGTCGACTTCCCGAAGGACGGCCAGCCCGATCTCCATACCTTCGGTGCAATCGAGGTCGAGGATGAGGACCGCAACGCTGGCGAGCGGACGCTTCCGCAGGCACACCTCGTGAACGTCACGGTCGAGAACGAGAGCGGTGAGCCGGTGTCCGACGCCGACGTCGGCATCAACGTCCTCGCGGGCTCCTTCGGCGCGCACCACCCGGCGACGACCAGAGGCGACGGCGAAGTCGTCCTCGCCGGGAGCAGTACGCCCGGAGTCGAGGTGAACGGTACGCTCCGCGTGTCCGTCGCTGGAACCGACGAGTACGCCCAGAACGTGACCGAGTTCGAGGTAGACGGGGACCGTGACGTCACGCTCGTCGTCAACAACCGCGTCAACGTGACCGGCCAGCTCGTGAACGAAAGCGGATCGGACTTGAGCGGCTACGATGTCCTGGTCGGTCAAGGTGAGACAGCATTCGTTCCCGGAGAAGCGAACGAAACCGGATCGTTCGCAGTCCCGGTCGGAGCGAACCAGAACTACAGCGTGACCGCCGGGCAGGCCGACGGTGAGCAAGGAGTAATGGCACCGCGCGATGGCCTGACCGACTTCTACCAACTCGCGATCGTCGAAGTGGGAGACGACGACTACTCCCTCGACGAACGAACCGTTCCGGATTCGAACGGCGTGCTCAACGTCAGCGTCGAGAACGAATCCGGGACGCCCGTAGAGAACGCACTCGTCACCGTCATCCCCACGCAGGCCGGGACGTCCGGTCCCAGTAGCGCGGGCCTCACGAGACTGACCGACGAAGGAGGGTACCTCGCCGTGAACGACCGTCCCGGAATCGAGGCCGCGGGGAACTACACGATTCGCGTGGAACGGCCGCCGAACGCCGACCGGTTCGTCGACGAAACCCACGTGAGAACGGTGAACGTTACCAACGACGAGACCGTCGAGGTGACGCTGAACGAAGTTGAAACGGTTCCCGAACCGGACATCGGCATTCAGAGCACTTCGCTCGAATCCAGCGAAATCACTGCTGGCGACTCGGTGACCGTCGATGTTACCCTCGAGAACGCGGGCGAGGCCGACGGGACGACGTCGGTCGAGTTAACCGCGAACGGGGAAGTCTCGGTCCCTGCGACGGATGTCTCGGTCTCCGCCGGCGGAACAAATACTGTGACGCTAACGCAGACGATCGATGAAGCGGGGTCCTACGACCTCGATGTTTCGACTGATTCCGAAACCGAACCCGCCGGAACGGTAACCGTCGAGGAATCGTCTGATTCCACGGAGCCGTCCGAGCCGGGCAGCGGAGGGAGCGCGAACGTCACAATCGTCGATACCGAGCTCTCAGACGAAGCCATTACCGCCGGCGAAGACGTCCTCATCAACGTAACGCTGAACAACACCGCCGACGAGGAACGAACGATCAACGTCTCGTTCTTCAAGGATGATGAGCTCTTCCACGAGCAGCAGTACAACGTCTCGGCGAACACCAATCGGACAGTATCTCTCCCGCGAACGATCACTGACGCCGGAACGTACAACATCAGCGTGCAGAACGACGACACCGACGAGCGTTACGACGTGAGCACGGTGACCGTCAAGGAGGATGACGAGACATCCTCGGAGATGCCCGGATTTGGCATCGTGCCTGCGATCGCGGCGCTGCTCGGAGTGGTGGGTATTCTCAAACGTCAGCGACGCTGAGGTTCGCAGAATTCGATTCTTTTCGACCGGTCCTTTTTACCGATCGCCCTCCCGCCGAATCAGTAACACGGACACGATGAGCGCGCCAACGACGTTGAGCGGGAACATCGGCGTCGACGCGTCCGACTCGCCCGGCTGCGTCTCCGTCGGCGTCGATGGGTCGATGACGTTCGAATCGTTCGACGTGGGCTCGGCTTCGTTATCGTCGGAACCGTCAGTCGAGGTGGAAGTGCTTGCATCCGTATGTGGTGAAACGGGCGTCACGGCGCTGGTTGTCGTATCCGGAGTCGTCCCTGGTGTCGTTGTCGTCTGCGCGGCCGTGTTCGTGGGTACCGTTGTCGTCGCATCTGTACTGGGTGTCCCTGACGAGTCATCGGAATCGGAAGTACCGGGATCAGGATCACTGCCTCCGGAGGACTCCGTCGTCGTCTCGCCGTTAGAAGAGATCGTGAGTGTCTCGACTGAACTCACGCCGGTCACCTCGTCGCGACCGTTGACTTCATCCTCGCCGCGAGTGGCGGCGTAGATCTCGTACTCATCCGCCGCGAGGTCGTCGAAGGTGACGCTGTACGTTCGATCGTCGACCTTGGTCGCGACGTACCGATGCGTCGAGTCGTTCATCACTGCCAAATCGACGTAGTTTGGCAATTCAGTGTCGCCGGTCAGTTCGATCGTGACAGTAACGCGTTCGCCCTCAGAGACCTCGCTCGGCGCGTCGACAGCGAAGTCGTATCCGGACATCACGACCGGTTGGACGGCCTGCCGAGAGCCGTCGACAGTCAGTGCGAGTACGTACGTGCCGCGTTCGAGCGAGGTGGTGTCGTCGAGCGTGTACGTCCCGTTCTCGGTCCTTCGAACCGAGTCCATAATCTGACCGTCGCCGTTGTACAGATAGACCGTGAATATGCTGTCTCCCGGGCGCGACACCTCCACCGGGAGCGTTTCACCGACGTCTCGGTAGCCCAGCGACGAGACGGTGTACGTCTCTCCTTGTACGGAGACGGTCTTGGAGGGCGTGTCGATGCTCGTTTCGGATTCGAGCGTGTATCCCGACGACGCCACCGCCGCTCCGGCGGCGAGCAGCAGCACGGCGGCGAGAACGAGAAGACAAACGATGTGGAAGCGGGAGCGCTTCATAGTAGATCACTCCAGTCGATCTCCTGAAAAGTGTGTCGTCCCGGCTCGCGCCGTTCCTCCCGCGGCCGGGGCGCAGTGAATTGGATCGCACCGGGCTACCGCAACGTGCCGGGGCGAGCTACCCCGACCGAACGGTGACCCACAGGTGCACCTCACGATAGGCGGTTTCGACGCTCGGCGGCGACGGCGGCGCGTCCTTATAGAGCAGATAGGTCAGCCGAAGCCGTTCCCCGGTCATCGTCGGGCGGATCTCGTGGTCACGGTGCCACGTTTCGTTGTGCTCGACCCGCGGTTCGAACGTCCGGAGGCGGTCGGATTCGAGCACCGTCGTGGAGTTGTTCGCGACCTCGACCCGCTGGAGCGCCACGACGACCGTATAGTTCACCGCCCGGTGCTCCTGATTTCCCACGCCCACCACGAGCGACGCAGGCTCACCGCGCACGAGTTCCTCGGGGTAGTCGTCAGCGACGAGTTCGCCGTCCTCGCCCTCGGTGAGCAGATACAGTTCGCTGAACGATTCTCCGGGTTTCGGCATCGCAACCGCGTAGCCGACGCTCGCCGTCGCGAGAAGCACGCTCACCACGAGCAAGACGTTCAGCGCGGCGTCAGCCCGCGAGTCGGGGTGGAAGAGTTCCTCGGTCGCCGCGTGAAACCACTGCTCGTAGGGGACCGCGAAGCGTTCGTCTTCGGGTAGCGCCTTCCGGCGAGTAGACGCGGCGGCGACGGCGACGAGCGTGAATCCGCTCACGGCGACGAGGACCGGAACGAGTCTGATCCCCCAGGGCGTGAAGTTGAGGATGAGGCCCAAGAGCGGGACGACGGCGATGCTTGTCCCGAACGAGAGCGCGACGCGTTCGATGCCGTCGATGCCGGTCGCGTTGGGATCCGTCGACCCCTCAGTCTCGGTGGTCGCGTCAGTCCCGCCCGGTTCCGCGTCTTCGGACCCCGAAACCGTCGGTCCTCGCTCGGGGAAGAGCGCCGCAACGAGGGCATATCCGGGGACGAACAACACGAACGGAAGTCCGAGGATGACCCGCAGTGGGGTCTCATTCAACCCGGGCGTAAGCGTCGTCAACAGCTGTAATCCCACAATCGCGACCACCACGGCAAGGTCGGCCGGGAGAGTCCGAACAGGTTCGGGGAGGTAGAGCCGCCAGTGTGGTCGCCCGGACATCTATCTGGCAATAGCGATCAGCACACAAAAAGTAGTTGTTCGACCGCGGCGAAAACGCCGGGCGTTCACTGTTGTACGTTCGCCTCGAGGAGTCCGCGCGCGGTTTCGAGCAGGGCTTCGGCCTCTCGATCGCTCACCGAGAGGCCGCTGTAGGCCGATTTCTCGTAGCCGTCGGTCAGCGTTTCGAGCGCCTCGGGATCGTCGATACCGCGTTCGACACACAGCTCGTAGAACTCGCGGTGGGTCGCGTCCGCGCTGGCTCCGACGCGGTCTGCGAGCGCCTGCTGGACGCCCGCATACGCGATCACGACGGCATCGTTCGGACGGCCATCGGCGAGCGCATCAGATGCGGTTTCGACTACCGAGGCGCGCTCCACCGACGACGCGGGCTCGAGATCGGACTCACGATCTGCGGTGCCGTCAGCCGATTCTGTCACGGTATCGTCCGCGCTGGCGGTCGGTTCATCCTGTTCGAAGAGCGACGCGAGTGCCCCGTTCCGTCGGAGGAGGAACACAGTGACGACGCCGACAACCCCGACGCCGACCACGACGCCGACCACGACGCCGAGGAGAGTGAACCGATCGGCGGACAGGTCGCCGTTCGCGTCCTCGTCCGTGCTATCGATACCAGCTTGTTCCATCGCGTCAGCCGGGTCAATGCCCGTCGAAGCCGCCGAGGAGTCGAGGTTCGTTCCCGATCCGTCGAACGCGACCGACACCGTCGCATTCTCCTCAGCGACGGTTGCTGGTAGATCGATCGTCGTTCGATACGCGCCCGAGGCACCGGTTGTAGCTGTCTCGAGTGTCCGCCCGTCGACGGCGATGGTGATCGGTTGGGCGTCGACGACCTCACCGTCTTCTGTCCTGAGCCGTCCCTCGACAACGACGGTGTCGTCCCCGTCCAATCGGGCGCTCACGTCGAGGTCCGTTGGCTGCGATACGATCGAAAGCGACGTCGTGCTCGGATCGAGCCGAACGGCACGATCCGAACGGTCGGTCGAGACGCCGAGATCGACGCTCCCCGCAGGGATGCGCGCGGGGACAGTGCCAGTGAGCGTCGATTGGCCGCTCGCGTTGGTCGTCGCCGCCGACAGTTGCGATCCGTCGATCGAGGCGGTGAGCGGGTAGTTCGCGACCGGAGTCCCGTTTGCGGTGACCGTCGCCGTGACCGCCAGCGAGTCCGCGTAGCCGTAGGCGTCTCCCGAGTGGTTTGTGGTCTCTACCTCCGCAGTCACTTGGGTGATATTGACGGGCACCGTCGCGTTCGATCCGCGGTACACTGAGGTAGCGGCTGGCCGATATGCGACTTCCAGCTCGTCGGTATCGGCGTCGACGGTCGTCGGCCGATAGGTGAATTCGAATTCGCCGTCGGCGTCGACAGCCGCCTCGACAATCTGGTCGCCGACGGCGAACTGCGCGGTTTCTGCGTCGACCGACGTACCGTTCGCAGTTTCGAGTGTGCCCGAGAGGACAAGCGGATCCCGGAAGGACACCTCGCGGTCGTACGACCCAACCACCAACCGCGTTTCGACGAACTCCCGAGCGACGATCTCTCGACGATCTGTGTCAATGTCCGTCTGGATCGCCTCGATTCGACTGCTGCTCTCGTTGAGGTCGCTGCCGGTCGCGTTCGAAATCTGATCGTACCCTTCAAGCAGCCGATCCGACTGCGATTCCCCATCATCCGCGAGCCGACTCAGTTCGCGCGCGAGTTCCCGGGCTCGTTCGTCGTCGCCATCCGCAGCGGCGTCCTCGTACGCGCGTTGGGCCTCGCGGAATTCGCTGACAGTGTCGACGTACTCGCGCTGCGTCTCCTGGACGGTCCCGTACTCCTCGCTCGCTCCGTCCCCGTCGGTTTCGCCGTCGACGTCGACGTACTTTTCCAGTGCCTCCGAATAGTCATCGCCGACAGCTGCCTTCGCGGCATCGTACTCCGCCTGACTGAGCTGGAGCGAACTATCGCCGATTCGAGCGTTCAGATCGCCCGAGAGATACGAAGCGAGACGGTCGAGACGACTCTCACTCTCGACGTCTTCGGGGTCCTCGTGGAGCACGCTGCTGTTGTTGGATTCGGCACTGGAACCGTCGATGGGAGCGTCGTCACCGACTTGCCGGGGATTCGTATCTATCAGTGACGGCATCGCAGACGATATTCCATCCGTCGACTCCGGTATCGCCTCAGCGGGCGTCGCCGCGGCCCCACTCGTCGCGACGAGAAGCAAGAGGAACAGACAGCTCAAGCGATGCCAGTTTCCGCGCACTATCGGAGGCAGTCGGGCGAACGTAATGGGCTTTCGCATTCGGATGACGGATCCCTGGTGACGGTCGCCGAACACAAACATTCAACTTCGGCGCTACGAATCAGTACCACGATGCTTCCGACCCGCCGATGGGCCGTCCTCGCTGGGACTGCGTGCTTCTTCGCCGCCTTCGCCGCCATCCTCGGAGAGGCGACGCCGCTGTACGCGGCGGGCGGGCTCTCCGCGTGGCTGTTGCTCGGACAGGCCGATGCGATCCGGACGATGCGCCAGGTGGAGCGCGCGCTGTCGACGGACGTTTCGGTCGCGACCCCGAATGCGTTCGTCGGCGACCGGACGGCCGTCACGGTCGACGCGTCGCTGTCGAGCCCAGTCGATGCGCCCGTCGACGTTGAACTCGTCGCTCCGCCGAGTGTCTCCGAACCCCACCGGGACCAGCACGTCCTGAGGATCGACCCGGGGGAGACGTCCGCGACGACCACCTGCAGCGTGACGCTCCCGGTCGCCGGGCGGATCCGTTTCGACACCCTGCGCCTGACGATCGGGGATCGTACCGGATATTTCACCGAATCGATCGAATTGGACGCAGACGCACGGGTTCTTGTCGATTCTCCCTCGGCCGCGGATCTCCACGTTGGGCAGGGCGGTCGAGCCGTCGGGACGATGTTCGGCGAGCACCCGACCGACCAGACCGGTCCGGGATTAGTGCCGCACGAGACGCGTCAGTACGTGATGGGCGATACGCTATCACGGATCGATTGGAAGACGACCGCGCGGATGAATCAACCGTACATCCGAGAGTACGAATCAGAATCGGACTATCAGCTCTCACTGGTGTTCGACGCCGGATCGCAGATGCGCGCCGGACCGACTGGACGGACGAAACACGCCTACGCGCGGGAGATCGCGCTCGGGTTCGTTCACGCCGCTGAATCTTACGGTGATCCGATCCGCGCACACTTCCTCGACGACGACGGGACACACTGGCGATACGGGCCATCCACCACCTCCGACGCCTATCAGACGATTCGCAATCGACTCCTCGACAGCCGTCCGGCCGCGGGCGGCACCGGGACGGTCGACATTTCGAACCCAGTCAGCCCATCGGAGGCGCGACAGACCGGACAGTCGCTCGACGGCGACTCGCCGTTCGCGACAACGCTTCGGCCGTTCCTCGACGAGACGGCGACCTACATCTCGCGGGTCAGCGATCGACCGCTGTTCAATGCCGTCAAAACCGCGTGTGGAACCGACAGCCGAGCGCATCTGGTCCTCATCACCGATGACACGTCGAAAGTGGAGACGTACGAGGCGATCGTCCTCGCCTCGCAGGAGAGCGAGCAGACGAGCGTGTTCCTCACGCCGAGTGCCCTGTTCGATCGGACGCAGACCGCAGGGACCGACGGGTTCGTCGAATTCGAGGCGTTCCGCCGACGGCTTAATCGGCTGCGGAACGTGACCGCCTACGAGGTCGCCCCTCGCCCGGCGGTCGAGCGGGCGCGAACCGACGCGGCCACCGCCGGAGGGGATCGCTGATGGTGGGGGCAGGACACTCCGAGACGACATCGCTTCGACCGTCAGTGCGTTCGAATCAACTGACGCTGCTCGACGGCATCGGCGCCATCGTCCTCACAGGGGTGTTGCTGCGCTCTCACGGCGTTTGGGGGCTGCTCGTCGGCATTGGTGTCCTCGGAGCGGCGACGGCTAGTTCCGGCCCCGCAGCGTTTCTCCTCGCACAGCTTGGGATCGTCTCGCTGGTGTCCGTTGCGGAGTCGTGGACGCTCGCGGCGACACAGCTCGCAGCCGGACTCCTGTTGGCGAGCGCGGCGTACGGCCCCACACCGACACGCGCGCAGCTCGGACGGTTCACGGCGGCGTACGTCGCCGCTCTCGGTCTCGTGTGGGGACTGCAGGCGAACCTCAGGTGGTTGTGGCAGTCCGCACTGCTGGTCGTTGCACTCGCAGCCGGTGTAGCGTACGTCCTGCACCGCTACGAACGCGTCAATCTCGGGCTCGTGACGACGCCGGACGGTTCCACGGAGGTGGATCGATGACATCGAACGAAGCGCGGGAGCCCGAGGCGTCAGGCGAGTCCCGCAAGCGCGGTTCGCGGGATGGGCGGCCGCTCGTCGGGGGGTCACTCCGAGGGAATCGGGATGACGCCGGGGCCGCGGGACCGGACCGGGATGAACTCGCGACACTCAGGCGAGAGAACGCTCGTCTCAGACGCCGCTACGACAGCTTGCGGGGAGAGCAGTACCGAAAGACGGCGATCGCCCTGCTGGCGATAGGCGTCCTCTCACTTATCAGTGCGGTGCTGTTTCCACCGGTGAGAGACGTCCTCGTGGTCCTCGGCGCGATCGGGGTGTTCGCCGCCGCGATCACGCGGTATCTCAGCCCCGAGCAGTTCATTCCCGTGGAGATCGGGACGACGGTCTTTCGGGCGCACGCGAAGAACCACGCGGCGATCGTCGACGAACTCGGTCTCCAAGACACGGCCGTGTACGTTCCCGATGCCGATCGGGAGACGACCCGGCTCTTCGTTCCCGAACACCGCGCGTACGCGCTCCCGTCCGCAGAGGAGCTTCGGCGAACGTTCGTCGTCACTGATGACGAGCAGCGCCGAGGGGTGGCTTTCGAGCCGAGCGGCAGCGGGCTGTTCGATGAATTCGAGCGGAGTCGGACGGGCCCACTCGGCGACGATCCCGAAACGCTCGCGCGGCAGGCGGCCGACGGGCTCGTCGAACTGTTCGAGCTCGTCGGGTCGGCCACAGCCGAGGTCGATACCGCTGACGGCCGCGTGACAGTCCGCATCGGTCAGTGCCGGTTCGGTGGTCCGACGGCCTTCGATACGCCAGTGGCGTCGTTCGTGAGCGTCACGATAGCGCAGGGGCTCGACACTCCAGTCGTCACCGAGGTCGCGGCCGAGACGGATGCGGATTTCGTCGTGACGTGCCGGTGGGAGCCCTCAGAGCGAAATGGATGAGTAATCGAGGGCAGCCGAGCAGATCGGCCGTTCAGCCCCAAGGGAGCCATCTCAGTCCGTGGGTGATCAGTCGTCGTCCGCAGCTCGCGGAGTCTCTCGAAGTTCGTACTCCGGTGTGGAGACGGTCTCGACCACCTCGGCAGCGATCTCGCGCGGATCGCGGCCGCTGATCTCCGCTTCCGTGTCGAGCACGAGACGGTGCGAGAGGATGAGCGGTGCGAGCCGCTTGATATCGTCAGGAATCGCGTAGTCCCGGCCGCGGATCGCCGCCGCGGCCTTTCCGGCGTGCAGGAACGCGAGAGAGGCCCGGGGCGAGGCCCCGAACTCGATGGCCTCGTGATTGCGCGTCGCGGCGACGAGGTCAAGAATGTAGTCGAACAGCTTGTCGTCGACGTGGACGTTTTCGACCTCCTGTCGAGCCGCATCGATGTCGGCCACGTCGATGACGTTCGAGATGTCCGACGGCGTGAGCGACGGCGACTGGTCGAACCGCTGGAGGATCTCCCGCTCGGCGGATCGCTCGGGTAGATCGACGACGACCTTGAACTGGAAGCGGTCCCGCTGTGCCTCTGGGAGGGCGAACGTCCCCTCGTACTCGATCGGGTTCTGCGTCGCGACGACGATGAACGGATCGGGCAGACTGAGCGTCTCGCCTTCGATGGTGGTCTGTCCCTCTTCCATCGCTTCCAAAAGCGCCGACTGCGTCTTCGGCGTCGCTCGGTTGATCTCGTCGGCGAGCACGACGTTCGCGAACACGGGACCCTTCTGCAGCTCGAACTCGCCAGTTTTCTCGCGGTAAATGTGCGTCCCAGTGATGTCTGCGGGCAGCACGTCGGGCGTCATCTGAATCCGCTGGTACTCCAGGTTTGCCGCGTGGGCGAAGAGGTTCGCGATTGTCGTCTTGGCGACGCCGGGAACGCCCTCGATGAGGACGTGCCCGTCCGTTAGAAGAGCGATAGTGAGCGCCTCGACAGCGTCTTCGTTGCCGACGAGAAGCTGCGATGTCTCCTCGACGATCGCGTCGTAGATCGCTTCGGCACTCATACCGACGGCCTCCGGTTCGTCCACTGACTCCTGTGCGGTGGCTCGCTGATGCCCTGGCGACGAATTCGGTTTGGCGCCTGCCACGGAGGACGATAGTCCGGGTGCCGTGCGCTCGGGGACGTGCCTTCTGCGTCCCAACGGTGGGTGCTTCCTCGAAGTGCTCTGTCGGAGATTGGGAACTGAAAGACGATCATAGGGAAATACGACGCGTAGTCGGCGTGACAGCGTTCGTTACTCATCCTGTGCGTGTGCGAGGTTTATAAGTTCGGCCTTCTCGGGTCCTATTCAGCGCTCCCGGTGGCCGTCACCACGACGCGAAACGAGGGCGAGCGCTCCGAGTACCGCCCCACCGAAGAGGAATTGGAGGGCGGGTGAGCCCCGCAGGTAGTAGAGAGCGACCCACAGCGGCGGCCGTTCGCCCACGTTGGAGTAGTCCAAAAACACCGTCTCGTGAGTGCCAACAAGCGCCCGCACGAAAGCGCGGTTGTCCGGACGTTCGAGCATCGCGTTGATGAAGAGGCTCGGATCGCTCACAACGACGACGTCGCCGTCGCCAAGGGGTTCGACCGTCGCGACGGGGTACGATCGAAGGGGTTCATCGTCGTCGAGTTCCCCGTCGTCGTCGACGTCGCGGTAGGAAAAGTTCGACGAGCGGACGAGCACCGCACTCCCGTTCGGCTCAACCGTCGCCGGGTAATTCAGCGTTAGTTGCGTGACGCCGTCGGTGTAGGGGTCCTCCGCAGGTTGCGTCGCGATCGGTAACGCGCCCGATCTGTGGTTATGTCGCTCATCGCGCAGCGGCGTCTGGTTGATCCGTGCCGACGCGCCGAGACGGCCGAGGAGGTCGTCGCCGTGGGATCTGAAGTCGTCGGCGACGACGAGCGTGCCTCCGGCGCGGACGAATGACGCCAGTCGGGACGCCTCGGCGTCGTCATAGGCCGTCTCCGGGGAGAGCACGAACGCGATCGATCCGGCGGCGTCGGCATCCGCGTAGTCACTCGTGGCGTAGATGACGCGGTGGTCGGTACCCGCGTCCGTGGCGACGGTTTTGACCCCCGACGCGCCGTCCCACGCGGGATTGTACGCGCCGTAGGTCGCCGCCGACGTACTCGCGCCGACGGCAACGCCGAGCGCCAAGGCGAGGACGAGCCCAGCGGCGAGCAGATGCGGGTAGCCGAGTTCCAGAGAGCCGAGCCGCATTCAGAGCACCCCCGGTGGGAGGATTGCGAGGATCCGCCGGACGACGATGTAGCCAAAGGCGAGAAGACCAACGGCGATGAGCCAGCGGAGGCGTCGCCGCCACGTGGGCGTGACCGCAATGGGAGCGCTGAGTTCGACGACGATGAGAAAGCCGATGAGCGAGACGACAAAGACCAGCTCGTAGGACAGCGAATCCAGGAGGACGAGCACGAGCGTGGCACCGAGCATCCACGCGAGTTGCGCGCGGATAAACCGTTCACGTCGTGCCGTCGCCATACGCTTCGCTTCGCGTCGAGACTAACTAAACTGTCGCTTGGCCGAAACCGCCGGGGCGTCGTCCGTCGGGTGACACATTCAAGACGGAAATTGACAGCGCTCGACACAGGGAGGTGAACGACTGAATGACGCTTTAATTTCCGTTCGTACGCGGGAATGGGGGGGATAACGAAGGGAGAGGAGCGACTCCGTACTGGAATGATCTCTCAGTCCGGGATACCGGTGGCCGTTTCACCAACGTTCTCCCGGAAGCCATCACCTCGAGGGGCGACAGCAGACAGCCCGCAGAGAAGAAGACGATCTCCTGGAGCGGAACGCACTGCGCGGTGAGACACAGCACGGAGCATACAGCGTATGGGATTAAAACGACTGTTCGCGTATATTGTCGCCTTCGAGTTGATCGCAATGGGCGTGTTCTTCACGTATCTGTTAGGGGCCGTGGCTTCGGCCGGTGGCGTGGCGACTATCGATATGACTCAGTTCGGAGAGCAGTGGATCGAATACATCGTTATGGTCGTGTTGACCGCAGTCGGTCCGTACGCACTGTACGTTCTCAACGAGCAACCAGAGAATCAATGACCCTCCAGGCCCTCGCCTCGAATAGTGTTCCCGATCGGCCACTTCGCGCTTGGTTACCTCGCCGTCGCCCTCGTTCGTCGCATTCGAGATCGCCCGCTTCCTGACGGGTGGCTGTTGGGGGCCGTGTTCGTTGGCTCACAGCTGCCCGACCTGATCGATAAACCGCTCACCTACTACGGCGTGCTCGAAAGCGGCCGCTCATTCGGACACTCGCTGCTCGTGATGGGACCCGTGCTCATCGCGCTGCTCGTCGTCGCGAGGCGTCGGGGGTACGGCGAAGCGTCAGTGGCGTTGGTCGTTGCAAGCCTCGCACACTTCGTCGGTGACACGTATCGGATCGTGCTGGCGGGCGAGTGGAACGCACTGCGCTTTCTCCTCTGGCCGGTTTTCCCGCCGATTGACTACCCGTCAGACGGAATTCCGCCGTGGATTCGCGTGTTCAACTCCCTCGGAGATCCACGGTTTCTGTTCCAGTACGCCCTCGCCGTCCTCGCGTTCGGAATCTGGCTGTCCAGTCGGTATCGGGCCGGGGCGCGCAGCGGATAAATCGCTTGACAAACGGGTCGTCGTAGCGACTGCTACCCAGCAAAGATCCGTCCACACTAGTACGTGAACCAACATAGTTCTCTCATTTTATAGAATGATAGTTACCAGTTAATTGAGAGTCTACATACGAGTACGGACCTCGAAGTCCTTCTACCCAAAAATCAAATTTGGAAAACACAGTAAAATTACAGTTACAGTCATACTTCTGTAATTTATCTTCCTGTCTGGATATTCGCGTAACAGGTGCGTCGTGGTGGCGGTGCCTCTCGCAGTAAGCCGATCGGATTCGGACAAGATTGGGTCATTAGTCATCAACAGACCGGACTGTCTTGTAGAGAAATACTTTTATGCAAATCTCGTATTAAGATTGGTAATGGCATTCTATGGTGGGGGAGCAGCCACGCGGGACACTCGACAGACCGCATCGAGTAGGCGATGACTACCGGGACGGCAGCTTCGACGACACGATCGCATCAGCCACATAGTCGCGTCACTCTCTCCTCCAGACGACCGCCGTTTGTTTCATTATGAGTTCCATCCAGACACAAGACAGTCCAGAGACGCTTTCGGGAGAGCGTGATCAGAGTCCGGTACTCCTCGACGCCGACAGCGACATCACACCGACGGTCAGCGTCGTGATGCCGACGATGAACGAAGAGGAGGGCATCCGCGAGTGCATCGAGCGGGTCAAACGCGCCGTCGATCGATCCGGCCACCTCACAGAGGTGGTCATCAGCGACGACTCCGACGACCGCACGCCCGACATCGCCCGCGAGCTCGGAGCGATCGTCGTCGAGCCCGACGAACCGGGGTACGGCTACGCCTATCGGTACGCCTTCGAGCACTGCCGCGGCGAGTACATCATCATCGGTGACGCCGACACCACCTACGACTTCGAGCAGTTCCCGAAGCTGCTTGATCCGGTGATCCGCGGTGAGGCCGATATGGTGATGGGCAGTCGCCTGGAGGGAGAGATCGAGCCGGGTGCGATGCCAGCCCTCCACCAGTACGTGGGCAACCCGCTTCTCACGCGCTTTCTGAACGCGTTCTACGATGCGGGCGTCAGTGACGCCCACTCGGGGTTCCGTGCGTTCCGCGCGGACATCCTCGACGAGCTCAAGTTGGAGACGACGGGGATGGAGTTCGCCTCCGAGATGATCATGGACGCCGGAGCCAGAGATCTGACGATCGCAGAAATCCCAATCGTCTACTACGAGCGCGAGGGTGAAGCGACCTTAGAGAGCTTTCGCGACGGGTGGCGGCACGTCCGGTTTATGCTCTTGAACGCCCCGAGTTACCTCTTTTCGATTCCCGGACTCGTGATGGGACTGCTCGGACTGTTAGTGATGGTCGTCGCCGTCAGCAACGTGAGTCTCGGCGGGGCGTCTTTCGGGACGCACACGGCGATCGCGGGCTCGCTCCTGACGCTCGTCGGCTTTCAGGTGGCGAATATGGGCGCGTTCGCGACCATCGGGAGCGACCCGATCCAGCGCCCCAACGACCCCTTTACGAACGCGTTCATCGAACACGTGACGCTCGAACGGATGTCGACCCTGGGGCTGGCGCTGTTCCTTGCCGGCGCTGGCTACGCGGTGTGGCTCGTCGTCCAGTGGGCGCAGACCGGCTTTACGCGACTGCCGATGGTCGTCGGCGACGTGGTTGCGTTTACCGCGATCGTTCTTGGCGTGCAGATCGTCTTCAACGCGTTCTTTATGAGCGCGATCGCCACGCGGGAGTGAGAGAGAACGATCGGCGGGGAGGAGTATCCATTCACGTCGTGCATTGAGAGAGTATATTTCGTGTGCTTTTTCGCCCGACAGCGACGGTGTTAGAGCGTACTGGAATGTACGAAGCGGCCTCTCTCGCGGGACAGATCGATTCGAATTCGTTTCGAATCGGCGCCGATTCTATCGCTGGGCGTTCCTTTTCGATGGTCACTCAGACGATCTGTAACCCGACGGGCGTGGACCCGGGGATCAGTTATGTGTGGAACGCGTTCGAGGTTCTTCAGATATTCGTACACAGATCAGCTCACAGTGAACTCATCGCACAGATGAAAAGCATAGCTGATTCTCAATATTTCTGGAACTGAAGAAGGACGTAATCGGAATCCGACGCCGTCTCCCGTATCTGGTTTGTGATGAAGCGTGGTTGTATCTGCAGGGCCTAGGCCTTGACAATACGATCCGTTACTCCGGTGTTGTCTGGTGGTTAGCTAAGATAAGAAAAGTGATATGTATGTCGGAGTTAGAACCTATCGACCCGAGCAGAGCACTCGAATTGTACCTCGAAGATCGTAGTGGAAACCTCTCGCGAGGCACCATCATCTCCCACCGGTCGCGCCTCTCTTCGTTCGTCGAGTGGCTCGACGAGCGGGAGATAACCAACCTGAACGAACTCACGGGCCGCCTCATCAAGGAGTACCAGATCGAGGGTCGCAAGGACAGCGACTGGGCGCCAGCGACGGAGAAGGGAATGATGGACACCACCCGCGTCTTCATCCGCTGGTGTGAGAGCATCGAGGCCGTCGAGAGTGGACTCTCACAGCGCGTTCAGTCGCCCGTTGTCAAAGACTCGAACATGGCGCGACACGAGCAACTCGACTCTCAGACCGCCCAATCAGTCCTGAATAACCTCGAACGATACCACTACTGCAGCCGGGCGCACGTGACGCTCGCAGTGATGTGGCACACGATGGCCCGGAAGGGGGCCGTCCGATCCCTTGACGTCGAGGACTACGATGCTGACGAGCGGTATCTCCGGTTCAAACACCGACCCGACACCGACACGCCGCTCAAGAACAAGACGAAGTCCCAGCGTCACGTCGCCATTTCGGAGTCGATCGCCGACCTCCTCGACGACTGGATCGAGAACAAACGCCCCGACGTCACGGACGATTACGGCCGAGAGCCGCTCATTACGACCAAGAGGGGGCGTATCGCTGGGAGCACGATCTCGAGGTATGCGTACAAGTGGACGCAACCGTGTCGGCACGACGGGTCGTGTCCGCTCGGGCGAGATCCGAAGACCTGTGACGCGACCGATTACGGTAATTCCAGTACCTGTCCCGAATCGGTCTCACCCCACCCGTTCCGGCGCGGATCGATCACGCACTGGTTACGGTCAGACGTCCCGTCGCAGGCCGTCGCAGGTCGTGCTGACGTCTCCGAACGAGTGATTGAGAAGCACTACGACGAACGCTCCGACCGGGAACGGATGGAACAGCGACGGTCGTATCTGGGGAACGTCTAAATTGCTTGTGTCTGAGTAAATAGTATCCCGAGATCGTTTTTCTAGCCAGTCCAAATTCCACCTGCGTAAATTCTTCTCGCCGAATGTTTGCTAAACACGCTACACTACAGCTGCGTAAACGGTTCCCCCGAGACAATTACCTAGTGTGCTATTGGATTCGTAGAACTATTTCGCGGAGTTTACTCCACAGTCTCGCAACCAAATCAGGCGTGAGAATCTACGTACGAACCAAACAGAAGCACCAGCCCGAAAGTGTGGTGTGAGAGTGGCTAGTCGTCGGTGAGTTGGGGATAGGCCACTTCCCAGAGATGTTCGTCGGGATCGGCAAAGTAGCCGGAATAGCCGCCCCAGAAGACTTCCTGCGCTGGTTTCACGATCCGTCCACCGGAGGCCGCTACCTCGTCAAGGACCGCGTCTACTTCCGCTTTAGTCGATACGTTGTGGGCGATAGTGATTCCAGCGAACCCGTTACCATCCGCAGGAATGGCGGCGTCTTCGGCGAGTGATTCTCTCGGGTAGAGCGAGAGCCATGTCCCGTCGAGTGGGAAGAAGGCGACGTCGCTGTCGTCTTCCCGCTCTTGCATCGGCAATCCGAGACCATCTCGGTAGAACCGGATGGATTCCTCAAGATCTGATACACCGAGTGTCACGAGTGTAATCCGTGGATCCATAGTCAATAGAGGTGTACAGTAACGATAAGTCGTTCCGCTGGACTGGCCGATTCGCGATTCCCCAAAGGGGTATGGGAATCACTGGCTCTGTTGAAACCCTTCAGCGTTGACATTTGGAAGAGCGACTCTTCCAACTGGATTTAACGGATCCGATGAGAAACTAGTCTCTCAGAAAACCGCAAGACTGCAAGCAGGGCTCGTGCCTCCAGTCCTTGCGTCGCGCGTCGTCGTCGAGAGCGCGGCCCCTTCCATTCCCATCCAAGAGTGGTTTCTCGGCTGCAATCGCTTAATTAAACACTACCGACATCTCCTCAAATAATTGAAGAGTTTGTCTGAAGCAATATCACGCCGTGACAACTCCTTTTCAGTAACCTTTATTGCGATTTGCACGCAATTCGCTATTAAAGATGGCAACGAGAGAAGCAAACTGGGATACCCCACTCGATACCGGCGGCCAAGCGTTCGAGCTCCTC
Organism: Halobellus captivus; assembly: GCF_007655485.1. Classification (GTDB taxonomy): domain Archaea; phylum Halobacteriota; class Halobacteria; order Halobacteriales; family Haloferacaceae; genus Haloquadratum; species Haloquadratum captivum. Next base: position 46,780 of record NZ_VJXQ01000005.1, read on the forward strand.
AGGAATCCTCGCAAAGCGTGGACCTATACTTATATCTACCATCATCCCTCGACAACGATCCAGAATATCGTCGAGACGCTCAATCTTCCGCAGCGAACGGTCTACGAATATGTTGACGACCTTGAAATCGCAGGCTTCATCGAGCAGTCGAATGATGGGCGGCCTGCAGAGTATACGGCTCGGAACATCGACATTCAACTAGCAGAAGGCGATGCCGAACGACAAATCACGCCAGAGCTAGTTGAGGCAATCGCCCGTCGGATCCGAGACGACGATATTGATACGTATATTGACCGCCACGGACTTGATGGACTCGCTATCGCGCTCGAATACGCTCGCGAATACGTTGACGGCTCTGTTACGCATCGGATTATGGCTCGTGAACAAGAGCTTTCACCTCTCGAAGCGGGCGTCATTCTAGATGCCCTCCGTCCCGTCGTTGAGGATTGATTCGGTATGGGAAGTGAAGGGGCGGTCATTTTCATCGATTCGTCGGTCCTGATTAGTTGCGGTCGGCGTGAAAGCACGCGATTTCGAGCACTCGCTCGTGAAGCCCGTCAACGTGATACCGTCTTTCGTATTTCACCACAGGTATATGCCGAGGTAACCACTGATCCAGCACTCGATGCGTATCCCTCCGATACTGCTGTCGAGGAGTCACTACAGGAGGGATGGATGAAAGTCACCGAAAGTCCGTCCTATTCGGAATCGGATGTCTCAAATGTGATGGATCAGGCGCGGAACTTCATCGCGAGTTCGAGCGGTCGGGCAGCGGACGTTGTCGAAAAAGCGGATACGGAAATCGTGGGTCTAGCACTCGAAATGCTTCTTGATGGTTCTACTGATCGAGTTGCTGTAGTAACGAACGATATTCCACTTGGTGAGGCGGTGGAATCGCTAATACCGAAATACGGATTCGACAACGAACAAATTACGTGGCTTACTGGTGGTGAACTCGCTGACGAACTCGCCGAAGATTTCGTTCCCGAATTCGACTGACATCACGAGGACACTCTCCTCTGAGTCGGCGCATCCGGTCGGACATCGTGTCATCGCTCTCCGCACTCCCACGATATTTTTTAAATGGGTTCTTTCCGTCCGCTATTGTTGGAACCTCCTTCCCTAACGTGTAGCCAGATTCGGTCTGTTCGAATGCGACCTCGTCTCCTAGCTCAATCCCGAGGGTCTCACGAATCCGCTTCGGAATTGTGACCTGACCGTTGGCCGTGACACGTGGCATTGGTCGTTCTGGTATCCTGATGTAGTCCGGCATGTGTATCATGGAAATATCGCTACTCAGGATTGACCGCTGTTAGAGATCTTCGACGAAGGCACGCCGCGCCTCACGGCGTTCCGCTTTCGTACTCATATCGTACCAGCGTTCGATCGTGTCGGGATTGGCGTCACACCGTTTCGAGATCACGTCCTCGGTGGGGACGCCGTTGGCCCGGAGGTGGGTGATGTAGCCTCGCCGGATCGGATGCGGTGAGACTGACTCCGGGCACTTGTAGGCGTCATCGTTCGTCTGTGCCGCCTCACACGTCTTCGGCTCTTTCCCGACCGGACAATCCGCGCCAATCGCACACGGACGGGACCAGGCATACACGTACTGGCGCATCGTGGTCTTCTGAAGACGGCCGTTCCTCGTCGTGAGCAACGGTTCTCTCCCGTAGTCGTCGGTGACAGCGTTTCGATTCGCTTGGATGTATCCGTCGAGAATCTGCGCCGCCTCGCTTGAGATGCTGATTTCGCGTTCACCCTTGGCACCGTTCTTCAGTCGCGTTCACCCTTGGCACCGTTCTTCAGTCGCGTTCCCTTGTCCTCGCGGTTGACCGCCTCGATGTAGCGCTCGGTGGCATCGTAATCGTCGAGGTCGAAGGCGTACAGGGTGGACTGCCGAATCCCCGTTTCGGCGAGGAGTGCCCAGATCACGTGCGCCTTCGAGAACGGTTTGAACTTCGCCAGGTAGGCGACGATCTCCGTTGCGTCATCGCGGGAGAGCCACGTCTCGTCCTTCCCATCACCGTCTGAGAGCGTCGGGAGGATGATGAGCTCGTGAAAGCCACGGTCGAAGACCCCGCGGCGCTCGCAGTATCGGACGAACTTCCGCAGGGACGACAGACACCCCTTGATCGTGGATCGGGCCCCGATCTGGGGTTGTTTGCGAAGGTAGTTGTGGAACTCGTCTATACGGGATGGCTGAATCTCTCGAAGGTTCTCGATGTCTTGCTCCGCGCAAAACTGTCGGAAGTGTTTCAGCCGTGCCCGGTAGGAACTGATGGTGCCTTGGGCCACTCCCCACGGGTTCGTTTCGAGATAGAAATCGAGGACGTCGTTCACCGGGGCAGGCTCCGAGAACAACTCGTCCCCATCTCGGACCTCTTTGGATTTAGAATTGGTCGGCTCTTCAAGATCGGTTGTCGCCGAGGATTCGTTCGGGTCGGGACCCGGATCAGTTCGTCGGGTGGCTGTCGTGCCTGCTTTCGGTGTTCCGTGACCCGTCGGACTCTCGGGGGCTACGGTCCCATTGGAATGGCCGTTCTCGACCAATTCTGTCGTGATCGCCCCTCCGTCAGTCCGCAATTCTTGGTTTTGGTCGTCGGAGTCTGCCTCGAATTGGTCGGGACTGTTGGCCAATTGGTCGGGGTCTGTCTCCGTTTGGTCGGGGACGTCGACAGCGTCGGGGGTCTCGTTTGTGTCGGTCACGCGCTGATCCCTCCGGAACGCGGTTTTTTGCTCCTTGGAATGGGGATTGAGTGAGTTGTTACTGGTGTGTCGCCCCGAGTGGCCCGACCAATTTCGGAGTCAGAGACGTCTGTTGTCGGGGTGGGTTCGGGGAAGTCCATATCACACGTAGTCCGTTTTCCCCGAACAGCTCGTTCGGCGATTTCTGTGACCTGTCTCTCGACCATTTTTTCAGAGTTTGTCGACCAATTCGATCCAAAATCGCCTGTCGATGACGGCGGATATTGGTCGGTGAATTGGTGATCGATAGGTGGGAGGACCGAACGATTTCTCCGAGTATAGATCCTATACCTGTGGGTTAGTCGGTAATCCCAGGACTGTGTCTGTCCGTATTTCCCCGGGTTCGATGCGAGTCGCTCCCCGAGTGCTCTCGGCGGCGGAGTCGGTCGACGGGGAATCGTTTTGCGAGTGAATGAGACGGTCATCTTCTCTGTCCAAGTACGGTATTCGGCTCGCTTCGGCAAAGTACTAACGGGTGAAAAGATATTAAGAATTAGGTGTTTATATCCTAAGTATGACTAACAACCCGGATCGACCGACCGACGAACTGTTCACCGGCGTCGACGACGTCACCGATGACGACAGCGAGCGTGAGCCGCTGCTCACGCCCGAGAATCGACCACGGGGGATACTCACCCCGACTGATCGAGAATACCTCTGTGGGCTCAAGGAGTACGCCCAGCCGCAGACGGACGCCAACCGGCGACAAGATATCCGCGAGCGGGTGGTCAACGGACTCAAGGACTTCGTGTTACTGAGTTTGTTCCTCGAATCGGACGAGCGCGAGAAGATCTTCGAGGAGCTCGACCCCGATGAGACCGACGACGTGCTCGCCGCGATGGTCGCGTTCAGTTATCTCGGGCTCGAAGGGGACCGACCCCGGCTCGAAACGCGTTTCGAGCACGGCGTCCTCCAGGGGGCGAACGTCGACAAACTCTTTCAATCGTCGGGGCGGGCGACCGATGTGGACGTCTCGATCTCGGTCGAGTACAACCCCGACATCGAGAAATTGTACCGGCGTTTCGAGGACGGCCAGGAGCTGACCGATGCCGAGGTCGGTGCGCTCGTTCGGGCCGGGAAAATTGGTGGTGACGAGATCGAGGAATTGGTCGGGTCGCCTCGGGGCTTCCCCGGAGTGTTTGCTGGATGCGGGTCCGGGGACTGAATCACTACCGGTTTGCAGGTTTATCCTCGTAGTCACAGTGGGTGTACACGACCTTAATGGGGTCGATAACGTTGCTCTGCAACGTAATGTGACCGCCACGGTTGCAGTTGGAACACGGCTATCTCTCGTCGACACTGCCGTCCGGAGTCGTGCGACGTGGCACTACGTTTCCGATATCCGGCTTTCGAGTTCGGATAGTTTCGATGCTATTTGGTTGGTCCGGGTGTCGATAGTCTCAACCAATTCCTCGGAGGGAAGCAACCCGCTTTCGAAGACTTCCGAGTTCCTCTTGTTGATCCTTTATCGCCACTTGTTGGTCGGTACATTGGTCGTTTAATGTATCTATCTCGGATTGGAGGTCCTCGATAATTGCGCGCTGTTCGTCGATGACGTCTCGTTGGTCTTAGACGAATGTCCGAAGGTCGTCGAGAGATTCCTCCGCCCATCATTCAAGGTGGAAATTTGGCAATTAGCTCGTATTCCTGCCTATAGTGCTAGTCGAATGAAGTACGTAATTAGCACTGGGGCCAATCAAAGCCTCGCGCTCTATGGCACTGTTAAATCATTGCCCTCGTCAACCGGTAGTGTTTAGTTTGGAGCATTGAGCCAGGCAGCAAACGCTTGGAGCCAATTTTCAGCGGTTTGCGGCTCAACGTGGCTGAAACAGTTTGAAAATGAGGATGTTCGGCGCTTGAACTCGCGGAAAATACGTTCAATGGCGTTCCGATTTCCAGTCCGTTCGGTTTGAAATCGGAGGCCAGCTCTGGCCAGCGCAGTTTGGAGGTGTTGGGCGCTATCAACCAGAAACACGGCGGATTCGACATCGTGTTTCTGGCGGAGTTCTCGCAGAAAGATCTCGGTTAATGCGGTCGTCGTTGTAGAGAAGAGCCGGAGATGCAGCAGGTCGTTCGTGTCGGGATCGGCAGCCGCGTACAGCCAGAATTGTTGGTCATTGATTCGAATCACGGTTTCGTCGAGCGCAACGTGATTCGGGCTTCGACCGTCTGCGGGCTGTAGATCGGCTTTCTGCACCCAATCGTGAATCGCTTTACGAGATCGTTCGACACCCACCTCTTCGAGAATAGAGACGGTATTCGACAGCGAGAGTCCCGCTAATTGGAGTTGAATACCGAGCTTCATCGCGTGCTCGGGTGTCCGCTGTCGTTCCACAAAATCCAAATCAATCCAGTCCGTGCATCCACTGAGGCGGGCGATTTCTGCCATAGATCAGCAAGAAATTCTCCCGCCTCACTCTTCATCCTTAACTAAACACGACCCGTCAACCCATTATACACCACCCACTCCGAAAATATAGAAGGATTGACACCATCGGGGCAGTCGAGTCAGTAATCGATATTTGATGCGTGTTAACAGATTTATTCTATCTTAAAACACGAGGAGAACGGATCAAGTGACTGATATCCCTGGACTCCCGGCGAGTATGTCGACCGTCTCAACCGGGATAGCGATCAGATTCAATAGTTTGATGAGTCCTGTCCAGTAGTTACGAGATAGATGATTGACAGCAACACTGTTCTCTTGACTGGGGGAGCAGGATCGGTTGGTCGCTCCCTTGTCCCGCGGTTACTAGACCGTGATCCACAGACCCTCCGCATCCTCGACAACAGCGAACCCGGTCTGGCATCACTGAAATCGAATGTTTCTGACGATCGCTGCCGGTTCTTCGCTGGAAACGTCCGGGATAGTGACCGCCTCTCACGAGCGATGTCTGGTGTGGATGTCGTCATCCACACGGCCGCGATGAAACACGTCGATATCTGCGAGTACAACCCCTTCGAGGCGGTGAAGACGAACGCGCTCGGCCTCCAGAACGTCGTCGACGCAGCTATCGACGCGAACGTCGACCGCTTCGTCTTCACGAGCAGTGACAAGGCGGTCCATCCGGCCAACACGATGGGAACCACAAAACTACTCGGAGAGAAGCTCGTCACGGCCGGAAACACCTACAGCGGTGAGAGTGACATTGATCTCGTGTCTGTCCGGTTCGGAAACGTGATCAAGTCCTCACAGTCCGTGATCCCGCTCTTTACTGAACAGATCCGCAATGGCGGACCGGTTACCTTGACCGACAAAAGAATGACCCGGTTCTTCCTCACGTACGACGACGTCTTCGACCTCGTTACCGGAGCAGCTGAAAAGACGACCGGCGGGGAGGTGTTCGTCTACAAGATGCCAGCGATCCGGATCCCCGACCTAGCGGACGCGATGATCAAAACGCTCGCGGCGCGATATGGATATAGGCCGGAGGATATCGAAATTGAGGTCATTGGTCCCCGTCCAGGAGAGACGTTCCACGAAGAAATTATGACCGACCGCGAGTCTCGGCGAGCATACGAGAACGGTTCGATGTACGCGATCCTCCCGGAGGCGACCGAAATCCGGACACCGGACCTCCCCGAAGGGTTCGAGGAAGTGGACGATATCGTGCTGTCTTCGAAGAACGCCGAGAAGTTATCGAAAAGCGAAATAGTCTCACTCCTCGAGACGAACAATTCTATCGAGGCAACCAATGAGTGAGACAGTCGCGGTCACCGGAGCTGCGGGATTCATCGGTCGCTGGGTCGTAGCGGAACTCCTCGATAGAGGACACAGCGTTTACGGACTCGACGACTTCTCGAACGGCTCCAAACGGAATATCGAGACGTTCTCCGACGAGGAGGCGTTCCGGATCTACGAGGGAAACGTTCGATCCCGCGAGGATGTCGATCGACTCTTCGAACACGATGTGGATGCGTGTATTCACCTTGCGGCCGAGATCGACGTCCAAGAGAGTCTTGAAGATCCGGAGGCGCACTTCGAGTCGAACGTGATCGGTACCCAGAATGTTCTCGAGGCGTGCCGAGAAGATGATACACGACTCGGACTGGTCGGCACCTGTATGGTGTACGATATGGTGGACTCTGAGGCCGGGATTAGTGAGAGTCATCCCACAAAACCAGCATCACCATACGCCGGATCGAAACTGGCTGCCGAAGACCTCGCAGAGGGGTATTACCACGGATACGACCTTCCGATCACAATACTGCGTCCGTTCAATACGTACGGCCCCCACCAAAAGACCGGAATGGCAGGTGGGGTCGTGTCGATCTTCACAAGCCGGGATATTCGGGGGGAACCTCTGAAGATCTTCGGCGACGGAACCCAGACACGGGATCTATTGTACGCGACCGACTGTGCCCGCTTCATTATCAAGGGAACGTTCAGCGACGAGACGGTCGGCGAGGTGATCAATGCGGGGACGGGAACAGACGTGTCGATCAACGAGCTCGCGGAGCTGATCGCTACCGGTGAGACGGAGATCACACACGTGGAACACCACCACCCGCAAAGCGAGGTCCAAAAGCTGCTCTGTGATCCGGCGAAGGCGAAGGAGCGGCTCGATTGGGAGCCGGAGGTCACGCTCGAAGAGGGGGTCTCCCGCCTCCGGACGTGGCTCCGTGAGCGCGAGGAGACCGCAGGATGACGGACGATCTTCCAGCACACTACGGCGGCGAACCGATCCGCGAGAACGCGTTGGGGTACGGCTCACAGAGTATCAGCGAAGAGGAGAAGCGGGAAGTCGTGGAAGCACTGGAGGGTGATTACATCACGCGCGGGCCGACCGTCGATGCATTTGAAGAGCGGGTGGCCGATCTCGTCGACGTGGACCACGCGATCGCGACGACGTCAGGGACGACGGCGCTTCACCTCGCAGGGCGTGCAGCCGGGTTCGATTCCGGCGACGAAGTGATCACCACCCCACTGACGTTCGTCTCGACGGCGCACGCGGCGACGTACTGCGGGGCGACGCCGATATTCGCGGACATCGATCCGTATCGACGAACGCTCGATCCGGACGCGGTTCGCGACCGAATCACTCCTGAAACGGAAGCGATTGTTCCGATGCACTACGGCGGCCATCCCGCGGACATCGAGGGGCTCCTTGAGGTCGCCGACGAACATAAATTGACCGTGATCTGGGACGCGTGTCACGCCTTCGGCGGAGCGTGGAACGCCGAGCCCATCGGTGCACAGCGTGATATGGCGGTCTTCAGTTTCCATCCGGTGAAGAACGTCACGACTGGCGAGGGCGGAATGGTCGTCACGGACGACAACGAGCTCGCGAAGCGGCTTCGGCGACTTCGATCGTTCGAGATGGATTACAGTCCGGAGGGCCATAGGGACGAGCCCTGGTATCAGGTGTCCAAAGGGGTGGGCTACAACTACAACGTGACGGACATCCAGGCGGCGCTCGGACTCGCCCAACTGAACCGGCTCGAGGCGTTCAAGACGCGTCGTGACGAGATCATCTCGGCATACAATGCGGCGTTCGCGGACGTTTCTGGACTCCGGACGCCGCCAGAATCGACAAATTCAGACCCGATGTATCACCTGTACGCCGTCGAGATTGGCGAGGAATTCGGCTGTGACCGAAAGGAATCCGTCAACGCGCTACACGCTGAGAATCTGGGAGTACAAGTCCACTACGTTCCACTTCACTACCACTCATACTTCCAAGAGGAGTTCGGATACGAACGAGGGGCATTCCCCGAGACGGAGAGGGTGTACGAGGGGTTGGTAAGTCTTCCCCTCCACGCGGAGATGGATGACAAAGACGTCGAGGACGTGATCACAGCCGTGCACCGACTACACGAATACCACACATAACGGATATAAGAAGCACTTTTTCGGCCCATCCGCCTTGGTGACCAGATATCGAAATATCATAATTCGATCGGATGGTTTTATTCGTTCGCTCGTGGGAAGAACAGTATGGTCGAGTTTTACATCGGAGACCGACTCGTCGGGCCGGACGAGCCAGCGTTCGTAATTGCAGAGGCGGGATCAAATCACAACGGCGATCTCGATACCGCGAAGGAGCTCATTGACGTCGCCGTCGATGCCGGAGCCGACGCGGTGAAATTCCAGACGTTCCGAGCGGAGGACCTGTACGTCGACGATCGAGATATAGTCGAAGACCCCAGCGACTCGACGTATGCACTCCTCGAAAGTCTCGAACAGCCGTATGAATGGATCCCAGAGTTATACGAATACTGCCAATCACGAGGTATTCAGTTTATGTCGTCGTCGTTCGACGAGCGATCAACTCGGGAGATCGACGAGTACGTACCAGCGTTCAAGGTTTCCTCATTTACTCTCTCACATCATCCGTTTCTCGAAGATCTCGCCACTTACGACAAACCAATAATTATGTCGACAGGTTCGCATAAATCGGAGGAAATTTCGGAGGCCGTCAACGTACTTCGAGAGAACGGAGTAGAAGACATTGCTCTCCTCCACTGTGTGTCGTCGTATCCGACGCCACTCAATGAGATCAACGTTCGCGCAGTCAAAACACTGGAGCAAGAATTCGATACTACAGTTGGGTTTTCTGATCACACGACTGATCCTGTTACAGCTCCTCCTACTGCCGTCGCCCTAGGTGCTTCAATAGTCGAGAAACATATTACGCTCGATAAAAAAATGGAGGGGCCCGATCATTCGTTTGCGCTGGAACCTGATGAGGTACGCGAAATGGTGACGCAAATTCGAAAGACGGAACGATCACTCGGTGACGGTAGACTTTCAATTCAAGATATCGAGCGTGATACAGCAAGGAGAGCTCGAAGGTCGCTATTTGCTTCACGAGATATCTCGCAGGGCGATATAATTTCCGAAGACGATATCGGGATTCTTCGTCGCGGTGACACCCAAGGTAAGGGACTTTCAGCAAAATATTTTGATCAAGTTGTTGGTAAACAGGCGACCGTAGAGATCCGTGAGGGAGATTCAATTACTGAAACAGAGGTTAATTTGGAGATATAGGGTCATTCATACCCGACTGTTGGATATAGTGTCAGTATACGAGGGAACTTATCATACTCTTTAACTCTTGTAACCATCTCTTGTTGGAAAGCACGAGAGCAGATCACGACGATGTCCGGTGGATTTTCTGATATAGCATCTAGTGGGCGAACTGGGACCTCTCCTCCAGAAAGCGTCGTTCCGATCTTGTCCGTTGATTCGTCAACGGCATACGAGACTGAAAACCTCACGGATTCCACTTCGAGAACCTCTTCGGCGTGGTTCCCAGCACCAAATAGAACTACCGATCGGTTCTGTTCCTGCCACACACTCGCACACTCGGAAATGTCAGACTGTATCCTGCGTCGACGGGAAGAACGGTATTTGGAGAGGTGTATATTGAACGGTAGTATTCTATACGAATTATAATAGAATTTGGTCCCCCTATTTATGACAAAACTAAGAGATCCATATTGTATGTAATCCAAAATTCCACATATAGTATACCCTGATTTTTGAAAGAGTTTTTTAGAAGCGTGATTCTTAGCATCCACATCAGCGTAGATCCGTTCGATTCCTTCTGTAGTAGCGAATCGGTCAATGTATTTTAGTACCTCCAATGCAATTCCCTGTCCCCGATATTCTGTTTCTGTCTTCACGTTGTACACATAACCTCCATTCGCGCAAATATCGATGGCTAATTCTTTTCTAGGATGCTCAAAATATTGTGAAGTAGAAATACAGGAATGATGTACTGGATGGCCTTCTTGGCGGGCGATAATACAATAATCTGCCTCACGTAATCTGTTAACATCAATACTCGAATATTTTTTAGATTCAGTATAGTATTGAAGATCTTGTGGAGACAACATACCAATATCAATATTAGCAAGATCGCAATATGTGTTAGAAATCTCTTTTCTAAAAATGAGTTCACGACTTATTTTAGTATTCATATATTTCCTGCCAACACCGATGCATACGGATCTCTTCAAAATTTTGCTCAGTGGGAATTTCTTGATCAAGAGCATTTAAGATACCATACAAGAGGAGATTAATTCCCGAGTTGCTATTGACCGAAATAAGACCGGAGATACGTGGGTTGATTTCATATGGTAACAGAGTTCGCGATGAGGAATTTGTGTATGCCAAATCAATATTCACGTTTTGACTAAATTCAAACGTGTCTGCTATCTCTTTCACTTTTCGTTGTATTTCTACATTATACTCAACTTCACCGACTTGAATTTGTCCCACATCAGGCTCTACTTGTCGAATAGGTATCTGATATATAGATTTTCCGTTAATTGAAAAACTATCAACACTGTAATGTGGACCATCTAGATATTCCATCGCAAGAAGATCTGGAAACGATTCTCCATCGGTCAAAAGTTCACGTAGAACCTCATATGGAAGAGTGTGTAAACCCTTTTTATTCATAACGAGGTCTTGTGTTGGTCTTTTCTCAGATACCTTCCAAAATCCCCGAGCAGCACGCTGCCTCCGCGGTTTGATAACAATATCATTTTCTGGATATCCCAATTTATTAACAACAGAATCAAGATCAGTTAATGAATTTGGCAAAAAGAATTCCGGTACAGAAACTCCTTCATTATCCAGATATTCCAGCATTGATCCCTTATCCGACGCGATCTCTACGAGATCACCGTCAGGAGTCAATACCTCCGTATCGACTGATCGGAATTCGTCCTTGTGTTTGCTGAGAGAGCGAGTCTCCTGATCACTCAACGGGACGACGACATCAATCGTTTCAGACTCAACGATCTCCAGCACGCGCGGGATGTACTCGTCCTCTAATCCACCAGGAACAGTATAGAATTCGTCGACGAACTTCCGACCGACCGCGTTTGGATCCATATCGACACCCACGATGTGGAAGTCGTGATCCGGCTCACTTCGAAGACAATCGATGATTCCGGGGATGATCTGGCCACCACAACTCGTGATTGCAACCGTAATTTCCATCAATTCAATTTTACACGTGACAGTGATAATTATTCTGCTATAGGTCGAGACGCGCTTTTATTTCACGTGCGATTCGTTTGGACCCCTTTCCATCGACGAGTTCGGCAAATCGATCTCGGAGGGATACACGTGTTCCGTGATCTGAAACCAACGCCTGAAGATTTATCCTCAGCCGCGTACAGGAGTCAGAACGATTGAGATACGGCACGCCCACGTGTTTCGATATCTTGTCTGCCGTTTCTCGTTCGAGATTGTTTCGTGTGACTCCGACAAAGGGGGTTTTCGTCGCTATCAACTCGTACGCTGTCGTCCCGAACCCCGAGATAGCGACATCTGCGTTGAACATCTGTATCGGAAGATCATCAGGGTTTCGTTGAATATCGTACGACCCACCCAACGTGTCCCGAGTGTGGTTGATTGCCTTGATATTTTCGTTTCCGGGCCCGACCACGACTGTTACCTTCACACCAAGTCCTTCGAACGCGTTCATCGCTGCGGGGGTGAGGTTATGAGGGTCCGATCCACCCATAAGAATGATTCCTCGTTCAAGCTCTTGCGGACACTTTTTCGAACGGGATGCTAGCGACGGGAACGGCTGTCTAAGTGGAAGGTAGTCCGGTCCGAGACACCAGATGGGTTCCTCATCGACCCATTTGTACTCCTCGTCCTTGGCGAAGAAGTGGCCGTTGACGAGGATATCGCATGCAAGCGTGTTACGCGCGCTTCCCAAAAACACGGCTAATAATGCTTCCTCACGCAAGGTCCGTTGGAGTTTGACTGGCGCATCGGGGAGATCGAGAAAGATCGCATCGGGAGAGAGCTCCCTCACAGTGGAGAGGAGTTCGTCTCGGCCATCCATTTCAATAATCTCTGCTTGATCAATACAGACTGAGGAGGCTGGCTCAGGTGTTTCAGTCAAATACGAGACTGAAAACCCGGATTCGTGTAATGCTCTTGCGACCGTATTCGACCGGAACAAGTGTCCGTATCCCATTTTCGTGTTTCCATCTGCTCTGATCGCGACGCGCATCAGACTAATTTTTGCTCCACGTGTTGATTAATTGTTTCAAGTGCATATTCATCAATATACTTGATCACATCTCGGACAGTCAGTAGGTCTTGGTGATCGATCTCTCTATATATCTTTTCGAGCAACTGATAATCTGCAGGTTCATCCAACGTAAGTCGGAGGTCTGTCCGGTTCTGAAGTTGTGCTTCCTGAAATAGCTCATTAGAATCAAGGTTGTACAGATCGAATTCATCAGGGTGTTCGCGGTAATACGGAGTGACGTGTTCTCGATGGTGTGGTTCGTTCGCTCTACGACTCATTCGTTCGAACGATTCTGTAGTGAAAGCCTCACAGGTCACGCCGCGAGGGAACGTCCGTTCAAGGCCAGCACAAACGTAGTCAACATCCTTTGTCCGAATGCGTTCGACAGCTGTATCGATAAATGTCGGCGAAATAAGCGGACAATCCCCCGTTATCCGTAGGACAATATCCGGATTGTGTTTTGTCACGGCGTGTTCGAATCGACCTAGGACGTCCGACTCACTCCCTCTGATCACGTCAGCTCCGAACACCGGCGCGTACCGTTCGATAACATCATCGGGCTTCTCGGTCGACGTCGCGACGATCGTCTCCTTGACATAGTCAGCAGAGGATACTCGATCAACGACGTGATTAAGCACGTGACAGCCATCGAGCGGGTACATTACTTTGCCCGGTAGTCGAGTTGAGCCGATGCGTGCTTGGATGATCGCAGCGGTTTGATGCATTAACTAGTGATCTTCCTCATTGGATTTAGATATATTGATGTGGTAACAACTAATGTACGTCGGCTGGGTCAAGGCACTGTCCAAATAAGGTCAAAGAGTGAGGTGAACGTAGTTTCTTGGTGCCTATGCCAGAAACCAGCCGCCTCATCGGATGTAGCGACTAGATAGAGTTAGGATTTGTGGGGCCAGAGACGGCACCCAAGTCGGCGATGAAGTTGGGTATCCACTCCATTTGGGGGTTATTGCTGTCAGATACCGTTTCGGTCATCGCTGGCCTGGGTATCGACTGGTGTCGCTCCACCGTTCACAACTGAGTGCAGAAGGGTGGCCTACAGCTCACCGATGTCCGGTTTATGTCACAGTTGACGACACTGTGATCCGAATCGACGACCAACGATAATTGCTGTACGCTGTGGTCAACCCCCATACCAACGAATTCCACCACGTCAAACTCGAGCCACAACAAACCACGGCCTCTCCTTAATTTCTCTTCAGCGAGTTATACAAGAAAAACGACGTCTCCGACGCCGTATTTCTCATTGATGGCGCCCAGTGGCTCCAAGAAGCGTGCCGGTGCCACGAGTGCCGAATACCAACACAAAGCATACGGGAAAAAGAATTTATTTGGATAGTATTCCATCATAAATCAAAATGTTATATATTTTTAACTATATAAGTAAAATATTCTCTAAACGGACTTGGAATATTATCGATGTTATTATAAATATCTGTTCGGTCGAGGGCACCAGTTTTGACTGATAAAATGAAATAGATTATAAGTCCGACTGGTGGAATTAAGAGAATTGATTGGATTGGCGAAGTTAGTATTTGATCAAGAACAAAAATAAGTATACTTGATACAATAGCAGTAGTACTTATTTGAAAGAGACGAAGATCCGTGATAGGGTTGTACCCAATCCTAAAAGAAGCATAAATATGGAATAATGCCATCGAAAAATATCCTATCGATGTACTGACTGCGGCCCCAACCATACCAAATTGTGGTATAAATAGAATATTAAGTACAAGATTAATTCCGGCTGCAGTTCCTGTTGCAACAATTAATATTAATAGATCTCCTTTGCCTTGACCAATTGCTATTAACGGGCGTGCTATTCCATATCCGATGACCCCAGGTAGTAATAAAATTAGTGGATAAATTGATGGAATAAACTCTTTGCCATAGTATATAGGAATGAATGAATCTGCTAACACACCTAATCCAATAGCAAGTAAAGTGATGAATAATAAATTATATCTAGTTATTTTTGAAGACAAATCAGATATTTGATCTATTTTCTCATTAGACCATAATGTAGATGTCGAATTTAGAAGAACCACTTGAAGAGCTAAAGGACCAAACCAAAGAAATTCGGCTACTACTAGGGCTGCCTTATAATATCCTATTTGATCACTTGGAACATATATTTTTAATAATAAAATGTCTATATGGTATAAAGACATAAATAAGAGAGATAGAACTACAGTGAGTGAATTAAAACCAATTAAATTTTTATATGGGAAATCGGATGGTGTTGGGGAAAACACAGAAAACACATTCACATGTTTCCTTACCACCATTAGACTAATTAGTATGATTATTACTCCCGCTATAATTTCACCAAGTAATACGCCTCTGAGCCCATATCCGAGATAGGCTAAACTCAATCCGATAATCGCAAAAAGGATTTTTTTCACTACTTTCAGTGGTTCACCGATATGTTCTAGATGAAATCCATGTAATGTACTGCGTAAAATTGAGGAAACCTGGCGAGTGAGAATAAGTCCACCCAGAAGGTAGTAGTATAATGGAGGAACTGAACTCATTGTTTCCTGGAAGAGTGAAATTTTTGGCAAAAGGGAATAAATTATAAACACTGATATAGCTAAAACAATACCCAATCGGACATAAAAACTAAAAACGGATTCCTCCCAATTTGGGGAAGAACGATTTTCTGCGATGTATTTTCTCATTCCATCATAGATACCAGCATTAATTACAACAAGAGTAAGTCCAGCTAAAGACATCAAAAAGGCATATTCTCCATACAAAGAGCTTCCTAGGAGGCGTACTAATGCTGGTGTTAAGACTAATGCTACTAATACACCCCCAATCCTTGAAGAAATGACTGCAATAAACCCTTTTCTAAGTTTAGATACCATCAGTAAATAATAGAATATTTTAGTGGATAGTTCTCAATTCTTTGAGATTATCATATTATCCAAAATACTAGGTTCTCATATAGCCAAGAGCTGCGAGCCGTTCAGAAACCTCTTTTTTATCTAATTCTGATGAGTCCCTTGGAGATCCAGATTCAATTATCCTTCGGTTCCCGTTTGTATATTCTAACCAAGGAACAGTTAGTAACTCGTCTACATGGATTCCAACATGATGATCCCAGTATTTGATCGGGATTGGTCGAGCTCTGCTTCCAAGCATTTCGCCGTGGTCAGACGTAACTATATGTTTACCTTCTATCTGAGACATCAACCTATCCACATATGGAAGTGCTAATTTTAAATTGTCCTCATATGCACGCCACCAGTCTTCTTTATTAGTTAGTTCTTCACCGATAAAAATCTTCCAATGTTCAAATAGCGACCTCTCTGGAGGAGGTGTCTTTCCAGGTCCGATAATGGTCCCCTTTGCTGAATCAGAAATAAATGGACCATGTGGTTGCATATAATGAACTATTATGCGTTTGTTTGGGTATCGTTGAACTGTATTTATTGCGGCCTCTGTTACTGCTTTTGGAGGTACAGTTTGTAAATTATCATCCCAATCACTCTCCCATACAGATATTACATCATAGAATTTCGAATTCAAATGTTCTTTCCAACGAGAATACTGTGGATTTGCTGTCACATAGAGAGTATCAGTCATATTTTTGTTTCTGAAATTCCCTCGCAAAAACTCACGGGTTCCAGCGCCTCTTGAGAGCCGAGAATTAAGTGACCCCGGAAGATTACTACATTTAGCAAAAACATCATATCGACAAGAATCCAAAATAGTAAGTATATCCCAATCTTCCGATAAAACATCAACCCCATTAGGGTAGTAGTCCGTTTGTAACCGTGAATAATGAATACGTGCGTTGAGTTCCATTGGTACTTCTTTTGGTCGACCAATTGCCTTTTTAATTTTATTTAGCATACAGTGATGTAGCAATTCTCTTGAATAAAAATATGGTTCTATAGGCAATATTCCGTACGAGAAAAGGAGATTCCTAAGCAGCAGTCCGCCACTCAGAATATGACAAGTGAACTACGCTCTTCAGTAGAAGATATTGGTTCTGATTTAGTCTAGTCTGCAGAAAATCGCTGACTGCTCCGGATCAACAATATGCTACACAAGATTGAATAAACTAAAATAAAACTCACTTTAGCATATTAAATCATCTAGCGCTGAAGCAGTTACTGAAAATTATAGTGGTCCACAATTGTCTAAACCACGACGATAGTAATCCCAACTTTTCACGAATCGAAGAGCTATGATCTAACCACTAAGGTGTTACAATGACTACGGCTATACAATAATTTCGAGCGAGCAACAAATCTATGTTTTCACTCTATACATAATTATTCCATCGCCAACCACGAACGAGGGAACAATCTAGGAAATATCATAATTACCGGTGTAGTCGAATTCTATGCCATTCTTAGGTTATGTATGAATTGTAGTATTGCCAGAGGAATATATACGATTGGTTGTTGGGATTTGTATATTATATGCTTTATTATAATAGTTAAAGTACATTGTTGTTTTACCATTGACTAAACCATCCCTAAACGAATCGATACTTTCTGGATTGTGTTTATTTAATATAGCTTGAACTTTTTTGTCTCCAGAGATATTCCCGTGTTTAGCTTGCCATATTTCCTCATAGCCTAGGACATAGCTCCCAGTTGTGACATTGTTAGTATGAATAAATGCAAATTCAGAGGCCGCCACCTGATTGGATCTCATATATGGTTGAAATTCATCTTCAGATAATTCTGCCTTTGCGACAGATGGCATAAATATTCCGGATATACATACAGTAACAACTAACATAATCGGAAGAATCTTACCAAGGAAAAAAGTCCTGTCAACAGTTTTGTATATTATCCATGCAGCGACTGGGGCAATCAGAACTGAACCTGCAGCCATTGCTCGTCGGGCGGGGCCCCCAATGGATGTGAAGGTGAGTGCGAAAAAAGTAAAGAACCCTCCCGAAAAAAATATATATTGAACTGGTTCTTTCTTCTGATTATTATTAAATGATATTGAACATAATACATAACCCGAAAGGATAAGAAGTCCAGCAATGACTAGAATTGGCCCAGCCCATAGTAATAACCCTGGAAGATCATAATTGAATAGGGTTATATTTGGTATCCCCGTGACTCCAGTATTATTTACGCTGCTTTGCGCACCACTACTTTGAAATCCAAGTAGTTCCTCATAGATCCAAAAAATGCGCATACTTTGGAATCTGAGATAGTCTGCAATAATATAATAGTAGACACCAACAACAAGAGAAACAAATACCAGCCTTTCATTTATCAGTGAAAATTTATCTTTTGTATTAATATTGAAGAAGGTAAGAAAGTGAATAAAAAGATTACTTATAAATAAAATAGCGAACAGACTTGCTAATATTAGTGGAGCGAGGTTCTGAATTGTCACTGCAAAGATAATTAGGAATATTAGAACCACACTATGACGTCGGTCCGTGATTTGTTGTAGTAATAAATATACTATTATCGGAAAAAGAGCAGTAAATAGTGCTTGTGCAAATGGCTCTCCAGCTGATTTAATGTGAAAAGCTGCTACGGAGATGAATAAAGCAGCTAAGAGACCACCACGTCTACTTTCTAGAATATGCTTTCCAAGTAGGTAAACACTTAGAATACCAGTTACAATTGAAATACCTAATGTGAAATAGCCTACTTTCAGAGGACTTCCTGTAATCAGTGTAGAGGACGCAGCAAAAACGTGCGCGTGTGGGAAATTCGCATAATAAGTAAAGGTCTCCGGAACGATTTCTCCAGTGGAGATAATATACGCTGTTGATGCTTGGTGGAACAAATCTTGACCGTAGATCGGAAAGCTAAACCAAACCGTGGCTCTCACTGTCAGAGAAAATAATAAAATTTGAATTAATTGAATTGGGACCTGCACAGGTGTGGAAATAAATCGGAATGCTAAAAGACCTGATGTTAAGATTGCAAAGAGATAGTACCAGTCTACAATACCCTCACCCCCAATCTGCCCTGTGATCGTGGTAATAGCAATCGCAATAAATACAATTATATTTATATACTTAGGGTACTTGATCTCCTGAACAGGCTGATTTTTTGATTCTGCACTGACAAATAGCACGAATATTGCAGATGCTATTCCGATTGTCAAAAGAGGGAGTCTGATGAGTTCTGATGAGGTAAATTGACTACCAATAAATGCTCCTCCCCCTACACCTACAGCAATAAGTACAAAGGCTATACGATGGGGAAGGTGCATAGTAATTACTAATCCTTCCCCATAGATATTTATTTTGACCTCAGCAAGACTTATTCAGGTACAGGACATTGTTCAAATTAACTGATTTTGACAGAAAGCTTGTGCGAGGGGCCAAGTTTCGGCGGTTGAATTCTTTGTAGAGGTATTCGATGGTATCTTGTTCCCGTATGTTTTGTGTTGGAATCGGATTCGTGGCGATAACAGACTTCTTGGAGCCACTGAGCGCCATCGACGAGAAACATAGCCTTGGAAACATCGTGTTTCTCGCGTACTCGCCGAGGGAAATTTCAGAGAGACGGAGATTTTGTGCTGTCCTGAGCATAACGTTGAGAAATACGTTTGTATCGGAGTTAATACAGCGTACAGCTAGTAATTAGTCTGAACTATAGTCTTGTACCGCAACGATGTAATTCGAATTTTGTCCTACTGTGGACCGTAACTGGCTTCAAAGTCCAATATGAACAGTGGAGCAAGATAGCTAACCGCCAGGCTGCGAGGACTGGGACTGTATTCCCCAGCAATAATGCCAATTGCAGTGGAATATGAGGCTTTATCGCTGAATAGGGTATTGCCTTCAGCTATTCAAAATCCAACTCTACTCAGTCACTACATTCGATAAGGTGGCGAGTTTCTATCAGGATATCACGTCTGCATCAATCCTTGAATCTTATTTGGATCTGATTGACGTACAACCAGGATCTACCAGCAACCGTCATCCTTATGTCAAAGTGCTATTTTAATTCTTTTTTGATATCTGATGAAATATTCGAATCTAAGGCAAACTGGCTTGTGATATATCGATACTGTTGATTAAATGTGTCTCTTAATTCTCCTTGATCCATTTTACATATTGCCTCTAAAAAATTGTCGCGGTTCGTGAAATGGGAAATTTTTCCGGTTAGCACAAGCGGAAAATCATTTACTTTGCCTTCCCATACATTTACATAAAAAACGGCACTGCCATTGAGAACAGCTTCCACGCCGATATTTGAATTGATTGTGATCGTTAGATCCGCCCATTTTAAATTTTCTTCTAATTTGTCCTCATAGATGGGTATATGAGTACAATCGTCATACCATTCGACAGATTCACTTGGATGAATTTTTATGCGGATATTTGTCTCGTGGGGATTTCTATTAGCACCAACCAAAACCATATCAATAAGATCCTGTTTTATATCATCCAAAAACGGTTGGGTTCCAATAAGGACGTTTATATCCTTTTGTTTATCACATTTTTCTCCTCTATTGACGTCACGAGTAGTTATCTCCTTAAAATATGGTCTGCCAACAGGAATATTATCACCAATATCTAATCCAATTTTCTGAATATATTGGAGGCCAAGAACACTTGACAGAAATTGAGTGGTATCTGGAAGAATTGGTTCAAATGGTCGAGTAATACTATGGGGGATATGGAATGTTTCAACTCCTTGCTGTTGATTGGCCATAGTGAGTATAGGCAAAGAAAAAATACCAGGAGATCCGATAACTAAGCTCTTCGGCTCCAACGTATTAACCATTTCTTTTGCAGGGTGGCAATAACAAAGACAAAAAACATTAGATACTAATATATGATTTACTGAAAAAGCCACAGATCTCGGTAAGCGATAACCACGTTGCAACTCTATTATTTCCGACAAATCATCACAAATCTTCTTTCGGTTAATGATAGTTGCTAGAATGATTTTTAATGAATAAGGGGCAGAGATAATCGAAGAAAATTGATTAATGGAAATAAAGGCATTATTACTTGGTAATTTATTTCTTTTCCACTGTAACAATAGATAGGGCCAGGGAACAACTAGTGTTTTTATTCCTAGCTCTTCAGCGACAGGTTTTATGCTTTCATACCGATTTGGATTAGGAATAAAGATTTGGTCTCCAATTTTCCTATTCGTACTTAATTTAAACATACCAATAAAACCAAATAGTAGTTGTTCTAATAGAATTGCGGATAGCTGGATAAATGTCACAAATATCTTTTTAGCCTGTCTTAACATATATGTGACTTTGCTCGAATTGGTGATGGATATGTTAATATTATTAGCTATGCAAAAATCGTGAACTACACATTCATACTTTGATGAAAGGTTATGACAAACAATCGTCTCGGTAGATTCTGAGATATCCGCATTTTGAAGCTCTTCATAAAGAACAATTTTTTTAATCAATTCGGATTGATTTCCGGGAGTGGGATTCGTAAACTTAGTCCACGTGGATTTCAAGAATATGGGAAAGTTTTCGGACTCTACAGCCAATTTTGAATGAATTTCAGAAAATATTTTTGTTTTATTTTTTTGTGACCTCGAATTGATTAGTTTGACAATATCCAGTTCATTATCTTCTAATTGGCTACGTGAAGAATTCTCGAATAGGTGTATTTTTGACATATTTTTAGACCGAATAACCGGTATTCAATAACTAGTTCCGGATTGAATTATATCACCGGATAGCTTAAACCAGTACATAAGTCAATGGAGGATATCCGTGATCAACTCCTTAATCAGAGACATTGGGTCCGTTCATTATAATTTTCTTATCTGACCTCTTCGGGGAAGGAGCCATTGTTCAGATCAACTGCTTAAACTAGAATATGATTGCGGGAGCTAAACTTTTGCTGTTTCCGGCTGAGCGTGTTGATGTGGTTAACAATCAGCGTAGTTCGGCGTTACCATTCTGCGAAGGTCTACTTGATGACATTGTAATCTTCGAAGTGCATGTTGGGATCAAAAAATGAGGTTGTGATAGGTTGGTTCCGACCAATGTCCTCCCGACCAATTTTGCTATCTTATAGATAGTTGGAATCAGTCAAAGAGTATATAAGGTAAATCGACTTTGAATGAGTCAATGGATTCAAATAATGTCATACTGATTGGTCTCGATGGTTTAGATTGGTTAGAAATTGAACCTTGGATTCAAGAGGGAGATATGGGAAATATAAAACATTTGTCTGAATACAATCAAGAAATCCAACTTGGTAGTACCCATCCACCATGGACTCCCTGTGCGTGGCCCTCACTTCTCAGCGGTCGTAATCCAGGTAAACACGGGATTTTTGACTTCTTCATCCAACAAGGGTATACTAAACAACTCGGAGATCGTTCAAATGTAGACTCAGCTTATCTTTTTGAAATAGCTGACGCCTATGATTTATCCACTATCATAATAAATTTCCCTGTTACCTTTCCTACCCAAAATCTTAACAATAGTGTAGTTATACCAGGCTATCTTGCCACAGAGGATGTTCAGTTTTATCCCACCAATCTTCGTAAGGATTATGAGAATGAGTACAGGGACTACTCTATCTATCCGGATGTGACAACCGATGAAGAGGCTGTTACAGAATATATAAATGTTGCACAACATCGCCGAGATATGGCTCGTTTCCTGAACAAACGGTATAACTGGGATTTCCTCGCTGTTCAGTTCCAAGTTACAGACACTATTTTTCACGATCTCACAAATCGTAACCAAATTCGACAAGTTCTAAAAGAGATCGACAACTTTGTTGACGATATCATCGATTTGGGTGGAGAGGACCCCACAGTGTTCATCACCTCTGATCATGGGATGGGCGACTACGATTGGACCTTCTACATTAACTCTTGGCTCGCGGAAAAGGGCTACTGCGAGACGACAACTGGCGAAGAACAGTACTTCCGACAGGCAAAAGACAACCTCAAAGAAGGAACCGAAGAAGTCGAATTCTCCATCTTCGGATTTTTCACGGGCATAGCCGTATCGACTCTCTCTGCAGTCGGACTCTCCCCACGACGAATTCACCGTGCACTCGGCAAAGTCGGCCTCGACAAGATCGTTGAGCGATTGCTTCCGGAGGAGGCCCTCGTCGCCGCCCAGAATCAGGTCGTCGACCACGAGAACTCGATCGCCTATCAGCTTCTGTTTAACAGTCTCGGCATCCATCTCAACGTCGAAGGGAGGGAACCCAACGGGGTCCTTCCCCAGAGCGACTACGAGCAGATCCGGTCCGAACTGATCGAGGAACTAAAAGACGTCCGCGATCCGGATGGAAACTTCGTCTTCGACGCGGTAAAACCACGGGAGGAAGTCTACGAGGGCAAACACCTCGAAGACGCGCCCGATATCTCGTTGTTCCCCCGGGACTACCGCTACGACGTCAGTGGGTCGATCCTCGACACCTTCCGACGGTATCCTCACAAGAACCACAAGCCGAACGGGATCCTGATCTCCAATCGTTCGCTCGGCGACATCGATCAGGCGGAGATTTACGACATCGCACCGACCGTTGCCGCAGAGTTGGGGATTCCCGTCGACAGTAATACGGACGGGAAAGTGCTCACGGACACGGAAGAGGAAGTCGAACGCCAAGACTGGGACGAGATCGCCGGTGACTACGCGACTACTCGGTCCCAACACGATACCTCAAACGTCGAGGACCGCCTCGCTGATCTCGGCTATATGGAATAGGCTACTCAGACGAGATCCCGATACAGGTTGTACGTCCGATCTGCCACTCCTTCCCAGGAATACTGGTTTTCCACCAATTCACGGGCGTTCTTACCCCATTCTTGGGCACGGTCCGGGTTCTTCAACACGTGGCGTATCGCGTTCGTCAGCTCCTCCGGAGATTCCGGTGGCACCAGATATCCGGTTTCGTCGTGGTCAACGAATTCCTCGATGCCCTCAACCGAGGAAGCGATCACCGGTGAACTTGCAGCCCAGGCTTCGAGGAGCGTGAGCGGATGCCCCTCCCAGACGGACGGAAGGACAAACACACCGGCAGACGCGTAAAACCGCGGAATCGACTCGTCGGACACACGTCCCTCGAACGAGACGTGGGAAGGGATTCCAAGCTCTTCGACTTGCGTTTCGAGTTCTTCGCGCTTCGGCCCGGTCCCGACGATTCGAAGCGTCGAATCCGGAAACTCGTCGACAAGGTTTGCGAATGCAGCGATAAGATCTGTCACGCGTTTCTTCGGGGCGAGCCGACCGAGAAACAACACGTCCTGCGTGCGGTCTGCTGCGACGTCGAATCGATCAAGATCAACACCGTTCGGGATCGCTCGCACGTCGTCGTGCCCCGTCTCTAGGAGATCAACGTGGTCGTGATTGACCGAGATGACTGTGTCGTAATCGAAGCCGAGGACGAATTGTTTCTCAATCCACCGCTTCACGCCAGCAAGTGCAGATTCATCGCGACCGACGCCGGATGTGAGCGCGGTTCCGTGAACGGTGAACACCGTAGGAACGCCGGAAAGAAATCCGGACGCCCGAGTCGGAACCGCAGGGAGAAATGTATGACCGTGAATCACGTCGTACTCTTCACGCAGCAACTTCGGGATCGGTGTCACCATCGATGAAATTCTTCCGACTGGATTCCAGTAGTCGGTACATGGGCGGATGCGATTAACAGTGACCTGCCCCGATTGATACCGTTCAGTGTCTGTGTACGCTTCCCCGTGCTGCGATAGCGCGCGTGTGTAGATATCGACGGTACAAGCGTGGTGCTTTGCGAGCGCTATTGCGAGCTCCTTCACGTGGACTGGTCCGCCGCCGGTTCGGGGCCACCAGTCGTCTTGGAGCATCGCGATCCGCAACGACTCGCTCATTTATACCCCAATGCGTCGAGACGCCGTTCGATTTCCTCGTCGACCTCCTCATCACTCCCAGCCGAATCGCCGTTCTCGACGCGCACTCGTTCCTCGACGTGTGCCTCCAGCTCGGACCGAAGCGACCGATCCGATTCCCCACCAAACTCGATCGTCCCGGTCTCCCGGTCGCGTTCGCAGAAGCACACCTTCTCAGAAGTCCGAACTGCATACCTTCGGAGGTGACTATCCGAATTCTCCCCGCGGGCTTGCGAGAAAACACGTCGATCTCCATCAATAGGATCCAGAAGCGAGACGCCGTCACCTACATCGCCGACCGTCGCCGCCACGTCCAGCGTGCTCACATCCCCCTCCTCGACCTCGCGCTCACCACCGGGCGGGCGTACGAACAGCGGCACGTGCGTGATCTCGTCGTGCAGATACCGCGGATGCTCGTAATACCCGTGCTCGCCGAACGCGTCGCCGTGATCTGCCGTCACGATAAGTAACGACTCCGCCAGCAACTCACGCTCCCGAAGCGCGCCCAAAAATTCTCCAATCTTCGCGTCGTTGTACCGGATCTCCGCGTCGTACAGATCCACCAACAACTGCCGTTCATCTTCAGATATCGATTCCGGAGCCGAGATCGCGCGCTGATACAGCGACTGGGCGTCCCGCCCCGATAATCCAGTATCGGAATATAGAGTAGAAAACTCCCCCGGCGGCTCGTACGGCCCGTGGGTGTCCATATAGTGGTTCCACAGGAAGAACGGCTGTTCTTCATCTAACGAATCCACCCACGACAGGGACCGTTCGTTGATCTCCTCGGCCCGCGCGTAGTGTCGGTTCCGGAGCTTGTCCAGTGCCCGCTGGGCCAGCGCAATCAGCTTGTGCTGGCCGAGATGCAGGTCGTCGTCGAAGTGGTCGAATCCCCGGTCGAAGCCGTAGGCTCTGGAAACAAACGGATTCGAGTGAAAGCCTGCGGTCGCATATCCCTTGTCAGAGAGTGTTTCTGCCAGTGTCTCCGACGCGAGGCGATACTTCGAGTCGATCGCGACGTCGGGATACTCGCCCGTCAAAAGCGCCGGAACGGCCTCGCGCGTGTGCGAACTCGCGCTGTAAGCGTTCGCGAACCGGATGCTCTCCCCGGCGAGTTCGTCGAGGACGGGTGAGGTCGCCCGAAAATAGCCGTAACAGGAGAGGTGATCCGCACGGAGTGCGTCCGCAGAAAGTAAGATGACGTTCTCCCAACACTCGCTCATCGAATTGATCCAATGTGTGGAGTGATATAGATGTTGCGTGAGCGGAACGAGATGCAAACCCGTTCGGCAGCACCTGACCGTGAAACGACTACAGGGGTTTCGAGGACAGTCCTAGCTTGACGGTGGTCGATCCAAGAGCCAAATGAATACGCATCGACTCGTGCTCATCGTCGATACATCTCCACAGAGCCGATACATCGAAAGACCATTATCGCTGTCCGACGCCACGTCGCATAATGCGCGTGGCGTTCGTGAGTAACGTGGTTTACCCCTTCATCACCGGCGGTGCGGAAAAGCGAATCCACGAGATCGGCACCCGCCTCGCCAGCCAGGGCCACGACGTCACCATCTATGGCCGACACTTCTGGGACGGCCCGGAAGAGATCACCCACGAGGGACTCACACTGCGAGCCGTCGCCCCCGAGACCGAACTCTACACCGACGATCGCCGCTCCATCACGGAGGCCATCGACTTCGCCACCCGATCCATTCCACCGCTCCGACGCCACCTCCGACAGAACGAACACGACGTCGTCGTCGCCAGCGTCTTCCCGTACTTCCCCGTCCTTGCCACGAAGCTCGCGAGTCTCCGGACAGACACCCCCCTCGTCACGACCTGGCACGAGGTCTGGGGTAATTACTGGGAAGAGTACCTCGGCCGCCTCGCCCCGTTCGGAAAAGTCACCGAACAGCTCACCGCCCGCACCCCACAGCACCCGATCGCCATCTCGGGCATCACCGCCGACCGGCTCGCCGAGATCGGCCCCGATCGCGACAGCATCGAGATCATTCCCAACGGCATCGATACCGAACAGATCCAAGATGCACCGCTCCCCGAGCAGGGCTACGATGTGCTCTTCGCTGGCCGACTCATCGAGCACAAGAACGTCGATCTCCTCTTGGAAGCGTTCGACGCAGTCGCCGAGGACCACGACGTCACGCTCGGCATCGTCGGCGACGGCCCCGAGAAGACCCGACTCGAACGGCAACGCGACGGCCTCGCGCACGCCGACCGGATCGACTTCCTCGGGTTCCTCGACGATTACGAGGACGTTCTCGGCCATATGCGTGCCGCTGACGTCTTCGCGTCCCCCAGTACGAGAGAAGGATTCGGCCTCACCTTCGCGGAAGCGATGGCCGCAGATTGTACGGTTATCGCGGCCGATCACCCCGACTCAGCGGCCGATGAAGTCATCGGCGACGCTGGCTTTCTCGTCGGCCCTGACGTGGAGAGCCTTCGTGACGTCCTGAATCGCGCCCTCGACGACGTGCGTCCAAAAGAAGATCCGCGCGAACGTGCCCAGCGGTATGACTGGGATGCCGTTGCCGACCAAGCCGAACGAGCGTATCGGCGCTCCGTGGACGGCTCGTGGTAACGCGTCAAGGATACATCTGTGAGAGCCTCCTGGAACCGTCCAGAATAATGTATTAGAATCTGACAAAATCCGGTCAAATCCATC
Source organism: Halobellus captivus (assembly GCF_007655485.1). Taxonomy (GTDB): domain Archaea; phylum Halobacteriota; class Halobacteria; order Halobacteriales; family Haloferacaceae; genus Haloquadratum; species Haloquadratum captivum. Next base: position 74,055 of record NZ_VJXQ01000005.1, read on the forward strand.
GATAAAACACCCATTAGACGGCAGTCTCGATAGGGGTATCCCCCAGATTTATTACCCTATAACCCCTCCAAATATCCAGCCAATCAACAGACAGCGCCGAGGGCGTTCACGGACCATCACAGTATCCAAACCGGAATTCGGGGGTTGCTTTAAAAGGAGCCCGACGCCGTCCCCCGTATTTGGATCGTGATGAAGCGTGATAGTATCTGCAGGATAAGAGTCAATTGCTGCAGTGAGATAGTATATTTCGTGTACTTTTCGCCCGACTCCGGTGGTATTGAAATAATAAGGGAGCACCCGAAATATACTCGCATTCCGTATCTAGGTTTCCGTATCCGTTGGCGTAAGATGTAATCAGAAGCGTCTGTTGGCATCCGCTGAGACAAAAAGACTAGCGTGCTGGCTATTGGAGGTGCTCTGTCACAGAGTAACCGAATAGTCCTCTAAGTTGACACCGCAATCGATCGTTGGACAAAGAGCCACGTAATCGAAAAAGAAGCAAAGATCTCTCGGCGCTACGTCAGCTCTGTCGACGCCCGAGGACCAAAACGACAGCGAGCAGCGCAAAGGCTGCAGGTACGATACCGAATCCGGGCGCGTCCGTCGACGTGTCCTCATTAACAGTCACAGAACCGACCTCGACGGTGTTGCCAGTCGTATCGCTCTGGATAGTGATGTTGTATGTCCCTGAATTCGGGTAGTCTCGTGTGAGAGTGACCGTTCGATTGGAGTTCGCAGAGACGTTGTACTGTTGTTCGAGGAATACCGATCCCTCCTCGAAGAACGAGACGTTGATCGATTCTTCTTCGTCTCCGGTGTTAGTGAACGTCACGTTAATCAGGGCCTCCTCACCCGCCGTGATCTCCTCACGGGAGAGGTTGGCGTCGACAACCGTGACATTCGGTGGTTCTGCCGTGACGATTAGATCTTGACCGAGCGGGCTCACTTCGGTCGGTACCCCTCCATCTGGCTGCGCTTCGCGCCCATCCCAGATGAGAGCAATGAGGGAATCGCCCGACTCGATCCCTCCTAATTCATCGGTGGTCACCTCGATCGTTCCGTTTTCGGTGACGGTCTCTACGTGCATCCCATTGGGCAAGGTAGCAGTGTTTCCAATTCCCACGACCGCCCCGTTCGTTGTATTCTCAAAGCTGTATTCGATCTCAACCGTCTCTTGATTGGCAGTCACCGGGTCGTTGATATCGATTGTACCCTGCGGGACGCCACCTACCCAGAACGTTTCAATTTCCTGTACTGCGTCGGCGTTGTCAGCGTCAACCTCGAGAACGGCTGCGTACTCGCCAGCATCGACCTCGCCGACGGTTCCGACGTCGAAGGTGAACGCTCCGGTCTCATCTTGAAGCGCCCGACCATCGATTGTTTCCTCATATACTGGAACTCCATCCGATAAGCGTTCGATCTGCAAGGTCACTTCGAGCCCACGAGATTGGACACCAGCCGTTTCTATGACTTCGATCGTGACATCACCTTGGTCATCCCCGAGTGACCCGTCGGGGAACTTATCCGAGATGTCCGCGATTTCAAACTCAGCAGTCGGGGCTTCGGTCACTTCGAGCGTCTTGCTGAGAGGAACCGACCACTCGTCGCCAAACGTGTTCTCGGTCTCTACCCGCAAGTCATACGTGTCGTCTCTCGATTCGGGGAGATCAGTAACGTCAATCGTCGCAGTCCATTCCGTACCACCCGCATTCGTTGCAGGTTCTTCGAGGACGTTATTGAAATCGCCCTCGGCGACAACAGCTAAGTCAGTGATCTCTGCGGTCACGGGCACCGCGGGATCAGCGGTTCCTGGATCGGTAACGAACACACCGATGGTTCCGAATGTCGTGAGGTTGCTCGCAACGACATTCTGTTCGGTGTCAACCGACTGATCGGCGATCTCACTCCACGTTTCGTCGTTCGCATCGTAGCGCCAAAGCGAGAGATTCGATTCTGCGACGCCATCGAGGTGCGCTTCGTCGTAGTGCACCTTGAGATCGAGATAGGCGGCGTCACTCGCACCTCCGCTGACGGAAAGATATTGACCAAGCGCGTGGGCGTTCGGGTTCGGTGCAGGCGAGCGAACGGCTTCGAGATCAACGCTCGACGCCTCGAAAGACACAGTCACATCGGGGGCTGGAACCGCTGAAACGTCAGCTTCGACGGTGTTGCTCGCGTACACGACCCCATTAGAGGATTCCTCGCCTGTGGTCCGCTCTACCGTGATGTTCGGCGGGGCGCTGAGCGTGTAGTTCTCGGTGGTGACCGAGTTATCTCTGTAAAAGTCTGGGCCGTTGTATCGCGCGTCGACGTTCGAAACCTCGAATCCATCTGATTCCAGTATACGAAGGCCGTAGTAGCTTCTTCCGACGGTACTGTCAGTGAGAACGTTGTCGTCGCTCTGCTCATCGACATCGATACCGAAGAACGGGTTCGCAACCTCGGTGTTCGCGATCGTGTTATTCGAGGATGAGTCCAAAACGACACCCCCTCCAGCGTATAAGACCGTCGTGAAGTCGCTCTCATTCACGATGCTATCGTTGAGTCCGTCCGCCCAGATACCGTAGTAGCTGTTCTCGACTCGGACGTGACTGAATTCGCTGTTCTCGACGTTATCGATCCGGATCCCGGCGTTATCGACGGCGAACGACGCCCAGTCGACGAGGTACACGTCGTGGATAACGACGTTCGTGAGTTGGTCATCAGCGCCATTAAGATGGATCCCGTGTGCGCCATCGTCCATTCCTCCACCACCCGTAAGCGCGATTCCCTGACCGTCGAGTTCGACGTAGCTCGAGGTGATCTCAATACACGTTGAGCTGCTAAGTTGGCCGCCAGTAACGGTGTAAACGCCGGGCGTGTCGATCACGCGACAGCCCTCGAAATCCACCTCTTGTTGGATTGCAACTTCCGCGCTATCGGAATCATCAGGAGTAGTGACGGTGAGGTCGCCAATGCCCGCATCGCCAGAGCTTGTCGGGAGTGCAAGCGTTACCGATGTCTCGCCGTTACGACCGACGGTCACCGTTTCGGAATCGACAACCGTGCCTCCAAAGTCCTCGAGCTCGACAGCTCCAGTCGCTTCTTGGCCAGAGTTTGAGACGGTCGCCTCGACAACGACCGTATCGCCTTCGAGCACCGACTCGTTCGACGAGGTGATTTCGACATCGAGGTACGACTGCATCTCTTCAGTGTGGCCTAGCGTCGCCAATTCGACCCGAGAGTCGGCACTCGACCGCGTGAGGTTCGTGCTGATGGCGTGGAGGACGCCCTCGCGAACACCGTCGTCGCCGACAGTGTCCGGATCGCCCGGCTCAAAGTAGTCTGCACCCACGTAGACAGTTCCATCGGCGACTGTGGGGGACGACCGAACCCAGCCACCGGCATCGTAGATCCAGTGGGCGACACTCGTGTCTGTCCCGACCGCATAGAGATTCCCGTCATCGTTACCCACCAAGACGAGTTCGTCGTCAATCGTTCGGTGGAGTTCCCCAGGCGCTTCAACAACTGTCGGCGCTGCGCGCATCGGGGCTTGCGTCCCGAAAGTCCACATCTCCTCACCCGTCATTCCGTCGACCGCGTAAAGTGAATCTCCCCCGCCAGCGACGTAGAGTGTTCCGTTGTGGACGGTCGGCGCCGACGTGATTCCACGGTCGAGTTCAGCATCGACAAACGGGTCCTCCCAAATGGTCGATCCGTCAGTCGCGTCGAGGGCGTACACGTAACCACGATACTGGTTCACGTCCACCTCGAAATTCGGAACGAGATCATTCACTGGTACGTAGACAATCCCATCGGCGACCGTCGGTGCGTGGGGGATCTCATCATCGCCCTCCCATGTCCACGACTCGTCGCCGCTATCTGCGTCAAGGGCGTAAACGATGCCAACGGAATCACCCACGTACACACTCCCGTTAGTGACGGTTGGAGCGCTCGTCGGCGGCGTCGTAGTTTCGTAGGCCCACCGCTGAGTTCCGTCATCCGCGTCGTAGGCGAGCACGTAGCCGTTGTAGACGTCCCAATCACCGCGAGTCGTCACGTACACCGTATCGCCGTAGACAGTCGAGCCGACCGGCGACCGACCAAGAGTGATGTTCCACAATTCCTCGCCAGTATCGGCGTCGATCGCGTGGAGGTAGTGATCCGACGAGACGCCGCTCGACTCTCTGCTCGTGATGTAGACGACACCGTCGACGACTGTTGGTGAATCGTCGTCCGGGTACGGATCGTGGTGGAACGTCCAGACAGTGTCACCGGTATCAACATCGACTGCATACACCGTCCCGTTCTCGTCACCAACGTACGCCGTCCCATCGACGATAGTGGGCGAAGAGCTGTCGATCAAATCGTCAGTCGTGTACTCCCAGATCGACGTGCCTTCTTCGGCCACGTGGACGGTTGCAGTAGTCTGGTTCGTCTCGCCCGACGCTGTTTCGATCTCTAAGTGGACGTGATAGCTATCGTACGCATCGTAGCTATGGGTGACGACGGGATCGGATGTCGTCACCGTCTCACCATCGCCGAAGTCCCAATGGTACGAATCGATCGCGCCGACGGCACTCGAATTGTTAGCGTCAAAGGTCACCGTTTCGTCCGTATCAATCTGACCGGCAGGCGAGATCACAAAGGTCGCCTCGGGGCCGAGTCCCGCGAGTGATTGGACTTGCTGTTCGGGATCGTGCGCCTGCAGAATCGGATAGGACCGGTCCTCAGCAAATTTATCCGACGATTCGACTGATTCCCACGTACTGGTGAAATCAAAGTGAGACATATTCGATTCGGCCGCGGTCCCAATCATCGCGAGCGTCGTGAGACCGACCGCCGCGAATTCTCCCTCATTTGTTCCAGCACCGTCGGTTCTGTTGGTAGCCTCACTGTCCCAGTATGAATCCTCAATAGTGCCATCGTTGTCGCCGACGAGACCACCAGACTCATCATTTCCAACGACAGTCCCGACGGCGTACGACCGAGTCGCTTGACTCTCCTCGTTCCAGCCGATCAGCCCGCCAACACGGATATCCCCAACGACCGTACCAGTCGCAAAGGTATCCCTGATATAGGTTGCAGTGACGGTACTCGACCCGCTCAGCCGTCCGATAAGTCCCCCAGCGTTCGTGCCGTTGACTGCGACGGTACCGGTCGCAAACGAATCGGTCACAGAGGTATAGAGGCTCTGGCCGATCAATCCACCAGCGGTCGCTGGTGCCTGCACGTCTCCAGTCGCATAGGAGGTGCGCACCTCGGCACGATCGCTGTATCCGATGAGACCACCAACGTCTCGTCCCGTCGCAGAAACGTCACCAGAGGCGTGAGAATCGAGCACAGAGCCAATCTCATCTCCAAGACCCTCGTTTGTCCCTATCAGACCGCCCACATTGGACGAGCCTTCGACAGTTGCACTTGCCGAAGAATTGACTACCGTTCCAACGTTCACGCCGATAAGCCCACCCGTCGACGTAACCTCCGAGGTGACGACGCCGCTCACGGAAGTGTTCCTGACAGTGCCGTGGTTCTCAGCAATGAGTGCACCAGTCACGCCTCCCCCGTCGACGGAAACGTTCTCGAGGATCACCCGCTCAACTACTGCCCCCGAAGCAGTCCACGCAAAGAGCCCAGTATGTCCAGAATCTTCGGAGATCGTGACATTCGTGATCGCGTGCCCTTGGCCGTCAAATGTCCCTGTGAAGTGAGCATTCTCCGTACCGATCGGCTCGAAGCCATCACCGTCATTCCACGAACTATTGGCTGAAGCGTCGATATCATCGGTAAGGACGTAGTGGCGGTGGGGATACTCACGCACGGCCTGGAGTTCGTTGATATTCGAAACCAGGTAGGGATCTTCGAGGAATCCGCTGCCCGTCAGAAGGTGTTCGATAGCAGGCGTGGTGATCTGGGATTCGGCATCCAAACCTTGCAGGATCGGGTAGCCGTCGGCGCTTGCGTTTGGATGAGAATTATTGACGCTCTCCCACGTGCTCTGGAAATCGAATGCCGCCAGATACGTCTCCGAACTAGAACCAGTCATCTCTGGGGTCGAGAGTCCCTCGATGTCGGCAGTCCCGTAATTTTGATCGATACCGGTCGAGAGACCAGTCGTTTCGAGGTTCCAGTATGAATCCTCAACAGTCCCATCGTTTGCACCGATGAGGCCACCAAGGTTTGCGTTCGAGCCAGTGTCTACGACCGAGCCGGTCGCGTACGATTGCGTGACAGTCGCAGATTCGGAATTCTGGCCAAGAAGCCCGCCAAGGTCCTCTTCCCCCTCAACGTGTCCCATCGCGTACGTGTTACTGACGGTTCCGGAATTTGCCCCAGCGAGTCCACCAAAGGTTCCGTACCCTCCACCGAAGACGTCGGCCGTAGAGCGGGAGTTAGTAAGCGTTCCAGGAGAACTACCGACTAGCCCACCTGCGTACCCGTACGCGTGGATCTCGCCGGAAGTTGTCGATGCATCTACGTGCCCATTGCTCTTCCCAACGAGCCCACCAACATATCGTTCACCCGTGATGTCAACAGTGTCGAGATGGACACCTGTTATCGTGGCATCCTCACTCGTGACTCCGAATAATCCGACGTAGTTTTCCTCAGAGCGGTTGATCACTACGTTTGAGATCGTGTTCTGCTGCCCATCGAATGTCCCAGTAAACGGAGTCGCCTCGTCGCCGATCGGGTCGAATCCATCGCTACCGTTCCAGGTTGCCGTCGACGATGCGTCGATGTCGGCCCCCAGTTCGTAATGAGCAGTGAGATCCTCCGACATCGCTTGCAACTCTGCAACGGTCGTGATCACGTAGGGGTCTGTGGTCGTTCCCGCGCCATCGAGATGGTCAAGAGAAGTGGGATCCGGTTCAGTGAAAACCACAGCAGCCGCGAACCCCGGGGTCGCGAACAACGACAGCACCAGCAGAGTAGATAGCGTTACCGCGGAGACGGCCCTGAGATTCATTGTTCGCCTCCGGCATCAACGGTAGATTCCGTGAGATTCGATGGGGCGGACTCACTGACTGCGGCCGATTTCGACCGGTCAGTATTGAAAACGGATCGTAGAGTGGTGATCGCGTTAGGGCAGATCCAGAAACGCTCCTGTGGCGATGCTCGCCCCATTGGGACTGACCACCGCTCGTTGAATCGCTCTGAATCTACCCTAAATATCTGACATTCCCCAGTGAAGTGAATAAGAGTGCACCGTTCATAGCCTTTCACAAACATATTATCGCCAATATAACGAATAGACAATAATTGTTAATTGAGTGTGAGGTAAGGGAGAAGGATACCCAAAGGTAAGCAGGCGGTATTGTCTGGTGTCTCACGGGAGCGTCCGAACCGCCCCGACCATTCTGTGCAAATCCCAAAGGCCAAACATCGTTCCCCCGTATCCCACGTTAATGAGCGAGTCAAAAGACACGGATACGAAGCCAAAAATATCGGTTGCAGTTGTAGATGAGACACACGCGAACGAAATCCCGGACAATATCGACTCGGAACTCTATACCACAACAAGACCAGAGTCATCGTTAGTTGAGTTTACGGCCGACCCTGACGGTGAGTTGGCAGAGGCGCTCAGGCGGAACGGATTCGACGCGTGAACTGAACTATCTCGTCCTACTCAGCAGCCCTTTGCATTTTTCCTTGAGGGCGGGACTTCCTGTTACTACAGAGTACCTCAGGGTGTGACCCCGGAGCAGCTCACAGAGATCCAAGGCGCGAGCCCACGAGGTCAGTCGTGGCTCACTGACACTCGAATCTGCAGTCATATACCTGGGAGGCCGAGGGTTCAGACGTGTCGAAGTCAAGAACCGGAAAAAGCAACTGCTGCTTAAGCGATACCCCTACGAGGTCGATGGGAAGATCCGGATTTCGCCACGGCCGTGAATCACTTCGGGTCAACTCCCTCGAAAGAGCAACGCTCTCTCGTCACCACGAAATTCGAGGGTTTCCCAACGACCCCAAGGCACTCGCCGCACCTATCTATGAGGAAATTTACACGAGGAGGAAATCAGAAACAAGCATATAGAGCGTGACCGCGCTCGTTGCAAGGCTCACTAGTACGATGAGCAGCCCAGAGGTCGAAAAGCTGCCTGCAAGTCCGTCCTGGCCTTCATCCGATGCAAGAAAGGTGTCCGTCTCTTCGTCTCGTTGCAGTATCACCGATGCCGTGTTCTCGTCGGTCGGGGCACCGCGTGCACGGCCCATCACGAACACCTCCTCACCGACAGGGAGGTACGACTGTTTATACGAGCGCTGCTTGGTGCCTGAAGGGAGGTAGTCGTCTCCGTGGGTGAAGTCAGGGTCCTCTATCGGCTGGTGTCGCTTCTTCCGGAATGTATCCGAGTTCTCCGAGGAAATTGAATAGTCCAGCCCGTCATCACTAGGGATAAGCGCGACCCCAGTGTCGTCCTCGACGTAGTAGTCCACCGCCTCGCTGCCCCTCCCACGCCGCTCCGTCTCGGTGCTGACGACCGTGTTGCCGTCCTCGTCCTCTTTCTCGGTCTCAATGGTATCGGTGATCCGGTACCCATAGTAGACGCACTCATCGTCCGTGAATTTCGTTTTCAGCGGCTCCTCGACCGGCCGGACGGTTCCACTAATACCAACGCGCCCCGGTGTGACTGAGCCAATCGGTGCGGTCTCCGTCTCCTCGATGAGTTGCCCCTTCTGGTACCGACCATAGCCCAAGTACGCTCCAAACAGCCCCACCAAGAACACAACGGCAATCGGTATGGCAAGAAGTGGCTCTCCACCGGTGAAACTCTGCAGGGGGAGTATCTCAACCGAGAAATCCAAGGGCAACCCTGCGATCCCCGTCAAGAGCGTGTTACCTATGATTTCACTCACAGTTACTCACCTCGGTACAGTGGAGGAGTTTGAGATCGTCGTTCGGCGTGATGACGCCCCGTTCTTCGTGCGGTCGAATGCGATCGTCGGAACCGGCCATAGCGTCCTGTCGTAAGACGGTACGGATAACTGTTCGTCAACGATAAAGTAACCGCCTACGTTACCGCCAGGTTAGTTCCAGGGCACGGCTCAGGCCTGCACCTGAGCCAGCATCTTAAGTAGAAGGTGGCTCGTCCCGGAAAGTGATCAAATTCTGTAGAGAATTGAGTGATGAACGAACAGGACTGCGCCGTTCGAGAGCGCTTCGAGCTCGTATCGAAGCAACTGGCAAGCTAGTTGAACACGGGCCGCACTTTGAAAACCAGATCCATCGGGTCGTCATCGTGCCCAGTGAATCGCAGACGGTGATCGGCGTTGGATCCGGTGATCTCGCCAAGATAGACGTTCACTGCCTGCCATCCAGCGTGATTCCCGTCGACGTCGAGATTCGAGACGACGCGGATGTGGCCGTCCGAGTAGTCAATGGAGTCGGCCCCGCCCGGGAAATCGAGCGTCGCGGTGGCTTCGAGCGACCGCACGCCCGGTGTCTCCTCGATCGAGGTATCGTCTTCACCCGCTCGTTCGACGGCGATCTTCTCACCCTCTGACCGGACCCAAATCTGTTTGTCAGCTTCCTCTTCATCGAGGGGCGTTCCCTCGACAGACACCGTCGGTTCCCCTTCACTCTCACGTGGGTACACCCGGTTGCCACTCTCTCTCCCGTCGACTCTGATGTATCCGTCTACCGAATCAGAACTACCAATCAAGCCGGTGTTGTGATTCAACAGCCTGAAATCGTATACCTCGTAGGTAGTCGCCCTACGCTCACAGCTCCGAGCGGTGTAGTTCGTCGCCGTCGTAACTCCGGCATCAGATCCATCAATCAGGTACGTCATATGGTAGCTGATCGGTGCGCCAGGATGGTTGGGACCGAAACTCGATCCCTCGTTGATGATATCGTGAATATCCTCGATGCTGGTTGCAGTTACGGCTCGCCCCCCGGTATCGGCACCACCACCGAACACAGTCGCATTGATTTCCGATTCTTCGATAGTCTGTGCGTCCTCGTACTCGATCTCCCCGCCACCGCTACGACCCGGAGATTCGAACGCCGCTTCCACTGAGGTTTTGATGTCTGTGACCGACCGAGTAGATCTGAAGCTAAACAAGACGATGCGGCCGTAATTGATCCGATCGACGATCGCAGATGTCGGTGCGGGCGTCCGACCGTCTAAGAAGAACGCCCCCGGGTGTTCTAAGTCGACATCGATGGAGTAGTACACCTGTTGTAGTTGCGCGAGGATCTCGTGGACCTCTAGTTCCGACTCGTACTCGAAGTTGGCCTCGATCTCCGTCGTAACGCCCTCGTAGTGGGCGCCCAGCATCGTTCTCGTTGTCTCTTCGGAGTGCATGGTTTCGAGACTGTAATCCATATGAGCGGTTCCCTCCCCGGCAGCGGGATTGAGTCGGTCTCGTAGTTCGATCTGGGCGTCGCGGACGCTCCCGAGCGTCGGGTTCTCCACGATGAGTTGCGTTGAGCCATCGATACTCATCCCGCGGGGATTGATGGTGAGATTCAACGGTACTCGATCGGCCCTCACCTGCTCGTAGGCACCCGTTGGAATCGTTGCCGTATCGACGATGCTGCCCGGGTAGAACGTACTCTCGAGGCGGTCAAACATAATCGGTTCATCAAACCCAGCCTCGATGCGCTCGTCCGTCTCCGAACAGATCAATTCGTCGCTACTCATCGTCGTCCTCCTCATCATCATCTTCCTCGTCAACGGGGATGAGCTCGGCCTGGATCACTTGCGGTTCTTCGTTGACCTGATCGTCGATTTCGACGACTTCTGCTTGGACCACCATCGAGTCATTGTCTTCCTCTTCGGCAAGCTCGGCGACGAGATCATCACGGGCAACAAGGTCGGCACTGTATTCGAATTGGACCGTCTCACGGAGCAGTCTGATTTCATTATCGACTCCGGCTGGTGTGACCGATATCTCCACGCCGTCGCGAACGCCCTCGGAGATGCTGGGAGTCCCACCGCTGAAGCTCCCATCTTCGAACTCCGAGAGGTCAATCTCGTCGTCATCCTCCGTAGCAACATCCGCAGGGGATTCTGTGGGCCCGCCCTCGGTAGCGGTGCTGGTCGGAGTACTCTCTGCAGTTCCCCAAGTGATGCCGTCCTCGCCAATCGTAACTTGGGTACACCCCGACAGCGAGAGCATACCAGCGACCCCAACGCCCTGAATGAACGTCCGCCGACTCCGACGAGATCGATCATTTTCTCGGGCGTCCCCATCGGATTCGGTCGGAGGGGTGGTGTCTTCAAGACGATTGTTCTCCAAGCGTACCTGATTCTCTTTCGTCGTCATAGCTTTCCCAAAACGTGAACGGCCTATCGTGCCGATTCAGAGACAAAACAGGTCCGGTCACGTTGCTGAACGGTTCGTTTTCTCGGACTCTGGTAAGTATTCGCGAACGTTACAGTAACCGACTCACTTACCGCGACGTCAGGAACTCCACATCCTCAGCTAGTTGGCACGAGGCAGATCGTCCCCACAGTCGACTACCATTCGACCGTCTAGTGTGGGGAAGGTGGAGGCAAGCGTCAGGGTGGCGTGTAACTCAACGACGGTGTAAGCGGCAGGTCGAGACGAACTTGGCAGACGACGAGGTGACAAGCGCTCGCATCAACTTTCGACTGGACTAGTCCGTCCTCGACGAGGCGAACGCAGCGCCCGCGGATATCACGAGATACCTTCTTGATGTGGTTGTGTCACGGATCCCGTCCTCGAAGCCTACTCAACAAAACAAATATGTCAATTCAAGCCAGAGATTGGGTATGAATCGATTGGATTCCGAGATTCCACCTCGTAAACGGGTGGGATTGGAGGCACTAACACTTCTTTCAAAAAAGTGGAATCCAGTCGTCTTAGTCGCGCTTTCTCACAACGGGCCATCCGGATTCAATGAGTTACAAGACATCATCGAGGGTGTTTCGGGGAAAGTTCTCACCGAAACGCTTGATGCGCTTCAGGAAAGCGAATTGATCACACGACGGGAAGTTTCAGACTCTCCTCTTCGAGTCGAGTATGAACTTACAGGTGCCGGTCGTGATTTGGAACTGGTGTTCGAGGCACTTTCCGAGTGGGGAGATCGCCACCTTGAAAATGCGATACCGAGAGTACTCGTAGCTGATGGCGATCGCAGATTGACGCGGCTGTACGGGCAGTGGATGAGCGATCGATACAGTAGCGTTCGAACCCACAATAGAGATCAGTTCTTCACCCACTTTGAGGAGAACGTAGATGTCGTTATCCTTGATGCACAGTTGCCTGGAATAGAGATCCACGAGTTGATCGGAGAGATCCGCTCTGAGTGCCGTACAATTGTTCTCGTTGGGGATCGGCCAGAATTTGGGCTATTAACAGTTCCCTGTGATGATCTGCTCCGAAAGCCAATCAGACGCGAAACAGTACTCACGGCTGTCGAGAACCAACTAACCCACGATGATGACTCGATAGCGGAACGCGATGAGATTGCGCTCACTAACAGAATGGCCGTTTTTGAATCGGTATACTCACCGGAAAGGCTCGCTACATCCACGACGTATCGGGAGTGCCGTGATTCACTCAGCCGGGGCTAGTATCTCCGCGTGGTGTGTGATCCGAGAGATGCTATCGATCCGAGCTATTCGAATTTTCCAGGACGGTCACTCCTCGGAATTCGAATCGCGCTCCGCCATCGGTACCCTCAGTGACGAGAACGGCCCACCCGTGGGCCTTGGCGATCTGTCGGATGATACTGAGTCCGAGGCCGGTCCCATCGGAGGTGGTAGTGTATCCACGTTCAAAAACGCGGTCACGGTCCTCGGGTGGAATTCCGGAACCGCTATCTTCAACGAAGAAGCCATCGGGGAGCGAACCGACAGTCATCTGGATAGTGGCAGATTCGAGAGCTACTGTCGCAGCACTATTTCTTGCGTGATTCGCGCTGGTAAGTGAGGATGGGTGCTGCATTGAATCGGGAATCGCGTGCTCGATACCGTTGCGAAAGAGGTTTTCGAGTAACTGCAGCAATCGCTCATTGTCCGCGGCGATGGTAGTGTCGGCCTCAATCGTCAGTGTCGCAGTGGAACTCCAGACCCGCCGCCAAGCCGTCTCAGCCGCCTCAGATAATTCAACTGATGAAACGTCATCGACCTGTCGGCCAGTTCGAGCCAGACGAAGAAGGTCATCTACCAGTCGCTCGATCCGGTCGGTGGCCTCAAGGACTGATTCGGCGTATGAGGGATCACCAGATCGTATCGTGGCGTCTGCACTTCCCCGGATCTCCATCAGTGGTCCCTGGAGGTCGTGAGAAACGATCCCAGCGAATTGATCAAGGTACTCATTCTGTTTCAACAGTTGCTCTTCGCGACGTTTCTCATCGGTAACATCCCGAATAACGACGACACGTCCCAGCAAAGTACTGTCATCCGCAGATTCGATAGGCGAAATAGAGACCGCGAAGTGCTGTGCAGTCCCGTCGTGTTCGAACGAAATTTGCGTTTCTGTCTGCGTGGTGTCGGTGAACTTAGCGAGCGTCTCATCAGGAACCGAGTCGAAGAATTCGTCGGCTGGAATTCCCTCAGATGCGTCTTCGGCGTCGAAGCGGTGACCTGCTTCAGCGTTCCAATCGATCACGCGATCTTCGGCATCGATGATGACGACGGCATCGGACATTTCCTCAACGACGGTGTCTCTCGCAATGGGAACGATTTCGACAAATTTTGAACGATATAAGACCCAACCGAGCATAACGACACCGAGAGTGGCGCCGACCGGCGTCGGATCGAAGGGAAAGGGGAGCACCTCTGCGAACCAGAGGGCCGATGCCCCAAGACCGGCAATCGGCGTGAGTACCATAATGCCTGCTTGACGCCGGCGCAGTCCACTTGAATTCGCCCACTCCGCCCCAAAAAGAACTGCCGAAAGGAAGACAAGGACGTAGATAACGACAATGTGGACCCAGAATAGCGGTCCGCGCCGAACGTTCAGCCCGCCACCATCATCGACAAACGATGACGATAGATAGATGAGTTCGTGGAAGCCAGCGTAGTTGGTCACCAATAAAAAGAGGTGGGTAATAGCGAATACGCCCAACACGAGAAGAACAGACCTCGGAGCCGACCGCCCCGTGGAAAATTCGATCGCAACGAGGATCCAACCAGCGAAGCACACCGTAATAGAAAACAGTACGAGACAGTACAGCGCGAACGAACCGGCGTGAGTGTGATCGAAATAATAGAGACCGACACCGAAGAGCCACGCCGACACCGCCACGATCGTGAGCGCGAACCAACGGCTGGCGGGGCGCTTCGGATACCGAAGCGGTTGTCGAAGCAAGAAGAGAACCCCAACCGCCCCGAGTAAATACAACACCCGGAAGTGGACCTCGCCCACATCAAACATTTCAACGTACTATCTGTATCGAGGTATATCAAGTATTGGCTATTGATCAGAAGATAGATATAAAGGGCAGGAGATAGCCACCCACCGCTCAACCGGGACTGCGTGGTTCAATCCGGGGTCACTGACGAGCGTGTCCGCTCAAGTGTTACAGTCATAACAGTGCCAGGTGAGGAGTTATCCGTGATCTCAATGCTGCCGTCGATACGCTCCAAGACTGTCGTAACGAAGAACAGATCTGAGCTCAACCGAGATTGAGCTGCGGTCCGGGGATCAGACGCATTGATCGCTTCTTTTTTTGAGTCGGGAAATTCGAGATCATCGTCAGTGATCGCCACTGAGACATCGTTATCAGTCGCAGTTACCGTCATATCAATTCGAGACGCACGCTCGTTAGACTGCAAACTGACATTTGAGAGCAGATGTGCAAACACGGATCCAAGAAGTGGAGTTCCAGAGACTACCAGCGGATCATCAGTCGACGTATGCCACTGCAAAACAATGTCGACATTATGTTGTTCTTGAAATTGGTTGATTTCTGATTCGAGTACAGCCCGAAGATCAGAAGGGCCTCGCTGCGCGAAGGGTTCGCCGTTGAGAACGTCCATCAAATCCGCGACGGTATTTGTAAGCTCAAGTGCGTGCTGACTCGTATTAAATAGAGATTCAACGGTGTTCTGGTCTGTTGGGCCAACGGCAGCCTCAATCTGATCGATCAACCCGACGATGAGACCGATATCATCTCGAAGGTCGCCCCGAAGAAGTTCGTTGGCCACCGCAAGTCGAGTATTCCGATCGCGAAGTTCCTTGGTGACGCGACTACGCTCGATGGCGTACCGAAGCGATCGAAGTAACAATGGCGCGGTAATACGCCCTTTGAGCAAGTAATCCTGTGCACCGCTCCGTATCGCCTCTATCCCGGAATTCGACTGGCCAGTGAGTACCACAACAGGCAATGTTGGAGCGTGTTGAACCATCTTTTCGACAGTTTGGATACCGCTACTATCGGGGAGTCCAAGATCCAGAATGACGATATCGGGCGACAACGAGTCGACCATATCACGGCCATCAGCAAATGTGTCGACGTGTTCTACAGCTTCGATCTCAATCGGCCGGTTGTCATAATTTCCCACGCGGAAATCAGTAAGTAGTCGCTTCACAAACCGAGCGTCGTCAGGGTCATCTTCTACCAACAATAACCGCACACCGGTCGCCGGTTGCATACGGCTATTGTTTTCCTTACGAATACTATACGTTACGATATGTGAAGTTGTTAATAATACCAGTATGGGAAGATACTATCGGTGATCTTTTTCTGTCACATCGAGACCCCAGCGCCCGGATCACTGTGATTGGAGCGCTTGTCGGGTTATTCGCGCATCCAGGCCGTTTTGTTTCTCCTGTTCCCGCATTCCCTCGAAGCGCCCTCAAGGGCATATGGTAACGCCCGCAGTCCAAGGAATTGCTCGTAGAGCAACACTTTTGCGACCAGTCCCGAATAGTTCACGTAATGTCACGGTATCCACGAAGCGTTCGGAGCGCACGGGTGAAATGTATCGGGTGCAACGCTCCCGCTGCGGAGACTATCGAAGGCCGATACGTCTGCGTCGAATGCGGATCACCGGTCGTTGAATAGGCCTTAAATTCCCTACAATGAAGTCCTTCCCGTCCACAGCAGGATATCTGAGACATTTCTGCGAAACAGCCCGTTTGTCGTTTTCGAACGGGGAAGGGAGAGGGGGAAACGGATAGTCTGCACTGACTACCCAACCGGCTCTTGCTAATAGAATCGCATAATTGTTAGGATTTTAACTCGATGAAAGGCCTGTGACTGCGGAACGGTCCCACTCAGTTCACAGCGTCTCAGGACAAAGGTCTGCGCGATGGTCGTTGGTCACTGACGGGAAAAGCCGCGGGCCGTAGCTCCAAGTTGGTTTACAGACGAACCAGCCCGAGCCAATCTAGGCAGAGAACAGGTCCCGAATTGTATCGATTGTCTTCGCTGTATGTATTTGCGGCGTGAAAGAGAACCGGCCGACAGTCCCATAGCGTTCGAAGAGACTGAGACACTCACGAGTGAATCGGACGGTGTCGTTGAGAGAGACATACTGGAGCATAGCCGACAACGAATCCACAAAGACCAGTGTAGGGTATGTTTCCGCTTCTACACGGTCGAAGAACTTGGTGAGTTCGAGTCCGGCCTGTTGAATGTCCTTGGGGTTTGATATGTGAGTAAACGTCGTTTCGTACCCGATTGATTTACCATACCTCTCAATCGTTCCCGGTTTTTGCCGTCGGTATCCGGCGTACAGAATCGCGAGTTCGTCGATAGCTTCTGCATCTTGGTCCCGCCACAGTTCGACGCGTTCCTGTGGCGAATAGAGATAGTCGAGATGCAAGACGCGGGTGTTGGGTGATAGCTGCGGAAGTGAAGCGATAAATGCTGATTGATTTTCTCGATAGAGGTCCCGTTCGATGAGGCGAATATCTTCGCTGGAATCGGATCCCATTGATCAACAGCTAATCATTTTTGAACAACGGTATATATTGTTGTTTATCGTTGAGATCCTCCCCACACTCGAAGGCGAAGATTCCCGAGGGTGTTGGGATCCGAGGGTTCGAGGTGTGCAACCTGATCTCGTGGGACGAAACGACCCTCACTACGGTCGAACAGGTGAACCACTGACTCTGCCAACCAGCCGTTATCCCTATCGCAATCCCCAGAACGCAAAGCGTTCCGGTGTACCGACGAGACGCAAGGCGTCTCGTCAACGCCATCCGTGACGATACTTGGAGAACCGTTTGTCGAAAAAGTTGAGTCAGTGTGCAGCAAGTAGCGAGTCGAGCAGCGACGGCAAATCCGCTCGACTCGTCCGCTCGGTGCTGATCGACGCGTCGCCAGTAGCTTCCTTGAATCCCGTCCCGGTCGGCACGATCACAGCGGACTCATCAGAAGCAATCACACCGCGCTCGGAAAGTTGTGTGAGGCCCGCTAATGGTGTCGCCGCTGCAGGCTCGACACAGAAGCCACCAGTAACAGCGAACTGTCGTTGGGCGGTCTGAATCTCCGCATCGGTAACCGACACGACCGCGCCATTGGTTTCACGGACAGCCGCGAGCGCCCGAGCGCCACTTGGTGGATCTGGATTTCCGAGCGAGTGCGCGATTGTCTCCCCAGTTTCGTCAGCAGTGAGGGCGGTGATGTCCGTCGCACCCATTTCAAAGGCTTGCGTTATCGGATCAGCAGTGGCAGTCTGGACAAGATACAACCTCGGGAGCTCCTCCAGCAATCCAAGCGTTACGAGGTCGCGGAGTCCACGCCAGATCCCTGATGCGAACCCTCCGGAACTCGTTGGCAGCACGATCGCATCAGGTGTGTCCGGGGCGAGTGACTCGTAAATCTCGAAGACGACCGTTTTGTACCCGCTAATGCGGGCTGGCGCATCGCTGACGAGAATTGAAATCGGGAGCGAGTCTGAGAGAGACAACCCATCGGCATACAGCGCCCCGTAGTCGCCGCTGACCTGCACAATCGTCGGCTCATACTGTGCGATAAGCTCCAGGCGAGCGGACGGGGTCTCCTCAGGGACCAACACAATACACTCTCGATCGAGGCTGGTTGCGTGAGCGGCCGTGCTGATCGCCATATTTCCGTACGAGATAGTGCCAATGACATCGGTGCCTGCCTCAATAGCGTGTGGAACCGCGACAGCACTGCCTCGATCCTTATACGCTCCAGTCGGATTTTCGCTCTCGTCTTTGACGTAGACCCGACAGCCAGCAGCGCCATCAAGTCCGTAGCTTCTAACGAGCGGGGTGCGTCCTGCAGCACGAGCGACTCCGTTGGGCTGCTCGATCGGCAGCAGCTCCTCGTAGCGCCAGATACTCTCGACATCCGAGCAGTCTGCCCACGTAAAGTCAGTACTGGGTGTGTCGAACCAGAGCGGCTCACCGCACGCACATCGGACGCGCGTTTCGTCGCCGTAATATTCTCCACACCGAAAGCAGACCAAAGGAGGGCACATACCGTGTGTTACACAACTCACTCGGAAATATGTCTTCTTTGCTCGACGGGAGTGATTGAGGAAGAGGCCGGTTGGCTCTGTTGACCGGTGATCCATTACTGATTCGATAGTGTCATATCCAGACAGAGAAGGTACAGGTCGAACGTGAAGTTCCAAGTCCCTAGAGAAACCGGTAGTTGATGACATTGTCACCAACTTGGAGTGAGACTGTCCACCAAGTTCGTCGTGTCAGCACCAAGTGTACTCGTAGAAGAGTTCTAGCGGCGCCTGCGGGGAACAGAACAGAACTCCGTCCCTTCAGTGGAGTGGAGTTCATAAGAGCGCGAATACGTTCATCCCTCCAATTGCTCAGTATAGGAGAGGCCAGTCACTCATCCCGTCGGACGGTGATCGGTGAACTCCAAGCCATTTCGCCATCGGCCTGTCGAACCCGAATTTGATACGCGTAGGTCCCCGGACTGGGGTCATCCGTTAACGAAACTGTGAGATCACGGTCTGTGGGGGTTCCAATACGCCGACACGTCAGCCTCGTGTCGACGTCGCCGAGGTCAAGGTGTTTCTCGGTCAGGTCACCAAGTGAGAACTCACCGCTGTACGGTCCCGTCCGAACTGCGAGCGTCCCCGTTGTCGACCCCTCAACACCAAAACGAACACCCTGGTAATTACCTGCAGTCTTACTGCGCCATTTAGCGTGCGTCGAGGAAACTCGCTGGAGGCCGTGTTCCGGATGCTGGAAGCCAAATTCTTCCATATCGGTGAAGCGTCCGTCAGAAATTGAGACCCCGCCACTCCAGTCACGAACTTTGTACCGATCTTTCGATCGGGCCCCCGTCCAGACAAGCTCAAATCGATCATCCCCAGTCGTACAGTCACGACTCGCGATACATTCGCCGTCACGCATAAGATCGAGTTGGGTGATCGGAGCCGTTCCCGCTACCGTTACGTCAAGCGTTAGCTCATTCTCTACCGTTACCGTTCCCCCCATCGGCGTTTCATCAACCGTCACAGCAAGGTGAATACGTGCCCCTGTCGTCGCATAACAGCGGCTTGAATTGAACGCAGTCCACAACGACTCCCGGGTGAGGTCTGCATTGGGAACGCCCATCAGACCGCCATCAACCAAAAAGAATCGATGGTTGGTTGGGCGACTCGCACCAGGACGACCGGTGTGGTCATCGCTTCCGCCGACGACTCCCAGATGATGCCCGCGTTCGACCGCTTCTCTACCGAACCACTCGAAGACTCCCCAGACAGAAACGAGTTCAAAGAACGGCGTCAGTGATTCATCGATAATATCGAGCGTCGCGGGCCGTCCCCCCTGGTGGGGAATGATAAGGACGTCATCCCGGCCCTGATAGTGATCGTAGAGGTCCTCCGCTTTTGAAATCCCCCGGTACTGTGCGGACTGATCGTCGAGTTGCCAGTGTGAACTTCGCTCAAGTGTCCCTTCACTCCCGCGGAAGTAGACGTTGTGATCGCCTCCGTTCGGCGTATTCGCCGACCACTCGTAACCGAGGAACGTTACGAACTCACCGGAGGCATTGTTTCGTGATACCACGGACTGCAGTCGCTCCCAGAACTCATCCGTAATCTGGAAATCGTTGCCGACGTGGGAGATGAAATCGAGGAACGCTCGTTGCCGTGCGAAATCGAAGTACTGTTCGACGGAACCGGTCCCGACTGTCTCTTCTGATTGTCCGTGAAGGTCTCCCCAGCGAACTGGCGCAGCCGGAACGATGGGATTCGTAGTCGCGGAAAGCCGATCTCCGCGTACGGTCCATCGCTGCGGAGCCGTCGATGCAGGGTCCGACATCGCGAGTGTCACCGTTCCCGTCCCGTTAGTCACGTCGATCGGAGAGAGTTCCTCACCCGTAGATGATTCAACGGTCAGTGGTGCCGCGTAGTCGACAGCGACGTTCCCCCATTCGTCCACGGCCCGGACTGCAATCCGGACCGTTTTTTCGCGAGGTTGGGCAACCGCCTCAAGAGCTGTCGCGGGGCCAGGGACGATGTCGACCGTGAGAGTGTCAATTTCGACGTATTCGGCCGTTCCGAAAGGGTCAACGAGACCGACGAAGACGAATTCGTTCTCGGGGAACGTCTGTGCTCGGATTCCCATACTCCCAACTGTGGTATCACCCAGTGTGAGGGTGACCGTGTCGCCTTCTGCAAGCGACCCGTCGTTGATATCGATGACAATAGCGTGTTTTACCGGCCGCGTGTGGCCATCTGGGTCGAAACGTCCTGTCACGGTCGCATCGCCGCTCGTTGTAACCGTACAGTAGTTGTCACCGTTCGAATCGCTAAACTGCGGATGACCCCAGTCGCTCGTCATACTAGTCGCAACTTTCAGAGCGCTCCCGTCGTCCATCCCCAACTCTCCAGCCGTGAATGTCAGCTCCCACGTCGCATAATTCCCTGCGACGACACTATCCGGGCCGTCTAGTTCGAGTGTCCCACAAGCGATACGTTCTGAAATCTTCGAGTTTATATCATTGCTTTCTGTCATAGTATCCTCATTCCGTCTCGACGGTGGCCTGCTCTGTTCGTTGATCCCGAGTACCGAACTGCCGCTGAATGATGAAGCCGGTCACGACAAATCCCACAACTCCTGTGCGGACGGCAGTTCCGGGATAAGCCATCGCAACGACCCCAGTCACTACGAACAGGCCACGAATAGCGAGATCGGCGTACCAAGAGAGGCCGAACGGTCGTTCGATGTAGTTGATTCCGTGGGTGATGCTGATCGCCCCAACGAGAACAAGTGTGGCTGAAATCAGGGTGCCCACGTTCACGCCACCAGCGATTAATTCAGGATTGTAAATAAACGCGAACGGGAGAATGAACAACGGGAGTGCGATCTTGATTGCCTCGACACTTGTCGGCCAAAAGTCGCTTTGGGCGATCCCAGTTGCCACCGCAACCGACGTAGCAATCGGAGGTGTGATCGCTGCGAGGATCGCACAGTAAAAGACGAAGAAATGCGCCGCAATCTTGGGCACGCCGAACTCGCCACTGAGAGTGGGAGCAATGAGCAGGGCGACAATAAGATACGCTGCGGCAGTTGGCATCCCCAAACCGAGGATAATCGAAATAACCATCGCCAGTATGACCGCAATGAGCATAATGCCGCCGGAGATATCGATGAGCGCGAGCGTAATCGCCGACGGCACACCGGTCGTCAGCAGAATAGTGACGACGCCGTTTATCGCCGCGATAATAATCGCAATCCCTGCCAGCGAAAGCGCCCCAATTCGAGCACCCTCGATAGTTTGACCGAGCGTTCGTCGGGTAGCACCGGAGACTGATTCATATCCAAGTGCCGCACGCGTGATTGGAATCGTAGTTCCAGTGATAGCCATCGAAAAGGCAGTATACAGTGCTGCAGAGATCACTGTGTACTGTGCGATGCCTAACGTATAGACGAGGACAACGAACGGAATGAGGAATTGGATCCCTTCGATGGTGATATCACGCTGCGTCTTCGTCACGTCAATGAATTCCTCTACATCGATTTGCACGCCCGAAACTTGTGAGATGGATGTATAGTGAACCCCAACCCCGATAGAACAGACCATAATTAGCGCTGGCAGGGTCCCGGCAATCACTACAGTGGCATACTCGATTCCGAGCAACGAAGCCATAATGAATGCCCCAGCCCCCATCACCGGCGGGAGAACCTGTCCTACAGTCGAGGCGACAGATTCGATCGCGCCAGCGGTCTCGGATCGAAGACCGTTCTTTTTCATAAGCGGGATCGTGAATGACCCAGTCATAGCCGTGTTAGCGGCTGTGCTCCCGTTAATCGAGCCGATAATCATACTCGCGATGACCGCTGATTGAGCGACACCCGATCGAATATACCGGGAGGAGCGGACGGCGAGTCGGATCATCAGATCGAAGCCGCCATATGCCTGCAAGAATCCGGCGTACAACAGGAAAAGAGCGAGCCAGGCACCGACGAGCCGTGTCAGGGTTCCAAAGAACCCATCGATCTCAAGAACCAGGATCCGTAACATCCGCGTCGGTGTGATCCCTCCGTGTCCGAGCACACCCGGAATCGCTGCTCCAAACAGGCCATATGCAATCGCCACCAACAGTATAGCGAGGAATAGCTCTCCGAACTCTCGAAAAGTGAGATAGAGAATCGAGAGAACGAACATTGCAGCGAGGACATACTCGTAATTCAGCGCGTATCCAATACGGACCGAGTAGAGGACGTTGAAGTTGAAGAACATATATCCAGTCGTCAGGAGGACGACGAGACCAGCAGAGATCAGAAGGACGAGTTCTCGTCGATCGTTCTCCACATAGGCATCGAATACGTTATCGATAACATAGACCGTAGCGATTGCTCCGAGGAACGCGATTCCGAAGCGCGCTCGCGGCATACGCTGGGTGAGAGCATAACTGATCACGATGGCCCAAAAGATGAGGCTCACTCCAGAAACAACCTGCGTCCGGCGGTTCATTGCTGATTCAAAGCTCACCGGTTGTCCACGAATCGTTCCACGCGCCTTCTTCTTGCCAAAACTCTGCCACGCCCGGATGGACCGGCTGGTCTGCGATGAGACCACTCGTCATATCGGAAACTTCGCTGTACTCGGGATAGATCGCATTCGCCTCGATGATCGCGTCGTTCTGCTCGTATGCGATCCGGGTGATCGTTTTTGCCGCCTCAGTTGAAACACCGTCACCGAACCGGAACTGGGCACCGAGGTTCCACGTTGCGGCGCTGTCTGCACCGATGTCTTGATTCCACCCGTAGGTGTCTACCTCCTCAAACGTTGTCCCATCGGCGTTCTCTATGGCTTGTCTGAATGCTTCCGTGGCAGTCACCGCTCGAAGCTCAAAACGGGCATCAAGCTCACTTACCCAGCCTGGAAGTGTTTTGTAATTGACTCCGTAGACAACTGCTGCATCCACCCGTTCCTCCTCAAGCGCACCAGGGAGGTCACTCCGACCCATTTCAAACAGGTTGATTTGGTCATACAATCCAGCCTCCTGAAAAACGGCATCCGTCGGCGGTCGAACGCTCGTCCCGGGCGGATTAAGCCACACATTCGCCCCAGCGAGATCGTCGGTTGTCTGGATATCTGTCTCGGCTCGCGCGACCACGTACATATGCGCGAGGACGTAAAAGAACCCCTGGTAAGGTATCTTATCGACAGAATTCTCCTCGAAGCTCCCGGAGTCGTTCATCGCCTCTGCAGCCGCGAAGTTGTCGAACCCACCGGCGTCGATCTCTCCGTTGTCGTATAAACGGAAGTTCGAGGGGCCAGTTCCAGATGTCTCTTGCGCGGATATTTCGACGTTTTCAGCATTCTCGTTGACGACTTTTTGGAGTGCCTGTGTCGATGCGAATGTGGCGCTACCCTGAGGTCCGGCACCCATTCGGAGGGTAGTGCTGCCGGAGGACGAACAGCCAGCGAGAAGGACGGTGCCCGCACCCGCGATACTACGCAGAAATGCGCGTCGGTTGGTGGTGATGTCAGTCATTGTCGGGATTGAACGCAGAATTATCTCGGCTCGATATATAAATACCGATATGTGAATCTCTTCTAAATATATCCAATTTCTCACCAGGGATTCCCAAATAGTGAATTATTAGGTAGTAGCCCGCAGAAAGCTATTCCAACGAGGTATATTACATATATGGCAGATAATAAACTCAAATCGGTCGATACTGCGTTTCGTATAATAGAACACCTCAAATCGGAAGATGGTGCAACGATATCTGAAATTGTTTCGAGCTTCGATATCTCAAAAAGTACCGCCTATCGATACCTTACAACACTCAAGTCCCACGGGTATGTGGTAAATGAGGATCGCGACTACCACGTCGGGTTGCGATTCGTAGAAATGAGTCACTATGCGAAACACCGAAAGCCAGCTTATGAAATCGCTCAACAGACCACGAGCACGCTTGCAACTGAAACCGCAGACCGTGCCTCGTTCATAACTAATGAAAACGGGCTAGGCGTCGTGCTTGCTAGCGAGGTTGGTGAACACGGTATTTTCGCCGACACACACATTGGGCAGCGGTTCTATCTCCACGCATCAGCCGTAGGGAAGGCCCTCCTCGCATTACTCCCCGCTTCCGAGGTTGAGGAAATCATCGACCAATATGGACTCCCTGTACTAACAGAGTCGACTATCACGAATCGGGACGCTTTGTTCGCGGAACTTGACGAGATCCGGGAGCGTGGCTTCGCAATCAACAACTCTGAGCGCATCGATGGCATCCGAGCTGTCGCGGTTGGGATTACCGATGCTGACGACCAAGTCATCGGAGCCTTCGGCGTTTCTGGGCCAACAAGACGGATGTCGGACGAGCGGATTCAAAACGAGTTACCACAGACACTGTTGAGCCTTGCCGAAGAATTCGAACTGCGAATCCGCTACTCTGAACCCTTCGATAGCGTGACGTGATTGTCCCGCAAACGGGTTGCTCCGGTGATTTGTTGACTCCTGTACTGGTGAGTTACAGCAGACAGAGTCTAGCTCTGGGCAGTACTGTCCCTCACACGTGGGTCTCATATCTCATCAACCGGACGTGATGGTATCTAACGACGTGATGCGTAGCCTTGGGCTTGTCAGATTTTAATATATGCGTAGCCTTGGTTTTGAAGGCGTGTGAGTTCTCCGACTCCAGAAGAAACAAACTCAACGCCGTCCGGGAAATCATCTACGCTGGCCGTGGCTTTTTGTGCTGCGTTCGAACAAATCAGAAATGAGACATCGGCTGCTAGAATCGCCTTTGGTACTTCCCGAAGTCTGGTTGCTGCAGCGTCGATAGCAACTGACGAATCAACCAATACGGCGACTTGGTCCGTCTCAACGGTTGTATCGGCAATCAGGTTATCCACTTTCGCATCAGCGTATGAGAGCGTTTCAGGAGTAGAAACGTGGAACACCGTGTGCATACCGCGTTGTAAAACCGGGGTCAGCATAGAGGTGGTGGAAAGTTTCCTCCGCAAAATAAGAGGGTATTTCTTGGGGGATTCACCCAGCAGTCACTATTAAAGTGTTCCCGACGTCTTGCGATGTTCTGCGAAGGTAATTTTCAACTAGATCAACAGAAACGAATAGAAAAGTGCGTTCATCACATCTATTCTAAGGGGTGTACCGTTTGGACAGTTTACAGTTATACTTTTTCGAGATCAACGTTAGTGGTTGATGTCCAAGCACTCTCACGAACCACGAAAGCCAGATCCACAGATCACGCCTATGTCACCGCCATTAATCTCGAACGGAAGGCCGTGGCAAATCCTCCTGAGCGAGTGTGAAGTTCAGGGTGTGACTCCGGCGGTTCAAGAGGGGCTCGTAATTCAACTCGCGACCCCCGAATATCTCCGGCAATAGACGTATGTCCGGTAACGAAGAAGGGACGAATATGCCCAGCTTTCCATCCTTATTTGGAACGGACGACGACTCACTGTTCGATAACTACGATACGTTCATTCCGAAACACAATCCGATGCCCGACAGGTTTCTCGAAGGGCACGACGTCCTAACAGGAAATGATCACGTTGCCTTCCATCGCCTCACGAGAGAGTTATTCGAGGAACGGAAAGTGTACGACATGACCTTCAATTATAACCTCGCTCGGTTGAATTTAGATACGCGGCACAAGAACGCCGGGTATCGATACGCTGTCGAGCGTAACAACGCCGACGACGCCATTGACAGTGAGGGCGCGAATCGCGTCCTCCGTGCAGAGTTCACGCCAACGACGCCGTTCTGCCCACAGACTCACACGCTCACGATCGGCTCGTTCCGGGCGTGGAACGGCCTCTCTGACCGCCACGAATATGACCTCGTTCGAGTCCGGCCAGCACCGATGCACCATCAGAGCGACGCGATCAGCGACCAACTTGCGGAACTCGAACAGACGTACCTGGAAACGGGCGATGTGACGACCAAACCGGAAGACAGTGCCGAGATCGGATCGAGCCCGATGGAACGGACGATGCAAAATGAGGGAGTCAGCCAAGGGTCACCGGATGCTCCGTTCTGAATCGGCTACCTAGCTCAAACTCGAGCCCGACCCGTCGGTCACCGATACAGTAAGCGTACAAGCCTTCACTGCGGGTGCGAAACGAACGATCCGTTGCGAATTCGGTGCAGATTTATTTAGAAGCTACAAGGCAGCTCTGCTGAAATACGTTCCGTTAGACATATTCTTGTCCAAACCAATCGGTTGCAGAAGAGTGCGGATCGAGTAGCTGAATACAGTCTCCCTGTGATTATTTACAACCACGGAAGCCATCTCATTGTGACAGATGCACACGGCAAAAGAGTTGGATGGTGCTTCGTTTGAGTATCAGGTCGATGGAGACGTAGTCCCCAGAGAAACAGTGATGCCATCCGTGACGTCGGATGACCGAGTGGGTGTCGTGATGGGGGCGGGAACTGAGGGACTCGGTGCTGGTAACTTTATTCTCTCGTGTGTCACTGCGTTCTACGATTATCTCAGAGAAAACCGCGAAGAGGATTTCTTCGAGTATCCGGACTACTATACTTTTCAGGCCACCAGCGAACCGGCGGACTACCGGATGCTCGACATCTATCCCGACCACAAAAACGTCACCGTCGAATCGGATGCAGAGCAGCTATTGCGAGCGATCAACGACCGGGCGATAACGACTCTCCTCGTCCCAGATGTGTCACCCACGTCTCCCGACGTAGATAACATCACACTCCAAAGCGCTCATCGACGGATAGATCACTGCTATGTGTATGCTCCAGATGGCCGTCCGAGCAATGCAGAATTCTCAATACGTCAGCCACGCCAGCCAGCAAGAGAATGGTTCGAAACGACTGTCGAGTCACTTACCGGCGACTCAGAAGTAAGCGCTCCCTCATTTGGTTCTGACGATGACTGGATAGACCAGCAGTTCCGGGAGGTCTCGGTTGAACAGGCTTTTGAACGTCTGCCAGGTTAGAAACTTTTCTCAAGAGACTGCTTCTGTCTTGATCGATAAATAGTCCCACTGGACTGACCGATTGGGGATGGAGGAATCGATCACCTGTTGAGGGTTTCAACAGAGCTTACAAGGCTAAAACCCCGCCCTTCGGGGTGGGGAGGATGTCAAGTACTGTCTGTCGTGGTGAGCCAACGTGATTCCGCTCAAAAGAGAAGTACACAGCCGCATTGTGTTCCTCTAAAAGCGGATAGTGCAGTTTACAATCTCTCGCTTGGTAACGACATACCTCATTCGGAGAACTGCATAATCGCAACTATCCCACTATGAGCGTCTTCAACACGTTCGACCGAAGACTCCGGGACCAACGATCCGCTTCCGGCGAACCCTCACTGACGAGACAGTGCAAGCGACGGACTACGTCAGCGACGTTCCGACGGTGGCCCCGCAATCGGGAATCATCAGCGAATTCTCGATGGGTCAACGAACAAACAGCAGTGGGAGGTCTCCGCTACTGTCTGGCACCATCGCGTTCAGGCTGTGTTCGCTGAGGATTCGCTGTTCACCATTGAACGGGCGCAGCCGACACGCCGATCAGTCGAATCGTATCGCCGAATATATTCGCCCGAAGGTTACTGCGTGGCTATGCAGTAACTCAGGCGATGAAATTCCGCTGTCGACGCTGTGGCGTGAGGACGGGCAACACCGCGACGATGAGTAGGCACGTCGTCGAAGAACACGGCCGTCTGGAATTCGGCTGGAGTATTGTTCGGATCCCGGAGACACCGATCGAACGTCCGGTCACGTGGCTCTCAAACCTCCCGGTCCGGATCCGTGCTCGGTTCGGACCCCACCTGCGCTGAGACGTCTGTCACGGCACAGCGAATATGTTCCCGGTAAGGATGATGTCCGTTTACCAAAAATCGCGGGGTGTATGCCGATCGGCTCAAGCCAACTCGTACTCACTGCCGTAATGGGACTGTTTCTGCTGGTTGTCGTCGCGTGGATTGCACGAGTCGAATCGTGGCGGTCCTACACCCCCGCCGGTGGCGTCGGCGAATCCGGAACTGCCCGCGATCACGCCGAGAAGCCCAGTGGGCTGCTTCGGTGGTTGACGACGGTCGATCACAAGGATATCGGGCTTCTGTACGGTGTTTTTGCCGTGGCCTCCTTCGCTTGGGGCGGTATCGCCGTGGTGCTGATGCGAACGGAACTCCTGACGCCGCCGATCGATCTGCTCGGCGCAGCTACCTATAACGCACTGCTGACCACCCACGGAATCACGATGCTGTTTCTGTTCGGGACGCCGATGCTCGCTGCGTTTTCGAACTACCTGATACCGTTACTCATCGGTGCGGACGATATGGCCTTCCCGCGGATCAACGCCATCGCCTTTTGGCTGCTCCCGCCGGGGGCACTCCTCATCTGGGCGGGGGTCATTCTCGACCCGCTCGGCGTCGGTATCGAGGGGGCACAGACCGCGTGGACGATGTACGCGCCGCTCTCTGTTCAACAGGCGAACCCAGGCATCGATTTGATGCTGCTCGGGCTGCATCTGACGGGCGTTTCAGCGACGATGGGCGCAATTAATTTCATCGTGACGATCTTCACCGGACGTGGCGAGAACGTCTCGTGGGCGAATCTCGATATCTTCTCGTGGACCGTGTTGGTTCAATCTGGTCAGATCCTCTTCGCGTTCCCGCTTTTGGGGAGTGCGATCGTAATGCTGCTTTTCGACCGCAACTTCGGAACGACGTTCTTCGTCGGGGAGGGGGGAGCGATGCTGTGGCAGCACCTGTTCTGGTTCTTCGGCCACCCCGAAGTGTATATTCTCGTGTTGCCGCCGATGGGGCTCATCAGTTATATCATTCCACGGTTCTCCGGGCGCCGACTGTTCGGGTTCAAGTTCGTCGTCTACTCCACGCTCGCGCTCGGCGTCCTCTCGTTCGGCGTCTGGGCGCACCATATGTTCGCGACGGGGATGGATCCCCGCCTTCGCGCCTCGTTTATGGCCGTCTCGATCGCGATCGCGATCCCGAGCGCGGTGAAGACG
>NZ_VJXQ01000005.1:103397-154923 GCF_007655485.1 Halobellus captivus
GGTGGGCGGATCCGCCTCACGACCCCGATGCTCTTCTGTGTCGGATTCATCGCAAACTTCATCATCGGCGGCGTCACCGGCGTCTTTGAGGCCTCGATCCCGATCGATATGGTTCTGCACGACACCTACCACGTCATCGCGCACTTCCATTACGTCATTATGGGAGGAATCGCGTTCGCGGTCTTCGCGGGGATTTACTACTGGTTCCCGCTTGTCACGGGCCGCTGGTACCAGCGGACGCTCGGCAAGTGGCACTTCTGGCTCACGATGATCGGCA
This sequence comes from Halobellus captivus, assembly GCF_007655485.1. GTDB lineage: Archaea > Halobacteriota > Halobacteria > Halobacteriales > Haloferacaceae > Haloquadratum > Haloquadratum captivum. The sequence goes on from NZ_VJXQ01000005.1 coordinate 103,675, forward strand.
CCAATCTCACGTTCTTCCCGATGATCTTCCTCGGGTACGGCGGGATGCCGCGCCGATACGCCGGGTACGACCTCACTGTCGGCCCCGTGGCATACTTCACAGATCTTCATCAGCTTGCGACTCTCGGGGTGTTCGTCCTCGTGTTCGGACAGTTGATCTTCGTCTGGAACCTGCTGTCATCGTGGGTAGAGGGCAAAGAGATCGATAGCACCGATCCCTGGAACCTCAAACGAGATCATCTCCTCACTAACGAATGGCAGTGGCTCGAAGATACCCGGCAGACGGCACTCGTCGATGGGGGAATCGACACCGCCCCCGAAAGCGCCGCCAATCCACATACCGGGCCTGAGCACGACGGTTGCGAGAAACATCACAGATAGAGTGGGGTCTGAGAGCCTGCAATCGGTTGTAATCGATTGAACATAACGGCGCTGTCTCCCCCCTACGACCTGCCCGGTCGTTGGGGAAGAACCCCCTTACACGTGCGATTGGGTAAACCGTGAGCAATCCGTCCAGGGCACGGGTGGAATCTGCGAAAAAGAGTCTCCAAACTCACTCGGCATCGTTTTCCTCAAGACAAATGAACGGGAGAATATGTTGGAATGCTTATTTGTTAGATGATCCCAAAAGAAGTGTTGCAGAGAGAGCACATTACAGCAACATACAGTCCTAGTTGGCTACCTCATACTGGTGTTCTACGATTCCGCTGCCGTGTGTAGTCGTATCGACTAGATCCAGTCGCTGTTTATCGTATTTACCGGAAAACAACGATATTCCATCTCCCAAGAGAATTGGGACGAACGACAGTCGGAACGTGTCGATCTCGCGTTCTCGGAGAAATGAATGTGCGAGGTGTGCACCGCCGACCACCCAGATATGGTTGTACTGCTGTCTGAGTTCAAGCACAAGATGGGCGATTTCTCCGTTAACGAACAGTACTTCATCAGTTGCGGGTGGGAGGTCCCTGTGGGTGAACACGTACGTTGGCTTGTCACCGTATGGCCACTCGCCGAAGCTAAGAACCTGTTCATAGGTCGTTGCTCCCATAACGAGGCAGTCCACTGTCTCAAAGAACTCGGAAAAACCCTCAACGTCCTCGTCGCCGTCTGGCTGTGATTGAAATTCTGCCAGCCAGTCAACGTTACCTTGGGCGTCGGCAACGTAGCCGTCCACGCTCAGTGCGATGTAGAGTGTGATTCCACTTGCATTCATATGAGGTATTGTGGAAGTTGATTCGCATTAAGAGTAGCAGACAAACCCTCGTACTGGCTACATCCGCTGTATTCAGCACGGTTTCCCGATCAGTTGCGAAGGGTTTCAACAGAGCCGAATGGTCACAGGGCTGTTGAAGGGAGAGTGAGATACCGCAATAGAAACGGCACCATTTATGTCACACACGACCCGTCGATAGTTCAAAGTGAACGCTACGAGGGCACCAGAGAAACCGACTCCGGCGAATAAAACGGGGACCCGTCCTTCGATGAATCCAGCGTACACGCGGGTTGTTTCAGCGCGGTGATCACTCGATCCGGGAGAGCGCGATTGATTTCGCGGTGTCAGTATCATCCTGTGGCGACGTCACGATTTCGAGTTCACGAACCCACTTGACACTCTCCCAGCAATCAGCATCGCCAGTCGGGACGAGTCGCGCGGGCCCACCGTGTTCGATCGGTAGCGGATTGCCGTCCAGATCGATCGCTAGAACGGCATTCGAAAGTCGTGGCAAGGGAAACGAACACGCGTATGCCCCATCCATCGCGTGAACAAGTGCGTGGCTGGCCGACGCGATCGGTTCGGCCCGATCGAGGAGATGTTCCAAGCAGACGCCCTGCCACGAGCAATCTTCAGCTATCCAACCCTCCACGCACGCGAAATCAGCCGTGAACGACTCTGAAGGCAGTTCCTCGAGTTCCGGTCTACGAAACTGTAACTCGTGAGTGACTGCACCAGTGATGTCAAGTTGGTATCCGTCCGGATCGACAGCATCGGGAACGTCATATGTTTTGAGGGTTGTCATAGGTTTGGGGTGTGTAACACCGCGTTCCGCTTGGCGTCGGCTCTGTCACCAACTGTTCTTACACGACAGTGGTGAGAAAATCATTCCCCGAACGGGTTCGCGACCGTGCGGATATCCTCACACTATGGAAATCTCCCCCACCGGCCGATGGCGCTCACACGCGAGGGTGAGACCGTACCGACTCCGGAGAGTCCAGATCGATTGATTCCTCATAGTCGCCCGAGTGACCGAGTTCAGTCGCTGAACCCGCCTCGGGGCGCTCTTCGAGGCCGCGCCTCCAGAGGAAAACCGCGAACGCCAGGGGTGACAGCAGTGCCATTCCGAACGCACCGATCGCGCTGAGCTGTGTTGTCGACACCTCGTGGACACTTCCGAAGACATCTCCGACGACGATCGCACCCCGCATCTCAGTCTCGTCTCTCGAACTGACGTACTTGCTAATACCGATTCCGTCGAATACGAGACCCCACGTGCCTCTCACCTGCTTGGGACTCGTGTAACTGCCGTCAGCGGCCGTCACACTGTGTTCAACGTCGCCGGTCCATTCCCAAATAACTCGTGTTCCAGGGTCTACCTGTATCGCCCCCGGCGAGAACCCGGAGGTGGCATCACCGTCCGTAGTGGCACTGATGCGGACCTCCTCACGACCACGCAGATCGACCGTCCCGTCAAACGACTCGATACCGTCGAACCAGTCTCCGTAATCGGGCTCACGGGGCACGTATTCGGGGGCCGCAGCTTCCGCCCCGACATTGACGTCGCCGACGACGACAGCGCCCTTCATTCCCATCGGTTCGTGGGGCGTACAGACGTATCGAGAGACACTCTCGGCTTCGAATACCCGTTCGAACGTTTCGCCCGCATCGGACACTAACTCGCTTTCGTAGGCCCCGTCAGTCGCCGCCACGTTGTGCATTCCGCCCTCTCCGGTCCATTCCCACACGACTGTGGCCCCGGGGTCGACGCGAACGGCGGCGGGGCCGAACGCGAAGCCGCCGCCGTTGCCCTGCGCACCGACCTCGACTAGGACCGTGTCTGCACCGCGCTTGTCGACGACGCCCTCGTAGTTGGAGACGTTCGCGAACCACTTCTCGAGGTCTGCGTCGGACTGCGCACTGACGGGTGGAGCGGCCGTCAGCGCTGCCCCGCCCACCGCTACCGCCGTCGAAGCCTGCAGAAACCGCCGTCGCCCGATCGTCGGGCCGGATGTTGTGGTAGTCATAGATATACAAAAGTTACAGTACGATATAGTTCGAGAACCCAATTCTCAGAACCTAAGAACCGTATTTCCCATATATCATATACCAGACCTTAGGGGTTAGTAGAGGAACAAGATTATGACGTATACTACGACGCGACGGCGGGTGCTACAGGCTGCTGGTGTGGGCGGAACGATGGCGCTTGCGGGTTGTACCGTTGGCACGCTGACCACCGATGATATCGAAACGAGCCCCTTGCCGCTTCAGATGGACGATCCCGACCTCGGCCCTGCCAAGACGGCCGACGTCGACCGAATTGCCGCAGATCCCCGCGATATTCCGGCACCGATTACGCGTTCGAAGCCCACGACCGTCGAGGTAGAACTCGAAACGCGGGAACTCGTCGCGGAGGTCGAACCCGGCGTCACGTTCACCTATATGACGTTCAACGACCAGGTTCCCGGTCCGTTCATTCGGACGCGCGTCGGCGACACAGTCGATCTGACAATCCGAAACCACGAGGACAGTTCGATGGCACACAACGTCGACTTCCACGCCTGCCGCGGACCCGGCGGCGGGGCTGAGGACACCGTCGTCGCCCCAGGGGAGGAGAAGCGTCTCCGCTTCAAGGTGACCTACCCCGGCGCGTTTGTCTACCACTGCGCTGTCGCGAACGTCGACTACCATATCTCTGCGGGGATGTTCGGCATCATCCTCGTCGAGCCCGAAGAGGGGATGCCCGCGATCGATCACGAGTTCTACCTCGGCCAGCACGAGCTGTACACGACCGGGAAGACGGGACAGGAAGGTCACCACGAGTTCGACTTCGGGCGGATGGCCCGCGAGGATCCGACGTACGTGCTGATGAACGGCGAGAAGTACGCGATCACGCCCGACAACTACGCGGAGATGAACGTACAGACGGGCGAAACGGCGCGAGTGTTCTTCGGCGTCGGGGGACCCAACCTGTTCTCGAGCTTCCACCCCATCGGGAGCGTCTGGGACGAGGTCTGGCGCCAGGGCGCCCTCGCCAGCGAACCGGATCGGTTCGTACAGACAACGCCTGTCCTCCCGGGGAGCGCTTGCGTCGCGACGATGTCGTTCCCCGTTCCCGGGGACGTCAAACTCGTCGACCACGCGCTCTCACGAGTCGCTCGTAAGGGTGCGATGGCAGTCGTCTCCGCTGAGGGTCCAGAAGATCCGGAGATCTACAACGCGAGTCCGTAGGCGTTTGGAACATTGAGCCAGCCAGATGCTTGAAGACAGTTTCACCGGTCTCAGGCTCGAGTGAGTCGAAACAATTCGAGAACGAGGACGTTCGTCGCTTGAATTGGCAAAAAAATTCGTTCGATGGCGTTCGGATTTCAGTTCGTTCAGTGTGAAATCGGAGGCCAACTCTGTCCAGGACAGTGTGAGGTTTTGAGCGCCGCCACCCAGAAATACAGCAGGTTCGACATCGTATTTCTGTCGGAGTTCCCGCAGAACTATCTCGGTTTAGGCGGTCGTTGTCGTCGAAAGTGATCGGAGTGTAGCAGATCGTGTGTGTCAAGATCAGACGCAGCGTACAACCAGAATTGCTCGTCATTGATTCGAATCACGGTCTCGTCTACGGCAACGTGATTCGGGTAACGACCGCCTGCGGGCTCTAAATCGGCTTTGCATCCAATCGTGGATTGCCTTAGGGGATCGATCGACATCCGGTTCTTGAAAGATCGAGACGGTATCGACAGCGGAAGTCCCGATGACAGCACAGAACCCGAACGTGACAGTCTTCGGCATACCTCTGGTTGAGGTGAGATCCTCAGGGCGTCGATTCGACGCGTTCTCCGCGTACCGTGACGTAAATGAGTATTCCAAGCAATCCGGGAACCAAGCCTGCCAAGAAAAGCAATCCGATACCTACCCCCCATTGCCACGCCCAGTCGCTCCCACGGGATTTCGCATCGCGGTAGACCCACCGACCGATTAGACCGAAGGCGAGGAGCAGTATCAGGAGGATAATCATCAACTCGGGGCCACCGGGGACCTGTAAGGGAAGCGGGAACATGGATAATGCAATTACCCAGTACCCGTATAGACTTTTCTCATATAGTCAATCCACATCGCTACCGAACGGGTGTTTCACAGTCGAGGAGATCTAATAAGAAAATTTCAACAGAATTGTCTAGTTAATAGCCTCAGCTGGCGTTTGATCATACAGTACTTGATGGGGTCGTTGAACGTCATAATAGTTCATATTCTATGCAATACATCGGAGAACGACAGACCGACTGCCGACCCACGGATAATGAAAGCAGTCGATCCTCATTTTAAAGGTCAGAGACGGATTTTTGATGGGTTTCGGTCGACGTAGTCCAGGTGATCGCTCACTCCGACACGAAAGAGAGCAGTCAGGCATCGGTAGCCCTCGACCAGAAACGTAGTGTCCGATAAATAGTGTTTATCGGCGATTTTTACCCAAGAAACTCATCCGCGGGGTCGGTTCCTCGCCGTTCGAATAGATCGATGCCGAGTAGCAACTGTGAGTCGAAGTGTATTGCGAGATATACCCAAGACAGACCGCCTTTGAGTCGGGCAGCGGTTTCGACAACCGCGACGCGCTCGGCTACGCCGTCACCAGACGCTCTGCGTTCTGGTTGGCTGCATAAGAGCCCTGCTCTCGCGAACGACGACAGGTCAGGAACGCTGTCAGCCAGCCGGTGCACCAGAATCGTTGTTGTCTCTCTGAGCGAACAACCGGCCGCATGGAGTCGCACGGTGAACGCCCTGACGGACGTCTCCGTCCGCTCACGCTACTCATCTAACTCAGCGTTACGTCCTGTTGAGCAGGTCTGCGAGCATCTCTGTACAAGATACGCAACGACCAGCTCGTTCCTCAATCTGCGCGAACTAGACAGTGTCATTTCAACAGAGCCGCCTCCGGATTTCGTGAGTTCGGAATTCGAGAGGCTGTGTCAGCAGATGCTTCCGGAACTATACGCCGAAGAGACGTTCATTGATATCGGTCGCTGGTGGTACAAAGAGCACGAGGGTGATATGGTCGACTTCACCACAGAGAGGGGGATGGTCGTGGGTGAGTGAAAGTGCACGAATGCGACGCTGGACGACAGCGCGCTCTCATCGCTTGAAGACCACGCTGCAGAAACCCGCTGGACATCTGGTACCCACGAGGGGGAGACGAAGTACGCGCTATTCACACGAAGTGATGTAACACGACCTGTCCTGGAAACGGTATCGAAGCGTGATGACCTTCGACTGTTCCATCTGGGAGAGATCACACAACCGCGTGTGTCACCTTCTCTTAACCGTCATCACTGCGCTTTAACCAACATTTGGAACGAATATCCGGGAGCATTGATTACTGTCGAGTAGCGGATTTTGGAAATCGTCCCGGAAGCAGGTAAAAACAGATAGCCAGTCAGAACGGCGAGGAAAGTGGAATCATCCCCGGCGGACAGCTCATCGGACCGAACGTGTCGGAACTAATCGCGGAGTGTGCGTTCACCGCCGAGAAATGTGCCACGCCCGATGACGTCGCGAACACAACCCACACCACCCCATACTCGCGGAGGTCATAATAGAGTCCGCAGAAACGCACAGGACAGACGACGTTCTAATTTTTCAAATGAAATCAACCGATAGAATAATGTCTTGCTAAGTTACAATCGCTAAACTAACAATGAATATTATACATAGACTCCGTTTCGTCGCTGATTCAAATGCAGACAAGATAGCTGTCGCGAGTGTCGATGGCGAACTGTCATACGAGGAGCTTTACGATCAAACGGACCGTTATGCGAGAGCGTTAAAAGAGTATGGAGTAAAGGAAGGAGACCGTTTCAGTTTAGTTATGGAGAACTCGAATCGAATGCTCACACTCCTATTAGCAGGTTGGCAGATAGGTGCGGTTCCAGCACCGATCAACATCCGACTGAAGGATGAGGATATTACGGAGCTTGTTGAGGATGCAGGGAGTTCACTCGTTATCGCTGATCAGAAGTATCAAAACAAAATCAACGAATCAGACTTAAAAGATAAGGCTGCCCTTCACTGGTCAAGCAGCGACAAAACAGGCTTCGAGTCGGTCTTCCCCGAGGAGGTCAGGAATCGGACCGTTAGCCCAAGGGGAGATCAAGATGATGCAATATTTCTACACACTGCTGGGACGACCGGGCGGCCAAAATGGGTCCGAATCTCGCACGGGAACCTAGCAGCTAGTATGGGAGCGATGATTGGGGCGAATTTAGGAGTAAATGACGTGGGTCTTCATTACTACCCCCTCTACCATTCTGGTGGGATTGATATGACGCTTTGTCGGCTATTAATCGGAGCGACGACAATCGTTGGGAGTGGGTGGGATCCTTCTGATGCCCTATCGAAAATTGAGGAATATAGCGTAGATGGTATAACTGTAGTACCACAAATGGGATATGAGTTAGTCCACCAAAATGAGATAAATAAGTACGATCTATCCTCCCTTTCGTATTTTTTAGTCGGCTCTGATACCGTCACCGAAGAGCTCGCCGACAAGTTTCTCTCCCTCGGTGCACAACCGATGCAAGCGTACGGACTCACGGAAACGATGGCAGTTATTGCAGTCACAAAATTTGGAGATATAGATTGTCCTCTAGACTCAACTGGAAAGGTTATCGAAGATATAGCCAAAGTGAGAATCGTAGACCCTGAAACCGGACAAGAGGTTGACTCTGGCGAAATTGGTGAGATTTTGATATCAGGCGACAAGCTCGCCCACGGATACCACAATCGGCCCGATAAGGAGCGGGAGGTTTACGAAGACGGCTGGTTACACACTGAGGATCTCGGCACAGTTGACGAAGACGGATATCTCTATATAACAGGTCGACTGGATAATATGATGATTGTCGGCGGAGAAAATGTCTATCCAACTGATGTGGAGGAAACGCTGGTACAGCACCCGGCGATTTCTCAGGCAGTCGTGATCGCCATTCCCGATGAACGAAAAGGAGAAATCCCTGTTGCGAATGTGGTATTGAGAGATGGTGAAGATCTCACCGAAAAAGAACTGCAGCAGTGGTTTATCAGCCAAGACGCGGCATTCAAGCATCCAAGGGTCGTGCGATTCTTGAACGAGCTACCAAAGACAGCTCTCGGAAAAATTAACCGGAGCCAGCTTCAACAGGAACTCACTGAATAATCCGGATAGTATGGTTAATTGGTTGACTCTTCTATCGGGGTTGTTCGAGATTAGTTCCACTCAGGCTCTCGCTCGTTACGAATCGCGGCCATAGCTTCCTCGTAATCAGCGGAGGACATACATTCTTGCTGGAATTCTAAATATTGCTGGAAGAAATCCTCAAACCCTAAATCGAATGCATCTCCCGTAGCATGTTTCGTCAGCCGAGCCCCTTTAGAGTTTACCCTCATATACTGCTGGAGCAGTTCCTCTACTTCTTCATCCATCGTTTCTTCGTCAACTAAATGATCAACGAGACCAATTCGTTCTGCCTCTTCACCATCAATATGGTTTCCGAGGATGTTCATTTTCTTCGCTCGTCCCATGCCAATGTATCGGGGCAGGCGCCACGTCCCTAGGCCCGGAAGGATGCTCTCTTCAATTGCAGTTAGTCCTAGCTCTGCTGATTTTGTACAAACGCGGATATCGCTTGCCAAGGCGATTTGTAACCCCCCGCCTATTGCGTATCCCTTAATCAGGCTAATGACAATCGCATCCATCGTTTCAAAGCGCCGGAGGCCTCGCTCCCACGGCTCGAAAATGCGCTTGTCGATATTACCAGTTGAGAGTTCCTTTAGATCAATGCCGGAACAAAACGCCCGCCCAGCACCTTCGATTGTTATAAGTCGTACTTCCCGATCATGATCTAATAGCTCTGAAACTGCGTCCAAGTCACGAGCAATGTCGTGATCAATGGCGTTTAGACGTTCTGGCCTTTCCAGAGTAATTCGAGCGATTGGTCCTTCTTTCTCGACGGTAATATGTTCAAGGTCAGCTTTCATTAGCAACGTAATCCAAAGTGCTATTAGCAATAATAAATCCTTTGGTGATTGAATTGTATTTTGTGGCACGACAGCAGATATTCAAGCGAATAATAATACTCAGGTTTAAATTGTAGGTAGCAAAATTCCCCTGTCGAAATCTATCGCTGTACTCAAAAGCTTAGGTCTGCCCACTACCAACCAATATTGACAGAGAGTCTAGAAACCCGACCTGCAACCATAACAGCCGAGCCTGAATCTCGCCGCGATCATTCACACAATAATCGGGTGATGAATATCCGACTGTTTCCAGCCAGAAACACCGTACTGATCCAATATTCCGTAAAGCCGGGAGAATCCCCGTTAGTGAAGCAATCTTTCTGGTGGACGGCCCGTCTAATTGTAATCATCCTATTATCATCGATACCTACATAAATTCCAACAAGTTGCTCACTGGTGGATCTAGATCGTTGAACCGGGTCACTCTCCCGACAATATTAGATACGCTCAGTCACCCCCATAAGAATATAGTTGCAGATATTCACCATCTGTTTCAAATAATTAATCGGCGCAACACCAAATATTATAATCTTTCGTGTTAGTAAACGAAATGTATGCCTGGATTCGAGCAGACCATCATCCCCTTCCTAACGCGTGCGGAGAAATTCTACCCCGAGAAGGAGATCGTCACACGAACTAACGACAGGATCCACCGCTATTCCTATTCAGAAGCCGTCGAACGAATTTCACAATTGGCAAATGCACTGCAGTACGCCGGTGTTAGCCGACGAGATCGGCTTGGAACATTCAGTTTCAACCATTTCAGGCACTTCGAGATATATTTTGGTGTGCCAGGAATCGGTGCTCAGTATCATACAATTAATCCATTCCTTCCGGATAAACACATAGAACATATTGTGAAAGATGCCGAAGATAAATGGATCTTTATTGATCCATCTCTACTTGAGAAACTAGAACGAGCTTTAAGTACGGAAACTGCATCATCTATTGAACGGTTTGTTGTTATGGGAGATAGTATTCCAGAGACATCTCTTGATCCAGTAATCGATTACGAATCTCTCATTGGGGGCCACCCAACCCACTACGAATGGCCACAACTGGATGAAAATCTTCCAGCCTCGATGTGTTACACTTCGGGAACGACTGGTATGCCAAAGGGGGTCGAGTATACTCACAAAATGATGTGGTCACATTCGATGGCCTGCTTGACACCTCAAGGGTACGGAGTAGATGACTCAGATACAATTATGTCTGGGGTTCCGATGTTCCACGTCAATTCGAACGACTCACCATTTTTCGGTGCAGCAGCTGGCGCAAAGCAGGTATTAGTGGGGGAGTCACCAGATCCGAAAGACTACGTCTCATTGATTCAAGAAGAAGACGTCACACTATCGTTTGCAGTGCCTACAATCTGTCTAGGTATTATCGAATATATTGAAGAGAATGACCTTGACCTCCCTTCGTTTGAACGAATTCAAATGGGAGCGGATTCAGTTTCTCAAAACCTCATCAGACGATTTGAAGATCAGGGGATCGAAGTTCTTCACGGATGGGGTATGACCGAAGCACTACCATTATGTACAGCCTCTCGTCCAAAGCCGAAAATGAATGACTGGGATCAACCGAGAAAGCTCAATAAAAAGACCAAGATCGGGGTTCCACTCCCGGGAGTTGAAACTAAGGTCGTCAATAATGACGGAAACGAAGTACCGTGGGACGGTGAGTCGTTTGGTGAATTGTACGTTCGTGGCCCTTGGATTACTACGGAGTATTTTAACCGTCCTGCGGAAAATGAAGCTAGTTTCAAAGGAAAGTGGCTCAAGACGGGTGATATCGTCACTGTCGATGAGGAGGGGTATTTCGATCTGATAGACCGAAACAAATACCTGATCAAGAGCGGTGGAGAATGGATTTCGTCAATGCAACTCGAGAAGGCCATCGAAAGCCACGATCACGTGATCACTGCTGGTGTTATTGGGGTTCCGGATGCGAAGTGGGGTGAACGACCTGTCGCGTATATCGTATGTGATTCCGACCGCAGAGGCAAGCAAATCAGTGATTCTCTCAGGAATCAAATCAGCGCGGAGTTCCCGGATTGGTGGACTCCTGACGAATTCATATACGTCAATAACTTACCCGAAACCGCAACCGGAAAAATTGACAAAGAGGAACTCGAAAATCGGTATCAACAGCGGTAGTATTCACTGAAACTACAACTTCTCAAATTTAATTAGAACTACCACCTAACGACTGGTTTTGATGAAATCAACTGAAAGTGTAAGCGACAGTTGTCTACGCTAACCAATCAACTATATGCACTATTAGACTCATTTTTGTGGTACCCAACTGACTCGATCAATCATTCTTCCTCTGCAAGTGCTGGAACGTTATCGCGGTGATCAGATTGTCGATTCCCGTTTTAGCACAAGGGAGACTCGAAGGTTACATAGTGTTGAATACTGATTTCACTAGCTGTTATACAGATTATACTGGAAGAAGCCAAGGTTCCAGTCTGTCCTATGGAAATCGGCCTCATTATTTCCGAACTTAGGCTACTCACTCATAGCCGCTCTCTCAATTTAGTAGTTAGCTGTCATCAACCCTAGAAGTTGTCCGAATATGTCGCACAGTATTCAAAACTATTTTTGTGTATATTTAACCTGCATTGGATATAACAGATGTACACATATTATTAAGAGGACAATTTGTTAGACAATAACAGACAATTGATCTCACTACGAAGTACAAATCCGTTGGGCGTGGAATACCTCTGTCCCTCAGTTATTTTAGATTCCGTAACTGCTTACGCAGAACTCTGGGGGGTATTGATGTGTTCCCATCACTAGTATTCACGCCAGGGCGTCCGAGAATACCGAACGGCCCATTCATTCGTATGAGTGTGCTTCTCGTGGAGAATAGGACACCCTCCGTATAACAAGAGAAGTATAATGGAACGGGAACTTACTCAGAAGTAGACTTCCAGAAGTGAGTTATCAGACTTAGCATCGCTCACTCAGCGCGTATGTATTACGTCCTAGAACCATACTACATATCGATTTGTAAAAATTAATACTGTGTAGAGGATCGATATCGAAGTTTTGTTAGTACTGTTGGAAATGGTGAGAGCAACTTCCTCGTCAAACGAATTGACTAGGGAGTTAAGAAGAGTTCTTGTGAATTTCATCGTTTACTTGGAAACAATATCCTCAACAGGTAGATATTCTAATTGTCCAACTTTGTGAGCTACTGAATATTGTTTGAGGCTATACAGTTGTTTCACAATTAAATATTCGCTATACCTTGTAACCTCTTCCTCGAAAAGTAGCAATTTCCGTTCCGTCGAATAGTACAATGTTAACCGTCATCTCTGCTGTTTTTCTGCTTTCATTGGTTACCTCTGCCTTGGCAGTTACTGTATCTCCTTGCTCGGCTGCTGTTAGAAAGGAAATATTCGCTTCCAACGCCACACTAGTCGTATCCTCCAATAACGATTCCAGTGCAGCTCCTGCCGCAGAATCCGCTAAGGAAAAAATAGCCCCTCCGTGAAGTGTCCCATTCATATTTAAATGATCTTCGGTAACTCTCATTTGTGCAACGGCTACACCGTCTGATACAGTTGTAAATGAGATACCAAGGTGTCGGCACAAAGGATCATTCAGATGCGCATCCGAATCTTGTTCACTCGTTTTCCCCATAATCTCAGTTGTATGATCCTATGATATATATCTTCTCGTAGCTCAGGAGGTCGTATTTAGTTACTGATGAAGAGTGAGGTAGGAAAATATCTTGCTGATCTGTGGCAGAAATCGCCCGCCTGAGTGGATGCGTTTCCCGGAATCATCTTGGATGTCCAGATCGCGATGTCGCTGTTCCTAATCATTACGTTCTTCTTCGATATTCAGGGGTTCGCTCCTTCCTGTCGAGCAGGTCTAAGGCGAAAGCATCGCCGTGATGTTCATCGGCCCCGATCTGGACCGTAGACTCTGCTCCATCCAGGGCTGTCTCCTTCGCTAGATATAAGTTCTACATCTTTGAAGATCGCTAATTAGTCCCCCGCGCGGAATTAGAAACGCATCTCTGCCGTGGTACCAGATATCTTACAGATAGTAGGGTTTATTATGGACTATACTTACATATACCTATGCCCCGAGGCACCAGACGAGAATTCCTTAAGGCAAGCGCTGGAACTACAACTATTGGATTAACCGGACTTGCAGGTTGTATAGGGGGGGATTCGAGTCCTACACTATCATTGGACTATGTTGTTCCATTTGAAAACTGGCCATACTTCTTTGATATCCCAGGGGTACGAGAGAATCTTAGTAATGTTGGCGACGACTATGAAATAGAAATTTCCCGAAGTTCAAGCACGCCCGACTCGCTTAATCTAATGGCATCAGGAGATGCCGATATCGCCTTAGTTACAACACAGAGTTATGCGAGCTCGATTATTCAAGAAACCATTCCGGGGGGGTATACCGGCATTTTGGTCGATTTTTGGGACGCTCATCCGGAACATTTTGGATTTGAAATCTATTCTCGGCCTGATTCCGGTATTACTGAACCGGAAGATCTCGAAGGGGCACAACTCGGTGTCAATGGTTTGGGGACGAGTGTCCACGCTATCTTAATATTAATGTTACAAGATGTCGGTATTGATCCAGAGGAGGATGTTGAGTTTGTCGAACAGCCATTCCCGACAATGTACTCCAGTTTAGAGGATGAAATTATTGATGCTTCAATTTTTGTGGCACAATTTGCAACAGAACCCAGATCAAATGATTATAATTTAGTATTCTCTACACAAGATCTTTATGATGAGGCGATCCCATCTGGATACCTTGTAGCTCGAAATGATACACTTGACGAAAATGAAGATGGAATTGCTGCATTTGTAGAGGATTATGTTAATTTAGCAGATTATTCATTCAACAATCGGGATGAAGTTATATCTCTTGCAAGTGATTTTTCAGATGTTCCGGAAGGCTACCTTGATGCGTTCCTTTTCACAGAAAATGACTGGTATCGAACTGAATTTTCATTCGACTTCGACCGATTACAGTTTGTCATCGATGAATTAAGTGATGCTGGGATCACGAGTGAAAGTTTCAGCGTTCAAGACTATGCAACAAACGAATATATCCCATAAGTATCACTGTCTAATTGACATAGATCGAGGAACGTAAAGGTAGTAGAGGATTTTTAAGGATTCGTAGCTTGGTTGAAATCCTCAAAGAGTTATAAGTTAGTCCGGTAGTCAGATTGGATGCAAGCCCTCTCAAAATCACAGTTACCTCAGTTCGTTGAACAAAGATATCACTAATCCACCGAGCTGTCGCTCGCTACTCTTTGAAGCTCTCGAAACGCCGGTACACACTTCAGAAGCACATCGTCCTAATTTATCGCAAGGTACGGAAGAAACGACGTACCGAATATTGCCCGACGAACAGATCGAGATGCCTCGGATTCGGGGATCGTGTTCAGATACGGATCAAAAGGTAAGGCGGGGCTTGAGTTTGGTGAACCAGAAGCGACACCGCAGCTGCTGACAAAGCTCAGTATTCAGCTGCATCTCGCTGACCTTTCGCTTTCGAATACTATTTTATCTCTTGAGATATTCGGGGCCCAGTGTGTTCGTTCGACGGTTCACAAGGCGGATCTATCTCTCAAATCTGGTCGATCTCCGGATGACGTTTCCGTTGACGAAACCGTGATTCAGATTGATGACGATCAGTACTGACTGGACGCTGCCGTCGATCTAGAAGTGAGCGAATTACTACATACAAAGCTTGAAATGACGAGAGTAAATGCTCTCACAAAATTTTAATGGACTTCGCGAGAGACACGACGTCGACGATAGTGTATGTCTCGGTGATAACGCTACTCCGTTGAAAGAAGTCTGCCACCGACACGGCCTCGGTTTCAGATACGACCACCACGGAAGCCGCAACAGCGCCAAATGTATATTTTATTAGATATAACAAAGAACTAGTTCGTTCTCAAACTATAATGATTACGTCAATCCAGAAACAGCCGACAACTGACTCAGTTCCTTCGCGTTCGCATATAATCAACTTAGTCGAACACTACCGGATTTGTGATGCTATACGTCGGCACGGGGGGAATGATCGATCACTAAGCACAGGATGACGCGGTTTTGAGAAACACTATGATCCACACCTGTGGAAAATCTCGCGAGTGATGCAGATAAGAGGATACTAGTTACGATTACTGATTACGGTTACAAAATATAGAACACGGATCACAGTCGTAGTAGCAGCCGGGCAACGTCACTCTGGGAAGCACCGTCAGTATTGATTGTCGTGTCCCAATCGAGTGCAGCAGCAACCTCTACAGCAGTATTCGACAGTACACCAGCCTCGTCGAGGCCAACGAGCAGGAGATCCTGAGCTCGTTCGGCTGTGAAATAACACCACTCCGACCGCAGTAATACGCCGTACAATGGGTAGATACCGGTGGCTGCAGAGTATGAGCATTCACGCGTGAGAATTAACCAACAACAAAGGTAGGAACGGAGTAGTTGTTGGTTAAATCTAGAGAATTGAACCATCGAAACCGAAGTACAGTAATTCAGAATAAGGGATAGAGACACCCCTCTATCGATGTGTTTAGTGGTGAGTAGTCCAACCCCTCTGCTCACGAAGTCTATTGAGTACAAGAAGGACGTCAGGCATCTTGAACGAACAGACACCCCTCTATCGATGTGTTCAAACCAAATTAGGATACGGGAAGAAACCGGGTAAATTAGAAGCGAACAGAGAGTTCAAGAGGAAATTCACAATAGACGGTAAGAATAGTGATTTTGAGATTGGAGAAGTTAATTACTGTTGGACAAGTACTGCCCCGTTGTTGGGGAGAATGTAAAGTCGAGGTTCTGTTGAAATCCTGGCTCTGTCTTGCGGTTTTTCTGTGAACATAATTTCACAACGGAACCCTGTGAACAGGGTAGAAGAGTCGCTCCCCCTCAATATCAACGCTGAATGATTTCAACAGAGCCAAAGTCGAATAAACACATCGAACACATCGATAGAGGTGTGTGTGTGTGTTTGTGTAAAGATAGAAGAAGAAGTTATACCTCAAATTAAGCGTTTTACTGGATACAACTACCTATACTCCCAAACATCGTGTTACAAGTTTAGATACGTGTGTACACACCCCCGGTCATCGATTACCTATATTCCGAGACTGACCCCACAGGTATCCTCCGAACACATCGATAGAGGGGTGTGTGTCTCGATGCATCGGTCCTGAAACACTTCGTTGTCCGTTTCTGAAAATCAACTCTAATATTACTAGATACTGCTGAAAAAACCGATTTGATCACCTGTAACAACAAAACACACTTCGATAGGGGTGGGGAAACTTTTTGTACTCTGGTTGTATGGTCGTCATTATGAGGACTCACGATTCCGATGGCTCCAAGCCAGGTTCGGAACCATCGGAGAATGAGACCACGACGCAAGCGGATCTCGGATCTAACTCCACGGGTACAGATTCGTCCTCCAAATCGACAGTCCAATCGTCATCTAGCCGATCCGTCGAGACTGACCAGGTGACCGAGTCACAATCGATCGAGGAGATGCTCCTCGAGTTCGACGAGCAGGATGGGCTTATTCGTGATCGATCACTCCTCGATCCAAACTACATCGTTGAAGAGGATCGAATCGTTGGTCGCGACGAACAACTTCAGGAAGTTACGAAGATGCTTCGGGTCGCACTTGGCGACAACCGGCCACCGAACCTGTTCCTTTACGGTCCCTCCGGGACGGGAAAATCGCTCATCACGAAAGCCGTCTGCAAAAACATTAGTCGAATTTGTGAGTCCCGAGATATTCGGTTTGGGACGATAGAAGTCAACTGCCAGGATCTCGATACGCTCGGCGTCGCAGTCTACGAACTCGCACAGCAAGCCGCAAGCGAGGCGGACGTAGACGTCGAAGTTCCGAAACACGGTGTGGCGACGAAAGAGAAATGGGACGAACTCTACCGAATTGTCAACGAGAATTTCGATTCCGTGGTGTTCGTCCTCGATGAATTGGATATGCTCGTTGGTCGCCGGGACAAACAGGAGCCTGCGTTCTCTCGGTTGCTCTACCAGCTATCGCGAGCCGGTGCCGCCGACGATCTTACCGCGTATCTGTCCGTGGTCGCGATTTCGAACGACACAAAGATGATGGAATCCGTCGGAAGTCGTGCATTAAGCTCGTTTACGCCTGAAGACGTTCATTTCGACGACTACGATGCGAACCAACTCCAGGCGATCCTCCGCCGTCGCCAGGACGCCTTCCACGACAGTGTCGTTGAGGATGACGTCATCCCGCTAGCAGCCGCGTTCGCTGCACAAACGCACGGTGATGCTCGGAAAGCGATTGATTTGATGCGTGTCGCGGGCGAACTCGCTGAGCGGGACGGCGACGACCGTGTTCGCGAAGAACACGTCCGGCAAGCCCAAGACAAAGTCGAAAAGAACCGCGTCCTCGAAGTCGTCCGTGGCATCAGTACGCAGAAGAAACTTTGTTTGTACGCTACTGCGGCTGTTGCTGCCGAAGCAAATGACGGCACCGCTCGGAGTACAACCGGGTATCGAGTGTATCAGTATCTGACTGACTCGATCGATGCAGATCAGTACCAACAGGAGTCGTACGTAAACAAAATGAAAGAACTGACGACGTACTCTTTGGTCGACTTCGAGCGCCGTAGTCACGGCCCAAGCTCGGGAATGTTCCTTGAGTTCCAGTTCGGTGAGCGGCCGGACACCATCTTGGACACGCTGCGTGAGGATTCTCGTCTCAAGATGGTCTCCGACGATGAAGTCACGTCGGTCGTGAGAGCACAGGTTCGAAATGAAGCCTGACTAGACTCACACATTCGGTGTTGGATCACCTGCACCCTCCCCTCTATCGATGTGTATTCGGGAGAGATACACATACACACCGATAGAGGCTCTCTTCGTCCTGGTTCTGACTGGGGTGAAGGGTTCAGACAGGCTCAAACCGCACACCTCTATCGAAGTGTTTTCCACTGGTAGAGGATTTAAAATGGCTGGAAACTCGGAATAATCTCTCCTTAGGTTTTGATGTTAAGATTGTCGTTCCGCGCCCCACTTGCTGCTAACGATTCTTTGTAGCTACATACGGATGTCACACCTCTATCGATGTGTTTGATTCGCTACTCCGACGGAACACACCTTTATCGATGTGTTCACTACGATGAGGATATCAGAAGATGAAACTGATCGTCTCAATGGATACGGTTCTCGAACTCCTTCAAGATGGACAGTGATTCACCTTCAACAATTTCGTGTTTTTCATACCTAACACCCTTCACAGCGGATGTCGCACCTCCTTTCAACGATGCCCATCGACCGAGACACATCCGAGAACACGAGCGAGGACGAGCTCGCGGATCTTTCGGTCCTTGATCAGGTCCTCGGATTTCTCGCCGGAAACGAGGATCGGGCGTTCAAGGCTCGCGAAATTGCCTCTCAGATTGTCGTTGATGAGGGGGCGGTGAGCACTGCACTCTCACGATTGAAGGACCCAATGACTTCAACGGTGACTTCGGTCGTGTAGATACGTCACCGATGATGAAAATTACTGTTCAGCTGTGAGAGAATGATAAATTCATTTCATCCGAACCTACAATCACTTTTCCATCAAACTCTGCTTCGGCTTCGGCTTTCATTTGTTTCGTATCGCGTAATTGCATTATATGCGTGAGCACGAGCGTATCGACTCCGGCTTGATTTGCTATTTTCCCCGCTTCACCGGCAGAGCTATGCGTCTGCTTGAATGTATCCCAATCTGATTCGTCAAGTGGATATCTTCCTCTGTATTCCGCTAACACCTTTGATTCTGGAATCGGATCCAAGGGCGGTGCGACCATCGAGTCGTGGATTAAGACGTCCGCGTCCGTAGCGAATTCCGCTAATGGTGGGTAGTACCCTGTATCGGGTGAGAGAACAACAACTGTGTCTGATTGCGGATCCTCGATACGATACGCATACGTTTCGATCGGGTGATTCACCTCCGTTGCCGTGAGTTTGAAGTCGTCCGTATCATAAGAGAAGTCTTCTGAGACGAGTTCAAATGTAGTGTTTTTCAGGTGATTAATAGATTGATCGGTAACGCGTTCCTTGTATTTGATGTCCTCGTCGTAGATTTCGTAGAAGGCGTCGAGGAGGGATAACGTCACTTCTGGCCCACCGACTGTGAGCTTATCCCGACCTAGCATCCAACCCATCAGAAGAAAATTAAAAAATGAGCTGTTGTGGTCGATATGGTGATGGGTGAAAAATAAATATTCGATATCTGAGATTGACACTTTCTTATCAATAATTCTATCTAACGACTTCGGGCCACAATCGAAAAGAAGTGGTTCGTCATTAACCTCTATTAAAACACCAGTTCCGGCACGTTCTGGGTGAGGAAGTGGAGTACCCGTACCCAATAGTGTGATATTCATACGACGATTCAATAATTGGTCTTATTATATTTAGTAGTACTTCTCGCTACTGTATCTGTTTAATCCCCTCTGGTTCTATTTATATTATTCTGTTACGAACAACCCGTTGGGTAGATACCTGAACAACATCCCGATGTAAGTTTGCGACTTTCACAAACATTCTAACTAGATAGGTTTAATGAATAGTATATGCTATTTTATATCTATTCTACGATGATATACACATCACCGTCTTCAATTTCGACCTCATACGTTGGAAGTTGAATATCATCTGTTGCGAGGTGTTCACCTGTCTCTAAATCGTAGGTCCAACCGTGCCACGGGCAACTGATCACGATTTCGTCCTCATTGTGCGACCAATCAAGCGGTTTTCCCGTTCCGGTGTACTCTCCATCCATCTTTTCGTGAACCCGTCCCGTACAAACGGGGCCACAATCGTGCAGGCAAGTATTACTGAGTGCGTAGAAGTTGCCATCGTATTGGATGACACCGATTGATTTGCCATTAACCGTAAGTATCTCGCGATCCCCGTCCTCGAACTCCGCAACGGGCTTTACTTCGACCTTCTCACTCACAGGTCAAACACCTCCAACGCGTTTCCACCTAGGATTTTCTGCTTGTCGTCTTCCGTGAGGAAGGGAAGGTCGGTCACCGTTGTGGGTCGATCGTAATCCCAATGCGGATAATCCGAAGCGTACATTATCTGGTCAGCCCCGATCATATTGAAACAAGTTTCCAAGTACTCCGGATTGGCGCTCTTCTCAAGCGGTTGAGTCCCGTAGTAAACCTCTTTCAAGTAATCGCTCGGAAGTTTTTCCAAAAGAGGGTTCTCCTCCGGCCGTTTAAGATACTCCTCGTCAAGTCTGGTCATAAGTGCCGGTACGTAGGTGACACCGGATTCCATAAAAATGATGTCTAGTTCGGGGAACTTCTCGGGAATTCCTTCCATTACGAGGCTCGTCAGCTGTGCCTGATTTGACGCGAGGAAACCGAGCGCGTGAGTTTCGATGAACGACTGAAAACCATCGTAGCTATCTAATCCCGCACCGCCGGTGTGAAAGACAAACGGATAGTCGAGTTCCTCGCCGAGTTCGTAGATACGGTCGTATTTGCGGTTTCCGAGCGCTGGACGGGCACCGGCCGCAATCATACAGGCGCCGATGAATCCCTCATCGTCTTCAGTTTCTTTGAGTAGGTCTAGGGAGGCCTCGACGTCGTGAAATGGAACGGGAACGAGTCCGTAGATTCCCTCATCTGGATCGAGGATGTGCTCTCGGACGTACTTGACGTACCCCTCCATAAATTGAGTAACCCGCTGATCGTCCGAGCGGACGGCATTCGCGGGGAGCAGCAGGTGCGAAATCTGAAGTTGGATATCGATACCGATTGACTCCATTGAGGCTTTTATTTCGTCGGGTTCCGCTGGTTCGTCCGGGTAACTTGAGTGTTCGCGGTCGATCCGTCCATACGCCTGTCTATCACCTGTACTCGTCGGAAAATATGACGACGCGTTCTGCTTGGCTCCGATCTCTCCCCACCCGCTCTCCTTCAGTCGTGTTCGCCAAGGCTCGTCCATATACTCCGCAATATTTTCAAACGATTCCAAATAGTGGGCATCGACGTCGACGACGGTATAATCAGAATCCACTGACGAATTATTTGTTCGATGTTCGCTCGACATTGCTGTATCTCGTCAATTGGATAATTAGAATATAAATTTTGGGGTGACCAACTCGATGTATCACTACATTTTCTCCTGAGTAGCCAATCCAGTACTCGCCGACTACGGCGAACTGTTTATATATTTTCTCGAGAGTTGCCAGTAGTGATGACTCAGAGTAACACCGCCACTATCGAAGTCGGAGAGAAGGTAATACAGAGACTCAGTGACAACGGCGTGGAACACGTATTCGGAACCTTCGGTACTGATCATCCGACCCTGCTGAAGGGCTTAGCGACAAACGAAGAGATAAAAACGATTAAAGCCCCGCACGAGATGGTCGCTGCGAGTGCTGCACACGGATACGCGCAGGCGACAGGAGAACCACAGGTGGTGCTCGTCCATGTTGACGTCGGAACAGCTAATCTCGGCGCAAGCGTTCATAACGCAGCACGTTCTCGGATTCCACTGTTTTTGATGGCCGGGCGAACCCCGCTTACGTCACAGGCCGAAATACCGGGATCTCGAAGCGTTCCCGTGCACTACTACCAAGACGTCTACGATCAGCACTCGCTAGTGAGTGAGTACACGAAGTGGGAATACCAACTGGAACACGGGGAAACCGCTCAAGGTGCGGTCGACAGAGGACTCGATATTGCGACGAGTACTCCCCAAGGACCCGTCTACTTGACGATGCCCCGAGAAGTGCTCCGGTATGAATCACAATCGGATTCAATGGACAGAACTCCGAAAGAGCGAGAGACCGCGTTTGGTACAGTTACCAACGCGATGTGTGCCGAATTTGTTTCGATGCTCGATAGCGCTGACGATCCTCTACTCGTTACCTCCTATCTCGGCCGTACCGAAGACTCCGTGTCGGTTCTTCAGGAGTTCGCCGAAACTGCTGGCGTCGGAGTCGTCGAATCGCCCCCGACGTTCGATATGAACTTTCCGCACGACCATCCACTGCACCTCGGATTTGATCCACATCGATTTTTGCCGGACAGCGACTTAGTATTCGTTGTGAACAGTGATGTTCCCTGGGTTCCCACTATATCAGCACCGTCGGACGAGACACCGGTTGTCCACATCGATCCGGACGTTGGAAAGGAACAGTATCCCCGATGGGATTTTCGACCTGATTATTCAATCGCTGCAGACCCAATTCAAGTTCTCTCCGATCTGACCGATCACATACGGGCCCAATCGACGACAGCGACTGAGGACCGGATCACACAGATCACAGCCCGGCACGATAAACTCGAAAGGGAACGAAAAGAACGGCTAAAGACACAACGAGAATCAGACAGTATTTCGGTCGCAAAACTCTCTGATACACTGAGTCAGGTGATACAGGACGACACAGTAATCGTAGCTGAACCAGTTTCGAACACCCAAACCGTACTTGAATATCTGGATCGAAGCGAGCCCGGAACATACTATTCGTACTGTATGAGTGGTCTTGGTTGGGGACTCGGGGCGAGCCTCGGCATCAAGTTAGCCAAACCGGAATCGACCGTTGTCTCTGTCGTGGGAGATGGCTCGTTCCTTTTCGGAAATCCGATGGCAGTGATCCAGATGGCTCAAACATATGATCTCCCTCACCTCTTGGTCGTGTACAATAATCGAGGGTGGCAGGCCGTCGATAAAGCAATTGATGATCAATACGGCGAGACCGCCTTCGGCGGTGGAGAGTTCTCGACGTTCGATCCTGATCATACCTTTGCAGAGGCAGCCAGTGGTATGGGGTGCCACGCCGAGCGGATAACGGATCCAACTCATTTATCCTGTGCGCTCAATCGTGGACTCGATGCCGTTGAATCAGGTTCGATTGCTCTCCTGGAGGTTGTTATCGATCGGGAATTCCCAAAATGACGCAATAGAAGGGTTGCTCACGCGGTGTTAAATTTATCAGTACCGTAGACGCGCACAATCCGGCCGAGCTACTAATAGCCGCATTTGAGCGGTAGATATATACTGGAAGCCTCTATGTGATTTTTTATGGCTGCTAGCCTCGCCCAGACCTATGGGTGCTTCATCGACGGTGAATGGCGTTCCATCGGAGAGCAGTTCCCTGTATTCGATCCAACGACCCAAGAGAGGATTACAACCGTATACGATGGCGGACCGGAGGCCATCGACGAGTCGATTCGATCGGCCCAAGAGTCACTCGAGAGATGGAACGGTCTTAGTGCACAAGACCGCGGAGAGATCCTTTCTGGTGTAGCCAATGCTCTGCGGAGCGAAAAAGAGCATCTGGCAAAAGTCGAAACCAGAGAGAGCGGTCGTCCACTTTCTGAATCACGATACTTGGTAGAGCTCGGTATCGATAACTTCGATTATTTCGCTGGGCTAGCAGATAAAATCGAGGGTAAAACGATTCCAGTATCTGGCGACCGACTCGATTACACCCTACAGGAACCACTCGGAGTGACCGGCCACATTATCCCGTGGAACGCTTCGTTTGTTCTCGCCTCGCGGAGTATTGCACCAGCGCTGACTTGTGGAAACACTGTCGTGGCAAAAGCCTCTCCTGAAACTCCACTTTCACTTCTCGAAATGGCGCGAATTGCAAATGAGGCAGGACTTCCGGACGGAGTCTTCAATACAGTCGCGGGAGACGGCGCTCGAACCGGCGCAGCCTTGACCAACGATGACCGAATTAGAAAGCTCGTGTTCACCGGCTCCCGGGCGACGGGGGAGACAGTTATGAAGGCCGCGGCAGAAAACGTGGTGCCGGTCAGCCTCGAACTTGGTGGCAAAGGCCCGTGTATCGTCTTTCCAGATGCAGACATTGAACAGGCACTTTCTGATATGGTGAATGTATTTATGAACACGGGCCAAATCTGCTTTGCCACAACGCGATTGTTTGTCCACGATGACATTTATGAGGAGTTCATCAATGAGTTCGCTAAAGCAGTCTCCGAGTTGGAGTATGGTCCCGGAATCGAAGATCACGACCTCGGTGCGTTGATCTCTGCGGAAGCACAGAACAACGTGGATTCGATGGTCAAACAGGCCGTCTCAAACGGAGGGCGTGTTCTCGCCGGGGGTGAATTGCCTGACAGTACGGGACATTTTTATCCCGCCACGTTGGTGGACGAGGTAGCTGACGATGCGCTGATTTCCTGCGAAGAAATCTTTGGCCCTGTTCTTACTGCGTATCGGTTTGAGGATGAAGAATCGGTCATCAAGCGGGCGAATGACACGAGATACGGTCTCTCGGCCGCTCTCTGGACGGGCAATCTCTCTCGTGCACACCGCATTGCTGAGGATATTGACGCAGGGACAATTATGATCAATGAGTATCCCGCTGTGTTCACCGCGGCACCCTTCGGCGGATACAAAGCGAGTGGGATTGGTCGAGAAAAGGGGGTGCAGGCGCTCGACCACTACACACAAACAAAGAACGTCTCCGTATCCATCGGGAGTTCTCGATCTTGGTCCGGGGACAAAGAGCGCGATCCTACGTAATTCTCTCCATCATTGAGGGAGATAGCATATCAAAATTATGCGCAACTGCTCCGTTCGAGGGCGGAAGAAATATATGGAACTTTAGAAATGAAGCTCACTTTTTTGTCAATGGGCAGAATACACGAACCGTGTTCCGAGTATTACTTCCGGTTGATACGGATAAAGCACGCGCACGCCGAGCCGCAGAGGTTGTCACTAAACTGCCCGACGCAGCGGAGTCCGTTCAGGTCACCATTTTGAATGTTCACCCACAGTTGACGGACGTGGGGGACCGAATTGCGGATCCAAAGGACTGGTACGACGAGGCAGACTTCCCCGAGAGTGTAGCTGAAGCTGAGACAATCCTCAGTCGTGCGAGCATTGATGTTCAGAAGGAACGGACCTATGCTGACCCGGCCGAAGCCATCCTTGAGCGCACCAGTGAAATCGAGCCTGATCTGATTATTATGGCTGGCCGCAGCCGAACGCCCGTCGGGAAAGTGCTTTTCGGTAGCGTCACTCAATCAGTTTTACTCAACGCAGACGTTCCAGTGACGGTTGTCCGACCGTGAGGATGTTTTAGTTGGTCTACACCGTGGAGATAGTGAGCCCGTCCTCGGCGACGTAGACATCGCCAGAAAAGGCTGATTCAGCTTGTTCCTTGGTGGCCTCTGTGTCTTGGGCTGGGAGGAAGTGAGTTAACACGAGTGTCTCGACACCGGCGGCCTCGGCTACTTCACCCGACTCCCTCCCAGAGGCGTGATAGTCAACCATCGGAGTCTCGCTCGGATGAGGGTTGGTAGAAAGGTATTGCCGCCAGCTTTCTTGATCGCAGGCATCGTCGGTTTCAGTGACCTCCCGTGTGGGCCCGACGGCTGCGTCGTGTACTAGCACATCGGCACCTTTGGCGAAATCGACAAGTGAATCGATTCGCTCCGTGTCCCCCGAAAACACAAAGGATTTTCCGGAATCGTGCGCGTCGACCCGGTAGGCGTAGGTTGGAATCGAATGAGAAACAGAATGGACCGTCACAGTCCATTTATCCTCGGAAATGACCGTTTCATCGTTGACGTGTTGGTGCTTTATACCGGTCATCCCTTCGATTGGCCGGCCGAAGTCCTTCCGGTAATCAATGTCCCTGGAGTAGATGTCCGTTAATGCCGAAATGAGCGTATCAGTACCCTCAGGGCCGTAGACCGAGAGATCTTGGCGCCCATACATCCAACTCGTGATTACAAAGTGGAAGAACGACGAATTATGATCGATGTGATGGTGGGTTAAAAACATCGACGTAATGTCCTGTAGATCAAACTTGTTCTCTAGGAGTCGTTCAACTGTCATCGGACCGCAATCGAAAAGCAACGGTTCATCATCTATTGATACGACCATACTTTGGCCCGCTCTGGATGTCTGTGGCGGGGGCGATCCACTCCCCAAAATGGTGATTTCCATAAGAGAATGATTTCACAAACCGACTAAAATACTTTGCGGTTACTGTGTCTCTTCTCCGGTTCGAGTCTCCGTTAGCCGATTTTGACCACCTCTGTTGCAGTCCTGAGTAAAATGCCATCAACTATGAGCTTAATTTCGAAATAACCCAAATCACCAATTGAAATCGGTTTGGAACTACTTGAATAGGTGACTAGAACCCCTTCTATGATGATGTACTGCTCGATCTGCTTCAATCCAGTATCCAAACCCTCGACTGATGTAACATATGTACCTCTGTTATTTGCCGATTGAAACTATGCTGTTATAGTTCCTCGTAGCCAATTCCGGTTGAGTTCGCCGAATTGATTGCTTTGGTATATATCCAAATAATGTGTGAGTACCTAGCACGGTGTTAGATACCCTCATAAATCTCGGTTCTAATCCGATTATATCGGGTATCCTTTGCTCCATTACCAAATCATTTCGATGGAAGGTTTGTCGCGATTATCTCTGGCATCCGAATACGGACAACACAAATTCGACGATGCTCAAACTGAGATGCGACAGTCAGGTGGTTCGACTGTGAATCATCTCTGGGCCAAATCCGGTGAAATTTTCCTAACTCTCCGTAAAGTGCACGTTGGGACAATATGGCTACGATGGTGCCGAATCCCTAAGGGAAAGCTTTAATTACCTATCTGAGGAGTGTAGAACTATGACAGATGAGAGATCTGTATGTGACCAGAATGGCATTATCGACCGACGCAGTGCACTGAAGGCGATGGGTACCGCCGGATTAGTCGGCCTCGCTGGTTGCTCAAGTGGCGACAACGACAACTCAGGCGCGAACGGCGGTTCCGGTGACGGAGATTCTACAGCCTCAGATGGCTCCGGAGATTCCAACGGTAACGGCAGTAGTCCGGAGAGCCTCACTCTCACGAGCGGTCCGGAAGGCACACTCATTTATGGGGTAGGCAGCGCAATGTCGGCCACGCTCCGCCAGCACTCGGATATCGTACTAAATGCCCAGGCTGGTCCCTCGGGTCAGTCACTTGTCCAACTCATCCAAGGTAACGAAAAACTCGGCGCGGCAAGTGCATGGCTTGTTCTACAGGCACTGAACAATGAGGGCCGGTTCGAGGATATCGAATCCGAACTCCAGCCGATGCAAATTATGACGATGATGGATCAGCGTACAGGAGCCGTCACCAAAGCCGGGACCGATATCGAGTACTACAGTGACGTTGCGGGGGCTACCGTTGGTCTCGGCCCGGCCGGGGCTTCGTTCAATGACCCGTGGAAACTGGCACTGGATACGGCAACCGGGGGAGGCGACTATGATACGACGACAACAGCGGTCAACCAAGAAGCCGATGCGGTCTCCTCGAACCGCGTCGACGTCCAGATTGTTCCAATGCACGTAAACGGTCTCAATCCGGCACACATATCTCAGGTGTATGCCGAAAACGACATACGAGTACTGTCATTTCAGGAGGATTCTGTCAATACTATCGGAAGTGAAACGAATCTCGGACTGGAACCGACGCCGAACGACGAACTCTCAGAAAACATCGCAGAGTTCACTCACGAACCGGAGTCAATCCTATTGCAGTCCCGATACGTACTGATGGGAACGAGCCAACTGTCGTCCGATTTCGTCTATTCATTTATGGATACACTCTGGCAAAATAGTGAGCACCTCGGAGAGGGTCACGCTGGTGCCCAACCGTTCAATGATATTGAATTCTGGACCCAGACGGTTGTTCCAGAACTCCCTGTCCATCCCGGCGCCGCAGAGTTCCTCAAAGAGCACGACGCTTGGGACGACGACTACGAAGTTGGTGAAGTATAAACTATCCAGGACTAGATAAGTACCGTGAATTATTAATGACTTCCACGTCTCAAACAGAAAAATGACCGCTACCGCGGAGACAGAAACTGGTGGACGATTGCCTGAACGACTCGCCACGGGGGCGTTCCGTCTAACTGCGCTGGTGACTGCGCTATTAGTAATAGCGTACGCGATGTTCTATCCACTAGACCGTCCTGAACTGTCCAATCTCGTTTTGGGGACTTCGACTCTCACATTCTACGCGCTATATACGAAGACCCGACTCGAAGATGGACTCAACACGAAGTCAAAAATGTTCGGGGCGGCAGCGATGCTGACGGGGCTCGTCTTTCTCGGTGCGACATTTTACGTTCACTTTGTTTACGACCGGTGGATTTCAACCGGGAGTCTGCTCGTCTACAACAGTACGGACATCCTGGTCGGTACGATTCTCGTCGTCGTAACCACCCACGTCGTCTATGAAGAGTATGGTGGTGTGTTGGCAGCTGTTATCGTCGCTGTTATGCTTTATGGGTTAGTAGGAAACCACCTCCCGTGGATCTTCGAACACTCCGGATACGGCATTGAGGAACTCATCGCGAGACAAACCGTCTCTATGAGCGGTGTCTACGCATTCATTCTCCAAATTATGGCGACTTGGGTTGCGATTTTCCTCCTTTTAGCCGGGCTTGTGGAAGAATACGGCGGCTTCGATTACATCACCGAAAGCGGGATGAAGATCGCCCGGCGCTCAAAAAGTGGTCTCGTACAAACCGCGGTCGTTTCGAGTATGATTGTCGGAATGATGATGGGCGCGGCCGTCTCGAACGTAGCAATAACCGGGTCCTTCACAATCCCGCTTATGAAGGATCGTGGCGTTCCGGCCTCGGTGGCGGGTGCGATCGAGTCCGTCGCTAGTACTGGTGGACAGATACTCCCACCGATTATGGGACTTGCTGCGTTCCTAATGGCTGATATCGTTGGAATCCCGTTCTCGGAGGTCGTTATTGGCGGGTTCCTCCCTGCAATGTTGTTCTACATCACTATCGGATTGGGGATCCACTTCCGGACAAAAAAGGAGGAATGGATCGATGATGTACCAGAGGGGGATGGCGTCAGTTGGGGCTTCCTCCTACGGGGTGCACAATACATTATCCCTATCGTCGTACTCATTTACGTCCTAATCGCCTTAGAATTTGGGCCACTTGAAGCGGGGAAATATACACTCGGAACACTTCTGTTAACCACTGTCGTGCGGTACGGCGTTATTGACCGAGATCTGAGAGGCTGGGTTGAAGATACGATCAACGGGTTAATTCGAGGCGGAGAAATGCTTGCACCATTTATGGCGCTCGGTGCTGGCCTCGGGATCATCATCAACATTTACGGGTCGACGGGGTTAGGTCAGAAGATTGCGCTTAATCTTATGGTAATGGCGGCAGGAGTGATGGTCGTCGCACTCCTCATTGTTATGTTTGTGAGTATCCTATTCGGAATGGGCATGCCGACTCCTGCAGCATATATTCTCGTCGCAACCGTGTTGGCTCCGGCACTTGTTCGTCTGGGCTTCGAGCCACTCGTCTCTCATATGTACGTCTTTTACTTTGCACTACTTTCATCTCTCACGCCGCCGGTCGCCGTCCCAATTGCAATGGCGACGACAATCTCTGGATCCGGATTCTGGGAAACAGTCGTAGAGGCACTTCGGTTCGGTGTTTGGTTGTTCTTCATCCCCTTTATGTTCCTCGCGAACCCTGCTCTCATTATCTGGTCATTCCCCGAGACAGTCCTTCAGTTCGTTCTCGTTTCATCCGGATGTGTTGGGCTCGTATTTACATCGACTGGATACAACGGGTTTGCCGAGCTTGGTTCTCCTGGACGTTCGATCGCGTTCATCCTCGGGATCGTTACGATTTTCGCTCCCGACACTATCATCCAGATTGGTGGGCTCATATGTATGTTGGTTTTTATCACCCTCTCAGTCCTCGGTTCTCGATCAGAACACCTTCAGATAGCTGGATAAGGCCCGCAACAACACATATAATATTATTTACACAATCCTGATATACCATAGTAGTGAACAGTTCTGATTAAGTAGAAATTCGCTAGAAAGACACCAAATAATTGTATAATCTCTTTTTAGATCTAACCCCAGCTGATCTAAATTTTTATATAAAATAAACTAAATAAATATATTTATGATATATGCACTTCAACAGATTCACTGGAGGATCGTTTGGGAGAGGTGGTGCCCGGTGATTTTCGCATAATTTCAACACCAATCTGAGGTTTGAACCCGGCACGTAACAGGCTTAACTAAGTACGTTCTGTTCAGTAAGTATGACCAACAGTGGATCGCCCCATCATCTGACCACAATCGAGAACGCGTTTCGCATTGTAGAGATCCTGCGAGAGGCTGATGAAGCAACGCTATCGGATATCGCAGCCGAGTTGGATCTCGCCATCAGTACTGTTCACGACTACCTCACTACCCTTGAGAATCTCGAGTACGTCGTCAAAGAGGACGGAACGTATCGAGTGGGAATGCAGTTCTACGAAATCGGAAAGTATGTAAAACGATCCAACGATCTTCTCGGGGAGGTGCGACCCGTCCTCAAAGAGATTGCAGACGAGACCGACGAGGTGGTCTGGTATATTATCGAGGAGCACGGGAAAGCTGTTTATCTCGAGAGCGTTCCCGGTCGGCGAGCAGTCCCCACGTATGCCAAGGCGGGTGAACGGACGCCGATGCATTGTGTTGCCGCTGGCAAAGTGATTCTCGCGCACTACCCTAAAGCCAGGGTCCAAGAGATATTTGAAAGACAAGGGATGGACAAACGAACGGAAAACACAATCACTGACCAAAAGTCGCTCTTTGAAGAGTTCGAACGGATCCAGGAACAAGGCGTTGGTTTCAACGATGAAGAATCTGTCTATGGTGTTCGTGCGGTAGCAACCCCCGTTTTCGACGGGGAAGAAATTGCTGGGGCGATAAGTGTCCCTGGCCCTGCAAACCGACTTGTCAATGATCGGTGGCGAACTGAGATACCTGAGATCCTCCTCGCTGCTACGAACGAACTCGATCTCAGACTCAGATATTCTGATTAGGGAACACTTATTCCTGTGATTTTGATGATTTAATTACTGTTCCACTAGGTCACCAATCCACGGCTTCAGCCGTGGGCTTGTCGGTAGACTCCGGTTCTAGCCGCTACTGGGCGGCAGGCGCATACTCGCCGTTCACGTTCAGCGTCCCCGACTTCAGGGAGAGGTGACGTACCCACTCGATAGCCATCGGAAGGTGGGATCCGTGCCGCCCTTGCTGTGAAGGTACCACTATCGGGCCGCTTTCAGCACGATCAGCGAATTCGTCGGCGGCTGTTCACCGGCGAGTCCACGGGTGATGGACTCGACTTCGACGGGGACGTCGGCGGGATCGACCTCCGTTGATTGTGTGTTGTCGATATCGACCGGGATTTGGTCGATCGAGACGTTCCTCAGTAACTGTATTGATCACACCCTTAACGACCCGACGCAAGAAGTGATAGGCGGTGAGAGAGCCGGTGTGGGGATCGTGAGAACTGTTCATCGAAGTTCTCTAGATGACGGTGTGGCTACCGTCACCGACATCACACTATGTTGGTGATTGGTTAGTCACTGTCTTTTGGATGGATATTTGGCTGGGGGATGTCCTGTTTCTCAATTCTAGTTGGGTGATTCGAAAGTAGATCCAAAATGACTTAACCAAGATGTGAAGATAAATCAAAGAATTATCCAAGGAACAGGCGAATATGCGCCGTAAAAATAATATAATGGCAGCATCCAACGAATTATTTTGAATAAAATACTGCTATTCGAATTTTATCGAGAGATCATCTGGTCCTCTAGGGAGGACGATGTTCTGTGACTGCAGAATCCGAATGAAGAATATAATTGCCCCGATAACAACCATTCCTAACCAAATTAGGAATGCTATTGTATCTGAGTATGATAAGTAAATAAATGCAGCTAGATTGATAATTAATCCAAGTAGAGCAGAAAACTGGACAATTTTAGGGTTGTGGATCCAGGACTTGAGTCTCTCTTTGTTGAACTCTTCCGGATAGAGACGCGGCATCCGGATACCAATCATCATTATTAGACTAGCTCCTACGAGATAACTTAATGTTGCTGCACCAATAATTGTCCTGAGAGGAAGTCCAACAAATACGCTAGGAATAGCTATTATGAACTGCAGTAACAACAGGTATTTCGGCTCACCATATTTGTTTAGTTTCCCACTCCAAGTCGGAAGAATTCCGTCATTAGCTGCTGCGTTAAGATACCGGGAAAGAAGAGTGATTAAACCAACTAGAGACGAGAAACCGGCAACTAACGCACCGATGGCAACAATGATCAGTAGTTCCGATGGTAGATACTGAGTGGCAACGATAGCGATCGTATTTCCTGATAATTCTGTGTAAGGTAGTACTCCAACGCTCAGCAATCCCATCAGAAATGCAATACCCATATTTCCGAAGATTCCTACTAGAATAGATCTAGGAATGGCATCTCCGGGATTATCAATATCATCACCTAAGTCAATCATAAGTAATGCTGGCAAGACAATACCATATATTAATGCAAATGCAGAGACCCCCAAATTAAGATTATTTGGTGATGAGATTAATATATTCTCCATCTGTATTTTGGGTATTCCTGGAATTAACAAGGCAAAGACCGCAATTAGAATTGAAGAGGCAAGTAGGATCTCTGTGATCCCGACCGCCCGGATACCAAACCAAACAATAACAAAACCGATTATTAGAAGTGATATTACTGTTATTTCGTATGATACTGGTGTAGAGTTTGCAATAAATTCTCCGCCAGCGGCTACCATTAAATGCAATCCGACTATTGCTACTACGGCAATAAAACTCCAAATATGCGTCCATCCAATCAGTTGCCCGAATTTCTTCTTTTCAGGCAACAAAAGCATTGCTGGATATTTGTAATGGGCAGCTGCAGTCGGCCAGATTTTAACTAACGTAAAATACGTAGGAGCCAATATGAGCATCGAGATAACTGCCAATAATGGTAATACAAGAACAAGTGGTCCAACCATACTACTCACGACTGTAGGTGTTGCCCACATACCGCCACCAACGGACAACCCGACAGCAACGGCATAAGCGGCTATAAGTCCGATCGAACTTTTATTCTTTTCAACCATAGATGTATTGTGGACTAATTATTTTACGGAGTGATACTCTCAGCATTGCTTGTGTTCTGTCTAGTCTCATTTGTTTCTAGTCGAACCGGTGGGTTGGTTGAATGATACCACGAAACACGATTCATTCTAATCAGTAATATACATACTGGTTAATTACACTCAAATAAGTAAGAAAATATGACTATTTAAATTAGGCTGAAAAAGCCGATTCACTAATGCCCACCTGCAATAGCCCCGTACCGTCGCAAAATTGGGTTTCTAAAGACTGGCTTCTATCGTTCTGCCTAGGGGCTTGTCAGCGATTATCGGCTGAATAGGGAACAGGTGACACAGTTGCGCTGATCTCAGTCTCAGTATGGGATTCAACACTCGGTGAATTCGATGAATCGCCCCACACAATACTGACTTCAGTTCCCTCCTGAGAGTACTCCTCATTGATACAACAGAGCGAAAGAATCCGTCGTTCGTTAACAATATAACAAGCCTTCTTCGATAGCCCAATAAGATCGCCTCCGTCTACCACCTTGTCGTTGTGTTCGATTGCCCAAGGAATTACGGGTAAATCCATATACTTATAAGTACTCTTTTCCTCAAACAGGGATCGATATATTTTCGTGGCATCCGCTGGATCCCATTCTAGTGTAACGAGCGTTCGGTTCGGATTCTCAACTTTCTGTTCTAAAGACTCTCGGCCGATAAAGTCATGATCAAGTGATATCAACTTTGTATATCCGATTTCCATCGGTGTTACATAGTAGTCTTCTATCTCCTCAGAATCGTAACTCCCTCCAAGAGACCATTTTGCTTCGGGAGAATCAGCATCCAGCCATTCCCGATATGATTCTAAACCCTCGCTGTAAATCGCAGGTAGTGGACTTCCTACCCAGCCTAAGATTACGGAACTGCTTGCATAGCTCTTTGAACCTAACTCCTGAATCCCGTATTCCTCTCCCGCTTCAAGGATTGCAACTCGAATTTCGTCATTATCCTCCCAAGGACCCCAGATCTCGAAACCGGCCTCTCCCGCCATACTATGCCTGAGCCCGTAGAAATCTATGCCATTTATGGAGAATTCCGTGAAATTGAAGAAGGAAACCTCTGGAAGTGGACTATCGGTTACCTTCTTCATAACTTCTAGCGCATTTGGTCCTTGGATTTGATATCTGAAATTCTTGGGTGGACCTTCGCGTACGTGTGAATTATCGTCACGTTCTATCGACACATCATAATTCATCTCCTTGGCATTATACTGGACCCAATTGAGGGCAGCTGGTGCACCGGTCAATAGGAAATCGTTATCATCCAGATAGCAAAGAACCGCGTCGCCAATAACATATCCATCTGAATTACAGGCAACAAACTGTTTTGCTTGCCATTTTTCAAAATTATCGAAGCTATTGATTCCTAGGTTCGAGAGAAGTGCGAGCGCATCTGGCCCTTGAATCCAGATGTCAGTCATATGGTGGGACTGGTTCGCTAGCGCACAAGTATTTCGCCACGCCCGCTGTTCGCTGATCCAATTGGTTACTTCTTGGGGAACCTCTGGGAACGGGTAAGAGCCATCGGGAGTACTCTTTAACATTTCAACAGGGCTTTCGGACTCTTGTAGTACTTGCTCTAAGCTTCGATTGCTCATAGGCGTTCTTTAGATTAATTCCGAATAATAATTAATATTTTTGGTACAGGAAAAGGTGGAGGAGTATATTGTGGAAGGCTGTGGAGACATTTATCCAGTCGTCTACCGATTTCGAGCAGTGGTATGGATTCACGACTCGACAAGGGATCTTCTCACGACAACCTTTAGCGTGCCTGCGCGGTCAGTTTGCCGAATCCTATGCGTGAAAACAGCAGTTCAGTTACTCAGTATCATCTATCGATTCCCGTATATACATTAGATATTCTAGAGCGAGACGGAGTCTCATCGAACTCGACGGACGCCTCAATCCCGTCCTCAACGCTGCAAGTGCCGTGATATGGTGAAACGAACTCCCGATCCACTTTATTGGCTGCCCACTCCATAGCGCTATGGGGGGGGTGAGTATCCAGTCATTTGTATTTCAATTTCAATTCAATCTCATCAGCAGTCCCTATGAGATTTTGACTATAATCTGAGCGGCAAATCTCCTCTGTGAGTCGATTTGCCGCACCTACGATACTAATCCCACCAATTGGTCTACCGGACGGGTCGTTGATTGAGGTTCCAATAGAATTGATCCCTTCAATACGCTCTTCTAGATTCAATGCGTATCCCTGTTCTCTGATTTGATCCAACTCCTCAAAAAGGGCCGTTCTATCGGTTATCGTGTTTTCTGTTTTCTTCGGCAAGCCGGATTGGTCAATAATCGATTCAGCGACATCTCTCTGGAGCTCTGCAAGGATAGATTTTCCAATTGAAGTACGATGCATATACAAGCGAGAACCGATTTCCACGGGTTGAGATGCAGTGCGATCTCTCGAACTTGTTGCACAGAAGGCTATCTTATCTTGTTCCAAGATGGCGCACCAAACTTGCTCTTGGATTTCCTCGGTGAATACTTCCATTGGCTCTTGAGCAGCAGAATACAATTGCTTCTTTTTTCGGATTTTATTTCCAAATTCAAGGAACCGCAAACTAAGTTCGTACACGCCTGCATCGGAAACAACAAGTTCATACTTCTGAAGAGTATAGAGATGGGCATAAACGGCACTGGGAGACAGACCAAGTTCTGAGGATAGCTCGGATACACCGGCTTGGTTCTTTTCTAGTAGAAGTTCGATTATCGATATTAACGTCTCGTCTGATTTCACCGTCCGACTTCCCTCGCTGTCTTTGTTCATAGTTCAGGTTGGTCCCAAGTAAAGAAAAGTATACCTCTATTTGTGTTGAGATGTTTCGTCTGGACTAGTGAATGGTTTTAATCCACAATAGCGATGATCTACATATTCATCACTCTCCCGAGAGCAGGTTTGGATGCACTATCGATGAACCGTCAAAGCCCAGTTCGTGCCGTGTCGGATCCAATCAGTCAATCTGAACCCGATGTGATTACTTAATATTCGCTGATAGAAAATTTAGGAGGAGAATACGGGGAATAATAGTCTACTAGTAACGAAAATTAGTGATTCGCACATAACTTTACAACCCTATGTTTGTAATTTCGTTCAGAACATTTTCGCTGTCAACAAAAATATCGCTGCAAGTCTCCTCAGTATCACAATTTGATATATTTGATATCCTATTGTTTGGGGGAAATTAATATAGGGAGAGGGCATTAGCCAATGTAGAGGTTCCAATGGCAAAACCAAACAGTCTAGAAGAGATCCTCCAGTCGGTCGAGTCGCCCGTTGAACGTTTCCGGAGCTTGGATATTGGTGGGGAATATATGGATATTGGTGATGGTTTCATTTGGTCATACCCAGATGATCCTTACGAATTCCCCGACGAATACACAAATTGGATTGAAGAACAACGGTCATGGCGAGAAACCTGCGCCTTGGCCGACCAGTCATATCATATGGAAGAGGTTTATCTTGAGGGGCCCGATTCTCTTCAACTCCTCTCTGATTTAGGAGTGAATAGCTTTGAAGACTTCAGGTCAGGTGAACCGGGACAAGCCAAGCAGCTCGTTATGTGTAATCCTGATGGGGAACTCATAGGTGATACCGTTCTATTCTACGTTGATGAGGAGAAATTCTTGTCGGTCTCGAATCCGTTCCCCCAACACTGGCTCCAATATAACCTTGAAACGGGCGACTACAACGCGACAATAGATCGGATCTACAGTCCGTATGATGATAGTTCGCCTGAACATTTCCGATTCGAAGTTCAGGGGCCGGAAATGTACTCAATTATGGAAGAAGTGATCGATGGGTCTCTCCCCGAAATTGGCTTCTTCAACCTCAATAAGGTCAAAATCAACGGCAAAGAATTCTGGGCTCTCGGCCACGGTATGGCTGGAGCACCAGGTGTGGAGGTCTTTGGACCCTATACCTACCATGATGAAATTAAAGATGTGATTCTAGATGCAGGACAGGAATATGGTCTGCGTCAACTCGGATCGCAAAGTTACAAGACTGCCACTCTTGAAACAGGTTGGATTGGTCGCCCAGTACCCGCAATCTATGATAGCGATGATCTTGAGGAATACAGAAAGTGGTTGAGTGCTGAGACACTGGAAGCTAATCTATCGTTTGGGGGGAGTTTTGACTCCGATACCATTTCGGATTATTATTTTGATCCAATTGAGCTCGGATATGACCGGCTCATCGACTTTGATCACGACTTCATCGGAAAAGAAGCTCTAGAAGAGAAAATCGACGATCCCAACCGAGAAAAGGTTACACTCGTCTTGGACCACGAGGATATAATCAAGATCTATAGCTCGTTGTTCGAAGGAGATATGTACAAATTTATGCCTCTCCCCGATCCCTTTGACCGATGGGATTCAGCCCATCATGACAAAGTAACCCAGAATGGGAGCACTGTTGGGATAGCACGATGGCTTGGATATACTGCTAACGAACGTAAATTCTTAGCGCTCGGCGTTGTTGATGCCGACTACAGCAAGCCCGGGACAGAGGTCAGTTATGTATGGGGTGAACCGAACTCGAAGAAATCCCGAGTCGAACGTCACGAACAGACAACAATTGATGCGACCGTTGCGTCCACTCCCTATGTGGCCGATGGAAAGGACGTCTAGGAGATAAAGGATACTAACCTATGGCGTGATCGTTAGTCCATCTTCAGCGATAATAACGGTGCCATCAAACACAGATTCTGCTTGCTCTTTCATTTTGCTAGTATCTCTGTAAGGACGGATGTGAGTGAGTACGAGTGTTTCCACATCTGCTGCAGCAGCTACTTCACCCGCTTCGGTTGGGTTTGAGTGACCAGTACGCAGTACCGATTTCAAATCCTCCGAAAATGGATACTTCTGCTTATACCTATCCCATACCTCGTCGTTTGGGTTGTCTATCATTGGTGCATCATCACAGTCATGTATTAGAATATCGGCACCTGAAGCAAATTCAGCAACCGAATCTAACTTTCTCGTATCGCCGGTGAATACAACTGATGTTCCAGTAGAGTGTTCACTAAACCGATACGCGAACGTCTCGATTGCGTGTTCGACTGGTAACGCTTCGGCGGACCACGAGTCGGTCTTTACGGATAAATCGGGCGTTGTTTGTTCATAATCGATATCAGTAACGCCCTCCAAAGAATTCCCGAGAGCTGATTGTCGATACTCGAAGTCCTCAGCGTATATATCCTGAAAAGCTGCCAATAATTCTTCCGTACCCTTCGGCCCGTATACTTTCAGCTCGTCTCGACCTTCTACCCAAGTTGAAATGGCAAAATAGAAAAAGTCCGAATTATGATCAATATGATGATGCGTAAAAAAGAGGTGGTTGATCTTTTCGAGACGTACATTATATTCAAGAGAATTCGAGATTGTCTCAGGACCACAATCAACTAGTATGGGATTATCATCCGCCTCAATTACTATACTTGTCCCACCACGGGCTGGATGGGGCGTGGGGCTTCCTGTACAAAGTACTTTTATTTCCATAATCTAATTACCATATTCTCACTTTCATTTCTGGATGAGTCTTGCACTGGTATCTTTGCCAACACAACAAAAGGGACTTTCGTACATATTAAATGCTTTGGAAGATTTTCAAATTTATTACAACTATTATTAGACCTCTGAATGCAGTTGTAGTGATATCGATAGTTCCCATCATCCCTTCGTACTGACTTGATTTCTGGAGGCAAATGAACGAGTTCAGAGCGGCCGGTTCAATGAGTCGAACAAAGACGGCGTCTCATATCAGTGAGAGCGCCGTCAGTCCGAACAGGAGAGAAAGCGATCGCTCATTTATGAGGCTGCCGCTGAACGCGGGTAGCTAAGGTAGTGTTCAGATTAGCTGACTGAAACAGACGGCGAATCCTTGTAGCCACGTCTCTGCTGTGTTCGGTTGAGCGTGTCTGAAGTGAGTAACAAAGGCTTCAGTCCGGCGTTTCAGTTCTTTGAATACCCGTTCGACGGCATTCCGATTCCCGTGGGTGACGTGTTGGAATCGGAGCGACTGACGATGGCAGGCCGCCTGCAGCCAGGGTGCGCCATCGACCAGAAAGGTCGCGTCGGAAACGAGATGTTCCTCGCGGAGTTCTGCGAAGAACATCTCGGTCAACGCTTGGGTTCTGGTCGGGAATAGTCGCACGTGCAGCAGGCGATTCTTCTCGGGATCGACCGACGCAAACAGCCAGTAACGCTGGTCATTCACGCGGATTACTGTCTCGTCGACAGCGACATCCGGGTCGTGACCCTCTGCAGGCTGTAGGCTAGCTTTCTGAATCCAGTTGTGACCGTCGAACAACAGCGTTCGACACCCAGGCTGTCTAGGACTGAAACGGGATCCGCCAGCGATACCCCTGCTAAATGGAGTTGGATACCGAGCTTCATCGCGGACTCGGGTGTCGCCTCTCGCTCCACAAAATCTACCTCTGGCCAGTCGCTACAGTCGATGAGGCGGCGGGGTTTTGGCATAGGCACCAAGCAACTACGGCCGCCTCACTTTTCGATCTTATCTGAACAGTGCCTGTGGGTGGTGAGGGTGTTCGTCCGCATACCCTCTTGCGATTATGCTAGAAACGGGGTCCGTAAGGCGGTTGCACAGTAGTTGAGGTCGGTTGTCTCAATGCATATGGTGTGAACATCACAGGTTTCATTCAGAGGACTCAGATTGAAGCGGCTGCTCAGTAAGGATGCGAACGGAGTACTATATGAGTTCTCTTTTAGTTCGATGCTCGGAATCTCGGGGGGTGTTGGGAGTACCTTCATCAATTTGCTGCTGTCTCTCGAATCCAAGCCTTTCATAGAAACCGAGGGCGTTCAGTAACGCAGGAACAATGAGCTGTTATAACCCTCTTTTCGAGCTATCTTTTCGGGTTTTCTGATGAGTGCCCGTCCAATGCGTTCCTCGGTATAATCAGGGTCGACGAATGTTGCTGCCAGCGTGTTTTCATTAAGATGGACTCCCCCAGCTAACGAGATAGCCGTCTTTTCGGCGACAATAGTCTTCGACGAACTCGGCATTAGACTCTGTTAGTATCAAAATCAGACGTGCTAAACAATCCTGTTATTCCTCAAGTGCATTCTGTCGAAGTGACTCACATTGTATGCGAGGGCTCTGTTGAAACCCTCAGAGAGTTTCAGTTCCGTCTGGTAATTCCACAGAATGGATGCCCTCCCGAAGTCGCAGATTCACCGTTTTACTGAGAAGGCGATCCATCTGGCACGCCGAGCGGTCTATCGATACTCCTCGAAGTTTTCTAAACACCGCTATACACTCCCGCAGCACGTTGTTCTTCTGTGTCTCAAAGTTCGAAAGAACACGACCTATCGTGGCCTGCTTGACGAACTGATCGAGATGTCATAAGTCCGTCGTGCTCTCGGAGTAGCCGAACTTCCTGCACTATCAACGCTCTGTAAGGCGTTTAATCGGCTTGATATGGCTGTGTGGCGTGTTTTTATTCTCTCTCAGTGACGCTACTATCGACAAGTGGGGTCGTTGGGATTGATGCGTCAGGGCTCGACCGTAGTCACGCCTCGAAACACTATACGAAACGAGCCGAACTCACGATTCAGCAGCTCAAAGTGACACTGCTGGTTGATACGAAGGTGAACGCAACCCTCGATCTACTCGTGACGACTATACGAAAACACGATAGCCCGATCGCACCGTCTTTGATCAAGCGTAATCCCGAGAGTATTCACATCCTTGTCGGTGACAAAGGGTACGACGATCAGAGAATCAGGCGACTTGCCCATCAATACGAGGTTTGTTCACTGATCAAGCATCGTGAGTTCACGTCACTTCACCGGGCATAGAACGAACGCTTAGACGCTGATCTCTATGGACAACGGAGTCAATCAGAGACTGTCAACTCAACGCTCAAGCGGAAGTATGGTGCGTTCGTTCGATCTCGACAACGGTGAACGCAGTTTCGTGTACTTACCATCACTGGTCTCGTTCACAACATCGACCGATCATTCCTGAACGGCCAGTACAGACGAACCGTTAAGCGGCCATACAGAAGTAGTAAAGGAGGAAGAGCACAATATTTCACCGGTGAAAAGCCGATCAATCCAAGATAGCGAGCCCCTCGACAACGATAGAGTCACCCATCACTGAGTCGGGGACCGGACAACCGTGACACAGTGTTAAGTAGTACAACTATTCCGAGCAGAGACGCAGTGAGGTGTACGATAATCTGGCCGACAAACGCGCCGGTCCCAACCGTACACGAACGATCGTTGGTTGTGAGGCATAGACATTCAGAAGAACTACACCGAGTGCGCCATCAGATCGAGGGAAAACCGCCGCGGACCCGTTGTCACGTGATAGAGCGCGACGACCCCGAGAAGTGTCGGTGCTACCCAAATCATTATTCCAATAACAATACCGGAAGGCGGGCTATCAGTGATACCCGAGAGCCGAATCGACGGGATGGCGAACAGCATCACGACGACGAGCAGGGTAGCGACCGAGAGCGCTATCTCAGTTGTTTGAATAGAGGGCTGATCTTTGAGTGTTTCGTCGGGGCGGCACACCTAGACAAATACCCGTCCGAAATAGTAAACTATTGATGATCGGGGTACTGCTCTATTTTGGCTTGCCATCCGATAACTTGGTCCACCTGTATCGGCCGCAACCGGATCAAAATTTACACCGACACTGTGGTGGATTCAATAGATCAGTCAAATCATAGCTATGTAGAGCTATCCTTCCGATCGTATATGGGGATTGCTAGGAGTAATATCTTCTAAGTATCCATATATCACACGTCAGTCCTTCGATTAGGGTTTCGAATCGGTCTATGTAAACTGTCATTGGAGAACTCATCTGTCTAGGCTAACTATAAATAAAAATGATAGATATAATATATGGTATATAATATTATTTATTAGCATTCGAATATTGTCTTTACATTCGAGAAGTCCTATTTGCGCCTAATAGTGTTAAAAATCCTTCTTTTGATTGGTAAGATTAATTGATATGATTCCTTTAACCTAATTAATTCGGTTTTTTCAGCGAAATAAGAGAGTAAACTCCGTAGCCCTCACTTACAAAATATTCGGCTCTGTAGTTTCGATACACTACGGTTGATTTCACGGATATCTTACGCTTCGGCAGAAGTTATAGTCGTCGCTTTCAGCAGCATTACACGACCTCCAGCCACCACTACACGCACGCACGGCAGCGCCGAGCGTGCGCTTGGTTGACGAAAAAACGGTTTTAGACTGAAGCATTGGTGGTACCGATCACCGTCTATGCGGGCGTCATAAGTGTGATCGAGCGGATTTTTGAATCTGTGCTTGATCAGCGGTCTAATGCCATTTTCGCGGAGTTCATCGCGGAAAGCTTTCGCGTCGCGTTTCTTCGAGTAGTCGAGTGGATGTTGGTGATGTACAGCGTTTCAACATCCACGAGCGCAGTGACTTTCAGCGCCCGGACGCGGTAGGATTTGCCCAGATCGATACGGAGTGTATGGAACGTGAGTATCGCCCACTCGGCGGGTTCTTCTGTATTATCGACAACTGGTCTAGCTGTATCGACCGTAACACGCGTGAGAAGACGGAATTCGGATATCAAACTATGCTGTCTCCTCGCTTTCTACGGCAATAACGCAGTCGCGGTGTCTCCGTCTAGCGAAACTACAGATCCAAATATTCCAACTAAAAATGAATACAAAATTAATAATTTGATGGTTTTTCTCATATGTGAGCTTCACGCCAAGATAGAATGCCAACCGTACGCGAGTCATAGGTTTCGATGGGGTTAAGCGATTGAGTGCTGTTATTCTGATTTATGAGTGAGTCTGGGCCTGGGCCACGTGGGAAGGTGGAGCGATTACTTGAGAAGTATAGTCTTGAGGAGTTCGGTGATTATTTACTTGATCGGTGGACGGCGGAGGATGCTGGGGAGCGATTGAGTTTGCGGGAGCTCGCACGAGAGTTCAATATTAGACTGCTTGAAGTGCGGTTGCGGGAGGTTGATTTGGAGCCAATTGAAGCGACGTTGGAGGGGTATTATGACTCGTTGACTGGTGATGGCGTGAGTAGTGGGGTCCAAACTCAGGTTCGACGAACCCTTGCACAATCCGGCGTAGATGTACAGGAATTGACGGACGAGTTTGTATCTCGACAGGCGATCCATACGTATTTAACTAAGACTCGGGGAGGGAAGCAACCCGCGTCGGATGCCTCAATCTCGACTGCGGGTGTCAAGGAGACAGTCGAGCGACTCCGATCGCGGATCCGGGAAGTTTCGACAGGTCGGTTAGTCCGGTTACAGAATGCTGGAGAAATTACCCTTGGGGAGTTTCGGGTCACCGTGGATATTCAGGTGTACTGCTCCGACTGTGGGACCCAGCAGAGTATGACGGACCTTCTCTCACAGAAGGGGTGTAATTGTGGTGGGTGACTAGTGCTGGAATTTAGGAAGAATTATTGTCTGCACGTGCCAATTACAATAATAATGCCAACCGACCAAATGAAGATTTCAGTATCGAATATCGGCGGTATTGATGAGACGAAGCAAACCTTCGAGCCAGGAGTCTCAATTTTGGCGGGGCGAAACGCTACGAATCGTACGTCTTTCCTGCAGGCGGTGATGGCTGGATTCGGGAGTACGCAGGCGAGTTTGAAAGCGGATGCAGA
The DNA here is from genome assembly GCF_007655485.1 of Halobellus captivus. GTDB lineage: Archaea > Halobacteriota > Halobacteria > Halobacteriales > Haloferacaceae > Haloquadratum > Haloquadratum captivum. The sequence goes on from NZ_VJXQ01000005.1 coordinate 147,666, forward strand.
TGAAGGATTCGTTGAACTGATGGTGGATGGTGAGTCGTATACCCGAACGTTGACGCGTTCGAATGGCGGGGTTACCTATGGGGGTGATCCGTATTTGGATGACGCGGAGGTTGCGGATTTGTTTGCGTTCTTGATTGAGTCGAATGAGGCACGGTTGGCGGTGTCGCGGGATGAAGAGTTGCGGGATGTTATTATGCGGCCGGTGGATACAGAGGTGATTCAAACCGAGATTCGTGAGTTAGAGCAAAAGAAGCGGGAGGTGGATTCGAAGACTGAGGAACTTGAATCACTTAAAAATCGGCTGCCGAAGCTCCAGGAGCGGTTAACGCAACGCCAGATGGATATTGAGACGAAGGAAGAGGAGTTGGCCAAGAGAGAGGCGGAACTTGATGAGCTTGATCAGGGACTTAAGGAGACGCGGGAGGAAAAGAATGAGGTTGAGGAGACGTTCAGTGAGTTGCGGGAGGCACGCCAGGAGCTTGAAGATCTCCAGTATAAGCTGGAGACCGAACAAGAGAGTCTTGAGTCATTAAAGACGGAGCGGGAGGACCTACAGGACGCGCTGGAGCAGCTGGAGACTGGGTCAAAATACAGGATCGAAGAGCTGAATGCTGAATTGTCTCAGCTCCGGAGTGAGAAGCAAGCGTTGGAGGCTGAAATTAGTACCCTTCAGCAGGTTATTCAGTTCAACGAGGATATGCTGGACGGTTCAACTGCAGATATTGCACATACGTTACAGCCCAATGGTGGTGCGAATGCTGAATCAGTCACGGATCAGTTGGTAACGGATACCGAGGTGGTGTGTTGGACGTGTAGTTCGCGGGTAGAGCAATCTGCTATTGAGGAGACAGTGGACGATTTGCGGTCATTATTGAGCGGTAAACACAGTGAGGTCCGTGAGCTAGAGGACGAGATCGGAGAGCTGAAATCGGAGAAGGAGTCGATCGAGGTTCAGCAGGAGCGTGCCGAAGACGTATCGCGTCGTCGCCATGAGGTGGAGGAAGAAATCGAAGAACGAGAGGAGGCGATTAATGAGTTGGAGAATCTGATTATGATACAGTCTGAGAAGATTGAGCAGCTTGAAGCGGAGGCAGAGGCCGTGGAAGATGAGGACTATGGTGAGATTCTAGATGCGCACAAGGAGGTTAATCAACTCGGGTTCGAGCTTGACCGGCTCCACAAGGAGGTCGAAGAGATTAAGACGGAACTCGCTGAAGTAAACGACCAAGTTGCTAAGATTGGAGACCTTCAGGATCGTCGTGAGACGATTACAAGTGAACTCAATAAGCTCCGGACGAAGATTGAGCGACTCGAAGAGGGAGCAGTAGAGGCGTTTAATGACCATATGGCGGATATTCTTGGTATTCTTGAGTACGAGAATGTCGAACGGATTTGGCTCGAACGCACTACAAGGGAGGTTCGAAACGGCCGACAGAAAGAGACGAAGAGTGTATTTGAGCTTCATATTATCCGCTCAATGCCGGATGGCACAACGTACGAGGATACTGTAGACCACCTGAGTGAGAGCGAACGAGAGGTGACCGGACTCATCTTCGCTCTTGCGGGCTACCTTGTCCATAACGTCTACGAGACGCTCCCTGTTATGCTCCTTGACTCGCTGGAGGCAATTGACTCAGACCGCATTACAGAACTAGTTCATTACTTCGAACAGTACGCTGATTACCTATTCGTTGCCTTGCTCTCAGAAGATGCAATGGCGCTGGATGGACAGTATCCATTCGTGAAGAGCCTGTAAATCGGAAAATCCGTCTATCATTCGTGCGTTTATCATAGTAAAAACCATCTTATGAGAAGTCCCTATATTAACCTATGATGGACGTACGGGTGTCATAGAATAGTGTAGGTCTGAATCTGTAGAGGCTATCGATTTCCAGATCAATATATAAAATATATGATACTTAATTGCTTGGTGCAGAATAGTATCTCACAGCAGGTCAGCCCGTCGAGCGGAATACCCTTTAGAGCTAAGGGTAAAGCAAAAATTTTGGGAGTAGCGGCTGGGTAGTGTTTAGTTTGGAGCATTGAACCAGGCGGCAAATGCTTGGAGCCAATTTTCGGCGGTTTGAGGCTCAATATGGCTGAAACAGTTTGAGAACGAGGAATTTCTGCGTTTGAGTTCTCGAAAGATTCGTTCGATGGCATTTCGATTTCCATCTCGTTCAGTTTGAAATCAGAGGCCAGCTCTGTCCAGCGCAGTTTGGAGGTGTTGAGCGCCATCAACCAGAAACACAGCAGTTCGACATCGTGTTTCTGGCGGAGTTCTCGCAGAAAAATCTCAGTTAATGCGGTCGTCGTTGTTGAAAAGAGCCGTAGATGCAGCAGGTCGTTCGTGTCGGGACCGGCAGCCGCGTACTGCCAGAATTGCTCGTCATTGATCCGAATCACGGTTTCGTCTACGGGAACGTGATTCGGGGTTCGACCGTCTGCGGGCTGTAAATCGGCCTTTTGTATCCCATCATAGATCACTCTACGAGAGCGCTCGAGACCATCTCTTCGAGAATCGAGGCAGTATTCGATAGTGACAGCCCCGCTAACTGGAGTTGAATTCCGAGTTTCATCGCGTGCTCGGGTGTCCGTTGTCGCTCCACAAATCCAAGTCAATCCAGTCCGTACATCCACTGAGGCGATTGATTTTTAGCATAGAGCACCACAAAATCACACCGTTTCACTCTTCATCCTTAACTAAACACGACCACACGACCAGCGGCTGAGGCATTGCTCAGATAAGCTGATTGAAGCAGACGGCGAACGCTTGCAACCACGTTGCTGCTGTGTTCGAATTAGCGTGTCTGAAGTGGGTAGCAAAGGCTTCGGCTCGGCGTTTCAGTTCTTTAAACACGCGTTCAACGGTATTTCGACTCCCGTGGGTGACGTGTTGGAATCAGAGTGAGTGGCGATGGCTGGCCGCCTGCAGTCACGATGCACCATCGACCAAGGAGGCTGCGTCGTCGACAAGATAGTTCTGGCGGAATTCCGTGATGAACACTCGCTCAGCGTGGAGGTTATGGTCGGAAACAGTCGCACGTGCAGCAGGCGATTCTAGGCGGGGTCAACCGCAGCAAACAGCCAGTAGTGCTAATCATTCGCTCGGATTACGGCTTCGTCGCCCGCGACGTAATCCAGGTCGTGACCCTGTGCAGGCTGTAGATCTGTCTTCTGGACCCTGTTGTGAATGGTAGATCGACAGCGCTCGACACCCAACCCATTGAGGACAGAGACGGTATCCGATAGCAAGAGCCCTGCCAAATGCAGTTGGATACCGAGCTTCATCATCGACTTGGGTGCCACTTCTCGCTCCACAAACGCTAACTCCGGGAAGTCGCTACACTCGATGAGGCGGCTGGTTTCTGGCATAGGCACCAAGCAACTACGGCCGCCTCACTTTTCGATCTTATCTGAACAAGTATTTTTGATCGTGTTAAACCTAAGACTAATTACTTTTGTTTCCCCAATCGACGGTATACCACTAGAAAAAAGGTAATAGATTGCCCCTCTTTGTGGGTATAGTCAAATATTCTGTTGGATATCTGTTGGATTATCTTATTTCCTCCACTAGAGTAAACGTCAGTTGACGATTAATTAATTTACTACTGTCAAATAAGTATTTGGCAGTAAATTCTCAAAGAGAAGAAAATACTTGAAAGTATATACCCTAGCCAGTTGAGGTTTGACTTGTAAAAAGATAGTTTACTAATAGTAAATCGGGCTGTTTCCGCCTTGTTTCAACAGCAGTATTTTATTGGATATAGTATTCGAGATTATCCAATACGCTAGGAATATGTAATATTTAGTTCAATTACGTTTGCTGCTCGATCGATGGTCTCTGGAAGTTCTTTTTTAAACCGCTCTCCTTTCATTCTGCTTGTAGGCCCGGAAACACTGATAGCCCCAACGGCATTACCGCTATTATCAACTATCGGTACAGCTATGCAACGTAACCCCGAAAATGCCTCTTCTCGGTCGAAGGCAATCCCAGATTTCCGAATTTCCTCTAGCTCTTGGAAGAGCTGATCTCTGTCTGTAATTGTGTGTTCGGTATTTGCTGGGAGTCCGAAACGACTGATAATTTCCTCAACACGTTGTTCGTCAAAATGGGCTATCATTGCTTTTCCCAAGGCTGTACAATGGGGGAGAACTCGTTTTCCGGTATATGTATCTAGGTGCACTGCATCTTCGCCGCGGGCTCGATATAGATACACTACCCAACCGTGCTCTTCGACAGCCACATTTGCTAATTCGCCCGTTTCTGTGGCTAATTTTTCAATTTCTGGCTGTGCCACTTTTTGTATTTTTAACCGGTCCCGGGCTCGCTCACCAAGTTCAAGGAATCGAAGACCCGTGTAGTACGTCTTGTTCTCCTTCACAACGTATTCTTCTTGCTCAAGTGTGCTCAAGTGATGGTGGACCGTCGCTTTAGTCATATCTAGGTGGTCAGCGAGCTCTGTTATACGGGCTCCTTCGAGCTCTTTCAGCCCCTCGATGATCGACAACATCTTGACCCCGGACTTTATCGTTTTCTTGCTCATCTTAGTATAGACTTCTTTCTCCCCAGAATATAAATGCTGTTTGCTGTAGCTACGTTATTGTTTGATAATGCATATCGAACCTAATTTCCCCAAACCCAGTTTCATCCTGAAATCAGCTAACTAACTTCCTTTATCTGATCGAATACAGAATTTGGAAGGGATTTGCCCTCCAGTGCTGCGAGAATATTTTCTGCGGACATCACGGACATTCGCTCTCGTGTGGGAGTACTCGCACTACCAATATGCGGCGTAACAACTAATTTTTCAGGTTCGTGTCGTAGTATACTATGATCTGAGGGGAGGGGTTCTGGATTAGTAACGTCTAACGCAGCAGCCGCAATACTTTCGTCTTCAAGCGCATTGTCCAGCGCATCCATATCTACAATCTCGCCACGGCTTGTATTGATAAGGATACCTTCGTTATTCATTTTCTTGAATTCTTGTGATCCAATCATGTCGTATGTTTCCTCTTTCAGCGGTACGTGTAACGAAACAAAGTCGCTGGTTTGTAGTAACTCGTCTTGGGGGACATACTCTATGTCCACGCCCATCTCTGCTAATTCTCGTTCCTGCTCGTTTTTTCGATAGGGGTGGGAGTAAACGACGTCCATGCCAAACCCAATAGATCTGCGAGCGACTGCAGAACCTATACTTCCTATACCGATTATTCCGAGGGTGCGGTTATGTAGATCATGGCCAAGAAGGGTTGTGGGGCCCCATGCTTTCCACTTCCCGTCTAGAACATATTCATGAGATTCAACTACTCGTCTCGCACAAGCAGACATCAGTGCCCAAGTCAAATCCGCAGTAGTTTCACTGAGTACACCCGGTGTGTATCCAACCATAATATCCTGCTGGGCGGCCTCCTCAACGTCGATATGATCATAACCTACAGAAAATGTACTTACAACCTTCAGATTTGGTGATGACGCCAAAACATCTGCATCGATGGTATCAGAGACATTACAGAGCAACCCAAAAGCCTCAGTTTCCGTGAGCTTCTTCATTATGTGACCCTTCGACGGTGGTACCTCCTCTTCCCACATCACAATTTTACACCTCTCTTCTAGAAGTTCTATACCCGGTTCAGGGATACGCCTAGTTACGTACACGACCGGCTTCTCGTCCATATACACTGTACCTGATGGTAGGGTTATTAATATTTCGTCCAACCCAAGGCCGAATCAAATTTTCTACTCACTCGGTACAAAGAGAACCTAATATCACTACTTCGCTCATAGAAGAGCACCACATTCCGGGAAAACTACTTGTGCGGGTACTACGGAATAGTAAATGACCGATGTTTACCCAAGAGTCGGTATGGGAATTCGATATGGCGGACAGAGTAAAGTTCGGTATAAACGCTGTTGATGAACTTCCGACTGACATTTCAAGTTGGAATGCAAGATCGGCTACGATTATCACCGATGAGGGGCTCGCCCAGACGGGGATGATAGACGAAATTACCGATTGCCTTGAGGAAACTTTCGTACATATCTATACCGGTGTTGAGGCTGATCCCTCGATAAAAGTTTTCGAGGAGGCCTTGGAATTTGTGCGTGAACGGGACCCCGATGTGATTATCGCTGTTGGTGGGGGGAGCAGCATCGATGTAGCTAAGACAGCCAGTGTTATCCACGATGAAGATGGTAGTGTTAGAGATTATATTGCTCCTCCAACTGGAGGAGGCAAAGAGATTACTGAACCCGGAGTTCCCGTCATTGCGATTCCAACTACAGCAGGCACCGGGTCGGAGTCCTCTCCTGTTTCAGTCATCTCGCTCCCCGAGAAACAGCTTAAAGTAGGAATATCCAGTAAATACCAGTATCCCGACTTGGCGGTTGTAGACCCTCGGTTGACAACCTCACTTCCATCAAATTTGACTGCGTATTCTGGACTAGACGCATTATCGCATGCAGTTGAGGCGTATGTAACTCGCCCCTTTGATGGAAAGGAACAACCGCAAACGCCGGAGGGAAGACCGGATTATAATGGTAGAACGTTACTCACGGATCAACTCGCCACTACCGCCATCAAGCTGATCTCTGAAAATTTGAGACCAGCTGTGAACAACGGGGCCAATCTGGAGGCTAGACGTAATATGTCTCTTGCAAGTCTGTTGGCTGGAATCGCTTTCACGAATGCTGGACTTGGTGCTACTCATGCACTTGCTCTATCAGTCGCAGGGAAGCATAATACGCCTCATGGGCTAACTATTGCAACGTTACTCCCTGCGGTTATGCGCTTTAATGCTGCAGCACAACCTGAACGGTTCCAGACGATGGCAGAACTTCTGGGAGAAGATCTATCGTCTGGAAGTCAACGTTCTAAGGCCCTAAAATCTGCAAGCGCTGTTGCATCACTTGCAGAGGATGTTGGAGTTTTGGGAGGTCTTTCCGAACTGGGTGTGGCCGAGAATGAACTACCCCAGCTTGCGGAAAATACGATGCAACTCGAACGACTCCTTGTGGGCAACCCGAGAATGGTGACAAAAGATGCTGCCAAGGCGATATTACAGGATGCGTTCTAACCAATTGTAGCGTCGCCGTCCGAAACCTAACCGTTTGTAGTCACTCAGCAAGGGGCTATTTGGCGCAAATTGAGCGGTAGTGTTTAGTTTGGTGCATTAATCCAGGCGCAAATGCTTGGAGCCAATTTTCGGCAGTTTGACGCTCAGCGTGGCTGAAACAGTTTGAGAACGAGGAATTTCT
>NZ_VJXQ01000005.1:154933-155261 GCF_007655485.1 Halobellus captivus
TTATGCTCTGGCCAGTGGAGTTTGGAGGTTTTGAGCGCCATCGACCAGAAACACAGCAGATTCGACATCGTGTTTCTGTCGGAGTTCTCGCAGAAAAATCTCAGTTAAAGCGGTGGTTGTCGTGGGAAATAGTCGCCGATGCAGCAGTTCGTTTGTATCAGGATCGGCAGCGGCGTACAGCCTGAATTGCTGATCGTTGATTCGAATCACGGTTTCGTCTACGGGAACGTGATTCGAGGATTCGGCCCTCTGTGGGCTGTAAATCGACTTTTTGTATCCAATCATAGATCACTCTGCGAGAGCGCTCGAGACCATCTCTTCGAGAATC
>NZ_VJXQ01000005.1:155271-184052 GCF_007655485.1 Halobellus captivus
GGCTTCATCGCATACGCGCGTGTCCGCTGTCACTCCACAAAATGCAAATTAATCCAGTCCATACATCCGATGAGGCGGGCGATTTCTGGCAATTAGCACCAAAAATCATCCCACCTTTCTCTTCATCCTTAACTAAACACGACTATTGAGCAGACCAAAAACTATAAGAAGTGGCAATAGTAACGGTTTGTCGTGTTGGACTGCCAAAATCTGGCATACCCACTTTGACCAACCAGACCAACGAATATGAAAGAATCCAATCAAACCAGCGACGTAGATAGAGTATCGTCAAGCTCCGGTAGAAGAAAATTCTTGAAGTTTGCCGGGGCAGCCGGACTGGCAACCTCCCTTGCAGGGTGTGGTGGGAGTGATACAAACACCACGACTACCACAGATGGCAGTAACGGTGGTGGTAGTGGTGGTCAGGACACTACAACCTCAGATAACCCGGATGATATCAGTGGTGTTAACTTTGAATATTGGGACGTCCATCATTCCCAATCAGAGGCCGCGCGTCAATCAGTTCAAGGACTAGTTGAAGAATTTGAGTCGGGAACTGGGGCGAACCTTCGGGTCAATTACGATTCAGTAGGTAACTCCGCTGGATCCAAATGGATAAACGCCTTCCAACGTGGTGACTACCCGAATATTATCACTGGATTCTCCCATATTGACGGTAAGTATATGGATGGGGGCTGGATCAAACCCTTCTCGGAGTACAAAGACAATTTCAGCCAGGAAACGCTCGATGGTATCGAGTGGATTCTTCCTGTAATCGAACATGCATCCCGGATGTATGACGAGGGCATTATGGGGATCCCCTTCGGATTCGAACCAAAGAACCCATTCATCGCCAGAATTGACCACTTTGAGGAAGCCGGACTAGACCCCGAAGAGGACTTCCCACCTAAGAACTATGAACATTTGATCGAAGTTGCGACCACCCTGCAAGAGGATGGGCCTGGGGAGTATGGATTCCAGATCTGGGGTACTGCGTCCGATTGGCTAGAAGTATCCAATCCGATGGCTATTGCGCTTGGCGGAACAGATGGCGCATTCTTAAATGAAGCCGCGGATGATACGAATATTGACAACGATACCTGGGTACAGAACATCAAAAACTGGTCCGAAATATACACCAAACACGGCCTGAGTTCGGGTGGGACGGTAAATGCGAACGATGAGACTGCGGTTGCTCTAATGCGCCAAGGGGAATTAAGTATGACACAAGTCGCCCCAGCAAATCATCCCTCGTTTATGGAACAGGCGAGAGATATGATGATGGATGGAACACTTCAATGGGGTCCGATGTATAACGAACCATCCGGTCAGCGGGGAACTTTCCTTCTTGCAACCATGGCGATCACCCGGAAGCCAGAACAAACTAGCCAGGAAGAATGGGCGCCCAAAGAACGGGCAGCAGTTCAGTTCGTCGAGAAACTCCTTTCAAAAGATTTCCAGCGGAGCCTGCAGCAGAATTACGGGTACCTTCCTGTCCGTGACGATGTCTGGGACGACGCTTCTGATCAAGTCGAGGGAGAGGACAGCCACCACTTCTCGGAGTCGCTGTTCACTATGGCAGAAGAGATAGACGTGGCGTGGAGCTTCCATCCGAAACAGCGCCCGGCAATGGTGTCCCCCACTCCACATATGCAGAAGGTGCTACAGGGAGATCTCACTCCTGAGCAAGCTTGCAAAGACGCAGCCGAGGAATTCCGCAACACTATTCTCTAACCTTCTCCATTTGTCTGTATGGTGAGAAAGACTAACAAACAAATAGACAATGAATACCTTTTATGAGTACTGACACATCACAAGGTCTAGTTGAACACGAGTGGGTTCAGAGGGGACGAGATGGACTAAGCGAACACTGGCTTGCATACTTACTGGTCCTTCCCACTATGCTCGCGTTACTGTTAATCCTATGGCTACCATTCACCCGGGGTATCTGGATGAGTCTGCATGAGTGGCCAGTAGTCGGTGAACGCACGTTTATTGGCTTCGATAATTACGAATTCTTACTCGGGTGGGATACATTCTACATATCAATAAAGGCAACAATCATCTATGGGCTTTCAACAGTGTTACAATTAGTAATTGCCCTGGTTGCAGCGCTTTTGATTGTCAACCAGAAATGGTTTAAAAATTTTACTAGTAGCCTATTTCTCCTGCCATATACACTGCCGCCAGTGGTCTCTGGAACGGTATGGCTCTACCTGCTTGATCCAAACTTTGGCCCGATCTTGACTGCATTGACTGATTACGGCCTCCTAGAAAATGGTCTATTCTGGAGATCTAGTGGCGACTTGGCCATCACCGTAATTACCTTAGTTGGTGCATGGACATTTTGGCCCTTTATGTTCATAATTATCCTCGCTACCTTACAAAGTATTCCGGAAGAGCACTACGAAGCAGCAAAAATCTATGGTGCAAATCGAGTCCAGCGATTCCTCAAGGTAACACTACCACAACTCAAGAGCGCCATCATCGTTGCGGTTACCCTGCGAACCATATGGAACCTTTCGAAGGTTGCTCAACCACTTCAGATGACTGGTGGTGGCCCAGGGTATGATACATCTGTCTTGGGGATTCTCCTATACCGCTTCGCTTCGGATAACGGCCGTATGGGATTATCCTTTGCAGTTGGAATCTTCCTCCTACTGTTAACGTCCGTCTTCATCGTAGTGTTCATTCGAGAAAACCGCCGGAGCCAACAAACGGAGTTGAAATAAATGACACACAACACAGTAAAAGCAAGCGATTACGCGTTCACTCTACTACGGTACCTCACGCTATTCGGCCTGTTAGGGACCATATTGATCCCCCTCGCGTTTGTAATATCGGTTTCCTTCAGGCCTCCAGAAGAGTTCTTTACATCTGGAGTTTATCTGATACCCAAGAACCCCTCGCTCGAAGCATGGGAACAAGCCCTTCGGTTCCTTGTCGAACCGCTCAAGAATAGCCTGTTGATTGCATCGGGCACAACTATCGTTTCGATGCTCATTGCGGTACCTGGAGCGTACGTATTCGGGAGAAAGGAGTTTCCCGGAAAAGACATAATCTATTACGCCTTATTCGTCTCCTTGCTGTTTCCACACATCCTCCTAATTGCCCCTATCACAGACATCTGGTTTGAAATTAAGCTATACAATACTGTGATTGGGATGTGGCTCGCCTTGCAGGTCTTTGTGATCCCGTTTATGATCTATATTCTCCGCGATTACTTCGAGAAACTTCCCCAAAATCTCGAAGAAGCTGCTCAAATTTATGGGTGTACTGAATTCACTGCCTTCGTCAGAGTCGTCCTCCCCATAGCAATGCCCGCAGTTGTAGCAGTTGCATTCCTCGCATTTTTGATTGGTTGGAATGAATTCCTATTTGCGAATATGCTTACCTCCGGCCAAGGGCCCCGCCCAGCTATTGTTGAACTTTTCTTGCTCACACAAGGCACTTCTGGGAATGTCTACTGGGGCCGCCTTATGGCGATCACTCTCGTCCTCGGGACACCACCAACCGTCTTGTACTTGTTCGCCCGTAGCTACCTCGGCCAAGCATTCAATATCACATAATCCCCGATCACGGTTTGTCCGCAACGATTACTGTTCGGTGAATTTTGGCCCATCGGTCGATCAAGGAAAACTATTATGCGGCTGGTCTACTTGTCTATGGTATATGCCACCTAAGGCCGCGCAGGAAACAGACAAGCAGTCGAAATCGAGCCCCTCTACCCATGTCCTGATTGAAGATATGCGAAAGACATTCGATGACGGGAGTATCGTAGCTTGCCAGGACATCAACCTATCGATCAATGAGGATGAATTCGTTGTGTTCGTGGGCCCATCTGGGTGCGGAAAAACAACGACGTTGCGATGTATCGCGGGCTTGGAAATCCCTGACTCGGGTCATGTTGAGATTCAAGGACGGGAGGTAACTCATCTCAAACCGAAAGACCGGGATGTCGCATTTGTATTCCAGGATATTACTCTCTTTCCCCATATGACTGTGAGGCAAAACATCCAATTTGGATTGGATATGAAAACGTCGCTCAGTGGTAGTGAGAAAGAAGAAAAAGTACGTGAGGTAGCTCAGATGCTTGGGATCGAAGAACTCCTTGACCGGCAACCGTCCGCCCTCTCGGGTGGCCAACAGCAGCGCGTGAGTCTTGGGAGGGCGATGGTTATGGATCCGTCGGCGTTTCTGCTGGATGAACCGTTCTCTGCGCTTGATGCTAACCTCAGGGACCGTATGCGGATTGAGGTGAAGAAATTACAGCAAAAGCTAAATAAATCTATGATTTTTGTCACGCATGACCAAGAAGAAGCGATGACTTTGGGTGACAAGATTGTGGTGATGAATGATGGGAGGATTCAACAGATTGGTTCGCCATATGAGATATACAACGAGCCTGCAAATCACTTTGTCGCTCAATTTATTGGATCTCCCTCCACCAATCTGATGCCGTGTACCCTTGAGGCGGGCCGTGATGGTATATCCATCAGTAGTGGGTTCTTCGAGTTGGAGCTTCCCCCCGATCTTGCTGACCAGATTAATGGGTACGAAGGGCGTGTAGACCTAGGTGTGCGCCCTGAGCACTTGGAACTCGGCGAGGACGGTATTTTCGAGGCAGACATACAGGTTGTTGAGCCGCACGGGTCACGTGATGCAGTGTACCTTACAGCTGGAGACCGTGAACTGGTTGCGGTGGTTGATGCAGGTGTGATTCCCCAGGACAGAGATACAATTCAAGTCGATATGGATATCGATAAAATCTGGTTATTCAAGGAATCCGGAGAGCGACTACTCTAACATTCCCCGACTAAAACATACAGAACAATGATTAAGACGATCACTGATTGATAATGTCTATGGCTACAATGACAAAAGTGAGGCAGAAGTTCACCCGAACAGTTGGCATTCTTATCTTCGGAATTGTCATATTATCGATTCTATTTGCATTAGCATATGACCTGGGTTACAACCCTGCAGCAGCCTTTTATGCAACAATTGCGATTATTCTAATAGGTATCTTAGCTCGGATGGTGACTGGATTCAGGATCCGCGGATAGAGAACATTACCGAATACGTTTTTATCGGTGCGGCTACTCGGGAGTAACAATCACTCCTTCATCTACTAACTCCACGATTTTATCCGATGAATAACCCAACTCTGTGAGGATCTGCTTAGAATGTTCTCCAAGCAGTGGGGGTGCCGAATCGACCTCACCCGGTGTTTTCGACAAGTCAACAGGTACCCCCGGTGTTTTATACTCGCCTACTTCTGGATGCTCCACTTCAACTATCATATCATTATGTTCAACTTGTGGATGAGTAGCAGCTTCACGCAGGGTGTTTACTTCCCCGACCCAAACATCTTTTTCGCGTAACTTGTTGACAATTTCTTGGGAAGGTTCCTTCCTGGTCTGTTTCTCAATAATACGCTTAATTTCATCGCGCTTATCATACGCTTCTTTCTCTGTTTGGTACTCCGACAGGTCAACGTCAAGCACTTCATCTAAGACGTTGAGCGGTGTATGAGAAATCGCTACATAGCCGTCAGATGTTTCATAAATGCCGTACGGGGCGGGCGCGCTGACGTTAGCGATGCCTTCCTCGCTTCGCTCGTATTCATTGTCCTGGTTTAGATATACTGAGTATGTCTGATTCATACCGTCGATCATCGAGTTCAACAAGTTACCTTCAACCCTTTGACCCTCACCGGTACGCTCGCGGTGGAACAATGCGATGACGGTATGAAGTGCAAGGAGATTTGCCGAGTGCTGATCTGGTACATAGGTCCCCGCAGGTGTTGGAGGGTCGTCACGTTCTCCTGTCTGTGTCGTTAGACCGGCCATCGCCTGGATGAGTAAGTCTTGTCCCGGCCTATCAGCGTACGGTCCGTCACCACCGAACCCAGTTCCGGATACATAGACGATATTTGGATTTATCTCTTGGACCTCCTCATACGAGAGCCCTAATTTAGCCATTGTCCCCGAGCGGAAATTCTCCATTAGTACATCTGCGTCTTCAATGATCTCAACCGCGATCTGATAGCCTTCCTCTGTTTTGAGATCTAACGCCAAACTACGTTTGTTTCGATTGAGGGCAAGGAACTTGATACTCTCGTCCTTATACATTTCACCACACGCGGGTGTAGAGCGTAGATACTCTCCCTGTGGGGGCTCGATTTTGATTACATCTGCCCCAAAGTCGGCAAGCTTCTGCGAGGCAAAACCCCCTTGCATTAACTGGGTGAAATCTGCGATAGTTACACCTTCTAGTGCTTTTGGCATACGGGCGCCTCTTCTCGCCCACCCATCATAAAATAACGGGAACAACCTTCACGCAAGCGCGCCCCCGAGCAAAGATATTTGGTGGTGATAGACATGCACTCTGATAGGATGTCTAAATCACTCGAAGACGTCGTTCAGAATGTCGCTGACTACACAATCCAACGGGATATGGAAAGCGAACGGTGGGAAAAGTCTGTTGCGATAAGTGGTTTGATGGCAACGGACTACCACACTGACGTTTCTCGGCAATTAGTTGATCGGGCAATTGATACCCAGACGAGCGATGGGCAATTCGCATATGGTTGGGGCGATTCTCCAGGAGAATGGGCACGCCGGGCAGACTACGATGTAGAGGAGTACAATCCGACCACCAATGCAGCGGTTTTAGCAACTAATGCCTTGGATTTTTATGAAATGTCTGGGGATGAACGATACCTAGATGCTGTATCTCGTCAGTATGATTATTTCGAAACCGTGGACCGTACCTCAGATGGCGGTATTTCACGCCGTGATGAATGGGTTGAATTGTTCACAGAACCTCTCTACTTCCTCTGTCCGTTCTTTGTCCGATTTGGACTCATCACGGACTCATCGGTGCCAATCGATGAAGCTGTAAAACAAGTTGATGTACATACAAAACATCTGAGAGACGATCACGCGGGCCTATTCCGCCACATCTGGCGAGAGACCCCGAACACCTACCCCGGAGGGCCCTTCTGGTCGAGGGGCAATGGTTGGGCGACGATGGGTTTGATGGAAACGATTCGGGCATTGCCCCAAGACCATCGAGCAAGGGAGCGTATAGTTCATATCCTCGAAGAGACGATGGACGCAATAATTGATTTACAAGATGACAGCGGGTTCTGGCACTTGATTCTTGATGATTCCCGTACTTCTCTTGAATCATCTGGGACCCTTATGTTCGTATATACTCTAAAGAAAGGGTTGCAGGAAGGGTTCCTTGAGGGAACACGGTATGAGGAAGCTGCTTCTCGCGCGATGGATGTCTGTACTGATGTGGTAAATGAAGAGGGGGCAGTTCGTAGAGTTTCGAAACCCCCCGCGAGCGCAAACAGCCCTCTTGGGACCACTTCGTATGGTCAAGGAAGTTTTCTCCTCGCAGCAAGTTGCTTCTTAAACGACTGACAGCATCTAACTCCCTAAAATATTACCAACTGAGGTAAGGTCGTGTTTAGTTAATACTGTGAGTAACCATTTTGCGTAGCATCTGATTCGTGAGGTTTCGAGCAGTTTCACCGTCAGCTTTCCGTTCGTAGTTTGACGCTGACTAAGTTACTAACTGTTACCGAAAACTCAGACTGCCTGAGAATTATCGGCCGTACAAGCTCCCTAAGTGGAATATTACTCTGACGCTTAACTAAACACGACCTGAGGTAAAGACACAAGCTATTTGATTGGACCAAGACAATGCTACTGTCAATGCCTCCTTTACCACCGGATTCGATGAACTATGCTACGCTCTATGATGATCCTGCTCAACTAAATCTAGGGGGTCCAGCAATCATCGATAATACTACAGATGCCATTCTAAATTATAAAGAACTCACCGAACGGATTGCTGCTGCTGGCAATGCTTTAGCCGATATTGGGGTCAAGAAGGGCGATCGAGTAGCCATATTCGGCTCCAACCGCGTGGATTTCATCTCCACTGTGTTCGGAGGCATCCGGATTGGCGCTGTTCCCGTTCCTGTCAATATTGAACTTCCATCTCAGACACTGAAATTTGTAATTGAAGACTGTGGTGCAACTCACCTGATAACTTTTGGCGACTCACCTGTAATTCAAGATGCCCTAGAAATCTCGGAGAACGCAAAGAACATCGAGAAAGTAGCAGTTTCTGGAGAGTCTATAAGTGAATTTTCAACTGATATAGTTACTACCTCTTTCTCAGAAGCCATAGATAAAGCCCAGACAACCCTCTCGCCAGAGCCTATGGAACCGGATGATCCCGCCCTACAATCGTATACTAGTGGATCAACAGGAAACCCGAAGGGGATCGTTTTATCTCACTATGGATTGGCGTGGAACACAGAAATGATAAAGAAGGTCCACTTTTTTTCCGATCAAGATCGTGCTTTAGTGGCTGGTCCGTTATACCACAAAAACGCGATGATAGGGGCGATTAAACCATTCCTAGCTGCGGGAGGGAGCATTGTATTGATGCGGTCATTCGATGCTAAACGTATGATACAGGCTATTGAGGAATACGAAGTTACCTATCTTCGGGGTGTACCCGCAATGTTCAAGTTACTATTAGATGAAACCGAAGCCCTCCAATCCCATGACGTATCAACCATCGATTGGGCAATTTCTGGTGGGGCAAACTTACCAATATCCCTCGCTGAGGAATTTAGGGATACGTTCGATGCCCCCCTTGGCGAAGCCTATGGGCTAACCGAAGGCGGACCAGTAATAACTCTTCCTTGCCGGTGGGGCCCCCGCGTGGTTGGGAGTTCGGGTCATTCACTCCCCGGAGTGGTAACGAAGATAATTAATCCTGAAACTGGGAAAGAAGTTGAAGCGGGGACTGTCGGTGAACTAATTGTTTCTAGCCCAGGAATAGGAGAGTACCACAACCGACCAGAAGCCACAGCGGAAGCCATTGAAACTCGAGAGGGGGATGTGTACCTGCACACGAAGGATTTGGCTCGAAAGGACGAGCAAGGGTTTCATTATATCGTTGGTCGATTAGATGACCTGATAATTGTCGGCGGTGAGAATGTCTATCCTGCGGAGGTTGAGAATCTACTTCAAACTCATTCTGCTGTAACCGACGCAGCTGTCATCGGGGTTTCACATAAAGTAAAAGGAGAAGCGCCGGTAGCGTTCGTCGTGACTGACGAAGAAATTTCGGAAGATGCGATTCGTCAGTATTGTATCGATCATGGCCCAGCATATGCACATCCTCGCCGGGTTTTCTTCCGTTCGGATCTACCACTCGTTGGTACTGGTAAAGTAGATAAAGGGAGTCTGAGCGCAGAAGCTGATCAATGGATATCTGGGAGTCTTTAGATTGGCTGACATCAAACACTATGTGGTATACTTGCACCTGAACGTACAATCGGTTCTACAGTGGTATCGCTGTCCAAACAGTATAAGTGGTTGTGCCACTCTGAATAGAGTACTGTCGGTGTGAGACAAAATGCCAGAACGCCCTATTGGAGAACTGAAAGAACAGGTAGGCAAATCAAAAAAGACTGTGGTGGATTTCAATATTGAAGCTGGAAAGGTTGAGGAATTCGCACGAGCCATCAAAGATGACAATCTAGTCTTCCGATCTGAGCAGGCGGCGAGGGAACAAGGTTATGAAAAAATACCCGTCCCCTTAACCTATCTTCGAGTCGCGTCATTCCCTCGTTACAGGCCGGAGGGGATGAAGGTCGGATTCGAGGGCAGGCATGCTTTTAATCTTGGCTTTGATCCGTCCCGCAGTGTCCACGGTGAACAAGAATACCGTTTTGAACGCCCGATCTACGTTGGAGATACCTTGACTGGTATCACTACTTTTAAAGATATATCCCAAAAGGAGGGATCGCGTGGTGGAACTATGACCTTTGCAACGTTTGAGACGGCGTTCCAAGATGAATCGGGCGATCATGTAGCAACTGAGAGAACCACCTTGATTGAGACTGCCGATGGAATCGAGGAGGGCAATCAAAATGACTGATACCTATAAATATTTCCCGACAGTTGATGATGTCGAAGTTGGAGATAAAGGTCCTCAAGTAACCGTAGAGAATGTCGACCGGATGGACTTTGCTCGTTACGCAGGCGCTAGCGGAGACTTCAGCCGGAACCACCTTGATGAAAATTTTGTTACAGAAGAACGGGGTGATCCAGCCGTTTACGCTCAAGGAATGCTTGTAATGGGATTTGCATCACACATGGTGACGGATTGGTTTTCACTCCATAGAATACGGCGCTTCAAGGCTCGATTTATTGATCGTGTCTGGCCAGGGGATACCATAACCGTGAGTGGGGAGATCGTGGATATCTCTGAGGACGGCGGACGGAATTATGCGGATGTGGACGTCTTTGCACAAAATCAGAATGAGTCTACAGTGTTGGTTTGTGAGGTAACCGTAGCCCTCCCTTCGGGAGAGCAGACGGAACAATAAGCACTTATTGGCCGCTCGGGTAACGAAATTTGGCTCTAGTGAATCGCCAGACGGCGCTTGATTTCACGTTTTCACTGCTCGCTTGATGTTGTGAACGACACATTTTACGACGAGTTCACGAAATTTGCGGTACCACTTTCGCGCACGCACGGCAACGCCGTGCGTGCGCTTGATCGACGAGAAGATGGTCTCACACATCGATCTCTGGCGGTATCGAGGCCCATCGACCCGCGCGTTATGCGCGTGGTCAATGGGCCGGCAGATGTGATGCTTAATCAGCGGTCGCACGTCCTCTTCACGCAGTTTCTCGCGTAAATTCGAGCCGTAGCCTTTGTCAGCATCGAGGCAGGTCAGGTAGCCTGCGTTGCGGAAGGCGACCTGCCAGCCAAGCTTTGTGTCGTGTGTTTTCTCGGTCGTACAGTGAACGTCAAGGATGGCTTGACTTTGTGTGTCAACGAGAGCAGTCGATTTGAGTGTTTGAACGCGTAATTTATCCGGCGGCAGTAGTGTTTGCTGGCGTTTTCGCGGTCGAAGAACGTGGCGCCGATGTCAGTGTGACCCGAGGAATCGTGCAGCTGCGCCTGTCGGCGCAGTAGTACTCGCCAGACTTTCATCTCGAACCGATCAAACGCCTTTACCAGCGTCGAGTGGTCTGGGAAATCGACCTCAAAGAGCCGATCTCCCCGAGAATATGCGACATCTCACTCAGCAGATCGAGTGCATTGCGGTCCGATTCATCAAGGTAAACCCGCAGACAGTGCAGCGAGACGAGGGTGTAGTCGGCAAAGCCGCCACTCCCTTCGGGAGCGGCGACTGTGCCTCGGTCACCAACAGCATTTTAACTAACGTGACCGCTTTGCTCGTAAAGCGGGAGATTCGACATAGATCTTCGCCGATTTCCGCTTTCATCTTCCAAGTTCTAACGGTTGAAACCAACGCCGTTTAGTGATCTACCAGAGCCCGAAATTTGGTTTATTTATATTCGGGGTCTCGATCAGTCACAACGGAGTCCGCTCCCTCGTGCCGCTCTTGGGAAAGGTGTCGGAATGCGAATCCACCGATTAGTGCATCACGTTCGTTCGTCTCTTGCCGCTTTGGCGTGGCGACCCTCTTAGCATACTTAATTGAACGGCGGGGGGAATCCACAACCTGGTTTATAAATTCTTCTACAGTCTGTCTTAATCTATCTTGATCGACGACCCGGTTTACAATTCCCCATTCATATGCTGTCTCGGCATCGAATGGTTCGGCTAGTAAGATTGCTTCCATTCCTTGTTTTCTACCCCCAAGCTGTGGGATACGACGGCAAGCAAAAGGTGGCCACCCACCAATATCTGTTTCGGGGAGACAAAACGTGGCATCTTTTACAGCAACTGCTAAGTCAGCAGCAACGACGATTTCGAGGCCTGCACCATATGCATATCCGTTGACTGCAGCAATTACTGGAACTTGATTTCCTTCAATATGTTCAATTAAGACATCTGCAAAGAGTCCCCCAAACTCTTCAATATCGTCGGCATTTTCAAGATTCTGGCTAATTGATTGGTCATCGCCTGACGAGAAGTAGTTATCTACTCCGGTTAATACAATAACTCGCGCGCGATTTTCCGCTTCAATCAGTGCAGATTTCAATTCATACCAACCTTCAACATCAATTGCATTTGCTTTCGACGGGCGGTCTATGGTAATCCACGCAGCATCGCCCTTGTAGTCTATTTCTATCATCTCTCAAAGCCCGTTTAATGCCGACCCCAATAAGTTTGTTGAGCCAAAAAAACTGCTGTACGGTCCTCTCCAAACGGAAAACCTTTTCTTTTAGAGATTTGATTGTTCCTTCAACACCTAGCGTGCATACTTATTTTAGCATTTTTATGACGGTGAAAATTGAATATCGATATGTTGTTTTGATTACTGCAGTCCTGGCTCAATTTAGTCAGATAGGCTCACGACTCATTATTAGTCCGTTAGTACCAGATATAATATCTACGTTTGAAATTTCGAAGGGTAGTATTGGGTTGGTCCTAACTGTAATGTGGGCAACTTACGCCGTTATGCAGTTTCCAAGCGGACTCCTCGGGGATCGTTTCGGTCAGCGTTCTGTAATTATAGCGGCCATAGGTCTTTCTGCCCTTGGGAGCTTCCTTCTTGCAATGTCTCCCTCATTCGCAATTTTTGGTATTTTCGCCGTCTCACTCGGGGCTGGCACGGGTTTGTTTTATCCAGTTGCGGCATCCTATTTATCAAAACATTTTGACAACACCGGGGTTGCTCTTGGTGCTTTAACAGCGGGTGGTGCAGCGGCCGGCCTAATCATACCAGCTGTTGCAGCTTGGGTCAGTTCTATATACGGGTGGCGAATCGCCTTGGCTTTAGCTGGTATCATCGCGGTCCTGGTTCTCTTCGTCATAGTGGTTTCACTCCAGTCGACGACACCAATTCGTCCAAACCAAAATTTTAGAAAAGAAATCAACCTTTCAGTTATCACTGAATTCCTCTCCCGTTCCAGTATTGCCTTTACAACGATAATTGCTATCCTATTCGGATTCGTATTCCAAGCATTTATCTCATTTTTCCCGACGTTTTTAATAGAATTTCACTCTATGACCGCTAATTCGGCAGCCATCTCATTTGGTGTAATTTTTCTTCTCTCAACTGCAAGCCAGCCGGTGATGGGGAATTTGTCTGATTCCTACTCTCGGGACCTCCTCCTTGTAGTCAGCGCCATATTATCCAGTATTGGATTTAGCATACTGCTTACTTCCAATCATCAGATTACACTAATTGTTGCCATAGTACTGCTCGGGATTGGTATAAGTTGGCCGGGGATTGTTCAAGCGAGATATTTTGATATTATCCCCAAATCAAAGCAAGGAACCGAATTTGGGCTGGCTCGAAGTATCTACATCTTCCTCGGTGCTCTCGGAAGTGTTGTTACAGGATGGACTGCAGATATATTTGGTTGGGGTATTGCTTATGGCTTGGTTGTTCTCCTCCTCATCCTCGCGATCTGTGCTATTGCCTCAAACAAAATATTCAAATTGCAATTATAATCTTTTTATCTAATTCTCGGACCTACACCAGCAATATTCAGATAAGATCGAAAAGTGAGGCCGGTCGTAGTCGTTTGGTATCTATCCGAGAACTGGACCGTCTCTCTGAGTGTAACGGTTTCCCGGAGTGAGGGCTTGTGGAGCGAGAGGCGACACCCGAGTCAGCAGTGAGATTGAGTATCCTGCTCCATTTGGCGGGCTTATCGCTGTGGTACGCTTTCTCTGCCCTCATGAGCTCGGGTATTGAAGTCGATCAACCGTTCACAACTGCTTCAGAAGACCAATATAGGGCCCACAATAGGTTATAATCCAAATCCAAATTATGTTGCGGTTGATGAGATGGGGGGTCGAGTGAATGACCAGTGCTACTGGCTGTTTGTTGCAGTCGACCCAGTATGGCACTCACGGGAATCAGAACGCCGTCAGACGGTCTTCAAAAACTCAAACGGCAAACTGAGTCGTTTGCCACCCCTTTAGACACGCTGAACCGAAAACCACCAACACGTAGCTCCAAGCATTCGCCATCTGATTCAATCAGCTAATCTGAACAATATCACGTTGTAGAACTTTTATTACTACGGAAGTCATCGTTTGGTTAATGCTGCATAGCACTGGACCACTGCTATCTGTGGATCTCACAGCGCGGGATACACATACAGAAGAGATTGACGACGTTCTCGAATCGTACATCGGCGGGAGGGGCGTGGGGACGAAGCTCGCCCACGACCGCATCCCATTCGACGCCGATCCCCTCGGCGTCGAGAACCGTCTCCTGTTTGCCACGGGGCCAATGCAAGCGTCGCAGATGAGCTTCACGGGACGGATGAACGCCACCGCGGTTTCACCGCTGACCGACGGGCTACTCTCGTCGAACGCAGGCGGATTTATGTCGCGACATTTCGCGGACACAGGCTACAGCGCCATCGAGTTCGCCGGCGAAAGCGATGAACTCCTCATCGTCCACGTGAGCGACGAGAGTGTCGAGTTCGATCCAGTGCCTGATCTGGTGGGTGCCACTGTTCCCGAGACGTGCACGCACATCCGTGAGGCGCACGGCCTCGACGCGGATCACGTCGCGTGCATCGGGCCGGCCGGCGAACATAAGGTTCGGTTCGCCTCGATTATGACGACCGAAGAACGGGCCTTCGGTCGCGGTGGCCTCGGTGCCGTCCTCGGCACGAAAAACGTCAAAGCGGTCACCTTCGACGGCGACTCACCGCCCGAAATAGAGATCCCAGCCGGACAGATGGAGATTCACCGCGAGGCCGCGACCGACGACCACGTGATGAAACAGCAGGGGACGGTCGCAGTAATGGACCTCGCGAACGAGGTAAACGGCCTGCCGTCGTATTACTTCTCCGAACAGTCGTTCGAGGGGGTAGAAGGGATCAACGGTACTGCGGTGGCCGAAAAGAAGTACAAGAAAGGAAGCTGTTCGGCGTGTGCGTTTGCGTGTAAGCTCCCGACCAGAGACGAAGAACGCGGCATCGAAACCGAGGGACCTGAGTTCGAGGTGGCGATGGCGTTCGGCTCGAATGCGGGCGTCGACGACATCGTGGACGTAATGAAATCGAACAAACTGTGCGACAAGTACGGCCTCGACGCCATCTCCGCCGGCAATGTAGTCGCCTCGTACCTCGCGGCCGAAGACGAGTTCGGTAACCGAGAACTCATCTGGGATCTCGTCGAGAAGATCGCCCACCGCGACGGCGTTGGCGACACCCTCGCAGAGGGGATCGACCGGACCCACGAGGAGTTCGGCGTCGAAAACTGGACGGTCAAGGGGATGGACTTCGCCGCCCACGAAGGACGCGTCCTCCACGGACAGGCACTCTCCTATGCAGTAGCGAACCGCGGCGCAGACCATATGTACGCGACATTTTACTCGGTCGAGTATCCGCTCGTCCCCAGCGACCAAGCGATGGAACCCAGGGGGTTTGAGGGGAAGGCCGAGCGCCTTGTCGAGCGGGAGAACCTGATGGCACTCAACGACAGCGGGGTCGTCTGTAAGTTCTCGCGCGACTATATGTTACCAGAGCGCTACGAGATGTTGTTCGGCGCAGACTTCGAAGAACTGCTGGCGGTGGGCGATCGGACCGTGACTCTGGAACGACACTTCAACAACCAGCGTGGCTTCGACGACGGCGACGATTGCCTCCCCTACGCAGACGACTTGCCTGGCTTCAAAGATGCGCTCGAGGAGTACTATGAGGTCCGGAACTGGAACACCGATGGGACTGTGCCGAGCACCGCGCTTCCCGCGTAGCGGCAAGGTCGGACAGAGAGAGCCAGCTAATCGAGGAAACCCCTAATCAGTTCGTTGCATTCACCTCGCTTCTCGACAGAGTAGATGTAATTCATCGGAATTTACTCCCTTCGCAGCGAACGACAGGTGCTTTCACGGGTTTAGTAACCAGTCGTCGTACTGTGTGCAGTTCTATCCGGAGTACGATAAGGAAATGGCGCGAGAATTCATCGAAGGAAGAATATCTCCGAAGATAGGTTACGGCAGGCTATAGAGCGTAAACTAAGAGAATTATAAAGCTGCTCAAAAAGTAAAACGCCTGTTCGACAGCTTCATCGAGATCGTTCACGAGAGCGATAAAAAATCGTGGTGGGTAGTATTGAACTGTGTATCTATCTCATTCAAATAAATAATTCAAGATGGCTCTGTTGAAATCCTATTAGTCCGATACCTTTCCGCTGAAACAGCCGTTAGGTAGGACTACATATCTACCACGGGACCGTTCTCCAGAAAGACTACAATACGGGTACATCGATAATTGGGTATGTCTCCACCCTATCCTCTCGTCCCCGGCGTGGATACCCTTGTCCCGCCGATAGCGCTGGGTATTGGAGTGCTTGCAGGAGTTTTGGTGTATAGACACTCCATCCGCCATCAGATACAGGCTCCGCTTCTGTGGAGTGGATTCGTGGGTGTCACTTTCTTCCTTGCCCCGATTATCCTCACGCCGTTCCTCATCCCGATTTACTACTCGCTGTTCATCCCATCCGACCCTGGCCTTCTCGTTAGACCACTCCACGCACTTGCGACAGTTCTCGGTGGAGGAACACTTGCCGCGATGGGGGCTGTTCTTGTCTATTTCGTACAGGTGGCGATTGCTCGCCGTCAAAGTACTGGCACCCCGTAACCCGAAAAGTCCCACCTCTCTATTGAACGTTCAGAGTGCCTTTTCGATGTTGTGAGTGAGACAGCCGACAACGAGTTCACAGAATTGCTTCCACCAGCGTCGTGAGCGGATGAATGCGCCATATTTCCGTTTCAGGCGAGAGTTCACCGTCTCGTTCTGACTACGTTGCCCGTAGAGGTCGGCGTCTAGCCGAGTATTCCACGCTTTGTGGAGCGACGAAAATTCTCGGTGCTTGATCAGGGGACGAATGCCATCTTCACGGGCTAACGCGCGAAGCTTCTGGTCGTCGTATCCCTTGTCGTCGAGGAGAATCGCTACTTTACCGGTATTCCGCTTGATGAGCGACAGCGCGATCTTCGAGTCGTGTTTTCTGGTCGTCGTCACGTGGAGATCGAGGATGGCATTCGCTCTCGTGTCCACGAGAAGTGTGACTTTCAACTGCTGAATCGTCAACTTCGTTCGCTTCGTGTAGTGTTTCGAGGCGTGAATCCGGTCAAATCCGTAGGCATCGATCCCGACGACACCGTTAGTCGGGAGGAGTGTGACCGAGAGGTTGAGCAGGACGCGCCAAACGGCCATATCAAGCCTGTCGAACGCTTTGCACAGCGTTGACGGCGCAGGGATTTCGGTGAGGTTAATCGCTTTCCGAATGCGGGGCATCTCGATGAGTTCGTCGAGGAGAGTCCGATAGGTTGTGTCCTTCCGCACTTTGAGACACAAGAGAACGATGTGCTGATGAAGTGTGTACCGTCGTTTCGAGAACTTCGAAGAGTAGCGAGCGACAGCTCGACGAGCCAAGTGAAATGCCTGCTCAACAAACCGGAGTAACCGCGACTTTGGGAGGGCTTGCATCCGGTCAAACTACCGAGCGAACCTGTAACTCCCTGAGGATTTCAACAGAGCCGATTGAGATTAAATATCTTCTGGACTTAGCAACATCATTACCCTTCCGTGTGCCAAAAATATATTAGTAGTGATAAAAATAGATAAGTAAATATTATATTATAGTTTAATTCTAGAGCCAGTAGATATATTTATATGTGTTAGAAGGCTTTAATGATTGAATAATGGATTTACATTCTCTATTCGGAATTTTTATATAAAATTCGTTTTATAATCACTCTATAATTATTTTGATTCACTGGAGCTATTCTATAAAATGGATATCCCACACCGCAACTTCGTGAAGATTTAGAAATGGTTCCATACGTGACTTTAATTTGAACTTCCGGGAATGAGCTGAACTATCTTATAGTCGTACTTAAATAACGGGGCAATTGTAACTTCCGAACAACTAGCTGTATCCGCTCATTTCTCTGTGGTGTATGACGGCGGTATCGACAACTGTTGGACATTCCTCCTGATGTCACGGTTCTCACCTGTAAGGCTGCTACCAATAGGACCTTGCTTCTGCGAACAATTCTGGCCGCTGTAGACAGACTCGTTGAATCCTTCGCGAATCACACGGACTTCCTCGTGCTGGCGCTCTTGTATGAGGATGCTCCGGCGCTCAACGACGACTTCACCGGAGTGATGCTGTTACTATTTAAAATTGAGACTAGGATCCTCCCTACTTATGCGTTACAAGGTTAACTTTGTAATATAATTGGTTGGGAATGTAAGCTACGAGTAGCCAAGATTCAGTTCAAGCTCGTTAGCAATTCCAAGCAACCGATCTGGAAGCTCGTTGTCGAACCACTCACCTTTCATCCGATGGGAGGGGCCAGCCACGCTGATAGCACCAAGCACCTCATTATTAGGGCCAGGAATATGGACACCAACTGCGTTGAGTCCCGATACGCTCTCTTGTTCGTTTAGGCTATATCCACGCTCTCGAATCGATGATAATATCTCAAAGAGCTCGTCGCGATCAGTCACAGTTTGATCAGTAACCGCAGGAAGGCCGTATCGATCAACGATCTCGTTGACCCGATACTTGGGCAGCTGTGCTAGAATCGCTTTCCCGGCAGCTGCAGTATGTAGATACGTATTATCTCCAATCCGGGGACCTGCACGGATTGCTTGTGGTCCCGTAGATCGGTAGACGTAAACGGCCTTTCCGTGCTCTTCAACGAGGAATTGTACCCGCTCGCCGGTCTCTTCAGCGAGAGCAGTTACTTTTTCTTTGATTTCTGCATACCCCGTTTTGCGATTTCTCGCGTACCTAGCAAAATCCACAAAACGAAGGCTTGGGTAGTATTGGTTCCCTTCCTTGACGACGTACTTTCGGTGTTCGAGCGTGGTGACATACCGATGAGCGGTGCTTTTGGCCATCTGAAACTGGTCCGTGAGTTCATCAAGGTTGGCTCCGTTCTGCTCTTTCAGATATTCTAAAATGTCGAATGCCTTTTCAACTGTTTTCGCCCTTTGATCTGTTGTATCGCTTTCTTTCATACTATACAGACCATATACTCCATTTGTATTTATACTTTCGATTATTTAGAATCTACCTCCGTAGCAAACGCACTTTGATATAACTAATTCTAATAAACAGAATAGAGATATTTCGACGAACAATAAGCTTGGATACCGGTGTTTCAATCATTCATAAAAGCACTATATTCTGATTATTAGAATTTCAGCCCAGTTTTGTTTCCGCGAATAGTGCTCCTGCTAGCAAAACCATTGCGTCTATCGAATGATCTCGAATTCTCTGTTGCCCCTATTGCTGAACGTGTATTCACATAGTTTGGATTCCGAGGCGGAGAATCGCTTCTCTCTAGCAACGAAAGGAATATACTGATAGCTGTTCCACGAAGAGTATGCCATTACCGATTGCATCGGGAGCGGTACGAACCACAGGGGAGATAGTGAATCTCTGTCACCCCCTCGAACGATCTAGAATGAGTTGCCGTCGTCGTTCACAGAGTGGTGACACCCGTTTCAACCAGGAATATGTCGACTGATTCAATTCAGAGCGACGTTGTAGTCGCTGGATCGGGGCTCGCCGGACTCGTCTCAACAGTTCGTGCATTGGAAGTGGGTGCAACGGTAACACTGCTTGAAAAAGGACATCGGCTCGGTGGCACGTTACCAGTCACCGGCGGGACGTTTGCAGTCGATAACGATGCCGACCCCGCAATTGAGGCTCACGAACCAATTGAGGATAGCCTCAGTTGGTTAGAAGAGATTGGTATTCCGGTTCACGAGCCGCAACACCAGTGGCTGATGAAGCATATCAAACGGGTCGGTAGTATCGAACCAGAAGAGTTCATCACTGGAATGAGAGCGATAATCGAATCGAAGGGCGGTGATATTTATCTGGAAACGCCGCTGGAAGAGATCAGCACAAACACTGCGGGAGAAGTAGACGGCGTCCACGCATACAATAGCGAAAGCGGGCGAATTACTATCGAGACGCCGAGCGTGATATTAGCGACCGGTGGGATTGTGGGCAATGAAGAACTTGTTGAGCGGTACTTTGGCAACGCAGACATACTGTTGACTCGCCAATACTGGTCGACTGGAGATGGGTTCCTCGCCGCACAAAAACTCGGGGCGAAGACGACCAAGGGCCTGACCGACCCGGTCGGTCACAGTATGCCCGGAAGACCTGCCGAAATCGGATATGATGACCTTCGTGCGGCGCAAATGTATGAGACAGAGGGAATTGCGATTGACAGTACTGGAAAGCGGTTCACAAACGAGGCCAAGTATGAATCTGGCTCTGTGAGTTTCATTAATGACCTGATCGAGAAACCGGATGGTGACGTGTTCCTCATAATCGATCAAGAACTGTATGACACAAAGACGAACCAGCTCTCGGATGCCCCAACTAACGGTTCCCGCCTTGAACAAGCCAGAAAACTTGGGGCACCGGTGTTAGAAGCGGATTCGATCGAAGCACTTGGTGACAAACTTAGTGCAGTTGGGGTCCACGGACAGCGCGCAGTCGAAACGATCACAGAATTCAATGAGGCGATGCGAACGGATACCGCTGATTCGCTTGAACCGCGGCGCACGAATCTTCTGGCCCCGATTGATGAGCCGCCATTTTATGCGGTTGGTGTCCGACCAGGACTGGTTCTTGTGCGTGGTGGGCTTGATATTGACGAGCGCGCACGCGTACTCGGACGGGCGCGTTCGACGAGCACACTTGATCTGGAGCCGACTCACGAGAAAGAATGGATGCGTGAACCGATTCTGGGGCTCTACGCTGCTGGTGTCGAGGTCGGTCGACCGTCGACGCACAGTTACTACCACTTAGGATATTCACTTGGGTTGGCAACGGGTCGAATAGCCGGATCTGCAGCCGCCGAGTACGCGCTTCAGCGTCGTACTGATTAGACTGGGTGAGCAGCTCGTTCTACCATCCAATCCTCGCAGCATATCCGGTTTCTAAAAGCAGACGTCCCTCGGGTTCTCGGT
Organism: Halobellus captivus; assembly: GCF_007655485.1. Classification (GTDB taxonomy): domain Archaea; phylum Halobacteriota; class Halobacteria; order Halobacteriales; family Haloferacaceae; genus Haloquadratum; species Haloquadratum captivum. The sequence goes on from NZ_VJXQ01000005.1 coordinate 176,271, forward strand.
ATCGCTGCGATCTCATAACCTCCGGCTTTACCCACCCCCTGCTAAATTATCAATACCAATCTGTCCTTTAGATGTGATTCGTACGGATCATAACGACCGTACCAAACCGGGACGAAATAATTAGTCGGGCAGTCGATGCTGAAAGTCGGTAAACAGTTCTCCAGCGCTACTCAAGGGCTATTTCACCGTCTTGAACGATGACCTCATCGTCGATGAGTAGCGTCGCGCCCCCGAGAACCCCATCAATGTGTACGGCGGCATCGACGTCGCCGCCGGATCCAACAGCGATGTGGAGGTATCCGCTCGCCTTTTTGTCTTCTCGAAGCCGCCCGGTTATCTCCGCACCGGGATTGGTGTTCACCGATATCTCACCGATATTGTACACGTTTGGATCGTCGAACTGATCCAGAAACGCACGCAGTTTCCTCGCTTCGTGGCCTCCAGTTATCTCGGTAACGAACCCATCCTCTACTTCGGCGTGGATCGGATCGTCGATAGCACCGATCTCGTGCATTGTCGTGTCCCAGACGATCGTCCCGTTCGTAGTTCCGAAGACGGGCGTGATGGGTGATTCACCGTCCGGGAACGCACAGATTCGAACGGACGAATGATCATCGTCCTCCAATTGATCGTTCCCTTCGTCGCACCTAGCAGCGTGCACGGATGCTTGTTGTCCCGAAATATCTGCCACTAGGTCCGTGCCTGCATCCGACGTGATTTTGACGGTCGATCCCGCATCCCACTTCTGTTTGACTTTATCGCCGGTTCGTTTGATTTCGTCGTAATCTGCGGCTGCGGCCCCACTGGCGAGTGTTTCAGGGGTAATCTCTGACATTAAAATCACCTTTTTCCCGGCACCGATGACCTCGGATCCAGCGTCACTGTGGCCGAGACCTTTAGATGTCGCCATAAGGATGAGATCCGCACCCAGCATCGCGTCTGTGACCGGCCGTGGCGGTTCAGCGTGGGAGTATTCCGACTGCGGCATAACGACGACTGTCGGCTTGTGTCCGAGCGAACGTGCGGCCTTGTTCAGCACTGACCATACGGTTGGATCCATCCCCGTGTCGGAGACAATAACGATGTCATCTCCATCTTCCGCATTGTACTCGAAGGGTTTTTTTGCATTTTCGATCATTTCCGCTTCTCTGACCGTCATAATCAATTATGCATTGATCGCCCCTTATTAAATATCTTCCTTAGGGCCACACAATCGATATTCGGGACTGATTCCGTATTTTTCACCTTCGAAAAACTGGCCATCATCTCATTATAACCTTAGGCTTAAGTCCTCGACCTGAGTGGCGTACTTATGGCATCTCCCGACACAGTGGATAGTCTGGCGTCGTATGCCGCCGGTCTTGAACTCAGAGACGTTGACGAGGACACACGAGAGGCGGCAAAAACGAGGATCACTGATTCGATCGCATCCGGGCTTGGAGCTGTTCTAATCGCCGACCCGACGATTGACCGCGTAATCGATTTTTCAGCACAGAAGCCCGGTGATGCCCAGATTCTTGGGACAAAGCGAACTGCGCCGGTGGAATATGCTGGATTAGCTAACGCGACGCTAATTCGATATCTCGACTGGAACGACTATCACGCCGAAGAAAACAACCATGGGAGCCTTTCGATCGGTCATGCGTCAAGTAACCTTGGCGCTCTCCTTTCTGTCGCTGACGCGTATAATTGCAACGGCGAGGATCTGTTGCTCGCGACGGTTCTAGCATACGAGCTCCATCTTCGGTTTGCTGATGAAGCATCGCTTTTCCACGATGGGCTTGATCACGTCAACTATGGCCTCGTGTCGAGCACACTTGCGGCAGGTAAATTAAAGGGATTATCCGAATCGGAACTGGCAGAAGCGGTCAACATCGCGATGAGCGGCCATGTCGCTCTGTGGCAGACGAGGTGTGGCGAGCTGACAGAATGGAAGGGAATTTCCTTCGGCAACACGGTCCGAAATGCACTCGTTTCGACCGATATGGCGCAATCTGGCATTCACGGGCCTCCCAAAATCATCGAGGGGGAAGCGGGATTCGCAAACTTGCTCTCGCATCCGATTACCTTCGATCCAGAAACATTCGGTGGCAACGGCGGCTCCTATCGGATACACCAGACAAATATCAAACAGTATCCTGTCTGTGGAGCGTTACAGGAGCCCGTCGAGTGCGTCTTCGATGTTATCGACCGCCACAATCTCCATTGGACAGATATCACGGGTATAGAGGTACTTATAGCGGAGGATGCTATCGACCTCACCGCTGCGGAAGAGGAAAAGTGGGATCCACAGAACCGAAATACTGCGGACCACTCGCTCCCGTACTGTATTTCGCGAGCCCTCATTGATGGGGAACTTGGCCCGCAGCAGTTCGTCAGTGAGAAGATTATGGATCCGGACGTCCGCGAACTGTTCAAAATGATCAGAGTAACGGAGGATCCAAACGAAAAGACAGTCACTGTGGAGACGGCTGAAGAGACCTATGAGATCTCGATCGAGCAACCACGAGGGCATCACGAGCGACCCCTCACAGCCGAGGGCATCAAAGCTAAACTCGCGAGGGCCTTGGGGATGCCAACAGACAGTGAGACGGTCACTGACATTACTATCTGGATCGAGGAGATGGAGTCGAAGCCTTCTGTTTCGGGCTTGTTTTCCCTTGCCGAGTTAGCGTAGTATCCCACTGCTGACGTCCCCCATTTGAGAGAGGGACTGTTTTTCCCTTGTATCCCATCTTGTCCGCTATCGCCAGGATTGACGAATATCTATCCCAACAATGAGGAACTCACACCGCTATGTTCGCCGTTCTGACCCGAGGATTTATGAGTTGCGGAGGAAAATCGGATTGTGATGTACCCAACTGTTACTGCTGCTGAAGATGCAATACAGTCCTATTTCGTTATGGGAGAAGCACGATGACTCACGCTGTGGCTGTTTCGGGCGACGCAATAATCAACCGCCGCATTTCACACCTCGATGATCCGGCGTTTCAAGCAGTTGCGGATATCTTTCAGGAAGCCGACCTGAGTTTCACCCACTTGGAAACCCTCATTCACGACTTTAACGGACCAGAAGTGTATGCACCCGCTGAACCTGGGGAGATGGCGATGCGGTCACCAGAGTCTGTACTAGCGGAATTAAACTGGTTGGGTATCGATGCTGTCTCTCACGCATCTAATCACGCACTTGATTACGGTTATGGGGGGCTTCGATCGACCTGGGATGCCGTGGATGCGGCAGGGATCCCGCTCGCTGGGACGGGGGGAGACCTCGCCGACGCCCGGGAGGCGACCTACTTTGATTCGCCGTTGGGACGGGTTGCACTGATCTCGATGACTACCTCGTTCACGAGGTGGAGTCGTGCGGGAGCGGCCAGATACGACCACCGCGGTCGCCCCGGGTTGAACCCGTTGGGGTACCACTATGAGGTAGACGAAACTACACTCCAAACGGTGAAATCGCTCGCGGAACAACTCGGGATGTGGATCACAGAATTCCACGATGGTGAATGGGTGCTCAACCCTCCGGGGCTACACAACACACTCACCCGATTCGTCGAGGCCGATGTCGATGGCGTCAGACTGGCTGTCGATGACCGTGATCGCGGGGGTAATCTGCGGGCAATTAAAAACGCCGCGAGACAGGCGGATTTTGTGATTACACACCTCCATACTCACGTGTGGGACCCTTCGGGATCGATCGCTGACCCACCAGCATTTGTCAGACAGTTTGCTCGCGACTGCGTCGACGCAGGGACTGACCTGTTCGTTGGGCAGGGGAGTCACTCGCCGCTCCGCCCTCTCGAACTGTACGATGACACGCCGATATTTTACGATCCGGGTGATCTTCTTCTGATGGTCGAGGGCGCTACTAAGCAGCCGATGGAGTTCTACGAGCGGTTTGCCCACAACCTCGATACTGATCCGGAAACAGCTACTATTGCAGAGGTGTATGATGCACGTCCCGCAGGCTTCCACACCGCAGAGAACCCTCCTGGGGGATACACCTCGGGACCAGTGGACGGTTTAGTCGTCCCAGTCTGTGACTTCAATGACGACCTGTCGCTCGAACAGATCACTCTCACTCCGGCAAAGATCCGTCGAGAAGCGGGCGCATACGCCGGTGTCCCAGTGCGTGCGGAGGGTACGAACGCCACCGAAATTCTGGAGCATCTCGATTCGGTCTCGGAACTTGCCGGTGCGTCGATTGAAATCAACAATAAAACGGAACAAGGCGTTATTCGGCTCTGACAAAATCGATCGTTACACGGATATTTCGGTGCGGCTGGCTTTCGTGTTATTGTCGAGCCTACTCGTGGCTATTTCTCGGACAATTTGTGCAATCTGGACTGCAACGAAAAAGACCATATCTGTTTTGTTCCTGTCCTCACGCGTCGGATGCTCACACTTCGTGAGGCCTACAACGCTCTATGCTTCTCGATCTCGGTTTCGAAAACATCCTGATACTGGGCACCGTAGAGTCGAGCATCGACCAGACCCTCATAGAAGAAAAGGACCGCAGGACCGCCGCGGACATCGTACTGATCTGCAAGTAACTCTTGATGCGCTGGGCCATACACCGCAAAGAGAGCGAGATCCTCACAGACATCTCCGAAAATCTCGTCTAGGTCGCGTCGCACAGTCTCACAGGGGTCGCAGTCATCAAGCCAGACGTAGACAACCGCTTTCTCGTATATGTTCGCGACAAGTGGAAGGCGGGTTCCTGAGATGGGGAGGAACGCCATTGGAGCACCGTCAGCTGGTGGGCCGTCAAGCCGAAACGAATCAAGCACAGAGATCACAGCTAGTCGATCACTGTGTGTCAGCGATCTTTCATCAAGCTCTACTATCGCGAGGTATTCTGCAACGACTGCTGGAGCCACCTCAGCGAGGTCAAGTAGTACTGAGGTCTGAGCCGCTTCTGGGAGGCGTCCCTCAACCACTGTTCGAATATCTTCTGAGGGTATCGTGTCGAGTTCATCTCGATATCTCTCGAAGTGTGACTCGAACTGTTCGGTAAGTCGATATTCAGTCTCATCTCTGGACGTGACGATGCCGGAGTCGATCACTGTATCGAGTAGTTCGACAGATCCGTCCTCGGAGGAGATTTCCATATGCGATTAGGAAACAACCGGCGAGGTTAAACCCATTGGTGAAAGGCTCAGCTGGGAAAACCAACGGTGCAAGACGTTCAATCATATCGATTTCCCCGTAGTACGGCAGCGATTGAAACTCGAAACGGAGATTGGATATTAATTACTGGTCGACCTGCACTCGTGGATCGATCCACCCGTAAATTATGTCGACAGCAAAGTTCGCGATAATGATGAACGTCGCAATCAGGAAGAACACAAACTGGATAAGCGGATAGTCGCCAGCGAATACAGCTTGCACAAGCGTGTACCCGATTCCTGGCCAGTTGAACACCGTTTCAACCAATACGAGCCCGCCGATTCCTTGGGCAATTGACGTGGGATAAAGCGTGATCACTGGAAGGGATGCGTGTTTTGCGATGTTTACCAGGCGCTTGGTCTTCGGGAGTCCCGTGACCTTTTGGTACTGGTTGAATCCTTGCTGGACCACCTCGACGACGTTAGTCCGCATAACCAAAGCTGGCATGAACGCATACCGAAGCGCAATCGCGGAGAATGGGAGGATGTAGTGGACCAAAAAGTCCGTCGTAAGGTACACCCGCCACCAAGCTGTGCCGCTGTAGAGACGGCGTGTTTCCGAGGAAATCAGCCCACCGGTTGGGACCCATCCGAGGAAACTAGCGAAGATCATCACTAGAATGATTGCAACGAAGAATGACGGGAACGTTCCGATGAAAAACAGCGAGGAGATTCCATATTTCTCGACGAGAGAACCACGCTTCGTCCCAGCAATAACACCGAAAAAGGAGCCGACGATGTATCCGGTAGTGATTGCGGGTACGACGAGGATGAGCGAATTGAAGACGCCACGGCGGAGGATGTCGATCACCGGTTGTCGGTACTGAAGAGACATTCCCGCGTTTCCATCGGCTAAATTAACGAGATACCGCCAATACTGGACGTACAGCGGATCGTTCAACCCCCACCGTTCTTCGAACTGCGCGACAGTCTGGGGATCGGCACCGCTGAAAATCAATTGGTCACTGACACTCCCCGGCATCATCCGGAAGAAGAAAAATAAGAATGTCAGGACAAACAGAATCAGGACAAATGTTTGAATCGTCCGTTTGAGGAAGTACCGAAGACTCAGACCAGCCATCAGTGTTGCCCCCCAACAACCGATTCTCTACTGTCGTGCGCGTCAAGTTGCTCGTGATCGTAGTACAAGTGACACGCTGCGTAATGTTCTGATTCGTCTTGGCTGTCGAGTGCGTTGACAAATTCAGGTTGGGTCTCGCAGATAGGCATTCGCTCCGAACAACGATCTCGGAAGCGACACCCATCGTCCAGCCCGATCGGATCACGCGGACTGCCATCCATCTCCGTTCGTTCCCGGGAACTGTGGGGATTTGGCCGCGGAATCGCGTCAATTAACGCCTGTGAGTACGGATGCTTCGGATCATCGAGCAGCTGTCTCGTTGGCGCCTGTTCGACGATTCGTCCCAGATACATCACGTTGATTCGGTCACAGACGTACGAAACCGTTGAGAGGTCGTGAGAGATGTATATGATCGAAACGTCATACTCCTTCTGAATCCTCGAAAGGAGTTTGAGAACTGCGGCCTGCGTCGAGACATCGAGCATCGAGACCGGCTCGTCGGCAAGGATAATATCTGGATCGATGACGAGGGCCCTTGCGATGCCGACGCGTTGGAGCTCCCCCCCACTGAGCTCGTCTGGATAGCGGTACAGATACCGGTCCGGTGGTCGGAGTTCTACCTGTTCTAATGTCTCTTTGATTCGGCTCTCCCTGTCGCTTATTCCGTGTAACTTCAGCGGTTCCATCAAGTAATCTATGATCTTCATCTTCGGATTGATCGCGTTGAACGGGTCCTGGAAGATGATCTGGACATTCTTGCGGTATGCCTTCCAGTCCGCTTTCGTGAACTCAGACATATTTCTCCCGTCGTACACGATATCGCCACCAGTGGGGTCGTACAGTCCCATCAGCGTCCGAAGCAGCGTTGTCTTCCCACATCCACTCTCACCAATCACACCAATCGACTCGCCGGTTTTCACCTCTATGTTGACCTTGTCGACAGCCTGTACGCTGGGTTCGTCCTGTCGAAGAAGCCAGTTTTTGAGGCTGCGGTTTACATTAAAGTACTTTTCCAGCTCCGTCGTTTCGAGGATCATTTCGGACATTAGTCCTCGACCTCCATCGCGATATTCTCTCGCTGGGTTGAATCCTGTACCGCTTCCATTCGAACGCAGGCAGCCAGATGCTCTTTCTCACCATCGGCTCCGCTTACCGCTTCTAGTGGCGGGGCACCTTGGCGGCACTCAGATTGAGCCCACGGGCAGCGATCGATGAACGTGCAGAAATCGGTATCACCGGTGAGCTCCGGTGGATAGCCGTCAATTGTCTGCAGTTCACGATCGGGATGGTCAACGTCTGGAAATGCCTGCTGGAGGAGAATTGAATATGGATGGTGGGGCGAATCAAAGATATCCACGCAAGATCCGGTTTCAGCGATTTGTCCACTGTGCATTATTGCCATACTGTCACAGGACTCAAATATCACGCTAATATCGTGTGTGATGAGTATCATACTTACATCTGTCTCCGCTTTGATACGGTCCAGGTACTTGAAAATCTGATCCTGCATAATGACGTCAAGGGCAGTCG
>NZ_VJXQ01000005.1:184062-225390 GCF_007655485.1 Halobellus captivus
AATGAGAGAAGGATCCAAGAAGAGTGCCAGTGCAATGATTGCACGCTGCTGCATCCCACCAGAGAATTCGTGGGGATAATCGTGAATTCGGTTTTCCTGAATGCCGACAATCTCGAACATCTCCTTAAATTGATCGAGTGCCTCAGATTCGCTCATATCGGAGTGAGTGTTTGCGATCTCCAAGGCCTGCTTGCTGATCTTCTTTAGCGGATCGAGCGAATCCATCGAACTCTGCGGCACGTAGGAGATCTCCTTCCATCGGATGTTTTCGTTCAGGTACTGTTGGGATTTATTTTGCAGCTCCTCACCGTTGTATCTAATTGACCCTGCGCTAACGCGCCCGTTATCGTCCAGGATGCCTAACAGAGACTTTGCAACAGTTGACTTTCCGCACCCTGATTCACCCGCAAGTCCGAAGTATTCCCCCACATCTACAGCGAAGGAAGCGTCTGAGACAGCCGTGACGGCCCCGTTTTTGGTCTGATATTCGATCGTGAGGTCCTCGATTTCGAGTAGTGGCTCGCTCATTGTTTTGTGTAACTTATGTTTCTTTTATGCGGCCCCGTATGCCGCCGCGTCGCCATCGCCATCCCCGGCAACGTTTTCGTATCCTCGTCCGAGTGTATACAACGATAGTACTGTGAATGAGATCATCAGTCCGGGTGCGATCGCCCACGGCCAAGCCGTGGTGAGCCGACCCGAATTGTACGCGTTTCTAATCATAATCCCCCAAGAGGGGACCGTCGGATCTGAGACGCCCAAGAACGCGAGTCCTGCTTGGAGGATAATCGTGTATCCAGCACCCAACGCAAAGAACAGAAACGCCATCGGTAATACGTTCGGCAGTACGTGCTTGACGATAATGTATGGTGTACTTGCTCCCGCCGCCTTCGCGGAGAGGATAAACGGCTGTTCACGTATCTGTAACGCCTGCGATCGGATAACCCTCGCACTCCCTCGCCAAAGCACTAGGCCGATCACAAGGATGGATTGAAAGAATCCCACTCCAAGAATAGCGACGAGAACCAACGCGAACGGGATGACTGGCACTGCATACACCACGTCGGTAATTCGCATAAGCACGTCATCAGATCTACCACCAACGTACCCCGAAGTCAGTCCCATAAACGAACCGATTGCGATGATCATCCCGCCACCCAGCAGACCGGTGATCGCTGTCGGCCTCGCACCCGCGACTAATCGAGTCAGAACGTCGTATCCCGAGTCGGTAGTTCCAAGCGGGTGTGTAAGCGATGGTTCAGCAAGGCGAAGAAGCCCCCCATCTTCACCGCGTATCCGCTCGTCGTGGTCGTAGGGCATAATTGTCGGGCCGAAAAGCGCTAGGATCAGCAACGTTAACAGAAAGAGCATCGCGAGTTTCGTCGAACGCTCTCCGAGGGCTTTCCGGAAATCGGAATCCCCCAGTGCACCGCTGACATCAACCCTCGTTATTTTTCCCAATCCTGACCTGACATCCATAGGAACCGGTAAACGCAGAAGTGGTATAAAGTTTTATTATATACACGCCATTCGCCCCGTGTGATGACTCACACTCCTAGTGAGTGAGTCAGAACCAACGGTTTCTGGAGCGGCAAGCGACAGGCTGAGGAGAGGGTTGCGACGGAAGACGACTATTCAAACGTCATCTCGCCGTCACCGTTGATACAGCTGAAGTTCTCGGAAGTGGGTTCCTCGCCTGCTGGCCAGAGCGGGGAGGTGTCTGCATCTGCAGGATACCGTAGGACGCCATCGTTATCCCAGCCCCAACCAGCGTCTTCGAGCCGTTGCCGCGCGCCCTCGATGTCACCAGTGACATCGTCGGTCATCTGATAGAGCATATCTTCCGGTGGACGCGATGGGTGTGATGGAAGGAATACAACCGAATGCAGCGTCTGCTCGGGTTCTGCCCCACCGTTCGCCGCCAGCTCATTCATGAGGGATCGATCCAAGGATTGACCAACAGCCGCACGGAATTCACGGAATTTGACCGGAGCTATCGGATGCTGCGGAGCGAGATAGTGAGGCCACATTGAGGAGTTTATCACTGTCTCACCCGCGTCGAATTCCTCTTCGACTCGTTGGGCGGCACCGGCAGAGATACTGCTCACGATTTCGAGTTCACCTGCGAGGAATGCTTCCATCACTGCGGATTCCTCAGTATAGGACACGTAATCGACGCCGTGACTCGGGTTGTGTACCGGATGTTCGTCCTCACGCGGATCCATCGAGAGGAACTCACCTTGCGTCCATTCCGTCACTTCAAACGGACCTGAGTTCACGAACGGGGGCGTGAACGTCTCTGGATCCTCCTCTGCGCCTGCTTCAGTCCATGCTGACTCGCTCACGATTCCCCAGCGGGGGAACTTCGTTGGAACGAAGGCCGGACGGGGGGATCCAAACTGGAACGTGAGCGAGCGCTCGTCATTGACCTCGATCGTGTACTCCTCAGGTGGTTCGGCATACGGGTATACTCCGACGTTCGACCAGATGTGTTCGAAGGTGTATTTGACGTCGTTTGCCGTGACGGGATCTCCATTGCTGAACGTCGTCTCTCTGAGTTGAACGTCGATCTGTTGGGAATCCTCGGAAACTTGCCAGTCGTCTGCGAGGACCGGGGTTAACTCGAAGTTTTCATCGAATTCTGCGAGCGGCGAATGCAGATATGTATTGAGGCGTGCGAGTGCTGGTCCTGCGGATTGCTTGTAGTAATTCTTTAGTCTGAGGAGGGATGGATTGCCATTCACGGCAATTCGGTCTCCCTGCGTCGGAGTCGACTTGATTAACGGATATGGTGCCGTATCATGGATTCCTGTTGTTCCGAGACCACCGATATCCACTCGTTCGGAGTTGTACGCACCCCGCAGGATATCGGGAAGAACTGGAATGAGCCCAACGTCTTCACTCATCACCGAATGGGCTTGGTTGACGAGGTCTCGTCTCTCGTCAGGAGACGTGGCTGAACCTTGGGCCATCGCCAATTCTGAATACTCGCAGTTAGCGTAGTTTGCGAGGTTTGATTGGCCGTCTCCACCGGCCCAATCGATCGCCCAGCGGCGGGTCATCTGATGAGGATCTAACCGCATTGGGTTCATCCCCGAAGAGAAAAACGAGAAGTGCGAATTGCGCTGATCTTCAATAACGTTCTCGATCATCGTTCCGGCCGCAACCGGCCGGACATCCACGGAGACACCAAGAAGCTCTTCGAGGTTCTCGGTTATCACAGGGGCCATTGACTCTTGGTATGATGTCCAAGCAATATTCGCGTAGTACTCCACAGTGACCGGTTCGGGGACACGTTCACCGAGATTCTGCCCGCCCCCACCGTCACCGCTACCTCCGTCTCCGGAGCCATCGCCGGAACTGTTTCCACCGCACCCGGCGAGCCCAGCCATTGCGAGGGCACCGATTGATCCTAACACTTTTCGTCGTGGTATGGTATCTCGTCGCCTGTCAGCCATACCCCTACCAATATGATAAGACGGTATAAACCTTTACATAAATTTGTTAATATTAGGCGTTACCCCACAGACTGGGCGTCTTCACCCCCGAGCGGTCCATATCTACCCTGCTAGCGTCGGATCGAGAAAGGAGCCTCTTGGGATTTTCAGGGGCCACTACTGAGAATCGGATCCTCGGCTGCGTTGACCTCGATTTTCTCTTCGACTTCCAAGGCCTCATCGAGATACTGCTCGAAAACTTTGATTACTGCAGGTGCATTCTCTTTTGCGTACCCACTGGCCGCGGCCGCAGTATACAGTTGAAGTATCGACGTCATCACGTGCATTGGGAAATCAACGTCCTCTGCAGCCCGTAGAGCGTATCTGAGGTCTTTTTGTGTGTATTCGACGGGAAAACCGGGCTCAAAATCCCGATTAAGCGCCGATGGCATCAACACGCGAAATGCTACCGAACTCCCGGCCCCGAATTTTAGTGTATCGAATAGATCACGCACATCGAGCCCCTGCGCTGCTCCCAACGAAAGTGCCTCCAGCGCAAGAACGGTGTTTCCGAGCGAAATACAGTTGTTTACGAGCTTCGTTGTTTTCCCAGCACCGCTTTCGCCCATGTACTGTGTATGCCTAGCAATTGAACTAAAAACGGCTTGGACGTTATCATCATCGAATGCGCTTTTCGGGCCACCTACTGGCAGGAGTACTGTGCCATTCCTTGCATTATCTGGGCCTCCGAAAAATGGGGCATCGAGCAGATCGATCCCGTGGGTTCGGAGGTCGGCGGCAAGTTCCCGCGTTGATTCCGGCGGAACAGTGCTCTGTTCGATGCAGATGAGGTCCTCGTGTGCTCCGTGGACAACTCCGTCATCCCCGAGATAAGCCGCTTCGACGATTTCCGGATAACTCAGTGCACTAAGGAGGATATCCACCTCTGAAGCGAGTTCCGCGTTTGATTCGGCAATCCGCCCACCGTGCGCTTCAAACTCTGCAAGGGCATCGTCTTGAATGTCGAAACCGATTACATCGAATCCCTCATCGACAAGATGGTATGCGATGCCTCCTCCCATTCTTCCTAGCCCGATCTGCCCAACGGTAACTGATGCCATACAAATCGGTAAGGTGATCGCCTACAAATAGCTACTGATAGATACTGCGAAAGTGATCGATGGAGAAGGCTGTAGCCTGCCACACTGGTCTCCGAAAAAGAGGTTTTCCGCCTAGCAAAAGTGGCAGTATATCAAGGTAAAACCTATATGTAGGGGTTTCCTCATTGGGATTCAGAGGAAGAATGGTTAAGAATAACCTCAGTCTGATGGATAATCGATTTGCCAACAATTACGTGGTGCGTAATGTAGTTGGATCTCTGAGACTTATGCTGGAAGACAAAGCGACAATGGTGTATTTCAGCTATCTCGTTTTTGTCTTGTTTCTCGGTGCGTTCGGACCAATGCTCGCGCCTTACCCATACGATGAAACACTCTACGTGAATGGGGAAATACTCCGTTCGGCGCCACCGTCTCTCGCCCATCCACTGGGGACGAACAACATCGGGCAGGATATCTTTTCTAGGCTCCTTTACGGAGCTCGGCCGACAATGATCACCGGTCTGCTCGGCGGATCAATGATTATTAGCATTGGAATGACCGTCGGTGTTACTGCCGGGTACGTCGGTGGCCGCGTCGACAATACGCTGATGCGAATTACTGATGTTGTGTACGGTGTCCCCCTCATCCCATTCGCGATCGTCCTCGTCTCGCTTTTCGGAATCGGATTTGTCCAATCAATCGTAGTGATCGGACTATTACTCTGGCGGGGGAATGCTCGAGTTCTCAGATCACAAGTGCTACAGATACGCGAGCGGCCCTTCATTCTAGCCAGCAAGGCGGCCGGTGCGAGTAGGACCAGAATCGTCTTCAAACACGTGTTACCAAATATTGCGCCGATGGCGGTGCTGTTTTTCTCGCTCGGTATCGGATTCAGCATCTTGATCCAAGCAACGCTCGCGTTCCTGGGGGTTACCAGTCCGTTTATTCCATCCTGGGGCGTTATGGTTCGAAGTGCATACAACTCGGGATTGATGTCACAAGCTTGGTGGTGGTCGCTCCCGCCCGGATTGATGATCGCATTTACCGTACTTGCAACGTTTATGTTCGGTCGTAGCTACGAGAACATCGCTGGACAGGGTAACGAAGAAGCGTTCGTACAGGCTGGATAATCACAATGACTACACCACTACTTGAAGCCGAAAACCTCACAGTCCAGTACGAAACAGCGAACGGGATGTTGACCGCTGTTTCCGATGCCTCGTTTACGATTAACACCAGCGAGTATTTCGGGCTCGTCGGCGAATCTGGATGCGGAAAGAGCACGATAACCAAGGCAGCATTAGGGGGCCTTGATGATAACGGACGGATTACGGCCGGAAAGATCCGTTACAAGGGTGAAGAGATACAGGATTACACCGAGAAGGAATTCAATGAGAAGCTCCGGTGGAAAGAGATCTCGTGGATCCCGCAGGGGTCGATGAACAGTTTGGACCCCCTACAGCGAATCAGCGAACAGGCGGCAATGATCGCGAGAGTCCACACAGATCTCAGCAAAGATGAGGCGGTTGAACGCCTCCGTGAGATGTTCGATATCGTTGGCCTTCCGAAGGAACGGGTGACGGACTACCCGCACCAATTCTCCGGCGGGATGCAACAGCGTGCGGTCATTGCACTCGCTCTGTTTCTTCGACCCTCCCTCCTGATCGCCGATGAACCGACGACTGCCCTTGACGTCATTATGCAGGATCAGGTGTTCAAATATCTCAACGAGATCAAACAGGACGGGGAGATTGGAATGCTCCTCATCACCCACGATATCAGTCTTGTTTTCGAATCTTGCGACCGGATGTCGGTGATGCACGCAGGACAGATATCCGAAACCGGCACTGTCGAAACCATCTACGAGGAACCTCACCACCCCTATACGATCCTCCTCAAGGAGGCTTTTCCCGATCTCCGTTATCCGGATCGCGAACTCGGTATCATCGAAGGGAACCCTCCGCAGAATATGGGGGAGGTCGACTACTGCACGTTCGTCGACCGCTGCCCGTGGGCAGTCCCCGAGTGTCAGGAACAAGCGCCCTCACTGGAACCTGTTGGCGGAGACGAAGATCATCCGGTGTCTTGTTTCAGGCGAGAAGAAGTCCTCGAGGAGTACCGCGCTGAAAACGAAACTGTGGCGCAGACTGGGGGTGACCAATGACGGAGAACGCGGGGCCGGTCCTCGAGACGCAGAACCTCGAGAAGTACTTCGATCAAAGCACAAGCATAATTGATACGCTCCTGCGCAGGGAGAACGAGAAGGTACAGGCAGTCGACGGGGTGTCGATTGCGCTTGACAGTAACGAGTCTCAGGGTGTCATCGGCGAGAGCGGATGTGGCAAAACGACCCTCCTCAAGACGCTGATGGGGCTCTACCAACCGACAAATGGAAAGATTCTATTCAAGGGCAATGATACGGCCGAATTCGGCCGAAAAGACTGGAAGGAGTTCCGCCGCAACGTTCAGATCATTTTCCAGGATCCCTTCGATTCACTCGACCCGAAGCTGACCATTCGAGAAACGCTCGAAGAGCCACTCAAGATACACAACATCTCAAACGTTGACGAGCGTATCGTCGATATCCTCGAACAAGTGGAGCTCAACCCACCGGAAAAGTATCTCGATCGGTTCCCCCGACAGATGAGTGGCGGAGAACTCCAGCGTGTCTCAATCGCCCGTGCGCTTATTTTGGAGCCAGAAGTTATCCTTGCGGACGAGCCGGTCTCAATGCTCGACGTCTCGACTCAGGCATCGATTTTGAATTTGCTTTCGGAGTTAGTCGATGAACTGGACGTGTCGATGTTCTACATTTCTCACGACCTTTCGACGGTATCGTACGTCTGTGACCGGATTAACGTGATGTACCTTGGACGGATCGTTGAATCTGCACCCACCAGTGAGTTGTTAGAAGATCCACAACACCCGTACTCCCAAGCATTGATCGATGCAGTTCCGATTCCGGACCCGAAGTACAACCGTGGCTACACAACGCTAGAAGGCGATGTACAGAACCCCGTCGGAATCGGAGACGGGTGTCGGTTTCGAGATCGATGTCCCGATCGAATGGACGTCTGTGAGCAGACGCCCAAGTTCATCGACGTCGAATCGGATGATGACCGGAAGGTGGCTTGCCACCTGTATTATGATCATCCACAGCATACGGAAACAGCGCATACAGACGAGGAGCAACAGGAACCGGAGGTGTCCGCACAATGATGTTACAACCGACTAGTAAACCCGCCGATTGCGGGGTTCGTACAGTGCTTAATCAGAACCATTCGCTGGGTGATCACCGATGAGCCGCGTTCGTTACGTCGCTTTCAGGTCCGTACAGACGGTCGTCTTACTGTTCTTGATCCTGACGTTCTTGTTTTTCTTCTTCAGGATGCTCCCCGGTTCCTACGCAGATCTGATGGCGTTTCAAGGCGCAAACGAGGCGACCGTTGAAGCAATGCAAGAAAAATGGGGGTTGAACGACCCGCTGTACGTCCAGTATTTCCGATATGTCACTAACCTCCTGACAGGTGACGCTGGATCGTCACTCCAGTTCCGAATCCCCGTTTGGGACTTCGTGAAGATGAAAATCTTCAACTCACTTCTCCTTGTTGGCCCCGCGATCACGGTTGGCTACATCTTCGGTACCTTGATCGGTGGATTCCTCGGGAACAGACGGGGATCAAAGGAAGAGAAATATGGTCTGATCCCGCTCATCCTGACCGGATCATTCCCATCGTTCGTCACAGCAATTATGTTTATCATCGTGTTCGCGGGATGGCTAAACTTGGTGCCGACGTCCGGAATGTTCGGCTTTTCCAACCCGTACAACAGCAGCGAATTCGCGTGGTGGCGGCCCTACTTAACCAAAGACTTCGCAATCCACTACGCGCTGCCGTTCCTGACGATCGTGGCCAGATATACCTACCTACCGGCACTCGTTATGCGAACCAACGTCGTTGAGGTCCTTGGGCAGGACTTCTTCTACTATCACAGGATGACTGGTCTTCCTGGAGAACAGCAACTCAAACGGCTGATGAACCACGCAATCCTCCCAGTCGTCACGCTGTACCCGATCTCGATGACGCGAGCCATCGGAGGTCTCGTCGTGATCGAAATGGTCTTCAACTGGCCAGGAATTGGCTACGCACTCGTACAGGCTGTGTTCGCCCGTGACTTCCCGGTGGTACAATTCGTTTTCTTCTTAGTCGCAACCTTCGTCGTCGTCGGGAACTTCGCGGTCGATATCCTGTACGGCTACATCGACCCACGAGTCTCAGTCGATAACAACTAACCCAACCTATTTTTCTCAGTTGGTGACTTGCTTGCGGGGAAACTCCTGTTTCGATATTCGAGGTGGGTAAACCCGCCAGTAGTGACATCAGGAAAAGCTACACTTCCACCACTTGCTGTGGACTCAATTCGGAACAGGTCGCTCAGAAAAGCACACGACGACACGAGGATTTCTACACTACCGTATTCGATATCACGAAACCCAACTGGGAAGCGGCAGACGAATACTGATCAGTTCACACACAGAGAAGGAAGAGAATTAGAATTGTAGTTAGGTGTCATACGCGGAGAAAAATGGAAGGGGTAATCATCGGCCAATGATTGGATCGCGACTCCGTGAAACAAGAACTAACAGAGAATCAGCGGAATTCCACGGAGTGAACACGTCACGCAGAGTCAGCAGCTCGAGTAAACGGTTATACGATGCGAAACTGGGTCTGGAGATCAGCTAGGAGGGAGTGTAGTCCGAATTGTAATCGTTTTCCCCAGTCACACACGCGAAATCCTCAGGGGATGGCGTCTCACCTTGCGGCCAGAGTGCATCAAGATCAGCATCCGGTGGGTAGTGGAGCCGACCTTGGTCGTCCCACCCCCAACCTGCCTCTGAGAGGTGCTGGCGTGCCAGTTCCTCGTCTCCCGTCGGGTCATCAGTCATTTGTGTTAGCCTGTCCTCTGGTGGTCGCCACGGATGAATCTCGGTGAACGGACACGAGTAGAGTTCCACATTTGAATCGCCCCGCCAACCCAGTTCATTCGCTTGCTGCCGGTCGATTGCAGCGCCGATAGCGGCCCGGAACTCCTGGAACTTCGTCGGGCCCCAGTTGGCCTGCGGGTACACAGCGTAATTGGCGATGCCGCCAGCAATGACAACATCTCCGGCATCTCCCATTTCGTCTCGCACCCGCTGTGCGGTACCCGTCGAGAGCCGCGCAGCCATATCAATCTCACCAGCTAGGAATGCTTGGATGATCGTTTGGGTGTCCTGATACACCTGAAGGTACAGATCGTGGTCCGGGCTGTATACTGGGTGGGAATCAGCTGGAGTAAGTTGCATACTCGAACCAATCGTGATATTCGACACCTCGAACGGTCCCGACCCGATAATCGGATCAAATTCGAATCCGTCCGGATCATCCATCGCTGGCTCCCAGGTGTCCTTATGGAGAATTCCCCAGCGCGCGAAGACATTGCCCTCTAGCGGTGGGTACGGCTCCTCGAGGTTAAACTGGACCGTTTGATCGTCGACAACCTCTATCGATTCGTACGGCGGCGACGATGCGTACGGGTAGTTGGTGGCATTCTCGGACATAAGCTGGAACGTGAACTGTACGTCCTCGGCAGTAATCGGATCGCCGTTGTGGAAGGTACCACCGTCAATGAGCTCTACCGTTACTTGCCTACCCTCATTGGATGTTTGGATGCTGTCTGCCAGCACGTTCTGAAGTTCGTAGTTCTCGTCGTAGGAAACGAGCGGCGAGTGAACGAGACGCGTCCATATTCCCGGTACGTAATCGATCGTTGGGAAGTTTGTTGTCTGGACCGTCACTGATGATATATTGTACACGATCTGGTTATCATCAATGGGCTCGGAGTTGATGAGCGCGAGCGGGTTCTGGTCGAGAACTCCGGCATCACCAATACTCCCGGGGTTGACTTGCTCAGTGTTGACTGCACCGTATGCGAGATAACTGAACACGGGAACGCCAGCCATCTCTTCGCTCCAGATCTCCATCGCGCTGTTCACGTGCTCTCTGCGTGTCTCGTCGTCCGGTGCCTGCCCTTGCTGGACAGCGTGATACGTGTACTCACAGTTTGCCCAGTTCGGCGTGTTGGACTGTCCATTCGCACCTGCATAATCAGCCGAAAACCGACGCGTCAACCCCTGCGGATCGAGTCGGGAGAGATTGTTAGTGTGCGCCCAGAGCGTCAGGGAAGCTGTTCGTTCGTCGTGCAGGAAATTTTCGACGTTCGTAGCCCATTCGGTGGGGACTAGTTCGACCTCCACTCCCATTCGGTCTTGCATATTGCTTTGAACGATTGGACAGACGCGCTCTAGCATACTTGAGGTTCCCCCAAGATTGGACCAGAACTCGAACTGCTGTGTAGCGACCCGCTCGCCAAGTTCGCCCCCGCCTGAGTCGCCTCCCCCGCTGTCGCTGTCATCGCCCCCGTCACTAGACCCACTATTTCCGCCACAGCCTGCGAGTCCTGCAATTGACGTCGTTCCTAGAACTTGCAAGGCCCTCCGTCGGCTGATAGTACCCCCTGTAATCTGTGGTGATTCTTCACTCATAGATTCGGCCCTACCAAAAATCTGCAAGTATAAATAAGTTGTTGTAACACGTCACCAACAGAATATTTTCGGACAAATAGTAGGGACTTTTGGACAGGTATTTAGATACTATCTCCGGTGCAAACCAACAGAGGAGATGCAGTCAGTAACGAGCCTATGACGTTCCAGCAGGAGGCTGCTCTCCTTGTTTGGCTTTGGCACGCTTCGCAGCGTGTTTACCTGCAGTTCGACCAGTAGCGAGACCGAGAGAGAGCCCAAGGTGGTAATAGCTGTGATCTTCAGAACGACCGACTTCGATCCCAGCGGCGTACAGACCCGGAATCGGTTCGATGCTAATCTGGGTCATATCCGTCGGAACGTACTCCAGTCCGGTTGTCGATCGCTGCTGTGAGACTACCTCTGCATTATGATTAATGTCGAGTCCACCGCGGATGTACACGATAGTTGGTTGAACCGCGATCGCATAGAACGGTGGTTCATCGATCGCATACCGGTTATCCTCCCTTGGTGGTCGAAGCCGCTCGTCGCTCTCGCCGCGGACGGCTGCGTTGAACGTCCTGATCGTCTCCACCGCTTGATAGCCATCCGCGCCGAGTTCATCGAGTCCGTTCCCTAACTCCTCAAGCGTCTCAGCCTCGACGACGGGCGCACCTGCATCTCGTGCGCCCTCAACGAGTGTTCCGATTTTGGGGCTGAAGGCCATTTGATCCGTATGGGACTCGTAGATATCGTGATCTAAGACGAGATACCCGTCTTCCTCGACGTTGTTGAGGAACTGTGAGACGAGACCGGTTGATCCGCTCACGGCTTTCGACTCGTCGGTGAATCGGATACCGTCGGCGTTGAGAATAACCGTTTGGTCCCGGTATACGGTACTTGTGTCTCGACGGTTGTCGTCTGTGATCTGAGCAGGCGGCGCTGGTCGAACCCCGCCCAGCGCGTTCGAGAGCCCTCGCGTGGTCTTCGCACCGATGTTTCGTGCTGCGATGAAGCCCTCTCCCGTTGACCACGGGTGGCGGCCATTCCAGATATTTGAGTGCGGAAAATACTGTTCGATGAGATCCGCGTTTCCACTGAACCCGCCGGTCGCCAAGATTACGCTGGCTGCATTAATCTCGAATTTTCCATTCTCGTTGTGGGCAACCACACCAGAGATTTCATCCTCGTCGTCAAGTTTCAGTCGCTTGAACGCCGTCTCCCTGTGGATCTCGCCGCCGTTCTCCTCGATTAACGCTGCCATCTCGTCGATGAACTGTAACGTATCTATCCGACCGATCCGTTCGGCATCGTCAGTCAACCACCGATCATCGGGATCATTGACGGAGATTCCATGATCTCTTAGCCATTCGATTCCCGTTTCGACCGGCTCAAACACGTCAATCGCTGGATCTTTGTTCTTCTCTACGGCGAACGTGCCGCCAGTTACTGGGAGTGTCCCCCCTAGTGTGGGAGCTTTTTCGAGCAAAACCACGTTTTCGCTGTACTCTAACGATCGAAGGGTCGACACGAGCCCAGCAATACCTCCGCCGACAACGACTACGTCCGCATCGAAGTCCATACGTCAGGATAAAATGTGGGAAATATTAAGCGCTTTGGGTTACTGGGGACGACGATAAACTGTCTCGACGAATCTACGGCTAATAGCGCACTTAGCGTAGTTGGAACGGGTTCGCTACTTCACCAGTCTGGTCAATGTAGATGCACTTCTCTTGTCGATATTCATCTAGCCCTTCCTTTCCACCTTCTCGTCCGAGTCCGCTATCTTTGAAGCCGCCGATCGGCGCACGAGTCGCACCCGTACGGTATTCATTTATCCAGACTGTTCCAGCATCGATTTGATTCGCCACGCGCTGTGCTTGTCGCATATCTTCGGTCCAGACGCCAGCGGCGAGTCCGTACCGCGTGTCGTTTGCGATTTCAATTGCCTCCTCTTCATCGGAAAACTGAATAACGGCTGCGACAGGCCCGAATATTTCGTCTCTGGCGATCGTCATCTCGTTGTCTACATCGACAAAGATGGTTGGCTCGATGAAACAGTCGCCCGGGAGATCATCCGGTCGGTCGCCACCGTACGCGATTGTCGCTCCCTCGGACGTTCCGATGTCGATGTACTTCCGCACTTTTTCCCACTGTTTGTCGAAGGCGATCGGCCCCATCTCTGTTTCAGGCTCTCGCGGGTCGCCGAGACGGATCTGCGACGCTCGATCGACAAACCTGTCGACGAACTCATCGTAAATCTCCTCGTGCACCAACACTCTCGAACCCGCAACACACGTTTGGCCGGTCGCAGCGAAGATACCCTTAACCGCCCCAGTTACGGCGTTCTCGAGTTCAGCACTGGGGAACATAATGTTCGGGCTCTTCCCTCCGAGTTCGAGCGTCACTGGACTCAGGTTACGACCGGCGCTCTCTGCGATACTCCGCCCGGTCGAGGAACTTCCAGTGAACGCCAGTTTATCTACATCCTCATTGTCGACGAGCGCCGCACCGGTGTCTCCGTGTCCGGTGACGACGTTGTACACTCCCTTTGGGAGATTCGTTTCTTCAGTGATGATCTCAGCCATCCGAAGTGCGCTCACCGGTGTCTGTTCGCTCGGCTTGTGAACAAATGTGTTCCCCGCTGCTAGTGCGGCACCGAGCTTTCCGACTGTTAATAGGAGCGGGGAGTTCCAGGGCGTAATTGCACCAACGACTCCGTAGGGTTCGTGAACAACGTAGTTGAACATTCCCTCATCCTTGGTGTTGACCGGGATGACCTCACCACGGTCAGAATCGATGAGACTTGCGTAGTGACGGAGTGTACCACCGAATCCAGAGGCCTGACCCTGCATCTCGCGGATCAGTTTACCGTTTTGTCTCGTTTCGAGTTCGCCGAGTTCTTCGGCGTGATCGTCGAGCGCGTCCGCGATCGAATGCAGGTAGTCGTATCGCTCTGAAATGGTCGTTCGTCTCCACTCTCGGAAGGCTTTTTTCGCGGCGTTGACCGCTTGATCAACGTCTTCTTTGGTTCCGTGCGGTACGGATCCCCAGATCTCTCCGTTATAGGGGAATTCGACGTCTATCCGCGTATCTCCGGTCGATTCGACGAACTCGCCATTAATAAAATGCTGGTAGTGCTCAGATTGTTCACGTAGGGCCATACGCAAATGAAACATCTCACTCATAATAAATCATTATCCCTGTAAACCGTTTGACCCGAGGCGATTCTGCTGAGATCCTTGGCTCACAACCCTAGCTGGAGCCATCGATTTACCGCAATAGACGCCATACTCATTACACATAATGCTGCAAGCAAACCAAATGCAACGGTCCAACCGAACGATTCCGCGAGGATACCGACCGTAACCGATCCAAGCGATCCCAGAATCATATATACGGTTCTGACGAGACCGAACTCGGTACCACGGTCTCCGTCCGTCATTCGGTCGAGAAAACGGGTCTGAACTACGATAACGAGACATGTTCCAAACGCGAGCAGTGTAACACCGAGAAGAGGAGCCAAACTGAAGGGTGTCAAAATCACAGCGATGCCGACGACCACCAGTAGCAGACACCCCGCGATTGTCAGATCCTGTCCGAAGCGATCCGAGACTGATCCGATAGTAACGCTACCAAGCGCGGAGCCCAGGAAGAAGAGCGAGAAAAGGGCTCCAGAAGCCGTTGCGCTGTAGCCGTGGTACTGGACGAGAAACACGGGGAGAAATGAAATCAGCCCTTGATTATAAAATTCGCCCACGACTGCGATGCCGATCGAGAAAGATATCGGCGGTTGTCGGATTAACTCGGTGACGATATCCAGATTAACGCTGTCAGTAAACGATTGTGTTGGGTTCGTGGGCGCGGTTGGTCCGACCTTCGAATAAAATAGTACGAACACCGGGAGCGATACCGCTACTGTAGATATAACCGCCAGCCGCCATCCGTATCGGACTCCAATCCACGTTATAAGCACAGGTACAACGAGACCGGCAAATGGAGCCCCGAAAGCATGAATCCCTATGACTCTGCCATCTCTGTCGAACTTCCTCGTCAGAAACGTCGTTGCTGCGGCGTACTCCAAACCGGCGAATCCACCGAGAAGAATACATCCTACAAAAAATAGCTCAAATACGGGTGTGAGGCCTAACAACACGCTCATAACACAAACTCCACCGAGAGATAACAGGATAACTTTCTTTTCTCCGTGCTGTTCACCGAGGACCCCACTAGGATACTGTGTCAGGGCATATGCAAGCCACATCCCCGTCAGTGCTACCCCAATTAACGATTTGGAAATCTCGAACTCGTCGAGCACGAACGGTGTCAGCGGACTAACCGCTAATCGAGCGGCCATCGTGACAAAAAATGCGGACGTGCATAGAACGAGAATGTGATTCCTGTGATGACCGTTCATTGATGATTCAGTCGGAGACCTGGAATTGGGTGGTTTCGGAAGCCAATCTGCCTGCTTATTATTCTGGTCAGTATGCGCCTGGATATCTAGGTGGTGTGCGGGATGTGGCCACCCTGTGTTTTCGCTTTTTGAAGGTACTCTCTCAGGCTGTCTCTATGATCCGGGTGAGCGCAGCTCTCAATGATTTCAGTGGCTCGTTCCAGTGGTGACAGGCCACGAAGGTCCGCTACACCTTGTTCGGTGACCACCACGTCAATGTCGTGTTCTGTGTGGTCGATATGCTCTGCTTTCGGGACGATTCGTGAGATCCCTTTATCCGCTAATACAGAGGGGAGCGTACAGACGGCAACAAGTGCATTCTGATTGAAATCAGCGCTTCCTCCGATTCCGTTCAGCACCGTCGTCCCCCCGACGTGTGTGGAATTTACGTTTCCATAGATATCGACTTCCACGGCGCTGTTGACGGCCATCACGCCGAACCGATCGATAACTGCCCCATTATTAGATACATCTGTGGGTCGGAGAACAATGTTCTCACTATATCGATCGATATCCTCAAACAGCCGTTTTTGTCCGTCTTCGGAAAGTGCGAGGGAGGTGGCACTCGTACTCGAAAGCCTGCCAGAGTCAATCATATCGAGCAATCCGTCCTGAATTACTTCCCCGTAGTAGATCACCTCTCGGCCGTCGAATGACATCTCGTTTAGTTCGCCCATCAGCGCGTTTCCTAGACTGCCAACCCCGAATTGGAGACGCAATGAATCGTCGTACACAGATGAGCGTTCCATCTCTTCACGGACGAATTCTCCAAACTGCGTTGCGATGGCTCTGTCCGTCTCTGTTGGTGATCGAAATGAGTACGGGGAATCTGCGCGGTCGGTCTCAACGACCGCACACAGCGCATCCGGTGAGAACTCTACTTTCGACTGTCCGATCCGGTCTCCCGGTGACGACAGCGGAATTGGTTCTCTCTCAGGAGGTGGTCCTGGCCGATAGATATCGTGCACCGCTTGGAGCGCGAGAGGCTGTGAGGAGTTGACTTCAACGATCAACTGGTCGACGCTCTCGACGAACGCTGGTGTCTGGCCGATTGACGTCGATGGGATTAACCAATCCTCGCCGACGGCAATTGCTTCGATGATCGCGATATCGGGATCTGCTAGGTTTCCATATTGGAGTTCATCAGCAACGTCAGAAACGTTTCTATCGTGATAGGCGACACGATTTTCGTTAATGGCTGCACGTAGCTGTGGCTGGGATTGATATGGGAACCGCCGTTCTATCTTTTCCGCTGTCACGAGTGCTTCGTCGATCTCTTCACCGACGCTTCCACCGCTGATAACGGTCAGCGAATGGTTCTGTGCACTTTCTGCGAGTGCTAGTGGAACGGCTTTGGGATATCCAACGCTCCCGAAGCCACTTACGAGTACAGTAGCCTCAGACGGGACCTTGGAAGCCGCCTCCGTGGCAGTCTGTATGGGTAACGCGCCGTTTATCCGGTTTTCGACGGTCACGATACGTCCTCCGACGTGGTACCAACGTCTTCCGGCCATCCTGGCGGTCGTTCCGCAGATGGTTTCGCGTACTCGCGCTTCAGCACCATCGGTGTACGCTCTAATGAGAGGACTAGTTCTCCATCTTGGTTGTAGGTCCGCAGCTTCGTGGTGACGATTCCGACGTGGTCTCGCGAAGAACTCTCACGTTTTGCGGTTACTTCGGACTCCGCAAAGAGGGTGTCTCCGTGATATACCGGTGCGTGATGTCTGATATCATCATAGCCCAGATTTGCCGTAGCGTTAACCGAGATGTCGATAACGGACATTCCGACTGACAGAGCGATGACGAACGTTCCATCGACGAGTCGCTCGCCGAACTCCGTTTCGGCGGCGTAGGCCTCGTTGAAATGCATTGGATTCAGATTCATTGTGATGTTTGTCATCCAGACATTGTCTGTCTCGGTTACGGTTCTACCAAACGGATGTTTGTACACGTCGCCGACCTCAAAGTCCTCGTAATACCTTCCGTGCCATCCCTCAACTATCTGTTTGCTTTTGGGGTCGTTGTCTGTCATAGTCGTAGACTTCAGTAATATGGTCTGAAGCAAGACTCTGTAAAAAACGTTCGTATCTCTCGGTTCGGTGGTGTCTCTGACGGCTTTCGCATCCTAGCGGAGAACCACTGTACGGCGTTCAATTTGAGCAGTCTACGTTACAGTAGTATCGACCAGCACTGTTTCGCGGGAATACTGTCCAATCTGTGGACTCACTCGGCTCTGGAATGAACCGCAACCGAATAGAAGTCCTTCAATTACCCGACCGGAATCCTTATTTTGAAATCGCTAATCTACGGTCGTATGCCCCGAAGAAGTGTATTATTCACGCCTGGTAACAAACCGGACCTGTTCAGCAAGGCAGTCAAAGTGAGCCCTGACACGGTCGTTTTTGATCTTGAGGACGCTGTTCCATCAACACAAAAAGATTCGGCGATCGGTGCCGTTTCGAGGTTCTTGACAGAGGTTTCAACGCCCCCCGGTACGGAACTCTGTGTCCGTCTCAATCGGGGAGATGATGGGATAGCCGAGCTCCAATCGTTCAAACGGGATGGTGTACTTCCGAACCTTGACGCCGTGATGCTCCCCAAAACAGAGTCTGTAGCTGATGTCAATCGGATTGGACAGGCGCTCCCCGATAAGGGTGACTCACTCAAGGTATTCGCTCTCATCGAAACTGCAAAAGGGATTCTTTCGGCCGCTGAGATCGCAAGTGGATCGCAGACTGACGCATTAGTATTAGGTGGTGAAGACTTTGCAACGGATATCAATGCCCGGCGCACGGCGACAGGAGCAGAGATACAGTATGCCCGTCAGCACTTGATTGTGGCAGCAGCTGCACACAATGTGGATGCGATAGATACGGTGTATACCAACTATGAGGATACTGAAGAGCTTCAGAAAGTATCGAAGCAAGCCGTGGATTTGGGATTTGATGGGAAGCTCGCGATCCATCCATCACAGGTAGAGGTTATCACCACTGCGTTCACCCCGGACGATGCAGAGATTGCTTGGGCAAAAAAGGTCGTCAAGGCCAACAAGGACGCTTCTGATGGCGCATTCAGTGTTGACGGTCAAATGATCGACGCACCGGTACTCAAGCAGGCTGAAAATATCCTCGAACGGGCAAGCGATAATTCTACAGACGGGTAACTACCACCGTCTCAGCTGACTCTCTAGCAATTACCCATACTACTGCGGTAACGGATGTCGGATTACGATTCTCCACGACCTCTCAAACTTATCGGAACCCGCGCGTCGGCTCCGTGAATGGGTTTAATTATCTTGGATATCTATCCTCTGATATGGAATCTAAATCAACGCTCACCACCGTCACGCGGGCATTCACTGTTCTTGATATTCTGTGGGAACACGAAAGCTTGACCCCAAAAGAATTGGCTAATAAGATGGATATTCCTTTGAGTACCGCGCATAGCTATTTGCACACGCTTGCGGAAACAGGATATGTGGACCGAGAGAAGGGCCGTTATAAACCGGGGTTATTATTTTTCACAAACGGCAATAAATTGAAACACCGAGAAGCACTCTTCCACAAAGCCAAACCGGAGCTGCAGCGAATAGCCAACGAAACTGGGGAAGCCGCTGTGCTCCACATTGAATACAAGGGGAAAGCGGTTGTATTTCACATCGAAGAGGGGTCACAAGCAGTTGATGTTGGAATTTACCCTGGGATCAGTGCACCGCTACATACGATTGCAGGCGGGAAAGCTATCCTCGCACACTACTCTCAGGATCGTGTTCGCGAAATTGCGGAGAAACGAGGTCTGGACCCCGTTACTGAGCATTCAATCACGGACCTCCCGACGCTCACTGATGAGTTAGAGGCTGTTCGAGAGAATGGATACGCTGCCGACTGGGACGAGCAGGTGATTGGAATGGGGATGGTTGCCGCGCCACTTCTCATCAACAAGGCGGATTCCAACAGCGTTCGGGGCGTTGACGTCGACATACTTGGATCAGTGACTATCAACTGCCCAACAGGGCGTATTCGTGAACAGGAGTATCGGACTAAATTGATACGATACGTCAGAGAGGCTGCTGATACAATTATTGTTAATTACCAATACGGCGGTGGTGGTTCCACATAGCGAATCTGCTCACCGAGGCAACCGACGCTTAGATCACCCATATTTCATCCCTCAACGGAGTTCAGAGGGCTGGATCGTGAGAAGCATCCGTCCGCTTTGGATGCTCCGAGTTGACAATCGAGGATACGAGCCGGGCATACAATATCCAATATTGCCGGATTTGAGTTTAAATTTGGATTGTGCACTGTGGAAATAACAAGCGTACATCTATGATATCCTTTGGTAGTTCGATCGGGATTTTTGGTGTCTTGTTCCATTTGGTATCTCAAAACCTAATTGTTATTCGTTCACAAGTGACCTATGGCTTGTAATGTTAATTCATACCACATCCGCATATGTGGGATCTATAAAATAACTGCCAATATTGAGCTATATTCTCCGCTTATCAGCCTTCACATCCTGTTTGTAGTGCTGGACCCATCGGCACAGTACTACTCACAGAACGACCACATCCACCAGTAATTATTTGTGACTACTCCGCTGATCAATCGATCAGTGTCCACCAGTAATTCATCCGCAAACGACGATCTCGTAGATGCACTATGCTCGTTCGCCACTGAGCTATCATACGAGGATATTCCCCCAGAGACGATTGAAACGGCGAAACTCCGGCTCTTTGATTCAGTAGCGGTCGGTCTGATGGCCCTCAAAGAGGAGCCCGTACAACGACTGGTTTCCCACGCAGCAACGAAAAGTAGTACTGAGAACGCGTCGATACTTGGAACAGATCAGACCGCCTCTCTGGAGTATGCCGCTTTCTCCAACGCTGGAATGATTCGATACCTCGATTGGAACGATACATACCTGACAGCCGAGGCTGCTCACCCATCCGGTAACGTGGGTGCCATCTTGGCAGCCGGTGAAGTTAATGAGAGCAACGGGCGCGACATACTCTTGGCAACAGTTCTCGCTTATGAGATCCAGTGCCGACTTTGCGACCTGGCCAGCTTTACCGGCAACGGGTTTGATCACGTGAATTACGGTCTGGCCTCCATTCCCCTCGCCGTCGGGAAACTGATGAACCTCTCGAAAAAGCAGCTAAAAGAAGCTGTGAGCATTTCGTTAACTGGTCACCTCGGGCTCCTGCAGGCGCGACAAGCCCCGCTCTCGGAGTGGAAGAGCTTCGCGTTTGGCAACGTTGCGCGCAATGGGGTAGTCGCGGCGGAGTTGGCCCAGAGTGGAATCCGGGGTCCATCCCAGGTATTTACCGGGACATACGGTATTGATAGCGTTGTTGATCCTGGTTTGAATCCCGCTGACCTGGCCCTTAGTGATGGGTTTCTAATCGACAAGACACATCTCAAGCGGTACCCAATTTGTCACCACATCCTTGCTGGTATCGACTGTGTAACCGACATTGTCGAAGAGACAGGTTTAGATCCCACAGACATTCGCTCCATAGACGTAGATACCTACGACATCGCGATTCGAGCAACTGCCGGATCCGGAAGATGGCGTCCGACGACTCGTGGTACCGCAGACCACTCGCTTCCCTACTGCCTCGCACGGACGCTTATCGACGGGACAATCGGTCCCGATGAACTTGACGAGAGCCGATTGGAGGAAGACGATGTCGTGGCATTGATGGATACGATCGAGGTTCATCATGATGAGTCATTCACCGAGCGATACGGAGATACCTTCTCACACAGGGTAACTATCGAAACAACCACTGACGAGGTTGAGCATCGTGTCGATTATCCCCAAGGGCATTTCAAGAATCCGCTCAAAACCCAGGATGTGGCCGACAAGGTTCTCAACCACTCCCACTGCTCACCAACAGCCGTCGATGATCTCCGAACAGCTATCGAGGAGATCGACAGTGCGACCGATATCAGCGATGTACTTCGCTCCGCGGCTAGAATAGGCCAACAAATCTAGAGATACGGTAGCGGCGAAGTTTCCCGCCTACTTGTGACCCACAACATTGACTGCATTATAGGGCTCCTCTAGGTAAGTGACGTTGCTTTTCGACAGCGAGATTTCCAGTGCCTCGACTGCATCTTCAAGGTGCTCAATACTTGTCACGCCAATAAGAGGGGCATCAACGTAGTCATTCTGGAATAACCACGCGAGAGCGATCTGGGCCATACTCACACCCTTCTCTTCAGCGAGCGCCTCCACACGCTCGTTGATTTCGATTCCGCCGTTGGCTCTGTAGGCATCGATGCGTTTGCTGATCCGATCATCCTTGCTGATGTGCTGTCCGCGTTCAGTCCGAGTAAATTCCTCGTGCGGTCGAGTTAAAAACCCACGCGCGAGTGCGCTCCACGGGACGACGCCGATTCCTTTCTGTTCACACAACGGAAGCATCTCCCGTTCTTCTTCCCGGTAGGTCAAATTATACTGATTCTGCATCGTCGAAAATGACTCGGTGTGTAGGATCTCGCTTTGACGTAGCGACTCTGCGAACTGATACGCCCACATTGAGCAGGCACCGATGTTGTGGACTAACCCGTCTTCAACAGCCGTATCGAGTGCTTTCAGCGTCTCATCAATCGGAGTGGAGTAATCCCACCGGTGAATCTGATAGAGATCGACTCGGTCCATCGAGAGGCGGTCTAGACTATGTCGTAGCTCTTGATCGATTGACTTTCGGGAGAGTCCACCAGAGTTCGGGTTGTCCTCGTCCATCTGTCCAAGGACTTTCGTTCCAACGACGAGTCGTTCCCGATCGTATTCGGAGAGCACATTCCCGAGGACCCGCTCTGAATCTCCGTAGGAGTATACGTTTGCAGTATCGAAAAAATTGACACCCAAATCAATCGCTCGCTCGATTATCTCTCTGGACTGTTCCTCACCAAGCACCCAGTCCCGTCGTGCGTTCGAGCCGAAGCTCATACAGCCAAGACAAATCTTCGAAACAGTCATCCCAGTCTCACCCAGTGTGGTGTATTCCATACCCGACCAATGATCGACTTGTATATAATTCCTCACCCGACTACCTCAGCGAATCGGTCCGGTGACTCGCCAGGGTCAGTTTCAATTAGGCGGTGTAAACCGGGTCGTCAATGTCAACTTCGACCTCGTCATCAGATTCGAGGGAGCTTCCTGTCCACTCCTCGAATACCTTCACCACGGCACTAGATCCTTCGTCGGCGTATCCGCTCGCCGCGGCAGCAGTGTAGAGCTGCAGTATCGAATTCGTAACGTGCATTGGGAAGTCGATGTCTTCGCCAGCCCGGAGCGCAAACCGAAGATCCTTTTGTGAAGATTTCACCGGGAAGCTCGGGGAGAAATCCCGGTTCAGCGCAGACGGCACCGCAACCCTAAACATCACCGAACTACCCGCACCATACTTCAGCGTTTCAAAGAGGTCCTGACTGTCGAGGCCTTGCGCTACGCCCAGTGACAGTGCTTCGAGTGAAAGGACCACGTGTCCTAGCGCCATGATATTGCTCACAAGCTTCGTCGCTTTTCCGTTCCCGACGGCACCCATATAATGGAACTCCCGTGACATTGAAGCCAACACTGACTGGATGTCTTCATCGTCGTATAGTGCTCTGTCGCCGCCGATGGGTAGCACCATCGTCCCATTTCGGGCGAATTGTGGCCCGCCAGAGAGAAATGGAGCATCCAACATTTCAATACCTCGCTCGTCGAGTTCCTTTGCGAGCTGTCTCGCTGGTTCTGGTGGGATCGTACTCTGTTCGATGCACACTAGTCCGTCGTGGGCACCCTCAACGATTCCGCCGTCCCCAAGGTACACCTCTTCGACGATTTCGGGGTAATTGAGTGCGGTTAGGAGAATATCTGACTCTGCAGCGACTTCGGCTCCCGAAGCAGCGATGTCACCACCGTATTCGGAAAGTGAATCGCAAGCCTCCTCACTGATGTCGAACCCGAGTACGTCAAAGCCATCATCTATCAGACACTTAGCCACACTTCCGCCCATACTTCCAAGTCCTATCTGGCCAACAGTAATCTCCGGCATAGCGCTGAATTCTCTTCGTGATATAAGTATTTGTTGGGGCATTACCGGTAAGTGGGGTACTGAACGAGAGGATTGGAACGGGGATCAATATTTAACCGGCAGTAATCCCAAGCCCCGATCGTATGAATGCCGAACCTCACGTCGATCCCGAAAACCTCCTCGAATCCCTGATCGAGGCAGGCGTATTCCAGTTGCAAGCCGACTCAATCGCGTTTTCTGATGATTTTCTCCGAGAACTCGATCGGACACGTGATCGCCTGAACGGAACGAGTCGGGACGACAAGCGACCCATCGTCGATGCAGTGACAACGGACGCAACAGAAACAGACACTCTACTAACGCTGAGTGATCAAGTACCAGCTATCGTTCCCGAATATCTGACGCTCGCCGAACAGACCGGTTTGACACACACCGACCGGTTGCGGACACTCCCGTTCTTCGATACCGTTCTCAATTCTCCGCCAGACGGAGGTGCCCCCGAAGCGTTCGTTTCAATCTCTGGAGAGCGACTCCCGCTCTACGTACTGCTTCACGATACGGCGATCATTTACGTTTGGCGCGACGATTGCCCGCCATGTGAAGAGGTACGCACAACCTTCGACGCCATATTTGATTCTGCACCAACTGATATTGCACTCTTTGCGACCTATGGGCCTGACGCCGCAAAAAAATTGGATGAATGGTACGATGTGGTCGGCGGACCCGCGACGCTATTTTTCTCCGATGGGCAGGTCGAAGCACGAATGTATGGTGCGTACGCCCAGTCCGTCTTGGAGACGGAGATCGATCGTCATCGAACCGACTAACGGCAGCGCCTCAGTGTTGACCGGATACCGTCTGTTTCGCCCGCTTCGCTGCGTGCTCTCCTGCCACTCGTCCCGCCGCAAGTCCAAGTGAAAGGCCACCGCCATAGTAACCTTCCTCCGTGCGTTTTCCAACCTCAACTCCGGCGGCATACAATCCTGGAATGGGTTCCCGTGCAGACTCACCGTTTGTTTCCGGCTTATACGGTAGTGTGCTTGTAGAGACCGTACGAGACACAACCTGGGCATTTTCATCGATATCGAGGCCGCCGACAAAATACAAAATGGCTGGCAGCACCTTGACTGCGTAGAACGGTGCACGGTCGATCGGATCCCGGTACCCTTCCCGTGGTGGTTGGAGTGCCGTGTCGCGTTCACCGCGAACAACGGCGTTGAACTCTGTAATTGTCTTGTGGACCTGATCCCCGTCGACGCCCTGTGCATCAAGTTTATCACACAGTTGATCGAGAGAGTCGGTCTGGATTACCGTACCGCCAAACTCCCGGGCCATTTCAAGCCGTTCTTCGACTGTGCTTTGGTACCGACTATCCATCTCGTATATGTCCTGATCGATGATCAGGTAGACCTCGCCTTCAACGTCCTTCAGATAATCCTTCACGAATTTATCACTCTGGGAGGCGGAGGCCGATTCATCCGTGAATCGATATCCCTCGGTCGTGACTGCGATTGATGACGTGTCGTATATCTGCCCACAACGCATATCCTCGAACGCGATC
Source organism: Halobellus captivus (assembly GCF_007655485.1). Taxonomy (GTDB): domain Archaea; phylum Halobacteriota; class Halobacteria; order Halobacteriales; family Haloferacaceae; genus Haloquadratum; species Haloquadratum captivum. The sequence goes on from NZ_VJXQ01000005.1 coordinate 209,208, forward strand.
TCTGCTGGCGGTGAGGGACGTGTTACCCCGATCGGCTCGGAGAGATTTTCGGTAGACTTCGCTCCCACCTCTTTCGCCGCGAAATACCCGTCGCCCGTTGACCACGGATCACGCCCCAAAAGGAGGTCAGAGTGTGGAAAGTACTCTGAGAGGATCGCTCCGTTCGCGCTCCGACCACCGGCAGCGAGAACGACACTTGGCGCGTTGATCTCAAACGGCTCGTTTTCCGGCGTGGCTGCGACCACACCGGTAACCTCTCCGTCTTCATCAGTACGCAATTCCTTGAACGGCGTTTCGGTCAGCAACTCTCCACCCATCTCCTCGATAAGCTCCTGCATTCGATCGGCAAACTGAGGTGGATTGATCCGAATCCGCGACGTTACGGATTCTCCGTGCTCCCATTCCTGCATCCGGTTGACCTCGACGTCGTTACCTTCGAGCCACTGCAGCCCGTCTTCGATCGGTTCAGATAGGTCGACGTTTCGGTCTGCGTCTTCGTCGACCGCGATGTACCCTCCTGTGACACGTGTCGTCCCACCAACCTTGTCTCCTTTTTCCAGCACAATCACGTCTGCACCCTCTTCAAGCGCTCTAACCGCAGAAACAAGGCCACCCATTCCCGATCCGACGACTACGACATCAGTGTTTCGACTCTCTAGACGCATACTACGTTCACAGGCTTACATTGTCATATAGATTTGGAAATCCACAACCGAGCCGTGTTGAGATGCCAAGACCAGTGAATTTCGCAACTTTGGTTATTGAGACCACGTCCGTGCACCATCTACGGAGACAGGTGCTGTTCCGGATTTATCCTATGTGAACAGCACCGCATCCGAATATCAGACACGTCTGAAACACTAGCTGAGTAACGTTCCATCACTGATCGCGGTTACAACTTGTTCAGTTGCGGTCAATGACTGATCTGGGTCGTGTTGATATGGTTTTGAAACGCCGTTGACTGCGGATCGCGTTGCTTACAGCACGTACTCACCCTCGTCGAGGATTGTGGTCCCATCGACCTCGACAGTTGGACTCATTAGCACCAGATCGTGGTGGACTGGTGAGTAGACATCTTGACCGTAAGCCGCACCACTACCGATAGCCGTATGGAACGTCCCCAATGTCTTTTTGACTACGTTCTCGTCCTCTGATTCCATCTGGATGGGATTTGTTCCCAGCGCGATTTCGGCGATATTGCCCCCATTGTTATTTTCCTCGACGGTGTTGCCGACCATCCGAACGTACTCGCTGTTTCCGGATAGGTTCGTCACACGTCCGTCCTCAACTTCGACCTCCAGCGGCGATTCCGGCCAGCCGTGATCTTGGACCGGACCATCGACGACAAACGTGCCGTTCGCGCTCCCCGCATTCGGTGCCTGTCCGTACTCTCCCCACGTCATAGTGGTAAATCCGCCCGGTTCAGTGGCAAACCCACCGCCACCGTGGGGTCTGCCGTGTTCGTCAATGCGCATCGTGACATCTGTCCCCTTCTCGCTCGTGACGTGAGCCACCTCTCCGTCGTTGAAGACCTCCGCTATCGCATCTTGAATCTCCATAATACGCTCGTAGTCGGCCTCGAGCGTGAATGGACTCGTCAGTGTCTCGTAGGACCGTTTTGCCATCACGAGTCCGCGGTGTTCGCCCTGTTCGCGCAGCGTATCTGGAAATTCGTGGTGAGTGACCGACGCGATTGTCGTCAGCGTGATCCCGATCAGTACATCTGCGGCCTCAATCCCAGCTTTGGCCACCGCTGTCAGCGTATCACCTTCTTCTTGCCCGGGTGCTTTATCTTCGATGACGATCAAGTTTGTCGTCGCACCGATCTGTCTCGCGATGCCGAACATTGCATCGACGATCTCTCCGTTTTCCTCCATCCCTGATTCATCCGCGATAATAGAGACGTGTTCCCCCTCTTGTACGTTAGTGAATTTGGTCAGTGCCAAGTAGGCGGTACGAGTTGCTTTGTGGGTCTTTCCCATATGCGTAGCGGGCATCGCCTGAGTCATTAAATTTTGCGTCACGCTCCTGTCGAGTTTATTTTGCCTGGATAACGTTGATGTGCCTGGTAAAACGCGCACATCGTCTGGTCCGCCAAACTTGCATCAAGGAGCCGAGTTCAATATCCGGACGTCTTCTGTTTTATTGGAATCACCACTCCTCAGTGCGTGGCCGCTATCATTCAGTGTCCGACTGTTCATCCGATCAGTTGTTAGGTAACGCAATTTTATTAGAAGGTGCTTAGTTGTAGCCGGTATAGATGGTGAGCGACCAACAGCTAACCGACCAGCAACGCCGGGTCAAAGAACAGTACAGGGATCGTCGGGGCTTCTGGGTTCCCCAAGATTATCTCCTCCAGGCGGACCCGGCGTTCCTCGAATATTACCTCGACTTTTCTGCACACCCGAAGGACGTCCTTGGGACGAAGTTGAAGCACCTGATCCACATCGCCATCGATTGTTCCGTTACACACCTCCACGTCCCAGCGACGCGGGCTCACATCAGTATGGCTATGCAGGATCACGGGGCTACGTTTTGGGAGATTTTACAGGTGATAGAGCTCGCGAGCACCATCGGGGTCCATTCAGCAATGGAGGGCTCACAGATACTTCGAGAGGAACTCAATGGAGAGACGGGAGACGCCACGGATGGGCACGGGAGAGTCACAGCAGACCGGCCTGTTGGCGACTGGGCGGATGCGTTCGAGGCGATTTCGGCATTTGACGAAGATTGGGCAGAGTATGCGCTCGAGTACTGGATACACCCAGTGGAGAACGGCCCGCTTGACGACGTCGACTTGGAACTGATCTGTATTGCCATCTGCGTTTCGCCGACCTACCTTAACGCAGATGCAGTCCGGCGGCACGTCAACAACGCCCTCGATTGTGGGGCCTCCACTGATGAAATTATGGCTGCTATTGAGACGGCAAGCGTGCTCAGTATGCACACAGCGAGCGATACTGTCTCAGTCCTCGTCGAAGAGGCCAAGAAGTGTGAGAAACTCCCGGATTCGATCGACGGCTGATCGGTAACCGATTCGAGTATTGAACAACATAATTCGGTCCCTCGATCCCCGTTTCGTGCCGCACTTTTCATTGATAGCTGGTTTCCCAACCCGGGGAAATATATATGCGTGGGGAGGATTTCAACCTCGTATGGGACAATTTGAGCCACCAGAGGGTAAATTACGGGAGGAATACGGTTTCTTCATCGACGGAAAGCCGGACACGCCTGTCGACAGAGAACGCTTCGAAACCGTCGACCCTTCGACGGAACAGCCGCTTGTCGAGATCAGTGCAGGAACCGAAGCAGATGTTGACCGCGCTGTATCGTCTGCACGACAAGCACTAGATGAGTGGCGTGCGACCTCAGCCACGGAACGGGGTCAGGTGCTCTTCCAAATTGCGGATGCGATTCGAGATCATTCGGAGATGCTGGCCGTCATCGAGGCACTGGAATCTGGCAAACCGTATACACAGGCGGTGTTCAGCATCAAAAGCTGCATCGATTACTTTGAGTATTTCGCTGGGCTCGCCGACAAGGTACAGGGCGACACTATCCCAATGGGATGGGAGTACGTCGATTTTACAATCCGGGAGCCGATGGGCGTTACCGCCCACATCACGCCGTGGAACTTTCCTACGAGCATCATCGGGCGTTCGATAGCTCCGGCACTTGCCTTTGGGAACACTGTGGTCCACAAGCCTGCCGAAGAGACTTCAATCAGTGCGCTTGAAGTAGCCCGTCTGGCGGTTGATGCTGGTCTCCCACCGGGAGTGTTCAACGTGGTTCCCGGCAGAGGGACGGAGGCTGGTGCCGCGCTTGCTGGCCACCGAGATATCGACAGCCTCACCTTCACCGGCTCAGTGGAAACCGGCCGTGAAGTGGCCCGATTGGCGGTTGACAACGTTGCAGCACCTCACTTGGAACTCGGTGGAAAAAGTCCTCACGTGATCTTCCCGGACGCCGATTTCGACGCCGCAGTTCCTAGCATCCTCCGTGGGATATTCAGTGCAAACTCCGGACAGTCCTGTACGGCAGGTTCTCGCCTCCTCGTACACCAGGACATTCACGATGAACTGGTCGACCGCGTCGTTGCGGCCGCAAGCGAACTTACACTCGGTCCACCGATGGATGATCCAGATATGGGACCGTTAGTCTCCGCCGCCCAGTACGAACGCGTCACCGACTACATTGAGATCGGCAGGGAAGAGGTCGGAGAGCCGATTATTGGTGGCGCACCTGACCGAACCGGATACTACGTCGAACCAACAATATTTGACGGTGTGAGCAACGATTCGCGGATTGCACGTGAGGAGATTTTCGGGCCGGTGCTGACCGTTATCGAATTCAGCGACGAATCTGAAGCGCTCGAAATCGCCAACGACACAGATTACGGACTCGCAGCCGGTATTTTCACGAGTGATGTCGGCAGAGCTCTTCGGTTCGCACGGAACATCCAAGCAGGGTCCGTATTCGTCAACGAGTACTATGCTTTCGGTACTCAAACTCCGCACGGCGGCTTCAAACAAAGCGGGATCGGCCGAGAGAAAGGTCTAGAGGCGATCAGAACTTACACACAGACGAAGAACGTCGGCATAAATATCGAAGTATAACCGCTCCATTCGACCACGCAGACTTCTGTTTGTTTCCAACTGCCACCTTTATTTCTGACCACGCCGTGCCCGACAGTATGCCCGATGAATCAGTCGTCGATCATCTCGCTGAGTACGCTTCGAATCTTTCCTACGCTGACCTTGACGACAATACGGTTCGGATAGCGAAGGGGCGAATCCTCGACACGATAGTATGTGGAATCGGAGGTGCACGGAGTGAAGACCCGGCACTCGAACGGCTCATCGAATTTTCGGCTTCTCAACCGGCCAAAAGATCGGGCCGGATTCTGACTACACAGAAGGTGGCTCCGCTTGAGTACGCCGCTTTCGCTAACGCCGGGTTGGTTCGCTATCTCGACTGGAATGACAGCTACTTGAGCTGGAACGATCGATACGAGTCGCCATCCGCTGGTCATCCGTCAAGCAACATCGGTGCGCTCCTGCCGGTCGTTCAGGCCACCGGGAGTGATGGTCGAGAGTTGCTAACCGCGACCGTCCTCGCCTACGAGATATACTGCAGACTCATCGACGAGACCGCGTTGCACGTTGACGGAATCGATCATGTGACGATCGGACAGGCATCCTGTACGCTCGCGATCGGGAGACTTCTCGGACTCACTGAAACGGAGCTCGCGGAGGCGGTGAACATCGCGCTAAGCAGTCACATAGGCCTGTGGCAGGCTCGAGCTGGGGAACTCACAGAATGGAAGGGTCTTGCATTTGGAAACGGCGCTCGTAACGCTGTTGTAGCGGTAAAACTAGCGAAGTCAGGACTCTCTGGCCCGACGCACGTAGTTGAAGGTGAGTCCGGGTTCTCGAACCTCCTCACACACCCCATCGATATCGAAGTCGGTGATCTTGCTGGAAACGGGGGAGACTTTTTGATCGCCGATACGTCGATCAAACCCTATCCGGTCTGTGGTGGCATTCAGGACGCGATGGATGCGGTCTTTTCTCTGTTAGCGGAACAAGAGTTCCACTGGACGGAGATTGTCGGTATCCAGATGGGTGTCTCAAAACACACTATCGACGTGTGTGCAACGGGCGCGAAATGGAAGCCGCAGAATCGAAACACCGCGGATCATTCCCTCCCGTGGTGTGTTGCCCGAGCACTGATTGATCAAGAGATGGGACCCCAGCAGTTCGCCGAAAAGAACATCGACGATGAACGGGTACACACACTTATTGACCGAATTGAAGTAACAGAACACCGCGACCCGTTTGTACTCCGAATTGAGACTGAAACAGACTCCTTCGAACGAAAAGTCAGAGAAGGACCCACCAACACCTTCGAGCTGAGAAGCGATGAAATGCGAACCAAGCTTCGTATCGCAGCCGGGAACCGATTGCCAACAGACCGTCTCGATGCAGTAATCTCGTGGATCGATACGCTTGAGACAAAGGAATCGATCGATGATCTGTTTGATCTGGTTGAATTTAGCTAATCTACTTCCGTCGGCTTTCACTAACCCCGATAATGGACCGTAATTGTCGCTGTCCGATTCCGGCACGTGAACCGAATCTATAAGCAGACTGGTCCAGTACGCTACTCACAAGATGTACAGCCCCCATATAGTGTCAGCCGGGCAGAAGATCAGTCCTGAGGAGGTCATTATCTGTGACTGACTCAATCGCGATTTCGGGCGATTCGATTATCAACCGCCGTCTCTCGTCATTGAACGACCCCGGACTTAACGACATCGCTGAGATATTCCGCTCCGCGGATGTCGGCTTTACACACTTCGAGACACTCATTCACGACTACAACGATGACGGTGTCTACGCAGCAGCCGAGGCGGGTGGGACATGGATGCGGTCGCCATCATTTGTGGTTGAGGAGTTACAGTGGCTCGGGATCGATGTAGTCTCTCACGCCTCAAACCACGCGCTTGATTACGGGTATGGTGCTCTCCGACGCACGTGGGACGCGTTTGATTCCGCAGATTTCCCCATCGCCGGAACTGGTGAAGACTTGAGCGAAGCCCGTGAACCTGTGTTTCTCGATACTAACATAGGACGCGTCGCGCTCGTATCGATGACCACATCTTTTGCGCCGTGGAGTCGCGCGGGAGCAGCGCGGTATGATCACCGCGGGCGACCAGGATTGAACCCGCTTGGGTTCCATCACGCGGTGGATAAGCCGACGCTGGAACGCATCAAATCACTCGCCGAACAGCTCGGGTTGTGGATCACAGAACTTCGTGACGGTGAATGGGCCCTACACCCCCCAGGGCTACATAATACGCTCACAAAATTTTACGAGAGCGACCACAAGAAACCCCAAATGATCGCGGACGAACGTGACCGCGAGGGAAATCTACGGGCGATTCGCTCTGCAGCAAGACAGGCTGACTTCGTCATTACGCATCTCCACACCCACGCGTGGGATCCGGATGGTGGGCTCGCCGACCCACCAGCATTCGTCCAACAGTTTGCCCGGGACTGCATCGACGCAGGGACCGATCTCTTTGTCGGTCAGGGAAGCCACGTGCTGCGTCCAATCGAAATCTACGATGGAAAACCGATCTTCTACGATCCCGGGGATCTGATTATGACGAACAACACTGTCGATCGGCTCCCTATGGAGTTTTACGAGCGATTCCCGCACACATTGGATGTTGACCCGCACTTGGCTTCTCCGTCTGACGGTCAGGCTGCTCGGCCCACCGCATACAAGCGTGCAATCTCCCCACCCGACGGCTACTTGGGACCACCGTTCGGCCGTCGCCCTGTGGTTCCCGTTTGCGAGTTTACCGACGAGGGGCGCGTACAAACGATCACGCTCCATCCTGCACGGTTGCAGGATGAACCAATCTCTCACTCCGGGATCCCAACGAAACCATCGGTCGCCGAGGCGGAAGCAATCATTGAGTACATCAGTACGATCTCGGAACCGTTCGGAACCAACGTCTGCTTCGAGGACGGAACCGGCGTTATCAATGCTTGAATGTCGAGGTTTCCCGATTGAGTGAGTCTCAGTTCAGAAATCTCTGAACCGGTTACGACGGTACAGATCGAGTTCACTCACGGTCAGCGGTTCTTCTTGTGAGGCGGCGAACGTAATCGCCGATGCGATATCTTTTGGACTCGCGATCTTCTCCTCATCGAACCGCTCTTTCATCGCTCCGTCAGCGAGATTCGTGTGCACTTCCGAGGGGTTGATTACTGTGATCGCGACCTCATCATCGGCGATCTGTCCGGCAAGGCTCTTAGCGAACCCCCGGATCCACCACTTTGTTGCCGCGTAGACGGGTGAGTACGGTCGAGGGAAACAGCCTGCGTAACTCCCCAGGAAAATTATGTTCCCACTGACGGCTCGGATGTGCGGAAGCGCGGCGCGAGTCGTAAAGAACGTGCCGTCAACATTCACGCCCATTTCGGCGCGGTACGTTTCCGTCTCCATTCCCTCAACCTCGTCGGATAAAGCCACGCCCGCGTTGTTTACGAGGATATCGATGCCGTCGAACGTTGATGCCGCCCGTTGGACCGCGGCCTCGACTTGGTCTTCAACCGTGAGATCTACCTGAATTGGAACGAGTTCCGCTCCCGTTTCCTCCTCTAAGTCGTCAAAATGCTCACGGAGGTCTTCTGCTTCGATGTCGAATCCAATGACGTTCGCACCCTTGTGGGCAAACTTTCGCGCGGTTTCCGCTCCAATACCGGACGCCGCCCCTGTCACAACTACCGTTGAGGTCTCCAGCGAATTCACCATAACCTACATATTCCACCATATAGTACTGATATATAAGTGACGGTGACGGCAGACCTTTTTCAGCGAGGGAAACAAAATCTTCATTACACCGCTAGTGGTAGCTCGACGGTGTGAAAATCCTTGTCACAGTCAAGGAAGTCGCAGAGGTATACGACGACTTCGAAATCTCGGGGCTTGAGGTTGCTGAATCATCGCTGAACTACACTCTGAACGAATGGGATAACTACGCCATCGAAGAGGCAGTATCGTTCGCTGAATCAAACGACGATGTCGAGGTAGTCGTCGTTTCTATCGGGCCACAGCGGTGCGAGGAAACCATCCGAATGGCCCTTGCAAAGGGAGCGGATCGTGCCATCCGGGTTTGGGACGACAGGCTCACTGAGCAGAGTCTAGTCAGTCCCAATGTGAAGGCAACAATTCTCGCCGCAGTTGCACGTGAGGAGGATCCAGACATCGTTCTGACCGGCGTTCAGGCAAGCGACGATGGATTCGGGGCGACGGGGGTGGCACTGGCTGAGGAACTCGGATACGAGTGGGCAGCAGTCGTGAACGCTCTCGATATCGGATCGGATAGCAGTGTTGCGAGCGTTCACCGGGAACTCGAAGGTGGTATCGAGGAATTTGTCGATATCGAGTTGCCTGCAGTGTTTACGATCCAGACGGGGATCAATGAACCCCGCTACGCCAGTATGCGGGGTATCCGACGGGCTCAGGGCCAACCCCTGAACGTCAAGGACTTAACTGACCTGGGTCTCTCGGAAAGCGATCTTGACTCCTCTATTCACTTACTTTCTATGAATGAACCCGAAAGCGAATCAGAAGTGCGGTTCCTCGAAGGAACCCCCGAGGAAACAGCCACGGAGCTTTCTGGCGTTCTGCAGGAGTTGGGGGTGAAAGAATGAGTGTGCTCGCCGTCGCTGAGCATCGGAATGGTGAGATCCGCGACGTGAGTTTTGAGCTCATCACTGCTGGGCGTGAACTGGCTGAGGACCGGGGCGAACCTCTCCACGTGGTCGTCATTGGAAACCCGGTCGACCACTTTGCTTCGGAGCTAAATCTCGATGGGGTAGACACCGTTCACACTTTTGATCGCAACGAGGAATTCAACCATAATGTCTACCTCCAGGTGATCGTCCAACTCGTGGATGCGATTGATCCGAGTACGATTCTCCTTCCACACACGTCGAACAGCTTGGATTTCGCTCCTGCTCTGGCCGTTCGACTTAATCGTCCGATCGTCACTGACGTGGTTTCGATCAAAACCGAAGATGGTCTCATTGTGACCCGAGAAATGTACGGCTCGAAAGTCGAGACCACGATCGGTATCAGAAGCGACCGTTCCGTGATTACGATTCGGCCATCGGAATGGGATCCCACTATCGCACCCGGGAAGGCCGCTGTTGAAGCGGTTAATGTATCGATCGACGAAGACGCGATTCGATCGACAGTAACCGGGTTCGGTGAAGTAGCAGCCGGAGATGTCGATATCACCGAGGCTGACGTGCTCGTGTCCGTCGGCCGGGGTATCGATAGTGAGGAAAACCTCTCTCTCGTCTTCGATCTCGCGGATGCTCTCGATGCGACTGTCGCAGCCTCGCGGCCAATTATCGACAACGACTGGCTCCCTGCCAACCATCAGGTCGGTCAGTCAGGGAAGGTCGTCTCACCGCAGGTGTACATCGCGATCGGTATCTCCGGTGCCGTCCAACACGTGGCAGGAATGAAAGACTCCGATACGATCGTCGCAATCAACAGTGACCCTAATGCGCCAATTTTTGATATTGCCGACTATGGTATCGTTGATGACCTCTTCGACGTGGTTCCGGAAGTAATCGAGCAGTTCGATTTGTAACTCCAGCGTCGAAACGATACGTATCGTCAAAACCCTTGTTGATCCGAACTTGTCGAAATCTCAGAACACGTACTCAGGAATCTAATTTGGACACTACAGGGCACTCCGCTTGCAACAAGATGTTCTGTGCGGTGCTTCCGAAGACCGCCTTCCCGGTCGGGGACCGACGGCGGCCGCTAATGACAAGGAACCGGGGGTCAACAGCCGACACCTCTGCGAGTATCTGGGTTGTGACGTCTCCAACCCGTCCGCGTGGGTCAAGTCGATCCTCATCAAGGTCCTCAATCGTATCTTGGACGAATTTTTGTACAAACCGCTTGGCACTGTCCTCGTGCTGTGTGAATGAGATATCATTGAATCCCGAGATCTCCCGAAGCGAATCCTTGTGTGCCTCAAATTCTTCCTGTGGGGCAACGTGTAGTGCAATAAGTGTATCGTCGTATTTCTCTGCGAGATCGTAGCCGATTTTTACAACCTGCCTTGACCGTTCATTTTCATCAACCGCAGCTAGGATAGCCATAGTGAAATGAGACACCGAGGAATCAAATAAATTTCTATCAGCAACAGGAAATAGTTCGACTATCGATGATGTTACTTTCTGCGTTAGTCTTGGCTCTATTCGCCCCGCTGTTCCGAGGTTGCTACCGCCGGGCTAACTTAGATTATCATAAATTTATCAACACTGAAAACTTTGTGACCGTACCGCCGTAGATATTGACCGGTCTCGATTCCTTGGTCGAAAACAGCCTGACGGTACTCTTCCCCAGAGTCAGTAGAGAGTATACATACAGAAGTGCTGTCTTTTGAACCACCCTCTTATACATACAGTACCTCTTTTAGGACTGTATGCTATGGATCCCGGACCGAGCTTTCTCAATTTGGTCACGGATGTTGACTCTCGGATGGCCCATTGCTGTTCAAGAGATGTTAAATACGCTAATGCGAACTGTCGATATTATTGTCACAGGCCTTTTCTCACCTGCTGCGGTAGCCGCAATTGGGCTTGCAGATTTGTATGCACAGATTCCACTTCGAGTCGGACTTGGGCTTGGTGCAGGATCAATTGCTCTCTCAAGTCAAGATACAGGGCGAGGTGCTACGCTAACTCGTGATGAATCGATTACGCAGGCTCTCCTCATTGGTGCAGTTTGCGGTATCCCAATAGTTATTGTCGGACTCTTATTTAGTCATTCACTTATCGAGATACTCGGTGCTAACTCAGCAGTTGTACGCCAAGGAGGGATTTACTTAGCAATCATTTTTGCTGTTGCACCGATGAGAATTATCGGGCTCGTTGGCTCTCGCGCGCTTCAAGGAGCAAGTGATACACGGACGCCTATGCTCATCAATGTCAGCACAAATGTCATCAATATCCTGTTAACAGTAAGTTTGGGACTTGGGATCTGGATCGCGCCGAGGTGGGGGATAATTGGTGTTGGCGTTGCCACCGCGATTAGTCGAACATTTGAGGCGTTCGCAACAGTTTCGGTGATTGGTCTGGGTTGGACATCTCTCTCATTCACTCGACCTGAATCGTTCACGATTACTCGGCAGCTGATCACGATTAGTATTCCAACCTTCGCAGAAGGAATGGCTACCTCTCTCGCAAACTTTCCATTCAATGCACTGTTGTTGTTATTTGGCACCGAAGTAAACGCTGCATTCCATATCGGCCGACGGATCTATCAGCAAGTGAGCGGTCCGTTACATCGAACGTTTAGTACTGTGACAAGTATTATGGTTGGCCAAGAATTAGGAGCGGGAGATCCTGGTAGTGCACGGAATACTGCAACTGTAATCCTCGGATTCAGTGTTATTACACTCACGATTGCTGGTAGCATACTATTTGTGAGTGCTAATCAGATTGTGGGGCTATTTACCCAGGATGCGTCAACACTCAATTATGCAGTCACGTTCACGCGAGTGTTTGCCGTATCAATGTTCCTCTTCGGTATTTTCTTCCCTCTTGCGGGCGCACTTCGGGGGGCTGGTGATACCCGGACACCCTTCTATGCACGTTTAATTGGTTCCTTCGTAGTTATGCTTGGAGGGTCCTATCTGCTTGGAATTGTACTAAATCTTGGATTGATGGGGATTTATATGGGGATTGTTCTGTCGTATATTTGTTGGGTTATAATTATTGGTGTGGGATTTCTCTGGGGTAGTTGGGAGAATACTGCTGAATCGATGATCTCAGAACGAGTACAGATCCAACAACATCGCAACTGAGATTCCAATTCGATAAGCGGTTCAGATCGGCGTGTGAGATACAGAGCGTGAATCGCTCATCGGCGTAAACCTATCCAACAATATTTCGAACAATATGCTGTATGGGGCCCAACTACTGGACGATCACAGACTTCATCAGTTCACCTTTTGACGAACTTCGCGAAAGGCCACCGAGACCGCAGACATTGATGATCGAGTGTATCCCATTGTCCCCGGGCGACCGTCGTCAGCTACCACGCCTATCAAGGAGTCGCAGCTGTTCCGTTCCAAGCGTTGATGAGGTGGAGCGACCAGTAGGCACGGAAAGCTCTGCTGTCTGGGTTGATTCGGGGTCACAGGCCGTTCGAGTTTCTCATCCAGCTCTGGTCAAGTTCTTCCCCCGCCGTCTGCAGATTCGCCGACCGTGGGTGCATCGATCCCTTGCCGACAGGTGTCGGTTCCGAGGACGGGAACAGCGGCGAACTGAGCGATGGCGAGAACAAGCAGGTGACACAACCAATCGAGTATTGGATCATTCACAGTCAGCACTCTGGTACCACGAAACCTCGACCCGCCACCTGTCTCCACCTTTCGTCAAATTTCTACTCAGAGCCCGCACCACGTATCGACCCTCGGTTTCCGTCGCGATATCGTAAAGGTTCGACGAATCCCGGCCCTCGAGGACGACCTCGCCGTCCGGGTCGACGATCTCGATAGCTGGGAATCGACCATTGGTTCTCGAGCGAGGCTCGGTACTGTAGATGGAGACGTCGAGTCTCCTGTCTGCGTCCATATCGATGTGCCACTCGACACTCGAGTGGCCGACAACACGAGAGGTTAGTTTCCCCGAGAGACTGAACGTGTCTTCGAAGAGTTCTGCCTCCTGACAGTCGTAGTCGAATTCGGTCGTCGCTGGATCGATCGTGTACTCCCCCCTGACCTCACCACCGTCCCGGTCTGCGGAGAGACAACCAGCGAAAAATCCGATCCCTCCTGATGCGATGCCACCGATGAATACTCGGCGTTGCATAATTTCGATTCATCGGACTACTGTAAATACCTTCGCCAGAAGTAGTACGTTTTCCTGATGAATCGGCTCATTCCCGATCTAGACGATCGTTAATTGTCCAACACTGGCCAATGGGTGGGTACCGAATACGCTGGTTATGGCGACATCGTGGTTCCCCCCGAGAGAGTTCCTCGACGACATCCCGAGAGTTCATTCAGTACAGCCATTGTGAGGATAGTATGCTCTAATTGTCAAATGAGTTTTTGAACTTACCTCCGCCCTGTTTGGTGGCCCTGAGAAGCGTGGGATCAGTCAAACCAGTGGTGAACGACGGTTGAAACCGGCCACGCTGGCACTGTCGGGGTCCTGGCCAAGGTACGAGGTCGAACGTACGTCCAGATTCCAGCGTTGAGAACAGTGCTACTCGACGACGAACTATCGGGTTGTACCACCATCGACGACGTCGAGATCGGGCTCATCGAACTCAAGGTCCTCCGCGACGGCATCCGGAAGCTCTGGGCGGGGCAATCCTCGGATTGGTAGTGACGTGGTTTGCCGCCACCGGCAATCCCGTCTTCACGCCCGTCTTCCTCGTGAGCTTCGGGATCTATCTACTGTTGACTGTAGGGATCTCATATGGATCGTACCGGTACGCAATTCGACGATATCGACACTGTATGCTCGATTAACTGCACTGCTGACAGCAGCGGGCGCTCGTAATATATGTCGTCTTCTTGGTACATCTGACATCCTCTACTGACGATCTCCAGATAAGTAACGCACCATCCCGTTTTTGATGATTCGATGAAAACTATCTTTCCAGAAAATCGCAAGACGGCAATAAGTCACAACAATACTCCTCTGATCGCTTCCCTCACCGACTGCGATCCTCTGCGTCATCGTTTCCTAGCTTGATTTCGATCGGCTCGCCAGGCTTGAGGTTCGTGCTGGCGATTAGGTCCGGATTCGGGTCGGATGACAGTTCGAACGTGTACTCTCCGAGAATCGTCGCTAGGACGACCTTCATCTCCATCCGTGCGAAGCGCATCCCGATACAGTGACGGGGCCCACCACCGAACGGGAAGTACGCGTATTCTGGCCTGTCGGTATCGCTGGCGAACCGTTCCGGACGGAACGTCTCAGGATCGTCCCACCACTTCGAGTCACGGTGGACAGCCCATTGTGGTATGACTAACGTCGTGCCAGCAGGAATATCGAAGACCTGTAGTTCTACGTCCTGCGTCGCTTCGCGGAAGAACATATACACTGGAGGATAGAGACGCAGCGCCTCGTCGATCACGGACTCCAGTCGTTCGAGTTCCGGTAGGCTTTCTGCGGTTACGACGCCCTCACAGACCGCACCCACTTCGGCTTGGAGCTTGGCTTGCTCGTCGGGGTGCTGAGCGAGACAGAGTAATGTGTACGTCAGTCCTAGAGCCGTCGTCTCGTGCCCCGCAAAGAGGAACGTAACGATGTTATCACGGAGCTCTTCTTGGGTCAAATCGCCTGCCTCGACAAAGTTCACGAGGATCGATAGTAGGTCATCGCCACGGTTCTCGGGGTGTTGTTCCCGGCGCCGGTCGGCTAGCTCATCAACGAACGTCTGGAGTTCGGTGAGTTTCCGTCTATACCGCCGATTCGTCGGTGTTGGAATCCGGTCTGGAAGAAACGACCAGAACCGACTCGTATCGAATCGTGCGAGGATTGCATCCGATGCCTCCGAAATGACGGGGTTCTCCGTCACATCCACACCGAATAACGTCCGACCGAGCACGTCGATCGTCGTCCTAGTCATCCAGTCGTTAACGTCGACGACCATCCCGTCGCGCCACTGTTCGACTGTCTCTGCTGCAGTAGCACGCATCTCGGGGACGTACGTGTTCAATTGTTCGCGGTAGAACGCTGGTTGTATCTGCGTCCGCTGGTTCCGCCACTGATCGCCGCCGGTCAAAAATACCCCTTCTCCCATCGCGTCGGAGAGGTTCCGGGTTAGAACCTCACCTTTCTCGAAAGCCTCGTGGTTGTCAAGGAGCACCTGCTGGATCGCATTCGGGTGGGCGACCATACACGCGTCTGTCCCGAATACTTCGTAGCTTGCGACGCGACCATAGTCATCACGCAACTGCTCATAAAAATCGAGGATGTCACGGCTCAAATCAACAGTGTTGCCGATAACTGGCAGTCCGCGTGGACCGGGAGGATATGTCACTTTTGAACTCATATATACGTATTTTCGATACTCGAACTCCGGCTTTCTGTCGGACACGTCCACCTCTATTTAACTATCGTTGGAGATAACCCTCTAGTAATGCGGTACCTCCAGTTACAGATCCGGATCCCCCCCGGGGCACGGCACCCAATGCACCAGTTCCTCACCGAGCAAAATTCGATTCAACGGGTGTACCTGCGGCACTGGAACTTCTCGAACCCTGAGTACGTCGCTACGTTACTCCAGATCGTCGGAAACGGTGAGAACGGACGTGAGGAATACCTCGCGGCACTCGAAGCCACAGAGTCCATCCAAGAGTTCGATGTGACACTGATCGATGACCGCAGTTTCTATGTCTACATCCGGGAGAGTGGTGAAGGATTCGCCGGTCGTCTTCGGGATCTCCTCACCGATACGGAACTGCTCATCGTGCCACCGGTCGAGTACGGCACTGACAGTGAGATGGTCTTCGAGATCGCCGGTGAACAGGACGCTCTCAAGCGTCTCGTCGCTAACCTCCCGGATCACCTCTCGGTGTCTGTCAACGGTCGTGTTTAGTTAAGGATGAAGGGTGAGG
>NZ_VJXQ01000006.1:0-89080 GCF_007655485.1 Halobellus captivus
CACCACCGGGCGGGAAACCGTGAAGAGCATCGATACGAGCGCTCGTAGCGGACCGCTAGGCTTAAACGCCGAAACGGAATAGAATAAGCTGCGCCAAGGTGGCAGAGTTCGGCCCAACGCATCCGCCTGCAGAGCGGAACCCCCGCCGGTTCAAATCCGGCCCTTGGCTTTTGTATCTCCCACTTCGAGAGCGACAGCGCCCATCGAACGGGGGAGATCCTACGGCTCGCTTTCGACGCCGCTGATCTCGAATCTGGCCCCGGCGCCTTCGTTATCGGACACCGAAACCTCCCAGCCGTGCGCGTCGACGATCTGTTTCACGATCGCGAGCCCGTAGCCGGTTCCGTCCGCTTGCGTGGAGTAGCCGTGTTCGAAGATCGACTCGCGGATGGTGTCCGGGATTCCGGGGCCGTCGTCTGCGACGTAGAAGCCGTTTCGATCGGCGAGGCGTCCGACGTCCACAGTACCGCGCCGTTCTGTTGTCTCAGTGTCCGGCGCTCCGTGTTCGATCGCATTCCGAAAGAGGTTCTCGAACAGTTCTTCCAGTCGACTCCTGTCCGCAGTGATGCTCCCGAGGTCAGCTTCCACGTGCAGCGTTGTTTCGCCGGTTTCGACGTTCCGCCAGGAGTCTCGAATGGACCGTTCGAGATCGACGACCTCCGTTTCGCCGATGAAGCGCCCCTGGCGCGACAGCGCCAATACGTCGTCGACGAGGTGGTCGATACGGTCGAGGGCGTCGAGGACCTGTTTCAGTTCGGGGCTCTCTTCGCGCTGTGTGGCCAGTTCCGTGTATCCACGCGCAACCGACAGCGGGTTTCGAATGTCGTGTGCGAGAATGTCCGCGAACTCGTCGAGCCGCTCTTTCTGATCGCGGAGTTCGTCCTCACGGCGACGGCGCTCAGAGATGTCGCGAACGATCCCCGTGAAATACTGTTCGCCGCCGTGGGTGTGTTCCCGCAGGCTGATGAGCGTCGGGACTTCGTGACCGTCTTTGTGTAACGCCGGGAGTTCGACGCCCGCCCAGTCGATGTTGCGGACGCCGGTGTCGACGTAGGCCGCGAGCGCCGCGCCGTGGACCGGTCGCAGTCGCTCCGGAATGATCTTCATCTTCGAGCTCCCGATCAGCTCCTCGGGCGTGTATCCCAGAATGTCTTCGATCGCGGGATTGGCGTACACGATGGTGCTGTCGGCGTCGATCGTTAGCATTCCCTCCGCAGCGCTCTCGACCAGGGTCTGATAGAATGTGTCCGGGCTGACCGGGAGCGCATTCGGTTCCATAGCGTGCTTTCCGTTACGATGTGGCCCGACCCCTAAACACTTGCTGGCGAACGAATGAGCTCCCGCGCTCGCCACCGTATCGCTGTTCTCGTCCGCTGTGACCCTCCCGCGAAACGGTAACCGTTATACGCCACGTGATCAAATCCGGAGATATGCAACGACGCGCCGCGGCGATCTACGTCGCACTCTTCATCGTTATCGGTGCGGCTTCGTACTCGCTCATCGCGACAGCGCAGACGCCGACAGTCGAGTTCGACAGCCCCGAGTACGAACTCGCACAGGACGACCAGCTCCAAGTCGGCGATCGGACCTACACCGTGTCGAGCGTCTCCGGCACGACTGGCGAACTCCAGTACACAGAGGAATCATCGGAGTACACCGAGACGTGGGAGAACGACTCCACGCAGACCGTCGACGATCAGGAGTGGCGAGTCCTCGTCGATAGCGGCGACGACCCCTCCGGGTTCACGCTGCAAGAAGAGATAAACGAGACCGCGATCCTGCAGGATGACCCGGACGCCAGCGAGGAAACGGTCGAGCAGAACGGCACGCGATACGTCGTACTGAACGACTCCGAACTCGTCCCGGCCGACGAGTACTTCCCGGAGCCCGAAACCCGATCGTACGCCGAAGGCGACACGCTCGACTACGAGGGGAACACGACGACTGTCGACTCCGTGGCGACCGACGCGGTCCAGTTGTCGTGGGCCGCCCCCCGAACGAACACGATCACCGCCGAGAACGAGGCGAACGTGACGCTCGGTGAGGAGACGTACCTCGCGTACTTCCCCGACGAATCGACGATGCAGCTCACGCAGGACTTCGAGAACTACAACCGTCAAACCGCCGAGATCGACCGCGTCCAGACGCAGACCAACGGGCTGTGGGGCGTGAGCATCCTATCGTTCCTCGCGGCCGTCTTTATGATCGGCTTCGCGTACCTGCCCTCGCGGTACTGAACTCGCTGCCGACTTCCTCTCAATTTTCGAACCATCGTTCGTTATAGATCGACAGAGTAATGTACACTTACCGGCTCCGTCCGGGTATGTCGATACAGCGGCCGCCGGGCGTCGACGCGAAGGCATGTCCCGACTGCGGCGAGGAAATGTCGTTCAACGGGATTCAACCCGCGGGATACGCGCAGTTCTTCTGTGATCAGTGTCGGTATCGACGGGATACCTTCGTCGGTACCGACGCCGACGCGTAACCGTCGCCATAGAACCGGTCGTCGGTGTCGTGTTCGGGGATCCGGACGTCGGTGCCGCGTCCGGGGAACCGAGTGGCCGGTGTCGCGTCGGGGGAATCGAACGCCGGTGACATCGGTGCCACTCCGACACTTATGGCGGTGGCCGCACTACCAAAGGTATGAGCGACGAACCGCCAGTCACCGCCGAGCGACCGGACAGCCCATTCCACACGACCGGCACGGATCACATCACCATCTGGGGGAGCAACGAGGAGGACACCCTGGCGTTCTACCGGGACCTCCTGGGGATGCCGCTGGTTCTCAGACAGCCGAACCTCGACGATCCCTCACAGACGCATCTGTTCTTCGACACCGGCGACGGCAGAATTCTGACCGTTTTCGTCGGGGACCGCGCCTCGAACCGCGGGCCGCAGCGCGGCGGCACTGGATCCGTCCATCACCTCTGTTTCAGCATTGCGCCGGAGGATTTCGAGGACGTCGCGGGCGCGCTCGACGACGCCGGACGCAACTACAACGTCTTCGACCGCGGGATCTTCTTTTCGCTCTACACCCACGACAACAACGGTCTCGTGATCGAACTGTCGACCGATAAGTACGACATCCCCGACGACCGCCGCGGCGAAGTGCTCGCGAAAGCCCAAGAGCTACGCGTCGAAGACGGCGCGGACTACGCGAAAGACGAACACCTCGCGGCCGCGCTCGAAGCGCTCGGGCTTGACGCCGATCCGTACGACCTCCCCGATGCGGCCTCGGGCGTCGGCGGCGTGAACTGATACGGACTGTCGTCCTCTCGGAGCCGTCGGTGGCGTGACCGGATACCGGCCGACGGCTCACCCCGCGCGGCCTACTCGACTTCGACGAGCACCTTGATCTCCTCGCGCTCGTCCATCGCGCGGTATCCTTCGGCGACGTCCTCCAGTTCGACGGTCTTCGTAAAGACGGGAGCGGGGTCGAGCGTCCCCTGCAACACGTCATCCATCAACTCCTCCGCGTACGCGCGCACGGGAGCGACGCCGCCGCGGAGCGCGATATTGTCGCCGAAGAAGCCGAAGAGGTCCAAGCCGCCGTCGAGGCCGTGCGGGACGCCGACGTAGCCGACGGTTCCGCCCGGCCGACAGACCGCCGCGGCCGTCTCCATCGACGAGGCCGCGCCGACGCACTCTAACACGTGGTTCGCGCCGCCGTTCGTCAGCTCCCGAACGCGTTCGACCGCCTCGTCGCCGCGCTCGGAGACGAGATCGGTCGCTCCGAACTCCGCCGCGAGTTCGAGTCGGTCGTCGTGGTGACCGACGGCGATGATCCGCTCCGCGCCGAGACGGCGCGCCGCGAGGACGCCGCAGAGCCCGACGGCCCCGTCGCCGACGGCCACGCAGGTGTCGCCGGTTCCGACGCCCGCGTTGACCGCCGCGTGGTGGCCCGTCCCCATCACGTCCGTCAGCGGGAGCAGCGATCGGAGGGCGTCCTCGTCGTCGGCGTAGCGGTCCGGCACCCGGACGAGCGTGCCGTCGGCGTGCGGGCAGCGGATCTTCTCGCCCTGTGCGCCGCCGTTGTCGCCGCCCCAGCCGTCGCCGTTGACGCAGGAGGTGTGCAGTCCCTTCCGACAAAACTCGCAGAAACCACAGCTGACTTTAAACGGGGCGAAGACGCGGTCGCCCGGTTCGACCGAGCGGACGTCGTCGCCGACGGCCTCGACGATTCCCATCGGCTCGTGACCCACGGCTGAACCTGGGTCCCGGTCACTCTCGCCCCGATAGAACCACAGGTCCGACCCGCAGACGGCGGTGTGGGTGACGCGGACGAGTGCGTCCGTCGGCGATTCGAGCTCCGGTTCGGCGACGTCTTCGACGCGGACGTCGCGAGGGCCGTGATAGACTGCGGCGCGCATATCGATACTCGGTTCGGCGCGAGGAAAAGTCCGCGGGTCGCGTGTCAGTACCGTGGGTCACGGTATTGAGCCGTTGCCCCGCTTCCTTGGAGGGTCGTAACGATTATCTCTCTTTAGGCATACCTAAAAATATGGCTGACATCGACGACGCCGTTCGCGACCTGACGGCCGCGCGGCGGGCCGTCCGCGACGAACGCCGCGAGACGGAGCGTCAGCAGCGCGGCTTCGAGCAGTTCAGACAGACTGTCGCCGCGTTGGAGGCCGACCGAAGCGTCGGAGGCGGGTCGACTACCCGTACCGTTTCGGCCACACCGGGGTGGTCGACTGGCTCGACGACGACTCTCGCGACGACGACGAACGACCAGTGTCGTCGCGTTCGATCCGCGTTCGAGGAGTACGTCCTCCCGCACGTCGACGACGAGGCCGGGAGCGTCAAGGCGACAATCGCCTCGGAGCTGAGCGCGGAGGTCGCGCTCGCGCTCGCCGCTGAGGGTGGTGGGAATCAATTCACCGAACCGCTTCGGCGGGCGATCCTCGAACGCGCCGACCAGCGCGTCGCCGAGAATCGGGTGATGCTCCGCGCGCTGACGCGCGAGCGCGATTCCCTCGACGAGGCGACCGGACTGCTCAAGCGCGTCGACCGGAAGCTTCCGACGGTCGATGAGTCGGTTCTCCTGCTCTCGACCGACGAGGAACTGTGGGATCGACGGCGACGTGCGGCATCGCTGGAAGCGGATCTCTCTCGCGCGCTCCGAGAGCGTCAATCGACGCTCTCGGCGATGACGGCCTCGGAGGTGAAGGCGGGAATCGCCCACGACACCGTCGTCGAGTACCTCTTCGGCGACCGCGACGTCACCTACCCCGCGCTCGACGCGCTGGTTCGGGGCAACCGCGCGTGTCGGCGACGGATCGAAGTCCTCGACTCGTCGCTCGACCGGAAGTGACGGGAGGGTTCTCTCCCCTCCTGGAAATCGTCGCTCTCACCACTCCAGGGAGCCGCCGGTCTGGTACTCGGTCACCTGCGTCTCGAAGAAGTTCTTCTCTTTGTTCAGATCGACCGCCTCGCTCATCCACGGGAACGGGTTGTCGGTGCCGTAGCTCTCCTCGAGATCCAACTGCCCGAGTCGGCGATCAGCGACGTGTTCGACGTACTCGACGAACTGCTCGGGTCCCATTCCGAGAACGTCCTCGGGGCAGGCTTCCCGTGCGTACGTCGCTTCGAGGTCGACGGCGGTCTCGATCAGGTCGCGCACCTCCGCGCCGAACTCCTCGGTCCACGCCTCGGGGTGCTCCCTGCGGATCTGGTTGATGAGGTCGACGCCGAAGCCGACGTGCAGCGACTCGTCGCGCATTATGTACTCGAACTGCTGGCCGATGCCGACCATTCGGTTCCTGCGCTTCAGCGCGAGCATCATCGCGAACCCGGCGTAGAAGAACACGCCCTCCATCACGACGTAGAAGCCGACGAGATCCCGCAGGAGGTCGCGGACGTCCTCTGTCCCCTCCAGTCGGAACTGCGGGTCGTCGACGTTCCGCGTGAGATCGACGACGAAATCGTCCTTCTCGCGGATCGAGGGGATGCGGTCGTACATCCCGTAGAGGTACTCGGGGTCGAAGCCGAGCGAGTCACAGCAGTAGATGAACGTGTCCGTGTGGATCGCCTCCTCGTAGGCCTGCCGGAGGAGGTACTGCCGACACTCCGGCGCGGTGACGTACTCGTAGATCGCGAGGACGATGTTGTTCGCAGTCAGCGACTCCGCGGTCGAGAAGAAGCCGAGGTTCCACTCGACGAGCTGTCGTTCGGAGTCGGTGAGGTCGTCGCCGTTCCACTGGGTGATGTCCTCCTGCATCGGGATCTCCTCGGGGACCCAGTTGTTGGCGACGCCGTCGCGGTAGTACTCGCGCGCCCAGTCGTAGTCGATCGGCAGGATC
Organism: Halobellus captivus; assembly: GCF_007655485.1. Classification (GTDB taxonomy): domain Archaea; phylum Halobacteriota; class Halobacteria; order Halobacteriales; family Haloferacaceae; genus Haloquadratum; species Haloquadratum captivum. The sequence continues at coordinate 6,303 of NZ_VJXQ01000006.1, forward strand.
TTGTTCGGGTCGTGTTCGGCGTCGTGGTTGAGTAGTGGCATACGCGGTCACCTCACTGGCAGGCCTCGCAGGTCGGATCTTCGACGCCCGGGAGGTCGCTGTCGGCGCTGCCGACGTCGCAAGCGTCATCCGCCGTGTCATCGGATCCGTCCCTCGATGTATCGGCCGTCCCAACGCCGCGGCGTTGCGTCCGACCGTACTCCGCCATATCGAGCGTCGATTTCTCGATCTGTGATGCGCCCAGCGTCCGGAGGTAGTACGTCGTCTTGATTCCGAGCCGCCACGCCGTCTTGTAGACGTCGTCGAGCAACGAGCCGTCGGTGCTCGGGAAGAAGACGTTGTGAGAGATCGATTGATCGATCCACTGCCCACGGTGGGCCGTGAGCCGGAGTTGGTGCCGCGGGTCGATCTCGAACGCACCGCGGTACAGCTCTCTGAGGTCTTCCGGAATCTCCTCGATCTCCTGGATCGAGCCGTCGTGGAACTTGATTCGGTCGAGCATCTCGGCGTTCCAGAGATCCCGCTGTTGTAGCTCGGAGACGAGGTGGTCGTTGACGACCGTGAAGTCGCCGCTCATGTTCGACTTCACGTAGAGGTTCGAGTAGATGGGCTCGATCGATGGGGTGGTGCCGTTGATCGTCGAGACCGTCGCCGTCGGCGCGACGGCCATCGTGTTTGAATTTCTCATCCCGTACTCGGCGACGTGCTCGCGAACGCGACCCCAGTCCATCGTCTCTGATCGATCCGTCGGGATCTCTCGACCGCGCTCGGCTTCGAGCCGATCGACGGTGTCCTGCGGGAAGATCCCGCGGTCCCACTTGCTCCCCTCGAAGGTCTCGTAGGGGCCGCGTTCCTTCGCCAGCCGCGAACTGTTGAGGATCGCGTGATAGGAGACGAACTCCTGCCAGCGGTTCGCCCGCTCGATCGCTTTTTCAGTACTCATCGGCGTCTCGACTCGCATCAGCGCGTCGTGAAAGCCCATTACGCCGAGCCCGATCGGTCGGTGCCGCATATTCGAGCGTTCGGCCTCCTCCGTGGGATAAAAACAGAGGTCGACGACGTTGTCGAGCATCCGCATCGCGGTCTCGATCGTCTCCGAGAGCTTCTCGCGGTCGAGATCGGCGGATTCGCTTCCATCGCCTTCGCGGTGCGTGTTCCCGTCTCCTTCACGACCCGCGTTCTCGCCGCCCTTTCGATCCGTGTTTTCGTCGGCGACGTGGTTCGCGAGGTTGACGCTGCCGAGGTTACAGACCGCCGTCTCGTCGGCGCTGGTGTTGAGCGTGATCTCCGTACAGAGGTTCGAGGAGTGAACGGTGCCGACGTGATCCTGCGGCGAGCGGACGTTGCAGGGCTCCTTGAACGTGATCCACGGGTGGCCCGTCTCGAAGAGCCGCGTGAGCATCGTCCGCCACAGGTCGGCGGCGTCGACGCGCTCGTACTGCCGGAGGTCGCCCGCCTCGGCCTGCGCTTCGTACTCGCGATACAGTTCCTCGAACTCCTCGCCGTAGGTCTCGTGAAGGTCGGGCACTTCGTCGGGTGAGAAGAGCGTCCACTGCTCGTCGGCCTCGACGCGCTTCATAAAGAGATCCGGCACCCACGCCGCGGTGTTCATATCGTGGGTGCGCCGTCGCTCGTCGCCGGTGTTCCGCCGGAGGTCGAGGAACTCCGGGAAGTCGAGGTGCCAGCACGCCAGATACGCGCAGGCGGCCCCCCGGCGCTTCCCCGAGCGGTTGATCGCGGCGGTGACGTCGTTGCTGATCTTCAGGAACGGGACCGTTCCGGTGGACTCGACGCCGGTGCTCTGGATGAGCGCGCCCGCCGCGCGGAGGTTCGTCCAGTCGTTGCCGAGACCGCCGCTCCACTTCGAGAGCTGCGCGTGGTGCTTGTAGGAGTCGAAGATGTGTTCGAGGTCGTCCTCGACGGTCGTTAGATAGCAGGAGGACAGCTGCGGATGGGTCGTCCCGCTGTGGAACAGCGTCGGCGTCGAGGGCGTGAACCGGTGGGTCGAGAGTATCTCGTAGAATTCGAGCGCTCGCTTCTGTGGGTCGTCCTCCTCGATAGCGAGACCCATCGCGACCCGCATCCAGAAAGCCTGCGGGAGTTCGAGCGGCTCACCGTCCTGCTCGACGCGGAGGAAATACCGCTGCGTCAGCGTCGACGCCGCCAGGTACTCGAACTTCCGGTCGCGGTCGAGCGTGAGCGCCGCGGCCAGCGCGTCGAGATCGAAACGACCGTCGACCAGCCGCTTGTCGAGGCGGTCGACGTCCACGCCGCGTTCGACGTTCTCGGTGAACGTCTCTCTGTAAATCGTCTCGTAATCCCCGGTCGCCCCCTCGGATTCGAGGTCGATCGGCTCCTCGTCGGTCACCTCGTGGAAGTACCGATCGAAGTGAAGGTCGGCGGCGACTCGCTTGTAGGCGGGATCGCGCTCGATCCGTGCCGTCGTCACGTTGATGAGCGCCTCGTACACCTCCTCGCGGGAAGCGCCCTCGTATAGGTCGCGCGCCGCCTCTCGTTCCAACTCGGCGGCGGTGTCGTCGTCGACGACGCCCTCGTGGCCGCGTCGCGCTCTGTCCAGTCTCTCTCGCAACTCCGCGTGTCGTGTCGTTGATGCGCTAGCCATTTGTCGATAAGTCGTGATCTGCACCGGAGTCGCGGTCCGCCCGCGATCCCGGGTACGCGTCGGTTTCGTTCGATGCTTCGCTCTCGTCTCTGCTTCGGCTGTGGTCCGTGCGTCGGTTTTCGTCGGCGTTCCGGCCCGCATCGGCTCCGCTTCTCGCCCCGGAATCTTTGTCACCGTCTAACTCTTCGTCGAGAATCTGATCCAGTTCGCGGACGAACTCCTCGGGGTCGGAGAACGCCTTGTACACCGAGACGAATCGGATGTACGCGACGGAGTCGATCGCTCGGAGGTTCTCGGAGACCAGTTCGCCGACGAGCTTCGAGGAGACGATACGCGTTCCCCGCTCGCGGAGTTCGCGTTGGATGTCCTCGATCAGCCGATCGACGTCGTCGTCGCTCACCGGTCGCTTCTCGACGGCGCGCTCGACGCCGCCTCGTATTTTCTCGGCGTCGAACGGCTCGATCGAACCGTCTCGCTTCTTCACCTGAAGCGTCTCCCACTCGGGGCGCTCGTAGGTCGTGAATCGGAACGAACAGCGACTGCACTCGCGACGGCGACGGACGGTCGTCCCGTCCGCACCGCTTCTCGTGTCGATAACGCTCGTCCGGTCGTGTCCGCAGTCGGGGCACTCCATCGTTGTCACTCTTCGTTCCTCCTGGCGGGTAAACCCACATATTGTGGGTGTGCTACCTTGACCGCACTATGTCGTATTCGACGACCCGGCATAAACTTTACCCAATCAAATTGAAGTAAGACAAACTAAGTTGTATTCGATCCTATCCTACTGACTCTTCGGCGGGGCGCGAGAACACAACCCGCGCTGGACGCGAGTGGCCTGACTTGAGACCGGTCACCGCTTCGCGTCGGCGACAGACGTTGCGGCGGGGGAGGTACCGTCGATTCCCGCCGGTTCGGTCCGCCCCTCAACGGCGATGAGGTCGTATCTCGGCAGCGCGGGGTCGTATCGACGGAGCGCGGTCCGGTACTGCTCCGCCGCGCGGGCCGCGAATTCGGCGCGGCGACGAGTCTCGAAGCGATATCCCACGACCGGCACGGGCCGCTCGCCGGTCCGTCCGCAGACGACGGCGAACGCGCCGCCGTCGCTTGCGAGCGCTTCGATGCGGGTTCGGAGGGTTGTGAGCGTCGGTTCTGTCATATTGCGTGCTGGTGTTCGCGGCGGTTCCGCCGACCGCTACTCGTCAATCGCGCGGTGCGGCGCGATGTGCGGACCGGTCGGGCTGTCGGCGTCGACGCTGGCGTCGACGCGGAACACCTCCGAGAGCAGTTCCTCGGTGACGACCTCCCGCGGCGGGCCCCAGTCGTAGGGCTCGCCGTCTTTCATCGCGATGAGGTTGTCCGCGAAGCGCGCGGCCTGGCCGATATCGTGGAGGACGATCCCGACGGTGACACCCTGCTCGCGGTTGAGCGTCCTGACGACTTCCATCACGCGGAGTTGGTGGTGAAGATCGAGGTACGTCGTCGGCTCGTCGAGCAGGAGGACGTCGGTCTCCTGTGCGAGCACCATCGCGATCCACGCGAGCTGCTTTTGCCCGCCGCTGAGGTTCTTCATCGACTTCTCCCGGAGGTGCTCGACCCCCGCCAATTCGATCGCCCGTTCGACCGCGCGGCGGTCGTCGTCGCCGACGGATTCGAAGAACCCCCGGTGGGGGTATCGGCCGTGGTACGCGAGCTCCTCGACGGTGAGGCTCGCCGGGGAGTCGTGTTCCTGTGAGAGCAGGCCGAGGCGTCGCGCGAGCTCCTTCGAATCGAGCGACTGCACGTGTTCCCCGTCCAGTCGGATCGTCCCCGCGTCGGGAGCCAACTGATTCGCCATCGCCTTCAGCAGCGTGCTCTTCCCGCTGCCGTTGGGTCCGACGAGCGCGGTCACTTCTCCGGCTGGGAGCAGGACGCGCTCGCACTCGACGACGGGCTCCGTCGTCGCCGGATAGCCGATTTCGAGGTCTTTGCCCTGTAGTTCGACGGCGTCGGCCGCCGATTTGGCCGTCACGTCGTCGGTGGGTGTGGCTCCCACGCTGTCGGACGGAGCGGCCGTTTTCCCATTCGCGTTTGTCCTTCTCTTCGCGTCTGCATCCGAATCCGCTCGTCCGACGCGCTCGTTCCCCTGCATCAGTCCTCACTCCGTATTTTTCGATACTGCATCAGATCTCACCCAGCGCCTCCTGTTTCCGCATCAGATAGAGGAAGTACGGGCCGCCGACGAGCCCCGTGACGATCCCGACGGGAATCTGCACCGACGCGCCCACGAGCAGTCCCAGCCCGAGCCGAGCGCCGACGTCGGCGGCGACCATCAGCGCCGGACCGGCGAACAGGCAGCCGACGATCAGCTTCCGGTACTCGCTGCCGACGATGTTGCGGACCATATGCGGGACGATCAGTCCGACGAAGCCGACGATCCCGGCGACGGCGATGCTCGCTGCGGCCGCGAGAACGGCGACGCCGGAGAGCGCGAAGCGGACCTTCTCGACCGACATTCCGAGCGACCGCGCCGTTTGCTCGCCGAGGAGCAGGACGTTCAACTGCCGCGCGCCCAGGAGCGACAGCCCCATCGCGACAATCGTCCACGGCAGCGCCATCCGGACCTGTTCCCAGTCGGTGCCGGTCAGCGAGCCGGTCGTCCACGCGATGGCCGACTGGACCACGCCGATATCGTCGGCGAAGAAGAACAGTCCCGTCTGCAACGACTGGAAGACGGTCCCGACGATCACGCCCGCGAGCACGAGCCGCACCGGCGAGGTGCCGTTCTTCCAGGCGATCGCGTAGACGATGAGAAACGCGACCGCGCCGCCGACCGAGGCCACGAGCGGCAAGAACGCGGAGAGCCCCGAAAACACGACGAGCGTGAGCAAGATCAGCAGCCCCGCGCCCGAGGAGACGCCGAGGATGAACGGGCTCGCGAGCTCGTTTCGCGTCACGGCCTGGAAGATCGCTCCGGAAACGGCGAGGTTCATCCCGACCGCGACGGCGACGAACACGCGCGGAAGCCTGATGTTCCAGACGATGAGGCTCCGTTGTTCCATCTCCGGCAGGTCCGCATCCAGGAGGAACGCCTCCCACGCGCGGAGATCGAAGATCACGTCGGGATTGAACACCGCCTGCCAGGCCTGTATGGGGGTCATCGAGTACGAGCCGAAGCTCACCTGGACGAGCCCGCCCGCGACGACGACCAGGACGCTCCCGAGACAGAGCGTCGCGAGCGCCCCGTCGACGTGGTCGAGCAACCGCTCCCGCGGTGCGGTCGATTCCGGCCTCGAAGCGGTCTCCTCACGCATACTGTGTCCGTTCCACCGTCGGGCTGGTTGCGCTGTGAACGGATCGATGCGCTGTCGAAACGGCTCCCACCGACCGCGCGGCGGCCGCCCGGTGCCTCACGACTCGAACGCCCCCGTCACGATGTTTGCGACTCGCTGTCGATCGAACAGTTCCTCCTCACCGAACCGCTCCGGGTAGAGCCCCCGGGCAGCTTCCTCGAGTTGGAACAGGTGAATAATCGGCCCCTGATAGGTCAATCCGCCGTAGAACACGCGACCGTCCTGCACGGCCGTGAGCTGGCTCGCGACGTCGTGCGATTCCATGTGGGCGACGACGTTCTCCCGGAAGTACTCCTCGGAGATTTCCCCCTGAATTCGGACGGCGATCGCGTCGGGATCGATCTCCAGGAGCGCCTCGTAGTCGACTGTGCCGCCACCGGCCTGCGCGTCGGTGACGCCGTGCTGTGCGAGCGCGTCGCCAACCCGCAGGTCTCGCCACTGTTTCGACTGCGAACCCTCACCGACGAGGTAGGGATAGAACGACTCCGGCGGCAACTCCGCAGGGTACAGAACCGCGAGATCGGGCGTCGACGGCGGGAGCCGCGATTCGACGTCTGCGAGTACTTCGCCGTGGTAGCGCTCGAACGCCTCGAAGCGCTCGCGCTCGTCGAACAGGTGAGAGAGCTTCTCGAAGGCTTCATACAGCGAGTAGTACTCGTAGTCGTGCCAGTCGTACACCCTCGTAAAGACCGTGTTCCCGAAGAAGGGCGCGACGGCGGCTTCGATCTCGTCGACGTCCGACTGGCTCCACTGCAGTCGGTTGATCATAAAATTCGGATCGATGACGTGGACGTCGGCGTCGATTTCGTGGAAGAGTTCCTTGCCCGTGCCCCCCTGCCACAGTTCCGTGAGAGACGCGGCATCGACGTCGACCCCGGGCAGTTCGTCGTAGTGGTGTGTCCCGAAGCGGGCGCGAACGCCGATCCCGGCGAGGCCGTCGCCCTGTCCGAGTGCCACGCCCATATCGGCGTAATCGCCGGTGTACGGGAGCCACCGCTCGGGGACCCTCTCGAACGTGACCTCGCCGACGGGCTCCATCGCCACCACGTGCGACTCGTCCGGACGCGTCGTCGCGCTCGTCGACGTGGCGGTTTCGGTGGACTCTCCTTTCGCATCGTCCGCTGGCTCGCCGCCGCTGCCGCCCGTACAGCCCGCTAGCAACCCCGCCGTGAGGGCGGCACTTCCGAACTTCAGGTACCGACGGCGGGTGGGTGTCTTCACGTCCTTCGCGGTCATATTCAGGCGTCTCCGTTCACAATTTCGGCGACCCGCTCCCCGTCGAACAACTCCTCGTCGACGTCGTACAGCGTCCGCGCCAGCCGTTCGGTCACGACGAGGTTGGTGATCGGACCCTGATACAGCGGCCCCGCGCGGTAGACGTCGCCGTTTCCGACCGCGGTGAGTTCGCTCGCGACGTCGTGACTCTCCATGAACGCGAGTACCGTGTCGCGGAACTCTTCGGCGGTCTTCGCTTCCTGCCCGCGAACGAGGAGCACCTCGGGATCGACGTCCAGGAGCGTCTCGTAGTCGATGGCACCGCGGCTGCTGTGGAAGTCCTTGACGTCGGTTTCCGCGAGCGCGTCGCCGACTTCGAGATCGTTCAGGTGCTTGAAGCTTGTTCCCTCGCTCTGAACGTACGGGTAGAACGACTCCGGCTCGTCGCCGCCGCCCCAGACGACCGCCGCCGAGGGGCGTTCGCCCCGTGCCGGAACAATCGACGTCAGCGTCGACTGGAAGTCGTCGTGGACCGCCTCGAAGGCCTCGAAGCGCTCTCTTTCCTGGAAGACCTCGGCGAGTTTCTCGAAGGCCTCATACAGCGTGTAATACCGGTAATCGTCGTGCCAGGCGTACGTCCGCGAGAAGATGCTGTTTCCGAATATCGGGCCGAGCTGCGTCTCCAGTCGGTCAATGTCGTCCTGGGACCACTCCCCGCGGTTCCGCAGGAAGTTCGGATCGAAGACGTGGACGTCTGCATCGAGTTCGTAGAACTGCTCCTTGCCGACGCCGCCGTCCCCCCAGAGTTGCTCGATGGCGTCCCCTTCGACGCTCACTCCCGGGATCCGGTCGTAGTAGTGCGTGTGGTATCTGCTCGGGAGCCAGACGCCCTTCGGCGGCTCCTGTCCGAGTGCGATTCCCATATCGGCCCAGCTTCCGTTGTTGGCGACCCAGGTTTCGGGTACCTCCGCGAAGGAGACCTCGCCGACGGGTTCGATTTCGACGGAGTACGACGTGGATTCAGCGGTCGAATCCGCCTCCGTCGACTCCGACGTCTCTGATCCCGTCCCAGACGGTCCCGTCGTTGACTCCCCGTCCGCACTCCCGGCCGCCGACTCGGTGGAGCCGTCGGATCCGCCCCCGAGACATCCGGCGAGGAGCCCGGCCGTTGTGATTCCTGTGCCGTACTGCAACACGTCGCGTCGCGAAATCCCGTTGTCGCCTCGATTTGCCATACGATTTAGGCCACCCTAAAGGATAAAATCCCTTTCGAAGTTTCGGCGACCCTAAACTTGATAGCTCGGAAGAATTAAGCCCATTGACTATATAGCCTAAATAGAGAAAATACCAGTATATACCAATATGTTCTATCTACGTCGACGCGCTCGGGGGAAGCGGTTGTGATGCTGCAGCTCGGACCGGAGAGCGTCCCGATCAACGCGGACGTCTTCAACCTCTTCGTCGCGGGTGCGCTCGGAATGCTGCTCGGCTTAGAGCGCGAGTGGTCCAACAAGTCCGCGGGCATTCGAACGTTCACCCTGACGAGCCTCATCGGCGTCGCGGCCGCGACGCTCGGGCACACCGTCTTACTGGCGCTCGGTGGTCTCTTAGTGCTCACGCAGGGTATCCTCCTCGGTACGCGCGGGATTCTCGTCGAACTGTCCGACGAATCGAATGAGGGGGGCCTCGCGCTGACGACGTCGACGTCACTGCTGGTCGCCTACGTCGTGGGCGTGCTCGTCGGGATGGACCTTCTGTTGGTCGGTGTCGTCATCGCGATCACGTCGTCGTTCCTGTTGGTCCTCCGACGCGAACTCCACACGTTCGCGAACCGGCTCTCCCACGAGGAAGTGCGCGGTGCGGCCGAGTTCGCGATCATCGCGTTCGTCGTCTACCCGCTCCTCCCGGCCGGTACGTACGGCCCGTGGAACGCGATCGATCCACAACTCATCTGGATGCTCGTGATCGCGGTCAGTGCGATCGGTTTCGCGAACTACGCGATTATGCAGCGCTACGGCGGCCGAGGGATGCTGATCACCGGCTTCTTCGGCGGCCTCGTCAACTCGACGGCCGTGATCGGCGAGATCGCCAATCGGGCGAAAACCAACGCGGGGATCCTCGATCTCGCGGTGGCGACGATCCTCGTCGCCGACGCCGCGATGGCGGTCCGAAACCTCATCATCGTCGTCGCGTTCGTCCCGCAGTCCGCGTTCAGCGTCGGCCTCCCCCTGGGCCTCATCGCCGTCGGCGGCGTGGCGCTCACCGGCTACGAGCGCAACTGGAGCGGTGACATCGAACTCGACCTCGACTCCCCGTTCAGCAGCGCGAACGCGCTGACGTTCGGTGCGCTGTTTCTCGCCGTGCTCGTGATCACCGCGGGCGCACAGCAGATGTTCGGCACCGCTGGATTCCTGGTGACGAGCTTCCTCAGCGGCCTCCTCTCGAGCGGGACGACCACGACGACCGCTGTCTCGCTCGCGAGCACCGGACAGATCACTCCGGCCGTCGCGGCCCAAGGTGTGCTCGCTGGCACGCTCGCGAGTATCTTCGTGAAGGTCTGGCTCGCGGTCGGCATCAACCGAAACCTGTTCGCCCCGGTGGTGAAGCGCTCGGCGTATCTCTCCCTTCTGGGGCTGGCTGGCGTTCTCGCCGTTCAGATCCTGTGATCTCGGCGGAACCGCTCCACAGCTAACAACGCCCTTCGCCGTTGCAGATCGCCGCCAACTCACAGTCGCCGATTATCGCGCCGTCGACGCCGCGGTCTCTGAGTTCGCCGACCGTATCGCGGTCCGCGGCCGTCCACGCGTTGATGTCGAAGCCCCGCTCGTGCGCGCGTTCGACGATGTCGGTGTCGAGACAGAGATTCACGTGTGGGTGGACGTACGCACAGCCGAGATCCCCGGCGATGTCGAGCGCCGAACCGACGTCGAAGTCGTCGTCGATCAGGAACGCGAGTGACGATACCCCCGCCTTTCGAGCATCAGTGACGGTGTCGGGACCAAACGAGGAGACGATCACCTCGTGGTCGTACTCGCTCGCGATGTCGACCACGTCGGCGGCGATTCCCTGCACCTTCAGCTCGATGTTGAGTCCGACGTCTGGGGGAACCGCCTCGAAAACTTCTGACACCAGCGGGGGCGACTCGTCGGTTCCGAGCACGGAGACGTCTCGGAGTTCGTCGAGCGACGTCGAGGCGACCCCGCCGGTCGCGTCGGTCGTGCGATCGAGCGTCTCGTCGTGCAAGACGACCAGCTCTCCCGATCCGCATCGACGGACGTCGAGTTCGATCATCTCGACGACCGCGCTCGACGCTCGAAAGGCTTCGAGCGTGTTTTCGGGATACTGCGCCATACAGCCGCGGTGTGCGATCGCTCGCACGTCAGGGCCTCCGATCGTCCGCAAGCCGCAATCGGGCTCCGGCAACTCGTCGATCCCTCATACCGTGTGTGTTTCTCATACCGTATCCGTCTCTCACGCCCACTGAATAGCTCTTACTGCACAGCGAATACTGCGAGCAGAAACGGGATTTCACCGCATCGGTGCGGAAGAATACGGAAACTGCGGTCCCGGATCGGTTTCAGCGGGCCTTCCGACGCAGATACGCCGACACGACCTCGCTGAAGACGACGATCACGAGAATCGCGAGCAGGATCGTGAGCACCTGCTGCCACGCGAAGAAGTTGATCGACGTGTTGAGTTCGACGCCGATGCCGCCCGCGCCGACGAACCCGATGATCGTCGATGCGCGCACGTTGATGTCCCATCGGTAGGTGGAGACGCCGATGAGCGTGGGCTTGACCTGCGGGAGGATACCGTAGATCGCGGCCTCGATCGAGTTCGCGCCGGTCGCTTTGACCGCCTCGACCTGTCCGGGATCGATCTCTTCGATCGATTCGGCGATCAGCTTCGAACAGAAGCCGATCGAGCGAACGGCGATCGCGAGCGTCCCGGCGAGCGCGCCCGATCCGAAGATGATGACGAAGACCAGCGCCCAGATGATCACGTTCACCGACCGCGACGCGGAGATGATGAACTTTCCGAGGAGGAAGCTCAGCCTGTTGGGCGTCGTGTTCTCCGCACCGAGTAGCGCGACCGGGATCGACAGCAGCACCGCCAGCGTGGTCCCGAGGATCGCGATATGGATCGTCTCGATCATCGGCGAGACGATCTGCCCGGTGTAACCGACGTTCGGCGGATACATCCGGTTGATCAGATCCATAAACTCCGTCGGCGCGGTCCCGATGTAGTCGTAGTTGATCCGCAGCAACCGCCAGGAAACCGCGGCGGCGACGATGGTGAGCAGTCCGGCCAGATAACGGAGGAGCCGCTGTCGCGGTGTCCGCCGTTCCCACGTCCGGTAATCGGTCATTGTATCCGCCCCCGGATGTAGGTGCTGATCAGTTCACCGACCATCACGATGGCGATGATCGCGATGATGATCAACAGGAAGAAGTCGTAGTCGTACTGGTCGAAGGAGTTCAGCAGCGTCGCACCGATCCCGCCAGCACCGACGATGCCGACGATCGTGCTGTGTCGGATGTTGATGTCCCAGCGGTAGATCGTCAGACCGACGATGCGCGGCATCACCTGCGGGAGGACGCCGAAGAGCATCGTCTGGGTTCGGTTCGCACCGGTGGCCTCGGTGGCCTCCATCTGACCGCTGTCGATGTCTTCGATCTCCTCGGCGAGCAGTTTCGCGAAGAAGCCGACCGTCTTGTAGGAGAGTGCGATCACGCCAGCGAGCGCGCCGATGCCGACGGCCTTGACGGCGATGATCGCGATGATGAGCTCGTGGAACGACCGCGAGACGGTGATGATCCCCCGGCCAACCCAGTAGACGGGTTTCGGGGCGATGTTCTCGGCGGCCATGAAGGCGACCGGAATCGAGATGATCACGCCGACGATCGTCGCGATGACCGACATCGCGAGGCTCTCGATGAGTCCCTCGATCAACAGCTCGTTTTTGAACTCCGTGGTGTACTCGGGCGGGAACATCCCGTTGACGAGGCCGACGGCGGCGTCCCACCCGTCCATCACTCGCGCCATCGAAATCCGCATATTCCACGCGCTCCACAGGAGGAAGACCGCGATGATCACGTACACCGCCCACTTCACGTAGTGGTTGTAGAACGCCGTCGGGCGAGTCCAGGATCGACGGTCCGTTTGTTTCGTGGCCATATTAGCTACGTCTTATTTCGCCTTCGTCGCTGGAAACGCCCCCGACGTCCCCGGCTTCCGCGGCCACTTTCCCCGTCGGACCAGCGCCCTCCGGGATCTCTTCGCCGCGGTAGATCTGCCCGCGGGCGGTCTCGTCGAGATCGGCGGGCGTTCCCTCGAAGACCTTCTCGCCGAGGCGGAGGCCGACGATCCGGTCGGCGTACTCCTCTGCGAGGTCGACTTCGTGGATGTTGATCAGGACTGGAATGTCGTCCTCGGCGGCGATCTCGGTCAGCAGGTCCATCACCGCTCTGGACGATTCCGGATCGAGGCTGCTCGTCGGCTCGTCGACGAGCAGAATCTTCGGCCGTTGGAGGATCGCCCGGGCGATTCCGACACGCTGTCGCTGCCCGCCGGAGAGCTCGTCGGCCCGGTTGTTCTCGTGGCCGTCGAGACCGACGCGCTCTAACACCTCGTAGGCGCGCTCGATATCGTCGCCGTCGAAGTTCCGTCGGAACGCGTTCCAAGTGCTAACGTAGCCGAGCCGCCCCGAAAGGACGTTTTCCATCACCGTGAGCCGCTCGATGAGGTTGTACTCCTGGAAGATCATCCCGATGTCGCGGCGCGCGTTCCGGAGCTTTTTCCCGGACAGTCCGGTGAGCTCCAGTCCGTCGAGCTCGACGCTCCCGCCGGACGGTTCGGTGAGCCGATTCACACAGCGGATGAACGTACTTTTCCCGGCACCGCTCGGGCCGATCATCGCCACCGTTTCGCTGCCGGTGACCTCGAGAGAGACGCCTTTCAGGGCCTCGTCGCCGGACGGGTACGTTTTCTGTAAGTCAGTTACTGAGAGCATATCTAATGTGTCGTCGATATCGTGAATGCGTTGCTAAGGAAACGGGTAGAGAACCGACGTTACTCCGAGAGGTTACCCGTCTCGTACTCGACTTCGAGCGACTCCTGGATCTGGAGGATGATGTCCCAGACCGTCGCGTAGTCGATCTCGACCCACGTACCGCGGCCCTCGAACTCCTCGGCGATCGTGGTACCCTGGTAATCGTAATCGAGGAACGCCGCGCGGACGCCTTCCTGAATGTCGGGATGGAGCGTGTTGACGTAGGAGAACGCCGTCGTCGGGAATGGATCTGACGCCCAGATGGCCTTGATCTGCGTCGGATCGAGCTGATCGTCGCGAGCGACGCGAGCGTAACACGTTGAACAGACCGGGGCCGCCTCGTAGTCGTCGTTTGCGACGCCGAGAGAGCTCTGCTGGTGGCCGCCGGAGTAGCTGACCTCGTAGTCTTCCTCGGGCACGACGCCCTCGTTCGCGAACAGCGCGCGCGGGGCGAGGTTCCCGGAGTTCGAGGACGGATCCGCGTGGGCGACGTTCTCCATCGGATCGCCAGCGAGGTCTTCGAGCGAGCCGATATCCGGATTGTCGACCTGCGTGATCAGCCAGAGGCGGTAGCCGAACGAGCCGTTTTCGCCGCTGCCGTCGATCTGGACCGAGAACGGGACCGCGTTAGCGATGTTCACCGCGTACGGGACCGCGCCCGTCGAGAATCCGGCCAGGTGGAGCCGTTCGGAGCGCATCGCTTCGACCTGCGCCGCGTAGGAGTCGAGGGAGGCGTAATTGACCTCTTTGCCCGTCTCCTCTTCGATGTTGTCGAGCAGGGGACGGAGCGTCTCCTCGTAGACGGTCGGGTCTTCCGTGGGCGTCAGGGAGAACTCGAGCGTGTCGGGGTCGAGCCATTCGCTTTCGTCCTCCGGCGTTTCCGCCACCGGCTGTCCGTAGCGCGGCTCGTCCCGCGGGTTCTCCTGCATTCGTTCGAGATCCGACATCGCTCCGGTCTCGAACCCCGCCTCGAGGAGCGTGCTGGTCAACTGCGGGAACTCGGGACTGCTCGGGTCGAAGTCGGGATACGTCGACGGGTCGGTGTGTGCGGGAGCGTCCGAGCCGCCGTCGCCACTCGAGTCTCCGCTCGAGTCGCCACTCGAATCTCCCCCTGAGTCACCACTCGAGTCCCCACCCGAGTCACCGCCGTTTCCACCGCTACATCCCGCCACGCCTGCGAGCGCAGCAGCACCAATTCCACTGACAAACTTCCGTCTATCCACCTGACGCATAAATCAAGGATCGATAGTGACAGAACTTAATTCTTTGGATACGCCTCATAAGCAGTATTCACATAATTATTCTCTGCATATGATTGATACGAATACGTAGTGGAGACCGCGCTCCGGCGAGCATCCCCTTCAACCGCGCCTCGAAGCGTTTCGAGGCCGCTGTCTCTCGGGCACCTGTGCGTTCACCCCGAATCGTAGAGTCACCTCGCGTCGTAGAGCTTCCTGAACGCGCGGGTGGCGAACCGCGGCTCCACGCGGCTGGGCGGCCGCCCCTTCCCCGATGTCGTCCCGTGGGGGACCCGCTCGATGATGCCGGTTTCCGCGAGTTGATAGAGGAACCGCTTGACGGTACTCGGCGACAGCGACACCGACTCCACGGCCGCAATCGTCGACGCCGCGGTCGTGACCGAATCCCTGGCGCTCTCGTCCAGGTCGATCAGCGACCGCAACACCGACTGCTTGTTCTCCGGGAGCGCGAAGATGCGTCCCAGCGACACCCCCGGCCGCGGGACCGAGTCGATGCCCGCCTCGATGTCGGTCTCCCGTACGTGGTTGTTTCCGTCGGATATCGCGGCCTCGGCTGCTCCCAGCAGGGCTGACAGCGCGTCGTGTGCGTCTCCGTCCGCCCACTCCGCGATCCGTCTGGCTCCCGCGTGATTCAGGGATTCGCCGGGGAATCCCTCGTTAGCCCGCGTCATCAGCAGGTCGATCAACACCTGATCCTGATACCGCTTCATCTCGAACTGGGCGTCCGCCTCGACGGGGACTGACGGGCCGGGCGGCGTTCGTCTGATGGCGAGCCACGATAGCTTATCGAGCGGGGAGAGCGCATCGAGCAACCACTCGAGGTCCTCCGATTCCACCTCTCCGAGGTGATCTATCGCAACGACCACGCCCGAGGACTGCCGAGCGAGCGCGCGCTCCAGTCGCTCGAACATCCAGTCGGTGCCGACGCCTTGGTCGGGGACGGAATCGTCGCTCAGCCCGCTGAGGAGGTCGCGGTACAGCGCGAACCGGGTACTCGATTTCCGCGCGTCGATGTAGACGAACGACGGCACCTCGGTCATCTGCACCCGCGTCGCCGTGTGAATCACCGCTCCCGGTTGCAGCGACAGCGACGCGAGCCGATCAAACAGGACGGAGACGACGGCGGACTTTCCGGATCCTTTCGGCCCGTACACACACCCGTTCGGCGGAAGTTCGCCCCGAAACGCCGGATCCAGGTGATCGAGCAACCGCTCGACGACCGGGCCGCGGCCGACGGGGTCGTCCACGTGGGCGACCGGACTGAGTCGGTCGTAATCGACGATCAGACGACGATCGGTCTGCACGCGCTGTCGACGCCTGATCCGGGCATCGATGTCCATGTTAGCGCTCTCGCTCCCAGTTCATCGCTCGCTCGACGGCGTCGGTCCATCGCTCGTACTTGCGGGCCGCGATTTCGGTGTCAATCTGCGGCGAGAACCGACGTACGCGTTGGGTGACCTCCCGTAGCGCGTCCAGTGAGGGCCAGTACCCCACCGCGAGCCCCGCCGCGTACGCGGCACCGAGCGCGTTCGTCGCATCGACCTGCGGCCGCACCACCGGTCGGGCGACGAGGTCCGCCTGCATCTGACAGAAGTAGTCGTTCCTCGTCGCCGCCCCGTCGACGCGGAGTTCCGAGAGCGTGTCGCCGAGGTCGGCCTCGACAGCCGAGACGACGTCGCGAACGCGATAGGCGATCGATTCGAGCGTCGCCAACAACACGTGTTCGCGCCGGGTCTCCCGCGTCAACCCCAGGATCGTCCCCCGCGCCCGAGCGTCCCACTGGGGCGCGCCGAGCCCCGAAAACGCGGGGACCACGTAGACGCCCTCGGAGGAGTCGACGCGCTGGACGGCCGATGCGATCTCCGTGATATCGGTGAGCAGCGAGACGTCGCTGAGCCATTCCAGCGCCGAACCCGCCTCGAAGATCGGGCCTTCGAGCGCGTACCGGGCATCGCCGCCAGCGCGCTGGAACCCGATCGTCTCGATGAGACCGTTCTCCGACCGGACGCGCTCGCGACCCGTGCTCGCCAACAGGAACGAACCGCTCCCGTAGGTGTTCTTCGCCTCGCCCGGCTCGAAGCAGGCCTGTCCGAACAGCGACGCCTGTTGGTCGCCCATCGCGGCGGTCACGGGGACGGACGCACCCAGAAACCCGCTGGAGTCGGTCTCACCGTAAGCGTTCGGATCGCTCGACGGGCACACCGAAGGGAGAACTTCCATCGGGACGTCGAACGCCGCACATAGCCGTTCGCTCCACGACAGCGAGTCGATGTCGAACAGCATCGTCCGCGACGCGTTGGTCACGTCGGTGACGTGTCTCCCCGTCAGGTTGTACACCAGCCAGCTATCGATCGTTCCGAAGCGGAGTTCACCCGCCTCCGCGCGACGGTGGAGATCCCGCGATCCCTCTTCGCCGCCGCGTTCGAGCAGCCACGTGAGCTTCGCCGCCGAAAAGTACGGGTCGGGTTGGAGTCCGGTTATTCGACGGATTCGATGCCCCTCCGCGTCGAGCGTCGTCTCGAACCGCTCGGTCGCCCTGCGATCTCGCCAGCCGATGGCGTCGCCGAGGGGTTCGCCGGTCGACGCGTCCCACAGCAGGGCCGTTTCGCGCTGATTGGCGATGCCGATGGCCGCGATCTGCTCGGGATCCACCGCGGCGTCTCGAAGGCCCTCCCGAACGACAGACTTCGTACACTCCCAGATGCTGTTTGCGTCCTGCTCCATCCGGTTCGGTTCGGGCGTTGATTGTTCGTGCCGCGCGTACGCGCGGCCGACCGGGGCTCCCTCGCGGTCGAAGACGATGAACCGGGTTCCGGTGGTCCCCTGGTCGATTGCCCCGACGAATGTGTGCGTCGTCATTTGAATTGCCGTCCCAACCCGAAGCGGCCGCCTCCCAACAGCCAGATGTGCCTTCGTATATCACGGGTAGGAATAAATGGTTCGCACCGGCACGCGATCGCCGCCGTCCGTCGTTGGGCGCTCTCTCCTCGGATTCGACGTACTGCTCAGCGAGTGATTTCTTTACTGGTGGTATCTCGTTGTATGTGAAAATTAATACGGTGGGGCCGCGCAGACGGTGCTTGTGATGGACTCGTCCGTTTTCCGCTCGCGCCGAAGTCGGCCGTCGCCGCCCGCCCGCGATCCGTTCGCGGAGGCTCTCCGAGTCGGCTCTCGCGGTTTCGGCGTGCGAAACGCGGTGATGGTAACTGCTGAGCCGACACGTCCCGACGAACTGGCGCTCTCTGCTGCGATGGCACCGACCGCCGAATACGACGAGACACCGGGCGGACTCGACGGCGGCGGTGAGCGATGAGCAGACCCCTCGCCATCGATATCGACGGGACGATGACTCGCCCCGACGGAGGCATCGACGAGCGACTGTTCGCGCCGCTGCGCCAGTGGGATGAACCGGTGGTCGTCGCGACCGGAAAATCCTTCGCGTACCCCGTCGCGCTGTGTGCGTTCATCGGCATCCGCGAGCGCGTCATCGCGGAGAACGGGGGTGTCGTCCTCGTCGACGGCGATCTCACGGTCGACGGCGACGCCTCGGCCGCCCGGGCGGTCGCGTCGGACCTCCGCGCGGAAGGCTATCCCGGCGGCTGGCCCGAACCGGATATGCACAACCGCTGGCGGGAGACGGAGCTCTCGGTGACCCGATCGGTCCCGAGGGACCTACTCGAATCGCTCGCCGCCGAGTACGGCCAGACCATCGTCGACTCCGGCTACGCCTACCACGTCAAATCGCCCGACGTGAGCAAAGCAACCGGGCTGCGACGCGCCTGCGAGCGGTTGGACCGCGATCCCGAGGCGTTCGTCGCGATCGGCGACTCCGCGAACGACGCGGAACTGTTCGACCTCGCGGGCTACGCTGTCGCCGTCGCGAACGCCGACGAGACCGCCATCGCGCGAGCAGACACGCAAACGGAGGGCGCGTTCGCCGACGGCGTCCTCGAAGCGCTCGGAGAGGTGGCCTGATCGATGGCGCGCTCCCGGCGGTTCAGATGACCGTGCTCGATCGATTCCGTCGGCCCGAGTACACCGGCGCGAACCGCTGTCGCGCGTGCACGGTCGTCAACGTTGTCGTCTTGGTCGCCGTGGCTGCGGTAGTCGGCGTCTGGACCCCCGGTCTCGGCCTCGCGGTCGCTCTCGTGGGCCTCCTCGCGATCTGGCTCCGCGGGTATCTCCTTCCGTACACGCCGCAGTTCGCCCCGCGGATCGCCGAGCGGCTCCCCGGTTCGTTCTTCGGCCACTCGCGCCGCTCGGATACGCTGGGGGACGTCGGTGGAGTCGCAGATACCGCCGCCACAGATACTGATGATGCCGCAGACGACGGAAACGGGGACGCCACCGCCGAACACGTTCTCGAAGCCCTCGTCGCGGCGTCGGTCGTCGTCGTCGACGACGAGCGCCTGGAACCGGAGAACGCGTTCGCGTCCTCGTGGCGCGCGGAGATGGCCTCGTTGGCCGATCGCTCGGACGTCGCTCTCACCGACATCGTGACCGAGACGGTCGCGAACGCCGATTCGACGCGGGTCGAGGGGAGCGGTTCGGACGTCTTCCTCGTCGTCACCGGCTCCGGCGGATCGACGACGTGGCTCCGCCGACCGGTCGCACTCGCCGAGGTGGGGGCGCTGCGGGCGCTCGCTGAAACCGACGTCCCCGAGAGATTGCGAGCGCAGGCGGCGTACGCGCTGTGTGCGTTCCTCGACACCTGTCCGGAGTGCGGCGACGAACTGGTCGAGAGCAGGCCCGACGACTGCTGCGGACACACGGTCCCCGACCTCGACGGGGAGCCCGCACCGGTCGTCGCCTGTGAGACCTGCGGCGTCGTGTTTTATCAGTTCGAGTGACGGCGCCGCGCTCCACCCGTTTGACTGGGAGAACCCCGGCCTATCCGACGGCCACCGCTTAAGGTGCCCCGACGTGAGTCCGAGACAACGAGCCCATCCGTATGACTGACTCCGCTGATTCGATCGACGTCCTCCACGTCGACGACGACCCCGCGTTCGGCGATCTGGTGACAACGTTCCTCGAACGCGTCGCCCCCCGACTCACGGTCCGATCGGCCACGACCGTCGAAGACGGACGACGGATCCTCGCCGCGCATAACGTCGACTGCGTCGTCTCCGATTACGATATGCCGGGGCGGAACGGCATCGAGTTCCTCGAAACGGTCCGCGAGACGAATCTGGACCTTCCGTTCATCCTCTACACGGGCAAGGGGTCCGAAGAGATCGCCAGCGATGCGATCTCCGCCGGTGTGACCGATTACCTCCAGAAGGGGACGGGACCCGAGCAGTACGAACTCCTCGCGAACCGGATCATCAACGCCGTCGACGCCCGGCAGTCGAACCGGCTGTTGTCGGAGCGAACCCGGCGACTGGAGACGCTCATCGAAAATCTCCCGGGAATGGTCTATCGCTGTCGGAACGAACCGGGCTGGCCGATGGAGACCGTCGAAGGCGAGGTCGAATCGCTCACCGGCTTCACCGCTGAAGCGCTGGAGCGTAACGAGGTGCAGTGGGGGGACGAGATCATCCACCCGGAGGATCGAGACACCGTGTGGTCCTCCGCTCAAGAGGCACTCGCCGCGGATCGAAGGTTTGAGATCACATACCGAATCTCCACTTCGAACGGACACACTCGGTGGGTGTGGGAACGGGGCCGGGGGGTCTACGAGGGAGACGAGTTGATCGCGCTCGAGGGGTTCATCACGGACGTCACGGCACAGAAAGAACGTGAGGAGCGTCTGAAGCGGACGACGGCTCGGTTGGAGGCGCTGTTCGAGAACTCGCCGGATATGATCGATATCCACACCGGCGAAGGGACGATCATCGAGGTGAACAAACGGTTCTGTGAGGTGTTCGAACAGTCCGAGGACGAACTGATCGGAAAGAAGGTGTGGGACGTCGACCGCGACAGCGATCCCCAGAAACTGCGGGAGATCTGGGACGGGATGGACGTCGGCGATCGGTTCGAGATCGAGACCTCCTTCCTGCGCGCCGACGGCGAGAGCTTCCCGGTGAAAGTCCACCTCACTCGGATCCCCGCGGGCGACGCCGAACGGCGGTTTGTGGCTATTTCTCGGGACATCTCCGAACAGATCGAGCACGAGCGATCGCTGCGCCGCTACGAACGGATGGTGAACACGATGCGGGAGGCTGCCTGTATCTACGACGCGGACGGCCGTTTCGAGGTCGTAAACGAGCGGTTCGCGGAGATCTACGGGACGACTCCCGACGCGCTTGAGGGACAGTCGAGCGCGCTGTTAGACCAGCTCAGAGCGGCCGCCGATGGCGATCCCTACCGCGAACTCCTCGACGGCGACCGCGAGGAACTCCGCGGGGAGACTGAACTGTCGTTACCCACCTACGGTCCCACCGTGCTCGAATACCGACTGGCACCGCTCGTCGTCGACGGTGCGGTCGAAGGCGTCGTCGGCGTGACGCGCGAGGTCACAGAGCGCCGTACGCGCGAACGACAGTTCGATCGGATGCGCGATCTCCTCGTTCGAACCGAACACATCGCGGACGTGGGCGGCTGGGAACTCGACCCGGTCACGATGGAGGTGTTCTGGACTGCAAACCTCTATGAGATGTTCGGCGTGAATCGCGACCGCAACCTCTCGCTGGACGACATCATCGGCGCGCACCACGAGGACGACCGAGCGGTGATCGCCGACGCCATCGAAAATGCGCTCGACGCTGGCGAGTCGTTCGACGTCGAGGTACGGTTCTCCGAACCGGACGGTGAACGTCGGTGGCTTCGCGTGCAGGGCGTTCCCACGGTGGAGGACGGGACGGTCGTGACGCTCCGCGGAGCCGTCCAGGACATCACCGAGCAGAAAGTTCGAGAACGCGAACTCGACCGGGCACGCAGGCAGGCCGACGAACTGTTCCACGGGATGAACGACTCCGCGTGGGTCATCGGGCTCGACGAGAGGCTTCGAGCGGTCAACGACGCCGCCGTGGAGGCGCTCGGATACTCCCGCCAGGAACTGCTCTCGATGAAGCCGCAGGACATCGACGAAGGACTCGAAGGCGGTGATATCTCGCGGCTGATCCAAGAACTACCCGAAGACGTAGTGCAGGTCTTCGAGACGGTCCACGAGACGA
This sequence comes from Halobellus captivus, assembly GCF_007655485.1. Taxonomy (GTDB): domain Archaea; phylum Halobacteriota; class Halobacteria; order Halobacteriales; family Haloferacaceae; genus Haloquadratum; species Haloquadratum captivum. Next base: position 27,896 of record NZ_VJXQ01000006.1, read on the forward strand.
AAGACGGAGTACGGATCCCGGTCGAAATCAGCTCCAACCTCATTAGCTACGAGGGTGAGAAAGCGGTGTTGAGCATCGCACGCGATATCTCCGAACGGAAGGACCGCGAACGACAGCTCGCGGAGTTCGCCTCCGTCGTGAGCCACGACCTCCGCAACCCGCTCAACGTCGCTCAAGGACGTCTGGAACTCGCCCGCGAGGAGTACGATAGCGAGCATCTCGACACCGTCGCGCGGACGCACGATCGAATGAACGCGCTGATCGACGACCTGCTGACGCTCGCACGGAAGGGGAAATGGGGAACTTCGCGTGACCCGATCGATTTGGCCAGCTTCGCCGCGACCTGTTGGCGAAACGTGGCCACTGCGAACGCGACGGTCGAGATACGGATCGACGGGACGGTTCGAGGGGATCCGACCCGCCTCCAGCAACTCTTCGAGAACCTGTTCCGGAACGCGGTCGAACACGGCGGGCCGGACGTGACCGTCACGGTCGGATCGATGGACGACGGCTTCTACGTCGCCGACGATGGTTCCGGTATCCCTGCCGAACACCGGTCTGACGTGTTCGAGATGGGCTACTCGACCGCCGAGAGCGGAACGGGTTTCGGTCTGAATATCGTCGCCAAGGTCGCCGACGAACACGACTGGACCGTCTCCGTCACCGAGAGCGAGTCGGGCGGTGCCCGGTTCGAGGTCCGAGGCGTCGTTTTCGAGTGAGGGCACAGACCTCGTTTTCGAGTGTGGATTCGAGGCGTCGTTTTCGAACGGCGAAAGAGAGTTCCGCGTTCGGAGGGATACAGACCGGTTCTCGGCTTCTCCGGGCAGCGGCGCACGAGCGGTATACCGCGCTACGTCGAACGCTCCGCGGTTGTATCGTACCGTTTCACCAGCACGCGGAGCCACCAGAACTTCAGCCCGATCGAGGCGATCGTTCCGACGATGGCCCCGAGCGGCCGCCGTCGATACGCGGCGTACAGTGCGTAGCAGAACCCGAACGCGCCCGCCGCGTTGCAGACGTTCGGGTAGTCGAGGCCGACCGTCGGGCGGTCTTCGTCTCGAATCCACCAGCGCTCTGCGAGGACCGCGCGCGTCATCCACGCATCGTCGCTTTCGGGCGGATTGAACAGGATCGGATTTATGACTAGCCAGACGACTGTCGCGAGTAGCAGCCGCCAGTTTCGACGGTAGAGTGCGTAGACGAGAAGCGGGCCCGTGGGTACGCGTGACCAGCCGCTCTTCGGATTCGAGTGTCGTTTCCAGAGGGTCGTTTCAGCACGCTCACGGAGAGACATAGGTGTCCTTGGGAGTTTGGACGGATATAGGTCGGTGCCCACACAATCAAAGCGCTGAGGACTGTGCCCCATCGTTCTTGAGAGGGCAACGTAGCCTTCCAGCGTAGGACCACGGGCGATTCGAGGCGGTACGCCGTCCTCTATTACCTCTGGGATCGGGAGGAAGTCGCTCGCAAGGAACTGGCCAGCGCGATCGACGATCCGCAGTTCGACCTCACGCACCACTTGGGGAAACTCGTCGAAGCTGGCCTCGTTGCTCGAACCGGTGCCCCCGAAGACCAGGATAGTCGGCAGACGTTCTACCGAATCACGCACCTCGGCCGCCAGGAAGTCACATCCGACATCGAAAATATCACCGGCTCTAACCCCCAGTAAGCGGCGTTTGACAACGCCGATATTCGAGACGATACCGGTTCATCAAACGCACATTCCACAAAACGGACCCGACGGGAGTCACGTGAGCGTCAGCGAACGTGACTACGTCGGGGGAGTGAGCGAAGCGAACGGACCCGACGGGATTTGAACCCGCGACATCCTGGTCCGGAACCAGGGACTCTGTCCACTGAGCTACGGGCCCTCGACGCCTCGTAGACCTGCCGGTGATAAAACGATTGTGAACAGAATACAAGAGAAAACCGCCCGTTTCAGGGCGCTTCGCCGGTCTCGATCGTGAAGTCCGCGCGGGGGTAGGCAACGCACGTGAGCGTGTAGCCCTCGTCGAGTTCGGTGTCGTCGAGCATCTGCTGGTTGTCGTGGACGACGTAGTCCTCGGAGTTCCCGCCGGAGGTAATCTGCCCCGCACAGGAGACACACTGCCCCTCGCGACAGGCGTACGGAAGGTCCCAGCCGTTATCTTCGCCCTGTTCGAGGACGGTCCGGTTGTTCGCGAGTTCGATCGTCTCGCCCTGTTTCACGAACTCGACGTCGAAGTACTCGATCTCGTCCTCGGGGATGTCGGCGGGACTCGGTTCGGCGTCGTCGCCGCCTTCTTCGAGTTCAGCGCCCTCCTCGCCGCCAGCGACCGCTCCCGCGGCGACGCCGCCGCCACCGATAGAGCGGTTCATCGGTTCGGGGAAATCCGTTTCCGGGACGGTGCGTGCCCGACGTTCGAGCACCTCCTGGGAGATGTCTCCGGTGGGGGCCCAGCCGGTGCCACGGGCGTAGTGAAGCGACACCGCCAGAAGCGTGAGGGCCACCCCGAGACCCAGCCCCACGAAATTGATTTCGACCATTAGCGGCGGCTACGGAGTCGGGGGTTAAGGAAATTGTGATTGCCGCGGCAGTACGAAGGTTCAGCGGTCGATTGTGGCGTCAGTGCGGCGAAGACGATTCCGGAAGCCCCCGCGGCGCTCGCTGCCTGCGACTCGCCGCGCTCCTCGTCGCTCGCTCTGCTCGCTCCTGCGGTGCTTACTTCGCCTCGGCTACCGAGCGCCGCGGCCCCTTCCAGTCCCATCCGGAGTGGTTGTGCGGTCGTTGTCGTCGGAGCAACGAGTCGTCGTCGACGGTGTTGGGCGTAGCCCTCACCGCGGGTGGCTGTGTGGGCTATTCGTCGCGGCGTTCGACCTCGTGACGGCCGAAACCGTAACGCAGGCGGTTGGCCAGCCGTCGACCGAAGCGGCCGTCGTCGGCTCGGCTGCCGAACCGCTCGGCGAGCGCCTGATAGATGAGCGGCACCGGTACCTCCTGTTCGAGTGCCTCCTGGACGGTCCAGGTTCCCGTCGATCCGCCGGAGACGTGATCGGCGACGTCGCCCAGTTCGTTGCCCTCCTCGCGGAAGGCCTCCTCGCAGAGTTCGAGCAGCCACGAGCGGATGACCGCGCCGTTGTTCCACGTGCGCGCGACGGATTCGAGATCCAGGTCGTAGCGACCGTTCGCGAGAAGTTCGAAGCCCTCACCGTAGGCCTGCATCAGCGCGTACTCGACGCCGTTGTGGATCATCTTCACGTAGTGACCCGAGCCGCTGGGGCCCATCCGGTCGTGGCCCGCCGATCCCGTGGCGACGGCGTCGAAGACGGGCGTCATCGTCTCGTAGGCCCACTTCGGGCCGCCGATCATCAGCGAGAAGCCCAGCTCCGCGCCCGCGGGGCCGCCGGATGTGCCGCAGTCGAGGTACGCCGCGTCCGTCGCGTCGGCCCGCCGGACCGAGGCCTCGAAGTGGGAGTTGCCGCCGTCGACGACGACGTCGTCGGGACCGAGATGCGGTTTGAGTTCCTCCAACGTCACGTCGACTGCCTCGCCAGCGGGCACCATCAGCCAAATCCGCTTGTCGGCACCGAGTCGCTCGACGAAGTCGTCGAGGTCCGCTGCGGGCGTCGCCCCCGCGTCCGCGGCGGTCGCGACCGCCTCCGCATCGAGATCGAACGCTACCACGTCGTGTCCGGCGTCGAACACGCGGTCGACGACGATCTGTCCCATCCGGCCGAGGCCGATGACGCCCAGTTGCATATCTCGAACTCCTCGGCGGAGGTGGTAGTGATTGTGGTTTCGTGGCGAGACGGGCGGTTCAACCGCCTCGACCGACGGTGAGACGGCTACAAACGGTCGAGAAGTGCGTCTGCCAGCCGTCCTCCGGCGTCGTCATCGACCCGGAAGAACAGCTCCGGTTCGATCAGTTCGACTTCCAGCAGTTCGAACTCTGTCGCGTCGGACCCGTCGCTGTCCGTTCCGATTTTCGACCCGCGTTCTTCCCTCGTGATGCCGTCGACCCGCGCGTACAGCGGAACCGGCCCGTCCAGTTCGTTCGTCACCGCGTCGACGACGTCGGCGGCCTGGTCTCGAAGCGACGCTCCCGGCGTCTCGGCATCGACGCTGCCGCCGTGGTCCTCTTGAACGCGGAAATCGCCCGCTTTCGGCCGCTTGACGACACCGTGACTGTACGCGCCGTCGAAGAACACCAGCGACCATTCGCCGTCCGTGATCCCGTCGGCGAACTGTTGGATGAGGACGTCGCGCTCGCCGAGCAGATTGTCGAGCCACGCCTGCTCGTCGGCCGCATCCGTGCGGGCGATTCGTTTCGTCCGAAACGCGCCCGCGCTCACCGCGGGCTTGGCGACGACTTCGTCCCAGCCGCGTTCCGCGAAGACCTCCGCGAGAGCGACGTCATCGCCCCGCTCGACGTACTCCGTCGGCAGCGTCGAGACACCGCGGGCGTCCAAGTCTCGAAGGTAGAACTTGTGGCGGTTCCACCGCACCGTCTCGGGCGCGTTCAGCACCGTCGTCGACGCCGCATCGAGTCGGTCGACCCACGCCGCGAACTCGTCGGGACGACGGTAGTAATCCCAGATCGATCTGATCACGACCGCGTCGAACCGGCCCCACTCCACGGATTTGTCGGACCAGACGACGGGGACCGCGGTTACGCCGCGTTCGCGCAGCGCGGCCAGGAACGAAGCGTCGTCGTCGACGAGGTCGGGCATATCGGCGGCGGTCGCCAGCGCGATAGTTGTCACGTTCGAGGCTCGGCCACGTCGGGCGATAAGCGTTTTTGACCGCGCCCGTCGAGTGGCTCGTATGGACGAACGCATCCGCGAGCACGCCGAGACGCTAGTCGACTGGAGCGCGCGCATCGAATCGGGCGACGACGTCGTTCTCAGCGTCGCCGAAGACGCCCACGACCTCGCCGTCGCCGTCGCCGCGGTGCTCGGCGACCGCGGCGCGAACGTGGTCACGACCTACGCCTCTGAAGAGATTTCTCGCGCGTACCTCCGCGCGCACGACGGCGACTTCGAGACGCCAGCGCACGAACTCGCCCTCTACGAGAACGCGGATTCCGTGCTCTTTCTCGGCGGCGGCCGCAACACGTTCGCCGCGGCGGACGTCGACGGCCAGACGCGGCAGGACGCCGCGCGGGCGAGCCAGCCGATCAAGGAGGCGCGGATGGACACCGACTGGGTGTCGACTGTCCATCCGACGCGATCGCTCGCCCAGCAGGCCGGGATGTCCTATGAGGCGTACCAGGAGTTCGCCTACGAGGCGATTCTCCGCGACTGGGAGTCGCTCGCCGGGGAGATGTCGCAGTTGAAATCGCTCCTCGACGACGGGAGCGAGGTCCGACTGGTGAGTGCAGAGACGGATCTCACGATGTCGATCGAGGGCCGAAGCGCGGTCAACTCTGCCGCCTCAGTCGCCTACGACTCCCACAACCTCCCCTCCGGGGAGGTGTTCACCGCGCCGTACGACGCGGAGGGCGAGGTCGTCTTCGACGTTCCGATGACCATCTCCGGGACACGCGTCCGCGACGTGCGGCTCCGATTCGAGGCGGGCCGCGTCGTCGACTTCAGTGCCGACACCGGGGCGGAAACCATCGCCGACTTGCTCGACACCGACGAGGGAGCGCGTCGGCTGGGCGAACTCGGAATCGGAATGAACCGCGGAATCGACCGGGTCACGGACAACATCCTCTTCGACGAGAAGATGGGCGATACGGTTCACCTCGCGCTCGGACGGGCCTACGACGCGTGTCTTCCGGAGGGAAAAAACGGTAACGATTCCGCAGTTCACGTCGACCTCATCACCGACGTGAGCGAGGATTCGCGCCTCGAAATCGACGGCGATGTCGTCCAGCGAAACGGACGATTCCGCTGGGAAGACGGCTTCGAGGCCTAATCCGCTGTCGGACCGAAGGCGAGCGTCGAAACCGACTCCAACGTCCCGTAGTCGCCCCCTCACGGCCGCATCCTGCCGGGAGTCGCTTTCGACGTACTTTTTATCGGCGGCCGTCTCCTCCCGTCTATGGCTGAATTCAAGGTCGTCGTCTCCAACGAGACCGGACACACAGAGCAGTTCGAGGTCGACGGACAGGACGCGAACCGATTCATCGGGCGCGAACTCGGCGACGAGGTCGACGCCGGTGCCGTCGGTCTCGACGGACAGACCCTGGAACTCACCGGCGGCTCCGACGAGGCCGGACGTCCGATGCGCGCCGACGTCGCCGGATCGAACCTGAAGGAACTCCTCCTCGAGGGCGGCGTGGGCTACGAGCCCTCGCGCGACGGCGAGCGAAAGCGGATCACTGTCCGCGGCCGACAGATCTCCGACGCGACCGCGCAGGTCAACGCGTCGCTCGTCGACGGCACGCTCGGCGACGACGAAGCGGAGGAAGGCGAGGACGCGGCCGACGAAGAGGCTGACGCCGATGCCGCTGCGGACGAAAGCGCCGAGGAGGACGCCGACGACGCCGAAGACGACGTCGAAGCGGACGCTGAGGATGAGGCGGACGACGCCGAAGCCGACGACGAGGACGACGAAGAGTAACCCCCGTGTCCGAACGCGTTCCGAGCGATCACGACTCAGTGCGGAGCCTCCGCGCGTCGCTCGCTCGGAGCGGCGGCACCAGACGACCCTGTCTCCGACTCCCCGACGGTGCCGTCGTCGAGGAGGGCGATTACATCCGGCTGTTGCTCGGCGGCCTGACGACTCACGCGCGAGTCGTCGCCGACGCGTCCGGGCTTCTTCTACGCGGATCGTACGACAATCGACGACTGGCTCGTGAACCGAGAGACGGCGAGAACCGGTTCACCGAGTGGTGTGAGACGCACGACCGCGGTCCGGGTGACGCGGTCGAACTCGACGAACTCGATCCGGGATTCTGCTACGGCCTCCGGGAACCGGGCGAACGGGTCGTCTACGATGTCCCGCGTCGGCCGAACCAGTCGCTGCACCATATCGCCTCGAACCTCGGTGAATGAGGAGCCACCCGGAGCGAGCCCTTGATCGCGATTTCGCCGGGTGAGTAACTCTTACCACGACGCCGAGGCTCTTTCGGGTATGAGCCAGGTTCCCGAGCGAAGCGAAATCGACACCGAGGACACGTGGGACCTCACGAGCATCTATCCCGACGACGAGGCGTGGGAGGATGCCTACGAGTCGATCAACGGACGGATCGAGGAACTCCGAGCCTACGAAGGTCGAGTGACCGAGGACCCCGAGACCCTCTTGGAACTGCTGGAACTCCAGGAGGAACTCCTCCGCGAAGTATCGAAGGTCAGCAGCTACGCGAGCCTTCGAAGTGCGGAAGACACCCGGAACCAGGAGTACCAGGCGATGAGCGCGAAGGCCGAGTCGCTCGCGTCGGCGACGCAGTCGGCGGTGAGTTTCCTCGAACCCGAACTCCAGCGACTCGACGAGTCGGACGTCGAATCGTTCGTCGAGAGCGAACCGACGCTCGCCGACTACGAGCATTATTTCGACGATGTGCTGCGGATGAAGCCGCACACCCGATCGGCGGAGGTCGAGGAGGTCCTCGCCGAACTGGGCGAAGTCGCTGGCGCGTCTTCGGACATCTACGGGATGCTCTCGAACGCGGATATGACGTTTCCGACCGTCGAACGCCCCGACGGCGAATCGGTAGAGATCTCTCAGGGCAATTTCACGAAGCTACAGAAACACCCCGACCGCGAGTTCCGACGGGAGGTCTACGAGCAGTTCTACGACGAGTGGGACGACGTCCGCAACGCCGTCGGGACGTCACTGAAGAACAGCGTCAGAAAGGACGTGAAGTACGCCCGTGCCCGCAACTACGAAACCGCTCGGAAGGCGGCGCTCGACGGCCCCAACGTCCCGGTCGAGGTATACGACACGCTGGTCGATACCGTTCACGACAACCTCGATAGCCTCCATCGACACGCAGAGCTAAAGCGAGACGCCCTCGGTGTCGATGAACTTCGGATGTGGGATCTGTATATGTCGATGACTGGCGACGAAGGGCCGGAGATCTCCTACGAGCGGGCGACGGAGTACATCGTCGACGCGGTCGCGCCCCTCGGCGAGGCCTACCAAGACCGTGTCGAAGCGGGCCTCGACTCCCGCTGGGTCGACGTCTACGAGAACCGCGGCAAGCGCTCGGGCGCGTTCTCCTCGGGCACCTACGACACCCAGCCGTTCATCTTGATGAACTACCAGGACGACATCACCTCGATGTTCACGCTGGCACACGAACTCGGCCACTCGCTGCACTCCGAACTCGCGAAGGACGCCCAGCCGTGGCAGTACGCGGACTACACGATCTTCGTCGCCGAGGTCGCCTCGACGGTCAACGAGACGCTCCTGACGCACCACCTCCTCGAAACCATCGAGGACGACGAGCTTCGAATGCACGTTCTCGACGAGTACCTTGAGCGCTTCCGGTCGACGCTCTTCCGCCAGACGATGTTCGCCGACTTCGAGCTCCGGATCCACGAGATCGCCGAGGACGACGGCGCGCTCACGCCCGATCGGTTCGACGAGACCTACCGCGAGCTCAAGGCGGCGTTCTACGAACCGGCCGCCCTCGACGGCCGGATCGACCGCGAGTGGATGCGCATCCCGCACTTCTACTACAACTACTACGTCTACCAGTACGCGACCGGCATCTCCGCCGCTGTCGCGATTGTTGAGCGAATCCTCGAAGACGGCGAGGACGCGGCGTCTGCGTACCGCGAAGCGTTGGCACTGGGCGGGTCGGAGTACCCGATCGACGTGCTCGAAACCGCGGGCGTGGACATGACTTCCTCTGAGCCGATCGAGTCCGCCATCGCCGTCTACGACGAGTACCTCGATCGGATGGGCGAGCTGCTCGACCAGTAACGGCACGGCTCCTCACCCGGGTAGATCGACCGATCGCGTACAGATCCTCCACGGTTGCCTGCGGTGCAGTCGCTCTCTGGAACGAATGGGCAAACAGTCGGTACCCGCTTGCGACGGCGCAGCATCTTCGAGCGACGTCCCTGGCGTCTCCGAACGAGGTCTCGTTACCGCCATCGAACGACGTCTCGTCACCGCCGTCGAACGATGCCCTCGCCTGCATCGCCGATCTCGAAACCCGCGCCGATGTACCGAACAACCGCTTTCCGGCGCGGGGTGACTCTCAGATCACGGGGGCACTGGCCGCGTGTTCGTATATAAACTCGCGTCCGATCACGGTCACCCCCCGCATCCGTTCGTGATCCCAATCGGTAAGCGACTCGGCTCGTTCGAACCCGTATGGACGCGAACCGGGAGGCGCGGGAAACCGCGTCGAAGCTTCCATTGGATGTGCTCTCCCAGAACCTCGACGGCACTGTCGTCGCTCCTGCTGAGGCTGTTGTCGCTCCCGGCGACACTGACGTCACTCCCGACGACGCCTATGCCGAGGCGAGACGAGTCTGGAACGGGATGATAAACGAGTACCCGGTCGCAATCGCGTACTGCGAATCCGTCGGTGACGTTCTCGCGTCGGTCTCGTTCGCCCGCGAGCGCGACCTCACCGTCGTCGTTCGCAGCGGCGGCCACAGCGTCTCGGGATCTTCGGTCGTCTCCGGCGGTTTCGTCGTCGACTGCTCGAAAATGGAGTGGGTCCGCGTCGACCCCGACGAACGAGTCGCCCGCGTCGGACCGGGTGCGACGTGGGGGACGCTCGACCGCGCGACGCAATCGTTCGGGCTGGCCACGCCCGGCGGTGTCGTCTCCGACACCGGCGTCGCAGGTCTCACGCTCGGTGGCGGCACGGGCTACCTGTCGCCGAAGCACGGGTTCACCGCCGACAACCTCTGCGAGGTCGACGTCGTCACCGGCCGCGGCGAGCGCGTGACCGCGAACGCCGACCGCAACGAAGATCTCTTCTGGGCGGCCCGCGGCGGCGGAACGCCCGGCGTCGTCACCGCGTTCGAGTTCGACCTCCACCCGCTCGATCACGACGTCTGCTACTTCGAGACGTGGCTGCCCGCCGAGGGGGCCGCCCCCGCGCTCGCGGAGTACCGACGCTACCAACGGGACGCACCTGACGAGTCGTGCGTTTCGCCGTATTTCGCACGCGTTCCAGCCGATTCCTGGTTCCCCGACGACCGCCGCGGAGAAGGCGCGCTCGTCCTCTCCGGCGTCTACACGGGCGACCCTTCAGAGGGCAGACTCGAATTCGACCAGTTCTGCGACCGCTCGGATTCCTTCGCCGAGTCCTTCGAGACGATGGCATACACCGAACTCCAGTCGATGATGGACGCGGAATTCCCGGCCGGACGTCGCTACTACTGGAAGTCGGTGCCGCTGGCCGAACTCGACGACGACGCCATCGGGGCGCTCCGGGGGGCGGCCGAAAACGCGCCATCGGATCTCTCGACGATCGTCGTCTGGCCGATGCACGGCGCTGTCGGGCGGTATCCTGACTCGTCGAGTCCGATCGTCGGACGCGACGCCGACGTGGTCGTCAACGTCGAGGCGGCCTGGGACGATCCGACTGCGACTGCCGAGAACGTGGCGTGGGTCAGAGAGGTCTGTCGGCGGTTTCGGAGTTCGACATCGATCGACGGGACGCTCCCGAACTTCGCGGGGGGAACCGAATCCGACGCCGTCGACGTGTACGCGTCGAATGCCGAGCGGCTACGAGCGATCCGCGATCGGCACGACCCCGACGACGTGTTCCTGTACGAGCGGACCTAGGGGCGTGGTCGGGGTGACCGTTCCGTTCGCGTCCCTTCTCGCTCGCTGAGACCAGCCGACACTCTCAATAAAACGCCGCCCAACGTTCGACTATGAACTTCCAGACGCTGGGCGACTCCGACGTCGAAGTGAGCGAAATCGGATTCGGCGCGTGGGTCGTCGGCACCGACTGGTGGGGCGACCGCACGCGAGAGGACTCGATCGAACTCATCCACCACGCGATCGATGAGGGCATCACCTACTTCGATACCGGCGACGTCTACGGTCACGGCGAGAGCGAAGCGCTTCTCGGCGAGGCGCTTTCGGAGCACAGAGACGAGGTCACCGTCGCGACGAAAGTCGGCTACGACTTCTACAACCACCCGCAGGCGGGACACGGCGAACTCCCCAAGGAGATCACCGGCGAGTGGGTCCGCTCGGCGACCGAGAAGAGCCTCGACCGACTCGGGATGGAGTACGTCGACGTCCTCCAACTGCACAACGCGAACGTCGACGAGGTCGACGAGGGCGTGTTGGAGACGCTGGACGAACTGAAAGAGGAGGGACTCATCCGTGCGACGGGCTGGGCACTTGGACCGTCGATCGGCTGGCTCGCCGAGGGCGATATGACCATCGAAGAGGAGTTCGACTCCCTGCAACTGGTCTGGAACCTCTTCGAGCAGGAGGTCGGCAACCACTTCCTCGACACCATCGAGGAGACCGGCTCTTCGACCAGTCTGATCCCGCGCGTTCCCCACTCCTCGGGGCTCCTGAACGAACAGGTGACGCCCGAGACGGGCCACGACCTTGACGACCACCGCGGCTTCCGCCCCGACGCGTGGTACGAAACGGGCTGGGAGAAGATCGAGACGCTCCGGTTCCTCGAACGGGATGGTGAACGGACAATGGGTCAGGCGGCCATCGCGTACCTCCTCAGTCACGACGAGGTCGCGTCCGTGACGCCGACGTTCCACACGAAGGAGGACATCACCGAGTGGGCCGCCGCGTCGGAGGTCCCGAAGCTCTCCGGGGAGGAGATGGCCCGCGTCGCCGACCTCTACGAGACGAACTTCGAAATCGACTGCGAGGATGGAATGGATGAGCTTCGATCCTCCGTGGGCGGCGAGGACATCCGCGCGGCCGGAATCGACAAGCGCGCGACCGCGGGGCCGCGAAACTCCGCGTCGTCGGACTGACCGAAACGATTTTTCTACCGGCAGACAGATCCCTCCGGGATGACAGTCCTCCATCGACTCGGAACGCGACTCTCCGAGTACGTTTCCGCCGTCGCGCGGAGCCCTCCTCTGTTCGGCCTCGTCGTCGGCGTCTGGCTCGCCGTGCTGACGATGTTCACCGCGACTAATCCTGTCACGGCGTTTCTGGTCGTGGCTCCGGCGACGATGATCCTCTGGTACGGCGTGCTGTACGCCGCCGGACGACTCCGTAGGCAGGCGGACGAACCGAATCGTTTCGAGCGGTCTGCAGACGGAGCTGCGTCGCGGACGCTCGGACGCTCGAACGGGTTATTCGGACTCCGCGGCGACGATGATCCGGTCGACGAACGTCCGATCCAGCGACTCCGGACGCGGTACGCCGAAGGTGATATCGACCACGCGGAGTTCGAGCGCCGCTTGGAGGCACTTGTCGAAACGGAGGATCTCCTCGACACGGAGTCCGATGAGGTCGCTACACGGCAAATCGAGCGCGAACGATAGCAACCCCTTCGTTTCGCTTCGAAACCGACACACTGAGCGGCGTCTGACGCTGCAGTCGCAGACGCGTCAGACAGTATAAAAAAGAGCGTCTGCTTCTACGCCAAGAAGACGTGTCGCGGCCGGTCAGCCAGGACGTCGCGACCCCACTGAACCGTGTCGCGGAACTCCTCGGAGCGGAAGAACTCCATCGCGTTCTCGCGGGCGTCCCACTGGCTGGAAATGAACATATCGTTCTCGTCTTCGACGTTCATCATCAGATCGGTATCCTGGTGGCCCTCCATCTCGTCGAGGATTCCCCCGACAGTGCCGAACGTGTCGACGAAATCGCCGTGGTGTTCGGGCTTGACCGTGTAGAACATCCCCATCGTCCCGAACCCGGACGACTCGCCCGCGCGGGAGACGATGCCGGGGAGTTCCGAGAGGAATCCGGCTGCGGTCTCCGCGGCCGACTGCGTCTCCCAGATACTCACGACGGCCGCGCGACCGCGCTCGTGCGCCTCGTAGACGGCGGTCTTTACGTGCGTGCCGTAGTGATCGAAGTTCGCGCGGAGCCCGTCTACCTCCTCGAACAGCTCGTCGGTATCGGCTTCCGAGTAGAGGACCGTCGCGTACACGTCCTCGCCGTGGGGCTGTCCGGCGTAGATGTTCAGGTCGGCGAGTTCCTCGCGGATGTCGTCCACGCCGCCGGATTCGTCGGAATGTCCGTCGTCCTCGGAGCCGTGCGGCGAATCGCCGTGTGCGCTTCCACCGCCGTGACCTCCGTGCGCACCCCCGTGGTCGCTCGACCCACCGTGCGCCGCGTCGCCGTGCGCGTGACCGTGGGCCTCCCCGTGAGCGTCGCCGTGCGACTGTCCGCCACCGTGCTCGCTCGTCGGCACCACGTCGCCGGAGAGATACGCGCCGAGGTCCGTCGGCGGGAAGCGCCGACCGACGTAGAACTGACCGAATTCGCCGTACTTCGAGGAGACTTCGTCGAAACGCATCTCGTAGACGATATCTTTGATGTGGGTCGGATCGTCCGAGAACAGCGTCACCCCCCACTCGTAGTCGTCGAAACCGACCGAGGAAGCGATGACCTGTTTGATCTTCCCGGCGTACTTCTTGCCCGTTTCGGCGTGAGTGGCCATCAGGTCCGCACGCTCCTCGAAGGAGAGGTCGTACCAGTTGTGCTCCTCGCCGCGCCGCTTCGACATCGGGTAGAACGAGACGTACTCGTTCTCGGGCATCTCCGGGTTCTTTTTGCCCTCCATATAGCGACGCAGGCCCTCATCGGCCGACTCGGGGTCCTCGAAGTAGTCGGGACTCGTGTAACCCGATATCTCGGTTACGGAGACGTAGGAGGTCGGTTGATCGGTGAAGCCTGCGAGCGCGGTTCGCTCGAACTGTCGCTCGGCGCGCGAGAGATCGTCGAGCGTCGGTCGGAAGTGGATGACGAGCAGATCGGCTTTGTGGCCGATCACTGAGAAGACGGCGGATCCGCCCTCGTCGGCCTCATCGGCGACGTCCTCGTGACGCTGGAGATACTCGGTCCCTTCCCGGACCGCGCGTTCGCGTTCGCGCTCGGGCGCGTCGCGCCACGCGTCCCAGTCGACGGTCCGGAAGTCGTGCAGCACGAACCAGCCCTCGTCGGTTGGTGGGGCCTCTGGCATACGTTCGCGTTAGGACGCCACCCGTATGGACGTTGCGAGTCCGTTTGCGGCTCGGCGACGGATTCGAAGTGTATGTCTGACATATATTTAAGTGACCCCCTGACCTTGGTAAAATATGACGCGGAAGAGCGGTCCCGTCTCCGAACGAGTTATCCAGTGCGTTGCAGCCACCACCGATCGCGACGAGCTCGACCTCCCGCCGCTGTACGATGCCATTGATCCTGACACGTTGGACGCGGTCGTCTCGACGATGTCGAACGGCGAGCTCACGTTCACGTACGCTGGCCACGAGATAACAGTGGACAGCGAGGGCGAGATCAGCGTCGACGACGAAATGACTCGCGGTTCCACGGCGCAATTCGCCGTCGGCGAAACCTGATCGCATAGCCGCTCGGTTCTGATCGCAATCGACACAGTGCCGTTTTTCCGCCCTTCTCGGAACCCCGTTCGAAGACTCGACCCTTCGAAGACTCGGCCGTTCGCCGACGAGTTCAGCCGAGGAGCGTCGGGCCGAACAGGAGCAGCAGCAGCGACAGCAGCATCGTCACGCCTACGCCGGTCGTGATCGTGCTGACTACCCGGTTTCGATCCGCGACGGGGAGTCGCGAGACGACCGCCTCGACGCTCGTCCGGAGGATTCGCCCCCCATCGAGCGGATAGCCCGGAATGCAGTTGAACAGTCCGAGCTGAAGGTTGATCCACGCCATCCAGAAGGAGACGTTGGCGACGACGAACACCCCGGTTCCGAGGAATCCGAGCGGTCCTCCGATGCTGTAGAAGTTGAACACGCTCGCCGTGAATCCGGGGAAGTTCGGGATTCCGAGCACCAGCGAGGCGAGCGGGAGCACGAGCGAGATGTACACCGTCGCCAGCGGTGAGTCGCCGATGGCTCCCGAGAGCGCGGCCGCATCGGGGCCGCCGTCGCCGCCGAGCAGTTCGAGGTACGTCCCCGCCGGATACGACTGCGTGCCGAAGTCAGTTAGCAAGAGGCCGCTCGTCCCCGGGAAGATGTTGACGCCGAGGAATCCGCTGCCGTCTTGCGGGTTCTCTCCCAGTGTCACCTCGTAGGTGTCGATCTCGCCGTCGTGATACAGCTCGACGGTCACGGTCTCCCCCGGCTCGGTTCCGTCGAGTACGCGCGTCAGTTCCCTCGAGGAGACCACGCGCTCCCCGTCGATCGCGGTCACGATCACGCCCGGCCCGGTGGGTGCGTCCGACGCCGCGAGCGGTCCGTCCTCGGCGATCTGCGTGAGGTACGCGCCGACCGGAATCGTCTCGGTCTGGCCATCGATTTCCAGTTCGACGAAGCGGTCCTCACCGACGACGTCCGCGAATCCAGCGCGCGTGTACACGGGCGACCCGTTGACCGCCGTGACGGGTTTCGCCTCTCCGTCGACACTCACGTTCGCGGGATTTCCTTCGACGTATCCGGTCACGACCAGCGACCGCTCGACGTCGACGGTCCGGGTCTCTCTGTCGGCGGCGCTCTCACCCCTGTCGAGTTCGACCGTCACGGTCCGCTCGTCGCTGGCGAGCAGCGCCGAATCCAATGAGCTCTCGTTGCCGACGGGGACGCCGTCGATGGCGGTGATGCGATCGCTCTGCGAGATTCCCGCTTCCGCGGCGGGCGAGCCGCCGTACGCCCCCTGGACGGCCATCCCCGGAGCGACGCCGACGCTGGCGATCACCGGTCCGAACAGCAGCGCGAACGCGAGGAACGTCACGAAGAAGTTGTTCGTCACGCCAGCGGCGAACATCCGCGTCCGACCGCCGCGACTCGCCTCCCGCTGGCTCTCCTCGTCCGGCTGGACGAACGCTCCGAGCGGGATAATCGTGAACAGAAAGACGCCCATCGACTCGATGTCGATCCCCTCGACCCGACAGAGGATCCCGTGTCCCCCCTCGTGGACCACGAGGCCGACGAGGAGCCCGAAGACGATTTCGGGCGCGACCGAGAGCGGTAGGAAGTCGTTGACCCCGGGGATGACGAGAAAGTTCTGCGGCTGGTTGACAGACGACGCCGGAGGCGGGTTTCTGGCGATTGCGATCCCCTGCACCAGGAGGAAGAAGAACATCCCCGCCATGATGACGAGCGCCGCGCCGACGCCGAGGTTGCTCCACGCCCGCCAGAACCGCTTCGGGGTCGCGATCCAGTCGATGAGGTCGCGCCCCCGCTTCGTGTGCACGGTCGTGAACGGCCCCTGTATGCGGATCGATTCGGGCAACAGCCCGCGCTGAGAGAGGTAGAGCGCGGCCGCCGAGTACGCGACGAGCCCGATGAGCACCCACAGAAGCGTATTCATTGGAAAAGCGAACGAGTCGAGCGCAAAAAGGTGTTCCTCATCCACTTTTTTCTCGGGGGTCCTCGGCGACGGCAGAGCCGTCGCCTCGACCCCTCGACAAAAACCTGGAGGAAAAAAGGCCGCTCGGCTCGCTCCGGCGAGCCTCGTGGTGCGACCGCTGGCTACTCTGCCGCTACCTCACCGCTCCGCTCCGCTCCACCCCGCTCTGCCCCGCACCGCTTCACTGCGTACGCTCTGCTCCGCATCCGCGACGGCAACATCTCCGTTCTGCAGTTGCGCCTCCGTGGTGCGAACCGTTTTAACGCATTCGGAAGAATTGCCCGTAGATGTTCGAGAGCCGCTCCTACGAGGTCCGCCAGAAGATCGCGATCGGGAACAAGTATCGCGTCTACGAGGACGACACGCCGATCCTCGAATCCGCACAGAAGAAGCTCCGACTCAAGGAAGATTTCCGCTTTACCGACCCCGACACCGGAGACGAACGGTTCCGCGTCAAAGCCGACAGCATCCTCGATATCTCCGCCGCGTACGACATCGTCGACTCACAGACCGACGAACGCGTCGGCTCGGTCAAACGCGAAGCGATCTCGTTTTTCAAACACGAGTACACGCTTCTCGGCCCCGACGGCGACGTCGTCGCCACGATCCGCGAGGACAACGTTCCGCTCGCGATCGCCCGACGCCTGCTGACGACGCTGATCCCGTTCTCCTACGAGATCGTGACGCCGGACGGCCGCGGGGTCGGACAGGCCAAGGGCGCGTTTTCGCTCCGAGACAAATACTCGATCGAACTCCACGGAGACGACATCGACCCCCGACTCGCCGTCGTCGGTGTCGTCGTCATCGACGCGATCGAAGAAAACTAACCCACCTTTTTACTGCGGAGGGGTCCGACGGACCCCTCCGCGCAAAAACCTGGAGGGAAAAAAGACCCGCGAGGCTCGCAAAGCGAGCCTCGCGGTACAATCGCTAGCGGCTTCCGCACCGCCTCCGCGACCGCGACAGCACCGTACCGCCTCCACGACCGCACCGCGTCGCTACGATTCGCGGCGCAGCCTGGCGACGACGAACTCGGTGTCGAGTTCGCCGAGGAACTCTCCCAGTCTCGGCCCCTGCGGCTGATCGAAGAAGAGCAGATACCCCGACTCGAAGAAGTCGCCGATCTCGATGTCGTGCGCTCGGGCGGTCTCGTACATCTCGCCCTGGATCTCCTCGCCGTCGTGCCCGGCCTCGACGTACGCCGCGAGGTCGTCGAGCGCGGCTGCGACGTCGTCGTCGAACTCGACGTCCGGGAGACCCTCCTGCAGGCGGTAGTTGTACGCGTTGTCCTCGCGGACCGCCCACGCGCGCGCCCGGTCGACCCGTTCGAGCGCCTCCTCGATCGCCCATTCGGGCGTGTCGTCGTCGACGTACCCCTCGTTCCGCGCCATCTCGATCCGCAGGTCGCGGTCGTCGGTCATCCCGAGAACGGCCGCGAAGGTGTACGGCAGTCGGACGCGATCTGCGCGCACCTCGCTGACGACGAACGGATAGGCCCGCTCGGCGAACGCCGTCAACGCCTCGTCGTCGACGTCGCCGAAGTACGCTCGCTCGAAGCGATCGAAGTCGTCGACGAGCTGATCCAACCGGGAGATGTCGAGATCACGCGCCTTCCGCGGGTTGAGCGCGAAGAAGTACTTGAGCACCTCCGGCTCCAACAGTTCGAGCATTTCTGATACCGTGACGATGTTCCCCGCCGACGAGGAGAGCGCCTCGCCGTTGAGCGTGAACCACTCGTACACCATCGGAACGGGCGGCTCGATGCCGAGAACGTTGCGCGCGATGTCCTCGCCGGAGGGCCACGACCCCTCGGCGTGGTCCTTCCCGAACGGCTCGAAGTCGACCCCGAGCACCTGCCACTGCGCGGGCCACTCGAACCGCCACGGGAGCTTTCCGTCGCGGAACGTCGCGGTCCCCTCGTGGCCGCACCCCTCGATGGTGTTGTCGCCGACGGTCATATCCGTGCAGACGTACTCGACGGTTTCGGCGTCGAGGTCCACCGACGTGACCGTCTCGGTGATCTTCCCGCAGTTCTCACAGACCGGATTGAACGGGACGTAGTCTGCGTCGACCTTCGATTGGTACTCGGATAACACCTCGCGCGCGACGTCGACGCGTTCGAGGACGTGACCGACGACCTCGTCGAAGGTGCCCTCCTCGTACATCTCCGTGTTCGAGAGCATCTCCACCGGGACGTCGAGTCGGTCCGCGTCGGCTTTCAGGAGCGCCGCGAAGTGCGCCGCGTACGACTCCGACTCGCCGAAGGGGTCGGGGATGTCGGTGTACGGCTTCCCCAGGTTCCGCCCGAGCGCCCCGGCGTCGACGTCGCCGAGGCCGACGATGTTGCCGTCGACGTCCGCGAGCTTTCGCGGCAGCTTTCGGAGCGGGTCGCGGTCGTCGCTCGTGAAGACCTGTCGAACCTCGTGACCGCGCTCCCGCAGGACGGCGGCGACGAAGTACCCGCGCATAATCTCGTTGAAGTTGCCGAGGTGTGCGACGCCGGAGGGAGAGACGCCGCCTTTGATCACGATCGGGTCCTCCGGACCCCGCGACTCGATCTCGTCTGCAACCTCGTCGGCCCAGAACGCGTGCCGCGGTTCGTCGTTCCCGCTGTTCGATTCGCGTCCGTTGTCCGATTCGCGTCCGTTGTCCGATTCGCGCCCGTTGTTCGGTTCGCCTTCACTGTCTCCACCGTTCTCGTCGGTAGAGACTTCGACGTCGGATTCTCCGCCCATCGCTTACCCCTGTGCCCAGTAGGTCGGTTCGCGTTCGACGCCGCTCGGTACGATATCGGTCCCGCCGTGTTCGCCGCGGAGGACGGCATCCTCGATTCGCGTGGGGTCGGTGCCGTCGAGGACGATCGTTCGCATCTCCGAGCGCTCGATGAGTTTCGCCGCGAGGAGATCGACGGGTGCGGACGCGCCCGCGTCGCGACTCATCGGCGCGATCACGTCGACGAGTTCCTTGCCGGTCAGCGTCTCGTACTTCTCGGCGTCCGCATCTGCGCTCGGATCCGCGCTGTAGACGCCGTCGACGCTCGTCGCGTAGACGAGCAGGTCGGCGTCGACGTACTCGGCGAGCGCCGCGGCGACGGCGTCGGTGGTCTGGCCGGGCATCACGCCGCCCATCACCGACACGTCGCCGCGTCGGATGGCGTCGCCGGCGCCCTCGTAGTCGTGTGCGACCTTGGGATCGACGTTCGAACCGAGCGCCGCGATGAGCAACCGCGCGTTGATGCGGGTCACGTCGATGCCGATCTGGTCCAACTGCACCTCGTTCGCGCCCAGGTCGCGGGCCGTCCCGATGTAATCGCGTGCGACGCCGCCGCCGCCGACGACGGCACCGATTTCACAGCCCTCGTCCGCGAGCGTCTCGACCACTGTTGCGTGTCCCTCGGCCCGTTGGGCATCGAGGTCGGGGGCGAGAACGCTTCCCCCGATAGAAACGACGACTCTCATTGTCCCGTCGTTGCCGCGAACCGGGCTTAAGGGTTGTCAACCGAGAACGACGAGACGGGGGCTCCGCGGCGGGCAACGCGTGTTACAGGGTGATGGCTGCGGCCACTCCGACCGTCTCAAACGCGGTGGCCGCTGTCACAGCCGACAGTCTCAAGCCGGTCGGTGCCCCGATTTCGGAGTATGCAACTCCTCGGTATCGTCGGCCCGGAGGCGCGATCGCTCTGTGAGCAACTCTCCGCGCATCTCGACGGGCGCGTCGCCCTCGTCGAACGCCGCGACGGAGGCGAAGGGCTGAACGCGCCCGCCAGTGGCGCCGACACGGCCTACGAACTCGACGCCGACGGCGGCTGGTCGGCCGTAGGAACGGACCGAACGTTCGACGATATCCTCGATGACCTCTCGGCGACGTACGATCACGCGCTCCTCGCTGGCTTCCCCGACGCCGACGTGCCGACGGTCGCACTCGGCGACGCGGACGTTACTGATCCGGCGATAGAAGCCGATACGGCCGAGGACGTCGATGTCGCTGAGGCCGTCGACGCGCTCGCGACGGCCGAACCGCACGTCACGCTCGAAACGCTCGTTGAACGGGTCAAGGCGTCGCCACGGGCGGCACACGCGGGCGCAATCGCGACGTTCACGGGTCGCGTGCGGACCAAGGACGGCGACGCGGATCCCGAAACGCTCAGTCTCACCTTCGAGAAGTACGAGGACGTCGCCGAAGAGCGACTCCACGCGATCGAGTCCGAACTGATGGAACGCGAGGGCGTCCAGGAGGTCGCGATGTTCCATCGGACCGGGCGAATCGAATCGGGCGAGGACATCGTCTTCGTCGTCGTACTCGCGGGACACCGCGAGGAGGCGTTCGAGACCGTCTCCGACGGCATCGACCGGCTGAAAGACGAGGTTCCGATCTTCAAACACGAGACGACCGTCGAGGAGGACTTCTGGGTGCACGATCGGCCCTGATCCGGCCGCGAACACCGTCTCGAAATGGACCTCGCCAGTCGAGAGCACTGTCTCGAAACGGCTCTCACAGCACCGCGAGCAAGATATTTCCACATTTTTTAGGAAGAAAGAAAGTCTAACACTCTCGATTTAACCGTTATCTGCGCACTATTATTTCTGTAAAATTAGGTGGAAATAAATCCTTAGAAAGTACAATAAAATTTCTAGACTATCCCAGGCCGGTATTGAAATATTCCTTTTTACATCGAGATCCGGTAAATAGAGCCGAATTGCACCTAACGTTCCTCCGTTTATATACTCCCCCGACTACAAGGCGGGGATGAGGTCACACAGATGAGCGCAACCGCGACACCCTCCACCGAACCCGTCAGCGACGATCTGTCCAAAGAGGAGCGACTGAAGTCGTACCTGCTCGCGAAGGCACAGGACGGCGAGATGTACTTCAAATCGAAGTTCATCGCCGACGAGGTCGGCCTCTCGCCGAAAGAGATCGGCGCGCTGATGGTGAAACTCAGCGACTCCGCGTCGGAGTTGACCGTCGAGAAATGGTCGTACACGAGTGCGACCACCTGGCGGATCGAACCTGCACAGGACCCCGCCTGATCCCCCACACGCTCGCGGCGTGAAGGCCACAGACTGCCCTGATTCCCCTCTTCGCTGTTCGATCGGAGAGCCTCCGGTTTTGAATCCCCTCGTCGTCACGGACCCCGCGGTGCGGTCTGTCGTGGCGTTTATCAGATCGCATCTCGTAATCCGTATCAATGGATTCCCCGGATTCGGCGGGTGAACCGCCGATCGAGGCCCTTCGAACCGTCTTTCACCTCCACGAGACGCAACACGATGGCGACCGACTGCTGTTTTTCGGCGAATCGCTCGTTCCCGAGCGAATGCTGATCGAGGAGGTGTGGACACCGTTCCGCGAGGCGGGTTACGAGATCCAGATCGCGAGCACCCGCGGCGGTCGCGAGGACGTCGTCGTTGCCCATCCCGTGAACCGAGGAATCGACGGCATTCCGTGGAAGAATCTCGGGCTCTTCGTGGCGACGATCGTTTCGACGCTGCTCGTCGGATCGCTGACGTGGTATTACACGCCGCTTTCGGAGCTTCTCGCCGATCCGCTGTTGGTGCTGCAGGCGTGGCCGTTCACCGCGGCCATCCTCGGCGTGCTCGCGACCCACGAACTCGGCCATTACGTGATGGGCCGGTACCACGGCGTCGACGTGTCGCTGCCGTACGTGATCCCCTTTATCTTCCCGTTCGGCACGCTCGGCGCGGTAATCCGAATGCGCGGGCAGATGCCCGACCGGAAGGCGCTCTTCGATATCGGCGTGGCGGGGCCGATCGCGGGGCTTGCGGCGACGGTCGTCGTCACCGCGATCGGCCTCTCGCTGCCGCCGATCGCGGTTCCCGAGTGGGCGGTACAGAACTCGGGGCAGGTGATCGTGTTCAATAATCCGCCGCTTTTGGATCTCATCGCCGGGGCGCTCGGTCGACCGACCGAGTACGCCGACGCGTCGACCGCGGTCAACCCGGTCGTCATCGGCGGCTGGGTCGGGATGTTCTTCACTGTCCTGAACCTGCTCCCCGTCGGCCAATTGGACGGCGGACACATCCTCCGCGCGATGTTGGGAGAGTCCCAAGAACGCGTCGCGGCGGTCGTTCCGGCCGTCCTGTTCGGCCTCGCTGCGTACCTCTACTACAGCCTCGGCTACGCGCTGAACGAGTCGGTCGGGCTGTGGGGGTTCTGGGGGCTGCTCTCGGCGCTGGTCGCGTTCAAAGGACCGGCCAACCCCGTGGACGACTCACCGCTCGGACCCGCGCGCCTCGCTGTCGGGATCGCGACGTTCGCGCTCGGTTCGCTCTGCTTCCTGCTCGTTCCCATCGAAGTGATCGCCGTCTGAGCGGGGTTGCTCCGGGCGGTGTTCGCGGTTCCGTCCTGACCGCTCGGCTTCCTCACCGTGTCGGGGACCCCCGGCGAGATCGATGCCGCGAACGACGATGTAGATGAGGACGACGCCGGTTCCGATGGCGAGTACGAACTGGCCGACGACGGCCAGCACCGCGCCGACGGGCGAACTTCCGAAGAGGAAATACACGAGCGCGAACGGTATCGCGGCGACGGCGACGAAAAACAACACGAGCTTCGCGAGCGGAACGGCTTCGAGGAGGACTTGGTTCCTGTCGACCGAGCCGGTTTCGGCGTCGATAAATGGGCGGCGAGAGGGCATCGTTCCCCCGTCCCGAGCGACGACATTAGAACTTGGTGTCCGGCTCTACTCGGTGTTCGACTCTATTCGTGCGTGTAACCCTCGTCGGGGAGGATCTCACCGTCCATCCGAATTCCGTCGTCGACGACGTCGCCGACGACCGTGAACGGGACGGAAACGGCGCTTTGGGCGTCTTCGATCGCCTCCCTCGGAACCGTGCACACGAGCTCGAAGTCCTCGCCGACCGTCGTCGTCATCTCTCGTTTCTCCGCTTCGTCGGCGGCGTAGTCGTCGACGGCGTCGTGGACCGGAACCGCGTCCCACGAGACGTCGAATCCGACCTCGGACGCTTCGGCGAGCTGATGGAGCGACCGCGCGAGGCCGTCCGAGGAGTCCATCATCGCGGTGGCGTACGGGGCGAGCGCGACGCCCGCGGCGACTCGCGGCGGAAATCGAAAGAGGTCGTTTCCGCGGTCGACGTCGCCGGACTCGAACGCGCGGAGTCCGGCGGCGCCCCGGCCCAGTGCGCCGGTCACGCAGACGACGTCTCCCGGTTTCGCTCCGGAGCGGCGAACGGGCGCGTCGGTCTCGCCCAGCGCCGTCGTCGAAACGGTGAACTCGCGCGTGGTGTCGAGGTCGCCGCCGACGTACTCGGCGTCGACGGACTCGCAGACGTCGACCGCGCCGTCGACGAACGCGTCGAGTTCGTCCGCCTCCAGCGTCGGAGCCGCGTAGGCCGCGACCGCGGCCGTCGCTGCCGCTCCCATCGCGGCGACGTCAGAGAGCGACGCGCCGACCGCCCGCCAGCCCGCCGTGTGGCGGTTCGTCCCCGCCGGGAAGTCCGTCGACTCGTGGAGCATATCGATCGTCACGACGAGGCCGTCCACGACGGCGGCGTCGTCGCCCGCGGTCGGGAGCGCGGCCGCGAGTCGACGGAGCGCCGATCGTTCGTCCATAGCGGGCGTGCGGTCCGGCCGGGCAAAAAGCCGACGTCACGCTCGTCGACGATCCGACGGACGCTCGTCTACGGTTCAACGGACGCTCGTCTACGGTCCAACGGACGCTCGTCTACGGTCCGACGCTCGCTTTGTAATCTGTCGGCGCGCACGGGTTTCGATGGCTTGATGCCGAGACGAACGGACGGTGTGATATGATCCGCGAGAACCTTCGAGCCACAGTCATCGGGTTCCTCGCGGCCGTCGGCGTCTTCGCACTGCTGTTCTACTTCGCGGGCGTCGACGAACTCGTTTCGACGCTCACGCGAGCCGAACCCGCGTATCTCGCACTCATCGTTCTTACGACGCTGGCGTGGCTGGTGGCGTGGAGCTTCTCTCTGAACACCGTTCTCGACGTACTCGGCGTCGAGCTCTCGTATCTCTCCTCGTTTCTCGTCTTCGCGGGCGCGACGTTCTCGAACAACATCACGCCGTTCGGACAGGCTGGCGGCGAACCGGTGACGGCGTACCTCATCTCCCGCGCGGCCGACGCCGAGTACGAACGCAGCCTGGCCGCCATCGCCAGCGTCGACACGCTGAACTTCGTCCCGTCGATCACGATCGCGCTCGTCGGCGCGGGCTACTTCGCCTCCGAGGTCGCGCTCGGGGCGAACGAGAACCTCCTCGCGGCGATCGCCGCTGTGGGAGGGCTCGCCGTGGTCGTCCCCGCCCTCATTTACGCTGGCTGGAAGCGACGCTACCGTCTCGAAGCCCGCGTTATCGACGCGTTGACGCCGATCATCAGGTCGATCGCCGACTGGATCCCGCGGATTCGCGTTCCCACTCCCGAGGGTATCGAACGCCGGATCAACGGGTTCTTCCGGGCGATCGAGCGCATCGCCTCGAACCCCCGCGGGCTCGCGCTCGCGCTCGCGGCGTCCACCGTCGGGTGGCTCTGTCAGATGATCGGACTCTGGTTGGCGTTCGCGGCGATCGGGGTCGACGTGCGGCTCTCGATCGCGCTCATCGTGGTTCCGATCGCGGCGATCGCGGGCGTCACGCCGCTTCCCGGCGGTGCTGGCGGGATCGAAACCGTGCTCGTGCTCCTCCTGCTCGCCGCGCCGCTCCCGCAGGTGACCGAACCGACCGCCGTCGCCGCCGTCGTCATCTTCCGCGGGGCCGTCTACTGGATCCCGACGGTCATCGGCGGACTCGTTGTCGGCTGGATCGGGACCGGTCTCGGAATCAGCGGGGACGAGTCCTAGGCGTCGGATTCGTGTCGGCCGATGGCGACGCCCCAACCACCCCAGACCGTCTGAGAGTCCGTCTCACGCGCCGTAGGCCCGATACGATGGCTTTAAACGACGCGGACAGGAACCAGTACCTATGGTAAGTGTCTACGACGTTCCGGCCGACGCCCTCATCGAGGACGTCGCCGACCGCCTCGCGGATCGAATCGAAGAGCCCGACTGGATCGAGTTCGCGAAGACCGGTGAAACCCGTGAACTCCCGCCCGCTCAGGACGACTTCTGGCACGTCCGCGCGGCGTCGCTCCTCCGCAAAGTCGCTAAAGAGGGCCCGATCGGCGTCGACCGACTCTCGACGGAGTACGGCGGCCGAAAGCGCGGCTCCACCCGCTACCGCGTCTCCGGCAACAGCTCCGCGCCGGGAAGCAAGAAGGTCATCCGGCAGGCGCTCCAGCAGCTCGAAGAGGAGGGTCTCGTCGAGACGGCGAAGGGACAGGGCCGCCGCATCACCAGCGAGGGGCAGAGCTTCCTCGACAACGCCGCGGCCGACGTCCTCGACGAGCTGGACCGACCGGAACTCGAACGCTACGCGTAGGCGCGACTCGCTGTTCGAGGCTGAACGACGTAACCGTTTTTAGCGCTGCGACAGAACCTTACGACGATGAGTGGAACCCCCGACGACGACCGACTGGAGGAACTGCGCGAAAAGAAGATGCAGGAGCTCCGCGATCAGGCCGACGGGCAGGGCGGCGGGTCCAACGAGGCCGCACAGGAGGCCGCCCGCGAGCAGGCGGAGGCCAAACAGGACGCGATGCTGAAGCAGTATCTGACCGACGGGGCGCGCCAACGACTCAACGCCGTCGAGATGTCGAAACCCGACTTCGCCGAGTCGGTGAAGAAACAGATCCTCGCGCTCGCACAGAGCGGCCGCATCCAGAACCGAATCGACGAAGACCAGATGAAGGACCTGCTCCGAGAGCTCCAGCCCGAATCGAAGAGCTTCGATATCCGCCGTCGATAGCGAACCCGTGGATCTCGCACTCCTCTACAGCGGTGGGAAGGACTCGACGCTCGCCGCGCTGTTTCTCGACTCTTTTTACGACGTCCAACTCGTCACCGGTCACTTCGGGATCACCGACGACTGGAAACACGCCGAAGCGGCGGCAGAACGCCTCGGCTATCCGTTCGAGGTCGTCGATCTCGACCCGTCCGCCGCCGAGGAGGCGGTCGAACGGATGCTCGAGGACGGCTACCCCCGAAACGGCATCCAGCGCGTCCACGAACACGCGCTCGAACGGGTTGCGTCCCTGGACGTCGACGCCGTCGCCGACGGCACACGCCGCGACGACCGCGTCCCCACGATCTCGCGCGCACAGGCGCAGAGCCTCGAAGACAGACACGACGTCGACTACCTCTCCCCGCTCGTCGGACTCGGCCGGAACGCCGTCGACACGCTCGTCGCGGAGCGCCTCTCGGTCGAAACCGGCCCCTCGGCGCAGGTTCCGAAGGGCGACTACGAGGCCGAGTTGCGGGCGCTGATCGCGGAGACAGCGGGTGCCGATGCGATCGGATCGGTGTTCCCCGAGCACGAGCAGTCGTACGTGCGCGGCCTGAGGGAGTGACCCTCTCGCCGCACTTCCAGTTCCGGATGACCGCACGGTATCGATCTCGAATCCGAACACATTTCTCCCGGTGAGGGTCATCTGCGAGCGTGTTCTCCCTCCCTCCCGGAATCGGTTACTCTCTCCTCGCGGCGCTCGTGTGGGGGACGTACATCTTCGTCCTCAAGCAGTACTTCGAGAAGTACCCCAGCACGGTCCTGACTGTCGGGATCAACGCCGCGGCAGTCCTGTGGTATCTCCCGCTCACGCTGCGGCGGACGGATCCGGCAGACGTCCCCTCGCTCTCGTCGTTCGGCGCGCTCGAAGGCGTGCTCGTCCTCGGTACGATCGTCGCGACGGCCGCGGCGTTCCTCGTCTTCCTCTGGGCGCTCGACCTCGGGGAGGTCTCTTACGTCGCGCCGATCAGCAAGATCGTCCCCGTCTTCGTCCTCCCGATCGAAGTCGTGTTCCTGCAGGAGCACCTCACCCCGGTCCAGGTGACGGGCGTCGTGATCGCCACGCTCGCGGTCTACGTCGCGAACTACCGGACCGGTTCCCTGCTCGATCCCGTCCGGAAGGCGGCGACCTCGCGAGCGGCGCAGTTCGGCCTGCTGAGTGCGGCCTGTTTCGCCGTCAGCGACGTCGGGAAACGCGTCGCGCTGCAGGAACTCGGATTCCCACTCGAACTGTGGGTCCCGACGGTCCTCGGCGGCGTGCTCGTCGTCGTCCTACCGCTCGCGGCGCGCGAGTGGGTGCCGATCCGCGACGCGCTTCCGAAGTTCGCTCTCGCGGGCGGCGGCGTCGCGCTCGGCGAGCACGCCACCTCGCTGGCGTTCTCGACCGTTCCCGCGTCGATCGCGTCGCCGATCATCAACACGCAGGCGGTCGTTGCGGTCCTCCTCGGCGGGATCTTGCTCCGCGAGGACTCCTTCGGAATCCGTCTCGTCGCCGCCGCCCTCGCCGTCGTCGGCGTCGGTTTGATCGCGGCGTAACGGGTAGGTGCTCCGCCATCGGCTGGATTCGAGTCTGGGTGCCCGCGGCGCGCTTCAACAGTTTCAAGCGCGCCACCGCCGAATCCGCCCGTATGTACGACCGACTCAAGGGCTTTCGGGACTTCTACCCCGAGGAGATGGCCCCTCGGCGGCAGGTCATCGACATGCTGGAGGACGCCGCCGCGAGCTACGGCTTCCGCGAGATTTCGACGCCCGCACTCGAACGAACGCAGATGTACGTCGACAAGAGCGGCGAGGAGATCGTCGACGAGCTGTACGCCTTCGAGGACGAGGGCGGCCGCGAGGTATCGCTGACGCCGGAGCTGACGCCGACGGTCGCGCGGATGGTCGTCGCCAAGCAGCAGGCGCTCTCGAAGCCGATCAAGTGGTACTCGACGCGGCCGTTCTGGCGCTTCGAGCAGGTCCAACAAGGGCGGTTTAGAGAGTTCTACCAGACGAACGTCGACATCTTCGGCTCTTCCGAGCCCGAAGCCGACGCGGAGATCCTCGCGTTCGCCGCCGACGGGCTCACGAACCTGGGACTCACGGGCGATGACTTCGAGTTCCGCGTCTCGCACCGCGACATCCTCGGTGGGCTGCTCCGCGCATTCGACGCCGACGTCGACACCCGCGCGGCGATCCGCGCGGTGGACAAGCGAGCGAAAGTCGAGGAGACGGAGTACCTCGGCCTGCTCTCGGACGCCGGACTCTCCTACGGACAGGCCGAGGAGTTCGACGACCTCGTCACCGCGGGCGACCTCGACGAAATCGCGGAATTCGGCGGCGACGACGTCGAGAAAGCGGTCGAGAACCTCCGAGAAGTGCTCGCGGCGGCCGAGGACTTCGGCGCGCGCGAGTTCTGTGACGTCTCGCTGACGACCGCCCGCGGACTTGATTACTACACGGGCGTCGTCTTCGAGTGCTTCGACTCCACGGGCGAGATCTCGCGATCGGTCTTCGGCGGCGGCCGCTACGACGATCTCATCGAGAGCTTCGGCGGTCAGCCGACCCCGGCCGTCGGCGTCGCGCCCGGCCTCGCCCCGCTGTCGCTGCTCTGTCAACGCGCTGGGGTCTGGCCCGACGAGGCGCTCGCGACTGACTACTACCTCCTCACCGTCGGCGACACCCGCGACGTCGCCTCCCGGATCGCTCGCGACCTTCGCGCGGGCGGCAACGTCGTCGAGGTCGACGTCTCGGGCCGAAGCTTCGGCGCGCAGATGGGCTACGCCGACGGCATCAACGCCGAAACGGTCGTCATCGTCGGCGAGCAGGACCTCGCGAACGGCGAGGTAACGGTAAAAGATATGGACTCCGGCGAGCAGACGACCGTTCCGGTCGAGGAGTTCCCGGGCGAGCGCGCGTCGCCGACGCTCGAGGATCTGCGCTGATCCGGGTGCGGGACGGCAGACAACGCCGTCGATCGTTCGTCCCTCGCAATGACGGTTTCCTGTCGCTCGCGGTGACGTTTTACCATTCCTCGCGTAATCTAGCGGTATGTATGAGAGGATTCTGGTCCCGGTCGATGGCAGCGCGCCGAGCGATGCGGCCGCCGACCACGCCATCACATTGGCTCGCGACGCTGATGCCGCGCTGTCGGTCGTCTCCGCTGTCGACGTCCACGCGCTCGAAGCGGCAAAGCTCGACTCCGAGGCGCTACTCGACGCCTACGAGGCGGAGGCCGAGAAGCACGTCGCGGCGGTCGCAGACCGCGCTCGCGCCTCCGGAGTCGACGTCGACACCGCTGTGATCCGCGGCGCGCCCTATCGCGCGATCCTCGACCGTATCGACGCCGTCGACGCGGATCTCGTCGTGATGGGTAGCCACGGTAGACGGGGACTCGAACGCTATCTGCTCGGTAGTACGACGGAGCGCGTGCTCCGACTCTCGGCAGTCCCCGTGCTCGTCCTCCGCCGCGACGAAGGTGATTATCGAGACCCCGAGGAACCGGAGTCGCTCGATCCGACCGGTTCGGATCCGACTGATGAGTAGCGACGCGAGGAAACCGGTCGCTGACGATCGAAAACGTGCCTTTCGAATCGCCTACGACGGGCGACCGTTCCACGGGTTTCAGCGCCAACCGTCGGTCCCGACCGTCGAGGACTCGATCTTCGATGCGCTCGATTCCCTCGGCGTGTTCGATCGCGAGGGGCGACACCGCCCGCGCGGGTACGCCGCCGCCGGTCGCACGGACGCGGGAGTCTCCGCGCTGGCGCAGACCGTCGCGTTCGAGTGCCCCGAGTGGTGCACGCCGCGAGCGCTGAACGCCGAGCTTCCGCCGACCGTTCGCGCGTGGGCGGCCGCCGAGGTACCCGCTGATTTTCACGCGACCCACGATGCGACCCGCCGGGAGTACGTCTACGACCTGTACGCGCCCGCCCTCGACGACGAACGCGCGGCTGCGGCCGCTGAGGCGCTCACCGGCGACCACGACTTCCACAACCTCACGCTGGATGACCGCGGGACGGTCCGCGACGTCTCGGTTTCCGTTCGACGCGACGGCGATTTCCTGTCGATTCGCGTCGTCGCTGGCGGCTTCCCGCGGGAGCTCGTTCGCCGTCTCGCGTCGGTGATTCGCGGTGTCGCCGCAGACGAGTTATCGATGGCGGATCTCGAACGGCTTCTGGGATCGGACCCGCTCGACGGACCCGACGGGATCCCGTCGGCCGCACCCGAACCGCTCCTCTTAGCGGCGGTCTCATACCCCGAGATCGACTTCGAGCGCGATCCGCGTGCTGCAGAAAGCGCCGCTTCGGTGTTCCGCAGTCGCCACCGGGACGCCCTCGTGCACGCCCGCGTCGCCGAACGCGTCGTCGAGGGGATCGTTCACGGCGAATCGGTCTGAAGGGTTTTTCACGACGCTGACTCACATTGAACGTATGAGCTCCCGCTCGTCGGTTCCCTCCAAGACACAGCCGCACCGCGACGCCGCGTATCAGTTCGCAGTGGGCGCGTTCTACTTCGCGATCATCTCCGGCGTCGGTTCGCTCCTCGCGCTGCTCTTCGGCGCGTTCGGCATCGTCGTGAGCGTTCTCGTCTCGCTCGTCGGCGTCTACTACGGGGGCATCGAAGTCGCCCGCGGCATCGACATCGTCGTCCGCCACGCTGTCAGCGAATCTGCCGCTCACTTACACGATGAGGGCGTCTAACGGACGCTGACCGGGACCCGATGGACACCCATCGGTACACGATCATCGTACACGATCGATTGGTCGGAGATAATATACTTGCCCCTAAATATTATCTCGATTCAATACAAATCGCCGACCGATGCCGAACTGCGAGAACTGCGGGTCCTTCGTAACCGCGGAGTACGTCCGGGTGTTCGCACCGAACGGGATGGACCAGCCGCGGGTCTGTCCGAACTGCGAGGACAAGGTCCGCGACGGGGCCGACGTCCGCGAGGCGCGCGCGACGAGACATTAGCTGATTTCACGCGGCTTTTAGCCCTCCGCGACCTCTCGGCGGTATGAGCAAACTCGACGAGTTTCTGGCGGGCGACAGACACGACGACGTCGCGCTGTTTCTGACCGAGGAGTACCTCGACAGTCAGGGGAAGCTCCCGAAGATGGGAGAGACGGTCGACGCGGGCTACGTGCTCGTCGTCCCCGGCGACGACGGCCGCCGGGCGTTTTCCGCCGGGACCGGGATGGACGCGATGGAGTTCGCCCGCGGCGCGATGGCCGCGCGCGGACACGTCTCTCGAACGCTCGACGGCGGCGAGTGTCCCGAAGCCGTCGCTGATGATGACGACGCGCACGACGTCGAGTTCATCTTCGCGTTCTCCGAGGCGCAGAACGAGGAGGTCGGGGGACTCTACGCCCGCGGTGAAGTTATCCACGCGTACGCGCACTGCACCTGTGGCGCGAGCTACTCGGACAAGTGGGTCGTCGGCGAGGAGACAGAGACGGGCGTCCAGCCCGGCGGCTCCGAACCGGTCGAAGGGACTGAGTAGGGCAAACAGCCGACAACCGCTCGCGCCGGGACCGCTCCCGGCGCACCACCCGCGTCGGCGTGTCGGACAACCGCTGATCGACGCGGGGCGAACGTCACGTCACGTCACGCGGGGTCTGGTCCCGCCACCGTATATAAACTCGCCGTCGGCCGGGCTGCTGTCTCTTCGATGCGGCGGTTTCTCCGCTCGATTTCCGAAGGTGATCCGTCCTACTCGTCAGTTCCGTCTTCGCTCGCGTCGCCGTCCGCGTTGTCATCGGCCACGCCGCTCTCTCCGTCGTCATCGGTTGCATCGCCGTCGTCGGTAACGACGTCCCCGTCGCGCTCGTCTGCTTCGGCGTCCGTCTCAGCGTCTTCGACCTCGGCGGCGACTCGCTCGAAGGCGCGAAGAATGACGCGCTTCGTCGTCGCACCCTGCGTCGTCCAGTGGTGGGCGTAATCCAGCATATCGTCGTAGATGTCGGGTTTACACCCCGCGGCTCTCGGATGGCCGCCGCCGTTGACTAACCGCGCGACCTCGTGGGCGCGCTCGAATCCCTCGGATCCGCGGATACTCGCGCTCCCGGCGGGTTTGACGACGACAGCCGCGTCCGCTCCCTCCTCGCGGAGCGCGTCGGCGACCTCGTTCTGTGAGCATCGACCGTAGGTGACGCCGACCGTCCACGGGCCCACCTGTTTTATCTCCGCACGGGAGACCGCGGCCTCGATCAGCGCCTGCTTTTCGACGCGCCGGAGGCTGATGTACTGCTCGACGATATCGGGGAGATCCACGCCGAAGTTCCCGATCACCGAGACGTACTCCTCCGCGTCCGTCCAGTAGGCGTAGTCCGCGAGGTCGTCGCTGCGGGCGTCTTCCTTCAGCCAGAGGTCGTGATCGCGCGTGACTTCGGCCAGTTCGATCCAGCGGTCCTCGAAGTCGTAGTCGAGCGATCGAAGCGTCACGTCGACGGTGCACTCCTCGTCGGATTCACCGATCACGAGGTCGACACCCGCCTCGCGGACGGCGTCTGCCGTTCCGTCGTCCCACTGGTGGTGATCGTACCAGGAGACTGATGAGGCGACCGACCGCGCCGCGTCGAGCTCCTCGGCGATCCACTTGTACTCGTCGGGACACAGATCGCAGACGTAGAGATCGATTCCCTCCGGCGCGTATTCCGCGACGTTTTCGAGGGCTTCGTCCAGCGAGTACGGACCGGCACCGACGAGCGCGACCGTCGACCGCGGTCGATCGGCGTCTTCAGATTCGGGGTCGGCGTCGTCGCTGCCATCGTCGTCGGAACCGGTGCCTTCCCAGCGCGCGACGCGTTCGACGAGGTCGTCCTCGAACGTCGCCCATTCGAGGGTCGCACCGTACGCTTCGCGGATCAGCGCGACGCACCCCAGTCCGTCCGCGTCGGTGTCAGCGACGACGACGGCCTCCGCACCCTCGACGGCCTCGGCGACCCGCTCTTCGGATCGGTCCTCGTCGAGGGAGTCCGGGTAGAAGAATCCCGTACCAGGAAGCTGCGATTTCCGGGTCAGCGAGAGACTCGCGCTATCGATGAGTTCGTCTTCCATATCAGAGAGCGACGGTCCCCCTCGTGAAAACCGGCGTGGTTCCGACCCCGGTGTGGTTTCGACCCCGGCGTGGTTGGCTGGCCGAGATCGGTGATCTCCGAGCGATTTCAGCTTCTCTCCGGCGTTCCGGTGAGTTCCGTCTCGCCCTCGTCGTCGGCGAGTTGGCGAACCGTCAGCACGGGTATCGGGCACGTCCGAACAACTCGCTCCGCGACCGAGCCGATGAGAAACCGGTTTTCCCCGTGTCGGCCGCGGGTCCCCATCGCGACGACGTCGGCGTCGACGTCGCGGGCGTACTCGTCGATCACGGAGGACGGGCGTCCCTCCGTGATCGCGGTGATGACGTCTCGGTCCGTCGACTCGCGGACTTCGTCGATCGCCTCTTCGCCCCGGTCGATCAGCGCGTTCTCCATCTCCTCGCGGAGGCGCTCCGGCGCGGACGCGACGTCGCCCTCGTCGACGACGTACAGACAGTGCACTTCGGCGTCGAAGCGATCGGCGAGATCGAGTGCCACGTCGACGGCCCGTCTGACGCTCTCGGAGCCGTCCGTGGCGATGACGATCGTCTCGAACATAGCCGTCCGTTCACCGTCGCTCGGGATAAACCCCGTCGGCTCGGAGCGGTCAGATCAATCGCTGTCCCGTGCAGATTCTTCGTTGTCTCCGCGCAGATTCTTCGTTGTCTCCGTGCAGACGCTGTATCTTCACTCCGAAACGCTATCTCGACTCCGCCATCGGCGGACGGATTCCGCGAGCCGACCGTCGTCGATGCGGACCGCGAGTTCGACGCTCGCTGCCGCGACGATAATTCCGGCGACGACGTCGGTCGCCCAGTGGATTCCCAGGTACATCGTCGAGATGATGATCGAGACGGCCAATACGGTCGCGATCGGCAGCCACCGCGGATAGATGGACCGAAACCGGTACGCGACCAGCGCGACCGTTGCCGACAGCGACGTGTGTAGCGACGGGAAGACGTTCGTGTTCACGTTGACCTGCGCGACCAGCAGCTGCGACTGCGGCCAACTCGTGTACAGCAGCGGCTCGACCAGTTCCGGCATATAGTTCCGTGGGCCGTATGCAACGACCAGGACGTAGCAGACGACGCCGATCCCGTAATTCAGGATGTAAGTGAGAAGCAGCACCCGAAGCGGTTGCGATCGCTCGTATACCGCGTACGCGAGGACGGGGAACGTCAGGAGGAACGTGTAGCCGAAAATGTATACGAACCCGAAATATGTCGTCAACAACGGATTCGCGTAGCTTTGCAGGACCGCGACGAACTGCGATTCGAGCAGGTAGATATATCGGGTCAGGTTGACTCCGAGGAGCCACGAGAGTTCGACGCCGATGTCTCGGACTACCTTGTTAATCGTGAGAACCACCGCGAGGACGCCGAGCGTCGGCATCACCTCCCGGAGGTTCCGTCGCAGGCGATACCGGAGGCGTGGCTCGTCCGACGCGGTCGGACGCGGGTCCCACCCGACCACGATGAGAAACGCGAGAAGGTGCCCGAGAGCGACGACGAGGCCGACCTGGAGGAGTACGTCTACGAGCGCCATTACGTTCCTCTCACGAGTACGCCGTCTTCGTACTGAAACCCCGCGTTTCTGAACTCCTCTCTGACCCGCGCGATGTCCAACTCGCCGTCCGTACCGAGGAACGGCGTCGTCGGATCGTCGCCGTCCCACCTGAGGTCTTCCGGTACCCATTCGGTCCCGTCGAGCAGCGTCACCGCGGGATTCGCGTATCCGTTGAAGACGTCCGAAACGAGGAAGGAACGATCCACCAACCGCGCGAGCGCGTGCCTGAATCGCGGGTTGGTGAGTGGGGGAATCTGGGTGTTGTATCCGAGGAGATACGGGGATGTCGACCGATTCACGACGAGTTCGAGGTCACTGGCCCGTCCGATCTGCGGAACGGTGTCCGCTCCGACGGGCGTCGCGGTCACGTCGGCGTCGGCGTCCGCGACGACTCCTACGGCCGCGTTGTCGGAGCCGACGATCTGCAACTCCAAGCGGTCGAATTGCGGGGCACCGATCTGTGCGATGCCCCTCTCGTCGGAGTCGTCGGCGAGGAAGTGATCCTCGAACGGTTCGAGGACGAGCGAGTCTCGGGGCGTGTTCTGGACGAACCGGAGGGGGCCGCTTCCGACGGGTTCGATGTTGTTCGTCACGAGCGCTTCGGTCGCATCGCTGATCTCGATCCCACTGATAGAGACCCGATCCGTTCGCTCTTCCCAGACGTGCTTCGGGAGGATCGGGACGGTGAACGCCCGCGTCGCGACTCGGGGGGAGCAGTCAGTGAACTGAATGACGGCGACGGTGTCGCTCGTGACGGTGACCTCGTCGACGAGCTCACTACGTCCGTAAAAGCGTGGCGACGGGACTTGCGTGTCCGCTTCGGTCTCGTCATCTTCGGTTCCGTCATCGGACGAGCCCAGCGTGGTATCCGAAAGCATCGCGAAAGTGAACGCCACGTCTTCGGCGGTTAGCGGTTCCCCGTCGTGCCAGGTCCGGTCCGGGCGCAATCGCACCGTCGCTTCGGGGCCGCCGTCGCCGTCGGAGAACGACCACGACTCCGCGAGCCACGGAGACATTCCGTCTGACGTGGCGTAGCCGATCGGATCGTACAGCAGTCCCGTCAGAACCCCCGAGCGCCGATGTTCCACCGAGAGCGGATTCAAGTTCTCCGTCGGACGCCTGTCCGTTCCAACGATTCGCAGCGTGGCCTCCTCGGATTCGCTCCCGTCGTCGGTCGACCCGGTCTCGGATACGCGTTCGAGCGCCAGATACCCGTAGGTCGAGTGGAGGCTCGCGCCGTACCAGTTCCGATAGTTCTCCCGACGTGCGGCCCGAATCTCGTCGGCGGAACAGAGGACGGTAAACGGCTGTGAGCGGCTGCTCGATTCCAAGAGGTCGCCAACGATATCCTGTCTCCGCTCGCCGGTCGCCCGCCGTTGCTCTTCGAGCCACTCGTCGACATCCAGATCAGCGAACCCGAACGGATTCTGCCAACCACGGGTGTCGGCGAAGCGAGAGTGGAGGAGTCCATAGAGGATATCGGGGTCCTGTTCCCGTGTCGGGCTCCTGGCGAGAAATATCTCGAAATCGTTCCCTAAGAGCACTTGCCGCAGGAGTTCTTCCTCGGAGACCGGAACTACTTGGGCGTCGATCCCGGCGGCCTGATACCACGACGTGATCATCCGAGCGGCGTGGAGCGCGTAGGGATCCGAGTCCGCTGGGAGGGTCTTGATCCGGAGCGAGACCTGCTCCATGGAATCCCACCCGGCGACAGACCGCGCGCGACGGAGGCAGCCGCTGACGCTCGCGGTCGCTCCCGCTGCGAGCGTCCCGAGCACGGCCCGACGCCGGATGCCCATCCCGTTCGACGACTGCACCATACCCAACTAGTTGCCGTACGACGGTAATAGCGCTTGGGTCTCGACCCGACCGACGGTGATTCGAGCGTGTCTCCGGTGACGATGAGAACGCGTTATTATCGTTCGGTGAGAGATCCGGATATGGCCCTCTCCCGTCGGACGTTGCGCATCTTTCTCGCTGCCGTCGTCGGCCTCTCCCTCCTCGCGCTGGTCGGCGGATACGTTCACGCCGAGCGCACGAACGATCAGGTGACGGGCGACCCCGCAGTCGAACAGGTGTTCCGCAGCGGCGATCGCTCGCCGGTCGTCGACTCGCGGTCGAACGTCACCGTGGTCGCCACCGACTCGAACGCCTTCGTCGCGGACGAGAACGACGCGCCCCGCGCACAGGCCGAACTCGTCGCGTTCGCCCCCGACGGGAGTATCTACTACTACGACGACCGGCACACGCGCTACTGGGACGTCGACCCCGTTTCCGGAACCGACGCGACCGTCGAGTTCGTCTACGCTGACCACCTCGACGCCGACGAGTGCGGCGGCGAATCCGTCTGCACCCGAAACGGCGTCGAGCGCGTCAATCTCACGACCGGCGAGCGGACGGACGTCTTCAGCCGGATCACGCCCGGCAAGCACTCGACTCGATGGCACGACGTCGACCGCATCGGCGACGCGCGTCTGCTCGTGGCCGACATCGATCGGGATCGGATCTTCGTCGTGAACACGACGACGGGACTCACCGAGTGGGAGTGGGACGCGCAGTCTGACTACGACGTCGAGAGCGGCGGGCCGTACCCCGAGGACTGGACGCACCTCAACGACGTGGAGCACGTCGAGATCGACGGGCGGGACGCCGCGATGATCAGCCTCCGGAACCACGACCAGGTCGCGTTTATCGACTTCGAGCGTGGCCTGATGGAGGACTGGACGCTCGGGACCGACGGCGACTACGACACGCTGTACGAACAGCACAACCCCGACTACATCCCGCCGGAAGACGGCGGTCCGGCGGTGCTCGTCGCCGACTCGGAGAACAGCCGAATCGTCGAGTACCAGCGCGCGAACGGCTCGTGGGAGCGCTCCTGGACCTGGAGCGACGAGCGGATGCAGTGGGCGCGCGACGCCGACCGACTGCCGAACGGAAACACGCTCGTCACCGACTCCAACGGCGACCGCGTCTTCGAGGTCGACACCGGCGGCGAGGTCGTGTGGTCCGCGACGGTCGGGTTTCCCTACGAATCCGAACGACTCGGCACGGGCGACGAGAGCGCTGGCGGACCGAGCGCGGCGTCGATCGACCTGCCGTCCCGCGCTCCCGACCCGGCCGCGGGATCCCTCACGGATCGCCTCGTCGACGCGCTTCCATCGAAAGTCGCCAACGGACTCTCGTATCTGTTCCCGCGGTGGATCGGCGTCGTCGAAGGGCTCTCCGCGGGCGCGCTGATCGTCGCGGTCCCCGCGTGGGCGCTGGCGGAGTACCGCTGGTCCGCGTACGCGATCGACCTCCGGACGCCGCTCCGACTCAAACGAAAATGAGCGAAAGCGACTCTCCAGCGTCCCGCGGACGCCGGATTTTCACTGCCCTCCGTGCGGCAATTCCGTTCGACAGCGATGACGGCCGGTGGCTCGCTCTGGGGTTGCTTCCCGGCGTCGTCGCGATCGCGATCTACCTCGCGACGAACCCCTACCCCGCCTACGGTGCGGGGCTGTACGCGAAGATCTCCGCCGAACTCGTCGCCAACGGGTACGCGCTCCCGGCGCGGATCCCGGGCTACACCGCCGACGGAGTGCCGTTCGCGTATCCGCCGCTGCAGTTCTACCTGTACGCCCTGCTCTTAGACATCGGTGGAGATCCGGTCGCAGTCTCTCGATTCCTTCCGGCCGTCGGGATGGTGACCGCGCTGGTGCCGACGTATCTGCTCGGCCGCGACGTCGCGGGCTCGCGACCGGCCGGAACCGCGGCGGCCGGGCTGGTGGCATTGAATCCGCAGATCCTGGAGTGGCACCTCTCGGCGGGCGGCGTGGTCCGCGCGTTCGCGTTCTGCTACGCGCTGGTCGCGGTCTACGCCGGATACCGGCTCTTCGCGTTCGACGGCGGCGCTGCGGCACCGTCGAACAACGAGCCAGGGGGGAACAACCCCAGTCGCTACCCGCGCGGTCTGGTCATCCTCGGTGCGCTCGCCTTCGGGCTGACCGTGCTCACCCATCCCGTGTACTCGCTGTTCGTCGTCGTGAGTTACGTCCTCTTTTGGCTCCTGTGTGACCGATCGATATCGGGCTTTCTCACCGGGCTGGCGGTCGGGCTCGGAGGTGCACTGCTCGCGTCGCCGTGGCTCGTCTGGGTCCTCACGACGCACGGCATCGACGTGTTCACGGCGGCGTCCGGAACGCACGGCGGCGTCGGAGGCGGCGCAGACGCGCTCTCGGGTGCGGTTTCGGTGGGTACGGCCGTCGCGTTGGTGCCCGCAATCTACCTCCTAATTCGACGCGACTACCTGCTTCCCGCCTGGCTCGTCGTCGTCGAAGTGTTGTTCAGACAGCCGCGGTTCGCCTACACGGTAGGCGCTGTGCTGATCCCCGCCACCGTTGTGATGGTCGTGCGGGCTCGCGACGTCGACCGGGACAGCACTTCTGCTCTCGACCGAGACAGCACTTCTGCTCCCCACCCCGACAGCGGCCCCATCACCGACCGCGACAGTGGACCCGCCACCGATCGCAAGCGAGCGGGAACCGCCTCCACGCCGGGAACGCGACCGGAACGCACCGCCCTCAACGCCGATCGTCGTGCGGTAGCGGCCGCGATTGTCATCCTCTTGGGGACGGTCGTCGGCGGGGCGTACTTCGCCTACGAGACGACGCTCGTGACAGACCCCTCCACGCCGGAGTTCCTGGACCGGGAGTCCGTCGAGGCGATGGCGTGGATTCAAGCCGAAACCGATCCCGACGCGACCTTCGTCGCGATGGGAGACGCCGCCGAGTGGCTCCCCGCGTTGACCGATCGAACACTACTCGTCGGTTTCTGGGGCGTCGAATGGGTCGATTCGGACCGGTTCGCACAACAGGAAGCGGCGTACGAGTCGGTATCGAGGTGTCAGAGCGTCGCGTGCGTCGAATCTATCGCCGACGACATCGGCGAACGGCCGACGCACGTGTACGTGCCGAAAGGTCAGTACACGGTCCGCGGTGACACCGCCGCGCAGTTCGGCACGGTCGAACGGTCCTTCGAGCGGTCCGACCGCTGGGAACGCGTCTACGAGAACGACGGCGTCGTTATTTACGCTGCGACAGGCGTCGAAAGATCGTAGCTCGACTCGACCGTTCCGGTTCGGATCGCTCGCTCACACCATCCCCAGAAGCGTCGCCGCCAGAACCCCGAGCCACAGGACCACTCCGATCCCGGCTAACTGCCGATCCCCGTCGGCGACGCCGAGCGTGAACAGTCCGAGGGTTCCCATCAGCGCCGTTCGTTGCAGCACGAGTTGGATCGGCACGACACTCACGCCGACGCTGCCCAAATCGAGCACGAAGCCAGCACCGAGCCCGACGGCTGCGAGAAGCGCTATGCGCGTGGCGGGGCGGTTGCGAGCCAAGATCCAGCTAGCGACGAGCGGCCCCGCGACCAGTACCGGATAGAGGAGTCCGGCGAATACCTTCGGATTAGTCGCGGGGAACACCCCTTCAGCGACGATTCCGAGCGATCGGACGCCGAGGACGAGCGCGATCAGAGCGATCGGGAGCGCGAGATCCCGCAGTTCCCGTAGGTCTCGCCGCCGAACCGGGGACGCAGCGACCGCGAGCACCGCCGCGGCGGGGACGATACCGACGACGCCGAGCGTCGTCGAACTCGGGCGTTCGGTGGACTCCTCTGCGGACGCCGACGGGACCAGTGACCAGTTCGCCGACGTCAGTCGGATCACCGAGAGCCAGCCGTCGCTCCCGCCGCCGCCGTTCCCGTGGTACACCCGGTTGACCTCCGCGACGAACGGTTCGTCTCGGAGGTCGCGCTCGACGGTCCGTCCGCCCTCCGAGATGCCGGTCACCGAGTGTCGCAACCGGAACCAGTCCCAGTACTCGGTGTGCGCCTGTAGCGCCGTCCAGTTGTCCGATGGTCCGGGATAGGCGCGAATGTGCGTCCGGCTGCCGAGGTACGCCCCGGTCGCGAGTTGATAATCAGCTTCGACCCACTCTCCCGAACTGAGATTGTCCGCCACGTAGGTGTACCGCGAGGACCCGCGGGCGGTCTGCCACGGTGATATCGACACCGATTCGTTGAGCTGGCCGAGTGACCCTGACCCGTCCAACTGCGCCTGCGACCCGGATTCGTTGTCCTGTGATCTCTGTAGAGATTCGTTGATGTCTGCGATCGACACGGTATCGTTTACGCTGTGGTCCTCGTCGGCGGTCGTCCACTCCAGTTCGGAGCGATCCATCAGGATGGTACGGACGTCGTCCGGCGTCCCGACGATCACGACGTTCAACGCGAGGGTTCGCCCCTCCACTGAATGACTCCGACTGGTGTACGGCCAGACGTAGCTCTCCGCCTCAGCTGGTCGGATGAGTTGCTCCGGTGGGGGGTCCTGGCCGCTCGCGACGCCCCCGGGACCGAGTAACCCGCTCCCGAGCGACGCGGCCACGAGGATGGCGACGAACAGCAATGCCAAGCGATACCGCACACACGTACTATACCAGTCTCGCTATTGAGCGTGTCGCCCGTCCGGATTCTCGGAGTGGCCCGTCCTGACTCTCGAAGCGACCGTTCGGACTCTCGGAGTGAACTGTCCGGATTCTCGAAGCGGACCGTTCGCCCGGCGACCTGATACCGTCGACGTCGAAGTGAGGATTTTTGCCGTCGGCCGCCACAGGTGCGGGTATGACCGAACGCCGACCGCTGTCTGTCGACCTCGTGCTCGCCCCCGTGGACACGAGCGACGAGTCGGACGACGCGGTAGCGCACGCCGTTGCGATCGCCGCGAAATACGATGCGACGGTTCACGTCGTCCACGTGCTCGGAGAGGACGTGGTTCGAGCGATCGAAGACGGCGTCGTCGACGACGCGCAGGTCGCCGCCGACGGCGAGGCGATCACCGAGACCGCAGCGCGGATCGCGGCCGAGCACGACGTCCCGCTGTCGACGTCGGTCGCGTACGGGTTCTCGACGAAAATGAAGCTCCGCCATCCCGGCAGCGTCGTCCTCGATACGGCCGACGAGGTCGATGCGGACTTTTTGGTGGTGCCGCGGGAACCGATCTCCGGCGATCCCGGCGAGGTGCTCGCGAAGGCCGCGGAGTACGTCCTCCTGTACGCGAGCCAGCCCGTCCTCTCAGTGTGAACGGCCTCGTCCTCTCAGTGTGAACGGCTCCATCCCTCGACTGGACGACAAACACCGTCGCCGAAGCGCGGTCTACGCCGACTAACCGCCGTTCGCTATCCGCTTTCGTCGGCGCCGTCGCCGATCCGGATCGCCATCTCCATCTCGAAGCTCTCGGAGTCGCTGATCTCGAAGCCGATCTTCTTGTACAAGCCGACGGCTGGCTGATTCCACCGTTCGACGGTGAGCCACACCGTTTCGACGCCGGACTCCGCACCGTAGCCGAGGAGGCCTTTCATCAGACGCGTCCCGATTCCGGCCTCCTGGTACGCTTGGAGGACGAAAATCGCCAGTTCGTAGTCGTCGTTATCGGGGACGAGCGTGGCGTGTCCCGCCGCCCGATCGCCGTCCCACGCGACGACGTTCAGGCACTCGCCGGAGAGGATGTTCTCGAGCCACTCGCGGATACGCCGCTCGTCGCTCGGGGGGATCCCCTGGGCGCGGTCCGCCGGATCGAACTCGTCGTACATCGACGCGATCGCCTCGTACTCGCGCTCGCTCTCGTCGTGCGCGCGGATCTCGATCTCGCGGCCCGCCTTGTCGGTGAAGCGTATCGGCGGGCCCTCGAACGGGCCGGTAACCGTGTCGGGGAAGCGGCGATCGTAGCTCATCTGATGAGGGTGACGCTGACGTGGGAGTTCAAGAGAACGAACTCTGCGATGCTTCCGATCTTGATCTTACCCATCGGACTGGTCGTCCCGCCGCTGAGGACGATCCGATCGAACCCCTCCGATTCGGCGATCGTCACGAGTTCGCTGCCCGGCTCGTCGTCGACGTGACGAACCTCGGCATCGACGGTTCCCGAATCAAGCGCCGCCTCGACGCGGGATTCGATCTCATCGGTCGAACGGTCTGGACTGTCGTCCTCGATGATCGCGACGGTCAGTTCGTCGCCCGCTTCGACCGCCCGTTCGACCGTCTGCTCCAGCGCCCGGAGCGACCCGTCCGACGCTCCGACGCCAACGAGGATTCTCATACGCCGAGATGTCGTCGGGGGAGTAGAAAAATCGTCGGGTGTCGCCCGCGTCCTGTGAGCCAGATCCTCGGCGTGACCTCGCTCGCTCGAAATCGATCGCGACAGAACGCTTTTTTGCGTCGGCGCGACACCCGGCAGTATGGCAAACGACGACGCCGACGCGTCACCTCCCGACACCTCACCGACCGCGGCGGATGAGTCGATGTCCGCCGCCGACACCGACGCGA
Source organism: Halobellus captivus (assembly GCF_007655485.1). Classification (GTDB taxonomy): domain Archaea; phylum Halobacteriota; class Halobacteria; order Halobacteriales; family Haloferacaceae; genus Haloquadratum; species Haloquadratum captivum. The sequence goes on from NZ_VJXQ01000006.1 coordinate 71,132, forward strand.
CCGGGTCGGCCCCCGAGACAGCCTCCGAGGAAGACGCGTCGAAGTCGCCACCGGGCGATGCCGACGACTCCGGCGTCGAACCACCATCCAACGAGGATACTTCGGATTCGCCCGAGGGGGGTCCCGCGTCCGGTTCTGCCGCGGCTGCCGAGGAGGCGGAAGCACCAACCCACGAATCAGGAGTACCATCTGACGGAGCACCATCTGACGGAGCGGAACCGCCGTCGGACGTCCAGAAGTATGCCCGGTTCAAAAAAGTAGACGGCGCGCAGTACGACCGCGTCAACGACTTTCTCCGGGACCGGACATACATCACGGCGCGCGAGTGGGCCATCGCTCGACTGTGCGCCGACTTCCGTACGGAGACCGGCGTCGAGATGACGAAGATCGGCGAGAACCTTCCGGAGCTGGTCCCGTTTATGACCGATACGTACACGCCGCAGGCGGTCAATCAGGCGCGCTCGTCGTTCGAGGGCAAAATACGGAAGTCGGGTGCGACGTTCCTCTACGGCGCGATGTCCGGCTTCTTTACCGCCGAGGAACTGGACGAACTGATGTACGAGGTAACCGAAATCGCGAAGTTCCTGCTCGAAGTCGAGGGCGTCGACCTCTCGGTCGAGGAGGAGTTGGAGGCCGAAGAGCGCATCTCGAGCGTGATGCGCGAGGTCAGAGAGGCGAGCGCGGACCTCCGCGCTGAGGAGTTGACCGGAGAGGATGGAGACGGCGGAAGTACCGAAAGCGACGTGTCCGCCGGTTCCGGTGGCAGTGCATCCACCGATTCCGGCGACGATACACCCGCCGATTCGGACGACTAACTTACCCCCGGAACCGCCGTTTCTTAGTTGCACTTGCTCCGAAGAGCAGAACACATTTACTCCGGTAGTCTCTGTATTAATTATGAAAATTGATGAACTATCCGCCTATCTCGAAGACGAACTGGAGTATCCGATCGCCCACGAGCGGGTAATCGAAGCGATTGGTTCCGTCGATATCGAGGCCCCTGACGTCGAACAGACCGAAACGGTCGGAACGATCGTTAGCACCGTCGGTCAGGAAACGTATGATTCCGCCGAGGAGTTGTTCAACACGATCATCGGCAACGTCAGCGACGAGTACATCGGACGGAAGTTCTACGACGACCGCGGCAGCAACCCCGCAGAGACCGTCTCGGGCCCGAAAGACGAAGAAAACGTCTCGTTTTGAGTCTTGCCCACCCGCGTCCTGAACGCCGACGGGACGGAGAAGAACCGAATTAGCCGCGGCTCCAACGACTTGTTCTAGACGTCACGGATACAGACCGCTCCGGAGGGGGGACCGGCTCGCACCGAATTGCGACTGCGAGGGCGATCGCGCGTCCGAGCAAACCGATCGACGGCGTCAAACGACCGGAGCCGCTACCTCGTCGCAATGGAGATCCGGTTCTTGGGCGGCGCTGGCGAGGTCGGGCGGAGCGCGATTCTCGTCAACGACTCGCTGCTGCTCGATTTCGGAATGCTCGCGGGGAACCCGCCACGGTTCCCTGTCGACACGCCGGACCCCGACGCGGTCGTGGTGAGCCACGGCCACCTCGATCACGCGGGAGCGATCCCGACGCTGCTCTCCGGCTCCGCCCGCCCGTCGATTCACTGGACTCCGCCGACGCGCGAACTCGCGTTGACCCTCGCGCGCGACACGCTCAAACTGCACGGCGGCACGTTTCGCTGTCCGTTCACCGAGACAGACGTCCAGCGCGTCACGCAGGTGTCCGAACCGCACGACTACGGGGAGACGTTCGAGGCGGCCGGTCACGAGGTCACCTTCTACAGAGCGGGACACATCCCCGGAAGCGCGCACGTGCTGGTCTCTGATGGGGACACGCGACTGTTCTATACCGGCGACTTTCACACGGACAATCAGCGGTTGGTCGCCGGAACGACGGACCGCCCCGACGCCGACGCCGTCATCTGCGAGAGCACGTACGCCGACGTCGAGCACGATCCGCGAGCGGCGGTCGAGCGCCGCTTCGTCGAGAGCGTGGAGACGACGCTCTGGGAGGGCGGTTCAGTCGTCGTCCCGGCGTTCGCCATCGGCCGCACGCAGGAGTTACTGCTCGTCTGCGAGCGGTACGACATCCCGTGCTACGTCGACGGGATGGGGAAAGCCGTCACGCGGATGCTCCGGCGACATTCGGCGTACGTTCGGGACGCCGACGCGCTCGGACGCGCGGCCGCCCATGCGCGGTTCGTCACCGGGAAGAACGGACAGCGAAAGCGCATCGCCGACCAGCAGGCGGCGATCGTCACCACGAGCGGAATGCTCTCGGGCGGACCGGCGATGACGTACATCCCCGAGGTCCGCTCGAACCCGACGAACAAGATCACGATGACCGGCTATCAGGTCGAGGGGACGCCGGGCCGCGACCTCCTGGAGACGGGCAGCGCCGAGATCGACGGTCGGGTGATGCCGGTGAGCGCGCAGGTCGAACAGTACGAGTTCTCCGCGCACGCCGACCGGGACGGAATCCGCGGTCTCCTCGACGCCTACCGTGACGCGGAGATTCTGATAAATCACGGGGACCGCTGTGCGGCGTTCGCTGCGGAACTGGAGCGAGACGGATTCAGCGCGAGCGCTCCGGCGGTCGGCGAGACGCTCTCGATCTGATCTTGTTTCTGCGGCGTCGGCGGGACATCACTTATGCGGCGGTTGTCGTCTCGTACCGACGGCGCGGCACCGAGGGAGGGACCGCTGGTACATAGCCGACCGTATCAATCCTCAGTCGGCACAGCCCGGACCTCGAATTCGCGGTAGCCGCCGTAAGCGGTCTCCAACGCGCCCAACCACCAGTTCCAGCGGTCGGCGACGCTCGACTCAGCGGGCGCGTCTTCGAGGTTCCGGACGATCTCCTCGATCGTGAGCGGTTCTCCGCGGTCCCGAGCGGCGATCCCGGCGTCGGCGAGGTCACGGGCCTGCCTGGCGACGACACGGAACTCCGCGTGATCGCCGTCGAACGCCGCTTCGAGCGATTCGGCCAGTTCTGCGGCGGTGAAGCCCGCTGTCTTCAACGGGGCGTCGCCACCGGCGTTGCTGTGCTCCGTCATAGTCGATTGTACGTTCCCCACCGAAAAGAATCCGCCGCTGGATTGCGTTGGTTTGGTTGCGATTAGCTGTGAGGCCGAATCAGTCACAGTCGAGGCAGATCCCAGTCGGCACGGGCTACTCCCACCACTCGCCGCGGCGTTCCTCGTAGGACGCGTCACGGAACGGCGAGGGCTTTTCGCCGTCGTCCTCGGCCCCGAATCCGTGGGCGAGCCAGTAGCCGACGTGCCACCCGACGGCGTCGGTGTCGAGATCGACGAGCGAGATTCGCAGCGCTGTGTAGACTTCGATCTCACCGTCGCCGTCGGAGTCTTCCCCGGCGGTCGCACCACAGGAGGCGGCACCCTCACCGCACGGCGACGTCTCTACCGGGCGGATCACGATCTCGGCGTCGTCGGGGTCATCGACCATCGTGAAGGTGAGGTTCGTCGGCATTCCCTCCGGGTCGTCCTCGTAGTACGCCAGCGCGTGCCGGACCTGCGTCCGCATCCCCTCGGGATCGCTCGCGTTCGCGTCGTCGACGTAGACGGTGAAGTCGGCGTCCTTCCACGGGAACGCGCGCTCGGTCGCGTTCGGCTGTGGTTCGGCGTACAGCACCGAGTGGCTGGCCATTATCTCCTCGGGCGCGTCCTCGTGGGTGAGCCCGAGCGTGTGCCCGAGCTCGTGCTTCGTCACCTGGACAGTCGATTCGTCCGAGAAGCCCGTTCGAACGAAGACCGTCTCGGGACGGTCGATCTGTCTGCGGTCCTCGATCAGCGGCGCACAGCCCGCGGCGTCGCTCAGGTTGTCGCACTCGGGAATCTCGTCGACGAACTCGACGACGAGGTCGGGATCCGACGCGTCCGGCCGAACCTCGTAGTCGACGGGGAAGCCCGCATAGCGTTCGGCGTCGGCCTCCCAGTAGTCCGTCGCCTCTCGGACCAGCGGCGTCCACTCGCGGTCGGTCCCGGCCGCGTCGCGGACGGCGACGACGATGGGATCTGAGCCCCACGGATTCGACGCGTCGGGGGCCGCCGTCGCGGACGACTGTCCGGGCGACGGTTCCGCGGGTGACGTGGCATCACCGTCGGATGCGGTCGACGTGGCGCTGCCGTCCGGCGTCCCCGACACCGCTCCCGAACCGTCGTCGGGAAGCTCCGGTCCCGGGATATCGACGACCGACCCGGCGCAGCCCGAGAGCGCGATGAGAAGCGCCAGGGCAACGGCAGGGAGTCGGCGAGACCGATTCGACATAGCCGCCGGGAGGGCGCTCACCGATAAGAACCTTCGGCACCGTCTCGGTTACGTGTCTTCTGTTGTCATTTCGCCGACGACGACGCCGTCGCTGGCGTGCGAAAAGCGGCTGAGAGGAGTAAGCCCCCTTCTGTTCGTCTCGGCATTCGGCTGAGCGGCCGCGCCCTGTCCGGACTACCTTGGCGGCGCGGACTTGCACCGGTGAAGATTCGCCGTTCCATCCGTTCTCGACCGTCTGCGATCGCGAAGCGATCGGTCTGCCCTCGACGGGTTAGCTCCCTTCCCTCGCGGGTCGGTTCGCACGCCCGCGGGTCGCCCCGCGAGCGCCGGCGGCAGTTCGCCGCCGCGTCTCATCGGTCGGGCCGAGGGGTCTCGTCTCTGTTCCAGAGCCAGCCGTCTCCGGCTCCGGGCTTGCGCCCGGTCACCTGTCCGGACGGTGGGGGGACTTTCCTCATCAGTCCGAGCGGACCGACGGGAGCCGAGCTCTCTCTGCCGTTCGATTCGAGGGGAGAGCGTCCAATAAGCCGTTCGGTCGCACGATTGCCCAACCATTCGATCGTCTGATAGTCCGACCGTTCGATCGAGCGATCGCCCGGTGACCCACCACGATTTCGGGCGTTCGTCACGGCTGATCTATTCGATCACCCGGCAACCGACACCATCGCGCAGTAATCGTACATCTATCCCGAATATTTTGGTACAATCGGGCCGCCTCGTTTTCTCGGAGCCCCGATCCGTCTCAAACGCGCTCCTCCGGCCGTTTACCTCCGAGAATGAAGGGAAGCGTTCAAGTTAGGTGAGTTCCTCTACGGACATATGTCCGAGGCGCAGACCGTTCGTCTCACCTACGAGGATGGGGCGAGGGCGGTCGAATTAGCGCGTGAATCGGTCGAATCGTACGTTTTACACGGACAACGGGAGCAACCGGGGAGTATGCGTGATGCCTTCTACGCTCGCACCGGCGCGTTCGTCCGAATCCGATCGACGCGTGGCCGCGGACGACTTCGGGGCTGCGCCGGCGCGTACCGGGGATCAGACCAACTGGGCCACGCTATCGTCGACGCGGCCATTCAGGCTGCCTCGGGCGACTCCTGCGGCTCCGAGATCGAACAACCGGAACTCTCGAACCTCACTATTTCCGTCTGCGTCGTGTGCGATTACACCCAGACGACCGACCCGCTCGGGGACATCGAACTGGGAACGCACGGCGTCGTCGTCGACCGAGACGGCAGCCACGGCTGGCTCTACCCCACAATTCCCGTGGAGAACGGCTGGAACGAAGAACAGTTCCTCACCCACGCCTGCCGGAAAGCGGGTCTCTCGCCGCTGGCGTGGCAGGACGACGAGACGACGATCACGCTGTTCGACGGACAGGTCTTCCGCGAACGCGCCGACGGCGGCAGCGTCGAAGAACTGTAGGTCGCCGACTCCGACTACTCGTTTCCGGCGGCGTCCGCTCCGTATCCGCATAGCTCAGCGTCGCGAGCGGCGCGTTCGACGGCCGCATCGATTCCGAGGTCGACGTCGTCGACGAGTTCGCCGTCCCGAAGCAAGGGCCGGAGCAGCGTCTCGGAATCCTCGGGCCCGGAGCGGTCTCGGAGGCCGACGTGATGGCCGCCGTCGGCCGTCCGGTAGACGGCCTTCGCGCCGGTGAGTTTCCCGCGCTTGGCGGCCGGTTCCCCGTCGAGTTCGACGATGTCGAGCGCGAAGTCAACGGGGTCGGCGTTGGAGACGTAACCGCCGACGCCGAATCCGTCGGCGACGTCTCGGAGTTCAACCAGGTCCGACGGGTCGAGTCCCCCGGAGACGAAGATGTCGACGTCCTCGTGACCGTACGCGTCCAGCGTCCAGCGCACTTCTCTGATGATGTGTCTGAAGTCGCCCCGCCGCGAGCCGGTCGTGTCGAGCCGGACGCTGTCGAGGCGGTCGCCGAGGGCCTCCGCGGCCCGAAGCGCCTCGTCGGTCTCGTCGGAGTAGGTGTCGCACAGCGCTACGCGCGGCACGTCCTCGTCGACGGCGTCGTCGAACGCCTGCCACGCCTGCTCCTGGTTGCCGCGCCCGAAACAGATGAGCAGTGCGTGCGGCATCGTCCCGCCCGCCTCGCGGCCGATCACCGCTCCGGCGGCGACGTGCGAGAAGCCGTCGAGTCCGGCGACGAGCGCGCTCCGCTCGATCATCGCCGCGATCGACGGATGGACGTGCCGCGCGCCGAAGGAGAGGACGGTCGAGTCGGGTGCCGCTCGTCGCACATCGAGCGCGGCGGTCGCGACGCCCGAGGCGTGCGAGAGAAAGCCCAGAAGCGACGTCTCGAAGCGTGCGAACTCCAGGTACTCGCCCTCGATCCGCATCACGGGACCGCCGTCGAACAGCCGTCCCGGCGGGACGACGTCGACGTCGACGTCTCTGCCCTCTAAGAGCGCCGCGGCGTCTTTCACGCCCGCGAGCAGTTCGTAATCGCCGTCGGGGAACTGGTCGGCGGTCACCTCCGCGACGACGCGCGGGTTTCGTCCTGCGTGACGGAGCGTCGTCTCCGTCCGATCGAAGTACGCGTCGGTCGCCGACCCCTCGGCGATGGCGTCGGGACCGACGATGTCGAACTCCATAGACGATATTTGCGGGGGCGCGTTGAAAAATACATTCGTTCGGCTTCAGTGACCGAAGGTGATTCCTCTTCAACCTCGGACCGACGAGCGGCAGGTTCGACGGACGGCAGGTTCGACGGGCGGCTTCATTGCCACTTCGACTCGTCGGCGGCGCGACGGCCCGATTGCCTGCCCCGTCGGACGTCACTCCGGCGTATCAGGACTGCCGCGGCCGGATGTCGTCGAGATCGGACGTGCTCGGTCCGTTCACGATCGTCACGCGCGTGCCGGACCTGGTGACCCGGAACGCGTCGGCGAACTCGCCGTCGGGGACGACGTAGGTGTTCGTCGCGCGCTCGTCGGCGTCGTGGGCGTCGAGGATCGCCCGGTACGCGCGCTGGAACTCCCGCGCGTCTCGCTCCGAATCCCACTCGGTCGTCCAGACGTAGCCGTACGCCGTCTCAGAGTCTGTCGTTTTCTTGTACGGGAACAGCTTGTCGTTGCCCCAGCCCGCGGATGGCTCGGCGTCGTAGTTGTACGTGTCGTATCGGTTCTCGACGTTGCCGATCGTTCGAGGCTCGATCGTGTCCGCACCGTAACGCTGGGCCTGATACCAGAACATCACGTACATCGATGCCTCGCCGACGGTGTCGGCCCCGTCGACGCCCTGCTCATCGAACGTCTCCCAGCCGTTTCGCGCCCGGTCGCGGTACTCGATCGAGACGGGCGTCTCGTCCGTTCGGTGGATGATCTGCTCGGAGGACGTCGGGGGCGTCTCGAAGCGGTCGTCGATGGCGTTCCAGCCCTCGCGGTCGACGAGGTCGTGCACGTACACCGGCCCGTCGGAGTAGGGCTGGAAGATCGTCAGGAAGATCCCGAGATTCGGCGTGCCGCCGCCCCCGCCACCTCCGCCGCCGCTCGACGGCGTCGCGACGCACTCCCACGCGCCGCCGCAGCGATCGGCGTACCGCTGTTCGACGTACTTCGCGTCGCCCTCCACGAGTCCGTCGGCCGCGAGCTGTTCGTCCTGCGTTTCGCCGCCGTACTTCTCTTTCGTCAGGTCGTAGCGCTGGTCTTGGAGCGCGTGGACGAGCTCGTGAACGAGTGTCGCGTTGTTGATCGTCGGCGATTCGGGGTTGTCCGTGATGATCTTTATCTCGTCGTCCGCGGGCGAGTAGAACCCGGCGACTGCGGCGCTTCGGGTCTCGCCGATCGCATCACCGCTGCTCTGGGACTCGCCGGTCACGAACAGCGCCTCCCACACTTGGTCGTTCCAGCGCTCGTACTGGTCGACTTCTCCGTCGCTCGAACCGCCCGAAGATCGGTTACGGTACTCTTCGCGCGAGATGACGTTCACGGGAACCCGAGCGTCGAACTCCTCGCCGCGGACGTACTCCACTCTGGCCATCGAGCGAGCCACGTACGCGTCCAACTCCTCGTCGGAGAGACCGTCGGACTGATCGACGTCGATCGACTCGTTGTGCCAGTAGCCCCCCTCCCAGCCGAGGACGTCGCGTTCGGGATCGTCGAAGTCGTCGTTGGGGGCGGCGACGGCGTCGCTCCCGGCCGGAGGGACGGGATTTGACTCCATCATCGGTGCGCTACATCCAGCGAGGACGAGCAGCAGGGCGAGGGCTGCGGCGAGCACGCCGCGGTTCCGCGTCATTGCCGAAACAGACGGCCCACTGAGGGAAGTACCTTTCCGCACGCTCCTCGACCGACCTCCGCCCATCGGGCGAACGCCTTTGATCGTAGCGGACCGACACTCCAGTATGTCCCTCGAAGCGTTCGATCCCGAGCGTACCGCCGTTGTCGTGGTCGATATGCAGAACGGGTTCTGTCATCCCGACGGGAGCCTCCACGCACCCGCGAGCGAAGCCGTCATCGACGACGTCGTGGCGTTGGTCTCCGAGGCCCGCGACGCGGGCGCACGCGCGGTCTACACCTGCGACGTCCACCCGCCCGAGCAGTTCGACGACGCGCACTACTACGACGAGTTCGACCGGTGGGGCGAACACGTCGTCGAGAACTCCTGGGAGGCCGATCTCGTCGATGAACTCGACGTCCGTGAGAGCGATCACGTGGTCGAGAAGCACACCTACGACGCGTTCTACGAGACCGAACTCGACGGCTGGTTATCGGCGCGGGGCATCGACGATCTGCTTATTTGCGGGACGCTCGCGAACGTCTGCGTCCTCCACACGGCGGGGAGCGCGGGGCTCCGCGACTACCGGCCGGTGCTCGTCGAGGACGCGATCGGTGCCATCGAGGAGGGCCACAAAGAGTACGCACTCGATCACGCCGATTGGCTGTTCGGCGAGGTCGCGACGCGTGCGGAACTCTCGTTCGAGTAGCCACCTCGATTTATCGAACTCACTCTCGGAACAGCCGGTACGACGCCTGTCCGGTCGCGACGGCTTCGCCGGACGGCGTGCCCTCCCACCGATGCGATGCGTCCTCGTCGACGCGTTCGGGCGTTCGACTGACGACCGTCACGGTACTCACGCCGATGGTCCCGCCCGCGCGGACGACCTCGGCCGTCGCGGTCAGATCACCGGATGCCCGACGCAGGTAGTTGACGTTGAGATTCACGGTAGCGACGCCGCCGTCGAGCGGATCGTCGAGCAGCGTTCGCTGGGCGATGCCGCCCGCGGTGTCGATGAGCGTCGCCGCGATGCCGCCGTGGACGGTCGGCGGATTGGTGGTGTTGGTCAGCTTCTCGTCGTACGGGACCGTCATCACGACGCGACCGGACTCCATCGAGTCCACGCGCGTTCCGAGCCACGACAGGTAGCCGTGCTCCTGTTCGATGTACGCTTGGACGAACGCGGCGGCATCGTCCCGAAGGCCTGACGGTTCGCTATCCCCCGACGCTTCGGCGTCCTCGTCGGTCATATCACATCCGCGTTCGGAGTGCGTATGTACCCCGCGGTCCCTTCTCGTCCACTCTCACCCCCTCACCTACCGTTCGATGACGGGTGTCCCTGAGTATTCGCCGCCGACGGCACACTATCCGAGGCGGATCGGATCCTCGCTCTCGCGCACGGAGACCTCGACGCGCTCGCCGACGCCGAACTCGCGCTCCGGGCAGACGAGTTTGACTCCGAACTCGGGACCGACCCGGGAGAACAGCGAGAGTCCGGTGATCCGATCGCCGTTCGCGAGGACGTCGACGTCTCTCCACGTCACGGTTCGTCCCGACGCGTCGCCGATCTGACGACCGAGAAATGACACCGGCTGGTGTCTGTCGTCCGTCGGTGCGAGCGAGCGACCCAACGCACCACCGTTGACGTAGTGGGCGAGACCGCCGTCGAGGACGACGCGCCGCCCCTCTTGCGCCGTCGATTCGGCGGACTGCTCTCCGGGGGAATCCGCTTCGGAGTCCTCAACTGTGCCCGCGATTCCGGCGAATCGATCCCCCGGGCTGGGGTGTGCTGGCGCGTCGAGGAGCGCGTACGTGTCGCCCGTCTCGATGACCGTTCCGACGCCGTCCCATCTCACGGGTTCGACGTCGACGCCGGGGGAAATCCGGAGCGACCCGCCCGCGCGATGGAGGTTCTGTTCGGCGCGTCGGAACCCCACGTGGACGTGATTTCCGACCCACGGCGCAAAGAACCCCGAGCGGATCATCGGCCCGAGCGAGTCGCCGACGGCAACCGTCTCGCCCGGTTCGACCATCGGACGAACGTGGAGAATCCGCGCGACGAGGCCACTGTCGTCCCGAATTTCGATCTCCGCGTCGCCGTCAGCGATATCGATCCGGCTCCGTTCGCAGTCCACGTCGATCAAGATCAGGTGCTCTGCATCGTCCGCGTATCCCTTCGGTGGCGCTCGGACGGTCCGCGTCTCCAACACCTCGCCCGCGACCGGAGAGCGCCCCTCGTTCGTCGCCGGGTAGAGGTCGATCGCACAGCCCGCGTCGTGTGCGGGGTACGGCGAGTTGTACAGCGAGAACCGACGATAGCGCCGGAGCGTTGACTCCGGGATAACGACGCCCTCGCCGGACGGCTGCGACCCCCGTGTCGCGGTCGATTCTCTGTGCCGACGATTGCTTCCCGAGGTCACGCCCGCTCACCGCCCATACGTTTCCGCGGGACCGGGAGCGCTTAGGTGCGTCGGCACCGAGGCTCGACTGTGATGGACCGTCTCGTTCCGGGCTGTCAGCGCGTTCGAACCGTTCGCGGGCGCGCGCCGTCGATCGAAGCCGATCGGGCGGTCGTCGAGAACCTCACCGACGCGGTTGCCCAGACTGATGTCCCCGCGGTCCGCGTTTGGAAGCCGCACAAACAGGTGGCGTTCGGTCGCCGCGATACGCGCGCGGACGGGTACGACCGTGCTCGCGAACGCGCCGAGGCGCGCGGCTACCCCACGGTCGAACGGAGTGTCGGTGGTCGGGCGGTGGCCTACACCGGCACGACGGTGGCGTTCGCCGCGGTGGTTCCCACCCCGACGCCACGCCGCGGTACGGGGGAACGGTACGAAGCGGCGACGACCGGCGTCGTTCGCGCGTTGCGGTCGCTGGGCGTGCCCGCCCGTCGGGGGGAGCCGGACGCCTCTTTCTGCCCCGGCGAGCACTCCGTGCAGGCGCGCGGGAAGATCTCGGGTATCGCGCAGCGAATCCAGCGAGAGACGGTCCGAGTCTCGGGGATCGTCGTCGTCGACGGACACGACGAACTCGCGGCGGTGCTCGACGCCGTTTACGACGCGCTCGACGTCCCCTTCGACCTTGACTCGGTCGGGAGTATCGCCCGCGGAGGTGGACCCGCCGACTCGGACGCGGTCGTCGACGCGCTGTTCGACTCCTTCTGTGACGACTGCCGACGCGATCCGATCTCTGCCGATTCGGTGGATTCTCTGGAGAGTGGCGCGTTCGAGCCGTAACGTTCGGCCCGCAGTGTCCGCTCTTCGCGTTGAACCGCCGCGTTTAGGTCGACAGCGGGTGACGCGGACGTATGCCGACACTCTTCCGCGATGCTCGCCTCGCCGACGGACGGGTACGGGACGTTCGGACCGACTCGGACCGGATCGTCGCTGTCGCCCGATCCGTTGACGCCGGGGCCCACGACCGCGTGATCGATGCCAACGAACGCCTGCTGCTCCCCGGTGCGATCGATGCGCACGTTCACTTCCGCGAACCGGGACATTCACACAAGGAGACGTGGACGACCGGGTCACGGAGCGCGGCCGCTGGCGGCGTGACGACGGTCGTCGACCAGCCGAACACGACGCCGCCGACGACCTCCGGGGACGCGTTCGACGAGAAAGCGTCGCTCGCGGCGTGCTCGTGCGTCGACTACGGGATCAACGGCGGCGTCACGCCCGAGTGGGATCCCGATTCGCTGTTCGATCGGCCGCTGTTCGCACTCGGTGAAGTGTTCCTGGCCGACTCGACCGGTGATATGGGCATCGAGGCCGACCTCTTCGCCGATGCCGTGGAGCGAGCGGCCGAGGCAGACGTCGTCGTCACGGTCCACGCCGAGGACGCGGACTTGTTCGACGAAACGGCCCGCGAGCGCGACGCTGGCGGCGTCGGTCGCGACGCCGACGCCGATCTCTGGAGCCAGTACCGCCGGGCGGAGGCGGAGGCCGCGGCCGTCGAGCGGGCTGTCGACGTCGGTTCGGAATCCGGTGCGGACATCCACATCGCGCACACGAGCACGCCCGAGGGCGTCGACGCCGCCGCTGGCGGCGCGACCTGCGAGGTGACGCCGCACCACCTGTTTCTCTCCCGCGACGACGCGGCCGACCTCGGTACGTACGGACGAATGAACCCACCCCTCCGCAGCGAAGAGCGGAGAGCGGCGCTCTGGCAGCGGCTCGTCGACGGCGACGTCGACATCGTCGCCACTGATCACGCCCCGCACACTGTCGAGGAGAAGGAGGTCGGTCTGTGGGACGCACCCAGCGGCGTCCCCGGCGTCGAGACGAAGCTCCCGCTGTTGCTGGAGCGCGCACGGTGTGGCGAAATCTCCTACGAGCGGGTTCGCGACGTCACGGCGACGAACGCCGCGGAGATATTCGACCTCCCGCGGAAGGGGCGCGTCGCCGAGGGCTACGACGCGGATCTCGTGCTCGTCGACCCCGACGCGTCGCGAGAGATCCGCGGGTCGGACCTCCACTCAAAGTGCGGATGGACGCCGTTCGAGGGGATGGACGGCGTCTTCCCGTCGCTGACGCTGGTTCGAGGGGAGATCGTCTACGACGGCGATGGAATCGTCGACGGGGCGCTCGGTGGCGACGATGATGGTGGGGGCGACGGCGACGATGAGGTCGACGATGACGGTTCGATGGGCGCTCCCTCCGGGGAGAACGTCCGTCGGTAGACGTTTTTTCAGCGCCGCGGCTATCGGACGCACAGTTGCGAACAGCCAGCACCCGCGCGGGCGACACGCATACCGTCTCGAATGTATGCGCCGCCTCTGGTCCTCGCGCCGACGTGCCGGACAACCGCTGACCGACGCGAGACGGACGTCACGTCACGGTGACGTTGGTCCCGTCTTCGGGGATAAACGCTCGTAGTCGGCCGACACTCAGAGCCGCCGGTCTGCGAGCGCCGGGAACGACTCGCGAGTCTCGCGAACCTCGTCGAGATCGACGGTCGTGTGTACCGTTCGCTCCCCGCGTCCGGCGTTCGCCCGCTCGACGCCCCACGGGTCGACGACGACGCTCTCGCCGCCGAGTTCGACGTCGCAAATCGAACCGGTGAGGTTCGCGGCGACGAGGATCGACTGATTCTCGACGGCCCGCGTTCGGGTGAACAGGTGCCAGTGATCCATCCGTTCGCGGGGCCACGCCGAAGTGACGAGCAGTATCTCGACGCCCGAATCGACGAGCGAGCGGTAGAGCTCCGGAAATCGGAGATCGTAGCAGGTCGTCAGGCCGACCGTTCCGAGGTCGGTTTCGACTGCACACGCCTCGGATCCGGGTGAGAGCAGCGCCGATTCCTCGGAGTCGTATCCAAAGAGGTGGACCTTCCGGTAAGTACACAAGAGCCCGCCGTCGGGTCCGAACAGGACGGAGGTGTTGTAGAGATTCGCGTCAGAACCGCCGTCGTCGTCGCGTTCGACGAGGCTCCCGCCGTGAAGGTGGATCGATAGTTCATCCGCGAGCGCGGCGAGCCAGTCAGTCGTGGGTCCCGGGATCGACTCCGCGGCGTCGCGGTAAGCGTCGAACGCGAAGTAGCCGACCGGCCACAGTTCGGGGAGGACGACCAGATCCGCGCCCTCGGCCGCGGCCGCGCGGATCCACGATTCAGCCCGCTCCCGATTCGATTCGGGATCGCTTCGAGCCAGGAGTTGGACGGCGGCGACCTGCATTCGGCTCACTCCTCGTCTCGGGCCCAATCGCGAGAGCGTTCGACGGCCTCCTGCCAGCGGGCGTACCGGTCCTCGACGTCGTCCGCGCGGTCGGGCTCGAACTCCCGATCGACGCGCCAGTTCTCGCGGAGTTCGTCGAGCGACTCCCAGTAGTCGACGGCGAGGCCAGCGGCGTAGGCCGCGCCCAGCGCGGTCGTCTCGTCGACCTCCGGGCGGACGATGTCCGTCCCGACGACGTCGGCCTGCAGCTGACAGAGGAAGTTGTTCTTCACCGCGCCACCGTCGACGCGCAGCCCGGCGAGCTCGATACCGCTGTCCTCGAGCATCGCCTCTGCGACGTCGCGGGTCTGATACGCAATCGACTCCAACGTGGCGCGGACGATGTGCTCTCGACGCGTCCCGCGGGTCATCCCGACGATCGTTCCGCGCGCGCGCTGGTCCCAGTGCGGCGCGCCGAGCCCGGTGAACGCGGGCACGACGTAGACGCCGTCAGTGGAGTCGACGGCGCGGGCGAGCGCCTCGCTCTCGGCGGGGTCGTCGATGAGCGTCAGATCCTCCAGCCACTCGATGGCCGCGCCGGTGATGAAGATCGAGCCCTCCAGCGCGTACTGCGCCGGTTCGCCCGATCGCTGAAAGCCGACCGTCGTCAAGAGTCCGTTGTCGGAGGTGACGGCCTCGCTCCCGGTGTTCATCAGCATAAACGAGCCCGTCCCGTAGGTGTTCTTCGCGTCGCCCGCGTCGAAGCAGGTCTGGCCGAACAGCGCCGCCTGTTGGTCGCCGAGCGAGCCAGCCACGGGGATGGCCGCGCCGAGGAACCCCTCGGGGTCTGTCACCCCGTAGTGGTCGTCGTCGGAGGACGGTCTGACGTCCGGGAGTATCGCGGCGGGCACGTCGAACTCCGCGAGCAGTTCGTCGTCCCACGCGAGATCGTGGATATCGAACAGCATCGTCCGCGAGGCGTTCGTGACGTCGGTAACGTGCTCGCCGGTCAGCTTGTAGATCAACCACGAGTCGATCGTGCCGAAGCAGAGTTCGCCAGCCTCCGCGCGGTCGCGGACGTCCTCGGGACGCATCCGCTGAAGTTTGATCGGATCGGCGTTGTCCAGGAGCCACTCGACCTTCGTCGCCGAGAAGTACGCGTCGGGTTCGAGACCCGTTCGCTCGCGGATCCACGCGTCTTTTCCGTCGCGTTCGAGCGATTCGATTCGATCGGTCGTCCGCCGGTCCTGCCAGACGATCGCGTTGTACACCGGCGTCCCCGACTCGCGGTCCCAGACGACGGTCGTCTCGCGCTGGTTCGTGATGCCGATCGCAGCCAACTGCGCCGCCTCGATGCCCGCGGCGTCGAGCGCGCGCCGAATGACGCTCGTGGTGTTCTCCCAGATCTCCTCGGGGTCGTGTTCGACCCACCCCGGTTCTGGATAGCGCTGTTCGTGCGTCTCGTAGGCGTTCGCGACGGGCTGTCCGCCGTGATCGAAGACGATGAATCGCGTTCCGGTCGTTCCCTGATCGATCGCGCCGACGTATGTGCGTTCGTTCATTCGTGGTTGGTGCCGTGTGTGGTTGGTGCCGCGTCTGGCCGTTGCGGCGTGTTCGGGTCGATGTCGCGTCTCGCGCGTTCGATTCACCGTTCTCGCTCGGTGTCGCCGGAATTCGGCAAGCTCGATACCCGCCCGAAACCTCCGACGAGTGAGTTGTCGGTACAGTTCGGGGGCGAGGGGTGCTAAAACCCGGCGTTGTCGACCCGAGTAGCACGCGTTGTCTGGGTGGCCGTTGTCGTTCGGCGTCGACGACGCCGTTCGCGTGTGGCCGTTCTCTTCTATGCGCCATCAACGCCGTTCGCGTGTGGCCGTCATCTTCCCTACGCTATCAACGCCGTTCGTGCGCGACCGACGCCGTCCGGCGAAAGTTATCTACTCCCGGCGACCGCACGTCGTCGTATGTCCGATCCCTTCGTGGTCGTCGGCGGTGACGCCGCCGGACTCTCCGCGGCCAGCAAGTGCCTTCGTACTGACCCCGACCGCGACGTCGTCGTCTTCGAGAAGGGCGAGTGGATCTCCTACGCCCACTGCGGGACGCCGTACTTCGTGAAAGGCGAGGTCGATCGGTTGGAAGACCTCCTGTCGCTCTCGCCAGCCGAGGCCGACGAGCGCGGTATCGACCTCCGCCGCGGCCACGCGGTCGTCGCCGTCGACACCGACGCGCGGACGGTCACCGTCGAGGCCGGAGGGACGACGTTCGAGCAACCCTACGGCGACCTCCTGATCGCGACCGGCGCGCACGCCGTCTCGGAGCCGATCGAGGGCTCATCGCTGGACGGCGTCTTCACGCTCCACGGCCTCGATCACGCCGCGGCGATCCGCGCGTATCTCACTCCCCCCGACGAGTTCGACGTCGAATCCCTCGGCGGCGGTGACCCCCTCGACGAGTCCGTTGCCGAACACTACGGTGCGATGACGCCGCCGGAGACTGTCGCGGTCGTCGGCGCGGGCTACGTCGGCGTCGAGATGGTCGAGGCCTTCGATGCGTGGGATGTCGACATCCACCTGTTCCAGCGGTCCGGACGCCCCGTCCCGGCCTTCGGCGAGGCAGTCGGCGACGCGGTCACCGAGCACCTTCGCGAGTCGGGCGTCACGCTGCACTTCGGCGAGGAAGTCGCTCGGCTCGACGGCGCGGACGGGCACGTCCAGCGCGTCGTCTGCGAGAGCGGCTCCGAACTCGCGGTCGACGCCGCGCTCGTCGGGATCGGCATCGCTCCCAACACGGACTTGCTCGAGGGCACGCCGGTCGAACTCGGCGAATCGGGGGCCGTCGCGACCGACGCGTGCGGTCGGACCTCTGTCGAGGACGTCTACGCCGCGGGCGACGTCGCGGAGATGTCTCACGTCGTCACCGGCGAACCGACGTGGGGCCCGCTCGGCCTCCCCGCCAACAGGGCCGGGCGAGCCATCGGGGCGACGGTCGGCGGCGATCAAACGCCCGTCGGCCCCGTCGCGGGCACGGCGATGGTGAAGGCCTTCGATCTCGAATGCGGGCGGACGGGGATCCTCGACCGCGACCGCGCTCGCGAGGCCGGATTCGACCTCGTTTCGGAAACGATCACGGCTGGGTCGCGATCGGGGTACTACCCCGGCGCGGCGGAGACGACTGTCACGCTCACCGCCGACCGCGACACCGGCCGACTGCTCGGCGGCAGTATCGTCGGCACCGACCGCGCCGCCATCCGAATCGACACGGTCGCGACGGCGCTCGGCGCGGATCTGACCGTCGCGGAACTCGAACGGCAGGACCTCGGCTACGCGCCGCCGTTCAGCCCCGTCTGGGACCCCGTCCTCGTCGCCGCGAAGGTGCTGAACGGCTCGCTGGAGTGAATCCGGGAGGGCTTTCGGCCGCCATCTGGCGCGTGCTGGCGGGCGCTCCGTCGTCCGCCACACGCACGCGAGGGACGACGAGCGAGCGTCGCGAGCGAGGAGTCGGTTGGGGAGGACGTGGTGGCGGTGCGGCGCAGGCGGGCGGGGACTTGCAAGTCCGCGTCATCACCGATCTGATTCGAGTTTTCGACGAGTAAGCTCATCGCTCTTCACTTCGTTCGGAGACGGCTTACGGGCCGGGAGGGACTTGAACCGGAGCAAGACGGTCGCGCTCACCCCGTTCGCGCGCTGCGACTTGCAGGGTTCAAGTCTCCCGGGTAGTTGCGCCGCTCCTCACGTTGTTCGGAGACGGCTTACGGGCCGGGAGGGACT
>NZ_VJXQ01000006.1:89090-159456 GCF_007655485.1 Halobellus captivus
CCCGACCGTCTGGTTAAAAGCCAGACGCTCTGCCGGACTGAGCTACCGGCCCGCACCGAGAGCTAACTGGTCGGCAGTGATAAGCGTTTACTCTCGGGTTCCCGCCGCAGTCGGCACATCAACGTCGCAGGAGCGAACGGGTCACTCGCGCGCGATCGACTCCGCGGCGAAATACTGTTCGAGGGCTTCGGACGCCAACTCGCCGGGGTCGCGGTTCTCGATCGATGCGCGCCGCCGGAGTTCCCGATACGTGTCGAGCGGGAGCGACAGTTCGATCCGGCCCAGTTCGATCCCGCGGGCTCTGAGGGCCTCGGCCGCGCTGGTCTCGCCGTCGACCTCGCTGGCGATCCGGCGGACCTGCCGAACCGTGAGGTCGGCGTCGACGACGGCCCACGCGAGGTCGAACCGGTCGACACCAGAGACGCGCGCGATGTGCTTTGCCGCGGTCGGCGCGATGTCTCCGCGCGCGACGTGCCGCCGGATCGCCTGCGGGAGGTCGTGCACGCGTGCCCACTTGCGGACGAACGAGACGGAGACGTCGCCGCCAGCGCGCTCGACCGCCTCCTTGTAGGAGCCGACGCCCCTGACGAGCGCCGCGCACGCGGCCGCGCCGCGAAGCATATACACGTTGTCCGCGGCACCGACGGTGTTCTCCGAGAACGCGCGGACCGTCTCGGCCGCGTCCGCGACGCTCTCGGGGTCGTCGGGATCGAACCCGACTGCGTCCTTCGCTCGCTCGCCCGTGACCGCGGGATCGGCGCGGACGACGGGCTCACCGACGGGTTCTTCGCGGTCTGCGGGGAATCGATTGCCCCGGTTCGGGCGTCGCCTGCCGCCGTCAGTAGTGCGCTGCTCGGCGCGGTCACCGGCCTCCTCGGTCATCTTCGATTCCACGTAGCGAGGCCGCGAGTAAAAGGCTCTCCCTCGGTCACATCGCTTGGTTGACGAGTATCGCTCACTCCTCGCGGCTGTCCGAGAGATGTTCCCAGATTTCGGTGCAGCCCGCTCCGTCGGCGAGGTCGTCGAGGTGGCTGTACTCGTCTGTCTCCGCTTCGTCGGTCGGTTCGGCCGGGTCGTCGTCGGGTTCGTGTTCCATCGTAAGCGTCATCGCTGCTCCGTCGGTGCGTGGCTGCGGGTGGTCTGCTGGCTGTGCTGCGTCTCGTCTGATCCCTCGTAGAGTTCCGGAGCGGCATCTGCGGGCGCGTGCTGCCGCTGCTCGACAGCCCGTTCGCTCGTCCGTGAACGGAGACACTGTCGGCGGTGGTCTGTCATCGAGCCACCCTATGCGACCCTCCTGCATAAGGGACGCTTCCGGAGTAAATCGAACCACTACTCCCGGATACCGGAACTCCGTTCCGGATTCTATGACGCCGGATTCTGGGAATAATCGACAGACTGCGGGGGGATCACTCGAATCGGCTGCGTCGCCGACAGCGTCGCGGTTTGTGACCGTCGTCAGCGTTGGGGTGCTTCGGCGCGTAGGACCGAGTGTGACGACTCGACTCCGCATCCTCGACGACGGTGCGTGGCTCTCCGTCGACGACGCGCGACGCGTGAGCGTGAGCGAACTCTGGCGGCTCGACGCGCCGGATTTCTGCGAATGCGACCTCGCGGATATGGTCGTCGAGAACTTCCTCGAGACGGGTGTCGACGGCCGAACCGTCCACGTGCGCGTCTACGGACAGTGTATCGTCTGCGGGACGAAATCGACGACCGGCTGGGTTCCCGTCGGCCGCGTCGTGGACGGCGAATTCGTCGATATCGACCGCGAGGGCGTGCTCTCACAGGCGACCCGGAAACAACCGGAAAAAAACTCCGCTTAACGGGAGCAGCGGGAAGGGTTGACGGCACGCGTCCTTCTTTGAAGGTGGGGGTACTGTACCTGGTAAGGATGCCAACGGACGTTGAAAACTGGAAATCGGAGGTCTACGGTAACGAGATACGAGAGCACCTGTTCAGGTTCGCCGAGGAGGGCTTCGACACCATCCCCGACGACGAGCGGGACGCGTGGTTCGAGCGCTTCAAATGGTGGGGGCTGTACCACCAGCGGAACGGCCAGGAGGGCTACTTCATGATGCGGATCGGGACGCCCAACGGCGTGCTCGAACCCGGTCAACTGCGGGCTATCGGCGAGATCACCGACGAGTACGCGAGAGGTCCGGGGACGAACCCGATCTTCGGCGACGCCTACGCCGACTACTCCACCCGGCAAGCGATTCAGCTCCACTGGATCGAACTCGCTGACGTTCCGGACATCTTCGAGAAGCTCGAAGCGAACGGGCTGTCGACCCAGCAGGCCTGTGGTGACTCCTGGCGGAACATCGTCGGCAACCCCGTCGCCGGGAAGGACGACAAGGAAGTGATCGACGCGTGGCCGGTCATCCGCGAACTCAACGAGACGTTCAAGGGCGACGATGACCACTCGAACCTCCCGCGAAAGTGGAAGGTTTCGGTGACAGGATCGGCGGACGGATCCGGCCAGGGCGACATCAACGACCTCGCCTTCGAGCCCGCGTACAAGGAGATCGACGGCGAGGAGGTCGTCGGCTTCAACGTTCGCGTCGGCGGCGGCCTCGCCCGAAACGAGCCGCGCTTCGCCCGCGACATCGACGTGTGGGTCCACCCAGACAACGTCTCCGCGGTCGCGGGCGGGATCTCCGCGCTCTTCCGCGACAACGGCGACCGCGAGGACCGCTACAACGCCCGGATCAAGTTCCTCGTCGACGAGTGGGGCGCGGACAAGGTCCGCGAGACGCTGCAGGAGGAGTACGTCGACTTCGAGCTCCACACCGCCGGGCGCGACGTCCGCAACGAGTACACCTACAACACCGGCGGGGGCGAGCGCAACGACCTCGTCGGCGTCCACAAGCAGAAAGACGGCAACTACTTCGTCGGCCTGAACGTCCTCGTCGGGCGGATGGGCGTCGACGACGTCTACGAACTGGCCGACCTCGCCGACGAGTACGGCTCCGGCGAGGTGCGGCTCTCCCAGCGACAGAACGTCATCGTCACGGACATTCCGGAGTCCGATCTCGACGACTTCCTCGCAGAGGACCTGCTCGAACACTACTCGCCAGAGCCGTCGCCGTTCATGCGCGGCTCGATCGCCTGTACCGGGACGGAGTACTGTTCGCTCTCGATCGTCGAGACGAAGAACCGCCAGGTCCGCTTCGCGCGCTGGCTGAAGGAGAACGTCGACCTTCCCGACGGCGTCGAGGAGTTCCACATCCACCTCTCGGGCTGCACCGCGTCGTGCGCGCAGCCGCAGATCGCCGACGTGAGCCTCCGCGGAATGAAAACGAGAAAGAACGGCGAGGCGGTCGAGGCGCTCGACGTCGGCCTCGGCGGCGGACTCGGCGAAGAACCGCAGTTCGCTCGCTGGGTCACCCAGCGCGTGCCCGTCGACGAGGTTCCCGGCGCGATCGCGAACCTCATCGAGAGCTTCGCCGAGGAGCGCGAGGAGGGCGAGTCCTTCCGCGAGTTCGTCGACCGCCACGACGACGAGGAGCTCGACGCGTTCGTCGAGCCCGAAGAGACCGATTACGAGGACCCGATGATGCACAACACGAAGCTGACGTGGTACCCCTACGCCGAGGACGACTCGATGGACGCCGCGCCGCCGATTCCCGCCGACGACTGATCGGCACGAGGGCCGAATCGACGACCGCGCCTTCGCCGCGCCGGAGCGGTAGCGACTTCCCGTTTGCCCGCCTGAACTCTCGTATGCCCAACCGACTGCTCAGAGTGAACGCCTACACGACGCTCGACCTCGTCGACGCCGCCGCGCGCGGCCACGACTTCGAGGACGAGGCGGTCGCGGTGTTGAACGTAACCTCTCCACGAAAGAACCCCGATCACGTGAAGCTCCAGTTGGAACTGGACAACGGACAGCTCGAATCGGTCCCGGCGCACGCCGACGAAGTGACGCTCTCGGCCGAGGAGGCCCGGGCGGTCGCGTCGGCGCTGGAATCCCACGCGGAGAAGGTCGAGGCCGCGGCGGCGACCGACGAAGACGACTCGGTTGCGACTGATGGAGCGGATCCGACTGCGGCCGACGAAGACGACCCGTCCGAGTGAGTCGTAGCGCGTTTTCTGCGTCGACGTTTACAGCCCCCAAATCGCGGCGATACCGACGGTTCCGACCACCGAGAGGAGCAACTGGAGCGGGCCGCCGACGCGAACGAAGTCCGTGAACTCGTAGCCGCCGGGGCCGTACACCATCAGGTTCGTCTGATAGCCGATCGGCGTCACGAACGACGTCGCCGAGGCGAACATCGCCGCCAGGAGGAACGAGAACTCGTTCGCGCCGAGGCGAGCCGCGGCGTCGACGGCGACCGGAATGGTGAGGACGACCGTCGCGACGGGGGTGATGATGCTCGCGAGGACGCCGACCGCCAGATAGAGGACGAAGAGCGTACCCAGAAGCGGTAAGACGCCGCCGAGCGCGACGAGCAGGTCAGCCAGAAGGGCGGCTCCGCCGCTCTCGTTCAGCGCGATCCCGAGCGGGATCACGCCCGCGAGCAAAAACACGACGTTCCAGGCGACGGCGTCGTAGGCGTCAGAGGTGGTGAGACACCCGGTCAGGACCATCGCGACGACGCCGACGAGGGCGGCGATCACGATTGGGAGCAGGTCGAGCGCCGCGACCCCGACGACCGCGACGAGGATTCCGACTGCCAGTGGGGCCTTCGGTGATACCTGGTGCCGTTCATCGGGTTCACTCGCTCCGTTCCCGTGGTCGATCGCGCCGAGCCCGTCGAACGCGCGTTCGTCGGTGACGACGAGTTCGCCGGTGTCGTCGAAGTACCGGAGGGACGCCGGAGTCGTCCGAAGCAAGAGCAAATCGCCGGGCTGTAGCGTCCGTTCTCCGAGCCCCGTGCGGATCAGTTCTCCCCCGCGCCGGATAGCCAGTACCGTCGTTCGGTGGTATTCGCCGAGTCCCGTCTCGCGAATGGACTTCCCCGCGTATCGGGAGTTGTCCGGAACGATCGCTCTGGCCAGCGTGCCGTCCGTCGGCGACGATTCGAAGGTGTCCTCGGTGACGGTTTCTCTGAGAAGGTGGCTCACGTCGGCCTCCTCTCGAAACCGATTGACGGCCTGTAGCGACCCGTGGACGACGAGCACGTCGTCCGGTTCGATCGGCGTATCCGCGTGCGGACCGGCGATGGCGTTTCCATCGCGGCGAAGCTGGAGAATGCGAATGTCCGGATGGTCCGCATCGAACGTCTCGATCGAGCGGCCGACGGCCGGAGACTCCGATCGGACGCGGACGAACGCCAGGTGATCGGAGAGATCGAACTCCGAGACGCGGTCCCCGTCGACGGGGATCCGTGCGGGCGTGAGCCACCGACCGACGGTGAGGAGATACGCGGTTCCGACGAGCAACATCCCGAGACCGAGACCGGTGAACTCGAACATCCCGATCCCGTCGCGACCGTCGATTAGCTGTCGGGCGAAGTCGCTGGCGAGGAGGTTCGTCGACGTTCCGACGAGCGTGAGCGTCCCGCCGAGAATCGCCGCGTAGGAGAGCGGGAGCAGGAGCTTCGAGGGGCTCGTGCCCGCCCGCTTGGCGAGATCCGTGATCATCGGGATGAAGACCGCGACGACTGGCGTGTTGTTGACGACGCCTGCGATCGGTCCGGTGGTCCCGACGGTCGCGACGAGCGCGCGAAACTCGCTGCCGTCGACGAGCGCCGCGAGTGCGACACCGAGGCGACGGATGATTCCCGTCTCTTGGACGCCCGCGCTCAGCATATACATCGCGATGATCGTGACGACAGCGGGGTTGGCAAATCCGGAGATGCCCGCACGCGGGTCGACCCCCGTCCACGGTTCGAGGACGACCAGCGCGGCGATGATTCCGATTGCCGTGACGTCGCTCGGCACGACGTCCGTAATGAACGCGACGAGTGCGAGGAGCACCAGCGCGAAGACGACAACCACGCTGGACACCTCGAAAAGCGGCATACTCCCCTCAAGCGTTACGGCCCGGTATATACGTTTCGCGAGGCGAAAACCAAGATACGCAACGCACGCTCCCGCGCCGAATCTCGAAACCCTCCTCCCAACGAGTCCCTGCTATCACTCTCGAAGTGACAATCGTGGTAAACGCGAACCACGTATATTCGAACGGCGAGCGAAATGACTCAATCCGACGCGACCACATGGATCGTTGGCGGTCTCGTTGCCCCCGTCGTCAGCGGCTATCTGCTGCACCGGGCCGCGACCGGCGGTGAACGGACCGACCCGGCGATCGACGAACTGCAGAGCGCGTACGCGCGCGGCGATCTCTCCGAGGAGGGGTATGAGCGTCGTCGTGAGCGACTCGAAGACAGCTCTTCGGGGTCCGACGAGTGATCCTCGATATACGATACGTGACACTCTTCGACACCTAACTTCGAATTCTTCAGATATCCACCTATTCTACCTTCGAACCTGAATCCCCGTGGCAAACGCACTTCTGCTCCGCGCGCCAAGGGCCGCTATGTCCACGCTCGACGAGACCGACATTCGGATCCTCGAACTGCTAGTCGAAGACGGACGGCGCTCCTACAGCGACATCGCCGAGGCGGTCGATCTCTCGCCTCCGGCCGTCTCAGACCGGATCGAGCGGCTGCGGGAGTCGGGCGTTATCCGGCGTTTCACCGTCGACCTCGATCGATCGCAGCTCAGGGCGGGCGTTCCGGTGCTCGTGACGCTCGAACTCTCCTCACACTCCGTCGAGACCGTCCGTGACGACGTCGTCGCGGCCGACGCTGTCGAGCACGTGTTCGTCACCGCGGAGGGCGACGTGGTCTTTCACGCGCGCCTCCGCGCGAACGCGGTTCGCGAACACCTCGACCGACTCATCGACCTCTCCCGCGTCGACGATTACGAGGTGACGATCGTCGGCGATGTCGAGTGGTCCCCGGCGGTCGGCGGCGCGGAGTTCGCGCTGTCGTGCGCGGAGTGCGGCAACACCGTCACCAGCGAGGGTCGGAGCGAGCGTATCGGCGGGGAGCGTTATCACTTCTGCTGTCCGTCGTGTCTGTCGCGGTTCCGCGAGCGCTACGAGCAGTTCGAGGCCGACGCCGCCTGAATTTCATCGCGGGCATCTGCTCCGGGAGCGTCCGCCCGCGAGCAGTTTGTATTCCATGGGTTTCGGGTCGGAAACGGACTGATTCGAACGAGACGATCGAGGGAGAGCGAGATCCGTACTATCACTTCTCCGAAGCGCACTCGAAGGGACAGGCGTGCGAATCCCGGACGCTGCGCACCGCCCGCACCGCGGCTTTTTCCATCGATGACCGCGGTCGGCCGAGAGGTTCGCACAACCGAACGGATTTGCCCGATGGGTCCGAAACAGTCTCCGATGACAAAAGTCAACGTCTCTCTCCCCCCGGAGGCGGAAGCGAACGTCGAGGCGTTCATCGACGAGGTCGACGACCGACTCTCCTCCTCGGAGGACACCTGCCGCGTCGTGACCGAGACGCTCGTCGACCTCCACGGGGACCGCGAGGCGTACGACCGCTGGCAGGCTGGCGAGGACGTTTCGGCGGCCGAACGCGTGCGGCTCCAGGGGTACGACCCCTGCAACGCGACGCTCGAATCCGAGTACTACGCAGAGAAGGACGAGGAGCGCTTTCCCCGCTCGAAGTATCTCCAGTGGCTTTGGCGACAGTTCGACGCCACGCCGATGGCCGACAACGTCGCGTTCGCGCTCCGATTCCGCGCGATGCTCGCGACGCACCTGTTCGACTCCTGCGGGGACAACTGCCGGTTTTTCAAGGGGATCACGTTCACCTACGGGCACAACATCTCCGTCGGCGACAATGTCGTGATCCACGACGACCTTCACCTCGACGACCGCGGCAGGCTCACGATCGGCGACCGGGCGTCGATCTCCGACAACGTGCACCTCTACAGCCACGACCACGACGTCGTCGATCAGACCGACGTTGAAAACTTCCACACGACCGTCGGCGACGACGCCCGCGTCACCTACGACGCGATGGTCCGCGCCGGGTGCCGGATCGGCGAGAACGCCGTCGTCGGCGCGCGATCGGTCGTACAGGGCGACGTCCCCGATCACCACATCGCAGCGGGCATCCCGGCGAAGAGCGTGAAGGTCAAGCCCGGCTGGGAAGATGTCGCCGATCCGATCGACGACAAACTCACGAACCGGCAGGCCGAACGGCGGATCGACTACGATCTCCCCGACGACCTCGACGCGTTCGACGAGTTCGAGCGCGACCGAACGCCACCCGCGGAGTGAAGCCGGAGCGCTCGCTCGCAACCTGTTACGCTACCGTGCGTTTCGCATTACGAGCAGCGACATCGGCAGACTGGCGGCGACGAGGCCGTAGACGCCACCGATCAGCGGGTCGACGCCGAACGACGGGCCCAGGAGGTACCCGGAGAGGAAACCGATCGGATCGAGCACCACTGCGAGAATGATAATCTGCTGTTCGAAGGGCTTCGCGTCGAACCATCGGGAGAGTCCGGGGAACATTCGAGGGACAGTGCGTCGATTGCGACGTCACTGACAAAGGTGTTTCCTCGCTCCGCTCGGAAAAAGCGTTACGTCCGTTCCTCGCGGAATGCGCCAGCCGGGAATTGAACCCGGGCTAGTGGCTTGGGAAGCCACTGTCCTACCACTGGACCACTGGCGCGCTGACGACCGGACGCCGTCTTGCACTCGAAACAGAGCCCCACGCCGGACTTAAGGATGACGGAACACCACACTGTGTACGTCTCGCGAGTGATTCCCGGGGACTCATTGCGGGATCGTCCGCTCTCTATCCAGTCGACCGCCGTCTCTTACCGCCGATCGGGGTCGCTGGGGAGGTGGTCACCGGCAACAGTCACAACCGACCGCTTCAGGAGTCGAGTCGGTAGAAGAGCGCCTCGAAATCCTCACCGTCGAGTTCGGCCAGGTGGGATTCCGACTGCTGTCGCAGCGTCTCGATTTCGGCTTCGAGCCGCTGATACCGCTCATCGGCGTCGAGTTGGAACTGTGGCTTTTCGGCCATCAGCGCCTCCCGCTTCGAGAGCTTCGAGAAGAACGTTTGGAGCGTATCCGTGTAGTCGGATCGACGGAGCAACCGATCGATGACGTCTTTGAGCGCCGTCTCGCCGACGGGCTTCGTGAGGTAGGCGTCGAACCCCAGTTCGAGGATGTCGAAGTCGGGGTCGACCGCGGTGATCATCGCCACGCTGCAGTCCGTCCCCCGATTTCGAATCTGCTCTAGGACCTCGTCGCCGGAGACGCCCGGCATCCGCCGGTCCAGGAGGACGACGTCGACCGTCTCGTCGAACTGTTCGAGCGCGCTGGGACCGTCGTGGGCCGTTTCGACGGTGTACTCGTCCCGCAACCACGACGCGTACAACTCCGCGAGGTCCGGCTCGTCGTCGACGACGAGGACGTGGGGATTCGCGCTCATACTGACGGGTGATCGCCACATCGTTAGTTCGTCGAAGTGATAAGTTTACTCCCTCCCGCGGACTCGAATGGAGGCGATCGTATCAAGATTTATTATTCGACTCTGTCAGTACAGTGTATGACACACGACGAGGAGGACTCGTCATCCACAGACGACGCTTCGTCCTCGTCACTCGGTGAACTGGCCGATCAGTTGGACGACACTAACCAGTTATCTGATGCTTCTGGCGACTGGCGGTCGCTGTCCGAACTCGTCAACTCGATCGAACAGCGCCGTGGCGACGCGGAACCGACGGCGGATCTCGACGATCGCGACCTGGGCCGGTGGGATTTCGTGGCTCGCGAGGAGTCCGGCGAAGGCGACTCCGCGGTCGATCCGAAAACCGAGGCGCTTCTCGAACTGACCGGCGGCGCATCGAACATCCTGCTCAGCGGTCCCGGCGACTGCCCCGCCGAGCAGAACTTTTGTTCGCGGCTGATGGAACCGCGAGTTGACGACCCCGTGAACCTCTTGGTGGTCACGATTTCGGACACCCCAAGTCAGCGGCTCTCGGTCCTCGAAAACTACCTCGAAAGCCCCGTCAACGACACCGTCGTCGTCGACGTGCGCACGTACAACCGCGAATCGAGTTACGAGGAGTACGACGGGCCAGTCGACATTCACACCGTCTCGAACGCACAGGACCTTCGACGGCTCGGGATCGTGATCAGTAAGGTCCTCACCGAGTGGGAGGACCTGTCGGATCCGATCACGATGTGCGTTCACTCGCTGTCGGATCTGCTCGAACTGAACGAGGACCACCAGCGGGTGTTCCGGTTTCTGCACGTGCTCCGCGGACGCGTCCAGTCCGCTGACGTGCGCGCTCACTACCACTTCGACCCGGAGCGGCACGACGACCAGGCCGTCCGAACGTTCAGCTCGCTGTTCGATACGGTGATTCAGTTCGACGAGAACGGTTCGATAGCGCTCGGTTAGCGTCCTTCCTTCTGTTCGAGATCATCGAGATCGCCGAAGGGTGAAGTCGCACTCGACGACGTATCCGTGTTCGAGTCCGGTTCGTTCGCGCTCGACGACGATTCGTTCGTCTCGCCGTCTTCGAACTCTGCCGAACCGAACTCGAACGGGGTCGTAGATTCCGACGAGTCGTCGTCTCGATCGCCCGCAGATCTCCGCGATAGCCCGTCGGTTTCGTGCTCGGCGCTCGACGGGTGCTGTCCGCGGGTGTTACGTTCACTGCCGTGCGAATCGCTTTCAGCCACGGGAATATCTCGTTCAGTGTCGCGTCTATCAGTCGGTGCGCTCGATTGCGTGCGCTCCGGCTGACGCTGTGAAGGCGCTTCTCGCGGCGACTGTTGCGGCTTCGATACCTGCGCTTCGCCTCCACGTGGTGATCCCACCGCCGCGTCCCGTCCGGAAGTCTCCGTGTCGGTGGTGACGACGGCGTCAGACAGGAACAGCCACTTCTCCCGCTTTTCGACGCCCGACAGGGAGTTCTCACAGTTCGGGCAGTACGGCCGGGACAGCAAGTCGAGGTCGATGTCGGACGAACAGGACTCACACTCGGCCTCGTGGACGCCCAGTGCCGCCGCGTCGCGTTTGATCGACTGGAGGGTGTCGCGCTCCCACTGAAGGTCCGAGAGCGCCTCTTCGTAGCGCGATTCCGCGCTCGAAAGGTCCGATTCCAAGTCGTCCGTCTGCGTGACGAGGTACGTGAGAATCGTCTCGAGATTGCCGAATTCGTCGTCCATCCACGCCCTGGTCTGTTTCTGCTCTGTCGCCAGATCGTCCTGTTCAGACGCGAGCGCCTCGTGCTTGTGGTCGAACTCCGATTCGAGCGAGTCGACGCGTTGTGTGAGCGAATCGTACTGCCCGGACAGCGACTGCCGCGTCGCGTCGACCTCGTTGCCGATCTCGTCGAGTTCCGCTTCGATCTCGGTCAATCGACCCGCGATCGCCTCTTTCACGCCGTCTAAGGACTGACCGCGCTCGGCTTCCGCCTCGATGTCCGCCTGCAACTCGTCGACCCGGTCGCGGAGCGTTTCGAGCTGGTCGCTCCGGCCCTCGTCGATCTCTGAGGAGTGTTGACGATCCCCCTCCTGTCCCTCGCGTGAGGGAGGGCTCGGCCGGTCGGTACTCGATCGATCAACGCTCGGTCCCCGACCACTACCGACGTCATTTCGGTCACCATCGACGGGGGACTCTCCGACCGGTGGAGGACCGTTCCCCGACTCGTCGAGTAGTTGCATCAGCTCGTTTAACGTCCAATACGACGACACGAGCCGCTCGAAGAGCTCCTCCCGTGAGATGCCCTGATTCGCGGCGTGTTGGTCGAGCCACTCCTCGAACGACGTCGTGGGAGCGCTTCCTCCGCGATCTGAGAAATCGTTAGGCATCTCGAAATCCGTAATTAACACGTGTAAGTTCGGTGAGGACAAAAGTTTTGTTACCGTTACTACCATACGCGACGTGATGACTGTCGTCTATCGGTGTGCCGTCGCTGTCGGGGGCCTTCCATATGGCGTTTGAGCACCGGGTCAAACTGTTCATCAGCGAGAACAACCGGGCGGTCGTCGCCGCCCTTCTCCTCTGCGGCGTGCTGTGCCTCCTCGCCGCCGGGTACGTCTTCAGCACACCGACGACACAGACGGTCGTCGAACAGACGGACAGGCAGACGTTCGACGCCGAAGTACACCCGAGCGCTCTCGTGACCCGTCCGACAGCCCTCTACGAACAGGGTGAGCGACTGGAGAACCGATCGGTGTATTTCCTCTCTGCGTCCCCCTCGCTGACCTTGCAGGCCAACACTAGCGTCCCCGACGACGAGCCCGTCGCGGTGGATACGCAACTGCAACTCGAGACGCTCGGTACGCGGAACGGACAGCCGTTCTACCGGTCTACGCGCACGCTCATCGAAACCGAGCAGACCGCTTCTGACGGACGGGTGAGCGCCACCGAGACGGTCAACGTCTCCGCGGTCCGCCAAGAGCTGGCAGTTGTTCAGGAGGAGGTGCAAGATACGGGGCAGTTCCGGCTCCGTCTCCTGTTAGACGTCGCCTACCGCAGCGAGGCGTACGAGGGATCGCTCAGCGCGAGTGCCCCGTTCGTCGTCAGCGACCAGTCGTACTACCTCGACGGAACCCTCGAAGCCACGGAGACCGAGTCGACGCCGGTCGAGCGACAGATCACCCAACCACCGAGCCCGGCCGAATACGGCGGACTCGCGGTCATTGGTCTCCTCCTGTTCGGCCTCGCCGCGGCGACTGTCCGAATCGACGATCGGGTCGATACCGAGGAACTCCGGACCCAGATCGTCCACGATCAGCACGCCGAGTGGATCTCGCGCGGGCAGTTCCCGACCGATTCCCAGAAGCAGTACATCTCGATTCTCACGCTGGAAGACCTCGTCGACGTCGCGATCGATACGAACCGACGCGTCATCCACGACCCGCAGATCGACGCCTACGCGGTGATCGACAGCACCGAGATCTACTATTACGCCTTAGCGGACGTGCAGGCCGACGAGTGGCTCGACATCTAGTGCGACGACCCGAGTCCCCACCCGTCCCGAAGGTACAAGGCGGTCCGAACCGGTCTTGCTGACGTCCACGGCTCACCGCTATGAACCGCTCGCTCTGGTATCTCGGCCTGTTGGTCATCGCCGCGGGGATCACGTTCACCGCGGTCCCGACCGGATTCGGGACGATGCTCGGCGACGGTTCGAGCCCCTTTCAGACCCCAGATCGCTCACAGGGTCCGATCACGCTCGTCGGAACGGGGAACGAGATCACGCGTGGCGTATCGCCTTCCACCGCCTCGTCGATCTCTCTCGCCTCGTCGCCCGCGTCGTCATCTTCGGCGTCGTCGACGGCGACCTCGTCGACCCGCCGAGACGCTGAAACCGCAGCGAACCGCTCCGAAACGGTCGTAGCGGCACTCGTCAACCGGGGCGACGCGGCCGCCAACGTAACGTACGAGGCACGTGTCGACAGCGATGCGATCGAACTTCGCACCGCGAGCGACGAGATCACGGTGCCCCGAGGCGGACAACACCTCCTGTTCGCCACATGTGCGGCTTCGGATGGGGACGCGGGAACAGCGACCCTGACCGTCACCATCGTCGAAGCGCATGTCGGCGACGCGACTGTCACCGACCGCGACCTCAGTGCGGAACTCTCCTTCGAGTGTACGGGGACAAACACGGAAACGAGGGACACATCGGCGACGGTCGAAGAACCCGCTACGACAGTTGTCGAATACGTCGAAACCGGCGGCGTTCGATCGTCGAACATATCCGATCCCCTACGATAGGCTCGCGCTCTTCGTCAGAACACCGCCGTTGGAGGGAATCAGAACAACCGCCGCTTGAGCTGCTCGATCACCGTGATATTTCGACCCGTCGAGCGCATCCTGATAGGGCCGAACCCGACGGCGATTAGACCGCTCGTGACGGCGGTGACCAGCAGCACCAGATCGATGACGAACACCGCGACGATCGGGTGAACGGCGTGAAGGGCCAGGATGATCGATCGCGGGAGAATAGGGAGGTACCGCCACTCGGAGATGCTGCGCGTGTACGCCCCGGTCGTATCGGGTGCCCGTATCTGCAGCGTCGTCGTCGCTTCGGAACGTCCGGGTATGAGGAACGTCGACTGCGAGACTGTGAGGCTGGGACTCCGCGGTTCGATCACCGTCAACACCGGGATGATGCCGTCGTTGGCGACGCGGTACTCGACGGTGGCGTCCTCGCCCACGCCGATGACGAGCGGGTTCTCGTTCGGCGACTCGGAGCTGACGATGTCGAACGACGTCGTCCCCGACGGGATCATCATACTCGCCGTCGCCGGTGCGAGGACGACCAACGAGAGGACGATCAAGAACGTGGAGGTCTTGATGTAGTTCGAGCGCCGCCGACTCCGTCGGCTCTCCGGCCGGTTCCCGCCGACGGCGTCGACGACGAAGCCGATCGCGATGATCCCGAGCCCGACCACGACGAGCGATTGAGCAGACCCACCACCGCCGAGGACTGCCCCGATTCCGACCGCGCTCCACGCGCTCTGGAGGATCCCTTGGAATCCGGTGACCGTCGTTCCCAACCCGGGAATGACGACCACCTGCCCGTTGAACTGCATCGCCTCGGAGACGATCTGTCCTTCGGTGACCGGCGGCTCCGCGCCCTCCTGATCGGTGAACGGATTCGCGTCACCGCGGGTGATATACCCATCCGCTGTCTCGCCGACGACGCGGTGCGTCGTGAGCCCGCCGCCCTGCAACTCCTCGGCGACGAACACGACCACGTCGCCCTGTTCCGGCGGTCCGGTGAGCGCCGAGGGGATTGCCACGAACCCGTCGCCGGGCTCCATCGTGGGGGCCATACTCCCGGTCTCGACGTAGCCGAGGAGGACGGGCTGTCCCGCCGCCTGCCCGAACAACATCGCGGCGACGGCGAGCACGAGTAGAATGACCGCTCCGTTCGCCACGGCCGTCGAGAGCTTCACGGGCGACGTAGAACAGCGATCGATTTAACGCTTAATGCGCTTGCCGTTCGACTGGGCCGGATTCGCGCTCTCACCCCTCGCTCGCGATGCTACGTCGTCGTCAACACCCGATCGATCGCCGCGAGTAACTCCGCTTTCGAGTAGGGCTTGATGAGATACTCGTCGGCACCCGCGTCCGTCGCCTGCGTTCGGGCGTCGTCGCCGACCGCGACCGTGCTCACGATGACCGCGGTCGACGGGTTCGCGGCAGTGATTTCGGCGGTCGCGCTGATCCCGTCGCCGCGCTTCAGACTGAGGTCCATCACCACGACGTCCGGCGAGTATTCGTCAGCGATTTCGACGGCCTCGTCTGCGGTCTCCGCGGTTCCGACGACCGAGTGGTGGTCCCGGAGGTACCGACGGAGCAGCGTCGTCTGCATCGGAATATCTTCGACGAGGAGGATGTCTGCCATCTTGGTGACGGAGATGCGGAATCGGTCTCAACGCGTCCGACGCGTCGTCGAGTCTCGCTCGAATGATCGGACTGTGAGCCGTTGTCGATGGTAGTGCGCTTTCCGACTTGAACGTACCGGCGTTCTGTCGATTGAGCACCGTGTGAACGGATTCCGATTTCGCCTCAGTCGGCGACAACATCGATTAAACGACCGATTAATGGTGAATTCAGCGCCTACAAGCCCGGCTTTCGATTCTAATGCTCCAATTGAACTCGCTTCAAGCACCCGAATACAAAGTGGGTAGGGTGTTCCTATACTGGTAACGACACGGACCATCCCCGTGTTAGGAGCATACTACTATGGCAATCAGCAGACGAAACATCCTGATCGGACTGGGCGCATTGGTCGGCGGCGGCGGCGCACTCGTGAGCACGGGCGCGTTTACGACAGTGAGTGCGGAGCGCTCGGTGAGTGTTGAGACGTCCGGTGACGCAAGCGCGTTCTTGACTATTACCGGAACCAGTCAGTACGTTAACGACGACAGTGGTAGTGGAACACTGACGATTGATCTTGGTGCGCCCGGGCAAGCGGGTTTCAACGAGAACGCAATTACAACGCTCAGTGGCGTGTTCGAGATCGCAAATAACGCCGCTGATGGCTCGGATGCAGAGGTTAGTCTTTCGACTACCGGAACGAGCAATGATCCCGATACGGGATCAGGGACAGTTTCCGTCGAGTTGGATGATGCTGAAGTGACCTTCTATCTCGGTGGAATCGACTCTGCCGGGACACAGACACTTTCTACTGGCGACGCCGCCGTAGCGGTTGATGTCGAGGTCGATACAACCGGCTCCTACTCGGGTGGATCCAGTGGAAATCTGACAATTGTCGCGAACGAACCGTAACACTGCTGTCTGACCACCATTCCATATATGAAACGACGACAAGTCATCACGGCAATCGGAACGCTCTCACTCGGTGCGGGAACGGCTCTCGGCACGGGTGCGTTCGACGCCACCTCATCAAACTCGAGTGGTGGACTTTCGGTTGTTACGCAGACCGAAAACGCGGACATCAACATCGTCCCGGGCTGGGATGAGTTCACCACCAGTAATCTGGGAGATGACCTATACGTCCCTGTTGATGGAGAGGACCCACCAGAGTACATCGCTTCGGACGGTACGATTAGCTACGAAAAGCTCTCCCGCGAGGACCTGCCGGTCGCAGTAGTCCAGAATTCCGGGTACGGGATGGCGACCGTTCAAATCGCAGTCGAAGTCGGCCGTCCGGAGACCAAGGTCGACTTCGCGAGCCTGTTAGCGGTGAACAACAACGACTCGCAAGATTACGAACTCGGGTTTACGTATTATCAGGGGTACGGAACACCAGTTGACGACGAGGAAATCTCCGCCGGTGTTGTCAATGATACGTTCATATTTGAGGCGGCGGACGGTACTCGGATCTCCCCGCTAAGTTCGGATTCCGAAGGAGCGGAACCTGCCAACCTGATGACTATCGACGCCGGAACGACTGAACCCGTCTCACTGAGCGTAAATACGGACCAATCGGACCTCACTGAGCAATACGCCGACGTTTACGGCAATAACTATGATGGGGCAGGGAGTTTCGTCTCCGATGGCGACGGGGCCACGACGGAGGAACTCGTCTCCGAGGTCACCGCCGTTGCGAACGAGCTCACATCGTTCTCGGAAACGGCCGAATGAAACCGTCTTTCCGTCACAGTCTGGTCTCTCTCTGATCTGGAAAACACCTCAACGACGAGCGCCCGAATTACTACCCAATGCTCACCCGCCGCCAACTCGTCGCTGGCCTCGGAAGCGCCTTCGTCAGCGCGGGCGTCGTCAGTTCGACGGCGGCGTTCACCGCGACCTCCTCCAGTTCCGAGGCCTCGTTCGTCGTGGTCTACCCGGACCTGATCGAACTCACGCCCGTCAACGACCCGCCGATTCACGTCGAAGCGAACGAGAGCGGCTACGTCACGGCGATCACGCCCGGCGGCGACACGGGACTGAATCAGCGCGCGATCACGCGCTTCGAGGACATCGTCGCGATCACCAACGCCGGAACGGTCGACCTCACGGGGCTGTACTTCGAGTTCGAAACCGATAGCGATGTCCTCGACGCGGAAACGCTCGCGGAGGTCGAGGCTGCGTTGTCGGTGACGGCTGGCGGCCAGACACTCCGAACGAGCGGCGAATCCGGCGACGATCTGCTCGACGTGAGCGCGCACGGGGCGGCCGATGACAGCGTGCTCACGCCCGGCGAGTCGATTCCGTTCGGCGTGCAGGTCGACCTCATCGCCGATCACGGCGCGTCGACGCGTACGGACCTCCCCGCTCCCGGCGACCACGACGTGACGCTTCGGCTGGTCGTCGAGGGCGACGAGTGAGTCGCCGCACGCGCTGGCCGGTCGGTTCCGACACCGTCGCGGAATGGAGAGACTATTTGTAGGTGAAGTAATAACTTCCCCCGACGAATGGGGCAGCGAGCCGAGATGGAGTCGACCGACGCGGCGTCCGCTTCCGATTTCGGATCGACCGAGGAGACGCTTCACAAAGACGAGATCTTCGAGTTGATGGGTAACCACCGTCGACGCTACGCGATCCACTACTGTAAACGGACCACGGATCCCGTCGAACTATCCGACCTCGCAGAGCAGATCGCCGCGTGGGAGCAGGGCAAGGCGATCGCGGAGATCACCTCCGCGGAGCGCAAGACCGTCTACACGTCACTCCAGCAGACACACCTCCCGCGGCTCGATCGAGCGGGCGTGATCGAGTTCGACGGCAACGAGATCACGCTGACTGATCGGGTCGATCGACTCGATATCTACCTCGACATCGTCCCGGAGAGCTCGATCCCGTGGAGCGTCTACTACCTCGGACTCTCCGCGATCGGGGCGCTTGTCCTTCTCGCGCTCTGGGTCGACTTCCTGCCCACTGGTCCGCCCCCCGTGTTGCTGTATCCGACGCTCATCGTGGCCGTGTTCGCAGTCTCTGCGACATATCACGTGTACGTGAATCGCGAAAACCGGTTCGAAAACCTCGAACGTCCTCCGTAACGGTGCTCGTCGAGGAGCCACCGCCGCGCTGGACGGAGTCGATTCCGCTCGGAGCCGACTTACCCTGCCTGCACGCTCCCTCGCGCTGGCGTCCCCTCGACGGTCACGCCGCTCGGATCGTAGGTGAGCGTCCCGTCCCGATCGTCGAGCGTCGCTCTATCGACCGACAGGGTCGCCGACTCGACGCCGAGGGCTACCTCGGCCTGTCCGTTTGAGGAGGCGACGCGCGCCGCGTCGAGCAGCACGTCGCCCGAGGCGCTGAACGCGATTCCGACGTTGGTCTCGAAGGCCGCGCCGCTCGCGAGGATGTCCGCGGCCGATTCGATCTCCAACTCCCCGTTCGAGCTCGTCACCGACGCCTCGCCTAACTGGAGCGTCCCCGACTCGGCGGTCAACCCGATCCCGACGTCCGTCGAGATCGATGCGCCAGCGGCCTGGATACTCCCGCCTGCCAGATCGATCTCACCGTTCGTCGAGTCCACGGTGGCGTCGGTCAGCGTGAGCTCCCCTCCGTCTGCGGCGAGCGAGATCTCAGTATTCGTCGAAATCGCCGCCTTCGACGCGTCGATGTTCGATCCTCCGATATCGATCGCGCCGTTTTGCGACTCGATCGTCGCCTCCGAGAGGCCCACCGATCCCGAGTCCGCGTCGAGCGAGATGGCCTCGTTCGTCCGCACGGTCGTCCGCGGCGCGTCGATCGAGCGCCCCGAGAGCTCGATCTCGCCGTTGCTCGATTCGATTGTCGAATCGCCGATCGACAGCGCTCCCGATCCCGCGTTCACGGAGATCTCCTCGTTCGTCGCGACTGTCGCGTCGGATGCGGTGACCTCGCTTCCCGAGAGTTCGATCGCGCCGTTTTGCGACTCGATCGTCGACCCCGACATCGACAGCGTCCCTCCGTCGGCTTCCAGCGTGACTTCGCGGTTGCTCGAAAGACTCCCGTCGCCGACCGCGATCGACCGGGCGGCGATGTCGACCTCTCGGTTCCCGAACTGGACGCGCCTGCCGTCGGCCGCGATGACGAGGGCCGCGCTGTCGTCGTCGAACTCGGCCAGTTCGTTTCGGGTGACGGTCCGCTCTCCCTCGTCGTACGCGTGGTTTCCGTTCTCGTCGACGTAGGCGACAGCCCCACCCGGTGGACCGCTGGGACCGCCGGGTCCGCCCCCACCGCCCTTCCCGGGGCAGTCGTACTCAACGAGCGTCTCCAGGGTCGCGTCCGTGACCGTCGCGGACCCGCCCCGTGCCTCGATCACGTCGATCTGGAGCGTCGCCGTCCCGCTGCCGCCGTTCGGTGGACTGCAGGCGGCGTAAATGGGATGACGGCCGCCCTGTTGGACTGTCGCGGTGTCGGAGGGGGTTTCGACCGCAACCGTACTCGAATCGATGCTCGCCTCGAACTCGATCGTCATCGCGCCGTCGAGGTTGTTCACCAGCTCTGCGACGGCGACGCTGTTTTCGGGTTGTGAAACTGGGGTATTCGTGTTCGAGACCGCCACGAACGCCGCGCTGTCGTCCGCGACCGAAACGTCGACCGGGCGGTCGCCCGCGATGGTGCTGAAGCTCGCGGTCGGCACAATCGTCAACATCGCACCGACCAGCACGAACGCCAGCCCCACGTACAGCCACGCTCGACGCATTGAGTACCCTTCGCCGAACGTACAAGCCCAACTACCTTGTGTACTTCGGCTGTCGAATCACAGATCGAGGCCCTCGCTGTGGCTGTGTGCCTCGCTGGGGAACGCCCCGGATTCGACGGCGTCTCGATACCGTTCGATCGCGGTCCGCATCTCTGCTCTGACATCGCCGAAGGCCTCGGCGAACGGGGGGATTCGATCCGACAGCCCCACCGCGTCGTCGACGACGAGCACTTGGCCGTCGGTGTCAGGGCCCGCGCCGATTCCGATGACCGGTATGTCGAGTTCGTCGCTGGCGGCTGCGCCGACCTCTCTGGGAACGTGTTCGATCACGAGCGAAAATGCGCCAGCTTTCTCGTGGGCCTTCGCGAGATCGAGCATCTCCGCGGCGTGCTCCGCGGTCGTTCCCTGGCGGGTGTAGCCGCCGACGCCGTGGACGTGCTGCGGCGTGAGGCCGACGTGCGCCATCACCGGAATACCGAGATCCGTCATCGCCTCGGTCAGTTCCACCGTGTGTGGTCCGGACTCGATCTTCACGGCGTGTCCCCCGGCATCTTTCAGCAGTCGGCCCGCGTTTTCGAGCGTCTGCGCCCGGTCGACACCGTAGCTGAGGAACGGGAGGTCCGTGACGACGAGCGCGTCTTCGACGGCTCCGGCGACCGATTTCGTCGCCCGCAGCATATCGCTCATCGTCACCTGCAGGGTCGAGTCGTGACCGAAGACCGCGTTTCCGATGCTGTCGCCGACGAGCACCATTTCGATGCCCACCTCGTCCGCCAACCGCGCGGTCGGCGCGTCGTAGGCCGTGAGCATCGTCAGCGGTTTTTCGGGGTCCTGTATGCTCGCAACGGTCGTCATACTCGCTCATCACCGCCGGGGGCCTTCAATGACTCCGTCTCGCGCGTGGATGGGGGACGTGAATCGGTCGACGATGCCGGGTCGCGCAGTCCCCGCGCGGATTCCCACGTGCGAACCAGCGTCCACAGCGTCCGATTTGTCGGAACTTCT
This sequence comes from Halobellus captivus, assembly GCF_007655485.1. Lineage (GTDB taxonomy): Archaea > Halobacteriota > Halobacteria > Halobacteriales > Haloferacaceae > Haloquadratum > Haloquadratum captivum. Next base: position 110,166 of record NZ_VJXQ01000006.1, read on the forward strand.
ACCCCGTGCGCGTCGGCCCGATCGACGACGTAGCCGCTGATGACGTCGATCTCGGTCCGTCCTCCGCGCTCGATATCGCGCCGCATCGACGAGTCGTTCTCGGCGGTCGCCACGACGACTTCGTCGACGGCTCCGACCGCCTCCTCGTCGGCGATGGCGACGCCGACCGCCCGGGCCGTCGACGCGACTTCGCGAGCGATCGGTTCGACGAGGTCGACACCGGGACTGGCTCCGAGCGCTCCGTTCGGCACGCGAGTCAGCGCGGTCACCGGGTTGACAGCCGCGTTCACGGCGAGCTTTCGCCAGAGCTCTCGTCGGATCTCGTCGGCCGTCTCGACGGTCGCCGGAACGCCAGCGATCGCGAAGGCCTCGCCGACCGCAGCGGCGGTTTCGTCGGCGTCCGTCGGCTCCCACGGGCCGACCGCGAGGTCTCCCTGCCCGTTCCATTCGACTTCTCCGGGATCTCGCCGGGCGGCCCCGTAGCTGGTCGTCCCCGCCAGCACGGGACAGTCGAGATGTCGCGCGAGCGTCGCCTCGTTTCCCATCCCGTTCTGTAGCGAACACACCGCGCGAAACGATCCGGTCGCGAGCTCTCTCGCGGCCATCTCGGTGTCGAACGCCTTCACGGTCACGAGCGCGAGATCGGCTGCGAGTCCCGTTCCGTCGGTCGTCGCTTTCGGATACACCGTGAACGAGTCGGTGCCGGTCACGCGAAGCCCCGACTCCCGAATCGCGGCGACGTGCGGATCGCGCCCCACGAGCGTCACGTCGTGTTCGGACGCCCGCGCGAGCAGCGCGCCGAAGAGACTGCCGAGGCTGCCCGCGCCGAAGACGACGATGTCCATATCGGTGGCACGAGGTCGACCGAGAAAGCGGTTGTGTTGACTCCGGGGACGACCGGCCGCTTCGTCGACCGCTGACAGCTGGTTTCGAGACCATAGAAGTGTACGATCGTCCATCAATACGCCGGAACGGGTGAGTATTAGTGCCCCGCGACGGTATCAGTATCCGATGACTACGGAGCAACCGGTCCTCGAAGAGGACGCACCGCTCGATCTTCGCCTTTCCACGGCGGAACTCGACGCGACGGTCGACCACCTCACTGCGTTCCTCCGCGACGTCGTCGACGACGCGGGCGCCGGCGGTGCCGTTCTCGGCCTCTCCGGCGGGATCGACAGCACGACGGTGGCGTATCTCGCGGCCGAGGCCTTGGATTCGGAGAACGTCCACGGCCTCGTGATGCCGTCCGTCGCGAACACCGAGGACAATATGAGCGACGCCGAGTGGGTCGCCCAGGAACTCGGAATGGAGTACGACCTCGTCGAGGTTCAGCCCATCGCTGAGACGTTCTTCGGGACCTTCCCCGAGGCCGCGGACGACCGGATGGCCGCCGGGAACGTCTACGTCCGCGTCCGCGGGGTGTTGAACTACTTCGTCGCGAACCACGAGGGCAAGGTCGTCCTCGGCACGGGCAACCGCTCGGAGGCGCTGACGGGCTACTTCACGAAGTACGGCGATCAGGCCGTCGACTGCAACCCGATCGGCAACCTCTACAAACAGCAGGTCCGACAGCTCGCGGCGCACCTGGGCGCACCGGAGGAACTGGTGATGAAGACGCCCTCCGCGGAGATGTGGAGCGGTCAGACCGACGAGGAGGAGATGGGAATCGGATACGACACCCTCGATGCGATTCTCGCGCTCCACGTCGACGGCCCGCTGTCGACGGCCGCGACGGTTCGCCACCTCGACGTCACCGAAGCGCAGGTCGAGCGCGTCGTCGAACTCTACGAGCGCAGCGCTCACAAGCGTGAGATGCCGCCCGCTCCGGAGCCGCTGCACCGGTAGGGAGTTCTCGATACCCCCACTGATTCGACCGCGATCCTCGATACCCTCTCTGCTTCGACCGCGATTCTTTTATCCCGACGCGCCCACTTCTCACACGATGCGTCTCGGTATTCTCGGAACCATCCAACTGGCGGCGACGCTCATCTTCGCGGCACCGGTCGGCATCTTCGGCGTCACCCGACTCGTCGAGGGCGACACGCTCATCGGCGGCGGGGCGGTCGCGATCGCCGCCGCAATGGTCCTCCTTCCCCACTACCTCACCACGCCCACCGACATCCCGATGAAAGTCGGCGAGCGCGTCGTCAGCGCGGTCGTGAAAGAACCCGACGACGACGAGGCGTCGTAGTCGGCTCGGCGATTCTCCTGTTCCGAGCCGGTGCGTCCGTAATCCGCCGATCAGAGCTACTCTCGCGGCGTGAACGCCCGTTCGCCCCCGCCGATCCGTTCGTACCCCTCGTCCGTGACGACGATGAGTTCGCTCAGGCGGACCTGACCGTGGTCGCCGTCGGTCACCGACGGGCTAACGGCGAGGATGCCGCCGGACTCGAGCGTCGCCCCTGACTGCGCCCGTGGTCGTTCCCGACGCGACAGCCCGACGCCGTGGACGATCTCTGTGGGGTCCGAGTCGGAATCAGTATTGCCTCCACTGGTCGGACCGAACCCGAACGCCGCCAGTTCGGCGGTGGCCTCTCGGCCGACGTCGGCGACTGCGGCCCCCGGTTCGATCTCGCCGAGCGCGGCGTCGAGTGCCGCCTCGCTCGCGACGTACGCGCGACGCTCCCAGCCGCCGTCGCTGTCGACGACGAACGTTCGAGAGAGCCGTCCGTGGTAGCCGCTCGGCCCGCGCGGAGCGACGTCGACGACGACCGACTCGTCCCTGTGGGCGACACCGTCCGCTCGCGGGGCATTCCCCGTGATCGCTTCGGATACGTCGCTCGACCCGGCCACACCGGTCGCTCCAGTCACGACAGTCGATCCGACCGCGACGCTCGTGTTCCCCGCGTCGCTGACGCCGCCGCGAGCGAGTTCGGCGTTCACTTCTCGACGGAGTCGTTCGGCGGTGAGCGGTCGTCCCTTCCATAACAGTTCGTCGGCCGCTCCCGACTCGGCCGCTGCGAGGATCCGCTCGCCGCGTCGAACGCCCCGCTCGGCAGCCCGCTGGACGGACTGAATGGCCTCGATCTCCGCGTCTGTTTTCGTCGTTCTCGCCTCCCCGACGGCCGTCGTCGAACGCAGTTCGTAGCCCGCGCGTTCGAGATAAATCGCGGCGTCGTGTGGGATTGTCGGCGGCACGAGGACGGTCGGCGCTCGGTCGTCGCTCGCAGGGTCGGCTTCGCGCGCGGAATCCAGCACGGCGGCGGCGCGCTCGCCCGGGTGGTCGGCGGGGCGCGCAGTGGCGATCCGCCCGTCGAACTGACGGCGCGCACGAGCCACGCAATCGGCGGGTGGGCACAGCACCCGTTCGCCTCCCGTGTGCACGTACGCGTAGCGGTCTTCGGGACCGCGGAAGCGCGTGAGATACCGGAGGTCGGCGTCGAGGCCCCCGCCGACAGCGACGTATCCCACCGCGTCTCGCTCGTCGATTTCGACATCGAGGAACGTGCCGTCGGTAGCGGGTGTGGCTACCTGTCCGATCGGACCGCGCTCGGCGACCGCCTCAGCCGGATCGCTCTCGTGGGTCACTCGCCTACGCGTCGGGTTCCGGCATCGGAACGTCCCCGTCCTGAGCGTCGTTGAGGAGGTCCTCGATCGACTCCTCGCGAATCTCGTTGTGCAGCAGGACGCTCACCGGGAGCGTCGGCGCGCCGCTGACGAGGTTTTCGAGGAGGATGAGCCGCTCTCGCGCACGCGACATCCCGACGTAAAACACGCGCCGCTCGTTGTCCGTGAGGATCGGCACGGGATCCGTCGTCGAGGTGAACTCCTCGACGCCGGGGACGTCCTCGTCCTCGACCGACGCGGCCATCTGCTCGACGACCTTCTCGGTCAGGTCGGTCGCGACGAAGACGTGGTCGGCCTCGCGACCCTTCGCGGAGTGGATCGTCCCGATCCGGACGCGATTGGGGTCCATCCCCTGGTACTCGCCGGAGAAGTACGCCTCGACTGACTTCCGCTGGAACGAGGTGACCTTCCGGAGCATATCCCCCGCGTCCTTCGTGTCGGGGGCGAACGGCGCGAACTCCGAGATCACGTCGGGATCGACTTTGAGGTCCGTCAGGTCCTCGACGCCCGCGTTCTCCTGGAGTTCGTCGATGCGATCGAACAGTTCGTCCCGGTCGTTCGCGCCGAATGCCGAGTCCTGCAGCATATCCGCGAGCCGCCGCGCCTGCAGCCCGTCGAGATCATCGCCGCGTTCGAGCGCCTCGACGGCGCGGACGTACTGCGTCAGTCGATCGGTCCACATCCGCTGGTCGGTGAGCGCCGAGAAGGGCATCCCCAGCGGGAGGAACTCGTCGATGAACTGGAACAGCTGATACCGCGCGCGGAACAGGACCATAATCGTCTCGTCGTCGTCGCCCTCCTCGATCGTGTACCGGACGTTCCGCGCGAGATCCAGCATCGACGGCGACTCGATTCCCTCGACGACGCCGCCCTCCTTTCGCGGGCGGAGATCCTTCTCCTGGCGCTTGTCGATGTGCCGGATCTCCTGATTGACGACGTTGAGAACCCGCGACGGGAGTCGGTAGGAGTTCGGCAGGACCACGTCCTCGTCGCGGTCGGCGTCGAGCAGGAGATTGGGGTCTGCGCCCTGCCAGGCGTAGACGACCTGGTCGTCGTCACCGGCGATGAGGACGCGCTTCATATGCGGCTTCCACTCCTCGTAGACGTCGTACTGGAGGGTCGTGATGTCCTGGAACTCGTCGATGACGAGGTAGTCGACGTGCGGGACGAGCGAGCGTTGCTTCACGCGCTCGAGCATATCCGCGAAGCCGACGAGCCCGTGTTCGCCCTTGTAGGACCGCCACGCGCGGATGACGTCGGGCACGTCGATCCGGTCGTCGTCCGCCGACCACGTCGGCGTGTACTTGTTGCCCTCCTGGGCGTTCGGATCGATCTCGGGCGGGAGTCGAACCTCCTCGACGTTCCACTGGAAGGGCACGTCGTACCAGTCGGAGACGTCGCGGCGCGTTCGCTGCAGCCACTGGCTCGTCGCGATGATCTTGTTCCCGATCGTCGTCGAGCGCGCGGTTCGACGGCCCGCACCGCCGTACTCGTCTTCGAACTCGATGCCGTAGTCCTCGCAGAACTCCTTTTTGTCCTTCTCGCCGACCACGTCGTTCCGCGAGAGATCCAGGAGTTCGTACGCCTTCGCGTGCATCGTCGCGACGTTGCCCTTCAGCGAGCGCGGCGAGACGTCGAGTCGTTCCGCGAGCCGCTCGCGGACCTCCGCGGCGGCCGCTCGGGTGTACGAAACGACGAGAATGTCGCGGATAGTGATGTCATCGTCTTCGAGGAGTTCGTCAACCCGATCGAGTAACGCCGTCGTCTTCCCGCTGCCGGGGCCACCGAATAGGCGGGTGACCGTCGCGTCCGAGTCGCTCATTGGACACGTTCACGCGCTTGTGCGTGATAAACTACCGGTTTCGAAAAAACCCGTACGGTCGGCTTCGACCCGATCAGATTCGGGGATCCCAGCCGCAGACGGTGCAGTCGGCCGCACCGTCGTCGTGGAGTGCACCGCACTCCGGACACTGTTTCTTGTTATACGACGTCTCCCAGTCTACCGTCTCGATCTCGTGACCGCGGTCGTCGAGGAACTGGTCGAACAGCGCGTCGTCGGAGGTCGGTGCTGAGGCCATACACGCTATGGTATGTCTTACCATTACTTAGTCCTACTGCCGAACCCCGTTCGTCGAGAACGAACTCGAAGCCATCCACCGAGGTTCGAGGCGATTGAACGCAACTCAAAAATCGCTCAGAAGTACGAATTCACCCAAATTACGCCGATTCGAGGTCGTAGAGCGCGCCGTACTTTTCGGTGACGTAGTCGATGAACGCGTCGGCGGTGAAGTCCGATCCCGTCGCGCGCTCGACGAGTTCGTTCGTCTCGTAACGCGCGCCGTGGCGGTGGACGTTCTCCGTCAGCCACTCGTGGAGCGCGTCGAACTCGCCCGCAGCGACGTCGTCGTCCAACGCGCCCAGTTCCGCTTCGGCCGCGGCGTACAACTGTGCCGCCATCGCCGATCCAAGAGAGTACGTCGGGAAGTAGCCGAAGTTGCCGTGGCTCCAGTGGATGTCCTGCAGACAGCCCTCCGAATCCGTCTCGGGCCGAATACCGAGGTACTCCTCGTACTTGTCGTTCCACACTTCGGGGACGTCTGCGACGTCGAGTTCGCCGCGGACCAGCGCGCGCTCGATTTCGAAGCGGACGACGATGTGGAGGTGATAGGTGAGTTCGTCGGCCTCGACGCGGATGAGGTTGTCTTCGTACACCTGATTTGCGGCCTCGTAGGCCTCGCGCGGCGTCACGTCCGAACTCTTCGGGAAGTGCTCTGTGACCGTCGGCAGGAACCCCGTCCAGAACGGTTGGGAGCGCCCGATGTGGTTCTCCCAGAGCCGCGACTGGGACTCGTGGACCGAGAGGTCGCGGTCCTCGCCCAGCGGCGTCCCGTACTGCTCGTCCGGCAGGCCGTGGGTGTAGGTCGCGTGGCCGAACTCGTGGATCGTCGAGGTCAGCGACCCGAGCGGGTCGGATTCGTCGAACCGCGTCGTCACCCGTGCGTCGAACGTCGTCCCGGTCGAGAACGGGTGGGCGGCGGTGTCGAGGCGACCGCGTTCCCACGGGTACCCCAGCGTCGTGAGCACGTCGCGACAGAGCGCCTCCTGCTCTCCTTCGGGATACGTTCCCAGCGAGGTGAACGCGTCGGTCGCGAGGTCGACCTCTGATTCCCTGATCTCCTCGATCATCGGCACGAGCGCCTCCCGAATCGATTCCAGAATGGACTCGGCGCGGTCGAGCGAGAGACACGGCTCGAAATCCTCGAAGAGCACCTCGTAGGGGTCGCGGTCGGGGTCGATGTGCTCGGCGTACTCGCGCTTCAGTTCGACGTGTTTGCGCAGGTACGGCGCGAACTGCTCGAAGTCGTCCTCGGCTTTCGCCGACTCCCACACGGGGAGCGCCTCTGAGGCGGTCGTCGAAATCTCCTCGACGAGCGCCGAGGGAACGGCGACCGCGCGGTCGTGTTGACGGCGGATCTCGCGGACGACGGCCGCCTCTTCGTCGGTCAGATCCCCGCTCACCGTTGTCGATTCGAGGTCGTCGAGCGCGTCGCCCACGTCGTCATCGGTGAGCAGTTCGTGCGCGAGCGACGACAGCGTCGAGATCTGTTGGGACCGCGCGGGCGTCCCTCCTTCGGGCATCATCACCTGCTGGTCCCACCGCAGGATGCCGGTCGCGTTGCGGACGTTCGATATGCGACGGTACGCGTCGAGGAGCGCCTCGTAGGCGTCGGGGCCGGTTTCGTCTGTGTTCCCTCCCGCTTCGCTCGTTCCTGCTGTCATTACCGTATCGCAGATCACGGACAGGTATCAAGCCGACGGCTCTCGTCGCCGCGAGCGCGACGCACTCGACCCGCGTCTCACTCCTGCGGCCAGCGCTCTGCGAGGTCCTGGTAAATCCGCCGACACCGTCTCAACACGTCGATAGAGACGCTTTCGGTGGCCGTGTGAGCCTCGCCCGGCTCGGACGCGCCCACGACGACGCAGTCGGTTCCGGCGGCCGCGAGCCACCCGGCATCGGTCGCGTGCGGTTTCGTGACGTGGTCTGGCGTCGCCGACTGCGCCCCGTCGGCGGCGGCGAGCGCGGCGTCGGCGAACGCCTCGTCGCGACACGCCATCGGCGGGAGGTCCTGATCGACAGTCCACTCGACGCCGTCGACTTCCTCGACCCGTTCGAGCGGCGCTCGCTCGCCGGGCACGGTGCGTTCGTCGACCGTCGCGGTGCAGCGCTCGGGGATGACGTTCCACGCCGTTCCACCCGCGATCTCGGTGACGACGACGCTCCCGCGAACCCGCTCGCCGAGGACCGTCGCCTCCGGTGCGTCGAGACCGCGGACGACGCCGACGGCGTCGCAGGCGCGGTAGACGGCGTTCTCGCCGGACTCGGGTTCGCTCGCGTGGGCGGCAGCTCCGCGCGCCGTGATCGTCGAGCCGCGTCGGCCGCGGTGGGCGATCACGACGTCGGTCTGGTCGTCGCCCGCGTAGTTCGTCGATCCCTCGCCGACGACGGCGTAGTCGGGCGCGAAGCCGTCGGCGATGGCTGCGCGCGCGCCCACGCCTCCCCGCTCCTCGCCGACGAACGAGGCGAAGACGAGTTCGCCCGCCGGGTCGGCGTCGCGGAACGCTACCATTGCAGCCGCCAGCGATCCCTTCATATCGGCCGTGCCGCGGCCGTAGAGTCGCCCGTCGCGTTCGTCGACGACGTACCCGGGGTCGGTTTCGGTACCGTCGACGACCTGTGATTCCTCGGGTGTGACGAGCTGCGAGTCGTCGGGCGCGACGACGTCGTGGTGGCCGACGAGCGCCAGCGACGCCTCCCCGTCGCCGCGTCGCGCGAGGACGTTCCCGCTCCTGTCTCGCGTCACGGCGGCATCGGTTTCCCCGCGCAGCCACGATTCGATGGCGTCGCCGGCGGCGGTCTCGTCCTCGTGACTCGGGATCGAGACCAGCCGTCGGGTTAGCGCCACCAGCTCCGTTCGGTTCGCGCTCACGCTCGGCCTTCGCTCGCGTCGATAGAAAAGCGTCGGGGTCGCAGCCATCGCTGGCGTTCGCGTTCGTCAGAAGCCCCTGGTCTGGGGCAGCGTGTTCCCGTCGATCGGGGGGCAGGCGGTGATTCAACATCTCACCCGAGGATCGAAGTGCCAGAAGCGCGACGATCGGAACGAACCAATGCGAGTCTACGAAGTCAGAGAGGGCGACCCCGACTACGAGAGCGTCGTACGGGCCGGGCACGCCCGCGAAAACCGCGCGTTCGATGGGCGGCAACGTCGACGGCGACCTCGGCGCGGGAGGCGTACCGGTACGTCGATCGGGGAGCACACCAGGGCAAGGTCGTCATCAGCGTCGACTGAATGTGCGCCTGGGCAGTGACTCCCCTTTCTCCGCGTCTCAGGCCTCGACGGCTTGCTCTTCGAAGAACGCGAGGTCGTGGATCCGGCTGTCATCCGTCAGTTCGGGGTGGAACGCGGTCCCGACCACCGGGCCGTCGCGGACGGCGACCGGGCGGCCGTCCCACTCCGCGAGGACGTCGACGCCGTCGCCGATCTCGTCGATGGCGGGCGCGCGGATGAACACCGCGGGGAATGGTTCCCCGAGACCGACGACGTCGAGTGGTGCCTCGAAGCTGTCGACTTGTCGACCGAACGCGTTGCGGTCGACGCTCACGTCGAGGAGGTCGAGCGTGTCGACGCGCTCGTCGTTGGCGTCTCGGGAGGCGACGATGAGGCCCGCACAGGTCGCGAGGACCGGCTTGCCCGCGGCGACGTGCTCGCGGACCTCCGCGTCGATTCCCTCGCGGGCCAAGAGCCGGGAGATGGCCGTCGACTCGCCGCCGGGGAGCAACAGCACGTCGCAGTCGGGGACGCGCCCGGACTGTCTGATCTCGACGACGTCGACCTCTTCGCCGTGCGCCTCGGCGGCGCGCCGGATGGCCGCTGCGTGCTCTGTGACGTCGCCCTGGACGGCGACGACACCCGCTCGTAACATACCCGTCGCTCGGGGTCGAATCGACAAAAAGCGTCCGTTGTTCGCGCGCGGTCTGAACCGGCCGCGATCAGCGGTCTGCGCGGTTTGCGTCTCCTCCGCCGCTCGTCCGACTCAGATCGCGACGGCGTTGAGGAGGAGCACGCCTACACCGAAGAGGAGACCGAATGCGAAGACGGTTTTCGGATCGATGCGGATGGCGTTTCGGTCCTCGGCGTCGAAGTAGCGGACGAGTCCCGCACTGGACATCAACCCGCCGCTGTTCTGGCCACTGCTCATACTCTCCCCTCGTCGGTGGCGCGCCTAAACGTTTCGGATCGCTGGGGTTCGGAACCGATTGACGTGGTTCGAGGCGGTTCTCCCCCGGCGAGTACCGGGTATAAACAAAAAAAACTCGGATGGTGGAAACGCTTATGCGACGCCCCGCGTTACGTCGCTACGCATACGATGACCGTCCGAATACTCGATTTCTACGCCGATTGGTGCGGCCCGTGCAAGAAGCAGGACCCGATTTTAGAGGAGCTGGAAGCCGAATACGGCGACGTCGCGTTCGAGAAGATCGACGTCGACGAGGAACAGGACGTCGCGAACCAGTACCAGGTCCGGTCGCTCCCGACGATCGTGATCGAACGCGACGGCGAGATCGTCGACCGGTTCGTCGGCTTCACACAGCGCGAGGACATCGAAGCGGCGCTCGACGGTGCCGCACAGCCCGCAGGCGCGTAATCGCTTTTCACTTCGATCGTTGTAGCTTCACTTCGATCGTTGTAGCTTCACTTCGATCGTTGTAGCCGTCATCGGAGGCCTCGCTTCCTGCCGTCTCGCGTTCTCGACGCCGCCGACGCACGACACCCCCGTCGACCGTCTCGCAAGCGTTATACTCCCGCATCCGGAAACGATCCGTATGGCTAAGAACGAAGCTGCGGTCGATCGGACGCTGGAAAAGCAGATCTGTATGCGCTGCAACGCCCGCAACCCGCAGCGCGCAACCGCCTGCCGAAAGTGCGGTTACAAGAAACTTCGACCCAAGTCGAAGGAACGCCGCGCGGCGTAGATCGAATCGTCCTCCCGAAGATCGGACTGCACCCCTTATTCGTCGGGATACTTCGGTTCGCGGCGCTCCGCCCGTTCGAGCGCTCGCTCTATGACCTCCCGAACGGAGTCGTTCTCACCCGCCGGATCCGCGCGGTAGACGTCGCCGTGACCCGCATACAGCGCCGCAACCGTGTCTGGGAGACGATCCAGGAGCGTCTCTAAACTCCCGATGAGCCGCTCGCGCGACTGGCCAGGCAGGTCGGTACGGCCGAAACTCCCGTCGTCGAACGCGCCGTCGTTGTAGACGACGACGTCGCCGCTGAACACCCGTTCCTCGCCGACGAACGCGACGTGATCCTCGGCGTGCCCCGGCGTGTACACCACCTCGTAGGGCTCGCCGCACAGATCGACGGTTTGGCCGTCTTCGAGGCCCGCGGTCCGTCGCGGGTGGTCGTCGAAGGCGTAGAGGTCCGCGTCGAAGCGGTCGAGCACCGCGTCGAGTTCGCCGACGTGATCACGGTGCTGGTGCGTGAGGTAGACCGCGTCGAGGTCGTCGACGTGTTCGGCGACGACGGATTCGACGCCCGGCATCGTTCCGGCGTCGACGAGGACGGGATCGGGGCCGTCGAGCAGGTACGCGTTGCAGGTGAACTCCGTTGCACCCTCGGTGACCGTGTGGATCTCCATACCCGTTCGTTCCGCCGCGGCGACGAAAAAGTCTCGGCTGTCCGCGTCGGTTGCGCCTCCTCGGTTCACTGAGGGAGATCCGGGTGTCGTCGTAGGTGGTCTGGAAGCCCTCGTCGGGCCAAACTGTCGGCCGCGATCGCTTCTCGACGTTCCTGCCACTCCTCGTGGCGGACCATAATCCACACCGGAATCGCGTCCACGTCTAACAGCTTTGCGATCGCCAATCTGTTCCGTCCGTCGAAAAAGAGGAGGTCCCCCTCTCGGCCGATACAGACCGCGATTTCGTCGAGGGCGGAGGGCGGAGCAGCCCACGGTTGTTCGCTCTCGACGTATCCGTCCGGATTCACGCGCGCCAGTCGGTCGCGCGAGAGATACCCGTAAGACCGTATCGATTCGTAGAGCTCGTCAACCTTCGTACACCGTTGTTCGAACTCCGCTCGGTTCGTACAGCCCCACATCACGACCCCGTCCTCGATGAAACCGACGACGCGGTCGAAAAACTCCGTCTCGGTCCAGGGAACCCCGTGGTCGAAATGGGCCTCGAACGACCGGTAGATCTCCGTGTCTTCGAAACGCGTCTCACACCGGTCCCACTCTCCGCCGCGAACGGTGCCCGCGTACTTGAACTTCGAATCGGGAAACTCCACCGTCTCGTGCGTTTGGCAGGGGTACCCGTCCTTCTCGACCAGGAACTCGATCTGGTCGGGATCGACGCTGACGACCTCGAACGGCGACAGGTTGGTATGGCGTGCGTACTGCAGGGAATCTCTGAAACAGACGAGGGTTCCATAAGTGCGGCGATAGGCCTGCCACCCCTGAAGCACGGGACGGCGAAGCGGCGGGTACCGATCGACGACGTCTCGCCCGAGCGACCGGATGAGCGTTTCGAGATGGGATATGTAGTGTTTCATTCTGTGACTGGACCGCGTGACGGGTTGGGGGGCGCGGTGAGTGCTGATCGGATCTGTCAAGAACTACCCCTACGAGGGAAACGTCTTCGATGACTTTGAAGAAGGTCCTCAGTTACAATTGCTGAAACTGCGATCGTTCGAGGATAGATTACACCGACTCTCTCGGTCTCCGTTACCCGTCTCATCGGACCCGAGAGTCGAGAAAGCGACGTATAACAATGGTGTTGATCCCGGTACCAGCGCGTATGACGGATTCGGACTGGGAGGCTGGAAACCTCCTCGACGTTCTCGGAGATCCACTCTGTCGGCAGGCGCTCGTGATCGCCCACGAATCGCCAGTCTCGGCGACGACATTGGCCAACCGATTGGACGTGTCTCCGCCGACCGTGTACCGACGCGTCAACAGTCTCGTGGAACACGAACTAGTTCAGGAACACCGACGAATCGACGCCGACGGCAACCACTACCGACTGTTCGAAGCCTCGCTGGATCGCGTTGAGATCGCCCTCACGAGGGATGGATACCGGGTCAGTATCCGCCACCGACAGGACCTCGGTGACCGGTTCGACGAGTTCTGGACTGCGTTCGGCTCCTCCGAGTTCCCGAGTCGCACTGAGCGATCGACGGATCACGATTCGAGAACCGACCCCTCACCATTATAACCGAGATGGCTTGGATAGATATCTTCGTCCTCGCAAACATCCTTCAGTTTGCGTTCGGGGTTTCGATCACGGGAATCAGCTACTGGGCGTACCGTTCGAACCACAGGAAAGCCTCGTTCCGAAATTCGACAGTGGGATTTCTCTTCATCACCGTCGGTGGCGTCCTGGCTCCCATCTACGAACTCGGAATCAAATCCGACTACACCATCACCGCCCAGGAACTGCTCAAACTACAGATTATCGAAGGAACGGTGATCGGTGTCGGACTCGCGTTTCTCCTCGTTTCGGTATACAGCCACAGCGGTGGGACCGACCACCATCGACATATCCAACTCGACGTCCGCGACGGAGGGCGGGAGACAGAGCGCTGACGAATGGATATCCCAGCGGACGGCGAGCATTTATCACCTATCGAGCGGCCAGCACCCGCGTGACGTAGATCTTCCCCCGCGTCGGGCCGCGGTTGTCTGGCACGTCGACGCGGGTACAACAGCGACGACGGTAGGCCGAGGATCGTCGTCGACGGCGGGTGCCAGCTGTTCGCCACCTCGTACAGTCGGTTCTGTCGGCTCTCCTCTGTCGATCCACCGGCTCTTCCCCATCCGTTCCGTCGGCTCTTCCCTATCCGTTCCGTCAACTCCCCAATTCCTGCGTGTGTTTTTTGTCGGTCACCCTCGTATTACCACTTGTATGGGATTTGGGAGCTACGACGAGTCCGAACAGGAGAACCAGGACTTCGACACCGATCTCGAAGACGACGATGGGATCGCGACCTCCCAGGCAGACCATCGGGGCGACGTCGAGTTCGAGATCGGCGCGTCGAACGACGAACTCCTGGATCGTCTCAAAGACATCAAAGACGAGGGCGAGTGACGTCTCCACCCGAGTGGCGTCCGAGGGAGTGAGCCCCCGGTGAAGCCCGGTACGCGGGCGCTCGGTATCGCGGAATCGACCGACGAGCGGAGCGGTCGCTGTGTGTTCTGCGGGGCGGTCGTCCGCGCCGACCGCGTCGTCGACGGCGTCGCCTTCGCGACGGCCAGCGTCGGCGGTCTCGACGCTACTGACGCCGTCTGTACGCTGTTCGAGCGACTGCAACGCGAGGATGTCCGGTACCTTCTGGTCTCGGGCGTCGCCCCCGCGTGGTTCAACCTTCTCGATCTGGACCGGATCGCCGCGTCGACGGAGCGTCCGGTACTCTCGGTTTCGTTCGAGGAGAGCCCGGGACTGAATCCCGCGCTTCGCGAGCAGTTCGACGGGGAGGGGCTCGACGACCGCCTCGGGATCTACGAGCGGCTGCCACCGCGTCGCCGCCTCCGCGTGAACGACGAGAGACTGTTCGTCCGATACATCGGTTTCGACGACGGGGAACCGGATACCGACGCCGCCAGCGATGCCGCCAGTGATGACGATGGCGTCCCGGAGGAGATCACGCGCGTCGTTCGCGCGTACACGCCCGTCGGCGGTCGACCGGAACCGATCCGCGTCGCGCGTCTCGCCGCGCGCGCTGCTCGGCAGTGGCGTGCCGAGCCGTTCAAGAACACCGACCGGAGCGAGTAATGGAACGGTGACGCGCTATCGACGCCGACCGTCGCGGGGAACTGCCAGCGCGGACCGTCACGGGTAAGTCGGTTCCGTACGCGCGTCCGGTATGACTGGCGAGGACACCGACACAGTCGGGAACGGCGACGGCGGAGCGATGGACGGACTCGTCGTCCGCGGCTGCGAACGCTGCCCCCAACTCGTCGAGTCGCGCTCGCGGATCGTCAACGGAGTCGGACCCGAAGACGCCGATCTCGTGTTCCTCGGGGAGGCTCCCGGCGCGAACGAGGACGAACGGGGCGAGCCGTTCGTGGGCCGGTCCGGAAGCATCCTCGATGACGCCCTCCGCGATGCGGGACTCGATCGGACCGACGTTCGGATCACGAACTGCGTTCGGTGTCGGCCGCCGGACAACCGCGATCCGATGCGCGAGGAGCTTGCGAACTGCAGGGGGTACCTCGAACGGGAGCTCGACCTCGTCGACCCGGCGCTCGTCGTCACGCTCGGAAAAGTCCCCTCCGAGCACCTGCTGGACCGATCGGTCGCCGTCACGAAGGAGGCGGGCGACGTCGTCGACGTCCGCCTCGGAGAGCGCTCCTACCGCGTTGTCGTCTCCGTGCACCCGGCGGCGACGTTGTACGACGGCAGCCAGCGAGAGACGTTCTTCGAGACGATCGCGCACGCCGCCGACCTCGCTGGCGTCAGTGCCAGCGACAGCGGACAGGCGAACCTCGGCGACTTCTGAGCCGTCGGGGGTTTCTGAGCCGGAGAGAGGCGTTGTGCCGCAGCGGTCTCTGAGCCGCGTCGATTCATCTCCGAGCGAGCCGCCTACCGCCAACGTGGGGTGTCGGAAACGATTTGACCCGCCGCTGCGAACCTGCACGTATGAGCGTTCAGACGGTAGCGGATGTCGTTCTCGTGGATTACGGCCTCGGAAACCTCCGCAGCGCCCAGCGAGGGCTGGAACGCGCCGGTGCGTCGGTGTCGATATCCGACGACCCGGCCGACTTCGAGGCGGTCGACGGGATCGTTCTCCCCGGCGTGGGTGCGTTCAGCGAGGGAATGGAGAACGCCGGGCCGTTCCGCGAGCCGCTCGCGGCGGCCGCCGAACGCGGCCAGCCGATCTTCGGGATCTGCCTCGGGATGCAGATGCTGCTCACGACCAGTGAGGAGGCCGACTACGCCGGACAGGGCCAAGTCGAAGGCCTCGATTTCATCCCCGGAACCAACGTCCGATTCTCTCAGGGACAGAAGGTGCCGCATATGGGATGGAACGAGCTGAACGTCGAGCGCGAGCACCCGCTCGTCGAGGGAATCGACGGCGAGTACGCGTACTTCGTCCACTCCTACTACGCCGAACCCGACGATTCCGAGGCAGTGGTCGCGACGACCGACTACGACGTGACGTTCCCGGCGGTGATCGCCAACGAGACAGGGAACGTCTTCGGCACCCAGTTCCACCCCGAGAAGTCCGGCGAGACCGGGCTTCGAATCCTCCGGAACTTCGTCGACTACTGCGCCGAGCGGTGAGTCCGCTGCGGCGATTTGCAGGCCAACCGCGCCGATTCGTCGACAATCGGCTCCGCGGGTCGGTGCGTTCTCCCCGACGGGCTTTTAGGATCCCACAGAGTACACCGCGCTATGCAGGTTGTCACGTTGGGCCCCGAAGGAACGTACTCCCACCGCGCCGCCCGCGCCGTCGACGAGGACGTCGTGTTCCGCGAGTCGGTCTCGGGAATCGTCGAGGCGGTCGACAGCGGCGAGTACGACCGCGGCGTCGTCCCTATCGAGAACAGCATCGAGGGCAGCGTCACCGAGACGCTCGACGCCATCGCCAACGCGGATATCGCGGTCATTCAAGAGATCGTCACGCCGATCCGACACGCCCTCCTCGCGCAATCGCCGAACTTCGATACGGTCGCTTCGCACTCACAAGCGCTCGCGCAGTGTCGCTCCTACCTCGAACGCGAGTACCCCGACGTCGCGTTAGAACCGGTGGCGAGCACCGCTCGCGGCGTCGAATACGCTCGCGAGGACGCAACCGTCGCGGGAATCGGCCATCCGGACAACGCTGGCGACGACCTCACAGTCATCGCCGAGGACATTCAGGACCGCTCCTCGAACGCGACGCGGTTCCTGGTGATCGCGCCGCTCGAAGAGCGCGCGGACGGCGGCGGCAAGTCCACGGTCGTCGTCTACCCGAACGCGAACTACCCCGGGCTCCTGCTCGAACTGCTCGAAGCGTTCGCCGAGCGCGACATCAACCTCTCGCGGATCGAGTCGCGGCCGAGCGGCAACCGCCTCGGTGACTACCTCTTCCACATCGACTTCGACGCGGGCTTCTACGAGGACCGCGCGCAGGACGCGCTCGAAGACATCGAAGAGATCGCGGAGAACGGCTGGGTCAAGCGACTCGGCTCGTACGACAAGCGCCACGTGCTGTATTAAAACAACCCGATAGAATCTCCGATCCGATGTCGAATTAGGGGTCTTCAGGCGCTATACTGTGTGATCTGCGATCATATATCCTATCAAATTTATTATCCCTGCGGTCGTATCTCTCTGTCGGTGAAATACAATGATGAGACGTTCCCCCAGTTTCGATAACTTCGAGTTTGACGACCTCTTCGACCGGATGTCCCGACAGTTCGAGGAGATGAGCCGCCAGTTCGACGGCACCCGCTCCTTCGGTCGCGAGATGGCCGTCGACCTCCGCGAGGACGCAGAGTCCTTCGTCGCGATCGTCGACCTTCCGGGATTCGAGAAGAGCGATATCGACCTTATGGTGACCGACGAAACGCTGACGATCGAGGCCACTCGCTCCGAAGCCTCCGACGAGGAATCGGAGCACTACGTCCACCGCGAGCGCCGGTCCGACGCGGTCCGTCGCTCGATCCGTCTCCCGTCCTCGGTCCGCGCCGACGACGCGTCGGCGACGTACAACAACGGCGTCCTCTCGGTGACGCTGCCGAAACTCCACGTCGAGGACGAGGACGCTCACCACATCGACGTCGAGTGACCGCTCCGGAGTGACTGCTTCGGAGTGACCGCTTCTGATACCGCTCCCGATTTCTGACGTTTCTCTCCCGGTTTCTCACATTCCGATTTCTCACATTCTCCTCGAGTAGCGCTCACGAGCGACGTAGAGCGTTTCCCCTCCGACGATCGACTCCGTCGAACACGGCACGGCGGGCGAATCGTACCCCAGCGTCGTGAACAGGAAGTCGGCGTCGACAGCGTCGGCGACCGCCCGAGTCGGTCGGTGGAGTTCCGGCGGCAGATTCAATCCGTATATCAGGTCAGCGTGATAGCACTCGCCTGGATCGTCGCGCTCGCTGGCCTCGACGATGTCGTCGCGGACGAACGAAACCGAGTCGGGGACGTCGACTGCGGCCATGTCCGTGGCAGTGACTGTCACTCCCTCTTCGACGAGGCCGACGGCGACCTCCGGACGGCGACCGATCCCGATCTCGACCGCGGTATCGTACGTCGAAAATCGGGCGACTAGGGCGGTATCACGCGGCGTAATCACGGCGCGGTATTTATTAATCCGCCCCGCTTAAGCCCTTCTATGCTCGTCGACATCGTGCCGATCGGGGACCTCTCCGCGCAAGTAAAGCGCGAAGCGTCGGCCGCGCTCAGAGGGGTCTACGACTGCGACGTCACGGTTCAGGAGGAACAGTCGATCCCCGACGGCGCGTTCGACCGCAGTCGGAACCAGTACCGTGCCGAGCAGTTCATCGAACTGGCGAGTCGAGTCGGGACCGGCGAGAAGAACATCGGTATCACCTCCCAGGACCTCTACTACCGACGCCGAAACTACGTTTTCGGGCTCGCATATCTGAACGGTAACGGCTCCGTGATCTCGACGCACCGGCTTCAAACGTCCTCGGACGGCGGGATCACGTCGAAACCCCAATCGGAGGTGTTCGCAGACCGCGTTCGCAAGGAGGTCGTCCACGAGATCGGCCACACGTTCGGCCTCGAACACTGCGATAACAGCAAGTGCGTGATGTCGTTCTCCCCGACGGTCCGCGAAGTCGACGTCAAAGAGGAGAACCTCTGCGGCACGTGTAGTCAGCTTCTGTACTGATTTTCGGATTGTTATCGCTCGCTTCGCTGACGTGGATCTCTTTTATGATCAAAATATAGTCATTTAGCGAGAAATATAGAAAGATTGATTGATAATGGAAGCTTCGTTTTTGGATAACGCCTCGATGATGGATACGCCCCCTCTGGCACTATCGCGAATCGTCTGCGAAAGGTGGCACAGACTGAAGACGCTTCAATGGTCTTCATCGGCAGTGAAAACGCTGGCCGTCTCGTTACCGCGGTGAGTAGTATCGGTGGATTCGTGGCGACAGACCAGTCCTATGACGTTGTCATTGTTCGCGATCGCAGTCCTGCGAAGATTGCCAAACTCAGGAACGCCTCGCCGCAGAAAAACCAAAATCGGATTTCTACCTCCCCAAATGAATCTGAAACCTGTTCGTAGTAGCGGAGTTCAGCAAGGAATTCTGAAATATATAAAATAACTTAGATTCATATATAACAAACATATCTAGGTAGCAGAAAATCTCCAAAACCGCGAGTTTCATTCAACGAAATAATATGTCTACACCTGTTATACCGCTGTCTGTTTTGGAAGTACGCTGCTCGGATTCGACAGTGTGACACGTTTATTATCGAACGACGAGAGGCGATAGTATGGACCAGAACGACGTCGTCAGTGCGCTGTCTGTCCCCGAGGAGACGATCCTGGACGCGTGCGGCGACCCGCCACTGCCCGAAATGGGTGTGATCGAGCAGATTTGGGAGACGGAGGCGATCCCCGAGGCCGAGGTCCGCCACCGTGCGGCCGAGGCCGCGGAATCGCTTCCGATCGAATCGGTGCCAGATGGCGGTGAAATCGCGATCGGGGCCGGTAGCCGGGGGATCGCGAACCTCTCCGAAATCGTCGCGGGCGTCGTCGACGCGGTCGCCGACGCGGGATACTCGCCGTTCGTCTTCCCCGCAATGGGGAGTCACGGGGGGGCGACCGGCGAGGGCCAGCGGGAGATGCTCAACGAACTCGGCGTGACCGAGGACGCGATCGGCTGCGAGATCCGCTCCAGTATGGAGGTCGTCGAAGTCGGTCGGACGCCCGAGCGGGACGTCCCGGTCGTCGCCGACGCGAACGCGGCGGCGGCCGACGGCATCATCCCGATCAACCGCATCAAGCCCCACACGGACTTCGACGGCGTCGTCGAGAGCGGTCTCTCGAAGATGCTCGTGATCGGGATGGGAAAGCAGCGAGGGGCGAAGATCGCCCACGACTGGGCCGTCGACTGGTCGCTCCGGGAGATGATCCCCGAGATCACCGAGCGACTGCTCTCGGAACTCCCGGTCGTCGGCGGCGTCGCGATCGTCGAAGATCAACACGACGACACGGCGCTTCTCGAGGGCGTTCTGCCCAGCGGCTTCCTCGACCGGGAGGCCGAACTACTGGAAACCGCCTACGAGATAATGCCGAAGATCCCGTTCGAGGATGTCGACGTTGCGGTCTTCGATCGCCAGGGAAAGGACATCAGCGGACAGGGCCTGGACACGAACGTCATCGGACGGCGACCGTTCGCGATCAACGAGCCGGAACCGGAGCGCCCGCGGCTCAAGCGGATCTACGTTCGCGGGCTCACCGAGACGACCCACGGGAACGCGATGGGCGTCGGTTCCGCGGACGTGATCCACGAAGATATCGTCGCCGAACTCGACGCGCCGACGACGCTCATCAACGCGCTCACCGCGAGTACGATCCGCGGCGTCCGACTCCCGCCGGTTGTCGAGACCGATCGGGCCGGACTCGTCGCCGCGCTCTCCACTATCGGTGTCGTCGATCCCGACACGGTTCGCGTCCTGCGCGCCCCCGATACGATGCACCTCCATCGACTCGTTGCTTCCAAAGCACTCGTCGAGGAAGCCCGCTCGCGCGAGGATCTCCGTGTGGTGCGTGAGCCCTCGCCGATCGAGTTTGCCGACGGCGCGTTCGACGCGCCCGGATACGGGGACGCTTCGGAGTGACTCAGTTCGAGGAACCCGCCTCGACGACCGTGTTCCGCAGCGTTCCGACGCCCTCGTACGTGATCTCGATTTCATCGCCCGGTTCGATCGTGCCCGGGTTCGCCGGACTTCCGAAGGCGATCACGTCGCCGGGGCGGAACGTGAACCGCCGCGAGAGGTACGAAACGACCTCGTAGGGATCGAACAGCATCAACTCGGTGTTGGCGTCTTGGCGCACCTCGCCGTTTATCTCTGTCCGGATGTCGAGATCGTACGGGGTGACGTCGGTCTCGATCCACGGCCCCAGCGGCGCGGAGGTGTCGAACGCCTTCCGCGCGGTTCGCCCCTGCTGGTCGAGCGCGTCGACGTCGTTCAGGACCGTGTACCCCCGGATCATCTCTGGAACCTCCTCGGGGTCGACGTCGTGACACCGCTCGTCGACGACGGCCGCGAGTTCCCCGGCGTACGTCAGTTCGTCCGTCCACGATGGGTACCGAATCGGCCGGTCGGGGCCGATGAGAGACGTTTGAGGCTTGATGAAGAAGTCCGGTTCCTCGGGGCGGTCGTAGTCCATCTGATCGAGCGTCTCGGCGTAGTTGCGGCCGACACAGTACAGCGCTGAGGGCGAGCAGGGGTAGCCGAGCGCGCCGTCGCGGCCGACCGCGTACGTCCCGTCGTCTGCGACGACGGTCCCGTCCTCGTAGCGTCCTGTGACCGGCCCGTCGGGGGTCTGTATTCGTGCGATTCGCATACGGCGAGTTCGTCGCAACGCTGCAAAAGTCCAACGGAACGGCGAAAACTCACGAGGGCCGTCGATCTCGACGGGAAAAAAGCGGAGAGAGTCGCTAGTTGTTCGCCTCGGCCGCCCGCGGCGACTTCGTGAGATACTGCGAGTACAGCCGTGAGACGCCCGGTATCGTCTTGAACGCCGTCGAGACGACGAGCACGAGGATGGCGACCCCGATGAGCGCCTGCACGCTGTGGTCGAAGAACCCGAAGTACGGGCCGAAGAAGCTCAGCACGGCCAGCACGACGTAGATCGACCGTCCCACGACGGAGAGTCGGCTACTGCCGTCGTAGCCGAAGATCGTGATACAGAGCGCGACGACGCCCATCAGGACCCCGAAGGTAACCATAACCGTCGCTGGGAACTCCCAGTAAATGATCACGTCGTTCGCGACGAATATGAACGGGATGACGAACCCGGGAAGCGCGAGCTTCGAGGATTTGACCGCCGTGTCGAGATACTCCGCTTCGGCGATCTTCGCGGCGACGATCGTCGACGGCCCGACCGGCGGTGTGAGCGAGGAGTACATCGCGAAGTAGAACACGAACATGTGTGCCACCAGCTCTTGGACGCCGAAACGGACCATCGCTGCGCCCGCGAGCGACGCGACGAGGACGTACGCCGCCGGTGCTGGCATCCCGAGACCGAAGATGAGGCTCACGGCCATCGCCAAGAGCAGGAGCAGGAGAATGCTCCCGCCAGCGAGGCTGATCATCAGCGTGTTCAGCCGCTGGGCGAATCCCGTCTGCGTGAACACGCCGATGATGACGCCGATCACGCCGAGGATGACGAGCAGCGGTGCCATATCTTCCGATCCGAGTTTCATCCCTTCGACGGTGTCCCGCACCGCGCTCTTCGCACCGGCGGACTTCTCCTCGTACACGTACTTTACGAAGACGAACCCGACCAACGCGAGCGTGGTGTAGAAGCCCGCCGTCAGCGGCGTGTACTGCAGCACGCCGAGTAGGTAGATCAGGACGGCGAAGGGGGCCACGTACCAGAGAATTTCGAGGAAGACCCCGTAGTCGACGTCGCTGACGTTACGCTCCGTCGACCAGCCGAACTTGTAGATCAGGAGCTGCACGGAGACGATGATGCTGAAGTAAAACAGGATGGCCGGGATCAGCCCCGCCTGAATGATTCTGACGTACGGCAGTCCCAGGAGATCCGCCATAATGAACGCCGCGATGCCCATAATCGGGGGGACGAGCTGACCGCCGATAGAGGCGACCGTCTCGATTCCGCCCGCGTAGCCCTTGTCGACCCCCTGATCTTTCATCAGCGGGATCGTGAAGCTCCCCGTGGTCGCCGTGTTGGCGGCCGACGCGCCGGTGATCGATCCGAAGGCTAAGCTGGCGAGCACCGCAGCGTGCACGATGCCAGATTTGAACAGCTTGCTCACCTCTTTGCTCACGATCATCAGGTAATCTAAGATGCCGTACGCCTTGGTGAACCCGGCGAGAAGCAGGAAGATCGCGACCCACGTCGCACCGATCTGGAGGATGAAGCCGTAGACGCCCTGCATCCCCAGCACGGTCAGTCGGAGCAACTGCATCGTGTCCATCCCGCTGTGGTACAACGCACCGGGCATGTACGGACCGAGGTAGCCGTACAGGAAGCCGATCGGGACGATAGACGCCATCAGTTTCCCGAACGAACGAACCGTCACGTCGGTACAGAGGTAGATTATCACGGCTCCGACGACGTAATCGATCGTTCGGTACCCGACGATCGGGCCCTCTTCCATCCAGCGCACGTGATGTACGTCCACGTACGCGACTACGCCCAACGAGACGATGGCTAACGAAACGAACAGTATCGGTCGGACGAATCGGCTGTACGCGTTCTGCACGGTCTGCGGGAGGTAGTTCAGATACGTCGCCGCCTCGGTCGCGTCAGGATCCAACGCGTCACGAAAGAGACCGATGTAGAAAATCGCCAAACAGAGCCCTAACACGAGGTTCGTGTGACGGACTCGCGATCCGTAGAACGATTCGGCGTAGTACAGCAGCAGCAGCGCTAGGCCTACGCCGAGGACGTAGATGCTTCCATCGGCGAATTTTCGGATGCGTCTCCTTCTTGGGTGATCACTCATAATTTAATAATATGGGGCTGCCGATAGCCTCAGTTCAGGCCGTACTCGTCGAAGAAGTCCTGAGCGGCGGCGTGGTAGTCGAAGCCAGGGTGCGGTTCGTTCGTCCAGTGGTCGTCATCCGTGTAGAACGACAACAGTTCGTGGTATTCGCCCATCGACTCGCGGTTCTGGTACATCGTGTCCAGCATATTGTAGACCGGTTCCTCCGGCGTCTCGGCGGTTCCGTAGATCCACGTCACCTGCGACATCGAGCGGGGCGTGTCGGGCACGTGGGCCCATCCCTCGGAATCCACCTCGAACTCGAAGGAGTTACCCCATCCCTGATCGTTCACGTTGCCTTGGAGTTCCGACGGGATTTCGAGGAGCCGGGCGTCCACGGTCCCCTTGATCTCCTGTACCCAACCGGGCGTGACGGTGCCGACCAACACGTTGGTGAACGCGCCGAGCGCGACGTCGACACGGCCTTCCGCAACCGCGGCGCCCATGTCCCCGTACCCGACGTTCCGCTCTTGGTATTCGATGCCTCTGAGTTCGAGGACGCGGCGGACCATATCCGTGACGCGCGATCCGGCCGGTCCGGGCGCGACGTAGTCGTCCGGTCCGATGTCGTCGATGCTCGAGAACCGCTCGTCTTCGGCGAAGAGGAACCAGTCCGACGTGGAGCCGTGGACGAGAAGCTGGAGGTCGACGCCGACGTCCCCGAACGGCTCGTTGCCCTCGTTGACGTCGTGTGCGGTCGTGCTCTCGACCAACGCGACGTCGATTTCGTCGTTCTCGAGTCGCCCGACGTTCGCGGCCATCGAGGCGCTCGGACGGACGTCGAGGTACACCTCGTCGTTGTTCTCGTTGACGACGCCGCCGAGTCCCGACATCATCGCGAAGTTCGCGCTCACTTCCGAGGCCGTCCCCATAATGAGCGTCTCTTCGGTGCTGCCCTCGTCGGAGCCCGAATCGGAGTCGCCCCCGCTGTTCCCGCCGCTGTCGCTCCCGCCGCTGTCCCCACCGGAGGAGCCGCCGTCGCTACCCCCGTCGCTCGAGGAGTCGTCGTTTCCACCCATACATCCTGCGAGACCGACGGTCCCGAGAAGTCCGGCCTTTTTCAGAAAGCCACGGCGACGAGCGGTGCTACGGCTATCGTTATCTCTGGTACCATTTACCATAGAAGAAAAGATACAATCATTATAATATAAGTGTTTTGGTCGCGTGCGATCGTACCCTCCGGGGAACGTGTGTCGGATGTCCTCGAACGAGGGATTCAGCTACTGTTCGGATTCCCCGACGGACCGTTCCTTGATGGCTGTGCGGTCCAGTTTGTCGCTGGCCGTCCGCGGGAGCGTACTCTCATAGAAGTGATAGGCACGCGGCCGTTCGTATCGAGAGAGCGAGTCGCTCTGCAAGCACCACTCGTCGAGGTCCTCGGCCGTGAGGTCAGCGTCCGTCGCGTGCACGGCCGCGGTCACCCGCTCGCCGTACTCCTCGTCTTCGACGCCGAAGACCGCGGCCTCGACCACGTCGGGATGGGCGTTGAGTCGCTCCTCGACCGGCGTCGGGAACACTTTGATGCCCTTCGAGAGGATCATATTGTCGTCTCGGCCCTCGATGAAGAGGTAGCCCTCCTCGTCCTGGTAGCCGAGGTCCCCGGAGTACCACCAGCCGTCCTCGAAGGATTCCCGCGTTTTTTCGGTATCTTCCCAGACCCACACGGCGGACTCGGCGGATTTCACGATGATCTCTCCGACCTCGCCGGGATCGACGACGTCGTCGGGTGATCCCCCGCTCTCGATCACGCGTACCTGTACGCCGAGATGCGGTTTCCCGACGCTGTCGATTCGGTCTCCCTGCATCTCCTCGGCATCGATGTACGTGCCGCAGACCTCGGTCGCGGAGTACGATTGCGACACCGACGGCGAGATGCGTTCCTGGAGTTGCTCTAGCGTGGTCGTCGTGAGCGTTTCGCCGCCCGATTCGACCGTCACGAGGCTGCTCAGGTCGTACTCCTCGAGGTCGGGCACGCGGAGCACTTCTCGCCACATCGTCGGTACCAGGTTGGAACTGGTGATCGAACGCTCCTCGACGAGTTCGACGTACGCCTCGGGACTCCACTGTTTCACGTAGTACGACGACCCGTTCGCGAGCATCGTCGGCAACGTCGTCGAGTACCACGCGGCGAACGAGGGCGTGAAGAAGTTCGACACGCGGGTCAATCTGGTGGTCCCCTTCTTGTGTGCGAGCTTCATCGCGCGGAGGACGAGGCTCCGGTTGGTGTGGCACCACCCCTTCGGCTTGCCGGTCGTTCCGGAAGTCCACATCACGGCTGCGACGTCGTCGGGGTCGCTCGTGACATCGGGTTCGTCAGCGGGTTGATCGGTCGTGAAAGACGACAGCGGTCGCTCGTACTCCGTCTGTGATTCGCCCGTCGTGACGACTGCGGCGATATCTGTCGAAACCGAGTCGTAAACGTGTTCTTCGACGAACTCGGAGCGCTCTTCGTCCACCACGAGCACTCGCGGACGGAGCGAGTCGATGCACGTGCGAACGCTCTCCGGCGAGCCGCGCACGTGAAGATTCGAGACGATACACCCCGCCTTCAGGCCAGCGTTCCAGAGTATCGTTTGTTCGACGCTCGCCTCGGTGAGGTAGGCGATTCGATCGCCCTGCCTGACGTGCTCTCGGAGGGCGTTGGCCGCGCGCTTGCTCTCCGCATCGAACTCGGCCCACGTGATCTCCCGACCGGAGATCCCGTTTCCGAACGCGACACGGTCCGGGTTGGTTTCGGCGGCGATGCTGGATAACTCTCGAACCGCTGGCAGCTCAACTCTGGGTGATACCTGCATACGGCGGCGTCAGATGTATTCCGGGAAGAGCCGCTTGTGCGGCGGTTCGATGTCGAGCAGGCGGCAGACGTTTCCGCCCATCATCAGATTGAGGTCGTCGGCCGGGATGTCGGCCTCGCGGACGTACTTGTCGATCTGCCGCATCGAGGTGCCCCACGCGTCGCACTGGTGGGCCTGCAGGCCTCGGCTCTTGATCTGGGTCCATCGCGACGGCGGGTAGTCGTACTCGCCGGTCGAGCGGTTCGCCGGGTTGTTGGTCGCGATCCACGACGCGCCCCAGTCGGTCCCCCAGATCAGCTGCTCGGGGCCGATGTTCGGGTCGTTCATCGGCCGCTTGAGGAGGTCCGCCCAGTAGTTACCGATCTCGATGTAGACGTTGTCGTACGTCGCGGCGACGTTACAGGAGTCCTCGACGTTCTTCCGCCAGTTGCCCTGGACGCCGCCGTGGTCGATGATGACCGGGACTTCCGGGTACTCGAGGTGGAGGTCGATTGCGTACTTGATGTCGCGTCGGTCGGGCAGGAGCGTGCCGGGGTCGCGCTCGTAGCCGCCGTTGACGGAGCCGGGGTGCCAGCGAACCGGCACGTCGTGCTTCGCCGCGACGTCGTAGATCTTTCGGAGCTGGTCGTGGCGCTCCTCCCACGGGATTCGCTCGGCGCGGTCGGTGATCGTCGGATCGAACGGCAGCATCTCGCCGATGCCGACGAAGCCGTCCTGGCTGAGCCGTTCGTCCATCTCCTCGCAGGCGCGGTCGATGTCCCACTCCTCCTCGCCAGCGACCGCCTTTCGGTTGGTCTCGTAGGGGTGGGCGAACGCGACGAACTTGTCGGGGTGCTCTTCGACCATCTTCCCGTGAAGTCGGTCGCTGAACCCGAACCCGGGCTGGAGACAGACCATATCGACGCCGTAGAGGTCCATATCGTACAGGAGCCGATCCGTGTTACGGTACGTGACGATTTCGGCGTCGTCGTCCGCCTGATCGGCGTCCTGCGCGTTCCACATTAGTCTGGAAAGCGTGGCGTAATCCGGCTTCTCGTCTCTATCCTGGAAGTTCACGGCGACCCGCTGGCCGTGAACGTGTGTATCAATAACGAATCTTCCCATTCGCATAGCAACTGATCGGTTGATTATCGTCATATATTATATTGTCGGTCGGTCACGTGCGACGCGGTAGGTTGGGTAGCGTTGACAATTGCGTGGCGATCGCGGAATTGGCCGGTGGATCACCTGCGTGGTCGCGGAATTGGCCCGGGGAACCATCCGATCGCGACTGTACCGGGTCCGTTCATCCTATGGAACTATACTCGTCAACGGTGAGGGTCGTGGTATGCACGTTGGTATTATCGGCGGCGCGAGTACGATCGGTTCGACGCTTGCGTACAGTCTCGTCTGCGACGACCCGAGCAATTCTATCACGCTGTTCGAGAAATCGCTCGACGCTGCGTGGGGCCACACGACCGACTTGACGCACGCGAACTACCATTCGGCCGATGCCCCGCGTTCACCACCGGCGGGCCACACGACCGCAGCGGACACCGACGCCGGATCGGTCACTTACGCGCCGACCGAGGAGATCGGAGAGTACGACCTCGACGCCGTCGTCATCACTGCACGCGTTCCGCCGCGTGAGGACGACACACAGCGGAGTGCGCGCGGCGCACGGTCGCGGGAGTTGGAGGCCAACGTCCCGCTCATCGACGCCATCGCCCAATCGCTTGATGGGATCGACCCGGTTCCGACGGTCGTCGTGACAAACCCTGTCGACCGCATCGTCTATCGGCTCTGGACGCGGCTCGGGTGGGACCGATCGAAGTTCCTCGGCTTCTCGTTGGCCGAGACCGCACGGGTCGCCGACGCCATCGCACGGCGATACGAGGTCCACCCGACCAGCGTCTCGTGTCCGACGATGGGTGAGCACGGCGAGCACGTCGTTCCCGTCTTCTCGCGGGCCTCGATCGGCGGCGAACCGATCTCGCTGTCGCCCGACGAACGGGACGAAATCGTCACCGACATTCTGGAAATCCCGTTCGAAATCGCGAAGAAGCGCGGGCTCCAGGACTCCTCTCGCTGGGTGAGCGGCGCGGGCCTCCTTCGGGTGCTCAGAACGATCTCGTCTCCCGACCTCACCGACCCGCTCTGTCTCTCCACGGTGCTGGATGGAGAGTACGGCTTCGAGGACGGCTGTCTGAGCATCCCGGTAACGCTGACGGCCGACGGGATCGATCGGCGAATCGAGTGGGATCTCCCGGACAGCGAGAGAAAGCGACTACGCGAGGCCCACGACGCGATCTGGACGGATATCGAGCGGATCGAATCCTGAGCCGACTCCGCGGTTCGACCGGGTGATCCTTCCGAAGTTACCGGAGACGCTCGCGACAGTCGATCGTGCTTTCTGGGCGGTCCGTACTCGGTTCCGAGAGCGAACCCTGCTCGCGTTCTCAGAGCGAACCCCTATATACGATTATCAAAAATAGACCGACGAGATGGGTGACGCCGCAGCGGACGTGACGGGCGACGACGAACAGACCGCCGCCGAGGTGATGCTTCGATCCCTCCGCGCGTACGGCGTGGAGTACGTCTTCGGCAACTTCGGAACCGACCACCCGCCGCTCCTGGAGGCGGCGGCGCGACTCCGGGAAGACGACCCCGATGCGATTCCGGAGTTCGTGCTGTGCCCGCACGAGTCCGGCGCGCTCGCCGCGGCGTCCGGATACGCGGCGGTGACCGGGGAACCGCAGGCGGTGTTCGTCCACGTCGACGTCGGGACGCAGAACCTCGGAGCGATGGTCCACAACGTCCACCGCGGCGACGTCCCCGTGTTCATCTTCGCCGGGCTCGCGCCGATCACGCACGGCGGCGAACCGGGCGCGCGATCGAGCGGCATCCAGTACATCCAGGACGTCTACGACCAGGACGCGATCCTCGAACAGTACTGCCGGTGGACCGGCGAGTACCGTCCCCCCGCCGATCCCGACGAGTTCGTCGCGCGGGCGCTGACGCTCGCGTCGACGCCGCGTCGGGGTCCGAGTTACCTCACCGCGACTCGCGAAGCGCTGGAGACGACCGTCCAGTCGACGGCCGGATCGCGCTCGCTCACGACGGCCGAACCCGCACCGGCGGACGAGGCGACGATCGATCGGCTCGCGTCGATAGTGCGCGAGGCCAGCGCGCCGCTCGTCATCACCAGTAAGCTCGGCGCGAACCGCCCCGAGCAGTCGGTCGACCAACTCGTCCGGTTCGCGGAGGCCGCGGGCGCGGGTGTCGTCGAACAGCGACCGACGGCGCTGAGCTTCCCGCGCACGCACGACCTTCACGTCGGTTTCGGGCCGCGCGACGCGATGTCGGACGCCGACCTCGTCGTGCTGGCCGACACGGACGTGCCGTGGGAACCGGCGTCGGAGCCGCCCCTCGACGCCGACGTGCCGATCGTGCACGTCGATCTCGATCCCGAAAAGCGACACTACCCGCTCTGGGACTTCGAGGCCGATATCGCCGTCCGAGCCGATCCCGGGTCGACGCTCGCCGCCGTCGCAGACCGTCTCGGATCGGACGCCGCCCAGCGAGATGGGGGTTTATGGCGCGATCAGCACGAGCGAAGTAGGCGAGCGCGCGCCGACGCGCTCGACGCGCAGTACGCTGACGACACGCTGACGCCTGCCGTCCTCACGGACGCGATCAACGAGGTCGTCGACGAATCGACGATCGTCCTCAACGAGACGACGACGAACAAGCGAACCGTGTTAGAGCACCTCGACCTCGACCGGCCGGGAAGTTATCTCTCGCCGTACGGTTCCGGGTTGGGCTGGGCCCCTGGCGCGGCGACCGGCGTCAAGATGGCCGCGCCCGACGACACGGTAATCACGCTCGTCGGCGACGGTTCCTACGTCTTCTCGAACCCGACGGCGTCGGCGTGGATGGGGACCGCCCGCGACGCGCCGTCGCTGACGGTGGTGTACAACAACTCGCGGTGGAACGCCGTTCGCACGTCCACGCTCGATCAACACCCCGACGGGAGTGCCGCCGCCGCGGACGTCCCCGAGAGCAAATTCGACCCGATTTTGGATCTCTCCCACGCAGCGCACGTCGTTGACGCGTACACGGAGGTGGTCGAGTCGGTGGAGTCACTCGACAGCGCCCTTCGGAAGGGTCTCGACGCCGTCGAACGCGGCGAGCAGGCCGTGCTGGACGTCAGAGTCGAACAGGAGTAGTCACCGTCGGTCGAAAAAAGAACGAAACGCTCGTTTTCGCAGGCGTTGGCGCGGTTCACGTTTCGTTTTTGCGGACGTTGACGCGCCTCTGACTTCGTTTCGCGGACGTGGGCCCGGAGCAGACTTCGATCGGAGAGATGGGCGCGCTTCAGGCCTCGTAGCCCTGGTTCGCCAGCGCCTCTTCGAGCGCCGAGAGCACGAACTCGATATTCTTCCGCTGCGCCGAGTAACCCATACAGCCGATCCGCAGGATCTCACCTTCGAGGTCGCCGAGTCCGCTGGCGATTTCGAGGTTGTGCTCCTCTTGCAGTTCGGCGAGCAGTTGCCCGTCGTCGACGCTATCGGGGATGCGTACCGCGTTCAGCGACGGCAGCCAGAACTCGTCATCGGAGTTCATCTCCAGGCCGAGCCCTTCGAGTCCGGCCTTCAGCTCGCCTGCGACGGTCCGGTGTCGCTCCCAGCGGTTTTCGAGGCCTTCCTCGGCGACCAACTGGAGGGACTCGCGCAGCGCGTAGACGTTCGTGATCGGCGCGGTGTGGTGATACGACCGGTCGTCGCCCCAGTAGCCTTCGAGCAGCGAGAGGTCCAGATACCACGAGCGGACCTCGGTATCGCGGTCGAGCACCTTCTCCATCGTCCGGTCGTTGACGGTGAGCGGGCTCGCGCCCGGCGGACAGGAGAGACACTTCTGGCCGCCCGAGTAGGCGACGTCGATGCCCCACTCGTCGACGCGGAGTTCGACGCCGCCGAGCGACGTCACGCAGTCCGCGATCACGTACGCGTCGTGCTCGTGCGCGATGCTCGTGAGTTCGGACACGTGCGGTTGAAGCACGCCCGTGCTCGTCTCTGCGTGGACGAACCCGAAGATATCGGGGTCGTGACGGTCGAACGCCTCGGCGACGTCCTCGGGATCGAGCGGCTCGCCCCACGGCGCTTCGACGCGGACGACCTCGCCGCCCGCTCGCCGTGCCATCGACGCCATTCGACCGCCGAAGTACCCGTTCGTCGGCACGAGAACGGTGTCGCCGGGTTCAACGACGTTCGCGAACGCCGTCTCCATCGACGCCGAACCGGTTCCGCTCACGGGGATCGTCCAGCGGTTCTCCGTCTGGAACGTGTACCGGAGGAGGTCCTGAACCTCGTTCATAATCTCGATGAACGCCGAATCGAGGTGGCCGATGAGCGGTGCGCTCATAATTCGAAGCACTCGCGGATGGACCTCGCTCGGTCCCGGTCCCATTAGCGTCCGTTCCGGCGGATTAAGCGGGTCGGTCTCTGGTGGTTGCAGCATACGAGTCCATACGTGACACGGGGTGAATAAAACTATGTGCATCCCTTCGATTGGTACCGCTTACCGCGATTGATTACTGGTACCACTCACCAAGAACGGTTGCGAAAGAGTATTAGAGCGGGACGGAAATCCTATGAAAAATGGTCGAGATCTCACATCTTCTGGCGGTCGGTCTCGCGATCGGCGCGGCGGTTTCCTCGGCGACGTCGAATCTGAGCGTCAGGCAGGGCACGGACAGCGGCCGGACGAAAGACGCGATTTTCGTTGTTTCGATCGTCAACGTACTCGTTCTCCTCCCCATCGTAGCGGTTCGGTTCTACCCCGAGTACGGGCTGACGCGGCTCTCGCTGGTCTCCTTTGCGATTGCCGGAATCCTCGGAACGCTGATCGGGCGCGCGCTGAACTTCGCCAGCATCGACAAGATCGGAGCGAGTCGGACCGCGCCGATCCTCGCGTCGTGGGCGCTCATCTCGACCGTTCTCGGCGTTATCTTCCTCGGTGAGACGCTCACAGCGATTCACGGCGTGGGGATCTTCCTCGTCGTCGGTGGCGTCGCCGTCATCGCGTGGAAGACGAGCAACGACAATCCCGAGGACCTCCCCCGACCCGAGCTCCTGATCGGGCTGTTGATCCCGTTCGGGGCCGCGGTCGCGGTCGGCTGGGAGCCGATCTTCGCGAACGTCGGCTTCGACGAGGGGACGCCGCCGCTCGTCGGACTCGCCGTGAAGTCGATCGCCGCCGCGCTCGGCTTCGCGCTGTACCTCTGGTGGGACGACGACCTCCCCGACCGCTCGGTCGTCCGCGGTACCAACGCGCGGTGGTTCGTGTTCGCGGGCCTCACGAACACGCTCTTTCTCCTCGGCTACTACGTCGCGCTGTCGATCGCGCCGGTGAACATCGTGAGTCCGATCGTCGTGACGAACACGCTGTTCGTCGTCGTGCTCGCGGCGCTGTTTATGCCAGAACGACTCGAACGGGTCACGTGGCAGATTATGGCCGCCGCGCTCGTCGTCGTCGCGGGCGTGCTGTTGATCACCGCGTTCGGGTGAGACGGCTCGGCGTTCGACTCGGCCGGTTGAGGTGATCCGATTCGGTATTCGACGCGGCCCGGTGATCCGAGTGGGCGTTTGTCGCGGTCGGATGATTTGCCCCGACTCAATTCGCGTCCGCTCGAACCCGGCGACACATCCCCCAACTTTACATCGTCGCATCGCTACCGCTGACGTATGTCACAAAAGACCGTCCCGCAAGCCGACGGACCCGCATCGGCTCCGTCGCCACGGGACGACGCATCGGAGTATCGGGAATTGGCCGCGGATCTCCGCGCGGACGTCGACGGTTCGGTACGCTTCGACGAGTACGCACAGATCCTGTACGCGACGGACGGGAGTATCTATCAGGCACGCCCCGCCGGAGTCGTCGAACCGAGGGACATCGACGACGTCCGCGCGGCGGTTTCGATCGCCGCCGATCACGAAATCCCCGTGATTGCGCGCGGAACGGGCTCCTCGCTCGGCGGGCAGGCTGTCGGTCCCGGCTGTCTCGTCATCGACGTGTCCACACATTTGAACGACATCGTCGAGATCCGCGCCGACGAGAAGCGCGCGGTCGTCCAACCCGGCGTCGTGCAGGACCACCTCGACGAGCGACTCGCCGAGGATGGGTTGAAGTTCGCGCCGGACCCGGCCTCCTCGAACCGCGCCACGATCGGCGGCGGCATCGGTAACAACTCTACCGGCGCGCACTCCGTCCGGTACGGCATCACCGACGCGTACACCGAGCGGCTGAAAGTGGTCCTCGCGGACGGCAGCCTCATCGAGACGCGAGAGGTCGTTCTCGACGGCCCAGAGTGGGAGGAACTCGTCGAGGGGGACACGCGCGAGGCCGAGATCTACCGCACCGTCCGCCGCTTGGTCGAGGAGAACGCCGACGAGATCGACGCGAAGTACCCTGACCTGAAGCGGAACGTCTCCGGGTACAATCTCAACAAGGTCGTCTACGAGAACGACGACGGCGAGCGCGTCATCAACCTCTCGAAGCTGTTTGTCGGCGCGGAGTCCACTCTCGGCGTCGTCGTCGAGGCCGAGCTGTCGCTCGTCACGAAGCCCGAAGCAACCGCGTTGGCGCTGTACTGCTTCGACGACCTGATCGCCGCGCTGGAAGCCGTCCCCCGCGCGCTCGAACACGAGGTGAGCGCGGTCGAGTTGATGGACGCGGAGGTGTTCAGACTGGCCAGGGAGTCCGAACAGTACGCCCGATACGAGGAACCGATCCCTGACGGTACGGCGGCGACTCTTATGATCGAGTTCGACTCCGAACTCGTCGACGACTTCGAGGGCGCCATCGCCGAGGTGACCGAGCGGTTCGTCGCGGAGGGCGATGCCTTCGACGTGATCGAAGCCTACACCGACGAGGCGCAGGCCGACCTCTGGAAGCTCAGGAAGGCGGCGATCCCGCTGCTGATGAGCCTCGAAGGCGACCCGAAACCGTACCCGTTCATCGAGGACGCGACCGTCCCGCCCGCGGAACTCGCCGAATACACGCAGAAGTTTATGGACATCCTCGACGATCACGGGACCTCCGCGGCGTACTTCGCACACGCGGGCAGCGGCACGCTGCACATCCGCCCGATCCTCTCGTTGAAAGAGGACGACGGAGTCCAGACGATGCGGTCGATCACCGACGACGTCACCGATATCGTCGTCGAGCATCACGGGGCGTTTTCCGGCGAGCACGGCGACGGCCTCGCGCGCACGGAGTTCAACCCTAAGATGTACGGCGAACGGCTCTGGACGGCGTTCCAGGAGCTCAAAACCGCGTTCGACCCCGACTGGCGGATGAACCCGGGTAAGGTCGTCTACCGCGACGACAACCCGACAGATATGCGGGAGCACCTGCGCTACGGCGAGGGGTACGCTTCGATCGAACCGCAGACGAAACTGGACTTCGACGATCAGGGCGGCTTCTCGCACCTCGTCGAACTGTGCAACGGCTGCGGGACGTGTCGCCAGCAGGACACCGACGTGATGTGCCCGACGTACCGCGCGACGGGCGACGAACTGGCGACGACGCGCGGCCGGGCGAATATGCTCCGCGCCGCGATCAGCGGCGAAATTCCCGAGGAGCGGCTGACGTCGCCCGAGTTCCAAGAGGACGTGTTAGATCTCTGTGTCGGTTGCAAGGGCTGTAAGTCGGACTGCCCGACCGGCGTCGATATGGCGAAGCTCAAGTCCGAACTCAAACACCAGTACCACGAGGAGCGCGGGCCGAGCCTTCGCACGAAGCTGTTCGGCAATATCGACACCGCCTCGAAGTGGGGCTCCCGGTTGGCTCCGTTCTCCAACTGGGCGATGTCGGTTCCGGGATCCGACATCGTCGCCGAGAAACTCTTCGGTATCGCTCCCGATCGGTCGCTGCCGCCGTTCGCCGACGAGTCGCTCGTCGAATGGTTCCATCGACGACAACCGAGCATATCGGAAGCAGATGCCGACAGAAAAGTCGTGCTGTTCCCGGACACGTACACGAACTACAGCTACCCCGAACCCGGGAAGGCGGCCGTCCGCGTGCTCGAAGCCGCCGGAGTCTCCGTGCACATTCCGACCGATCTCGCCCCCAGCGGACGGGCGGCGTACTCGGTCGGTCTCTTGGACCACGCCGCCGACCGGGCGCAGACGAACGTCGACGCCTTCTCGGCGTACCTCGACGACGGGTGGGAGATCGTCGCGGTCGAACCGAGCGACGCCGTGCTCTTCCAGGACGAGTACACCACGCTCCTGAACACGGAGGCCGCAGAGCGCGTGTCACAGCACGCATACGGCGTCTGTGAGTATCTCGACGTCCACCGACTGGTCTCCGAGTTACCGGTGCGGGAGGGACTCATCGAAGAGACGCTCACGTATCACGGCCACTGTCACCAGCACGCGGCCGGAAAAGACCACCACGCGGTCGGCGTCCTTCGCCGGACGGGGTACGACGTCGACCCGCTCGATTCGGGCTGCTGTGGAATGGCCGGAAGTTTCGGCTACGAGGCCGAGCACTACGACGTCTCGAAGTCGATCGCCGAACTGTTGTTCGAGAAGATCCGCGCGAGCGGGGGGACACAGGTCGTCGCACCCGGCGGGTCGTGTCGGAGTCAGATCGGCGACAGTTCGCTCGTCGACGAGCATCCGCCGCATCCGATAGAACTGGTCGCGCGGGCAGTCGAACGATAACTGGTTTCCGACGAAATTCGTTTTACGATGTAAAAATTCCTTCTCCGATGTACTTCCGATAGCAAACGCCGACTGATTCGCAGACTGAATGACAAATGTACGTATGTTATTCTCGACCTGTTTGCCGAATGGATTATTGCGATTTTGGCACGATTATGACTCGTCGGTCACGAGTACGCGATCCGCAGTTCGATGAGGTTCGCGGTGTTCTTGATCTCGTCGACGTACCGCTGTCGCTCGTCTTCGCTCGCGAGCTGGCTCTTCGGCACGGAGAGGCTGATCGCACCTTTGACGACGCCTTCGTCGGTGAGAATCGGGGCGGCGACGCAGCGCAGTCCACGCCAGTTCTCCTCGTCGTCGAACGCGTAGCCCTGCGCTGTAATATTGTCGAGTTCGTCGAAGAGCGTGTCCTCGTCGGTGATGGAGTTCTCGGTCGACGCCGGAAGCCCTCGCTCGGCGATTATTTCCTCCACGCGCGAGCGCGGAAGGTGCGCGAGTATCGCCTTGCCGAGGCCCGAATTGTGCAGCGTGAGCTGGCTTCCGACGTGGGTGTCAATTTCGACGGCCTCGTCGCCTTTCGCGCGGTAGAGTACGATCCCTAACCCTCGCTCGTGGGTTGCGAGCGTTACGAGCTCGCCCGTATCCTCGGCGAGCTGATCGAGTTTCGATTTCGCGGCGTCGTAGAGATCGACTTCGTTGCGGAGGACGCCGCCGATATGAAGAAACTGCAGGCTCAGACGGTACTCGTCGCCCTCTTTGACCACGTATTCGTGCTCGCGGAGCGTCGACAGGTGATTGTGGACGGTGCTCTTGTTCAACTCCAACTCGTCGGCGATATCCCGCAGGTGGGCGGATCGACGCCGCTTGAGGACATCGATGATCCCGACCGTTTTTTCGAGGGATTTTATCGGGTGATTCGCTTGCGCGGCCATATCCGTTCGTAACGGCTGGTTCCACATCAATGTTTAGTATTGGATAATTCAATCTCGTATTACGATCGTGAGGTGTTTCCAGCTATCTCCCATCATCTGGGTTAAAACGGGGTTATACGTTGAAATTTCAGGTCCGATGAGAATGTGACGCCTGTGATTCATAAAATACGGTTTTACAATAGTGAATTCCGAGTGGGTCATTGGTTACCGCCCTGACTACTCCGCCGCAAGCGCCACGCTCATTACCGTCCGGAATGATCGGGATCTATGCCCAAACGATCGGAGTCGTACGATTATGTCGTGGTCGGTGCGGGAACCGCGGGCTGTGCAGTTTCGACCCGGCTATCAGAACAATCGGATCAACGCGTGCTCGTCTTAGAGGCCGGGGAGCCGGATCACGATCGATCGATTCACGTTCCGGCAGAGGTCGGGCAGTTGATGCGGAGTTCGGTCGACTGGGAGTACTACACCGAACCGCAGTCGGAGATGCACGATCGAGAACTCTACTGGCCGCGCGGGAAGGCGCTCGGCGGGTCGAGTTCGATGAACGCGATGATTCACATTCGCGGTCATCCCGGCGACTTCGACGAGTGGGCCGACCGAGGAAACGACGGGTGGAGTTACGAGGAACTCCTTCCGTACTTCAAGCGAAGCGAGACGAACCGCGCGCGTCGATCTGAGTACCACGGCCTCGGGGGGCCGCTCAACGTCGCCGACCTCCAGTCGCCGTATCACCTCTCCCGGGTATTCGTTGAGGCGGGAGCCGAGGCTGGATACCCCCGAAACGACGACTTCAACGGGGCGACACAGGAAGGCGTGGGGCTGTATCAGGTGACTCAGAAGGACGGCAAGCGCCACAGTGCCGCCGCCGCGTACCTCAAGCCTGCGCTACTAGAGCGCTCGAACCTGACCGCACGGACCGGCGCACAGGCCTCGAAGCTCGTTTTCGACGGCGACCGCGTGGTCGGCGTCGAGTACGAAGACGACGATGGCCGACACGTTGTCGAGGCCGAAGAGGAAGTGATTCTCTCGGCGGGCGCGATCAACACGCCACAGCTGTTGTTGCTGTCGGGGGTCGGTCCAGCGGAGCACCTCCGGTCGCACGGTATCGACGTCCAGACCGACCTCCCGGGCGTGGGACAGAACCTGCAGGATCACCTCCTGATCGCCGTCAATTACTCGTGCACGGGCGCGGTCACCCGCGACGACACGGGAACGCTCGATGACATCGTCGAGTACCACGTCCACGGGTCCGGTCGTCTCTCCTCTAACGGCGGCGAGGCGGGCGGGTTCGTTCGGTCCGATCCGTCGCTGGACCGCCCGGACATACAGTTCCACTTCGGTCCGGGCTACTTTATGCGTCATGGGTTCGAGAACCCCGATGACGGGAATGGGTTCTACATCTCCGCGACGCAGACCCGTCCGGAGAGCCGCGGGCAGATCGAACTTCGATCCGACGACCCGTTCGACGATCCGAAAATCGATCCGCGGTATCTGACCGAGCGCGAGGACCTCGACGTGCTGATCGAGGGCGTCCGCAGGGCCAGAGAGATCGCACGGGCGGAACCGTTCGACGAGTACCGCGGCGAGGAGGTCTGGCCCGGCGAGGATGCCGAAAGCGACGAAGCGATCGCGGAATACATCCGCGAACGCGCCCAGACGATCTACCACCCCGTCGGGACGTGCAAGATGGGCGACGACGGGACGGCCGTCGTGGACGATCGCCTGCGAGTCCGCGGGGTTTCGGGGCTCCGCGTCGTCGACGCGTCGGTGATGCCCCGAATCGTCGGCGGCAACACGAACGCGGCGACGCTCGCGATCGCGGAGAAGGCGGCGGACCTCCTCGCCGAAGGCGAGTAACGCTGCGTTCATCGGAACCGATCGTACCGTCACATCCACTATACGTGACTCCGCGTCCGCCGATCATACCGTCACGTCCGTTGGTACCGTTTCGCAACGCGCGGAGTCGAAGGTGAACCCCTCGATACGTTCGCTCTCAACGGAACGGTTATTATGATTCGTCCGAACCGCTCAGACGGTATGAAACTCGGACGATTCGTCGTTGACACCCACGTTCACGGGCAGCGACACGCGGTCAGATTTAGCCAGAGCGACGAGGACGCGGAGTACTCCCGACTCGGGGAGTTGATGCACACGGCGACGCCCGCCGACGAGGCCGACGAGGACGATGCGGTCATCGTCTACGACAACTCCGATCGGCTCGTCTACGATATGGACACCTACGGTGTGGACATGTCGCTGCTCCTCCCCGCCTTCGGGATGACGAACAAGATCAACAAACAGATCATCGACAAACACCCCGACAAGTTCGTGGCCTGCGCGTACCCGGTCCAGACCAAGAAGGCCGCGATGCGCGGCGAGGAGGAGTGGACCACGGAACGGGCCGTCGAGGAACTCGACGAAGTGCTCTCGTGGGACGGGATGGTCGGCATCGGCGAATTCATGCCGTCGGATCCGTTGGTGGAAGAGCGGATGACCTGGCGGGAGCGCAAAAAGGAGATCCGACAGTTCTTCGACGTCGCGGCGAAGCACGACGTGCCGATTCGCTGGCATCCCGGCGCGGCCTCGGGTTATCAGGCGGGCGGGCTCAGAGAGCAGGACAAACTCCCGGACTGGCGCGACCCGCTCAACGCGACGGACATCATCCACGAGTACCCCGACGTCGACCTCGTGTTCGAGCACGGCGGCATCCAGGGCCACTGGCGGTATAACGTCGAGCGCGCGTGTATGGTCGCGGCACAGCACGACAACGTCTACCTCGAAGTCGGCCTGTGGTGGGACGACATCCTCAACCGACCGATGAACGACCCCGACATCGGCCCCGACCAACTCCTCTGGGGCACCGACTGGGGCGCGTCGATGATCGCAAAATCGAACAACTCCGAGAGTCCGATGGACTACCCGTCGATCCGCTGGGAGCAGTTCAGCGCCGACGGCATCCCGGCCCACCAGCCCGATTACTGGGGGACGTCGCTGCGGATGCTGAACAAGTACGCGATGGACCACGACATCCCGCAGGACGAACTCAACAAGATCCTCGGCGGCAACTTCTGCGACATCTACGACATCGAGCCGCCGCACAAGCGTCTCTTCCCGGAGTTCATCGAGCAGTAGTATGCACCGGATTCACAACGAACTTCCGGCGCTCAAAGACCTCTCCGCGCACAACGCGGCCAAGAGCGGCGACTCGATCGCGTTCGAGGACGCCACCGAGTCGGTCACGTGGGCGGAGTTCGAAGAACGGAGCCGCAAGGCCGCGAACGTCTTCGCCGATTACGTGAGCAAGGGCGATCGAATCGCGCTGTTCTCGAAACCGTCCGTCGAGCACGCGACTCTGTTCAACGGCGCGCTCAAGGCCGGTGCGGTGACGACGAACCTCCACAAGCGGATCGCCCCCGGGTCCTTCCGCGAGTGTCTCGACCGGACGAAACCGAAGATCGCGGTCATCGATTCGGACCTCTCGGAGTCGTTCGCGGAGTTGGTCGGTCCTGACCAACTGGACCGACTGACCGCGGTGTTCAGCACCGGTGAACCGCAACAGGAGTACGAGACGGGGCTCTCGGAGAGGCTCGCAGCGGCCGATCCCGTCGAACCCAACGTGCTCGTCGAGGAGGACGATATCGTGACGATCGCGTGGACGTCGGGGAGTACGGGCCACCCGAAGGGCTGGTGTCACACCAACCGAACGATGTTCCTCAAGGGGATGGAACTCGGCACGCGCTCGGGCTTTTCCCGCTCGGACAAACAGTTGGTCGTCAACCGACCGTCGTTCCTGATCTGGACGAGCTTTCTCACTCGTTCGCTGCTCGGCTGTGAGAGCACGTACTACATACCCGAGTGGGATCCCGAGCGATGGTTGGAGATCGTCGACGAGCGGGACATCACCCGAGCCGTGCTCGTTCCGACGATGTGGAAGGAGATTCTCGACAGCGATCCCGAGCGCTACGACCTCGATTCGCTTCGCTCGATCAACTCCACCGGCGAGAAGCTGAACCCGTCGACGCTGAGCGAACTCCGAGACCGGATCTGCGAGAATATCAACCAGTCGTACGGCTCGACGGAGATTCACTCGACAGTCCTCTACAACAACGAGTTGACCGAGGAACGCATCGAGAGCGTGGGCAAGCCCCAGTCGGGGACGCAGGTTCGGATCCTGGATCCCGACGGTACGGTCGACGACACGCTGCCGCCGAACGAGAGCGGCGAGATCGCCGTCAAGAGCTATCAGGCACCCGCGTGGATGTGGGAGGACGAGCGCGGTGAAGCCGCGTTCGAGGACGGTTGGTGGCGTTCCGGCGACAAGGGATCTCTCGACGAGGAGGGCTTCCTCTACATCGAGGGTCGCATCGACTTCCAGATCAAATCGAAGGGTGTGAAGATCACGCCCGAACCGATCGAAGAGGAACTCGAACGGCATCCCGACGTCACGAACGCCGCCGTCGTTGGCGTCGACGACGCGGAGTACGGCCAGAAGGTGACGGCGATCGTCGAGGGGAGCGACGACCTGACCGAAGAGACGCTCGACGCGTGGATTCGAGAGAGCGACACTGTCGCCAGCCACGAACGCCCGCGCGCCTACTACTTCGTGGCCGAGATCGATCGGACGCCGAGCGGAAAGCTCGATCGAAACGGAACGAAAGCGCGTCTGGACCTCGACTAACCGACCGTCCGCGTTTCTTCGTCGATCGGTCCCGGGGTGACGGCTGCGTCGTTGCGGCTTTTCACTGGTCCCGTCGCTCGTTTTCTGGCTACCGTTCGAAAATACAAACCTCTATAGAAAACCACGTTTCTAATAGAGCTTTGACTAGTTACGTTTACGCCTCTCAGAGATCGAACCGAGGCAAAATATCCGAAACACGCGCTATTTAGCGGGTATCGCGCGTTATCTCGCGGTGTTCTCACGGGAGGACGTATCGTATATTTGTGAACGTTAGTATCTGCTCAGGATACATATTTATCCAATTGTAATGTACTCTCTGACTTCTCGTTCGATATTCTCCGAAACGTTCTCCGGCGACTTGTCGGTTCTCGCGTCTCTGCTCTCTGCTAGACATTACAACTTTATTCTTGTAATTCTTTATGTTCGTTTATTTCGAAACCGGAGGACAGACAAGACCGATCGAGTGCGACGTACTGCTGAATGAGAACGAGGGGATGCCGAAATCGACTACTGAGGGGTGGGCTGCTGAAACGAGAACTCGATTCGGTTCGCCGCGCCGGTCACGAGGTTCGGGAGCTCCTCGGTGAAGAACTGGCCCGTGAGCCGTTTCGACGGCGCGCCGAGAGTGATGGCTCCCAGGACGGAATCACCGTCGATGATCGGCGTGGCGACCCCTCGAATTTCGGCCCGCCGCTCGCCCCGGCTGAACGCGACGCCACGCTCGCGGATCGTCTCAAACTCGGCGCGAAGCTCCTCGCGGTCAGTGATCGTGTTGTCGGTGAACGCCGGGAGCCCGTGTCTGTCGATGATCTCATCGACGCGTTCGTCGGGGAGGTGCGCCAAAATCGCTTTTCCGGCCGCAATACAGTGGAGGTGTTCTCGGGTCCCCGATTTGTTGAAGGTGTACAGCACCCGGTCGCCCGAGTAGTGGTCGACGTACACGGCCTTTCCGTTCTCTTCGACGACGAACCAGATGTTTTCTCCCGTCTCATCGCCGATCTCTTTGAGGGCGGGCTTGACCTCTTTCCACGCCGTTCGATCGAGTTTTGCACGGTTCCCCAAATTGAGGAACTCCAGTGAGAGATAAAACGCACCGTCGTCCCGCACCACATAGCCCATCTCGATCAGCGTCTGGAGGTAGTCGTACAGCGTACTCCGTGCCAGGTCGATTTCCCCGTCGAGTTCGTCCAACGTCGCTCCCTCGTACTGGTGAAGTGTTCGGATAATATCGAACACGTTGGCGGCCGTCTTGATTCTGTATGCGGGGCGTTCTCTTGGCATAAGACAACAACTATCTCGGTACAGTTAACATTTGATGTCTCCGTCTGGGGAGATACACGGACTCCGTCTGTGTGAACCGAACCCGCCTGAACCCCGCGTCGTACTGCACTTCTCGAAGGCGACTCGCGGGTTGGAATGATCCCACTCGTAATTCGATATTCTCCAACCGGATTTCGTCGATAAATCCGCCCGCTGAATTCTACGAATCCTCGTTGCGGCCTGCTCCTGCCACGCTGCGATGCAAACCGATCGGAACCGCTTGTTGGATAAACTCCGAATTGTAGTTTCGTCGAGATAGTCAGGGGCTGTGAGGGAGTGGGTCACGATTCCGGCAGTGAATTCTCGGCGGGCGAAGTCAGCCGTCGAATTTGGGTCGTACCCTGATTATCGTCACCGATCGATAGCGCGCGTCGTCGCTCGTAATTATAATTCTTCTGAAGAAACAATTTAATACCCCTGTCTTTTTCATTATAGATGACGATGGTTAGAAAGCGAGACAACGTCACGCGACGAAAGACGCTCAAAGCGTTAGGAGGTGCCACTGCGGTCGGTGTGAGTGGACTGGCTGGCTGTTCCGGCAACGGAGACGGGTCGGATTCGGGCGGCGACGGCGGCGGTGATTCGGACAGCGGCGGTGACGGAGGGAGCCAAACCAGCTCCGGCGGGGACGACGGACTCCCCGACCTCTCGGGAGAGGACATCCACTTCATCACCGTTGCGCAGGTGGACAATATTCAGGATCTCTGGCGAGACATCGCGTCGGATTTCGAGGATGCGACGGGGGCGAACATGGAGGTCGAGTTCGTCACGACCGGCGTGAGCAGCCTCGATCGGATCGTCCAGTTGGTGCAGGCCGGAGACCCGCCTGAGGTCAGTATCCAGTCGTTCGGTGAAACGATGATCCTCCGGAACCGCGGCGTGTTAGCCCCGCTCGACGAAACGTACGAACGGGTGACCGAGTCACTCGGTGAGCCGACTGACGTCGTCGCGGACATCATCGAAGTGGAGGGGAACCGGTGGATGCTGCCGTTCTTCCACAACATCTCGACGTTCACGTACCGAAGCGACCTCTCGGATATCGTTCCGGACACCTGGGAGAAGGCCAACGAGTACGCGCGGGAAGTCGACGGGTTGGACAACGACATCCGCGGAACGTACGTTCCCATTATGACCGGGAGCCCCTCGACGGTCCGCTTCCTCTCGTGGCTTTGGACGAACGACGGATCGGTCACTGAGTGGCAGGACGACCGTATCCGCATCAACTTCCACGAGGAGCCGTACCGAGAGCGGACGATCGAGCTCCTCAATCACCTGGCTGAGCGGCAACAGTGGTCGCCGTCGGGCGAGGACTCCGGATGGGCGACCGTCCAAAACATCATTCAGTCCGGACAGGTCGCGAGCACGTGGTACGCCGGAATCCGA
This sequence comes from Halobellus captivus, assembly GCF_007655485.1. Lineage (GTDB taxonomy): Archaea > Halobacteriota > Halobacteria > Halobacteriales > Haloferacaceae > Haloquadratum > Haloquadratum captivum. The sequence continues at coordinate 154,324 of NZ_VJXQ01000006.1, forward strand.
ACGAAGAACGCGGCCATTCGAAACGGTCGCTCGTTCGCGAAGGACATCGAAATCGTGCCGGGAATGCCCTCTAACCGCCGAGACGACGTCGCCGAAGGGAGCGCGGAAGGGTTCGTCGCCTACGAGGGCGGGAATACGGAGGCCGCCAGGGCCTTCATCGAATACGCGACGAACCGGGAGTTTATCACGGATCTGCTGTTAGAGCTCTCCCCCGTGCAAAACATCCCCTCGTGGCCGGAAATCAAGCAGAGCGATCGGTACCTCGACGGAATTCGCTCGACCGACATTTACCAGACCGGCTGGACGGACGAGCAGTTCAGCGCCTACCAGGATGAGGCCTTCGAGAAACTCACCCACAAGACGATGGAAGGGGGATCAACGGAACCACCGAACCCCTACACGAGTGCGTACTACTCCGAACCGATCTGGAACCTCGAGTCGGATGTCCTGCTCAGTGGAGAGAACCCGGCGGACGTTATCGACCAGCGCGCCGAAGAACTCCAACAAGTAGTTGAGGACGCACAGAACTGAACGTTCGCCCACTGCCCGCCGTTCTCCACTGCTCTTCGAATCGACGAGACCTCCGATAGCGACGCTCACCTCTCGACCTTCGTCGAACGGTAGCACATAATTTGTCGAACAGTATCGCATAACTAGGGCGACCACCTCCCGCCCGATGTGATCGAGAAGAACAAAGTGCAATCGCGCTTCGGGCGGACGCACACTCGCTCCATAGGCGCGTCGGCGGCGGCGCGTGATCTGGCAATGTTCGCACCCTCTTTTCCAGTGCGCGATGATCGATCTGTGATAGCGAGTCGACCGTACGGCCCATTGAGCATATCACCGTTACTGAGACGCCGTACTGTCCCTTTCTGACCAGAAGCGGATGCCGTATCCGCTGAAAACGAGTGCGCGAGAGGTGTTGCCGCCCGCTCAGATCCGCGTCGCTCGGAACCCGCGAAGGATGTACTTCTGCAGGTAGTAGACGAAGAAGAACGTGGGTAAGACTAGAAGCGTCGACGCCGCCATAATCTGTCCCCACAGGACCGATTCCGCCTGTGTGAAGCTGTAGAGCCCGAGCGTGAGCACCCACTTCGAGTTGCTCGTCAGCAGAATCGTCGGAATCGTGTACGCGCCCCACGCGATGGCGAACGAGAAGATCGACACCGCGATCATTCCGGGCTTCGCCAGCGGCAGTGCGACCTCGTAGAAGGCCTGGAACCGCGAGCAGCCGATCACTCGCGCCGACTCCTCGTAGGAGTAGGGGACCGTCTGGAAGAACTGCCACATCAGCCACAGCGAGAACGGCAGCGTGGTGGCAGTTTGTGCGAGGATCACGCCGGGGAGACTGTTGATAATCCCGATCTGTCGCCAGAAGATGAACATCGGGATCGAAAGCAGGATCGGCGGGAACATGTATCCGAACAGGATCACCCGCGCGAACGTTTTCTTGTAGGGGATATCGAGGCGCGCCAGTCCGTACCCGCCGAGCGTCGCCGCGACTGTCGTCAGCGTCACGACGCCAGCCGCGAAGATGACGGTGTTCTTGTACCAGAGGAGGACGTCCGTCTCCAGCACTGCGACGTACGATTCCAGCGTCGCATTGGTCGGAACGAGCGGGTTCGGAACCGAGAACAGCTGTTCCGGTGGGATGAACGACGTCGCGAGCATCCAGTATATCGGAAACAGGACGATCACTAACCCCACCGCGAGGACGAGATTCAACAGCCAGTTGTAGACTTTCTTTCGTGTCTGATACGGGAGTTGATACCAGTACCCGATGGGCGTGTCGGCGCTCATTCGACGCGCACCTCCTGAGACGGCTCGAAGTAATGGAAGTAGACGATCGCTGCACCGACTAGCAGGACGAACAGGAGCGTCGAGACCGCCGCGGCCCGTCCGAGGTTAAAGTCGGAGAAGGCCGTTCGATACGCGTAGATCGACGCGATCATCGTCCGGTTCTGCGGGCCGCCGTTCGTCAGGATGTAGATGATGTCGAACTTATTGAACATCCACACGCCGCGGAGTAGCACAACGATAAAGAGCACGCCCTTCAGGTTGGGGAGCGTGATGTCCCTGAACCGATCCAGCTTCGACGCCCCCGAGATTGTGGCCGCCTCGTAGATGCTGGGCGGAATACTCTGTAACCGCGCGAGCACGATAATCGTCACGAAGATCGTGAACTTCCAACTGCTCGTCACGATCACCGACGGCATCGCCAGGTTCAACGAGCCGTACCACGCGAGGTACTCCTGAGTCAACCCGGTCTGAACGAGGATCTGGTTGATGATCCCGTATCTGCTGTTCCCCATCCAGAGCGCGACGAAGCTCAGGACGGCTGACGGGACGATGTACGGAAGCAGTGCGATCGCTCTCACGCCTCGCTTGAAACTAAAGGACCGATTGAGCAGGAGTGCGAGCGCGGTGCCCGCGACGACTTGGAGACCCACTGAACCGACCGCGAAGACGATCGACCGACTGAGACTCGACCAGAATCGATCGTCGTTCACGATGATGCGGAAATTCTCGAGGCCGACCCAGTTCCACTCCGGTTGGAGCGCGCCGACCTCGAAAAACGAGGCCGCGAGCGCCCACAACATCGGAAACAGATTTACGAATGTGAATACGGCGAGCGCGGGGACCACGGTCAACCCCACGAACACCCACCGCTTCGAGAGCGACTCGAAGAGCCCTCGTCGGTATCGGTGTAGCTGGTCTGTTGCTAACGATTCTCTCAACGACATACCGCAGTATGTGGCCACACTCCACTTAACTTTAATGTACAATCGGTTGGAACCCGTGCGCGTCGCGGGCGACTCCCTCCACTCCTCGATTAACTATCTCCCTTTGACAGGAACGGTACCTCCCGTTTCGGCGGGGTGGTGCGCCGCCAGACCCTCAGTCCAGTTGCGCCGCCTCTCCGCGCTTGGAATACGTTACCGGGTGTTTGATCGCATCGCCCGTTTTGCCGTCGAACAGATGGATGTCGTTGGTGTCAAAGACGACGGACACGTCCTCGCCCTGCTGGAGGCCACGCTCTCTCAGATTCAGTGCTCTGATCTCCCCGTCCGGAACGTCGACGGTGGCGAGGCGACGGTCGCCGACCCGTTCGATCAGTTCGAGCCGGCCCGTGAACCGACCCGCCTCGGTATCGGAGACGACGTTCACCCGCTCGGGGCGGATTCCGATCTCTACGGCATCGTCTTCTTGAACCCCGTCTGTGAGTTCTAGTTCGAACTCCTCGCCGTACGCCTCGACCGTGACGAGACCGTTCGAACGATCGGTTACCGTACCGGGAATGAAGTTCATCGAGGGGTTTCCGATGAATCCGGCGACGAAGGTGTTTTCCGGTTCTTCGTACAGCTCGTCGGGCGTCCCGACGCCCATTATGTTGCCGTCGTTCATCACCGCGATACGGTCGCTCATCGAGAGGGCCTCCGACTGGTCGTGGGTGACGTAGACCGTCGGTTTCTCCGCGCGTTCGTGAACCCGCTGAATCTCCTTTCGGATCTCGACTTTCAGTTGCGCGTCGAGGTCGCTCAGCGGTTCGTCCATCAGAAACGCGCGCGGGTCGTAGACGATCGTTCGGGCGATAGCCGTCCGCTGTCGCTGTCCACCGCTCAACTCGCCCGGATACTTTTTCAGCAGCTCCGGAATCTGCATCAGATCGGCGACCTCGCGCGCTCGCTCGTACCGTTCCTCCTTGTCGATGCCGCGCACCTTCAACGGATACGCGATGTTGTCGATTACGTTCATATGCGGGTACAGCGCGATGTCCTGAAACATCATCGCGAGGCCGCGCTTGTTGGGTGCGGTGTCGGTGACGTCCTCGTCGTCGACCAGAATCTGCCCGCTCGTCGGGGTCTCCAACCCGGCGATACAGCGTAAGGTCGTCGACTTCCCGCACCCGGAGGGCCCGACGAGCGTGAAAAACTCGTCGGGGCCGATCTCCAGGTCGATTCCGTCCACAGCGAGGTGTTCGGTGGCTCCCGCGGTGTAGGTCTTCCGCAGCGAGTTAACTACAATCGTCATAGATTTTCATAGTAGTTCCGCAGTGTGAATATTAAATCTGTGGGGCCTCGGTCAAAAACTGTCACGAAACAATAATTAGATAATTATAGACGGAGCCGTAGGTCTACGGTGTGATGAAGCCGGGACGGTTCATAGTCGAGACGCATTGCCACGCCCAGCGGCACGCCGTGAACGTGCAAGCGCAGGGCGACTCCAGTTACGGCAACCTGGCGAAGAAGATGAAGTTGGCCACGCCCGCCGACGAGGCCGACGGCGACGAGGACGTCATCATCTACGACAACTCCGATCGGGTGTTGCGTGATATGGACACCTACGGCGTCGATATGTGCGTCCTCCTCTCGGGATTCGGGATGAACAATAAAATTAACAAACAGATCATCGACGAGAACCCCGACAAGTTCATCGCGGCCGCGGCACCGGCGCAAACGAAGAAGAAGGCGCTGCGCGGCGAGGAAGAGTGGTCGTGGGAGGCCGCGGCCGAGGAGTTAGATTACTGGCTCTCGCAGGACGGATTCCGAATGACTGGAGAGGGAATCCGCGGTGATCCCACTCGAACGGAGCCGATCGAGTGGAGCCAGCGGAAGAAGGATATGCGGCACGTCTTCGACGTCGCGGCGAAGCACGACGTGCCCGTTCGGTGGCACACCGGCTACGCGTCCGGATACGGCGGTAACCACCTGTTCAATCTCTTCCCGGACTGGAGCGACCCCACACTGGCGTCGCAGTTGAAAGCGGAGTACCCCGAGGTACCGATCATCTTCGATCACGGCGGGATGCAGGCCGGATGGCAGGAGGACTATGTGGATAAGTGTTGTCAGGTGGCGGCCTCCTTCGACGACGTCTACCTCGAAATCGGCCTCTACTGGAAGGAGCTGATGAAGAAACCGCTGAACGATCCCAACATCGCCATCGATCAGATCCTGTGGGGCAACGACTGGGGCGCGTCGATGGTCCAGAGCAGTCAGCCGAACGAGTACCCGCCGACGTACTGGGAACAGATCGAGAGTCGGGGACTCCCCGCGCATCAGCCGGACTACTGGGGTGCCGGGCTTCGGCAACTACTGAAGTACGCGATGGAGCGAGACCTGCCGCAGGAGGAAC
>NZ_VJXQ01000006.1:159466-159927 GCF_007655485.1 Halobellus captivus
TATCTGAACTCGGGCGACGGTGGCTCTTTCGACTCTGGTCTGCAATCTCTTTTCCTGCGATGCGAGGGTAGTGTTTAGTTAGGAGCATTGAGCCAAGCAGCAAATGCTTGGAGCCAATTTTCGGCGGTTTGAGGCTCAACGTGGCTGAAACAGTTTGAAAATGAGGATGTTCGGCGCTTGAGTTCTCGAAAGATTCGTTCGATAGCATTCCGATTTCCAGTCCGTTCAGTGTGAAATCGGAGCCCAGCTCTGGACAGCGCTGTTTGGAGGTGTTGAGCGCCATCGACCAGAAACATGGCGGATTCGACATTGTGTTTCTGGCGGAGTTCCCGCAGAAAGATCTCGGTTAATGCGGTCGTTGTCGTTGCAAAGAGTCGCAGATGTAGCAGATCGTTTGTGTCGGGATCAGCGGCGGCGTACAGCCAGAACTGCTCGTCATTGATTCGAATCACAGTTTCGTC
>NZ_VJXQ01000006.1:159953-162844 GCF_007655485.1 Halobellus captivus
CGCCTTCTGCACCCAATCGTGGATTGCCTTACGAGATCGCTCGACACCCAACTCTTCGAGAATAGAGACGGTATTCGACAGCGAGAGGCCCGCTAACTGGAGTTGAATACCGAGCTTCATCGCGCGCTCGGGTGTCCGCTGTCGCTCCACAAAATCCAAATCAATCCAGTCTGTACATCCGTTGAGGCGGGCGATTTCTGCCATAGACCAGCAAGAAATTCTCCCGCCTCACCCTTCATCCTTAACTAAACACGACCGATGCGAGCGCCGATACACTAATGTATTATCATCATAAACCCTGGAACACCTATGCGAATGAGACGACTCGTTACCGACACGCCTGTTCACGGGCGACGCTCCGCCGTGAACGATCAGGAGCGCGTGGAACGATCGCACGACGCCACACGCTCGATAGTACTGTCGACCGCCCCGGCAGTCGATTCGTCTGCTCTCGAGTTTACTTCCGCTGCCGGAGACGACGTTCGCAGACCGCTCGAAATCGCCCCGCCGTCTGAGCGGTGCGTCTCGGAGTCTCTCTGAATACAATGCAACTGTCTCCGTCGGCAGAGATGCCCAACATCCGCGAACTGTCGCGTATCGCAGTCGAAAACAACCCGAACGAGATCGCGTACGGAAACGGCATCACCGGTCGCGAGGTGACCTGGTCGGAGTTCGACGAGCAGAGCAACCGGGCCGCAAACGGCTTTCGTGAGTACGTCGCGCAGGGTGACCGGATCGCGTTCCTCTGCGAGGGGAGCGTCGAACACATGACGCTCTGGAACGGCGCGTTGAAGGCAGGCTGTATCGTCTCGAACCTCCACGTCCGCGAATCGCCCGGAACGACGCGGTCGTGCATCGATTCGCTCCGACCACGGGTCCTCGTCATCGACGAGGATCGATCGGAGTTCGTCGAGGAGCATGTTTACGACTCGGTTTCGACAGATCTCGCGGCGATCGTCACCACCGGCGAGCCGCAGACGGAGTACGAACAGCCTATCGAGTCGCTGACGGCAGACGCGTCGGCTACTGAACCCGACGTTTGCGTCGATTCCGACGACGTCGCGGCCGTGATATGGACTTCGGGGACGACCGGTGAGCCGAAGGGGTGGTGTAACACGAATCAGGGGTTGATGCTCCGCGCGATGAAACTCGCGCACAAGAAGCGAACGACCCGTCGGACGCGCGTGCCGAACGTCTTCTCCCCTTCGTTCGCCGCGTGGTACTCGACGACGCTCCCGACGATGCTGGCGAACGGCGCGTCCTACTTCCTTCCGCACTGGGACCCCGAGCGGTTCGTCGAATGCATCGAGCGACGCTCGATCACGAACTCGATCCTCGTTCCGACGATGTGGCGGGAAATCCTCCGCTTGGACAACCTCGAGGAGTACGACCTGAGTAGTCTGAAGAACATCGAATCCGCCGGAGAGACGCTCGATACGACCACCCTCGAAAACCTCCGCGAACACATCTGTTCGTCGATATCACAGGCGTACGCCTCGACGGAGACCAGCGGAACGAACATCGCCGACGAGGAGATCGACGGAGACCGCATCGAGAGCGTCGGGAAGCCGCTCTTGGGAATTCAGATCCGCGTGGTCGAGCGCGACGGCTCTCCCGAGGACGTCGTCGCCCCCGGCGAGATCGGCGAAGTGATCGTCAAAAGCGGCGACTCGGCCGTGTGGGCGTGGGGGGACACCGAGACCACCAAGGAATCCTTTACGGACGGCTGGTGGTTCTCGGGCGACCTCGGCTACAAGGACGAGGACGGATACCTGTACATCGAGGGCCGGGACGACAATATGATCCTCTCGAAGGGACTCAAGGTGTTCCCGACGCCCATCGAGGAACGGTTGAACGCCCATCCCGATGTCGTCGAATCCGCGGTCGTCGGTATCGACGACGACGAGTACGGCGAACGAGTGACTGCTATCGTCCAGCGGTCCGATGCCGATCTCACGGCCGACGACCTCGACGAGTGGTGCCTCGAGAGCGACACTCTCTCTCGCTTCGAACGCCCTCGGGAGTACCACTTCCGCGAGGAGACGTTGGCACGCACCTCGAGCGACAAACTCGATCGACGGACGATCAAAACGCAACTCGGTGAGCGGTAAAGCCCGTCTCGAGGTCCGCCTCGCGATCGTCTCGGTCCGATTGATCTATCGGTCATCCTCGCTGCTGGTTGCTGGCTGCTGGCTGCGAGCCATCGTCGGGCCTGTGCACATCCTCCGGCACTATTCTACCCCAACGTTTATTATATACCCCTCGAACTTTTCGATCGTATGAAATTAGGCCGGTTTGTCGTGGAGACGCATTGCCACGGGCAACGTCACGCCGTACGAATCCAGAACCACGGTGACGAATCGCAGTACGAGACGCTCCCCGACAAGATGAAGATGGCTGTCCCCGCCGACGAGTCCGACGGCGACGACGACGTCATCGTCTACAACAACTCGGATCGGGTGTTGCGCGATATGGACACCTACGGTGTCGATATGTGCGTGCTGCTCCCCAGTTTCGGGATGACCAACCAGATCAATAAAGAGATCATCGACGAGAACCCCGACAAGTTCATCGCGGCCGCGGCACCGGCGCAAACGAAGAAGAAGGCGCTGCGCGGCGAGGAAGAGTGGTCGTGGGAGGCCGCGGCCGAGGAGTTAGATTACTGGCTCTCGCAGGACGGATTCCGAATGACTGGAGAGGGAATCCGCGGTGATCCCACTCGAACGGAGCCGATCGAGTGGAGCCAGCGGAAGAAGGATATGCGGCACGTCTTCGACGTCGCGGCGAAGCACGACGTGCCCGTTCGGTGGCACACCGGCTACGTCTCCGGGTATGGGGGCGCACACGGCCTGTTCAATCTCTTCCCGGACTGGAGCGATCCGACGCTGGCG
>NZ_VJXQ01000006.1:162854-216542 GCF_007655485.1 Halobellus captivus
GCAGCTGAAAGCGGAGTATCCCGAAGTTCCGATCATCTTCGATCACGGCGGGATGCAGGCCGGATGGCAGGAGGACTATGTGGATAAGTGTTGTCAGGTGGCGGCCTCCTTCGACGACGTCTACCTCGAAATCGGCCTCTACTGGAAGGAGCTGATGAAGAAACCGCTGAACGATCCCAACATCGCCATCGATCAGCTCCTCTGGGGAACTGACTGGGGCGCGTCGATGGTCGAACACAGCCAACCGAACGAGGACCCGCCGTTCTACTGGGAGCAGATTTCCGAGCGCGGGCTTCCGGCCCACCAACCCGACTACTGGGGATCGAGCCTCCGACAGTTGTTCGACTTCGCGATGGAGCGAGACCTGCCGCAGGAGGAACTGAACTTGATCCTCGGCGGTAACGCCGTCCGCCTGTTCGACATCGAAGTGGAGGACGACCGGATGTTCCAGCAGTACATCGACGTCTGATCACCGATGCCTACGACCGCACACGGAGAACTTCCCTCGCTCAGGGAGCTATCCGAGATCGCCGCGGAGAATAATCCACACGGCGAGGCGTTCGCGGACGGAGTGAACGGCGCGAGCGTCTCCTGGAGCGAGTTTGATGCGGCCAGTACCCGTGCTGCGAACGCCCTTCGAACCCACGTCGGGCCTGGAGACCGCGTGGTGTTTCTGTGTGAGGCGTCCGTCGATCACGTCACGGTCTGGAACGGGGCGCTGAAAGCCGGGTGCGTCGTCTCGAACCTCCACGTGCGTTCGTCGCCGGAGACGATGCGCTACTGTATCGACAAACTGCGACCACGGGTGCTCGTGGTCGACGAAGCGTTCTCTTCGTTCTTCGAGGAACGGGTTCGAGACGGGCTCACGACGACGCTCGATGCCGTCGTCACGATCGGGGAGCCGCAGGCCCGATACGAGAAGTCTCTCGATTCGTTTTCCGAGGGGCAGTCGACGACCAAACCAGACGTTCCAACGAGCGAAGACGACGTCGTCGCCGTCATCTGGACCTCCGGCACCACGGGTCGGCCGAAGGGATGGTGTCTCACGAGTCGCGCCGCCATCGTCCGCGGTGTGAAACTGATGGGCGCGCTGAACATCAGTCGGACGACGCGGCGGGTGCAAGTACTCTCTCCGTCGTTTGCGGCGTGGTTCACGGGCACGGTTCCGTCGATGCTGACGAACTCGGCGACCTGCTTCCTTCGCGAGTGGGATCCGGAGACGTACCTCCGGGCGATCGACGAGCGCGAACAGACGATGGCGACGCTCGTGCCGACGATGTGGCGCGAGGTGTTGGACACGGAGAGTTTCGAATCCTACGACCTCGGGTCGCTCGAACGGATCACGGCGGCGGGCGAGCGTCTCGATCCGACGACGCTCGAACGCCTCCAAGAACAGGTCTGCGAGCGCGTCTACAACGCGTACGCGGCGACGGAAGTGATGGCGACCTCGATATCCGCGAAAGAGATGGACACCGCGCGTATCGGAAGCGTCGGCAAACCAGCGATCGGAACCCGCGTTCGCGTCATCGAGGAGGGCGGCGCTCCCGCGGACGAAAAGCCGCCCGGTGAGGCCGGCGAGATCATCGTCGCGGCTCCCGATACGCCGGTCTGGGCGTGGGAAGACACCGAACGGACCGAGACCACGTTTCGAGACGGCTGGTGGTATTCGGGCGATCTGGGATACACGGACGAGGAGGGCTTTCTCTTCTTGGAGGGTCGTCGCGACTTTATGATCCTCTCGAAGGGGATCAAGGTCTATCCGGTCCCGATCGAAGAGCGACTGAACGCTCATCCCCGCGTCACCGAAGCCGCGGTTATCGGCGTGGAAGACGAGGAGTACGGCGAGCGGGTGACCGCCGTCGTCCATCGATCGAACCCGAACCTGACGGCCGACGACCTCGACGAGTGGTGTCTGGAGAGCGACTCGCTGGCGCGCTTCGAGCGTCCCCGAGCGTACTCCTTCGTCGACGGGCCGCTCCCGAGAACGGCGACGAACAAACTCGATAGAAACGGTGTTTCGTCTCTCGTCGAATAGTTCTGTAATACTGTTCTTTCTATAGTCTTGTCAACATATTTGATTTAATCTGTCGAAGTCCTCTTCATAACTAAAACAAAATTAGCCTCTCTCTCCGTTGTATTTACTATTCATATGGCAATTTCAACCTCTCTGATTTAGGAATAGTGTGAAACTTTTACGCAATCGTCTACGTTCTGTTTATAATCATATTTCAAATACATATATAGAACTTATTATATTTCAATTCGCATATACCTGCATTCCCGTTCATCTGTCGGGAGATCAGTACCAGCCGCCACGGTGACAGATCTGACACAAACTACTAAGCAGTCGCTGAACCAACACTATAGAACGATGCAGTACCTTGTCGCCGTCGACGGCTCGGAATCCAGCACCGACGCGCTCGCGTACGCGCTCGAACTCCTCTCTCACGCCGGGGGATCGCTGACCGTCGCGTACGCAGTCGAACCACGAGTGCTCGTCGAGGGAGGCGGGGAAGCGGCGACGAGCGCCGAGGCCGGAAAACGAATTTACACCGAGGATCTCCAAATCGCCGAAGAACGCGGCAAGGATGTTCTTGACGACGCCCGCACCCGCGCCGAGAAGGCTGGTGTCGCGGTCGAGACGATACTCCTCTACGGTGACCCCGTTGACAGCATCACCGAATACGCCGACAGCGAGGGCGTCGACGGGATCATCGTCGGACACCGCGGACTCTCCAATCGAGTCGAAGGGATGGTCGGAAGCGTCGCGAAGGGGCTCGTCGGGCACGCGACAGTGCCGGTGACCGTGGTGAAGTAGGTCGTCGCAGTGCTCGAACTCGACGGCAGTGACGGCGGCGGACAGGTAGTCAGAACGGCGCTCTCGCTCGCGGCGCTCGATTCCCGTCCGTTTCGGATGGAGAACGTTCGCGGGAATCGGGCGGCTTCCGGCTTGAAGCGCCAACACCTCGCGTGCGTCGACCTCCTCGCCGAGCTCGTCGACGCCGAGGTGTCGGGAGCCGAAGTCGGTTCCGAGACGCTCACGTTCGAACCGGGCGACTCGGCACCGGTTGGAGCAAGCCGATCGGTTCCGGTCGAACCGGACCGCTCGAACAGCGATATTGCCATCGGCGAGGCGTCCAACCCCGCCGATGTCGAGGTCGATCTCGGCATCGACATCGGGATCGACGTCGGTACGGCCGGGAGCGTCACGCTCGTCGCCGACGTGCTCCTGCCGCTCGCGACGCGGATCCCGACACCGCTTCGGGCGACCCTCGGCGGCGGGACCGACGTGAAGTGGTCCCCGCCGACCGACTATCTCCGATCCGTCAAGCTCCCACTGCTACGCGAGCGCGGTCTCGACGCGGCGGTTACGGTGAACCGCCGGGGATTCTATCCGACGGGCGGGGGAACGCTCGCCGTCGATATCTCTCCTTCCGCTCTCGCACCGATCGAACTCGGATCGAGACGCGACGGGATGCGCGACACGACCGAGTGGAACTGGTCGATTTACGCCGTCGCCTCGGAAGCGCTCGAAGATGCCTCGGTCGCCGATCGGCTCGCCGAGTCGGCCGCGGCGTCGCTCTTCGAGGAGAGAGTCGCTGGCGATGCCGAAACCCACGTCGCGTATGTCGATTCCGCCTCTCCCGGTGCGGTCGTGACCCTCGTCGCCGACGGGAGAGGTTCAGCGGCTCGCCAAGGCGATGCCCAGCGCGCGCGGCCGCGAGCGGGCTTCAGCGCGGTCGGCGAACGCGGCGTCCCCTCCGAAGAAGTGGCAGCCGAGGCCGTCGCGGCGGCCGTCGACTGGGCCGAGACCGACGCGCCGGTCGACGCTCATCTCGGCGATCAACTCGTCCTCTGGCTCGCGCTCGTCGGCGGGCGCGTGAGAATTCCGCGCGTCACGGACCATGTCCGGACGAACGTCGAGGTCGTTCGTGCATTCGGCTACGACGTGTCGATCACGCAGGAATCTGACGGGTCGGAAGCGACGTTGTCGGCGCCGTCGGGGTGAAAACAGTCGAAGCGCGATCCGACAGCGCTCAGGGCGCGTAGTAGTACTCGCCCTGGTTCTTCTGCTTGCGGTCGAGTTGGGAGTCCGGTTTGTTGATCCGCGGTCGCTGGGTCCGCTCGTCGCGGCGGAACGTGATATCGAGGTCCGCGAGGAAGTCATTCATCCCCGCGCGCATCTCCTGCGGCGTCGATGCGTGCCCGTATTTGGACGGTTCGCCGTCGAACACCATGAGCCGGTCGGCCAGCAGATCGATCATATAGATGTCGTGGTCGATCACGAGCACCGTCTCGTCGTGGTTCTCGGCGTAGCGGCGGATCGCGGTGGTCGCCTGCACCCGCTGTTCGACGTCGAGGTGCGCCGACGGCTCGTCCATCACGTACAGGTCGGCGTCCTCGGAGAGGCACGCCGCGATGGCGACGCGCTGGCGCTCCCCGCCGGAGAGGTCGTCGAGGTTCCGCTCCATAATTCGATCGAGTTGGAGCGGATTCGCCACCTCCGTCTTCCAGTAGGAGGTGCCGAAGTCGTCCGTAATGGACGAGAGGAACGAGTCGACGCGCATCGGCTGGTCGATCTCGATGTACTGCGGCTTATACGAGATGTCGAGCCGGAAGTCCAGTTCGCCCTCGTCGGGTTCGAGCGCGCCCGTGAACAGCTTCGCGAGCGTGGACTTCCCGATCCCGTTGGGACCGACGACGCCCAGCACTTCCGACTCGTAGATCGTTCCCGAGTCGACCTCCAGAGAGAACTCCCCGTCCCCGTAGGACTTCGCGAGTTCGGGATACTCGACGAGCGGCTTCGACTTCGACGTCTCGCGCGGGGCGTGCTGGTGGAACTCGATCTCCCCGGGGCGAATCCGCATATTCTCGTTGGAGAGATACCCCGTGAGGTACTCGTTGATGCCGTTTCGGACCGATTTGGGATCGGTGATGACGCCGAACGCGCCGGGTTCACCGTAGGCGACGTGCAGCGAATCGGCGAGCAGGTCCAAGATCGCGAGATCGTGCTCGACGACGAGTACTGCGCGGTCTTCGTCCTCAGCGAGTTCGCGGATGAGGCGGGCGGCGGTGACGCGCTGGCCGATGTCCAGATACGGCGAGACCTCGTCGAGGAAGTAGAAGTCGCGGTCCCGAGCGAGCGTGGCCGCGAGCGCGACGCGCTGGAGTTCGCCGCCGGAGAGCGTGTCGAGCGGCTGGTCGACGACCGGGCGGATTCCCAGCCGGTCGATGTAGTCGTCGAGGGCGCCTCGCTCGTCGGTCGACTGCAGGAGTTCGTTCGTGGTCCCGTCGAACTGCTTGGGGATCTGATCGACGTACTGGGGCTTGCGCGCGATGGTGACGTCGCCCTCGCGCACCCGTTCGATGTACGTCTGTAACTCTGTGCCGCGGAAGCGGTCGAGAACGGTCTCCCACGAGGGTTCGTCGCCGTACGCGCCGAGGTTGGGGACCATCTCGCCCGCCAGCGCGCGAACGGCAGTCGTCTTCCCGATCCCGTTCGGCCCGAGGATGCCCGTCACGGTACCCGATTCCGGAACCGGAAGCCCGTAAAGGGCGAAGGCGTTTTCCCCGTAGCGGTGGACGGGGTCGTCTTCGAGCTCCGTCGGGAGGTTGATGATCTCGATGGCGTCGAAAGGACACTTCTCGACGCAGATACCGCAAGTCTCGCCGAGGCAGACTTCCTCCGAGATTCGAATCTGGTCGGGGCCGCCGTCGTAGGGTTCGTCCTCCTCGTAGTACTCCCCGCGCGTGACGATACACTCCTTCCCGGTTCGGTTCGGCGGACAGTAGTTCGCACACTCGTAACTACAGCGGTCGGGTTGACACCGATCTAAGTCGACGACGGCGATGCTGTCGTCCGCCATCGCTTAGAGGGTGACCCCTTCCGTCAGCAGGACGCCGAACGTGATGAACCACAACGTGACCGTCATAAACGCCACGTAGAGGTAGTCCTTTGCGCCGAAGTCGGAGACGTCGATGCCGATGACGCGCAGAATCGGGAACTGCGCGATGACGAGCGCGACGACGTATAGAAGCGTCTGCTGGCTCGCCGCGGCCGCGACGCTGGTCCCGACGAACCTGGCCGACGCCAGCGCGGCAACGACGCCAGCGAGACAGGCGAGCGTGGTGACCGTGACTCCCCGCATGTGATCGGAGAGTCCGCTCTGCGTTTCCGTAGCCATACCTACGACTCCGACACCCGGCGTCAAAAGCCGTTCGTTCCCGCGTTGCTTCGAGACGGGGTCGATTGATGGTCGGTCGATGGTCGGTCAATGGGATATCATTGGTCGATCGATGGGCGATCGTATTCGAAGTCGTTAAGAGTGCCACGAGGAAAGATTCGGCAACTCGCTGGTCGGACGGGACGCCAGCGGGCACCCGAGGAATCGGGACGAAATGTGGGTCGGCGTCGAACGTCGCCCGAATCGAAAGCGCCCGTGGTGAAACCAATGGCACGAAGCTTCTACTCACACATCAAGGAAGCGTGGAAACAGCCCGGCGACGGTAAGCTCGCCGAGCTGCAGTGGCAGCGAAAACAGGACTGGCGTCAACAGGGTGCGATCGTCCGCGTCGACCGACCGACGCGCCTCGACAAGGCCCGCGAACTCGGCTACAAGGCCAAGCAGGGCATCGTCGTCGTGCGCGTCGCGGTCCGCAAGGGCGGTGCTCGAAAGCAGCGCCACAAAGCCGGTCGTCGCTCGAAGCGACAGGGCGTCAACCGGATCGGCCGCCGTAAGAGCATCCAGCGCATCGCCGAGGAGCGCGCGTCGCGGAAGCACCCGAACCTCCGCACGCTCGCGTCCTACTGGGTCGGCGAAGACGGCTCCCAGAAGTGGCACGAAGTGATCCTCGTCGACCCCGAGCACGGGGCCATCAAGAGCGACGACGATCTCAACTGGATCTGCAGCGACAACCACAAGGGCCGCGCCTTCCGCGGCCTGACGAACGCCGGTCGCTCCAACCGCGGCCTCCAGAACCGCGGCAAGGGATCGGAGCACGCCCGCCCGAGCCTCGGCTCGGACCGGCGCCGCGGTAACTGACGCGACGGTACGCTCGCGTCGAGACACCGCGATCCCGCGCTCGTTTTCAGTCCGCGGGAACCGCGTTCACACTTTTTGTTATCACCGCTCGGACTCGCGAGTATGGACGAAGAAGCCTGTCCAAAGTGTCGATCGACCGATTTCGAATCCGAGGACAGCGGGCCGAACGTGTGCCAAAACTGCGGCCTTCGCTGGCAGGGGTAACACCGGCCAACCGATCTCGAATACCGAAGATCGAAGGCCGAGCTCCGAATACCGGAGGGCCTCCGCAGTCCGCTCAGAGGTCGGTTTTCCGGTCAGAATGGTGGATGTGAGTCCTCGTTGTCGCCAGTCGCTGTACCCGTACCCGTCGATTCGGCGTGCCCGTCCGCGACAGGGCCGCTCCACGCCTCAAACCCGCCGCGTAGACTCGATAGCTCCGCATCGAGATGGTTCCCGAGAATCCTGGCGACCCGCTTCGAGCTCTTACCGACGTAGCAGGAAACGATGATCTCGTCGGCCTCCGCCCACGGGGAGTCAAGTGCGGCCGGAGACAGTCGCTGCGGCGGAACGTTCACCGCGCCCTCGATGTGTCCGGCGGCGTACGACGACGGATCGCGGATGTCGACGACTGCGACGTCCTCATCGTCGAGGCGCGCCCGTAACTCGGCGGGCGTCGTTTCTGATACCATACCTCCCTCTCCGTTCGAACGGGGAAACGGGCTTCGATTGTATTCCACGAGATCCACACGCGTGCATTACTGCCTCGAAAGCCGCACCAGCACTTCGTTCGGAGTTGTCCGCCCGCATCCTCAGGCGCGCGGGTCGCGGTCGGGGCCCGGATACGTTCCGGCTTCGACCTCCCGATACAGGCTTTCGGCGTCGAACAGCATCGCGAACGCCCGCGGCTCCCGGGCGCTCACGGAGAGGCGGCTGCCGAGTTCCGCGCCCGCCCTCGCCGAGAGGAGCCGGTCGTCGAACGAGAGGACGTGCATCGCGCCGCCCCGGTAGGCGGTCGCGAGTGCGGGGTGGTCCCCGGAGGGATGATCGACCGACTCACACCACGCCGAGACGCGCTCGCGCCACGCCGACGCGAGGTGGGTGTCGGCCAGTTCCGTGATTACCGCCTCGGCGTCCGAGAGCAGCGCGTCGCTCGCGAGCAGCGTCGTCCACGAGTGTTTCCGGAGGTGGTCCAGTGCCCGCCGGGCGTCCCCGTCGACGAGGAGATCGGCGGCGAGCACGTCGGCGTCGGCGACGACGCGGGTCGGACTGGATTCGAGCGGCGGCGTCGATGACTCGCCATCGATCGATTCGGAGTTGGATTCCGGTTCGGATTCGGAGTTGGATGGTGATTCCGGTTCGGGCTCATTGTCCGTCGCGGCGGCCGTTTCGCCGCCCGCCGACGTGGCTCGGACGTCGGCGAGCGTCTCCAGAATCTCCGCGTCGTCGACGCCCGACTCGGCCGCCTGTTCGAAGAGCGCGCTCCAAGACTGCATACCTACCCGTGCGGCCGCACGGTCAAGAAGTTCGTTGTCGCGCACCCTCTTCGGGCGGTTGTCGTGTGGTCTTCCCGAACGGTTATCCCGCGATTCGCTCGAAAACGTGTCGGCGACTCGCTCTGAACGATCGTGAATTCTCGATCAACGATTTCGGAGAAAATGCCGTCGTTCAAACGAGCAGTTGGATGTCGGAGTCGGCCATGTCTTGAATCGCCGTAGCGGCTCCGACGCCCGTCGTCACGCCGTCGTAGAAATCGTCCTCGTCGTATCCCATCAGATCGATGGTCATCTGACACGCCTGGAACTCCACGCCCATCTCCAAGGAGGTCTCGATGAGTTCCTCGATCGTGGCCGTGTCGTTGCTGTCGATCTTCTTTTCCATCATCGAGGTGGTGACGCGGTCCATCCCCGGCAACGCGCCGACGACGTTCGGAACCGGCATATTGGGGTTGCCGACGGAGCTGAGTTTGAGGTTCTTCGAGCGCTCCTCGTGGAGGATGTCCAACCCCCAAAAAGTGTGGAACACGGTCACGTCGTAACCGAACGCGGCCGCGGTACTGGCGAGGATGAGCGGCGGATACGCCATATCGAGCGTACCCTTCGTCGCCACGATAGACATCTTCTTCCCGCTCTCTGCGGCCGATACCTCTGCGAGGGCGCTTTCGAGCTCTTCGACACGTGCGGCGAGTTCGGCGCGCGAGGGGACTTCGTCGGGATCCGACGCACCATCTCGGGACGCCTCCTCGGCTCGCGAGCCGTCGGCTGCCGTGTCCGATGTATCCGTGCTCATCGGTTACTCCGTCTTACGGACGTAGTGCTTGTACACGTCGTCGCCTTCGATCTGTTCCAGCATCTCCACCCCGTCGGTGCCGGTCGCCCAGCCGTCGAGATCGCTCATACTTCCCGGGTCGGTCGCGAGCACTTCGAGGACCTCTCCCGCCGAGAGATCGTCGATGGCACCCTTGGTCTTGACGACCGGCATCGGGCACGATGCGCCTTTCACGTCGAGCGTCTCCGCGATGTCGAATTTCACACTCATTGGATATCTGCTCCGTGCTTCGTATTGGAGCTAACGCACAATATTATACCGACGATTAAAAGAATATCGATTCTTGTGCCGATTGCGAACAACTGAGGTGTGCGATCTGCCTAAACAAATCGAGCAGACATACTAGAACGGCGTTGAACGGCTGAATTGGCCGATATTTGGCTAATACTTCGTGTTCTGTCGACATATTGAGCGATCACGAGCTCCTGTATATTGTGTATATTTTGAACTACTATACAAACATTTTTGTGCTGCCATCCAGTACGAGGGAATGTACGAGATGAACCCAGAAGATTTCCCGACACCAGAAGCGGACGTCGAAACCGTCTCACCCGACGCACTGAAAGAACGCATCGACGCTGGCGAGGACGTCACGCTCCTCGACGCGCGGATGCAGTCCGACTACGACGAGTGGCACATCGACGGCGACACCGTCACGTCGATCAACGTTCCGTACTACGAGTTCTTAGACGAGGAGATCGATGACGAGGTCCTCGACGCCGTTCCGGACGATCGCGAGGTGACCGTCCTCTGTGCGAAGGGCGGGGCCAGCGAGTTCGTCGCCGGGGCGCTCAAAGCCCGCGGCTACGACGTCAACCACCTCGAGAACGGAATGAACGGCTGGGCGAGCATCTACGAGCGCGTCGAAGTCTCGAACTACGACGGGCCGGGGGCCCTGTATCAGTACCAGCGCCCCTCCTCGGGCTGTCTCGGCTACCTGCTCGTCGAGGGCGACGAGGCCGCGGTCGTCGATCCGCTGCGCGCGTTTACCGACCGCTACCTCGACGATGTCGCGGAACTCGGTGCGGAGCTCACGTACGCGTTCGACACGCACGTCCACGCCGACCACATCTCCGGCGTTCGAGAACTTCACGCCGAGGGTGTCGAAGGCGTCATTCCCGCTCCCGCGGTCGACCGCGGCATAACGTACGCGGAGGAGCTGACAACCGCCGAAGACGGCGACACCTTCGCGGTCGGCGACGCGACGGTCGAAGCGGTCTACACGCCCGGTCACACGACGGGGATGACCTCCTACCTGCTCGGCGAGCGCCTGCTCGCGACCGGGGACGGCCTCTTCATCGAGAGCGTTGCGCGTCCCGATCTCGAAGAGGGCGACGACGGCGCACCGGCGGCCGCGCGGACGCTCTACCACTCGCTGCAAGAGCGCGTCCTCGCGCTTCCCGAGGACACGCTCGTCGGCGGCGCACACTTCAGTGACGCCGCGGAACCCGCCGGAGACGGAACGTATACGGCCACTGTCGGCCAACTCGAATCACAGATGCCCGCACTCACGATGACCAAAGACGAGTTCGTCGAGCTGATCCTCTCGGATATGCCGCCCCGACCGGCCAACTACGAGGAGATCATCGCGACGAACCTCGGGCAGAACGCCGTCGACGACGACGAGGCGTTCTCCCTCGAACTCGGACCCAACAACTGCGCCGCCAGCCAAGAATCGCTCGCGGGTGACTGAACAGACCGATGGTGACTGATCCACTCTCGCTGCAACTGGCCGCCGACCTGTTCCCAAACGGGATCAGTCGATACGCCGTCGGCGGCCTGCTAGTCGGTCTCGGGGTGGCCGTGATCTACCTCGGCACGGGCATCAGCGCCGGTGCGAGCACGTTCCTCGAATCGACGCTGTCGTACGTCTCCGAGAAGTCCCGGTTCCAGCGGTACGTCTCCTCGCGGGACTGGCGGATCGTATTCACGCTCGGAATCGTCCTCGGGGCGGCTATATTCGCCGCGACGTTCCAGTCCGGCGTAGTTTCAAGTTCGCTGTATCAGCCGGGAACGACGGGGCAGCTCTACGAGGTCGGCGGCGTGACCCTGTGGACGACGGACGTCCAACCGTGGCGGCTGCTCGTCGGCGGCGTCTTCGTCGGCATCGGAACCCGAGTCGGAAAGGGCTGTACGTCCGGCCACGGCGTCTGTGGCGTCGGATCGGCGTCGAAGACGTCGATCATCGGCGTCCTCACGTTCCTCGCGGTCGCCATCGTCACCGCACAGCTCGTCGCGGCGCTGGGGGTGAGCCCATAGATGGCCGAACGCCATCCCCTCTTCATGCCGTTGGTGCTCGTCGGCGGCCTGATCTTCGGGTTCGGCCTCGGATTCAGTCATATGGCGCGCCCGGACGTCGTATTGGACTTCCTCCAGTTCGAGGATTTCGGCTTGGTGTTCGTGATGTTCGGCGGCTCCGCACTCGTGGGCGTGACGTACTTCCTCGCGCCGCGGCTCCTCGGTCGCGCCCTCCTGACCGGCGACACGTTCGATCGCCGCCTGAAGTCCTTCGATCGGAACGTGCTGATCGGCGGCGGGATCTTCGGCGTCGGCTGGGGACTGTCCGGGATCTGCCCGGGTGCGGCCTACGCCAGTCTCGGCGTCGGCAACGTCACGATCCTGTGGGCGATTGCCGGGATGTTCGCCGGTGCCTACCTCCAAGGGTATTGGCGGAGCTGACGAGTCAGCCTCCCGTCTGACACGGTTTTAAGTGCGATACACAAGAGCAAACGACTGGGCGCGCACTGATACGGACGGTTACACCGTCCTTCGACGGCCATCAGTTCCCATCCTCCCACCGCGCGCCCCACACGCGGACGTTGCATCCCGGTACACGGCGTCGTCGCCCCCGCGACGACACATCCGACGGCGCTCGGACGCGCCGTCAGATTCCGCTGTCTTACTGTCTCCGTTTAATTGCGTTACTCCCTGTCTCCGTTTAATTGCGTTACTCCCCGACCGTTCGGTTCCGTCGCCTCCCAACGTTCGACATCCTCCAACGTTCGTCCTCGCCTCCCAGCCGTCGCTTTTCCGGTTGTGAGTCTTTCACCCTTGTGAGACAGGTGGTTCTTCCGACGCATCGCCGAGCAGTGCGGTCTTCACCCGATCGAGGGCGTCGTTTTCGACGACGAGCGCGAGTTGATCGCCCGACTCCACGATGGTTCCGGGCAGCGGGATCGTCATCGGTTCTCGCTTCCGCCCGTGCGCGTAGATCCGCCCCATCCCTTCGAGGTCGATATCGTTCACCTTCCGTCCGACAACCGGCGACCCCTCGGGGATGGTGACGGTCGTGAGACGCAGTTGTTCGGTCAGTTCGCCGATCGCGTTGAAGCTTCCGCCCAAGAGCGCGGTCTTCGCGCCCGCCGCGCCGAGTCGCTCGGGGTAGATCACCTCGTCGACGTCCGCCTCGTACCGCTCGTAGATCTCCTCTCGGTAGTCCTCACTGATCCGCATCGCCACGCGGCAGCCGTACTGTTTGCCGATCATACACGCCGCGAAGTTCACGTTCGGATCGCCGGTGAGACCGCCGAGTGCGATCGCGTTCTCGACGCCCGCGCGCTTCAGTACCGACTCGTTGCTGCCGTCCCCTTCGACGACCTCGAACCCCGCCTTCCGGGCGCGTTCGACCTTATCCGGGTTGTTCTCTACCACCACGACCGGATAGCCCTCCTCGTGGAGAACCCGGGCCGTGCGCGCTCCAACCCGCCCGTATCCGACGATGATGAACGTCATATGTCAACACAACACGCCCTGAGTACAAAAACGTGGACCCGTATTCGACCGACCGTCGACCGCGCCCGTTACTCGTCGTCCGCCGATTGGTTGTCGACCACGCTCTTCACTCGTCGTCCGCCAACCGCCCGTCGAGCCGCTTTTGCCACTCCTGTACGGTCGCCATCACCTCGATCGGCGACGTTCCGTTCAGATCTAAGTCTTCCAACTCGGCTGCGATCGAGTCGAGTTCCGGTGCTGTCGCGTCGCCACCGGTTGGTTCGGCGTCGGCCGCGGTATCCGTGGCGTTCTGATCATCGCCCGCTGTCGACCGCGATACGGATTCTGTCGTCGACGCCGATGCGTCCCCGCCTCGCCCGCCGTCGGCCGCGCTCTCGGCGTTCGTCTCCACGAACTGTCCGTCCGAGAGGTCGAACACCGCCTGCACCGGTTCGTCGCTCCCGCCGCCGCTCCCGCGGGCTTCGATCGCTTCGTCCGCACGGAGGCGGGCGAGGACGTCGTCCGCGCGTGAGACGACCGGATCGGGGACGCCCGCCAACTCCGCGACGTGGACGCCGTAGGAGCGGTCGGTCGGCCCCGCTTCGATCGTCCGCAGGAACGTCACCCCGCTCCCCCCGCCGTCGACGGCCACGTGGACGTTCGCGACGCGGTCGAGATGCTCCGCCAAGGACGTGAGTTCGTGGTAGTGCGTCGCGAAGAGCGTCTTCGCGCGCACCTCGTTGTGCAGGTACTCCGTGGCGGCCCACGCGATCGAGATGCCGTCGTACGTCGCGGTGCCGCGGCCCACTTCGTCGAGGATCACGAGCGAGTCGGCGGAGGCCGAATGCAGGATGTTCGAGAGCTCCTGCATCTCGACCATAAAGGTCGAACGGCCCTGCGCGAGCTCGTCGAGTGCGCCGACACGCGTGTAGATGCCGTCGACGACGCCGATCGTCGCCGCGCGGGCCGGGACGAAGCTGCCGACCTGCGCGAGCAGCGTGATGAGCGCGACCTGCCGCATATACGTCGACTTGCCGCTCATGTTCGGACCCGTGACCAGCAGGAACTCACGGTCCTCGTCCATCTGTAGATCGTTCGGCACGAAATCGGTCGTCTGCTCGACGACCGGATGCCGTCCGGCGTCGATATCGAGCGGTCCGGGCGCGGTCAGTTCGGGCCGGACCCAGTTGTTTCCCGCCGCGTGCGTCGCCAGCGATGCCAACGCGTCTATTTCGGCGAGCGCGCGGCCGACGTCCTGCAGGAGCGCCGCGTGCTCGGCGATCCGGTCTCGGAGATCGCAGAAGAGGCCGTACTCTAGGTCGCCGCGGGCCTCCTCTAAGCGGAGAATGTCCCGTTCGCGCGCCTCCAGTTCGTCGGTGACGAACCGCTTCGAGTTCTTCAGCGTCTTGATCTCTCGGTAGTGCTCGGGCACGTCGTCGGCGACGGACTTTCCCACCTGAATGTAGTGGCCGTCCGTCTTGTTCCGATCGACCGTGACGTGACTCAGCCCGTGCTGGCGCTTCTCGCGCTCGGCCAGCGTGTCGATCCACTCCTGCGCCTCGGTATGACGCTCCAGCAGATCGTCCAGTTCGTCGTCGTAGCCGCGGCGGAACAGGCCACCCTGCCGCACCGTCTTCGGCGGATCGTCGGCGAGCGCCGATTCGAGTTCCTCGCGCACGCGGCCCGCCGTCTCCCGGTCCGGACGCCCCACGACGTCAGCGAGCGGCGAGTCCGCGAGCGGGGATCCTTCGATGGCGTCGGCCACCCCCGGAAGGATTTTGAGGGTGTCGCGGACGGCTAGCAAGTCCCGAGCGTCCGCGCGCCCGGAGGTCGCCCGCGCGGCCAGCCGTTCGAGGTCGTAGCCGCCGTCGAGCACGTCTCGAACGCGCTCGCGGATCAGCGCGGCTGACGCGAACGCCTCGACGCAGTCGAGGCGCCGGTCCAGTTCCCGCCGGTCGCGCCGCGGGCGCGTCACCCACTCGCGGAGGAGTCGAGCGCCCGGGCTCGTGACGGTGTGATCGATCGTGTCGACGAGCGTTCCCGATTTCCCGCCCTGCATCGTCTCGGTGAGTTCGAGGTTGCGCTGGGTCGTCGCGTCCAGTTCGAGGTGATCACTCGTCTCGAAGGTCTGCAACCGCGTCATCGACGGCAACACGCCCGCGCCGGTCTCCTCGACGTAGCGGAGCGCGGCGCCCGCGGCCCGGTGTGCCGGTTCGTCGTCGAGGCCGACGCTTTCGAGCGTCTCGCGGCCGAACTGGTTTCTGAGGGCGTGCTTCGCCCGACCGGGGGCGAACGCGTCGGCCTCGAACAGCGACACCGACGCGTCGGTCTCCTCCCGGAGCCGTCGGACGAAGGTGTCGTCGTCGCGGACGTCCGGTCCGGGAAGAATCTCGACCGGACTGAAGCGGTACAGCTCCGAGAGCGCGTCGTCGACATCTCTCGCGACGGTCACGAGGAACTGTCCGGTCGTCGCGTCGACGAACGCCAGGCCGACGCCGTCGGCTCCGCTCGTCCCCGATCCCGTACCGACCACGACGGCGATGTAGCGCGCGTCGGCGTCGTCGGTTTCGAGGAGGGTTCCGGGCGTCACGACGCGCGTCACCTCCCGGTAGTGGTCGCCGCTGTCGTCCGTGAACTGGTCGGCGACCGCGACGCGGTAGCCGCGCTCGACGAGCGCCTTC
Source organism: Halobellus captivus (assembly GCF_007655485.1). GTDB lineage: Archaea > Halobacteriota > Halobacteria > Halobacteriales > Haloferacaceae > Haloquadratum > Haloquadratum captivum. The sequence goes on from NZ_VJXQ01000006.1 coordinate 178,597, forward strand.
AGATACGGCGTGAGGTCGTCGACGGGCACGCCAGCCATCGGATACGACGAGCCGTGCGAGGACTTCTGGGAGACCTTCAGATCCAGTTCCGACGCGACCAACTCCGCGTCGTCGGCGAAGAACTCGTAGAAGTCGCCGCACTGCATCGTTAGGATGTCCGCGTCCGTGTCGGACTTCAAAGAGAGAAACTGCTCGACGATTCCCTGCGAGGCCATACGCGCACCAGGGCAGCGGGCGGATAAAACGCTGCGGTCTGTCGACCCCGCGGGTCACCCGACCGACGGTTTATATCCGAAGACGCTGCCAGCACCCCCGTGACGTAACCACTACCTCGCATCGGGCCGCGGTTGCCTGGCACGTCGATGCGGGGGACAATCGGCGACTTCTGGGGTATGTCGCCGACGCGGGTGCCAGCTGTTCGCCATTCTGTCCGGGGAGCAGCCGCGCTCTCGGCCAATCTGACAGGCAACTGCGGCGCTCTCGGCCACCCACCCCGCCACCACGCACTATCAGCCGCGCTAACCGACCACCGCAGCACCGTCAGTCCGCGCCGACAGTACACGCCGCGGTGTACTCTACCCGGTCGATGGAGTCGATCGGATCGTCGCCGCAGATCGGGCAGTCGGGATTCCGCTGATAGGGGACCGTCTCGAAGCTCATCTCCATCGCATCGTAAAAGAGCAGCCGTCCCTTCAACGTCTCACCGGCCCCCAAGAGCAGCTTTACCGCCTCGGTCGCCTGAATACAGCCGACGGTTCCGGGAAGCACGCCCAGCACGCCCGTCGTCGCGCAGTCGGGAACGGTGCCGGGTTCGGGCGCTTCGGGGAACAGACAGCGGTAGCACGGCCCGTCGGGTTCGAGCGTCGTGATCTGTCCCTCGAACTTGTAGATCGCGCCGTGAGCGATCGGGATCTCGTGTAGTCGGCAGAAGTCGTTCAGCAGATAGCGCGTCGGGAAGTTGTCGGAGGCGTCGACGACGACGTCGTAGGAGGGAACGATCTCGTCGACGTTCTCCTTATCGAGACGGGTCTGGTACGTTTCGACGTCGATGTCGGGATTGAGGTTCTCGACGAACGCCGCGGCGCTATCGACCTTGGGTTTCCCGATGTCGCCGTCGCCGTGGATGACCTGCCGCTGGAGGTTGCTCCGCTCGACGACATCGTCGTCGACGACGCCGAGCGTGCCGACTCCCGCGGCCGCGAGGTACTGGATTACCGGCGCGCCGAGCCCGCCCGCGCCGACGACGAGGACGCGGGCGTCAAGGAGCGCCGCCTGTCCCTCGGGGCCGACCTCGTCCATAATGATGTGTCTGGAGTACCGGTCCAACTGCGTCGAATCGAGTGAGAGTGACATACGCGTACTCGGCGCTGGAACAGCATAACTTCTCGTGGAACGTGCCGGTTCGTCTCGGGCCGACTGGCCCCGAGTCAATTGATGCTGTGTCGATTAGCCCCGACACGGTCTCGGCCCCGCGGTTAGCCGACGGCTCCGCTACTCACTCCGTTAGCGACGGCCTCGCTGTTCACTCGGCGCAGCAGGCTTCCGCCTCGTCGGCGTCGCCCTCGGTCGGCGGGGCCTCGGGAGCGTCGTCGGTGAGTTGATAGAGGTTCTGTCTCGCGTCCGCAAAGTAGACGTCTTCGTCGACGACGTCGATCCCTTCGAGCCGTTCGAGCGCGTACCGGACGGTCCGGGCCGAGAGCATCGATTCCTGGACGATGCCCTTCTGGGTCAGCGGCCCGTTATACTCGAGTACCTTGAAAACCAGTTTCGCGCTCGGCGGGAGGTCGTCGAGACTCTCCTGTTCTGCCTCTGCCATCAGTACGAAACCAGCGGTCGAACGGGCATAAACCTTCGCGAGTCGAGGCGACGGCACCGGCCGAATAACGAAACAACAGTGGGTAACAGGTGCGTAACTACCGTCGAGACGATGTCGCGGTCTCGGCGGCGGTGGTGAGTGGCTGCCGCCCGAGTCGGCTTCTCTTTTTCGACGGCACGCTTTTGCGACGCGTCTCCGTACCCTGTCGCGATGCCAGATGGCACGAAGGTAGCGGACGTCGAGGACGTCCCGGCGTCCGGATCGTATCTCTTCACCGCGGCGGACGCGTTCACCAACGAGACCGAGATCATTCTGGTCCGGTGCGAGAGAGAGCCCGGTATCGAAGCCTGGCGCAACTCCTGCACGCACGAGAGCCAGCGGTTCGACCGTGGAGACGGCGCGGCGATCCGGCACGGAGAACTCGTCTGCCCGCGACACGGCTCGATGTTCGACACCTGTTCCGGCGAGTGTGACAACGGACCGGCGGCCGGGACCGAACTTCCCGGGGTGGAGATCACGGTTGAGTCGGGAACCGTGTTCCTGACCGATGAGCACTACACGTTCCTTCGGGAGGGCGGTATCGACGACGACGAACCGGGGTCGACGTCACACCTCTCGCTGTGACGGAGAACCGGCTTCTCGCGGTCGACTGAAATCCCACGACCACGCTGTGACCCCGTTCCGCTACTCGACTTCGAGTTCGATCGCCGGGCGGAAGGGAACGGCCTGCTTCCGCGCCTCGACGTCCTCGCCCTCGCGCTGAACGACGATTTCGGCGTCGAATTCGTCGGCGAGGAACGCCGACGCGCGCTCGTAGGCGTCGCCCTCGTCGATGTCAGCGAGCACCGCGAGTTCGTCGTCGCCGCGACCGCGTGCGAACTCGACAAGTTCGCCGACGAGGTCGTTGACGGCGTTCCCGCGCTCGCGGAGGTCGGGGTTTTGCATCACCTCGCCCATCACCGCACCCTGCTCTGCGCCCACTTCGGCGACCGTCGCGAACACCTCGTGCTTCCACTCGGCGGCGACAGTGATCCGAATGCGGTCGGGGTCGGCCTCCGGAACGTCTTCCTCGGCGTTCTGTAGCGACTGTCGGATGCCCTGGATGTCGTCGACGAGGCGTTCGACCTGCGTCTCGGCAGCCTCGATTTCGCTGTCGAGCAGCGCCGCGTCGACGCGGGGCCACGGCGCGTCCTCCGCAGGCGTGCCGGTCAACTGTTCGTGAAGTTCGTTCGTCAGGAACGGAACGAACGGCGCGAGCAGTCGGAGTCGCGTTTCGAGCACTTCACGGAGCGTCCACCGGGCCGCGGGTCGCGAGAGGTCCGTGCGGCGTCGATACCAACGGAGGTCCTCCTCGAAGTCGTAGAAGGCGGCCTGACTCGCCGTTCGGGTTTCGGAGCCCTCCATCGCGTCGGTGACTTCGGCGACGGTACGCTGCAGTCGAGACAGCAGCCAGCGGTCCGCCGTCGAGAGGTCGGGGCGCTCCTCGGAGCCGGGTTCGTCGATGACGTCCTGCGCTCGATTCCAGAACCGCTCGAGCTGATTCTGGACGGACGCGACCTGCTCTGCGCGCCAGTCGTAGTCCTGCCACGGCTCCGCCGAGTTAAGCAGGAAGAAGCGCACCGTGTCCGCGCCGTACTCCTCGATCGCTTTCCCTGGGAGGACGACATGGCCCTTCGAGGAGGACATCTTCTCGCCCTCCAACAGCCCCATACCCATAATGACGATTCCCTCGGGCCACTGCGCCTCGTCGAAGAGTTCGGCGTGGTGGAACAGGTAGAACGTCAGGTGATTCGAGATGAGGTCGTTCGCGGAGAACCGGTAGGTGACCGGGTACCAATAGAGCCACTCCGCACGGAGTTCCAGCGCGCGCTCGTCGGGGGTGTCGACGGCCTCCGGACCGTAGAAGAGCGCGTCGAAGAACTCGCGGTCGAGGTCCTCCTGTGGGATCTCGTCGAGCCGATGGGCGATCGTGTAGTACGCCATATAGATCGTCGAATCCGACAGCGGCTCGATGACGAAGTCGTCGTCCCACGGCAGGCGGGTACCCAGCCCGTAGTTCCGGATGCACGGCCACTCGTTCAGCCAATCGATCGTGTGGTCGTACTCGCCGCGGGTGTTCTCCGGGATGGCTTCCATCCGGGAGACGACCTCGTGGGCCTTCCGCTTCCAGGCCTCGTCGTTGTAGCGCAGGAACCACGTGTCCTGCTCGGCGACGACGACGTCGCCCCCGCAGCGGCAGACGACCTCCTCTGAGAACTCCCGCATCGTCCCGAACGCGCCCTCCTCGCGGTAGGCGTCGCGGAACCTGCCTCGGACGTCCTCGACGACTTCCCCGGCGAACTCGCCGTACTCGTCGTTTAACCGGCCGCCGTGGAACTCGCTGTTGTACAGCTCTTTCGTGGCTTCTTCGAGCGCGGGGTCGTCGCTGGATTCGATTTCCGCCTCCTCGACGGCCGTCTTCGCCGGGATCTCGCCGTACCCGTCGATCGTGAGAATCGGGATCGGTTCGATTTCCTCGACCTCGACGGGGTCGATCCCGTACTCGCGCATCCGGTCGTCGTCGGCTTTCGCCTCCGCCAGCGCGACGTAGTCGTCCGGCGAGTGCGCCGGGACCGACATCACGACGCCGGTCGCGTTGTCGGCGTCGACGAAGTCCGCGGGAAGGACGAGGACCTCGTCGCCGGTGATCGGGTTCGCCACGCGCTCGCCGACGAGGTGCTCGCCAGCGACGGTACGCTTGGGGACGACCTCGTGGCCCTGCAGTTGGAGCTTTTCGACGGCCGCCGCGGAGACGAACCACTCCTCGCCGTCCACCTCGGCGATCACGTAGTCCGCGTCGGGGTCGATGTAGGCGTTCGTCACGCCGCGAACCGTCTCGGGGCGCAGCGTCGCCATCGGGACGACCGTGTCGCCGTGGCCGAAGCGGACCAGCGTGTACTCTTGGAACTCGGCCTCCTCGCCCTCCAGGAGATCGTGGGTCGTGACCGGCTGTTTCTCGTTCGTGCAGTACTTCACCGGATGAAGGCCCTTCTCCAGAAGGCCGCGGTCGCGGAGCGTCTCGTACTGCCAGGTGATGAACTTCGAGTACCGGTCGTCGTTGGTGGTGAACTCCCGCCGCCAGTCGATCGAGAGCCCGAGGTCCTTCATCCCCTTCTTGTAGTGCTGCTCGATGAAGTGTCGAGCGTAGCCCATCGGCGTTTCGAGGTCCTCGAGGGTGTCCTCGGTGACGTTGTAGGTGTCGCGAAGCACCGAGAGCTGTTCTTCTTCGCCCTTCTTCAGGCGCTCGACCGCGCCGATGATCGGCGTGCCGGTGACGTGCCAGGCGATCGGAAAGAGCACGTTGTCGCCCTGCTGTCGTCGGTACCGGGCGTACACGTCGGGGACGGTGTACGTCCGGGCGTGCCCGATGTGCATCCCGCCGCTGGGGTACGGGTAGGGAACCGTGATGAACGTCGGTTCGTCGCTCTCGGCGTCCCCGGAGTCGCTCGCGGCGTCACCGTCGGCAGCGCCGCCCGCGGCGACCACCTCGGCGTCGGGGTCGGCCTCGTAGCGACCCTCCTCGGCCCACCGCTCGCGCCAGCGCGCTTCGAGTTCCTGCGGGTCGTAGTCCATATCTATGCTCTCAAGACGGGACGGTAAAATATCTCCTAACTTGGGTTGTCGCCGACTGCCTCCGCGTTGGGGTTTGTGCCGGATGATGAGATTGCGTTGGATGCTGATTTCGCGCCGGAATATGAATCTGTGCTGGGTGCCGAAGTTGCGCCGGAGATGAGACTGCGTTTCGTACCGACTCCCTGCACCCGCCCACAACGCGAAAGGACAACGCTAAGGCCGACGCACGGTCGCATTGTGGTATGCACGCAGACGCGGTCGTCCTCGACATCGACGGCGTCCTCCTCGACGTCGCCGACTCCTACCGGCGCGCAATCGTGGAGTCCGTCGAGCGACTGTACGGCCGGACGATCGACCGCGAGGAGGTCCAACTGTTCAAAGACGCGGGCGGATTCAACAACGACTGGGACGTGACGTACGCCGCGGCGCTGTACGTGCTCGTCGACGACCGCGAACCGATCGATCTGGCGGCGTTCGCAGACCGGATCGAATCCCGCGGCGGCGGCCTCGACGCCGCGGAATCGGTCGCGGCCGACCACCTCGACGAAACCGACCTCGCGGCCGTTCGCGAGGCGTGGGACCGGACCGGACTCAGAGACGCGTTCCAAGCCCTGTACCTCGGTGCGGAGCTCTATCGCGAACTCGAAGGCGGCGAACCGCCGTTCGAGACGGCGGGCTACATCCACGACGAGCCGATCATCGTCGAGCCCGAGACGCTGGAGGCGATCGCGGCCGAGGCCGACGTGGGCGTCCTCACCGGCCGCCCGGCCGCCGAGGCCGACATCGCGCTCGAACGCGTCGGACTCGACCTCCCCGAGGAGCACCGCTTCACGATGGACGACTGGGACGAGGGCAAACCGCACCCGAACGCGCTGACGACGCTCGCAACGCGGTTCGGTGCCGAGGGCGTCGCCTTCGCTGGCGACACCCTCGACGACGTGAAGACCGCGGTCAACGCCGCTGAGGTCGACCCCGATCGAACGTACCACGGTATCGGCGTCCTCACCGGCGGGCTGACCGGCAAATCCGGACGTGAGGCGTTCGGATCCGTCGGCGCGGCCGCCGTCGTCGACTCCGTGAACGATCTTCCCGAACTGCTCTTCGGGGAGTGACGGAACGTGAACGCGCTCCGAATCGAGCGACTGGCGTGGGCCGCGATCTTCGCCGCCGTCGTCGCGGTCGGCGTCGCACTCCTGCTCGCTCCAGATCCGACCGGAGTGATCTCGATCGTTGCGGGCCTGGTGACGTTCGCTACTGTGGCACCGATCGCCGCGCGGTTCTCGCTCCGTTCGATCTCGCCGCACGCCGAGCCGGGAGATCAGACCGTTCGATACGCGGTGTTCTTCGCGGTCGCCCTCGCCGGGCGTCTCGCGTTCGGGCGGTTCGGCTACGACGGGTTCGCCGCGAGCGCGCTCACCTTCGCGGCGGCGTGGCTCGTCGCGATCAACGCCGACTGGCTGAATCCGTGGCGCTGGAATCGAGGTGACGCGTCGTGACCGACGTTCGATCCGATCTGCTCCGTTTTATCGGGGTCGTGCTCGCCGTCGACGCGCTCGGCCTCGTCGTGTGGCAGTTGCTCCCGCCGGGGACGTCCGCGCGGACGATCGTGCTGTTCGGAACCCTCCTCGTCGCGCCGCTGCTGGGCTTTCTCGTCGTGTACGCCCCGGCGCTGTCCCGCGCTCCGCGATAAACGAGTCCCGCTGACTGGACCCCGGAGAGCCGACGCTCGCAACTCTTTACCCGATCGCTTTCGCACGCCTACGTATGCGAATCGCACTGCTCGGCGGTACCGGGGAGCTCGGCCGAGGTCTCGCGCTCCGCTGGGCGTTCCACACCCATCACGACGTCGTGATCGGCTCGCGCGACCCCGACGCCGCGCACGACGTCGCCGACGAGTATCAGGGGATCCTCGCCGACCGCGGCCGGGACGTCAAGATCACCGGCTTCGAGAACGCGATGGCGGCCGACCGCGCCGACGTCGTCGTCCTCGCTGTTCCGCCCTACACCGTCACGGACACGGTCGAATCGGTCGCGGGCGGACTCCGCGAAGGAGACGTCCTCGTCACCCCCGCCGTTGGGATGCGGCGCGACGACGACGGGGCGCACGCGCACCTGCCGTCAGCGGGTAGCGTGACGGCGCTCGTCGCCGACGCAGCGCCCGAGGGTATCCCAGTCGTCGGCGCGCTGCACTCGCTCCCGGCGGGTCGACTCGCCGACCTCGACGCGGATCTCGGCCTCGACACGCCCATCGTCGCCGACGACAACCGGGCGAAAGCCGTCGTCGCCGGACTCGTCGGCGACGTCGACGGCCTGCGCGCGCTCGACGCTGGCGGACTCGCGAACGCCGCGGAAGTGGAGTCGCTGACGCCCCTGTTACTCAACGTCGCGCGGGAGAATCCAGAGATGCGCGATGTCGGCGTGTCGTTTCGGTAACGGCGCGGCGGTTCCTGTCCGAAATAGAGCTATTTAGAATCGGTCCCGAAGCTCCGTTCGGAGGTCGTCGAGCGTGACGTCCTCCATCGCGAGGAGCACGAGGAGGTGATAGACGAGGTCCGCGCTCTCGGCGAGCAGTTCGTCCTCGTCTTCGTCCTTCGCCGCGAGTATCGTCTCGGTCGATTCCTCTCCGATCTTTTCGAGCACGGCGTTTTTGCCCTTCTCGTGGGTGAACAGAGAAGTGGTGTAGGATCCCTCCGGAAGCGTCTCCTTTCTGTCCTCGATCGTTGCGAACAGCTCGTCGAGGACGTCTTCTGCGGGCGTGTCCGAGTCCATATCCCCGCAAGTCGGCGTCGGGAAAAGAATCGTCCGGTTCAGCGCCGTTTCGCGTGATTCGCGGTTCGCGTGTTCTGCTCCTGCGGTTCAGGCCGTATGGACCGTGATCTGCTGTCGTCGGTCGATCGCCTGCTCGAGCTCGTCCGCGATGGCGCTGCCTCGCGACACTTGGATGTCGCCGCCGCGGCCGACCGTCGCGGTGAACAGGTACTCGCTGTCGGCGCGGATCTCGACGGTCTCGCCGACGTGCTCGTCCATCCGGATGACGACGTGCCGCGAGGTCACTTCGGGCGTGACGACGACGCCCTCCGACGCGCCGGTGTCAGAGCCGCTCGAACCTCCCGACCCGCTCGACCCGTCGTGACCCGGTTTTTCGTCGTGGGTGCGGACGTCGATGTCGATGCCGAGTCGGTCCTCGACGTCCGAGATGCGGCCGCCGCCCTTGCCGATCACGTAAGAGATGTCGTCCTCCTCGACGTAGACGACGGCCGTGTTCTGCCCCTGCAGTTCGACGTCGACGTGGCCGCGCGCGATCGAGCGGATCTCGCGTTCGATCTCCTGACGCGCGAGGCGACCGACGCCGGTCTCGTCGCTCCCGTTTCCGTCGCCGATCGGGACGGTGACGACCTGGCGGTTGAACGTGTAGATCTCGTACTCCGGCTTTCCGGTCTCGAAGTCCGCGACCTGAATGACCGGTCGCGCGAGGTCCTCGGCGGTGAGACCCTCGGGGACCTTCACCTGCGTCGTCACGTCGTAGACGGTGTCGACGCGGCCGTCCTCGATATATACGACAGTGTCGACGACCTGCGGGATCATTCCGAGTTCGACGCGGCCGACGAGTCGCTGGAGGGCGTCGATCGCGCGGGTCGCGTGGACGACGCCGACCATCCCGACGCCAGCGAGGCGCATATCTGCGAAGACGCCGAAGTCCTTCGTCTTCCGCACCTCGTCGTAAATCGTGTAGTCGGGGCGCACGAGGAGCAGCGAGTCGGCCGTTTTCTCCATATCGCCGCCGAGGGCGGTGTACTGGGTGATGTCGGGGCCGACCTGGAGGTCTCGGGGCTTCTCCATCGTCTTGACCGCGTAGTCGCTGTCGGTGAGGAACTCCGCGACCGCCTGCGCGAACGTGGACTTCCCCGCGCCGGGCGATCCGGAGATGAGGACGCCGCGCTGGCGCTCTTTCAGGCGGTCTCTGAGTTCGTCGGCGAACTGGTAGTCGTCGAGGTCGGTCTTGACGATCGGCCGGACGGCGGTGATCTCGATGCCGTCGGCGAAGGGCGGTCGGGCGACGGCGATCCGGTAATCGCGGAACTGCACGATGCTCATACCGGGCTCCGAGAGTTCGAGAAAGCCCTCCGAACTGCTTCGGGCCGTCTCCTCGATGTCGTCGGCCCACTCCTTCATCGTCGCCTCGTCGCTGACCTCGTCGCGGATCGTCTGGTAGTGCATCTCGCCGATGGCCCCGCGTTTCGCCTTCGGCTTCGTTCCCGTCTTCAGGTGCACCGACATCGTCTGGTCGTCGAAGAACTCCTCGATGATGAGTTCGCCGGAGCCCCGGACGCGCGGCTCGACGTACTCCGCGTCGAGGCCTTTCGCCTTCGCGACCTCCGATTGGACGACGTCGCTCGTGAGCAGCGTCGCGCCCTCCTCCTCGGCGACGTCGCGGATCAGCGCGTCGATGTCGCCTTCGTGGGCTCCGGTGGACTCGCTGGGTTTCGTGCGGCGTCCGACGTACCGGACCTCGATCGCCCCGTCGTCCGCCAGCCTGGTGAGCCGCTGCAGCTCTTCGAGCCCCTCCCAACCCGTGTCGAAACCCTCGTTGGCCTGCGATTCGAGTTCGGCGACGACGGCCTCGGGGACCAAAACCGCCTCGACGTCGTCGCCCGACTCGACCCGCTCGGACACGCGGCCGTCGATGACCGCGCTCGTGTCCGGCACTAATTTCATACGCCGGGATTCGTTCGGCGGACGGATAAGGCTATAGACTGCGCGTTTCGCTGTTCGCTCCGCGTTCCCCTCCGACGGGAACCGGATTCCCGATGGCTCCGCTCACTCCCCTCGCTCTGGGAACCACTCGGCGAACTTCGCGAAGGCCCGGCCCCGATGCGAGACGGCGTTCTTCTCCGCCGCGCTCATCTCTCCGAACGTCGTCCCGTCGTGCTCGAAGACGGGATCGTAGCCGAAGCCGCCGTCACCGCGGGCTTCGACGATCCGACCGCGGACGGTTCCGTGGAACAGCTTCACCGGCAGCGCTTCGCGGCCTTCGGCTTCATCACCCACGCTCTCGTCACGCTCCCGCGCTTCCCCCGCCGCGGCCGCCGCGCTTCGGTCGTCGCGGTCGACGGGATCCGGAGAGGCCTCGAACGGCGCGCCGTCGCAGTACGCGAGCACGCACCGGAACGAGGCTCGCGGGGGCTCGTCGAGCTCGCGAGCGACGAGCCGCTGGACGGTTTCGACCCCCAGCGTATCTTCGACGTAGGCGGAGTACGGGCCGGGGAAACCGTCGAAGCCCTCGACGAACAGGCCCGCGTCGTCGACGAGGACGGGCTCTCCGGCGTGGCGGTAGGCTTCGCGCGCTCCGCGTGCGGCGATCGGTCCCAACTCCGACGCCTGTATCTCGGTGTAGTCGTAATCTAGCTGCTCGACACCGTCGAGGTACTCGCGCGCTTCGCGCACTTTCCCCGCGTTCGTCGTGACGTAGCGAAGCATCTACCCAACCCTGCGACGAGTCGAGAGAAAGTAGCGTCGGTTCCGGGGCGACAAGTGGGTGGAGGCGGCCCGACTACGGGCCGTTTCAGAGGACGCTCAGTCGACGATAACTTCGACCGGTCCGTCGTCGCCCTCGTCGGCTTCCGGTTCGTTGCTGCCGCGGGATTTCTGCTCCTGCCAGAGGAGGCCGCCGACCACGAGCAGCGCGACCCACGAGCGCCAGTTCGCGAGGTTGAGCGTGTAGCCGATCCCGAAGGGCTTCTTCACGAGCATACTCTGTCCGGGCTTCCAGTACGAAGAGAGCATTCGACCGATCGACGGCCGTTCGAAGTTGTACGGAATCCCGAGAATCTCGCCCTGCTTCGGTTTGTCTACCATACGTTACCGTACGCCGGGCTGTCATAAATCGTTTTGGCATCGACCGACGGCGACGCTGCCCCGTGAATACGAACGAGTGACACGGAGGTTTATATCGAATCGAGCGGCCAGCAGGGGTGTGACCTGAGTGGCGCCCCGCGTCGTCTGCGGTTGCTCGGTACAGCGACGTGGGTTCAAAAGCCGACGATGGCGTCGGAAACGTCGCCGCAAGCGAGTACCGACTGTTCGCCCCCATTCGCCTCCTACGGTGAGCTACTGCGTCGCCGACTGATACCGGCCGCGACCTTCGACCTCGCGGAGTCGCGTCCGGACCTCCTCGTCACCGACCGCGGCGTACCCCTCTTCGACGGCCGCAAGCAACGGCGCTGGCTCTGCGGCGGTCCCGGCGACGCTCTGCTTGAACACGTGGATGTCCATCGCGTGATCTTCGACGTGCCCGGTGTGATACCCCAGGCCGAAGTCGATGAGGTACGTCCGCTCGTCGTCGACGCGGACGTTCCGCGTGGTGGGATCGCCGTGGACGAACCCCGCCTCGTGAATGGCGGCGAGGTGCCGACCGACCGCTCGACACCGATCCGCCGTCAGCGCCGCGGCGAGGTCGTCGTCGCCGACGCGCTGGAAGACGAGCGTTCCCTCCGCGGGGTCGACGTCGTAGACGACCGGCGTGGGGACGCCGACGCGTCGGGCGGCGCTCGTGAGCCGCGCCTCCGCACGCGTGCGGTCGGCGCGAAGCCGGTCGTCGAGCGCCGCGTGCCGGTACGTTTTCGGCACGCGACGTTTGATCACGCGGTCCGCTCCGATCGACACTGTCGCCTCCGCACCACGGATCTCCCCGGAGGCCGTCGGATCCCTGACGACCGATTCGTCCGCGCCGCGCCAGCTCACCGCCACCTGATCCGGGCGGAAGTTCGGATCGATCGACGAGTCGGCGACGTCGATCGTGTCCCCGGCGGCGTACATCTTCGCACCGAGCACGGCGATCATCCCGGCGTTGTCGCGGAGGAACCGCGGTTCGGGCGCGTAAAACGCCGCCCCGCGCTGCTCACACATCGATTCGAGCATCGCTCTGAGTCGCGCGTTCTGGCCCACGCCGCCGCCGAGGACGAGCTCGTCCGTCCCCGTCAGCGACAGCGCCCGCTCTGCGACCTCGGTCAGCATCGCGAAGATCGTCTCCTGAAGCCCGGCGCAGACGTCTTCGACGGGGACGCCGTCGTCGACGGCGTCCTTCGCGGCCGACATAATCCCCGAGAAGGAGAAGTCCATCCCCTTGACGACGTACGGGAGATCGTGGTACGCTCCCTCCCTTGCCCGTCGCTCGACCTTCGGTCCGCCGGGGTGCGACCAGCCGAGATGACGCGTGAACTTGTCGATCGCGTTCCCGACGCCGGTGTCCATCGTCTCGCCGAGGATCCGATAGCGGCCGTTGTGGTACCCCAGCAGGTGCGCGTTCGCGCCCGAGGCGTTCAGACAGACCGGGGAATCGAAGCCCGATCGGTGGCGGCCGATTTCGAGGTGTGCGACCATATGGTTGACGCCGACGAGCGGCACCGAGAGCGTCTGCGATAGCGACCGCGCCGCGGTGCCGACGATACGGAGACACGGTCCGAGCCCGGGTCCCCTGGAGAAGGCGATGGCGTCGATATCGAGATCGTTGCCGTCTTCGAGCGCGCCGTCGACGTCGTCAGCGGTCGCCGCCGCGTGATCGAGAATCGTCGAGACCACCTCCGGAACGGCCACGCCCATATGCTCGGCCGCCTCGCGCGGGTGGATGCCGCCGCTCTCCGGTTCATATGGGTCGGACTCGATGACGACCTCGTCGGTCTCGGTGTCGTAGAGCGCGGCGCTGGCCGCCCAGGCGGTCCCTTCGATTCCGACGATTCGCATCGAAAAGTGGTGTTGGTCGCGCTGTGCGCCGAACTATGCCTCTTCGGCTTCCGGCTCTGCGCCCTCGTCGGCCTCGATCTTGTTCCGGTCGAGCATATAATCCTGCTCGATGTCGCGGGCGAGGTCCGGGGAATCGTAGACTTTCGCGTAGCCGACGGTCTTTCGCATCCCGAACTTCGTGTCGAGTTTGTGGACGACGACCTCGTCGGAATCCTTGTTCAGTTTCGCGGCGAGGCTGTCGCGAACGGAGAGCCGCGAGGGGGTCGCGTCGTCGTGAACGATCTCGAATCGGACGTCGGACCGATGCAACATCGGGTTCCCGTCCTCGGAGATGATGTCGATTTCCATGGTTCAGTTGTCCTACCATCCACCCGAAAGGAGTAAAAGGATTTCGAAGGGCCGAACGCGGCGGGGAACGCTCGCCCCGACTCCGTTGTCCTCGTGTGACTACCCGTCGACGCCCATCGCGGCCAACGCGCCCGCGACGTCGCCGTCCATCCGCTCGATCAGCGATCGCATTTCGGCCTTCGCGTCTTCGGTCACGGCGACGCGGACCATTCCCTCGTCAGGTTGCCCGTACACGACCGTCGCGCCCAGCGGTGCGATGAGGACCGCCGGGAGCGCGGCCAGATCCTCCTCGCCGTCGACGACGATTGTGACCGTCTCGTCGGCCGCGACGGCCGCTGCGAGCGTGGCGAGAAGCGACTCCGAGAGCGCACCGGGTGGGTTCTCGACGTCGCGCCGGTGCTCGGGGTCTGCGAGCGCCTCGCGGATCTCGGCGTCGACGGCCTCGCGCTTCGTCTTCCCGTCGACGATCGCGACCGACGGGGAGTGTCCCGCGCGTCGGAGGTGGTAGGTGACGACGTCGCCGACGGCGATGATCGGCTCTCCGGCCTCCGCGAGCAACGCCTCTGTATCGGTGTAGACGGGGCCGAGCGGATCTTTGAACGAGCCGCGGAGATCCTTTGGCAGCGTGAGCATCCCGATTACCGGACTTTCAGCGCGTAGCCGCCCGGTTCGTTGACGTTCATCTCCTCGGCGATCTCGGATTGCTCGGGGTGCGTGATGACGACGTAGCCCGCCCAGTCCTCGGTGAGACTGCTCGAGCCGCAGTTTTCACACGCCTGTGCGTCGCCGTGGTTGATGTAGTGACACTCCCGACAGGCGAGACGGGACGTGGCCATCTACTCTCCCTCCGCGCTGGTTGCGGCGGTGCTGGCCTGACGGTCGGCTTCGAGCCATCCGTGCTTGCCGAGCCCCGGCTGCTTGGCGGTGAGACCGATCTTCGAGTCGCGCGGGTTGCGTTCGTCGATACTCTTGGTAACGACGCGCACGCGGACGGAGTCGCCGACCGCGAGTGTCCGGTTCGATTCCGTCGACGCGAGCTGTTGGTTCTCGCCGTCGTAGGCGAGGAATTCATCGGAGATCTGGGAGACGTGCAGCAGTCCGTCGACCGGTCCGATACCGACGAACGCGCCGAATTCGACGACTTCGACGACTTCCCCGTCGACGACCTCCTGCATCGAGGGGTCGAAGGTGATCGCGTCGAACTCCGCCTCGTAGTAGACACCGGCGCGACCGGGGAGCACCGTCCCCTCGCCGATATCGTGGACGTCGACGACGCTGACGACGCTGCCGACGTCCTCGTCCATCCGTCCTTCCAGTTTGTCCTGCAGGAGCCGCTTGACCCGCTGTGGCGTCACATCCGCGAGGTGCGCTGGTGGCACCTCGACTGTGTCTTTGAGTCGTACCCGTTTGTACATGCTATGGTTCTGTTATTTCTAATGTGTTTCGACCCCTTAAACCGATTACGCGAACGCCGCGTTCGAGTAACCGATCACGGAGCGGCCTGTCGTTGGTGAGGACGTATCCGCCCTCCCGTTCCGCGAGTTCGACCACCGCGTCGTCGGCGTAGGAGACGCCGGTTTCGACGACGCGACACCGCGAGACGAGATCGCTGCCCACGCTCGCCGCCGTCGCCTCGGCACCGTTTCCCGCCGCACTGAGCTTTTCTAACTCGGCGACGACGGCGCGGGGGACGACCAGATCGGCGTTCGCACCGACGAGTCGATCGAGCTCGTCGAAGACGCGCACGTCGAGTTCGATCGGCATCATCAGCGCGTTCGTATCGAGTATCACAGTCGTCATCTCCTCTCGTGTGCTGTCTTCCGGCTCTGTGGTCGTCGCGCGGTCACTGCAGCGTGCCGATCCCGATGAGTCGCCAGCGCGCGCCGACCCGGCGGTTGATGGCGATTTTCGCGCCGGATTCGGCGCAGACGGGGCGCTTCAGCGACACTTCGGCCTCTCCCGAGCGCGCGCTCGTGACCGCGCCGACGGTCGTCGCGGTGCCGACAGTGAGCATCAGCGGCTCGCCGGTCGAAATCTCCTCGACCGAGCCCTCGTCCTCGCCGACGATCCGATCGAGCAGTTCGACGTCCATCGTGAACTCCTCGCGCGTCGGCGGCAACGTCCCGGGTTCGCCCGCGACCTGTCCGGCGAGGGCATCGCCCTTCGTGAGGCTCGGATCGAGCCCCGTGCCGATGCCGCAGAGCCCGCCCGGTCGGACTTCGTCGACCGAGCGACCGCCAGCCTGCAGCGATCGGATCTCGGTCGTGATCGGTTCCCACTCCGTGGAGCCGCCCTCCTCGACTTCGCGGCCCGGCCGGAGTTCGAGATCCTCGCCCGTGGCGAGTTTGCCCTGTACGACCGATCCGCCGACGACGCCGCCTTTCAGGTCCTCCCACGTCGTCCCCGGGCGGTTGATGTCGAACGACCGCGCGGCGAACAGCCGCGGGGACTCCGACTCGTCGCGCTCGGGCGTGGGGATCTCCCGCTCGATCGCGTCGATCAGGAGATCGATGTTGACTTCCTGCTGGGCGCTGACGGGGACGATCGGCGCGTCCTCGGCGACGGTGCCCTCGACGAACTCCTGGATCTGTTCGTGGGACTCGACCGCGCGCTCGCGGTCGACCAGGTCGATCTTGTTCTGCGCGATGACGATGTTCTCGATCCCGATGATGTCGAGCGCCATCAGGTGCTCTTCAGTCTGGGCCTGCGGGACGTCCTCGGTCGCGCTCACGACGAGGACGGCCCCGTCCATAATGGCCGCGCCCGAGAGCATCGTCGCCATCAGCGTCTCGTGTCCCGGCGCGTCGACGAAGGAGACCGTCCGAAGCACCTCGGTCTCCTCGCCGTCCGGGCCGGTCTCCTCGACCGTGTAGCACTCCGGCGGGTCGACGCCGGGAACCTTTCGGAACGTGGCGTCAGCGTAGCCGAGTCTGATGGAGATACCGCGCTTCATCTCCTCGGAGTGCTGATCGGTCCACGACCCCGACAGCGCCTGCACGAGCGTCGTTTTCCCGTGGTCGACGTGCCCGACGAGTCCGATGTTCACCTCCGGTTGTTGTGTTTGTTGTGTCACCATTGACCTCCTAGAGAGTAATCTTGGGTGCAATTCGCCGCGAACGACTGATAAACTTGCTGTTCTCCACCCGACGGGCGACGTGGGACTGGATTACACAACCGGCCTGCGGGCGTTCTGCACGGACATCGAACGGACGTCCCGGATCGACATCACTCCGACAGCGCGCGAACGAGGCTCGCCGCCACCGATCTCGCCTTTTCCGCGGCCGATTCGGGAACGGCTCCGGCTTCGACCGCCGCGTCGAGTTCGTCGTCGTCGACGCGTTCGACGGTCCCGTCGGGGTGTTTCACGACGTCGACGTGGAGATCGATGTACCTGATCTCGTCGGGGAAGCACTCGACGGGCGTGCAGACGTTGACGTACGTCCCGCGTAGTTCGCCGTCTGCGCTCCGGTAGACGGTCGGATACCACCAGCGACCCTCGCGGAACTTCGTCAGTGCGGTGTCGCCCGCTTCCCGCGACGTCCCGAGTCCGTCGTAGGTGCCGCCACCCGAGAGCGTCCGGGTGACCGACACGGTGCCGTCGACGTCCCACTCCGTCACCTCGGCGCTGCCGAGCGAGAACGCCCGGCCGTCCGGTTTGCCGTGCGTGATCTCGACGGTGTCGCCTTCGACCGGGCCGAACTGCCGCGCCACGACGGCGAACGGGAAGTCTGTATCAGCGTCGGCGTCGGCGCTCGCGAACCCACTCTCCCCGCACAGGGCTTCCGCGAGGTCGACGCCCGCGCTCGCGGCGTCGCTGGCGGCCTTCGTGCGGTGGTGCCCGGGCATTGTCGCCGTCACGTTCCGCCTGTGCTCATCGAGCGCGAAGCGGGACTCGCGGCCGAACCACAGCCATCGGCCCGCCGCGGGTGTGGCGACCGCTCGGGGAGTCTCGGCTTCGCTCGTGCCCTCGCCAGTCTCGTCGCCGAGCGCCGCAGCGAGGTCGTCCGCGCGTGCCGCCGCCCGTTCGAGCGCGGCCGCCAACGCCCCCATATCGGCTCGCGTGGCCGCGTGGGACCACTCGATCCCCCACCCGTCGGGGACCGTAATGGAAAGCAGGTCGGTCATTCCCGCGAGTTCCCTCCCCGCGGTGTCGTCGCGGGTGTCGACCGAGACGCCGTCGGACCCGCGAACGAGCGTTGCGAATCCGACGCGCGCACGGATTTCGGTTCCGAGTCGAGCGCGACGGTCGACCCACGACGGCGCGCTCTCTCTGACCTGCACGCGGACGGAGTCGCCGGTTTCGAGGTCGTCGTCGGCGTCGCCGTAGGGGAGAAACCCCTCCGCGCTGCCGAGGTCGCAGACCGCGCCGGAGCCGAGCGTTTCCGTCACTCGGGCGTCGAACACCGCCCCCGGCGGCGTCGGGTCCGCCCAGGCGAACGCGTCGCGGGCGAGGCCCCGAAGTTCGGCGGCGACGCGCCCGACTGCGTCGGCGTCGCCGTCGATACCGACGCCTTGGCGGTCCCGAGTGGTCGCGACGGTGACCTCGTGCGCATCGTCGTCGAACTCGGCGTCGAAGCGTTCGCGGATCGGCTCGGAGGCCTGCACGACGTCGACGCCCGCGTCGAGCAGGAGCCGCGTCACGGCGGTCGTGTAGATGCCGCGGACGCGAACGCGCGGTGAGGTCTCCCCGCTTTCGGAGTCGCTATCGCCGCTCATTACAGCGCGTCCTCGTCGCGGGCGAACCGAACGCGGCCGTGAACCGTCGGGCCGAGCGTGAGTTCGACGACATCGTCGGAGAGGATTCGTCCCCCTTCGACCGGGACGCCCCAGGTCTCAAAGCGAAGATAGCCGCGGAGGTCGCTGCCGTGGGTGAACAGATCGAGGTATTCGACGGCGTGTTCGTTGATCCCGCCGCCGCTGTGTGCCATCTCCATATCCGAGTAGACGACGTCGCACGCGAGGAACGCCTCCAATCGGTCGGCGTCCCGATCGACGGCGTCGGCGACGAGATCGGAGGCGTCGCGGATTTCCTCGCGGGAGAGCCCGACGTCTCGAAGCGCCTGCTGCGTCCGTTGGTCGAAGTGCATCTTGCTAGCCGCTACGGGCGGGCCACCTTTGAATCTCATCGATATCGATCCCGCCGTCGTCGAGTGCGTTGTTCGCGCCCGAAGACCTTAGTCCGACGCGCGAGAACCAGATTTCGATGCAGGAGAGACGGGACCCGATCGAAGAGGCCGCGGACGATTCGATGGACCTCTACGACGTGGCGACGTGGAACGTTCGAACACCGCTCGATAAGGCGTCGTCGCTCATCTGGCGAATCCTGGCAGGATCGGCTCGTCTCGCCGTGGTGTTTCTCGCCTTCCTCCTCCTCCTCGGGATCGGCGGATTCGCGGCGCTGACGGACCCCCAGGTCGGCCTGCTTACTGCCCTCTCCGCGATCCCGGCGATCGGATTGGCGGCGTACGTCTACTCGACGGACGTCACGTCGAACGAGCCGCTGACGCTGTTGGTCGCGACGTTCCTGCTGGGGGTGCTCACCGCGAACTTCGCGGCCGTTCTCAACACGGTCCTCCAGCCGTACTTTCAGGCACTCGGATTTCTGGGGACCGCGTTGTTTTTCTTCCTCGTCGTCGGCCCGATCGAGGAGACGGTGAAGCTGCTCGCTGTCAGGCTGTACGCCTACACCGACGACCGGTTCAACGCCGTCCTCGACGGCGCGGTCTACGGCGCGATGGCTGGTCTCGGCTTCGCCGTCATCGAGAACGCGATCTACATCACCCGGCAGCTCCCGGCTCAAGAGTTGGACCTCGGCCTCGAACTCATCGGGATCGGCGGCGGGATCACGGCGATCAGAGCGCTCGCCGGTCCGGGACACGTGATCTACTCGGCCATCGCGGGCTACTACCTCGGGCTCGCGAAGTTCAATCCCGGCAATCGCGGCCCCATCGTCGTCAAAGGCATCATCCTCGCGGCGCTCATCCACGCGACGTACAACACGACGGTCGGAATCGGCTCAGCCGTGATCGCCGCGATCACCGGCCTCTCGGGTATCGCGCCGTTTCTCGTCTACGTCGTGATCTACGACGGGATTTTCGGCCTGTTCCTCCTTCGGAAGATCCAGAAGTACCGCAACGCGTACCACGACGCGCACGCACCCGCCAACACCGAGGCCGACTTCGACTCCGAACTGACCGAGTTCGAGTGAGCGGTCGATCCCGACTCGGCCGACCGGGCCCGACGTGCCACGCCGACAATCAGTTCGATCCGAGCGCGTCCCGGTACCCCGAGACCATCCGCTCGACGTACTTCGCGATCACGTCGACCTCCAGGTGGACCGGCTCGCCGACGGCCTTCTCCGAGAGCGTGGTTAGCTCGTAGGTCGTCGGGATGATCGCGACCGCGAACCGCTCGGAGCCGCGGTCGGCGACGGTGAGACTGATGCCGTCGAGCGTGACAGAGCCCTTCTGTACCACGTACTGCGACACCGACGGCGGGAGCGCGAACTCGAAGAACCAGTCGTCGCCCACCCGCTCGATTCCCGTCACCTTCGTCGTCGTGTCGACGTGACCCTGCACGAGATGACCGTCGAACCGTCCGTCGGCGGCGAGCGCCCGTTCGAGGTTCACTCGATCGCCCGCCGCGACGTCGCCGAGATACGTCTTCTCGACGGTCTCGGCCGCGAGAAACACCTCGAATTCGGCCTTCGGTTCGGTCTGAAACTCCTCGACGGTCAGACAGACGCCGTTGACCGAAATCGACTGCCCGTGATGGAGGTCGTCGTAGGCGACGCCCCCGGCTGATTCGGATGCGGGAGACGCGTCGTCGACTTCGATGCGGAGGCGTCGCCCGCCCTCGTCGTCGGTCGCCTCGACGACGGTGCCCGTCGTCTCGACGATTCCGGTGAACATACTCTCGGGTTCGTCTCAGTTCTGAAAAGCGTCTCGAAAGTTTCGTTATCGCGATCGCGCACCCGAATCGATCCGAGAGGGTTTCCAAAGGTCTTTGCCGCTCCCGTCGCTAGGAGGTGTCGATGGACGACGCCGTGCGGGTCCGTGACGCCGCGCGCGAAGCGGTCGCGGACATCGCGCCCGACCGCCTCCGGGAGGTGCTGTTCGAACACCTCTCGGCCGCGCCGATGACACCTGCCGTGTTGGCGCTGGTGAGCGCTCGCGCACCCGATACTGGAGTGGAGACGGACGCCGACGGGCTCGCAGAGCGGGCCGCGGGCGTGCAGTTGATCTACGAGGGTCTCCGACTGACGCGTTCGCTCGCCCGCGAGGAACCGTGGACGGCGGCGCTCGAAGACGGCAGCGGCGATATCCAAGCCGACCTCGACATCCTCGCCGCGGACGTGCTCGTCTCCCGCGGCTTCTACCTCCTCGCTCGGACGGACGCCGCCGACCGCGCGGTCGACGTGGTCCGCGCGTTCGGCCGGGATCAGACCCTCCGGCGCGGCGACGGCGCGGACGTCGACGCCCTCGATCGCAACCTCGAATCGGACGTCTTCGCGCTCGCCGTCGTCACCGGAATGACGGCCGTCGGCGCGACGCCCTCGCCCGCGGTGCTCGAATACGCGGCGGACCTCGGCCGCGACTGCGACGCCGACGGCGAGTTACAACCCGCCGACGCGGCCTTCTCGGAGGCGACCGCCGAGCGCATCGCGTCGCTCTCGGCGGTCGGGAGCGGTTCCGACGATCGAGTGCCGTCGTCCGCGACCGATTCGTGACGTCGTTGGATCGACGGACCCGACAGGCGAATCGAAACCCCTAAAGACGAATCCGCGCTACGGACAGGTGCGCCTGGGTAGCTTAGCGGTAAAGCGCGTCCTTGGTAAGGACGAGACCCCGGGTTCAAATCCCGGCCTAGGCTTGGGCCAGTTCCTTCACACCCAATACGCTATTCTAGTGGGATCTGTGCAGGGTCGTTTCTGCTGTCGACGGGGACGGACGAGTACTCGGTACTCTCTGACCTACACGTTCGGTCTAGCGGTCCCCTCACCTCGGCTATCGATGGACGCGAACGCCTGTAAGCGAATTACTCCGCCGATCTTTCGAGTTTCGGGAGCGTCGAGGTCGTCTTGTCCGTCCCAATCCCGCTCGTGACGATGAGCCGCATCCCCCGTCGGACACTCATATCGATTTCGTGGATCTGATCGTCCGGGAGCAGCACTAACCGACCGGCGGTCGGGTTCGGACTGTGCGGAAGAAACACGTTGTGCAGTTGTTGGCCCGCGACGTCCTCGGCGACGGTGGGGCTCTCGCCAGTAACGAGGCCGATCGAGTAGATGTTTTCCCGCGGGTATTCGACGAGGACGACGCTTTCGTACGCCGTATCCCGATCGACGAGCGAGTTGGCGACCTGCCGAACGCCCACGTAGATCGTACTCACGAGCGGGATCACGTTCACGACCCGACCGAGGTTCCCGAACATTTCACGTCCGATGCGTTGCTGCGCGAGATAGCCCAGGACCGTGATCGCTCCCAGAATCAGCACGACGGCAAGAACTTGAGCGACGATCTCGATGTTCGCCGTGTACTGTGTGAGGCGCGTTCCTTGGACGACTGGATTGACGAATTGGAGCGACCAGTTGACGAGGAGACGGAGAATGTACAGCGTGACTACGAGGGGAGTGAGTAGAATCAATCCCGCGAGGAAGCTACTCTTGATTCGGGCTGAAAACGTCATATCTGGACTACAGACACCCGAGTGACAAAGCCGTTCACAAGGATCGGCTTCGATCGACGAACCTCCGTCTCTGGTGCCTTTCTGTCGATTTAGATGAATTACTCTTCCACGAAAGTGGGCCGAGGCCGATCAATCTATACTCCGACAGAAGTCCCGATGGCTCCGGCGAGTAACTCGGCACAACACACGCCGAGCAGGTACCGATCCCGCCCCCTCCGTCGCTTTTCGTCTACAAAAGCACCCACGTGTTCGAGAACCGTAACTTGAATTGTCACGAGAGCGCGACGGACTGTATCCATAGCGGCGCGCCAATCACTCACTCGTCGACGTGCGTCTTCTCGATTTCCGGTTCGCCGCCGATCAACTCGTTCAGCGCCCGCGTGATAAAATCGAACACGGCCACGATCGGGAACAGCGCTCGTTCGACGATCGAGATCGGCGTTGCGACCCGAAGCGCCCACGCCGGTGCGTTCCCCAGTCCGTAGGATTTCGGCACGATCTCACCGAAGATCAGGACGATCGCGCTCGCGACGACGGTGGCGACCGAGACGGCGATGACCGGGGGCAGATATTCCGTCGCGAGCAGCGTCGTCAGGCTCGCAATCGCCACGTTGACGACGTTGTTGCCGACGAGGATCGTCACGAGGAGTCGATGCGGGTCGGACCGGAGTTCGCGTAGGACCGCCAATCGACCGTCGCTCGCCGACGTCGACGTCGACGCCGACTCGGTGAACCACTCCTCGGGGAGCGTGAAAATCGCCGTCTCGCTGCTGGAAAAGAACGCGCTCACGCAGACGAGAACGACGATCACGCCCACCGCCGCGCCGAAAGATACGAGTACCATACGATGGGGAACAGGGGCGGCGGGGAAAAGCACCCGCTTGACGGATGGTGCTCGATACCCTTGCACTGACTGAATAATCGCTGGACAAGCGTTCGTATGTCTCCGAGCGATTCACCGCCACCGATCCGCGACCTAGCGGAAGTCGTCTATGAACCGCGCCGGGAGCCGATCGGCCAGCCGAGTCGGCAGAGCGTCGACGACCGCTTGTGTGACGATCACCATCGGCTTTCGCAACACTGCGTACACCGCTGAGACCGCGACGGCGGCGATGACGCCGGTTTCCGCGAGGCCGTCGAGGGCGTAGATGGCCGGAAGCCCGAACGCGACGGCGACGGCGAGGTCCTCGGGCGCGCCGTCGTAGCGGACCCACCGACGCGGGGGGATCCAGCGGCTGTGGTAGTGGCTGTAGACCGCGCGCTCGGAGGTCCCGAGCCACGGTTTCAACTCCAGCCCGCCGCCCAGGGCGTCCATCGCGGAGTGTAGCGCCGCCGCCGCGAGAAACAGCGCCGCCGCGAGGGCGAGGGGTGTCGGCACGGCGACGGCGATGGCGGCGGCAGCGACGGCGGCGATCGAGAAGTACACCGGGAAGTGCAGCGTCTTCCGGTGTCCAGCGTAGAGGTCGAAATCAGGGAATAACCCCCCGAGTGCGGCCGCTGCGACCGGGAGCAGAGAGCTCCCCGCGGCGCTCTCCGGAAAGATCGCTCCGACGAGAAGTGCGAGCACGACGCCAGCCAGCGCGTGCGTAGTTGCCATCATCATCGGGTCGTACGTGAAACAACAGTATCATCGTTTCGCGAGCCGTGTTACCACGGCTATCGTCGCGGCTGCAAGTGTGGATTCGCCCGATCGAACGACTGCGTCCGGTCGGCAGGCCAATCAGTTACAACCGCTACGACAGTAGTTATCTATCGACGCTGTTCTGGTGGTTCCTCTTTTCTTCTCTTTTCTTCTCCTCTCTTCTCCTCTCTCCTCCTCTCTTTTCCTCTCTCCTCCCTCTCCTCCTCTCTTCCCCTCTCGTGTTCTTCGCCGCTTTCTCGGCGTCGGTTCCGATACCGCTCGCTGTCGACTGCCCTTTTTGCCACCGCGGCCGTATCCGTCGGTATGCGCTGGTCCTTCCGGTCCGTCACGCCGACGCTCTTCGCCAGCGCGATGCGGATGAGCATCGCGATCATCCTCGGATTCGGCCTCGCGACGGCGAACGTGAGCGTCGTCATCAACGCCGTCGTCGCCCTGGCGGTCACGTACCTCCCGGCCGTCCTGCGCCGCGATTGGGGGCTTCGCCTCTCGCCGGGGTTGACCGTGATCGTGACGCTCGCGGTCTTCTTACACGCGGTGGGGATGCTCGGTCTCTACGAGGACGTCTGGTGGTACGATCATCTGACGCACACGCTGTCTGCGGCGATCGTCGCCGCCGTGGGCTACGCGGGAACCCGAGCGCTCGATCTCTACTCGGACGCCGTGTCGTTTCCGCCACGCTTTCTCTCGCTGTTTCTCCTGCTGTTCACCCTCGCGCTCGGCGTCCTCTGGGAGGTGCTCGAATTCCTCGCACGGATCGGCGCAATGTCGCTCGGCGTCGAGGCCGTGCTCGTCCAATACGGGCTCGAAGACACGATCTTAGACCTCGTTTTCGACACCGTGGGTGCGATCCTGGTCGCGCTCTTCGGCACGCAGCGCCTCTCCGAACTCGCCACGGAGTTACACGACCGCTTGTCGTAGGACGCAGCAGGACTCTGCGGTCCCCCCACAGCGGGGGGAGCGGTTCCACTCTCGCGACTGTCGGGACCGGTAACGATTAGGCGACGAACACACAGAGTACGCACGATGAGTCGGAGCGAGCGCTCATGCGGTTCGTCGGCCGTCGATGCTGGCCAGTTCTCCCGAGGAGCGGAGAGTGATCGATCCCCCTCCTCGGCGGCCATACGCGAGGTGGAACGGTGACCGACGAACACCTCGAAGCGACGATCAGTCTCCGCGGCGTGCTCTTTTCGCCCCGCGGCGACGTCCTCGTCGTCCGACGGGCCACAGACGACGAGTGGGAACTCCCGGGCGGACGACTCGGACCGCAGGAGGACGCTCCGGCGGGAGTCCGCCGCGAGATCAGCGAGGAAACGGGCCTCGACGTCGACGTGGGGCGACCGGTCCACGCCGCCTCGTGGCGCAACGATACCGACCGAGGACGGTTCGCCGTCTACTACTGGTGTACCGTCTCGGAGGCTGAACCCGAGAATCGGGACGAACTGTTGGACGACGGATACGAACGGGGCAACGACGAGCGGAGCCGCGAGCCCATCGCGCTCAGTCACGAACACGTCGACTACGAGTGGCTCCCGCCCGAATCGGCGATCGAGCGGTTGAGCGACGTGCAGACGCGGGCGGTGTCGGCGGCGACTGAGGTGTACGAGCCGTGACCGGGGACGAATTCGCCGGAGGCGACCAGCGCACGGAGGGGCGTCCGACGATCCGCGAACTCGACGATCGGACGATCAGACAGATCGCGGCCGGAGAGGTCGTCGAACGGCCCGCTTCGGTCGTCAAAGAACTCGTCGAGAACAGCCTCGACGCCGACGCGGAGCGGATCTCCGTCGCGATCGACGCCGGGGGGACCGAGGGCGTCCGCGTTCGCGACGACGGCGTCGGGATGGGCCGCGGGTCGGTCCAGCGCGCCGTCGAAGAGCACACGACGAGTAAGATCGAGGATATCGCCGACCTCGAAGCGGGCGTCGGGACGCTCGGATTCCGCGGGGAGGCGCTGCACACCATCGGCGCGGTCTCGCGACTCACGATCCGGACGAAGCCGCGTGCGCCCCGTGGCGGTGGGGCGGAGAGCGACGACGGTGACGGAGCGAGCGATGGTGACAGCAGCGCCGACGGCGACGCCGCCGGAACGGAACTCCGCGTCGAGGGCGGCGAGGTGACCGACGTCGGCCCCGCCGGGTGCCCCGAGGGAACCGTCGTCGAGGTCGACGACCTGTTTTTCAACACGCCAGCGCGCAAGAAGTTCCTGCGCACGACCGCGACAGAGTTCGACCACGTGAACGCGGTCGTCACGCACTACGCGCTCGCGAACCCCGACGTCGCGATCTCGCTGGAACACGACGGCCGCGAGGTGTTCGCGACCGAAGGTCGCGGGAGTCTCCGATCGGCGGTGCTGGCGGTGTACGGCCGCGAGGTGGCCGAATCGATGATCGACGTCGCGTACGGCCCTTCGGCCGATCGAGCCGGTTCGACCGATCGACCCGCCGGAGACCACTCGACAGACCGACCCGACCCTACCGACGATCAACCCGATACCGCCGCCGACGAGTCGATCCCGGTCGATCACGTCCGCGGATTGGTCAGTCACCCCGAGACAAACCGGAGCACGCGCGAGTACCTCGCGACGTTCGTCAACGGCCGCTACGTCACCGATTCCGTGCTCCGACAGGCCGTCCTCGACGCTTACGGCGGGCAGTTGGCGGGCGATCGCTACCCCTTCGCCGTCCTGTTCGTCGAACTCCCGGCCGACGCCGTCGACGTGAACGTCCACCCGCGGAAGATGGAGGTGCGGTTCGACGACGAGTCGGGCGTTCGCTCGGCAGTCACCGACGCGGTCCGAAGCGCGTTACTCGAAGCGGGGCTGATCCGGAAGACGGCACCGCGGGGCCGGTCGGCGGCGGACGAGACGGAGATCCAGCCGGAATCGCCCAGCTCGGAAGTCCGCGGCGGCCCCGGTCACACCCCGCAGCCGGGATCCGACGCGGGCGGCGGAGACGAGTCGCGCTCGCCGCGCGAATCCCTCGATGCGTCGGTCGCTGAATCTGTATCCGAAACGCCCGTTGGGAGCCGATCTGCGGACGACGAAGACGTTTCGGCGGGAGGAGATGTCCCGAAGGGCGGACCTCGGACGGAGCGTACGGAACCGACGACTGAATCCGGCGGAGGGTCGACCTCCCAATCGGATGATAGTGCTGGCGTCGACGATCCTCGGGGTCCCCGAGTCGATGAAAACCGCGGGAGACCACGAACTGACGAGAGCGCACGCGCTCGGACGGTCGACCCGACAGACGACGACACGTGGTCGGTCTCGGAATCTGGGCGTGGCGGCCGCTCCGTGGGACCGAAATCCGGCGACGTCGACGCCGACACAGACGCCTCCGACGCGGGGTCGAGACTGCCTCCGGGGTTCGATTCGTTGGGGTCCGATACTCCCGGCGATGCCGACGGCGGCTCGACCGACGCCGACGAATCTCCCTCTGAAGCCTCGCGACCGACGGGAATCGTCGGCCCGACCGTCCAGCGCGATCTGCGGGGGGAGGCGGCGACGCTGGAGCCGCGGTTCGACTCGCTGCCGTCGATGCGGATTCTCGGGCAGCTGCACGACACCTACGTCGTCGCCGAGACCGAGTCGGGACTGGTGCTCGTCGACCAGCACGCCGCCGACGAGCGAGTGCACTACGAGCGCCTGCAACGCGAGTTAGCCGGAGACGTCGTGACGCAAGCGCTCGCGGAGCCGGTCGAACTGGAACTCACCGCGCGCGAGGCCGCGCTGTTCGACGAGTTCGTCGATGCGCTGTCGAGTCTGGGCTTTCGCGTCGGGCGGGTGGACGATCGGACCGTCGCCGTTGAGTCCGTCCCCGCGGTCTTCGCCGCGACGCTCGATCCGGAACTCGTTCGCGACGTCCTCTCGGCGTTCGTCAGCGAGGCGGATGGCGAGCACGGCGGCGAAGAAACGGTCGCAGCCGTCGCCGACGACCTCCTCGCGGACCTGGCCTGTTACCCCGCCGTGACCGGCAACACCTCGCTCACCGAGGGGTCGGTCGTCGACCTGCTCGAAGCGCTCGACGCGTGCGAGAACCCCTACGCCTGCCCGCACGGCCGCCCGGTCGTCATCGAGATCGACGGCGACGAGATCGGCGATCGATTCGAACGGGACTACCCGGGGCACGGCGGTTAGGGCCTCTCGGTATCGTTTTCGAGCAGCGGCGTCGTGATCGGGACGACAGATGCAGACATCGCGATCGGAGTGGCAGAGACAGACGTCGTGATCGAGTGAACAAACACGACCGACAATCGCTATTATGTACCACCTGCGGTAAGAGGGGAGTATGACGGACCTCGTGACGTTCGGCGA
Source organism: Halobellus captivus (assembly GCF_007655485.1). Taxonomy (GTDB): domain Archaea; phylum Halobacteriota; class Halobacteria; order Halobacteriales; family Haloferacaceae; genus Haloquadratum; species Haloquadratum captivum. The sequence continues at coordinate 206,755 of NZ_VJXQ01000006.1, forward strand.
GACGATGCTCAGACTCTCGCCGCCGCGCGGAGAGCGCCTCGAAGGAACGCGCGACCTCGACGTACGGGCCGGGGGTGCCGAGAGCAACGTCGCGGTCGCGGCCGCGCGACTCGGCTGCGACGCGACCTGGCTCTCGAAACTTCCCGACTCGGCGCTCGGCCGCCGAATCGTCTCGGAACTGCGCGGACACGGCGTGCGGACGGACATCGCGTGGGACGAATCGCCCGCGGCCCGCCTCGGGACGTACTACCTCGAATATGGCGGTGAGCCGCGCGGCACCGACGTCATCTACGATCGGGCCGACGCGTCGGTGACGACCGCGACGCCGTCGGAGCTCCCCGGCGGCTCGTTCGAGGACGCCCGGCTGTTCTACACGAGCGGGATCACCCCGGCGCTGTCGCCGACGCTGACGGAGACGACCGACGCGCTGCTCCGGGCGGCCACGCGAGCGGGCGCGACGACCGCCTTCGACTTGAACTACCGCTCGAAGCTGTGGACGCCCGAGGAGGCCAAGGTCGGCTACGAATCCCTGTTGCCTCACGTCGACGTCCTCGTCGCCGCCGAGCGCGACGCGGCCACGTGTCTGGAGCGCGACGGCGACGCGGTGGAAGTCGCCAACGGCCTCCGCCGCGACTTCGATTTCGAGACGGTCGTCCTCACCCGCGGCGAGAACGGCTCGCTGGCCGTTCACGACGGCGAGGTGTTCGAACAGGACGTCTACGACGTCGAGACGCGCGATCCGATCGGCACGGGCGACGCCTTCGTCGGCGGATTCCTCGCGAAGCGCCTGCACGGTGGCGACGTCGCCGAGTCGCTCGCGTACGGTGCCGCGACGGCGTCGTTGAAACGCACCCTCGACGGGGATCTGGCGGTCGTCACCCCCGAGGAGGTCCAGTCGGTCATCGACGAGAGCGCGGGCGGGATCTCGCGGTGAGCCGGGAGCGACGATGACGCCCACGACGAGCGGTCGCTACCGGGTGCTCGGGCGGCCGCGCGAGCCGACCGAACTGCTGCTCGTTTCGGTTGGTGGATCCGAGAACACGGGCGCGGAAGACGGAGGTCCACCGTCGGACCTGACCGCCGAGCCGACGTTTGATTCGGTTTCCGAGCCGACGTTCGATCCGGCGTACGTCGAGACGACGGGGTACGAGGACGACCTCGCCGACGACGTGGCGTCGCTCGCGGCGGGCAATCTGATCGACGCGACGCTCGCCTGGACCGACGGGGGGCCGCGGTTTTCGTCCCTCGACCTCGTCGCCGAGAGCGCCTTCGAGTTCTACGACGGCGTCACCGGTATCTTCGAGGCGGCCACGGAGACGTGGATGGTCGCCGAGGCGGACAACGCGGCGATGAACGGCCGCCTGACGCGCAACACCGACGGCGAACCGAACGGCGCACTGTACGTGTTCGCCGAACAGTCAGGTGCACGCGACCTCTTCGAGGAGTTTCGGACCGGGGTGACACCGTTGGATCCGCTCGTTCGACGGGCCGACGAGGGCGAGTCGGTCCCGGTGGAACTCGAACAGCCGCGGGCGGTCTTCGTGCTTCGTCCGATCGACGAACCGTTTCTCGTCGTGTACGTGGTGTTCCGGCGCGACGGCGTGTTGGCGGAGACGATCCGCTCGACGTACGAACGCGGGGCGATCTGAAGTCGTCTCGTTCTGTCCCGGGATACTCGGTATCGACGTCGATCCCAACTGACCGCATCCATCGGATCGGCCACATCCCCTCGCATCCCGTCGTGTGTCGTTGGTTTCGGCACGTTACGAAGAATTAATATCTTCACGCAGTCAAGTTAATATATGACCGTTGTCAGCGTCTCGATGCCCGAAGGGTTAGTCGATCGGATCGACGCGTTCGCCGAAGAGCACGGGTACACCGGCCGCAGCGAAGTCGTCCGAGAGGCCTCTCGTAACCTCCTCGGCGAGTTCGAGGACAAACGGCTCGAAGACCGAGAGCTGATGGCCGTCGTGACCGTCGTCTTCGACTACGAGACGACGAACGTCGAAGAGCGGATGATGAAACTCCGCCACGAGTACGAGTCGATCGTGGCCTCGAACTTCCATAGCCACGTCGGCGAGCACCGCTGTATGGAACTGTTCGTCCTCGAGGGCGGCCTCGAAGACATCTCGACGTTCGTCGGCAGAATCCGCGCGACGAAAGACACGCTCAGCGTCGATTACTCCGTGATGCCGGTCGACGAGTTCAGCGGATTCGCCTTCGAGGAGTGAATCAGCGGCTGCACGCCCGCCCGCACGGTTGCGCACTCGCCCCTCCGGAGACTGGTTGCGCGCTCGTCTCGGCCTCCGCACTCGTCTCGGCGGTCGGTTCCCTCGTCAATTCTCCGTGTTCAACCGCGTCGTACACCACGGACAGAAGTCCAACTCCGGATCCAACTCCTTTCCACAGTTCGGACAGTCCTCGGCGCTCCCCGCGCTGATCCCCGCTTTTCCTATCGACGTCGACCCGGTCGCGCGTCTCTCGTCGGTGACGTCCCGTCTGTCGGTGTCGACATCGCTTCCGTCGTCGATCACGCTCCCAGACCGTGTCGCGCCCATCCCGTCCGACCCTGTCGAACCCGGGCGCTGTGACACGGTTGATTGCCGCGCACGCTGCTGCGTTCGCCGGGCGAGGACGTACGCGTCGGCGATGCTCGCGATACTCACCGCGAACACGGGGGCGAGCGCCCTCGGGTCTCCGGGTTCCCCCGCCAGTAGCGCTTCGGCGGCCTCCGGCGGCACGAGGAAATACGACACCGCGACGGCAGCAACGAACCAGCCGAGCCCTCGCTGCCAGCGACGGAGATAGACGTGGCCGAGTCCGGTGGCGAACGTACCGAGCAGCGCCGCCAGCCACGGCCGCTTCCCTCGCGTCTGGTCCATACGCGTTCGTTCGGACGCGCCCGATTAGGTCTTGTGGGTTTTGGTCCCACGGGTGCGTCCGTCCCGCGTCGCCGCGGCCAGATATAAGCCGCTGCCCGGTGACCCGGTTGCTATGATCCGCGGTTCGACGCGTCGTCTCCGTATGATGCGGGTGAGAGACCGATGATTTCGGACGTCTTCGTCCGGTGGTTCGGGACGAACCCCGTCGTCCACGGGCTCGTGGGAGGGCTCGTCATCGCGGGAATGAACCTCCTCGGAGCGTCGCTGATCTTCGTCTGGCGGAACCCGACCGAACGGGCGCTCGACGGCGCGCTCGGATTCGCCGCGGGCGTGATGCTCGCGGCGAGTTTCACGAGCCTCATCATCCCCGGAATCGAGCAGTACTCGAACGGTAATCCGATTCCCGTCCTCGTGGGCGTCCTGCTCGGGGCGTTGTTCCTCGACCGTTCCGACGTTCTCGTGCCGCACGCTCACTACCTCCTGACCGGTCGGCGTCGGTCCGACGCCGCCGACCCCGGCGATTCGCTCCCGCTCGATGACGCACGACTCGTCCCGGTCGTGCTGTTCATCTTCGCCATCACGCTACACAATATGCCCGAGGGGTTGGCCGTCGGCGTCGGCTTCGGTAGCGGCGACGTCGCCGGCGCGATCCCGCTGATGCTCGCGATCGGCATTCAGAACATCCCCGAGGGGCTCGCCGTCTCGGTTGCGGCCGTCAACGCCGGACTCAACCGCCGCGCCTACGCCGTCTTCACCGGCATCCGCTCGGGCGTCGTCGAGATCCCCCTCGCCGTGTTCGGCGCGTACGCCGTTCAATCGGCCGCGGTGTTGCTCCCCTACGCGATGGGCTTCGCCGCGGGCGCGATGCTGTTCGTCATCAGCGACGAAATCGTCCCCGAGACGCACACCGGCGGTCACGAGCGGATCGCCACGATGGGCACGATCCTCGGCATCGTGGTGATGCTGTATCTGGATATCTCGCTCGGCTAAATCCCCTCGAACTGCGCGGCGAACGAGTTGTATCCGGAGGGGCCTTCCTCGGCGATCCGTATGAGCGGGTCCACGCTCCCCGTTCGGTGCCGCGCCGCCCACAGAAGCATCTCGTCTTCGAGCCGCTCGACCGTCTCGGGATGCTCGTCGGCCACGTCGGTCTGCTCCCACGGGTCGGCGTCCATCTCGTACAACTGAGACTCCGGCAGGACGCCCTCCCACATCCCGGGGTGATACGTTCTGATGAGCTTCCACTCCTCGGTTCGGACCGCCCGCTGCGCCGTGTACAGGCCGTGGTCGAACACGACGAATTCCCGACCTTCGGCGTCGGATGATTCGAGAACTGGACGCAGCGACGCCCCCTGCCAGCGGTCCGGCGTCGGCTCGCCCAGATAGTCGGCGATGGTCGGGGCGAAGTCGACGTTGGTGATAAGGTGATCTCGGAACCCCGGCTCGAACGTCGTCTCCGCGGGCGGTTTGATAACCATCGGAACGCGCTGCGTCCCGTCGTGCGTACTCCAGTGCTCCCGGTAGAGGCCGTGTTCGCCGAACTCCTCGCCGTGATCGCCCGTGAGCACGATCAGCGTCTCGTCGTACTGCCCCGTCGCTTTGAGGTGATCGAGCAGCCGCCCGACGTGACGGTCGGCGTACCGAATCTCGGCGTCGTACGCCGACAGCAACTCGTTGAGGTCGTCCCGCGACTCGATCCCCTCCTGGGAGGCACCCCGCAGCGTGTCCCACTCGCGGTGACATTCGATCTGTTCCGCTGTGGGATGCGGCGGCAACTCGACGTCGCGGAACCGATCGATCTCCTCATCGGTTCGGTTGTACGGCGCGTGGGGGTCCCAGTACTGCGCGTACAGGAAGAACTCCTCGTCGTCGACGGACTCCAGCGCCGCGATCGCCTCGTCGGTGACAGCCGCCGCCCGCGGCGTCTGGAAGGCGACGTGCCCCCACTCCGTGGTCATCTCCTCGTCCGGCTCCTGCGGCTGTCTGAACTCGTGCCAGACGTGGTAGAACCACGGCGCGGGATGGCGCGGGAACGACGAGACGCCGATCGTCCGGATCCCGTTCTGGAAGAACAGTTCCGGCAGCGTCCACCACGGCCGGTCCGGTTCGTTCTCGGTCCACGAGCCCGCCCAGTCGGTTCGGTTCTCGGGGCGATCGATCTGTTGGGACCGCTGGCCGTGGGTCTCGACGCCGTTCGCGATACCGTAGCGCCCCGACGTCAACGCGGCCCGGGACGGCATACACGGCGAATTGGCGACGTACCCTCGGCTGAAGGCGACCCCGTCCGCGATCAGGTCGTCGATGTTCGGGGTCGTCTCCCCGTGATACCCGTACCCGCTCACGTGATCCGCTCGAAGGGAGTCGATGTCGATACAGAGTACCTTCATACCGACCGAACGAGACGCTGAGCCGACATAAAACCCGGTTGTGATTTCGACGAGAATATCGTGCTTTCGGCTCGGCAACGGGACGTGTCGAGATGGGCCCTGTGGGGAGCGCCGTATTGCGGTTTCGCTACCCCTGCGTTCCCAATAGTTTCTCGAACGGGTCGAATCTCGTTCGGGTGGTTCGCCTGCCGGATTGAGCGCTGTTCGATCATAGGTCTCTGAAGTAATCGCGCCGCTGTTCTGCCTTCTCGCGGGCACTACGCCGGTCGTAATGCTCATCAAGAATATCTGTACTCGCGTTCAACCGATCCGAGACCACCCGGCGCGGGATATCGTTACGCCGGTATGCAGTCACTCGACCACTCCGAACGTCGTGAGGAGATCGAGACGAGGGACACTTACTCGCCTTGCTGAGATACGTGGCCTCACAAGTCTCCTCGTCCTTCCCGTGCGGACACTCCTCACCCAGCCAACAGGGACGTGTGACCCGATACACCTCATCTCGGAGCGTAGTCAACGCAGGACGGCCGTACTCAGATGTAAAGAGCGGAAACCGGCCGTGGTCATCGCGTGCGTTCTCACGAGGACCGTCGATGTAGTCCTCTAGAACGCGGGCCACGTTCGGGCTGATCGCATTCCAACGCTCCCCCTTCTCCTTGTTTTTCAGCGGTGTATCTGTCTCAGGTCTGTGCCGGAACTGAATTCCGGGCCGGTCAGAATCGAACTCAACATCAGAGAGATCCAGCGAGCGAATCGCCCCGATTCGTGCGCCAGTATGCCACATCAGCAGGAGAACCGCGTGAGTGCGGCTCGCGTACTGGTAGCGGTTCAGATACTCCAGAATGTTTGCAGCACGCTCAGGATCGAGTGTGGTATCACTCACGTTCTGGCCGCTGCTCACCGTCGGTAGCGGAACATCTACGCGAAGCCCCTCGCGCACTGCGTCGATCTCTTCGGCGAATCGAAGGAATGCACGAAGCGTCGACAGCTGGCCCCGGAGAGTAACCTGTTGGATCTCATCACGACCGTCACCGTGGCCCTCTCGTCTCCAAACGCGGAATCGGTAGAGACTCCGGCCATCGAGATCATTCAGATTCTCGATCTCCTCTTCTTCGCACCACTGTAGGAACGATTCGAGTCGGTACTTCTGGCCGCTCAGCGTTTGTCTGCTCAGTTCGTCGCGGCGGGCTTCGAGATACATCTCTACGCCCTCGCGCGGTGAGAGCGGTTGCAGATTATCGCTCATCAGCCTTCGAGCGGGTTCCACACCGCGTGATCCGGATGTGCCTCAGCTAAGTGAGCGAAGTACCCGCGCACCATCCGCGACTGAAACGAATACCCGTCAGGAGTCGGCTCGACAGTCGCGCCGCACTCCTTACAGGAACGCCAATCGGAGAGGATTCGAGCGCAGCGTTCACAGACGGCTGTGTGTCGCTTCGCGTCGATCCCGTCAGCGTACTCTCCGCAGTAGGAACAAGTCCCATCGGAGTTTTCACTAAGCAATACGTCTGATCTTCTGGGGCTGGAAAGCCCCGCGGTGGTTCCGTGCATAGGCGATCACGAGAACTACCGTAGGCCGTGGTACCAGCACGGCCTTTCTCGCGAACCTACGGAATCATCAACAACCGACTGAGTAGCTCTCAGCTATCGTATTCAAATTGTACTTACTTAATGGTTGCTACTAATTAGTAACTCACTTTTGGTGGGAACCAACAGGAAACATCTTTTATGTACACGGTGGTTCGAAGATATATGACCAACAGCGAAGACGGAGAGCTACCAGATTTTGAAGATATGGAAAAAGTAGTCCTTGGTGAATACCCTCCCGAATTTTCCGAAGCGGAGAAAGCTTGGCTCAAAGAAGATCCAGAGGATTACGATTGGATAACAGAGATGGATAAAGAAATTCTGAGAACTTTAGTATTTAATTTAACACTTACACCAGCAGTCATCGCAGATAATACTGGTCGGTCTAGGCCGGGAATCTCAAGACGCTTAAGCACGCTAAATGCCGGGGGATTAGTCGAAAAAGAAGGGAGAGGAAAATATTCGATAACGGCATTGGGTGTTGGGTATCTAATCCGAGGCCGGGAATCGAAAGGTTAGAGAAATGACTTTATCACAATCGCATTTATTTCGGTATATCAACTCTTGAATCAGCCGTGAGAACCCGCCTGCGTATCTGGCATTATCGGTGGCACAGCACCAGTCGGTCACTGTTCACGTCCTGCTTTCCAAAATATCCAAGCCAACCACAGGGTGATTGCAATTAGGGCGGCGAGGACGAAGTAGAAGGCCATCATTTGTTGGGCTTCCCCCTCGGTACTCAGAAGTACGGAACCTATGGTTACGCCGCCGAATAGGAGAAAGCAGATTATCGCCGAGATGCGGAGCAGTCCGGCCTGCTTTCGACGGTCATTAGCGAGGGTCTCCGCCGAACCCATACAGATAAATGCGACCGCCAGAAGAAGGAATCTTGGTTCCATCTCGATCGGCTCACTCCAACCAGTATTGAATAAGAATCCGCCGATCAAGACTAAAATTAAGAAAATCCCGAATCCGATAGGTATCACGGACCACTTATCTCCGTTTGGCTCTCTAAACAGTTCGACTCTTACCCGTTGTAGAATGTTCATATCCTACGATTGTGTCAGGCAGATGTATAACTGACGCTGGTATTGTACTGGTCCATAAGTTCCCTATATTGAACGATGTTATCCTGAACGTGTGAGGTTGTTTTTGTCACGAAATTCGGTAAACAATCCGATAATCCCACCGAGGACAAACAGACCAGCGAGAAGGTACCAGTCACCGTCAAGATACTGTAGCGTACCCATTGCGATAAAACCGGCATACAGGAGTGGCTGATAGAGTGGATGGCTTCGAACACCATTCACCGTCGCTACAAATAACATTGGAACGACGATTATCCAAAGTAGAACGGAATACAGAGTTGGTGGCCCGTAATATACGAACTCAAAATAGGTGGCTGCGCCGACCAGCACCAACATAACCAGTACGGCTCCCGGACGGATTCGATTTTGGAGAGTGCGGAGGGTAGTCATTCAGATTCGTTATTTTTCAGTGGCATATATTTATCTGCTTTCTCTCGTGGACTAATTGCAGTCACTGTACTGAGCGATTCTCTACCTTTGATTCTACGTCTTTGCCAGTGGATCAACCTTTAGAACAAATCTGCAAACTGAGCAAAGTTGTTGCCTATAAAATGAATATTAAATTATATATGCACTCTCAATAAACCGTATATTATTGACTAATGGAAGACGATTCCAGTAACGAGATCCGCCTCGTAGAACGTGGTCAATTCCGGAAAGACAAGTCCACGGTATTCACTTCACTCCCGCAACTACCCGCCAATACTCGCGTCTTACATTTAGATTATCTTTACCCACCACATGAACGATTAGAACAGTGGCAGGATCAAGACGATATATCTATTGAGGAGATTACGATTCTGTACGCAGGATATCACCAGCAACAACAAGGAGTGGTTGAAAAGTATGGGAAATCCATAGGGTGCGAAACTTCATTTAGCCATATCTCTAATCCCAAAGATATTGAACGGGCAGGCCTCGAAATCACCAAATTCTTAGATCGTCAAAATTCTGAGGAATATCCCACGCTAATCACTGTTGATTCGTTATCAGTTATGCTCCAGTATGTTTCTCTCAATAGTGTCGTTCAGTTCACTCGTCACTGCATCTCTCTATTTGAACAGAATGAGACAATCGGTCGGTTCTATATTTCTCCGCAAACCCATACGGAAGAAACGAACAATACAATCCAGTCTCTATTTTATTAGTGAACAAACTTCTCGGCCGGTACGACAGACGCTGTGTCCATTCTCTGTACTGAGCAATTCCTAGTCCTCCTATCATCGGTGATGAAATCCGTTGTGTGCACAGTTGAGAGTGTCTAACCAGTGAATACCCTGTGCAGAGACCGTATGCAAACCTAAGACCTTCCCCAGATCTCCGCGATCGGAGGCGGTCTATCAGTCTCCAGTGAAACCGGGGGTTCGTCAGGATCGTGAATATTCTCCTCTAATACCTCAAGAGAAGCAGCCTGCGAGGTCGTAACTGGCATATCCCAGTACGGGAACGCACCACAGTAATCAACTGAAACCCAGTAGTCAGTAGCCAATTCGCGAAGCGTCGCCTGTGCCCGGCCAGATTCAGTGAGTTCGTTGAGATCGGGCTCGTGTACCCACGTCTCAGCGTATTCACGAGAGAGTTCGAGTACCGTATTCTGAGACGCCCATTCAGCCGCTTCGCGAGCATCACCCTCCAATTCCTGCGATTCCGGATCTATTGCCTTCTCGATACCGCGTGATGTCGACCAGAATTGTTTATCTGTCGCCCAGTAGAGCGCGAGCTTCCAGACGGCTTCTTTTGAGTCATCTTCACCAGAGGTAAGCGATTCTCGATCCTCGAAGGACTCAGCGACGTTTGAGAGCGCGCCGTAGGTGGTAGTGTTTAGTTTGGAGCATTGAGCCAGG
>NZ_VJXQ01000007.1:0-8781 GCF_007655485.1 Halobellus captivus
CAATGTCTTCTTCCCGTGCTTTCTCAGCCATACGTACGTCTCCCATAAGACTCCGGCCCGTAATATATCTATCCCTTGGAAAATTGGGCATTGTTCAGATTAGCTGGTTCCAGCAGCAAGCATACGCTTGCAACCACGTCTTAGCAGTTTCTGGATGAGTGTTCGAAAGTGGTTTGTGAACGTCTCAGTTCGGCGTTTACGTTTCTTGAACACCCGCTCGACGCTATTCCGATTTCCATAGATGACATACTGAAATCGGAGCCCGAGGTGGTGACAGGCCGCCTTCAGCTAGGGTGCCCCATCGACCAGGAAGATCGCGTCGTCGACGAGATGTTTCTCGCGGAGTTCGCTGAGAAACATCTCGGTGATAGTGGTGGTCCTGGTCGGGGAGAGCGCGACGTGAAGCAAGCGGTTAGTGGCGTGGTCGACCGCCGCGTACAGCCAGAATCGCTGGTCATTGATCTGGATCACAGTCTCGTCGACGGCGACGTGATCCGGGGTTCGGCCGTTTTCGGGCTGTAGATCGGTCTTCTGAATCCAGTTGTGACGGTGGTGCGACACCGATCGACACCCAGACCAGCGAGGACCGAGACGGTATCCGCCAGCGACAGCCCCGCGAGATGGAGCTGGATACCGAGCTTCATCACACCCTCGGGTGTCGCCTCTCGCTCCACAAATCCTCACTCCGGGAAGCCGCTACGCTCGGTAAGGCGGTCGATTTCTTGCATAGGCACCAAGAACTGACGACCGCCTCACTTTTCGATCTTATCTGAACACTGCCGGAAGATTGAGTAAAGGATTGAAAGGGGGCAGGTGATCAATATCTCCGTTGGTCACCCCAATAGAGGAAAGGGATCCAGAAGGACGGGATTCCCATACGCCAAGTACCGAACCGTTTGTCCAGTATTATTTCGATGAGGAGAGGCAGGAGCTTGGTTCTACCCTTCGAAGACTAACGACTTCACCGTGACCGGAAGGGCACCTGTTGCCGCAATTGGTTCACCAATATCAATGTACCCGAATTGAGTGAGTTCGATTCCATCAACGATGATTATGGGTTCATCGATACGATCCGTTGCAAGGTTTCCAAAGCTCATCGCGAGATCAGACTCGAAAACCGCGATGAGCGGGGTACCACCATTCGTGTACTCGTTCCAGTTTACAATCACAGCCGTCAATAACCGGTCAAGGAAGTCGCCAGAAGGGGTACCATGGAGATGGAATCCGAAAGCGAATGGCGAGTCCAATTTGTGGATATCGTATAGCTCAAGTTTCTCCGCAAATTCGTCGATGAGTGTCTCGGTTTCCATCTCAATGTCAGCCACGAATGGAACCAGAGGGATGTTTCGAAGCGGAAGAATCTCACGGTCAGTAATAGTCACCGTATTGCCACTCACCTGAACGGTATGTTGATTCGATCCGACGGCAGTAGCTCGAATCCCCACATCGAGTTCGGCCACATCTATATTCCGTGCGTTCACTTCATTCCGGATGGCGTTACCCAGCTCAGCACCGAGGTCATTATACGTTTTAGTGTGTTGATCGTAGACGTACTCGGACCCACCGCCTGCGAACGTCATGACGTCGAATGCTATCGTGTCAGGTGGTTCTGTTACCAACAGGGAATCAGCGAGTGTCGAACGATCGTCATCCGTCACCTGAAAGAGAAGGTCAGAAAATCTCTTAGTGAGCAACTGACGAGCCGAGGCGTCGAGTGATTTGCCAATAGCGAAGTCTAGTCCCACATCGTCAGCCACACGCTGTGCGGCCTCCTCAATGTGATCAACTGCGCCATCATCGTCGAAGGTTACCAAGCGAGCTCCAACGTTAATCGAGGCGGTCTCCTCAACGAAACCATCGTCGATGTAGGCGAGTTTAGTCGTCCCGCCACCAATGTCCACGTGTAGGACGGTCTTTTCTTCAGTCACCGAATAATCGACAGCGCCAGACCCATGCGCGGACATTAGCGTCTCCAAGTTCGCCCCGGCCGCCGCACAAACGAAGTTGCCCGACCGTTCCGAGAATAGTTGCGTTATCGCCTCTGCATTTTCTTTTCTGGAAGCCTCACCCGTAGTAATCACAGCCCCTGTGTCGACATCTTCTGGGGAGTACCCGGATTCCTTATACCATCCATCAACGAGTTCCTCAAGTCGATCAGTGTCTATAGTCTGGCTATCCTTGTAGGGGGTAAGGTGAATTGGACTCTCATAGATTACTTCCCGGTCGACGATTTGGAACTCACTTGAATAATCTCCCCCTTGACGACGGGCTTGGAGGCGGGAAAGCATAAGGTGAGTCGTCGTCGTCCCAATGTCGATCCCGACAGAAATGAGAGCAATAGAGTCGATACCATGGACCTCTTCTAATGAATCTGTATCCACCTCATGCCATGGGACGTGGGTCATAAGTTCTAATTGTCGGGGGTGTAATCGACTTCCATATAGCTGTCAATCGGCATCTTTGACTCTCTCCCTTTTTCGACAAGTACTTTATCGAAGTGGGCTCGCACTTCAGCATCCTCCTCCGCGTGCATAATCCGATTCGTTCCCTTGCCATCAAGCCACTCGGAATTGAACATATCGAGATGTGGTGGATGGAAGACGAAGTCCCGGGCAGCAGTCGTACTTGTATTGAAGTGATGGTGGTACCATCCGGTTGGAGGTACAATCAGGGTGCCCGGTTCCCAGTCAAACTTCACTTTTGCATCATCCTCCCAGTCATCAAGCCACATCAAGCTGTAACCTTCCCCAGAGATGAACAGTAGCGCCGCACCGGGGGCGTGTCGGTGTGCGGTTTTATAGGTTCCAACTGGGAATTCCCCCACGTGGGCCTCCATCGGGGAGTCAGGGAACGGGAAGTGCATATTCGAATACTCGACACCTGTGGTGAGATCTCGATCGAGTTTGTCAAACGTGACGGCGTCGGGGATGAAATTTGCATCCCAGATGTTTGGCTTCTCTCGAGAGTATCCTACGCCTGGGTACTCCCCACTGTAGAGTGTCCCGTCAGATGAATAATATTCTTCGTCGGAAATGTTCTCCCAGTAATTATAGGGAGGGTTGAAGATCAGGTCTGCATCGCGTACCATCATGAATATGGTTGGAAGACCTGTACCAGCGAGGAGTCGAGCAGGCTCATCCGGCGATGTGTTGATGTGACGATAGGGGGAACTGCGGGGAAGATAAAACAACGAGTTGGCTTCCCATTCGAATTGAACCTTGTTCTCCCCCTCTCCAATGATGGTTATCCCGTTCCCCTCAGCAACATATACGATTTCATCGTAAAGATGGTGCTGAACTGCTGTCTCCCCATTGGGGGTTAATTCGTGAAGGTGGATGTCGTTCATCCCCTCCATACCGTATAAATTAATTAATGCTCCTCGTTCACCCGTTCGGTCCCACGGTTCGGTCTCGGCTTCGTATACATTTTCTAAATACAAGCCGGTATGAATCGGGATCCCCTCACCTTCGCGAAATTGTCGGTAAATTGCGGGCACTCGATCAGTGTAATCGTCGCCGCGCTCTTCCCGAAACTCGGTCACGTCTTTGATTACCATTGACATTGACTCACTCGTGCAATGAAGCATAAGTCTAACGATCGTTCAAACGTTTTTCCGCAACTGGCTGCAGTTTTCAACCCATTACCTAGTGAAGAAAATACAAATAGGAGAGGCAAGCGGAAGATCGTTTATTTCAAAGAATGCTACACCATCTATCGACCGCGTAGGCCTCCAGACACACGCCAATATTGGAGGATAATATGTGGGAGGATCGAAAGGAGCGTAATGATCACCGCCATAGTTGACGCCGTGTTCGCGTAACCAGCTCGGAGGACTGTGAGGAGTTCAATAGCGATTACTTCGCTTCCTGCCGTGTAGAGCAAGATGGGGATTGACACGTTCCGGATGACGGTGACGTATGTGTGCATCCAACCAGCGATGAAATCCTTCGAAATGAGCGGAAGTAGGATGCTGCGGAATGAACGGATCAGTCCTGCTCCACTGGCCAGTGACACCTCTACGTTCTCTGATCCGATACGTGTTAACGCCGGTGATGCATACCGCATACCGATTGGCAACGCAACCCCATGGTATGCGATAAACAGGATAAACCAAGTGCCATAAATCGGTGTCTGGATGAACACACTCAAAAAGCCCATACTCCTTGCAATTCCCGGGATTGCGAGGGGTACTGACGCAACGAACACGAACGTCTTAGAGAACGCAATATCTATGATTTGGTTGGCATAGGCAATGAGCATGCAGATGAGCATCCCTGTCGTCGGAACAATAACACCCACCAGAATCGTATTCCACAAGGCTCGTCGCCAGGCAAACGTTCCCTGAGCATTTCCAGCAAAGAGCGCAACGTAGTTCTGAAGACTGAATTGGGACAAGTCGGTCGACATCATAATCCCCGGAACCAACGAATCCCAAAGGATTGCCCCAAACGGTAACAACCCGGCAATTACGAGATACGCACCGACAAACGTGATCCCCAGTCCTTGTTTTAGAATGGTCGAATCGTATCGACGTGGTTCAGAACGACCAGCGCCCAAGACGGTTGTGAACTGGTCCTCCGCTGACTGAGCCTTGAGGTAATAAAGAATGAATACAGTAGTGATGGCAATCATAAAGACGGAGAATGAAAGTGCCTTACTGTAGCTGAGGTCGGCCCCAGAGAGGAAGATGTACGGAATCGCAGTACCGAAGGTGAAAATCCGCTCAGGGACACCTAGTACAGCCGGGGTCGTGACGGTTGCCATCGTCCTGACGAACAGGAATAAGAGGGTAGAGAGAACGCTCGGCCAGACTACCGGGAGGATAATCTGACGGAACGTGCGGATCCGATTCGCCCCAGCGGTGAAGGAAGCTTCGTCCATGGCCGCGGGAATATTTCGGATGGCAGGGAACATTAATAAGAACGCAATAGGAGCTGTGTGTACGCCCTCGACAAAGATCATCCCCCAAATAGATCGTATATCCCAGGGGGAGCTAGAAAGGTTGAATACAGCAATCACTGCTTCGGTGAGGACACCGACGTCTCCGAGAAGTATCACCCACCCCACTAGCGCCGCAACTGACGGGATCCCATATGGGATGAGCATCAACAATTGAACCCACATCGAATCGTTTAGATACTTCACGGTGAAGAAGGCAGCAAACGTTCCGACTGTGATAGCCAAGAACGTAGCTCCAGCAGCGTAAATAAAGCTGTTTAGCGTAATCTCGTATAGAAGGCTTAAATTCTCAAACAGGTAGGTGTAGTGCCGTAGCGTGAAGCCGAACTCGCCATCCGTGATTGGAAAGCTGTCGGCGAAAGAGAACACGAGGATAGAGCCAATGGGGAGGATGATTACAATTAGAAGCGAGAAAAAGATAGATAGGAGGATAATCCTCTGATCCCGCGTTTCCGGGATATATTTGTATTTCAACTCGTTCCACGATAGGTTGTTGATGTCTGGCATACTCATAGTTAATCACACACCTCTCCGGAGGTAGTAATTAGGCGATTCATCCCGTCTAAGTGTCTCCGATTTGCGGCCATGGTTCTAATATGGGCGGTAGGTGAAGATATCATCAGGCACTATGTGGAAGTTGACAGTCCTACCTTCCTGGATATCCCCGGATCTAGGCTGACGAGCTCGTATTGTAACGTCCCCAACACTGATAAAGAATTCATAGGTGCTCCCTAGGAAATTGATGTCTTCCACTTCACCTTTCCAATTGTTGACGGCCCCCTCTTTTCCTATTTGCACGGATTCCGGCCGGAAACCGATGATAGCTGAGGACCCTGCGTCAAATGGTGATACATCTACAGAGAATAGTCCGATGTCAGTTTGAATTCCCTCGGGGTTCGTTACGGTTCCTTCTATTTCCACCGAACCCCCGAAGAAGTCAAAAACGAATTTGCTATCGGGTTTGTAATAGAGATCATCAGCGGTGCCTTGTTGAGCTATCTTGCCATCCGGATTCATCAAGATGATTTTGTCTGCGAGAGTCATTGCCTCAGGTTGGCTGTGAGTGACGTAGACCGTCGTTATGCCAACATCGGACTGAATCCGCTTGATCTCGTAACGCATCTGGTGCCGGAGGTTACGGTCAAGTCCTGTGAGGGGTTCGTCAAAGAGCAGGAGATCCGGTTCATACACAATTGCTCGGCACACATTGACACGGGCTTGTTGGCCCCCGCTAAGTTGGGTTGAAGGGCGGTCCCGAAAATCCTCTAATCCTGTGAGTTTGAGGACATTCATCACTTTCTCTTCAATTTCATCCTCTGAATAATTCCTGACGCGTAGGGGATAGGCGACATTCTCGAACACGGTTAAATGTGGCCAGACATTGAAATTCTGGAAGACGAATCCTACGTTCCGCTCTTGGGTGGGAATGAAGATGTTTTTTGACGGATCGCTAAGTACGGTATCGCCGATCGTAATTTGACCCCCGTCAGGACGTTCGAGGCCGGCGATCGACCGCAGCGTTGTTGTCTTTCCACATCCGCTTGGGCCGAGGAGCGTTGTAAACTCACCATCCTCCGCGACAAAGCTGATGTCGTCAACAGCTGTGGTTTCACCGTATCGTTTTACTAAATTTTTGACACTGACTTTCATTATTGTAGTCTTCTTGGTGTTTCACGGCGGGATAAATCTTGGGGTGAATCGACTCGGACGCTTGAGCCAAGCACCTAATAGAATATACTCGTGCCTTGGTCGGATTATGCCTCGATACCTAGAGCATTCTTAAACCGTTTGTCCATAGCATCAAGATCAGCAGACTCTGCCCACTCGAAGCCCCCTAGCCACCAGTCATCCTTGTTGAGTCCACCAGGCTCCTTGACGATATCTTCGGAGAACTGCTCAACGAAGAGATCATACTCATGGTCAAATAAATATTTTAGGAAAAGCTCCGCCGCGTTGGGGTTTGGAGGTTCTTTAAACATTCCCCAGCGGGGCGAAGTTGCAGTCCTCGGGAACGGCTGTAGGTCACTCAGGGCCTCCAACGGTTCGCCGAAGTCGTAGTACTGATATTTAAGATACGTCGCTCCAAGCGGTGCTTCCCCCCTGGCTACCATCTGGCCGATGTCGAAGTGACTTTCATGGAGTGAAGCGATTCCGGCCAAGTTATTAATGTACTCATCAATCTCGCTCTCCGAAAAGCCAATATGGCGAAGGGAAGAGATGACCCGGAATCCGTCTCGGGGATCAACAAGCATCTTCTCGCTCCATTTGTCCTGGAAGAGTTCGTCGTTGTTTGCTGGTGGATCAGACACCATATCTTTATTCATAATTGGGCTGAGCATCTTCATCTCATAGGGTTTTCCGGTTATCCCTTTTGAACCCTTTTCTGCTACGTTATTTTCGACGGTAACGTCAGGTAGCTCCTGTAGCATCTCCCCCTGAATCACGGCCTGGTAGTAGAGCGGCGATACCCCTCCGTTTCCGTTGACGTCCCAATTTAGCTTACCAGCCTGCTGTTCTTGGATTAGGCGAGAGTACAATTCCTGCCCGTGGGCTCTCAGGACGTTGACTTGAATTCCGTAATCCGATTCGAAATCTTTGATGATTGGTTCAATGCCAGTCTGCGTTGTCGCGATCTTGAGGGCGCCCTCTTCTTTGGCCCGTTCTTCCAGAGACGGCGTCAACGTCTGAGTACTCGTTTCTTCGCTGGAGCTGCCGTCACTGCCACCGTCGCCGCTACTTCCACCAAGGCAACCTGCAACGCCTGCTAATCCTACGAATGAGGCTGTCCGCAGGAAGCTACGCCGGGGGCTGGTTTTCTTATTACACGACTCTCCTCTAGCGGGATCGGCTGTGTTATTCGACCGCATAGCCCACACATTGAAACGTTCATATATAAAAATTTTGAATGGGATTGATACATTGGGATGAACACGGCGATTAGGTGGATATGGTTGACTGTGCTGGCCGCCGCCCGCGTGCAATAATTTACCTAGGTATCTGCCCCAGAGAGTGAGGTTGGGTGTTCAAGTGTAGCTCAGAGAGTGCCTCCGAGAGACTCCGGGCCTCTTGATCGCGATTCCTCCATATCATCCAACCCTGTATGAACTCCATCGTATGCGAGGAGAATGGCTGTTGCATCTGAAAGTACTTCTTCGTTCAGAATTTCACTTCCATCGAAGAAAAATTTCGAATAGGTGTTGCTGCGAAGGTCGAAACAAAGTCTCCGATGACGGAAGGATCTCATTGTCTTGGCCAAACGCGTGGTAAAGATCCTTTGTGATACCCGAGTAAGTTCGGGGATGGACTTTGCCAAGCCTGCGTAGAGCGCGAAGTTGGCGATCGAAATGAGGTGTAACTCTTCTTGAAAAACGAATAGAGAGTCTTGGCTTATGAGGAACGCTCTTTTGTAGGAGATTGTTGAGACAGTTCAGCTGCTGCTCTGAAATTGAAGAGGGCAAGGACACCGCGCTCGCGGTGTCCGACACGAATGATTCCGCTGGATGTGTTTGGCTCGGAATCGCTCGCAGCGGACCTGCTCCAACAGGTTCGCTAGCGTGACGGCGTCGAATGCCCCCCGCTGCCGTTCTGACCGGACAGTCAAGAACGGCAGCTATGGGGCGTTTCAACGCTATCTCTGTAAGAATTGCGACCGCACGTTCAACGATAAGACGGGCACAATTTTCGCTCACTCGAAGGTTGCGCTCCGCAAGTGGTTGTTCTGGATTTACGCGTTTCTGCGGTTCAACACGAGTCTTCGCCAACTTCAGCGAGAGATCGGTGTCACCTACAAGACGATGCATCGGCGCGTCGAGCGCTTTACCA
>NZ_VJXQ01000007.1:8819-20695 GCF_007655485.1 Halobellus captivus
GTTGGACCGGTCGAAATCGACGAAGTGTACGTCTCTGCGGGGTTGAAAGGCCGCGAGCGCGACCAAAAGTCGCGCTCGCGTGGCCTGTCCACGCGCGGTCGAGGTTCGTACAAAAGGAGACAAACCACCCGTCTTCACCATCGTTGACCGTGGAACGGGACAGCGGTACGTCGTCCCAGCGAAATCCGCTGACGAATCGACAGTGCGACTCCTGCTGGCTGACCACGAGGAAGAGTCGCTAACCGTCTATACCGACGGATTTCGGGCATACGACCCACTGGAGGACGACGACGATTTCCACCGCGAATACGTCGTCCACGGTGACGGGGAATACGCGGATGGAAACGTTCACGTCAACACCTGCGAGAGCCACCGTCGCACCAGCGACGCGTGGCTCTCGCCGCATCGAGGCGTCTCAAAGGACAAGTTGACACAGTATCTTCGCGCCTTTCAGCTACGCAGCGAACTCTTCGAAAAACCTGGTCGAGAAACACTCAAACACGCTGTCAAAGCGACTCCCTGAAATCAACAATCTGCTACATATGAGCGTATGAGGAAAGTCCTCGGTTGGCACCAGTCGGAGATGCCTTGTGTTCAACGCGCGCATCTACCAACGCTTGATGGTGAATTTAGACGGAAGGAGTGTCGACAAGGTCCCAAAATCATATTGAAGGGCTTCGAATACTGCCCACAGCTAAAGTTCATGGTCAGCAGCGTGTTTGATATTTAATTCGAGTTCGTTCGAAACACCGCGGAGGATGTTTGGTAATTCTTGTTCAAACCATTCGCCTTCCATACGATGGGATGGACCAGAAACACTGAGTGCGCCGATGGCATCTCCTTTGGGACCTCTAACTGGAACACCAATTGAATGTAATTTTTCTACACACTCTTGTTTATCAACACTATATCCTCGGTCTTCAATGTCTGATAGTTGGTTAAACAGTTCATCTCTGTCAGTGATGGTATTTTCTGTTACGGCCGGAAGCCCATAGTAATCAATGAAGGAATTGGCTTCTTGACTGGGCAGCTCGGCAAGAACAGCTTTCCCCGCGGCAGTTGCGTGTAGATATACTCTCTGTCCAATCGTCGGATCTGTTCGAACGCCGTGAGATCCGACTGACCGGTCGACATAGACGCCTTTTCCATGGCTTTCTGCCAAGAACTGTGCCCGTTCTTCAGTTTCCATAGCAACTTCCTCGATCTTGTCCTGAATCAATTTAAACCCAGGAATACGATTACGTGCATGTTCGGAAAAATCGAGGAATCCGAGGCCAGGGTGGTAGGTACTTCCCTCCTTTTTCACGACCCTGAGACATTCAAGCGTGGTCAGATCCCGGTGGAGGGTACTTTTTGGTTTGTCAAACTCGCTGGCCAGATCATTGAGTGTCCCTCCATTTTCCTCTTTGAGGTATTCCAATATCTGGAATGCCCGTTGTACCGTTTTTGACTTGGCCTTGTGTTTTGCTTTCATGGTAACTGCTATGTAACCACACAGTATATTTGTTTCGATTATTTAGGAAGGTCTAGTTCCTGTCCGCTAATTAAGCATCGGTCGACCCCTCCCTCAGGGGACCCTCCAGTTAGGATACCAGATTCTCCCAGCTTAGTGGCCCAGCCTACGGGATTCACCACCTCGTCATTGAAGACGCAGGTGAATTATGTACTCAGCCCTTGCCAATATTTTTACTCTTAACCTATTAAAATATCATCCAAATGTAGATAATTGTCACTATATCGAGTTTGAATAAAAACTTCAAAAATTCGATTAAATGGACCTCTCAATCTCCTAAAATCAAGATGAGATTGTGGTATTCCCTCAATATCTCTGTGATTTTTCCCATTTCGCATCGAATATAGGATATTTTAAAATATTTGTGCTATACCACGCAATATCTATGTATATACAAAGAATACCAATCATTGGATCCTGAACAGAGTGGCGTTTGTTTGCTTTGTTGCTCCTGATAAATGGTTTCCAAGGGCTAACGATTGCTCCGCTGGATCGTACTGGAGTCGAACGAACCAACGAATCAGTGAAGGACTGCGGCCTCGAGCGAATGCACGCCCGATGCCGCGTCCACGCACGGGCACAGGTGTTTCTTGCCCTGTGTCTTCGCCTTGCCGTCGTTATCACTAACTACGAACGCGGAGACGATTCGGGAAGCACGATCATTACGGTGTGAGAAGAGTTCTATGACACCCTCGGCCGCAAGAAGACCTGTGGCGTAGCTTTTCGCATAATGGTGTTATGCTGGTGACAATGGTTCGAGCTCGTTGAGTACGTGCGTGCACGACAAGAAGTCCGTACTCGGCATCATCTGTTCCTGCTACCGCCTACGTCATACTCCTACTTTAACGTGCAAAGCTGAGTTTACAAAAGTTTATTTACGCGGATTCTCTATCGAACACCAATGACTAAATCAAGCGAATCCACGAGAGGCACAACGCCACACTCTCGATCAGCGAGTAAAGTGGCTAAATTGATTCACCAATACGATCTCGGCGATATCGGTACTGAACTGGAGGAACGGTGGACTCGGGAAGAAAACCGGATGAGTCTCCGTACACTTGCGGAATATTTCAATACGGAACTACTGGCAGCCGCTCTCAGGAAACATTCAACAAACATACTGGAAGGTGAAGCTGAGAACTACTACCGATTGTTAACTGACGAAGACGTCAGTAGTGGGACACGCATCCAAGCAGAGAACAAGCTTGAACAACAAGAAATCGACGTCGAAGCACTCCGTTCAGATTTCGTCTCTCGACAAGCGATACACACGTATCTGACTAAAGAACGCGAGACAGCTTACGAGCGCGAAGAACAGACGAGAAACGAGCGGATTTCCTCACGTATCGATACGATCAGGAGGCTCAAAAATCGCGTTGTTGCGGTGTCCGAGCAGATACTTTCCGAATTAGCCAAATTGGGCGACGTCTCCAGTAGCGCAACGCGAGTATCCGTCTTGGTGCAGGTCACCTGTGACCACTGTGGTTCTCAATATCCGTTCGCTGAATTCATCTCGAATGGGGGATGTGAATGC
This sequence comes from Halobellus captivus, assembly GCF_007655485.1. Lineage (GTDB taxonomy): Archaea > Halobacteriota > Halobacteria > Halobacteriales > Haloferacaceae > Haloquadratum > Haloquadratum captivum. The sequence continues at coordinate 11,867 of NZ_VJXQ01000007.1, forward strand.
AAAGAAAGCCGGGAGTGACGACGTCGGGTTGTGTGTGGTTCGATACCGGGAACCATAGAGTATGACACCTATATGTTCGTCATATCTATCTGGGTTAGTTAATTGTGAAACCGTTGTGTGAGTCGAAAAACGTATCCAAAATATCGAAGATCAACCGTACTCCGATAATTCACTACATCTTCGTAACAGATATGTATGTAAGACGAATAGTGTAGGAGATCTATAGTTGGGAGAACGTTTTTGATCCGATTAAGTGTAACCCTCGACGACTCACAGTGTGAGAGTCGTCCTGCAGGCCGGTACATATATATATGTCCAGCAGCGAGACACATTCGTAAGATGTCGCAGCAAAAACCGGCAGTCGATTCAGCAAAAATCGACGTCAAAAATATCGGCGGTATCGACAAGTCCTCTGTAGAATTTGATCCCGGGATAACGATACTTACTGGTCGAAACGCTACGAATCGGACGTCGCTACTTCAAGCGATTATGGGAGCTGTCGGTAGCGACAACGTGTCACTTAAAGCAGACGCAGACGAAGGGGAAGTGCACCTCGAGCTCGACGGAGATACCTATACTCGGACTCTTAGTCGTCAAGGCGGGCAAGTGACGAAAAAAGGAGAACCGTATCTCGATGATCCGATGCTTGCCGACCTCTTCGCGTTTCTCTTAGAGACAAACGAATCCCGCCAAGCGGTTGCCCGGGATGATGACCTCAGAGAGATCATTATGCGGCCAGTAGATACGCATAAAATCGAGTCTGAGATTAGCGGATTAGAAGAAGAAAAATCCCGTATTGATAAGCAGATCTCCACTATAGACAGGAAATCAGACCGACTTCCCGAGCTTGAAGAAGAAAAGAAGGAGATCAAAGAAGAAATAGATAACAAAGAGAAAGAGTTAGAAGAGAAACAGAGAGAGCTCGATAGTATCGACAAAGAGGTGGAAAAATCGAGACAAGAAAACGCGAAGTTCGATGCGAAAATGACTGAGCTTCAGAAGGCAAGGTCAAAGCATAATTCAATTCAAAAAGAGATTCAATCAGAAAAAGAGAGCATCGAGGCCCTTGAGGGGGAACTTGCCGAGAAGCAATCTGAGTTTGATGACCTCAGTCTTTCTTCAGATAACAGGAACTCGAATCTTGATGAAAAAATGCAACGCTTGCGCGGCCAAGTCGAGGAACTCGACCAAACGATCAATGAGCTTTATTCACTCATTCAATTCAATGACAGCTTCGTCAATGACGGCGAGCCCGAGATCATTAACGAATTAGATACCGATCACGAGAAAACCGAGGGCGCGGTAACAGACGAACTCCTTTCGAGCGAAGAGAACGTGACTTGTTGGACCTGTGGAACCAATGTCGCGAAAGGCCAGATAGAATCTAACCTCGAGGACCTTCGCTCACTTCACCAAGATAAGATCCAGAAGCGCCAATCACTCAAACAGGAGATCCAAGAGTTACAGAACGAGAAACGGGAGCTCGAGGAACAGCAACAACAGTACAAACAACTCGAACGGGCTATTGATCGAACGGAAAACGAGATCACGGACCGACAGGAAACGCTAGACTCCTTACAAACCGAGGAAGACGACCTATCAGAGGAGATCTCACAGCTCGAAAGCGATGTCGAAACATTGCAGGAAAAGGATCACAGCAAGGTACTCGAAGTCCAAGAGAACATAAATTACCTCGAATTCGAACTCGATGACCTTACGTCGAAATTAGATGACGCCAACGACGAGATTGAATCGATTCAAGACCAATTAAGTAAACGGGACGAACTCAAGAGCCGACGGGAAGGCCTCATTGGTGAACTCGAGGATCTGCGAACACACATCGAACAACTTCAGAAACGATCGATAGAGGAGTTCAACGAACATATGGATGCAGTCCTTGAGCTCCTTGATTATGAAAATCTGGAGCGAATCTGGATCGAACGGACCCAAGAGACAGTTCGCGATGGTCGACGAAAGGTCGACCAAAATACATTCACACTACACGTCGTCCGAAGTACCGAATCCGGCACCGTATACGAGGATACCATCGATCACTTGAGCGAGAGCGAGCGTGAAGTAACGGGCCTCGTTTTCGCCCTTGCCGGCTATCTCGTGCACGACGTCTACGAGACTGTCCCGTTTATGCTCATTGACTCGATCGAAGCAATCGATTCGAAACGCATCGCTGATCTCGTCGAATACCTAGAAGGCTATGCGGATTATCTCGTGGTTGCACTACTGGTAGAAGACGCCGCCGCACTCGGCGATACTTACCAACGGATAACAGCGATCTGATAGATAAATCCCCAGACGTTCTTGACAGATTCTCTTCATTTTGAGTTATTTGGAGATATATTAATGGGAGATCAGACAATCTAGGAAGTTTTTAACCATCCATAACCATAATATCACCAATGATAGAAGATAAAATGGCAAGCAAAGATGAAGTAGTAGTATCGATGAAGATTAAGAGAGTTCGATAGCGTTATGCGGAAAATTTTATCGGATAGCAATAAATCGGGATATTTGGATATAGTAATGGGGGATTTGTTTGTTATCCTCGACTGGTAGTTCAGGTAGACAGCGGAACAAGGCGCTCAATCGCACAGAAGTTACGGGGGAACCTCGATAGAATACGATAGCCAAGGAGTCATCGATGTGCTCCGTAATCTGGAAAAATATGAATTAGTCGCACTCAATGAGAATACTTGGAAGCCTGGAGCGAAAGCTCATTCATCGTCGAGCTCATCTTGACGGCTCCTCCCTGCCTACAGGGCTGCAGAAAGTGCTCTATTGAAAATGCGGTACAGCAGTAGGATCATAGTTTCTTGACGGTCGTCTTGATGTTGTGGAGAGCGAACATCAGGACGATCTCACGAAACTATCGATATCAGAACCGCGAACCCAAGACGGAGGCTTGGGTTCGCTTCGTAGTTGAGTAAGATGTCTCTGCCATCTACCGTTGCGCGCGTAGCCGTTCGTTCGGTTGAGCGCGTTGTGGTCTCGATCTGTCGAATCCACGCCTGTTGGTCACCTGAACGGCGGTAATTGCTGTCTGGAAAGGGATTTTCGGCATCCGACTCCCGGGCGTAGTGCCGCGATACCCTTGTCCGTGCGCCACCTACACCACGAAGCCACGCGTAGTAGGTGTTGATTGTTGAGTGGGAGTAGCCATCCCTGAAGGTATCGGGGTAGTCACCGGACACACGGTTGCGTCGAGATCAGCGAAGGTTACGGGTGACTCTTCAACGGCCCCGTTCCACGACGTCGCTGGATCCGCGTTGCCGGATCGGCTGTCTTCCCGAGCGCCCAGGTGGGGAAGCGGTCGAGTTCTCGCTCTGTGTTGCGACGGTAGTTGTCGCTCTCACCTGTGTCGCTTGCCCTTGTCTGTGAGGAACTTTTGGAAGGTCCGTTGAATCGGTGTGCCGGGGCGACATCGGTCGCTCATATGAGAGAAGGGTTCGCGCATAGTTTCTGATTTGGCCCGTTTGGGGATACGGGTAAGTACGGCAAAAAGTTACTCGTGCTTAGTTGAGTAATCACGTCTAGACGCGTATTCGCTCGAAATTCCGAATTCCGGTGGTAGCGGCGGTGTTCAGATAAGATGAAGGATAAGGCGGTTCGTTTTCTTAGTGCTCTATGCCCGAAAACGACCGCCTCGGCGGATGTTTGGACGAGATCGACTTAGAGTTTGTTGAACGAGAGGCGACACCGCGACTGCTGATGAAACTCAGTATTCAGCTACATCTCGCTGAATTATCTTTTTTGAATACTATCTATATATTTGAAATATTTGGTGTCGAGCGCGCTCGCTTCACCGTGCATAACTGGGTTCACAAAGCCGATCTACAGCCCGAATCTGGTCGGTGTCCGGATCACGTCGCGGTTGACGAGACCGTGATCCAACTCAACGACGAGCAGTACTGGCTGTACGCCGTGGTCGATCCTGATACAAACGAATTACTCTATACAACCCTTGAAACGACGACTACGAAGGTTCTTGCGCATTCGTTTCTCACCCAACTTGCCGAGAAATACGACATCGAAGATGCCGTGTTTCTCGTCGATGGCTCGCACTCGTTGCAAGATGCGTGTCACCGCCACGGCTACGGTTTCAGATACGAGAAACACGGGACTCGGAACATCGTCGAACGTGTCTTTAGAGATAAAGAACGACAAAATATCTGTTTTTCAAACTGTTTCAGCAACGCCGACGCAGAAACCGCCGACGACTGGCTCAAATCGTTCCGTCTGCGCCGACACCGATATCCCGCCACAGTGACCTCGGATCGGGGTCGAACTTGACGCGAAAGCGGTAGGCAGTCATCCTTGCATCTCCGTTCCCGTACGGAAACTGGTGAGGTCGTCGATACGCTGTTCGAGCTCCTCAATCTCTGCTCGTAGCTGGTTCGCCTCATCGTCCTTGCTGGTAGCAAGGCGATCTTTCAACCCCTACAATCAGGACTCTTTGACGTCTTCATCAACCTCCGCTTTGCGAACGTATTCGCTTTCTTCGACTTCGTACACATCGGATTCGGAGAGCGTGGTGACTTCAAGCGCTTCATCGACTTTCGAGCGGTCGACGCTCAGTACACGTCCGCGGTCGATGCCAGCGTTCTCGAAGCGTTCCAGCACCTCCTCGTTGTCTTTGAGCGAGCGGTTGCGGCGACTCGTCCGTTGGACGGAGCCATACTGCCCGGAAACCGGACGGTCGTGATGAAGCCAAGCGAGGAGGACATCCGCGATCTCCTTGCGGAATTCGTTAGCATCTTGCTGGACATCCGAAAGCAGGGTGTAGAGATTCACCAATGCGTCCGTCTCCAATTCAGAGAGAGTAGTCACATCGTGGCGTTCGAGTGCATCGATGAGGAAAAGTGCATGCGAATAGACATCAAGTCCGTCGGGTTCAGTTCGTTCCTCGTCTGTAGATTCCTGTTCCGCGCCCACCACCTGCGTTGCCGTCGAAACCTCCGATTGTGTGATGATGCCAGCGTCCTCATCAACCTCGAACCGTGGATGGACACTCCACACCGCCGGGTATGGGTCGGCATCCGGCGGGAGACGGTCAAGGTCAAACCCGCCGGGGGCGTCCTCAATTCGTCGATAGAGCGTTTCGAACTGGTCGTGCTGGAGCGGCCGCATCTCGTCTTTGTCTTCGAACTGGATGATGATGCGAGCGTCCTGTACGTCAGTATTATGAACTCGTCGATGGGAGAGTGGCGTAATGATCGTCGCATTCTCGGGTAGGTCGTCGAGTTCCTCGAGAAGCGTGTGCCAACTGGTAGTGAAAGACATATAACGTAGTTGTTCGGCAGTCCGACTAAACGTTACTCCACAGGAGATCGGGAGGTTCGCCACGAATGTAGAGATTCCGTGGGTGACCCGCTTGTGACTGCCTACACCGGATTTCTGCTCTCCCTCTCGTAGTAGTTGCAATGGTGCAACCTTGGTCGTGTTTAGTTAAGCGTCAGAGTAATATTCGGCGTAGGACAGCTGTACAGCCAAGAATGTCCGGCACGACTTCGTTTTCGGTTACGGGTAGTAACTTGACCAGCGACAGACTACGAACGGAAAGCAGACGTATGAGCTGGCTCGAAACGCCACGAATTAGCACTCTCACAAGAACAATTACTCACAGTATTAACTAAACACGACCGCAACCTTCCCCCACGCTATTTTGATTTAGAGCCAAAAATACCAATAGTGGGCCGTGTATTTGGATGGCAAACATCAGTGATGGAGCGAGACGACTTCGAAGAGACGGCTCCCGGTGAAATTGTTCCGACAACGACCCTAAAGGGGACGTTTTCGGCGTTCAAACCAGACCCGCTACCACCCACAATCAGCACTGACCAACTCATAACCCCGTTAGCGGAGGCAACACAGGCGCTGGGTCGGCTCCACGGCATTGGTCCCCGCGTCGGGTCGCGAGAGATCCTCATCGAACCGTTCTTTCGCAAGGAGGCATTGGAATCGTCCCAGATCGGAGGTACTCACGCGACCCTCTCGGATATCTACGCGTATGAAGGCTGGGCAGGAGGCGCTTATCGACGAGGACAGGCGACAGGATACCCAGGGAGGTCGTGAACTATCTGCACGCACTAACACACGGCTTGGATGCGATAACGGCCGGTGAGCCTGTCACTGTCGAATTGTTGTGTGAGATGCATCATCGATTGCTCTCGGGTGTCTATGGGGATGAAGCAAATCCTGGTGAGCTCCGCACGAGTCAGAACTTCATCGGCAGTACACCATACATTCAGGACGCCAGGTACGTACCTCCACCACCGAACGTAATTCCGGACTTACTCGAGGACCTCCTCGAATACGCGAACCGGGATACTGACCTCCATCTCCTCCTCCAGATCGGGCTCATCCACTACCAGTTCGAAACCATCCATCCGTTTCTCGACGGGAACGGTCGGCTCGGTCGGCTATTGATCAGTCTCCTGTTGCAGAGGGGTGGCCTGTTGCCCGAACCGTACCTCTACCTGAGTTCGTATTTCAACGCACGGCGCCCCGAGTACGTCGCCCACCTACTGGCAGTGAGTCAGCGTGGTGAATGGGAGGAGTGGCTGCTCTTCTTCCTGCGAGGTGTGCAGTCGCAGGCTGACGAAGCCCATCACCGGGCAAACCTGCTTGTCGACCTCCGTGAGGACTACCAGCACCGCTACCAAAGCGAACGGTCTGAGAATATCCTCGAACTGGTCATGCGACTCTTCGAAGACCCGTACCTCGACGTGAACACAGCAGCCGATTGGTTGGATGTCGAATACAGTACGGCGAATCGGCTCGTCGCGCAACTCGAGGAGGATTGGATACTCGAAGAACTCACCGGAAAAGATCGGAATCGGTTCTACCGAGCTAGCGAAGTCTTCGAGATTATCAACAAACCAATCGACCAACTCTAGATTTTAGACCTAGCGAGAGACGAGACATATGCATTGAGAAGGTCGGTCTTACCTACTGAGAAACCGCCGTCGGTATCCAGTGCAGAGAATAATCGCAAGACAGCAAGCATATAGACATTTGAATTATCTACATTATGTACAATATGTCCGATATCCAAATGATAGAGAAAATCGGTAGGATCCAAGATTAGTCGTTTGTGGCCTGCTCACTCAGCATCTCCACAATTTCCTGAACACGGTCCTCATCAGCTTCGATACCACGTTCTCGAAGTATCTGGAGGGCAACCTCGTCACCGTGATCTGCAATCACCCGGAGACACGCATCTTGGAATTCTCTTCCCTCAAACTCGGGGACATCAAACATTGTGCACGCGGCAGTTACTGAAGATCGCATCCGAGTAACGCCATTCCACGTCTCATCCCGAACATAGAAGCCGTGCATATCGGTCTGGTCAAAGGAGAAGGCCGGGCCATCGATGGAGCCGTCTACATCCTCCTTATCTTGATCAGATGCGGACTCAGTCTCCGACTCTTTGTCTGCAGTAGCTACCTCCTCATCCGGTTGTGATTCGTCCTCCGTGTCAGTACGTTCGTCGTCGGATTCTACCCCTTCCTCCGTTTGTTTGAGCTGTTCAGCGACGTCCCCGAAACGGTCGTCCTCATTAGGCATGGCTGTGTTCCTCCACGAGGTCCGCTAAGTGGTCGAAATTCGGGATCTGGTCGCAATCTTCGTCGAACTCCGAGACCGGCATTCCTTGCTTGAACGCGCGAGAAATCGCGGTCCGTTCGCGAATCCCTGGCTTCGGAATACTATCGATGGTACGTCCCGAATCATCGAGGGCATCGAAGATCTCCGGGTCCACACGAGCGTACTCGGGGACGAATGAACCGAACTCCCGGTTGAGATTTTCAACGAGAGTCCGATGCTCGTTGCGTTGTCCCATTGTTTCGCGAATCATATTCGGAGTGACTGCGAGGATATCCAACCCGATATTCTGCCGGATTGGGGAGATCTGGCGTTCAATCATCTTATTGAGGCCGTTGATCGAGCCAGCACGCGGGATTAGCGGGATTATAACGCGCTGGACGGCGATGAGGGCGTTGTCGGAGAGTTTCCCACGGCCGCCTGCGGCATCAATTATCACGTAGTCGTATCCGTTTTGAATGAGCGGATCGACAACGTTCCGTCGAAGCTTCACGTCTGCGAACCGTTCGTCCTTCAGCCTCGTCTCGACGTTCTCGAGCTCGTTACTCGACGGGAGTAGGTGAACGCCGAAGTCCGTCTCGATAAGCAGGTCTTCGGGGTCCTCACCATCGATAAGGGCGTCACCGAGGTTCGCATCTCGGTCGTACGCATCGTCGTATCCCAACTGGGTCGTCATGTGCCCGTCCTTATCCAGATCCAGTAGTACCGTCTCATAGCCACGAGCAGCGAGTCGATCAGCGATGTTGAGCGCGATCGTGGATTTCCCTACCCCTCCCTTGAGCAACGAGACAGCTGCTCCGGGGAGCCCTTCAAACTCGTCAGCACTCATAGCTCAGCACCCCGTAAGAAGCGGATTTTGTACATTTTGTAGGTAATGTACATTGGGTAGATGTTGAAGGTTGCGCGAGTTTTGTCGATAATGTAAGTTTCGCACTGGTCATACGCGGTTAATGAAGCTCGTCCACCTTAATTCTGTGTCAGACAGATTGCGTACGTCATTTACACAATCTACATTTTGTACATTACGTAAATTGTTGGCACAATCTCAATTGTTATAGTCACCGTCGACTCTACGCAATCTACATAATTTAGATTATCAGCATTTCATACGTATTCATCGCAATCTTTGCCACCCACACGAACCAATTGAAGAAGCCCAATTTGCATTATCCACATTATCCACATTATGCAGATTATACACATTATGCAGAT
>NZ_VJXQ01000007.1:20705-79261 GCF_007655485.1 Halobellus captivus
GGCTATGAGATCTACATTCTTCAGTCATTCAATAGGAGAGTCCTGAGTAATAGAACTCAGACAGAGCCGTTCTACCCCGTCCTCTAGTAAGACTTTTAACTGTTGCCGGATTATTGGTAACTACCAGATGTACGAGGTTCTCGACGACACCGCGGCGCAGGTCATCCTCGCTATCGAGAGTGGTGACTCCATCCGCCGTGTCGCCCAACACCTCCACACACCGTACGAGACGGTGAGACAGGCCGTCAATCGGCTGGAAGACGCAGGCTACGTTTCCTATGACGACGGCCTCACTGTCGTCGATGAGCGCGTACGCGACGCAGCACTCGAGCTCGTCGCTGCCAGCGCCAGCGTCAGTCCACCATCCATCGAGGAGGCCTACGTCATCCCGCAGTTCGGTGACTGGCCGTTCGCGTTCACGCGGATCGACGCCGTCTACGTGTGGACTCAGGGCGGCTACCAGGTCGGTCGCGAGCCCGACGACTATCCACTATTCCTCGCTGTTCGTGAGCAGGACGTCGACGCCTGGGAAACGTTTTTCGAATCGTTCGACCTCCCGACCGCATTCGAACGACAGCCCCGAGATGAGCTGGACCGACCGCTGCAGATCGTCCTCGAGCCACGCCCGTCACTCGACATTGAACACGTCGAGGGGTACCCGGTTATCCCGAGAGCAGAGACGATCGAGTATATGCGTGAGAACTACGCCCAGTTCCAGTCGGCGCTGGCGATGCTCGACCGGATGTACGAGGACCTCGACCTCGGCGTCACGTACCGGGAAACGGAACGAGCGCAACCATGAGTTTCCACAACCGGAGTGACGCACTCATCGAACTGCTCGAGGACCTCACTCAGGAGGGACACGAGTACGTCCTTGTCGGCGGCTACGCTGTCTCAGCATTCAACGCACGCTTCTCTACGGACCTCGATATCGTCGTGGCACCAGACTCCAAGGCCGAGTTCGGCGAATTCCTCGAACACGAGGCGCACTACGACTGGGTGGCGTTCGTACCGCAGCGCGAGAGCGACGCCGGCGCGCTGACGAAGTACTTCGGGAAGGACGCCGGCGACGACGACTTCAAGATCAGAGGCATCGAAGCCCGGCAGCGCTCAACCCCGCCGTTCATCGAGGACGTCCAGCGGGATTGTCTCGACCGGCTCGATGCGACGCGGTCACCGGACGCGGTACTCGGGCGTCTCGAAGGTGCAATCGACGAACTGCAGACGGGTAACGTAGCTGTGGAGCGGCTCGTCGAGCGGAATCGTGTCTCCAAGCCGCTGGAAGGCTACTCACAGAATACCCAGAACGTGGCGGCCTTGAAGCGAGCTCGCGAGCAGGATCTGGCAGTCCACCCGGGGCAGGATATCGAGTACGTGGTCGTCGACGACGAAAAATCCTCGCGAGACCGTGTCGCCCTCGCCCACGAAGCGATCGAGACCTACGACGCCTCGTACTACGAAACGCAACTGGTCAGGGCTGTCGAGAGCGTGCTTTCTCCCCTGGGTTGGAATCGGAACGACATTCGACGCGAACTTGATAGGACACGTGTGGTTGGTATTACGGACTGGACGTGACGAACCCCCTCCCCCCTTTTTCGAGTTGTAAGTCACGGAGTATAGGTCACCCAAGACATCGAGAAGGGGGAGCCAAATTAACGAAGATCTATCGAGAGCCGCTGAAACGACATAATACACGGAGGAGAAACCACAAACGAGATCTGGAGAACGTGAATTGTCAGAGATGTCGATTATCTAGTTTAGCTAGATAATCTGTTTTCTCATACTCCAGTACGGTTATGGTGAGTAAACACATAACATAAACTTTCGCATCTCTAGTTACAAGTTGTGAAATTAGACGTTCAGGCCGTCTATTGCGTGTATCTACCATATTGTCCGTCTTGCTATCGATTCTGCTGCTCACCCACCCCTTCATCACGAGTTTACAACTCGAAAAAGGGGGGAGGGGGTGGACTGTTCGAGATCAGCGAATTGACTTCAGTGCTAGTCGTGTTTACCGTCCGGTATTACTGTCATTCGAGAACCGCCCCCGGAAACGCCGTCCTTTCGCGACAATTCTAGTGCTTACTACTCGAAAACGGGGGGTGTGGGGCAGACCGTTTCACCTACCTCATCATTCATAAAATCTAAACTATGTGGATTTTGCTTCTGTGCTCGATTCGACTCACTTGAACTCACAACTCGAAAATAGAGAGGATCGCACCAAGTGTGTTACCACTTCTCAAAATCTTACAACTCGAAAACGGGGGGTCTGGGTCAAGCCAGAATTACGACGATGAAGATCCTTGAGGATCTGTTACAACTCGACAATGGGGGGTGATAGATTCCGAAGACGGTATCTAGCTCACTTCGAGAATACGCGGCTGTAGTTGTTAGATAGGCTGTTATCACTCGGTTACAACTCCACAAAGGTCCATATTTTTATACCAAGAGTTCGAGGGGGTTCATAATGGGACGAGAGGGACGTAGAGCAGGATCGAATCATCCAGAAGGTGAGAAAGGTCGTGAATCCTCCTCTGTTGATCCTGACAATCCCGAGTTGATGGGTGAGGAGATAGATTCTCCCGATACGTCACAGACGACGTTCGAGGACGGCTCGGAACTTGCCGATTCTTCTCAAGAGGCAATAAACGGCGACGGTGGTGGCATCTCAATCCGGGATCGACTCCAAACCGAGTCGTCCGGCGGGGTCTTCGCGAACAAAGACCTCGTTCGATCAGATACCATCATCGACGAGGATCGTATCGTCGGTCGTGATGACCAGCTGGGACGTGTCGTCGACAATCTGAAACCGGTACTCCAGAATGAAGGCATCCCGGATATGCTTCTGAGTGGTCCCTCTGGAACTGGGAAGTCGCTCATCATTCATGCAGTCTGCAAACAGATCGTCGAACTGTGTGAATCTCAAGGCAAGACCTTCGGGGTCATCTCAATCAACTGCGAGGGGCCGAAGACTGCAGATCGGGCTGTCTATCGGTTAGTTAAAGCTGCTGCCGACGATCTCGGTGTTGAACCTGGTGTCCCCCAAACCGGTGTCTCAACGGATCAGAAGCTGGAGCGACTATACGAACTGATGCGCGAGTACTACGACGGTGTCATCTTTATCCTCGATGAGATCGATATGCTTGAGGGACCGTATCAGGAGGCAGAGTACAATTCTCTCATCTACCAGCTTTCACGGGCGCGAAAACTCGCCGATTTTGATGGTCCGATCTCACTTACGGCTATCACGAATTACGCCGATTTCATGAAAGACCTCAACAGCCGTGCACAGAGTTCTTACAATCCTGACGATATCTTCTTCGACGATTACGATGCGACGCAGCTCCGTAGTATTCTCAAATATCGGCGAGACGCCTTCAAGCCAGAATCTCTTGCAGATGACGTCATTCCGCTTGTTGCCGCGTTCGGATCTCAAACGCACGGGGATGCGCGAAAAGCGATTGACCTTCTCAGGTGGGCTGGCGAACTAGCCGAACGGCGTGGTGCTAACACGGTCACCGAGACTGATGTCCGTGAAGCCCAGGAAAAATATACCGAAAATCGAAAACTTCGCCATATTAGCGGGATCTCCACTCAAAAGAAACTCTGCATCTACGCTGTGGCGGCTACTGCCCACTATGCAAGAGAACATCCTGAGTGGATCCCTGCTGGACCTGCGTTCAAGACGTACCAATTCATTGCTGATACGATGGATGCGGATCAGTACAGTCGCGAGACGTTCGTAAATCACGTCACAGAGCAGAGTACGTATGGTGTACTGGACTTCGAGCGTCGAGGCAAGGGGCGAGGTAGAGGAGTGCATATGTATTTCTCCCTCTCCGAGGATCCGGAAACGATCATGGAGACGATTCGTGAGGATTCCCGATTCGAAGATCTAGCTCACGAAGAGGCGACTATCAGCGCTGTTGTCCGCGAACGGCTGAAGCAGTTCCGGAGTAAGAACTAATCTCGCCCGTATTCTCCCCGCACTTACTACTTGAAAATGGAGGGTGTCCGTATCCCGCGTGATGCGTTACAACTCGAAAATGAGGGGTGTCATTCGTCGGGATATCTCGTTACAACTCGAAAACGGGGGGTGGGTGAGCTAAGAGATTTGACGTGCCGATCGATGTACTGTGCTATCTCCTTGCCCTCTCCCATTTACAACTCGAAAACGGGGGGTGTGTCCTACGATTTTCTTGTCGTCGATACCATCGGTGATGCGGAGACGGTGGAGAAACGACGGAAATGCGGGGGATGTGGTCCCTTCAAAATCTGCTTCACCCCTCCACCCACATCCAGTTACGACGGAAACGTGGGGTGGGTGTCCCCTCTCTTCGAGTTTTACTCGTCCGGGTTGACCGATCCCATTCACACTCTGGGGGGTGCCGTCTGCTACGTCTCTAAGGTACTGAAAAGAACATCAGGCTACAGTTCAATCTCGTCTACTCGTCGGGATTCACCGGCCCTTTGTACTTCGACGTTACCGAATCTCCTTCCCGCCACTGCCAGTAGTAGTAGCGGTTGTCGTTGATTTCCTTGATCGTGATCGTCGCCTTCGCCGGCACGTCGTCCGGGAGGTCATCGGGGCGCTCCTCGACGTCGGCGTCGTCCGTCTCCTCCTCGAGACGAGCTTCACGCTCCTTGTGTTCGGCCAACGCCTCGGCGTAGCTGGCAACGTTCCGAAGATGCTCCGGTGTGGCTTCGTTGAGGGCGTCGACGATCTCCGTCGGGAGGTTTGCCGGTGGGGACGGTGGTTCGTAGGACATCGACTCTCTCCGTGTTAACCAACACGAACTCTCTATCTATAGTTTTGTTGGTTAAGACGATGGAGCAAGCTCTTGTTCCTCTCTGCCTGTAACACTACTCGAAACTTCTTTATATATAAGCTTCGTACTATGTTACATCGTGCTCCGGCGCATCGAACTCGAGGTCCTCGCCACGGTCGACCGCGGCGACACGATCTCCGAACTCGCGACGAAGCTCGACCACAGCGAGAGTTACCTCTCTCGTGCCGTCGCCGACCTCGTCGAGAAAGGGCTCGTCTACACGGAACGCGATGGCCGGCGAAAACGCGTCGTCCCGTCGGATGCTCGCGCCGTCGAGCTCTACCAGGACCTCGTCCGCCAGCACTCCCACATCGAGTTCCCCGAGCTGCTGACCGGCAAGGCACTCGAGGTGCTGTACTACCTCGACCAGCCGCGAACTGTCTCCGAGATCGCCGACCGGAGTGACAACTACCGCAACACGGTCAACCGCGTCCTCAAGCGGTTTCGCGACCGGGGTCTCGTCGGAACAGCCGACGGCCACTACGAGTTCAACGCCGACTTCGACCGCCTCCACGAGTTCGCCCGGGAACTCGCACATCATCTACATCGCCAGCGCCTCGAAGCCGTTGCCCCGAAGGGCACGATTCTCTGGGAGGACTACGACGAATTCCTCGCGCAGGCCGAGAAGGAGATCGACGCAGAGGGGTTCCACGAAACCGGCCTCGCTCGGTTCGCGGCCTTCGACCTCCAGTTCCTGCTCACCGGCCACCGCTACTACCTCTACTCCGAGGATCTCGACGCAGTCTCGCCGGCGGAGCTCTGCTGTCACACGCTACTGATCGACGACGGCAGCCGTCACCGCTCGTACTGTCTCCTCCTGCTCAGCCACGTCGACGTCGACGAGGCGGACCTCCGAGAGCAGGCGGCGAAGTATGGCCTCGAAGACGAAATCGACGCCTTGCTCCGTTACCTCGAGACGCACGGCGAGGTCGACGACGACCGGCTCCCGGAGTGGGACGAGTTCCAGGAGCTGGCGGCTGACTACGAGGTGCCACTACCACAATGAGACCAACATTCGGACGTGAGTACATCGAGAACGAATTCCAGCGGATCGGGGACGGGCTATCTGAACCGCTCACGGTCTACCTGATCGGTGGTGGCGCGATGTCGCTGCGCGACCTCAAAGGGGCGACGAAAGACATCGACCTGGTCGTCCCGGATGGCGACGCGTACGGTCAGCTGTGGGCCGTCCTGATGGACCTCGGGTATGCGGAGGTCCAGTCGCTGGATCCAGATTACCGGGCGCTTGGCGCGACGAGCTGCGTCGAGAACGACGACGGGTGTCGTCTCGACATCTTCAACCAGCAGGTCGCGAACAAGCTCGTGCTCACCGACGGGATGCAAGAGCGCAGCGAGCAGTTCCTCGACACGGATCGACTGACGGTCCGGCTGGTCAGCAACGAAGATATCTTCCTGTTCAAGGCGATCGCAGGCCGCGATGACGACATCGAGGACATGAATATGCTCGTGCAGGCCGGCCTCGATTACGACGTCGTCCGGGATGAACTCGAAACCCAGATCGAACGCCTGGGTGACGATCAATTCGCCACGTTCGCGAACGAGGCCCTGGTCGAACTCGAGGAGCGGTACGGAGTGACCACGCCGATCGAGGCCCGCGTCCAGGAACTCACGAATAGGTACTACCGAGGGCTCGAAGTCCTCCAGGCACTCGATGAGCCGATGACCGTCGACGAACTGGCCGCCGATTTGGAGTTGGATACCGACGAGGTTCACGACCGGCTCGCGTATCTCTCAACGTTCGACCGGGTCCACCGAGATGGCGACAGCGTCAGTACGACAGAGTAGAGCCAAGGGCTTTGTTGAGACCTATTGACGGCGCTCTTACTAACACGGGGACTGTCAATGGTCAAGCGGTGCTCGAACGTTAGTCGGCGGGTTGAGGACGCTCTGATGCGGACACGCCCGGAAGCGAGGGCAGCTCTAAATCCACTCGTCGGAGGAACTGGGCGTTGATTGCCACAATCACCGTCGAGAGCGACATCAACAACGCTCCCACTGCCGGCGAGAGCAGGATCCCAATTGGGGCCAGCACGCCAGCGGCGAGTGGGATGGCGAAGACGTTATATCCGGCCGCCCAGACGAGGTTCTCCTGCATCTTCCGATAACTCGCCTTGCTCAGTTTCACGAGGCGGACTACGTCCGTCGGATTGTTCTGGACGAGGATGATGTCCGCCGATTGTACCGCGACGTCCGTCCCGGAACCGATAGCGATGCCGATGTCGGCCCGGGTGAGCGCCGGCGCGTCGTTCACGCCGTCACCGACCATTGCAACGAGATTCCCCCGTTCTTGCAGCTCTTGGACCTTCTCGTCCTTGTCTTCGGGGAGGACCTCGGCGAACACCGTGTCGATGCCGAGTTCGTCAGCGACCGCATTAGCGACGTCCTCGGAGTCACCGGTGAGCATCGCAACCTCGATGCCGAGTTCGTGAAGCGCATCGACGACGTGATAGCTCTCCTCCCGTATCACGTCCGCCAAGGCGAACGCCGCGGTGAGCTCGCCGTCGCGGATCAGGTATACCACGGTGCGTGCATTCTCGCCGGAACGCTCGGCAAACGTTCGTAGTTGATCGGGAACCTCGCTCTCCAAGGTCGAAAGGAGGTTCGGTCCACCGACGTGGACGCTCTGCCCATCGACGCGTGCCCGAACCCCCCGTCCTTTGATCGCCTCGAAGTCGGCCGCCCGGGGACTGGCGACATCGCGTTCGTTGGCCGCCTCACGGATGGCCTCGGCGATCATGTGCTCGGAGTCGGCCTCGACGGCCGCCGCTAACCCTAGCGCCTCTTCTTCGGTCACACCCTCGACGGTCTCGATGTCTACGACGCCCTGCTCGCCCTCGGTGAGCGTTCCCGTCTTGTCGAAGATGATCGTATCGAGCTCTCGTGCTTGTTCCATGGCGATGCGGTCCCGGATGAGCATCCCGTTGCGAGCGGCCAGCGATGTGTTTATCGCCACGACCAGCGGGATTGCGAGCCCAAGCGCGTGTGGACAGGCGATGACCAGCACCGTGACGACGCGCTCGATCACTTCGGCATTGAATGAGATGGCGACGGTCCAGGAGACAGCGGTCACGACGGCCGCACCCAGAGCGACGTAGAATAGCCACCCCGCTGCCCGGTCAGCGAGCATCTGCGTCTTCGACTTACTCTGCTGAGCGTCTTCGACGAGCCGCATAATGCCGGCCAGTGTCGTTTCGTCGCCAGTCGCGTCGATGCGGACTCGGAGGCTGCCGTCCCCGTTGACCGTCCCGCCGATGACCTCGTCGCCGGGCGCCTT
Source organism: Halobellus captivus (assembly GCF_007655485.1). GTDB lineage: Archaea > Halobacteriota > Halobacteria > Halobacteriales > Haloferacaceae > Haloquadratum > Haloquadratum captivum. The sequence continues at coordinate 28,830 of NZ_VJXQ01000007.1, forward strand.
CGAGACGGGCTTGGATTCGCCGGTGATCATCGCCTCGTTCACGTCGGAGTCGCCCTCTTCGACAACGCCGTCGGCTGGGACGCTCGCCCCCGGACGGACGAGCACGAGATCTCCCTCTTCGAGCTGGTTCACGGGGACCTCCTCAGTGTCACCTGATTCAGTGATTCGCTCGGCCGTATCGGGCATTAGCTTCGCCAGTTCATCGAGGGCGCTGGAGGCTCGCCGGACCGACCGCATCTCGATCCAGTGGCCCAGCAGCATGATGTCGATCAGCGTCACGAGTTCCCAGAAGAACGCTGACTGGGTCGGGAACACGACGCTCGCAAGACTGTAGACGAAGGCGACGGTGATCGCCATGGAAATGAGCGTCATCATTCCGGGCGAACGGTCTCGCAACTCGGGGACGGCCATCTGCAGGAAGGGAATCCCACCGTAGGCGAACACGATCACCGCGAAGACAGGATTAATCCACTCGCTGCCGGGGAACGCTGGAACCGAGAATCCAAGCCACTCTTGAAGGGTTTCGCTGTATAGGAGGACTGGAATCGAGAGCAGTGTCGAGATGAAGAACCGCCGCCGGAACATCTGCTCGTGGCCCTCGTGCATCCCACCGTGGTCGCCATGGCCGTTGTCTCCACTGTGATCGCCATGACCATCGTGGGCAGTCTTTGATACTTCTGCCTCCTCTTCCAACATCTCCTGCTCAACGTGTGCTTCCTTGTGATCTACGTTCTGCCGAGGTGAACGTCCATCAGGTTGGTCCTGATCCGAACCTGAGGGCATCTCGTCTCCATTCTCGTCAGGATTGTGGTTATCGTGATTTGTCATTTGGTGTCTCCGTTTAGTGGAGCAGTTTCATCTGTAACCTGGCCAGTGGTTCGGATCCGCTCACTCATTCACCTATACGGGTTCCATTTATATGCCATCTTTGCCTAGCAGATATAGGAAAACCTCTCTCTGAAGTTTCCGAATTAAGGAAAACAGGTAATTGGATGCGCAATCTAATCACCGTATGCGCACCTTAGACGACACGGACTTCGAAATCCTTCGGCTTCTCACCGAAGATGCACGCCGGCCCTACCGTGAAATCGCCGACGCCGTCGATCTCAGTTCACCGTCGGTGTCTGACCGCGTTAGTCGGCTACAAGACATGGGAATAATCCGGCGGTTCACGCTCGATCTCGACCGTTCAAAACTCCGTGGCGGTGTTCCCGTTCTCGTTGAACTCGCAGTCCAACCCGACATGGTCGATGATATCCGGGATACCCTTGCACTGGCAGATGGCGTTGAGCACGTGTTCACTGCCTCTGATCCTCGCGTATTCTTCCAATCCCGTCTCCCGAATGCAGATGTTCGGACATTCTTGCTGGACACGTTCGATACTGAGGAGTGGGAAGCGATCACTGATTACGAGGTGGTCGTCCTCACGAGTGCCGACTGGACGCCCCAAATCAGTGGGACCGACCTTGCAGTCACCTGTGCCCAGTGTGGCAACGACGTGAGTGAGGACGGTGAGACGCTCGAAATCGACGGCAGTTTGTACTATCTCTGTTGTCCCTCCTGTCTTGACCAGTTCAAATCACGGTATGACCAATTCAGCGCGAACGCCTGACTGAGTTGCTCCCCTGCTTTTTTGGCTTTTTAGAACCCATCCAGGATTTCGAGACGAAAGGGATAACCGACCAGTCTAGAGTAGCAAACGTATGCAGAAGGTTACGCTGGATGACTTGGAGAATGACCCCTTCCACGCCGACGTAACGAAACATGCGACGGAGCCGCTGAACCTCAACAGTCTGGCATTGAACTACTTCGAACTTGAACCAGGTGACGAGCTTTCCGGCGGGTTACACACGCACATGAACCAAGAAGAGGTCTTCTACGTCGTCGAGGGAACTGCGACGTTCCATACGAAAGGCGACGAGATGACCGTTGAAGCCGGCGAAATCGTCAGGTTCGCACCGGGGGAGTACCAGTCCGGGAAAAATGAGGGCGAACAACGAGTTCGCGTGATTGCACTCGGCGCCCCACAGGACGCTGGTGAGACTCGTGTTGCTGCTCCATGTCAAGAATGTGGCGCGGACTATCACGTTGCCGAAGCTGGTGACGACGGAATTTCGCTTTCGTGTCCGGACTGCGGAAACGAGCCCGAACAGTAGGGCCCCTTGGAGGATTGATAGGTACTGAAGCATTGGCCTGTGAATGAACCCTCGACTCAGGCTTTCCGTCAGACGTGGTAATTATCCCCCGACAGAATAGGAGGTGCTATGAAACCCTCCCGTGAGACTAGTCGAGGGATTGGGTTGCTTCTCCTCCTGTCTCGTTTTCGACGGGGACCTCTTCACCAAGTTCGGCATTCGGAAGCGTGAGCGCAACCACGAATCCAACTGCCATGATCGCTGCCGCTACTAGGAAGACCGCGCTGAAGCTGTTCGAGAGTACGGTTGTCACGATTTGAGCGGCCTCCGGGGGCAAGCTGTTTAGCATCGACGGGGTGATTTCCTCGCCGCCTTCGATGAGGTGCTGTGCAGTTGATTCATCGAGGGTCGTCCCCGTGAGCCGGGTCGAGAGTTGGTTTCCGAGGACGGCACCGAGGATTGCGACGCCAACCCCCTCCCCGAGCGTACGGCTGAACATAACTGACGACGTCACAACCGCCAAATCTTCTCTCTCAACGGCGTTCTGGATGCCCACTTCGAGTGTGGGCATCGTCAACCCGAGGCCGCTCCCGGTCACGAACATAAACACGCTCGCCCAGAGGAGGCTGGTGTTGACACCCATCGTACTGAGGAGATAGTAGCCACCAGCAGCGAGGGCGGCACCCAGGACGGTGAACGGCTTGTAATAGCCGACCTTGCTCATCAGCTGCCCGGTGACAGCGGATAAGACGATGAATCCGCCGATGAGTGGCAGGAGGAGGAGGCCAGCGTTCGTCCCGGAAACGTCGAGGACGGTCTGGAGGAAGATCGGAATATAGGTCAGCCCCCCGAGCAGGCCGATGCCGACAACAGCAAAGCCGATAAAGTCGATACCAGCAATCGTCCGGTTCCCAAGGAGCGAGACTGGGAAGATTGGCTCGTCGATGCGGAGCTCTTGGTAGACGAAGAGGATAGTGCTGGCGAGAAAAACTGCCGCGAGGGAGAGTATCTGCCCAGAGTCCCACGCGAAGCGAGAGCCACCCCACGTCGTGATGAGTAACAGGGTGATCGTGGCGACGGTCACCAGCAGGGCACCAAGATAGTCGATGGTGTGATCTTCGTTGGGAACGGGGAGGTCAAGATGTGTCTGAACTACTCCCAGGGCAACGAGCCCGATGGGGATGTTGATGAAGAAGATCCAACGCCACGTGAAGTGTTCAGTGAGGTACCCACCGAGAACGGGCCCGCCCATCGTGGCCAGGCCGAAGTACCATCACGTAGCTGATGTACTTCCCGCGCTCACGGGGGCTGAAGAGGTCGCCGACGATGATGGTTGCCATCGAGAGGAGCCCGCCACCACCGATCCCCTGGATTGCACGGAAGATCGTGATCTGTGCCATGCCACTCAGATACTGATCAAGTATCGGGATTTGCCCGGCGAAGCCGCTCAGGACGCTCCCGATGAGGAACGTGACGATGGCGAAACTGTAGACTGGCCCCCGACCGTAGATGTCTGAGAGCCGCCCGTAGAGTGCGATTGTGACGGTTACCGTAATGAGGTAGCCCGTAACGAGCCAGGAGTAGCTCCCTCCACCACTGAGATCCCCGACAATCGTCGGAAGTGCGGGAGCGATGATGGACTGGTCCATTGCCGCCATGAGCATCCCGGCTATCACGCCCAGGAAGATGATCATACGCTGGCGATTCGTCCCACTGAAGGAAGCCTCGCCGTCGTCCCGGGGCTGCTCATTCATAGCTGTTCACCTTGCGCGTACTGACGAGCGTCCCGCTCGGTACCTCCAAGCGAGCTCGGATTGACTGTCTTCGCATCACTCCTATCTATACGTACTACTGTTTAACGCGGTTTTTGCTTACCAGATTTAGGCAAATTGGGGAACAGGCCTTTCCTTCAAAGGCTACTGATGAGTTTCGGCTGTACAACCTGACGATACTGATTTCGATTCAGACTGCGGCTTTCACCGTGTGAAGTCGTTTTCATTGAAAACGATTCACCGTCTGTAGCCCTCTGGTTTATGGGTGATATTCTCATTCCGCTTGATTCCGAAGGCCAAGGGCTCAGAATTCCTAATACCTGAAAGGGAAACTCCACTGAATAAGGACCCCGTATGTATAGGTGATGAGTCAGCGAAGAACCCACATCGAAATTCAGGGGATGAGCTGCGCGAACTGTTCGCAGACCATCTCCGACGCTGTCAGTTCACTTGACGGTGTCTCGGAGGCGAACATCAACTTCGCCACCGACGAGGGATCGGTCGCATACGACCCCGAGCAGGTCTCACTCAGCGAGATATTCGGCGCAATCGAGGACGCTGGGTATTCGCCAGTGACCGACTCGGTGACGATTGCGATCACCGACATGTCGTGTGCGAACTGCTCGGAGACAATAGAAGACGCACTCGAAGGGACGCCAGGCGTCGTCAATGCCAACGTGAACTTTGCAACTGACGAGGCAAAAGTCACGTACGACCCGGCCGAGGTGAAGGTGAGAACCCTCTACGAGGCCATCGAAGATGCCGGCTATTCGCCTGTCCAAGAGGATGCCGAGACCGACGATGGTTCAACTGGCGATGCCCGAGAGGAAGCCCGGCAAGGGGAGATCCAGCGGCAACTGCGATTGACGCTGTTCGGGGGCGTGCTGTCCCTCCCCTTACTGGTGTTCATGGCAGACCATCTGTTGGAGCTTGGCATCGTCGGCGACGCCCTCCTCGGCATTCCGTCTGGGTGGGTCGCCTTCGCTCTAGCGACACCCGTCCAACTGGTGCTTGGTCGGCCGTTCTACAAGAACTCCTACAAGGCGCTCGTCAAGAACGGCCGGGCCAACATGGACGTACTGATCGCGCTGGGATCGACCACCGCATTCGTCTACTCTGTGGCGGTGTTGCTCGACCTCATCGCTGGTGGGCTGTACTTCGACACGGCGGCATTCATCCTGGTGTTCATCACGCTCGGTAACTACCTGGAGGCTCGCTCGAAAGGGCAGGCCGGCGAGGCGCTCCGAAAACTCCTCGAGATGGAGGCCGACACCGCCACCATCGTCGATGAAAACGGGAATGAGGAAGAAATTCCGCTCGAAGATGTCGACGTCGGCGACCGAATGAAGGTCCGCCCCGGCGAGCAGATTCCGACCGACGGTGTCGTCGTCGATGGCCAGTCGGCTGTCGACGAGTCCATGGTCACCGGCGAGTCAGTCCCCGTCGAGAAGTCCGAGGGAGACGACGTCGTTGGCTCGACGATTAACGAGAATGGTGTCCTCACCGTTGAGGCGACGAAAGTTGGGACGGACACCGCGCTCCAGCAGATCGTCCAGACGGTGAAGGAGGCACAGTCTCGACAACCCGACATCCAGAACGTCGCCGACCGCATCTCTGCGTACTTCGTCCCTGCAGTCATCGTGAACGCGGTCATCTGGGGCGCCGTCTGGTACGTGTTCCCCGAGGTGCTCGCGGGTTTCGTCGACGTCCTCCCGCTATGGGGACTCGTCGCAGGTGGCCCCGTCGCCGCAGGCGGGGTCTCAGTCTTCGAGTTCGCGATCATCGTGTTCGCCTCGTCCGTGCTAATCGCCTGTCCCTGTGCGCTGGGGCTGGCGACGCCCGCGGCGACGATGGTTGGAACGACCCTCGGTGCACAGAACGGCGTCCTGTTCAAGGGCGGCGACGTCCTCGAGCGCGCCAAAGACGTCAACACGGTCGTCTTCGACAAGACCGGGACGCTCACGAAGGGCGAAATGGAGCTGACCGATGTCGTTGTCTTCGACGGCGACGGCCAACCTCTCACCGAGGGTGGGAATCCTGCTACTGATGGCGGGCAACTCGCTGCTGCTGAGCGGCTTGGTGAGGATGACGTACTTCGGCTCGCAGCGATCGCGGAGAGCGGGAGCGAACACCCGCTTGCCCGGGCGATTGTCGATGGAGCGAAAGCTCGCGGTATCGACGTGGCCGATCCCGACGATTTCGAGAACGTCCCCGGTCACGGCATTAAAGCGAACGTGAGCAGCAGCGAGGTGCTGGTCGGTAATCGGAAGCTCCTGCGTGACAACGGGATCGACCCCTCGCCCGCTCAGGAGACGATGGAGCGCCTCGAGAACGAGGGGAAGACGGCGATGTTAGTCGCTTACGAAGGTGAACTCGTGGGCGTCGTTGCCGACGCCGACACGGTCAAGGAGAGTGCGAAGGACGCCGTGCGCCAGCTGCAGGAGCGCGGCGTCGACGTGATGATGATCACCGGCGACAACGAGCGTACTGCACGCGCCGTCGCTGAACAGGTCGGTATTGACCCGACAAACGTCCGTGCGGAAGTCCTGCCCGAGGACAAGTCGGACGCGGTTGAGTCCATCCAGGCCGACGGCCGGCAGGCGATGATGGTCGGTGACGGGGTCAACGACGCACCCGCACTAGCGGTTGCGTACGTCGGGACGGCCATCGGCTCGGGTACGGACGTGGCGATCGAGGCGGCGGACGTCACATTGATGCGCGACGACCCTCTGGACGTAGTGAAGGCAATCCGCATCTCGGACGCAACGCTCGAGAAAATAAAGCAGAACCTCGTGTGGGCGCTGGGGTACAACACAGCGATGATCCCGCTGGCCTCGCTTGGGCTGCTCCAGCCCGTACTCGCTGCCGGCGCGATGGCGTTCTCGAGTGTGTCGGTGCTGTCGAACAGCCTGCTGTTCCGCCGGTATACGCCCGACCACGACTACATGCTACTCGGTCGTCTTCGCTAAACACCTCACTGCGATTCTGATTTAGTATTTTTCGAGCATCGTACCTACCTTGCCTGATGATTAACGTGCGGGACCACTTCTCCTACCAAGATTAAACACGACAAGCGAGAATGTGTAGTACATGCGTGAATTTGTCTTTACCATCGAGTACGACAAGGGTGTTGACGAGGTGATGGATCTCTTCATCGACAATCCGGACTTGACCGCTCGCTCGATGGAGATCAATGCGACCAGCGAGGCAGTATGGGGGATTGAGAAGGTGGTCGGCCCCGCTGCTGTTCTCAACGAGTTCGACGACGCACTGGAACGCGTCGCTAATTCTCCGGACACAACCGGAATGTGTGGGGCACCCGTGACTGAATACGAATACACGATCCTCTCGTCGAATGCGGAATCTCGGAAGATTCACTGGCTTCGCCGGGAAGGTGATGGTCCACGGTCGATTCCCTTGGTCGCGGCGAAACACATCGGCGAGGGATTGATAATGCGTACGGAGCGACGTGGTGACCAATACCGGTGGCGGATGCTTATCGACGGGCCAGTATCAGCGATTCACGAGGAAGTCCGAGCGAACCTGCGAGAGGGGCTGTCGCTGACTGTTGAACGACTCGGTACACCGCCATGTTTGGTCGACGACGGCCGCGTCCAGCAAACTCTCACGCCCGAACAGAAGTCTGCGCTTGAAGCTGCAATCGAACGTGGGTACTACGAAGAGCCACGGCAGCAATCGGTCGCGGAAATCGCTGAAGATGTCGGTGTGTCACGGTCGACCTTCCAGTACCGTCTCAACCGAGCGGAAGCGTGGCTGGCACAACAGTTCGCCGCCGATTCGCTCGACGTGGATCTCGACGTGGATCTCGACCCCGAGGACATTGAGTTCATCCAGTAAACTGCACGTCGAACTCCTCGACGGTTGGAATATGTCGAAGTAAATCCCATCCCTAAGAATCTCGTAGGGCCGGGTATGGCAACGACTGGTGCGAGTGTTCAGCTGATTCGTAACGCGACTATCCTCCTGGACGTCGGTGACACGACGTTCCTCGTGGATCCGATGTTCACGCCGGAGGGCGAGATGCCGACGGTGACAGACAACCCGGCAGTTCCGGAGTTCCTCACCACGGCGAATCAGGATCGGAATCCGCTTGTTCCGCTGCCCGACGTTGATCTCACCTACGACGCTGTGGTCGTTACGCACCGCCACCCCGACCACTGGGACGAGGCGGCCAGAGAGGAACTCGATGCCGACGTGCCGCTGTTCTGTCAGCCCGAGGAGGCCGACGCCTTCACTGACGAGGCCTTCACTGATGTTCGCCCCGTCGACGACGAAACCACCTTCGAGGGGGTCACAATCCACCGGACGCCGGGCCAGCACGGGCACGGCGAGCTCGCCGAGGGAATGGGTCCGGTCTCGGGCTTCGTTTTCGAGGGCGACGAGACAGTGTATGTCGCCGGGGACACGATCTGGTACGAACCGGTCGAGGAGACACTTGACCAGTACGAACCCGATCTGGTGGTTCTCAACGGCGGCGAAGCGCAGTTCGATCAGGGCGAACCCATCACGATGGGGGTCGAGGACATCAACGCTGTCCGAGAGGCCACTGACGCCGAAATAGTGGTCGTCCACATGGAGGCGATCAACCATTGCTTGCTGTCGCGCGAGGAACTGCGGGCAGAGACAGAGGATGTACACGTTCCCGAGGACGGCGAGCGGTACAGTCTATAACGCGGGAACGCCCGCCTACAACTGTCCCATGTTGTAACCATTGGTTCGGGGTAGTTACTCCGCTAGCTCAGCTGGGAGTCGGCCATCCGGACGCGGAACACGGCCCCGTTTGATCTCGTGATCGACGCGACGCAGGTGTTTGCAGCCGCCTTCGGGTGAACGCTGCTGCCAGTCGGGACAGGTACACGATTCGTCGACGACGTCGACTTCGTACCTGTTGCCGGACGCGGACTGCACCTCGTAGCGGCCACCTTTCGAGAGGAGTGAGACGTCCATCGCTTCGGCGACGGCACGCTTCGTGCGGGGCTCGAGATCGTCCTTCGACTGTGCGTTCTCGTCGACGACCAGTCGGTCGCGAACGTCACCCGTTCGGCCACCGTCGGGAGCGACGGCTTTCGCAGGGCCACTGAGCCGCTCGTGGAGCACTTCCTCCACCGGATGGCCTTCCGGCCACAGGTAGTGGACCTCACGGCGCTCGCGATGGTCATAGGAGCCGCACGCGGCTGCGCTCCCGGTCCAGACGCGCCAGGCACCGAGTGTGGCCATCACGTCGACGATGTCGCGGGGGACCGTCTGGTGGTCGTCCGGGAAGAACACCCGGAAGCGGGTACACGCCTCCTGCGGCGGGACGGTCTCCCACCAGTCTTCGCTGGAGCCCCAGCTGTCGTACATCGCGTCGTCGCTCCCGTAGCCGACGGTCACGCCGTCGACCGGCGTCCAGTCCGCCGGGAGGTGTTCCGCCGCGCCTTCGAGCACCCGGAGGGCGGCGTATCGGAGGTACTCGTGGGCTTGGTTGTCTGTCGTTCTGGCGACTTGGTCGTGCTGCTCGGCAACGTGCTCGGCTTCCTCGAGGACCGTCGTGAGATAGGGTTCAGTCATCATTCGACGGAGGTCTGAATGCGCCTCCGCCCCTCCGCGGGCGCAGAAAAACTTAACCAACAGAACGGAAGGGATCCATCACTCTGTTGGTTAACTGTGTTGGGACGAGGATTCGCTTTCGAGCACGTCGATGAGCTCTTCTGCTGTGGAACTGATCCGTCCGAGCCGCTCGCGAACGACCTCGGAATCGTCCGACTCCCACGCAGCGAGGTAGAACGCCGATCCGCTCGTGTCGAGCCCGCAGTACCGCCCAACGACGTACGCGACGGCTTCGGCCTCGACTTCGCGTTTTGCCCGCTCGGTGTCGTCGTCGACGTCGAAGTGGAGCAGAGCGTGGGCGTACTCGTGAATTAGCGTCCGCGCGAGGTCGGCCTCGTTCTCCCGATCACGCACCTCGACGAGCGGCTGAACGTCGACGAGGCTCAGCTGCTCGCAGATGCCCTTTGCCTCGCCGTGGGTCCACTCCTCGGCTGGAACGATCTGCACCGTCACGCCGAGGTCGTCAGCGGCGTCAGTCAACTGTTCGACGAGATTGCCGGCGTCGCCGGTCGCTTCCGTGTCCAGGTCGGGAAGCGGTTCGCCCTCGGTCTGGGAGACGTCGAACACCGGCGCAGGCTTGAATCCGACCAGGCCCTCGGACCACTCCTCGGGCGGCGTCTCGTCGTACTCACAGTCACTGTCCTCGTGGTAGCTCGGCGAATTCTCGCACTCCGGGCACTGCTTGGTGATGATCGGCGCCCAGATCCAGATGGCCGATTCGCCCTCCGTGACGTGACGGTTGAACTCCTCCTGCCACGTCCGGTAGCCCGCCACCCGGCTCGCCTCGGGACACTGCCGCTTGATGAGGAGCGTGTTCCGGTAGGAGTAGTCGTGGAAACGACTCTGGACATCGAGCCACTCCTGGAACTCGTCGCTGGTCTGTGCGTCGTCGACGCCGGCGACGAGGTCGTCGATCCACTGTTCGATGGTACTGTTCATCTCGTCTGATCGCGTGTCGGTCTGGTCGAAGGAGACCGACGAGTCTCTGGTCGTAGACATCGTGTTCACCGAATCGAGTTCACGGCGACAGCGTCTGTTCAGACCGCGCCGCACCCCTCAGGGGCGTTCAAAAACCGCTCTGTCGGTCAGCGGAGCTCGTGGCGTTCGTCCGCGAAGCCGACCATGACGAGGTACTCAAGGAACTCGTCGAACCGCTCGACGTCACTGGGCGTGTCGGTCGCAAGATGACGCGCCCACTCGATGGCCCACTGGAAGGCGGGATCCGTGCCGCCCTTGCCGTGAATGTACCACCACCGGGCCGCTTTCAGCACGACGAGCGGATTCGTCGGCGGCTGCTCGCCGGCGAGCCCACGGGTGATAGATTCGATTTCGTCGGGGACGTCGGCGGGATCGACCTCCGTTGATTGCGTGTTGTCGATATCGACCGGAATCTCGTCGATCGAGACGTTGTCAGGACGCTGTTGTTGACTCACTGGAAGTCACCTCTGAGAGCTTTCGAAGAAGCCCTCGCCCTCTCTGGGGGCACGAAAAACAGGTCGAGAAGTCACGCCGGCGGGAGGTAGACGCTCTGCTCGCCGACGATCTCCTCCAGGTTGTTTCGATGGCGGTGGCTGAAGTAGCACTCGTAGCTGCAGTATCCACAGATCGCGCCGGTATCGTATTCGACCACGTACGGGCCGCGGCGAGTTCGCCAGACGTTCGTCCCGCACTCGGTACAGGCGGCGTCCTCGAGATCGGCAGGACTCGGTCCCTCGTACTCGACGTTGAGCCCCTCGTTTTGCGGTGTCGTTTCGGGCCAGATTCCGTGGGTCTTCCAAAACTCACGGACGCAAGCGAGGCTGTGGCGCACCGTCTTTCGCACGGTGACGTGGTCGGCGTCGCGACCGCTGTCGTCCCAGCCGTCGGCCGTCCAGAACTCACCGAACTGCGCGCCGCGATGCAGCCCGTTCCAGTCGACGCCGACGATGTCGGCTGGTGGCTCGTCCGTGAGTGTCGGTCGGGTCAACTGTCGAATGGCATCGAGCTGCTTAGGCGGACTCCCGCCGAGGATGTGGACGCGCCGCCCTCTCCAATCGGCAGGGTCGGAGAACTCGTGGGCCAGGCGGTCGGCGTATCCCCGTGAATACCCGAGGACGAGGGTCTCGGGAATCGCGCCGATCACCGCCTGCGACTTCGGAACGACGATGAGCTCGGCCTCGGGGTAGCTCGCTTGGATCTCACGAGCCGCAGCGACGTGGGCGTCGACGTCGTCGATTTCGTCGACGTCCCCGATGACCCCGACCTGTGGTTCGTACTCGAAGAAACGGTCGACGAACCGCTCCAGATCGGGATTCCGGAAATCGTTGTCGAGCATCCCGACGGGGAGGCTAAGGTTCTGATACTGCGCCTCCTGGTACCCACAGTCCTCGCGAAAGCCGGGAAGGAACCCGAGGCCGAAAGCGTCGACGACAAACGGGGCTCGATGCAGAAACGCCACGTAGTCTGCCTGTCTGGCGGCGGCGATTTCGCGGGCGGTGCTGGTGCTGGAGCTCAGCTCGAGGGACATGATTAGGATCGCGAGGCCGCTGCTGGTTGCCCCGCACCCTTTCAGGGGCCCGAAAAACCGAGACTCAGGCAGTTAACCAACAATAAGGAAACCCACGCGGAATGTGTTGGTTAAGAACAGAACTTACTCTTCGCCCTTACGTAGCTCTTCAGCCTTCCACTTGAGTCGGCGCAGGATCTGCGTCCGATTCTGGTGGGCGTTCTCGTAGGCAACGCACTCCTGGAGGGTTTCCATATCAGGAATCGTCTCGATCCCTGCCTTGATCAGGCGCGTGTTCGGTGCTTCAAGCCGCTTTTCAGGCGGAAATTCGTCTGACGCCTCTGAGTCGTCTGTAGAAGTACCCATAACGGATGCCTCCACCTATCGAGGGCACGAGCAACAGCAGAGAATTGAAGCAGTAGATCTTGAGAAGATGTAGCCACTGCGAATGAGACCATCAAAATAGAGACCTGCCACGACAGGATTCGCACTACCTCGAAGCCCAATCAGGCTTCCGAGGATTCGAGCAAAACGAGGTTCTGAACAGGGTATGGGTTATTCTCGCCGGCGAACTCGTCCTCAGGGACGTAATGCCAGAGGTGGCCGTCTACCTGGTAGAGAAACGACTCGCCGCCTTCTGCTTCAACTCGTACTCGCTTCCCGACATTATCGTCTTCTTCCCAGCCGATCACGGTCAACGGCTCGACGGGCCATTCAAAGAATTTGACCGAGTCACCACGCTCCAACTCTTCAAAAGTCTCTATATCCCCCTGCTGTGGCTCTCGCGCGTCGAGAGTCGGATTATGCTCAATAGACATGGTCTCTGGGTACGCCCCTACTCACTTAATACTGTCAGCAGTGGATTCCAGCCGCTAGAACGGAAGCACGCCTGGCGAATCTTCAATCCGACTGCTCTTAGCCCATCGCCTCTTGGAATCGCTCACGTAGCGCATCTTCGCGTTCTTCGAATTGCTCGACTTTCTCCTGCAGGTCGTCGCTGACGCGCTCGATGCTCGCCAGCGCTCGTTCGCCGGCCAGCGACGCCTGTGACCCGTCGTCACCGTCCGCCGCTAACTCCTGCTCGTACGCCTGTTCGACGCGCTCGATCGTGCCTTCCGGATTGAACAGGATGTCGTTGGCGATCCGAACGTACTGATCGAGGGATGCCCCCTCTTTCCCCTGGAAGAAGTGGGTGAGGGCGTACGTCGCGCCGGAATGCAGCGTCCACATATCGATCTCGAAGGGGGACGCCGCATTGGCTTCTGCATCGCCGGCGGCACGCTCGGCTAGGTAGTCCGGGAAGCCCAGGAGCGTGTAGAACTCCGTGACGGTGAACGGAAGTTCGGAGAAGTCGAGGTCGATTTCCTGGGCGTCCCGGATGAACTCGAAGAGGTCATCGGCGACGAGTTCGACCTGTGCGAGGAGTTCCTCCCACCAGGTGCGGAAGTTCCGTACGTCGCCGATGTGTTTGATGACCTCTTTGTCGGTGAGCGAGCGCATCGTGTTCGAGCAGTAGCCGTCCTGGGCGAACCCCTCCACGTAGACGGCGTGCTCGCCGAAGAAGTCGTAGCCCGACGTGACGCCCATCGTGATCGGGTCCGACCGGCCAGGAAGGCGCACCTCGAGGCCATCGAACATGATGTCCATGTGGACCTCGCCGCCGCCCCGGTAGCGCCGAATCTCGCCGAACATCACCTCGCCCAGCGGCGTCCCGTCGATGGTCTCCTCGCGGAGGACCTCCTCCAGCGGCCCGTAGACGTCGACCGGGTTGATGATCGAGTACGAGTCAGTCGGAATGTGAAATAGTGACTCTTCCTCGGCGTCTCCATCTGCCTCTGCTTGTAACCGCGACGGCTCGACAATTGCGTTGAACCGCTCTGTTTCGACCCACTCGTCACTGTACGGATTGCGATACGCGACTGCTGTATCGACCGCTTGCGGGAGGGTTCGAATCGCTTCACTGAAGCTGATCGGTTCGGGACCTCCGTGTTGCTCGGCGTACCACTCGGGTAGTTCGGTGTCGGTTCGCCCATCGAGGCCTGCGAAGACCGTAGCTGTCTCTGGGTCTTTCATATGTACTCCGAAGGCGCGAAGCGTTCCGATCTGCGCCTCCACCCATCGAGGCGCAAAAAACGACGCTACGGTTGCCGACACTCGTGAGCTTGGATTCGCTCTGGAAGCCCGACTCTTCCACAGAGCGGACACTCGACGAGTGGTGTCGGCGGGAGATTCTGCCACGCAGCAAGGGCTCCTCGGAGATGGGCCTTCGTCTCCGCCGACTTGGCGCTTGCGAGGGCATTGGTGAGGTGCCAGTGGAGTTGTTCTCTGTTCGTGAAATCGTCTGTATCGGGCGTCGGGATAGACTCGTCTGTCTCTCGCATTCGAATCACGAGGGAGTTACCCCTCATCCCCTCGTACGGGGAGAGAAACACCCTCGGGACCACCTCGCTCTGGTGGCCGTGTGGCGTCGACAATCGTATCCAATCGCTGCGGGGCGACGGCTTCCCAGATGAGATGATGCTTCGAACAGACCGTCACGAGATTCGAAACTCGGTTTGCCTGTTCGTAGTCAAACTGCCCGTCGGGGCCGACGAAGAATTTCCGTGGGAGCAGATGGTGGACAGAGATGTCCTTCCCAACCTGCTCTTGATGATCTGCTTGAGTCATCTTACACCACGGCGTTTGGCACTGGAAATCATCACGTTCCAATGCTTGCCGCCGTTGCTCCGGCCAATTTGGCCCGTACGGAATCTCTGAACGTTCTTGGTAGGACCGTGGTTGTGAGAAGCCAGCTTGGTTGAGTGCCTCTTCCCACCCGCCAAACCGGTGGTCATACGTCCATCTGTGATACTCCCCAATCCGATCCATCTCCCCGCTCGATGGCGGGCGACCGAGTTGCTCCGCAAGGCGGTCAATCTCATCCACCAGGTCCTGATCGGTGAGTCGGAACTTTCGATTCGGAGCGTAGCCAGCCTCACGAAGCGCCTCGTTCCAGCTCCCGAATTTCTTCTGGCAGACGCGCTGGGAGTACTCCCCGTGCTCGCTCATCTCCTTTGCCGTCGGCGGTTTTCCTAATACGTCTGCGACACGCTGAATGTCGTCGAGAATTATGTCCGCGTCCGTTACGATCTGGTCGCGGCGATGGACCGCGGTTACGTGGCCTCCCAACTCATGGGAGGTCGAAAATGCCTCGCCACAGTAGTCACAGGTATGGTCGGTCAAAGCTCCGTCACCTCCCTCCGCGGTTCCCCCCGTAATGCATTATAAACTCTAGACCCCGTACTCAACTCCTGTTCCCAGTAGAGTTCGTAGAGGAGCGACACGTCTAGCCAAGGGTGTTCTAAATCGGTCATAACTCGGTGATGGGGAGTGGAACCTCCCGCACCCCTCTCAGGGGCAATAAATACTATCCGCCCGGAATCGTACTTGAATCTCAGCCCGATGAATAACCTACAGGAGGCCGGAAAATGCTCGATGACCTATCAACGTACTACGAGTGTTTCTATCCGTTCGTAAAATAATTCTGCGAGTCGTGCTGAATTCAGAGGAGCTACTCACTGATATCCTCCATCAGAATTTATTAGCCGACGAGCGTTTTAACAGAGCAGTCTCGGTAACTTTCCAATAACCCGGAAATTATGACTGGAATGATAAATGGCCACTAAGCCAGTTATTCAACGGTAGCAGAACAGATTTTGAGTTCGTCGCTAACAGTAATCTCAGCGACGGCGTCGTCATACGTGATGCTGATCGTGGCATAGAACGGATCGTCGGAGCTGACCCAACCGGTTACGTCAGGGAGCACTTGCTCCGTCGCTCGCATGCTACTTGACTTACTGAGCGGAACACCAAGTTCGAGCAACGCCTTCGTCACCTGCGGTTCGAACTGGAGTGCACTGACGATATCGACAGTAATGAACCACGAGCACGTCTCACAGGTCAACTCCGCAGTCGGTGTTGAGTCCTCATCGAGGCGCTCCCGTGGCACAGTAACGCTGGTGAGACCAGCGCATGACGGACACTGCCCCGTGCGGGCCAGTCCGACGTGGTGCATCATGCGGTCGTAGAGCGCTTTGTAGACGCCCTCTCCCTCGCGGACGGCGAGTCCGTTCTTCGGGAATCGATACGTGGCCCCCCAGAACAACTCACACGGGGGACACTCGACGGTCAGGAACTCCTGTTCGTACTTCCCTCGGAGCCCGGACCCACAGTTCGGGCAGGACTCGTCGATATCGAAGCCCGACGGTATCGACTCGGTCGGTCGGTTCGCGATAACCGCCTCGTAGAGCGCGATGGCGCTCGCCGTCGGAACGTACCCCTCCTCGATTTCTTCGACGTAGACACCGCGAAGCTTCCCGAGGTGGTAGTTGAACTTGCCGCTGTCCTCCATATCTGTTGCTGCCATCAGCTCCGCGTACGAGAGCGTGCGCCGTTCCCGCATCTCCGAGCGCGAATCCGGGTCGACCGGCGCGTAGCGCTCGAAGAACGCGCGTAGGATGGCGAGTCTGATCTCGTGGCCGAGCAACGCGAACGCCTCCTCCGATGCCGCTCCCCCGCTGTTCGTCATGCGGATTCGTTGAATGGAAGGGGTATTGAGTGCTGTCCCCCGTCTAAGTGTGTGGGTTATTCTCGTGAAATTCGGTTCACAGAACGCTTACGTCCCGAAGCGGCCACATCTCGCGTACTACCTCCGCATGTCAAATCAAGTCACGTCACGGTCGCTGGCTTCGCGTCTCCGCGAACGGCTCCAGTCCGTTAGTCCATTCTCCCTGACGCTGCTGGGATTGGTCGGGGTTCTCGGGAACATATTTCCGCAAGTAGAGATACTCAAGCTGTTTCACGTCTTCTGGTTCTTCGCGTTCTGGCCGTTCGTGTCGATGCTGATCAGCGGCAGCAAGCAATCGATAGGGCTCGACACTGACGACGAGGCGGGGCCGCGCGACTGGCTCGACATGGACAGCGGCTGGCGGGGCCACCTCGCTTTCCTGCTCGGGGTTCCGCTGTCGTTTTTCAACCCGCTCGTGTTTCGCCAGGACGCGATGCAACTCCTCGGGAGCCTCGTCGCTATCGGGAGACACCGCGGCTCGCTTCCCGAGCCGGAAACGCACGCCCAGTCCACCGACTACCGATTGCCCGTCGAGGGGACGTGGACCGTCGTGAACGGCAGTCCGATCAAGGAGCACTCCCACTCGTGGTTCCCGGCGACCCAGCGCTACGCCTACGATTTCGTGATCACCGACGAGGAGGGGCGGAGCCGTCCCGCCGGCACGGATACGAGCATCGAGAACTACTACTGCTACGAGGAACCCGTCCTCGCACCCGCCGACGGCGTCGTCGTCGACGTCCACGACGGCGACCCGGAGCTCGGGCGAGCCGGTGGGTTTTCTCACCCGTTCAAACGGAGTATGACCGGGAACGCCGTCACGGTCCGCCACGCGGAAGACGAGTACAGTTGCCTCGTCCATCTCGTCCCGGGCAGCATCGAGGTCGAACCCGGAGACAGCGTGACGCGCGGCGAGCGGATCGGCCGCTGCGGGCATTCCGGGAACTCCGCGGAGCCCCACCTCCACTTCCAGGTGCAAGACCACCCGACGTTCGAAGTTTCAGCCGGACTGCCCGTCCGGTTCCACGGCGTCGACGTGGACACGCCCGGTGTAGACGTTACTGAGCAGACTGGCTGGACGGAGCCGGACGGTTCTGGCCGCTACGTTCACGTCGGTCAGCGGGTCTCGGCTCCCAGCGGCGGCGAGCCAACCCGGCGCGACGACACGGCGGGTTCTTCCGAGGCGATGGCGTCTTCGGGACTCAGTCGCGCGCGGATGCTCGGCCGGGTCGGCATCGGCTTCTCCATCGGCGGCTTCGTCACCGTACTCGCGGGGGCTATCGCGCCGTCGTTGCAGACCGTTGCGCTCGCGCTCGCAGCCCTCGCCGGTCTCGGACTGTTCTACCAAGTCGGCCGGGACCTCATCGACGGGAACCGGATCGGTTTCGGGTCCCTCGGAACAGTGTGTGGTGTCGGCGTGGCGTCGGCGTTGGTCGGTGCCTTTGCCGCGCAAGATATATTTACGACACTTGATTCATCTGGGGTCGGAACGGGAATGTTCGTGACTGGGTTCCTATTATACATCGCGGTGTGGGAATACGGGCAGCGAGACCTGTTCCAAGTTATTAGTGGGGTAGCTGATAAATGAGAACTATCATTTACCAGAATCGTCATCTTCTGAGCCGAAACGATGATGTATCTTTCCAGAATATCTCCACAACGTATACGAAAATAGATCGAGGTGCGGACACATGCTGAGTTGGATCGGGAGCCCCGAATTCCACTTCGTAATGGTCGTTTTCGGGATTGTGATGGTTGTGCTTGGCATACGCGGCTATTCCCGCGAGACCCTCTCACGGTCCGAACTACTGTTCGTGCTGGTCGCATCCGTTGCTTGGATCGCTTACTCACTAGCGGACGCTACAGCATTCCTCTCTCTACCAAACTTCATCTCAAGTTTGTTCACGGGAGTTCTATCTCTCCTGTTCATCTCGCTGTTCTTCTACTGGGGATACATGCGACGAGGGGGGGAGGGCGATTGATTCGTCCCCCGTGGACGACTGCTTCGTCACAGAGACTCAAAAACAGAGGATAAACGGGTGAGGAGGCCCACACCGATGAATAATAGATCGGTGGATCCCCAATCAAACGATTCGTCTGCCGTGTTTCTGGTGACAGTCGCGGCGAACGTCGTCCCGCTGGTCGGCGTGTTCCACCTCGGGTGGAGCGCCCAGACGTTCGCGGTCGTCTACGCGATAGAGCTGGTCGTCGCTGTCCCGTTCGCCGGGTTGAAGGCGTTGTTCGCGCGCCGCCCGCCGAGCTACGACGAGCTGGAGCGCCCACAGGAGGGGAACCCGCTCAAGCCCGACGAGTGGGGCGGGGTCTCCGTTGGACCGAGCGACCTCAACCGCCGGCGCGGGAGCGTCGCGATCATCGACGCGCTCCCCCCGATCTACCCTCGAAACGTCCCGTTTGCCTTGCGGGCGTTCGGGGCTGCCGTCTCGCTCGCCGGGGCGTTCCTCTTCGTGTTGGGCCGGTTCATCGACGTGCCGGCAACGCTCACCGACCCAAGCGTGGCGGCGAGCATCGTCTTCCTCATCGGTTCCCAGATCGGCGTCATCGAGCGCGAGTACTTCCGGACGCGACGCTACGAAATGAGCACGCCCCGAGACGTCGTCGCGAGCGCGACGACTGAAGGCACGCTGGCCGTGGTGGCACTCATAGTCGCGATCGTCGGCGGCCCGGCCGGCGCTCTGGTCGCGTTCGTCGCAGTGAAGTTGTTCGCGGAGTGGCGCGGCTACCGCAGCGGGGTGGCGTTCGACCCAGAGGAGGGAGAAGGAACGCTCCCGCCGGTGGCGGCTCCGGACGCACTACCGGCAGCCGAGGTCCGTCCGGGCCGGCACGCCGTTCGGGCCACCGCGCTCTGGCAGGGCGCGACGGCCGCTGTCAGCAGCGGGCCAGTATATCTCTTCGCGTGGGTCGGGCTCACCGCCGGGTCGGTAAAGGCGCTCACCGCCGCGGTGGTCTGTTTCGGCCTCCTACCAGCCGGCATCGGCGGGCTGAAAGCCATCGAGTACGCTCTCACCCACGGCACGCTGACGTACCAGCGCCGCGACGATACGGTAGTCGCGTACGACGACCTCACCAAGACAGTCCAGTGGGCGACCCCCATCGACGACATCCGGGACGCCGATCTGTGTGAAGGAGAGCTCGTCGACCGCGCCTGCGGCACTCGGACGTTCTCGATCACTACGTTTGCGGGAGAGTACGATTACAGCGTCGCACACCTCCGAGAGTACGACCAGGCCGTCGAGGCGTTCGAACTCCCCGTCAAGACGACGGCGTTCGGCCCGCTCGATCGTCGCATCGCCGCAGTGATAGCCGTGGTCGGAGCCTGTGGTGCCGCCGCCGTCGTCGGGCTCGCCTACTCCGCTCCCTCCGTTGGGGCGGTCGCCGCCGGGTTCGGTGGCCCATTCGGTGTTGTCACCCTCAGGTCGGCGTGGCAGTGGGCGCTCCCGGCGACGCCGTGAGAGCGCTCGGCTGGTATCGGCAGTCCGTAAGATCGTTTTGATGTTCGCCATTATCAACATAGAATTGCTGTGTGAACCGCTGTAACCGTGACTCTGAATCCATTTTGACACAGCAGATGCAAGAACGAGTGAATCCCCAAGTAGGTTCCCGGTGAACCGTCAGAGCAGGTCAAATCCCATAGACGAACTTGTCGATCATCAGTCCGCAGCCCAGCAAGAAGAAGGCTTGAGAAGAGTGCACCACCGACAGTACCGAACTCGACCTATCCGCCGATGAATCCCGCGCTGAGCACGAATCCACCGAGAGGAATCGTCAGTTCATATCGGTGGCTTCCATGATTGTCTCTCTGTGTTGGTACAGTTTCGATATCCACGATAGCGTGTTAGCTCCGTATCCACTCCAGAAAGGTTCCGGCATCTTGTACAAAGTTGTAGGCTCCATAGAGGAGCCAGCCGACGATCAGTACCCCCAGCGGAATGTAGACTCCGAACCAGAGACTCGCGGCGACGACAAGCAACCCAGTTATGAACGCCGCTTTCCGCAGCACTCGTCGTTTGAGCCAGCGTCGGTGTCCGTCGAATCCTTTGTCGGAAAGCAACAGCGGCACGTCGTCAGTCCCGCGGAGAACCGGTTCACCCTGATCAACCTGTATCTCACCGCAAACGCTCACTTCGTCATCTTCCAGCAGCGGACGCGCCTCCAGCAGATAGCGATTCAAATCAATCTCATCGTTTTGTCGCTGCACGTATCCTGCAAACCGCCGGAAGGATCGATGTTCGATGCGATTCCTGACATAAGTGTACCAGGAGTCCCAGAGATACACGGATAGCCGGTCGTGCTTGTTGATGCCGCCGATTTCTAACTGCTTCAGTCGTTCGGCGTCAAGTGCGGTTCGAAGCCATGACGGATCGATACGAACCGTCTGACTCCCAGCGTCAACACCGAACCGACCCCATTCGATGCCTGAGGCGAACGTGTGCCAATGCTGGCGCTCCCACCCCCAGTCTTCGATTGTGAGGTCACTGTTGGAGTTGTCCGAGAACCGACCCTGCCAAAGATACGCACCAACAGGCCGGTCAGCGTCTTTTACGGCCGCAGCAGCTGTTTCAACTGGTTCTTCGACCGTCAGCTCTCCCGTGAGAGCGACTGACTCACCGTCGATGATTGACGACGGCGTGTCGGTATCGCCCGACGGAAGCGACCGAAGAACGAACAACGCAGTCAGCATGCGGTATCCGTGGGCCAGTACGATAATCACGAAGACGGCGATCAGGATCAGGACAATCGTGGGCGGCATGCGTGGATGGAGATGGGGTTGAGGGAACCTCAGTGGACGATCGTTCAGCGTTATTTCGCTGTGGAGACGGTCCTCGGCCGGGCTTGCTGGCTGTATAAGTCTCCCGTGATGAGTGCACGGGGGAGAGCCTTGCGCCACAGGGGGGGGAGGCGGCATCACACACCGAAGAGTGCGATTCGGTTGAATATTTTGAGAGGTGAACTTCACAAGAACTGATGCCATTGCACACGATTTTCGGGACCGTATTCGAGAACGCAATCACGAGATAGTCTCAGCATGCCCGTCGAGATCGGTGTCGTAATTGAACACATCAGCGTACGTCGGTTCGGTGACCCCCGCACCCCTCTCAGGGGTTCAACAAACAGGATGGCGTAGCGTTCGGCAACGTATTTGGCAGTTGCAACGTACAGTCCACATAATTGAGGATGGCTGTACTGGACGATCTCTCGGGGTTCGAGTTCGAGGACGTGATGGAGGACGTGTTCCGGAACCTCGGCTACGAGAACGTCCGCCAGGCCGACCGCACTGCTGACGAGGGTCGCGACGTCATCATGGAGGAGGTCGTCGACGGCACCCGCCGCGCGATTATCGTCGAGTGCAAGCACACGGGGACAGTCGGGCGGCCGGTCGTCCAGAAGCTTCACTCAGCGATCGCGACGTTCGACTTCGACGGCCCGAAACGCGGAATGGTCGTCACGACCGGCCGGTTTACGAACCCTGCTCAGGAGTACGCCGACCGCCTCCAGCAGAACGACGACCCACATCCAATCGAGCTGCTCGACGGCGAGGACCTCCGGGAGATCGCCGACGAGATCGGCCTCGACCTCTACAACGGTCGCATCGAGATTCTCTGCGACGAGACCCTGCGCCCGTACGACCCGGCTGTCGACGTCGACGCGCCAGTCACGGAGGCGTTCCGCGACATTGAGAACATCGAGGCCGCCGACCTCCCAGACCCACACTCATCGGTGACGTTCCGCCCGGTGGTCGCGGTCACCACGGACACGAACGCTGTCTTCGAGACATCGGTGGGCGTCATCCACCGGATCAACGACCGGACCCGATTCGTCGCCCACGCCGAACGCGGGCAGCCACAGGTCGCGGACAAGGACGTCGCGACGCTGGTCACCGAGAACCTCCACGCGACGGTCGACCTCGACACCGAGCAGTTCGCGGAGGTGTTCGACGACGCCGAGGAGCGCCGGTTCGGGCAGACGCAAACGGAGTACAAGGAGTGGGCCGTCGAGCGCCTCCAGCAGCACCACACGACGACGGTCACCTACACCGGCGACAACAACGTCACCTACAACAAGACCTGCGAGCCGAACCGCTCGGACATCTCCGTGCAGTCGATCGAACCAGTGTACCTCCCTGAAGTTCGGCACACCACCGACATCCAGGCGTACACCTACCCCTACGAGTATCACGCGGCAGGCCCGTCACGAGTGACCGCCGAGGACGGCATCCATCGGTGCATCCACTGTGACACGAGCGGCGGCGACGAGACGTACACCTACTGTCCGAACTGCGGGGCAATCGCTTGCTCCAGCCACATCAAAACGGAGCGGCTGGAATGCGAGCCGATCTGTACGGGCTGTGCAGTCACCGAGCGGTTCGCGCTGAAAACGAAGTACTTCTACGACGAGGAGAACCTCGAAGCGTTCCACGAGGAGTACGCCGACATGCCCCTCCACGAGAAAGCGATGGAGAACAAGTGGCTGGCCGGTGGGAGCGTGGTCGCGACGCTGCTGCTCGTCGTCGGACTACTCGTCATCGGCGGCTTCATCTGAGCGGGCTCGGTGTTTACGCCGGCTCAGCGACCAGCTCTTCGAGCGCGTGCTCAAGCGGGCCGTTGAATTGCCAGCTAGCCCGCTCGAATGCCTCGTCGGTCGGTCCATCCCAGCGTGGGAACGCAGAGTGACCACTCACCTTGACGGTCCACTCGGACAGCTCCTCGAACGGATTCCGTGTCGGGAGTTCGACGACATAGAGGTACTCCTCGTCGCCGTGAATGCCGTTTGCTGGGTTCTCGACGCCGTGACCGAGCAGGAACAGCGGCTGATCAAGATGCTCCATATTGTCCGGCTCGAGGAGATCCGAGGGTTGGTCGGCGTGGATGCTCCGGTTACGCCCTTCGTCCACGTAGAGGGTCATCGTCGAGAGCGTGTCGAGGAACAGGAACGGGACAGCAGCGTACGCAGACCCGCGCTCTGTTCGCGTCTCATCGAGCAACTGCTTCAGCTGCTCAAGCTCACGGAGGACGCTGGCGGTATCGTCGTCCGAGTGTCGGTAGTTTTGTGCAATCCAGTTGCCCTCGGACGGTTCATAACTCCTCAGCTATCGAGAGTGCACGGGCCGCAAGATCGGCGGCGTCGCTTGCAAGCATGCGCGTGATCGGTTCCTTGCCAACGTCACCTCGGTCGAAGACGACCGCCGGCGTGGTTTCGACCTGCTCGAAGGCTCGCTCGGCCGCCCAGCCCATGGTCGAGCCTTCCTCGTCAGGTTCCGGTTCGTTTGAGCGGTCGATCTCGACAACTGGGGCATCAATCTTCTCCAGGGCTGCCTCGATGGAATCGTCGAACCGGAGGTTCGCGGCGAACCGGATGTCGGGGTCGTGCTCCCGCGCCGACAGCAGGAAGCGGGCGACGTGGCTCGAGGCGCCGAAGCGTGTTCCCCGCGTCACGCGGATTCCGGTCATCGTCCGGGCGATCCGTCCCTCGACGGCGACGGTCTCCTCCGGCCGTTCTGCGTAGGGCGTGGCCCCGACCACGTTCATCCCAACCTCCGGAACGATCGACGACACGCCAGCAGAGACCAGCTGCTCCACGACGGACTCGACAGCTTCCTGAGTGGGCTGTCTGGCTGACCGATCCCGGATATTCGCGAGGTGGTGGACCGGTCCTGGTCCCTCGCCGACGTCGAGCGGGTATCTGATGGCGCGGGTCATGAATGCCACGCCGGATTCGATCGCCTCCGGGATGTCATCGCCGTGAGCCAGTCGTGCCGCGATCGCACTCGAAAGTGTACATCCCGAACCGTGTGTCCCGTCCGAGTCTACTCTCGAGTGCTCAAGTGTGGTTACGTCGTCCCGAGTCACGATGACATCTCGAACGACATGCTCATCGCCGACATGGCCACCTTTCACAAGTGCTGTGTCGGCTCCCATCTCCACGAGTCTCTGCCCCGCAGCCTGCATCGAGTCCGGATCCTCGATCGGGATATCTGTGAGTATTTCAGCTTCGTCAGCGTTTGGCGTCACGACCGTCGACTCAGCGATCAACCCCTCGTAGGCGGCTGCAGCGTCATGATCGAGCAATTGGTCGCCCGAGGCGGCGACCATAACCGGATCGACGACGAAGGGCACGTCCATGTCAGCAGCGTACGACGCAACCCTCTCTACGACGGGTTCAACACCCAACATGCCTGTCTTGACGGCCTGTAAATCGAAATCGGTACGGATAGCCTCGACCTGGGCCTCGATTGCCTCGACCGGGACGGGATGGATCGACTCCACGCCAACGGTGTTCTGTGCCGTGAGGCTCGTGATTGCACTCGTCGCGAAGGTGTCGAGTGCCTCCATCGTCTTGAGGTCCGCTTGGATGCCGGCGCCACCGCCCGAGTCACTCCCGGCGATCGTCATGACCTGGGGGAGCTCAACCGGGGCTGGCCCTCGTACTGTGGGCATATCAGTGATATAACCGACGAGTACAAATCGGTAATGGTCGAGCCGCGTCACTCGGCTTCCTGGACCGTCTCGAGGAGCGAGACCGCGAGGCGAGCGGCGTCTTCCGCGGTCTCCCCGAGGACGTAGGTAATGGGTTCGATCCCGAATGCGCCGCTGTGGTAGATGACTCGCGGAACGACATCCCGAGACGCGAACCGATCCAGGAGTCGCTGGTTCCGGTCATCGTACTCGGCGTCGAACTCCATCGGGTCGAGCCCCCGGGCCCGAGCGGTCGAGAGGAGCGCATCGTCGGTTGCGATGTTGACCGCACCACGTAGCCCGTCGTCCTGGGCCATCGCAGCTAGCACGACCGTCGCGACGTGTCGCGATGCCCCGAATTCCGGGTTTGCTGGGATTTCGACGCGACCGTCGACCGCATAGATCCGCCCGGGAATCGCTGCAACCTCGGAAACGTCGTTCGCACCGGGGAGCGCAGATCCGACGTTCGTCCCGACGTTGGGGACGTATGTCGCCATCCCGGGTGCTGTCGCAAGGATGCGTGCCGCCGTCCGGACGTCCGTCAACGTCTCCCGTTCTGCGGCGAGGCGCTCGTCGGTGCCACGGACACAGAGGTCACAGCCGAGACCGGCGAGCGAGGGCATCGCCTCCTCGTGCAGTTCACACACCGGGCCACGGTCTTCAAACGCCCGAACGAGCGCGAGCAGTTCGTCGAGCGCCTCGTACCCATCCATGTGTCCGGAGGCGAACCCCTCGGCGATACGCGTAACCGTCTCGGCGGTCAGCGGATGGTCTTCGATGCGTTCTTCGACTGCCACGTCGCCGCTGATGTACTTCGAGACGGCGGCCTGGGAGACGCCGATATGTTCCGCCACCTCTTGCTGAGTCATCCCACGATTAGCCAGTTCCCCGGCAAGACAGACACGGATGGTGGGGAGGACCCGCTCAACGACGATCTCGCTCGGGAGGTGGAGTGACATACGGATAGGATCAGTTGCCCCACAATAAATCGTGCCCACCGGTGAACGAAGTCCGTATCTCATCGAAACCGTACGCATCGAGTGACACAGGCCTAACCGGGCCAGGCCGACTCCTCGGCGTCCGCATCGGGGTACTTTTTTACCCAACCCAATATTCTCTGGTAGTATGACTAGCGAATACTCACTTGAGGTCGGGACAGTCCGCGAGTATTTCGGCGCGATGGGGCCCTCCTGGGTCGCGGGGGCAATCGCCGCCGGTCCAGCGACGATGGCGAGTCTAATCACCGCGGGGGCGATCTTCGACTATCAACTCCTCTGGGTTGTCGTGCTCTCTGCCGTCGCTGGCACCCTAGCACAGTACCTCGCGATGCGGCTGGGGCTGCTTACTGAGCGGGGAATTGTCGGCGTCGTCGAGGACCATCTTGGAGAGACCTGGGCGTGGATCCTGGTCGCGGACGTCGTCATCGCGGCCGGTGTCGCCCAGCTCGTCATCATGAAGACGGTCGCTTCCGTTTCGGCGACGATCACTGGGATTGACCCACGCCTCTGGGGCATTGCCTGGGGCGGCATCCTCGTTTTGGGTCTGGCCGGTCAGGGATACCGATTCGTCGAGCTCTTCGCGAAGCTGCTAGTCACCGCGGTCGTCCTGGCCTTCGTTGCCTCACTATTCGTCGTCTCGATCGACATCGGCCAGGCTACCCAGGGGTTGATACCGACGCTGCCCGGCGGCAGCGCACTGGTCGCTGCAGGCATCCTCGGGGGCGCGGTCCACATCACGCTTATCACCATGCACTCCTACACGATGCGAGCCCGGGGCTGGACGGAACGTGACTATGACCTCGCGACGGTGGATGTACTCGCGTCGATGCTCGTCGCGTTTGGCATCTACAGCATCGCCATCTTCCTTGTCACAGCGAGTACTCTGACCGATCCGGATCTGACGACCGTCGGTGCAGCCCAAGCCCTCGGACCTCTGGTCGGCCCGGCCGCCAAGTGGCTGTTCCTGCTCGGTCTCGGCGCCGCTGCCGTCTCGACGCTCGGTGGCAACACCATCGTTCCGCCGTTCCTCGTTGCCGACAAACTTGGCTGGGGCACGACCGTCGAGGATACGCGGTACCGGGTGCTCCTCGCACTCTTTGCTGTGTTATCGGTGCCGGGTGCGTTCATCGGCGGTGAGGTTATCGGCCAGCTCGTCCTCGTTCTGGCTCTTGGCACGGTTGGCACGCCCTTCGCCATCGCCGTCGTCCTCTATCTGTTGAACGCTGAGAGTGTCGGCGCCTCGAACTCAACGCTCGCGAACCTCGGCGGGCTTGCCTTACTCGCCGTTTCGGGCGGCCTTGCGGCCAACTTCGTCAGGGAACAGATCGCGACCGGCCTCGATCTGCTTTCCGGACTCGTACTCATATTCGCGCTCGTTCTCGCTGCCGCGACGCTCGTCCTCTTTGGACAGTACGTCCGCGAGGAGGTGCCTCTAGCGTGACTGGGCTTCCGTTCCCGTTGACCGGCTCGACGCTGATCGTCGGGCCGTCCCAGGCCGGAAAGACTCGTCTCACGGCCCGCGCCCTCGAGGCCTGGGTTGGACGGCATGGTACTGATGGGGTCGTGGTTCTGGAGTTCGCACCCGAACTAGAACGCGACGGCCAGATCCTTGGCGGTCGCTTGGACCGGTTCACTACTATTCCTGACGGTGTCTGGCACGGCGTCCTCGACGCGCATGCCCCCCGGGCGGAAGGGGCCGACGAGGCAGAATCGGCGACACTTGCGAAGGACAACGCCACCCGTGGTATCGAGGTTCTGGACACTGCCCCGGATCCAACCGCTGTCTTCGTCAACGACGCGACCATCCCGCTCCAGCACACGTTCGTCGAGGTGGATACGCTCACAGGCTACTGCGACCGTGCGACATGTGCTGTTCTCAACGCGTTCGATTCCGACGAGCTTGGAACGGACGACCCGGTGTCACGTCAGGAACGGGCAGCACTGTCGGAACTCCGTTCTTGGGCGAATCGGACGATCGAACTGGACTGACCGTCGGAACCGAAGCGGATCTATTGCATCGGTTCGATAGTGAAATCGCCGTCAACTACAGGTTTGGAGCCATTGACAACGTTCGAGATATAACTAACTAATATAGGCAAGTTATATCCTCTCTCGGACGGTACGGCTCGCTAGTGCCATTCAGCGATACCCTTCTTGAGGCGGGACAGGATGTATGGGCGGCCCAGAAGGAGCACCCCTTCGTCCGCGAACTCGCGACCGGAACTCTCGACGAGGCGGCGTTCGAGCACTGGATCAAACAGGATTACCGCTACCTCCTGGACTACGCTCGGTTGTTCGCGATTGCGGGCACGAAGGCCACCAACGAGAAGACGATGACGCACTTACTCGGCGTGGCCCACCAAGTGCTCGACCACGAAATGGATCTTCACCGTGGCTTAGCGGCCGATTACGGAATTTCCGACGGCGAGCTCGAAGCAGTCGAGAAGGCGCCCACATGCGTGGCCTACACAAATTTTTTGATCCGAACGGCGTACGAGGGCTCGATTGCGGAGATCGCGGCCGCACTGTACCCGTGCATGCAGGGCTACCTCGACGTCGGAGAGCATATGGCGTCGCTCGCCACCGACAAACACCGGTACACACCCTTCATCGAGATGTACACCAGTGACGAGTTCCGTGACGCGACAAGCTGGTGTCGCGACTTCGTTGACCGATGTGGCGAACAGTCTCCCGGTGAACACGACGCTATGAGGGAGGCGTTTCTAACTAGCGCGAAGCTCGAGTATCGGTTCTGGGAGATGGCCTACACGCAAGAAGGGTGGGGTCTATGACGGACGTCCCCGATAGCTACGACGACTACCGGGCCACCGTCAGCGACCCCCGGTTCACTGACTGGCTGCGGGAGCGTGCCGAACCCGACTGGACGAACGCCGTCGATCATCGGTTCACCCGTGAGATCGGTAGTGGCGCGCTCTCCGAGACGGTCTTCGCCGACTACCTCATCCAGGACTATGCGTTCGTGGACGTCCTCGTGAGTACGTTCGGCTTCGCAGTGGCCCAAGCACCCGATGTCTCAGCGAAGCGTGCGCACGTCAAATTTCTCGACACCCTGACTGACGAGGAAAACGATTACTTCGAGCGTTCCTTCGACGCGCTCGGCGTCGACGACGCCCGGTGGGACCAGCCAGAACTGTCCACGACCACAGCCGCGTTCGTCGACTTTCTCGGTCGTACTGCCCGCGAGGGCGGCTACGCCGAAACACTCGCAGCCATTGTTCCAGCCGAGTGGATCTACGCCGAGTGGGCGACACGCGAAGCTTCAATCCACGAAGCGACGGCCGGACTTCCGTTCTACTTCGCCGACTGGATAGAGCTGCACGCAAACCCCTCTTTCGAGGAGTTCGTGACCTGGCTCCGTTGCCAGTTGGACGCTTATGGCCCGACGGTCTCTCCTGGACGGGAACGGGAGATCGAGCGAATCTTCTGCCGGACCGTCGACCTCGAAGTTGCTTTCTTTGACGACGCCTACGCGGCCGTTGAGACCGACGGGGAGGGTAGACAGTAATGGTTTCAACAGCTGTCGCACTCACCGCTGTCGTGCTCACAGTACTGACCGTTACCGCTTTCGGCCTATTAGCGGCTCGCGGCCGGGTTCGATCCGTCGAGGATTATATTTCCGCCCGCGACTCAGCCGGTCCTGGAACCCTCACCGCTACGATCATCGCGTCGATGATGGGCGTCTGGATACTGTTCAGCCCTGCCGAGGCCGGGGCTGCCTTCGGCGGGCTCCCGGCCATCCTCGGATACGCAATCGGGAGTGCGGTTCCGCTCCTCCTGTTCATTCCAGTTGGCACACGCATCCGTGCCATTGTTCCGGCCGGCCACTCACTCACCGAATTCGCGTACGCTCGCTTCGGGACCGGAATGTACCTGTTCGTGCTCGTCGTGTCCGTGTTCTACATGTTCATCTTCCTCGCGGCCGAGATGACGGGGATTGCCGGCGCCCTCTCACTCGTCATCGGGATCCCCCAGTGGCAGACGGCCCTGCTCGTAGGCGGATTCGTCTTGATATACACGGCTTACGGGGGACTCGTGGCGAGCATCGTCACCGATACCGTCCAGACGCTCGTCCTGCTCCCGCTGCTCGCCCTCGGTTTCGGTGGCGCCGTGCTCGCGTTGGGCGGAACCGGTGAAATACACGCTGCAGCGATCGCCACGGACGCGCCATTGCTGGATCCGACGTTCGGTCCCGGGCTAAAGTTCGGCGTGTACGTTGCCTTCGCCATCCTCGGTGCGAATATGCTGAACCAGGGGATGTGGCAGCGCGTCTACGCTGCCAACGGCGAATCGTCGCTTCGGTGGGGATTCGGCGTCGCGGCCGTCGTAGTCGTTCCAATGATTCTGCTAGCCGGCTTGTTCGGTATCGCTGCGGCCGCTCTCGGCCTGACCGACTCCGGCGGTGCCAGTATCGCGTTCTTCCTCGTCCTCGAGTCAGCCTTCCCGAGTTGGGTAACGCTCGCGGTCGTCGTCCTCGCGGTCCTGCTCGTGATGAGTTCCGCGGACACGATGTTCAATGCCATCGCGAGCGTCGTCACCGCCGATCTCGCGCGGCTGCTCGACCAGCCAACCCAGCGGTCGTTGTGGGTGGGTGGACGCGCCCTCACCGGGATCGTCGGGATCGGCGCGATTGTCATCGGTTCGCAAGGGTATAGCGTGCTTGAACTGTTCCTGACGGCAGACCTGCTCGCGGCTGGAATTTTTGTCCCGTTTCTCGCCGGCCTGTATTCCGAGCGGCTTTCAGGAGCTGGGGCTATTGTCTCGAGTCTGGGTGGGCTTGTGGTCGGTGTCGCCTACTTCCCGCTCCTGCGTGGACCGGTCGCGTCGATTCCGAGGCTTGGCCCGCTGCTGCCCGCACCCGAGTTTCTACCCGCTTTTGTCGGGGCGACTGTCGTGTCAACCGGCGGGACGATTCTCGCTATTGCCCTCTGGGACGCCGACGTCGACCTCTCCAGCGTGGATCGTGATATCCGGAGCTTGGATGAACCGGTCGCCGATGGGGGTCCGAACGGGGGGGAAAACCAATGACTCCGTCGGTCATGGCTGTGTTCGGTCTTGCGATCGGTCCGACCGGCTTTTCGGTACTCGTGTGGGGCGCTATACTCGTCGTCGTACTCGTGTTCATCTTCATCGTCAGAGCGTTGATTCTGGACACCCAGCGAACCTGACTCGGACGCCCACGGTGTGTACGAGTCGAACTACTTTCCGGGATACTCAGCGCGAATATAAAAAGTGGGTGAAATAGCAGGTACGCATCCGCCATGCAGCAGAGTCGCTGACACCTATCACCGACTGAGGGTTACAACTAAACCACTACGCCAAATGTGACACCTCTTCTGGTTCCTCGATGTCGTCGAATTCTCCGCGCTCGACAGGTTCCCAGTCCTCACCCGGATCCGGACTCCACCAATCGACCTCGTAGGCGCCCGGTGCGCCGAAGATCTTTACGCGCGCTGATCCATCGGGCAGGTCGCGACGCAGTTTCTCGTCGACGTGGAGATTCCAGGTCGTGGCGGTATCGAAGCAGGCGAGCACGGCCTCCTCGTAGCCGCGTGTCTCTCGGGATTCCTGGAGTTCGACCTGGGTGTTGCAGTTCTTGCAGAACACCCCCTCGAAGGGGATGTGAGTGAAGACCTCCTGCCCGCAGACGGGACACCAGAGGAACTCGAACAGTGCCTCACTGTGTCGGTCAAGTACTTCGAGACTCATTTGTTGACTCACCCGGTCGTCCCGGGCCACCACCTCGTGCCCGGCCGAAAAAACAGCGCCCAGCGCTCACCCACTCACCGCTCGCCGCCGTAGACGATGCGGGAGGGGGCTTCGTATCCACAGTCGGGGCAGTCGTACCATCGCTGGATTTTCGCCCCGTCTGCTGCCTTCTCGCCGACGCGAACGTCGTCGTTCGGACACTCCGGGCAGCTGAGGTCCGGTGCGGGCCGCTTCCGGAGCTCGTCACGGAACGACGTCGCGTCCTTTGTCTCGTATCCCCGCGACCACACTGGATAGCCGTCGACGAGAATCACTCCGCGCCATTTGTACCGGTAGGAATCCGGCGCTCGATGCAGGACGGCTCGCGCACCGGTCTCGGTGTTCCGATACGCGAGCGTCGGCGAGCGGCTCTCGCGTCGCCAGTTGGTGATCCTGGGCATTGTTTAGAAATGCACGTCAGCGGGTACGATCCAGAGCTCTTCACTCTCCTCGAGGAGTCGATCCAGCTGTCCACGGTGGCGAATGCCGGTTCCGTGTTCGGTGTACAGGAAGATCGTCGGGCCGTCGTACGCACCGACCTGGTGGAAGGCGTGCCGGGCGAGGTCCTCGTCGCGCATGATCTCCTCGTCGGAGAGCTCGTCGATGGCCTCCTTCACCCGATCGAGATTACGCTCGAACTCTTCCTTCGTCGCCTCCCAGCCACGCTCGAGCAGGTTTTCGCCGTCATCGGAGTCGACGGGGGCTGCAGTCGGGAGCTCACCCCATCGCGCCTTCCCTGCAACGGACGTGTCCTCCTCGTCGAAGGTCACAAAATAGTCGAATACTGCGCAGGAAGACGGCTCAGCGCCAGTTAACCGATTGAACACTGTTTTCCCTGTCGCTAATGCTTCGTTTTCTGTCGATGCCTCTACGAGCGCGTAGATAACCATATGCATCTGAACCACTCTAACGCTCGTCGGTACGGTCACCGACGCGCGCCACTCTCTCGCTGGCGCGAATAGACGACTACTGGAGAAGGCGATGATTCAGATTATTTCACGAAACAGGTCTCCCATCCTGTATCAGTGGGGGCGGATTCGTTCAATACAGCCAATCCCTCGACAATTTAGGGACACTTTCGACATTCTCAGGCGCTGTACGCGTACCAGAGTAGCACCATCCCGAACAGTCCGAACATCGCTCCTGCGTACAACGCAACAACCTGTCCATCTCCCGGCGGGAGAAGCAGCCAGAGAACTGGACCTATGGCTACCATACCGAGTCCGAACAGTACAGTGATAAGTCGCTCAGTTCGATCCGTCGTCGATCGTTCCCCGCTCGAAGTGCCGAAATCCTCCTCAATCAGATTCGAAACGATATTGAGATACCTAGACGGGAGGCATATGATACGGGGTGCAGTCGGAACCCCTCGTGTATACGAGAGCCAACAGACGGCGAATGTACCCACAGAAACTGTCCGAAATGCGTTTACTGCGTCGAGCGGAACTTCTGTATCGTCGACGACGAGTGTTTTCCCCGGTCGGTCAACATACCCACTCGTTGGAAACCCAGCAGTAAGGATAACCGGCACCCAGCTGGCGATGAAGACCGCAAACGGTGCCACGGGATGTAACTGTGCGCTTCCAAGGAGGACGAGTGCCCCTACTACACTCCCGATGATGAATCCTCGTAGCGAGAATCGGCTCCACAATGGGTCAATGAGATTTGTAGCGAGCAATGCCGGAAAATAGCGACGAGCTAACAGCGCGAGAATTGCGAAGACGACAACTCCGATTGCCCGAGCGAAGTTACCATCCAGCAACGCCGATCCGACCAAGTAAAGCAGTAGTCCTCCGGCCAGGATAGCGATGCCACCGAAGATGCTGGGCCCCACATACGCGAGAGTCTGTAAGAGGGGTGAATCCATCACGTCAAGTTCCCAACTTACTGTGGCGTCCTCTGTATCGGAAGTAGCCTGTACCATTATTTCACCACTAAGAATCGTGCTCGTAGAACTAAACGCACTACCGATGAAAACCTTCGGATGAGCAGGTCATTCACCCTAACTGGAAAATCAAAGTTTGCCACGTCTTCGTCAAACGTAACGTATTGACGTCCACCTCGATCTGAGGCTCCTCCACGCTGGACACTGGTCCACGGGAGTGACTTACGGGTTTGTGCGCTGTTCGTTGGGATTTGTCCCGAGTTCGGGGGCGTCTGTGGTCGAACGCCACTCGTGATTGCCCCACTGGAACCGCACGGGCCGCGCCATCGGCCTGACTTGCTTATCCGTGTTCCGCCTGAGGAACGTCTCCGAGGCGGTGAGATCTGAGTGTCCTTCGAAGCCACAGGGACAGGTCAGTGTCTCCCGATGCCGAACCGTATCCGTTTGCTCGCCACACTCCGGACATGTCTGGCTCGTCCAGGCTTCGCTTTCCTCTTCTACCGC
Organism: Halobellus captivus; assembly: GCF_007655485.1. Classification (GTDB taxonomy): domain Archaea; phylum Halobacteriota; class Halobacteria; order Halobacteriales; family Haloferacaceae; genus Haloquadratum; species Haloquadratum captivum. Next base: position 63,059 of record NZ_VJXQ01000007.1, read on the forward strand.
AATTCCATGTTCCTCACAGACCGACTGAAGCTGGTCGATGAACTTCTTGAATGCCCAGAAGTTCTCTAATTTCTCGTTGATTTCAGGGGATGGTTGTGTCTTGATGACCCCCGTTAGATCGCCAAAATACACCGTTGCGATCCCTTCGTCGTACAACCGCTCGACGAGGTCACGGATGAGGTCCTTCTGGGCATGGGTCCGTTGGCGGGAGCGTTTGCGGTAAAGTCGGCGGATACGCTGGCTCGTGTCCTGATCTGGCGGCAGCTTGCACGATAAACGTGCAATCTCTTCGGTTGTTGATCGGAACTGCTCGAACAGCTCCTCACCATCGTAGAGGTATTGCTCACCAGTAGTGGTCGTACAGGCAACGAGGTTGTTGACACCCAGATCGAGGGCGGCTTCCTCCGAAGCCAGTGGTGAATCCAGTTCCGATTCGTCAATCGTCACTGGTTGATATGCCCGATAGGTGTCTTCGACCTCATCATACTGGATCTCCAGCTCACCCTGTTCGCCGGACCATTTCGGATCTCCACGGACCTCCAATCGAAGGCGCTCGAAATAGCCCATGTGGTACTCGTCTTTGAGGTCCTGGCCGACCGGAATTTCGACCCGGGAGTGTTCGCCCCACTGGATTTCGTATGAGTCGTTTCGAACGAACAGCCGGAGGTCACGCCCGTCGTCTGCGTTTCCCCAGTAGCCGGGCGGGGACGCGTCCTCACCGCTTTCCAACAGCGCGAAAAACGAGTTCCAGGCGGCGTTATTCTTCCGTGTCACCGTCTGGACGCCGGCCGCGCCGAGCTGGCCTTTGTATTGGCCGCGAAACTCATCTGTCTCCCAGATGCTTTCGTCGTCGAAGAACTGCTGCCGGCGGGCATAGGTCAGCTCGTTCCAGAAGCTCGCCGTCGCGTCCATAACCTCCTGTAACAGGGCCTCATCCGACTCCGAGCGGGGCCGCACTTCGAAGGTGTTGGTCCGCTTCATCGTTGGCTCACCTCCTGGTCAAGCTGTGCCCACCGACGTGGAATGTAGCCGTAGCGCTCGATCTCGGCGGCCTGTTCACGGAGGAGCCCGACGAGGACTTGCTCGGGGACACCTGCCTGAGCCTGTTCGGCCAACAGCCTCTGGAGCGCATTACGGGCGTCCCCGATTTCCGCAGGATCGCTATCGTCCATCGATGCGCTCCTGGGTATCCCCGGTTTGGTATTTGAATGTTGGCGGGGTGATCCCGCTCGGAGAATTACTCTGTTTCTGTTCAAACACGGCGCCGGCGTGTGGGTCAGCGCCGACCAGACGGTCGAACACCGTCTTTCCGGTGGCCACCGCGTCGTCGTGGGTCGATTCCTCTACTAGTGTGTATATGACCATGTGCATCTCGAACACCTCGAAGCGCCGACGCACCGAGGATCGTTGCTCGCTCTCCCGGCTGCACCGGCAATGGGTGCCGGCGCAAAACAAACGCTACCCGCTCAGCAGAATGGAATTCAAGAACGAGGCGTCTGGCACGTCCGGGTAGTACTCTACGGGGTGGGTGTCATGAAATGCGGACTGACTACGATGGCCGGGGCTTCGAGAACGCCTCGTCCCTGAGCAAGCGCCTCGATCGGTTCACTTCTGGTGGCGACGGGCTACCAAGAGCGCGCTGGCGGCCAGTACTGCGACGACAGCAACGCCGATACCGAATCCAGGTGCGCCAGCTCCACTCGTCCCATCATCGGCGTCAGTCGCGGTTCCACCCACTGCGGGTGCAAACACCGCCTCGAATCCCTCGAACTGCGTGGTCGCACTCCACCTCGCGCTGTTCTGCTGTTGGTTGGTCGGCGTCGGGGTGGCCGTACCCAGCGCGTAGCCGTCGGGACCGACGATTCTAAACGGCCGATCGATGTCGAACCCGCTGGCAAACGGTTCCCGGAGCACGAGTCGGTCGCCCTCCTGGGCGGCGAGCCCGTCCCACGTCACCGACAGGCCGACGATGCCGGTGTCGTTCTCGGTCGAGAACGTCATATCGGGGTTTCGAATCGCCATCTCACGACCGGTGTCGTTTTCTGCCCGGTTTGCGATGGCCCGCATTCGGGCCGCAAACCGATTTGTTCGCTGTTCTCGGGCAGTCTCGTTCGCGCGCAGTGCCTCGAACGCCTCGCGTTCGCTGTCGGTGGTCAGATCGAAGGTGGTGACCAGCGTCACGTGAGCCGATCCGTCGGTCTCGAGGTCGACGACGAACGCTGGCTCCGCGGGTAGCGACGCTGCCGATTCGGTGGATTGTGCTGTCGCCGCCGTTGCAGCCACAGACGCCATCACGAGCAGGACGAGGGCGACGAGGACGCAGCCGAGACGGATCCTCTCCGTTGCCGCGAGACGTGTGGTCAAGTCGGGACGGTCAGTCATGGATGTGTATCATAGGTCAGTGGAAACTGTCATTACTGAATAAACGTAGTGCTTGGTACAGTTGACAACCTGAAATCGCACGCGTAGGACGTTACCTAGCTTTCGTCGTTCTCGTCAGTGTCGTCTTCGGGGGTCTCAGTTTCTTCTTCCTCTTCCTCGTCGGAATCCTCCTCGTCATCGCCTTCCTCATCTTCCTCGTCGGCCTCTTCCTCACGTTCCTCTTCGTCTTCTTCGTCCGCATCAGCGTCGCCCTCACTCTCGTCTTCTTCGTCCGCTTCGCGTTCTTCCTCCTCGTCTTCAGCCTTGTCACCGTCGCCTTCATGCGCTTCCTCGGTCAGCGTGAGCGAGCCGTTCTGCACCGTGAATTCGAGCTCGGCCTCGAAGGCGCCTTTGACGACCTCGAGTTCGAGCTCCTCGGTCGAATTCGCGTCGATCGTGAACGTCACCGTCCCGTCAGAGTTGGTCGTCCCGACTGCCTGCCCGTTCGCGTAGACCGTCGCGTTCGCGACACTCGAGCCGTTGTAGGAGACGGCCACCGAGACGGTATCGTCAGCAAGCGAGGCATCCACGTTCAGCTGCCGGAAGACCTCGCTCTCCTCGTCTTCCTCCTCGAACTCGAATTCGAGCTCACCCTCGGCCTCACCCTTCTGGGCCGTGAGTTCCGCCTCGCCGCTCTCGGGGAGCGTCACCGTCACCGTTCCGTTGGCGTCGGTCGTCCCGACGACCTGCTCGTTCAGGAAGACGGTGACGTTCTCGGCGGGCGCCCCGTTCGAGAGGACTGTGATTGTGACCGTCGCATTCGGACCGGGCCTCCCGTCGGAGACGACCATCGCGAGTTCGCCGTCTTCCGCATCTTCGTCATCCTCACTGTCTTCACCTTCGTCCTCACGTTCCTTCTCGTCTTCCTCGTCCTCGGCGCCACGGCGTTCGATCTCCTCTTCGAGCGAGAAGACCTCACCCGAGGAGCCGTCGACGCTGACTTCGGCCTCGCCGGTCTGATTGTCCGCACCCCGGAGAACGAACGCGAACTCGTAGGCACCCTCGTCCTGCTTGATTTTCGCCTCCGTGAGCGTCCAGGAACCGTTTTCGGGCGTCGAAAGCGCTGCTCGCGCCGTGTCCAGAGCATCGGCCTGGCTCACTGTGATGTTCCGATCGTCGTCACGTGGGCGCTCGATCTCGCGGGACTGCTCGCCGTCTTCACTCTGTATCTCGATCGAGAGACCATCGGCGGTTTCGAGTTCGATCTCACCCTCTGACTGGCCAGTGAACTGCTTGAGCAGTGCGGCGGCCCCAGTGCCGCTGACGCTACTCAGGTTTTCGACGGATGCACGCAGCGACGACTGGTTCATGTCGGCCGCCCGAAGTTCGAGTGCGGAGACGTTCTGGGCGCGCTTCTGAAGCTGCTCGTAGCTGTTGAGGAGATTCGTCGCCCGCGCGTTCAGCGTGGCGAGGCGCGGGGCGTACTCGGATTTGCTAATCTCGCCCTCCTCATACGCCTCGGTGGCCTCTTCGTAGTCCTCGCGGATGTCCTCGGCACGCTCGCGCAATTCCTCTGCGCGGTCGGCGATGGCCTCGGCCTGCTCTTCTTCGTTCGCGCCTTCGACCGACACTTCAAAGGCGGTGTTCTCGAAGTCGGTCTGTACTTCGTCGCTCGAGACGTCGATAACCGTCGAGAGTTGCTGTCCGACGGTGACGTTCACGCTCGAGTTGTTCTGCGTTGCATTCTCTTGGGCGGTGGCAGCCACTGCCGCGTTCCCATCGATGGCTGACACGCCACCGGTTGTCGACACTGCCGCCGCCGGGACTGTCAGCCCGACGACGAAGAACAGTGCGAGCAGTGCATATCCGAGTGACTTTGCTTTCATCGTGATCCATTTGTATACGGGATAGAGTCATAAACTGGCGAGATAGTCAGAGTGATTCGCGGACGTTTGCACTCATTTGCACCGAACGTGTTCGTTCAAATCACCTCACTGCGGGGTGATACGGCCCTGTCCGCAATCAAGCACTCCACGGGTGATTTGGTCTGCAGACGCGTCCGATGAACAAACAATTTATACGTATTTCGTCGAAATCCGGATGCAACTGAATGACTAAGTCACTGCGGAAGCCTTGGGTGGCTGTCTTTTCGGTGTGTGTTCTCGGTCTCTTGCTCACTGCGACCTTTCTGCCGATGGCGGCTGTGAACGCTGCAGGACAGACGGCACAACCCGAGACGGATAACACGGTCACTCGGATTCATGTCTATCCGAACGGGTCGGCGCAGTGGACGATTCAGATTCGAACTCGGCTCGACAGCGACGACCGCGTCACCGAGTACGAAGCGTTCCAGGAGCGCTTCCGAGAGAACACATCGCGCTATCTCGACCCGTTCCGCCAGCGGATGCAGGGTGTCGTCGCCAATGCGGCCAACGCGACCGGCCGCGAGATGCGTGCCGTGAACTTCACTGCCTCGACGAGCATCCAGGAGGTTCCTCGTCGCTGGGGGATCGTCACCTACCAGTTCACCTGGACGGGCTTCGCCGCCCAGCAGAACGACTCGCTCGTCGTTGGAGACGTGTTCCAGGGCGGTTTCTTCCTGGCAGCGAACGATACGCTCGAAATCGAGGCACCGACTGAGTACGAAATCACCCGCGTAGAACCGACGCCCAACAGCCGGGACGATGGGGTCGTGACGTGGGTCGGTCGCGAGGACTTTGCTAACCGCCACCCTCACGTGGTGTTCAACCCCACCACTGAACCACAACAAACCGGTGGGCAGTCATCGACGCCGAACGGGGCGACGTCGTCGCCGTTCAGTGATACCGGACCGGGAATGGTCCTGGGCGGGGTACTCCTGGTGGCCCTCGTCGGCATCGGTGCGTACATCGGCTGGCGCCGCCGCGACGATGCGAGCGGCAGCGAACCCCCTGAGCCGGTGAACGAGGCTGTGGATACAGATGGTCCGGCGCAGGCACCGACAGGTGATGAGGTGCCGGCAGATGACACGGCAACAGGCGGGGCGGTCATGACCGATCCCGAACGCGTCCAGGAACTACTCGAAGCGAACGGTGGACGCATGCGCCAAGCCGCCATCGCCGACGAGTTTGACTGGTCGGCCTCGAAAACGTCACGCGTCATCGGGAATATGGTCGACGAGGGAACGATTGAGAAACTCCAGCTAGGCCGCGAGAACCTGATCGAGATCGCCGACGCTGACGAGTGACGCGGTCGGGAATTCGTCCCCGTCAACCCCTAGGTCAAGTGGAAGACGTCTGCAGGTTCCTCGACGTCGTCGCAGCTTGCAGTGTCGCCATGTCTGGACTTCACGGGGTCGCCCCCGCACCCCCTGTCGGGGGCGATAAACCGACGCGAGAGCTGCCTCCCGAGGCGTGGCCGGCGACGCCAGTTAGGAGTCTGCGTGGGCGTTCGCCCCGGCTCCGTCGCCCGGCCGGGTGAGAAGGTTCACCGCTTCCAGGAGGTCTCTCGCGGTCTCGACTCGCTCTCGATCTGCGTCGTCCAACCGGTCGACGTCAAGTCGATTGAGATTGCTGAGTACACGATGCATCCGGTAGCCCTGTTTGAACTCTTGCTCCATCGGAAGCGCCTCGCTGCTCGCCGGCGCGGAAAGACTCCCCATCGAGACTGGCATCGGGCTTGCAGGAGATCACGGCCTTAACCAACGAACCTCGACACTACTCGCAGGCTGTTGGTTAACCGACGCCCAGTACTGGTGCTACTCGAGACTGGGTCCGTAGCGAGCCGAGCCACACACCTGGCACTCCCAGATCGGCTGTCCCGTCCACGCCTCATCCGGTACCGACTCGTGGGTCTTGAACCGATGGTCGGTCGCCCGTCCACAGGGTTGACAGTCGAGTTCCTGAGTCGTCGGTACCGACGACTCTTGCCGATCAGCTGCAGCTTCGCCAGTAGATTCGGTCAGCGCCATCGCTGGGACCAGCCACACCGCGTCGTCGGCGCCGTCGAGGACCGCGTCGAGACGCGACGCGTCGCGGAGGCCATCTCCACGCTGGTCGTAGAGCCGCGTCGGGGGCTGCTCCTGACGCTCCGACGCGTCCTGCCCGTGCCACCCAGTCCGGTCACGGGCGGCACTGTGAAGCCGCTTTCCCTCTGCTGACGCCACCTGTACCGCGTCGGGGAGTGAGGGCCATTGCTCAGCCAACTGGCGCGCCGGCGCCTCGTCGAGGTCGTAGATGAGCGTGTAGTCGTCGACGGCCGGCTCCGCCTCGTTGGCGGAGAGGAGGTTCGCCGCGGCGCCGCCCTTCGCCACGGCGCCGTAGAACGTGGTCGACTCGACGACCAGGTGGACGATGCCGAGGCACGTCGTCGACGCTGCCTCGTCCGTGCCAGTCACGTCACCACCGAGATGGTTGCTGAGACAGAACCGGCATTTCGTCTGGCCATCTGGGACTGACGCCCCACAGGACCGGCACTCGCCGTCGGCGGCCGTCGGCGCATCAGGGTAGCCACCAGAGCTCGTCGCGACGCGTTGCCGCCGGGGGGCACCCTCACAGCCGTCGTCCAGCCTTGTATCCGGAATGTGGGACGCCTCGCCGGTCGGCCGCAGTTCCTCAAAGTCGGAGTAACGACCGTTCATAGAGTAGTCTACAGAGAACATGGCTCGTCTTAGTGTTTAAATCGTAGCGTGGATAGAACGATGTGCAGTACAGACTGAGAGACAGTGATCTGCCTCAGGCGACCTGTTCCTCCAACGTATCCCGGTGTGCCCGAACAGTCGCCTTCGAGGCGTTCGCCACGTCCGCGGCCTCGGATTGCGTCAGCCATCGGCCCTCTTCGCGACCGGCCTTGTAGAGGCAGGCTGCGGCGAACCCGGCCGGATGAACGCCCGTCGTGACGCCCCGATCCTCGGCCTGCTCCGCCAGGGTTCGGGCCCGCTGTCGAATTTCGTCCGGACACTCGAGGTCCGAGGCGAGTCGCGGCACGAACATGCTGGGGGAGACGGGCTCAGCGGGGAGGCCCAGCTCTTCGTTCAGCGTTTTGTACGCGTTCGTGACTCGTGACTCCGCGACGCGGGCCATCTCGCTGACGTCGTCCACTAACCGCGAGAGGCCGTTGCACCGGCAGGCCCCGTAGACGCTGGCCGCGGCGATGGCCTCGATGGATCTGCCACGAAGCAGATCCTCGTTCTGGGCGCTCCGGAAGAGCTGGCACGCCTGGTCACGGACCGAATCGGAGAGTTCGAGGGCACTCGCCAACCGACGCACTTCGCCCAACCCGTGTGCGAGATTCCGTTCCGCTTTCGAGCGCCAGCGACCACGGGTCTGCTCACGACGCATCCGCGCGAGTCGCCGTCGCTTCTGCCCCGAGAGTTCGTTCCCCTTCGCGTCGGTACCGCACCCGATCTCCGTCGACAGGCCGCGGTCGTGGCGGGCCGCAGTGAGTGGAGCACCCGTTCGCTCGCGCTCCTCGTCGTCGTACGCCCGCCACTCCGGCCCGTGATCGATACGCTGTTCGTCGATAACCAGGCCACAGTCCTCGCAGACCGTTTCGACCGCGTTCGTGGTGACTCGGCCGTCGCACTCGGGACACTGATTCGCACTCGATTCCGTTCGGACGTCTTCGTCGAATCCGCTCTCGTAGATGTCTCTGGTTGCCATCGTTTTCACCGTGTTCAGGGACCCGCCAGTACAGCGAGCCCCTCACCCATTGAGGGGTAAAATAGAAACAACGACAGGCTCGGCTACTTCTGCTATCTGCTATGGTTGGGGCGGTTGATTAATGGTTGTCCGCTCATATTTTCTTTATAAGGCATGATTAACCGACGGACAGCTGCTCTGTCGTCAGCAATCGTAATCGCTGTCGTCTTTGCTGTTTTCCTGACGTTCATACTCCACACTGTCTTCGATCTTGGGGCCACGTCGCTCATTTCATTCCCTCTCTCTTTCGTTGGGACGTTGCTCACGGTTCAACAGTACTTAGAGAAACCAGCGGAAGGGACGAAATTCCAAGTTATCCAACACAAGAACGTAACGACACAGACTATGCCCGAAAAATCGGATGGTGGACGGAACTGGTCAGAAATGACCGATGAAGAGATTGTAGAAGAAATGCAAAGTAGTCCGGATTGGCGGAGCTATCAGGACACCGCCTTCAAGAATTATCGGTCACTTGGGAGGGGATTTAATTGGTTGTCCTCAGTCGCGCTCAAGTCTCAGTACGTCACCAGACAGAGAATTATGCTCCTTCTTTTTGCTATCTCAACTATCGGTGGGATGTGGCTCTTTCTCATTTTCGCTGAGGTGATTGGGACCTCTTGGCCAAACCAGAACTATATGACTACAATTGCGCAATTGTCACCACTTTCGATCGATATGGGAATCGCAATCATCTCTATTTTCCCTGCAGTGATACTTCTATTCACCCCACTGGCGTACCTGCAATTCAAGTCAGACTACACGTGTCCGGACTGTGGACACTCATTCGGTCTGGCAAGTGAGGGCCGGTACTATCGTCCAAATAAGGACGTACAAGAGACAGACAATGGGCGAGAAGTGAACGGTCACCGAATCCTCCGTTGCGAATACTGTAATAATCTCGAATTAGAAGAAACGAATTGGTCACCTCAGAACTGATTCATCCTAGTATGATAGAAAACTACGGAATAATATCCTATTCTGAGTTTCAAGATCGACTCTATCGGTTCTATCGCCTATTTGCAGGAGTCGCTGGCCTGACAGTGGTAGTCGCTCTCCCAGCACTGACTGGTCTACTCTACACCACGCTGTACGACAAGATACACAGTACAGGTGATGAATTCGGATATTATTCTTTCTGGCGAGACGACATCGGTGATCTGCTTGTGTGGCTCTCTATCGCCCTTTTCGTTGCAGTAGCAGCAGTCTACTTCCTTCGTCTGCTCTTCTGGCTTCGCCATGTGATGCAGACATCGTGGAAAGAACATACGCCACCGTTTGAAAGCGCCGAGAAAGAGAAAGATTCCATAGAGAAACCAGTAGCTGATCTTCTTCCAGAGGCGGAGAGGAGGGCTGTGCGGTGGCTAAAACGCGGTCTCTCCTTCTACGCCGGAACTGTGATTCTCTTAATTAGCTTCGTACTGACTGTGGAGTATTTTGGTTTCACCGGCGCAATTAACTCATCAGTCGAAGGGAATCTCATCCCTCCGGAGTGGATGGAATATATCGCCAAAACAATCAAGATGCTCCCCTTTGTCGGGGACTTGTCTATATTCCTCGGAATGCTACCCGGAGATGGACCGCTCCAAAAATTCCTCATTAACGGTGCTGCAGTATTCTTCACCGTAGCCATACGGAACCTATCCTATATCTTCGAGAATATCGGATTTGTCTATGGAAGAGCACAGTGGTGGCGTCCGAATCGTTTTGCGGTATACTTGGCAATAACTGGATCTGGTCAGGTAGTTCTTGTCCTCATAGGTGTACTGTTTGGTTTTGGTGGATGAGCCGTATTTCCTCACTAGATTATAATTTCAGATGGTGCTCCCGGATTTCTTCAATTTTGGTTTCATCTATTCCGTCGTGCTCCTCAAGGGTAGCAAGCTTCTTTTTGGTGGTCTGGTGGAGCTGGTTCTGCGAGTTCTGTTTCAACATTCCTTCGATACGAGTTAGGACCAGATCCTCCTGCCCGGCGAGGTCGTCGAATGCGGCAAGTTGGCCCACGATGTCCTGTTTCTGTTGCCATCCGACGTTTCCATCTGTCAGTTTATCACTCAGCCGTTGAATGAACTCTTCGTGTGCGTTTGTAGCGAGGTCGTCGGTCACCGATTGGAGAACTTTGACCAAGTTATCAGTCGGAACCTGTTGATTCTGGTCACTCACTTCGTCTTCCAGAATGGAGAGTACGTTTTGACCCACCTTGCGACGATGATTAGACGTTAGGTTTGATTTGACTTCATTCCATACACGGTAGAACGCTTGCTTGTCCTTATTGTTCCCACGCGCAAGGTCGGTTAGCCGACTGAGGAACAGTTCCTGATCACTGTCGGTAAGGTCAGTAAACACTTCGGCAACAGCAGTCAGATAGATCTGTTTACTGCTCGTGTCGTTTGTCTTGTTTACTTTTTTAAGACATGTACTGACTACCTTGTCTTGAACACTCTCGAATCGCTTTGGTGCGGTGGAAAACATCTCTGCACCAAGCTGTGCACGAGAGTCATCGTTGTTGTCCAAGATCTCAATCAACTTCGGCGAGGTCAGTTCTTCGTCGAACTCCTTAGGTATCAGCGTTAAGACTGTGTTGGTGAGGAGCCCCGTGTTCGTATTCTGGTCCGGGAACGGGTCCAGTGCTGCCGTCACTGCGTCTTCTGAATCAAGCAGGGGCACATCGTATTGTTGAGCCCACTTCAGATACTGCTGTCCGGTTCCACCCCAGTTCTGAATCTGCTTCATACATTCCTGACGGAATCGGTTCTGGTCACTCGACGAGAGAGTGTCATAGTGATAGAAGAGCGTCTCAACCAGATTCTTCTCATTATTACTCGGGGCATTCACCATCCCGTGGAATTCGTTGTAGAGATGACTCGCAGTTAGACGTGGTAGGTCAGATTCGATCTTGAGGAGGATATTCGAAATACTGTCGTTGATATGGTTGATATTGTTATCTTCAACTTCGTTCCGGAGATCAAACAATTTTTCGATGAACGTACCTCGGGCCTCAGTAGATGCATCCGAGTCGAACTTCTGGTAGTAGTCCTCGTTCTCAAACTGACGTTCGTTATTACCCAACTCAATCAGCTTGATGGCCTCCGTCAGCAGCTTCGTGGTGGCGAATTTGTCCCGTGCGGCTGCCGAACTGTGAATTTTGTCGAGCGCCGTTTTGAACACGTCTTCCTGCTGGTTCTCACGTAGCTGAACAAGACTCTCGGTCAGGGGTCGTTTCGCAGACTCCGGAATTCCTTCGGCGTGTTTAACGAACGCATCAAGGATATTCTCCTGAAGGGTTTCTGAATCAGCGACCAGTTCACCATATGCCCCAAAGAGCACACGCGAGTCACGTGGTTGCATTTTGAGTATCATCGGGAACGAGATGCTGGGATCCAAATCTTCCAAGAAGTGCCGCCTGTCTACGGAGACCAGGTACTCACTTACCATTCGGGATACCTGAGTCTGGGCGTCGTCATCCAGAGCATCGAATACCTCCATCAACCCCTCGATGATGTTGAAGAGCTCGGAATCAAGATGACTCCACTCGTCAAGCGTATCGTCAATTGCCTCGCGGTATGGCCCGAAGTCACCCTCGTCTTCAAATAGGGCATCCAGTTCGTCGCGAACCTTATCGACCTGTCGCGCACGTAGATCTTCGACGAAGCGGTCACCGTCTTCAAGTGTTAGCGTGTACGGTGGCTCGCTCAGATAGATGAATCGGCGTGGGTTATTGTCTGTGATATACCGTGTAGATGACAGAAACTCTCGAAGCCCCTCCACGGACTTTCCGTTCCCGTCTTGTGTTGGCTCGAAATGTGATGCCAGTTCTTCCTCTCGTTCCGGGTCCATCACACGACCGGCGAAGTAGTCATTGAACTCCTCAAGTAGACGTGGGTTCGCTTGTAGGGACCGATAGAACTCTGGAAAGTCCTCCTGCAGTATTGAGATCTTCGCCAAGAACGGGAGGTTGCCGGTAATCACTCCTTCACGCATTCGTTGAGTGTCCTCTATTTCCTCGGCCAACATCCGTAGCGTCGTCAGACGGTTGAGTGCCTGTTTTATACGGCGCGGGTTTCGGACGTATGCTTTCGTGATGACCGAGAGAACCTCCTCATCGTAACTGTCCTTGAGTTGATCGTTTAGTTCAGCAGCATAATCGGAGATAGCGTCACTGGTGAACGGCGGAATACGGACGTGGGCTTGGAAGAGTTTCCGTAGGAACTCCCGCTCATTTTCGTTCTCTTCGAAGTATTCCCCTCGGTCGATAGACTGGATGTGGCTGAGAAGCGCCTCATCGTCGCAGGGAATAATATAGAGGCAGCGGTCGTTGCCCATGAACGTCTTGAGTGAGACCAGGACATCGTAGACGGTGTCGCTCTCGCACCGGTCCAGATTGTCGACGGAGATGATGATCTGTTCGTACTCTGTCTTTTCCATCAGCTCGTCCAGCATTTCGTCGAAAAGCTGCTCATACGCACCGGACCAATCATTACGTGGATACCGCTGACGAAGGGTCGATGTCGCGTCCTCGACCTGCTTCGCCATGAAGATGAAAAGACTGAGGAACAGAGGCAAGATCGCAATCTGGAGGATGCTATTAGCTGTCCCCATTAGATCCTGGCCCGGAGTGAAGATACCGAAAGCGTTCAGGGCATTGATGACTACCCCTGTTATCAGGATTACTGCGGTTATCGCGACAATCGCCGTTACGAACTTCGATTGGGTAAGGAGTTGCTGTGCATACTCACGCAGATCTGGGTCATCGCTACTGGTATCTTCCGTAATGTCGTAGAGTTCCTCTGTGATGTAGTCCTCTCCGAGAATACCGTACTCACTATCGACTTTCGTGTCTGTCTTCTCACCGAGCTCGTGGTCGATACCGAGAAGCAGGTCTGTCCGAATCGACTCTTCCGCGTGTGTCCATGCATCGAATTCTACACAGACAGTGTTCTCAAACTCGGGATTGTCACTCAGTCGGTCGAACAGGAGGTTGATTATTGAGCTCTTGCCCGTCCCCCACTTCCCGAATACACCGATGTTCCATCGTGGCTCTGCGTTCTCCAGTATCTGTTCAAGTGCGTCGACGTACTCTTGATGCTCGAACCGATCTTGGTTTGCCGACTCTATCGGCTCATCAGAGAGAAAGACACGTCCATCGTCACCGGTCATAGCTACAAATCTGCCAGCACCCAGATAAAAGATAACCATATACTGAAATTGGAGTTTGAAAATCAGACGAACTGATTAAAAGTTACAACTCCTCTGCCCCGTTTCAGGTTTCGCCGGCCTTCGATCCACACTTATGCTGCTTATTCGCTCTGTCAATCCGACTTTCCCACAGACGGGGCACTCCTGCGAGGGTGTTCACGGCAGGTCGTTCTAGGCGTCCAGCACGGTGTCTAAATGTACTTCCACTATCGGTGAGTCTGTCGTGTGTCGGGCTTCGCAGAGGTAAATCCGAAGCCGTTCTAGGTCCGTAAGACTGCGTTCCTCGGATACCGGTACTCGGGGGTACGTTCTGGGTGCCTCCGCGCCATCATGGGGGACACAAACAGACTCCATCGCGACAGCGGTCTTGCTCCTCGATATGCCACTCTTGAAGCCTGTGACTCCGGTTGTGGCTGCCGGCCGACCGTAGGGAGGCCGGAAGCGGAGGGTGGGGTGGTGGGGCTTGGGCTGGTCCGGCGATAGACTCTCACCTTCCGTCCTTGACTGGGGGGCAGCTGGGACCGCTTTGTGGCTTACCGCGTATCGAGTCGGAGCGGCGACGCTCGTTCCCAGAGATGGTGGTGTTCAGCACACACCGTAACGAGGTTATCCAGCCGGTTGGCCCGCTCGAAATCCACCTCACTCTCGTCGTCGCCGAAGACGCTTAGCGGTCGGATATGATGCACGTGGAGTCCTCTCGTGAATGATTCGAGATGCGCCTCCTGCGTCCACTCACAGCCCGGCGTTTGACAGGTATAATCGTCGCGTTCAAGGGCTTTCTGACGTTGTTCATCCCAGTTGTCCCCGTACTCGCGCCACTCGTGGACTGGCTGTTCTTTCCAGTTGTGATGGTCTGGGCCAGCTGGACGGCCGACCGGTTCGTAGCCAGCGGCTCGGATCGCGGCTTGCCAGCCCTCCCAGCGAGTAAAGTAGGGTCGATGCGAGAACTCTCCGTGGTCTTTCATCTCCTGCGCTGTCGGAACCTTTCCTAATTCGTCGGCCAGCCGATGAATCTCTTCGAGTAATTCCGCATCCGAGATCCGATGCCGCTGGTTGGGGTCGTAGCCTGCTGCCTCGAGTGCTTCGTTCCAGCTTCCAAAGCGATTCTGTGCGATTGTGACCGTGAACTCGCCCTCCGAGCGCATGTCGGCCGCCGTTGGCGGCGTCCCGTCCTCCGTTGCGAGCCGTCTAATTTCGTCGAGAAGTGCGTCTTTGGATACCCGGTGCTGCTTCACCGGTTCGTATCCCGCTTCCTGGAGTGCCTCTGCCCAGCTGCCAAATCGGTTTTTGTACGTTCCAGCTGAATACGCTCCTAGTTCATTCATCTCTGTAGTTGTTGGAGAACGACCCAGATGGTCGACGAGCCGATCTATCTCGGTCAGTAACTTCGTATCAGAGATCCAGCGGCTGTGGCTACTGTTGTGGCCCCCCAGCGCGTCCTGGGTGTCGAAGGATTTTCCACAGACATCGCAGGTTAGGTCACGTTCACCCGTCATCTGTCCTACCCGGAGCGCTCGTACGCCCACACCCTTCTCGGGGCCAGATAAACTCGCTCGAGTCGCACACTCCTTCCCCCGGTTTGCCGGATAAATGTTGGACTGGTGAGCGAGGTCGTGGCTGCGCGCGCAGCGAAGCGAGCACGGAGCGGTGGGTGGGGCGGTGGGGTCTGGGTCGGTCCGGCACACAGCAAAAAAGAAGGCTGCGTCAGTTGGCTATTCTTCCCACCACCGACCGCGCTCTGGGAACTCGATCCTGCTCCAGCCCGTGATGGCGAGACTGCACCGTCCCTGGTACCAGTTTTTCTTGACCGCTCTGAACCGGACTGTCTGCCCTTCTCGAACCACCGTCTTCTTGCTCTTCTCCCAGATCGTGAATTTCGTACGCCCGCTTTCGTCTTCGATGAGTCCGACTTGGGCGATTGCTGGGGAACTGGGATCCCAGAGTTCGCTCACTGTGCCTTCGACCGTCACCTCACCGACCGGAACGTCCGGCACGTCCGCGATGGGCACGATCGCCCCCGGCGCCGCCTTCAGCTCTTCGAGGGTTTCCAGCACCGCCTTCGTGACGTCCCGCCCGCGCTGCACCTTCTCGGCCAGCTGTTTCGCGACGACCGCCCTCGACCAACCGCCCTGCACTTCGTCGCTGATCCGCATCGCCTGCTTGTTCACCTTCGCGAGTTCGTCTTGCGTCAGCTTCTCACGGGGATCCGTGCGCTCCGTCGGCGCCGGCTCGTCACGACCACACAGCTCGCTGACGACCTCCCGCGTGCGCTGCTCCCGGCCCTTCTGCGTTCCCAGCTCGGCCTGGGCACTGATGCGCTCCAGTTCGGCTTCCCGCGCCTGAATGCGCTCTTCCTGTTCGAGGGTGACTCCGTGAATCCGGTCCTCGCTCGTGTCCGCGATCCCGTCCGGATGGTTCGCATCCACCTTCGCCTGCGTCTCCTGCTCGACTGCCGCCTCGAACTCCGGCGTCTCGTCGACGACCGGGAAGCCGTCTTCATCGACGGCCTGACCGCCCGCTTTCTCGAATGCCTGTTCATCGACCGAAACGACCTTTCCGCTAGCGTTGTTACTAGACATTGGAATCACTCACAAGGTGATTTCCGACGAAGGCGCTCACGCGCCGACACCGCGATGCTCCTACATCGCGGTTTTCCGACGACAACGA
Source organism: Halobellus captivus (assembly GCF_007655485.1). Lineage (GTDB taxonomy): Archaea > Halobacteriota > Halobacteria > Halobacteriales > Haloferacaceae > Haloquadratum > Haloquadratum captivum. The sequence continues at coordinate 78,958 of NZ_VJXQ01000007.1, forward strand.
CCGACAGAACCATCTGCGCGCTCTCGCTCGCGCCTTCGCGAGCGCCCTACCGGGCGCGAGCGAGAGCGCGCCTGCATGAGGTGGCCCCAACCAGCACCGCGCGCCGACCCGCCCGGAGCGAGCGCCCAGCGCATTCCCCGTTCGCCGCGACGCAACCACGTCCGTCGCGGTCGGCTGTGCCGAGGTCCGAAGGACCCGAGCGGGTGAAGCGCTGGCGTCGAGGGCACATACACTTTAGCCCGGCAGGAACCGCACCTACTGGAGCGGAAGCCCGCCCGGAATGGTCGGTCGCGAGCGACGCGGA
>NZ_VJXQ01000007.1:79271-85448 GCF_007655485.1 Halobellus captivus
AGCGAGCGGTGCGGGCCGTAGAGTACCACACCGCCCAACCGTGGGGCGCGCTGACTCCGCAACAGACCCCGGGTGGGACTGAAAGGGGACGGACGCTCGACGTGCCCCGACGACGCAAGCACCGCAGGAACGAGGCGCGCAGCGAGACGCGGCCGTCGAGCGTTCGGGGGCTTTCGAGGTGACCGCACCAAACGCTAGCAGCTGTTTGTCTCTCCGGAAGACGTTTGACACAGCGTTGACCACTGATCATATGGTCCCGCTGACGCGTCGCCAGCTCCTCCACCAGACTGTAGCTGCCGGGAGTCTACTGAGTTTAACCGGATGTACCGCCCCGAACGTCCCCGGCCTCTCAGGTGGGGAGTCGGTGCCGAAGCCGTTCACGAACGACGCGTACACCGCGAGCTACACGACGTCTGGTCGCTGGCTGATGGAAGGACACGATGGCGGCCGAACCGGCCACGCGGCCTCCACAGTCCCACACGGCGACGTCGACGTCGCTTGGCTTCGGCGGCCGGGGAACGACCCACATGGCGCAACGGCCCCGGTCGTCGGCCCGGAGCGTGTCTACCTCGCCTATGTCGAGTCACCGGATGACGCTGAGCATTCGGTCGTCTACCTTGCAGGGTTCGATGCTGAATCCGGCGAGCAGCAACTAGATGTGCAACTTGAAACGGGCCGTGCAGTCGGACTCGCACTCGCGGACGACACACTCCTGGCCGTCACGCGTGGTCCGGACTACGAGCAGGCGGCCTTGACTGCCCTCGCCCGCGACGACGGGTCGATCCAGTGGACGGAGACGATTCCGGACGTGACTGGCTCGCCAGCAGTCGTGGACAGAACCTGTTACTTGGCGACGCGAGACGAGGACAACGCGGTGTACGCCTACACGCTGGATGGCACCCAACAGTGGCGCACACCTATCGACGGGGAGTGCTACACAGCGATCTGTGCGGACCACGACGGCGTCTACGTCGGATTAACTGACGGACGTATTGCAGCACTTGATGCGACGACCAGTGAGAGACAGTGGAGCAAACAGATCGCCACACCTGACGAGTGTTGTCCGGATATTCAGGGCACACCGACGGTCGCCGAGGGCCGTCTGTACGTCCCGGGCATTGCCGAGGAACTCGTCGCCGCCGATACCGCTGATGGAACCGTACTGTGGCGGACAACCGTCGTCGACGAGGACTACGGGAACGCGATACCCTCACCAGCGGTCACAGGAGATACTGCGTACGTGAATACGTATCACGGAGGGCTCGTTGCAATCGATATCTCGGACGGGGCGATTCGCTGGCGGTCGGCCGAGAGTGGGGACAACCAACCCCCTGCCGCCGGTGACGGTGGCGTGGTCGTGCCGCGGAACGACTCCGTCGTTGCCTACGAGACGAGTGACAGCCAAGCGTGGAACCTCGAGATCACAGTCCCCGACATCGGGATGGCGGGCTACATCACGGATACTGAAGTCACACTGGCACACGGAATGTGCTACGTCGGAATCGCTGATGGACGGATCTACGCGATTGGTGCCAGCGAGTGAAATAATTCATTCTTAGCAATCCAAAATCGACTATTGATAGATACAGAGAGTGAGATCTGCACACAGGCCGATTTCACCCGCTGGGTTTTACAATTCGCCGAACAGCAACGCCGCCAGCAAATCCCAGAGTTCCGACTATTACGGCATAGACTAGACCGATCACGCCCGCCGATAGCACAGCATCGGCAACACGGTCGCTCGTTCCCGATTCAAGAAATCCTTCGAGATATACTGCGAAGGGGATACTGAATGCGATGAGCCACGCGATTACGAGCCCATCGTTCTGGTATGCGAACCACGCAATCCCCGAACAGATGACGAGCGAGACACCTCCAATGAGAATCTCAAACGGAATCTGTGTGAGGTATGGTTGGAGGTTCAGCACGCTGGAACTGACGAAGAACAAGACGAAGAGGCCGATCGAAATTCCGACCCCGGCTTTCGAATGGTTAGGTCGGGATCCAAAAAGCAATCTGTTGGCAGTGGAGGGCATGTTACGTGACGAGGGCTGGGAACGAAATAACGATTGAGTACGCTCATATCGAATTTTGAGCGTTCTCTCTGTTCGAGTACCAGTTCCACCCGATCCATAGACCCACCAGAAGAAGACTGAACAGGCCGCCGATAAGGAAACCAATCGCCAGCGGGAAGCCGGTTACTTGTCCAGCCGATGCGTTCATCTGGATTCCGAATAGCATTGAATCATCAACGACGATGCCGATGGCGAAGCTTGTCGCAATCACAACTCCAACAGCGGAGACGAGTTGCTTCAGCCGTGACAGGAGTCCAGCTTGACGTTCCTCGGTTCCGACAAACAGGACAATCGGCTCGTCTGAAGGTCCATAGATCCGCATCTCTTGACCCTTCTCCGAATATCTAGTATCAGCGACTTCGATCGCTCCTGCGTCTTCGAGCTTCGTGAGATGATACGAGACGTTCTGCACCGAACCGCCAGTCCGATCTGCGATCTCTGAGGGTGTCGCTGGTTCGGTGTACACCTCAGTGAGGATTTTACGGGCAGTCGTGGACGAGATCGCGCTCAAGACCTCGTTCGTTTCCTCATCGTCCATCCCAAGGACCTGAATCTCTCCTTTCTGGCGAGCGTCAACGTCTGTGTCAGAGTATGGTAGAAGAGACATATTTCAGTTTAGTCCGATGTGCTACTGAAACTCAATTGGGATGTCGGTCAGCAGTACCTACCGATTCGGCTGGCTTTGTTGAAATCCTGTCGGTCAGATGCTATCGCTCGTAAAACAGCCGCTACGTAGAGATTTCATTTCCTGCGCTGGGGAGCCCTATCGGACAGGACGGCGTGTCGTTCCCGAAGTGGCCAGTATCACGCGCTTGCGGCTCGTTGCTTACGGCGATATTCCAGCCTCCCTGTGACACCCGCAAGAGCGACGACGCCCACCCAGAGGAGGATATACAGAGCAAATGGTGTCGGCACAGCAGATGGTGGACGAACAGGGCCCGCTAGCCACGAGCCGAATCCTGAAAGGAGCAGGAATGCAGCGACGATGATGGCAGGTGAGATGACCTTCTCACCAACGTAAAACAGGACTGGAACGAATCCAAGGAGAAACATTCCAAGGAGGATATACGCTCCATTGAGTGGTTTGGTCATGAGCAGTTCCCACAGATTATCGAACCAACGATTCCAGAGCAAAACAGCCACACCTGCGTGGACCAGTCCACCAACCAAGCCGCCGATAATCGAGGTTCTTGTTACGATCGATTGCGTTGAGGTACGTGACATACACGTCAGTTGACCACCAGGGCCCTTAGTACGATGTTTGGGCCAAAATTAATTTTGACAGATGAGGATGTCGACCATCTACCTGTTCCGGGCCCACCACAGGACGACCAGTCCAAGGACGAACAGTCCCCCGAGGAGGAACTCCAGTCCCGGGAAGGAGAGGAGTTCCAGAATCGTCGGCGTATCACCTGCACCACCTGGCTGTCCAAATGCCTGAAAGACAAACAGGAAAGCAGAGACGAGGAACAGAAGCCCCGTCGCGCCGACGAGCCGCTTCAGTAGGTCGAGGAGTCCCGTTTTACGTTCCGTGGTGCCGACGAAGACGACGACGGGGTCGTCTGCGGGTGCATACACGTTCATCTCTTTGCCCTTCTCTGAGTACCGGGTATCAGCCACACGGACCACGCCTGCCTCTTCGAGATTGTCGAGGTGGTAGGAGACGTTCTGCAGGGACAGATCGAGTCGGGTAGCAAGTTCAGATGGAGGTGCCGGATCGTCGTAAATTGCAGTCAGGATACGCCGCGCCGTTTCCGACGAAAGGGCCTCAAACACGTTTGCTGTCTCATCTTCATCCACACCGAGAACTCGTATGTCGCCCTCTTGCTCGGCAGTCACGTCGTCAGTGGAGGGCAACAGAGACATGCTCTCTTGTCCATCTCGTACTGTCATAAGTCCATTGTGTCCGCGTGATACAGCCTTCTCTAGTCAGTAGCCTTATTCTGGAGATAGAGCTGTACTTGGAGTACGTCCGAGTAATGCAAGCGTCCAGCGGGTCGACATCCACTCCACACAATGGAAGCGTCCGCTCGCTAGCGTCAAGGACGCTACGGCGGCACCTCGCGGGTCTGTGCGCTATTCGTTGGGCGACACTGCGGCACCCTCAACGGGAAACCACTGGTGATCGTCCCACTGGAACCGCACGGGCCGTGCCGTCGGCCTGACTGTTGTGTTCGTTGCTCGTTCGAGTAATGTTCTCGAAGCAACGAGGTCGGCGTGGCCGTCGAAACCACACGGACAGGTGAGCGTCTCTCGATGCCGGCGTGTTCGGTCCCGTTCGGCACATTCTGGACAGGTCTGGGACGTCCACGCCTCCGAGATTGCTTCTACGTCGATTCCATACTCTTCACAGACTGATCCGAGTCTATCAATACACTGCCGATGCGCCCAGAAGGTCCGTGCTTTGAGATTCGCCTCCACCGACCAGTACTCACCGAGCACTCCGGTGAGATCGCCGTGGTAGAGCGTTGTAACACCAGCTTCGTCTAACCGTTCAACTACGTCACGGAGGAGCGCGTTCACCGCATGATCGCGCCGTCGAGAGCGCTTGCGATAGAGACGCTTGATTCGCTGACTGGAGTGTTGTCCGTCGGGGAGTTTCGCTTGGGCGTTGGCGATAGCGTTAGTCGTCTCTCGGAACCGATCGAACGGGGTTTGTCCACTGTAGAGATACTGCTCCCCGGTCGTTGTCGTACAGGCGACGAGCACATTCGCACCGAGATCGAGTGCAGCGGACTCGGAGCCATCTGATCTGCTCTCTTCGACGTCGTCGATGGTTACGGATTGATGCACACGGTACGTCTCTTCGACCGAGTCGTACGAGATTTCGAGGCGGCCAGCGTCTCCACACCACTTTGGATCGCCCCGAACCGGTAGCCGAAGCCGCTCGTACATCCCGAACCCGTACTCGTCTTTGAGGTCCATTCCGATGGGTATCTCCAGTCGTGAGCGCTCGTTCCACTGGAGCGTGTATGCGTCGTTTCGAATGTAGGTTCGCAGCTCTCGGCCATCGTCTCGATTTCCCCAGTAGCCGGGGGGACTCGGATCGTATTCTGGCTCGTCGAGAAGCTCGAAGAAGGACCGCCACGCGGTATCGTTCACGCGGGCAATCTGCTGGGTCGTCGCACCGCCGAGTACGTCGACATACTCGTCGTAGTAGCCATCGCACTCCCAGACACTCTCTCCTTCGAAGAACTGCTGTCGGCGGTCGTAGGTGAGTGTGTTCCAGAGGCTTGCCGAGGCGTCTAGCACCCGTACGAGAATCTCTTCTGTCGTCTCGGACCGGGGAACGATATCGAAGGTATTCGTTCGTCTCATGTGTGATTCCTCTCTGGTGAAGGCCCGATCACGTCGCGCCCCCGCCCGTTACGGGCGCAAAAAACACAGCACGAAAGTCGGGGTGTATCATCGGTCGTTGCGTCCCCACATCCGTGGGACGTACCCGAGCTGTTCGATGTCGTCGGCGTAGTCATGAAGGAGTCCGACGAGAACGATCTCGGGAACACCCGCTTCGGCTTGGTCGACCAACCACTGCTCCAGTTCGTCTTCCGCCTGCTCAACCCGGCCAAGGTCAACCGCCATCTTGTCGATCCTCCTCTGAGTGACGATACGCCTGTCGCTGGTGGTGTTGTTCCATCAGAAATCACCTAGCTCCTATGCAGGCGTGTTCAAACCGCGCCTGCACCCATTGCAGGCGCTAAAAACCCTATCGGCGTGGTCAGTAGAGGGCAGGTCAGATATCGATATGCCCAGTCGTGTCCGGCCCGGACTGCGGGTCCGTGTCCAGGGCGACTGTCGCCGAGAACGCGCGCCGCGGTGTGGCGCGCGACAGCGCAGGCGGCACCAAGCCCCGGAACGCGAAAGCCCGCAAGGGGCGCAACCCCTCGCGCTTACCCGCTGGCGTCGAGGGCACATGCACTTTAGCCCGGAACGGGCGCGGGCGGTGCGGAGAGCGCCCGCACGCCCGGAATGGTCGGTCGCGAGCGACGCGGAGGGCGGCAGCGGCGAGCGGGGCGGGCCGTAGAGAAACACCGTTCAACCGAGCCCGACGCTCAGTGACACAGCCGATATCCTGGTGGACTCAGAAAGGGCGAGGCCGCCT
>NZ_VJXQ01000007.1:85458-88025 GCF_007655485.1 Halobellus captivus
TAGCACCACAGGAACGAGGAGCGCAGCGTGGGGCGCGGGATGCCGAGCGGCCGAGGGCTTTCGACAGTGATGCTTTACAATCGCGTGCTCACTATCGGCACCCGAATGTCTGGCCTCTATGATGCGATTATGTCCTGGGCTGCGGACAGTGAGTACATCGACGTCGAACACGTGTGGCCGCTCGGAATTGGTCTCACTGTGGTCCTCATCTCGTTCGCCGACGTTCGTGCTCTGAATCATCTGCTGGCGTCGCTTGATGAATTTACAGAGCTACGGCACCTGGTAGTAATGGCGTTGAAAGGAGTTGGCGCGGGGATGATTGCCCATATTGCCTACAGTACCAGTGAGATCTCGTTTCGAAGCCGACAGACGCTCCAGAATGAGGAACGTGCGCTGCTGATCCTTCTTGTGGTTGGTGTCGGCGCCGGCCTCTTAGTGGACGTCATCATCCCTCGAATGGTCGAACCCTTCCCGTTCGTTGTTGTTCAGACTACTGGGCTTTTGCTGGTGGCCGGTATGTGGTATCTACACTTACTGATCGAAAATTGGAACCTCTCGAACGAGTGGCCCCACCTACTGAGTGGGCTCTTTATTGCCTTCGGTCCATATATTCCAAACCTGGTATAGCAGGTCGCAGGTATACTATGGAAGGCCAGTGCCAAAACCGGACGGTCAGTATTACCCTCCATTAATAAGAGCCACGCGGTATTTCGTCTGCGTAGATGCCACTCTCCAGTGCTGAAATCATCCAACATCTACAGAATATAGAGCCGGACGAATTTGAGCAGTTCATCGGTGATCTCTGGGAACGACTTGGTTGGGAAACAGAAGTTACCACTGGATCGAGCGATCGTGGAATTGATGTTATCGCTAAGCGGTTTCATCCGTATCAGCAAAAAATCCTGATTCAGGCTAAGCGATACCAGTCTGATAACCGAGTCGGGAGCCCGCAAATTAGAGAGTATAGTTCGCTCCGACAGCAAGAAGAGAACGTCGATCAGGTCCTTGTTGTGACCACGAGTGCATTCACGTCGGAGGCGCGTGCAATCGCCTCAGACCTGAATGTAAAATGCATCAATGGAGAGCAGCTTGCTCAGCTGGTAGAGGAGAACGACGTGATGGAGTTGGTGGAAACTACGACTGGAGGCCTTCACACATCGAGCTTCGCACCACGAGAGACAGATGCAAAATCGAGGGAGAGAAATCGCGAAACAGCTGGATTGCCCCGGGGAATTGGTGATGACGTCATCGCAGAATTATTCGGAATTGCACGCGTTAATTTCTCTTCCGAGAGTGATCTTTCTCGACACGAAATGGATTTCGATGGGCTCTTCGTAGCCCTTACTCTCCACACTCGTAGTCTTCAAGATAGTGTCTGGCTGGCTATTGGGGCCTCACAGGAGGTTGACGTCGTTGATAGCACCGGGTCAAAGCACAATCCGATTTCCCTCTCCGAGAAACCACTTCGAAACGGCTGGCAGACACACGATCCGGAGGTGAGAACGCAAACCGGCCCACGGAATCTTGATATTGACATCCGCATACAGGAGACTACGAAGTATCTTCTGGCAGTAGATCTGAGCTCAATACGCGACCTCTCCCGAATCGAGATCGATCGTTACGGAATCGAGATTGATTTTACCGAAGTGGATCTTGCCGACATTCCGAGCTTGCCTGACGACCTCAAAACTAGTCTGGAGTCAGTTAGAGGAGTTTCGATACATACGAGCTAAAATGGTCCCTTTCGGGAGTCTGGAAGTCACTCTGATGCCGATCCGGTTCGAGCCGCCGCTAGAGAGGATCTCTGTACCGGAAACGGGTCTCGTTGAGCACCAACCATGGGGACGAAACTACAACCGGCGTTGCGGTGCGATAGTGGGATGTCGAGCGGCCGAGGGCTTTCAGAAACTGTATTTCAATCGTCGTGGTTCGCGTTCAATTCTGTGAGGAACTGGCCGGCTGCCGTCCCGATACGAACACCGTCGACGTTGCGCATCTCGAGGTCGTGCGTGGCAGTCCGAAAGGGGTAGTGGTCGACGAGGATGCGATGGATAACGGTTCGGACGGGGTCGGTCCCGTACCTGTCGACGACAGTAGCCATCATCTCGTCGAGATGCGCGTCCCGGTGCTCCGTCCGGGGATGCTGTGCGCGTTCGAGCACGAGTTCGACTACATCATCAACTGATGCATGCTCGGGATTCTTGGTTCGTTCACGAACGTCGTAGAGAGCGTCGTCATCGGGCATACCTGGTCACTTCGAAGTATCCTCCACGGTATCAGGCCTCCTCGAGCAACGAGCGAGCTCGCTGTACGTAACTGTTCGCGCCCCAGCTACGGGCGTCGCTGATCGCATCGAGGAGCAGCCGCGCATCGGAAGCCGATAGGTGTTCAGTTCGAACGAGAACCGAGAGCAGCGTCGGTGTTGTGACGAGCCTGGTATCAGCGAGTGAGGCGTGGATCAGGCCGAGTTGGTTGAACTCGTCACAGAGGAAGAGCGCAGCGTCGAGATCGTTCGCGAGCGTGACCGCCGCGTTCTCACCGTCATCGAGGGGGAACTCGGCATCGAG
>NZ_VJXQ01000008.1:0-1959 GCF_007655485.1 Halobellus captivus
GCCGTCTCGGAGGGCGTATTGTCCTGTGACATAGCGAGTTATTCCTCTGCGTCGTCGACGAGTGCTTTCAGATCAGCGTAGCGGTTGGTCTCGTCGACGATCTCGTCTTTCGTGTAGCCCTGTTCGCGGGCCCGTTCGAAGAGATCTCGAAGCTCGTCGGGGTCGACGTCGCGAAGCTCCATCTCATCTCGGAGGGCGCGGCGATAGAGGGCGGACCCGTTGATATGGCTGTTCCACGTCAGGTACAGATCATCGATGTCTTCGATGGTGACTGCCCGTGTGATCATATGTGCGGGGTGGGTATGCACCGGTTGAGTCCCGGTCCATGGTGGTGCGATAGCTAGAAGATCGGTATATGCTTTCTGGCCACCAGCTGGCGCAAAAATCTAAAGTAAATTATAACCGGAGAGTTCATTCACCTCGCAAAGGTACCGTTAACCAACAATGGGGTTAGATACCGTTGACTGTTGGTTAAGACTGAAATCGCGCTCTACTCGAGTTCCACGACCTCTCCACGCCCGTTGTCGAGGATTTCTCGCACCTCGGCCAAGAGTTCCTGACCTTCCTCGTGGAGCCTTGTCCCTTCATCGAGGTCACACTCGTCCGCATCGAGCTGCTCAATGATTTCTTCGACACGGGCCAGCCGGTCGTGGATCTCTTGGTCGTTTGCCACGCTTAGATCACCCCCAACCAAAGCCCAGTGATGGCCAACAACAGCAACAACAGCACAGCGATTGCGGCCTTGTAGTAGACCGGCGGGAGGCCCTCGGGTACGGCCGCCTCGTCGACTGCTTCAGCAAGCTCCCGTTCATGTTCGTGCTCCTGCTGGAAGGTTTCGTACGCAGCGTCGAGTTGCTGTGCCAGCGGCTTGACTTCGCCCGCCAAGAACTCCTCGCGGGAATTCACGATATACTCACCGGCGGCCGTCGGCGTGATCGTTGCCACATCCGCGACCTGATCGGCGATTAACCGGTCGTCAGTATGCCCGATCGCCGTGACGATCGGGGTGTTTGCGGTGAAGATAGCTTCCGAGACCCGCTCGGTGTTGAACGCCTGGAGGTTCGAATCGCTCCCGCCACCGCGACCGACGATAATCGCGTCGACGTCCTCGGAGCGGTCCAGATGGTGGATGCCGTTCGCGATGGATGTGGGCGACTCCGACCCTTGGACGGTGGCGTCCTTCACCAGGATGTCGACGGTAGGGTCCTGTTCGTGGATCGCGTTCTGGATGTCATAACGGGCATCGCCACGGAGGGAGGTTACGACCCCAACCCGCTCTGGGAACGCCGGCGGGCGCTGTTTCTGCTCGTCGTCGAACCAGCCACGCTCTTCGAGTTCGCTTCGTAGTCGCTCGACGGCAGCTGCTTGATCGCCGTCGCCGACGACGATCACCTTCCACGGTTTGAGGTCGATTTTCCCGCCCTCTGTCCAGTAGTCGATATCGCCTTCGAGGATGACCTCGGTCCCGTCCTCGAGNTAGCGGTTCGCCCAGAGCATACAGGGAAGCTCGGCGTCGCCGTCAGTCAGGGTGAAATAGAGGGCGGTACTGTTCTGATGGAGATCCGTGACCTCGCCAATACAGCGAACGCCGTTGAGGGCAGGCGTGTCCTGGACGACCGATGCAATTCGGTCGTTCAGCTCTTGGACTGAAAGAACATTACCGGACAGGGCATCATCTACCTCCCGTTCGGCATCAGCCATCGCACTAACTTAAGACGGGGAGAGCAGATTCAAAAATGTACCCCTCAGTGCCAGTGTACCCTACCAACTGTTCTGTGTCCTTGAATTACTCCAGTAACCCGAGATCAGTGAGCCGATTTTCGATCACTGTAAGCGCTTGTTCGGCATCGTCAAGCTGTTTTCCGCCCGTGATGACGAGCTTTCCACTCCCGAAGAGGAGTGCGACGACGTCCGGGTCGTCAAGTCGGTAGACGAGCCCCGGGAACTGCTCTGGTTCGT
>NZ_VJXQ01000008.1:1969-3893 GCF_007655485.1 Halobellus captivus
CACGGGGAGAGCCGATTCAAAAATGTACTCACCAGTGCCAGTGTACCCTGCCAACTGTTCTGTGTTGAATTACTCCAGTAACCCGAGGTCAGTGAGCCGGTTTTCGATCACTGTAAGCGCTTGTTCAGCATCGTCAAGCTGTTTTCCGCCCGTGATGACGAGCTTGCCACTTCCGAAGAGGAGTGCGACGACATCCGGGTCGTCAAGCCTGTAGACGAGCCCCGGGAACTGCTCTGGTTCGTATTCGATGTGTTCGAGACCTAGGCCGATCGCAATCGCATTCAAATTGAGTGTGTGGTCGAGGTCCCCACTTGAGACAATATTCTGGATTTCGATATCTGGGGAGGTAGCGACATCGACACCCAATTCACGGAGCTCGTCGAAGACGTATTCCAACGCAGTCGTCACATTGTCGACGCTTTTTGCACCCGTACAGACGACTTTCCCCGAGCGGAAAATGAGCGCTGCGGCTTTAGGATCGTGCATCCGATATACGAGTCCAGGGAAGTTATCGGGATCGTAGTCGGTGGCTCCTAAATCCTCAGAAAGCGTTTCCAGATCGAGTTCTTGACCGATATCGGATGACGCGACCACATTCTCGACTTGAATTGATTCGGCTGTGACACTCATAGGAGTATCTTCCATTCACAACCCCCTTAAAACGGGGAGTGACTTCGAGCGTCGGTGTGGTACCTTCCGAATTAGAGGTCGCGGGGCTGGACCGTCTTCCGGTCGTTGGCCTCAGCACGCTTTGCGGCGTCGTCGAGCAGGTCGGCGACCTCTTCGTCGAGGGCGTCGTAGAAATCTGCCGAGACGTTCTGGTCCGAGAGTGCGTCCTTCACGGCTGCTTTGACGATTAGGTCAGACATTCCATCGCGGACTTCTCTTGTCCACCATATAAATGTTCGAAGTTCCCACGCGGAGTTCTTGCCCAGTCATGCTGTATCCGCCTCGGAGTACCAGAGAGAACATATGCCACCCACAAAATTTGGGAACAGACGGATGCACGATCTAACTGGGTTCCAGCGGGACATCTTGTACGTGATTGCCGGACTCGAGGAACCACACGGGCTCGCAGTAAAGGCCGAACTTGACGACTACTACGAACAAGAGATCAATCATGGGCGGCTCTATCCAAACCTCGACGACCTCGTCGGGAAGGGCCTCCTGGAGAAAGGTGAACTCGACAAACGGACGAACGTGTACACGGTCACGCAACGCGGATTGCGGGAAATCGAGGCACGACGTGAGTGGGAAAGCCAGTATTTAGAGGGCGTGAACGCACCCACGACGTCGTAGTACCTGGCAAATAGAACTCAATATAAAAGCGGGACTGCTTTACCCACTTCCCACGAATACACAGTGAGATGGCTCGGCTCGTCTTCTATCATCACCCTCAGGCCGAGAATTTCTCACTCAAATTTAGCTCTGCATCGGTAGCAGAGATCCGATCTCAGCGAGAGCAATCCGACGAGTCGACGAAGCTCATCGGGTACCCCTTTGAAACACCGGTCTATGTGCTCTACGAAGGCGATTCAGAGATCGAATCTGCCCAAGACATCGACTTCGATCAGGAATGGCTGAGCGACCGTATTCGTGACCTCCCCCGTCCTGGGCAAGTTGTCGCTTTCCGGTTAGTGGAATTGCTCGAAGCTGCTGTCGATGTTCGAGATGAGGATGAGTTTCGGCTTTACAAGGAGTTCGAACCGCAAAAGATCCAGCAGGCACTTGATCACGTATCCTGGGGAGCCCCACTCCCGAACGTCACTGGAGAGGTGATGTCGAATTTGATTCTCCGACATTCCCTCCCGAATGCGAATCATCGAACTGGCATCGCGATGCTTCAGTTCTGTATTGAAAGTGTGAACCCGGATTTTGCGATGCCACCAACACACGTCGACGACGATACCTGGCGAGAGTGGGT
>NZ_VJXQ01000008.1:3903-4143 GCF_007655485.1 Halobellus captivus
TAGTGAGATGGCTCGGCTCGTCTTCTATCACCACCCACAGGCCGAGAATTTCTCACTCAAATATAGCTCGGCATCGGTTACAGAAATCCAATCTCAGCGAGAGCAATCCGACGAGTCGACAAAACTCATCGGGTACCCCTTCGAAACACCGGTATATGTGCTCTACGAGGGCGATTCAGAGATTGAATCAGCCCAAGATATTGACTTTGATCAGGAATGGCTGAGCGACCGTATTCGTGA
>NZ_VJXQ01000008.1:4153-4430 GCF_007655485.1 Halobellus captivus
TCCCTACATCGTTGATTCCAAGCGGCTCATCACGGTTCGCCGGAACAATCTCCGATTCAAGCAACTCAAAAACTTGGAGGTCGACCTCGTCGAACGGAAAGACGGGATCCAAATCCGATTAGCCGAGTTCGAGCTGGATATGCACTGGCGAGAAGCCCTATCAGAGTATGCTGGGCAGCACGAATCTCACTGTACGGACTTCGCGCAGGCAGTTCTCGAACGAGCAGGACGGGACGATCTGCTCGACCGTCAAGGACCAACGAAACAAGAGTTCATC
>NZ_VJXQ01000008.1:4440-43668 GCF_007655485.1 Halobellus captivus
ACTGGTCGAACGGGACTTCAGAGAAATGTTTTGATCAGTCGCGAAGCTCGGCGACCGACTGACCAACCTCACGGACGTGTTCACTTCGCTCGAGGTCGAGTTCCTCGGCGAGGTAGTCAACCGTCTCTTCGAGGCTCATATCGGAATGAAGTCTGTCTAACGGTATAAACCTAGTGCTGACGCAGCAATGTCGCCCATCAGAGGAAGCGTCTGTGTATACCAAATTACGTACCCCTCGGGAAAACTGTGGAATCGGTGATCGCATAGCGATACCCACCGAAATCACGCAGTGTCGCCATTTGCTGTCCATTAACCGAACTCAATTGAAAGAAGCTCCGAAGCGATCGGGAGCGTTTCAGTCTGCAGGTTGTGCGTCAGTCGCTGGTGTCCCGCTTGGAAGCTCGGGGATGGACAGGTCCACGCGGCGGAGCAGCTGAGCGTTGATGGCAACGATGACTGTACTCAACGACATCAAGAGCGCACCCACAGCGGGGGACAGCAGAATCCCGATCGGTGCCAACACGCCTGCTGCGAGCGGAATCGCGAACACGTTATAGCCGGCCGCCCAGACGATGTTCTCCTGCATCTTTCGGTAGCTCGCCTTGCTCAGCTTGACCAGTCGAACGACATCCATGGGGTTGTTCTGGACGAGGATGACGTCGGCCGACTGGACCGCGACGTCAGTACCACTCCCGATCGCAATGCCGACGTCGGCTCGCGTCAGCGCCGGCGCGTCGTTCACACCGTCGCCGACCATCCCCACGAGCTTCCCCTGGTCCTGGAGTTCCTGGACTTTCTCGTCTTTGTCTTCGGGGAGGACCTCCGCGAACACTGTGTCGATGCCCAGTTCGTCGGCGACGGCATTGGCGACGTCCTGGGAGTCCCCAGTCAGCATCGCCACCTCGATCCCCAGATCGTGGAGGGCGTCGACGACGCGGAAACTCTCCTCGCGGATCACGTCGGCCATCGCGAAGGCGGCGATTAGCTCTCCGTCACGAACGAGATACACCACTGTCTGGGCGTTCTGTCCGGCCTCGTCAGCGAAGCGCTGGAGATGGTCGGGGATCTCGCTATCCAGCTGGGTCAACAGGTTCGGCCCACCAACGTACACCTCGTTGCCGTCGACGTTCGCGCGAACCCCCCGTCCTTTGATCGCCTCGAAGGCGGTCGCATCAGGGGCGCTGAGATCGCGCTCGTCGGCAGCCTCGCGGATCGCTCGGGCGATCATGTGTTCGGAGTCACTCTCGACAGCCGCCGCCAGCGCGAGCGCGTCGTCCTCGTCGACGCCGTTGACGGTCGCCATATCCACGACGCCGTGTTCGCCCTCGGTGAGCGTCCCTGTCTTGTCGAAGATGATCGCGTCAAGGTTCCGCGCATCCTCCATCGCGATGCGGTCGCGAACGAGCATCCCGTTCCGAGCGGCGAGCGACGTGTTGATCGCGACGACCAGCGGGATGGCGAGCCCGAGAGCGTGTGGGCAGGCGATGACGAGTACCGTGACGACGCGTTCGATGACGGTCACGTCGAACGAGACCGCAACGGTCCACGCAATCGCAGTCACGATTGCCGCCCCGAGTGCGACATAGAACAGCCAGCCAGCCGCCCGGTCGGCCAGCACCTGCGTCTTGGACTTGCTCTGCTGGGCTTCCTCGACGAGACGCATGATGCCCGCGAGTGTCGTCTCCTCGCCCGTCGCGCCAACACGGACGCGGAGACTACCATCGCCGTTGATGGTGCCGCCGATGACCTCGTCGCCAGGCTCCTTCGAGACGGGCTTGGACTCGCCCGTGATCATCGACTCGTTGACGTCCGAATCACCTTCCTCAACGGTGCCGTCAGCAGGGACACTTGCGCCCGGTCGGACGAGCACGAGATCGCCTTCCGAGAGCTCACTGACGGGAACTTCCTCGGTCTCCCCGTCGTCGGTGATACGCTCGGCGGTGTCTGGCATCAGTTTCGCCAGTTCGTCGACCGCGCTGGAGGCCCGCCGGACCGACCGCATCTCGATCCAGTGGCCCAGCAGCATGATGTCGATCAGCGTCACGAGTTCCCAGAAGAACGCTGACTGGGTCGGGAAAACCACGCTCGCGAGGCTGTAGACGAACGCGACGGTGATCGCCATCGAGATGAGCGTCATCATCCCCGGCGCACGGTCTTTTAGCTCCGGCACAGCCATCTTGAGGAACGGAATCCCACCGTACGCGAAGACGATCACCGCGAAGACGGGATTGATCCACTCGCTCCCCGGGAATGCCGGGACGGAGAAGCCGAGCCACTCCTGTAGCATTTCGCTGTACAGGAGGACGGGAATCGACAGGAGCGTCGAAATGAAGAAACGCCGGCGGAACATCTGTTCGTGGCCTTCGTGCATCCCGCCATGGCCCTCGCCGTGTCCTTCGTGGGAACCGTGGCCGTGCCCGTCGCCCTCGTGGCCGGCGTGTTCGTGCTGCTCGTGGGACGCCATCTCACCTGCCGCAGCAGGGTGAGCTTCCTCCTCTAGTAGCTCCTGCTCTACCCCTTCCTCGTCAGATTCCGCGACCGCTTCAGCGTGCTCACCGTGTTCGTGCTGGTGACTGGTGGTGTCCTGCTGGTCCTCTCCTCCCGGGGAATTCTCAGTTGTATCTTTGTGGTCATCCATGAGTCATGTTCTCTATTGAGGTGGTTCCGCCGGCTTCCTGAATCTTCGGCCCTGAAACCGTACAGCAAGACCAGCGTAGACAAGCTCCGAGGACAACAGTTAGTCGTCGTCTCGAAGCGACTTGTGCTATCCGCAGCGCACGATACTCAGGCGTGAGCGGTGTATCCCGCGTCTTCGACGGCCGCCACGAGGGCCGTGACCTCTGCCTCACCGTCGACACTTGCCTGTTCACTCTCCCTGTCGACGGTCACGGAAGTCACGCCAGTGACCTCTTCAAGGGCCTCTTCGACCGTCTGCTCACAGTGACCGCACGACATTCCTTCCACGGTGATGGTCGTCGTCATACAGAGGTACATACGGCTCCCTCTCTTTAGCGGATTTCCCCTTCGATTATACTGGTCTCTTGGGGGTCAAACTTTAGATTCCAAGTGATATGTGCAGCCGCAACGAACCAAATCTCAGATTCAGCAACTGACGATGGCGGGAAGACTCAGGTATCGTTGTGGCGCTCCAGATACGTCTTCGCCGCTAAAAAGACGTATAGTGCGCCGATAGCCCGAATACCTGAGCGGAATCGTTCGTTCCATTCGATCGACTCCGGACGCTCGTACAGGAAAACGGTGGCAAATCTTCGATACAGATCGGGAAACAGGAAGACGATAGCGCCGAACACACCGGTAAGATTCATCAGCCACGCGTATGCTCACCCATTGAGGAGGGAAATCGCAGCTATCAGAACGCCCTCAGACCGGATAGCTGGGCCGACCCACCCTCTCACCGTTCCCTCGCTTGGATTCGCAATCGTGAGTTTCTCGAAGAGTTTGACGATTTTGTCCGGGACCAGCGCTGAGAGAGCGCCAAGGACACCCACGAGTGTTCGAATCATACGATACTGTACGACAGGTACGGACATAATTCCCGCTGCGACCCTACACTGGCGAGAATAAGGGGAATCCGAACAATAGCGACTTCGAATGAGGAACTACGCCCAGAGGCCGCTTCTTGAATGAACGTCCCGAATCCTCAGGGGTTCGGGGCATACAGGGCGTAGAGAATCGACAGCATCCCGGCTGCGGTGACGAGTGCTGCGACGAATCCTGCTTCGAAAATCGACACTTGGAGGAGTTCGAAGAGCACGCCCTCGAGGAGGCCGCCGAGCCCGACCAGCGCGAAGCCAGCCGCGACGTACAGGAGTAACTGCGTGTGATGCCGTTGGTATCCGCGATAGGCCTGGTAGGCGATCACCAGCGCCAGGGCGGTCGTGAACAGCTTGCCGATGACGAATAACGTGTGTTCCATGAGTCAGTCTCCCCGCATTTCCTCGAAGATGGACGTAATCCGGTCGGCGGGGTCCGGCCGAACATCGATCTGCACGTCGAAGCCCTCTGCTTGGAGGAGTACTTCGACACGTTCGAGTCGCGCCTCGTACTCGCTGTAGTGCCGTCCGCCTGGGTCGACGTGCGTGTACTCCTCAAGGAGGCCCTGCTCGACGAGGCGGCTGACACGCCGCGAGACGGTCGGGCGTGACATGTCGCATTCCTCGCTGAGCTCCTTCGCGGAGAGTCGGTCGGTCTTCGTCGCCACGAGGATGTCGCGGGCGTACTCGTCGTCGAGTGTGGCGAAGATGTCCGACGGGTCGGCCTCCTCAGTCACACGTCCGTACTCGCTACAGGAGGGTAATATAGCCCGCCGGTTTTCTGACTCAGAACGCCGGCTCGCCGTTATATCGTCTCTGCCTCCGTACTGATAGTTGAAGGTGCAATAACTATGTCCACACTCGACTCCGGCATGAATCAGCTCGAGAGCAGAGTCGGCGGTCTGACCGTCGGCGGGAAAGTTCACAGTCTCAGTGCGTGGTTCGTGCTCGCGCTCCGTCTCATGATGGGCTACGCGTTCGCGTACTCCGGGTTCACGAAGATCACCGGCGAGTTCGCCGCGGGCGGTTACCTCACGAACGTCGCGGCGACGAACGGCAACCCGCTCGCGGGGATGTTCGCGTGGATGGGGAGTACGCCGTGGTTCGTCGAGTTCGCGAACGTGGCCGTCCCGTGGGGCGAGCTGTTCATCGGCCTCGGCCTGCTCGTCGGCGCGTTCGTCCGCCTCGCGGCGTTCTTCGGCGCGCTCATGATGCTCATGTTCTACTTCGGGAACTGGGACATGAGCCACGGGTTCATCAACGGGGACTTCGCGTACATGCTCGTGTTCCTCGCGGTCGCCGCGTTCGCCGCGGGCCGCATCCTGGGCCTCGACCAGTACATCGAGAACTACGACGTCGGTGGCGAGACGCTCGTTGAGCGCTACCCCGCCCTCGAATACATCCTCGGCTAACCACGCCGAACTCTCTTCAGGAGTACAATAATGCAAAATCCAATTCAAGCACGCGGGATTCGTTCTCTGGGACTCATCGTCATCGGAGCACTGACGCTAGCCGTCATCATTGGAATGACTCTGACGCACGCTGCTGTTCCAGATACAGTGATGTGGGACTGGCATGACGGGATGTGGAATGATGGTCACATGGCCGGGTGGGGAATATGGAGCTGGGGGATGATGTTGATCGGTTTGCTGTGGATGGCACTTCTGATCGCCCTTCCCGTCTACATCGTCTACTGGCTGACAACGCGGTCGCCATCGGACGGCCCCACCGAGGATAGCGCACTCGCTGTCCTCCAGGAACGGTACGCTCGCGGCGAAATCGACGACGAGGAGTTCGAACGCCGGCGCGCCCGACTCACGCCTGACGGCGGCCGTTACTGACTGTTCTTCCCCTATTCGTCGACTTCCGTCTTCACGACGGTCGCTGGGCGGGTCGTCAATCGAAGGACGCGGTCGGTCACGCTTCCGAGCAAGGCCCGGTATTCTTCCGGCCGGTGTTTCGTTCCAAGTACAAGTAGATCCATATCTTCGGCATCAGCATACCGTACAATCGTCTCAGCCGGTCGGCCGTGCTCAATTGCTTTGACAACATTGACACCGACCTCCTTCGCTTTATATTGGATGTCTGCGATTGTTTCCGTTCCAAGTTCTTCGAGGCCATGTTCTGGGCCTTCGGCTTCATCAACGTACTCGTCACCGCTGTATGCTGTTACGACGTCCTCATCGACTACATACAGAACATGGAGATCGGCATTATGGGCCTCTGCTAGCGCGATAGCATGGGATTCAGCTTCCTCAGAAGCAACTGTCCCGTCAGTCGAGAGCAAAACCGTATCGTACATTTCTCTTTACTTATTGAGACTAGATTATAAAAGCCAGCGCTCTTGGATAGTGGCGTAGCTGGTAACACTTTTTGTAACTTCACAAAGTTTGGAGATTGTCGTCTCTCACGGTTGAAGAGTGGAGGATTTCTATGACGACCAGCTGATGCTAAGCTATTTCCTGTTATGAGTCGTACTGATTAGCATGGGTACCAGACCAACTGACCTCCGGATGGATATTGGTCGTATTGCTGATGAGTCGGTCGCCCGTGTCACGCCTGACGCCACGGTTGCCGAGATCGCTCACACGATGATCTCCCAATCGCGGTGTGCCAGGTACGTGGTCGTCGAAGAATCCGATCAGATCTCTGGTATCATCACCGATCGAGACCTGATTGCTAACCTGCTCACCGAGGAAAGCGAGTTAAGTGTGCTCACAGCCGAGACGAGTGGAGACGACGTACGAGCTGCTGACGTGATGACGCGTGACCCACTTACTGTGCCAGCAGATGCTGAGATTCCAAAAGTCCTGAGACAAATGAACGAAGCGGGTGCTCGACACGTCCCGGTTGTTGAAGACGGGAGCGTTATCGGGATGATCACTCTGGACGATTTAATTACGCATGTTGCTGGTGAGAGCGCACACGTTTCAGCTCAGATGGATAACGTAGCGGGCATCATCCGAACAGAGTCTACGCACGATTGAAACGCTAATTTGGACTCAAAGTTTTTCGTGTTGCTTGTGCTTCCAGAAATAGAGTCAGTTGAGAGAGATTATCGCATGAGGAGCCGTCTAAGGACGTAGTGGAGGATGCCGCCGTGTTCGATATAGGTCACGGCGGCCGGCGTGCCGACCTGTGCTGTGACCGGGAACTCGACAGTCGACCCGTCCGCGCGCTCGGCGATAACGGTCAGTTCGTCCATCACATCGAGCCCCTCATCGAGACCGTAGATCGTGAAGACTTCCGACCCATCCAGACCGAGAGATTCCCACGAGTCGCCATCATCGAACTGTAGGGGGAGCACACCCATGCCAACGAGGTTGTCGCGATAGATGCGCTCATAACTCCCGGCGATGGTTGCGCGAACACCGAGCAGGTCCGTTCCTTTCGCCGCCCAGTCCCGGCTAGACCCAGTTCCGAACTCCTCGCCAGCCATCACGACGAGCGGTATCCCCTCGTCCCGATAGCGTCGACTAGCTTCGAACACCGTGGCTTGTTCGTCGGTCGGGTGGTGGATCGTGTAGCCACCCTCGACGTCGTCGAGCATCTCGTTCTCGATTCGGACGTTGGCGAACGTCCCCCGCATCATCACCTCGTGATTGCCCCGACGTGCGCCGTAGGTGTTGAACTCGTGTGGCTCGACACCGTGATCGAGCAGCCACTGACCTGCGGGGAGGTCGGGACCGAACGGGCCGGCTGGACTGATGTGGTCGGTCGTAACAGTATCGCCGAGCCTCAGTAGACAGCGTGCGTCCTCGATATCGGCGACGCCGGGTTTCTCTACCGGGAAGTCCTTGAAGAACGGCGGTTCACGGATGTACGTCGAGTCCTCATCCCACTCGTAGACGTCACCCGTGGGCGCGTCGAGAGCAGCCCATCGCTCATCGCCCTCGAACACGGAGGCGTACTTCTCCTCGAACATCTCCGGAGAGACGTTCTCGTGGATTGTGGCCTGTACGTCCGCTGCGTCCGGCCAGATGTCCGCCAGATAGACTGGGTTACCCTCAGCGTCGGTGCCCAGCGGCTCGTGTTCGAGATCGATATCCATCCGTCCTGCGAGTCCGTAGGCGACGACGAGCGGCGGACTTGCGAGGTAGTTTGCGCGGATCTTCGGGTGGATACGCGCCTCGAAGTTCCGGTTCCCGGAGAGAACGCTCGTCGTCCAGAGGTCGTGGTCGTCGATGGCCTGTTCGATCGGGTCGGGAAGTGGTCCGGCGTTGCCGATACAGGTGGTACAGCCGTAACCGACGACGGCGTACCCGAGCTCTTCGAGATACGGAAGCAGCCCCGATTCTTCGAGATACTGCGTGACGACACGGCTACCCGGTGCGAGACTCGTCTTGACGTACGGCGGGATGTCCAGGCCTTTCTCGACGGCGTTCTGGGCGAGCAGTCCAGCAGCGATCAT
This sequence comes from Halobellus captivus, assembly GCF_007655485.1. Classification (GTDB taxonomy): domain Archaea; phylum Halobacteriota; class Halobacteria; order Halobacteriales; family Haloferacaceae; genus Haloquadratum; species Haloquadratum captivum. Next base: position 12,406 of record NZ_VJXQ01000008.1, read on the forward strand.
CACCGACGGGTTCGACGTGTTCGTACAGCTCGTGATGGCGCTGACGACAACATCTCCGTGTCCAATTTCGACCGTCTCACCGTCGAGGTCGACCTCGACGCGTTTGGTTAACGGGTGCAGTTCCGATTCGGGTTCAACCTGAACGCCGCCATCGGTCTCCGCACCAGCTGTACCACCCTCACCGAGCCACCGCTGCAATGCGTCCTCGTCGACATCATCGAGGTCGTCCTCGAACTCCCCGTGGAGAAGTCCCCGGAAGCTCTGTTTAACGTCCCCCATCGGAATCCGGTCCTGTGGCCGCTTGTGTCCGGCTAGACTCGGTTCGACTGTCGAGAGGTCGAACTCGATGACCTCAGTATATTCTGGTTCCTGTTCCCCGAATAGACCTTGAGATTCGAGGTACTCGCGAACGAGGTCGACGTGGTCGGGATCACGCCCGGTGAGTTCGAGATACTCGAGCGTCTGCTCGTCGACCGGGAACATACTGATCGTCGAGCCCTGTTCGGGCGCCATATTGGCGATCGTGGCCCGGTCGGGGACTGTGAGGTTCTCCACACCAGGACCGAAGAATTCCACGAACCGGTCGACGACGCCGACCTCGCGGAGCCGTTCGGTAATGTGGAGCACGAGATCCGTCGCCGTCGCACCCTCGGGTAATTCGCCTTCGAGACGGACGCCGACGACCTCGGGGAGTTTCATCGTGACCGGCTGACCGAGCATCGCCGCTTCCGCTTCGATGCCGCCGACGCCCCACCCGACCACACCGATGCCACCGATCATCGGGGTGTGGCTGTCCGTGCCGACGAGCGTGTCCGGCAGGAGCCAGTTCTCGCCGTTTTGCTCGCGGGCGTGGACGACCCGACCCAGATGCTCGAGATTCACCTGGTGGACGATACCGGTTCCCGGCGGGACGACGTTGAAGTTCTCGAAGGCGTTCTGCGCCCACTTGATCGCGCGATACCGTTCGGCGTTTCGCTCGTACTCCAGTTCGACGTTCTTTTCGTAGGCGTCCTCGGAGTCGAAGTAGTCGACCTGGACGCTGTGGTCGATCACGAGATCAATAGGAATCTCCGGTTCGACCAGGGTAGGATCCCGGTCTTTGCGGTCGACTTCGGATCGAAGGGCCGCCAGGTCGACGACCGCGGGCACGCCGGTGAGATCCTGTAGGACGACTCGTGATGGAGAGAACGGAACCTCTGCGTCCGGTACGTCTGGCTCCCAGCCAGCAGCATTCCTGACATCCGCCGCAGTAACGGTTTCGCCGTTGGCGTTTCGGAGCACCGACTCGAGGAGGATACGGATGCTCACCGGGAGCGTGTCGAGGTCACAGAGGCCCTGTTCTTCGAGTGCTCGAAGATCGGCTATCTTGTACGTCGTCCCGTCGACGTCGAGTTCGCGGACAGCATCGAATGGGAGCGGATCAGTCACAGTAGTTGAATATGTGATAGGCAACGATATCAATCTCCCCCCGAATCCGATTCGATGGGAATCAGGATTCAGTTTTCTGTGAGGATGTCCCTGGACTCACCGAATAAAAGACCAGAGGAGGACAGTGAATCCACATACCAACGCGACGGATTCAGCGATATGAACCTGTGTGAGTGTTAATGCTGAAAATTGATAGAGAAACCCCTCTATGAGGACGCCGAGTGTAATGAATCCGAAGCCGATCGTTGCATCACGTAAGTATCGAGTCTGTTCCTGACGATAGGCGCGAAAACTGATTGTTGTCGTCGCAACGCCCAATAAGAGGAGAAAGACACGGACTCCAATTAGCGTAACTTCCCACCCACTAGTCATGAGTCACCCCCTCCATCTGTCGGTTGAGACATTCGTCCGTATAACGAGTAGAGGATGATAAGCATGCCCACCGCGACAATAGCAGTCTGAATCGTCCCGGCCACGAAGATGGACAGCCCGACGACGTCGAAGAGGATGCCTTCGATTACGGACCCGACACTGATGAAAAGGAACCCGATAGCGACGTACAGCATCGGTTCGCTACCGTGGACTCTGTACCCACGAAACGCTTGGTACGTTATTAGCAGTCCCAGTCCGACTGTGACGAGCTTTGCGATGACGAGTTCGATGTGCATGATTAGGTGTCCCGGATGTCGCTCCAGATCCGCGAGAACCGCTGTGCGGCGTCCTCACGAACGTGCATCTTCACGGCGATGGTTCCATCTTCGACGTCGACGTTGAGGTGGTCGACGTTCGCTTCATAGACGCTATGATGGCTCCCGTCGGCCTCCATCTGTGTCCGTTCGACGAGCAGGTCGTGGGCAACCATATCCTCGACTCGGCGATAAATCGTCGAAAGAGCAACGTCGCACTCTTCACTCAATTCCTTCGCCGAGAGTGGTTCACGGCTCGTCGCGGCCAGAATCTGACGAACCCGCTCCTCTCCGAGGAGCTCCAACAGTTCGTCAGCGCTGTCGTCCGTGGACACAGCTATTCCTCGCAATACCAGATGCTTTCCCGCCGAGACGTAAGTAACAGCCAGATTTGCGTGGCGTGCAAAACAGGTCTTCCACCTTTTTCCACAGCTCTCATACGTCCATCTGTGAGGTGACCCACGCTATGACAACTAATTCAGGACTAACGCGTCGGCGGATGCTCCAATTGACCGGCGGTGCAGCTGTCGTTGGGCTCGCGGGATGTACCGGGACGCAAACAGACGATAGTGGCGGCGGGGCAGACAGTACCTCCACAAGTACTGAAGAGGGAAGCCACACCGAGGACGGCGGTGAATCGGGGCACAACGATGAAGGTGGCCACGATGAAGCTGTCGGTGCACCGAGCGATTCGGTTGATGTCTCCATGATCACCGAGGACGGGGGGTATCACTTCGAACCGCACGTCGTCCGCGTTAATGTCGGCGGGACGGTCACGTGGACCAATGAGAGCGGCAGCCACTCGACGACGGCCTACCATCCAGACAACGACCAACCCCAGCTCGTTCCTGATGGGGCTGCATCATGGGATAGTGGCCTTCGCTCGGAGGAAGGCGCGACGTTCGAGCACACCTTCGAGACCGAAGGTGTCTACCACTACTACTGTACGCCCCACGAGTCGCTCGGCATGCTCGGGAGCGTTATTGTCGGTGATCCGGACCCGCACGAACAGGTCGCGCTCGAAGACCCGCCCGCTGATAAACCGGAGACCGTCCGCGAGAAACTCACCGAGCTGAATGAGATAGTTCGGACGGCGCTCGGCGACGACCACTAATTACCACTTCGACTACGTTCTTTATTAGATGAGGAGATTGAACACGACGTGAGCCAGCCCAAGGACGAGATAGCCCCCCAGAAGTAAACCGAGAGTTCTCCGGGATAGAGACGGTAACCCAACGGTATCGGTTCCGTGGATTCGCTCGCCGAGTGTGTAAACGAAGCGTCCTGCCAGCAGCGCGAACGGAAGATGAACGAATAGTAGGGGGAGGAGTATGGAATCGAACTGGGCGGTCCTTTCGAGACGGGACAGATACTCGAGTTTGAGGACCAGTTCTAACCCACCAACGGTGAGTCCAGATGCGACAGTTGCAAGGAGTCCCTCAGTTTTTGAGAGCAATCGATCTCGGGCGTAGCTCCAGACGTAAAAGACGAGTATCAAAGGGAGCAATCTGACGAACGCTTCCTCGATGAAGCCAGCGAGCCACATCCAGAGTCGAGAAGTTGTCGCTGATAGTAGTACGAGTTCAACCCGATAGGCGATTAAAACACCGAGGGCTGTCACTAGAGCACTGAAAGTCGCGAGCCCGAAGAGCGACCGGTACCGAGCGGACACGCTCGACCAATAGCGGTCCAACAAGATAGTCATGGGGACTTTCTCGCAGTGACAGTTGTTTTGCCTCGGCACCCTGACGACACCACTCTTATACCCATACGCGTGTTACCTGTTACCACAGGATCTGTCATCTGCCACAATAAGCTATTCCAGCATGGGCTCCTCAGAACAAGGCGACACATGCGATTCCGCATCTGGGCCTAGTGGCGACATCGTTGATCGTATTGAGCGGGAGGTCCTCTCCCGACGGGCGTTTCTTGCTGGAGTTGGTCTTGGATCGATAAGCGGTGTCGGGGCAACAGTCACCCTTACTCGAATGGATACAGGCTTCCAGTCGCTGGCGACACTGGCAGGTGGGGCGACGACCCCGTTGGATACTCGGTACTATCTTCCAGCGGTGGACGCAGATGGCGCTGGCCTTGTCGTCGAGACCACCTTCAAATTCGCTGCTGGCGATGGTGAGTTGTTCGTCAATCTGAACGGGATTGAACTTCGACACGACCTCCAGCGCGCACTTGACGAAGCAAAGCAAACTGCGACTCGTCTCACCGGACGATCGTTGGCAGATATAGCCATACACGTATCGTTCGTGTCACCCGAGTCCGACACCCTTGCACTCCAGGGGAAAAGTTGGGAGGCTGGCCTCACAGTCGCACTTATCGCTGGTCTCCGTCAGCAGCCGTTGTCGTCTGAGACACTCATTACTGGAATCGTTGACGACAATGGACACCTGCTTCCAGTTGGCGGAATCGAAGCAAAAGCCCGGAGTGCTCGGGCGTTCGGAGCGACCGAATTAGTCGTTCCGAGCGGTGCCGATTCAGGCGGAACTATCGAGGGGGTTCGTCTGACACCGGTTGAATCGGTCTCAGACGTACTCGATCGACTGTTCTAACGGTATATTCCGCTGTGACAGAGTGTCGCTGCCCTTCAGTTGTGGCGTGGTCGGATTACGCAGACGCGTCGTATCCAGCGTCCTTGACGGAGCTGACGAGTGTATCTGAATCAGCGGACCCCTCGATCGTCGCAGACTCGGCGTTTCGATCAGCAGTCGCCGCGGAAACGCCCTTGACATCTTCAAGTGCGTCTTCGACGGTCTGTTCGCAGTGTTCACAGGTCATCCCTTCGACGGTGATGGTCTGGCTCATAGCCATCTACAGATAGAGGATGTGCTTCTATGTGGTTTTCCACTTAGAAGCAAATGTATTCTCCACCCCTAATCCCAACCTTCCAAAGTTTATAGTGCGTAACAATAATGTATCCAGCGTAATGAGGCAGTAGTATGCGCAATCTGGACGAAACCGATCTGGAGATACTCTCGTTACTGGCCGAAAACGCCCGCCGTCCATTCAGTGCGATCGGGGAAGAAGTTGATTTATCAGGCCCAGCTGTTTCCGACCGGGTCAAACGATTACAGGAAGCAGATATTATCAACAATTTCACAATCGACGTAAACCGGGCGCACCTTCGGGCCGGGGTTCCTGTGTTCATTCAAGCCGAAATCGAACCGGGATCACTCGAGGAGGCCCGCACGCGAGTTCGCGGATCGGATGGCATCGAACACGTCTTTGCGACAGCCGAAGGCGATCTCTGGTTCTATGCCCGTGTTGAGGCACAGAACGTCCGCCAGTGGGTAGACAGCCTTTTTGATGGTCTTGAGATATCGGGATATTCAGTCACCTTGATCGACGAAACTGAATGGACACCTTCAATTGACGGCGTCGAATTTGCCCTCACCTGTACCGAATGCAACAATACCGTCGACAATGAAGGTGAGACGACGCGCATCGATGGGGAGATCTATCACTTCTGTTGTCCGTCTTGTCTCGCACGATTTGAAGACCGCTATCAGCGGCTCGAAGAGGGAGTATAGTACGCTCTTTGGATTCCAAATTTCATTGGGGTCGATAACCACCATCTCGCAACAGTAAACCGCCTAAACATAGACCCCGTATAGTAGAACGAGCATGACAAGCCGAACAACTCATCTCGACATCACGGGGATGTCCTGCGCCAACTGCTCGGCGACAATCCAGGACACTCTCGAATCCCTTGACGGAGTATCGGAGGCGGATGCGAACTTCGCCACCGATGAGGGGTCTGTTACCTACGATCCCGAGACAGTATCGCTTCACGAAATCTACGACGCAATCGACGGGGCGGGCTACGGTGCAGTCTCGGAGACGGTAACGATTGCCATCTCCGATATGACGTGTGCCAACTGCGCCGAAACTAACGAAACTGCTCTCGAAAGTACACTCGGAGTCATTACCGCGGAGGTAAACTACGCGACTGACGAGGCGCAGGTGACCTACAATCCGGCAGAGGTGTCTCTCGATGCGCTGTACGATGCCATCGAAGACGCCGGCTATTCGCCAGTTCGCGAAGACAGTGGCGATGAGGGCTCGGGGCAGGATGCGCGTGATGCCGCCCGCCAGGCTGAGATACGGAAACAGCTCAGGCTAACCCTCTTTGGGGCAGTATTATCAGTTCCACTGCTCTTCTTCCTCATCGACAGCTATCTTCTCGGTGGCGTGTTCGTCCCTGAAACCGTTTTCGGCGTGGAACTCGGCTGGGTCGAGTTCCTGCTCGCCACGCCGGTACAGGCGATCCTCGGCTGGCCGTTCTATAAGAACTCGTACAAGGCGATCGTGAAGAATGGCCGCGCCAACATGGACGTGCTGATCGCGATCGGGTCGACAACGGCCTATCTATACTCTGTGGCAGTCCTTGCTGAACTCATCGCGGGTGGGCTCTACTTCGACACGGCAGCCCTCATCCTCGTGTTCATTACGCTCGGTAACTATCTCGAAGCTCGTTCAAAGGGTCAAGCGGGCGAGGCCCTCCGGAAGCTCCTCGAAATGGAAGCCGAAACGGCGACCATTGTCCGTGAGGATGGTAGTGAGGAAGAGATTCCACTTGAAGAGGTCACAACGGGTGACCAGATGAAAGTCCGCCCCGGTGAGAAGATCCCAACCGACGGGGTCGTCGTTGACGGGCAGTCCGCCGTCGACGAGTCGATGGTTACCGGTGAGTCTGTCCCTGTAGAAAAAGAGGAGGGAGATGAGGTCGTCGGCTCGACGATTAACGAGAACGGCGTTCTTCTCGTGGAGGCCACTAACGTCGGCGAAGATACTGCCCTCCAGCAAATCGTTCAGACCGTCAAGGAAGCACAATCGCGCCAGCCAGATATCCAGAATCTAGCAGACCGCATCTCGGCGTATTTCGTGCCGGCAGTTATCGCGAACGCTATCCTCTGGAGCGTTATTTGGTTCCTGTTCCCGGAGGTGCTGGCTGGCTTCGTTGACTGGCTCCCGCTATGGGGGCAGGTGGCGGGCGGCCCGGCAGCGGCGGGCGGCACGGTCACCGTCTTCGAGTTCGCAATCATCGTCTTCGCGTCCTCGATCCTCATTGCCTGCCCCTGTGCGCTGGGGCTGGCGACGCCCGCGGCGACGATGGTCGGGACGACCATTGGGGCCCAGAACGGCGTCCTGTTCAAGGGCGGTGACATCCTCGAACGCGCCAAGGACGTCGATACAGTCGTCTTCGACAAAACGGGTACGCTCACCGAGGGTGAGATGGAACTCACCGACGTGGTCGTCTTCGATAGCGATGGAAATGCGGTGACTGATGGAGGTGAGCCGGCACCAGATGGTGGACAGCTCAGCACTCGTGAGCGCCTCTCTGAGGATGATGTGCTTCGGCTGGCGGCGATAGCCGAAAGCGGCAGCGAACACCCGCTTGCCCAAGCAATCGTCGAAGGGGCTGAAGAACGCGGACTAGACGTGACTGAGCCCGACGACTTCGAGAACGTCCCCGGTCACGGCATCAAAGCAGTCGTTGGTGACAGCGAGGTACTAGTCGGCAACCGCAAGTTGCTGCGAGACAACGACATCGACCCGTCTCCCGCCGAAGAGACGATGGAACGCCTCGAAAACGAGGGGAAGACGGCGATGCTCGTCGCTTTCGAGGGCGAACTGGTTGGTGTAGTGGCTGACGCCGACACAATCAAAGAGAGCTCCAAGCAGGCCGTTACGGCCCTACAACAACGGGGCGTTGACGTGATGATGATTACGGGCGACAACGAACGAACTGCTCGTGCGGTCGCCAAACAGGTCGGTATCGATCCGGAGAATGTCCGAGCAGAGGTCCTTCCCGAGGACAAGTCCAACGCCGTCGACAGTATTCAGGACGAGGGTCGGCAGGCGATGATGGTCGGTGACGGCGTCAACGACGCGCCGGCGCTCGCGGTCGCACACGTCGGGACAGCCATCGGCTCCGGCACGGACGTCGCCATTGAGGCTGCGGACCTTACGCTGATGCGCGATGATCCGCTCGACGTGGTGAAGGCGATCCGGATCTCGGACGCGACACTCAAGAAGATCAAGCAGAACCTCGTGTGGGCGTTCGGCTACAACACGGCGATGATCCCGTTAGCATCGCTCGGCCTGCTCCAGCCCGTACTCGCTGCAGCAGCAATGGCGTTCTCCAGCGTGTCGGTGCTGACGAACAGCCTGTTGTTCCGGCGGTACACCCCCGATCACGACTACAAGCTCTTCGGTCGCCTCCGCTGAACGTCACCTCTATATCAATGTCAAATATTTCCCGCCAAACGGTTCGGAGGTACCTCGTCGAGACAGCCAGTAGCGAACCGACATACCTCCGGGCTCGCGAGATCGCCGGCGACCTTGACGGATCGCCGAAGGCCGTTGCACAGTACCTCAGCCAACTTCAGGACGACCTCTCAAACGTCTCACTCGAACAGTGGGGGCGCTCGAAGAGTACGACGTGGCGATTGGAGGTGAACGAGTCGTGAGTACTGTCACCCGACGCGTCGAAACCGTCCTTCCGGAGACCGGCTCACGCGAGTGGTGGGCGCTGTACCTGCTCGCCCCGCTCGTCCTCGTCGGTGCGGGCCTCCTTGTGTTCCCGACGCTGGTCTACGACCGGTTCATCTGGCAGTACCTCTGGGGGCCAGTCGTCGCCGACGCCGTTAGTCAGCCAGTCACGCACGAGGGGATTCGTGCTGTCCAGGGCTACAACGCGGTGAACACGGTAATCTACCTCGCGGCAGTCGTATACAGCCTCCCCGGACTACGTGCGTATCTCGACCAACTCGACGTCACGTTCGACGCACGACTGGCCTACGGGTTCGCTCCGATCATCATCGCAGGTGGGGCGATGCGCGCCCTCGAGGATCTCGGGCTGCTCGGGGACTACGCGGTGTGGTTCATCACGCCATCGATTTACATCGTCGTCACCGCTGTCACCATCCTCGCGCTCGGTGTCGGTGCACTCTTGCGTGACCAAAATATCGGATCTATCCCGCTAACAGTCGGGCTCGTCGGGTCGGTGTGGGCTGTCGGGGCCGTCTGGTGGGCTGTTTGGCACGGCCTCTCGACATCGACCCCACTCCGCCTATGGGTTCCTGTCGCGACGACGGGGATAGCGCTCGGCGTAACCGCACTCTACTACTGGGGCACGAGTTTCGCCAATATCACCCACCTTCGACACCCGCTAATTCTGCTGGCCGTTTTCGGCCAGTTGTGGGACGCTGCGCAGAATCTCATCGGTGTGACGTTCCTCGGCTACTCCCCAAAGCTGGTCGTGACGAATCTCGTGTACCAGGCGACTGGATTCTCCGGATCGACGTTCGTGCTGAAACTCGTCGTGACTGTCGGCATCGTGTGGTATCTCGCCGATGCGAAAGAGGAGATGAATCACACGTGGTGGTGGCTTATGACGTTCTTCATCGGAGCGATCGGACTCCCGATGGGCGTTCGTGGGTCACTTCGGATGCTGTTGGGAGCTTAACGATGGCCTCAAAGATTGGCAAAAACCGATGACTCGAACGTCCAAAATTGCGGTAATAGGTGGAGGGATGGCCGGGCTTGCAGCAGCTGCTGGATTCGACGACGCTGGATTCGTCGTCGAACTATATGAGCGGCAGTCCTACGATAGCAAAGGCGTTAATTGCGGAGAAGCGATGACAGCGGTATCGAAGATCCCACTCGAACCGACTGTAGAGAACGGCTTTCTCAACCCGCTGCCAGCGATGGAAGTGGAGGTGTATGACGGAATCGACGCCGATCGCCACCGCACTGGAGCCGGCACCTTTCCTGCTGCGGATACATATATAACGGACCGAAATGTCGTTGAGCAGTCCTGGGCAGAACAACTCTCAGAGAAGGGTGTTGACATCCACGAAAACCAGTCTATCACACGGACAGATTTCCACGAGTTCACCGATGAGTATGATCTCGTCGTTGATGCAACCGGTCAGCCATCACTCTCTAGTAAAGCGCTCGGAACAACCAACGAGTATTCAGGATATATGGTAGCGCTTAACAGTGATGTCGAAGGGGACTTCACCGAGTTGTACCCGAACAGCCGGATAATTCTGGAGAACTATACAGGGTACTCGTGGGCATTCCCGAAGACATCGCAACGAGCCAACGTTGGTATCGGCTGGACGGTCAGTGACCGGCCTAATGATTATATGAAGGCATTGAGGGAAGCCTGTGAGCGGAATGGGTGGCCAGTCCCGTCGCAGGAACGGACGAACGTCGCAATCATTCCCGAGGGACCAAGCCTTGATCCCGACAGAACCCATCTACCGGAGCATTCAGTCGTACGAGTGGGTGATGCTGCAGGTATAGCAAACCGACTCACCGGAAAGGGGATCTCACAGGCCGTTGAATCGGGATTCTTGGCCGCAGAGCTGGCTAACAGAAGCCAATTACACAATTATCCTGATAGATTATATCAGAGGATGAAAACGGAGTACATTTTCGCCACAGTTGTGAGATACTTTCTTGAAACTCGTAATCCCAAGGTTCTGGGAGCAGCAATTCGTGCCGCTGCCGGGATCGATATTGAAGACGTTGACCGGTCTCCGAGTGCAGTTCTACTGCGTCTCCTCCGCCACCCTGTTTTATTTGCCCGTATTTTCTCGAGACGACGAGTTTTAAACCGTGTCTATGGAGGAATGACTAACCAGTGGGAGTTAATTGATTGATATCCACTCGAGTTAAATTCTCAGAATCTGTTAGCTACTGAGAGGATCGGTAAGTACAAAGGATTAGATCAGTAGATGAATTCAGTCCCTCAAACAGAATTTTCCGAAATCCAGAAATCGGTGGGCTCAGCTTCATCGGTGCTCCTGCTTACATGCCCCAGCACACAATCAGTGCGTTGAGGGTGACCGAATTCCTTCTTGAGGATCATCCAACTCACCTCTGACACCCGCGTTCCTGCAATGAGCCCCGACTCTTAGAGATCACGAACCACCACCAATCTTTTTACCACTTCTGATAAACTCAGTCGTGAGGTGAAGTATGCCATGTCAACACAATCCATTCGAACGAGATTTCTCGGAACTGAGACGTCGTTCTCGGTCTCAGGAGCCTGGTTGTCGTATTGGATCCTGCTGCTTCGGCTGACCGCCGGGTGGTGGATGCTCCACGCCGGCCTTGACAAGATCTGGGCGTGGCCCTTCGACGCCAGCTGGTTCGTCGGCGGAGCCGCTCAGGGCACGATTCTCGCCCCCTTCGTCACGCCGTTCAGCGACGGCATCCTGTTGGCGTTCGTCAACGTGGCGGTACCGCTTGGGCAAACCGCCATCGGTTTCGGGCTGATACTCGGTGTCCTCACGAGGACCGCCGCCTTCTTTGGTGCCTTCATGATGCTGTTCTTCTACTTCATCAACGGCTACGGTGGCGGCTGGGCCAACGGTATGGTCACGGGTGAACTACTTGGGATCATGGTCTTCGGAACCATTGTGGCACTCGGAGCGGGCGGCGTCCTGGCAGTCGATAACCGCCTGCGTGAGATGGAACTGTTCGAGAACACGCGATTACGGAAACTCCTCGGGTGACTACCAATGAGTGACTTATCAACGGCAGACCAAATCGCCATGTACGTCGGCGGTGGCTTGGTTGTCTTGGGCGTCGTCGTGATCGGCCTGCTCGACATGCTACTGGGAGCCGGGCACCCAGTCGATAGCGAGGGAGCAATCGAACACGCTGCAGTGGTCCCCATCGACATTAGGGCGGGCATCATCCTGCTCGGCTTGGTGATTTGGGGACTCGTCGCCGTTTACAAGTTTGCCGCAGGGTCGGCACCGTCGGGATCGACTACGGGCCAAACCCCATCCGGCATGGACGACTAGTTCAACAACTCAGTCCGTGGAGCCATTTGCCAGTTAACTTTTCGCGTTGCTCGCACTAACGTCCATCTGATGCACCTAAACGTGAAGACAAACACGATTTTCAGGAGTAGCCTTATCGTTTCTTGGTTTTCCTTCTGGTCAGTACGCGCGCTTTATTCAGCAGAACGAACTTAACACTCTTTGGTTTGGTAGAAGAAACTGAAATCAATACGCAATAGAAATTTCTGGATTTAAGACTGAAATTAGTATATTGAAAATAATATTTCAATATAGCCCTGACTTCCGATTCTGGTTTGTCTTTCGAAGAAAGGTGTACGGGTGTTTTTTCAATTCAGCTGTCCTTCGGTTAACCGTTAGAACGGGGTAATCTGCTTCCTCGATCACTTGAGCTGCGACGCTTCCCTGTAATAGCCGACGAATGCCAGTCAATCCTCGTGTCCCCATTGTAACAAGGTCGATGTCAGTCACCTCAGTGTATTTGAGAATCTCCTGCTGAGGTTGACCAAAGCTCAACGTAGTTCGGACAGGAACGTCCAAGGTCGCTGCCTTCTCCGTAATGTCCTCCAAGAGCCGAGTTCCCCGCTGTTCCCAAGAGTCAGTGACCTCTTCCCACGTGAATCCAGGCCGACTCGAATAGGACTGTTCGGAAATGACAAAAAGTCCATGTAGGGTTGCATCATACCGTTTAGCAATTTGTAGCCCATGTTTGAAGGCCACAGATGCCTCGTCGTATCCATCCGTAGGCACGAGAATATCTGTGAACTGACTAGTAGATAACTCTCCTACCGGATCAGAGGGATCCATATCAGGTATCGTCAAGACAGGAAGAGAGATATTTTGAATGATGTGGCTGGAGACGTCTCTCCGGAGAATTCGTGCTAATCTAGTCTGTGTAGGTTTCTGGTGGACAAGCAAATCGATATCATTCTCCTCAGCGTATTCCCGAATAACACCTGAAGAGTGCCCACTATCCACTGCTGGTATCACATTGAGTCCGAGCGAGTGGGCCTGATCCACCACGGGTTCAATTACCGCTGCTGCGTCCCATTCCTCTTGTTTAGTGACTTGGTCGGATTCCACCTCCGTGCGTTCCTCATCTTGAATAGATAATACGTGGAGAGCCGCATCATACGTTTCTGCAAGTGATAGACCATATTGGACCACTGAGTCCCTTATATCAGCTCCGTAGAGTGGAATGAGGATCTGGTTGTACAGGTTGATGTCCGCACCTTCTCGAACTTCTAGATGGCTGGGGGAGTTCATACATATCTATACGTAACGACGATTTACCGTGCTTTCTGTTAAGAATCGAAACCGGGAGAACAGTCTCTGGGGTGGTGACTTGAGGCTTTTATCGCAAGTAACTCGCTATAGCACGCCTATTTCGAAAAGAGTGGAGACGTCGTTTGGAGTCGCATCAGTTCGACGAGAGCGTATTTCCCACAGTTTCGAGGAGTGAAGTGTCGAAGTCGGTGCGACGAGTCATGCTCTGGGTCATGTTGGGCGCAATTTAAGGCCGATATGCTCGTTGACGGAAAACCGTCACGGCAGCACCCTCGACCGATGAGGGTCGCCACATGGAGACGAATACGGGACTCTGACCTTTGGGGTTTCCTACTCAGAACTGAAAGTCGCCTTCCCCGTCGTGCTTGAATCCGTTCTCAATACACAGGAAAGGTCGACGTACAATTGAATACCCCCGAACCAAGTGACGAACATATGGAACGGACCGTAACTCGTCGCGGACTACTACGGGTCGGTGCGACGACAGTCACACTCGGAATTGCCGGCTGTTTAGGATCATCGAGTGAGGACGAGTGGGACATCGAGGGGACGCTGGCAGTGACGAACGCTCAGCAATACAGTTCACCTGGCTGTAGCTGTTGTGGACGATATGCGTCGTATCTTCGGGACCATCTCGACACGACGCTCGGGGAAACCGAAACCGAGGACGTGGCGGATCTCAAGCGCCAACACGGTATCCCATCGGATTTACAGAGCTGTCACACACTCGTCCTCGACGAGTACGTCGTCGAAGGACACGTCCCTGTCGAGATTATCGCGACGATGCTCGATGAAGAGCCGGCAATCGACGGCATCGCGTTGCCCGGGATGCCGGCCGGTTCACCGGGGATGGGCGGGACGAAGTCCGACACATTCACCGTCTACAAACTCGGCGGCGGAAAGACAGGTAACGTGTACACCGAGATCTGAACAGAGAACACCTGGTCAAGATACTTTGGGACGGCAGTCGACAGCCTGAACGATGATTCGACGACTCCTCCATGGCCTCGGGTATGTGCTCGCGTACGTACTTTTCCTTGGCGCGAATACGCCGGACTCGGTCGTCACCCGTCTTCGCATCGCGTATCGTCTTGTCGGTGTCCGGATCGTCGAGACGCCACAGATCGATTCGGTCGAACGGACGATCTTCCTGTGTCCGTACCGAAATCTGGGCGCCACTTGGTTCGGGGAGAAGTGGATCTGTCACGACATCCTAGACCGCGTGGACGACGGCTACGTGACGTATCTCCGGCGGCACAAGGGAATCGACTACCAGCGTCCTCGCGGGTGTGCCGACCTCGCGTACTGCGACGAATCCGAGTACTGCTATTCGGAGGTTTCCGAACTCGAGTAGGTGACCGATGGATCAAAGTACTCTACGCAACCGGATCACCGACCAGTTCTCCTACCGCGGCGAGCGAGCCGATATCTGGCGGGCGTTCGACCTCCATTTCGATACTGACGAGTTCCTCAATCTCGGCTACTCGGAGTGGTACCAGCCACATATAGCCGGTTCGAGTCAACGTCGCCTCGTCACGGAAGTCGGCTCGAGGGTCGCGTCGCATCTACCCACAACCGACGGAGTGCGCCTCCTCGATGTCGGCTGCGGTCGGGGGGGTCCAGCCCTCCACCTCGCCTATCAGTTCGGCTTCAACGTCACTGGTGTCGACCTCGTTCCGTACAACATCCAGATGGCAACCGAGAACGCACGGGGTAAGCACCTCGATTCCGAGTTCATCATCGGTGACGCGACACAACTCCCGTTTACCAGGGACTCGTTTACCGCGTGTACAGCCATCGACGCGCTCGTATACCTCCCCGAGCGGAATCGCGTTTTCGCTACAGTCGCAGATACCCTCGAACCCGAGGCGGTTCTCGTAGTCTCCGATCTCGTGATGCAGTCAGACGTGACTGAAACGGAACGGAGATTGGTCGATTCATTTGCGGATGCGTGGGATATGCCGTCCTTGGGTACTGTTGAAGGATACAAAGCTGCTCTCGACGAGACAAGCTTTGAGCTCAAAGCGGTCGAAGATATCACGAAACACAGCGTCGGACGCTTCCGAAAGTGGACGACGCTGTACCTCCAGCTACTCACGAGCCCGCTCCGGGCTCTCATTGAACGACTGTTAGGAGCGTATGATCTCGATCCCCTAGCGATTACTGAGCAGGTACGGAAGGCTCACCACGCGCTGCCGTTCCTGCGACACGTTATCTTCGTTGCGGAACTAGAGACTACTTGACTGCTACTTGCACGGCGCAAGAAAGAATCGGATCGTCACGTCGACGCTTGAGCATCCACGAATTTGGATGGACCTGTGGGGTCTTCACTCCTCGTGATTGTCGTGTGGTGGATCGTGACCCATAGGTTTAGAATTGGTTCAGACTCCAGTATTTATATAGGACACAGATAGGAATCCGTTGGTATACTCGAACGATAGTTCGGGATTGTGAGGTACTAACCGTTGATTGTGGAGTCAGAAAAGCCAAACCGTGCAGCACGGCTCAAATCGCTATGTATCCCGACTTTGGATTGCTAAGAACAAATTGCTTGGTTCAGGCCCTCGTACCATTGATGTGGGGTGAAACCGAATGGCAACTGATCCAGTCTGTGGAATGGACGTCGATGAAAGTGATCCGGCGGCCACAACTGAGTACGACGGTCAGACGTACTACTTCTGTGCCGAGGGCTGCAAGGAGACGTTCACCTCGACACCGGAGGATTACGTCTAACCGTCACACCCCACACCTGCGTCGTAGCTCCCCCACACCCACCCCCATTCACCCGATCCCCTCACCCCCATTCCGCCTTTCGATGACCCAACCAGAACTTGACGACACGGATCGCGAAATCCTCCGTCTTTTAGCGGAGAACGCGAGACGACCCTACAGCACTATTGCTGAGGCTGTAAATCTTTCACCCCCGTCCGTTTCAGCACGCGTCCGTCAGTTGGAGCAAGATGATGTCATTCGTCGATTCACCGTTGATCTCGACCTCACACAGTACGAAAACCGGATACACGTCATGGTACGCCTCCAGCCTGAGCTCGGAAAGACAGATTCACTTCGAGAATCGATCCTCAAGGCCCCATACGTAGAACACGTATTCACAACTGCTGAGGGCGAGATCGTGGTTGTTGCGACACCGCCGCGGACTACGGTCGGAAACTGGGTGCAGCACAGTCTACCACTGAGTGACGTGCGACGATACGACGTGCAACTGCTGTCAAGCGCCACCCGTTCAGCCTATGCCAACGGTACTGAATCCGTACTTACGTGCGCACACTGTGGAACCACTATCAGCGAAGACGGAATAGCTACCCGCGTTGGTGGATCACTCCAGCAGTTCTGTTGCAAAGACTGCGAGACCGCGTTCAAAGGAGAGCACGAGAATCCTCAAGAAAAGTAGAACTACAGATCAATGCCTGTTGACCCCGTCTGTGGGATGGAAGTCTCACAAGAAACTGCCGACCCGACTATCGAACACGACGACAAAGTGTATCACTTCTGCTCGGAAGACTGTCGAGCAGTGTTCGAGGAAGTACCTGAGAAGTATACCGAAACGCCACATCCGCATCTCGTTGAATCGGGAGGAATGACGCTCCCCCGAGTGCCATACGGTCGAGCCACTGGAGAGTTCGATCTCTCGATAACCGACCCATCTTCACTTAGCACGGGAGATAGTGTTCGCTTCTCGAAGACGATCACAGACGAGGATGTTAGGAAATTTGCAGAGGCGACCGGAGATACAAACGCGGTCCATCTCAACGAGGCATTCGCTGAAAAGACCCGGTTTGGCCACCGCATCGCTCATGGAACGCTCGTCTCGGGAATGATAAGTGCTGCACTCGCGTGCTTTCCCGGAGTCACGATCTATATTTCCCAGAATTTGGAATTCCGCCGACCAGTCAGCATTGATGACACCCTGACGGCCCGATGTGAGATCACCGACGTTCTCGATAACGACCGATACGAACTCACAACACAGATCGAAGATGATAGTGGAAGCCTCGTTCTCGATGGGGCAGCCACCGTTCTGATCGATCCCCTACCGGACTGAATCCGGCAGGGCTGTCGTGTTGACCACGACGAGATTCCCGAGACCGTCGTATGACATCTGTTGTAGACCAACTCGGAGGCCCATCTAATCAGAAGGGGTATTCGATTCGATAAGTCCGAAAACTCGGCCATCACAGAATAGTGCGGAGGAAATACTACTATTCAGGGTCGCGTTGACAGTGTCGTTTTGGATTTGAAAGAGTAATCGGAGTGAATTAGGAGCGTGTACATGTAGCTGACAATGGGATCATCCACAACTACTACGCCAGAAGGGAACAGTAGTGAGGTACTCGTTCGTGCTGAGGGAGTCGAAAAAACGTACGGGTCAAGACTCCCATTCACACGATCTGTGACCGTCTTGACCGGTGCCGATCTCGAAATTCGGACGGGGGAAATCGTCGGGATCGTCGGCGCGAACGGGTCGGGCAAATCCACGCTCATGAACATCCTCGTCGGTGTCCTCGAACAGGATTCCGGAACAGTCGAACGGACGGGAACCGTTGGCTGGTGTCCACAGGAACCACTGCTTTACGACCGCTTGACGGTCGGAGAGACGTTCCGACTGTTCGGTTCCGGATACGGAATGACCGCCGAAGAAATCGACGAGGCCAAACACCGCTTGGCGTCGAAACTCGATTTCGAGCAGTACCTTGACTACCGAATCGACCAACTCAGTGGTGGAAACCGGCAGAAAATCAATCTCAGTATCGCCCTGATGCACGATCCGGACGTCCTCATGCTGGACGAGCCCTACACTGGATTCGACTGGGAAACGTATCTCACGTTCTGGGATCTCGCTGAGGAACTCGCTGCCGACGGAACAGCTGTCACGATGATTTCACACCTGATCGAAGAGCAAAGTCGTCTCGACCGCATCTATGAGGTTCGTGACGGACAGGTCTACGACGTGACTGACCAGGAAGGCGAGACTGATGCAACGGCCAGTGAACGGGGGGAAGAGACCGATGAATAGGGTTTGGACGGGGATTCGGGCGAACGTCTCCACCTTCCTCAGAACCCCCCTGAATGTTGTCCTAGCACTTCTCCTTCCGATTGTCGTTATCGAAGGCTGGGGACAAGCAATGGCTGGGTTACCAAGTATGCCGACGGTCGAGGCGATTCCGATCGAGCTAGGTCGCCTTCTCGGAGCGATATTCGGGGTCGCCATCATTGCCGGCCTGATGGGACTCGCGCAGATGATTAGTGCGCGTGCAGCCGATCGGCGACTCGTTCAGACAGGCTATCCACCCCGAACACTGCTTGCGACTCGATTAGCGGCGCTCGGAGGAGTGACCGTTGTCGTGGCTGCCGTGAACTACGGCGTTCTCTGGCTGACGATTTCACCGGAAGCCCCTGTCCTGACGTTCGTATTCCTCGTCCTCGCCGGCCTCGTCTATGCGTTTCTTGGCGCACTCGTCGGGGCGCTCCTTCCGCGACTGTTCGAAGGCTCGCTCGTCGTGGTGTTCCTCGCGATGATGGACGCGTTCCTCAGTGGCGACAGCCCGCTGGCTGCTGACATTCCTGAGTTCGTGGAATACTTCCCGCTCTATCATCCGAAGGAACTCCTTCAGGAGGCGATGTTCCAAGGTACATATACGACGGGCGACCTCGGCTTCGTTGCCGGATACCTGCTCGTCTTGCTCGTGCTCGTCACCGTAGTGTTCGGAGTGACGATGCGCACCAGTGGTGGGTGGTCCGCATGAACCGTACGACAACGGCGTTCTCGATCGGCATCAAAGAACAGGCGCGTAACTACGTCCTCGTCGCTCTACTGGTCGTCCTACCGGTCTCGTTCATCACGTTGGCGTTCGCAGTCACCCAGGACGTCGAGATGCCGGTTCGGACGCTCGTCGACGGTGAGACGGCGACGGTCATGCGGGGGATGCCTGAGGTCCACGGCGTGATCATGACGCCGATTACGAGTGCTCTCATCGCCGGACTCGCCGGGTTGTTCCTGATGCGAGAAGCCAAAGACACGGACGGTCGTCTGGCAGTCGCTGGCTATCGTGCATGGCAGGTAATCGCTGCCCGGTTTGGGGTTCTCGCAGCAATTACTCTCATCGTCACCGGTGTCTCAGTTGGTGTGATGCTCGTCGATTTCCAGCCCGAGTATCTCTGGTGGTTCGTCGCAGCGATGCTCGTCGTCTCGGTCACGTATGGTCTCATCGGGATGCTCGTCGGGGCCGTCTTCAACCGCCTAGCCGGGATGTGGCTGATGCTGATTCTCCCGATGCTCGATATCGGACTGTTTCAGGATCCGCTGTTTATTCAATCTGAACCTGATTGGTGGATGAAACTCTTTCCGGGCTATTGGCCAGTCCGTGTAATGGTCGATACCGGACTCACAACCGACGTAGATACGGCTCTCTCGTTGGTGTGGGCTACTGGATATCTTCTCCTCGTAGCCGTGCTCGCAATTGGTGTTTACTACCGAGCCACACAGGCGAGTTGATCACAAGAGAAATCAGTCATAAATGGAACAAAACAAGTCACGGGATCGTTCTGAAATCAAAGGTATCGGTGAGGGCGGTATTCTCTAATCCCCGAATCACTTGACCCCGGTGAGTTCACCCTCTCACGGTGGCAATCAGTTGGAGATGTCCTCATCAGTAGCATCTAATCGCTCACGGCGACGTCTATACTCCTCCTCGTCAATTTCGCCCCTGGCATAGCGGTTCTGGAGCGTTTTTCTGGCTGAGTCGTCGGTAGTCGATTGAGGAGATTTTTGGTTTCCAAGCCAGTAGAGCCCGCCACCGAGAACGCCCAGCATTCCGAGTACGCCACCAACAGCTGGTAGCCCTCCAACTCCACCTCCGTTGCGGCCACTCATCATTCCAGAACCACCTCGTCCCATCATTCCACCACCAGTATTCCCGCTTCCATCGCTGCTTGAGCCGTAGGCGACTGTACCCTGGTCAACAATCGCCTCACTCGATGGGACCTCTCCATCCGGGATTGAATCCTCCTCTGCCGGTCCGCCAGGACTGCCAACTACGATCCGTCCGACCATCCCAATCGACTTGTGCGGGATGCAGTAGTAATCATACGTCCCTGGCGTTTCGAACGTATATTCGAAGCTCCCGTCTGAGATCGTCCCACTATCGAAGGCGGAAGCGCCCTCCGGAATACGATCTGCGTACGCCGTAGCGGAATGTGCCCCCGCTGCGAGTTCAAATTGAACGGTTGTCCCGGGATCAACACGTAGGCCGATTGGGTCGAAGTAATTGTTTCCCATCTCCACGATGGGCGTCTCCTGTGCGTTCGCTGACTGAGCAAAGCCGGTGCTGGCGACTGCGCTGGCACCGACAATGCCTAAGAATTGACGTCGGCTGTGATGTGTCATGTTGTCTGGATCATTCTTCGGTGGGTAGCTACGCGCGATACTGGTGCGAAGACTTCGGACGTGACTCACTCCGAACTTGTCGTTTGTTCCCATTACTACTCATAACCATATGCTGAATCGAGCACACCATTTCGATGTAACGGAACGATGCTGCCGAACGGTTGGTTTCGATACCCTCGAGTCGATCCGCAGGTGTTCAAACGGGTGAAACGCGGTTTGGGTAGTGGTCACTCTGATTGTTCGAGCTTTTCTCGTCGGGCTTCGAACTCTTCGTCCGTGAGATCGCCACGAGCGTACGCCAGACGTAACTCTTCCATCGCGGGATTATGAGACGTCTGTGTCTCGCTCATCCGCCGGAAGATGAGATATCCACCGCCCAGAAGCGCAAGGAGGAAGATGACCGGGACGAGCATCCCGATGAGGGGCCACCAACCACCTGTGGTACCGTACTGGCCCATCATTCCTCCGTATCCCATCATCCCACCGAACCCCATACCCATTGTGAGCAAGGGAAGGAGGATGAACGCTCCGAGGACGATGAGCAGTATCGTCGTCGTATCCAGTTGATCCGATGATGCCATCAGAGATCAGGCCTCCGATGCGGATCCGAACTCGTCAGTTACGGCTGCCAGTACGCGGTCGAATCGTTCGCTGACCTCGGTCGCGACGGAGTCAAGCGCGTCGTTATCAGCGATCCCGACTAACTGTTCCGGGTCGACCGCACTCACCACGATGACGCCGTCATCGTTCTCGTAGACGATGACGTTACAGGGCAAGAGCGCACCGAGTTCAGTTTCTACACTCAACCCTTCGTATGCCAGCGGAGGATTGCACGCACCGAGGATGCGATACTGGCGGAACTCCTCACCGAGTTTCTCCTTGAGCGTCGCCTGAATGTCGATGTCACAGAGAACACCGAATCCCTCGTCTTTGAGCGCGGCATTCGTTGCGTCGACGACATCGTCGAACTCTCCATCAATCTTGGTTTGTATTGTGTAACTCATGTAATACTGTATCCTGTTTACGCACTTAAGCGTTCGGTCCCGTCGCCCCAACTGGCAGACGAGAATTTTTTCTCGACGATGCTCCTTCTATTTCGGTCATGGGCACTACTCGAGTTGCTTTCGTCGACGTTCGAACTCTTCATCGGAGAGTTCACCGCGAGCGTAACGCTCACGAAGAACCGAAAGCGGCCGACTATCACTCCTCTCAGAATCTCTGTTGAGGAGTGAGTAGACGAGATAGAGCGGGACGACGATTAGGAGCCCCATCCAAAGGAAGCTCCAGAGGCCCATTCCACCGCTGAAGACCCCCCAACCGCCGCTACCCATCATACCGCCGCCGTAGCCTCCACCACCGTGAGCCGCTGCGGTGCCCGTTGCTACAATCAACAGCGGAACCGCTAGTATTGCGATTCGACGAGTCGTCCGCCCGAGAGTGTTGGTGTAGTGTGTCATTGTGATCGTTGAGTCAGTAAGTCGAATATCTATCGTGTCAGACGAGGATCCGAACAGGGATCGTTAGCAGCCGTACCCCTGTCCGTTCATCCCCGTCGCGGTGTGATTGTCGTCCGCCATATCTTGGGCCATCTCGTCGACGGTCACGCCCATGTGCGCTTCCATCTCGTCAACGGCATTCGGGCCCATGTAGTCGGTCATGTGACCTTCCATCCAGGCCGCCCAGTCTGCTGCACTACCATCGGCTGGCGTCCCTTCAGCTGCCGTCTCGTTCCCCTGGATCGGTTCGTCACCGTGTGCGCTAACTACCGGGGCGGCAAACGCGAGTCCGACAATCGCGAGCACCACGAGCAGCCATCGTCCGAGGTTTCGGTTGGTCATTGTTTTTCGCCTCAAGTAGTCATACGGTGGGTTCGGAGTTATCTTCGTGGGAGTGAACTCAAACAGGAGAGCGTTCAAGAACGTCTATAACGCCATCTAAACGTTTTCTACTGACGGGATCGTTCATACCTGCCGAATTCGAAAGGATCAGAGGAATGGTGAGAGCAAAGGGGATCCGTCGAGACTGTTCACCTCATTGCGGCGATCCAGACAATAACCACGGTTCAGGCGGCGAGGGAGGCTCGGGTATTGCTGACCACGAACGAGATGGATCAGTTCCCTCGGAACTGGTGATACTGCCTCGTGAGTGCCTGACGATGGTAGAGGATTCCAATTGTCATGAGGAACAGAACGGTCGCAATTTCGTAGCCATACGCACCAAGCAATAACATCGTTGAAGAACCACTCAGTCCGCCTGCAAGTAGTACGGCAAACAACGGGCTAACGCAGGCAGGGCACGCCACAATCCCGACTATTCCTCCGACTGCCGACTGCGAGAAATCAAGCAATGCATCATAGACGAGATACGCCAGCGCGAACAGGCCAACCGCTTGGTAAGGAATGAGCGAGACCGTGATCAGGTCACCTGTATAGACGAAGACCGGACTCCATCCCAAAGATCGACCCCACGTTATTCCGAAGCCGCTTGGTCCAGTGAGCTGCCCGAAATGAGAGGTGCTCGGTCCAAGTAATCCTGAAAAATAAAACATCACGATGAGATATAGAGCAACGACAAGTGCGGCACCAATACGATACACTCGACGTTTCGTTACAGGTCGAGTGTGCCAGATCACCCAGACTGAGGCGGTGAACCAAATAAATGGAAGGACGAAATGGGTCCACCGGCTCCCCATATCTCCTGTGAAATATGCGTACACCAACCCGGCGATCAACTGTGCGGCGAGGAGGAGATTGAGCCACGTGCTTGACTTGAGAACCCGGCTAATGCGATCAGTTTCGAGTGTTGCTTGTGACATGATGGGTAGTGTTAGTATGAATTTCTACGTCTGTTAGTTCTGCAGGTCATCACTCGGATACACGCGGTAGGTTCGACCCTGTCGTTCCCGATACAGCAGCCCGCGCTCCTCGAGTGAACTCACGGTCTGGCTCACTTTACTCTTTGAGAACTCAGATCGATCCCGAAGTTCGATCTGCGTGATTCCAGGCGAGTTCAGGACGGGTTCAAGGACGCGTCGTTCATCATCCGGTAAGAGATCGAGAACGCGCGCTTGCGGATCCGATTCAGGATTGATAGGCGTCGCCGGCGAGGCGTCATCGTCTATCGATGTAGGCGTTGCCTCCGATACCTGATCGGGGTCGATGTGATCCGCTGAGTCGGTTGTCGAATCGATGAGATTCCCTCGAACCACGTAATAGATGCCACCGATACTGCCTGCGACCAGAAGGGTTCCAACCACGTACCAGAGAGGATCTGGACCGTGAATCGCCCCCATAGACGAGTCCATCATCGGCCCCATCGACTGCTCGATAGCGCGACGCTGTTGATAGGCCCGCCAACTGAGTAGTCCGCCAGCCAAGAGGACGAACCCAAGGAGCACACCAACGACGGTATCCGCTGGACGTTGGTTCATATGACATCCCCTTGTTTCGATATCTGACTGCTCATACAATCAATTTTGGCGCGACAGGTGTGACAATTGCGGATTGAAGGTGCGATGATGAAGTGCTTCACAGCGGATGAACCACAGTACATCTATCAGTGATCGTGATCGTGGTTTGTTATCTGCGGGCTTTGATCAGCAAATTCCGTGGGCTCTTCCTCGAATGCCCGCTTACAGGTCTTCGAGCAAAAATAGTACGTCATCCCATCATTGGACGCACTCGGCCCCTCATCGTCGGTCCGCATGCCACACACCGGATCACGATACTGACCTGGTGCGCCGATTCCACGTCGGTAGACATACAGGAGGAACCCGGAGAGCGCGAAGGCGATAATATTGAGGTAGAACGTGTAGTTGAGCTCGAAGTACGTCTGTTCGGTCGCCGTCTCGCCACCGGCCAGATCTGGTACGATGCCGAGGGCGTCGAACAGCAACTCCATGAGGAAGCCAGTGAACGCCATCGTCACGAAGAAGACGCCAAGGATGTACAGCATGATCTTCCAGCCGTAGTACTTCCGGTAGACGTTCAGCACGGGCACGGTGATGAGGTCGGCGTAGACGAACGCGATGATCCCGGCGAAGCTGACGCCACCACCCCAGAGCGCGACGGCGAACGGGACGTTGCCCATACTGCCGACGAAACTGAGGACGGCGATGATGACGCCCATGACGGCGTTCTCGGCAGTCACGAGCAGGCCGTCGCCCTGAATGAACAGCGTGTTCCACACCCACTGCGGGACGAAGACGATGACGAACCCAGAAATAAGGAAGCCGGCGACGATGTCTTTCCAGATCATCGACCACTCCTTGCGGTACTGATTCCCGACCTTGTACCAGCCACCCCACGACAGCAACTCGTCACGCCACCCGCCGCTACTCGACGTCTCCTGGCGATAGGTCTCCATACAGCCCTCCGAGCAGAATTTGAGCGTCTCACCGCCGTCGGTCGTGAGCGTGTACTCGTCTTTCCCCTCCATCCCGCAGGTGGGATCTTCCGTGACGCCCGCCTGGCGGTCGCGCTCGTTGAGCTTCTCGCGGACTTCGTTAAACAGGTTTTCGGGAAGCGTGAGGTGGACGATGGCGGCCATGACGGCGATGAGAATCAGGCCGCCGAGCAGTTCCGCGACGAGGAACTCCCAGCCAAGCAGGATGAGAATCATCAGCCCTAGTTCGACGATGAGGTTCGTCGACGCGAACATGAACGCGAGGAAGTTCACCGCGTGCGCCCCCTTCTTGAACAGGCCCTTCCCGATGGCGACGGCGCCGAAACTACAGCCACTGCTTGCTGCTCCGAACACAGTCGCCTTGGTAAGTCCAGTTAGATCGCCCTCACCCAGCACCTGTGCCATCCGCTCCTTCGAGACGTAGACCTGGACGAGACTCGTAATCGTGAGGCCCATGATGATCGCCCACGCCGCCGTCCAGAGAAATCCGACACCGATACGAAGGGATTCAAGAACTCCGTCGATTATCGTCGCCTGCATAGGTGTATCATTGTAGGGATCATCTATTGCGGTTTTGATTAGAATATACTGCCTATGAGGGTATCAGTACTATGGCATCGTAACCGTCGGCCATAGATGATCTATCGTGAAGAGGGGAAAACATTGCAAACCTCCACAAGCTCCACGGAATCCGACTTCAGATTCAAAAGGGGAATCTGATTAAATCACGCCGACGTATTAGAGGCTAATGGGACCAGTAGAGACCGATGATATCCCAAATGAGGGGAACACCACCTGGAAGAACAGCCTTCGCCGGCCTGCTCGGTTGTCCAGTACGGTAACTGTCACATCCACTTCCTAATTTACGATGGCTGTCGATCTGGCAATCCATGATGCACTCGTTCTCACAGCCGACGAGCGGAACCGCCTGTACGAGCGCGGCACAGTATGCATCACCGATGGCTGTATCGAAGAAGTCCGACCATCACGTGCAGGAGACGGAGAATTAGAAGCGTCCACCGTTATCGACGGGAACGGGAAACTGGTGATGCCGGGGTTGGTGAACGCCCACACGCACTTGGAGATGACACCGCTCATCGGTGCGTTTAGCGAACTCGAGCTGACGGAGATGCTTGGGAGTGGGACGGCCTTGTTTAACAGATTAGGGAACGGCGAATTCGAGTACCTCGTCGAGGCAGGCGTCGAGCTCGCAGCGCTCAATTTCCTCTTGGGCGGTGTCACGACCGTGAACTCGATGGACGCACGGCCTGCCGCAGGTGCAGAGGCGTTCGGGGAAGCAGGGCTCCGCGGATTTTTCGGCCCGGCGATCTCGGACCTCTTCTGGGACCAACCAGTCGATCAGCAGTTCTCCCGTGCTCGCGAGTTCGTCGAAACGTACCACGACACGTACGACGGCCGAATCAGGGCGACGATCTGCCCGCACGACGACTGGTCGTGTACCCGGCAGCTGTGGGAACGGACCGCATCCCTCGCCGCAGAGTATCCGGACCTGCTCGTCCACACGCACTTGCTCGAACTCGAGGAGAGTAACACGATGGCACGAGCGAACGGTGGCGAGGACTCGGTAGGATTGCTCGACGACGTTGGACTCCTGGACGACCGACTGGTCGCTGCTCACTTCCGCCTCGGCGACGAAGAGGACATCCAGCGAACCGCCGAGGCGGACGCGGCTGTTGCGCACTGCCCGTCCGTCTTCTGTTACTGGAATCCGGACGGGGAGACGCAGTGGACGCCCGTTCCCGAGCTTCGAGCCGCCGGCGTCGACGTCGGAGTAGGGATTGACGACCACTACTGGCACGACTCGTACAGCATGTTCGGTGAAGCGCGGCAAGCTCGGCTGGCGGCAAATCTCAAGCGTTCAGCCGGGCAGTTCGACTCGATGGAACTGATACGAATTCTCACTATCGAGGGCGCACGCGCGCTGGGGATGGGCGACGAGATCGGCAGTATCGAAGCGGGAAAGCGCGCGGATATTATCCTCCTCGACGTCGACAAACCGAAGTTCACGCCACTGACCAACGTTCCCGCACACGTCGTGAACAACGCGGTCCCGGCCGACGTCGAGACAGTGATCGTTGACGGCGACGTCGTCCTCCGGAATGGTGTGCCCGAGACAATGGACTCGGACGACGTGCGACAGCGAGTAAATCAGGCTGTCGAACGCTTCATGGACGAGACAGGCTGGGAGTTAGACATTGGTGGTAGTGAACCGCCGACCAGCATCGAGACTGTACGGGACCTCCCAAAGCGTGGCCCTGCGCGACTCCTGACTCGCCTCGCGATGCAATCCGCGCGTGATCGGTTCTCCTTCTAAGACCCTGCCAGCGTAGGGGTGGTTCCCCCTCAGGAATTTCTGTGGGCGCGAACGAACGCACGTCGCAGGACGGTCAGAAGAACGTACGTCTCGTACTTCTGGGTCTGGCAGTGCTCGCAGGGCTGCATATCCTCGACGATCTCCTCAATAGCGTCGTCGTACTCGTCGGTGAGCGTAGTGAGCGCGTCCGTGATCTGGGGCTGGGCAGCGTCGATCATCTCCTCGACGGCGGCGTCGGCCGAATCTGGTAGTGAGTACGAGAGGACGATCGTGTTCGCGTGGTAGTACTTCGTCGTCCCACCACGCCCCTCCTCGAAGCGAACGACGTCGACGAGGCCCGCATCCCGGAGCTCGTTGATGTGATGGCGGACCGTGTTCTCCGTCCGGTCGATGCCGCGATCGTCGAGGCGTTCGTGGACCTCGGTCGCAGTTAGGGCTTCCTCGGACAGAATGTCGAGGACCATCGCCCGCATCGGCTCGTCGATGGCGTCCGAAATCCGAGTGTCTCGCACCGCGATGTCGTCGAGACGGTGGTCGGTATCGGAATCACTCATACGAGGACTGAGCGCGAGCACGCGGGAAAAGGTAGCGGGGCAGGAGTCGGGTAGGTGTCTGTCGAGGTATCCAGTACAGGATGGACCCGCGATAGCGAAAGCCCTAGACGACCCGTTTGACTGTTCCAACGACTCGTATCCGAATTCAAACATATCATATAAAAAATACTTATTGAGGTACGGGCACTATCTCAAACTGTAATGAGCGACACAACCCAATTCCGCGTCCTCGACTTCGACTGCCCGACCTGCGCGAGTACCGTCGAACGCGCCCTGTCGAACGTCGACGGCGTCCAGCACGTCGAAGTCCACTACGCGACCGGCCGCGTCGAGATCGAGTACGACGACAGCGTCGCTGACCCCGACGCCTTCGCAGAGACCATCGAAAACCAGGGGTACACTCCCCAGCCCGCCTAACACTATGAACAAACAATCGATCACGCAGTACTACCGGAACCACCGGAAGGCCATCGTCACGGCGACAAGCGGCCTGCTGTACGGCGGTGGCTGGAGTCTCGGCTACCTCACGAGTTTCGAGATGGCAAGCGCCGCCATCCTCGTCCTCGCGACGGTCGTGGGTGGCTACGACATCGCCAAGACCGCTTACCACGAGGTCACCAACCGGACGCTCGGCATCAAGACGCTGGTGACGCTGGCTGCAATCGGCGCCATCGTCATCGGCGAGTACTGGGAAGCCGCCGCCGTCGTCTTCCTGTTCAGCCTCGGCAGCTACCTCGAGGGCCGCACCATGCGGAAGACTCGGACGGCCCTCCAGGAGCTGCTGGAGATGACGCCCGACACGGCGACCGTCCGTCGCGACGGGACACTCCAAAAGGTCTCCGCCCGCGATGTCGAAGAGGGCGAAGTCGTCGTCGTAAAGCCGGGCGGGAAGATCCCGGTCGACGGAACCGTCGTCGACGGCGAGAGCGCAGTCAACCAGGCGCCGGTCACCGGCGAGAGCGCGCCCGTCCACAAGGCCGACAGCGACGAGGTGTACGCCGGGACGGTCAACCAGGAGGGCGCGCTAGAAATCCGGACGACGGGAGCGGGATCGGATACGACTCTCGAACGGATCATCCGTCGCGTCGAGGAGGCCCAGGAGGCTCAGTCGCCCACGGAGAGTCTCATCGACCGGTTCGCGAAGTACTACACGCCGGCCGTCATTGCCCTGGCTATCGGCGCGTACGCGGTCACGCAGAACGCGATCCTGTCGCTGACGCTGCTGGTCATCGGCTGTCCGGGCGCGCTGGTCATCGGGCCACCGGTCAGCATCGTCTCGGCCATCGGTAACGCCGCCCGGTCGGGCGTGCTGATGAAGGGCGGCGAACACCTCGAACGCGCCGGCAAGATCGATCTCGTCGCCTTCGACAAGACGGGGACGCTCACGAAGGGCGAGACCACCGTCTCCGGTATCGAGGGGTTCGGCGTCGCCGCCGCCGACGTCCTCTCGCTCGCAGCGACCGCCGAGAAGAAGAGCGAACACCACCTCGCGGACGCCATCGTCGACATGGCCCGCGAACGCCAGACGGCTGCGACGGACGGTGGAGCGACGGTCGCCCAAGCGGACGATACGGACGTGGGGCGCAGGTCGGTCCCCGATCCCGACGACTTCGACGTGGTCGCCGGCAAGGGCGTCATCGCCCATGCCGATGGCCAGGAAGTCGTCGTCGGCAACCGCGCGCTGCTGGACGACCGCGACGTCGATGTCCCCGATCGGGTCGCCGACTACGTCCGCGAGCGTGAGGGGCGCGGCGAGACAGTCGTCCACGTCGTTCGGGACGGGGACATCATCGGCGCGATTGCGATGCGGGACGAGCTCCGGGAGGCCGCTCCTGGGGTCGTCGCGGCGCTCCAAGACGCTGGCATCGAGACGGTGATGCTCACCGGCGACAACGAGCGGACGGCCGCTGCCGTTGCCGAGGAGGTCGGTATCGACGAGTACCGTGCCGAACTCCTCCCCGAGGACAAGCAGTCCGTCATCGAGGGCTACCAGGCCGACGGCCACGTCGTCGCGATGGTCGGCGACGGCATCAACGACGCGCCATCGCTGGCCACTGCCGATGTCGGCATCGCGATGGGTGCTGCGGGAACGGACACCGCTATCGAAACGGCTGACATGGCGTTGATGGCCGACGACCTCGAACGCATCCCGTACGCGGTCAAACTCAGCAAGGCGACGCGCTGGAACGTCCTCGAGAACGTCGGGCTCGCGGTGCTGACCGTGACCGTCCTCCTCGCGGGCGTGCTCACCAGCTACGTCACCCTCGCGTCGGGAATGCTGGTCCACGAGGCCAGCGTCCTCCTCGTCATCCTCAACGGGATGCGACTGCTCCGCTACTGACCACGAGACACGATCACAACCACAACTCATGACATCGAATTCGACTGCGACTGACACGACCCAGACGAGAACCAATTGGCAGGTCGACTACGACGCCGACCCGATCGAAATCCGCGACCCCGTCGCGGAGGCCCTCGGCGTCCTCGAACCGGGCGAGCCGTTCGTCGTCACCTACCGGGACGCGGTGAAAGAAGCCGGACACTCCTGTCCGACAGCCTCGGGTGCCTATCGGATCGTCCAGCTCGGGCTCGACGCCCTGTATCCCGACGACTATCCAGTCCGGAGCGAAATCGAGGTCCAGACGGCCGGCCCGCAGGACGATGCCGCGTACGGCGTGATGAGCCGCATCATCTCGTACGTGACTGGCGCGACCGGCGATGACGGATTCAGCGGGCTCGCCGGCGGCTATGGCGGCCGCCGCGACCTCCTGCGCTTCGACGCGTTCGACCCGGACACGGCGGACCCGACGTTCCGGTTCCGGCGAACCGACACGGACGAGACCGTCGAAGTGACCTACCACGTCAGCGACGTTCCTGACGGTGGACCCGCAATCGGGAACCTCCAAGGGATTCTCGACGAATCGGCAACTGACCAGCAACGAGAGGCTTTCGCTGACGCCTGGCACCGCCGGGTACAGGTCGTCCTCAGCGACGACTCGCTGTTCACCGTCGACGCGGTGTGAACGCGACGGTCTACCCCTCTCACTCGAAATAAGTTACTGCGGTACACTATCGATCTCCTCAAGGGCCTCAGTAGCGACATCACCTAACTCACCAGCCTCGATATGCGAGTACCGCTCACGAACCATCTCCTCAGAATTATCGAGATATCGGGCCGCCACAGTATATCCGAATGCCCGGACCAGAACCTCGCCCATGCCACGACGGCCACCGTGCGGAGCAAGATAATCGTGTTTCGGATGGTCGATGTCGATCTCCGCGGCCTCCGAGAGTCGTTGGAGAATCGACCGTGCGCCGTCCGTCGTGATCG
>NZ_VJXQ01000008.1:43678-51473 GCF_007655485.1 Halobellus captivus
CGGCCGAATGTCCACATCGAGCGCCAGCAGCAGGTCGCGAGCGTACTCCGCACGGCGTTCAATGATTGCTTCTGGGCGTTCCCCTCGTTCGGCGAGGTTTTCCCGGACGAGCCCTGCGAGCGTCCGTTGGTCGAACGTCGGAAACACCGGCCAGCGCTCCGTTGGTGGGTCCATCAACTGGCGATAGCTTCGCAACGGCGAGATCACCGGATCGGGAAGGCTCGCGGCATCCCATTGCTGTTTCTTCCGGTAGACGTCCATACTCCCGTCGTCGAGGGAGAGATCCTCCCAGCGGACGCCGCGCCGGCGCGGGTCGTTCGGATCGCGGAGGAGTTCGCCAACGCGGACGGCGGTGTACGCGAGGACAAACACCAGCGCCCGGTCACGAGCCGCCTTCAACGCCGCGTAGCGTGCTCGCTGCTTGTCGAGGGGATCAGTATCCTCCGGGAGTGTCGTGTACGCCTCGACGGCGTCGCGGGCCCGTTCGTCGACGTGACGGGTGAGGACGTGGCGCTGT
This sequence comes from Halobellus captivus, assembly GCF_007655485.1. Taxonomy (GTDB): domain Archaea; phylum Halobacteriota; class Halobacteria; order Halobacteriales; family Haloferacaceae; genus Haloquadratum; species Haloquadratum captivum. Next base: position 44,196 of record NZ_VJXQ01000008.1, read on the forward strand.
TCGGACGTCCAGGCCTGCTGGTCGCCGGGCTTGCGACCGTCGTCCTCCGGCAGCGGCGCCATCGCACTCGCTCGCTGCGCGTAGTGGGCCTCAAGATATCCCTCGTTGACGCACCAGCCACACCACGCAGAGATATAGCGGTAATAGGTTTGTACCGTGTTCTGCTTGAGTCCCCGATCTCCACCGAGACGTCGGGCGTACTCCCGGAACACGCGTTCGTCGAGGTCGTCGAAGGTCGGCTCGCGGTCGACGTCATCGGGAACGATCCCGGTCCAGTCGTCGGCGCCGCGGTCGCCGGCGGCCCACTCGGCGAACCGTTCGAGCTCGCGTGCAGCGTTACGTCGATAGTTCCCACCGCCGCCGCCCCGGCCTTTCCCCTTGTCTTGGAGGTAGCGCTCGAAGCTGTCGTCGAGCGGCGTCGAAAGCGCTCGGTCAGGCATTCACCGGCCCTCCACCGTCCTGCAGCCCCGGTCTCGGGTCCTCTACCCTGGGGGAAGCGTCGTCGTGAGGCGGTTGCAGCATTCGTGCTTCACCGACGGCGGCGGGGTACTTCAAAGTGGTCGTGATTACCGGAATAATCACGACCAGAATTCAGGAAAGCCCCATAGCCAATGTTTCCACGGTAGGAGGGCTCTATCCCCAGATATACGATTCAAACACAGCGATAAATCGTATGATGATATACTAAACGAAATCCCTGTAGTTGCGCACAGGTTCGGAAGGTAGCCCGCTACAAAATGATAGTTAGTTGATAGTTACCTTCAGTGTACCGGAGTAAAGACGGCCTGGTCGACTAAGATCTCTAAATTATTACACACATATCGCTACCGTGCGCGCGACTTCCTACGCCACAACACTCAAACAGTACGACCCCAATGATGGTGGAAGCAACTCGATAAACTCACCATTGCTTGTCTCAGTCACAATCTTGACCGTTCTCTCTGAACTGTCGGTACAGGAGACTCACGAATCGCTTAGTACAGACGAACCAATTATTGGTACTGGTGAATCGCCATACGGCGCTTGATTTCACTGTTTCACTGCTCGCTTGATGTTGTAAACGACACATTTTACGACGAGTTCACGAAATTCGCGGTACCACGTTCGCGCACGCACGGCGTCGCCGTGCGTGGCTTGATCGACAAGAAGACTGTCTCATACATCGATCTCTGTCGGTATCGATGGGCCGGAAGATACGATGCTTAATCAGCGGTCTCACGTCTTCTTCACGCAGTTTCTCGCGTAAATCCATCCAATCGTAGCCCTTGTCGGCAGCGACCTGCCAGCCGAACTGTGTGTCGTGCGTTTTCTCGGTCAAAAAACGTCGCGTCGATGGCGGCGTGACCTGAGGGGTCGTGCAGCTGCGCCGACAGGCGCAGCAGCACTCGCCAGACCTTCACCTGAAACCTATCAAACGCCTTTAACAATGTCGAGTGGTCAGGGAGATAGCCCTCTTCGAGGTCGATTTCGGCCAATATATGCGGATTTCGCTCAGCAGATCGAGGGCGTTGCGGTACGACTCATCGAGGTAAATCCGTAGACAGTGCAGCGATACAAGAGCGTAATCGGCGAAGCCGCCAACAACATTTTTAGCTAACGTGACCGCTTTCTTGGTGAAGCGGGAGATTCTCGACATAACCACCGCGGGTTTCCCGCTTCACTTCCTTTGATTTGACGACCTATAGTAGATGTTAGAAATAGTTGCTCACTTGTGGGATCGAGAGTTGGTCGAGAGCTGTATCGATCGCTGTGGTCAGCTCGTCGAGTGAGTCAAAGAAGCGGTTGCTAAGAGACGCTTGAAGCTGTCTCCAGCACTCCTCGACAGGATTCAGTTCCGGCGAATACGATGGTAACGTCACGAAGGCGAGGTCGTCACGGGCCGCTAGGTCCGTGACGGCCGACGCCTGAAAATACGGCGCTCCATCTAGAACCACAATCAAGTTATCTTCGAATTCTTTGCATAATGCTAAAATGAAATGTTTTGCGTGGTCGGCGGTGACGTACTCTTCGAATCGGGAGAAAAAGCGATCACCGTTCTCGGTGATCGCGCCCAGCAGACACGTCCAGTCGCGTTGGCCAGAGAGTTCGACGGAGGGCCGCGTGCCGCGCGGAAACCACGCGGCACGCGGCTCGACTTGCACAGATTTCTTGGTTTGGTCGATACAGACTACGGTGGCGTCCATCTCCCGCCGCTTTTTTTGAGCTCGTCGTGGAACGCTTCTTGCTCGTCTTCGTCGGATTCGGCGGCTTTCCGGCGCGGTTTTTGATAACTCAATCCCGCTTCTTTCAGCAACCGCCGACAACTCGGGATTGAATACTCGACGCCGTACGTTTCTTCGAGATACTCTTGGACGAGCGCCGGCGTCCACGCCGGCGCGTCGATCCCAGCTTTTTCCGGCGGTTCGTGAACAGTCTCTTGGAAATTTTTTTGCTCTGGATCTGATAACTTTCTCTTTCTACCGGTTCTTTTATCATCAGTTACAGCCTGCTCAAGCGACTCGTCGGTGTCGAGTCGCTTGAGCCAGCTATAGATCGTTCTTCGACCAGTATCGTGCCACTCAGCAAGTTCGGTCTGAGTGACGCCATTTTTGTACGCGATTGCCGCTAACAACCGTTGTGTCGGCTTGTTTCCGTCCACGTTGTCAAGAGCGTCTTGAAGTTCCTTGACGGAGATCTCGTCAAGATGATCCATTAGATCACTCAGCGTACTACGGGCGGAAAATTCTAATGGTTACTATATCCTGCCGCAGTACAGTGATTCACCAGAGCCGAATGTGCCTAAACTCCTCTTCCGCTTCGTTAAGCAAGCCGTGTCGCTGGCTCAAAAGCGCTGTGCCGCCAGTCCAACGGCGGTGAGTGATCCGACTGGCAACGGATTTCCCGGGTGGAAGCATGTCACGCTCCATTTTTTGCGGGTTCACATGGACGCGACGTACCGCGAGATCGTGGATTGGGCGAGCGAAATGGATCGCGTTCGTGGTCTGTTACAGCTCGCTCGAACGGCATTTCCCGCACCCTCAACGCTGTACCGGTCGTTCGAGAGGGTGCCCATATCCGTGTGGCGCGGCTTCCTTCGGGAGTCCGCGACCATCTGCGATCCGGGCTCGCACGGAGTCATCGATGCCCCGTTCTTCGACCGCGAAACGGCATCGAGACACTGCCAACACCGCTCGGATCGCCACATACGCACGCTCAAAACGACGGCGCTCGTCGATACAGATTCGTGTGCCATCCTCGATCTTCATTACTCGACACACTGGCCTCACGACACTCAGACTGGCCGTCGAGTCGCCCTTCGTAACACCGAAAAAATCGAGAGTCTCGCCGGTGACAAAGGCTATGACGACCAATCTCTCCGGGACGCCCTCCGGTCAAAGGGCGTCCGGCCCTTGCTGCGTCATCGGTTGTTCGCTGCGTACGATCACGCACACAACGCACGGTTGGACAGCGAATTATACGGCCAGCGCTGGATGGCCGAGACCGCCTTTTCGGCCATCAAGCGTCGATTCGGCCCCGCTGTCCACCCTCGCGCGTGGTACCGCGAGTTCCGCGAACTCGTGGTGACCGCCGCAGTCTACAACCTCGAACAAGCTCTCAAACAGTGATCCCCACGCCGTCATCGGATTCAACAAAGCACACAAAACTAATATAAACCACACCCCCAATTCAGAGTGTATAGATTGACAAAATGCGTGGAGACACCCCTCATTCAGACTGTATTCGCTGACAAAATTTTAGCACACCCCCTATGCCAAGTGTATAGGTTGACAAATATTCAGTCCCGATATCAAGTGCTCTGTTGAGTAGATGCTGACCCACGGTTACAGCGGTTCACACAGTGATACTATGTTGATGATGGTGAACATCAGGACAATTTCACGGAACTGGCGATACCAGCCGAGCGCTCGCATAGCATCGCCGAGCGAGCGCTTGGCTGTCGAGGACGACGGTTCGACCATCCAGCGCTGTGAGTAGCCTTTTGTCCGGTTGAGCGTGTTGTTCAGACCTGCTTTCGGTGATGATCCACGATAGAGAACGAGGTAATCAACGTCATATGCAGCGACCTCGTACTTGGTATGGCAGTCTTGGAAGCCGTTGTCGGCGGCGACGGACTACAGCTCGTCCGCGTTTTCGGCGGACAACCTGCGGTCCGGTCTTTGTATCGTGCTGTGATGTGAACGTCAAGAACCGCCAGCGATTCCACATCAGTTAATGTCTTCACTTTCAGTGTCGTACGGTACTCCCGACCGCTGGCGGAAGTACGAGGAGGTACGGCGACAGTCGAAGGGTTTGTAGATCGTGCTGTAGTCCGGCAGAGCATCCCGATCTAAGCCGAGTGCGTCACGAATCACAGTTATATACTTCAGCCGATTCGGCTTATCACGGTAGCTGTGGCCTTCTTCGAGCCGAAAACAGTGCAGAACGACGTGGACCCAGCGGGCGACCCCGCCACCGGTGGGATCGCCCTAAGATCTGCCCATCGGTTCGGTACTGTTGAGGTTCGTCGTCTGGCTCAGTTCAACCAAATCATCACGTGAAGAAATATCCGACGTCGCCACTGAACCCCCGTTCCAGTAGGTTATCGGGGAGTTCACCATTATCAGGCGTCGGTTCCGTCTCCGTGGTTGTTCCACCACTTTGTGAGAACTCCCCACCGTGGATCGCGACGTATCCTGAGTTGTCATTGATGGAAATATTGTAGCAGATGATCACCCAATCGCCCGGGTTGAAATCCAATAGTGCCGACTCCAGCAAACACCCGTCGGCGGGACAGCTCGAATTTCTCGTCTATCATAGGTGCACCACCCGCCCGGAAAACCGGAACGGGCTCGCCAAGACACAGACACGGATGTTCCATACCTAATTGCCAGATAGAATGCCAAAGCAATGATTAGCGATCATTAGAGAGGGCAATCTCTGCCATCATCGCCTAATTGTGCAGTCAACGACAGGGTACATGAAGTGCAGTACGGGGGAAAGAGACTCTCCAACAATCTACAGATGAACAAGGCGAGTGTCTCGGGGACTGACTCTGAGGCGGTATTCGTACCGCGGCGGACGTCTCAGATAGAAAGTTCTTTTTGAACATTCCCCAAGTCTTTAAGATTAGTAATCGACGGAAGGACCTTCAAACCAGAGTCGCGCCGGACCGCCTTGACGATATGTTCCGGGTTTGTGACGAGACGATAGAGGAGGAAACTTCCCTGCGATCGACCACCGCCAGTCTTCGTGGATTCAATGACTCCCAAGAACGCTTGTTCTTTCAGTTGCTTATACAGGCCATTTTCAGTGACTGAATCGTAGCCAGCCAATTCACACATCTGCTCATACCGTTTGTAAACCTCTCGAGTCGAAAAACGGTCTTGTGGATTGGTCAACACAAGGCTCGATAGTGCATAGAGTGCGAGTTTAGCGTGAACAGTACCGCCACTCGTTAATTCCTCAACACGGTTGATTTCAGCAACATTTTGCGCCTCCGTAATGTATCCATCAGTAATCTTTGAATCACCATTTCGCCGTGCCAATTCACCAGCCTCTTTTAGAATATCAATAGCTTTTCGAGCGTCTCCGTGTTTCTTGGCTGCTAATGCCGCACAGAGCTCGATAGTACCGGATCCCAAGACACCGGGCTGGAAGGCATCCGTTCGATTCCGCATAATGTCTTGGAGTTGTTCAGCGTCGTATGGATGGAAAAAGAGCTCACGGTGTCCAAAGCTAGAATCGATCCGTTCGTCTAGCTGATCTTTATATTGAATTTTATTGCTAATACCGATGATCCCAATGTAGCACTCAGTTTTTTGCGCTTCACGTGCTCTCGACAACTGCATCAGTATGTTTGGATTTGCTAATTTGTCGATCTCGTCGAGGATTATCAAAACGGCATCGAGGTGAAGATCAAGTATCGACCAGATGTGTCGATAGTATTCCATTGTACCAACACCCCGATGCGGAATATTCTGCCCATAATTCGTTTGATGCTTGAGTCTCGTTGCGATCTGTCTCGTCGCACGTGTTTCAGTATCTGCTTCCGAGCAGTCAACATACAAGACGTCACACGAAACCCCGTTTGACTGGGCGGCGTTTTTTGCTCGAGAAGCCACGTGGCGAGATACCAGGCTTTTCCCGGTTCCTGTTTTCCCGTAAATCATCACGTTATTTGGTGGATCGCCACGCACGACAGCACCTGTCTCCTCGGCTACCGACTCAATTTCTGAATCTCTCCCAACGATGCGGTCTTCGCCGGGAACGTGTCCCACATGAAGGAGTTCCTTCCGAGTGAAAATCGGATCCTGGTCGACGAATAACGGGTCACCAATCCCGTTGCCCCCTTCGTTTGGCATTGTTATCTGCCTGTCACACTCACTCGTAATAAGGTTATGGTAGGGGATTCAGAGTGAATATCACACGAGCCAAGTTTCCTCTATAAAACTCCCCCACCCCTCATTCAGAGTGAAAATCCTATTCGTTAACTGGCTATATGCTGCATTTTTACCGTTTTAATTTTGCAGCTACTATATAAGTTAGCTGTTCATCAGCAGTTGTTAATAGCTCCGTCATTACTGTTAATTGCTCTATACGGGCGCTATTTGTTTTCACTCTGAATGAGGGGTGGGGGTGTGTCCGTACGTATCACGAGATTCGTCCTAATTCTTAGCACGTTGAGAATATAGTTAGTAGTTAAAAGAGCAACACTATTGCACCGAGCTTTCTATGAGTACGACAACAGAACCCTACGAGGAATACACGAAACGAGAACACATTCTCAATGCGTTAGCTGTGTATCCGGATCGATATCAGATCAACAATGAAGTAGTACTGAGGTTGCCGATGCTTCAAGATCATACGTATATCAAATACGGTCTGCAATCAAGGATAGAGAGATTTCTGATGAGGAACTACAATCGGCGCTATCTGATGATTTGCAGTCTTAATATCGTGAACGTGTTGGAGGCCATTCGTCTTTAGCTACTTGACTTCGTACGTTATGCTGTTGGAGCGCGTAGAGAGTACGTGATCCGTTGATGCTGCCGATCACGTCGTTCCTGTCATGCACTGAGTCAATCGACCAGTTCGAGTGTTTCTCGACGAGGCAGAAACACCACGCCAAGACCTACGTCACAGGTCTTGTTGCCGCCAGCAACAAGACCGTTCAGGGCATCTCGAATATCGTTCTCCCGGCCAAGAGCGAACGTGCATTGAACAAGTTCCTCACCGAGTACAACTGGGACGAAGACCAGCTCAACAAAGAACGCCTCGCGCTGCTCCAACAAGCCGATG
>NZ_VJXQ01000008.1:51483-55469 GCF_007655485.1 Halobellus captivus
TGGCGAGAACATCCCTCACGTAGGGAAATTCTATGATCACGGCCTTCACAGCTACATCTGGGGACAGAACCTCATCTACGCACTCTATGCCGACGAGAAAACCACCTACCCACTTGGCTTTCGCCTCTACAAGAAAAACGATAAACGCCGGATTGAACTCGCTATCGAACTCGTTGACGAACTCATCGAGATAGGTGTCCCGGCTGACACCTATCTCTTCGATATGCTCTACTGTTCCGAGACGTAGATCCATTCGCCTGCCCGTCTTGCGGTGAAAGCGAGACCACCGAACGGATAGGTGATTCTCAGTTCAATCCCAACGGTCTGTGTGAGAGTTGGTTCTGCGATGAGTGTGGAGTGAACTACGATGTCGAGTACGTCGCCGTCCGAAAGGAGGTTCCTCAATGAGAGACGATGCGAGTCTCGGAGACGAAGTCAAGTAACTAAACACGACCATCAGCTAGACACAATCGTATCTCCCGCAACACTAGCCGGGACGAAGAAACGCCCGACAACTGCACCCCTTAGTCTAAATGATCTAGTAAGCTATCTACTGCTCCCTCTTCAGGAGATAGCGTCGTGCTTCTGAGACGGTTAGCGGAAGTTCATCTCTATCGAGAACTCCCTCAAACATCTCTACCGGGGCTGGCGGTCGAAGTCCGTTCTCCACCAACAAGGAACTGTCCGTCAGGACCTCCCGCACGGATCTGTCTGCGACTATCGACCCGTTCTGTCCGACAAGGATCACCCGCTCAGCGACTTCAGGCACCATATCAAGCGATGGTGTGAACAGTAGAAACGTCCCCTCGTGATCAGTGACTAGATCAAGGATACGTTCCCGATACTGAGGATCAACGGCTCCAAATGGTTCATCCAGCAGCAGCACGTTGGGATCGAACGCAAAGACACTCGCCACGGCGGCCCGCTGTTTTTCCCCCCCTGAGAGACGGAACGGCGGCCGGTCAAGCAGGTCGAGCAATCCGAGTTGGTCCGCGAGCCGGTCGACGCGGCGCTCGGCAACGTCGCGTGGTACACCGAGCTGTGCTGGTCCGTACTCGATGTCTTCGCGGACGGTCGCATTGAATAGGTAGTCGTCCGGGTCCTGGAGCAGCACGCCGAGTCGCTCTCTGACTGCTTCGGCGTCAGTCGTCTCCCCGAAGTAGCGTACCGATCCCGTCGATGGGTCGATGAGCCCACCGAGGGCGAGTTGGAGCGTGCTCTTCCCTGAGCCGTTCGCACCGACGACCGCAACTCGTTCTCCTCGTTCGACGGTCGTGTCCACGTTTCGTATTGCAGTCGTTCCATCTGGATATTCGTATGAGAGACCTTGAGCTTCGATCACAGGCCCCATCGAATCACCACTGTTCCAACCATAACGATGACCGCCAGCGCTGCTAGCGTATAGTCGTACATATCTATTGTTCGCGACCTCCGATAGGGGGACGGCGGCCGGTCGCCACCGCGGGCCCGCATCCCCTGCCCGACGCGCTCGCCACAGTCAAGCGTTCTCAGGAGGAAGATACCCGCGAGTTGCTTTGCGTCATACCATCCACCACGGGAACCTAATCGACCGGTCGTTCGGCTGTTTCGGGCGAGGATCAGCCGCCACAGTTCGTCGAAGAACAGGAACAGGTACCGGTAGGTAACTGCAATGACCCATACGAGGGTGACCGGAATTCGCAATTCCCGCATCGCGGCTATGATCGACGAGAACTTGGTCGTCATCACGATCAGCGATAGGAGTGCCACACCAACGCCGACGCGCATCGTGAACAGGACGACGTACGCGACGCCGGCATCGGTGACGGCCAGTCCGAACACCTGGACGAGTGGGTCACCAGGGAGCAACACAACTTGCGGGAAGACAATCAGAGCAGAAACGAAGGGGGCGACCGCACAGCGGGTAGCCAGTCTCCGCAACGGGACAGCTGAGAGCCACGCAAGCACAGCCGTTATAAGTCCGAACATAACCGTAACCGAGAGGGACCGCGTGAGCATCACGGCTATGGCGAACCCGCTAACTGAGAGGAGAGTCACGCGAGGGTCTCGTTGCTGCAGGAACCCGTCTCCAGCGGCAACCTGTTCGGCCGTGAAGACGGCACGGAGCGCGCCCGTGATCGACTCAGCGGAGCGGGCGACAACGCCGGTCACAGTTCTAGGAGTCGACCGAGTCCGAGGGCGACCGCTAGAGTGAGGGACGTCCCGACCACAGCCGAGACGAGCGTTCCGAGCGGCGGTGCGAGCCCTAACACCGAGTAGTCCGGGAGGAGACCGGGATTGATCGCGCTGGCGGCGTCGGCGGCACCCGTCGCTTCGGCGGCGTTCTCCAGCGGTTCGGCGTAGCCGACGGCCCCCGACGCCCACCCGAACGCGGGCGCGAGGATCACGAGCGCGAGGACGAAGAGGAGCGCCCGCCGCATCCAGGAGGCCGTCGAGACGGTGTTCATAGGCCCACCTCCGGCGCGAGCGCGTCGTCCGAGAAGCGACCCAGCACCAGATCCGGCCGGGCGTCCGCGACGTACCCGTAGACGGCGGCCGTGATCGCCCCCTCGATGAGGCCGAGCAGGGCGTGGCCGACGACCATAATCGGTACCGTCACGCCGACCTCGTAGGCGAACGCCGACGAGAGACCGACACCGAGGCCGACCACCAGCGCCGAGACAGTGATCGCGCCCCACCCGGCCACGAAGGCGGCACCGGTCTCGTGGAAGCGCCTGCTCGCGCGGAACAGCCCGTAGCCGACGAACACGTCAACGACTGCCATCGCGAACAGGTTCCCACCGAGCGCGACGATTCCCCCATCGCCGAACACGAGCGCCTGGATCGTGACGACGGCCGTCATCGCGAGCACGCCAAGGTATGGCCCGAGGAGGATCCCGGCAAACGCGCCGCCGACGAAGTGGGCGCTGGTCCCGCCAGGAATCGGCCAGTTCAGCATCTGCGCGGCGAAGATTCCCGCCGCGACCACGCCAAGGAGCGGCGTTCGCTCGTTCCCGAGTTCTCCCTTGGCGCGCCTGACTGCGATCCCGATTATCACTCCGGAGCCGAGCCAGAACGCCCCTGCTACCCACAGGTCGAGAAATCCATCTGGTATGTGCATTCGTACCACTAACGATGCTCAGGGTGATAATAATACTTTTGGTTGTGCAGATAATACTGCTAAGACAATGATTCACATCAAGGCTCGCCATCGATTAACCGCTGGCTGGGAAAATACCGACTTATGACCGAAGACGTTGACCGAATGAGCATCACCCTTCCGCCGAGTCTCCTCGCTCAGCTGGACGGGGTGGTAGATGCTGGGGAATACAACAGCCGATCCGAGGCGACCAGGGACGCTCTTCGCGCGTTTGTTACCGAATTTAACCAGCAAACTGACCTCTCCGGTATGCTTAGGGGGACTGTGGTTGTCCTCTACGAACATGACCATAGTGGGGTGACTAACGTGATGACCGAACTCCAGCATAACTTCACGGAGACGATCATCGCATCACATCACGTCCATCTCAGCGACAACCTGTGTCTTGAGTCCATTGCTGTCGATGGGAGGGGAGAGCAAATCGAGACGTTCTTGTCCCAGATTCGACCATTGAAAGGCGTCAAGCAGGTCAAACTGACCGTTGTCGAAGCAGACCGATAGCCAACAACCCTCAGTTAGAGCTCCTGGAAATCGTGTACAATTTCCCTCACAAGCCTCTATGGCAGCGTGGGATTTCCAAGAACTCAAGCACCGAATACCAATCCTCAAAAGCTAATTTTACTGTAATAGGGGCTGATAGGCATCCAAGATACGCGTTCATCGAACCAGCGGCCAGACTACTATCCCGGGGGTGTCGGGGCCCTCGGCGCCGTTCTCGCAGTTGTCGGCCGGCATCTCCAGGTCGGTTCGGTCAATAGACCTCAGAAGCGCTCGACGACACAGATCCCCGTGCAATGTAACAGGTGATCGATGATCGGGTCGTGTTTAGTTAAGGATGAAGAGTGAG
>NZ_VJXQ01000008.1:55479-55909 GCF_007655485.1 Halobellus captivus
AATTGCCTCGCCGGATGTGCGGACTGGATTAATTTGGATTTTGTGGAGCGACAGCGGACACTCGAGCGTGCGATGAAGCTCGGTATTCAACTGCAGTTAGCGGGTCTCTCGCTGTCGAATACCGTCTCGATTCTCGAAGAGGTGGGTGTCGAGCGCTCTCGCAAGGCAATCCATAATCGAGTCCAAAAAGCCGATCTACAGCCCGAAGAGGGTTGAAGCCCGAATCACGTTGCGCTCGACGAAACTGTGATTCGAATCAATGACGAGCAATTCTGCCTGTACGCGGCCGTCGATCCCGACACAAATGATTGGTCCATTTGCGACTCTTTGCAACGACAACGACCGCCTTAACCGAGATTTTCCTGCGAGAACTCCGCCAGAAACACGACATCGAATCCGCTGTGTTTCTGGTTGATGGCGCTCAACACCT
>NZ_VJXQ01000008.1:55919-62154 GCF_007655485.1 Halobellus captivus
AATCAATGCTTCTAACTAAACACTACCGATGATCGACGGCATATGTACTTAAGTAGTGGCCAGTTCTACCCAGTGATATGACGATTCTAGCCACAGTCGGTGGAAAATACGAACAGGACGAAGTCGTCAAACACGGAAATGACCTCGCGACAGCATTCGACGAGGACCTCGTTGTGCTCCATATTATGGAGCAAGAACAGTTCAAAGAACTCCGAGGACGCACAGAGATCAAGTCCCCCATTCACGTACCAGTTGGAGACGATACAGCTGGTCTTCCGTACGTAGAGTCCCAACAACGGGAGAAACCGTATAACCTAGAAGATGCGGTGTCAGACGCCTGCGGCGTCGCACAGGAGTGCATCTCACGAACGCTATCTGGTGAAGACCAATCACGAATCACGATCAGGGGACGAGTAGGCAGTCCAGCAGACGAAATCATCGCAGAAGCACGAAAAATCGAGCCTCGGTACATCTGTGTAGGAGGGCGAAAGCGGAGCGCCGTCGGGAAAGCCGTCTTCGGGAGCACCGCCCAGTCGGTTATCCTCGAATCTGACTATCCAGTCGTGACATCGATCCGGTCGGAGTAATTGCGGATTCGACGAACTTTCACTCGAACATACCCTTGGAGAAAGAGGTGAACTGGTGATTCATCGTCGCTATGGCTGCGATGCTGGTCGGGAGAGTCGATGCGTTGTCGTCTGGTGCCTTTCGCATTGAGGGCCACCCGATCTCATATCTAATTCAGGGCATTCAGAACCTGCTTGTAGGAACTCGGTTGCAGAGTATTGTTAGCCCAATTCGATCTTGAAGAGACAGATCGGTGGACGGCTACAGGTTGTTTATGAACGTGGCGGTGACGCGGTTGAACTTTTCAGCTTCCTCGTATTGGGGCCAGTGGGCCGAGTGTTCGAAGAGTTCGTACTCGTTATTCGGGATAAGATCCGCGACGTATTCGATCATATCAGTCTTCGCGCCGGGGTTATACGTCGAGTGGATAAGCTGGGTTGGAACATCAATCGAGGAAAGTTCATCGGTTGAAATAAACGGATCTTCAGTAGCGTCAGCGAGGACGAGGTGGTAGATTTGGGGCATTACCTCCTGTACCTCCTCTCGTTGGTAAATCTGGTGACGAACATCGACGATCTCTTCCGGGGGTTCGTCCACGAAGAGCCAATCACAACGTCGCCGAACACCGTCATGGGGGAAACTCTCCTCAAGCATGCTCATCGTCCGGTCATACAAGTCCTGGGTTTCTTCGTCCTGTTTTTCACGGATCTCTTCGGAAACATGGTCCTGCACGGAGGCCCCGAGTCCAGCCATCGTGTTGAGGCCGATCGACTCCACAAGTTCGGGACGATCGATCCCGAGTCGACAGGTAATCCATCCGCCGAGCGACTCCCCGCTCACGTGAGCACTCTCATAGCCGAGTGCGTGAATCAGGTCCTCGATGTGATCTTGGTAGTCCGAGATCGTGTAGTCAATGTCCGTCGGAGCGTCTGAATAGCCGTGGCCAATGAGGTCAACCGCGTAAATTGAGCGGTCGTCGAGGCGATCTGCGAGGCCAACCATATTTTTGATATACGTCTCGGCGTGACCCCCGATACCGTGAATCAAAATTAATGGCGGCTCATCGCCCGATCCAGTGTGGAGACATCGGGTTCGGTATTGGTCGCCCTGAATGTACTCGATACGGCCACCTAGCATTTCGGTCCAAAATGTCATAGTTTATACCCAAGCCCACTATTGGCATACCAGCACTAATAATTTTCGTCGCGTGACAGAGGCCAGTCAACTCCTTGGTCGCCGGAAAACAGGGAGGAAATCCACGCCTAAAGCTATGGGAGGACCTCGACAAAAGGTCCGTAGTAGCACTCGATCATTTTCTGACGAATCGGTTGATTAGGTGGGCTACTTCGTCTGCCTGGTCGATCATTTCCCAGTGTCCAGCGTCTGTTATCGTATGCAGAGTTGCGTTCGGAATACAGTTAGTATAATGCCAAGAGTATTCAGGGTCCAGAAGTTCGTCATCCATTCCCTGGAAAATAAGGGTATCATGAGGGATCTCGCCGAGAGCTGCGTCGGTGTAGGCAAACTCCCCATTGTTCACTGCCCGCTGGATCGCCTCAAAAGCCTCTGGAACACCAGTCTGGCCCCACATCTCGAGGCGGCGCTCAGCGATCTCTTCAAAGTCAATGTTCCCCGTCGCACTCATAGATCGAGCGACATTTTTCATTCGTGCAAAATCGAGCTCTCGCGAGCCACCGTTGCCTGTGTCCGACTCATGTATGTACCGACCGGAAGGACCTAGGAGGACAAGTTTATCGAGTAAGTCTGGGCGCCCAATCGCGATGCCCATACATACAGATCCACCGAAGGATTGCCCGACGAGAGTTGGGAGATCAAGTTCTAGAGTCTCGATAAAATCGATAACGTGTTGTCGAACGTGGTCACCGGAATACTCGAACACGTCTGGTTCTGGTGCTTCTGACTTAGCGAACCCAACTAGGTCGGGCGCTAAGATGCGGTACCCTTGGTTAAGCAGAAAGTGGATGACGTATTGCCAATTTCCCCATGAGTCTACTCCCGGCCCCCCACCATGGATTAATACGATCGGCCGCCCAGCGCCAGCTTCCCAGTAGTGGGTCTCGATACCTCCGGCATCAACGTACTTCTCTTTAATTACTCGTGCCATCTGCCGAACGATATTTTCTGGTCTGGGGACTTATAAACTGGGGACAGAAAGGTGTGTTCCGAAAGCAATCCAACGATGGAGCGGCAGAGAGCGAGCTAAAAGAGACCCCAGTCTCGACTATCGCAGGTGATGTCAGAACGACAAAGATCCACAAAGGATTGCATCCTAATTTCGGGGTTGATGGGAATTGAGGACACTATGAGTGCGGACTCCGCCTTACAGAGGATATCTAAGAAGGGAGCGACTCCGGACTTCTTTATACTTTGCCAACAACGCCTATACGTATGCCAGAACTAGCAAAGTTAGGACACATTGCGCTAGAGACGCCCGACCTTGAGGAATCAGTCTGGTTCTTTCGTGATGTGCTCGGGTTAAATGAGGTAGAGCGAACTGATGATACCGTGTACTTTCGGGGACAGGTAGATTTCGAACACCACTCTCTCAGTCTTACTCAGGCAGCTGAGAGCGGTGTGAATCACATCGCATACCGGACGGAGAGCCCCAAGGATGTCGGACAGTTCGCGGACCATTTTGAGGCTAACGGAGTCGACGTAACGTGGGTGGACTCCGGAACGGAAGCCGGCCAAGGAGAGGCAGTTCGGTTTACTGTTCCACACGGCCATCAATTCGAGATCTACTACGACATCGAGAAGGTTGAGACACCAAAGGAAACGCGGTCGCGACTCAGAAACCGGATGCACAAAGCAACGAGCCGAGTTACGCCGCGGCATATTGATCATGTGAACATTCTTGACCGAGACGCCGGGGAAACCGCGGCCTGGCTTCAAGACCACTTGGGATTCCAACTAAACGAGTACTTTGCGACACCGGACGATGAGTACTTCCGTAACTGGCTCACCGTCGCAACGCTACCCCACGACGTCGCGGTGGGCACCACGTTCGTCGAAGAGGAGCCCCTTGAGCGGCTTCACCACGTCGCATACCGCGTCGAGAACATCCATCATCTCTTCGAAGCAGCAGACGAACTCAGCGAAAATGATATCCAAATCGACGGCGGGCCTGGTCAGCACGCGATGACCGAGGGCAAGTTCCTGTATTTTAGAGACCCCGCCAGCGATATTCGAGTCGAGTTGTACACGGGTGGCTATCCTGTGTTCGACCCAGACTGGGAACCGATTCGGTGGACAGAGGATGATGCTGGTGTCGCTGGTGACCACCAATGGATCGGAGATACGACGGACAAGATGGGACGTCTCGGACTCACTCCGTACGCTAATTGGTGAAGGGTCGATAGGGGTTAAGCTAGCTGCCGCTGTGTTCGTTCAATTCTCGGCAAGGCCGCTCCTTGCCGTTCACGTCCTCCTCAGGAGAAAAACCTAGCTAGGCGATACTTTGCTCACCAGCGAGGCACCTCCATCCCGGACAACGCGAAGATTTTTGTAATGAACCATGTATGCATATTGTAACCAATGACTCACGTTCCTTGGCACGAGACGCCTGAGAACGCATCTGAGATGGATACGATCGAACTAACGTCCGTCGGAATCGACGTTGGGACGACGACGACACACTTGATGATATCCCAGCTTGAAGCCACTCGTAAGGGCGGCTACTCCTCGTTTCAAGTCACCGACCGGGAGACAGTGTACCAGAGCGAAATTCACCTCACACCGTACGACCACGAGAATCAAATCGACGTTAACGCCATTGAGGAAATTATCGACACGGAATACGGAAAGTCGGGATTCGACCCGGTAGATATCGATACTGGGGCCGTGATCGTGACGGGAGAGGCATCTCGCAAGGAGAATGCCGATCGGATTGCCGATCACTTCTCAGAACGATCAGGTGAGTTCGTCTGTGCAGCGGCAGGTGCGAACTTGGAAACATTGATGTCTGCCCATGGATCTGGGGCAGTCGATTACTCTGTTGATGAGAAGGAGACTGTTCTGCACATCGATATTGGAGGGGGGACCTCCAAACTCGCACTCATCAATGAGGGCTTCGTCGAGGATACAGCGTCAATCAATGTGGGAGCGCATCTAGTTGCATTCGACGAGGGTGGAACCATTGATCAAGTCGAAGAGGCAGCTGAGAAGATATCCGAAGATACCGGTATAGTTGTCGAACCAGGCAAAGTACTTGACAATGAGACCAAGCACCGCCTCGCCGATCGATTCGCGAAGCTGTTGTTCGAAGCCGTAGATGGTACACTCTCTCCCGTAGCTGAGTCCCTGTTGGTTACTGAGCCCCTCGAAATTGTTCCGTTCAATGTAATCACGTTTGCTGGTGGAGTTTCCGAATACATTCACAACCGTGACGCCACCTATTATCGCGATCTCGGACCTGAACTTGCAGACAGTATCCTTGGAGAAGTAGAGAAGCGAGACCTTGCCATCGCCGAGTTGGGGACAGGGATTCGGGCGACAGCGATTGGATCGACACAACAGACCGTCCAAGTAAGTGGGAATACCGTTATGATTACTGACGACGCCGTCCTCCCGTTGCGGAACATCCCTATGGTTCCGTTCGTAATTAACCACCACGACGAAGATATCGAGGGGAAGTTGCTCGAGAAGTTAGAGACGTACGATGTTCAGAAACTCGACCAGGGGCTCGCATTCGGGTTCCATCTCCACGGCCCGCCATCAAGTGAGTTCCTTAAGCAGGTGGCCGACGCAACTGTCGCGAGCTGGAAACAGACGGTTCCGGATTTCCCGCTCATCATCGCTGTTGAATCCGATGTCGGTCGAAGTATCGGGGAAAAAGCCGCTCAACAGACCGACATAACGGTTATTTCTGTGGACGGCATTGACCTCAACCAGTTTGGCTATATTGACATCGGCGAACCAATCTATGAAACGAATGGAGTGGCGGTCCCGGTCACGGTGAAATCACTAGTTTTTGAGGGGTGACCCCCCGTCTACTCGTCAGCTTATTTTATTCCTGTTGAAGGTCGTCCGCGCTCCCAGGCCAAACACCCTGAATTTTTTGAGACGCTACCTCACAGGTTTCACTCCTCTGGGCCGAACGGTGTTTCCAGAAACTCGGAGAATGCTTCGTGCTCCTGCCACGAAAGACTTTCCAGCTCAAGAGGATCAAGACGAATTTTATGGCCGAGTTTTGGTGACTCGATCTCAAGACGAACCCCATTCCTCGTCTCCACTTTTTGCACATTCACAATCGCGAATTCATTTGAAAGCTCCATCTCAGAATAGCACATGGCCCCGTGGATCTTAACTTTCCCTCTTTCTTAGCGGGTCCTGTTTAGTTCCTTGACTTCGTACGTTATGCTGTTGGAGCGCGTAGGACGTACGTGAACCGTTGATGCTGCCAATCACGTCTTCCTGTCGTGTACTGAGCCAATCGATCAGTTCGAGTGTTTCTCAACGCGGCAGAAACACCACGCCAAAACCTACGTGACAGGTCTTGTTGCGGCCAGCAACAAGACCGTTCAAGGCATCTCGAATATCGTTCTCCCGGCTAGGAGCGAACGCGCCTTGAATAAGTTCCTCACCGAGTACGACTGGGACGAAGATCAGCTCAACAGAGAACGCCTCGCGCTGCTCCAACAAGCCGATG
>NZ_VJXQ01000008.1:62164-69761 GCF_007655485.1 Halobellus captivus
GGGCAAGAAAATCCCCCACGCAGGGAAATACTACGACCACGGTATCCACACAGCTACATCTGGGGACAGAACATCGTCTACGCACTCTACGCTGACGAGAAAACCACCTACCCACTTGGCTTTCGCCTCTACAAGAAAAACGATAAACGCCGGATTGAACTCGCTATCGAACTCGTTGACGAACTCATCGAGATAGGTGTCCCGGCTGACACCTATCTCTTCGATATGTTCTACAGTACCGAGGAGTTCGTCACTCATCTCGAAGGGGACGAGAAAGAGTGGGTTTCAGCCGTCAAAAGCGATACACGCATCACTTATGGTGGTCGTGTCGATGCGCTCGGCCAGCGCATCGACACAGTCCCACGAACCGTCAACGGCGACATCTATCACATCTGGACACAGAAACGTGAAGTAGGTCGGCTTGGGGAGGTAAAGCTCCTGATCACTGAGAAAGAATCAAGCGACGAAGACGAAGAATCGAGCGTGAAGTACATCGTGTCGAACAAGATCGACGCGCCAGGGAGCCATCTCATCGAGATGTACGCGATGAGATGGCGAGTGGAGACGTTCTTCAGGGACACCAAGCAGGACCTTGGTTTTGGAGACTGCGAGTTACGGCATACCACAGGTGCCAGTCGGCACTGGCACCTGCTGATGCTGGCCTACAGTCTCCTCAAGTTCGGTGCTGCACACAGCGCCCTTGGAACGATTCTTGGACACGCGAGTTCACTCCGAAACGACGTCAAACGATCCTTCCGCGAAAGCGTTCAGAATCTTCTCTCCTGGGCACTCACCAGTCCAGATCGCAGCATCGACGAGCTAATGCAACAAATCGATGGGATGTTCATCTAACGTGCGAAGTCAAGTAACTAAACACGACTTCTTAGCGCAACATAAACATTATATATTTTATATTTTCTCGCAGGCGCTCTTCCAACAGAAAGTGATGAGAATATCGACATCACGATCTTATGCTCCGTCAGAGATCAGTGTGGGAGTCCACACTAAAACTCGCCACTTTGGCGGTGGGAGTTCAAGGTCGATAGGCTCGACTGATCTCGATCCAGGTTCCGGTGAAAAAACGGTAACCTGTTATAGCCGCGGCCGACCAGGTCTCTGCGATAAACGCAAGGAACACAAACCACTCTCCAAACGTGGTGACGGTTCCGAGGTACGTAAGGGGGAGTAACATTCCGTACTTCCCGAATAATCGGGCGTACATCGACCACTTGTTATCGGCTGCCCCCTTGAGTATCCCCATGAAGGTCTTCGTAAGGCCGCTTCCGATGAAACTGATGGCGGCCATTCGGATGAAGAGTGAGGTCTGACCAAGAGCGTTGGGATTGGATACGAATAAGGAGGCAAGCTGACGGGGAAAGAGGAACACGACAGTTGCAATAGCTACGTAGACAACGGCCGAGAATTTGACGGAGTCCCATCCCCAGTTTTCAGCCTCGGGTTCGTCACCTTTACCGAGGGCTTGGCCCACGAGACTGCCTGCGGACATCGCGAACCCGGCACCGCTAGCTGACATCAGCATCCGGATCCGCCGACCAATCTCAAGCGCGGCAACGAAGACGGGACCAAACACAGCAACCATTGTGAACAACGGGAAACTAGACGCCGAACGGGCGAGTCTCTGGCCGAACAGCGGGAGAGTGATTTTGAGTAACTGTCTGGTCAGGACGGCATCGAAATAGGGTGGGGTGAGCGACAGTGTAACTGGAAATTCTCCGATAATTGGCAGACGTCCGTGGAGGAACCCGATAGTAAAAGCAGTCAAGACGAGCCCTTCAGCGAGCACAGTTCCGAGGGCGGCCCCGAACACGCCCTGTTCAAAGACGAAGATCAAGATCGCGTTAAATACGATGTTCACGAGGGCTCCCGTTGCTCGTATCGTCATCGCAATCCATGTATCATCGGCACCTGCGAGCGTCCGGCCAGCGACCAAATTCAACGCACCAAATGGGACGGCAAGTGTCACCGTTTGCAGGTATACTGATCCGAACTGGATTACTGGGTCTTTCTCTCCGAGTACGCCGATTAATCGTTCAGGGATCCCAGTGTAGAGGATGACAAACGGAGTGACCAGAAGGAGGGAAACCCAAACGCTCTGCTTCACGGCGAGATCTAAAGACGAATAGCGATCGGAGCCGAACCGTTGAGCAACCTGACTGATTGTTCCCCCTGCCACTGCTAGAGAAAATCCGCTTGACAGTTGCCAGTAGATATTGGCGAACGCGATACCTGCGACTGCAGTTGGTCCTATAGTGAGACCAACCATCCCGAGATCAGCAGCTAACTGGGAATATCGAGCGAACATCGTCATCGACCGTGGCCAAGCGAGATCAGCGATTCGTTCGCCTCGTTCTCTGTCGATCAGAGAGTGGTCAGCCAATCGTTCGGCCGTCCAACGGTACGTGTACCTAACTGGGTTCTTCAGCCGCATATTACACCTGCTGGTGTCCGGCCGGTGACTCCGGAGTCAGGGGCAGCAATCGATATTATACCAGACATCCGTTTCGTTCTCCCTCGGAGTACAGTTATCTCACTATGATCAACTACTGTTAGATCGAAGTAATATTCTCCGGAGAATTTCGTCCGGAATGCCCAACGCTGAACGCCAGTATCTGTCGATACTGACTCTCTTCACCGTCAAATGAAGATCGAAATCCGGTCGAGTGGTAGCGTTGTGTTGTCTAGATGAATAATTCGACGAGCGAGTTTCAATGATCCATTGACCTCGCGGACGACGTCGTGTCGCCGCCCCGAGAGGAGTTTGTGGTCTGGATCGTCTCCTTCACTCACGTATAATAGTAAGTTCGACTTGACTGTGTACTCATCGTCTGCGTCTCGGTTACCGACCTGTACATTCGAGATGAGATGGCGCGTCCGTGACGGTGGCTGCTCCGACCACGAATACTCCGTATTTAGCCGGTTGATACGCTTCTCGAGGCGGTATTTCGTATCCTCAACGTGATGCATATCGAGGAAGTCGTCCTCGTGGGTGTTTTCGCCTCGTGTAGCCCGAACCGGAATTTTGTATTCCAGATCTTCCGTCATCAGTTCCTTCCAGTCATCGAACTTCCGGGCGTCGATCAACTCCGCCTCCCGAGTCAGGAAGGACCTTACCCGGTGGAATAATTCGATGTCATCGACAGGTTTGCTTATAGGTTCGGTTTGCATATTTTTAGGCCTCCAGGTAGTCAAAGAGCCAGTTATAGAAATAGCGCATATTGACTTCGCTGAAAGGCGCCTTGTACGCCTTCCCGGGACGATCCCAGTCCGACGCCTCCTCTTGCTTTAGATGCATATCTATTCGGACATCGTGGTTACCGGTTGCACCCCCTTTTCCAACTTCGGTAACGCTTGACCAATTCCCGAGGTCATCTTGTTCGATCATCCCTGAGATACCGAACGCCATCTCGTATCCCTGGCGAGACTTTTCTTTGAGTTCCTCGGGGGCGTCCTTCTCAACGACGTGCCACGTGTACACCTCGGTTTTGTCCGGACCAATCGGACGATAGGTCCGGATGTACGTGATTGGGGCACTTTCTCCCTCGTTGACCTGCACACGGGCTGCGAGCATATTCACATTTGGCAACATCGACCCATTCCCACCCATCGGTATATCCCCTGAGACAAGGTCCCACTGCTCCTCGGAGAAGGCTTGTTTGATCGAATCCCGCATCTCGTGGTTCTTGAAGAAGTTATTTTCTCGCATCATTAGTCCGCCCGCATCACACTGAACGTGATACCGCGGGGCGGCAATACCAGCGTCCTCTTCGTCATGCTCCATGAGGTCGATATCGCTTACACTCCGATGGGTAGTCACCGAGTGATAATGGTCACTCATCGTGTTCATCGATCCAAGTTTCCAATTGGCATCAATGATCCGTCTTTGGGGTCCGTTGACTTCCATTCCTTCCGGACTCCGCCCGACGAAGAAGTCTAGGTAGAATGTGAAGTCGCCGAGGTACTCTTTCAAGGACTCTGCGTCTTCATCTAGGTTTGCGAAAATAAGACCGTTGTATGTATCGTACCTGGGTTCATCAAGTGAGATATCAGAGATGGACTCGTCGTCGTATGTTTCATGTTTAAATGGAACTCCCGTAAGGTCACCAGAGTTAGCAAACGTCCACCCGTGATAGGGGCAGCGGAAGTGGGAAGTATTCCCCATCTCGGTTCGACACACCTTCATTCCTTGATGCTTACATTCATTGAAAAACACCCGGATTTCGCCTGACTCGTCACGGGTGACGATGAGGTTGTCGTCACAGATGTACCGCACGATGTAGTCACCAGGATCCGGAATCTCGCATTCGTGACCGAGAAGAATCCACGCCTTTTGGAAGATTTTCTCCTTTTCCAGTTCGAAAAACGCTTCCGAGCTAAAGATGTTGTGTGGAAGGGTTCCCTCGTTCGCCTTTTCACGGAGAGCACCGCTGCTCGCCTGTTGTCGAAGTTTGTCTTGTTCAGAGGCTGCCATGCGTGATTCTCCCACTCAGGGCAATAAAAAACTTTTGCCGAACAAGGGGCCAATGTCCGGATCGGTGGGCTGAAGCAGATATGAGACGCATCCATCCCGGTATCAGGGCAGCCATTTGAACTGTTGACAGGGCTTGACGTCTATGGAGAGAAGAGTCAGCTCCGACATGACGTGTTCGACGCGATTCTGCTTTCTAGGGGGGAGACCACTGCGACGAATCACCCCTTGAAACTACGGCCTTCTCGATGAGAAATACAGGGATTCTCAACAGGGGCGTTTCTCACAGATTCCACGGGGGAACGCAGTTCGCTCGATGAAATTTACGGCATCGGAACATCGCGTGTATAGGGGAACGAAAAGTATGAGGGGGTGGAGAATCATTAGAAATTCAATGCCAAACCAGACGATTATATCAACATCAGGGTTAGAGGTTACCCTCGACATCGAAGATTACATGCTCATTTCCGGGGATCTCGTTGATGCTTCAGATCATTTCACGACCGAAAATCCCGCTACAGGCGAAATCCTCGCCGAGGTCCCCATCGCCACCGAGGAACAGGTCGATAATGCCGTTCGAGCGGCAGAACGAGCGTGTGACAGTTGGCAGGAGATCTCGATGGCTGATCGTCGTCGAAAGATGGAACAATTCGCCGACCTACTCCGTAATAGGACCGATGACATTCTGAGTCTAGAGGTAGCCAATAACGGGAGTACGATTTCGAAGCTTCGTTCAGATATCAAGCGTGGTGCGCACAAATTTGAATATTTTGGTGGCCTTATCACCGAAATAAAGGGCGATACGAATCCGGTTGACGGACCCCAGATCAGCTTTACCAAGCGAGAACCCTATGGGGTCGTCGCTCGGACGCTACCATTTAATCATCCAGCCATGTTCGCTTGTGATGGAATTGCGGCAGCTATTGCAGCCGGAAACGGGATCGTCCTGAAACCATCGGAGTACACACCACTTTCGGCCCTATACATAGGTCGCCTCATTGCCGAATCAGACATCTTTCCGGAGGGGCTAATTAACGTCGTCACTGGCGGTAGCGAGGTTGGGAAGGAACTTGTCGAGCATCCAGGTGTTGGAATCGTCAGTCACACAGGGGGTGTCCCATCTGGCAAGAAGGTGATGGCATCGGCAGCGAAAAACATCACTTCGGTTTCGATGGAACTCGGCGGAAAGAATCCCTTCATCGTGTTTCCAGACGTAGCTGTCGAAAAAGCAGCGAAAGGAGCTGTTGGTGGGATGAGTTTGACCTGGCAAGGGCAGTCTTGTCAAAGTGGATCGCGCCTGCTAGCTCACAGTGAGATCTATGAGGATCTGGTTGATCGGGTAGTGCAAGGATTCAGTGAGATGGAAACCGGAGATCCGTTTGACGAAAATGCTTCCATGGGCGCACTCGTATCGAAGCCGCACTTTGAGAGGGTAGTGGACTATATTGAGACGGCCAAAGAGGAGGGGGCAAACCTCCTGACAGGAGGGGAACCCATCGAAGAGACCGAGGGGGGATACTTTATCCAGCCCACCATTTTCGAGGTCGAGCCGGACATGACGATCGCTCAGGAAGAGATCTTCGGTCCGGTCCTGTCGGTGATCGAGTGGTCAGATTACGATCGAATGATTGAGATTGCAAACGGAGTGAAGTACGGACTGACTGGAAGCGTATGGACTGAAGATTTTAGCACAGCATTCCAAACGGCAGATGAGATCGACGCCGGGATCGTCTGGGTGAATATGCATTTCGGAAACCCAATTAATGCGCCCGCTGGCGGGTTTAAACAGAGTGGAGGGATCGGAGGGAAGAATCACGGGATATACGAACTCCGCAACCTTACTCGCGAAAAACACATTCTCCTGAACCCTGACAGAGAACCGTCGATCTAATTGTTTCTTCAGACGCTGACTCGAAATTCCAATTGAGCTCAGGCCAGATACTCGGATTTCTCCCGCCACTGAAGGTATGGGCATCCGCCTTGCCTTACTGTGAATCAAGAGGCTCAGCAGTCAGCGAGTGAACCGGTACATAGGGGAAGACTTGTGGTACTCACGATATTTCTGCGGCCGAACCTCTTCCATTGACTTCCCTCTATCTGCCCAATGGGTCATGAAGGCCGTCGTTATCTGAGCAAACTCTGCTGGAGACTCTCTATGTGGATAGTGACCCGCACGATCAACGAGATACAGACGAACGTTTGGGTTCGTCTGGGAGATCATCTCATAGAGATCAATAGCCTGATCCAGCACTAAACTAGGGTCATGCCTTCCCCAGAAAAGCAACGTTGGAATCGACAGTCCCTCTGAGCGAATTGAACTACGCATTGCATCCATTTTCCCTTTTCTTTGATCACGTAATTTCTCCTCAAGGCCGTCTTCAACCATCATCCGTGCGGCTTTTTTCGATTTTGGTTGTGACGCCATGTACGCACCCGCGTGTACGTATTCGTCGGTGACGTGGTCAGTCGTGTAGGAATAGCACTCTTTATGCGATCGGATCGCCGATTCGAGGTCTGAGGGTCCTTCTGGGTTCGTTTGAACTCCGGAGTGCATCAGAGACCTGCGCTGGCCGTAGTCCCCTGCGTCAGGAGCGAGTGTTCGGCTATTCAACACCACCAGTGACTTAACCATATCAGGATATTCGAGAGCAAGGTAGGCGGCAGGGGCCATACCCGCTGACTGCCCCATGACATGGAATCGTTCGATGTCGAACGACCTGATAAAGTCAACAACGTGATCCAAGAACCCCTGGAAATTCCACTCTCGCTCGGGAGGATTGTCGGTCATTCCGGCCGAAAGTCGGTCAGGGGCGAGGACATGAAATGTCTCGGCGAGGTCATCGATGTTTCTTGACCACATGTTGGCACTGCCGCTACCGCCTCGACCTCCGCCGTGAAGGAGCAACACGCTTTCTCCCTCCCCCGCTTCGTAATACCGTGTGCGGATTCCATTTACGTCAATGAACTCTGCTTCTAACCCATTTATCGACCCAGCCGTGTCCAGGTCCTCAAAGTCGGTTTCTGGATCCATAACTTAAATTATCAATGGCACATATATAATCATTTGGGCAGAAAGGGCGGTCGTGTTTAGTTTGGAGCATTGAGCCAGGC
>NZ_VJXQ01000009.1:0-43932 GCF_007655485.1 Halobellus captivus
ACAATATTCTGGATTTCGATATCTGGGGAGGTGGCGACATCGACACCCAATTCACGGAGCTCGTCAAAGACGTATTCCAACGCAGTCGTCACATCATCGACGCTTTTTGCGCCTGTACAGACGACTTTTCCCGAGCGGAAGATGAGCGCTGCGGCTTTAGGATCGTGCATCCGATATACGAGTCCAGGGAAGTTATCGGGATCGTAGTCGGTGGCTCCTAAATCCTCAGAAAGCGTTTCCAGATCGAGTTCTTGACCGATATCGGATGACGCGACCACATTCTCGACTTGAATTGATTCGGCTGTGACACTCATAGGAGTATCTTCCATTCACAACCCCCTTAAAACGGGGAGTGACTTCGAGCGTCGGTGTGGTACCTTCTGAATTAGAGGTCGCGAGGCTGGACCGTCTTCCGGTCGTTGGCCTCGGCACGCTCTGCGGCGTCGTCGAGCAGTTCGGCGACCTCCTCATTGAGGACGTCGTAGAAATCGGCCGAGACGTTGTTGTCCGAGAGTGCGTCCTTCACGGCTGCTTTGACGATTAGGTCAGACATTCCATCGCGGACTTCTCTTGTGCATCATATAAAGGTTCGAATTTTCTCATGCAGGATTTCGCCTATAGTACGACTGATGGGCACCTGGGCACCAGAGAACACTTAATCACCCCGTCAAAAATAGGGAATAGACGGATGCACGATCTAACTGGGTTCCAGCGCGACATCTTGTACGTGATCGCCGGGCTCGAGGAACCACACGGGCTCGCAGTCAAGAACGAACTCGACGACTACTACGAACAAGAGATCAATCACGGGCGGCTCTATCCGAACCTCGACGACCTCGTCGACAAAGGCCTCCTCAAGAAAGGCGAATTCGACAAGCGGACGAACGTGTATACGGTCACGCAACGCGGGTTGCGGGAGATCGAGGCGCGACGTGAGTGGGAAGGTCAATATCTAGAAGATGTGAATGCACCCACTACGTCGTAGAACCAGGTGAGTAGAAGTCAATATAAAAGCGGGACTGCTTTACCCACTTCCCACGAATACACAGTGAGATGGCTCGGCTCGTCTTCTATCATCACCCTCAGGCCGAGAATTTCTCACTCAAATTTAGCTCTGCATCGGTAGCAGAGATCCGATCTCAGCGAGAGCAATCCGACGAGTCGACGAAGCTCATCGGGTACCCCTTTGAAACACCGGTCTATGTGCTCTACGAAGGCGATTCAGAGATCGAATCTGCCCAAGACATCGACTTCGATCAGGAATGGCTGAGCGACCGTATTCGTGACCTCCCCCGTGCTGGGCAAGTTGTCGCATTCCGATTAGTAGAGTTGCTCGAAGCCGCTGTCGATGTTCGAGATGAGGATGAGTTTCGGCTTTACAAGGAGTTCGAACCGCAAAAGATCCAGCAGGCACTCGATCACGTATCCTGGGGAGCACCACTTCCGAACGTCGCTGGGGAAGTGATGTCGAATTTGATTCTCCGGCATTCCCTCCCGAATGCGAATCATCGAACTGGCATCGCGATGCTCCAATTCTGCATTGAGAGTGTGGACCCAGAGTTTGAGATGCCACGAACTCACGTCGACGACGATACCTGGCGAGAGTGGGTCGACCCCTACATCGTCGACTCCAAACGGCTCATTACTGTCCGCCGGAATAACCTCCGTTTCAAGCAGCTCGAAGAGCTGGACGTCAACCTCGTCGAACGGAAAGATGGGATCCAAATCCGATTAGCCGAGTTCGAGCTGGATATGCATTGGCGAGAAGCCCTTTCGAAGTACGCTGAGCAGCATGAATCCCACTGTACGGACTTCGCGAAGGCAGTTCTCGAACGAGCAGAACGGGACGATCTGCTCAACCGTCAAGGACCAACGAAACAAGAGTTCATCACGTATCTGGAGGACGGGCTCGTCGAACGGGACTTCAGAGAACTGTTCTAATCAGTCGCGAAGCTCGGCGACCGACTGACCGACCTCGCGAACGTGTTCACTTCGCTCGAGGTCAAGTTCCTCGGCGAGGTAGTCAACCGTCTCTTCGAGGCTCATATTGGAAGAAAGCCGGCCGAGCGGTATAAACCTAGTGCTGATCTCTGCTACTCTACATCAATTCAGCTTCCGAGAGGGTATTGAGCCTCACACTTTGAGAGCACCTTGATTTGGATACGACCATCATGAGGTCTCTCTACTTATGAAGGTATTCGAAAGAACTACCTCCCTCAGCTTGAGCGTGCAGTCAGGATAGCAGTACAGCAGGTTGGTAGGTTCTGCTCCCACTTTCAGTGTCCAGAATATAAGTCTGAATCGCAGGGGAAGTGTTGGTCTTCTGTCCGAGCAAGAATGCGAGCCCAGCTGGCGCAGCCATGAATAAATGTACGGTAGACGTTTCTGGAAGACGATTCATCGCATCACGAAGTTCCTCCTGAAATACTTTTGCCGCATGTGCTGCTTCATGGGCTGTTAATCTCCCATTTGAGTCTTGCCCCAGTCCGAATTCCAGTATCCCATTAAAGTCTGGGAGCGTAGATTTCGTTTTCCCGACCTCCGGCTTCACATCATCGGTGATGTTCACTAGGACGGCCAAGTTCGAAGCAGTTCGATCGATCTCTTCAAGGTCGCTCTGTAAGTTGCTCTCTTCCAAGTTTAGATCGAGCCGCCATGGCGAAAAATTGCCATCCTGATCTGGTTGCATCCACGCAGTACTAATCCCTCGTGTCTCCGGAAGGCAGTATCCAAGCGAGAATACTGCCGGTAAATGGGCCCGCCCTCTAAAACGAAGCTCTCTTCCTGGAGTCTCTTGCTGAAGATAATCGGTCGTTGTACGCAACGCTGGGAGCAGTTGCTCATTCCATAGGGATCCATCTGGTATACCGTCGTCAAAGTGGGGTGACCAATCAATACTCACGGCCAGTTGAATATCATAGGAGGGTTTACCATACGTGTCCAGCGAGCACTCAACTGGAGAATTAGATGACAGATGATTGTGGATACATTGTAGTCGACGCTCCAACGCAGCATCAACTACAGCATCAAGAGGGGGAAGGTGACTGCTGGTCTTCTGGTTCTGTCCCAATCTGTCTAATATCGAGTTAATGATTCGGCCAATAGCTGAGGAGGAAGAAGTCTCCTCCACTTCCAAGGACTCCATATACCAATGGGAAAGATCGTAGGGGGATTCTGCTTTGGACAAGATTGCTTCCCCCTCGTCATAATCAACACCAGGAACGAGAACCACGACAACAAAGAACTCATCATCACCCCGCCACCGTTTGTGGAGTCCAGGAAGCTCTGTTTTGAGGATGACGGGGGATTGAGTAACATCACTACTTATAATTGCGACACCACCAGCAAGGTTCGAGTCTTGGAGATCTTTTCGGATTTGTTGCTCTAATGGATCTGGACCAATGTCGTGAACGTCACGCCAAACAGGTATCCCGTGATTCCGGAGGGCAATTTCCAGCTTTTCGGCTAAGTCCTGTTGTGAATGTTTGTAGCTAATGAAGACATCCCCAGCTGGATTAGTCATTGAGAGTCACCTACTCTCGCATTCGGGAAGTCAATATCTAAATCAAAACTATTCGTTGGTCTACTTGGCTCATCTGACGATCCGATGTGCACAAGTTCCTCATAACCACGATTCCGGTGGAAGAGATACGCTCTGATGGCAAGCGCCTCTGACGGGTTTCCTCCGACAATAAACATAATCGGATGGGGACATCCATACTCATCAGTCGAAGCAATTTCGTTCATTTGTGCCCGATCTGGAGAACTCAATTCCGCAGATCCGCCGGGATGATAGTGCCATTCTCCCAGATAGTGAATACCCAGACTATCACGGGCCTCTCGTAACCACTCGTCAACGCGTTCAGTACCTCTGGTGAAAGTTGTAGGCCCTTGATTAGAGTCTCGTGGCGGATCACTGGCACGGATAATCCGTGCGGCTGTTTCCTCTAACGCAGTACCGGCTAAAATCCCCCCTGTCTCAAGGGGATCCGCGTCGACGCAGATATCAACAATCGCTCTAAGACAACCAGCAGGAATCTCTACCGATACCTCAGAATCCGGGGCTACCCAATGTTCAACATCCTGAAATGGCGGCTCTGCCTCTGAAATCGTAGGAGTGCCATCGTCCCCAGCTTCGAGGACTCTGAATTCAGTTCCCCGAAGACCTAACGATGTATCCTGTTCAAGTAGGCGTGTAATCGTTCCAGCCCATGTCATGACTTGATCCATACGAATCACCGATGCTGGATGCCAGCAGCCCACGCGCTCAGGAACTGCGTCTTCACCAGGTTGCCACTCGATCTGTTCCTGCAACCGCCACGGTTCGAATTCTTCTTGAAACTGACTGGCCGGAAAACTCAGAGAGTATGATGCGAAATAGAATAGCCGGTTTGCTCGTCTACCCATAGACGCCGAACAGAAGAGAACCGGCTCCTCCCACCTAAATGAATTCAATGCTTGAAGAACAGAATTTGAGGCCGTACAATCGATTACCACATCTACAGATTCAACCACCTCTAATTGCTCGTCTTCCTCCAAAGGAAATGAAACAGAAAACCCATCTACATCGACATGCGGTGATACCGAGTTAAGCCTATTCGCGAGCGCCTCAGCTTTATTTTCTCCCACGTCAGGGAGGGTTAACGTGTGTCTCGCTAGGTTGCCAATTTCCAAGGTTTCCCCATCGACAATAGTGAGGTCGTGACACCCGTCCCGTACTAATCCCTCAGCAACGGTACTCCCGAGTGCACCGGCACCAATAAGAAGAACACTAGCTTCACGAAGCGGATCTTGGATATGCCCCCGACGAGAGAGCTGTTCGCGAGCCCAGTTGTCTGAATCAAGCCAACGGATAGAATCTCGAGAAAGATCTACTCTAGCCACAATTTCCTTTCCTCTGGGGGTTTCCCTAAATCCGGGTAATTCAGATACCGGTCGAACATCAGAGAGCTCAATGCCCTGCCAATGGATGAGTTCCGAGGACCCTCCGACCTCACTAGGAATTGGAAACCCTAAGAGGAGACAATTGAAGGCATCATCTTCGACGATAGAATCTATATTTGCCCGGAGTTCAAATGGATCAATAGAGGAATCTTCCAGTAAGTTTGCCAAATCACTCCAAGTTTCAGGTACCTCCCAAGGAGGCTCGATTGGGGGTTCCTCCAGTAATAGCCATGCACCACGAGTCTGAGAACAGATATTTGAACTAATGTATTCACCCCACTCCGGGTGATACACGACGTTATCGTCTTCATCTCGGAACTGCTCCGTAAGGAAGACATCTGACGGCTCGGTAAGCTCCACGAAGTCAACGAATCCCCAATTACCAAACTCAGATCGCCAAAGTTCGAGGGATTCCGCTGTTTCATTGAATGCAACTCGATTCTGAGGAGCAGTGTTCGTGCTGAATATCGGGAGTTCAAATGGCTCTCCTTCCTGACGGAGTTCTCCCTTAGACGCTGCTTCTAACCACGACAAAGCCCGTTCCAAGTGCCATCGAAGACGTTCATCTGGGGGATTTGGTTCCCCCGTTGCGCCCGATCGCCCGATAATATGTCCGTAGCGAGCCACACAGATGTTCCCTTTTCTCCAAGGAGTATCTTCGGTGCCTGCTACGTTGAGACGTTGATGAGGATAGGTGGCCGTGATACTCCCTTCCTCAGCAGGATAAATCCGAATGCTACCTCCAGGATAGGTCGAGTCGATAAGAACGAACCATGTGGACTCCTGTGGAATTTGGGTGGTGGGCTCAATTTCGTCTGGTTGAAGCTTGACTTCAAGAACCCATTTTGATCCCCCTTCGTGCTGAAACGGGCCTTCAACAACCGTGACACCATCAAGCGAATCGAGCGAAGAGACAGCCGCTGTGAGTTCAGAGGGTGGCATCACTAATCTAAGGATGGATTACGCAAATCGCTGGTCCGAGACACTCGTTGATTTTGAGGAGGAGTCGAGATTGACGGCTTTTTCTCCACCATCATCTGAATCGCCATTTCCATATTCAGGGAAGGAATCACCAAGAAGATCAGACCACAGATCCCGTGATAACGCCTTATTGTCTTCTTCAAATGCTTCTCGAGCTAGCGTTGCCGCCTCTCCAGCTGCTTTATGGAAGGCAGCAAAGTCGTCTCCGTCAATTCGAGCAAACACGTCGATCTGCGGGAGTCCTCGAGCAGGGAGAGTGGGTGTGTCATTAATCCGGGCTTCATTTGCATAGCGCTGTTCAATAGTTTCGAAAGTACGAACGATCCCCTCAGCAACGCTATCGATATAATCAGGACAGCACTCGCCGACTAAATGCTCGAGTGGGTATCCCTTTGGGCGTTCAGGTGCAGAAATCTGAGTTCTTCGCCACCACTTGATTGCTTTGACGACGTTTACGTAATGACCGTCTGTAAGGTCGTTCTTTTTTAGGGTCCACTCGATTGTGGCGATGGGGTGTGTTTTATCCCACTCTTCGAGCCGCCGGTCCGGAATATCAAGTGGCTCGTCTCGCCACTCTTCCTCATTCTCGTCAAGGGTCAGTCCAAATGCTTCAGCAACTCGGCTTGATTGGTTTGTGTCCAATCCTTCGCCGACCTCTAATCCGCCAACCGAACCGTCTGGCTGAAGGGCTGCTTTAGCTGCCTCACTGGGGGATGCAGTCAACACTAGATCAATCTCAATACGGTCTTGGTCAATCTGATAGGCCCGATCCTTCCTGGTCCACTGGCCTTCATAGTGCTCTTCTAAGAAAGGCTCACATTTTTCCATAGCTTCTCGTGGGGTTACCTCGTCTTTGACCAGGTCTGTGACGAATACAATATCAACATCCGATTTTTCATCCCCAATAGGCCTGACGGCAGTCCACCTCCGATAACTCCCTTGAAGGAAATCCCCAACATAGAATTCACTTATTGTGTCGTCATTTCGGAGTAATTCACGCAGGGTTTCGTGCCCCTCCTTGTAATCCTCAATATGCTGGTCTGAGGGACGAATATTCGTCAGAAACGTCTCAAAAAGCGACGGAAGGGTTGCCATATAGTAACAACACTCCTACTGGCTCATAATGGTCACGGGAGGGGAGTGAAAGTGGAATGGTTTTCTATAAGCCAGAATCGATTTCTTCGAGGGCTTCAGTAGCCACATCGCCGAGTTCGCCCGCTTCGATGTGCGAATACCGTTCACGAACCATCTCTTCGGAGTTATCGAGATACCGGGCTGCCACCGTGTACCCGAACGCGCGGACAAGCACCTCGCCCATCCCTCGGCGACCGCCGTGAGGGGCTAGATAATCGTGTTTCGGATGGTCGATATCGATCTCTGCGGTCTCCGAGAGCCGTTGAAGAATCGACCGTGCGCCGTCCGTCGTGATCGACGGTGGCCGAAGGTCCTCATCGAGCGCCAGCAGGAGGTCACGAGCGTACTCATCACGCCGTTCAGTAATTGCCTCTGGGCGTTCCCCTCGGTCGGCGAGCTCATCCTGGACGAGCCCTGCGAGCGTCCGTTGGTCGAACGTGGGAAACACCGGCCAGCGCTCCGTGGGTGGATCCATCAGCTGGCGATAGCTTCGCAGCGGCGAAATCACCGGGTCGGGTAGACTGGCGGCGTCCCACTGCTGTTTCTTCCGGTAGACGTCCATACTTCCGTCGTCGAGGGAGAGATCCTCCCAGCGGACGCCGCGCCGGCGCGGGTCGTTTGGGTCCCGAAGGAGTTCCCCGACCCGAACGGCGGTGTACGCGAGAACGAACACCAGAGCCCGGTCACGAGCCGCCTTCAGCGCCGCGTAGCGCGCTCGCTGTTTGTCGAGGGGGTCAGTAGCCTCGGGGAGTGTCGTGTACGCCTCGACGGCGTCGCGGGCCCGTTCGTCGACGTGACGGGTGAGGACGTGGCGCTGTTCGGACGTCCAGGCCTGCTGGTCGCCGGGCTTGCGGCCGTCGTCCTCCGGCAACGGCGCCATCGCACTCGCCCGCTGCGCGTAATGCGCTTCGAGATATCCCTCGTTGACGCACCAGCCACACCACGCAGAGATATAGCGGTAATAGGTTTGTACCGTGTTCTGCTTGAGTCCCCGATCTCCACCGAGACGTCGGGCGTACTCCCGGAACACGCGTTCGTCGAGATCGTCGAAGGTCGGCTCGCGGCCGACGTCGTCGGCGATCCCGGTCCAGTCGTCGGCGCCGCGGTCGCCGGCGGCCCACTCGGCGAACCGCTCGAGCTCGCGGGCTGCGTTGCGTCGATAGTTCCCACCGTCCCCACCGCGGCCTTTCCCCTTGTCCTGGAGGTAGCGCTCGAAGCTGTCGTCGAGCGACGTCGAAAGCGCTCGATCAGGCATCCACCGGCCCTCCACCGTCCTGGGTGCCCGGTCTCGGTGCCTCTACCCTGGGGGAAGCGCCGTCGTGAGCGGGTTGCAGCATTCGTGCTTCACCGACGGCGGCGGGGTACTTCAAAGTGGTCGTGATTACTCTCCTAATCAAGACCAGTCGGTGGTTTGGACGTATTGGCCAAATTCTACAGTTTCAGCCTATTATGCTCCCGCCTGCGCCCCTATAAACCATATGTAGATATACCAATTGTCCAAGCTGGGGAGTTGAGACTACAGTGGGTTAAGCTGACCTGTGGTTCGTATTTTCCGGTGAATCAATACTTCACTCAGACCTGCCCCCAAACCGTTCGATAGTCTCAGATGCGACCTGTTCAATAGTATCGCGGTCATGCTCAATATC
The DNA here is from genome assembly GCF_007655485.1 of Halobellus captivus. Taxonomy (GTDB): domain Archaea; phylum Halobacteriota; class Halobacteria; order Halobacteriales; family Haloferacaceae; genus Haloquadratum; species Haloquadratum captivum. The sequence goes on from NZ_VJXQ01000009.1 coordinate 8,706, forward strand.
GGTCCCCTGCAGGTAAACGGCGAGTGGCGGCCCCTTACTATCCTCAAGCTCCTGTTGGAACCACGTCAACACCTGAGCGACGTCATCGTTAGGTGAAGCCATCGTTTCGTACATCGACGTCACCACGGTCTGGTCTCCTTTGTACTTCGAGGCGAGGGTGAGGACGCTGAATCGGATTAGGAAAGCGAGGGAGAGTCTCCCCTGCTCACGAAAGGCGGACGCCAGAGCAGCGCTTGTCGGGGCTGTCGCTTCGAGCAACTCCTCTCGCTCTTCCTCGAACAGGTGCCCGTGGAGGTGGAAGAATGCGTCTCGCATGAATGGTTCGAGGTCAGGGTCGCGTCGCCAGAGTCGGTAGCAATGAGCGTATAGATTTGCGATCGGAGGGAGGAGTCCCGACCAATCGGGCCCCTGTTTCAACGTGAAGGAGAACAACGTGAAGAGGTTAGTCATCGGTCCTCGTAACTGGCTTTGGCCGAGATAGTTGAGGTTCGACTCAAAGAAGTAGCCCTCTGCTGTGTCGAGAGCCACCTTACGATCCTGGCCGGTCAGTTCTTGTGATCGCTCGAGGTAGATTGTGAAGAGGTTACCGTAGACGGCTGCCCGATCGGCGGATAGTCCGGGTTTGTAGACGAGCTGGTCACGTGCACGTTCGGCGTACCCGCATGCACGATCGAAATCGTTCTTTTCGATAAGATATCCGGCGATATCGTCATTACACCGCGCGACCATCACCATACGACCAACCATCTCAAAGTCCGATCTCGCGTCCTTAATCCACTCAATGCCTGTGTCAGATAGCTCTGAGCGTCGACCAGGGGTCTCGCTGTTTGCGAAATCTAAGTAGCGAGATCCAATACGGTACTTTAGTTCGCCGCTCAGCTCTCGATCAAAGTCGTTCTTGATTGTCGAGACGACTTCGGCTAGTTCTTTGAGAGCTGAGACTGCGGAGATATTAATCAGGTCAATGAGGGCGTAGTACGCTTGGCGGTACGCTGAACTCCACCCTTGCAGGGTGGTCAGCTCCAGCTGGTAGAACACCGACCACGAGATTGGCGAAGCGTGATCTGTGTCCATCCGGACGCGATAGTAAACTACCAGGGCATGCAGTTGCTCGTGTGGTTCGAGAGCGTCGAAGAACTCTGCCCCATCGCTTGCCAGCTGTAGGTATTCTGCGAGGGTAGAGGAGAGGAACCTTGGGTCACCACTGGTCACCTGAGTCAACGACAGAATCGTCTGGAAGCCCTGAGCGTATTCTTCGGCCTCCCAGAGATGTTTCTCTGCCTCAATGACGTGAGTGGACACTCGGGTCTCCTTGTCGATGGCGAGGGTACTAAACCGTTCACCGAGTCTTCGATGGAGCTCTTGTTTTCGCTCCATCGAGAGAGTGGTAGTCACGCGGTCCACGACAACGGGATGAGCCATGATCCGACCGTTCATCGACTGTACCAGCCCAGCTGAACGTAGCTCCTCAAAGACCCGTTCGTCGACGTCTGCGAGATCCACCAGGTTTGAGGGATACTCGGATCGACGGAGGAGGGAAAGCAGCGAGAGTACCTCCCTTTCACTCGAATCGAGCCGATCGAGAGCGTCCTCGACCTCCGGGCACCCAGCTGTGAGTGCGTCGCAGGCGAGCTGTTCAGACTCGGATACGCCCTCACCGGACCACACCATCCGATCCGAAGTGATTGTGGGAGGACCTCGAAGGCGTTGCACACCGAGGTTGTCTCTCTCCGTGCGTCGCATAATCGCCAATGTACCATCCTCACTCTCGTTATGTGCTTCGACGAGGGTCTGCACCATCGCCAGGAAGTTACCTTGCGTCCCGTCATTTACCTCATCGATAACGACAGTGGCGTCTCGATCGAAGAGTTCACGGAATGTTTCGGCCGACGAGACATGCTGCTTGGTCTGACATCCGAGACGGTCGGCAAAATCAAGGAGGTGCTCATAGAGGTCTGAGCCGGGAAGGCCATTCGAGAAGACGGGGTTGAAGTAAAATCGACGCTCCGTTGGGAGCGAGTTGTAGAAGCGAGCACAGAACTCTGAAAACCCTGTCCCAGATGGCCCCTCAATTAGCGCTGGACCAATCTCAACGAGTTCGCGAACGCGATCGACCGTCGGCCCTATCTCGCCGTCGATCTCAGGTCGGTACGTGGGAGGCTGGTGCATAACCTCCCCAAACGTCGTATTGTATGAGTTCGGGACGTGGACGTTCGACGCGTCGACACCGAACGGAGAGACTTCGGGCTCACCAACACCCAACTCTGCCGTCAGTTCCGTCAGAAAATCAGCAGAGTCGGTCGGTCCGACGATCTCCACGCTCTTGTCGTTCGCTTCCATCGTCTCAACGAGCCGTCGAATATACTCGTTGTCGGGGCTCTCAAGGTCGATCCCACTATAGGTCGTCCAGTAGAGACCCCCAGCCAGACCGGTCTCCGTCTCTGCACAGCTCTGGAGCAACTCCATGACACTGCTGTCGCTGCCAGAGTATCCAGTCACGAGGAGGGCCTTGTCTCGGAGGTACTCAGTGAGTTGCGCCCGCATGTTTTGGTTGACGCGGTCTCGCATTTCGTAGTCAAGGTTTGCGATGTCTCGGAAGAGGTAGTCGCCGTGGACTTTGAGGAGCTTTGGGACGTCCGTGGCGAGTGTCTCGATCGACAGTTGGGTGTCGTATTGGTAGATCCGATGATTTTGACTACAGACGCTGTTGAAACCGATCTCGAGGAGGTGGTCAAAGTTGGTCGTCATCACGGTGGTACAGAAGCCACAGTCGACTAGGTGCGCTAGGAGATGGTGTTCGGCTGTCGGCGACGTCCCGGCGATGAACTCCTCAAAGAGGGCACGTCGATCCTCACGGTGTTCTTCATCCGGGAGTGCGGTCTCCCAGGCCTTGTCGTACTCGTACTCGGTGTCGTCGAACTTAGAACTGTATCGATCTCGGAGGATATCGACGATCTCATGCCCGAGTGGGACACCTGCGGACTTCGAGATCCCCGCCCCACACAGTACGACCACTTCGGTGTTACTGTCGAACACCTCCAGCAGAGAGTCTGAGACTCCATCGCGACGTTCCATTGGTGCTTGTGAGTGTCCTCGTCCTACAAGTATTCACATAATTCGGCCTTCTAGTGAGTGTCCCACTCAGATAAACTGAAGTCCGTTTCAATAGTTGATAAGATGATGGTTTGTAGACGCGATAATTTGATAGAGATGCTATTACACTCGCGGCACGCACCTAAGAACGTTGTCACGGACCACACATCTGAAACAAGCGTTCTGCCGATAATCGGGTCCTAGAACGCTCGCCCACATCTACACCACCACCTTCCGTTTAGGCATAATCGACTGACAGAGCATTGAGATTTGATTGACTGTTTCTGGGGAACCTTCTCGAAAACAGGGTCCGTGGTCTCAACCGCATACTCACATAGATTGAGGAACCGGTCTCAGCTTCTGTCCAAGCACTCTCGTTCAGGATATTCTACCGAGCTTCGACGTAGGTACGTCTTCTCCTCTGTCGGAACCGCGAATATTGTTCGATGAGAAGCGGTGAACTTCATACCCCGAATTCGTAGGTTTGGTACTACAGGATTGGGTGCATCATATGAATAGCATTCTATTCATACTATCCAATCTATTCCAGCGATTCATCACCCTGTAGAGATGACCACTCCTCCGTCGTTCTCCCCATATGGGAAATAGAATGCTATTCACGCTATTTTGAAATCTCATCCTTTCGTTCTTGCTCGAATCGTTCTGCGACCTCGTCAACCAAGTCTTCCTCCACGACCGTGCGCAGCAAGGCGTCAGTCATCTCCCGGACAACGATATTCTGATATCCACGGGTACTGAGCTCACGCTCAAGTTCGTAGTTCAGCCAAGAATCGAAGTTCTCGATAGTCTCTTCGCGTGCGTAAAACGGCCGTTGATTGGCTGCCTCGTATGAAAAGGCAGTGTCTGTCATCGGGTCCAGTTCCTCGACGTCCCCCTCATCCGGTTCGTCGACGTGTTCGGTTGTCGTGTCTGAGGCGGGTGGCTCGCGCGGTTCCTGTTCACTCTTCGTATCGTCTTGCTCGTCAGCATCGTCATCCAGCGTCTGACTAAGATCTGCGAACGGGTCACCGTCGTCAGCCATGCCGGACCACCTCACCGGCCTCGACGATGTGTGCGAGTTCGTCGAAATTCTTCAGTTGATCACAGTTGGCGTCGTAGTCCAGCAGCGGTTTGCGTTCACCGTACGCTTTCGTGATACTCGTTCGGTCTCGGATACCTGGTGTCGGACTAATGTCGCCGGTGCCCACAGCATCCCAATCCGTGATTCGAGCGAAGTTCGGAATACGGTCCTGCAAGCTGTTGTGGGAGTTCAGCCGTTCGAGGAGCTGGCGGTCCTGCGTCTGCTGGTCGATACGCCCATCCAGCATATTCGGGACGAGTGCGAGGACGTCAACGTCCATGTGCTTTCGCAGCGGAGCAATCTGGCGCTCGATAGTGCGTTCCAGTCCGGACATAGCCTCGTTGCCGGGCGCCAGTGGAAGCACGAGATTAGACGTCGCGACGAGAGCGTTGTCGGTCAGTCGCGAGCGATATGCGGGCGAGTCCGTGACAATGAAGTCGTATTCGTCGCCCAGCAGCGGCTCAACGACTTCGCGCTTCAACAGAGCAGACGGCTGGAAGACGTCACCGACGACGATTTCTCGCTCGACTTGCTCGAGATCCTCGCTCGAGGGAAGGATATCGAATTCATATCCGGTATCGTAAACGACTGAGGTTGGGTCTGCCTCGTCGAAGAAGACCTCACCGATGCCCTCGTCTGTATTGTGATAGTGGTCATCAAACCCGAGACCGACTGAAGCGTGTCCATTCGGATCAAGGTCGATGAGGAGGACATCATGGTCGTGGGTGGCGAGTTGACGCGCGAGATTCACTGCGATGGTTGACTTGCCAACGCCACCCTTCAGCATGCAGACTGAGACAGCCCGAGAATTCCCCGCTGTATCCACGGATTCGTACGGGCTATTTGGGCTATTCGTGCTATCTATGCTATTCCTGCGATTCGTTCCCGCCATGCTATTCTGGAATAGTGCTCTATCCCCTCTTATAACTAAGGGCAGTGAATAGCCCGAATCGCCAAGATAGCCCGAATAGATTGAATAGTGAGAATAGCATGAATAGTATGAGTGGCAAAGGTAGCATGAATTGTTAGAATAGCATAAGTAGTATCGATAGAAAATCTCTATAAATAGGCTTCTATCTTAGAATAGTATCCGATTTCAGAATACCCCTAATAGTGCAGGGCTAGTACGTGCCGCAGGCGAGAGGATTCGTACCTACTCCGTCCCTTTGTCAATGACGGCCTCGTCCAGTCTCTTCCAAACAGTATCGAACAGCGGTGGATCACCGGTCAGGTCTGGAAGTGAGGTTTCCCACTGGCGCTGAATGTCCTCGCGCTGGTCACCCGGCAGACCTGTGGTGAGATCGACGTCAAGGTCGTCGTGGTCGCACTTTGCTTCGAAGGCAGGCAGGACAACGTCGAACTCAATCTCAACAGATTCGGTCTCTAAGAGCTGAAAAAGATCGTAGTAGTCTCTGGCAGCACCCCGTTGGAAGATCGCCCGAAGTTTCTCCGCGAAGATCTCTTCGACACTATACGCCTGCAGTTCGAACTCCGGGATATCCTCGTAGGAGTGCGTATGGTGAACCGAGTCGAATGCGACGTACTCGTCGACCATCACGTCGAGACTGGTCGTATTCGGATGGTCAAGCACCGCCCGATACTGGATGCTCATGTCGACGTAGTGTGTCGGATAGTGTTGCTGGCGGGACTCGTGGTGCTCGCTGATGGTGAACTCAATCCCGGAGCGCTCGGTAACTGTGTCAAGGACATCACTGAGGTCGTCTTCTGATCCGTTGTACTGACCTTCGACGCCGAAATCGAGATCCTCTGAGAATCGCCACGACTGGGGGAAGTACAGTTTGCTCAGCGCCGTTCCACCTTTGAACATGAGGTTCTCGCCAAAGTCACTCGTGAAGATACCCCAGAGAATCCAGGAGTTGACGTAGTTCTTCTCAGCATAGCCCTGGCGGACACCTAGCTCACGGGCAAGGACACGGAGTCGGTTTTGACTGATCATTAGAATCAGGACTCCGTCGGACCGAGCGTGCCCGGGTCGACGTTAATTCGGAGGCGATACTCACTGTCGTATGATCCCTGCTCGCTCTGCGTTGGGTCGAGCAGCGAGTACCCGCTCGTGAACGACGCGACGAGCGTCTCACGCGTTGGGAGGTCGATACTCAGCTGGTCGGCCAAGTAGACGATTCGCTTGGTCGCCGCGCCGTTGTCAAGCCGCTGGAGATACTCGCCGACCGTCGCCCACGAACAGGCTTGGTCGTCCGCCGCGACCATCGCCGTTGCGAGTTCGCGGATGCCACCGCAGTACTCGGGATGGTCGGCACAGTCGACAAGCGTCTTCGCCAGGTCGGCGACGTTCACGACAGTTCCCTCGATGGACGTCGGCTCGTAGCCGAAGAACTTCCGCTCGGTGACCGTCGCGACGCGATAGGGGACGCCGTGAATCTCGCGACTCTGGGCTCGCGTCGGGGTGACGACGTACACGGTTCGGGGAACCTGTTCGGTCAGCCCGTGATGGCTGAGGGCGCTGTAGTAGCCGATGTACATCGGCTCAGCGACGTGCGAGGCGATGAGATACTCGTGGGTCGTGTACACGGCCTCCTCGCCAGCAGCGAGGGGGATGATGAGATATCGGCCGGGGAGCAGCCGGTCCAGCCACCCTTTCTCGGTGAGGCGGGAGGCGATCTCGCGGGCGGTGTTCGGCGCGACCTCGAGGGTCGCCTCGACGTCGTCGATCGAGATTATTTGGTGGCCCTCCGCGGCGAGATGCGAGAGGAGTCGGCTCTCACGGGTCGAAAGGCCCTGCCGTATAGTTTGTGTCTCTTGTGTGGAACTCATACCTGCGTTTCGTACATAGAATATGAAGCCCGGCAGGCATCAACGTTGCGCCTCCTCCTTGCCGGACAGACACCGGATTATGAGCCTAGTTAGAGTGATTGAGGGCCGGTATCGACAACGCTGGCAAATGCGACGTTCTCTTGGACCTGGTCGATTTCGATGGTCGGCTCGTCACCGGGCTGCGCACCTGGAATGATAACGACATAGCCGCGTTCGACCTTCGCGATTCCATCGCCTTGATCGCCGACTGTCTCGATCGTCACGTCACGGACTTCCCCTTCAGTGACCGGTGGGGTAGGTGGTCCAGAATTCCGTTCGGACGGAGCGGGCTGCTCCTGTGCTGTGCGTTCGTCAGCTGTCTTCGTCGAGGATTGTCGTTGTGTGAGCACGCCAATCCGATATGTTTCACCAGGAGAGATAGCGCCGTGTTCAACCTCGGTTTGCGGAACTTCGAGCGTATATGTCTCGCCTTGTTTTTCTACAGTTGCGCTAAACAGACTCTGGATCGACTCCGGAACCTCAACCATACGCCGACCTACAGCCCCCAGTAGTTAATCGGTTATCTTCCGAGGAGACAAGTACCTATTCAGGAAAGTCCGTATTTCCGGCTCTGTTGAAATACTATTCTTCAGATACAGTGTAGAATGAAACAGCCGGTCACTGAAGACTGCGGATATTCCGATACGGGAGATCACTCCGACTCTTCGGCGATAGTATCGGCAATTGGCTCGAAAGTAGTTGCGAGTACTGACCGAAACCTTACTGGGTACTCACCAAAAAACCATTTTTAATGCGGAAACGCCGATGGGTCGTTCTAAAATTGACGGGTCTGCTCAAACCTATCTATCAGCGACTCGGCTTTTTTCCATACCTAGGGTCACTTCGCATCCAAACGTGGGGAAGAGAATCGAACAGCGATCAAAGCCGAGTAGACAAGCTGCGCACATTACTCAGTGATCGGCAAAACGCACTGATCCAGGCCCTCCTGCTATTTGTAGCAACCCTTCTCATCGCATTTGCAGTCGATGCCTCGCCCCTGACCGAACCCAGCTGGTTTGACATCGAAACTGTCTGGCAAGTCCACGCCACAATCATCGGCCTCAGCTTCGTCGTCCTCGTCTTTCTCCTCGAAATCGTATCTCGAAGCCGCTACGTCGAAGATGTCCTACAACAGTTCCTACAACGGTCACGTGTCCTCCCTATCCTGTTCTACTCACTGCTAGGAAGCGCAGCTATCGGCGTCCTGGTGCTGTACCCCGACCCGGTCAGAGACTGGGTCAGCCCCAATGTCCTCACCACGATCTTCGTCGTCACCATACTGGGAATCATGTTTGTTTACGGGAAGGTTGCGAATCTCGCATTAACGGGACCAGCCGACGAAGACGCATACAACGAGCTAAAGAAACACATCTCGAAGAAAATTGAGGAAGACGTCGCGGTATACGAATACGACCAGAAGTTACAGGATAGTCTCCCCGACGGCGTTGAAACCGAGAAACCGCTGTACCCGTTGTACGGCAGACGAAAAGACTCGGTGACAGCGGATGACTTGGATCTTAACGGTACTGTCGCGGATATACACGTCTCGACCTTCGCCTACGCCGTCTCAGAACTTATCCGAATTGGTGAGCAGAACCGTGACCTAAACGACAGTGAAGAGGGCAGTGATGCCCAACCTGTAGCAGAGGATATCGAGATCCAGGTGAAGATCGGGGACAACCTGCAGGAGTTCTCATCAATACTGCAGATTAGCTCCAACGTATTCGATCCCGCGATGGAAAGCGTCTACCCAGTCTTAGCGACCAGTATCTTAACTCACCCCGGAGAGGGACGGGGCGACACGGTTCGGCAGATCCACAAGTACACTGATTTCATGGACAGCGAGGGGAAACGCATCGTCAGAAATGCCCAGACACGATCCTTCCTCCAGTTTTTAGAGCAGTACCAGGAAATGGTTCATCACGCGCTCCACGAGTTGGATGACGTGCGGTTCCTGATTGATGAGAACAGATACCTGAGTGCGGATTTACCCTTTTACAACCTCGATCAGGTGCTATTCCGGGTGTTTGAGGAAGCACTGGAGGAAGTGAACCGCGAGTTCACGCACCACATCGTTGCCTTAGTCCATGGCATCACAGGGATGACGGCTGAAATGGATCTTTACGGTGCATATCAACGGAATATGAAACTCTATTCTCGCTTTTATTTTGTGGTGAGACAGAGCCTCCTTCCAGATAATTTTGTGACCGAGATCAACGATGCGATCATCGAAGACCTGGGCTCCTCTGCCATGGCCGGGATGCACGCGGATTTTGAGAGCTTCGATGAGTTAGACGCATTTCGGATCGAGATCGAGAGCTACAGCGAGGTGGCGTTTCAGCAGGCTCACCGGATGTTCAAATACGCGTTTGAGAACCAGGATGGTCGTGCATTTACCAAGATTTGGACGGAGCTTGGTATTCCTCAAATGCATGAAAACGATGCTGTCCGTGGGACGGTGCGCCGTGAAAAGCAGGATATGCTGTTCAATGCTGCTGCGATGACCTATGATATCGCTAAAGACGAGGAACGGTATCAGGATACGTTCAAGAAAATCTACAATCAGTGCGTCGTCAAAACGTACGGCGATTTAGCGGAGCTGTTTGAGATCTACTTCCGGATCAAGGCCAAGGAGGGGATGCGTACCCGGTGGGGCAAGTGGAATCAGCAGGAACACGATATTATCCAGCAAGTCCGCGGCCGGTCATACTCGATCGAACCTGAGTACAGTTTAGCTGAATTCTATTGCTTCACGGGCATCATGACTGGGCATTACTCTGACGTCCGTGAGGAGAACCCGTTGAAGGGGAAATCGATAAGTGAGAATGACTTACGGGGGATTCGGACTGCTGTGAACGAGGTGAAGCGGAAAAAGCCGTTTATTGACCTTCGGCAGTATATTGGTAAGGATGACTTTGAGGATAGAGCCGAAGAGTTCCTGGAGTACCACAAAGACATCGTCGAGGATGGCTGAACGATATATCGGGCAGCTTAGTTAGAAAATCAAGAACTTCGAGGAGTATCGAGAGACAACCCGGCGTGCCAGATCGATTGCCTTCTCAGTGAAACGAAGAATTTGCGACTTCGGGAGGGCGTTCATCTCGTCGAATTCTCGGACGAACCTGTGACTCCCTGAGGAGTTCAACAGAGCCGTATTTCCTTGAATTTCCGGAAAAACGACCAAGTAGAATACAGCAGAATCGCCCTCAAGCGATACGATATCCACGTAGTGCCCGATTACGATTATTCGCTTTCCGGAAACGACCCGACCATCCTTATATGGCCTGCCGCAGAATCACTTTTGTACCGAATTCATGATACGCGATGCTCGCGTTCTCCGCGCCGGGTTCGTCCCTCGGGAAGTCGAGCATCGCGACGCCGAAGTAAACCACCTTTCCAGCGTCCTTGAGCCCATCACAAACGGTGAACCCGCCGACACCGCCATCGTCACCGGGCCGAGCGGCACTGGGAAAACCTGTATCTCACAGTTCGTCACCGAGCGCCTTCGTGAGGAGGTTCTCAACGTTGAAGCCACCTACGTCAACTGCTGGCGAAACTATACGCGCTTCCGGACGCTCTACCAGATCCTCGATGATTTCGGCGAAACCATCGATATCCACCGCCAGTCCACGCCTCACGACGAACTCATCGACCGACTCCAACAGTACGACGGGCCACGGACAGTTATCATCCTCGACGAGGTCGACCAGCTCGAAGATCCGGGCGTTATCTACAACCTGCATAGCCTCCCGCAGTTCGCGGTTATCTGTATCGCCAACAAAGAAGAGGACCTGTTTAGCCGCGTCGACGACCGCCTCGTGAGTCGGCTTCGATCCAGCGAACACGTCCGCATGGACAAGTACCACGACGAGCAGCTCCACGACATCCTCGATGCTCGCGTGAAAGGGGGGCTCGAACCGGACGTCGTCACGAATAACCAACTCGACCGCATTGCCGACGCCGCTGCAGGCGACGCCCGCCTCGCGATTGGCATCCTTCGGACCGCCGCGAGCAAAGCCGACCGCGAGAGCAGCGAGCGAATCACCGATGAGATCCTACTTGACTCGGCGGAAGATGCTCGCGCTCACATCAAGCAGAAGAATCTCGACTCACTCACGCCACACCAGCGGATCGTCTACGACATCATCCGCGAACACGGGCCCCTCGGGCCGAGCGAGATCCATGATCGCTACATAGAGGAAGTCGAAGACTCGCGAACGAAACGGACTGTCCGGACGTATCTCTCGAAAATGGCGCAGTACAACCTTCTCGAAGCCGAGGGTACAAGCCGAGATCGGAAGTACTCGCTCGTCGATTCGACGGCTGCATCAGCAATCCAATAAGCCGCTGAGTTCTAGTTATCGTATATGCGAAATCCCATACGATTTAATAGTCAATCAGGGCTTTTCAACCGAAGACAGGGGTAGATACGATGTTGAACATCGAGATCAGGAGGATTGCGATAAGACTTGCAAGGACTCCCAGTAGCACGTTGCGGAACCGGTCATACCAACCCTGAACTCGATGGAATCGGCCTATCGTATCCAGCACCTGTATTAAGAATTCCATCTCGAAATAGCCGAAGACTATGAGGTAGACGGCGGACAGTTCCGGCTGCAACGGCTGAAGATCGAACTGGGTCACTCCATCCGTCCAGAGCACGTACCCGACCAGTCCGATGACACCTATGCCGCTCAATAATTTCAACCGCTCTTCCCGAACCCTTCGCTGCTCGAGCGTTTCGGTTTCGTCGACGAGATCGTCGTGGGCGTCACGAACCTGAGTATTTAGGTTGGATTCAGTGAGTACTAGTATTTCGTCTTCGCTGCGACCAATCACGCGGTCCAGAAACGTGAGCCCCTCGATACTGGGTGTGTGACCCGGGTTCTCGGGCCCATTGTGAAGTATATTCCCCTGGTCGTACTGGGAGTATAGCTGTTGCCACGCGTTGCGGCGCAAGTCGTCAATGACCGCGGTCGCTGCTCCAGTCTCCACCTGTCCGGCGATCTCAGTCCAGTATGTCTCGATGAACCATAGAAGAGGGAACAGGTCACTGACGTCCAATTCCGCGAGATCGATCTGCTGGAGTTCGGTGCGGACCGCCTCGCACACCGCGGGGTCGTATCCGGAGCGTTCCAAGCGGACGGGTTCAAGATAGGCCAACCACACTACGTCCGGCCACTCCGAATCCCGGTGGTCGTGGAGCAGCGTTTCGAAGAAAGTGTCGTACTCCTTAACCCATCCAAGTGTTCGGATCCCCACCCAGGCACAGTACACATACAGCGGCGTCCCGAAAAACTGGAGCTCAGGATCTTTGATTCGCTCCCCTGACCGGCGTTTATACTCCTTGACCTCCTGTTCTATCTCCCGTTTGAATACATCCATCACCTCCTCGGAAATACCTCGGTCGTCCGGGCGGTCAGCCAAATACGTCGCAATCAATCCCAGCGCCGCGATCGTTGACTGCGGAACCCGGTCGAACGCCTGGTCGGCCACCCACCGCTCCAACTCGTCATCGATCTGCGTCAACTGATCCCCTGCATCTTCGTGCGTCTGCAGGGCCCGCCCGACACATGCTGTCGCCAACGCACTCCCGTACCATCCAGGTCGCTCCCGATGAGGGTCGTACTGATCGTGAACCGCACGGTGCAGCAGCAGTTTCAGGTCGGTAGCTTCACTGGCACCGCCATTGGTCACAGGAACCATGGTCGGTCCTGCAGCCGGTCATTCACGAGCTGGTTCGGATTCAGCGAGATGACTTTCTCGCGGGCTAGGTATTGGCTGGCCTCGAACAGCTCCGCAATGTCCTTAGCGTACCGAAGCGTAATCGGGGTGCCAGCCCCCATCTGGTCCTTCCAGTAGACCGAGCACAGCGAGAACGTGTTCTGCGCCAGTCCGACCATATCGTCCCGCGTAATCTCCTCTATGCCTTCGACCCGCATGGCAATCGGTGAGGCTGAGCCGTTACGGAATCGTTTGCGGCCATCGGTCACGACAAGGCCCTTGTTGTACCCGGTCTGGAGGAACCAGCCTGGCTCCGGCAGCCCGGATGAATGGTTCGGGTCGTGGGTCTTGTACGGGTGGGTCGTGTTCAGGTGGAGCAGTACGACCTCGGTGTTGTCGTATTCGTCCTCGATCTTGCGGCGAGCCGACCGCTCCGTATCACCGATGCGCTCCGGCGTGTGGATAATGATTCTACGGGGTGGCTGCTCGCGCTTGACGTACTCATCGACTACGTTACAGATGGTGTCGGTGAGTTTCGTTTCGAGTTCGCTGACATCGCCTCCGGAGGTCTCCGAGTCGAACCAGAAGAAAGAGCCGTTGCTTTGGTAGGCCGCGGCGAACCCCAGCGTCCGTTCGAGGGAGCCGTGTTTCTCGGGCTGGTAGTAGCTACGGCCAATTCCGACAACGAGATCCGCGTTATACCCGGTTTCTTCAACACCCCACGGCTTGCCGCCGAGCTTCGCATAGATTTGGCATACCGTGTTGACGATGGCGTATTTCAGGTCGTAGTCGTCCTCGATGTTCCCGACCCTCATCATCTGAGTAGGGATGCCCTGTTCGGTCAGTTTCGCTTTCGCTATCCAGTACGGCGACACCTGACCGAGCCGTTTCATCCGCTCTGCAGTCAGGAAGATGGCGACGCCGTCAAGGTTGCGGCGGACCACCTCTTCCGCCGCCTCCTTGTAGTTGGCCACGCTGTCACCCTCCATCTCCAGGCCATTGATTGTGATTTCGTCCAGTTTGAAAAACCGTTCAAACCCGCCACCGAAATACTCGTAGCCGTTTTTCAGGACGTTGATCAAGCGTTCCCCTTCGGATTGCCACTGCTCGGGGTAGACGACAGTGAGGGTGGAGCCGTCGATCCAGTCGTTGTGCTGGGAGTCGAGCGGTCCATACCGGGAGAGGCCCTTGCCGACGTTACCGTGGGTGGCGCTCGGCGACCCGTAATCGAAGCGGTGGGTCGGGTCTTCCAACTCCTCTATGTTGAGTCGTAGTGCCATCTATGTCTATTCTCCTCTGAGTTTGATCGGGTCGGTGTCAAACTCGACCGTTTGTCCGTTCGGTAACGGGAACTCACCGCCAATCTCTGCGACGACTTCCCGCAACTGGTCGTGCTCGTATTTTGCCCGCTTGTCCCGATCCGCGTGGCTCGGCATGTCAACCGCTTTCCGTGGGATGTCCCGGGCGATGTTCTTATAGCGGTTGCCGTGTTTGTCGACCGTCCACTCCTTGATGTTCTCGTAGTTGGCTTCGATGGCCACCCGGTCGGCTGGCGGATTCTTGTCGATTCCGTCAAGGTGGTCGGCTAACGCGACAAATGGGGTGTCGTCGCTGTCGCTGTACCGACATGCTTCACCACCATCGGTGAACGCGTCGAACTGGCCGATTGCCCGTGTCTCCCCGTGGAATGTACAATCCTCATGGGGGCAGTCGCTTGGACAGTTCATCCGCAGCCAGTAATCCGTCTCGTTGACGCCGTCCAGCACCTCGTCAAGCGGCTTCGTGAAGTGGTTCGTACTCCTCGGATTCAACACAAGGCCGACATACGGGCCGTGACCGGGCAGGTCCCAGTACTGGGACCGAATCTGTAACCCGGAATGCACGTCAAGCCCGTCGACTGGACTGTACCGCGACTCAGGATCGAATAATCGGTCCACCCGGTTGAGGGCGACTTCCGTTTGGTCTTCTTGTAGGGGTAGCCACCCGTGTTCGTCGATTAAGTACCGGATGAACCCATACTTGCAGAGGTTCGCGTATGGCCCCAGGAATTCCATTGGGTCCACTGTTCGCTGTTCAAACCCTGTCAGGAACTCGTCGTCGAGTTTTTCACGGCCCTCTTGGTTCAGAGGGTACGCGACAGCGGGCGGGGTCCGAAACGAGACGGCAAATGAATCGAACCGTTCGTTCAGTTGCTGGGGGGTGGAGTTATCTTTAGTCGGGTACCTCCAGATGCGAAGATCCTTCGCTTGGAGTTCACATCCGAAGATATTCAGATCCAGCATTACTCCCGGATTGGTAGACAGTTGCCTAATAAGTTCCCGTTATGTGCTGTTAAACAGTCATAGCATAATCTTCTCAGGAAACCCCTCGGACTTAGGCTACAGAGAAGCGTCTGGGGCTTCGTCCCGCAGATAGATCACACGGAGTCCGGTGATCGCATCGATCTCCTGGCGGCTGTTGTAGATGCCTGGTTCACCGTATACGACCTCGCCTTCCTCGTCTCGAATGATCTTGCCATCCTCGTCTCGGTAGGCGTCGCCCTTATCTCCGGTCAGCACGGTATGGAGCACGCCTTTCTCGTTCATGTGATGGGCATCGCAGACGATCTCGACGTCCATATTATCAGACAGCACCGTATCAACCTGATTTTTGACGCTGGAGTAGTCCTTGTCTCGGGGCGGGCCGAGCCGGATGTTGTCCCGCAAAATATCTTTCTTCTTTCTGGCGTCGCGGAAGTAGAACCGGATGAACTCCTTCTCGACCTGCCGGGCATGCTCCGGGGTGACCTCCCAGTCTCGCTTGTCCAGTTCGCGTTCGAAGAAGGTGCGAACGATGTCTTCTGCCCACTCACCGATCTCGAATTCCCGGGTGAACCGCGTGACGACGTCATCGAGCTCGATTTTCTGATCACTATCCTCCATGTCAAGTAGCCAGTCCTCGAACTCGAACCGCTTATCACGGAACTCCGACAGTAGGGCGTTGAACTTGCCCTGTTCCGCACTCCAGGTCAGATCGCGGCCATCCGGCGGTGGATAGTCCTCGTCCTGCGCGGTATCCTTGTTGCAGTATTCGAACAGCACGGCCTCCCCGATGTACAGGGCGTTACCCGAGTCGAACCAGCGAGTGGCGTCATTGTTCCACCAATCCAGGAACAACGTATACCCGAGCAGTAAATTGGTATCGGCATGGAACCGTGGCATCGATGGTTAGTAGGCGGGAAAGCCGAGGAGTGATTCGCTCACCGCATCCGAGAGGTCGCGCACAATATCGTCCTCTTCCAAGGTGGGGCCGAACTCCGTTTGTTCACGCTCGCGGTTGCGTAGCGATTCGCGGAGCCGGGCCTTGTACTCGTCAACATCGTCCGAGATCTCGCTTCGGATTTCCCTGACGGTCATGTCGCTGTGTTTGCGTTGCGCGAGCTCGATAGAGAAGATCGTCCAGAACCGATCCGAAATGCTGAGCAGGGTCTCCGGTTTGTAGCGTTCCTCATCCAGCTCCGTGCTCATCACGCCGTACCACAGGTAGAGGTCGTCCTCAAACTCGGGAAACTCATCGGTGGGGAAGCTCCGAACCACCCGTGACAGGGACCGGCGAACCGCATCGGGGTCGTACCCTTCCTCCATGAAGTCAGGGTGCTCATCGGTTGCGGTCCGGAGCTGTTTGTCCATCTCCCGGTAATGCCGCTGCACCTTGTATGGGGCGTCCTCGTACTGGCGGTCCGTGATACCCTCAAGACCACCTTGCTGTACATACCGGGAGAATTCCTGACTGATCACCATCTTGGCCTTGTCGACCACTGATTCGGAGTGATCGAGCGACGTTGGCGTCACCGGACACTGGACTGCCGTCCCGCCGTCAGTCTGGGCGATTGAGACGGCCGAGTCCGAAAGTTTTGCCATGGTCCCGTATCGGTACCAGTAGTATGGGATATCGGCGTCAATGCCTTCCTCCTGAAGTCCACGTTTGATGAAGTACAGGAGCTTGTGCAGCTCCTTTTCCCGGAGTGGATTGTCAAAATCACGGATGTCGAGGAGGAGGGCTGTGACCTCGTCCACGCTCAGCGTCGGAGGCATATGACAGACCTCTTAGCCACCTTACTTATACGTTGATGCATTTATCGGATGTTTTTGCTGGTTAATTCGGTTTTCGACCTAATGTACTACCCTCTTCGACCAATGTTCGTGTTGCTGCGCCAATTGTTAGTGGCCGCTTACATAAATGAAAAACTTCTGGCTAAATTGACGCTACCTAAATTAGAAGGTAGTCACTGCAATCTGCACGCAGCTTATATTCAGCAAGACCCTATGAACTTCATCCCCGTCTAATCGAACTCTCGCCAGTCAACTTCACGATTATTCGGTTCCCACTGACGAAACAACGCCCGTGAAGACGGTCTACACCCGAAATCAGTAGAGTTTATTCCAAGCTAAAGTCGCCGAGTCCGGATTGTTCGTGCCCCAGTGATTCGATCACCGACGGATCGTCGTTGTCGGGGCTGTTGACGTGCATCGATATCTCGTACGCCTCAAGGTCGTCGTCCGGGTAGGGCTGGCACATGTTTGCGCGTTCATCCGGGCCAGCAGTGAGCCACGTCTCCTCGGCGCCGTCGGGGAGAACAATTGGCATCCGGTCGTGAATTGGCTGCATCAGATCGTTCGGCTCCGTCGTCAGGATGGTCACGCACGAAATGTCTCTTTCCTCTCCTTCCCAGACCTCCCAGAGACCGGCCATCGCGAACGCCGGGGCGTCCTCACGGTAGATTCGATAGGGTTGCTTGGGGCCGCTGTCCCGCTTCTGCCACTCGTAGAACCCCGACGAAAGAACGAGACAGGGCCGCGAGTCCCAGGCATCGCGGAAGGCTCGTTTCTCGGCTGCAGTTTCAGAGCGAGCGTTGATAATCCCCTCTCCGGGATCGTCCGCCCACGACGGGAGGAGGCCCCAATGATACTGGTCGATCTCGGCGGCGGCCCGGTTGGTGATGACGTCCAGCTGCTCTCCAGGGGCGATATTGTATCTCGGAGCGTACCCGCCGTCCGTGACGACCTCCGCTCCGAAATGCTTCTCGAGGTCTTCCTGGGTTGCGAACAGCGCGTTTCGCCCACACATATCTCTCTTCTCGAGGAGAGTGAGCATCAAAGTATGGTAGCTGTGCGACGTAGAACGAGAACAGGGGAGTCGTTCAACAGTGTTAACCAACAGCTAGGAGTTATCCTACGGCGTGTTGGTTAACATAGGTGGCTGCCGTGTACCTAAATTCAGTTCCTGAACCACTTTTAGACGGTACGTTCCGAGAGTCAGAACCGGAATACTGGAGAGCGTTTCTCCGGCCCCTAACTGAAGGTGGTTCAGTACTCTTCGGTAATGCAGCTGTTTATCCATTCGATGGCGACCTGGCCATCCATTTCGGTGAATCGATCAATCTCTCGGTGATGGGCGATGGCGTTGCGGAATTCTGCGAAGTCCTCAAACCGGGTTTGAACCGCTGATTTCGATGGTAGGTAATCCCCGAAAACGTCCCAGCGAGCGTTGATGATCTTTGCGTAGTCCATCACGTTACAGAAGTCAAGTTTGTCTCGATCAGAGTCGACAGTGAACTCGGGATTACTGTCTTGCTCCTCGCTAATACGCCGCTGAACGTTCGAGTTCACATCGTTCGGGACTTCACCCCAGAACGTGCCTCCATCGCTTGCTAGAGCGAGTTCTCTGTCAATGAAGTCTCGAACCAATACCTCCGTCTCTTTGACGGCGCTCTGTGGGTCATTTCGGAGATCAGATTCGAGAGCGGAATACTCCCCGATCAGTTCCATGAATTCGGAGTACACGAGTTCCGCCCTCTGTTCCTGGAACGTATCATAATCGTTGTCCCAGATACCCGAGTCCTCGTCATGGGGGATAAGGTGCGAATCCATGATTCGCTCAAACTCATTTACATCATTTGCGAGTCTTCCAAAGTACTCTTTTGCGGAGGTGTCCGAGAGACGGCGGTTAAGCTCGGCAGGAATGAAGGTAATGTCCATAATGCTCTTCCGTTCCTTTTTCGAGTAGTCTAACCCCCGCAGATAGGCGTTCGGAAAGATGTGATGCTTGTTGAGACGGAAGTCAGCGTACTCGTTTTCCGTCAGGTCAATTTCTGATCCGTCCTCGAAGTGAAGAGGTCGGTTCCGTGCAAGGAGACAGAGGAATGCATTCCTGAGGCCTGAAGTGGACCGCTTGATATTGGTTGTTTTGAGGCGTTCTGTGCTAATCTGCGGCGTGAAGTTGATTTCAACATCTTCTCCGGCGATGATCCTGTCGACCAGTTTGCTATCTTCAGTCATTCTGGTCTGTGCAGAACTGCTGTACCGACCCGAGAGAGCGACCCGCCAGAACCAGCGGTCTATCTGTTCCTGGTGGTCTGGATCGACATTCCTGCGATCTGTCTCATACATATAATATGCGAGCACAGGAATCATTCCTTCGTACGGAATGAACTCGGACCGTTTCACTCCGTGTTGTTTTCTGAGATAGCCAATCGCGGAGATCATAGCCTCCTTGGTATCCTCCCAGTTCTCTCTGACATCATCGGGATCGAGATTCTTCTGAGCGTCCGTGCTGCACGTTCCATCAATGTTGAGAGCCAGGGTCTGGGTCACGGTGCCTCTGTCAATCTCCCCGAACCCGATCTGGTCTAAGTGCTCGAAAATATCCTCGTCGATGCGGCTACGAAGATTGAAATCCCTTGACCAGATGTTGGCGTTAACTATATCGAAGCGGCTGAGTCGCGTCCCTTTCTGATTGATCCGCTCGAAGATGTTTATGACGCTCTCAACTTCGTTCGTCTTGACGATGATAAGTGGGAGTTCGTATTTCGTCAGCGCATCGTTGCAATCAGTGAACGCCTCATATCGATCGTCCTCTAACTCGTCGCGAACCTCTCGCTTGTCGTCCCAGATGTCGCAGACTCGTACAAGGTGGTCGGCTTTGCCTTCTGCAACTTTGAACGTCTCTTCGTCAAGGTCAAAGACGATGCGGCTGTAGTCCGTGTCCGCATATTTCATCCCGTTGAGCGTAACGTAGAGCGAGGTTAGCCGTTGTTGGCCGTCAAGCACGAAACTGATTTCGGGGAATTCGGACCGCTGGATTTCTTCAAGTGAGGGCTGCTGGAGTTCGTCGACATCTCGGAAGAAGTCCCACATATCGTGCGGGACTCGCCAGAAGAAGAAACTCCCGATGGGGTAACTCTTGTAGATACTGTCGAAGAGATCGACGACGTCGGTTCGGTCCCAGACGAATTCTCGCTGGAACTCTGGAATGCGGTATTTTCCTTTCCCGACCTGAGTGATTACGTCGTCAAGACGTCGGTCATCGACGTCCAAGCTCACATTCCGCATAGAGAATCACATTCGCAGTCGAGTTATAAATCTGTGTGGTTGACCCTTTTCCGCCCCGTCAGCCAGCGTATTCTTGAAACAACCCGGAAACGTGGGTTCAGAGGACTATAACCCGAATACTGCACGCCGTTTAGACTACCAGCTCTATCGTTCTATGAAACGTGGAAACGACACGCCACGCCTTATCGGACACTTCTCCGTCTAGTGAGGTATGTCCGAGGGATCTCCATCGAGGTCGCGATCAACGAAGAGCGAGCTGGCGGTGAACCAGCCGACGCGTGGCGCAGACCGCAATCAGCAGTCACTCACCGGGACGGCCGACCAGCCGCCTGACGAGTTCTTGTTTCCCTCACTCGATAACGGCATCACGCTCCTCGATATCGAGGGAGGGCGTGGCGTCCCAGTTCTCCAGTCGCTTGTGCTCGACCACCTCCTGCTGAGCGACGGACCGGCCTTCTGGGTCGACGCCCACGGCCACGCGACAACCACCTCACTCGCCCGCCTCACGCCCAGCCAGCGCTTACTCGACCGAATTCATGTCGCCCGCGGCTTCACTGCCTACCAGCACTACGGCGCGCTCTGTGACCTGCCCGACGCCGTCAACCAGCACGTCCAGCAAGCCACGGCCGCGGACGCTGTAGCAACGCACCGAGAACGGCAGAGCCACGAGCAGGAGACCTCGCCACACACGCCGTCGCTCATCGTTGTCCCGGCGCTCGATGCCCAGTACTGGGACGACGATACCCTGGGGGAAGAACACGCGCAGACGCTCCAGGCGCGAGCTCTCGCTCGTCTCAGTACCTATGCACGGGGCTACGATGTCCCCGTCCTCGTCACGCGCACGACTGCCAACGAGTTCACGGCGCCGATCGAAACGACCGCCGATCATCATCTGGAGTGTGAACAGACGCGGATGGGGCCACGTTTCGTTGGCGACGAGTTCGAGACGCTCGTCTATCCCGTCGACGGCGGCGCGTACTACCAGACCACATTCGCGTACTGGCGGAAGATGCTCACTGCCCGTGCCGACCAGGTGGGCCTCCAGCCGGCGTCACCCCCTACCCCAGGAGATTCCGGCGGAACTACCGATATCGGGACCGGCGTCATGGCCGACGGCACGAGTACGACACTCACCACGAACCCACTACTTGACGCGTGGGCCAACACAGGAGGTCGGTGACGGTGGGGCGGACGAATCCGACGTTCCGGGATGCGCTTCGCGCTATCGAAGAGCGGTGGGGAGAGTATCGCCGTGCGCTCCGGCGCCGCGACCAACCTCGGTTCGACCAGCTGTTCACGTACGCCCGCGAGCACGCCGACGCGAGCGGATTGTTGAACCACCAGAACCCCATGCTTCCGTCGCTTCTCAGCGTCGATCTCGAACAGGAGTCACGCCTCGACGCACATGACGAGCGCCTCGACGATATCGAGGATGCAATCGAGGCGCTACGAAAGCAGCACGACGAAATGGACGACAAGCCACAGCCAGCTGACGACTGATACCGATGCCGTTCAAAATCGACTTCCTCGACGACCGCGTCCTCGAATGGGAAGCGACGACCGACGGCGCCGTGGCCACTGAGCGCCGGGACTACACACCGCGGTTCCATGTCGCCGCTCGCTCGCCAGAGACTGACGTCGATCTCTCTGGACTTCAGGCGTTCTACGAGCGCCATCCGGACGTCGTCGCGACCGAGTACGTCGACCGACACCCTGGATTTCGTCGTGACCTGGAGCGGGTCCTTGCCGTCGACGTTTCACACATCGACCGGGTGACGGCGCTCGCCCGCCAGACGCGCCAACTCTCCGAATACCCCATCGGCGATATCGCCTGTTTCAACGTAGACTTCTCGCGGGAGTTCCGCTACTGTCTGGAGAACAACGTCAATCCGACGCCGGCGAACGAGCTGTCGACGCTCCACCTCAGTATCCCGGTGACCGAGACGAACAGTAAAACCTACACCGAACTCGGCGTCGACGGCGAGACCGTCACGGGCCCGCCGGAGGAACTCCTCGCTGCTGTGCAGGACGCGCTCGACGTACGCGACCCGGATGTCCTTGTGTGCTCGACGAGCGAGATCATCCCGACGCTCTACGCGATGGCTCGCGACGCCGGCGTCGACGGCTTCACGCTGAGTCGGTGGCCCAACGTCGACTACCAGCAGCTCGCCGGTCGGTCGACGTATTCGAGTTACGGCCGGGTGGGACACTCCCCTGCCCGCTACAACGTGCCGGGACGGGCTATCATCGATGAGTCGAACGCGTTCTTCTTCGGTGAGACGAACCTCGACGGCATCCTCGACCTCGTCACTCGGTCGAAAAAGCCAATCCAGGAACTCGCGTGGGCGTCGATTGGGAACGTCCTCACTGCCATCCAGATCTGTGAAGCACACAAGCGCGGTGTGCTGACGCCATGGAACTCCTGGCGACACGAGTTCTACAAGCCGATGACCACGCTTCACGACGCTGACCGCGGTGGCTTCATCTTCGCGCCCGAAGTCGGCCTCCACGAGGACGTCCACGAACTCGACTTTTCGAGTCTCTATCCGAATATCATCTGCACGCGGAACGTCTCGCCCGATGTCATCCGGTGTGACTGCCACAGCGACCGCGACGATGTGCCCGGCCTCGGCTACGCGATCTGTGACGACCGCGGCTACCTCGTCGACGTCCTCCAGCCAATCATCGATGCGCGCGACGAGATCAAGACCGCAATCCGTCGCGAAGAACAGCGGGAGAACCCCGACCAAGACTGTCTCGACGAACTCGAGGGGCGGTCGGCCGCGCTAAAGTGGATTCTCGTCGCGTGCTTTGGGTATCAGGGATTCAGTAACGCGAAATTCGGCCGAATCGAGTGCCACGAAGCAATTAACGCGTTCGCTCGGGAGATCCTGCTCATCGCGAAACAGCGGTTGGAAGCGGGCGGATGGCGCGTCGTTCACGGGATCGTCGACTCGATCTGGGTGACGCCCGACCCGGACGTCAGCGACGACGAACGAGGATCACTGGAGACGTTGGCCGCCGAGATTACGGACACCGTCGATATCCGTCTCGAATATGAAGCCGAGTACGAGTGGGTAGCGTTCGTGCCACAGCGCGAGAGCGACGCCGGCGCGCTGACGAAATATTTCGGGAAGGTTGCGGGCAAGGACGAGTTCAAGATACGCGGCATCGAAGCCCGGCAACGATCGACGCCCGGATTCATCGAAGACGTCCAGCGCGACTGTCTCGAGATTCTCGGTCAAACGCAATCTCCGGATGTGGTAATTAATCGCTTGGAACGGGCGATTTCGGAGCTTCACGCTGGCGATGTCGATTCCGACCGACTCGTCGAACGGAACCGTGTTTCCAAGCCTGTCGAGGCGTACACGCAGTACACCCAGAACGTGGCGGCACTCGAGCGTGCTCGGGACCAGGATCTCGCGGTCCATCCCGGTCAAGATGTCGAGTACGTGGTCGTCGACGACGAGAAGGCATCACGAGAACGTGTCGCCCTTGCTCACGAAGAGACGGACCAGTATGATCCATCGTACTATGAGACGCAGCTGGTCCGAGCTGTCGAGAGTATTATCTCACCCTTGGGATGGGATCGGTCGGATATCCGACGAAGGTTAGCAAAGACACGAACGACTAAGATCACCTCGTTCTGACCCTGCGGTTGCAACAAGATACAGCTGGAACCACACACCCCCCTCGTTCGGAATGAGATTATACCCTCCATACCACCTGATTAGAAGCTGAGTTTCCACCCGATGAGAAGGTTGCAGTAATGGATTCGTTGGGTATACGCCCTCGACGTATGGTCTACTGCTTCGATTCAAAGGATAGAATAGCTGTACTTCCAGTGTTAGGCGTATTCACGAATACTTCTAACTAGTGCCGTATTCTACTTAGTGGGCTCTTAGCGTAACTAGGTAATAAAGCTAGGGTAGTAACTAGACAAGTGATCCTTCGAAGTCTACGCTATCTTGCGGTTTGGAGAGAATGGCTCGTCCTAGTTAAGAACCGCCTAGTTGGTTGATGGAAGATCGCGCCCATACGGTCAGTCTTACGGGATCTCATTCCGAATCAGGGGGGTGTGTCCCTCCAACTCCAATCTCCATCCATCCTGTTTAAGCTGGCATCAATATCGTCCATTAGTTCGGGGAACAGCTCACTCCGAATCAGGGGGGTCTCTTTAGCATTCCCGATTCTTGGCTGATGGACCAACTCGTACTACCTCATTCCGAACGAGGGGGGTTGATCTGAACCCGCTGATCATTTGAGCTGCTGGCAATCCTCTCGTTCTAGGAAATAGCTCACTCCGAATTAGGAGGGTGAGGTCATCAGGAGACGCAGATTTGAACGACACCTCACTCTGAATCGGGTATCATCGGGTATGGCGGTGCCACCTATCGATCTTCCGCTGTTTAGCACCGATATCCAACGAATCTCATTCCGAACCAGGGGGTAACGACTAAGTAGGTTCCTTCCCAGGATGAATCTATGACAGACAACGAGGAACCAGATGGTGGAGGTGACTCGTCTATCGCGGACCAACAGCTGGATGATTTCGATACAAACAGGGAGGGCAGTTCTGCTTCTGAAAGCTCGTCGACCTCGGAGGAAATCCAACGACAAGACTCGAACGATCCGGCAAATGACCCGTTGTTCGTTCGGGAGGGCGATGAAGACGGTTCTTCAACTCATATCTGGGCAGATCGGGATTTACTCTCAATTGGAACAGTTCCTGGCCCTGATCGCATCGTCGGTCGTGACACGGAAATCCAATCGGTTGCTGGAGAAATCCGACATCTCATTCACGAATCACAACCAAACCACGTCGTCATTTATGGGGAAACCGGAACTGGAAAATCACTTGTCAGCCGACACGTGTCCGACCGTCTCGTTGATACTGCCACGGCACGTAACGTTCCCGCTGCTAGCGTCTACGTTGAGTGCAAGAAGAATAATACCGAAACACGAGTAGCCCGAACAATCGCTCGTGCGCTAAGCGACAAATCTGATTCTGATATAGATATCCCTCGTATCGGTTTAGGTTCCGCCGAGTACTACGATTACGCCTACGACATCATCGACGAGTACTACGATGGGCTCATTGTCATCCTTGACGAAATCGACATGGTTGATAACGCTGAGGGCCTCCTCCATGAACTCTCGCGGGCTCGAGAAGCTGGTCACACCGACGCCTATATCGGAATCATTGCTATCAGCAACGACATCGATTTTGGACAAAAACTCAACGCACGCGTTCAGAGTTCGATGCGGACAACGGACTTCGTCTTTGAACCATACCAAAGCGATCAGATCGAACAGATCCTGGAGTATCGACGAGACGCGTTCCATGATGGTGTCGTTCAAGACGGCGTCATAACCGAGACTGCCGACCGGTCGGCGGATGAACACGGTGATGCGAGAAAGGCAGTCGATGTTTTGCGGATTGCTGGTGATATCGCTGACGACACCGATGCAGAGGTCGTCAGTCCAGAACACGTCGACAAAGCAGTCAAGCGAGCAGAGGTTAATCGAGTCAAGGAGACGATCGAGAGCACCTCACCCCAGTCTAAACTCGTTCTCTACACTCTCGGTCGCTTGACTGGCTCGAATAATCGCCGCTTCCGCACCTCTGGTATCTACAGTCAATACGAGACGACCTGTGGCGACGTCGGTGCTGATCCTCTCTCATATGATCGAGTGAGCCAAATTCTCAGCACGCTCGCGCTAATGGGGATTTCTGAGTCACATCAGGTCGGTGGCGGACACAAACAGGGTGTCTACCTGGAACACCAGCTTATCAAGGACAAAGATGTAGTGATGAAGGCAGTTGTAGAGAGCGATGAACGGCTTTCAGAACTTCACAACGGAACCTACGAGATTTGATTAAGCATCATGAGGGTTCGCTCTACCTAGAACCCTTCTACTGAAGCTCATTCCGAATCAGGGGTGTCAAATCTTCTGAGAAGGGAACAAGCTCACTTCGAATCAGGGGGGTTGTTCTCGAGAGAACCAGGTTAGCTAATCGTCTGGACTGACCGGTCCTTTGTACTGCGAGCGCACCTTCTCGCCTTCCCGCCACTGCCAGTAGTAGTAGCGGTTGTCGTTGATTTCCTTGATCGTGATCGTCGCCTTGGCCGGCACGTCGTCTGGGAGGTCATCGGGGCGCTCCTCGATCTGTTCTTCCTCGTCCTGTTCGGCTAGTCGGGCTTCGCGTTCGCGATGTTCGGCGAGCCCCTCGGCGTACTGGGCGATATGCTGGAGCACCTCTGGTGATTGCTCATTGAGCATCTCCACGACGTCGTCGGGGATTTCTTGCGGTGGGGATGGTGGCGAGTAAGACATGGATCACGGCGTGTTAACCAACAATGGCACTGGAATCTTAGTGTTGTTGGTTAATCTGGGTATTTATCGAATCGAGAGCTCTTCGAGGACCGCCACTGTTGCTTCGAGTTCCCTCCGCCGGGCTTCTCGTTCGTCGATTTCCTGCTCTAGTTCGAGAATCCGCTCCGAAAGCTGCTCCGTCACGTCTACTGTCGCAGGAAGCCGTCCATCGGGACGGGGGACGCTCCCGCTCCGAATCTCGATGTCGACCCGTCGTAGATGCTTACAGCCACCGCTCGGCTGGCGCTTCGTGAAGTCTGGACACGTACACGTCTTGCTCGCGACGTCGACCTCGTAGGTGTTCCCCGACGCCGACTGCACCTCGTACACACCACCTTTCCTGAGCAATGAAATGTCCATCTCCTCAGTTCGAGCGCGCTCGGTACGGGGATCGCTATCCTCCTGGTGGTCTTCATCGCCAACCGACGGCTGTTGGATATCTCCACTGGGAGTCGCGGTCGTGGAGGTGGCAGCGACAACGCCGCCATCGGCGGCGAATCCATCTCGTTCGTCTCGATCCATCGCTTCAGTCTCGCTTGTCTCGTTTCGTCCGGACATGGATTATTCTGGGTCTGTCCGACGTGACGAGTGCAGTCACGCCGCCACCATTCGCGGCGAGAAAAACAACTCCTGAAACGCACTACCGCAGAAACCTCCGCTACTTCGTCTGCCGGAGAGACACAGACTCGTTACCCATCGACGGTTTCGATGAGTTCCTTAGCAGTCGATCCGATTCGACCAAGCCGTTCTTGAACTGCGTCTGCGTCGTCGTCCTGCCACGCGGCCAGGTAGAACGCGGACCCGCTCGTATCCAGTTCGAAATACCGCCCGACGATGTAGGCGACTGCCTCGGCCTCAACCTCGCGTTTCGCCCGCTCGGTCTCGTCGGTGACGTCTGCGTGGAGGAGCGCGTGAGCGTACTCGTGGATGAGTGTCACGGCGAGATCAGCCTGATTCGTACGGGCTTTCGCCTCGACGACTGGTTGGAGATCACGCTTACTCCGGTATTTGCAGACGCCCTTGGCGTCGCCATGCTCCCAGTCGACAGCGTCGACGATGCGGACCGTCACGTCGATCTCAGCGGCTGCATCCTCGAGTGCGGGTACCAGGTCGTCGGCGTCGCCAGTCGCCTCAGTCTCCAACTCAGGGAGCGGCTCACCCTCGGTCTGAGACACGTCGAAGACAGCAGTTGGCTTGAAGCCGACAAGCCCTTTCGACCACTCGTCGGGCGATGTCTCGTCGTACTCACAGTCGCTTTGTTCATGGTAGCTAGGCGAGTTCTCGCACTTGGGACACTGCTTGGTGATGATCGGGGCCCAAATCCAGATGGCCTGTTCGCCCTCCTGGACGTGCCGGTCGAACTCATTCCGCCAGGTGTTGTACCCCGCGACCTTCGTCGCGTCAGGGCACTGGAGATTGATGAGGAGTGTATTCCGGTGCGAATAGTCGTGGAACCGGGATTGAACATCAAGCCACTCCTGGAACTCTGAGCTGGACTGCGCGTCCTCGACGTCTGCAACGAGGTCGTCGATCCAGTCTTCGATGGTACTGTGCATCTCGTCGTGTCGGGCGTCGGTCTCCTCGAACGAGACCGACGAGTCACTGGCCGTAGCCATAATATTCACCGAATCGAGTTCACGGCGATTGCGTCAGTTCAGGACGCGCCGCACCCCTTGGGGCGCACAAAAAACTCGCGGCGGCGGTCACCGCAGGACTGCTTTCTCGTCAGCGAAGCCGACCGCGACGAGGTACTCGAGGAACTCATCGAACTGCTCCACGTCGCTGGGCGTGTCGGTCGCGAGGTGTCGCGCCCACTCGGTGGCCCACTGGAACGCGGGATCAGTCCCGCCCTTCCCGTGGATGTACCACCAGCGAGCCGCTTTCAAGACGACGAGCGGGTTCGTCGGCGGCTGCTCACTTGCGAGTCCACGAGTGATTGACCGGATCTCCTCGGGAACTTCGGCGGGCTCGACCTCGCCGGATTGTGTGTTCGTGATATCGACTGGAATCGCATCGATCGAGACGTCGTTCACACGTTGTTGTTGACTCACGGGAATTCACCTCAGTCTGAAGACTCGTTATCGAGCCTTCGCCCTCTTCGGGGGCTCGAAAAACTGGACGACGGCGTCACACCGGCAGGAAGAATCCGCTCAGGGTTACGGAGTGACTCCGTCGCACCCTGTCATAGAATACGCTCGTGCCCCTCTTGGGGTGGTGTCTGCAACGGGAGTGAAATACCACCCTCTCTTACTGGCCACTACTCATGCACGAAACCGAAGAAAAGACGCTGAACAGCCTCGTACCACTCGGTCTAATTCATGCGTTTCAGAGTTGGTTTCGCGGGTTTCAGGGCCAGCGGGTCGGAGACCCGCGGCCCTGTCCGAAGTGCGGTGAAACCACGGTCTGGAAGAACGGCTACCGAACGGATCGGCTCTTCGCCATCCTCATCACCGAGGATGGCTTCGACGAGATCACTGTCGAGATTCAGCGGTATCAGTGCTCCGAGTGCAGACATTCCTACGATGGCGATATCGGGGAGCTGTTCTACGAGGACTGTGAATACGCCAAACCAGTCGTTGATCTCTGCCTGTTCCATGCGGCGAAGAATCCGTTCCACGCGTGCGAACGGATTCTTCAGAATCAGTACGGTCTCCAGGTTGACCGCGATACGATCCAACGCTATGCCGAGCTGTTCGGCGACGAAGTCGCCGAGCAGCACAGCGTCACGATTGCCGGCTGCATCCTCTCGATGAACTTCCTCTCGCTGTTGTTCGGTGTCAGCACCGTTGACGAACTCAAAACCGAGTTCGCCGACGAACTCGCTGCCGAGGACATCGACGGTCTCGTCGGGGTCGCCGACGAGACCTATCCGGCGAAGAAGGGCGCAAAGAAAGACCTCTACGAGGAAAATATGCGCCGGAAACAGGAGGGAGAAAACCCGAAGAAGTGGCCGGAAGGGTTCACTGTCGGATGTTCCTATCTGACTCAGCTGGGTTGTTTCGCCGGACTCCAGTGTCGGAACACCGCCTTCGCGCGAGCGCTGGCGCTCGCGCTCGTCTTCCCGCTCTTGGGTGTGGATTATTGGCTCACCGACGACAACGACTGCTACAACGACATCTTGCCGGATCGGGTGAAGTGTCTCGTCCACAAGCTCCGGACACGCGCTCGCAGCGACGAGCGCGTGTCCGAACTGCACGAGGCGGGCGAGTTAGAGGAGTTGCGGGAGTATCTCGAAGACGAGTACGAGACTGCGTACGAGGAGATAGTGGCGACACTCCGTGAGGAGCACCCATCGTTCTGGGACGAGGACGAAGAAGAGTTCAATGGGCCAGTGAGTACGAATGCAATCGAAGGGGGGAACTGGCGGCTGAAATACGGCCTTGGAGTCCCGTACGCGCGGTGCCATGCGGCACGCGCGCGTACATCGTTGTTGGCGCTGCGTGAATCGATGTCGACGTTCACAAACGGCGAGCCGGCGGAGAGCTTCGCTCACCGCCACGGCTCATTTAGCTTTGAGCAGGTGTTGGGTGAGTCCTCGACACAGCCGCTACCGCCCCGGAAAGAAGATCACGTAACTCAGGCGGCGTAAGAATCGGAAGGAGGAAGCAGCGGGTAAGGCTCTGCGTTTCACCCGAGTACTCCTCAGCACCTGAGCGTCTAGCATAAATAGTTATGTGAGTTGCGCACCTACCTACGGACTGGGTATGACCGACGCAAACGTCGCCCTCCTCGTTCGACTCCAAGCACAGTCCGGCAAAGAATCCGATGTCGAGGAATTCCTCCGTTCGGCACTGCCGATGGCCGAGGAAGAACCGGACACCACCACGTGGTTCGCGCTCCGCATGGACGATTCGACGTTCGGCATCTTCGACACCTTTCCGGATGAATCCGGTCGGGAAGCGCATCTCTCGGGCGAAATCGCTGCTGCCTTGGAGGAAAACGCGGACGAGCTGTTCGCAGAACCGCCGGAGATAGAAGAAGTCGACGTACTGGAGGCCAAACTCCCCTAACATCTGAAATTGGACAGACAGAAGCAGCAAAGACGAATCTCACATCTCGTTCACGAACGCCGGACGTGGCGATGGACCCTTTCGCGCTACCGCGCCGTTAGTGGCGACCTTCCTCGAACTCCTCGATGATTTTATCACAGAAGGCGGGGATGTCGTCGGGCTTGCGGCTGGTCACCAGTCCCTCGTCGACGACGACTTCCTCGTTGACCCACTCGCCGCCCGCGCCAGTCCACAGGGTCGGAGAACTCGTGGGCGAGTCGATCAGCGTAGCCGCGCGAGTAGCCGACGACGAGGTCATCAGGGATCGCGTGAATCGCCGCACGGCACTTCGGGACGATCACGAGGTCAGCCGCTGGATAGCTTCCCTGAATCTCGCGAGCGGCAGCAACGTATTCGTTGACCTCGTCGACGTCGTAGGCGTCACCGATCACGCCGACCTGTGGTTCGTACTCGAAGAAACGCTCGACGTACCGATCAAGGTCAGGATTGCGAAAGTCGTTATCCAGCATCCCGACTGGTAACTCCAAGTTTGTGTACTGGTGCTGTTGGTAGGTACAGTCCTCGCGAAAACCCGTGAGAAACCCGAGTCGGAATGCGTCAAGCGCGAAGGGAACGCGGTGAAGGAATGCTACGTGGTCGGCCTGCCGGGCTGCCGTAATTTCAGTCGCGATGCTGCTGGTCGGACGTGCTGAAAGCGCCATCTCGAATCACCCAGAAGACGCGGGAGTACTCGCCCCGCGCCCGCTCTCGGGGCGAGAAAATACCACCAGCGGACGCCACTATTAACCAACAACAGCAGCTTTACCGCTCCTGATGTTGGTTAACTCACCGGTGGTATCGAGCCTCGAGTGGGTCGATCTCTCCGGCGTGGACGAGACTCGTCTCTGAGTCCGCCTCTTCGTGAAGAAGATCGACGAGTGCGAACTGCGCGCAGGCAGTGAACGAACACGCCTCGTTCTGACACCAGACGTCGGCGTAGGCGATGTCGGTCTGCTCGCCTGCATAGACGGGTTTCCCAATACCAAGCTGCGAGTCGCAGCCGTCGCGAGGGCAGATCGGTTCGATACGCGTGAATGTGGGCGTGTCTTCCATTGAATTCATCAGTAAGGGTCGTAGCTCGGCGTGATATCGCCGGTCAGGACGCTGCTCTCGATGGCGTTGCTCTCGCCGCCTTCGAGGTCGATGATTCGATAGACGGCGTCGCCGCTCCACTCGCAGTCTTCATCGGAACACTTCGCGCTCGCGTACGCGCCGTTCTCGTTGTTCAGATGGACACTCTGGAGATCGAGTCGCTCGCTACAGAGTGGGCACGTCGCCGGAACTTGCGCATAACGGTAACCTGTACTCACGTCAACGTCACCTTGGTCAGCGTCGATGCCACGAAGCCCTTCGACGAGATGGCCGACTCGCGAACGGAATTCGGTGAGAAGCGCGTTGCGGGCTTGCTGGTCGACGGGGAGCTCGGCGCTATCGAGAGTGATCGTTATTCGACACGCTGTCGTCTCGTTGGTTTCTTTCATTTGGCTCGCCTCTGGGGGATACGTTCGATTCCCCCGCACCCCTTTGGGGGCGAAAACTATCCCAAGCTGTAACCCTCCGGCGTTATTGATCGGCTTTACTCTCAAGAACAGCAACGATATCGGATAGATCGAAGAGACGAAGATCATCACGCTCGTCTACAGCTTCCTCGGCCGAGCGTTTGAACCCAGAGCGGCTGAACAAGGCGAATTCATACGTCGGTTCATCACCTCCGGTGGGTGCCCAGCGGCTGGGCGACGTCGTCTTCGAGATCGGCAAACACGTCATAGCCGAGGGGGGTGTTGGTAAATTTCGCTTCGCCAGCGATCAGCGTTGACTCGTCAGTTGATGCTCCAAAGTTAGGAATCAGACTATAATAGTCTGAACTATAATATTCTGACCCCCTAATACGGTGGGTCAATCATTCGAACATTCACCCACTAAGGTTCCGACAGATATTCCCGAATGTTTCGTCAGTCGTCCTGTGAGCGGATTTCGCTGGCCCGCTGTTCAAGCCGACGAAGGATCTGGATGCGCTGCTGATTCGCGTTCTCGTAGGCGACGCAGGCTCGGAGCGTCTCCATGTCGTGAATCGTCGCGATACCAGCGTTGATGAGTCGGGTGTTTGGTGGTTCAAGACGCTGTTCCGGTGTGAGACCGTCTGATTCGACGGAGAGATTCGACGAGTCGCTCATTTTTGTTCGCCTCCGCTCTCTCAAGGCGACAATAAACAGCGGCCAGGCCACTCCCGATCGAAGAAATTTCTTGTCAGAACTCTAGGTCAGTTCGGACGGTAGTTCGCGTCAGTGTCGACGCTGTCGTACATGCGGCCGAGCATGTCGAGCGCTGACTGGAAGTGCGCGTAGTGCTCGTTTGCGAACGCCACGGTTTCTTGGAGCGGGATGACGGGCCGTCCGTCGACCATCTCGGCCTCGATCTGTGGCCGCGGCTCGAGTACCACCTGTATCGCACCATTGAGGTCGCCGGCGGGCTGGCGTTCCTGTGCGGTCGTGATTTCGAATCGATCGAGGAACGCCGTCCAGGCGTTGAGATTGGACTCGTGAACGGCGATGAACAGCGGATAGTCCTCTGGGTCGCGAGCGACCTGATAGCCACCGCGGGTCCAGACGTAGACCGCATCGATGCCAGTGTATGCATACTCCATCCCTGCGAACTGCGGGAGGACATACGCCTCCGTGATGGATGGCGGCGAGATGTCTGCTGCCGCCGTCAGGAACTCGAGACCGACGTCTCGGAGCGTCTGATCGACAAGCTGGAGGCCATCATCGTACGCGACGTATCCCGCCTCTTCGAGGCGATTCACGACGCGCCGAATCGTCTCCCGGTTCCCGTCGATCTTCCGCGCGACGCCTGAGATGGAATCGCCCGGGTCAAGCGCGAGGATAACCTTGAGTTCCTTTTCACCGCACACTTCGTACATCCTTTGGTTACACAATTCTGTGCAATAGTCAAAAGAAGTACTATTCGTGTGGGTCGCCTGGCTGGATCTGGCGAGTGTCCTCAGCGAGGTCGTGGATATACTCGCGGAGGGTTTCCATATCCTCGCGGGCGTCTTCGAGCGTCTTGCCCTTCACTTTGGCCGTGATCTTGTCTTGATCGCGGGTGCCAGTACCGCGAGTGAGTTTGACGGTAAGTGAGACGCCGACATCGCTTCGCTCGACGTACTCGGTTGGTGCCTGACGCTCACGGTTCTGCGGCGATTCTGCGCCCGTACGAGGCTGCTGGGTGTGTTCTGACATTGATTGCTCTCTGTGATCGTTAGTTGACGGACGGTGCGACTGGATCGTCGACTATCTCACGAAGGGCTGCATCTATCTCGCGTCCCGTGAGTCGCCAGCAGCCGTCAGGTCCTGTACACTCTAGCTGGCTCACCACTTCGGTCTTGAACGCCTTGTACTCCCCAAGTGCCACCTCCTCATCGTCAGTGTAATCGAGCAGAAGGGCGAGTGCGAGTTGAGCCGGCCCGCTGCCACCATATCCCCATTCGAAGCCCGAAGGACTGTGATTCGCCAGCTCGAGACTCCGCTCTGGCGTGAGCTGTTCTTGGTCCGATTGCTTCTCGACAATGGCGCGGCCTCGACGACGGTAACCGACGTAGATGACGTCGGGATCAGCCGAGGTCCGTGACTGTACGTGTGAGCGTGGGTCGCTGATTCCACTCATAGGTTGGTTCGCGGGAGGCTCGTTCGATCACCCCCGCACCCCTCTCGGGGGTTCAAAAACAGGACGTAGCTGCGTTCGGCAACGTATTTGACAGTTGCAACGTACTGTCCAGGTATATCGGAATGGCTGTACTGGACGATCTCTCAGGGTTCGAGTTCGAGGACGTGATGGAGGACGTGTTCCGCAACCTCGGCTACGAGAACGTCCGCCAGGCAGAGCGGACGGCCGACGAGGGCCGCGACGTCATCATGGAGGAGGTCGTCGACGGTACCCGCCGCGCGATCATCGTCGAGTGTAAGCACACGGGGACGGTCGGGCGACCGGTCGTCCAGAAGCTCCACTCGGCGATCGCGACGTTCGACTTCGACGGTCCGAAACGCGGGATGGTCGTCACGACCGGCCGGTTCACGAACCCTGCTCAAGAGTACGCCCAGCGGCTCCAGCAAAATGACGATCCCCATCCAATCGAGTTGCTTGATGGCGAGGACCTCCGAGAGATCGCCGACGAGATCGGTCTCGACCTCTACAACGGGCGCATCGAGATTCTATGCAACGATACCCTACGCCCGTACGACCCGGCCGCCGACGTCGACGCGCCCGTCGCGGAGGCGTTCCGCGACATCGATAACATTGAGGCCGCTGACCTCCCAGAACCACATTCGGCGGTGACGTTCCGCCCGGTGGTCGCGGTCACCGCCGACACGAACGCCGTCTTCGAGACATCGGTGGGCGTCATCCACCGCATCAACGACCGATCGCGATTCGTCGCCCACGCCGAACGCGGGCAGCCGCAGGTCGTCGACGAGGACGTCGCGACGCTGGTCACCGAGAATCTCCACGCGACGGTCGACCTCGACACCGAGCAGTTCGGAGAGATGTTCGACGACGTCGAGGAGCGGCGGTTCGGCCAGACTGAAACGGAGTACAAGGAGTGGGCCGTCGAGCGACTCCAGCACCACCATACGACGACGGTGACCTACACCGGCGACAACAACGTCACGTACGACAAGACCTGCGAGCCGAACCGCTCGGACATC
>NZ_VJXQ01000009.1:43942-55029 GCF_007655485.1 Halobellus captivus
CCAATCGATCGAACCAGTGTACCTCCCCGAGGTTCGGCACACGACCGACCTCCAGGAGTACACCTACCCCTATGAGTACTACGCGGCAGGCCCGTCACGAGTAACAGCCGAGGACGGCATCCACCGCTGCGTCCATTGTGACACGAGCGGCATTGATGAGACGTACACCTACTGTTCAAACTGCGGGGCCGTCGCCTGCTCCAGCCACACCAAAACGGAGCGGCTGGAAGGCGAACCGGTCTGTACGGGCTGTGCGGTGACGGAACGGTTCTCGCTGAAGAAGAAGTACTTCTACGACGAGGAGAATCTCGAAGCGTTCCGCGAGGAGTACGCCTCGATGCCGCTTCACGAGAAGGCGATGGAGAACAAGTGGCTGGCCGGGGGAAGCGTTGTCGCGACGCTGCTGGTCGTCGTCGGACTACTCGTCATCGGCGGCATCATCTGAGCGGGCTAAGCGTTCACGCCGGCTCAGCGACCAGCTCTTCGAGCGCGTGCTCAAGCGGGCCGTGGAACTGCCAACTGGCCCGCTCGAAGGCTTCCTCGGTCGGACCATCCCACCGGGGGAACGCGGAATGACCACTCACCTTGACCGTCCACTCGGATGACTCCTCGAACGGGTTCCGGGTCGGGAGTTCGACGACGTAGAGGTACTCCTCGTCGCCGTGAATGCCGTCGGCTGGATTCTCGACGCCGTGTCCGAGCAGGAACATCGGCTGGTCGAGATGCTCCATATTGTCCGGGTCGAGGAGATCCGCTGGCTGTGCTGCGTCGATCGTTCGCTCTGGGTCACCATCCAGATACAGGTCAACTGTCGAGAGCTTGTCGAGGAAGACGAACGACGCTGCCGTATACCCCGGTCCTCGCTCGGCACGGGTCGCGTTGAGAAGTTCCTTCAACTGCGCAAGATCGCGAAGCACGCTCTCCGGGTAGCCGTCCGAATGTCGATACACTTGCGCGACGCGGTCGTTATCGGTTTGTTCGCCGTCCTGGTCCACTCGTTCGACGAATCTGAGTTGACTCCGTGTCGACATCGATCATCGCCGGCACGTGTGCGCCGGCACCCATCGCCGGCGCCAGAAAAACAGTCACTGACGCGAACCATCGAGCCCGCCCGCGAACCCTCAGCTCCTGTCTTAGTCGCCAGTGAAGGCTTCGAGTGTCTCTTCAGTTACTCCTGAGCGTGAATGGATCGTGACGAAATCGTCCTCCTTGATCAACGTCTCTCCCGTTGGGGTGATGGTCCCCTCGTCACGGTTGATTCGGACGACAAGCACATCGGAGGGGATGAGCTCCTCTTCGTTCGCTTCTTGGAGCGTTTTCCCGGCGATTGGAGCCTCCTCTCGCACGATGATTTCGACGACATCGGCGTCGCCCGCAAGCCCCGCGACGCCGGTCACTGGTGAGGCTCCTTCTTCGTCACGGGGCCCGAATGGGGCGTACGGGCGGAAGTATTCTCTGTGAACTAGGTCCTCGTCGTCGATCTCGATTCCGAGTGACGTGATTCCTTGCGCAATACGCGTGAGGTCATCGGTATCCGTCCCGACGACCGTAATCCGGAGGTCGCCTTTTCCGGACATGATCTCTCGGACGTTGATCACGCCTGGGATATCGAGAACGCGCTGGGCCATCTCCTCGCGGTCCCGATTCCCTGTACTACAGACGTAGTGATTGGTTAGCCTCCCACCGACCTTTTGATAATCGATGTCGGCGTGGTAGCCTCGAATCACCCCTTCTTTCTCGAGGCGTCGGATTCGGTTTCGCACCGTCGGTGCCGAGACGTCGACTTTCTCTGCGATATCCGGGGCAGAGGTGTGACGGGCCTCCTGGGACAGATAATACAGGATTTGCTCGTCGACTGAATCGATTTGAACGGGCATATTTATACGACGCGATTGACTCCACAGGCTCTTTTATATTATCGTTACGTGACTGTTTGAGTTCTCGGTGGACGTTCTTATTGCGCCCCTCTGTATCTTCCCTTAAACTACGAAAATTCTGTGGGAGAGGCTCTAAGGCCGCTACAGAACGAATGGAAAACAAACTACGCAGATACTACGCCATCGTTTGCTAATACCGAGATTATTTATTGGTTCGCAATATGGCTTCGTATATGACTTCAGAGACCACCTTCAGCGCGCCAGCAACCAGTGTGAATTCGCTGAGTGATTCGGGGAAGCGAACGGTCCGTCGGAATCCCTGTCGGAGATCCGGATTCAAACGATTTCCGTCGGATCCCTCGACTGAATGGGCACGCAAACCGGATGACTTCGCAGCTCCCCCCAGACGGAGGTAAGACGATGGGGAACTCGAATGGAGAGCCCACGCCACCGGACGATCTCTCTGAGGCGTTGATTCAGCGGATCGACGCGCTGGAGCTCCCGGAATTGAAATCCCTCCTGTCGTACGTCGAGCAGCGCATCGACGCGCTCCGAACGCCGATCGAAGAAGAAATCGAGGCGAACGCGGCAGGGGAGGTCCTCAACATCGAGAATCACGGTGCATACGCCATCGTCCGAAAGCACCCACCTGATCCGGATGATGACGGCGTGAATACGGAGATCACCTCCCTCTATCACGTCCGACGGGAGCCACAAATCGACGGCACGGAATCGCTCCACTGGGCGTATCTCGGGGACGTCCACAATAACGCGCAGACCCGGTGTGAAAGCTGCGGACGAACGCTCGACGATGATGTCGATACCTGCCCGCATTGTGGCAGCGACGACGTCGACCATTCTGACACGGAGGAATAAGATATGCCAGAGTCACTCACAGCGCATCTCGTCGTTCCGGTTGCGAACGAAGCGGATGCACGAGAAACCGCACGGGCACTTGACGCGTACGAATATGACCGCGTAACTGTCGTTCACGTCATCGAGAAAGGGGAGGGAGTTCCCGACAAGATTCCCGTCGAACAGGCCGAGCAACGAGCAGCGGACGCGTTCGCGGCGTTTCGAGAACTCATTCCCGAAGCCGAGACGGAAACTGCCTACCGTCGGGACGTGGTCGGCGCCATCATCGACATCGCGGCTGATGTGGACGCCAGCGCGATTGCCTTCCGCCCCCGAGGCGGGAGCCGGATCGTCAAATTCCTGTCCGGAGACACAGCGTTGAAGCTGGTCACCGACGCTGACCGCCCAGTCATCGCACTCCCAGACGAGGACGATACCGAATGATGGTCGATACAGCACGAGTTCTCACGCCCGGAGCGACGGCCACGACGGAGGTGACTGTCGATGAGTGAAACCGATCAGGAGCTCGCCCGCGACCTCGGTTTCCTCGAGGCGTACACGATCGGCCTGGGAACGATGATCGGAGCGGGGATTTTCGTCCTCCCGAGCATCGCTGCCCAGCAAGCAGGTCCGGCCAGTATGATTTCGTTTTTCGCCGGTGGGATCGTCTCGTTGCTGGCCGCGCTCTCCCTCTCGGAGCTGGCGACGGGGATGCCGAAGGCTGGCGGGAGCTACTACTACGTCAATCGCGCCCTCGGGCCATTCTTCGGGAGTATCGTCGGCTGGGGGATGTGGGCCGGACTCACCTTCGCGTCGGCGTTCTACATGATCGGCTTCGGTCAGTATCTCCTCCCCGGCCTCGGCCAGTACATTGGCTTCCTCGCTGGCTGGGGGCAGCTCGGAATTACTGTTGCTGCCCTCGTGATGGCGGCGCTCCTGACCGCGGTCAACTACTACGGAGTCAAGGAGACCGGCTCGCTGCAGAACGTCATCGTCCTCACGCTCGTCGGCCTCATCGTCGCGTTCCTCGCGCTGGGCTTCATCAGTGGCCCGACCATCGGAGAGTTCAACCCGAACGGATGGCCGGCGGTCGCAGCGACGATCGGGACGGTGTACGTGACGTTCATCGGGTTTGAGGTAATCGCGACCAGCGCCGAGGAGATCAAGAACCCGAGTCGAAACCTCCCGCTCGCGATGATCGCGTCGGTAGTGACGCCGACGCTGATGTACGTCGGTGTGATGTTCGTCTCGACGGGCACCCTGTCGATAGACGCGCTCGCGACCTCCGAGGTCCCGGTTGCCGACGTTGCAACCGAATTCATGGGGTCGATAGGTGCGCTCGCGATGATCGTCGGTGCGGTCCTCGCGACAGTCTCGAGTGCGAACGCGAGCATCCTGTCGGCCGCCCGGGTCAACTTCGCGATGGGCCGAGACCGGATTCTCGTCAACTGGCTCAACGAAGTCCACGAACGCTTCCGAACGCCCTACCGGGCCATCTCGGCGACGGGGATCATCACACTCGTGCTGATCGCCATCGGCGTCGGGATCGGGACGCTCGCCGAGGTGGCGAGCTTCATGTACCTCGTCACGTACGCCCTCGTGCACGTCACTGTCGTTGTGTTGCGCCGGGCGAATCCGGAGGCGTACGACCCGGCGTTCCAGATTCCGTCGGTCCTGTATCCGGTCGTCCCGGTTGTCGGGATGCTGGCGTGTTTGGCCGTCCTCTTCCAGATGTCGGTTGAGTTCGTCCCGACTGTCGTCACGTTCGGGCCGGTCGAACTCGCCCTGCCCGTTACGCCGACACCGGTCGGTGCGATCGGGACGGTACTCGTCGCCTTCGGCATCGCCTGGTACTACCTCTACGCGCGGGACCGAGCCCTGAGCGAGAGTCTCGTCGGCGAGGCGATTGCGCCCGAACCGACGGCGGTCGCCAACGGTGACGACCGCTACCGTGTGGTGGTTCCGGTTGCGAATCCGGAAACGGAGCAAGACTTGCTCCGGATGGCCGCGGCCAGCGCGCATGCCCACGAAGACGAGAACGCCGAGGTCATCGCGGTGAACGTCATCGAGGTTCCCCGCCAGACGTCGCTCTCGCAGGATCTCGAATTCGAAGAGGAGCGGGTCGAACGGCAGCAGGAACTGCTGGACTCCGCTCGCGATATCGCCGCCGACCTCGATATCGGCCTGCAGACGCGGGCGATCGTCGGTCGCAATGCTGGCTCAGTCATTCTGGATGTCATCGAGGAGGAGAACGCCGATCACGTCCTCCTCGGCTGGCAAGGAACCCGAAGTCGTCGAGAGCACGTCCTCGGATCCACAATCGATCCCGTCATCGGACGCGCACCCTGTGATGCGACGCTCGTGAAACTCGGCTCCGAAGGTGAGCGTGGTGAGGGTGACATCATGGTTCTCGCCGGACGGGGTCCACACGCGCCGATTGCGGCCCGGCGAGCGTCGGAGTTCGTCGCAGCGGCCGACGACGCCTCGCTGACGCTGCTCAACGTACAGTCGCCGGAAACCGATACTGATGATGAGGGCTCCCCCACCGAGCGCGGTGAAGCGGTAATCGAGGAGCTAGCTGAACGCGCAGGAATTCAATATATGTCCTACGAGACCGAGATCAGAGTTGCTGAGGATACCGAACAGACGATTCTGGAAGCGGCGGCGGAATACGATACAGTCTGCGTTGGGGCGACTCGCTCCGGCGCGATTTCACAGGCTGTGTTCGGGTCGCTCCCGGAGACGATCGGCGAAGAAGTAGACAAGACGGTCGTGATGGCTCGCGGACCGGAGGAGTCGGCGATGTCGGTCCGTGAAGCGCTCCTGCGGCGACTGGAGGTGTAACCTATATGTACCTCATCATCATCGGCGCCGGCGACATCGGCACGCCACTCATCGATATTGCGACCAAGTCCGGCAACGAAGTCGTCGTCATCGAACGCGACGAAACCCGAGCGAATCGAGCGGCCGACGAGTTCGACTGTCTGGTGCTGAACGCCGATGCGACGTCGAAGGACACGTTAGACGATGCAGGGGCAGCCCAAGCTGATGCGCTCATCTCGACGACCGACCAGGACGCGACGAACGTGATGACCTGCCTGCTCGCGAAAGAGTTCGAGGTGCCCGCGATCCTCTCGGTCGTCCACAATCCCGAGCACATGGGGCTGTTCGAGCAGATCGGTGTGAACACGATGCAGAATCCCCAGCAACTCATCGCCGAGTACCTGTACCGCGCCGTGGCACGGCCGGCGATTGTCGACTATATGCGGATCGGGGACGATGCTGAAGTGTTCGAGATCACGGTCACTGACGAGGCACCAATCGCGGGGAAGACACTCAAGGAGGCTGCCCAATCGGGGCTGCTCACCGACGAGATGCTCGTCGTGGCGATCGAACGGAACGAAAACGACCACCCGATAACCCCGCGCGGTGAAACGACGATTCAGGCGGGCGATCTGCTAACTGTCTACTCCGGCGTCGGTGCGGACCCGGAGATTACGGACATCTTTGGCCACTATGAAGACCGGGAGGAGTGAGGTGTCCATGATTTCGTCCTGGCAGCGCGCGAGCCAGCTACCAGTCATCACAGGGAACGTATGAACGGGGCTGTCGCAACCGTTGGGCGGGACCTCGGACGCATTCTGGAAGCGCTCGGTGGGTTGATGCTCATCTCGCTCGTCGTGCCGATCGTCTGGGGCGAGTACTTCGCGCTCCCGGCGCTACTGGTCTCTGCCCTCGTTCCGCTCGGCATCGGGTGGGTGCTCTACCGACGATTCGAGGGGGCGGAAGCTCCCGGTCGGTTCCACGGGATGATCGTTGCCGCGTCAGGGTGGTTCTCGGTGGGCATCTTCGGCTCGCTGCCGTTCCTCCTGATTGCGTGGAGCGTCCAGCTCGGCGTGCCTGGATTCTCAACGCCGGCGCAGACGGCGACGCTCGCGGCGTTCACCGAGCCGTTGAACGCCATCTTCGAGAGTATGAGCGGCTTCACCGGGACGGGTCTCACGATGACCGACAACGAAGAGGTGCTGCCGAGGACGCTGCAGTGGTGGCGGACGTTCTCCGAATGGGTTGGCGGCGTCGGCGTGATTGTCCTGACGACGGCGATTCTTTCACGCCCCGGGAGTGGCTCGTTGACGCTCTACGAGAGTGAGGCTCGCTCGAAGAAGATCCACCCGAGCATCGTCTCGACAGTACGGACGATCTGGTGGATCTTCATCCTGTTCACGTTCGGGTCGATTCTCGCCCTGTGGCTGGCAGGGATGCCAATCTGGGGGGCGATCAACCACGGGATGACGGGGCTCGCGACAGGCGGGTTCTCGATTACGGACAACTCGATTGCGACCTACGACAGCGTCGCAATTGACTTCGTATTGATTCCGATCATGCTACTCGGGAGCATCGCGTTCCCGGTCCATTACCTCATCCTCCAGGGCGACCTCCGGAACTTCTACTCGGATCTCCAGACGCGCTGGGTGTTCGGTTATATGGGCATCGGATCGGCGTTGTTGTGGGCGTTCCTCTACTTCGCCGGCCCCTACGAGACGCCGTTTGCGGCCCTTCGGTACGGGCTGTTTCAGTTCGTCTCGGCAGCCACCTGTACCGGCTTCCAGACGGCCGTCGACGCGACGAACGTCGCGCTCGGCCGGTGGCCGTCGTACGCCCAGCTCACGGTCACCTTCGGAATGTTCGTCGGCGGGGCAGCGGGATCGACGGCGGGCGGTATCAAGCTCATTCGGGGCCTGACGCTCGTGAAGGGGATTCGCCACCAGATTGCGGACGTGTTCTACCCCGAGAGTGCAGTGCGTCGGCTGGAAATCAACAATCGGCGACTCAACGAGGAAGAGGCGAGTCGCGAATTTATGGAGGCCGCGATCATCGTCGTCCTCTGGAGTACGTTCCTCGTTTTGGGGACGTTCCTCCTGTTACTCACACTGCCGTCGGGGGAGTATTCGCTCGCGAACGTCCTCTTCGAGGTCGCCAGCGCCCAGGGGAACGTGGGCCTTTCGTCGGGGATTACCGGTCCTGACTCGCTGCCCACGATCGGGAAAATCGCTTTCCTCTTCCACATGTGGATCGGCCGGCTGGAGATCATCCCGGTCCTCGTGATGCTCCGAACGATCTTCAAGCGCGGAGGGGTCTACCGATGAAATCGCGTGACATCCCCTTTGTGTCTGCCGTGTTGGAGGCAGGGGCGGACGACCGGGTTTTCGACTCACTACTGCTCACCGGGCCGCTCGTCATCGGGCTGGTCGTCGTTCTCGGGCGGTCGCTCGTCACCGAGGCAGTCGCGATAGCCTATATCGCCGCATTCGTCGGGCACACGCTGTATCGAGGCGTTCGAACATAATCTCCAGTATGGGATGTCAACCGAGATTCCACCGAAATCGAGGCGCGCTCGATTAGCGGGGTTCCTCGAGCGATGGTTCCGCTGGGGTGCCATCTGGGGAACTCGGGGGATGCTCATTAGCGCAGTCCCTTTCTTAGGGTACATCGTAATTGGCGGTGTTCTGACCCTCGTCGAGAGCCGATGGGCACCAGAGAATTTCCTCTCGATGACGGCCGATCCCGGATTCGTGCTGACTGGGACGCTCGTCTGCCTGTTCATCGTCGAGGCTACGGCGTCGTTCATCCTGTACTATTTGCTCACAGGATTTGAAAACGAACGGTCGCAGTTTGTCCTCTTAATGAGCTACATCGGGCTCGGGTTCGGTGGGGCCGCCCTACGAGTGTTTATCCCGTCCTGTATTGCGTTTCTGACGAGCTGGCTCTGACCCAGTGCTTCGGGTATTTCTACCTTTTCGATCCCTGAGGAGATCAGGCCAGATGAGAGATTTCCTCGGGTTCCTCGACGTCGTCGAACTCGCCGCGCTCGACAGGCTCCCAGTCCTCACTCGGCTCCGGACTCCACCAGTCGACCTCGTAGGCGCCCGGTGCGCCGAAGATTTTCACGCGCGCCGACCCATCAGGCAGGTCGCGTCGCAGTTTTTCGTCGATGTGGAGGTTCCAGGTCGTGTCGGTATCGAAGCAGGCGAGCACGGCCTCCTCGTACCCGCGCGTCTCTCGGGATTCTTTGAGTTCGACCTGGGTGTTGCAGTTCTTGCAGAACACCCCCTCGAAGGGGATGTGAGTGAAGACCTCCTGCCCGCAGACGGGACACCAGAGGAACTCGAACAGTGCCTCACTGTGTCGGTCAAGTACTTCGAGACTCATTTGTTGACTCACCCGGTCGTCCCGGGCCACCACCTCGTGCCCGGCCGAAAAACAGCGGCCAGCGGGGATCCACCCGCTCACCGTTCGGCGCCGTGAACTGTCTCGAGATCAGTCCTCGAGACTTCCCGTGGATTAGTCGGACACTCCCGCGACGCCATCGGTCTGATAGCCTCGAACGGCGTCGTGGGTCACGGTCGGGGCGTCCACGGCCCCCGATGCCTGCCGTCGCACCGTCCGCACAGTGGGAAGGCTGTTGAGAGCAGGCACAGTCCACTCTTGATGCTCTTCGATACCTTTCACGGCGATATTCACGCTTGCACTCCGGTCGGCGTGGTCTTGATGCGAACAGGACTGGCACTTGAACCGCTTCTTGTGACGGTTCGATCGTTCTGTATGGCCGCACATCGGACAGCATTGACTCGTGTATTCGGGATTGATCCAAGCCGTCGGAATACCCGCGAATGCTGCCTTGTAGGACGTGTAGTGCTGAAGCCCGTGGAACGGGAGGCGGTGCAAGCGTCGGTTCATCCGGCATCCGTAGTCGAGGCCGTCGCGCATCTCTTTGAGGTCTTCAAAGACGATGCACGGCTTCTCGAACTGCCGGCTCCACTCGACGATATGACGGCTCACTTTGTGGAGTCGGTCGCGGACAAACCGTTCCTCACGTCCTTCCAACGTGTCGTGGATGCTGTCCTTCCCCGCGTTCTGCACGCGCTTCCGCATCGTGAAATAGCGATGGCGCTTGAACTTGATGTCCGGAAATTCGATAACGACTGTGTCCTCGACACTGCCCTTGGAGAGTGCAGTC
This sequence comes from Halobellus captivus, assembly GCF_007655485.1. GTDB lineage: Archaea > Halobacteriota > Halobacteria > Halobacteriales > Haloferacaceae > Haloquadratum > Haloquadratum captivum. The sequence goes on from NZ_VJXQ01000009.1 coordinate 53,693, forward strand.
AGCGCCACATTGTCCTCGTTGACATCCACGCCAACTACTGTCCGTGAATTTTCCTTGTCTCGAACGGTCCCCTCGGAGCTAGTTACGTTGACGTGCAGCTCGGCGTTGCCGTTTCGGAACAGGGCTTCTGCCGTTCCAATCGTCCATGCATCGCTTTCGAGTGCGGTCTTGAGAATGTCGAGATGAGCGTCGTCACCATCGAGGACGCCCTTGACGTGCTTGTAGGGCTTCGCGCTGATCCGGAACGCCACGTCGCCGTCGTCGGTAAGGAACAAGTTGTACCCCTCCTCGTAGTTCGCCCGGAGCGGGTACGTTCCGTCTTTGGTGTGGCTGGGTTTGTTGTAGTCGTCATACTCGTAGTAGTTCTCCATCGCACCGAGTGCTTTGGCGACGATGCGCTGTATCGTGTTTTTCACGAGGTTGGCGTCGTCGGCCACACGATCGGGGATGGCGTCCCAATCCACACCTTCCTTGGCGAGTCGGATAGATTGGTTGTATACCGACCTCGCTTCGAGGGTGGCGTCGTACAGCAGGCTCTCATTATCGCTCTGGATGTCGAGCTGGAAGTCCAGCGTCTTGATGAGAGCCTGTGAATCAGTCATTCTTCGTCTTGTTCGGTTGGTTCTGAGGTACGGACGACTTTCACGTCAGCCCCACGCCAGCGTTTGGGGACGGTGACGTGGGCGCTGTTCCCGAACTCCTTGACTTGGCCGTCGAGAACTTCCTCGCCGTCGATTTGAAATCGATTCACCATACCTGTGTATATCCTTTGGATATACTTAATTGGATCGGTGGCTGATCCTCCATATAAGTGAGAAGCGTACGAACCACGCACAGCCGTTCCTTAACGGAACGTACGGCCTTCACTCTCGGAGTCAAGCCCTGAGTTACGGCGTACTCCGCCCGTAGACGATGCGTGAGGGGGCTTCGTACCCACAGTCTGGGCAGTCGTACCATCGCTGGATTTTCGCCCCGTCTGCTGCCTTCTCGCCGACGCGAACGTCGTTGTTCGGACACTCCGGGCAGCTGAGGTCCGGGACCGGCCGCTCCCGGAGTTCGTCACGGAACGACGTCGCGTCCTTCGTCTCGTACCCCTGCGACCACACCGGATAGCCGTCGACGAGGATTGCCTCACGCCATTTGTACCGGTAGGAGTCCGGGGCTCGATGCAGGACGGCTCGCGCACCGGTCTCGGTGTTCCGATACGCGAGCGTCGGCGAGCGGCTCTCGCGTCGCCAGTTGGTGATGCGAGGCATTATTCAGAAGTGGACGTCAGCGGGCACGATCCAGAGCTCTTCACTTTCTTCGAGGAGTCGATCCAGCTGTCCACGGTGGCG
>NZ_VJXQ01000009.1:55161-56843 GCF_007655485.1 Halobellus captivus
GAGTTCCTGGCCGTCATCAGAATCGACGGGGGCTGCCGTCGGCAACTTCCCCCATCGTGCCTTCCCCGCAACGGACGTGTCCTCCTCGTCGAAGGTCACATAGTAATCGAAGACGGCGCCGGCATGTGGGTCCGCGCCGACCAAGCGGTCGAACACTGACTTTCCGGTGGCCAGCGCGTCGTCGTGCGTCGATGCCTCTACCAGAGCGTAAATCACCATATGCATCTCGAACACCTCGAAACGCCGACGCACCGGGAATCGTTGCTCGCTCCAGCTGCGCCGGCACCCATCGCCGGCGCTCGAAAAACCTGATCTAGCGGTCGAGTCTTAGGACTCGTTCGCTCGCTCGACTGTGATGGTTAGATCGCCCGACGCGTAGTCGGCCTCGAAGTCGACGGTGAACGCATCCGAGTCGTACGCGGCGTGGTAGGCACGGTGTCGTTCGAGCGACCCCGTCGCCTTGAAGTGGAAGAACGCAGCTGCAGTGTAGGGCTTGCTCTGAGTCTCGACCTGCGTCTCGACAGAGGCCGGGAGCGCGATTTGTGGTGTGTCCGTGTCGATACTCGTAGCGAACGCCTTCGCTTCCTCGACGCTCGCCTGCGAATGTGCTGGCGTCTCGCCGGTGAGCACGTTTACCGGCGTCTCGGTATCGTCGGTGAACAGGACATCGTGGAAGGTGTGTGTCCCGAGGACTGCGTCGGGATCTAACTCGCAATCGTGGAATGGATCGTCGTCTGGTTTCTCGGGCATCAAATCACGAGCCTACGGTGGGGTTCAGTCCTTTCTGCCCCAGAAAAACCACCATCTGCTTCGACGCAAATCGCCCTACGAGCGGCTGAGTGTCGCGTCCGGAGACGGTGCTTCACCGCTCGGGATGCGCAACTCTTGGCGCTTCCCGATCCACTCGCCGAGCTTCTGCTTGAGGTACTGGCGAGCCGTCGACTGGGTGAACACACCCTTGTCGACCATATCGCCAACGACGTCTTTCAGTGCCCGGAACTGCCCCTTCAGATGGCCATCGCCGACCGGCTCGCCGTCGTGCCATCGGACGGTGGCGAGCGCCCCGTTCCCGACTGTCTCGTCGTGGGCGACCGTCTCTGAATCGTACTGGAGGCCGAACCACAGTGTCCGGTAGGCGGCTACCTCGAAGGTCGGTGACACCACGTAGAACGCCTCGTGGTGGAGATAGTCGAGATGGTCCGCGACGATCTCGTCGAGGGTAAGCCCGGTGGCGCAGGGCTTCGGCTCGACGACCGTCGACGGTCGATCCTCGCCAGCGAGGTAGCCGTCGACCGCATCTGCTTCGAGGCCATCGGCCAGTTCCGCCAGCAGCTGTTTCGCCCACTTGGAGTCGGTGTCTTCGCCACCGAACGGCGACTCAGCCGAGATTCGGTGCTTGAGTTTCAGGTTCGCAGCACCCCAATGAGAGTAATGAAGCGTGTACTGTCCGTCAGTTCGTTCGTACGCAACGAGTGCGCGGTGGCCCATTGAACAATCACCTCGTAGGACGACCCACGACTGGATCGCCCCGCACCCCTCCCAGGGGACGAACAACGCTACTCGTCGATCAGGTCGGGGGAACTGAGGTCCGCGTACAGGACCTCACCGTCGCGGATGACGTACCGTTTCGCCAGCACGGGAAAGCGGCACTTGGTAAATCCGGCTGTCTGGATGTCGAATTC
>NZ_VJXQ01000009.1:57018-58173 GCF_007655485.1 Halobellus captivus
TGTTGCCATGGGTTGTTCTTGGGAGCGGTCTCGCGCCCCCGCACCCCTTCAACGGGGCGAACAACCGCTCACGCTGTGACGGCCACAGGACGCTTCGTTGCCGACGCGTCGTGCTGTCAGGATTCTTCGTTGGCGTCACCGTCCGCCGTCGTATTCGGTTGGGTGAGAACATCCACCTGCTCGAGGAGCGTCGTCGCGGTGCTAATTCGCTCTCGATCAGCGGGCCCCAATTGGTCGGCGTCGATACTGGAGAGGCTGCTAAGCGCGCGGTGGAGTCGATAGCCTGGGGTGTCTCGTGGGTCCATGTGTGCGCCTCCGCCAATTTCCGGCGCGAAAAAACACCGGCGGGCAGTCAGCGGGGCGGTCCGGGAGTGATCTCGAACTAGTCCCCAATTAACCAACAGGACGAATCGATATCGGGATTAGTTGGTTAAACTGTCACCGTCTCTATTGACCGGCTTCGGGTTCGGGCCCATAGCGAGGTGTCCCGCACCGCTGACACTCCCACATGGGCTGCCCGGTCCACTCGTCGTCGGGGATAGCCTCGAATTCGCGAAATCGATGCTTAGTCTCCCGATCACACTCCCGACACTCGAGGTGAGTTCTGTTTGGGCGCTCGCGTCGTGGCTGTTCGGTATCGGTCTTGCCAACGGATTCCTGGAGCGCAATCGCCGGCACCAGCCAGAGGTCGTCGTCTGCGTCCTCACGTAGGCTTGCAAGACGATCTTCGGAGTGAACCCCACTCCCGGTTTCCTCGTAGAGGAACGTCGTGTGCTCGCCGTCGTGACAGGACTGCGTCGTCTCTGTCCACGCCGTCCGCTCACGAGCAGCCGCGAGCAGCTGATTACCACATTCAGACGTGACCCGTGTCGCCGAGGGGAGCGAGGGCCACTGATCGACAAGCTGTGGGGCCGGTTCCTCGTCGAGATCGTAGATTAGCTTGCAGTCATCGACTACTGGGTCATCATCTGCCCTCGCGAGGAGGGTGGCCGCAGCAGATCCCTTCGCGACGGCGCCGTAGAACGTCGACGCCTCAACGAGCAGCTGGATGACGTGGAGGAGAGTCCGTTCGGCATTCGACGTGCCCTGCTCGTCGGCTGCTTCGAGATGGTTCGTGAGACAGAACCGGCACTTCGACTGGCCAGCGGGGATCGA
>NZ_VJXQ01000009.1:58183-60354 GCF_007655485.1 Halobellus captivus
TCGCACTCGGTCGCAGCTGCTGTCGGGTCGTCTGGATAGCCTGCGTCGACGCCACCAGAGCGTTGCCGCCGGAGCTCACCACTACTACTGGCGAGTTGGTCGTCGGGAACGTGGGTCGCTTCGCCGAGCGGTCGGAGGGCTTCGTAGTCGGCGTACTGGTCGGTCATCGAGTGATCTGGCCGTATCATGCTTCGTCTTCGGGTTTAAACAATGGCTCTCACATCAATCAGACAACAAAATACAACCGAAAATCAGCACTGTGGGCGTTAGACAGCCAATTCGTCCAGCGCGTCGCGGTGGGTTCGCACGGTGACCACCGAGACGTTCGCAACGTCAGCGACGTCCGACTGGGTGAGCCACCGCCCGTCTTCGCGTCCGGCCTTGTACAGACAAGCTGCGGCGAATCCGGATGGCCGAACCCCCGTGGTTGCTCCGGTCGATTCTGATGCTTCCGCCAACTGCCGAGCCCGCTGCCGGATCTGATCGGAGACGTCGAGCTCCGAGGCCAACCGCGGAACGAACGCACTCGGCGTCACGGGTTGGGCTGGCAGGCCGAGTTCAGTATTCAGCGTCGTGTATGCGTTCGTCACCCGCGATTGCTCGACGCGCGCCGACTCGGTGATGTCGTCGAGCGTTCGTGGTCGCCCGTTACACCGGCACGCCCCGTAGACACTCGCGGCGGCCATCGCCTCGATCGACCGGCCCTGCAGGAGGTCCTTGTTCTGAGCGCTGCGGAAGAGCTGGCAGGCCTGGTCACGGATCGTCTCGGATAGTTCGAGCGTACTACTGATCCGGCGGACTTCACTAAGCCCGTGTGCAAGGTTGCGTTCGGCTTTCGACTGAAACCGCCCACGCGTCTGTTCACGGCGCATCCGAGCGAGCCGCCGTCGCTTCTGTCCTGAGAGTTCGTTCCCGTTTGCATCGGTCCCGCGGCCGATCTCCGTCGACAACCCACGATCGTGTCGTGCCGCCGTCAACGGAGCGCCCGTGCGCTCCCGTTCGTCTTCGTCGAACCCTCGCCACTCCGGCCCGTGATCGATACGCTGTTCGTCGATGACCAGGCCACAGTCCTCGCAAATGGTTTCAATCGCATTGGTGGTGACCCGGCCGTCGCACTCGGGACACTGGTTCGCACTCGATTCCGTCTGGACGTCTTCGTCGAACGCCGTCTCGTAGATGTCTCTGGTTGCCATGAATACACACGAGGGGATACACGCAAATCGCGCCTCTCGGAATGCCCCTCACCCATCAGGGGGGCAAATACACACCACGGAGGACGGCGCTGACACCGATGGACTGCGGTGGCGAAAGCCCGGCCGCGCAACGGCGCGTAGCGCCGTGAGCAGCCCGGACCGTGGAGGTGGTGGGAGGTGGCGGTGACCGCTACACACCAGCAAAAAAGGGGCGCGTCGCCCCGGCTATTCCCACCAGCGGCCGCGATCTGGGAATTCGATCCTCGACCAGCCCGTGATCGCGAGACTGCACCGGCCCTGATACCAGTTCTTCTTGACCGCTCTGAATCTGACCGTTTGCCCCTCTCGAACCACCGTTTTCCCGCTCTTCTCCCAGATCGTGAATTTCGTTCGCCCGCTCTCGTCCTCGATGAGCCCGACTTGTTGAATCGAGTTGTCACTTGGAGTCCAGAGCTCGGTGATTTCACCCTGGACCGTCACCTCCCCGACTGGGACGTCCGGCACATCCGCGATGGGCACGATTGCACCGGGGACCGCCTTCAGTTCCTCCAACGTCTCCAGCACCGCCTTCGTCACGTCCTGGCCGCGCTGCACCTTCTCGGCCAACTGCTTCGCGACGACCGCTCTCGACCAGCCGCCCTGCACTTCGTCGCTGATCCGCATCGCCTGCTTGTTCACCGCCGCGAGTTCCTCCTGCGTCAGCTTTTCTCGGGGATCCGTGCGCTCCACCGGTTCGGGCTCGTCTCGGCCACACTGCTCTACGACGACCTCCCGCGTCCGCTTCGCGCGTCCCTCCTGCTCACTGAGTTCCGCCTGGGCACTGATGTGCTCCAACTCGGCCTCCCGTGCCTCGATGCGTTCCTCCTGTTCGAGAGTCTTCCCGAACATGTGATCCGGGCCTTCCTTGACCCGCGCATCTGGGTGGTTGGAATCGACTTTCGCCTGCACTTCCATGTCGACCGTCGCCCGGAACTCCGG
>NZ_VJXQ01000009.1:60364-60591 GCF_007655485.1 Halobellus captivus
TTCACTGGAGACGTTCTTACTTGACATTGGAACTCACTGGTTCCTGAAGGCGCTCACGCGCCCGACACCGCGATGCTACAACATCGCGGATTTCCTCGACGACAACAACCGACAGAACCATCTGCGCGCTCTCGCTCGCGCCTTCGCGAGCGCCCTGTGGGCGCGAGCGAGAGCGCGCCCGAGGCGGACGATCATCCAGCACCGCGCGCCGACCCGCCCGGAGCGAG
>NZ_VJXQ01000009.1:60770-66600 GCF_007655485.1 Halobellus captivus
GGCGGGCCATAACGGACACACCAGTCTAGCCGGCCGCGACACTCGGCGATCCAGCTACCGTCCTGGTGGACTCAGAAAGGGCGAGGCCGCCTCGGTCGTCCCCCGACCCCGCAAGCACCGCAAGAACGAGGAGCGCAGCAGTGGTCGCGGGATGCCGAGCGGCCGAGGGCTTTCAGAAGTCGTCTCTGTCGACGATTCCGAGCGCCTTAGTGGTTCGGTGAGCCGACTGGCTCGTCGAGAGGGATGTCGACGCCGTCCTTCGTGACGACGACCTCAACCCCCTCGACAGTGAATCGAACCTCGACATCGCCGGAGGACGATGCGAGAAGTCGTTCGAGTGCCTCGATGTCGACGACATCGTGGAGCTGATACGAATCGCTCGGCAGGCCGTGGACTTCCAGGGTTTCGACGATTTCGATAAGGAGATTCGAACACCGGTCCGTATCACTCGGGGATGATGAATCCATCCTGATCTCAGCCAATCAAAGGACGAACAGCAGTTAAAAGCGATGGTTCGATAGCTGGTGAGGTCGCGTCCGACGAACGAAGGCTCTATCCTCGCACTACTCCGCCGAGTTGACTCGATAGTGGGCAACTTGCCCGTTACAGAGACGTTTCTGAAAATCTGTGCGACAAAAGCGTGACAACTGATTTCAGACTCGCCTCCGTTATACAAATATGGTTCAAGTAGGGGACACAGCGCCAGACTTCACACTGACAGGAACCCAAGGTGACGAAGTTCGGGAGTTCTCGCTGTCTGAGTTCGCTGCTGGACGACCTGCTATGCTGGTGTTTTACGTCTACGATTTCAGTCCCGTGTGTGCTGACCAGCTGTGCGAGCTGAACGATATGGAGATGTTAACGTTCAACGACGAGATCGCAGTGCTCGGTATCTCGCCCGACGGCCCATACAGTCACCAACAGTTCATCGACCAAAACAACCTCTCGTATCCGCTCTTGACGGATGAGGAAAAGCAGGTGTATGACCAGTACGGAATGCTCGAGGAGACGATTGAGGGCAAACGAAACCAGAAACGAGGGATCGTCCTACTTGACGGCGACCGCACTGTGCGCTACCGGTGGGTTGCCGAAGATAACTGGGCGTCGTGGAATATGGAGCCGCTCAACGAAGCGTATGAGGTCAGCCAAGAGCTCGGAACCGCTGACGAGTAGTCTCAGCACAGTCAAGACGATATTCTACAGCTGTCTCACGAGCGTCACTCCGGAGCTTAGCTACCTGATAGCCGAACAGTCGCAAGCGACCCGGAAGACGTAGCAGGGATCGTGGGATGTCGGGAGGGACCTGGCGTTCAGATCGTCTCCTCACGCTCCTGATGCCGAGCTGAATCAAACGTCTGAGATCTCGAAGCGAGCGCCACCATCGCGACCGGTGGTGACGTCGATCTCCCAGCCGTGGGCTTCGACGATTCGTTTGACGATCGCGAGCCCGAACCCGGTACCCTCTTGATGGGTCGTGTATCCGCTCTCGAAGATATCGTCTCGTTCGTCCTCCGGGATACCGGGGCCTGTATCCTCAATGTAGAAGCCGCCGTCGAGGGAGCCGACGCGAATTGTGACCCCGCCGCCGCCGTGTTCGATGGCGTTCCGGTACAGGTTCTCGAACACCTGGATGAGCCGACTGTGGTCAGCGTCGATCCGGACGCTCGATTCGATCTCGAGGGCAGCGGATTCCGTTGCGACGTTGTTCCAGGCTTGATTAGCGATCGCACGAAGCTCAACCGGTTCCGTCTCACCGACGGCATCGCCTTCGCGAGCGAGTGTCAACATATCCTTGATGAGCCGTTCCATCCGATCGAGCGCGCTGTCGATGGCGTCGACGTGGTCTATCTCGCCGGTCATCTGTATGAGCTCCAGGCGACCCTGGGCGACGTTCAGGGGATTTCGGAGGTCGTGCGAGAGGATGCTGGCGAACTCTTCGAGTCGGTCGCGTTCGCGTCGGATAGTCGACTCGGCCTCGATTCGCTGGAGGGCCGTCGTGACGTGCGTTGCGAGCATCTCGGCGACCTCTTCATCGCGGTCGGTGAATGCTGCTGGCTCTGGCGCAAACGCCTGCACCACCCCATACTCCCCGAGAGGAATGCTCAACAGCGACCGTGGTTCCGTTGGGTCCGCGTCCGGCAGTGATCCCCCGTCCTGGAGCGAGGATCGCGCTGCCGAGTGCGTATCCGTTAGATCCTCCAGTCGGAGCACCTCGCCTGACTGGTAGCTCTGCCCCGCGTAGCCGAGGGTTGCAGACACCGGCTCACACTCCTCGAGGGATTCGTGGTCCGAACTGGCGGCCGGCACGAGCTGGTCCCCGTCCGCGATCGCCACGCGGGCGACAGCGGCCGGAAAGACGTCAACAGCCCCGTCGGCAGTGCGTTGGTACACCTGTTCTTTGGATGCTGCCCTGGTGATCTCGGTCGCGACCTCGTGCAGCTGCGTGACTTTCGACGTGTGGTCACGAAGCTGCTCCTCGGCTGCTTTTCGGTCGGAAATGTCCTGAATAACGCCCGTAAAGAGGTGGTCGTCGCCTACGACGTATTCGCCAAAACTGACTTCGACAGGGAATTCCTCGCCGTCGGCGCGCAACCCGGCCAATTCGAGGCCATCCAAGTCGACAGTTCGCCTATCGTTAGAGAGGTACTGAGACAGCCCCTCGAGATGCGCCTCACGGAAGCGGGCCGGCATCAGCTTCGTCAGCGGCTCGCCGACGAGGTCCGTCGTGGGATACCCGAAGAGAGTTTCAGTCGCGTCGTTCGCGTAGCGAATCGTACTCGTCTCGTCGATCGAGATGACCGCGAACGACGAGTTCTCCGTGAGTGCCCGGAAGCGATTTTCTGAGAGTTCAAGTTGATGCTCCCGCGTTTGGAGTCCTGTGGCATAGTAGCCGAGAAGCACACCGGCAGCCATGAAGATGCCAGCGCCATTGAGATTCAACACGACCGGTTCCCCGGATGGAACCTGTTCGAGCGAGATGATGAAGACGAACCAGAGATTGACAGCCACGCCGACGAGGCCACCACCCAGCGTCCACTTCGAAAGTTGTCTGACACGGGCTACTGGTGACGTTCTAGCGAGCCATATCCCGCCGACGATGAGTCCGATGCCGACGGCGAACGGGGCCGCGACCTCGATGAAGTCGATAAGTGGCTCGTCGGTGTCTGTCGCGGCTCGGGCGAGCGTGACCAGGAGAAGCACCACTCCAAGGATGGTGACCGACCATTGACTCACCGCCCGAGACCAATCCCTCATCTGAAAGATATAGTAGATTCTAGCTTCATAATTTGCCTGATTGGGGAACGGACGTAATTCCACGCCTCACATCAGCTACAACGGGAATTGGAACGTTCGGAAGTCGATATTCCACGAATAGCATGCTATTGGGCCTCCGAATGTCCGCCTTGGGGATCGACGATTTCGACAGCATCACCTGTAACGGCGAGCTGAATCCCCTCGACAGTGACACGAACCTCGACTGCTCCACTGGATCCCGCTACCAGCTGCTCGAATGCTTCGACGTCGAGATAGTCGTGTAACTGGTACTGGTCGCGGTCCACTCCACATGATTCCAACGTCTCGATAATCTCTACAGTGAGGGTTTGTGGTGAGGACTGATCCATTTCAATACTCGTGGAGTAGGGTGGGTAGCCGTTAAAACGTTGGGAGTCAACCATAGAAGCTTATCGCTCTGCTACTTGACTTAGCGCGTTCGGGATAGCGTCGGCGCAACCACAAGCGATTATGCGCTTTGACGCCGACTGGATGTCTCGCGCCGATGACCGCATTCTGGAGCATCTCTCTGACGACGGCCCCGACACCCCGAAGGAAATGGCGGACAGCGATCGCGTCCGCTTCTCTCGCCAGCACATCAACGCCCGGTGCAAGACGCTGGTCGAATACGGCCTCCTCGTCCACCTCGGAAACGGCGTCTACGACATCACGCGAACGGGAGAGCAGTATCTCGCCGGCGAATTTGACGCTCGTGACCTCGAAGCTGACTGAATCTACCCTTCCAGAAGCGTGACTAACTGGGCGACGTACGGGCTATTGTCCCAGCTCCGGTGGGGGCTGATCACGCTCAGTAGCGTTCGCGCCTCCTCGTGGGTCATGTGGCCGTTCCGGGCGTAGTCGCAGATAAGCCGCGGTGTCGGGACGATTCGTGGGCCCTGGAGCACCGCGTGGATGAGCGGGAAGTTCGTGCCGCCAAATTCGTCGGTGAGAAAGCCGTCGCCGTCGAGCGCGTTCGCGAGGACGATGCCATCAGTTTCGCCGTCGTCGAGGCCGAACGTCGGTCGCGCATCCGGGGTGTCGTCGCGCGCATACGGATCTTCGACCGTATAGTGGCCACGGGCCGCGAGGACGTTACTCGCCGCAGCGGCGTGGATATCCTGATATTGCGTGATATCGCGGAGTTCTGCGACCACTTCCGGAGGGACGATCACGTCACAGGAGGTGAGCAGGTACTGGAACGGGTCCGGAACGTCGGACCCGACCGCTGCATCTGCACAAGGCACGGCGAGACTGACAAGCGCGCTCGTGTCAGCGACGACCGTTCGCAGTCGCTGGCCGCTCATCGATCGTCATCACTGGTCTCGACCGTCGTCACATCCCCTTCGTAGACGTCGACGTCGTCAGGGGCAGCGAGATCGAGCGGCTCGTCCTCGAGATCCGCTTTGAGGAGACGGAGTCGCTGGGCGGTCTCGGCGCCGACCAGTTGCTTGACCGTCTCGAACTCGAGCTGGTCGTCGTAGTACTTCGTCGCGACCAGCTCTTGGAACGTCTCGCTGTCGGCCGTGTCTTCGATGTACTCGCGGATGGCCTCGACGAGGAGATCTGTCCGGTCCTTGTCGAAGAGGTCGGCGATGGCATCCAGCCGGTCGACGAGGTACTCCGGCGACTGGAAGTGAACCCGCCGGGGATCGTCACTTGCGCTCATTCTATGTGCAAGTTCTGCACATAGACGCATAACCGTTTCGGCGTTTGCACAGCGCTTGCACATCAGTGCTCGGGAGACGGGACTCGCTCACGTCGGTTTCAGTCGTCGTCCTGTGCGTTCAGTTCGTCGAGGAACTGGCCAGCGGTCGTCCCGACACGAACACCGTCGACGTTGGACATTTCGAGGCCGTGAGTAGCGGTCCGGAAAGGCGTGCCGTCGACGAGGACGCGGTGAACGACGGTGCGGATGGGATCGGTCCCGTACCTATCGACGACAGTAGCCATCATCTCGTCGAGATGCGCGTCCCGGTGCTCCGTCCGGGGATGCTGTGCGCGTTCGAGAATGAGTTCGACCACGTCATCAACTGATGCGTGCTCGGGATTCTTCGTTCGTTCACAAACGTCGTAGAGAGCGTCGTTATCGGACATTCCAAATCACTTCGAAGGATCCTCCACGGTGTCAGGGCTCCTTGAGCAACGAGCGAGCTCGCTGCACGTAACTGTTCGCGCCCCAGCTACGGGCGTCACTGATCGCATCGAGGAGCAACCGCGCATCGGCAGCTGATAGGTGTTCAGTTCGAACGAGAACCGAGAGTAGCGTCGGTGTCGTGACGAGCCGGGTATCAGCGAGTGAGGCGTGGATCAAGCCAAGCTGGTTGAACTCGTCACAGAGGAAGAGCGCAGCATCGAGTTCATTCGAGAGTGTGACCGCCGCGTTCTCACCGTCATCGAGGGGGAACTCGGCATCGAGATCAACCGACTGTGTCGTGAATGCATCCACCCGGTCGAGGACGGCGGATGCGGCGTGTCCATGGACGTCATCGTAGGAGGCGATCTCTTGGAGTTCATCGATGACCACTGTTGGGACGACGACCTCGTACCGGGAGAGACA
>NZ_VJXQ01000009.1:66610-66973 GCF_007655485.1 Halobellus captivus
GTCCACCGACTGTGTCGTGAATGACTCCGTTTGGTCGAGGACGGCGGACGCGGCGTGTCCATGGACGTCATCGTACGAGGCAATCTCTCGGAGTTCATCGATGACCGCCGTTGGGACGACGACCTCGTACCGGGAGAGACAGAGTGCGAGTGGATCAGGATCGTCGTCAGTAACGATCCCGAGACTCACGAGGGCGGAGGCGTCTGCGATAAGCCGCGACATCTAAGCGTCGGCGACCTCGTCGACGAAGTCCTCGTCCAACTGCTGTTTCAACACTCGGAGGTTTGCCGCCTCCTCGGCGCCGACGAGCGCTTTGAGTTGATCGAAGGTAATCTCATCGTCGTAATAGGCGGCGGCGATCTC
>NZ_VJXQ01000009.1:66983-67458 GCF_007655485.1 Halobellus captivus
CACCGCGACATCTATGCGTCGGCGACCTCGTCGATGAAGTCCTCGTCCAACTGCTGTTTCAACACTCGGAGGTTTGCCGCCTCTTCGGCGCCGACGAGCGCTTTGAGTTGCTCGAAGGTGATCTCATCGTCGTAATAGGCGGCGGCGATCTCCTGGGTGAGTGCGTCGTCGTGAGCGGCGTCTTTGAGGTACTCCCGAAGCGCGGTCACGAGGACGTCTGTCCGGTCTTCCCCGAGGACTGCGGCCAGTGCGTCGGCCCGGTCGATGAGCCGATCGGGGGCCCGAAACTGCACGCGCTTCTTATCGGTGCTCATGATGTGTACATTGTGAGCCAACGCACTTAGCCGTTTTCGTGTGTACGATGTAAGCCTCACTCGGCCAAGCGTCACTCGTCCACGAGATGCTCTTCGAGGTCACGCGTCCAGTGCGTGGCGGGCCCACCGGGGCTACAGCGAGCACACAGTTGGAGCGGCCC
>NZ_VJXQ01000009.1:67622-67891 GCF_007655485.1 Halobellus captivus
GAGCGTCTGCTGCATCAGTTGTCCTCCGCGTCGGCGTCGGTGGCGGCCTGCCAGCCACGATGGAACACGGCGAGCTGGGTGATCGACTCGAAGGGCTTGCTACTGGGCTCGTGGACGAGAATGCGGTGGTCAGGGATCGGCGTCACCACATCGTCCTCGACGAGGTCGCCAACGAGACGCCGAGCACTCCGCTCGTCGATGTCCGCCGTCGCGACCCGGGACGCATCCCGGTCCTGGGCAACGAGTTCGGTTTCGAGCCGGTCGTAGTC